>CANLNK010000001.1 GCA_947492575.1 uncultured Thalassotalea sp.
TTGAGCTAACTGATACTAATTGCCCGTGAGGCTTAACCATACAACACCCAAGTGGTTTTGTAGACTGACAGAATAAAGAATATTCACGTACTAACGTGTGCTGAATTAAGATATTATCACTTTCCAATATTGTGACAGCGGATAGTAGTCGCTCCTTGGCATCCATGCCATCGCGACATAAATACATCCCTGTATAAATTTCGCCTAGCGACAATAGCGTTGTAGAACCACCTGAACCCATGCCGAACTCAGAAGTGAAATGCAACTGCGCCGATGGTAGTGTGGGAGTTCCCATGTGAGAGTAGGTCATTGCTAGGCACCTAATTAAGAGAAAGCCCGATTCATATGAGTCGGGCTTTTTTAATCTAAGCTCTTATTGTTTAGTTTTGTTTCATAACGCTTGTTTAGACGTTACTAACCAATAACAGTTTTTTGCTGGCAACCATAGCATTGTAGAACCACCTGATCCCTTGCCGAACTCAGAAGTGAAATGCAATTGCGCCGATGGTAGTGTGGGAGTTCCCATGTGAGAGTAGGTCATTGCTAGGCACCTAATTAAAAGAAAGGCTATCCGAAAGGGTAGCCTTTTTTGCATTTAGATATCTCAAGAATACGATACATTCGCAGCGATCTAAATTACCTACCTTACCCCTATCAAGTAATCCCAAAAACACACTTTAGTTGAAAGGAAATCTTCTATAAGTACGTTGAATCAGTTCAATGGCGGTGTTCAGATGGAGAGTTAGTAGATATAAAAAAAGGCGCTAAAAGCGCCTTTTTCATGTTTCGGTAGTTTACTACTCTTCATCATCTTCAAACTGTGAAAAGTCCGTAATTCCTTTTGCTGCCAGTGCTTCTCTTACGCTAGCTGGTAGCTTGTGTTCATTATCTTTTGCGAGATCGTTGTCATCCGGTAGCGGTTGCCCTGTAAAGGCGTGTAAAAAAGCTTCGCATAAAAGCTCGCTATTCGTCGCATGGCGAAGATTATTTACCTGACGTCTAGTTCTTTCATCAGTTAATACTTTAAGAACACGTAACGGAATGGAAACGGTGATTTTTTTTACTTGCTCGCTTTTCTTTCCATGCTCTGCATAAGGGTTGATATATTCGCCATTCCAATCAGCCATTTAGTTACCTCATCGATTTATTTTATATGGGGTTTCTTATCGTTTTATTGCTTGTTGTTATTTACTGCTAAACCCACATGATTTCACTGCAAATTGTACTATTTGAGGTAATTCAGTCAACCTATATGTGTAGAAGTTTAGACGTCCAAAAATTACTTGACGCTCTGTTGTAAAAGATTTAGATTTATAGACGTCTAAACATCTATATAAAGGTTGCAACAATGAGTCAGCAAAAAGCATCAACGACTGCAGTTCGTGCAGGTATAAATACCGATCAACATCACGGTGCTGTTGTTGCACCTATTCATTTATCTAGTACCTATTCTTTAAAAGGCTTCAACCAGAAACGTGATTTTGATTATTCAAGAACAGGTAATCCGACTCGATCTACTTTAGCTAATGCGATAGCAGAGCTAGAAGGTGGAGAGGTTGGCATTGTCACAGGTACTGGTATGGCCGCAGTTCATCTTATCTGTCAGCTACTTTCTGTCGGTGATAAAGTTGTTATTCCACATGACTGCTATGGCGGTAGCTACCGTCTATTCGTTCACTTAGCAAAACGCGGTCAGTTTGATGTTATCGTTGTCGATCAGTCGGATGAAAAAGCGTTAACTGAGGCTTTAGCTCAAGCACCTAAATTGGTGTTAATAGAAACGCCGAGTAACCCACTATTGAGAATCGTGGATATAGAAGCTATTGCTAAACAGAGTAAAGCGGTTGGAGCTTTAGTCGCTGTTGACAATACCTTTCTATCACCTTTACTTCAGCAACCTCTATCATTAGGTGCCGACATTGTATTTCATTCAACCACGAAATATATCAATGGTCATAGTGACGTAGTTGGTGGTGTGTTGGTCACTAAAGAAAAAGCGTTAGGTGAAGAGCTTGCATGGTGGGCTAACTGTATAGGTATTACAGGCCCTGCGTTTGATAGCTATTTGGCACTGCGAGGTCTAAAGACATTACCCCTACGTATGGCTGCACATCAAAAAAATGCAAACGAAGTGGCGGCGTTCTTAGATAACCATCCCGCAATAGAGGTTGTGTACTACCCAGGTTTGACAAGCCATCCACAGTATGAGCTTGCGAAGAGACAACAAAAAGACTTCGGTGCGATGTTAAGCTTTGAACTTAAAGGTGGTGTCGAAGCTGTGAAAGTGCTCTTTGATAATCTTAAGCTCTTCACTTTGGCACAGTCTTTAGGTGGCGTAGAGAGTTTAATTAGTCACCCTTCAACCATGACACATGCAGGCATGGATTTAGCTGCGCAAGAAGCAGCGGGTATAAAACAAAACCTAGTTCGTTTATCGGTAGGGATTGAAGACGTACAAGATATTATTGCGGACCTATCGCAAGGTCTAGCAGCTAGTCAAACAGAACCAGCCTAACTCGGCAAAAGCAAACTGGTAAGCATTAAAGGTAATCTAAAGTGAATAATAAGTTGTTTAAGCATGCCGTGCAGGTTCACAAGTTTGGTGGTAGCTCGCTAGCTTCTACGGAATGTATTAATCGTGTTGTTGATATTATTCAGCACAACTGTCAATTGCAGGATATTGTTGTGGTTTCTGCAAATGGAAATACGACTGACGAATTGATTGAAATATATGAACTAGCGCTTAGTAATAGCGAACAAGTCCACCAAGCAATTGAACAGTTGGAAACGAAGCAGCAAGCCCTGATCGCAAGTCTACTTTCGACTGAAAAAGCGAGTGACGTATTTGAAATTGTTATTCAAGATATTAAGAAACTTTTACAATGGTTACAGCTCGACATCAGCGAGCATAAAGCTGAACTATTAGCATTTGGAGAGTCTTGGTCGGCAAGCTTACTCGCAGCTATTTTGTCAGAACGCGTTTGCCCAAGTTATGCCCTAGATGCCCGTGATTTTCTCGTGATTGATGATGAGGTTAGTCGTGAAGTTGCCTACACTGAGAGCGAAGAGAAATTTACGAACGAATTAAAACAGGGAGCTCTAGCAGTCATTACTGGCTTTATTGCGCGCGATTCACAAGGAACACCCTGCACTCTGGGTCGCAATGGCAGTGATTATTCTGCAACTATAATGGCGGCGCTATCCCATGCACAAACCGTTACGTTATGGACAGATGTGGATGGTATTTATAGTGCTGATCCTCGTGTTGTGCCATTGGCAAGAAAGTTACACCGTGTACCGCGCTCAGTAGCAAAAGAGCTAGGCAGACTGGGTAACCCCATTCTACACGCTAAAACGTTGGAGCCACTTGATAAAAAGGGCTCGCACCTTCACGTGGCTAGCAGCTTTGACCCCGAAACACTAGGGACAGAAGTTGGGGATTTTGGCCAGATCGCACAACAAGAACTATCTGTAACTTATTTGAATGATTTATTGCTAGCACAATCTTATGATCTGCAGGGGGATGCAGGAGAAGAGGCTTATCATAAATTTTCAGCCATCAGTGGTGATATTACCAAAGGACAACTGGTTATTCGCTTAAACCAACAAAAAGGACTTAGTGAATGGTTAGCGGGTAGTGACGCAGAAGTTAAATTTACACCTGTTTCTATTATGGCGGTTGTTGGCCACAATATCGCTGAGCGCGGCAATGTGAAGGCAAGGTTTAAGCGCGCGTTACGATCGCAGCGTCCAATCGCAATCTTTAATACATTGCACCAAGATAGTTTAGTAGCCGCTCTGCCTAATGCATGTACTGGCGAAACACTTAATACTATTCACCATGCGGTTACAAAAGATGCTCGTCATATTGGGCTGGTTATTGCCGGGCTGGGAAATATTGGTCAGCGCTTTATAGAGCTATTACCCGAGCAGTTACATCGTGTCGAGGCGTTAGAGAACGTTCATCTCGTTGGTCTTGTTTCATCGAGAAAACTCTTACTGCAGACGGACGGTATAGACCCTGAACGAGCTATCGAAGAATTTGAGTGTTCTGCTCAAGGCTATGAGCCTGAATCTTTAGTGACGGCTTTGTCGAATCATCCATACGATGAACTAATTGTTGTAGATATTACACCGAGTGAAACATTCAGCCACTTATACGAATGCTTTTTTGAGCAAGGCATTCATGTGATAGGGGCAAATAAATGGGCAGGTTCATCGCCTTTAGAGCATTACAAAAAACTGCAAAGGCTGGTTGCTGATAGTAAGGCTTTATGGCTAGGTAATACTACTGTTGGTGCCGGTTTGCCAATTAACCATGCTATTGAAGACCTTATTCAAAGTGGCGATGAAATTCTTGAAATTTCGGGTATATTTTCTGGCACGCTTTCTTGGTTATTCGAAAAATATGACGGCCAAACGGCTTTTTCTGAACTGCTTCTAACCGCCTTAGGTGAAGGTATAACAGAGCCAGACCCTCGAGAGGACTTATCGGGTCGAGACGTTCAACGAAAATTGCTTATTCTAGCGAGATTAGCGGGTATTGAATTGTCACTAGAGGATATCGATTGTCAAAACTTGGTGCCAGCCTCCTTATGTGATGTACCGTTAGAAGAATTTCTATCTAGGGCGGAAGAATTAGATGAGAACTTTGCTAAACGACTTGCGGATGCCAAAGCGAGTAACGGCTGCATTCGGTATATTGCTCGTCTATCACGCCAAAACGGACAAGTGAAAGCAGCCGTCGGGTTAGAAGTTATTGCTCAACAGGATGCATTTGCTTCGCTAACGCCGTGCGACAACATTTTCAAAGTTGTTAGTCATTGGTATCAGGACAATCCATTGATCATTCGGGGACCGGGCGCAGGGCGAGATGTAACTGCCGGAGGCTTACATTCAGATTTAGTGAACGCATGTAAACAACTTGCAGGTAAGCAACATCAAGTAAAACTAAAAGGGATAAATTAGTCGCATCGCTTTTCACCATTTAACCCTCTAACATGTCTTAAAATTTTGGGCGTTCAATGAGCGATAGCTGACGTTAGGTCAACCTTTTGCAGTATACATTTTTATCATTACGAAACTTGTACACTGCAAAACCTACCCCATAACGATTTGTATCGTTTGAGTTTTTATTCATTTTCACTTATGTTTAGCCCTAAACCGCGCAAATAAGCAACTTTGTTACAGACTCATTATTAATGAATAGTAAGCAACACCAATCTTTGTTAACCACGCAAGTAAATAGCCTGCTTGAGCGTATGTTCAAGCCTAGCCCAATTAAAGATGCGCTAATAGATGGTGCGACGACATTCTTTGCAAATCAGCCTCTTGTTGAACAAATCGGGCATGAGTTAGATGAAAAAGAGCAGCAGGTTAGCGATGGTAAGCAGGGAAAAACATCGGTAGATGTTAAAGGTGGAAATGACAAAAGCAAAGGTAATCTAGAACGCAGACAGGCTCAGATAGAAGCTGATAAAGCTAACTTCCAACAACAAATGCGTTCTGAGCGAATCGAACGCCATGAGCGTTTGACAAAAATTTGCTATGAAATTCTTGAACTCACAGAGGGTGAGAATTTCACCGAGACTAATCGCAAGTCAGCTTCGGTATTAGGCACCATACAATTGTTAAGCCATACGGAAGGTAGCCAAATTGCACGTGTCAATGAACAGCACAAACCCTTATACAAGGCTATTTTGGTACTGCGCTTGCTCGATAAATTAATTATCGATGAAGCGATTAAAGATTCATATATCCAACACTTCCTTGGTGAAATCAAAGGTGAAGACTATAAAGAGTTTAAGTCGAACGATGAAGAGGCTTATAAGGTCTTTGAAAGTGAAGTGAAGGTGGCAGTGATAAAAGCTGCTCTGCTCCAAGATATCGGTAATTTCCATCCAGACGCGCAAGCCATTCTAGTAGGTAAAGAAGAAGATAAAGATCCTTACCGGACGCTCGATGTAGAAGAGCGAAAATCGCTATTGCAAATAAACTATCGTGAAACGATTCGTTATTTAGCCGATGGTATTGGCTCTGCCGATTACATGGGCAACTCTAAGAAAGATCGAGATTTATTCAAACATCAAGAAATTCGTAAGCTGAAGTTCATCAAAGAGTTGTTAAAAGGGGCGATTAATCCACAGCAAGGATTAGGCAACTTACTTAAAGTCCCACAAATATATACTTCAATTGTGTTATCGACTAAAACTAGCTACAAGTACAAGTTGATTCCGAAAGTGTACCAAGCACTCAATCAAAACGCAGAGCGAGGCACTTGCAGTCAGAAAGTAGTCGATGCGTTATATGCTATTACTGGCATGTTCCCACAAGGCTTTGGGGTTGTTTATCTTGCTTTAGACGCAGCTGGCAATTCGTTAGAGCGATATGAATATGCTGTCGTTAACCAATTGTATCCGAGCGATCCCGAAGAGCCCCGTTGTAGAATAGCGACAAGACAGCTTACTTTTATCGGTTATGGCTCTGATATGACGATTAATAAATCTGAAAACTTGTACTTCGCAGAATCTGCGAAACGGTTAGCGTCGATGAGTCGGAGTCGTTTGGAAGAAATTCTAGAAAAACTGGTATCAAATTATCAAGAGCGTATTGAGCTCGATCTGATTCCACGCTGCTGGCATCCTAGAGAATTCTTTTCAGTGCGAGAGAATCAAAAGCTTTGGAATAAGTCTTAATATTTTTACATCTTCACACACGAACTTGATACAAGCTTACCGTTAATACTTTTTCACCTTTAGTAACCTTTTAAAGTACTACTTTGCATAGTATGTGCTTTGTTCTTCAATGCGTATTTTTAGCGCTTAAGACATAGTTATTAGTGTTTTCAGACCTTTTAGTCTTTCTAAGTTTCTCTTTGTGCTATTTACTTCACTCCATTTTAATCCAATCCCTGTTGAGAAAAGGCTCTCTCGTTAATTCGCGTGAGGTTAACGCTCCCTTATTAGCCGTAGTAAATCTTTAATAAAATATTTATGTTAAAAAGTTGCATAAAGATTCATGTGGTGTTATTTTCTCCTCACGGTGTAGATAACCTTTTTTGTAGAACGCGAAGGAACTTTTAAATGTATTCAAGTAAACAGCTAGATATGGAGTTTAATGGTATTTGGCGACGACGATAATTTTTTAGCTTTGGGTGTGGTTTAGGTGTCCTAGTCGACATCACAAAAGAGCGTTATTCGTTCGGTTTAATTTAATTATTTGAATACAATTGCAGTTTGGTGTTTATATGAAAGTCGCGGTTATTGGCGCTAGCGGATACGTTGGAGCAGAGCTTATTGGGTTATTGCTTCAACATGACAAGGTTTCGATCACGCATTTAGTTGTGTCGGAAAACAGTACTTCCACTGGGTTAAAATTTTCAGAGTTACATGCTCGCTGGCAGGGGATATGTGATGTACCCCTCCAGTCTTTTTCTCAAGCTTGGTTTGAAAGCGTAACTGCCGACTTAGATGCGGTATTCTTCGCAACGCCTCATGAATTTAGCGCCGAATGGGCACAACAGTTTGTTGAAGCAGGTATTAAAGTCTTTGACCTTTCAGGTGGTTTTCGCCTTAAAAACCCTAGTGATTATCCAACCTTCTATGGCTTCGAACATCAATCTTTGTCTGCACTAGCGCAAGCAAAATATGGTTTAGCTGAATGGCTACCATCAGATTTTAATGACGCACAGATAGTTGCAGTGCCGGGTTGCTACCCAACTGCCAGCTTACTGTCGTTGAAGCCTATTACAACTGCAAAGCTAAATGTCGAAAATGGCCTAATAGTGGTTAATGGTATAAGCGGTGTCAGCGGCGCTGGTCGCAAAGCATCACTAGCGACAAGTTTTAATGAAGTCAGCTTAAAACCATATAATATTTTACAGCATCGCCATCAGCCCGAAATTAGCCAAGAAGCTGATGCGCAAGTTATCTTTAACCCACACTTGGCACCCTATAAACGTGGCTTGCTGGCTACGGTAACCCTCAACATTAAACAGGGTGTGACAACTGCTGATGTCGATAACGCATTTTTAGAAGCATACCAAGACGCACCATTGGTACGTATTAAAAAGGCTTGGCCACAAATTGACGACGTTGCCCATACGCCGTTCGCTGATATTCATTGGCAATTCGATGAGTCAAAGCAGGTACTGGTGGTAACTACAGCTATTGATAACTTACTTAAAGGTGCTGCATCGCAAGCAGTCCAGTGCCTGAATGCAACAATTGGACTACCAAGTCACTACGGTTTACTGCCACATTTCACAGTCGCTACTAATGTAGGTAGTCAACTGCCTAACGGAGCTATCTCATGAAACCTCTTGTGATCAAAATTGGCGGTGCCATTTTAGAAAAAGCTGACGCATTAACTTCACTTTTAGAAGTTATAAAGCGTATGAAAAACCAACCAGTCGTCCTGGTTCATGGTGGTGGTTGTGTGGTTGACGAAATGCTCGCTCAAGCAGGCTTTACAACGGAGAAAAAAGATGGCCTTCGCGTCACGCCTGCAGAGCAAATGCCGCTTATTGGTGGTGCTCTTGCCGGAACAGTTAACAAGACCATTGTTGCTAATGCCAACAGCCTAGGTCTAAATGCTGTCGGCTTGTCGCTTACAGATGGCAATATGGTTAAGTGTCAGTTAAGTGGCAAAGGTATTGGTGCAGTTGGTGAACCAAGTGCTAAACAAAGTAAATTACTCGACAACCTACTTCAGACGAAATTCTTACCTGTTGTATCTTCTATTGGCGCTCTTGATAGTGGTGAGTTAGTAAACGTCAATGCGGATGATGCAGCTGTTGTCATTTGTCAATTACTCAACGCCGAACTATTACTCCTGACCGATGTAAATGGTGTTATGGATGAAAGCGGTAAGTACCTTTCTAAATTAACGGCAAATCATGCCCAACAGTTGATCTCACAAGGGGTGATTTCAGGTGGCATGACAGCCAAAGTCAATGCTGCATTTCACGCAGCAAATCAATTACGACGAAGTATCGCGGTTGCCAGTTGGCAAGCGCCGGAGCAAATACCTCAGTTATTAGCCGGCGTTAATGTAGGCACCCGCATTATTCCTGAATTGGCTGCATAGCACGCTAGCCGTTTTTGAAATAGATACTAAGTTAGGATAGATAATGAAACTCTCTCAATTTATTGCTGATGATAAGCAAACGAAAGCGCAGATATTGGCTCTCATTGAGCTAGCGAAAACGATAAAAAATTGCCCGAACGATTTTGCTTCTGTGCTTCAAGGTAAGTCGGTGGCAATGATCTTTGAAAAGCCTTCACTAAGAACGCACGTTAGCTTTGATATTGGTATAGCTAAATTAGGTGGTCACGCGCTGTACTTAGGGCAGCAAAATGGCAAATTAGGTGAACGTGAACGCGTCAGTGATTATGCCAAGAACCTTTCATGCTATGCCGATGTGATTGTTGCACGTGTCTTTGAACATTCTGCTATTCAAGGATTAGCTGAACATGCATCTGTTCCTGTGGTAAATGCATTATGTGATCTTTATCACCCGTGCCAAGGCCTCGCGGATTTTGTCACTATCGCTGAGCACTTTGACGATTTATCCGCGGTTAAATTGGCTTACTTTGGTGATGGAAACAATGTTTCTAACTCGCTAATGCTATTGGCAGCAACACTCGGTGTCGATTTTACGCTTGTCTGCCCTGAAGGTCATGGCCCAGAGCAAAGTGTTTATCAGCAAGCACAGCAAATCGCAAAAGCATCTGGCAGCAAATTGGTGCTTACCTCTGATGTGTCGGCAATTGGTGCACAAGATGTGCTCTACACGGATACTTGGGTCTCTATGGGCGATGACACCAAGGTTGAAGATATCCTGGCTAGCTTCAAACCACTGCAAGTGAATCATGACTTGGTAGCCGCTACGGGAGCCAAGATTGTCATGCATTGTCAGCCTGCACATCTCGAAGAAGAGATCACTACCGCACTGTTTGACGACACAACATACTCGGTGGTTTTCCAGCAAGCAGAGAATCGCATGTGGGCACAATGTGCAGTGCTTACCTCGCTATTCGAAAAATAGCATAACCGTTACATTTTTAGAGTTTAATCAGGGCGTAAGACATATTTTTGTATACGCCCAAATGCAGAATTTAGGTGAAAGAACATGGCTTTAGCAAAGAAAAAACAAGTTAAAAAAGTAGTATTAGCTTACTCCGGTGGTTTAGATACTTCGGCTATCATTCCTTGGTTAAAAGAAAACTACGATGGTTGTGAAGTTGTCGCTTTTTGTGCCGATGTTGGCCAAGGCGATGAAGAGTTAGAGGGTATCAAGGAAAAAGCGATTGCTTCTGGTGCTTCTGAGTGCCACGTTGTCGACTTAAAAGAAGAATTCGTCAAAGACTATATTTATCCAATTTTAAAAACTGGCTCTGTGTACGAAGGCCAATACCTATTGGGTACTTCGATGGCTCGTCCGGTGATCGCGAAGGCACATGTCGAAGTTGCTTTAAAAGTTGGTGCTGATGCAGTTTGTCATGGCTGTACCGGTAAAGGTAACGACCAAGTGCGTTTCGAGTCATGTTTTGCGGCACTAGCCCCAGAGCTTACTGTTATTGCGCCATGGCGTGAGTGGGACATGGTTTCTCGTGAGGACCTTCTCGATTACTTAGCGGAGCGTGATATTCCATGTTCTGCATCCCTCACCAAGATTTACAGCCGTGACGCAAACGCATGGCATATTTCACACGAAGGTGGTGAATTGGAAGATCCATGGTGTGAGCCTTCAAAAGAAGTGTGGACGATGACGGTAGACCCAATGGATGCACCGGATACGCCAGAAACAGTCGAGCTTAGCTTTGATAAAGGTGAGTTAGTGGCTGTTGACGGCCAACAATTATCTGCATATGAGTCACTGGTTTATCTCAATGATAAAGCGGCAGCACATGGTGTAGGTCGAATTGATATCGTAGAAAACCGTCTAGTAGGCATGAAATCACGTGGTTGTTATGAAACGCCAGGCGGTACAGTATTAATGGCAGCTTACAAAGGACTTGAAACGCTTATTCTTGATAAAGAGTCGCTTAAGTTCCGTGAATCAATTGGCCTTGAGTTTTCTCACGTGATTTACGATGGCCGTTGGTTTACACCGCTGGCTAAATCGCAATTGGCTGCGGCAGCATCTCTAGCAGAAAACTTAACAGGTGACGTGGTTGTGAAAATGTACAAAGGTACTGCGACGGCGACACAACGTCGTTCTCCAAACAGTCTATATTCAGAAGCATTCGCAACATTTGGTGCTGATGAGGTTTACGACCAACAACACGCGGAAGGCTTTATTCGTTTATTCAGCTTGTCGAGTAGAATTACTGCGATGAATCAGAAGCACAATGGCTAATAGCCTTGCTTTGTATTAGCTTTAGTGCAAATGAATAGAATTTAAAGATTTAGGAGAAGCGACCATGGCGCTATGGGGTGGCCGGTTTAAAGAAAAAGCCAGCGTGCAGTTTAAGAAGTTCAACGATTCATTGCCGGTGGATTACCGCATGGCGGTGCAAGACATTGTTGGTTCAATTGCTTGGGCTGGTGCGCTTAACCAAGTGGGTGTGTTAAGTGATGCTGAAGTAGCAGCGCTTGAAAGTGCCTTATTGGAATTGAAAGCCTCTGTTGAAGAAAACCCAAAACAGATCTTACTATCTGACGCGGAAGATATTCACAGTTGGGTTGAGTTGCAATTGATCGAAAAAACCGGTGATTTGGGCAAAAAACTTCACACAGGCCGCAGTCGCAACGACCAAGTAGCAACGGATCTTAAGCTGTGGTGTAAAGAAACGGGCGGTGAGTTATTGTTCGCGCTAGTGAATTTACAGCAAGCCATGATGAACCTTGCAGAGCGTGAGAGTAATACGGTGTTGCCGGGTTACACTCACTTGCAACGTGCACAGCCAGTCACATTTGGTCATTGGTGTCTTGCCTACGTTGAAATGTTTAACCGTGATATCGGACGCTTAAAAGACTCGCTGTATCGTCTTGATGTATCACCGTTAGGCTCAGGCGCCCTCGCGGGGACAGCATATCCAATCGATCGCGAACTGTTGGCACATAACTTAGGCTTTAGAACCGCGACAATTAATAGCCTCGATGCTGTATCAGACCGTGATCATGTGATTGAGCTGCTATCGACAGCCAGCATCAGCATGATGCACTTATCACGTTTTGCAGAAGACCTTATTTTCTACAACTCGGGTGAAGCCGGCTTTGTTGAAATGAGCGATTTAGTAAGCTCTGGCTCTAGCTTGATGCCACAGAAGAAAAATCCAGATGCCTGCGAACTTATTCGTGGTAAAGCTGGGCGTGTATTTGGTTCGCTTACTGGTATGTTAACGACCATGAAAGCACTGGCGCTTGCCTACAACAAAGACATGCAGGAAGATAAAGAAGGTTTATTCGATGCCTTAGACACATGGCTTGAATGCATGGAGATGGCAACACTTGTCGCTGACGGCCTGAAAGTGAATGCTGCGCGCACATTAGCCGCTGCTCAACAAGGTTATGCCAATGCAACAGAGCTCGCAGACTATCTTGTTAGTAAAGATATCCCATTCAGGGAAGCTCATCATATTGTGGGGGAAGTAGTACTTGCCGCGATTGATAAGGGTGTCCCGCTCGAAGATCTCACGCTTACGCAACTGCAAGAGTACAGTGAAAAAATTGAGCAAGATGTTTATCAGCATTTGTCTATTGAATCGACTTTAGATAAACGTGAAGCACTAGGTGGAACTTCGCGTGCACAGGTGCAAAAAACCATCGCAGAAATTCAAACCGGCAAAACTGAAATTTTGAATGAGCAAGTTGTTGGTGCGCCCGGTAAGCAGCAAACTAAATTGGCACTTAAACAGGTTAAGCAGCGTCTTAATGCGCAGAAAGCAGCAGCCATGTCGGTTAGACGCGCAAGAATGTCTGATGTCGACAAAATCTATCAGCAAGTGTCTTACTGGTCTGGCGTGGGTGAAATTTTACCACGTAGCCGCGACAACATTATTCACGATATTCAAAACTTCGTGGTTGCTGAGATAGACGGACAAGTTGTTGGTTGTGCTTCGCTTTATATTTATGAGCCGGGTCTTGCTGAAATACGCTCTGTGGTAATTGATAAAGCCTTCCATCATCAGGGACAAGGTAAAGCACTGACGCAGTACTTGCTTGAATTTGCACACCAAATGGAGTTAGAGACCATTATCGTTCTAACTTACATCCCTGATTACTTCGCGAAGCTTGGTTTTGGCGTTATTGAAAAATCGTCGCTAGCAGAAAATATTATCGAAGATAGCGAGCCTAGCCCAGATAAGAACCCTGAAGATGAAGTTGCAATGGCTTATCAGGTTAATCGAGTGAAGTAGTGCAGGCTACTTCGCTCAAAAGCTCATTTTTTTAAATACACAGGAAAGCAGGAAGTCGCCGTCATATGGTTCAAGATTACGTAAAATGGTTTCGTAATGCCGCCCCTTATATCAACGCTCATCGCGGTAAAACCGTGGTGATGATGTTTGGTGGTGAAGCCGTTCAACACCCTAATTTTGCCAATATCATCCACGATATCGCATTGCTGAGAAGCTTAGGTGTAAAACTTGTAATTGTGCATGGCGCTCGCCCACAAATCGCTGAACGTGCTAATTTGCTCGGTGTTGAGCAGCAATTTGAACAGCACCTGCGTATTACGGACCCAAGAACCTTAATGGCGGTTAAAGATGCTACTGGATCTTTGCGCGTGCACATCGAAGCACTGCTGACTATGGGGCTTGTGAACTCACCGATGCACGGTTCTCAAATTCGTGTCAGTACTGGTAACTTTGTCATTGCTCGTCCCATTGGTGTTAAAGATGGCATCGATTATCAAAATACTGGCTTAGTGCGCCGTATTGATACCGATGCGATTAACCAGCAACTTGATAATGGTTCAATTGTGCTGCTATCTCCTGTCGGCTATTCAACTACCGGTGAAGTGTTTAATTTGGCACTTGAAGATGTCGCGACCCAAACGGCGATATCTTTAGGTGCAGACAAATTGGTTACCTTTACTGAAGATGACGGCTTGGTTGACGGGGATGGCAAACTGATTCGTAGTTGCAGTGTTCGCCGCGTTCGTGAGCTATTAGATGCGTATGGTGGTGAAGAGACTGATCATGTTCGACAGCTATTGCTCAGAGCTATTATTCAAAGTGGTGAGAATGGCGTTGAACGTTGCCACTGTGTGTCATATCAAAGTGATACCGCGTTATTGCAAGAGCTGTTTACGCGTGATGGTGCAGGTACTTTGATTGCGAAAGATCACAAAGAACATATTGCCACAGCGTCTATTGATGATGTCGGCGGTATTTTAGAGCTTATTCAGCCGCTTGAAGAGGAAGGCGTACTCGTGCGTCGTTCACGTAAGTTACTGGAAACAGAAATCGATCGTTTCATCGTGCTTAAAAAAGAAGACATCATTATCGCGTGTGCTGCTTTGTATCCGTATGCAGAATCAAAAGCGGGAGAATTAGCTTGCGTGGTTATTCATCCGGATTATCGCAAGGGCAATCGCGGTGAACGACTTATCAGTGCGGTAGAAGCTTTCGCTAAACGTCAGAAACTGGATAAGTTGTTTGTATTAACTACGGTGAGTTATCACTGGTTCCTTGAGCAGGGTTTTATAGAAACCAGTGTCGCTTCATTGCCGGAAGAAAAGCAGGCGCTCTATAACTACCAACGTAAATCTAAAGTGCTGGTAAAAGCGATTTAGCCATATGCACGACGGCGTATCAATAAAATCGCGCTTTATGGCGTAGTGTTGGGTTTCGAGGAGTTGGTAGTGAGCTCGGGTTCATAACGATGGATAGTGACTCGAAAGGTGCCGTCGACAACTCTTGGGTCGAAATTCACTGAATGAAAAGTGCCTTGCCACTCTGAGCCTTGCATCGTTGCAGAAAACATCGCTCCTATGTACATCCCGTTGTCACCATTTGCGTTCAAGTCCAACTGGCAACGGGTAGTCTTACAGCTCAGGTTTTCCATGATAAATCCATGAGTTTGATCTTGTTGAATAAGACTATAAACTTTTGTTTCTAAATCACTCGCCCAAATCTCATCTCGTTCTTCGTTAACAAAAAGCTCATCAACCTCATGCGCATTAAGCTCTGGAGCTTTCGACAATACTGAGTCTGCAAACTGACTTAGCTGCTCTTCTTCAGTGTACAGAGCCTGTTGATTTACATCCTCAGAGTTACTGCTGACAACGACTTTCCCCTCATTAGGTAGTGTGTTCACTCTCGTATCGCCAGCCTGATTATCAGCGTTTAAGCCTGAAACTTTATCATCGATGAAGTCATCAGCCTCTCCTTTACTTGCCGATGAAGTTTGAGGTGCGGCATTTTTACTTACTTCTTCTAGATCGTTTTGTTTGGCATCTATTTCGTTTTTATTAACGAATAGAAGTCCAACTAGCACCAAAACTGCCGAAGCAAAAAATACTACCTTGCTGACACTCATAAATCATCCATCCTTTGAAGTTATATTTTTCCTATATAATCAATACTATACTTGGTGTTGGTTTTCAAATTGAAAAGTAATTGCTTATCTAACGAATCTGAAAATCATACTGAGTATTAGAATACATGCATTAGGGCAACTGGAATAAAATAAGGTTTACAAGCAATACCTAACGAATATTACTGATCCACACGGTCTGATATGGCTGTAACTCAATAGCTTGAGTCAGATCGGTAATTTCTTCGCCTGAAATTAAATCGAACCAAGACTCTGTTATGATTAGGTTTAATTCACTGATCGGTAATTCAACGCTCTGATCTGTGATGTTAGACACACAGAAAATACTCTGACGCCTATCCATGCTTTGTCGCCAAAAACCAAACAAGCTAAGACCTAAGTGTAAGGTAAACTGCGTTGCATTAGGGTGAAACGCCTTTTGTGCGGTACGTTTGTCGATAAGCGATAACATTTGGCTCAGCACTTTTGCATGCGGATTGGTCTCATCTGCCAGCATAATTTCTAGCGATTCATAGTCCCAACGATGTCGATTTATCGAACGATTGTGGTGAGTGTTCTTTAATTTCTCATAGTCGTTGCGAGTGCCAAGCAAGCTATGAATGTAAATGCCCGGAATACCCTCGAGTGCGAGCATAATGGCATGGGCACAAATAAAACGTTGCATGCCCCATTTATCTGGGCCATTAACGGTCCCCTGAAGCGCATCGAACAGCGCTATATTCATCTCATACGCTTTTTGCTCACCAGTTTCACTAGTGCGCCACGAAATAGCGCCGCCAAAAGACTTCATAGTGGCAATCAATTCACCAATTTCTTGGTCTGTTAATAAGCCCTCAGCTGGGCGAAGCCCAATGCCGTCGTGGGAAGCAATGAAGTTGAAGTACGTCGTGCCATCTTGTGCTGGCGGCATACTCATCAACCAGCGCTTGAGGTATAAGCAGTTACCTGTCACCAAGGTGTTTATGAGTAGCGGCGGTAGCGAAAAGTTATAGATACAATGCGCTTCGTTTGCGTTACCAAAATAGGTCAGGTTTTGGGTATTGGGAATATTCGTTTCTGTGATAATGACCGCATCGTTTTGTGCGTGCTCGATCAGCGTACGAAGTAGCCGGACAACTTCATGAGTTTGAGGCAGGTTGATCGATTTTGTGCCCACAATTTTCCACAAGAAAGCAACAGCATCCATACGGAAAATACGTACGCCGTTATCGAGATACTGGCGAAGAATTTTAACAAATTGGCTGAGTACTTCAGGGTTTCGGAAGTCTAAATCAACTTGGTCGTGACTAAATGTACACCAAACGTGCTTTTCACCATTGGCTGTATCCGTTTTCCTTAATAGAGGTGAAGTTCGTGGTCGAGTAACTTGTGATAAGTCATCACTAGGATCGGCAGTAAAGAAATAGTCATGCCCCTGTCCTTCACCCTTGACGAAATTTTCAAACCATAGGCTGCGGCTAGAACAATGATTTATCACCAAGTCTGCCATAAGGCGCTTATCTACAGCGATATCGACGATATCTTGCCAGTCACCTAAAGACTCGTTCACGGATGAGTAATCGATAACAGAGAAGCCATCATCAGAGCTGTATGGAAAAAATGGCAAGATATGCACACTGTTTACGTGATCCTGCAAATAGTGATTGGCAAAATGCTGTAGCGTTTTAAGTGGGCGCTCTCCCTCTTTAAGCAAGCTATCGCCATAGGTGATCATTATCACGTCTTGTTCTGACCAATGGTTGCTAAACGGTGGCGGCGGTGTATTCTGCTCACTAATACGCATTTCAGAAATTAAACGCTCAGCAAGTGCTTGATGCGTCATATCAATAGCGACATCTTGGTAAATCATCGCCAATTGCTGCGTTACCTTTTGGGTAAGTGCCGTTAAGCAGTCAGACATTTCGTTTCCTTTTAGTTATTAGTTTTGGCTACCTATTAGAGCTGAGGTAAATAGCTTAAATCACAAATAATTCACGTATAACTTATGCTAGTGCGATGCTGTTAGGCACCGCTAAATTCTTTATTATCATCTTCTACTGCCTGCTTGAGTTCTTCCAGAATATTCGGTTCAGCGCTAATCACGCGGTTCCATGTAGGAATAAATGGTGTTTCCATTGGATTTTCTAGAAATGTTTGGCCTGCATTCATGATGTTCTTTGCAAACATTTCTATCGCCGCTTCTTCGTTGTGAATATCGAGTGAAAGACCATTCATAAGAGCATCGTGACGATAGGTTTCTACATAGTCGAGCGCGATGCGGAAATAGGTCGCCTTGATAGAGCGGAATGTTTCAGTGCTAAACGTATGGCCTTGCGTGGCGAGCTTGCGGAAGAATGCCTTAGTGATATCAATCGACATTTTTGACAAACCAGCTTGTGCATTATCAAGTGATAGGTCTTGGTGTTTATGGTCGTAAACGTCAGCAATATCTACCTGACAAATACGGTTAACCGCGTAGTTGCGATGCATTTCACTAAGCACGCCGATTTCTAAGCCCCAATCGCTTGGTATGCGCAGGTCGTTTAGTACATCGCGACGGAACGAGAACTCTCCTGCTAGCGGGTAGCGGAAGCAGTCCATGTAATCTAGGTATTCGTTGGTACCAACAACACGTTTGAGTGCACGTATCAGTGGGGTTACCAGTAGGCGAGATACGCGGCCGTTAATCTTGCCATCCGCAACACGCGCATAGAAGCCTTTTGAGAATTCGTAGTTAAATTGTGGGTGCGCAACAGGGTAGAGTAGTCTTGCCAATAGATCTTTTTCGTAGGTGAGAATGTCGCAATCGTGCAACGCCACCGATTCTGCTTTGTTCGATGCAAGAATGTAGCCCATGCAATACCAAACATTTCGGCCTTTGCCGAGCTCTGTTGGTGCTAACCCTAATTTTTGAAGCTTTTCATCGATAGCTTTCAAGCGAGGACCATCATTCCATAAGACTCTGTGGTGTTGCGGTAACTTGTCGAAGAACTTTAGCGCATAGCGGTATTGCGCTTCATCAGCTCTGTCTAATCCAATCACTACTTCCGTCAGAAATGGAACTTCAGCAATTTTATCAATAATATTCCCCAGAGCAGGGCCCTCAAGCTCAGAAAAAAGTGATGGAAGCAATAACCCTAAAGGACGTTTCTTGTTGAATTCAAGCAGCTCATTTTCCATGTCTTGGTATGAACGTTGACGTAAGTTGTGAAGTGTTGTGACGCTGCCGTTTTGGTAAAAATCAGCCATGAGAATACCCTCCGTTGGGTTTTTTAAGGATGCTACTTGAAGACAATTCAAGAATTTCAGTTAGTGCTTCTGTCCAACCAACCGGACCAAACCCGAGAGTTTGATAGATAAAAGCGACTTTGCTCTCATCAATGGGTGGATAGCTATGTGTTGGGGATTTGATTTGAACGGCAATGTCTGCTGCTTCTAACATTGCACTATCGTTACCACTATCGCCTAAGGCAATTGCGGTCACTGTAGGTAATTTGAACTGATGCTGATATTCACCAGCGAGCCAATTAAGCGCTTTACCTTTGTCGCAATCATCGCATATGTGGATAAATCGACCACCTTGTAATACGTTTGCACCTAGGGATTTTGCGGCCTCAATAAAACTAAGCTTTTGAGCATTATCGCCATGCCAAAGCACAGGTTCGCCGTATTGTCTCTGATTGGCTTCTTTTGCAGCTGCTAATGATAAACCGGTAACTTCAGCGATACGCTCGTAACTCATCTGAGAAAAACTCTCGAATAGTTCACCAAAATCTGAGCGAAGCTGTTCGATAATTTTTATATAGATGCTACGAGGCTGACTAAAGGTTTTTAGCCAGAACTCTCCCTGAACAGTAGTATCCTCAGGTTGTTTGGGAAAAAAGCGCTTCGGAATGTAAACTGCTGCGCCGTTTTCAACGATAAAAGGTGAAGAGAGCTCAAGCGATTCATATAAGTTCGTCACTTCTTGTACTGTTTTGCTTGTGGTAGCGATTACTGGGATATCGGCCTGCTTTAGCATTGATAATGTCGGGAGCGCGGCAGAAAAACTGTAGGTATAGTGATCTAGTAAAGTGCCATCTAAATCGGTAAATACTATTGGAAATTGCACGTTAAATTGCTCCTTGCAAAGCAGTTATTTGACGCTTATCGTCGAGAGAGAAAACTAAATCACATTGAGATGGCAGAGTTGCTAAGCTGTGCTCGGTTAGTCGTTGGAAATAACTAATAAACGACATCACTTGTTCGTGTGTCATCACTTTATTTTCAATCGGATTCGAAGGTTTATTTGCAGTGTTACTAATCGCTTTAGTAATCTCGGTTTCTGATTGAAGCTCAGCGATTTTTTCAGCTAGTTTTTGTTCTTGTTGCCAGCGCCAGTGTTTTACACAGTCAAAAGAAGGCGCTTTTAACATTAACCACTTATCCATAAAGGCATACAATGGTTGATAATGCTGCTTAAGTTGCTGGTTGACAAAGCGTCTCCATATTGCATCCTGATCTTGAATGCGTTCTAACAAATTAACGGGGTTCTCAAGCGAGCCTTCCTGCTCTGCTGTAACACCCCAACACCAACCTTCGATGATAACTACGTCAACTTGAGCCGGCGATAGCAACCAGTCTGCTTTCGGAAATGGATTGTCTTGCGACTTATCGAAACGTGGCAAAGCGATACGTTGCCCGTTTTTGAGACACTTTAGTACGGTATGAAGCAAGTCAATATCATGGGTGCCGGGCACGCCACGAGTGGCAAGCAATGGATGAACACCTTTAGCAAGCCTGTGTCGTTCATCCTGAGATAAATAAAAATCGTCCAGTGACAAATTGACAACATTTAGTTGAGGTTCAGTGCTGAGATAGTGATTGAGCAGGGCTGCTAAAGTTGACTTGCCAGAGCCTTGGCAGCCATTGATGCCCAGAAACAAGGGGGGAGTTTCGGATTTGTCGCTAGGTTCAATTTTCCCTTTGCGCGCGACTACCAACTCTTCCAGTTGTTGAGCAATAGGTAAAAACCACTTGCGTGCGCTGCTTGCAAAGGTCGCTGGTAGCTTGTGCTCGGTGATGAACTCGCTAAGCATGTAACCCCTCCAATGAATGACTCTTGATGAATTATAGGCAAACAAGGTTTGTGCCAATCAATGAGTTATCTGATAAAGGCAATCAATACAAGAGGTTAAATTGTTTTAGTGGAAGGGAGTTATGTGCTGGCGTGAGCGTAAACAAGTTAAATGCACAATCATGGTGCGTCGGCATTGCACCATGATTGAACATCTAACAATCAGTATCGGGAGAATTAAAAGATTTCTTCTTCTGCTTCACCGTCTAGGATTACACTACTTTCATCGCTAATTACCGACTCTGTAGGTGCTGTACCCAGCTGAAAATATTCAAATATGCTGGTCTTGTCTGTTTTAGAAGTTAGCTTGCCACTCGCTTTATCTATGCGAACAGAAACAATATCTTCAGGCGGTTCAAAAGGCTCAACTGGTAGCTCTTCGAGCGCTGCTTTCATGAAACTAATCCACGCAGGCTGAGCTGATTTTGCACCAAATTCTTTCCCGGTAATTTGATTTTTACCTAAATTTCCGTTGTATGTTGTTTGCCCAAGGTTACGGGTATGGTCATCAAAACCAATCCAAGACGTTGCGACCATTCTGCGACTGTAGCCAGAGAACCAAGCATCTTTTGCTTCATTTGTCGTCCCAGTTTTACCTGCGATATCACGTCGTTTTAATGTTCTTCCTCTAAAACCAGTACCTTGCCAACCTGGCGACACGCTCCAGTCAGCTCCCCAGATTGCACTATTTAGCGCTTGCGTAATTAAAAATGCGTTTTGTGCACTGATAGCTCGCTCAGCAACATTGATATCCTCGTAGGCTTCCGTTGGCAGGCTGTCAAAGTTTTGTGGCGCGGCTTGCTGCTCACTATCGATACTTGCCGTTAGAGATTGTGATACCTGCTCTTGAGCAGGCTTCCTGAACTCATTGCATGGCAGTTCACATGCATACTTCGGATTTGCTCGAAAGACTTCATTACCAAATGAATCCTCGATTCGCTCGATGAAATAAGGCTCAACGAGATATCCACCATTGGCAAATGTTGCAAAGCCAGTGACAACTTCGAGAGGGGTGAGTGACGCTGACCCCAGTGCTAATGATTCATTATCGGGTAACTCATGTGGTACAAAACCAAATTGCGCCAAGTGGTCAATCATTTTATCTAAGCCAACTGCTCGTAATAACCTAACCGCAATAACGTTTTTTGATTGAGCTAGCGCGAGACGAACGCGCATAGGACCATCGTAGGTTGGCGGCGAATTCTTAGGGCGCCAGATAAAGCCAGATTTTTTATCCCATTGATTAATGGGGGCGTCGTTAACCAGTGATGCAAGTGTAAACTCGTTCTCCAGTGCAGCTGAGTAAATAAATGGTTTGATGTTTGAACCCACTTGGCGCTTCGCTTGTGTAACACGGTTAAACTGACTTTGTTTAAAGCTAAAACCCCCAACAACCGCTTGGATCGCGCCGTTGTCAGGATTCATTGCTACAAGTGCGCTACTCGCCCGTGGTAGCTGACTGAGCTGGTAACTATCTCTGAGGTTGGTAGTCCAAATAACATCGCCAACTTTCAAAACCTCTGTAGCGGATTTCGGTGGAACACCTTGTTTTTGATCACTTAAATATTCTCGTGCCCAAGACATGCCGTCCCAAAGTATTGTGACCGAGTCACCACCTTTTAGTGTTACTTGCGCAGATTGTTCCATTACGTTTGTAACGACAGCGGGTTGCAGATGGTGATAGGTTGGGATTGCCTTAAGGACTTGACTGATTTCTTGTGGCGTTAAAGCTGATACCAAGCTCTGCTCTGAATTCTCGACAGTCTCTGGACGAAGCTCTTTGATAGGGCCGCGATAACCATGCCTTTGATCGTAGGCCATTAAGTTATCGAGTAAAGATTGCTGAGCGGCGGCTTGTAAACTTGAAGGCGTCGTCAAAAATACTTTATAGCCGCCAGTGTAAGCTTCTTCAGCGCCATAACGATTTAGCATCTCTTGATGTGCCATCTCTGCGATATAAGGTGCGTTGAGTTCTATTTCAGCGCCGTGTTTTTTCGCCGTAATTGGCGCAGCTTTAGCACTTTGATATTCTTCTTCGGTGATGTAACCACTCACTAACATGCGCTGAAGCACGACAGTTCTGCGATTTTTAGCGCGCTCTGGTCGACTGATTGGATTTAATGTTGAAGGCGCTTTAGGTAGGCCTGCTAAAACAGCAATCTGTGCAAGTGTTAGGTCTTTGACGTCTTTTCCATAGTAAACCTGAGCCGCTGCACCGTAGCCATAAGCCCGGTGACCCAGTGGAATTTTATTAAGGTATAACGCTAGGATTTCATCTTTGGTAAGCAAGCTTTCAATGTGGAATGAAAGAAATACTTCTCTAATTTTACGCGTATAGGTAATTTCATTCGTTAGAAAAAAATTACGCGCGACCTGCATGGTAATTGTACTCGCCCCACCTTTATTCTGACCAATAAGCTTACCAAATACAGCACGACCAACACCAATCGGGTCGACACCAAAATGGGAATAAAATCTGTCATCTTCGGTTGCGAGGATCGCGTCGATCAATTGCTGAGGAAATTCTTCAAGCGCTAAAGGAATGCGCTTTTTCTCGCCAAACTGAGAAACTAATTTTCCGTCTCGAGAGAAAATTTGCATAGGTGTTTGCCATTTTAACTCTTTCAATGACTCGACATTCGGTAAGTCACTGCGCATTGAGAGGTATAAAACGAATAGGGAGGCAACTCCTAAAAAGCTTAGCGCTACCACGATTTTCGCTAAATTTTTAATAGAAAACACAGAAAATGCTCGATTTATCTAAAAATTTTGTATCATAAGACTAGTATATCGTCTAAAACCATGTAATAAATGTATTTATGCGTATATTATATCTAAATAATTAGAACTATAAGATTTAGTAGGAAGTTATGCTAAGCAATTTATGGAAAAAGAAAGCATCTATGATGGTGGGGATCGACATAGGATCCCACGCCGTTAAGGCTGTATTGTTTAGTCAAGGTGATTACGGCTACATATTGGAAGACTTCGCTGTTGAACCCATGCCACGCGGAGCAATAGTTGACAGGGAAATTCAAGATATCGAAGCTGTAGGTAATGTCATTGCCAAGGTTCGCAAGAAAATCACGAATTCCGTTAAACACGCCGCTGTTGCTGTCTCTGGTCAAACTGTTATCACTAAAGTCATCTATATGGATGTCTCGCTATCGGATGATGAACTTGCGGGCCAAATCGAAGTAGAAGCTGACAGTCTCATTCCTTACCCACTAGATGAAGTTAGTCTAGATTTTGAAAAGCTTGCTGTTAACGAATCTGATCCCAGCAAGATTAATGTCTTGTTAAGTGCAGCCCGAACGGAATCAGTCGAAGCACGTGTGGCGGCTTTAGAAGCCGGTGGTTTCTCAACCAAAGTGGTTGATGTAGAATCGTATGCTATTAGCAGAACGTATGATCTGTGTTTACCTCAGCTACCAGATGATGCAAACACCAAAATGGTAGCAATGGTGGATCTCGGTGCAAATATGACATTGTTTTCGGCGACTAATGAAGGTGAGCACGTCTATAGTCGTGACCAACTCTTTGGTGGCGAGCAATACACACGCTCAATCGTTTCCTATTACAACCAGTCGTTTGAAGAAGCGGAATCTGCAAAGGTTTCAGGTAATCTTCCGCCAAATTATCGTTTTGAAGTATTGGCACCATTCCACACCATATTAGTTCAACAAATCCGCCGAGCGATTCAAATGTTCTTGACCTCAAGTGGGCATGAAAAAGTGGATTATTTAGTGATATCTGGCGGCACGGCTCTTGTCGAAGGTGTGCAAGAGTTACTGACAGAAGAGTTAGGGATTTATACTGTAGTGGCAAATCCATTCTCGGGTGTTGAGATAAGCAGCAAACTAGATAACAGTGAAGTAGAGAAAGTAGCACCGCAGTTGATGGTAGCAGCTGGATTAGCGTTGAGGAGTTTTACGCCGTGGCATATATAAACCTTTTGCCTTGGCGCGAGGAAGCGCAAAAGGCGAGACAAAAAGAATTTATAAGCATATTGGCCTTTGTTGGGCTTTTTGTGTTTTTAGTCGTATTCTTGGTTGCTAGTTTCTACCAAGCGAAAATTGATGGTCAAAATAGCCGTAATCAATTCTTACGCAATGAGATTCAAATATTAGACGTTCGCATTGCTGAAATTAAAACGTTAGATGAGAAGAAGAAAGCGTTACAAAAGCGTATTAATGTTATCGAACAGCTTCAGCGCAGTCGAAATGTTGGTACGCAAGTACTTGATGAGATTGCTAAGATTATACCTAACGGCATATATCTAACGAAGTTAGAGAAAAAGGGCAACATTATTCACTTAACCGGTAAAAGTGAATCAAATAATCACTTAGCCAATATGATTCGTGAAATTGAATTATCAGATTTGTTTACCGATGCTACACCAGAGTCAATTATTACTGATGAAGAAGCGACTAAGCTATTGAGTGACTTCAAAATGCGAGTCAAAATCAAAGGTTTAGTTGATGATCTTGATGGCTCTGTGCAAGGAGGCAGATAATGGCTTTTGATTTTGCTAAGTTTAGTGAGCAGTTCGATAACCTCGAGTTAGACAATATTGGCGAATGGCCAATTGCGGCAAAAGTCGTATTGACCATTTTTACGGCTATTGTTATCGCGGTTTTTTCTTACATGCTACTTGTGAGCGACAAAATAGACTTGCTGGAAAGAATTCGAGCTGAAGAGCAAACGCTTAAACAAGAATATGCGGCTAAATACCACATAGCGGCTAACCTCGAATTATTCCAACAGCAAATGGTCGAAGCTGAGGATATTTTCGCTAATCAGCTACGCAGCTTACCTGAAAGTCATGAAACGCCAGGTTTGCTTGATGATATTACGTTTGTCGGGACCACGAGTGGCTTAGATTTCGTCAAACTTAACTGGCAGCCTGAAATTGTAAAAGAAATTTATATTGAGCTTCCTATAGACATTGAAGTCATCGGTGCTTATCACGAATTTGGTAGCTTTGTGAGTAAAATTGCCGGCCTTCCTCGAATTGTAACCTTGCATGATTTTACAATTGATATTGCGCAAGTCAGCACTGAAACTCTCAATTTGACATTACAAGCTAAAACATACCGTTATCAGGAGGCTAGTCAATAATGAGAAAGTTAGCCTTGTTATCTTTATTAGTCTTAACGGGATGTTTTGATGACACGAGCGATTTGAAAATTCATATCGCTGAAGTCAAAGCAAATACTAGAAGCTATATAGAACCTATGCCAGAGGTGCCAACTTTTAATCATTACGATTATTCGGCTGTTGAGCTTCGTAGTCCGTTTGTTGCACCACGTCCTGAAGCTATTCAAGAAAAACTTCAACAGATGTCGGGGTGTTTAAGCCCTGACCCGAGGCGTCGTAAACAACCGTTGGAGAAGTTTGCTCTCGGCGATTTGGTAATGCGCGGCACATTAGGTGAAGGTGGTGTTACTTGGGCTTTAGTAGAAGCCTCAGATAGTACATTACATCGAGTATCAATTGGAAATTACGTTGGTTTATATAATGGCCGAATTACAGAAGTTAGCAGCGAAAGTGTGAAAGTGATCGAATTAACGCCGGATGGTGCTGGATGTTGGGTAGAGCGGGAAACCGAAATAGAAATGTTTGAGTCGGATAGTCAAAGGTAAGGGAAGTAGTGATGCTATTTATTAAAACAATTAACAAGAAAATTTTTGCCGCCATTCGACAGGCAAAGATGTTCATTGCTATGTGCTTTTACTTATTATCTTCGGCAACTGCATATGCCTCTGACTTAATAGGTATCGCGTACAACACAATTCATACCGACCAGATTGAACTGGTTTTCTCATTCTCGAGAGATATTATCGGACAGCCTTCAGTTAAAACAAACGTTGATCCAGCAACAATCGAAGTCAATTTCGGCAATGTTGCTTTCGAGAGTGATTATACTGAAACCATGGTTGACCATGCAGGTGTTGAAACAATTTTAGTTAATCAGGTCGACGGTGAAATGGTGGCGACGATTAATATGGATAAGTTAAACGTTTTTGACGTCGCTATTGAAGGCGACCAATATGCGATTACCTTAACATATGGCCAAGCAGCAAAAGTCGTTGAAGAAGTAGCTCCAGCTGGCGAAGAGTTTATTAACTCTATTGAATCTCTTGATTTTCGTCGTGGTGAGCTTGAAGGTGAAGGCCAAGTGATTATCAACTTGGGCGATAGCGTTGTAGCTGCAGATGTGAGTGATCAGCTTGGTAAAGTAGTTGTAGAGTTTTACAACACGCAAATCATGGAAGACATGCTCTATAAACTTGATGTTACTGACTTTGCGACTATCGTAACTGGCATTGAGACTTTCAAAGAAGGGCGCAATGCTAAGTTAGCCATTGAAGTAGATGGCAACTTTACGTTTGCTCATGATCAGCAAGAAAATGTCTTCATTGTTAATGTTCGTAAAGAAGAAAAACAAGTCGGCTACTTAGGTGCTGAGGAAGACTTTAGCGGCCGCACAATATCACTAAACTTCCAAGATATTTCTGTTCGAACGGTATTACAGATTATTGCTGACTATAACGAATTCAACCTTATAACCAGTGATACAGTTACGGGTAATATTACGCTACGATTAGACGGCGTACCTTGGGATCAAGCTTTAGATATCATCTTGAAGGTGAAAGGCTTAGACAAGCGTATGCAAGGTAATATCTTAATGGTAGCGCCGAGCGATGAACTAGCGGCGCGTGAAGCAAAGAATTTACAAGCACAACAACAAGTTGAAGAACTTGCACCGCTGTACTCAGAGTACATTCAGATTAATTACGCTAAGGCGTTTGAATTAGCAGATCTCATTAAAAATGAAGACACGAGCATTTTATCAAGTCGTGGTTCGGTTTCTGTTGATGAGCGCACTAATACACTACTTGTTCGTGATACCGCTAAGAGCATTGAAGATATCAAGCGCATGGTGAATATTTTAGATATACCCGTTCGCCAAGTAATTATCGAAGCTCGCATGGTGACAGTTAAAGATGATTTAAATGAAGAATTGGGTATTCGCTGGGGTGTCACTGATACCGATGGAGAATACTCAACTGCTGGCTCTCTAACAGGTGCTAACTCTGCTTCTAATGGTGTAGTGCCAGACTTAGCAGACCGTTTAAATGTTAATTTACCAGTTGCTAATCCTGCAGGTAGTATTGCCTTCCAAATTGCACGTCTTGCAGACGGTACAATTCTTGATTTAGAGCTAAGCGCACTAGAGCAGGAAAATAAAGGTGAGATTATCGCTAGCCCACGTATTACGACGGCAAATCAAAAAGAAGCTTACATAGAGCAAGGTGTGGAAATACCTTACCAGGAAGCTTCTTCGAGTGGTGCAACAGCAACACAATTCAAAAAAGCGGTTCTTAGTCTGACGGTAACACCACACATTACACCAGATAATAAAATTATATTGGACTTAAGTGTTACGCAGGATACTGTTTCTGATATTACCAGTGGTCAAGCACCTGCAATAGATACGCAAAGAATAGGTACTCAAGTATTGGTAAGTAACGGGGAAACTATTGTCTTAGGTGGTATTTACCAACAATCTATAATCAGCTCAGTATCTAAAGTGCCAGTGTTAGGTGATATTCCATATTTCGGTTGGTTATTTAGAAACACCAATAACTTTAACGAAAAACAGGAGTTACTCATTTTCGTTACGCCAAGAATTGTCACAGAACACTTCTAACTTTCTTTCCCTTTGCAAGTAAGTGGCGTAATTTTTAGTCGCTTACTTGCATTATGCGCCAAACAATTGCGATAATTACGCCCTTGAAATTTTTGAGGGGAGTTTCCTCTTACCTGTTCACACTATTTTTACGAGAATTAAGTAAGTCTAATGGCAGAAAAACGTAATATTTTCTTAGTTGGCCCAATGGGCGCCGGCAAAAGCACAATTGGTAGAGAGTTAGCTGATAAACTTCATTTAGAGTTTTTTGACTCTGACCAGGAAATTGAACGTCGCACTGGTGCAGACATTTCTTGGGTATTCGATCTAGAAGGTGAAGAAGGCTTCCGTAAAAGAGAAGAAGATGTCATTGATGACTTAACTGAAAAGCAAGGTATCGTGCTAGCAACAGGTGGCGGTTCAGTTATCAGTTCTCAAGTACGAAACCGCTTATCTGCTCGCGGCATAGTTGTTTATCTAGAAACGACTATCGATAAGCAGGTTGCACGCACACAACGCGATCGTCGTCGTCCTTTATTACAGACATCTGAAGAGCCTCGAACTGTTCTAGAAAAACTAGCGGTAGAGCGTAATCCATTGTATGAAGAGATCGCAGACGTAATCGTACAAACGGATGACCAAAGCGCTAAAGTTGTAGCACATAAAATTGTAGAACGTCTAGATTTCTAATGACTACCGTTCATGTTGATCTGGATGATCGCAGTTATCCAATCTATATTACTAGCGGGTTACTTGAACAAAGTAGCCCACTAGTAGAGCACATCAAATCGTCGCGTGTCTGCATCGTCTCTAACGATATTGTTTTCCCCATTTATGGTGAAACGTTAACTAATCAACTTAAAGGTTTTGAGGTAGATGTAGTTGTCTTGCCCGACGGCGAGCAAGAGAAAAGCTTACAAAACTTTGACCGTATTATGACCCACTTGTTGCAAGGTAATCATGGTCGTGATTCCACATTAATAGCCCTTGGCGGTGGCGTTATCGGTGATATCACAGGCTTTGCTGCAGCGTGTTATCAGCGAGGCATTGATTTTATACAAATACCAACAACGCTATTATCGCAAGTAGATTCATCTGTTGGCGGTAAAACCGCGATCAACCATCCGCTTGGCAAGAATATGGTTGGTGCATTTTACCAACCGAAAGCAGTAATCATTGATACCAATTCACTTAAAACTTTACCTCCTAGAGAGTTTGCTGCGGGCATAGCCGAAGTCATAAAGTATGGTATTTTAGGTGATGAAGCATTTTTTAATTGGTTAGAATCCAATAAAGAAGGCATTAAAGCTAAAGACGAAGCGCTGCTAACAGAAGTAATAGCTCGTTGTTGTCAGTGTAAAGCTGAGATCGTTGCTGAAGATGAAAAAGAATCAGGCAAGCGCGCTTTACTTAATTTAGGTCACACCTTTGGTCATGCAATAGAAGCGGAGCAAGGTTATGGTGTTTGGCTACACGGCGAAGCTGTGGCTACTGGCATGGTACTTGCCTCTAAGCTAGCAGAGCACAGAGGTTTGCTATCAGCGTCAGAATATCGTCGTATTGAAGCGTTAATCGCCTACTTTGATTTACCGATCGAGTCGCCTTCGGACATGAATACCGAAGCTTATGTAAAACACATGAAACGCGATAAAAAGAACATTGGTGGTCAAATGCGCTTTATTTTGCCGATGGGCATCGGTAAAAGTGAAGTGAAAGATGACGTTACGATGGAGGAGCTAAAGCAACTTCTGGATTAATTTAACGGAAGGGTCACATGACTGCTTTAGCTAGTCCACATTCACGCACTGCGTCACAAGCACAATTATCCACAGAAAATCAGGATGAAAACGTGATGTCTATTAATGCCAATGCGCGCATAGACTATATCCTTAAGTTTTCGCGTCATACTGTTGTCGTTATTGACGATATGCAGCAGGGGCTTGGCGCTATCGCTGGTACTTTCCTTTCATCACTTCCAGATAATGCAAATGCTGCACTTGTAACGGTATCAGGCCGACTAAATGACGTTCAGGTTCGTGCGAGAATCAACGAGCAATTACAACCAGGTCAGCCTTTTGACCCTGAAATTGGATTAACTCAAAGTGTTATAGAACAATATAATACGCAATCTTCACCTATCTCTATTGTAATAGAGCAGGCACACCACTTATCGTTACAAATTGTCCATGAGCTAACATTACTTTCAGCTTTGGCTAAAAAATCCGGCCGAGACATTCAAGTCGTATTGTTAGGTGATGTTAACTTAGGTCGACTAGTGGTTGATAACTACAGCTTGTTTGCTAAAAAACTATCGATGATTTCTGCGCACAGTGGACAATTATTGACAGTCAATTCACCGGTTTTTAAAGTTAAGCGTCACTTTTTCACGTTCACTCCACTACATAAGGTTGTACTGTCGCTCATCATTACGTTAGGTATCATTTTAATTGGTTTATACGCGGTTTATCAGCGCGATAGTTTACAGTTCTTACCCTCAGCAGAGGTTTCTCGTATAGCGACTGACGGGGTATCTAGTGAAGAAGGAAACGAAAATACCTTTGTTCAAGCAAGCTTAAACGATAAGCAAAATAACGCTGCAGTCACTTTAAACGAAACTAAAGCTAAGGAAATGGCAAACACGAATGAGATATTGTCTGCTATTACTGGGCTTACTCCTTCTACATTAGAGCCTCCTGCCGATAAAGCTATTCCAGAAGATATCCTCGCTGCGATTAATTTTTCAGAATTGGATAAACCTACTCAATTAGAAGGTTTGGAATCAAACTCGGCCAGCATTCAAACTACCGAAATATCTTTAGCTGATGGTCAACAGGACGAAAAAACCAAGAATGTGGAAGTATCAACTTCGACAGTGAGCCAACGTTTGATTGATAAGCTTTCAAATTCATCAAACGGCGTTGTTATTCAGTTCGCTGCTCTTGAATTAACAAATGAAACATCTTCTTTTGAACTTGTTGAGCGCTTTGTCACACAGTTTGGTGTTACTGAGTATGATTTCTATGAGCGACAAATGAATGGTAGATCATTTGTTGTGATTACCTCCCAAGTTTTTGCTGAACGTGAAGACGCCGCCAATGCGATGTTGGCTTTACCAACGCAGTTACAAAATAGTGGTATCTGGTTGAAATCAGTCTCTACCATTCAAAAAGAAATCGAGTTAATTTCAGGCAACTAATAACTTTTTGCTATTAAAAAGTAGTGTGCGCCCATTGGTCTTACTAATGATTCAAGCTACAATTCGCAGTCGTTATCATTGTAGTTTGGAATTGTTGGCCGGATGACCAATAAAAATCGTGCTTTTCTTAAATGGGCCGGCGGAAAGTTCACGCTTTGTGACGTGATCAATAAAATGTTGCCGAAGGGCGAATGCCTCATTGAGCCTTTTGTTGGCGCGGGTTCAGTATTCCTCAATAGTGATTTTGAACGTTATATTCTTAACGATATCAACCAAGACTTGATTAATCTTTACCGGATTCTACAAACGCGACCGGAACAATATATTCGTGATGCGGCTAAATTGTTTACCGCTGAGCATAATCAATCTGATGCCTACTATGAACACCGAAAAGCGTTCAACGATGCTTGCGATAGCTATGAACGTTCATTGTTGTTTTTGTACCTAAATCGGCATGGCTACAATGGCTTATGCCGATACAATAAATCAGGTGGCTATAATGTTCCGTTTGGCAAATATAAAAAGCCGTACTTCCCTGAGAAAGAGCTGCAATTTTTTGCTGAGAAATCTCAGAAAGCGACTTTTGTCTGTGAAAATTACCGAGATACTTTTAATCGTGCTCAAAACGGTGATGTTATTTACTGTGATCCGCCTTACGTCCCGTTAAGCAAAACAGCGAGTTTTACTAGCTATGCCGGCAATGGTTTCGGGCTGGATGAACAAGCTGACCTAGCCAATGCGGCTGAAGAGACGGTTGAGAAACACAAAAAGACCACAGTATTGATCAGTAACCACGACACAATTTGGACTCGTAAAATTTATGAGCACGCGAATAAAATCAAAAAGTTAAACGTAGCACGTACCATCAGTCAAAAAGGCACTGGTCGTAAGAAAGTGGGCGAGTTAATGGCACTTTACAAAGGCTAATAATTAAGAACTTATAAAATTGGTGCGATAATGAATGGGTAACTTCCCCATCAACTGGGCATCACAAGAGTAACGGCTATAATCAAGCCTCCGATGAATAATACGACTGCAAGTAGACCGGCCACAATAAAGTGGCTTACTTTACCGTGATTAAAGTCTTGCTCCCTGTTTTGCTCACTTTGCACACCAAAAAAGGCGGCACCAACACTTTTAATCGTTTGCCAAAAAGAGTGCTTTGCCATCACCGTATCCTTCCTGAACACATGAACTTGTTTATGTGACAGCTTAACGTACTCTGTAGTGTTGTACAAAAAAACCGCGATAAGTCGCGGTTTTTTCTTTTGTAACTAGATTATAAAGAAAAATCTAATGCGTAAGATACGTATACTTTAGGGTCGCCAGCTGGGCCGTCTAAATCTGTATCAGAGATACCGAAAGTGAAGCCTGATTTGCTAATGCTAATACCGTAGTCGATAGAGTCTTCTGCTAACCAGTCGCCTGAGTATGAGCCAATGTGAAGTGCAACTTCTGCTTCATTTGCTAAAGAAAACGAGTAGTCAACGTTTGCGTAAATTGTGTCACCGAAGTCACCACCTTCACCGTCTGCTAAAACAGCAACACCTACAGTTAAAGCGTCAAATGAGATGCTACCGTAGATTTCAGAGAAGTCTGCATCGCCAGATGTTTCATCAGGGTATGCAAAGTAGATGAAGCCAACGTCATATGAAACCGATTCGGAAATGTTACCACCGAAGCCAGCATATAAATCAAGCTCGTAAGTCATACCGTCTGCCCAATCGGCATTTGATGCCCAAGTGCCTGCGTAGAAACCTGAATCGCCTGAGTAGTCGATACCGCCAGAAATAGCTGCTTTACCACCAGTTTGCTCTAAACCGCGCCATAAGTAATTACTTGTAACTGCCGCATTTGCTGACCATTCACTTGCAGATACTGCTGTTGAAACAAATGAAGCTGACGCCAATGTTGAAGCTACTGCTAAACCTAATAGTGTTTTTTTCATGTCTATATCTCTCTGTTTTTATTGTTGTTCGAAAAATTGCAAGCTCAGTGCCTAATGTTAATTAAGCGTAAAAAAAATGAAATAATCCTTAAATAACAATAAGTAAAATGTAAGGCAGTGAAACTAATTCATTGATGACTTCAATTACTTGAACGATTTTGGTGCATTAGCTTTTCATTAAATGTCCAATCAGGTGCACAAAAAAACAGCATTATTTACGCTTTTACTTCAATAATGTAGCGTCATTAGGTAAAGTAGCGCTGATTTTCTTGAGGGTGAACCAATGTCTTCTTTTTTAATAGCACCATCTATTCTTTCTGCTGACTTAGCTCGATTAGGCGAAGATGTATCGAACGTATTAACTGCTGGCGCGGATGTTGTGCATTTTGATGTGATGGATAACCATTATGTACCCAACTTAACGTTTGGACCGATGATCTGCCAATCACTGCGCAACTATGGCATTACGGCACCCATTGACGTGCATTTAATGGTGTCGCCTGTCGATGACTTAATTGTGCAGTTTGCCGGCGCTGGCGCTGACATAATTACCTTTCATCCAGAAGCTAGTCAGCACGTTGATAGAAGCCTTCAGTTGATCAAAGATAATGGATGTAAAGCAGGCTTGGTATTAAACCCAGCAACACCACTTAATGTGTTAGACCATGTGATAGATAGGCTGGATGTCATCCTGTTGATGTCAGTGAACCCCGGCTTTGGTGGTCAGTCATTTATTCCGTCAACGATAGATAAAATCAAACTGGTTAAACAAAGAATTGTTGATAGTGGCCGAGACATTCGCTTAGAAGTTGATGGTGGTGTTAAAGTTGATAATATTGCCGAAATTGCTGAAGCTGGCGCAGATATGTTCGTCGCTGGTTCGGCTATTTTCTCTCAGCCAGATTACCGACAGGTAATTGAAAGCATGCGAGCAGAGCTTGCTAACGTAACCGTAAAGTAAAACTGTATTTGTTACCTCGGGCAGCTAAATCACTGGGCGAGGTAAATGAAAGTAAATTAATTGTAAGAGAACAAAATGACTAAACCAATCGTGTTAAGTGGCTGTCAGCCATCAGGTGAATTAACCATAGGCAACTACCTAGGCGCACTAAAGCAGTGGGTTAATATGCAAGATGATCACGACTGTTATTTTATGTTGGTTGACCAACATGCGATTACTGTGCGTCCGGAGCCGGCGGCACTTCGCAAAGCAACACTTGATGGTTTAGCCTTGTACCTAGCTTGTGGTGTAGACCCTGACAAAAGCACTATCTTCATTCAGTCTCATGTACCTGAGCATGCACAGTTAAGCTGGGTGTTAAATTGTTACACCCAAATGGGTGAATTAAACCGTATGACGCAGTTTAAAGATAAGTCTACTCGTGCTGGTGCAGATATCAATTCTGGTTTATTTACTTACCCGGTATTAATGGCTGCAGATATTTTATTGTACAACGCTAACCGCGTACCTGTGGGTGACGATCAGAAGCAACATTTAGAACTTGCTCGTGATATTGCTACTCGAATGAACAATTTATATGGGGATATTTTCACGGTACCAGAACCTCACATCCCTGAGTTTGGTGCGCGTATCATGAGCTTGCAAGACCCTTCGAAGAAGATGTCAAAATCTGACGATAACACCAATAACTTTATTGGCTTATTGGAAGATACAAAGAAAATTACGAAGAAAGTAAAACGTGCAGTAACTGACTCAGACGAGCAAGCGCGTATTTACTTTAACCCTGAAGAAAAACCAGGTGTGTCAAACTTATTGTCTTTACTTTCATGTGTTACTGGCAAGTCAATTGATAGCTTAGTACCTGAATATGAAGACAAAATGTACGGTCATTTAAAAGGTGATGTTGCCGCAGCGGTTGTGGAATTATTAACGCCAATTCAAGAGCGCTTCCACCAGTATCGTGAAGACCAAGCCTTCCTTGATAAAGTCATGCGAGAGGGCGCGGAAAAAGCGTCTGCTCATGCACAAAACGTTTTGAATAAAGTGTATGACGCTATTGGTTTTGTTGCTAAGCCGTAAGGGCTAAGTAAAGGTATTTATACCGCTAAGTCTTAGTGAAGAAGCGAGCATTAATGCTCGCTTTTTTCTTGTTCCTTTTTCGACATTTCGCGGGTTTTATCGAATAGCTTACTTGCATCGTCAATAAAACCTTCTACGTCATTACTGCTCGCGATTAGGTAGCTAGGCGGCAATATAGTGGCATTATATTGGGGGCGAGGATTAAAGTCCGGTTGTTTGCTAATTTGCATTAATGCGGTTCCACCAAAGAACAAGGCTGTTATACAGGCTGCCGTTATAGCTCGGCGTTTATCTGTCATGTGAAAGCCAATGTAGCAGTTCAACCAGAACAAACAGAAAGCGATGCCAACAGGTAGCACACCAATAATCCACTTGACAGGCCAATTACTTGAACTATTAAATAACGTTAGCGCTTGAATCGCATCTGTTCCTAACAGAAGCAAATAAAACACAAAGCAAATACCAATCTGATGCATTACTCGCGCATCATTTTTCGTGAGGTGGGAGACGAGAGCGACTAACGCAGGCCAGACACTAAACATAAGCGTCATACCAATTGCCGGAATTAAGATTAAGGTAAAGTTGACTTCTTTTCCCTTATCCAAGTAAGCCAGCCACGCTGAAGCCAGTGCGAACAAACAAATTGCCAAGCCGATAACCAGTGGGTTTCGCGCCAAATTGATTAAGGTCTCAAATGCACTGAAAGGAACACTTGGTGCGACAGGATGATCTGGAAATACAATACGGAGTGTACTGTTACCAATCGTAATCACGTCACCAGATTGGACAACATGCTCGTTTACTTCTTCTTTGCCATTGCCCAAGAAGGAGCCATTTAAGCTGCCGCAATCGCTGGCGATCCAGTTGTTGCCGTCATAGCGCAGTGCAAGGTGTTCTGGACACACATGTGGATCGGTGACGATAACATCGTTGGTATAAGCGCGCCCTATACTAAGGCTATGACCATGATACTTTTGTCGAGATAGGAGTTTGTCGCCTTTACTGATTTCTTCAATAATTAATTCCATGACACAGACTCCATAAACTGTTCAGTAAATGCCAATGCCATTGGTTTACTAACACCTGCGATAGTGAAATGACTGATTAACGATTGCGTATCTTTATCAACCGACAAGCCTAAATAGAGGACATCGTATAACTCAGGGAATTTTTTGTAGTTGCGAGTACATAGAATACTTTTGTTGTTAATACCTTGTGAACTTGGAGCAACGATGTCGTGATGACATTTAAACTCTGTCACATCTTCTTTTGATACTTTGTTGCCGGCACTCGCATGGCTAATTTGACGTTGGTAAAGGTGATAAAACTTAAGGTCGCTGACCTTCTCTGTCTCCATATATTGGAACTGCATTTCAATCATACCCGTGAAGAACTGATTGTCGATAAACGTATCTTCATCAAGTGAGCAGGTTGCCATCGCAGTAAAAATAAGGGCCTCCGGCTTATCAGCGTTAGAGTCGCCCCAACAGCGAATAAAAGGGACATCAACGGTTGGAATAATCGCTGGGCCAAGCTCTTTTGCTTGCCATTCACTTTTTAGCAACGTGCCAATCAACTTTTCCTGATTAGCCATTAACTGCTCCGCCATTTGCGCTTCAATCGACTCAGGCTTTGCTTTCTTATATTTCGCAAATAACTTAGCCAACTTATCATGGGGCACAAGGAAACCGATTTGGTTGCCCGATGTTGCTACATTAATCCCGACAACTTGTGCTGCCTTGTTCACCACAGGGCCACCACTCATGCCAGAGTTTACAGAGCCGGTGAAATGAATCTTGTCATTAAATGTTTCTTTTTTAAGGCCGTTGTAGGTGCCAGGGACGACTATCATGCCTAAGTCATGTGGGTTACCGAGCGAAAACAACTCTTCGCCTTTTATCGGCGCGTCATCAGCAATTGTAAAGAATGACATCTCACTATCGATACTACGTTTAACAAGTGCTAAATCGTTGATGACATCAACACTTTCTAGTGACAATTCACCTTTGTTACCTTGGTGATCTAAATACTGAATCTTATACTTCTGTGGTGCCTGTGCGAAACCTGAAATAACGTGATAGTTAGTGGCAATAAGTCCATCAGCGGTAATTTGGAACCCTGAGCCAATCGAAGACTTCTCGCCGCTAACATTGTCAATTAATCGAATTTGATAGAGTGATGGTGCCCATTGTTTGAAGATAGCGCCGGCTTGCTCTTCAGCCCACGACAGTGTGCAGAAGACAGACAGCACAATGGCAAAAACAGCTTTCATTTAACTTCCTATTTTTTTCTTATCACTTCATTGTGCCAAGTTATACGTAATACCAACAGTAGTTGCTGACAAAAAATCACAAAACTTACGAGATATTTTGTAAATATTATCTTTGTGACACCCAAAGTGAGTTGAGGGCTATTATTTCCAGCCCAATTTTTCTTCGAAATCTTTATCGAGCTTTTTAGCGAACTCTTTTGCTTGCTCGGCAACAATCTCTAGCTTTTTGTCGTCGTCAGTTTGAGGGGTAAAGGTGGGAACACTGGTTGGGTAGCCTGCTTCATCGACAGCCATAAAGGTAATAAAACAGCGATTAGTTACTACCGGTTTACTACCTTTTGGATCACCAGCGCGCACCACCACGTATATGTGCATACTGGACTTACCCGTGTGGACAATTCTCGCCTCTACGCTGATCATCTGTCCTACTAAGATAGGACGTATAAATCGAATTGCATTGGCTGACACCGTAACACAGTAGTGTTTGCTCCATTGAGCAGCACATGCGTAAGACGCTTGGTCGATCCATTTCATCACCATACCGCCATGAACTTTGCCACCAAAGTTAATGTCAGTAGGCTCTGCTAAAAATCGAAAGGTAACGATGTGATCCGTATTTGTGCTGTTACTCTCTTCGTTGTTTGCGCTTTGGTTGGCATCGATAGTCATAGGCGGACGCTTTCTCATTCGTGATGATAGAAACACACCTTAAGTATAGCTGACGGTATTGCTTTACGTTGTTACCAGCCTAGCAAAGGTGCGGCGTATTCAGTTAAGTCGCACCTTTCACCTAATTTTATTTGCAAAGCAAACTAGGAAATAAAGTTAGCGTTTAAAGCGGCTTAGTCCGAAAAATGAGCATAACAGCAACCAAAGCAGACTACCACCACCGCTACTAGTATCTGGTTGCGGAGCATTGTCCTCATCGATCAATGTGTTAGGCGTTTTACTCAATGCGCTATCAGTAACAATTGTGTCGTCGATGATATCGACAGAATAAATGGTAACGAAGTTTTCATACCCTGGTGCTTCGCCGCTTGTGCATTGCTCGCCTGTGTAATTGACCATGGGTGTCGCACCAAAGCTATTGTTGCAGCGGGTTAGCCCATTAATCGTCTCTAGTACCGGCAAATCTTCTTCAACCACTTGGCCAAATACGGTGAAACCGCCGTTTTGCACATCAAGGTTGGTGCTGTTATCAGCCATGTTAAAGAACCACTGGCTTGTGGCACTGTTGGCATTGCCAGAAAGCTTTGCCATGGCAATTGTGCCTTTCACATTAGACCAAACGGGTTCATTAACAACCGCGTCATCGGTATCGATAAACCCGAAATTGAAAGCGTCGTCTTGATATTTGAATCCACCACCTTGAATGACAAAGTTAGTTTCAACACGATGGATTAACGAATCATTGTAATCTCCGTCGGCAACATAATTTAGGAAGTTCTCAACCGTTTTAGGGGTTGTTTCATCATGCAAATTTACGCGAACGTTACCTTGTGAGGTCACAAATTCGACAATGGTTGCATGTGTAATCGTTGGGATAAAAAGCGTGCTGGCGACAAGGCCGCAGAGGCGAGAAGAGTGTTTCATAGTTACTGCTTATTGTTAGAAAATCTCGCTTCGTATCATAGCCACCTTCGACATTTGAGGCTAGTAGAACTATCGTCCTTATCCGCTGTTTGGTCGACGTATTTTTATGGGGATTTAATCGAGTGTGAACAACTGTTTACTCGTATGTTAATACTACAAGTAAACAGATGTAAGTATCCAAATTGAGAAGGGTTAGATTGCAGAGGAACGTGTTAGTGGAGCTTTTCCTGCCAGCTGGTAACTCATCCAGGCTGCCATACCCGCAAAAGCCAAGAGCAGTATATGCCACCACGAGAAGTTTGCCTGCAATGTATATCGCAAAAACGCTAATAAACCAAAGTAGCCAATAACGGAATATTGCACCCAATAACCTAATAAGTTGCTATAGCGATTTTGCTCGCTGTATTGGCTGATAAAGCGAGAAAACTTTAAACTCACTATCGCAAGTATGGAAACCATGGCGCCAACGACGATAAATGAGCCCCATACCATCAGTTCAGGCCAGCCAATTACTTGAGCCGACTTTGCAGGACCTGACCAGAGTGCGTCCCAACTTACCGCGAGTATCAAGCCTAAGGTGACAAGTAATTGAGATTGATTAGACTCCTGTTCGGGTTGGCTTAGTTGCTTCATCTCTGCCTTTAAATAAAGAAATATGCAGGTAAATGCGATGATGCCGATGATCGGCGCTAAGCTAGGGTGCAGTTGTACGCTAAAGTAAGCCAATAGGTAACCTATCATTGGGAACAAGGTATGGGTTGCTGAAACGCCTATTACCCAGAGCATCGCAATACGAAAAGTACGTAACTGCTTTGCTCGCGCAACAGTTGCTACAGCGACATCAAAACCTATACCTAGACCCATCAAGAGGCTAGCAAGGGCAAAATCGAACATTGGCAAGTCCATTACCGCTTCACCTTATTGGCTAAAGTAACGCCGCTGGTTTTGTGCCAATTCAGGCGTATATCCCATTGATGTTGATGTTCAGGATGTAGTGGTGGAATCTCTTCATCAATATCAATCAAAACATTGCTTGCCGTGCCTAATGTTGCATCACGACCGTAGATAAAGCTTTGCTCTTCAACAATGGTTTTATAAGCTTTGTTGAGATCAAGCGCACGTCGTTTAGACGGCGTAATTAAGCTATAAATGTCAGGCAGTGATTTAACTTTCTCTATATCGACACTACCGTCTTTTTTGAACCAGTGAGATAGCATCTCTTGATTTTGGCGGAATTCATCACCACCGCGAACGCGCTGAAGATAAGTTAAGTATTCGCCTTGCTCTTCACCAACATTGGGTGCGTCTTGCATTGACTTTAAGTCTATGTAGCCCCAGCCATTTATACCAGCAACTTTGCGCGGGAAACTGAAGGTTTCATCGATAATAGCGCCAACACTTTTATGACAGCCTGTACAGAAAAACTGTTCTTCGTGGTTTTGCTGGCGTAATTGGCCTTGTTCATTTTCAATGAAGCCGAGCAGCGTCCAACCGTGCTTGTTACTGACCCCGTCGTGGCCGAAATCATTGGCATATGGTAGGTTTTCAAAATGTTTTTCTTTACGTTCTAAGTAGTAACGACCTTTAAGCTCTCCCAGCGTAAGAAACTTCTTTTTCACCATATAGCGTACTTCTTTCATACGTGGTGAAACGCTAATGTCGCCTTCATCATTCACATTAACGTACCGCACTGTATGCAGAAAAGCGGTACCTTCAGGGTAAAGCATTTTATGAAGTGGCACTTCCTTGGCATCACCAACGTAGTGTTCGCTTCGGATAACTTCGTTAACTTGGGCCGTTAAAACGCCATCGCCATTGAGGTCGGAACCGATAAGTTGCTCGTTAAGTGAAATCGATGTAGTTTGCTCAGTATCTGCTATTGCCATTTCTACCAATGCCAAATTGGCATAGTAAACATCACGAGAGTATTTACCGTTTACCTGCATAAATGCTTCGGGCAAGCGAATCATCACATCATCTGTTGAGCCATTAGTAGGCCAAAAGGTACTTGGCATCGGCTTGTAGTTAAACGCTACCCAACCAGAGCCATCTTTAGCGAGACCGTATTCATCAAATGCGGCAGCGCCCAAATGCAAGTTTTGAACTTCTGGAATAATGCCCTGCCAGTCAGATTGCTTTAGTTGCTCGATAAATGGTGTGTAATTATCTTCGTTGATATAGCTTAATATCGCTTTGTCAGAAATGCGCGAGATTGCTTGCGTTCTATCTTGAAACAAATTACGCCAGCTGTTGGTTACGCCTAAATCGGAGAATGCATAGCTACCTTGCTGGAAACCATCGTTTAATTTGTTAGGGCGCAGGTGCTGGTCGTGATAGCTTTGGTGGCAGACATAACAAGGGTTATTAACCTGATCTGTTTTGGTGTAACACTGGGGTGGAATAGGTGCTTCACGATTATATATTTGGCCTGCTTCAAGCCATTTTTTGGCTGGTAATGGGCCTGTGGGCGATACTTGCTTTGCTGTTGCTTGGCTTGGCGTGTGAGTCGCTGCAGCTGTTGTAGCAGAACTATCAATTTTTTTGCTAGCACTTTTGTTATTAGCAATGTGTTCGCTAGTTTTCGAATTTACCTCTAACTGACCCTGAGCTTGCTTGGCTGGCATTTCTGCCGTTGTTGAGTCGTTATTACAACCGCTGAGTAAAGTACTAGCAGCAATTACAATGAATAAAATCTGTTGGATACGCATGTTCTTTTTCTCTTCAACGCTAAAAACTAAAAAAGCGATTGGAGAATTATCTCCAATCGCATAGCCACTAAGTGACTGATTAATTAGTCATTAACTGAAGGATCGTACATCCAAAGGGTGTTGTTAGCCTGCCCGCCATCTTCACCGATTAAGATGCGACCATCTTCCATCACAACTACGTTGTCTGGCTGTGATAAGCCGTTTGCGTCACATTCTTCGATACCTTCAACGTTTCGTTCAGCAGCACCCATAAGTACTGGCTCGATGCGATTTACGTCGTAGTCATCACCAAGTGGCATACGGTAAACACCACCACAATCTTTAACGCGAGCACTTAACTGAATATCGCCTTCACCATCAATCATGCCGCGGTCAATATCAGAAATAGCAAAGTAAACGTAAGCGGTAGTCGCAGGGTCACCATCTTCTACTAGTGTTTGCGCACGGTTAGTATTGATGTTGATACCTTCAAACTTACGCCATTCTGCCGTTGCACCTTTTGCACGTGCAGCTTTACGTGATTCTAAGAAAACAATACGGTCATCCATTGCTTGGCCAGCTGTCACTGTACTTGGGTAAGTCTCAGCACCTTCGTAGCCTGCGGTAACTGCATCAGCTGATTGTGTATCAGCAGCACCATAGTTGGCTGCACCAGCTGCCCATGCAATAGCATCAGCGTCTGTTAGGTAGTTACTGCGACCGTCTACGTAGTCAGATGTATCAACGCCATCGAAATCAGCAATCCAGCCTTCAATTTCATCTTGGTCACCGCTTGCAAGTTCAATCCATGCAATGTCGAAACCAGTTACCGCTGGCTCTGTGCTACCGGCATCTTGCGTTAATTTAGCCGCGTATAACGTACCTGAGCTCAAATCACCTGCTGTATCAGCAACGAATTTGTAGAACACACCGTCAGTGCTGTCTTGTGATAAGTAAACTGTACGTTGATCAGGCATTACAACTGCATTTTCATGCTCGAAACGACCTAAAGCGTAGCGCTTAACAGGTGTTGCAGTACCCGCTGGGTCAGTAATTTCTACGATGTAGTGATAGCGGTATGTATTTGGGAAGATTGTTGATTCTTCAGCATTTGTCGCACCAGCATTGATAAACTTAGCAAGTTCTTCACGAGAAGCGTTGCCAGTATCTGACGGATCGTTCCACGAGTATGAAGCATCACCGTTGTTACCCCACTCTTCAGATGTTAGTGGTGTATTCCAAGGTGTTACTGAACCGAAACAGTTGGCAACTGTGCCGTATAAACCGAAATCTAACATGCTGACGTCAGTGTTATCGATAGTCCACTTGCCTGTTTGTGCGTTTTTCTCTAACTTCACGCGGCTCATGCCACCAGGAAAGTATTCCCAGTTAGTGAATAGGTAGCCTTCATTAGCACCTGTAGAAATGAAACCGTTGTAGTCAGGCCAGCCTTCAGCAACAGAACCAGGCTCTTGTACGCCATTTGCGCCAACTACTTTACCTAAACCGTTAGGCAAGTTACCGTCGAAATCATCACCGTATTGGGCAATGATTTTGTACTCACCGTAAGCAACTTGTACTGTTTCTTTTTCTGCATCAGAAACTGGAATTGGTGTAGAAATCGCATTTTTTGGAATCTTGTTGATGTTAACGCCTTCAACAACACCCATACCGCCACGGTTGTGCACTTTACCTTCAGCATCTGTTTCGTCATTTACATCATCAGGATGTTGGAAGTTGAAGAATAAATCACCGTCTTCAGTAATGAATGCACCAGTAACTTCTGCACCTGTAGGTACAGTTGCTAAACGCACTAAACCAGCCGGTTGCATAACGCCGCGATCGCCCGATTGACCATCCGCGCCGTCTTGACCATCAGCACCGTTTTGACCGTTTGCGCCATCTTGACCATTAGCGCCATCTTGACCATCTGCGCCCGCTTCACCAGCAGGGCCTGCCACGCCGTCGCGACCATCATCACCGTCACAAGCAGTTAAACCCAATAATATTGCAAGTGCCAGCGCACTTAGTTTTAAGTTATTCGATTGAAGTTTTGACATTTTTTATTCCGTATCTTTTTGTTATTCCAAGCTAAAATTGCCCTGGTGCTGGCTGTGCCTGTAATTTTGTAGTTCGGCAGCAGCGAGTGAGATAGCCAAGGGAGGTTAAAGTCTGAGGGCTTGGTTTGACACTTTGATGACTCAATAATGACTAACGGATGAACAAAAAATGACCTCAAGATTTCAGTAAATTGATAGAAAAGTGACAGATGTCATCAAGGTGAAAATAAACTGAAACGTAAGGTGTTGGGGGGATATGATTTAGATTTTAAGCAACAGCAGCTTTGATAGATACGGAATTGAAGTCCGGAATATGTAAATGTATGTTGGTAAGGTTTAACTATTTTTCTGCAATTTTCGCTAAGATACAGGCATTGATAGAAGATTCCCTAGCCACTAATTCAGACTCAGGCTCTGCTTTTTTGGGCTTATTTATTTGATTCACTGATTGCTCACTAAGCAAGCTTATTTTCAATGCCATCAATTCTCTGGAGTCTGTTGCAGCAAATGATGATAACGATAATATGCTTACTGCTAGCAATCCTATTGCCTTTTTAACTGACATTGCATTCATTCCTTTACGTTTCTTTACGTAAAGCTTACGAATAGTTTCGTTGAATGGCTAATTAATGTTCGCAACAAAGTGTAACAGGTTATTTAACCTGTTAATTTTGACACAATTGTTGGTATCATTATGCTTCACTTCCCTTCTTAAACATCAATGCGTTGTAGGAATATGGAACGTTTGAAAATATCTAACTTATTTATCCTATTGAGTATTTTTCTTGCAAGTACACCTGTTTTTGCAGGCGCCCTATTTACTCGAGATGAACAGCCCAATTTTGGCGAACTCATTAATTTTAAAACGAGTGATTTATGTCAGGTAGCTGAAGCATCGTCAAAATATCTAACTGAACATGTTTCAGATAATAAAGCGGTACATGTTGGTGATGTGATTGGTCATGATGTGAGCCTAGCTCGCGTCAAAGAAACATTAGCATTTATCTGCGATACCTATCGAGCGGACGTTCGCGCAGGTCGAAATAGTCGCTTGCATCAACAAGCATTTTTGAAAGAACATTTTGAGTTTATTCGCTGGCAGCCAGATAAGGCTAATGCTTCTGCTATCGCCGGGAAAAGTACAAATAAGGTCAAGTCACGCTTACTTAAGAATATTCCTGAGCAGCAATTACTGCTAACTAAGTATTACACTAAGCTGCTGGATGGCAGCAATGTTCGAACAGAGCACTATAATCAGGCTCTCTATCAATTGCCTTCAGATGAACATGGCCTCACGCTTGCCGACGCAGATATACAAAAGGATACACTCACTCGATATCGGTTTACGCGTCAAGACATCATTAACGGTGCATTACTCGAAAAGAAACTCGCTAAGCCACTTGTCTGGCTAACAGAAGAAGCCTTACACGATGTATTATTGCAAGGGACTGGTGTACTCAATGTTGATGGGAAAGTGAGATATTTTAATGTCCACCGTAACAATGGCATTGCCTATGACTACGCCATCGGTAAACGCGAGCAAGCTAGATATTGGTATTTTGCGGAAGTCCCCAGTATTTTAGGTTACGGTCAAGAAATCGAAGATAAAATTGTCATCAAACCTCGCGTGACACTGGCTGGAAATATCAAGCAACTAGGTCTTGGTAAATTGATGCTACTGAGCTTTAACGTAGATCAAAAACCACAGGCGCATTTGGCGATTCTAGCCGACGAAGGCGGCGCTTTTGACAACAACTTGTTTCAACTGGACTTTTTGGTAGATAGCTACCGTGGCTGGGAAGACTATTACCGTGCCAACAAGCACTTACCTGACTACGCAAACGTGTGGCTTCTTTTAAAAAAACAATATCAAGGTAAACCTTAATGGCGCGCTTAAAACAAACCTATCCTGACAACGGCTTTTTTGGTATCGGTATTGTTAACAATGTAGATGAACTCAATATCGGTACCCTGTGGCGCAGTGCTTATATTATGGGGGCGTCTTTTATTTTCACGGTGGATAGAAAATACAAACGCCAAACCTCAGATGTAGTCAATGCGTGGCAAAAAATACCGCTTTATCACTATGATGATATTGATGGCTTGTTAGCGAATTTACCCTATGATACTCAACTGATTGGGGTGGAGCTTGATGAGTCTGCTAAGGCCGTTGAAACTTTTGAACATCCTCACCGATGTATTTATTTACTGGGGAATGAGCAGCATGGTTTGCCTCGTCAGGTGCTAGAAAAATGTCATCAACTCGTGCAATTGCCGGGGAATTACAGCCTGAACGTGTCGGTTGCTGGCAGCATTGTAATGTATGACAGAACGGCAAAGCTCGAGCGCTAATCGTTTGTCTCTATTAATTCAATTGGTATAAGTTTTAGGAATTGTCCATGAATTTTATTCAGGAATTGGCGTGGAATAATCGCCATATGGTACGCACAGCCAATGTGGTCGCGCAATTGGGTGACTGTACGGGCAAGAAAATGGCAGTGAGTACACACTTAGATATTAAGATGCTCGCTTTTTATGAAGGTTATCTGCGCCAAGGTGGTGAATTGTTTGTGACCACCTGTAATCCAACAACAGTGCGAGATGAGGTTGTCGAATACTTAGTGTCATTAGGGGCCGAAGCTAATGCCCACAAAAACATGTCAGACAAAGCATGGCAGCAATCGCTACATGATGCGTTAGACTGGCAGCCATATTACCTTTGTGAATTCGGTGCGCAGTTGGGTAGCATTTACCACCAAGGGACGGGCAATAGCGTTATCGCAAGTCTGGAAGGTACTGGTTCTGGTGTATCAGCGCTAAAATCTATGGAGCTTAAGCATCCGGTATTTAATTGGGACGACCTGGACGCTAAAGAAGGCTTACATAACCGCCATATGGTGGGGTTAACGGCTTGGCAGGCGTTTATGGAACGTACTCACTTATCACTACATGAAAAGAAGGTATTGATCATTGGGTACGGTCTTGTAGGGCAGGGCTGTGCGTTTTCAGCCAAAGCCTTTGGTGGGCAAGTGATGGTGGCTGAGCGAGATCCATCACGTGCACTGCAGGCAGCTTATGACGGCTGGCATTGCGAGTCGCTAGAAGATGCCATTACGCAGGCTGATGTAGTGGTGACAGCAACAGGTGTCGCAGGAGTACTTTCCGAGCAAATGTTAGCTAAGTTAAAAGCAGGTGCATTTGTGATGAATGTCGGACATGTTAGTCATGAAATTAGACTCGATGCGATGACGGATTATCAGGTAAGTGAGCTCATGCCAGAAATTTTTGAATATCGCCATGGAGATCATTTCTTCTATGCCCTATCAAATGGCGCAATGTTTAACTTAACGGCTGGCTATGGGGACAGTTTAAATGCGTTTGATGTTTCTTTAGCCTTGATGGCAGCGGGGGTTAAACACATTATTGAGCAAAGCGAGGCTTTTTCAGCGGGCATGCATATGTTGCCTGAAAAGGCATGGAAACCATTCTTAGCGTAAGTCGTCCTTATTTATTAATGCGTTGCACAATTGCTTTCGGCGATTGCCTTACGTGACTTGATGTACGTAGTTAGCCTTGTGTAAGCGAGTTAACGCCAATACTTGTCGGTTAACGTTTTAGCAAAGACTTATGTTGAGCAATATAAGTAGAGCACTTTTACTTGATCTGAGTTAACTGACAAGTAAGGGTTCAATGCTCTGTTGCGGCTTGGCTTCCTTGTCCGCGTAAGGCTTTGTTTCACAGTGTTTGTTGCTTAGTTCCGTTTTCGCCTCACTCGGCGTTTCTTGGAGGTGCTTAGCACTATGTTCAGCTGGCACAAAGCCAAGCGGTGCGTCAATCAGGAGCTGAATGATTTCTGAGACATTCTCATCTTTCATTGCATCAGTTAAGCGCGCTAGCAATCTGTGCACATCTGCCCAATTTATCGATATTTCGTTAGCAGTAAGAATACGCTCGTGATCTGTTTGTTGAGCATTGTCATCAATGAGCAATTCTTCAAATAACTTCTCGCCTGGGCGAAGACCCGAATAGTTAATTTCGATATCCCCTTGAGGGTTTTCGGCATCTTTAACCGTTAAACCCATTAAGTGGGTCATTTTTATCGCAAGGTCGACAATTTTTACGGGTTGACCCATGTCGAGGACAAACACATCACCGCCTTTACCCATAGCGCCTGCTTGAACAACCAGTTGAGCAGCTTCTGGAATGGTCATGAAGTAGCGGATGATATCGGGGTGCGTTACTGTGATAGGGCCACCACGTTTAATTTGCTTTTTAAATAATGGGACAACTGAGCCTGAAGAGCCTAGTACATTGCCAAAGCGTACCATGACGAATCGCGTGTTGTGGTCGCGCTTGGCAAGACCTTGTAAAATAAGCTCTGCAAGACGTTTTGTTGCGCCCATCACATTGGTTGGACGTACCGCTTTGTCTGTTGATATCAACACGAATGTCTCAACATCACAGAACACTGCAGCTTGTGCTATTTCAAATGTACCTAGAACATTGTTTGTGATACCAGCTACGACGTTCTGTTCAACCATAGGCACATGTTTGTAAGCAGCAGCATGATAGATAGTTTGTACCTTGTGTTGCTCAAAGATGCGGGTCATCAACATGCCGTTTTGTACATTACCTATAGTCGGAATAACGGGAATTTGTTGTTCGCTCTCAGCTTGTAGCTCTTTTAGTTCTTGGTTTATCTCGTAAAGGAAGGCTTCGCTGACATCAAGTAACACTAACTTGGCAGGTTGCTGACTTAATATTTGACGACACAGCTCTTTACCAATAGAGCCGCCAGCTCCTGAAACTAAAACAACTTTGTCTACGATATTGGCTTGTAATAACTCCGGGATCGGTTCGACAGGCTTTCTACCAAGCAGTTCATCGATAGACACTTCACGTAACTCATCGATACGCTTTTTACCTGAAACTATATCGTACATAGATGGTACGGTTAATAGTTCAAGCGCAAAAGGTTCCAAACGTTGGACAATCCCCGTCATACGTTCAGCACTAATATTTTCAACGGCAATTAGCACTTTAAAGTGTTGATATTTAGCAATCAGCGAATCAACACCGTCCAGCCCAAAAATCTTGATTCCGAAGATACTGCGGCCGTGATAACGCTTTTTTTCATCGAGTATGGCGAGTACTTGATATTTCTTACCTTGGCTCAACACGTTGGCAAGTTGGGTACCTGTTGTACCAGCACCATAGATAACAACGCCTTCACGCTCATCAAATAAACGTTCACCAACAAGTAAACCGACGAGTAATCGTGCACCTGCAATCGGTAGCGATGACAACACTAGAAATGAAAATGGAATAGAGCGAGGTAAAAACGCATCCACTAGCTGTGCAGAAAAATAGCAAACTATAGCGGCGGCTGACAGAATTGTTATAACTTTCAGTGATGCTTTGGCATTGAAATAACGGGTTACTGAAGAGTAAACGTCAAATAGGTAAAAGCAAAGCAAAGTAAACGCACTGGTTATAACAAAAACCGCCAGCTCTGCAATTGAAAAAGAGATAATGTCACCACCTAAGCGTAAGAAATAGGAGATGAAAAATGCAAAGGACAAGGCGGCTAAGTCAAAGCTTAACGCGATTAATAATTTAAACTTGCTTGGAATAAGATCAATGCGTCTGATCATTAAACTAACACCTTGAAACGAATATGTTACAGCGAATACCTAAAAGTGACGACTTTCTACTCAACATCCTTATCACTGTTTTTTGTTCGACTATCTAGGTGCTTTTGTACCTCTGTTCATATTACAAGCTTTCAAATTAAAGTCACGAAATATTTGTTTACATCTCGTTTACACTGGTGAAATTAAATTATCAATATGCTCAATGGTTTGGCATGTTTTGTTAATTTCTTTTTGCAAAAGTGTAGGGTGTACAAGGAACATTAAACTTGTATCACCGAGTTGTTTTGCGTTGGTTAAACTTTCTTCAGGCCTTAGACCGGTTCCATCAAATGCTTTTTCTTGATAGACCTCAGAACAACTGCCTGAGTAACAAGGCACACCGAGTTCGATAAATTGATCGACAATTTTGTCTCGACTCCAGCCAACAGGAAGCTTTTCAGGAATAACTTGTACATAACACTTATAGTAAGCATGCTGAATATTTTCTGGCGGAACAAATACCTCAATCCAAGACACTTTTTCACAAGCCGCTAAAATTTGCGTAGCGTATGATGCTCGCTTCACTTGCCACTCAGGCATGAGAGCAGTTTGAATGCGTCCGATAGCAGATTGCATTTCGGTTAATCGCCAATTGGTACCAAACGACTCATGTAGCCACCGATAACCTGGCGGGTGCTCTTTTTCGTATACTGCATGATATGACTTACCGTGATCTTTAAATGCCCAGGCTTTGCGCCACAGCGATTCGTCATTGGTAGTTAACATGCCACCTTCACCACCCGTGGTCATTATTTTGTCCTGACAAAAAGACCAACAGCCTACATCACCAATACTGCCAACGGAGCGCCCTTTGTATTTAGCACCGTGTGCTTGTGCGCAGTCTTCAATGACATATAAATCGTTAGCTTTGGCCAGTTCCATGATGCCATCCATATCGCATGGCCATCCCGCTAGGTGGACACAAATAATGGCTTTCGACCGTTCACTTAATACTGGGGTAATTGTTTCTCGGGTAATGTTTTGACTCGCCAGATCAACATCTGCAAATATCGGCGTTGCACCTGCATTGATGATGCAGCTAATGGATGCAATAAACGTTCTTGGCGTCACGATAACTTCATCGCCTTCGCCAATACCTAAAGCGTGTAGGGCTAAATCTAAAGCGAGCGTACCGTTGGCGACTGCAACGGCATAATTGGTGTCAGCAAAGTTAGCAAATTCTCGCTCAAAGGCGCGTCCTTCGGTGCCTGTCCAGTAATTTACCTTATTTGACAAAAGCACGCGCTGAACCGCATCGGCTTCGTCTTGTGTAAACGATGGCCAAGGTGAAAAAGGCGTATTTAACATTTTGTCTCCACTGCTGGTAAAGTTTTTAGAGGCTTTGCGGGATTACCGGCGAAAATGGCATTCTCAGGAATATCTTTCGTTTGCACCCCGCCCATGCCAAGCATGCCACCTTTGGCAATAGTAAGACCTTGTCGAATCGCTGCACCTGTGCCTACTTCACTATAATCAGAGAGGGTCACGTTACCTGAAATGGCAACCATCGGCGCTAGAGTCACGAAATCACCAAGGGTGCTTTCGTGGCCTATGGTGTCAGATAAATTAAGGATGGTATGGCGACCAATGGCGATTTCAACAGTGAGGATGCAGCCTGCGCAGATAATTGAGCCTTCACCAATTGAGACACTATCTGACTTGATTACATTAGGGTGAACTAATGTCGCAAACTTGGGTGTTGCGGCACCTTGTGATGCGTTGAGCATTTTTTGATACACCAAGTGACGAATGCGAGGAGAACCGATTGCGAGAATAAACTGGCAATCTTGATACGCTGTCCATGTATCGACAGAGCCGAGTACTTCGATGCCCATGGCTTCTTGACCGTGCATATCAGCGTTGTCATCCAGTATGCCAACAACCTGATAGCCGCAGTCTTGCGCTAACCAGACAACTTCTTTGGCAAAGCCGCCGCCGCCAATGACAATAAGTTTATTCATTATTCGTTTCCTGTGAATTTGCTCATGGTTGCTTGTCCTTCCGCAGAAATATCACTGCGTTTTAGTACTTTGACCACGGTAAGTAAGAGAATTTTGATATCAAGCAAGAATGACTGGTGTTCGACGTACCAAACATCTAATGCGAATTTTTTTTGCCATGTTAACGCGTTTCGACCGTTAACTTGTGCCCAGCCGGTAATACCTGGCCTAACATTATGTCGCTTTGCTTGTTCGTTTGAATATAAAGGCAAGTATTCAACCAGTAAAGGTCTCGGTCCGACGAGGCTCATATGCCCAATGAGCACGTTCCATAACCCCGGCAATTCGTCTAGGCTAGAAGCGCGTAAGAACTTTCCAAATGAGGTCAGACGCTGGCTATCTGGTAGTAAATTTCCTTGCGAATCGGTTTCACTGGTCATTGACCGAAATTTATACATTTTAAAAATCTTTCCATGTAAACCAGGACGGGCTTGGCTAAACAACACGGGCGAGCCCAGTTTAATGCGCACCAACAAAGCAGTCACAAGAATGACTGGGCTTAATGCTAGCAATAAGGTAAATGCGACTAGGAAATCAAATAATCTTTTCATTTACATCCCTCGATTTGCTTTCTTCTGTTGATTTACCACTAGCACGTTTATTTCGTTCCTCGGTTGTAAGGTTGTTGTTATTTTTAAAGGTGTCATCAAGCTTAAGCTGCGCGTGATAATACGCAATAAAGGCATTGATAAGGTGCTCTTCGTCAAAGTCTGCAACGACTCGCTGGTAAGCTTGTTCACTGAGTGTTTTTGCCAATTCTGGTGAGTCAATCAGTTGCTGCATTAGATTCGCTAGTGCCTCAACATTCTTAACTTGATGCAATAATCCCGAGTGTTGGTCTTCTACTGCATCCGATAAACCGTAAATATTCGAGGCTATGGCTGGTAATTTGCAAGCGGCAGCTTCAATAATGACATTGCCAAAGCCTTCTCGATGACTTGGCAATACTAAACAATCAGCCATGCTGTAAAAGTCACTTATGTTGCGCTGAAACCCGAGAAATTCCATGTTACTTTGTTGGCTTATTTTCGTTGAAAACTCTTCTTCATCGGCACCGATAAATAGCAACTTCATAGGGCGATTAGCTGTTAAACTGTTAAAGGCTGTTAGCAACTCGGGAATGCCTTTTTCTCGATTTAACCTACCCACGAATAGAAACACAAAGGTTGCCTCGTCTATGCCTAAATTAGCTCTTAATTGACGGCGAGCCTCAGAATTATGCTGAAACTTCTCAAGGTTTACACCTGAAATAGAGCCCTTTGCCAACACCGTGCACTTGAGCGCTGTAGTAATGCAATTGTTGATTAAGAATTGACGCTGTGATGGGCTGTCAGCCAAGCATGCAGTAGTGAGTGATGCGAATAATTTATCTAATAATTTGAGTAGGGTGCGTTTTATACCTGTTTTGGTTGCCCACACTTGACCTGTAAACGTGTGGAACCTTGCTGGAACTCGAGCACAGAAGGCGGCAATTTGCGTGACCAGTCCTGCTTTAGGTGTTACCGAGTGCACGACATCAAATTGTTCTCTTCGAATGAGTTGCCAAAGTTTAAATAGCGACGAAATGTCTTTGAAAATACTTGGCTTTCGGGCTATTTTAAGGTCGTGTAAGGTCACATCAGCGTTTACTTTATCGACACTAATACGCCCTTCAAGTGATGTTGCAAAGTGAACTTCATGCTCGTCAGTTAGCCTATTGAGGTAGCCACTTAAAAATGCAGATGCTGTCTCAGGTACAGCGGTTACAAACAATACCTTTTTCAATTAACACCTCTTAATTGGTCGAGTTTATGCTGAAGGGCGACAAGTGATTCATTGCTTTGCTGTGTATTTTTATTTCGTAATTTAAGTAACCATGTGGCGTTAGCAGAAATATTCAGTAGGTAAACCGTTGCTATTTTAAGCCCCATTAACGCGGTAAACTTTACTTTTTGTAGCAAGGCTAAGTGTTGAAAATACTGCTGCTTTACTAATGAATACTGGTTCTTATAAGCGGTGATCGCCTTCGCTGACGAAACACTACTTTGTTCCCGGTAGTAATAAAGTGGTTGAGGTAAGAAGCCAACGTCAAGATCCTTATTCAACGCAGCATCTATCCATAGTTGGTAATCCTCCATGAGCTTAGCCGACTCATTATATGGGTTGCGTTGATACCAAGTTTTCCTTGCCATAATCGTTGCGTGCGCAATATGACTTCGACCAAATATCGCTTCGATGGCGTCAATTGTCGTCGCTTGCGATATTGGCGGTAAACGATAGCCAATGACTTTTCCTTCATCAGTCATCGAACATAACCCAGTAGACACTAAATTTGCGTTTTGATGTTTATCCAAATACTTCACTTGCTGTTCTATGCGGGTTGGGCAAATTAAGTCATCTGCATCCATTCGTGCTAAATATTCGCCTGATGAAAGCACGATGAGTTGGTTAAGTCGTGCTGGCAACCCGAGATTTCGGCCATCATTAATGATGCGAATCCTCGCATCATTAAAAGACTCTGCAATTGCCAACGAATTGTCTGACGAGCCATCATTTAGCAATATGAGCTCAAAATCTTGAAAAGACTGCTGCAAAACGGACGTGATAGTTTCTCTGAATACTTCGCCAGGGTTATAAAATGGAATACCAATACTAACTTTCATCTAGAGTCCTAAAATCGGGTTAAAGCGATAGGGGGTTAAATTACTAAACGTTGACATAGTCATGAAGAAATACGCCATCATCAGAGCGCATCCTGCAAACATTAATATTAATCGGGTTTGCGTATCACGGAAGCTATAGATAGTTAAGGGCAATAGGAACATATTGAGCTGAGTAAAATATACACTCAATCGCAAAAAGCCAGAGGGATCGATTCTTAAGATAATGGAAATGACGCTCACCAAAACACCTAAGAAATAAAGTGCAAGTAGCACGTCAAATTGCCTATTGGCGAGGGCTTTTGTATTGGTCATACGGACCATAAAGAACCAAGCAAACAAAGCAACATTGAACATTGAAACGATCACACCGCCACTGGCCGAACGTTTAGTGCCATATTCTGAATAACGGCTATCAATGTCTGACGCAATAGAAATGAAGGTTTGAAAGAAAACAATAAAAACTAAAAATGCAAAAAGTATCAGCGCTATCTTGCGAGGCTTAATTTTCCCTCGAAACATAAAGTAGAGTGGTAAACACAAGATCATCGACTTATGGAACATAAAGCCAATTAAAATCGAGACTAAATACTTCACTGGTTGTTCTTTGATGATGAAAATCGTGGAGATAATAAAGATGGCAATAGATATCGCTTGTCGGTTCCCGTTGAGTTGGAAATAAAATGGGCCGATAAACAGCAAAGTAAATAAAGAAAGCGTTTTTAAATTGAATTGTTTGATTGCATAGAAATAACACGCAGCGACAATGCACGCCGATAATGTAAATAGCGCATAGTAATTATTTGTCCATAGATGGCCGATTGCACTTAATGACCAATAGCCCAATTCACCATGCCCTTCAGCGAAGCTCATCGCGTCTTTAAAGGTTTTGATATTGTCAAAGAAGTAAACGTAAGATCCTGAATCTGTACCTATTCGCTTATATTTAAAACCTGCAATTACAATAAGAGGAATGGCGCTAAGTAATAAAAATAAATAGCGGGCGCTATTGCTGAGTTTCTGTTTATAACCCACATAAAACAGGGCAAGAGCAATAAAGTTGGCAATAAAGTAAGGCAACATCTATCACTACTCTTTGAATTTGTCTGTTGAGTGCAGTTGCACCGATGATTCTACAGAGGCGTTTTTTATCGTAGGGGGTTGGTAAAGCGCTAAATATCCATCAACCATTTGTTTGTCAGATAAGCTTTTTGCAAAGCGGGTAGAAAGCAATGAACGGTCTACATCGATCAATAGCGCTGAGGTAGATAGCTGATTGATTGCACTGGCAAAACTGTCGTAATCAAAGTCGAAAAGAGCAACTCCCACATCCATGCAGTCGGCAATTTCTTGGTGTGGTTCGATATTGGATAATATGCAAGGTACGCCGTGTGCTAGTAGCTCTATAACTGCCATAGGAAGGCCCTCAGCCAGAGAGGGATTTGCAAAGATTGCGTTGCTGGGCATTTGAGCGGCAAAGCTGTCATTAAAACCCAAAAAGTTAATATGTGCTGACTGCGTTTTTTTTAGGGCTGATTCCAGTTCGCCTTCCCCATAAATGTGGAGAGATAGCGTTTGTTGATGGTGTTGATTAAAGCGAGTGACACAATCAATGAGAAACTGCACGTTTTTTCGCTTAATTAACCGTCCGGCAAATACTAAGGTCAACCCTGGTGTTTCAGTACTGGGGCTTTGTTCATTTAATATGTTTTCAGTAGTTTGCTGCGGTACACCGTTTCGCACTATTTGACTCGAAAATGGTAACGTCGATTGAACGCTCTTAGACACTACAGCTCTATTTGGAATAAATTGTAACGCTAAAAAGTGAAGCGAAGTATAAAGCTTTGCTTTTAGTCTTGGATATTCCATCGCGTAGTCTTGTTTAATATCGCAATGGACGGTTGAAACTCGAAGGCTGGGTACCCAAATGGCAATTAACGCTGAGACAATATCGGGTATCAATCCGTGACTGTGTACTACCTCAATATTTTTCGCTTTTATATAGGCAACTAGTCTCCTGATTGCGCGAAAGTTAACGCCGCCAAGTGATAGATAATTTATATGCTGCTTTGAAAGCAAATTGTCATGGCTGTCATCTTTTCCTAAAAATGTCGCGATCGTAATATCATGTGCCTGCATTGCAGGGTGCGAAATGATGGTTGCGACGACATTCGACGGTCCTGCATTCACCAATTTGGGTAGTAAGTAGAGAATATGCATATTCGTTAATGCAACCCCTGTGCAAAAGTGATGAACGCTTCCTGTTGTTCCGGTGATATTTTTCTAGCAAAACCGCACTTAGCGTTAATCGCTTTGTCGATATCGTCGACTGAAAAAAGCTTCAGTGTTTTACTTTGATCTTGAAAGCCCCAATCGATGTAGTGCAATCCTTGTTTTAAAGACGATTGCTCATAATCGAATATGATACGTTCAACATAAGGGCTATTGGCAGCGACTGTTTGAATGGCTTTTTCATCAGGGGCGTGCATTTTCTTGAATTGCCGATTTACCTTAGGGTCTGACAGTTGCTCATGGACATAATGAGCGAGTTCTTTTGTCATTCCCCACCACTGAGAGCCTTTTACATAATGCGAATAGGTGAAATATGACGTTGCTTCCAATGGCAAACGCGCAATGAACTTGTTGGCCAATAGCATCGCGTAAATTCGCCAACGTTGCTGCGTTAAGTAGGCCTCTCCAGGATTTGTTAGCCATGATTGATAATAATGGCGATGAAAAAACTCCGAAAATAGCGTTTTGCTGTTATTTTCAAGAGGGCTGTTAATCTCTTTGGCGTTCGTCGATTTCGACAATGACGGCGATGCAATGCGCTGCCATTGACCAAAATAACTTTGATTACTGGCTAGTTTTGCTTTGAGTTGCGCTTTGGGTAATAGGGGAACGTCTGCGCCACTGATCAGAATAAAATAGTCAAATTCACTTGAGGTTATTGCTTTTTTCAACAGCGTAAGACTAGCCTCAACTATTTCATACGTACCCCACCTTGTTGGTAGGCGCTCACTTCTTGGTAGGAGTTTAAGTTTATTATTATCGCCAAGCGGTGCTTCATTTCTTACCCGAGCGTCAAGGTGAACAAACAAGTCGTCACCGTCACTGCAGTAATAATCTGCGAGCTTATCAATATACTCGAGATTATTGTGGGCTAAACAAAGAAAAGCGATTTTTGTCATATGCTTGGCTACTGACCGTTGTCTGTATCAGCATTTTCTTTGCTGTTAAACGGTTTTGTTAACGCATCAACTAAAGGTTGATAATTGTCTTTGAGCGTCGGAAGCTGAATATTTTCTTCAGGCAGTCGACTTAGTTCACTCACTAATGCCAATACCTCATCGAGGTTGAAGTTTCTCACTAGCTTTATATGATTTAATGAGGACAGCCAATTCTCATAGGTTTGTTCAATTTTGTGATTACTGTTAAGTAGGACAATACATGGTGTTTTAGTAATGACGGAGAAAATCATGCCATGGAGCCTGTCAGTAATGACTAATTTAGAGTCACGAAATTGTTGCCAAATATTCTCTAGTTCATCAATACGCTGTTGCCACGAAAGCTGACTAACACCGATATGGGTATCAGTAATTTTCATTTGGTAATGTGATTGTAAGTTTAGACTCGAAAACAAGTTGCTCTTGTCAACCGCTGTCAAAATTGATTCATCGTCATCACGAATACACGTGGTAATAAATTCACGTTTGTTAGCATCGTCTTTAGGCTGGCTCTGATCGAGTGAAAGCACAATGTCAGGACAAAGTTTGGCTTGATTATTAGTGAGCTCTTGTAGGGCTCTGTACGAGATTTTTTCTCGAGCAAACAACGTAAAATCTTGGTGTTGATTATAATGTGCAAAGGATTCACTTTGTGATTTAAGGCCTTTGGCGTCATCGCTAAAGTCTATTGTTTGCGGAAACGAGATAATTCGGTTATCCGGAAAGTGCTGCAACCAAATAAGCCTAAAGTTTTCGATATCTTGGTATTTGTTGGTTAAGTTGCCGCCGCCTACTAAGGTGATGATATCATTTGGTTTAATATGTTTTTTTATCAGGCGTATATTTTGGTGAGTGCCACTTATTGGTACATCGATGATTTCTGCATCGGGGAAAGTTACTTGCAGGAACTGATATTGAGCATAGCTGATAGCAACATCACCTAAATTGCCGTAATCGGCGGCGAGGCCGATAAATACTTTTTGCTTTGATGTTTCCAAATCGCCATTAATGTTGGTTGCAACAAAATGGCTTTTAACTTTCTGTTTTACTTTCAGCGGTACGATTTGTTGAAGCATAATCTTTATTTATTCAATAGTTTTAACGGTTACGGTTACTAAGTTCGATTAAGCACATAGTGCTTCAAAGTTATCATATCCCTGATTTCTGGTAGCATGCGTGGCAGTTTTTCGCCTAATGCCCAGTGGTACATCGCCAGTGTTATTAATAGCCTAAGCAGGGCAGATGCAAGCATGGCAATACAAAGCAAATAGAGCGGCGATTGAATAATACTATTTGCTGTTGTGCTATCGAAGATAGCGTTAAAGGAGTCTACTCCTAGCGTCATTATTATTAGTGCCGCTAGCAAAGGTATTAGTGAAACAAGCTGGCGAATCAAGACCAATCCGGGTCTGCCTTCAGCGTTAAAGCGTTGCGCTAATAACCAACTCATCGAAGAAAAAATACACTCAAAAAGTAAGAAAATAAAAGGAATTACCGCGAGACTATAGCTGTGTCCAAAAATAGCAGGAATAAGCGTTGGAGCCAAAATTGAAATACAAGCCCCAAGCACAATTAACGGCATAAATAATAGTGAGAACACTTTGTTGGTATGACTGGCAGCGCGCTTTTCTCCTGTGCCCGCAAAAGCTGCGAACAGGTAGGTTGATATTGTGTCAGGTATGATGCCAACTAAACGCGATAGTCCGTAAGCAACCGCATATATGCCGAAGTCAGTCATCGTGCCGACGATAAGGAGCACGATTTTGTCGGCACTTTGAATCAGAACGCCAGTGACTGATGTGCCATAGATGCTGGCGCTGTATCGACGAATACTTGCCAGCGTCAGCATGGTGTTATTGTTGGCCAACTTGTTCTGCTCATGCGTGTTCGCTGTATGTTTATTTTCAGTTTTGAACAAGGGCTTGGCTAGCAAGAGGCTAGCAACAGTATAGGCTATTATGCTCGCCACAATTACAGATACGACGCTAACTCCCTGATAGAGAACGATGATAGCTATGACGCTGATATTAATAATGGGGATTGCTAATCGCCCTATATTGTAATGGCTAAGCGAAGCATCAATATGGGAACTATTCTGCAAATACAGATGTAGGCTCATAATGAAAGTCAGCAGTGTCCAACATACGAGATAGTGTGTGATTTCATTGGGCATAAACCAGTAGAAAGTCGTGGCGCCTAGCACACTACTAGCGACAAGCACTAAGCAAATCGATTTAATAATTAATGCTTTTCCAGACGCGATTGCTTCAGAAGAGTATTTGCCTGATGCTTGAAATTTTCGTTTGTGGTAGACGTAACCTTGTGCCAAGCCTAATTGCGATAAGCCTGCAATGAGTGTGGCAAACATGACCAAAGTTGCGACAATACCACGTGCCTCAGGGCCTAGCATGCGTGCGATAAGCACACTATACAGAAAGCCTAAAAATACGGCTGAGAGCGATGTGCCCACTGATTGAAGTACAACTTTTATCATAATCGAATCGTTAGCGTGTGCTGTCAGTTGGCTAATTTTTATAGCTCTTGTTGGCTCTTGCACAGCAAGCTTATATTTTTACTACTTTTTATTTCAATTTCGCTAATTTTAGTATCGCCGAATGAATTATCGTTATTCTCTAGTATTAGCAATTTTAACATCTACACTTAACTTACCATTAACAATTCAAATTTAATATTCTTAATTCATTTAGATTACGCTCTGCAACGGTTTCTGTGACAAAAGGGCAAAATAACAACAATAGTAAGGTGATGACGATGGAAGAAAATTCAGCATTTAGTGTCGACAAAGTAGAACATTATTTTCAAATGATGGGAGAAATGGCGTTAGGGTTTGGAACTAAATTATTACTCGCTATTATTGTTTGGATTATTGGCGCATGGATCATTCGCCGTATTGTCAATTTAGTTGATTTGGCAATGACCAAGAAGAAAGTGGAAGTCACGCTGCATCAATTCCTATTGAGCTTTATCAATATTTTGTTCAAAGCCATCTTGATAATTATCTTCGCTTCTATGATTGGTGTTGAAACCGCCTCACTCATCGCCATGCTGGGTGCCGCAGGTTTGGCGGTTGGCTTGGCTTTGCAGGGCAGCTTAGCTAATTTCGCTGGCGGTATTCTGATTCTCTTTTTCAAGCCGTTCAAAGCAGGTGATGTTATTGACGCACAAGGATATGTAGGAACAGTGCAAGAGATTCAAATTTTCAATACCATTTTAAGAACCTTAGACAATCAACGGGTGATTATTCCTAACGGGTTGTTATCTAATGGTTGTGTGAAGAATCTATTTATCGAGAAAACGCGCCGTGTTGATATGACATTTGGCATCAGTTACGGAGACGATGTGCTCGCTGCGAAGGCTGTTTTGCAAGAAGTGATGGATGCTGATGACAGAGTGTTGAAAGAGCCTTGCGTCGACATTTTTGTCTCTGCGCATGCCGATAGCTCAGTGAACTTTGTTGTGCGTCCATGGGTCGCCTCTGAAAATTATTGGCCGGTATACTTTGACACTCACGAAAGAGTGAAAATAGCGTTTGATAAAGCAGGCATTACTATTCCATTCCCTCAACGTGATGTACATATTATCGAAGCCAAATAGCTGAGTTTCCAACGGGAAAAAGCGAAGTAATTAATACTTCGTTTTTTCCTGCTTAGAACCTTCCAATAAGAATGTAAAGTTTTTATACCACCTAGAACTCGAACTGTTATTATAAATGTAATTAATTCGTATTTAGTTTAATTCTTGTGTTAATATGCGCGCCATTGAAATGATCATCTTATTAAATACTTAGGTTTTAGTCTTATGCAATTTAACAAAAGCTTACTAGCATTAGCTGTTCTAGCGTTTTCCTCTCAAGCGTTTGCTGACGATAAAGCAAATGACGAAATTGAGCACTTAACTATTTTTGGTTCTGAGCAGGTATTAAATAATGTGCCAGGAAGTGCACACCTTGTTTCTCAAGAAGAAATTGAAAAGTTCGATTTCAGTGACATTATGCGTACTTTAACCACAGTACCAGGTGTATATGTACTTGAAGAAGACGGTTATGGTTTACGTCCAAATGTAGGTATGCGTGGTACAGGCCAAAACCGTAGTGAAAAAGTCACTATTATGGAAGATAACGTGCTTGCAGCACCAGCACCTTATGCCGCACCTTCTGCCTATTACTTCCCTACATCTGGTCGAATGCAACAAATTGAAGTGCTTAAAGGTACATCAAGTGCAATGTACGGTCCTCGCACTACAGGTGGTGTCGTGAACTTATTATCTCGCCAAATTCCAGATCAGGATTTAGCAGGTGCAATCAAGTTAAGCGCAGGTCAAGACGGTTTTGCTAAGTTCCATGCATACGCTGGCGGTCAAAGCGATAATGTTGGCAGTGTTGTAGAAATATACCGCTATCAAGCTGATGGCTTTAAAGATATTAATCACAGCGATAGAGGAACAGGATTTACCAAAAATGATGTGTTGGCTAAAGTCAAATTTAATAGTGATAGCAATGCTGATTATTACCAAGAGCTTGAGTTCAAAGTAAAGTATGCAGATGAAAGTTCTGATGAAACTTACATGGGCTTAACTGACGCTGATTATGCACAAAACACTTACTCTCGTTATTCAGCATCTCAATTAGATAACATGAGCACTGAACACAAACAGTTCCAAGTTAATCACTATATTCAACTATCTAACGATCTAAGTTTAGGGACGAGTGCTTACTACAACGACTTTAGCCGTAACTGGTATAAGGTCAGCAAAGTTGGTGGTAAGAGCTTAGGAAGTGGCGGTATTGAGTTGGCCGCTGCTTTTGATCAGGGCAATAACGCTGATTACTTGGCTGTTGATATTAAAGCGAACAATCGAGCATACCTATCACAAGGTATTCAAACAGTACTAGATGCAGACTTTGGCGATCATCAAGTGAAATTTGGTGCGCGTTATCATGAAGATGAAATGGATCGCTTCCAATGGGTAGATAAGTATGAGCTTGCTACCAACTATGAAATGACCCTCGCATCAGCGGGTGTTCCAGGAACAGATTCAAATCGTATTGACAGTGCAAAGGCGCTAGCACTTTACGTTCATGATGAAATAACTTTAGGTGATTTCATTATTAATGCAGGCCTTCGTTATGAAGATATGACGATTGAGCGTCATGATTGGGGTAAGTCAGATTCAGCGCGCACAGCTGCACCTTCTCACAAAGAGAATGATGTTGAAGTAATATTACCTTCAGTTGCATTAACTTATAAAATTAGTGAAGAATTAGTGTTGCTCGCGGGTGTACAAGAAGGCTTTGCACCTCCCGCACCAGGCAATGAAGAGAGTGATAACGAAGAAAGCATGAACTATGAATTAGGTGCTCGTTATACTAGCGGCGCGTTTAATGGTGAAGCTATTTACTTCTACTCTGATTACGAGAATATGCATGGTAACTGTACTGCTAGCCAAGGTTGTGATGATGATAATATTGGTAATCAATACAATGCTGGTGAGGTCGATGTAAATGGCTTAGAAGTTAAAGCTGGCTACGCATTTGAATTAAATAATGTGCGTGTTCCAGTTGATTTAACTTACACCTTCACTGAATCAGAATTCAAAAATAGCTTCTCGTCTAATTTAGATACTTGGGGTGATGTTGTTACTGGTGATGAGCTACCATATGTACCTGAAAATCAATTACAGTTAACGGTAGGTGTTGAAGGTGAACAATGGGGTACAGATTTGCTAGTTCGTTACTCTGGTGAAATGAGAACAACAGCCGGCCAAGGCTCAATATCATATGCTGAGCAAATTGATAGCCGCACAATAGTTGATATGGCAGCCTACTACGATATTGATAGCCAACAGCAAGTTAAGTTAACAATCGATAACTTGTTCGATAAAGAATACATGACGTCAAAAACACATGGTTCAATTATGGTTGGTAAGCCACAAACAGTATCGTTAGGTTATAGCTACAGTTTCTAAACTTTAGTTAAAAAATAAGAAATGGCGAGCACAGTGCTCGCCTTTTTTTTAACTATATTTTTCTTCGCTATTTATGATTGTTCGCTTGATTGTTTTGTTAATAGGGCCAATATAAGTCATTCGGCTAATTAAAATACGGACGTTATGAAGCACACTCGATCTTATCTTTTCCTACTAGGCATGAAAGACTGTGCGCCACTGATTCTTGCGGCAATTCCTTTTGGCGTAATTTATGGCGCCTTGGGACAATCTACAGAACTATCGTTTTGGGCTGTACTGGCGATGTCTATTTTTGTTTTTGCAGGCTCTGCACAGTTTATTGCAGTCGGTCTAATTGCAAGTTCTACAAGTTGGCCAATTATCGTATTGACGACATTTTTCGTAAACTTTAGACACCTTCTATATTCCGCAAACTTATTGCCACATGTGAAAGATTATGGCCAGAAAGTAAGAGCACCTATGGCTTTTCTGTTAACTGACGAAAGTTTTGCTGTTGCCAGTAACTATTTAAAATTACACGGTGATAAGCCTAATTTTAATTGGTACTACTTTGGCGCAGCCTTGTTTATGTACCTTAACTGGCAGTTGTGTACGTTAGTTGGGCTATATATAGGGCAAAGTGTGCCTGATATGGCTAACTGGGGGCTTGATATGGCTATGGTAGTGGCCTTTATTGGGATTGTTGTGCCATGTCTACACAATCGAGCAACATTAGCGTGTGCCTTGGTTGCCGGTGGTTTGTCACTGATTACCTATGACTGGCCTCATAAAACCGGTTTGTTATTCTCAGCAGTAAGCGCCATTTTAGTTGCGATGTATTTAGAGAAAAAATCAGCGCCAATCGTTGTTCAGAATAATGTTAGCCCTATGGATAAAGACCAGCAGGAGAATAAGTCATGAATGAAGTATGGATGTTGCTGGGTATGTTCATCGTTACTTTCGGTGTGCGTTATATTCTATTTGCTTTTGCTGACAATATTGAGTTTCCTGATACCCTCAAACGAGCGCTAAACTATGTGCCTATCGCTGTGTTAACGGCGATAATATTTCCAGCGGTTTTTATGCCCAAAGGCGAGTACTATTTTGCCATAGAAAATCCCTATATTTTCGGTGCAATCGTCGCTGTAGTAGTAAGTGCCTGGAAAAAGCACATGTTGCTAACCGTTGTTAGTGGCCTAGCGGCTTTTGGTGCTTGGAAATACTTATTGGTTTAACACTAGAGTTGAGTTACCTATGATGAACAGTGAACTGCTTGAACTAGAATGGCAAAACTTTGCACCTAGCTGCGAACGCAATAAAGTACCTCTGCTAGAGGTACTGTCGGAACTCTCGTTGGCAGAACAGCGGGTTTTAGAACTAGGCAGCTTATCAGGACAACATGCTTGTTTTATGGCACCTAAGTTAGCAGTCAGAGAATGGCAAACAAGCGATCTCGCGTATAACTTACCGCCACTTACAGCAAATATTGAACGACATGGCCGCAGACTGCACCAAGCGATGTTTCCGGGGCCTTTAGCACTTGAAGTAGGTGAATCATCGCATTGGCCTACAGCTCATTACGACGTCATATTTACAGCCAATACTCTGCACATCATGAGCTGGCAAAGCGTTCAGCAACTCTTTAAGCATTTACCTCAGGTATGTAAAGTTGGTACACGCTTTATGGTTTATGGGCCATTTAAATTTGGTGGTGATTACACGAGTGAGAGCAATGCTGAGTTTGAAATTTGGCTTAAAGAACGTAATTCGCAAAGTGGTATTCGCGACTTTGAAGCAGTTGATGAATTAGCCTCAGACATTGGCTTTACGCTCAAACAAAACATTGATATGCCAGCGAATAATCAACTGCTGATTTGGGAATTTAGTTAGCCCCTCTATTAAAAAATTAGCGTATAATATCGACTTGTCTATTATTTCCAAGTTACGTCAAAATCGCTTACAGGGTGTGTTATGCGTTCTTTATCGTTATCGTCAGTGTCATCGGTATTGCTCTTAGTGAAGTCATGTTTAGTTTTGTTGTTATTGGTTTTAACGCCACAGTCTTATGCACAATCAGCTGCAGATACGTTTACAGAAGAACATAAACGCTGGCTTAAAGAAGAGTTTGCTGAAAAACACCAAGCGATTATTCCTAAGGTTGCTGTCGCTGACATGTTCTATGGCTGTAATGTGGTGAGGAAGACGGATCCGGTACCTTACCAAGTGAGCCAAATTATCACTAAAATGGATAAAGATTTGCTGGCTGAAAAATTAGCTGGCTGTTTGGGTGATGAGACACCGCAATCTGATAGTGCACTCAACTTTGGCTTAGTGGGTTGTTTTAGTGACCAGTTAGCTAAGTTGCCAAAACAAGAACGCGCAGAAAAAATGGCATTGGTTGAGCGTGCAATTGCTCGCCTCTCGCGTGAAGATCGTAAGCGCAGTTTTACCAAATGCGTGACCGAACAAGCGATAAAATACATTCAATAGGCACCAAGCCTCAGATTGTTTTCCTTACAATCGTATTCATTTGAATCTGGAGCTGATTCTGCAATATTGCTAGTACCGAAATTGTTATTTTCGTAGCCAACCGTTAACGCTATGAGTCCAACGAGTCGTTACTAGGAGTATCCCTTGAATAAATTTATTTTGCTCATTCTGTTGAGCCTAGTCTCACCATTGATAGCCGCACTTGAAGTGAGTTCTGGCTCGGTTACAACGATAAAACAGTTTCCTTCCAAGTACGTTTCAGCAAGAGACGTGCATGTTTGGTTACCAGAGGGATACCAAGAAGATAAGCGCTATGCTGTGTTGTATATGCATGACGGCCAAATGCTATTCGACGCAAAAACAACATGGAATAAACAAGAGTGGGGCGTTGATGAGACGGCTCAGCAACTATTGGATGAAAACAAAGTCATGCCGTTTATCGTCGTTGGTATCAATAATGGCGGGAACACACGACACAGTGACTATTTTCCACAAAAACCATTCGAGTTACTCAACGACCAACAGCAGAAGCGTTTTTATCAAATGGAACGCAGCGCTAATACATTGCTATTTAGTGAAAAAGTTAGTTCTGATAATTACTTAAAATTCATCATTTCAGAACTCAAACCCTATATTGACGCCAACTATCCTGTGTATACCGATAGATCCAATACCTATGTTATGGGGTCGAGCATGGGCGGGCTTATTTCTTTGTATGCGAGTATTGAGTACCCAGAAGTATTCGGCGGTGCGGCTTGTTTATCTACCCATTGGATTGGCGTTATGCCACATAGAAATAACCCTGTGCCAGCAGCATTTGCCCAATACTTAGAAATGAATCTACCAAAACTGGCTGATAGCAAAATCTATTTTGACTACGGTGATCAAACGCTTGACGCTTATTACCCTCCGCACCAGAAAGAAGTTGATGGGATCATGAAAGAAGCTGGGTTTAACCATAGCAACTGGCAAACGTTGTTTTTCAAAGGGCAAAACCACAGTGAAGATGCTTGGCGAAGCAGACTTGATAAGCCACTTTTGTTCCTATTTGGCTCTAGCAAAGAATAAATTCATAGCTGAATAGCATGTGGTATGAACATATTTGGACATTCCTTTGATGATTTAACGGGCTAAAATATTTCAAAATAATAACCTTTGGTTATATAGATGCTGCTCAGATATGCCAATAACTTAACACTTTGTAACATTCTCGATTGTTCACATGTGAATTTATCGCTTATAGTGAAACCATCCAAAGTGGTACAAGGCGAATAATCATGGGACAAGAAACACAGAAAATTTTAGTGGTTGATGACGACATGCGCTTACGCGCATTACTTGAACGTTATTTAGTTGAACAGGGTTTTGTTGTGCGTTCTGCGGCAAACTCTGAACAAATGGATCGCTTGCTTGAACGCGAAAACTTTCACTTATTAGTACTCGATTTAATGTTGCCAGGCGAAGATGGTTTATCAATCTGTCGTCGTTTACGTCAAAACGGCAACGAGATTCCTATTGTAATGCTGACTGCAAAAGGTGATGAAGTCGATCGTATTATCGGTCTAGAGCTAGGCGCAGATGATTACATGCCTAAGCCTTTTAACCCTCGTGAACTACTTGCTCGTGTTAAAGCCGTATTGCGCCGCAAAACCAATGAAGCGCCGGGCGCGCCGTCTATGGAAGAGAATGTTATTTCGTTTGGCGAATACAGCTTGAATTTAGCGACACGTGAAATGGTCAAAGGCGACTTAAACATGCCGTTAACCAGTGGTGAATTTGCGGTGTTAAAAGCATTAGTTACCCATCCTCGCGAGCCATTGTCACGCGATAAGCTAATGAATCTTGCTCGTGGCCGTGATTATTCCGCGCTTGAGCGTAGCATTGACGTACAAGTGAGTCGCTTGCGTCGCATGCTAGAAGAAGACCCAGCAAAACCACGCTACATTCAAACTGTATGGGGGCTGGGCTACGTATTTGTTCCCGATGGAAAAGAAGCCGCTTAATGGAATCATGTTCAGCGTTAATGAGTGTTCATTAACGCTCGCCTAGGATAGCAATGAAAGTATTACCTCGTAGTGCCTTTGGGCAAACTGTTTTGTTAATTGGCTTTTTATTGTTAATTAACCAAGTGGTTTCATATGTATCGATCGCTCTATATATCATTCAGCCAAACTTTCAGCAGATAAATGAACTGTTAGCTAAACAGGTACGGGTCGTTTTTATCGACATTAAAGACGCCGAGTTAAGTCCTGCGATGGCGGAAGCATTTCAGCGTGAAACCGGCATCGGTGTATATCGCGAGCAAGATGCTATGCGCCTAGGTCTTGCTGATGCCGTTTATGTTGAATTTCGTTCGATGCAAATGTCTGAGTTATTGGATGGCCCTGCTGAGGTTAGAATTTCACAAGGCGATGAGTACCTTTTTTGGATTCGGCCGCCGCAAGCCCCTAGCTTATGGGTAAAAATTCCATTAACTGGCATAGAAGAAGCTAATTTCTCGCCACTTATTCTATTCCTTGTGGTGCTTGGGGTACTCTCTGTAGCTGGAGGTTGGCTGTTTGTTCGTAACCTTAATCGGCCGTTAAAAGCACTGCAAACCGCCGCTGAAGAAGTCGGAAGAGGCGACTTTCCTGAGCCTTTACAAGAAGAGGGTACTAGCGAAGTGATGGCGGTAACACAAGCGTTTAACCATATGTCGAAAGGCATTAAACAGCTTGAAGATGACCGCAACTTGCTTATGGCGGGTATCTCTCATGACTTACGTACACCGCTGACTCGCATTCGTTTGAGTGCTGAAATGATGTCAGAGCAAGACGATTACCTCAAAGAAGGGATTGAAGGTGACATCGATGACATGAATGCCATTATTGACCAATTCATTGATTACATTCGTCATGACAGCAAAGATAAAGCTGAGCTCAGCGACCTTAATGTCTTAGTTGATGATGTTGTGCACGCAGAAACACCCACAGATCGATTTGTTAATTTCACGGCAGGTGAAGTTGATCAGTTACCACTTCGCTATGTTGCTATGAAACGCGTGATAGCCAACTTAATACAGAATGCTATTCGTTATACCGAGGGTAATATTGAAGTGAGCACTGGAATGGAAAACAGCCGCTATGCTTATGTCACCGTTTGTGATGAAGGGGAAGGTATTCCTGAAGCAGAGATAGAGCGCTTATTTCAACCTTTCACGCAAGGAGATAAAGCACGTGGCACGGAAGGCAGCGGCCTAGGTCTGGCGATTATCAAGCGTATTGTCGACACCCACAAAGGTAAAGTTATGCTGACCAACCGAGAGTCAGGTGGGCTGCAAGCTAAAGTGTTGCTGCCAATTAGATACTAAAGCAGGGTGATCTTAGAAGTCGTTCGGAATTTGTAGTGAAGGAATAACATGGATAAGAAACGGAAGACATTAATTGCCAGGTTGGTTGCCTTAGTTGTCACCTTGATTAGCATCTATGTTTTTGCGCCATGGCAGTATGGTCTTTATTACCTGACATCCACGCCCAGCAGTTTGCAAGAAGTTGCAGATGAAGCGACGAGCAAAGAGCTAGAAGGCATTATTTTTTATGCTCAAACTGGCGAAAACTTGCCGCAACTCGTCGCCAGTGGCTGGCACAATCGGAAAGACCAAGTAGCAGCTTACCCAGACGCGCTTTTTAAAATAGCCAGCATTGAAAAGCTCTACGTTGCAGCAGCTATAACTAAGTTAGTAGGTGAAGGCAAGCTAGACTTATCGAAATCATTGGCGTTTTACCTCCCAGAAGTAGCGGATAGAATTGAACATTCAGATGAAATTACGCTCGCTATGATGGTTAAACATCGCAGTGGTATTCCTAACTGGACTGACGCGGAGGGCTTTTCCTGGACAGAGAAATACCCTGATCCACTCGAACTCATTTTTGATACGCCAGCAGACTTTCTACCAAATCAAAACTACAGCTATTCAAATAGCAATTACTCTCTACTTAAAAAAATTATGGATAAGGTACTCGGTTATCCTCACTGGCTTTACATAGATGAGGTGCTATTGACACCACTAAAATTGAATAACACTTATCAGTCAATTAACCAAGTTGAACTGACTTCGCTAATGAGTGGTTATTACATTGGTTATGAGGATGATTTTAAGGGTTTAGAACAAGGTTTTGTGGCGACCGCACAAGATGTAGGTATATTTCTCAAAGCCCTTAATCAGGGAACTTTTTTCTCAGAGTTCGAGCAACAAATTTACCGAGAAATATATGAGTATGGTCATACGGGGTGGGTGCTGGGTTATTACAGTATCGCAAAGTATCACCCCGAATTAGATACCGTGCTTATCCAATTTGTGAATACCAATGGTGCTGATACTATTTTGTTGTCAGACATTGTTTATGGCAGAGCGCTTGACGTGCTCGCGAGTAAACAGTGATTGACTAATCCAATGACTAGTTAGTGATTTATTATCTCCGCTATCTCCTGCTCTAGCAGAGACTGAGCGTAGGTATTGCCTTGCTCTGCTGCTTTTTTACTTTTACGCTCTAGCGAGGCAAGCAATGCAAGTTTTTGTTCATAGTTATAGGATTTATTCTTAACTCGTTGGTAGCTAAATCTTGAGGCTGTTTCCTGCTCAATTTGTGCGATACGTTCATCAATGTTCAAAAAGACGAACCAGTTAAGAGTATGCCTCATTGTGTTTTTCATTTGGTGACTTTTTGCTTTGAGGCGCTTTATTTTAAGGTAATAAGGCAGGCTTTTAATCAGTTGATCATCAGTCCACATTTTAACTGCCATGTTATTTCTTCTGATCAACCAAAAAATTAGGAAGCCTAAAATAGCGAATTTGAATAGCAATAGATACAGCATATTTACTCCCTTAAATAGTGCGAACTAACTAGATTAAGTGTAGTTCAAATGGGGGCTAGAGCAAGCTGAGTGGCGTCAGTTGACGTTAAGTTGATGAACTTTGAAGGAATATAGTGAGCAGTAGTTTTTGATTTATGGAGCAGATAAAAAAAGCGACGTATTAACGTCGCTTTTCAGATTAATTTGTATCAGATAAGGGCAATTATAACTGCGGACCTGCTGCAACAAGTGACTCGCCGCGTTCTGTATCGGTAAACTTATTGAAGTTATTAACGAAACGAGTAGCTAAGTCAGCTGCCTTAGTTTGCCATTCAGCACTATCTTCGTATGTATTGCGAGGGTCTAAGATATTGCTATCACAGTCGTGTAACGCTGTTGGTACCGCTAAATTGAACAACGGCAATGTCACTGTGTCAGCTTGCTCGATTGAGCCATCTAAAATCGCATCAATAATAGCGCGAGTATCTTTGATCGAAATACGCTTGCCTGTGCCGTTCCAACCCGTATTTACTAAGTAAGCTTCTGCACCAACTGCTTCCATACGTTTACGTAATACATCAGCGTACTGAGTTGGGTGAAGGCTTAAGAACGCCGCACCAAAACAGCTAGAGAATGTTGGTGTTGGTTCTGTAATACCGCGCTCAGTACCCGCAAGTTTAGCCGTGAAGCCAGAAAGGAAGTAGTACTCTGTTTGCTCTGGCGTTAACTTAGCAACTGGTGGTAAAACACCGAACGCATCAGCTGTTAAGAAAATTACTTTCTTTGCATGGCCGGCGCGAGAAACAGGCTTAACAATGTTATCAATGTGGTAGATTGGGTATGAAACACGTGTGTTTTCAGTTTTTGAATTATCGTCGTAATCAATCTTACCGTTTTCATCTACCGTTACATTTTCTAATAACGCATCGCGACGAATTGCCTGGTAAATGTCAGGCTCATTTTCTTTGCTTAAATTGATGGTTTTAGCGTAGCAACCACCTTCAAAGTTGAATACACCATTGTCGTCCCAGCCGTGCTCGTCATCACCAATTAACGCGCGCTTAGGATCTGTAGAAAGAGTTGTTTTACCTGTGCCTGATAAACCGAAGAATACAGCAACATCACCGTCTTTACCGACGTTTGCACTACAGTGCATAGATGCAATACCTTTAAGAGGTAATAGGTAGTTCATCATTGAGAACATACCCTTCTTCATTTCACCGCCGTACCAAGTACCGCCGATAAGTTGCATTTTTTCAGTTAAGTTAAACGCTACAAAGTTCTCAGAATTTAAACCTTGTTCTTTCCAGTTTGGATTTGTTGTTTTTGCACCGTTCATCACTACGAAGTCTGGTTCATAGTCTTTTAATTGTTCGTCAGTTGGGCGAATGAACATGTTCTTAACGAAGTGTGCTTGCCACGCTACTTCGGTAATGAAGCGCACTTTCAAGCGTGTATCATCGTTAGCACCACAGAATGTATCAACAACGAATAAGCGTTTACCTGAAAGCTGAGTTGTTACCAAGCCTTTAAGTTCGTTCCACGTTTCTGTGGTCATTGGCTTGTTGTCGTTTTTACCTTGATCTGCCCACCATACAGTGTCACGTGTTGTATCGTCGCGAACAATGTATTTATCTTTTGGTGAGCGCCCTGTAAATATACCGGTGTCAACAGCAACTGCGCCTGACTCTGTTACTACGCCTTTGTCATAACCAGAGAGACCTGCTTTAGTTTCTTCTTCAAACAAGAGTTCATAAGAAGGGTTGTAAACAACCTCTGCAACGTTAGTGATGCCGTATTGAGTTAAGTCAATCGTGTTTTCCAAAACGTTTACCAAAGCGGACATGGCTTTTTGTCTCCAGTATAAATACATAAAATGAGTAAAATTGAAAGTTCAGGGTAGCCCTGAAGGCTCCAAGTCTAGGGCAAGGCAGATTAAAATAAAAGCAAAAAATTTTTGTGACTGAAAGTTTTCATCTTTTATTACATTGAAGGGTTAAATAGACAGTTTTTTTATGTAATAAAACGACAAAAAGATTTTTTAACTGTAAATTGTGGTAGGCGCTAAGATAGAAGAATTGGGAATAGGGCACAAAAAAGGGCGCATAATGGCGCCCTGATTATGAATATTCATTCAACTAATGTTTTACTTCATTTATGTATGACAAAAGCTGGCTTTCATCAAATGAATAAGTGGTTAAACAATAGTCACATGTCATGCTAACACTGCCTTGCTCAGCCAGAATGCTCTTTAATTCATCTGGACCTAGTTGTGCAATGGCATTTAAGCACTTTTCTGATGAACAAGAACATTCGAATTTTACTGCTTGAGGCTCAAAAATTCTTACTTCTTCTTCATGGTAAAGACGGTGAAGTAATGTCTCAGCTGGGAGCTCAAAAATTTCTTCCGGTTTTATCGTGCTTGTTAAATGACAAAGGTGCTCGTAGTCTGACTGCTGCTGCGCCTTGTCATCACTATCAGGTAACAACTGTACTAGTGCACCTGCTGTTTTCATCGCTGTCGTATCAGTGAAAATCCAAATACTTGTTGGAATTTGATCTGACGTTTCAAAGTAGTTAGCAAGACACTCAGCCAAGGTTGGCTTTTCAAGTGCAACTACACCTTGATACGGTTCACCCTTATTCGGACGAATCGTAATAACCATGATGCCGTTACCAATTAAATCCGTTAGTGAATCTGCTTCTGTGTCCTGTTTTAATTTTGCAACACCGCGCATGTTTTGCTGGTGGTCGCCATTAATCGCCATGTAATTAATTGGCGCATCAGTTGCACCTTGCAACTGTACTGCAATTTCACCTTCAAATTTTAGCGTTGCAGTCAGTAAACTTGTCGCTGCTAATAGCTCTCCAAGTAGCTTTTTTACACCATCTGGATAGCTATGGTTTTTAAGTATATCTTGGTATGCCTGTTTAATTTGTACAAGCTCACCTCGTGCGTGTTTGCCATCAAATAGATAACGATTTAACACATCTTGTTGAGACATCTTAATTTATATCCTTTCTTTCAATTGTCGGATTTGTCGACGTTGTTTCTTGTCTGGTTTAGTTTCAGTCGCTGGACTAAAGAACGCACCTTGCTTTCTGGCGATGGTATTGCGTTCACGCGTTTCCATGCTAGCTTCTGTTTCGCGATAAAGTGTCTGCGCGAATGTCGCGTCTCGGCGTTTATCCGCCAAAGCGATAACAATCACTTCTTTTTCGTCGAAGCCTTGACGCACACGTATCGTGTCGCCGAGCGAAACGGCTTTGCCTGACTTCGTTCGTTGACCGTTGTAAAACACCTTGCCACCATCAATCATTTGCTTTGCGATAGCACGAGTTTTATAGAAGCGAGCGGCCCACAACCACTTATCTAATCGAGTTGTGGTAGCTTCGCTATTTTGTTGCTGTTTACCAGCCATAAATAGACCGAAATTTACCAGTGGAAAATGTGGGCGAAAGGTACCATAAATCCGGTTTTTTCGCCAGTTATGCTATGTCATATTGTAAATTTTAGTTAAATTTCAAGCTGCCCGCTTGTTGATACTGTTTCGGTCAAGTATTATCGACGCTCACAAGGATTCTAATTTAAGTATTAACATGCAGTTGTCAGGCAACCTCGCATCCCTAGAAGAGGCGTTCTCAAAGCTTCCGCAAGTACAAATAGCAAAAGCGTTAAGCTTTTTGTTGGTTATATATATTGCCTACGTCTTAGCGCAACTTACTTGGAAGGTCGTTCCTAGTAACCATGTCCCGGCCATCATTGGTCAATCTTCCCCAGTTAATTCTGAATCAACAAAAACCGCCGTAGATACGACCTCAATACTGTCATTGAACTTATTTGGCAAGTTTGATCAGTCTACAGTTGAAGAAAAGTTACCCGAAGTATCTGACGCTCCAGAAACTAAGTTGAACTTAACGCTCTCTGGTGTGGTCGCATCTAGTGACCCTAAGATTGCTGCAGCCATTATAGAAAAGTCAGGCGTACAAGAAACTTATGGCATTGGCGATATGATAAAAGGTACTCGTGCACAGTTAACTCAAGTGCATGCTGACAGAGTCATTATCAAACAATCGGGACGTTTGGAAAGTTTGATGCTAGAAGGCGTTGACTACAGCCAGCGCTCTGCTGTCATAAATTCTTCACCTAGCCGTGATAAAAAGCGGGCTTCACAGCGTAATACTTCAAAGGCCAAAGCGCCGGCGAATAATCTTGATAAGCGCAAAGACGTGGCACTGCGCCAAACGGTTAGCCAGATGAAACGCGACCTTGCCGAGAACCCAGGTAAGATAAGCGATTACTTAAATATTTCACCTTATCGCCAAGGCGGTAAGATTGACGGGTACCGACTGCGACCAGGTAAAAATCCGGAATTCTTTAGTAATTCAGGTTTACAATCTGGCGATATCGCAAAACAAATGAATGGTTTAGATTTAACTAATCCTGCTGAGTCGGCTCAAGCATTAAAACTATTAAAAGAAGCCAGTGATATTACGCTGCTGGTAGAGCGTAACGGAGAGTTAACAGAAATACTGTTTAGCATTGCACAATGATAATGAGAAAAAACAAATTACCTCGCCGCATGTGGCCTCAGAAAAATAAATTAGCACGCGTAGTTTCGCCATTAGCTTTGGCGACTGCCATCAGTTGCACACCATTATTACAGCAAGTTATGCAACCAGCATATGCAGCTGAGCTTGCACCGAACTTTAAGAATGCTGACATCAACGAGTTCATTCAAACCATGGGACGTACGCTACAAAAAACCATGATCGTTGATCCGAACGTACGCGGTAAAATTAATGTGCGCAGTTACGACGTACTAAACGATGAGCAGCTGTATCAATTTTTCTTAAACGTACTTGAAGTATATGGTTTCGCAGCAGTAGAAATGGATAATCAAGTCATCAAGATTATTCGTAACAAAGATGCGAAAACCTCATCAATTCCGGTTGTTGGTAACGAACAAACATACAAGGGTGATGAAATGGTCACCCGCATAGTCGAAGTAAAAAACGTAACGGTGCGTGAACTTGTACCTTTGCTTCGTCAGCTTTCAGATCAAGCGGGTGGCGGTAACGTAACCAACTACGACCCAGCGAATGTCATTATGTTGACTGGCTCTGCGGCTGTGGTAAATCGTCTAGTGCAAATTATTGAACGCGTTGATAAAGCCGGTGACCAAGACGTTCAAATTATTAAGCTAAAACACGCCTCTGCTAGTGAAATGGTGCGTATTGTTGAAGCCATGAACAAGACACAAGCTGGCGCCAAAGCAGGTACACCGTCATTCTTAATTCCAAAAATAGTGGCTGATGATCGCACAAACAGCGTGATTGTCAGTGGTGAATCTCAAGCGAGAGAGCGTGTTGCGAAACTGGTTTCTCGCTTAGACAGCGAATTAGAAACTAACGGTAATACCCGTGTTTACTATCTTAAGTACTCAAAAGCAGAAGACTTAGTGAAAGTACTTGAGGGCGTTAGTGAATCAATTGAGGCAGAAGAAAACTCTGGTAAGGCAGGTCAAAAGCGTACCAACAAGCGTAATGTCAGCATTGATGCTCATCCCGATACCAACACGTTAGTAATCACAGCTCAACCAGATATGTTGCGTTCACTGGAAGCTGTTATTCGTCAATTAGACGTGCGTCGTGCCCAAGTCCTTGTTGAAGCGATCATTGTAGAAGTATATGAAACTGACGGGGTCAGCCTTGGTGTTCAGTGGTATCACGAAGATGCTGGTTTTAGTCAGTTCACCAACGGTGCGACAACTATTAGTAGTGTTGCGGCCGGTGCTGTTGCAGCCCGCGGTGAAGATGGAACCACTGTAACGACAATTGATAGCAATGGTAACCCTGTTACAACGACCAACCCGTCGACAGATGGTGACTACACTTTGTTGGCACAGGCTTTGGGGTCTGTATCGGGCATGATGTTCGGTATTGTTGACAACGACTGGGGAGCTATCATCAATGCGGTTAATTCTGATACTAATTCCAATATTCTTGCGACACCAAGTATCACAACCTTAGACAACGAAGAAGCATACTTCATCGTTGGTCAAGAAGTGCCAATTATTACGGGCTCAACAACAAGTTCAACAAACAGTAACCCATTTCAGACGGTCGATCGTCAGGAAGTGGGTATCAAGTTAAAAGTGACACCACAAGTGAATGAAGGCTCTGGGGTGCAGTTGACAATCGAGCAAGAAGTATCATCGGTCAGTGGTGCAACGGGTGTTGATATCTCTATTAATAAGCGTGAGATTAAAACAACCGTGATGGCAGACAACGGCGATACCGTTATTTTAGGCGGCTTGATTGACGAAGATGTGCAAGAAAGCCAGCAGAAAGTGCCATTGTTAGGTGATATTCCAATTCTAGGTCATTTGTTTAAATCAACAACCAATAGCCTACGCAAGCGCAATTTAATGGTGTTCTTACGTCCGACGATCATTCGTGACGGCAAGCTAATGAACGAAGTCACTAAGTCTAAATACAATTACATCCGCGCCGAAGAGATTCTCAAGCGCGAGAAAGGCTTAAGCTTGATGGAAGACGCCAAACTGCCAATTTTACCAGAGTGGAACGACCAACTTTCATTACCACCTTCATTCGAAGAGTACATGGAAAAGCGTGAAGACGGTAAAAAAACAGATAAAGACGGTAATCAAGAGTAATGAGTGATACTCAGATGGCTGAACCATCAGCACCGCAGCAGGCAGAAACAACGCTAGAGGCTGTTGAAAATTTAGCTTCACTAGTTCCAATGCAATTGCCGTTTGGTTTTGCTAAAAGACATAGCGTCTTATTGGAAACTGGCGAACATGGCGTAACCTTGTTCTGTACAGAACAAGTGAGCCAAGATGCGCTTGTCGAAGTTCGTCGTTTTTTAGGACAGCCATACCAAGTTGAAGTTAAAAGTGCAGAAGAGTTCGAGCAATTATTGACGGAGTCTTTCCAGCGAGATTCATCTGAAGCAAAACAAATGATGGAAGACATCGGTAACGAAGTGGATCTGTATTCGCTTGCCGATGAAATGACTGAAACCGAAGATTTGCTTGAAAATGAAGATGACGCGCCGATTATCAAACTCATCAACGCCATGCTGTCTGAAGCAATAAAAGAAAATGCCTCTGATATTCACATTGAAACCTTTGAGCAAGTGCTACAAATACGCTTCCGTATTGACGGTGTGTTGCGTGAAGTACTCAAGCCCAATCGCAAGCTTGCCTCGCTATTGGTATCTCGTATTAAAGTGATGGCGAAGCTAGATATTGCTGAGAAACGTATTCCTCAAGACGGTCGAATCTCTTTAAGAATTGCTGGCCGCGCTGTTGATGTCCGTGTTTCAACGATGCCGACAGGCCATGGAGAACGAGTCGTACTTCGTCTTCTTGATAAAAACGCTGCACGACTAGATTTACAAGACCTTGGCATGACAGATGCCAACCGAGAGCACTTTTCACAGTTAATAGATAAACCACACGGCATCATTTTGGTGACGGGCCCGACAGGTTCTGGTAAGTCAACCACCCTTTATGCTGGTCTGAGTCAAATAGACAGTCGTGAACGCAACGTATTAACCGTTGAAGACCCTATTGAGTACGCTATTGAAGGTATTGGTCAAACACAAGTTAATACGAAAGTTGATATGACCTTTGCTCGCGGTTTAAGAGCAATTCTTCGTCAAGATCCTGATGTAGTGATGGTTGGTGAGATTCGTGACTTGGAAACCGCACAAATTGGCGTTCAGGCGAGTTTAACTGGTCACTTGGTACTTTCTACACTTCACACCAATACAGCTGCAGGCGCAATTACACGTATGGAAGATATGGGGGTTGAGCCATTCTTACTATCGTCGAGTTTATTAGGTGTATTGGCACAACGTCTTGTCAGAACATTATGTCCTCATTGTAAAGAGGCACATCTGCCAGATGAAGAAGAGTGCAAGTTACTTGGCTTGCCGACGGATACCAAACAACTTATTTATCGCGCTACCGGTTGTGAAGAATGTAACTACAAGGGATACCGTGGTCGAACCGGTATTCACGAATTACTCTTTGTGGATGATACGGTACGCGAGCTGATTCACAACGGCAAAGGTGAGCAGGCGATAGAGAAATATATTCGTACCAACACGCCGAGTATACGTCGCGACGGTTTTGATAAAGTGCTATTAGGTCTAACAACACTTGAAGAAGTGTTGCGTGTTACCCGTGAAGACTAAATCAGTGATAGGTTAAAGAGATAGGTTAGGGGTATAGAACATAGATGGCCGCGTTTGATTATGTAGCAGTTAATGCCAAAGGCAAAAATGTTAAAGGTGTCATTGAAGGTGATACACCTCGCCATGCACGGAGCTTGCTGCGTGAACAAGGCTTAATGCCAATGGAAGTGACCGCTAGCTTGCAAAAGCAAAAGCAAGCAAATGCGGGAAAAGCGTCTCAACGAGAAAAAGTTTCAGCGAGTGAACTAGCACTGATTACTCGCCAATTAGCGACACTTGTAGAGTCGGGCTTACCATTGGAAGAATCTTTGATGGCAGTGGCTGAGCAAAGTGAAAAGAACCGCCATAAAAGTATGATTATGGCAGTGCGCACTAAGGTCACCGAAGGCTATGGGTTGGCTGAAAGTATGGCGGAATTCCCGCATGTATTTTCTCACTTATACCGCGCTATGGTTGCGGCAGGTGAAAAGTCAGGCCATTTAGACAACGTACTTAACCGATTAGCTGACTATACCGAACAACGGCAGCAGCTGCGTTCTCAAATGGTACAGGCATTGGTATATCCGGTGATCATGACGATAGTGGCAATTTCAGTGATCGCCGTATTGCTGACCGTTGTGGTTCCCAAAATTGTCAGTCAGTTTGAGCATATGGGACAGAACTTACCAGGTACAACGCAGTTCTTAATCTCGAGTAGTGAATTTTTAAGTAATTATGGTTTAGCGATTTTGCTACTGATGTCGCTGTCGATTTTAGGTTTTAATCAATTAATGAAAAAACCTAAGTTTCGGTTCAGTGTTCACCAGCGACTTATAGGCTTGCCTGTGCTGGGCAAAGTATCTCGCGGTCTTAATACCGCACGTTTTGCTCGCACCTTAAGTATTTTGACTGCCAGTGCGGTGCCGCTGTTAGAAAGCATGCGTATTGCAGGCGAAGTACTTGATAATTTATACATCAAACAAAAAATAAAAGAGTCGGCAGATAAAGTGCGAGAGGGTAGCAGCTTACGAGTATCACTTGAGCAAACGAAATTATTTCCGCCGATGATGCTTCATATGATAGCAAGTGGTGAAAAAAGTGGTGAGCTTGAGCAAATGCTTGGTCGTGCTGCAGATAACCAAGACCGCGAATTTGAAGCACTAATGAATATCTCGATCAAAGCCTTCGAGCCTGCGTTGATGGTTTCTATGGCAGGTGTTGTGCTTTTCATTGTTATGGCTATTCTACAGCCAATTTTACAGTTAAATACCCTAGTGGGCAGTTAAAGTAGGAAGTTAATTATGCGTATGCGTCAATCGGGTTTTACCCTTCTCGAAGTCATGGTAGTTATTGTGATTCTTGGTATTCTTGCCAGTATGGTGGTACCAAATCTAATGGGTAGCCAAGAACAAGCTAACATCAAAAAAGCCGTATTTGATGTGACAACGCTTGAAACTTCATTGAGCCGTTACAAAATGGATAACTACAACTATCCAACAACTGAACAAGGCCTTGAAGCACTTGTGACAGAAACGGACATTGAACCATTACCACGTCGTTTTCCTGACGAAGGTTATATCAAGCGTTTACCTAACGATCCTTGGGGTAACGAGTATCAATTATTGAACCCAGGTGAGAACGGTAAAATAGACATCTTCTCAATGGGGCCTGATGGTGAAGCGGGTACTGATGATGATATCGGTAACTGGAACTTATTAGACTACCAGTAAGCACACAATTATGAGCCAGCTTGCTGGCTCTTTTCACTTTATGACTACCCATCACGATAGACCTCGCCGTATGTTTAAGCCACATCACAAATCAGCTGGATTCACGTTAATTGAAGTGATGCTGGTTATTGTTGTGATTGGCATTTTGATGTCCGTCGTGCAATTGAATTTCCAAGGTGGTCAAAGTTCAAAGGCGCTTGAAAAAGAAAGTAAACGATTTGCTGGGCTGTTTGAATTGGCCAGTGATTTTGGCATGCTAAACAACATAGAGTTAGGCCTTTACACTACTGATGAAGGTTACCAGTTTCTTGCCTATGATGGCACGCAGTGGACTGTGCTTGCCGATGAAGAGAGTTTGCCTGCGGTTACGCTGCCAGAGAACATAGAGCTCGCGCTTAGCTTAGACGACTTACCTGTCGATGGCGGCATGCTTGTCGATGCATCTAGCTTTGTTACCGAGGAAGATGACTTTCGAGAGGAAGAGGAAGAAAAGCCGGTACCACAAGTCGTCATTATGTCTGGCGGCGATATCAGTCCTTTTAGCGTTACTTTTCAGTTCCGTGATGATTTTTCTGGCGAAAATGCACGCTATAAAGTCACTGGACTTTATACCACACCATTAACTATTGAAGGGCCTCTGGATGACTAAACAGAAGCACTTTCGACCACTGGGTTTTACTTTAATTGAAGTCATGCTCGCTGTGGCCATTTTTGCCATAGCAGGTGTCGCAATTTTAGGGACTGCGCAGAACAATTTAGAGAGTTTGAGTGCGTTAGAGCAAAAATCAGTCGCCGGCTGGGTTGCTGCCAATCAATTAACAGCAGCCAGTTTGAACCAACAGTGGCCACCAAAAAATAATGTCAAAGGCAAAGTTGAAATGGCGGGCTCAACATGGTTTTGGCAACAGAAAGTTGTCCGCACCCAGGATAATGATTTACGCCAAGTAACCATTGAAGTGCGCAAAAATGAAGACGATAAGCAGGCACTTACTGAGTTGGTTACCTTCATTGCAAAGCCGGATACTAAATGATGGCAATGCGAAACACCTCTGTTAATAGACATCACCCTAAAGCTTCAGGTTTTACTTTGCTCGAAGTGCTTATCGCGATGGCAATTTTTTCTATTATCAGCCTCGCTAGTTTTAGTATTTTTGATACGGTATTTGAAAGTGATGACAAGTCGAAAGCCAGCAATGCGCGCTTAAATGAACTCAATCGAGCCTTTATGGTGATCGAGCGTGATATGCTGCAACTTGCGCGTCGCACCATTCGTATAAATGGTGAAGCACCGAGTGATAAGTATCTGCATATGGACGACCAAGGCTTCTTTTCGGAAACTAATGCCCTCGCATTTGTTCGCAGTGGCTGGTCAAACCCTGGTTACATGCTGCCGCGCAGTGATTTACAGTCAGTTGCTTATCAACTCGACGATGAAACACTCAATCGCCTGCACTTTAATTTTGTCGATCCAGTCGTTGGCGCAGAACCTAAAGTGAGGCCACTTATCACCCAAGTCGATGATGTAAAATTCGAATTCTATCGACAAGGTAAGTGGCAAAAAGAGCTCGTTGGCAAGAACTTGCCTCAAGCCCTAGCGATTATTATTCAAACGAAAGATTTCGGCGAAATTAGGCGCCAGTTTTTAATCCCCGGTGATCAAGACAAAACGTCAGGGGATGATGATGAATAAGCCGCTCACTCAAACTATTGGTGTTCAGCGACATCAAGGTGTGGCGCTAATCACAGTGCTCTTGATTGTTGCATTAGCTGCGGTAATGGCGACAGAAATGACGGCTCGTTTACAAATTCAGCTGGCGCGCAGTACCAATATTCAATTTAATCAGCAGGCATACTGGTATGCCATGGGGGCGGAGTCGTTCGCCAAACGTGTACTAATTGCCGATAACCAAGCTGACCAGGAAGTCACGCATTTAAACCAACAATGGGCGCAAGGGTACAATAGCTTTCCGGTACCGCAGGGCGAAATTGCAGGTGGCCTAACTGATATGCACAGTTGCCTGAATTTGAATGCGTTGAAAGATGACGAAGCCAGTTCTTCTAACCCTTCAACACAAGAACTACCTGCACGAGAAGCGTTTGAGCGTTTAGTTGTGAAGCTAGAAGTAGAGGGCGTTGGTGAGTTTGAAGCTGAATACCTCGGAGATGCGCTGACAGATTGGCTAGATAGTGATGATGCTATTGCAAGCTCTGGCGGCGCCGAAGACAATGATTATGCCGCCAAAGAATTTCCATACTTTGCTGCAAATAGTTTATTGGCACGTGTTAGTGAGCTACGAGCCATTGAGCACTTTACACCTGCCATTATTGAAGCTCTAACGCCCTATGTCTGTGTTATTCCGGGTGTCGATAGTCATCAAATTAATATTAATACGATGACCGCCGACAATATTGTTTTGTTAGAAGCCTTGTTGGATATTAGCAACAGTGAAGCACAGTCTTTAATTGATGCGCGTGGCGAAAGTGGTTTTGAAAATATCAATGAATTATATGGGTTAGCTGAATTTACCAAATTAAAAATCAGCGACGAACAAAAACAACAGTTTGTAGTTGATAGCGAATATTTTACACTACAAGCTAATAGTCAATTTAATAATAGCTATTTCAATCTAATTTCTGTCATGCAAGTTATTGATAATTCAAAAGTGAATGTAATTAGCCGCACTATAGGGCGTAAGTAATGAGCGAAACTTTATATATTCGTCTCGCCAGTCAGGCGAATCAACCACTGCCTTGGTTAGTGTGGTCACATCATCAAAAAGAGATCATCGCCAGTGGTGAACTACCCAATGCTGATGCGCTCGTTAATTTGCAAGATAAAGCGAAATCTCGACAGGTAGTCGCGCTGGCGCCAAGTAGTGACGTCAGTTTAAAAGCGCTTAAGGTGCCAGGGAAATCGCGCAAAGCCATTGCTCAAGCGGCGCCGTACATGCTTGAAGAAGAGTTAGCTCATGAAGTAGAAAACTTGTTTTTTGCTTACGGAAATTTGAGCCAGGACAGTGAAGGTCACAACTGTCTTACCGCTATCGCCACCAAAGACAAAATGGTTATGTGGCAAAGTTGGCTAACGCAAGCGGGCTTAGTATGTCGCACCATGGTACCGGAAGCGCTAATGTTACCTGAGCATCAAGGCAGCTGGACCGCAATCGCGCTCGGAGACCAGCTGATTTTACGTCAAGGGCAGTGGCAAGGCTTTACGCTCGATGCAACACAATGGCAACTACTAGCAAACCATTGGCAGCAGCTTGATCCTGTACCAAGTATTCATCATTACTCGCCCATTCCTGCAGTTCCTGCAACGATCGACACTATTGCTGAGCCTGAGGAGTTACCTCTCGCGCTAATGGCGGAACAGCCAGTTATTTTGAACATGCTTCAGGGAGAGTTTGCTGTTAAAAACGAACGCTCACCAGCCATCAAATATTGGTTAACTGCTGCTGGTCTTCTGGGGGTTGCGGTATTACTTCAACTGAGCGTCAAAGGTGCTGAGCTTTATCAAATCAATCAAGCGCAGGCGCAACTTGAAGAACAAATTATGTCGGCATATAAAAAAGCACTGCCAGAAACCAAACGAGTACGAATATCGACAGTGCGTTCACAGTTGAAGCGTAAAGTCGCTGAGCTAGGTGGAGGGAGTCAGTCAGCTGGCTTCCTGCCAATGCTAGCTAAACTCGAGAGAGCCTTTAAACAAGTGCCAAGCATGCAAACCCAATCGATAAAATTTGACGGCAAGCGCAATGAGATTCGCTTGCAAACTGAAGCAAAAGATTACCAAAGTTTCGATAAGTTTAAATCTGTACTTGAACAAGCCAAACTTGACGTCACATTAGGTGCTCAAAACAATCAGGGCGAGTCTGTCACTGGTTCATTCAGTATTAAGGAGGTCTAATGAAACAGTGGTGGCAACAACTTCAACAACGCGAGCAGCAACTCGTTATTGCAATGACAGTATTAGTCGTCGTTTTTGTACTTTTCCAAGGAATTTGGAAGCCGTTAAGCGAAAATGTTGAAAAGGCAAACAGTAAATATAAACGCACACAAGACCTAATGGCTTACGTGCAAGAAAATACTGCCTTGCTTAAGCAATCAGGTAAGCAAGTGGTAAACCGTTCGGGCGGTTCACTTTCAAGTATTGTTAACCGTGCAGCGAGCCAATATCAAATCACCATAGACCGTGTTCAACCACAAGGTGAAACCGTCCAAGTTTGGATAGATGAAGTTGGCTTCAACCCATTTTTACAATGGTTAGATAGTCTATCTCGTGAACATGGCTTAACAGTTAGCAACATCGACATTGTTAAAGGTAACAATGATGGCGTTGTAAAAGTGCGACGCTTACAAATCTCTCGCGGTTAATTTTGGGTTACAACTAAATGAAAACAACTATTGGCTTAATTGCTACGTTTATCTTTGTTTATCTTATTTTCGTGGTAACGCAAGTACCTGCAAATATCGCCTTAGGCTGGTTTAAATTGCCAAGTAATGTCAACGTTGGACAGGTAAGCGGCTCTGTGTGGAACACGGAGTTGAGTGGCATCGAAGTTAACGGCTTTGCTGTGAACAACGTTAAAACATCCTTGTCTCCACTATCTCTGTTGACTTTATCTCCTGCGTTAGACGCCACCTTTGGCGGTAATTTATCGGCTGGACCGCAGGGTGTAGCTAGTGCGCGCTTGAGTAGTAATTCGCAGACGTTAACTGATACGCAAGTGATGATGGCTGCTGCTGATATTGTACCTTATCTTCCGGTACCTATTCCTGTAGAGGCGTTTGGTCAGGTCACTTTAAATATTGAACAGCTTGAAATTGTTGAAGGCAAGTGTGTGCAAGCTGTGGGCACTATAGCGTGGCAAGGGGCGGCTTTGATTGCCCTCGAACAAGAAATTGAGTTAGGTAGTTTCAATGGCAGCCTGAGCTGCCAGGGCGATCGCTTTGCATTAGCACTAGATACCAATAATCGCTTGGGACTAAGTTACACTGCTTCTATTGATTTAAATGGTCGCCTCAGAGGCAATGGCTATATCCAACCGGGTGCTAATTTTCCTGCTCAATTAAGAGAAGCGTTACCATTTATTGGCCGACCGGACAACCAAGGGCGTTATCAACTTAAGCTCTAAGCGGAAGCTATAACGCTCTTTCACATAAAACCACAGGTTAAAAGCAATCGTTAGCGGAACTATGGTTAGCTAGGCAATCGCTAGCAAGCCTATGCCTGTGGTGTTGCCAATATCTCTTTTGTCATTTCTCGATAATCTATCACAGCAGGATAGTTGTCGATCTCTCTTATGCCCTGTTTACTGTCGGGATTTGCTACTGCTAATAAATGCTTAATACCAAAGCGCTTCGCAGAGTCCAGAATAGTGAGGCTGTCATCAACAAATAGGGTGTGGTTGCTATCAAATTCTTCCATTGTTTGTAGCTTTTGCCACAGTATTTGTGACTCCTTCGTCGCGCCAAATTCATGGGTTGAATAGAGCTTGTCGAAGTATTTATCTAATTGGGTCTTCTCAATTTTCAACGACAAGCTATCTGGGTGAGCATTCGTCACTAAAACAACTTTACGACCACTTTTTCGAAGCGCCATAAGAAATTCATGAGCATCTTCTCGTAACGTAATTAAGTGTTCGAGTTCACGTTTTAACTCCATAATCGGCATTTGTGTTTGGTCTGCCCAATAATCCAAGCAATACCAAGCAATTGTGCCTTCAACTTGTTGGTAATGACCAGTGAGTTTTGCACGTGCTTCTGCAGCTGTCATTCCATTGTGTTCAGCGTAACGCATCGGTAGATGCTCTAGCCAAAATTGATTGTCGAAGTGAAGATCGAGAATGGTTCCGTCCATGTCTAACAAAACAGTGGAAATTTCTGACCAATCAAGCATAGATTTATTCCAAGAAAACATCTTATTATGGCATTATACCAATTGAATTTAATAATTGGTCATTCAGTGAGAATTAAAGAACTTATTCTCGTTGGTATAAAACCATGGAAGCTGGCTTGCTCATCCACTCTTTTTATTATTTTGCCTTTTACGGACGACAATGAACGACAAAAAGTGCTTACCGGAAATTACTGACAGACGAACAACGGCGCATAGCCGCTTCTTTGCGGTTGAGGAAATTGACTTAACCTTTAGTAATGGCGAAAAGCGCGTTTATGAGCGAATGAAAGGCACCGGTCGAGGTGCTGTAATGATCGTACCTATGCTCGATAGCAACACCATGTTGCTCGTACGTGAGTATTGTGCCGGTAGCCACAGTTATGAACTGGGGTTTCCTAAAGGGCTTATTGATCAAGGTGAGATAGGAGAACAAGCAGCGAATCGTGAGCTGCAAGAAGAAATTGGTTATGGTGCCAACTCGTTAGCGCATATTCACAACGTTGCTATGGCCCCTGCATTTTTTAACGCGCAAATGGAAATCTTTCTTGCAACAGATCTCTACCCTTCAAAGTTAGAAGGTGACGAACCAGAGCCTCTAGAAATTGTCCCCTGGCCAATCGAAAATTATCTCGAGTTATTGGCGCAACCAGACTTTAATGAAGCACGTTCAGTTGCTGCACTAATGTTGGTCAGAGACAAATTACAACGTAATGAGGAGGGCAGCAATGAGTGATGATAAGCTGCTTTCAATCGCAATCGAAACCGCTAAATTAGCCGGCGAACAGGTATTGGAATTCTATCAAAAACGCAATTTCACCTCTGAAATTAAAGAAGATGATAGTCCTGTTACCAGCGCAGACATTGCCGCAAATACGGTTATTATGGAACGATTGCAAGCTTTGACGCCCGATATCCCGATTATTTCTGAAGAAGTCGGTGCATTACCGTTAAACGAGCGTGAGCAATGGCAACGATATTGGTTGTTAGATCCTATTGATGGCACTGGTGAGTTTATTATTGGCAGCGGTGATTTTGCGGTAAATATCGCGCTTGTCGAGCAGGGGTGGCCAACCATTGGTGTGATTCACGCACCAGACCACCACTTAACGTACTATGCGCAAAAGGGAAAAGGTGCGTTTAAAGACAATGGTCAATCGAGTAAACAAATCTTTGTTGAACCCTATCGCGAAGGTCGTCCTATAAAGGTGGCGATAAGTCGTCGTCAAGAATTGGGATTAATGGGACAATACCTTAACACTGATTTCGAGTTTGAGTATATCGCCCTAGGCAGTTGTTCGCTCAAGAACTGCTTAATCGCTGAAGGTGGAGCAGACTGTTATCTGAGAATTGGCCCGACAGGTGAATGGGATACGGGGGCAAGCCAATGCATTTTGGAGCAAGCAGGCGGCACGATAATAGACAGTGAGTTCAATCCACTAAGCTATAATCGTCGTAAGACACTGATGAACCCAGACTTCCTTAGTTTAGGTGATCAGGAGTTCCCGTGGAAAAAAATTATTAAACCTCATCGAGCAGACAGAGAGCTTTAGTCACCTATGAGGAGTGACGGGGTTGTGATGCATAGGCCAGTATAACCCCTGACACACTCGATGACGTTCTTGAAAACAATAACAGCCAGATTTAAGGATATGATAAATGCGTAACGTGTTTAAAAAAGTGGCAGTAATTGCCTTGCTAACTTCTTCTTTTCCAGCATTGAGCCAATGGCAGATTGACAATGATTACTCAACGCTAAGCTTTATCAGTACAAAGAACTCGGAAATTGCTGAGGTACACCATTTCGATAAAGTGATGGGCAACGTTGATGACAATAAAGGTAAAGTAACATTTGTTATCGATTTGGCCAGCGTTAATACTATGATTCCTATCCGCGATCAGCGTATGCGCGATTTCTTGTTTAAGACTTCGGAATTTAGCAAAGCAACATTTTCTGCCGATGTTGATACCGCTTTTCTAAAGGCTTTACCCGTTGGCCAACAGAAGCAGATTAAACTTTCGGGGGAAATTGACTTACACGGTCAGCAGCAAACCGTTACAGTAGAAGTGCAAATTGCCAAGCTAACCAAAGACAGGTTATTAGTAAATTCAGTGAAACCTGTAGTCCTGAATGCTAAGTCATTTAAGCTGGCTGCAGGCGTAGCTAAGCTTCAAGAAATTGCCGGGTTAGCGAACATTAGTAATGCTGTACCAGTATCATTTAGCCTAACTTTTGTGGATAAGTAACACATAAACCGACAGTTACGAAAAGTAACATCTTTATTTTTTACACGAAAAGCCAGCATTGACGCTGGCTTTTCGTTTTCTGTATATAAAATATGCTAATCCGCTTTGTATACAATTTGATTAGCGCACACGTGTATGCTAAAAAATAGTGGTACGAGCAGTTCGGGGGAGTCTGCTCGTCTATTACAACTAGGTACACGGGTGTTTAAGTTTAGCGTATTGGATTAAGCGCATTCGACGTTAGTTAATGGGGACATCGCAAGATGTTTAACTGGCTGAGACTGTGCCTAGGGCGTATTGATTTTTCGAGGTTGTTTTTGCAGCAATTTATGATGTTTTTATACAAGGCAGAGCTTATGTCGTGTGGTTATTCCACATAAATAAGTGATAACGTAGTAGAAAGGCATCATAAATGCTGTCCTAAGTTTGTAGTAAAAGGGATTCGTTTAAATGCATTTTTTTCATTGTTACTTGCTCTTTACGTAGAATGACTATGCGTATCACAAGTGCCGCGGTAAAAATGCATTTAATTCGAACAAAATCTAACCCTGAAAGATCAACACGCCCTAGTATCGTCCTGTGTTAAGCCGTCACCCTTATAATAATTGAGGGAACAACCTTGAAATCATCTACTTTAGGCTTTTTTAAGCCGCTTTCCGTACTAGCTATCTCTATTGCTCTCGCCGCATGTGGCGGCGATGGTGATTATAAATATAACTATAGCTCTGACTATCAGCCAGAAACACCACCTGATACAGAAACGCCTATGCCAACCGAGGTAGTTCCTGCGTTTGATACCGATGGTGAACTCACCGCTAATATTCGCTGGACCGATTACGGTGTACCGCATGTTACTGGTGATAACTTGCAGAGCTTGGCGTTTGGTGTCGGCTATGCGTTCGCAAAAGACAATATCTGTATTTTGGCAGATCAAATCCTGAAATATAACTCTGAGCGCTCTAAATACTTTGGGCCAGATATGGTGCTGGGGTCTGGCGATTCTGAAAACTTAATCAACGATTTTGGCTTTCTTGCACTCGATATTCGCAAAACTGCGGAAGCAAATATTCGAGGTATGTCTGTTAACTCACAGGCATTAATGGCGGGCTATGCCGAAGGCTACAATAAATACTTAGCCGATACAGGTGTAGATAATATTAATCCGTCATGTGCTGGTCAGGCGTGGGTAAAACCTATTACCGACATTGATATTTTGACTTACTCATTAGGTGTCGCTCACTTACCAGGCGCTGCAAACTTCCTAGGGGCAATGTTTGTTGCAGCGCCGCAAGGAGAGTCTTTCTTACCTTATGTGAAAGGTAATGCAGGCAAAGCGAGCTTTAAAATTGCTCCTAAAGTCACACTACCTGAGAAAAACCCAGATGACATGGGATCAAATGGTTGGGGCTTGGGTAAAGATAAAACCGCTAACGGCAAAGGTATGGTGTTAGCCAACCCGCATTTTCCGCACACAGGAAACTTACGCTTCTGGCAATTCCATTCAATTATTCCTGGACACATGAATGTTATGGGTGGTTCACTAATGGGCATGCCTGGTGTCGTAAACATTGGCTTTAATGAAAATGTTGCGTGGACTCATACCTTTTCGACAGCGGAACACTTCGTACTTTACCAACTAACGCTAAACCAGAATGACCCAACAATGATGAGCCAGATGATTGATGGTGTTAGCCGTCCAATTAATGGCCGTGAACTTGTCATCGACGTCAATGTTGGTGGTGGCCAAACAATACAGATGGGCAAAATGAGCTATAGCACACACCACGGTCCGATGGCGGTTGTGCCTGGCGCGTTTGAGTGGGGCAATGGCAGCGCATACGCAATCAAAGATGCCAATACAGCAAACTTAGATATTGTTGATCACTGGCTCGCGATGAATTTATCAACCAATATGGATGAGTTTAAGCAAGCGTTTAAAGACCACGATGGCGTTATTTTTAACAACACGATGTCAGCGGATAAAGACGGTAACGTTTTCTACATTGATGATTCTACTGTACCTTACTTAACTGATACTGCTATTAATGAAATGACCACAAATCCATTATTAGTAGGTGCGAAACAGGCAGCTGGATTTACAATTCTGCCAGCCTTTCTATCGGCATTTGATTACGAGCGTCCGGTACCTTATGAAGAAGCGCCAAAGTACTCGGGTACGGATTATGTACAAAATTCAAATGATAGCTTCTGGCTGACTAACGCTGAATCGCCTATTACTGGCGTTTCACCACTTTATGGGCAGGTTGATAATCAGCAAACATTACGCTCTCGTTTAGCACATAAACTACTGGCTGATGCTGCAGGCAGCGACGGCTTGTTTACTATCGAAGAGGTAGAGAGTGCACTTGTCGGTAACCGAAATTACTTAGGTGAAGCGGTGTTAACTGACTTGCTGTCAGGCTGTCAAAGTCAAGGCAACACGCCAGTAATGTTGGGGGATACTAGCGTTGATATCAGCGCGGGTTGTTCGGCATTAGCACAGTGGGATGGTTTAATGAACACAGAGAGTAGTGCCGCGCATTTATTCCGCGAATTTGCTTTCCAATTCAATAATGCACCGCAGTGGCAAAACTCTTTCGATGTGACAGATCCTATTAACACGCCCAATACGTTAATCGCGAATGACACGGTAATGACGCAGTTTGCGCAAGCTATTGTCAACGTAGAAACGGCAGGAATTGCGTTAGATGAAACGCTAGGTAATGTGCAGTTTATCGAACGCAGTTTGCCAAATGGAGTTGCAACGGGTGTTAAAATCCCATGGGGTGGTGCACACAATATTGAAGGTGGTTTCAATGTGTTTAATATCCGTACGGGTAATGACGGTACCATGTTACCTCGCCATACCTACAATACGCTTGATGGCACGATTCTGAGCGCAGAGGGTAAAGGTTACCATATTAACTATGGTAGTAGCTGGATGACAGTGGTTAACTTTACTGAACAAGGCCCAGTTGCTAGAGGGTTACTAAGTTACTCACAGTCAAACACGTATGGCAGTGAGCACAATGGTGACCAAACGCAGCTATATTCATCGCAGCCTCAGTTAAGACCAATGCGCTTTACTGACGCCGATATTGAAGCAAACAAAATTGCAGAGATGACGATCAGTTCGTCTCAGTAATTCGTGTTTAATGTGAATAAGCCAGCGAATATGCTGGCTTATTTTTTGTCTGAACTAAAATTTATCTGTTGTAATTAGAACATGAATGAAATTGTACAAACATCTTACTCAAACGGTCAGCTGCTAAAAGCACTTTGGCGAAGAAAGGTGGTGAACGTCGAAGACTTTGAGCCGCTTTCGATAAAGTTGAATAACTTAACTAGCTCAACTCTACAGATAGCAGATTTTAAAGCGATGTTTGCTTGCACAGAGCTACCCGTGAGTTTCTTATTCGTCGCGGCTTATCGACACCTAGGGCAGCTATTGGCACAAGCAAAATTCAGCAGTAAGTTAATCGGCCTAATTCATTTGAGTAGTAACTATAGCGTCACCATGCTACCTGATTGGTCAACGCCTTATGACTTGAGACTTTCGCTAACATCATGCGAAAGTTCCCCGAAAGGCTTGCATTACGTTATTGAAGTGAGTGTTTACCAACAAGGCGGATTATGTGTAAAGTGCACTAATGAAATATTGGATAAACGTCGTGATTATAAAAGGGCTGGCTCCGGCAACGGGACTAAAGGCGAGATAGCTAATGATGCTTGGGGCGGCAATATTACACAAATGTCTGACGCTGAATTAACTGTTGCCACCAACCAACTAAGCTCTAAACTGGCAAGAAAATACGCCAAGGTCTCTGGAGATTACAATCCTATTCACCTATCGGGCTTACTAGCCAAGCTACTGGGTATGAAAAAGAGTGTGATGCACGGAATGTATAATTTGCACTGGTCTCTATCAAAGATTGATGGAAGTGAGCAGGCTACTGACGTTATGGTCAAATTCAATCGCCCTTGCTTTCTGCCAAACAAAGTGGAATTAACAAGAAGCTCTGCAGGCGAATATAGCCTTTTTAGCTCGCAACGAAGCGATCGCCATTTGCACCTAAAGCTAAGTTAATAAAGTGATTTCTATATCACTCTGACGAAGATGTCACCTCTGACTTAGGCATAATGTTCACTGTTTCATAAAGCTCTGAGTACACAATGACCGCACTGCCTTGATTAAGTTGAGCTTTAACATCTTCGATCTTCTCTGCTATTTCTACGTCATCCATACCATAGTCAGTACCTTCGCGTAGCACGAATTCTTTGATGATGTTATCGAGTGTGTTTGGATCTATATCTTTATGCGGAATAATCATAAATTTGGCTTTCTGCTCTGGATTTAAAGTGAGTACCTATTGTTTAGCTTTTAGTGTTGTTGGACTAGCTCTTAATGTTTTTGAGCGTTAACCCAGAAACGTTTTTAAGTATTCAGGTACGCGTTGCTCTAGCCAGTACTCAGGTTTAAACGGGTTAGTACCACTGACAAAGCCAACGTGACCACCCTTTTCACTGATTTCAAAAGTTAAATGATCAGGAAGAGGTTCTGAGGGGACAATCTGGTTGTGGTCTAAAAAGGGGTCATCTGCAGCATGCAGAAACAAAACAGGTTGCTTGATGTCCTTCATTACTGGTTTACCGCTCGCTTTTTGGTAATAGTGCTCTGCGCTTTCAAAACCATTAATGGGCGCGGTGACCATATGATCAAAATCCCACATTTTGTTAACGTCTGCCAGTTTGGTCGGGCAAATGTCAGGGAGCAGTTGCTGATCTATTTTGATAAATGTTGAAGCTTTTAACATATCAACTAAGTACTTTTGATAGATTTTTGAACTGCCTTGATCTATTCGGCGGCTACAACTTTTTAGGTCAAGCGGAGCACAAATAACACTAGCGGCTTGATAACTATTGTCTGGGTTTTCGGCTAAATATTTTGTCAGTACGTTGCCGCCAAGTGAGAAGCCTACAGCCGCTCGAGGCGCGTTAGGGAACATATTATCTAACCACTGACTAAAAAAGGTAATATCGCGTGTATCGCCAGAATGATAAGAACTCGCTTGTCTATTAGGACGACCACCACAGCCGCGAAAGTGCATTAATACACCAATCCAACCTTGTACTTTGATTGCTGCTAGCATGCCTTTAGCATAATGACTATCAGCAGAGCCCTGAAGGCCATGGAGCAACACCACTATTGGTTTCTTACTCTCTTTGGTAGGCATTTCCGTCCACACTAAATCAACAAAGTCATCGTCGGGTGTTTCAAGTGATGACTTGTGAAGTGGCACGTGTTGATGCTTTTTAAAGGCTTTAGCAAGAATGGTTTGTAAATGGGCATTTCGCAACCACCACGCTGGTTTAAAGTGGCTATTGATTATCATGTATTGGTAAACTAGTTCATTAAGCTGATGACTTCGAGCTGTATATGATACGCGTAAGGTGGTCATATGAAAACAAAGTAAAAAAGCCCACGTGTTATGCGTGAGCTTAATGTGCAATGATGCATTGAGTTATGTACTAAGCTATGTATTAAGTTGTGTATTAAGTTATCTGGTTTAGGTGTTTGTACTTAGTTACACTAATTGGTTGATAAGTAAGCCTTTACGCGCCTCTTCATCTTTCTTGGCAATAATAGCTGTTTGTAGCAAGGTATTAACTTGCTCCTGCTCAGCTGTTGCTTGCGCATAATCTGTATCTTGAATACGAGAGCGAGCAGCACTGACATTAACAACCGAAGTTTCGTACGTACTGATTTGGCTTGAAAGGCCATTAGAGCTCGCGCCTAAGGCGGATGCCTGTTCGCTGATGGTGTCATAAGCGGCTTCAATTGCTGCTTGTGATGCAGCAGGGTCGCTTGCATCAAGTCCTGATAAGAAGTTGGGGTCACCTAATACTTCACCAGCTACCGCATTAACTTGTTCGGTAATTTGGTCAAATTCATTTTGGATAGCGTCAGCATCATTAAGTGGACTACCTGCCTGCACAGACAGCTCGTTTGCACGTTGCAAACTGTCGCCAATAGCTGAGAAACTAGCTTCTTGAATATTATTAAGGTTGATTTGGTCTTGAGCATTAACGCTCAATTGAGCATCACCATTAATTTGCGATGTTAGTCGATTTGAGATTTGTAGACCAGCGGGATCATCTGCTGCGCTATTAATACGCTTAGCTGAAGCAAGTTGCTCTTGCTTCTCTTCCTGCTCTTTGCGCAGGCGCTCAATAACACTTAACGTGGGCGATTGTTGATTAACAGATAAAACCATAGAAACTACTCCATCTATCGATATTGTCGATGATTATAGCAAACTTCAGTATGGATGGTTAATAAATGTTCAATATAAGACAGCAGCAATAGTGCATAAATTAGTTATGTTTAGTTATTGCTGCTGATATCCACCAAGGCCATTTAAAAACTGGTCTAGTTGCCTTCGTTAATATTCTTTAAGAAGAAGTAGACGTAGAACGCACAAATGCCCAATACAACACCTAATCCGCCGAAGGACCACCAGAAGACAGGATCGTTAAAAAATGTTTTTAGAATGTCCATGACACGCTCCTTAATTAGTTACTGATGCTATTGTAATTAAGGAGCGAAATTAGATTGTGATGTAGATCAAATTCGTGATTAAAAATCACTCTTTGCGCGCAGCTCTTCTTGAGCGCGAATGTTTTGGTAAAGTGTTTCTGCTTTTTCGCGTGCTTTATTGATTGCCTCAACACCCATTTGGCGTTCGTCTAACACTCGACTTTTTTCAGCTGGACCGTAGCCATTGCGTGATGCGATAGTATTCCAGATGTAAGATTGTTCTAGGCTTTTCTCGGTACCTTTACCTTCAAAGTGCATAAGCGCTAAATTGAACTGTGCGAGTGCGTAGTTTTGTCTCGCAGCTTTCTCATATTCGCGCACCGCTTTGGTATTATCACGGTAAGTGCCGGTGGCATTTGCATACATAACGCCTAAGTTAAACTGTGCACTTGCTAGGCCTTTCTTGGCGGCTAACTTAGTGAGTTCAAAAGCCTTTTTCAAATCTTTTTTAACAGGCTCACCTTCTGAGTACATCAAGGCTAGCTCAAACTGCGCATCTGGATAGTTTTGGTCCGCGGCTAGTGTGAACAACTTATGTGCTGTTTTGAGGTCTTTTCGCATACCCCAGCCATTTTTGTGCATTAAGCCAACTTGGTATTGTGCTGGTGCGTACCCTTCTTCCAGAAGTGGCTGAAATTCTTCCATTGCTGCCTTAAATTGCCCGCGGTTTAGCTCAAAAATGCCCGATTTCAAATCTGCGGCAGTAGTAGCCAGTGACGCCGTGGAAAGTAAGATAGCTATTGATGTTAAGGTAACCTTGTTCATAAATACTCGCTCGATATTAAATGAAACTGTTAGCGTTAGTGTAGCAAACAGTCTTTCATTTTGCCTTAAAGATCATTTGTTTACCAAGCCTAAATTGTTAACAATTGTTCATGATGGCATCAATTTTTTCTTCCAAATCAAGCCATTCCACCTCTGCTTCCGCGATATCATCCGTTAGCTGTGCTTGTTTTTTCAGTAAGTCAGTTAGTTTAACTTTATCGTCAGATTGGTAGATGCTGCCTTCTGCAAGAATGCCTTCGACTTCATCGAGCGACGCTTGCCATTTTTCCATTTGCTTATTAAGCTTTTCTACTTGCTTACGATAAGGTGCTGTTTGCTTTCTTAGTTCGGCTTGTTGTTGACGTTGTTGCTTTTTATCAACATTACTAGTGCTATCTTTCGTGCTTTTATTTTGTTGGCTAGCCGTTAATTTTTTATCATCGTTTAACCATTGCTGGTAATCGTCAATATCACCGCTAAATTCTGTCACTTTACCTTGGCCAATCAACAAAAACTCATCGACACAAGATTCTAAAAGATAGCGATCATGGGCAATCAATATAATTGCGCCCTCAAAGTCTTGAAGGGCCATTACAAGCGCTTGACGCATTTCTAAATCAAGGTGATTGGTTGGTTCATCCAGCAGCAGCAATTGAGGCTTTTCTAGTACGACAAGTGCCAAAACCAAACGTGCTTTTTCGCCGCCAGACATAGTGTCTGCTAGTGCTAAGGCTTGGTCGCCACTAAAGCCAAAACGGCCTAAATAGTTACGTGCATCCAACTCACCAAATGCCGGATTAGCACGCAAAATATGCTCAATCGCTGTTGAATTCGGGTGAAGTTGCTCAAGTTGATGCTGTGAGAAATAGCCAATACTGAGTTCTTGTGCGCAGAATCGCTCGCCCGTCATAAGGGCTAATTCTCCCGCCAATGTTTTAATGAGCGTTGATTTACCCGCACCGTTTCGTCCTAACAAGCCTAAACGAGTGCCAGGTACGAGCGTAATATTTACGCCGCCTAGAATTTGGCTGTCTCCGTAGCCACAATTAGTGTCGGTTAACGACAATAATGGATAGGGTAGGTGTTCAGGTTTATCAAATGCAAACGTAAACTGGCTATCAACATGGGCTGGTGCAAGGTCAGGTAGTTTCTGCAAGCGTTTCAAGCGGCTCTGCGCTTGTTTTGCCTTGCTGGCCTTGGCACGGAAACGGTCAACGAATTTCGTCAAGTGAGCAATTTCTCGCTGCTGTTTTTGAAAAGCAGCATCTTGTTGCGCCAAGTGCTCTGCACGTTGACGTTCAAAGGCGGTGTAGTTACCCGAGTATAGCTTTGCTTTTTGATGCTCGATATGCAGGATTTGTCCGATAACATCGTCGAGGAAATCACGATCATGAGAAATCAGTACTAGTGTGCCGTCGTAACGCTTAAGCCAGCGTTGAAGCCAAATGACCGCATCTAAGTCCAAATGGTTGGTGGGCTCATCCAGTAGCAACAAGTCAGCGCGGCTAATAAGGGCCTGCGCTAAGTTAAGTCGCATGCGCCAACCACCGGAAAAGCTTTTTACCGGGCGTTCTAATTCTGCTTGCGAGAAGCCTAAACCATGCAACAATTCACCAGCGCGGGCTGGCAAGCTATAACCATTGATAGTGTCTAGCTGATTCAATAAAGTCGCTTCTAAGTTGCCATCGTTAGCATTGCGAGCAGCTTCCAGCTTGGTTTCGATATCACGATAATCTGTATCGCCATCGATAACGTAATCAAGAGCAGAACAGTCGAGCGCTGGCGTTTCTTGTTTTACGGTGGCGATTCTCCACCCAGCTGGCATTTTAAGCTCGCCTTTATCTGCTTGTAATTGTGCAAGAAAAACAGCGAAAAGAGATGATTTACCGCAGCCATTTGCACCGACTAATCCCACCTTATGGTTGGCATGGATAGTAAAAGTTGCATCGGTAATTAGTGGCTTAGCACCACGATAAACGCTAAGGTCTTGGGCGGTAATCAATCGGTTTTCCTCAAAGCTAAAATTGGCGCTATTGTCGCTTTTATCCCTTAACGGGTTCAAGTAAAATAGTCACTCATTTCACGTATCAGGTGATATTTTGAAAAAACGATTTATTGCGGGGGCAATCTGCCCAAAATGTAAGGCGATGGATACCATGGCCTTAACCAAAGAAGATGGCGTAGAAAAGGTAACGTGTGTGAGCTGTGGCGAGCAAATGTCTCAGCCTGAAGAGCATATTGCTAAAGGTGTGCGCGCCAGTGAACAAGTCATAGGTGTATTTAGCCCAGACTAAAATTTTCGACGACGCGCATTACGTCAGGAATTAGTAATGAGGCGGAGGCGGCTCTTCCTCTGGCTTTAAGATAGTTGACGGCGATGAATCTTTTAGTCGGTTCGCGATGAGCTGCATGTTTTCTTTCAATTCAGCAATACTGGCTTGGTGAATTGATATTTCTTGGTTTAGCTGTTCAATAACATCATCTTGGAAGGCATTTTTTGCTTCCAAGGTTTCAATGCGTTTTTCCAGCGCGTTTATATCTGTACTCATAATGAATAGGCTTAATGCTTGTTAGGGGACGGGAAGTTGCCATAGTTCGGCAAAGCCCGAAGAGCTTTCGGTGATAAAGTGGTTATTATCGCGAAAAGCAGCACTATACACAACGGCTCCAGCAGGTCTAATGTCGTCTCGCGGCGTTACTCGCCAACTTTCTAAACGTTGTCCTGTACCAATTGCCCATAAGCTCACTTTGCGTGATGGCGCGCCTGTCAATAAATGTGCCCCGTCTGGTGAAAAGCGCACTGAGCTAAAGACTTCTTGGCGATTAGTGTACTTTAAGCTGTTAACCAGTTTCCCCGTTTTTAAGTTCCAAATGTGAGCAGCTTTTTTGCTGTCTGCAGTAAATGCGTATCGACCTTTAGGGTCAAATGCAACTTTAGTGACGCGGCTTGGGTGGTTAAATTGGTAGATTACCTGCCCAGAAACCGTATCCCAGACATAGGCGATAAAGTCGTTACCGCCCGAGATGGCAACGCGACCATTGGGTAGCATGTCGACGGTATTAATGCGATCGCTATGACCTAAAAATTCAAGTCGGCGACCAGAGTTCATGGTGACGTGAACGACTGTGCCATTAGATTTGCCAAGTAAAATGTGATTACCATTATTGGATACGGCGATGTCTCGTATGCTTGATTCTCTTACCTGCCAGAAGCCTTCAGATTCGCCGGTTTCGGTGTTCCACAAAGAAAAGTTCTCTTTGCTAGCCGTTAGCGCGTGAGTATTGTTGTCGGCGATATCGATGGCTAGTACTAAATTATCAGCGTTGTCTTGTTGCTGAGACCAGGTGTATTTGAGGGCATTATTATCGAGGTCCCAAACACTAATGCCATGATGTATTGAAGAAACTACGCTTAATTTACCATCGTTCGAAATATCGGCTGCGTAGGCACCCTCAGCGGCGTGGCGAAAACGCTCAATCGGCGCATCACCTGAGGGCTGACAAGCGCTCAATAAAACAGCTACCAGAGATAAATTACACAGATAAAACAAGCGATTAGTTTTCATCAATATTTAATACTTTTTTCTGACATCAATAGCCGTTAGTATAAGTGTTTTTTTATGCTATTGAACAACAATAATAAAAATCATGGCGTTAGCCGATATTCATTGGTTTGTTCACTTGGAGATGTAAATGAAATTGTTTAAACCAGCTTTGGTTGCAGTTGCGCTAGTGTCAGTGTTTGGCTGTCAGCAAGAAGTAAAAAAAGAAGAGCCAGCAGTAGCGGTTCTTGAAACAGAACTAGATAAGCAATCGTACGGTTTAGGTGCGTCAATTGGCTTGTATATGCAACGTAACCTTGAGCAGCATTCAGAGCTAGGTCTTGAGTTAGACAGGTCGCTAATCTTAAAAGGTTTTACAGAAAGTATTGACGGCAAATCACAATTAGAGCAAGAAGAAATTCAAAGCTTATTAATGGCGCTTGATCAGCAAATGAAAGCTAAGCAACAAGAGCAAGTTGCTAAGCAAGCTGAAGATGCAAAAGCTGAAGGTGAAAATTACTTAGCTGAAAATGCGAAGCGCGAAGGTGTAATGACAACTGAATCTGGTATTCAGTATGAGATTATCACTGAAGGTGAAGGTGAAAAGCCAGCAGCTACAGATACCGTTAAAGTGCACTACACAGGTACTTTCTTAAATGGAGAGAAATTCGATAGCTCAGTAGATCGTGGTGAGCCATCAGTATTCCCATTAAACCGCGTGATTCGTGGTTGGACTGAAGGTGTTCAGTTAATGTCTGTTGGCAGTAAGTACAAGTTTACAATTCCTTCAGACTTAGCATACGGCCCTATGGGTAATCCACCTCGTATTCCGGGCAATTCAGTATTGAACTTTGAGATTGAACTTCTTGAAATTCAAAAGCCTGAGCCGGTAGCTGAGGTTGGTGGTCATGAAGGTCACGCACACTAATAATTATCTGTAGTCCTTAAAGAAGGATTGCAGATAGATGAAAGCGAGCTAAGGCTCGCTTTTTTATTGTCTATTTTTCACTCGCTACGTTTTTTGGGTAATTGTATCGTGTGGCTATGTTAGATATATGCTACAACCAGTGCGCTTAGATAGGCCATACTTGCTGAATTACGCAATCAAATTCGATAAACTAGCGCTAATTTTCCTCGACGAGTTATCTTGTGTCAGCAACTACTCAATCTCCTGCTTTTCATGCCAATTTATCTGTCGATTCATCTGATAAGCTGAAATTATTAATTATCGGTTGGGTGTGGCCAGAGCCCAATTCATCAGCTGCTGGCTATCGCATGATGCAACTTGTTGCGTTATTTCAAGCAGAAGGTTATCAAATCACATTTGCGAGTGCCGCGCAGCGCTCAGAGCATATGGTCGATCTCGACAGTCTTGATATTGCTTGCCAAGACATTCGATTAAACTGTGATAGCTTCGACACCTTTGTTGAAGCGCTCTCGCCTGATGTGGTGATGTATGATCGTTATATGATTGAAGAGCAGTTTGGCTGGCGAGTAGCAAAACGATGCCCTAACGCTATTCGTATTCTTGATACTGAAGATCTTCAAAGTCTGCGTAATGCGAGACATCAAGCATACAAAGCCACCGGCTCATTAGATACTACAGATTTACAAACCGAATTGGCGATTAGGGAAGTAGCAGCGATTTTGCGTTGTGATCTCACGATTATGATTTCTCCTGCTGAAATTAAATTGCTAGAAGATGTATACCAAGTTCCCAGCCATTTATTGTCATACCTGCCATTTTTCTTCGAAAAAGAAGCCTTAGCGAAAGCTGTAAAACCCTATGCCGCACGTGATCACTTTGTCTCTATTGGCAACTTCAGACACGCGCCAAACTGGGATTCTGTGCTGTGGCTTAAACAGCAAATTTGGCCAAAAATTCGAAAGCAACTTCCAAAAGCCGAGCTCCATATTTATGGCGCCTACCCCCCTAAGAAGGCGACAGACTTACATTGTGCCAAGTCGGGTTTTTTCGTGAAAGGTTGGGCTGATGATGCTTATCAAGTGGTAGAGCAGGCTAGAGTATTGCTGGCGCCGCTTAGGTTTGGTGCTGGCATCAAAGGCAAACTCGCTGATGCAATGTTATGCGGTACGCCGTCAGTGACAACAGAGATAGGTGCTGAGGGCATGGAAACCGCCAGTGCATGGGCTGGCGCAGTTGCTAATGATGTGGAGGGTATTGTCGATAATGCCATTGAACTTTATCAGTCTGAGACCCGTTGGCAGGCAGCTAGCCAATTAGCTGAAGCAAATAGAAAAACATTGTTTGCTAAAGATGGCCGCGTAACACAGTTTTTTGACCAAATAGCCGAGATTGATCGAGATGTTGAAGGCTATCGCAGGCGAAACTTTATCGGCTTAATGCTTAATCATCATTCACACAAAAGTAGCCAGTATATGTCGCAATGGATAGCGGCGAAGAATGCCAGCAAATAACCGGGGTAAACGAGAGGCGTAAACCTATTTCAACGCTTGTTTATGTTAAAAATGGTAACGCCACTTTCTAAAGGGATAGTGAATTTAAAGGGGGATGAATTAACGATTCGCGACGAGATTGTCGAGATGATGAGCAAGTCGCACGCTCGCTTGTTTCACGCGAGTATTTAAAATCAACGACAGAGCATCTAGTTCAACTTCCCTGAATTTAATAGGTTGTTGGCTATTCGATGCACATGTGTTGCCATTTAGCTCGCAATATTTGACCTGCTGATTTCTGGCAAGCGTTAATGATTCGTTTGCCCACTCGATTACGTTTGCTTGTTGCCAGTCTGCTATTTGCTTTTGACTAAATGACGAAAGTATTGGTAACAAGTCTGCATATTGTTCTGCCAATTTGCTTTCAGGTGTTTGTCTAGACAGTAAGCACTGATCCCACAGCCAGTGGATGTTGTCACACTTTTCGCCCTCTGCATTTACCTTGGTTTTATTTCCACCCCAATCGTCAGCAAAACTAACATGCATAGGCTGATGAATATCGCCGACCCAATGTCCCAAAAACATAAGGGCTTCTAGTCGTTCACGGTTCGTCTTACCTTTTGTTAGCTGTTTGCTATGGAATGGTATTGCCTGAGTTATACAATCCTTTTGGCAAGAGTGAGCATGAATTTTGCCAACATCACGCTCTACATTGACGTAATGCCATGGATTCATTGACTTATATTCACCGCCCTTTTTGATTGCATCTGCCCACGTACAAGCTTTACCAAAGGTCATTGGACTTTGCTTGCCTGCAAAGTTGTATTCATTGACCATCACTTTTTCATCGGCGGGTAAGCTGGTAAGCAGGCCGTCAATGTACTCTTTAGTCGACGGAGAAGCTTGCTGATAAGCAATATCGCAAACTAGCTGGTGACCTAGTTTGCCAAGTGCGTAGCTGTTGAACGTAATTAGTGTCGTAACGATAAGAAGAGCTAATCTAAATAACATAGGGTTTCAAAGGCTTGTTGATTGCAATTGTACTATTTGGCTAGCACATAACGTAAATTGTAGCGGCTAGGATAACATAGCTTACTATAGCGCTATAGATAAGGCGGGTGTCATTTTTGTTACATCGGCGACAGAATAAAGATAAACAGACCCCAAAGAGCCGCTATTGTGCTTGGTTGTTTGCCATTAATTTATACTGTCATCCAAGTAGAAAAAGCGCCAAGCGAGGGCTAACTGCTTGGCGAATATGGTGGTTACAACGTTTGAACACTTTACTGTTTTGAATAGTAATCGACTGCTCTAAAAGCGCTAAAACAGAGCGAATACGTCAGCTTAGGATTAGTACTAAATACCCGATGAAACTTCGACAACAATGGGTTTTATATTGCTGTCTTCGTTAAGTCTGGCTACATCACGAATGCTTACAGAGGTTCGTACTTTATTGCTACCAAAACTCAAAGTGTTAAGGTAACTAAAGGTATCTGCAGCGCCATATTTATAAGCAAACTTTGCGACAGACATGTCGTTACATTGGATAGCGTTAATGTTTTCTTTGCGTTTGCGAATATCCATTTGGCGCAACAATGACTTCACTTTACTTGCGTTATTATTACCTGCATGTACACAAAACTTGGTTTCGACTTTATTGTCTGTGGCCACAAATTCATATGATTGCGCATTACTTGCACCTGCGAAGGTTAGTCCTAAGACAAGACCGATAAGCTTGAACTTTTTCATTTTCATCTCCAATTGTTGAAACAATCCTGATTTACAACAGTGGCCGTTACGACAAGCAAAATAACCGTAAAGAGTCATGAAAGTGCTTTTGGCTGACACTAAAACAATTCCGTTTTGTTTGTTTAACTTTTAGCAAATTGATGTGTACGATTGATGTCGTAGCATTGTCAAAATGTAAACGAGTGTAGAAAAGCGTGACAATAGAAATGTAGTTTGTGAGAGTAGTCTTCGTTTTTTATCTGGTTTAAGGTTTTAAAAAGAAAGGAATTTATCTGATGAATGCGGAACAAGTACGTAATTATTTGTTAACAAAGCCCGAAACACTTCTTGATTACCCATTTGGTCCAGATGTTGAAGTTTATAAAGTAAAAGGAAAAATGTTCGCAACGTTATCGAAAGGGAAGGGCAACGAAAAAGACACTGACGGCAAAATGGCTGGTCATTATTGTATGAACTTAAAATGTGACCCAGAAGAAGCCATCATGCTACGAGATATTTTTGCTTCTGTGATACCAGGTTATCATATGAATAAAGCGCAATGGAATACGGTGATATTGGAAGGTTCAGTGCCTCAGGGAGAGGTGGAGCGAATGATAGACAACTCATTCTTATTGGTGGTGAATAAAATGACCAAAAAAGATCAGACTTCCATCCGGATGATGTTGGATGAATAATTGTATGGGCCTACATTGTTAACACGAGACTGTGGATAAAATACGTTCTTAGCAGCAGAGGGTTAGAAGGTAGCGACCACTTTCACATCATCAGTTACGGAAGCGGCATCAACGTAACCGATAAAATTGGGATTGGACGCAACCAAGTCGATCATTTCTGCGTCATTCGCTACTTCTTTTGGCGGTCTGCCTTTGCCAGTAAAGACTAATTTGGACCAATATGCTTTTAGTTGACGGGCAGACTTATTCAGAACTGCCTGATTAAATTCAGTTGCTGTATTGTCTGTAGCATGTTGACCAATAGGAATCACTAAATCGCCATTTGAAAACGATTTCTCTCTCCCCATAAACATTCGATTGATGGTCGTTTTATCGAGTTGGCTTAAGTTCGATGGGTGGACGATCACGGCGACGTCAGCATTGGCATAATGTGACATGGCAACGAGAAGTATGGCGGATGCTTTAGCTCTTATCATCGTTGCACCTCAGAAAACCAAGTCTATGCCAATCGAGAGGATGTCAGCGTCACTAAAACTAACGTCTATATCGTTTTCATAGTGCGTGAATTCAATTTTTAACACAGCATTTTGGTGAAACCCATAATTAACCCCTAATGTGTAAAAATCACTCTCTTCGCCAGCCAATGCACCTCGAGCAGTGTATCCATTGGTAATGCCTTGTAGTAGTTGATTTAGCGTTGGATCTACGGTGCTTTCATCGACTAAGTCAGTATGTTGGCGTTTACCTCTATCAGTAATGCCGTATGTGAGATGGAAGGTCCAGTCATTCAAATAGTAGCCAGCGGCGATATACCAAGCTTCTATATCTGGATTGATCGACAAGTCGTCATAAGTCGCATCAATGATTTCGCCTCCAACAAAAATCTCACCATCATCATACATGATACTTGAAGAAATAAATGTAAGGGTATCGCCGTCTAGTAAAAAGTTTGATGTGTACTCTTTGGGAACAGTAAAGTCAGTATTATTTTCGATGCTGCTAATCGAAGCATTAAACGCAGCGTTTAAGCTTGATATTACCTCGATTTCTGAGCTGATGTAGCCAAGTCGCGCTTGCCAAGCACCTGATGTTGCGACATATTCTAAAGCAAAACCTTCAAAATCAATTTCTATAACTGAACCGGTTCTCGTTACGAGATTGCTATCACTCAAGTTACCCCATTGCAGTTGGAAACGTCCGTCAATGTGGCCAATATAGTGGTTATTTATCCAACTGAGGCCATCCCAACTGTTGAAGCTACTGTTGTAAACATTTTTAGGAACTCGTAACCAAGGGTATGCGTAGCCTGTATCGATGTACTCTGATAAACGGTAAAAGGGAATGCGTATACGGCCTGCAGTTAACTTATTGTTTCTGTCCGGTGTATAGGATATGTATGCCCATTCAAGATCTGTATCGTAGTCTAAGCGGCCCCTAGCAATCATCTGAGCTGTTGCGGAAAATTCATCACTTAGCTTTGCGGTTACTTGCAATGCAAAACGGGACTCTTGATCAAAAGCAATGTTATTGTCATAACCGAAAGCGGCTTCATCTCGGTCTAATGTAGCACCAGCGATTATTGAAGCAAAACCATTAAAAGCAATGTCGGCAGAGGAAGCTGAGGCACTAGCAAGTAAAAAAGTCCATGCAAGTAAACTAAACTGGTTATTGTTCTTCATAAACGTGATTCTTATCCTTGATAATTAATCAATAGTACAAATTTTGATTGACTTCAAGTGGACCAATAACGAGCTGCTAACCTTACCTGTCAAGGAGGGGAGGGAATCTTTACATAGTCATTTTATAACGTTAGTTTTCTCTATTTAGCGTTGACGCTAAGGTTGAAGAAAAGAAACTAGCTATATGGCTGCTATGCATATATTTATAGTGCGTAGAGTTCTTATTGTTATAAAGCATTAAAACTTTTTCAGTTTCAGCGACGTAGAATAGTTTACTAATTAATAGGACTTAATAGACATCACATCTTATGAAAAAACTCCACTCATCGCTTACTTCGATTGCTTTAATTTTAACCTGTAACGCAGTTTTCGCCGCTCAAAGTAGCGAGTCTAAAAGCCCTTATCTTTATGGTGTTGGCGTTGCCGTTAAAAAAGAAATTTACAAAGGTTATAGCTCTCGCACGGTACCGCTCCCGCTAATAGGTTATCGCGGTGAGAAGCTAAACGTATTTGGCCCGTTTGTTAGTTATAAAGTTGCTAACCTTGATAATCTATCTATATCAGTTCAATTGTCTCCACGCTTTCAAGGTTTTGATGAATCTGATAGTGACTTCTTCGAAGGTATGGATAAGCGCAAGGACTCACTGGATGCTGGTCTGGGGCTAGATTACAAGCAGGGTGACTGGCAGTTCCAGCTCTCTTCGTTATTCGATGTACTTGGCAATTCAAAAGGCTATGAATTGAAATCTGGCGTGAGCTATACCCAAAGGTATGGGCCAGTATTTATCACACCTTCCGCGTCTTTGAGTTATTTAGATAGCAAACACGTGGATTATTATTACGGCGTGAAAATGAATGAGATAAATGAGTTTAGAAGTGCTTATGAAGGAGATAGTGCATTAAACACTACAGCAGGCCTGTCTATTGCCACACCAATTTTCTTTGGTGGCATGACAAGAGCAACGCTGGAATACACTTGGTACGACGACCCAATTACAGATAGTCCAATTGTTGAAGAAGATACAAGTATGAGCTTTGGCGTGTTTTTTACCAAACATTTCTAGACTGATATTAGACAATAAGCCTCAGTACTGAATGTGCGCTAGCGTAAGTACTGATGTTTTATCCTTTAAATGTAAGCCGTTTGCCCCTATCTAGGTATATGTCATACGCATAAAAAACCGATGGAGCAAACGTGCTATTCACATGGACTAATAAACTAAAGACAACACTCCGCGCCTTTTCTTTTGATGCGCTAGTTAAGGTAGTTATTCTGTTTGGTTGTGTCGTCAATGCCAATGTTCATGCAAAAGAAGTAAAGCTCAATCCTGAGGCAACAAAAGTGGTGTTAAGTAACACGATTAATATCGTTGAAGAACATTACTTGAACCTACATCCAAGCAAAACTTTGCTGAAAGCTTTGGAGACTAAAATCCAATATGGTCTGCGGGCAGAGCAAATATCAAATTACCAGTTGGCAAAAGAATTAGATGAATTGTTGCGTGAAGAAAGTGGCGACAATTATTTCTCGGTAACAGTCAAAGAGCCTATCTCTCTTAAGCATTCCTCATTATCTTCAAAAGGTTCATCTTCGCCCACTGAGGCGAGTAAGATGCTAACAACGGACATTGGTTATCTTAGGATTGGGAAGTTTTCCTCAAGCTTGGCAGCTGAGCAAGAGCTGTCTTTATCAATGGCTAAGTTCAAATTTGCTAAGGCGCTAATCATAGACCTGCGTCGCACTGAAGGGGATTCCTTGAGTTACGCGCAACAGTTCATGAGTCATTTCATGCCGGCAGAGGTATCGCTGTCTAAAGTTGTTACTCAAAGCGGTGAGCAAGATATGAGTGCCCTTAGCAATGACCCGAATTTCTCTGCTAGCAGTCCGTTTCCTCTTTATATCCTACTCTCTGGGTATTCCAATACGACGGCAGAATTCATTGGTTACACGCTACAGCAGTTCGATAAAGCCGTAATTTTGGGTGACAACACCATTGGTAGTGCTAGGTTCGTTAAATCATTTGATATTGGTAACGGTTTGCAACTTGCTTTACCTGTCACACAGACTATTCATCCAAGCACCGGTGATAATTGGCAAAACGGTGGAGTCATTCCTGATATTGGCTGCAAACAAGATGAATGTTTGGTATTGGCTGAGCAACATGCAACTAACTTCATAAAGTAATTACTTCTGCTTCTTTAGATTTCTCTGTTGAAGTACAAGGTGAGTTTCACGTAATGCTCCGCCATGGGATGCGCCTTCCACTTACGGCGTTATCTCTATGTTTTTATCATGTTTTCATCAAGGCTAAATAGCTTTCGTAGCACTTTAGATTGACGCTTTATCAACCTGTTTTTGTTCATATCTTAAGTCTTTACATTTCTTTGCGTAAGTTGACACATCCTAGCTTGAATCTTGCTCTCGGAAAAAGGTCTAATTTCTTTAACAGTTTTTAGTGTTTTTTTTCTGGTACTAACACCATTAGGGAGCACTGATTAATTTCAGGCGGCAATTATTGCCGCTAGGGTGTACTGACTTTGCCGCTTTGGGCGGCTGTCATTCGCTACTAATGCTAAATAGAAGAGTGTATGAGAAATCTAATAAGTCCAAGCCAAAGCAATGCGCCCGTTAACCAAGCCATAAGTTATTCGTCGATGCGTAGTAAAAAAATTCTAATAGTAGATTCAGAACAGGAGTGTTCAGCGGAGTTGGCTAGTTTTCTTACGGAAGAGGGTTTTGAGGTCACCATTCGAACCGACGGCCTAAGTGGCTTGGAGGAAGTTTGTTATCATGAATATCATGCCATGTTATTCGATATTAACATTCCATCTCTCAACGGTTTTGAACTATTGCGGAAAATGCGTCCTCACAATCAAACCCCTGCGGTAATTATTTCCCAAAGAAACGACGTTTTCGATAGGGTTTATGCGCTTGAAATAGGTGCTGATGACTATATTCAAAAACCGGTGAATCCACGTGAAATTCTTGCCCGCATCAATGCAATTTCTCGACGCATAAGTCAGGGACAGCAAAGTGGAAATTCGCAAGACATTGAAAAAAACGATCTGCGTTTGTCTATTGGTAAACGCGAAGCTTTTATTGCCAACAACCAAATTAACCTTACCGGCTATGAATTCAGTGTGTTGCAATTTTTAATGGTGCATGCCGGTGAGATTATGAGTAAAGATCGTATTAACGAGCATGTTAATGGACGAGCCGCACTTTACAATGAAAGGAGTATCGATATGCATATTAGCAATATACGTAAGAAGATTGCGGTGCATTCTTCGGAACAAAAAATTAAAACGGTACGCGGCGCTGGCTATATTTTCCTCGGATAACAATCGCTGCGTTATCAGCCTTTAACGTTGAGCGCACGCCGGTTAGATAAATGAATATGCGCTGAGCTCAATATAAGCGCTACATACCAGTTTGTTGAGCAACCTGTTTGGCGAGTGAAAATAATTGCGCACTATTGCTATTAGGTGTGCTGACAGTAGCGGTTGATTCTTCTCTGGCAGTTTCTTCACTGGTAAATAATTGTTTTGCCAATGCAGTATAATCAAAGTTAAGAATCGAATCGTTAATCGAATGTCCTGAAAACCCTTCAATTGCTAGATCGAGTGCAGAAAAAGCCAGACCAGTCGTCCCACCATACAAAAAGCCCCCGGCTAATTTTGACACCGCGCTAATCTCCGTTTCAGTGGCTTGCTGATAAATGGAGGACACTATAGGGATGTGCTGCAATACATTGACGGCATCGAAACCATCGGTTAGTGCCATACCATCTTCACCAAAAGCAAATGACATGATGCTGTTGGTTCCTTCTTCGCTAGTCACTGCTGTTCCAATGGCCTGAGAAGCTTGTGCAGTTTCAGTTTTTTGTTGGCTCATTGAATTGTTTGATAAAAGACTGGTTTGCAATGCTTGAAGTAACACCCCTTGCATCGTTGAGATGCTTGCTTCACTCGTGATTCCATCAAGTATCGAAGAACCACTAGCGTCTTTATTTGCGAAATCCAAACCTATCGATGAAAAAAGCTGTTGCTGTATTGTGTTTACAACATCTCCTTGTCCCAAAACTTGACTGGCTTGGCCGCTGCTGAAGTTAGTATTACTGCCAGCTTCACCCTGCGACTGAGAAAATGCGCTCGAGAGTAGGTTGCTAAAAATCGAAAACCCTTGGCTAATATTAGTCGCAGTACTCTCACCTAAAGCACTCGAAGCAGCAGTTGTGCTCGACAATAAGTTACTTGCAATATTAGTGATCTGTGATGTTGTCATTTGTTACAGGGCTAGTCAGTTGTTTTGTTCCTTATATGCGTGATAATTACTTGTTTAACAAGCTGATTTACGTTTGGTTGACAGTCTTTACGTAGCTTTACTTCGGCTTTGCGTCAGCTTACGTCGCTTGACAGTTTTTTGCTTTGCTTTACTGATTTTTGACAGAAACATTGCGCCAATCATGCCACTATTTTTTTACCTTTAGTGTTTACCCCAAACCTTTATTTTATGAAGCTTAGACTTATTCCTGTGTTGAGTTGCCTAGCACTAACTTGCTTTCTCAGTGCTTGCAGTAGTATGACATCGCAAGATGAAAAAGCGGTAGAGAACAGCCCAACGCACCCCAAAGTTTCACAGCGAATTGCCCAAATCGATGCTGAGGAAGTTACACGTGGCGATCCTTTATATCGTCCCATCCCTCACCGCGTTAATCCAGCCTTTAATTTACCTTCAGGGTCCTTGTTTAATCCCAAACGAGCGATAGGGCTTTATCAACCTACTAATAGCTATCAGGTTGGCGACATGATTCTGGTAAAGGTGGAGGAGAAGACGTCAGCAGATAAATCATTGCAATTTAGTAGTGATAAGTCGGGACGCTTCGAATTAATGCCCGTCACACTTAACGCAGGGCCAATTCAAATTGGAGGTAATGATTTGAACGCCCAGTATGAACAAGAAAAAGACTTTGATAGCTCTGCTAGCACGCAACAGAATAATTCGTTAAAAGGTGACATTACCGTGTACGTGATGGAGGTCAAAGGTAACGGCAACCTGCTGGTCGCTGGGGAAAAATGGATTGCCCTTAATACGGGGGAAGAATATATCCGCTTTTCAGGAGAAGTAAGAGCCAGTGATATTAGCAATGACAATACCATTAGCTCGGTAAAAGTGGGCAATGCTCATATTGAATACAGCGGTGTTGGCGAAATGAAAGAGAATCAAGAACAGTCGTTCTTAGGTAAGCTATTTAGTGTTATCAACTAGCCAATTAGTTGAACAAACAGTTATTTAACGAAAATATAAATAAACATAGATTTGGCTGATATGAAACAATTCACACGACTTCAAATTGTATGCTTTCTTATCATACTGTTTACCCAGTTTCCCGTCCTGGCGGCTTGGCATCAGGGAAGTGCCCAGCGCCAGATTAATACGATTCAGTATGAAGAAATTCGTACGCAAACCATCAAAGATGCCATCGCCAATGCGACATTTAAAAGCGGTAGCTATATTCAAGCGGAAGACATCATGCTCGATGGTGTGCTGAAAAGCAGTAAAACGCTGATACGCACAGAAGGTCAGATTCGTAGAGTTGAGATTGTCAGTGAGTCCGTCGATCAAGACATCCTTACCGTCATGGTTAAAGTTGATGTGCAACCTATTTCGAATTGTACAAACGATAATTACGCCAAATCGTTACTCATAACCCAATTACCCTTGCTAAAACCTATGCAAGCACAGCACGGTGCCTTGTTCGAGTTTGGTGAGCAAACCAGTAAACGATTGGAAAAACAACTTAGCCAAGACGATAAACTCAGTGTGACTACATTATTGGATAAGGTGATGGTGTCACTAAATCCAGTGATTCAACTGGATAAGGCGTATCTCAATAAAGTAGGTAAGTACCTAGCAACAGAGTTTAATGTGCAGTTTATTTTACTCGGTGGTATTCGCGATATCGGACTATTTGACCAGGTAAAAGACAACCTGCTCATCGATGATGTATTGCTGAGGCGAAATTTCACACTGGAACTCTTCGTGTACGACGCGCTGAAAGGTGATGTGGTCTTGGAAAACAGCTATCACGGTGAGGCCAATTGGGATTTCGCTCGCAATGATGTACTGGACATGAACAACAGCCTGTTTTGGCGTTCAGACTATGGAAGAGTAGTGCTTCATACGATTAATGACGCTGTTACTGATGTGAGTGATGCGCTTAAATGCCAACAAAGTTTGGCGCAGATTGTTAGCAATCAAGGCGACTTCTTGGTAGTCAGCATGGGTGAGAAGCAAGGAGTTCAAGTAGGGGATGAATTTGAGCTGATTAAACAAAGGGTGATCGAAGGTGCGCAGCAGCAACACTTTAATTTACTCACCAAAGATACGTCGTTTGTGTTGAGAGTGGCGCAAGTTAGCGCTGATAGTAGTGTACTTGTTTCCCCTGACGGGCGATCTGTCGGTGATAACCAACTGTTAAACTTAGTATCACCGAAGTATGCGTTTTAACGGACTTTTCACGCGCATTACTCTCAGCCGACTTTTAGTCCACCTTCGTTTTTAGCGTCCGCTTAAAAATCAGGTGCTGCTTTAAATGTTAAGCGCTCTTGCGAAATAGGGTGTAAAAAGCTCAGTTGCTCTGCATGCAGATGCAGGCGCTCACCTTTCTTACCGTAGAAGCCATCACCAACAATCGGTGTATTAAGCCCTTCGGGGTGTGAACAATGCACTCTTAATTGATGAGTTCGGCCAGTTATTGGATGTAAGTAGAGTCGCGTCTGTCTATTGCAACGCTCTATTACTTGCCAGTGTGTTTCAGCACGCTTGCCATGTTCATAACAAACCATTTGTCTAGGTCTGTCGTTAATGTCGAGGATCAGTGGTAGATGGATTTTACCTTCATCACCTTCGATATTGCCTTCTACAATAGAGACATAACGTTTTTGAACCACTTTATTAATAAATTGCTTTTGCAGATGTTTGTGCGCCCGTTTATTTAAGGCAAATACTAGTAAGCCAGAAGTTGCCATATCTAAGCGGTGTAACACCAAGCTGCCGCTTGCGTGTGGGAAAATGTGTTTTACGCGTGTATATGCTGAATCATCTATTGTTTTTCCAGGAACAGATAACATGCCTGCCGGCTTGTTCACGACGACAACATCATCATCTTGGAAAACAATATCGAGTGTTTTATCGGTTGCAGGGTTAATTAACAAGGGGTTGTCATCAACGGCTAACCCTTTGAGCATATGCGTTAAAATAGGTAAGCACTTACCCTGACATGCGGGGTAATAGTGGCCGTGTTTACGAATTTCCGAAGATGGTTGCTGACCCCACCAAAACTCAGCTAAGCAAATAGGTTTTAATTGATGCTTATAGGCATATTGAAGTAGCTTAGGCGCTGCGCAATCACCAGATCCTGACGGTGGTTTACGTGTTACAGTGTCGGTAAACAAAGATAGCAAAGGCGAAACGTCGCCATCGGCGTTTAGCAATTGATATTCACCAAACATCATTTTTTGCAGTTGGCTAGAAAGTTTACTTCGGGTCTTCACACGCTCGTTAATTGCGTTTTCTTTTTCTGCTAGCCTCTGTTCAGCTTCAGACACTCGCTGTTGCCAATATTTTTTAAGCTCGGTTAAGCGTTTCTTATCAGCGACGCTTTGTCGGGATAACTCGATACTGCGTGCTGTTATAGCTTCTTCACTGAGGTTGTTGACGGTCAATGAATGGCGCTCTGCCTTGCGTGCTTTTCTATTCTTGGTCGCTTGCTGCTGTTGCCTTGATATCTGAAATTCAGCAGCTTGCCTTTCACTTACCACTAGTTGCTGTAGTTGCCGATAGCTTAAATCATTTGTTAATGCACCTATTTCGGCATTGAGTTGGTTTACTATCGAATGCTTTCGCTGGTATTCGCTTCCCTCTTCAAAGCCCGTAAAAATATTCGGTACAAAGTTAATACGCTGACTTTCTTTAGACTTTTGGCAATTAGTCAGACTTTCTTGATGTTCATATAAATCATTATTGTTGCCCGACATCGCTGACAAGTAGCCGATTTCGCCAGCAGCATTTTGTACGACCAAAACACCGTACATGCGGCCTTTAATATCCGCATCAAGTGAATGGTAGAAAGGAAGTTTTTCCTGCAACGATTGGCTGGCAGCAATCGCCAGCTCATTAGGCTGATATACGAATGGATAAGTAAAGCGCTCTGGCAGTTCGAATGCTGTTTGTGGCTCAGGCAATAAGGTAAAACAAGTAGGCGCTTTTTCAGATAACATATGGAAGAAGTCGGTAAATTTAAACGAGAGTATTTTACTGAATATTTGTGCTAAGTGCAGTGATTATGATTGAACCACGTTACTCATTTCCGCACGCTTTCATTCTAAATTCATTTATTCTTGATAAGTCCCTTAAAATTTAACGCGTTAGCTGATAGGTTATGCCCACTTTTTAAACGAGGGCAGATAAAAAGGAAGATATTGATGGACTTTACTTTCAGCAGCGAGATGACGACTTGGTTGGTGCTATTTGCACTGCTTGGTTGTTTTGTAGGGTTTTTCGCGGGCTTATTGGGTGTTGGCGGCGGTGGCATTATGGTGCCAATGTTAACGACACTGTTTCTAGCGCAAGGGGTACCAGCAGAACGTGTTGTTCACTTAGCGTTGGGTACATCGATGGCATGCATCATCTTTACATCGATAGCCAGTCTTGGCGCCCATCACCGAAACAAAGCCGTAATTTGGCCGCTCGTATCTAAGCTCTCGATAGGTGTTATTGGTGGAACATTTGCAGCTACTTTTATCGCAGCGAGTGTTAACTCAACTTACTTGGCGATATTTTTCGCCGCATTCATGACTTATGTTGCGGTTGGTATGTTTAACAAATCGAAATCAATGCAGGAAGCTAAGCCACTGCCTAGCAAAGGGCAGCTAGTAGCTGCGGGCGGTGGGATAGGTGCAATATCTGCACTGGTTTCTATTGGTGGTGGCTCGTTGACTGTCCCTTATTTATCTACCCGAGGGATTGATATTAAAAAGGCGATCGGTACGTCTGCGGCTGTTGGCTTACCAATAGCGCTAGCGGGGACAATTGGTTATCTCTTAAATGGTTTACAAGTAAGTTATGAGCAAGCAGGTGTTGTTGGCTTTATTTATCTGCCAGCCGTTGTTTGTATTGCGATTACCAGCTTTTTCACTGCACCTATAGGGGCTAAGCTTGCTCATGCTTTGCCCGTTGCCACGCTGAAAAAAGTATTCGCCTTAGTGCTCGTTTTGCTGGCTTTAAAAATGCTCGTTTCTGTTATCTAGCCATTGTGTTAAGACTTGATAGGGACTTGGGTGAGGTTTTATCAGAGTTCGGAGAGTATGCTTTTGATTTGAAAGAGTAGCTATCTAGAATTAGCTACTCTCTCAATTGCATTGGTGTCATTGGTTATTGCACCAATTATGACATTAATTATTGCATTACTTGAGTTTTGCAACAGCCTCCCGCAATGAAGCTTCAAGCTCAGCGTTAGTTAATTTCTGTGACTCCATATCAAAGTTGTCGTAGAAACTTGGAATTGAAAGTGATGCTCTTACATCGGCAGCGAAAAATTGTGCCGAATTTACTGCAGCAGCAAGCACGCTCTGTGCGCCGCCAGGGCCTGGCGAAGTCGCTAAATACACGACAGGTTTACCTTGAAACACCTTCATATCAATACGTGATGTCCAGTCGAATAAGTTCTTGTATGCTGCGGTGTATGTACCATTGTGTTCGGCAAAAGAAATAATGATGGCATCGGCATCACCTAACTTTTGGAAAAAGTCTTTAGCGGCTTGTGGTTGGCCTAACTCTTCTTCTCTGTCTTGGCTATAAATAGGCATTTCATAGTCGTTGATATCGAGAAGCTCAAATTCTGCGCCGTCAACTAATGACGCGGCGTAATTTGCTAGTACTTTGTTAATTGATTTTGAGCTGCTGCTAGCAGCAAATGCTAATACTTTCATCATTAGTCCTCTTGATTAAATTCAGTTTGGTGTTGTTCGTTGATTGTTGAAATACATTCTATATTGTTTATATATAATGATTAATATCCTGTATGTTTATATACTTTTTCCAAATGACCTTTAATGAGTCAATGTCTTTTATCAAAGGTAAGTCTCAATAGTGAATCGTCATGACGAAGGTAGACGCGACTATTTTACAGCAAACAAAAAGGTGGAAAGGGCGGAATTGAAATGGTAACCAATACAAAGCTATTTGATGGTGTGGTTATTTTCACTCACCTCGTAAACTCAGGCAGCTTTACTTCAGCAGCAGAACTGACCGGTCACTCGACTTCTTACATCAGTAAAGAGTTAAATAAGTTAGAAGAAAGGCTTGGCGTGAGATTAATGAACCGCACCACGCGCTCTATTAGTCTGACACCTGAAGGGAAGCTTTATTATCAACAATGTATGCAGCTTGTACATGATGCTGAGCATACGTTAGGTGAGATCTCACAATCTGAAGTTGAACCGCGCGGGACATTGCGTGTGAGCTGCCCTGTTGCGCTTAGTATCAATTATTTTCAGCCTATTTTGTCAGAGTATATGCATCGATTCCCTAAGGTGAATTTGGAACTCGATTTAAATGATCGAAAAGTAGATCTTATTCAAGACGGATTTGATGTGGTAATTCGAGCAACTCACCAATTAGAAGAGTCGAGTTTGATCTGTCGGAAATTGTTTACTAGCCCAGCTTATATAGTTGCATCGCACGAATATCTTAAAAAACATGGCACGCCGAAACACCCTGAGCAACTCAAACATCACAAGTGTATTTGCTACACCAACCTCAAGCAGCCCAATCGATGGACGTTTATTGACAAAGATGATAAGAACCTTCATATCGAAGTGCCAACATCCATGCTTTGCAATAGCTCAGATATGGAATTAAAAATGGTTTTAGATGGCCATGGTATTTGTCGCTTGCCGGCTTTTACAATGCAGGAAGCACTTAATAGTGGTGAGCTTTCAGTGTTATTTGATGACTATAATACACCTGAAATCGATGTGTTCGTGGTTTACCCTTCTCGCAAACATTTGTCGCCAAAAGTACGCTCTTTCATAGACTTAATTACCACCATTAAGCTCGATTACACAGTTAAATGATATTCTGTTGCTAGCGGAGCTTGAAAATATCAGTTTTTTTGCTACGGAAAATTGCACATAGCCCATTTACTGCTACTTTTAATAGTAGGGGGAAGTGGCGCAGAATTTCGTCTACTTCTTGTGTACTAATATCATTCGATACCAATTAGATGAGCGTGGCCGTGAATACGCGAATTCCCAATAGAGTGAAAAACCATATCAAGCTACTTGAAGCGGCGCTTGATAATGTGAGCGCTTATATATTCACGAAGGACCTTGAAGGGCGGTACACATATGTTAACCAAGCGGTTTTAAAGTTATTCGATAAAACCTTCGAAGAAGTCGTCGGCTTTGATGATAGTCATTTCTTTGATTTGAAAATTTCTAATCAAATTAGAGAGAACGACAGAGAAGTTATGCGTACAAAGCAGGCTGTCGCGGCGGAAGAAGCAAACTTTGTCAAAGCGACAGATGAACTTAGAATTTACCGCAGTAGTAAAGAGCCACTCTTTGATGATGACGGAAATGTCATTGGTATTTGTGGTATTTCAACTGACATCACTCACGAAAAGCAATTACAGAAAACGATAGCTGATCAAAAGCATATGCTTGATGCCGTGTTGAATAATATCGATGCGCACGTCTATATGAAATCGAGTGATCGTCGCTTTCTATTCGTTAATCAGCGCGTAGCTGAATTGTTTGGGCTAACAGCAGAACAGATCATTGGGAAAAAAGATACCGACATTCTCCCACAAAATGTGGCAGACCATTTTTGGATGACTGACAAGAAAGTTTTTGAAACTAGTGAAAAGCAAAGCGTTGAAGAGGTTGTGCAAGACAAAGATGGCTCGCTGTTACGTTATCTGAGCGTTAAAATCCCTTACATGCACAACGGCGATGAATTAACGCCTGCCCTTATTGGCTTCTCAACGGATATTACTGAATTATTTCAGCTTAAAGAAGAGTTTAAACGCCAAGCTCGGACCGATGCTTTGACTGGTTTATATAATAGGCGTTACTTCTTTGAACAGGCGGAGAAGGAGTTTAATCGCGCGACCCGCCACGATGAAGATATTGCGCTGATTTCAATCGATATTGATCACTTTAAAGATGTTAACGACAAATTTGGTCACCCAACAGGCGACGCGGTGCTGCAGTGCATTGCTGCAAATTTGCAACAAATGATTCGCGTTGAAGATACCTTGGCGAGAATGGGAGGCGAAGAATTCTCTATTCTGTTGCCTAAAACATCTAAGATACACGCCAAAGCAATGGCGGAGCGTATTTGTCAGTACCATAGTGAGTTTCCTTGCAAAGGTCTGGGAGACGATACCCATAGAGTTACCTTGAGCGTGGGGGTAACCTCCTTGCTGGAACAAGATAATAACTTTGACAATATATTTTCTCGGGCAGATCGTGCACTCTATCGCGCAAAACAATCAGGTCGGAATCAAGTTTTTTTAGACCTATCCACTACTGAATAAACTCTTTTCATATTGCTTATTTACAACGCTTATTGCCATATCTGAGGTGCTTTTCTGTATATTAAAATCACAAACAGCTCTTGCTAACTTACCTAAGGGTAAGTTAAGTTAATAGCATGCAAACTCGTTCAAAAAATAGAAAAGAGCAAATTGTATCAGTGGCACTCGACTTGTTGCAGGTACATGGCTTTGAAAATTTTAGCTATCTTGATATCGCTAATCGCCTGTCGATTACCAAAGCAAGTATCCATCACCATTTTCCTAAGAAGGAGAACTTGGGCGTTGCTTTGTGCCAATCAATCAAACAATGGCATGAAAAAGAGTTTGGTAAGATTTTAGCCAACCGTTCAACAGCCAAAACTAAACTAGATACGTATGTGAACGGTATGCTGCGATTCTCTTGTGGCAAAAACAAAATTTGTCCATTAAGTAGCTTACAGGTTGATATTGCTTCCTTGCCACCTGCGATGCAGAAAGAGCTGCGCCTTTTGGATGAACATGAACTAGGGTTTATTCGCGATATTTTAGTCATGGGCTTAAAAGGTGGCGAATTCAGCTTTGCTGGCGATGTAAACAGCCAAGCAGTTCTAGTAGTACTGGCATGCAAAGGAGCATTACAGTATTCACGTGTTCATGGCGATGAAATATTCGAACAGACAATGAATCAAATCTATGTTCTCTTAGGCTCTGATATAAGCCGGAATGTAGCTTAAAAAATTTTAACTTGCTAACTTACCTCTAGGTAAGTTAGTGGTGTTTTTAAATAACAGATAATACTAAATAATAGTGAATAAGAGGGGAGCGTAATGACAACAGGAAAACTATTCACACCTGCGACACTAGGGAATCTATCACTCGCTAATAGAACTGTGATGGCCCCAATGACGCGAACATTTTCACCCAAAAATGTACCTAACGACTTAGTTGTTGAGTACTACCGTCGCCGTGCGGCAGGGGGTGTTGGATTGATCGTCACCGAAGGTACTTATGTTAACCATATTGCTGCCTCAGGCTACGATAACGTACCTACTTTTTACGGTGAAGAAGCCCTTGCTGGCTGGAAAAAAGTTGTTGATGCTGTTCATGCTGAAGGTGGAAAAATAGCGCCACAGCTTTGGCATGTAGGTGCTATTCGTAAACCTGGTGCTGAGCCTGGCGGTGATACACCTGGTTATGGTCCTTCAGGTATGGCGATTCCTGGGAAAGTTACTGGTCACGAGATGACCAAGGAAGACATTCAAGACGTTATTCAAGCGTTTGCCCAAGCAGCGTTAGATGCTAAACGTATTGGGTTTGATGCAATAGAAATTCACGGTGCTCATGGTTACTTGATTGATCAATTCTTCTGGGAAGGCACTAACCAACGTACAGATGAGTACGGTGGTGATTTAGCTGGGCGTTCTCGCTTCGCTATTGAACTTGTCACTGCTGTAAGAGCGGCAGTTGGTGATGAATTCCCTATCATTTTCCGTTGGTCACAGTGGAAACAACAAAACTACGATGCTCGATTAGTGGAAACTCCAGAACAACTAGAGGCATTCTTGACACCTCTAGCAGAAGCAGGTGTTGATATTTTCCATTGTTCACAGCGTCGCTTCTGGGAACCAGAGTTTGAAGGAAGTGAATTAAATCTGGCCGGTTGGGTTAAAAAGCTCACGGGTAAGCCTACAATCACGGTTGGTAGCGTAGGTCTTAATCAAGACTTTTTGCCTGAAGATGGCACTGCGAACTTTAAAGATGCAGAAACTGCAAACCTTGATAACTTGCATCAACGTATCGATGGTGACGAGTTTGACTTAGTAGCTATTGGTCGCGCATTAATTGCCAACCCAGATTGGGTTAATAAAGTTAAAGAAGGACAATCAGAGAGTTTGGTTGCATTCGATAAGAAGCAATTAGGTCAGTTGGTTTAAATTAAACTGTTTGACTGAGTTTTAAATTCGATTAGCTCCTGCCGTTCCAACAGAATGCAGGAGCTTTTTATCGAAGTACTATTGTTTCAAAGCATCAGGACTACTGTAGCTTGTCTTGCTGAATGAATACTTAGCGGCGTCAACTAAACCAGTCCTTCCACAATGATCTTACCATCTTGGTAAAATACCTTAGTGGCGTCAAACTCCCGTTTGAAGCTATACAATTGGCTACTCACATTAATTTGAACTCCAGAGCTAATAGATTCATAAGCTATAATTTCAAAGTCATTTAAGTGGTTTTCCACCCGTAATGCTATGGATAACTTTTTCTTATTTAGCTTGGCAATAAGGTTTAAGTGTTGCTTGAGAGCGTTGTGGATACGATCTTTCTGTGATTCATCGGGGTGCTGGCTGTCGACTATTTTTTTATAAAAAATGCCAATTTTATGCGCTCTTAATATTAACTTTTGAAGTTTTTCCTCCAGTTCATCAGTAACTCTTTGTGCATGTTCCTGCCAGTAATTCATGTCAATATCTGTGGCGCTACCGCTAATACTACCAAGTGCACCTGTGTGAATGGAGCCTCCTGATTGAAGATTAACCGCGAAGAGCTTGCCGTCGGCACGCTCTCTTTCAATGTTTCCGACCCAAATATCGTCATCGGTCATGATATTGCAATGGGAAATATATTGGGCAACGGTTATTGTATCAGTGGCTTTGAGCTCTGCGTATTGGACAAATTGCGCACTAATTTTACCATTGGCTTTAACTATTGCTGAAAAACTCGCTTTATTTTCGCCATGTTTAAGCTGGTGGCCAATAATACCGTGCGATACGCTAATATTACCTCCAGCGACTACAATGGCTGACTCTATAACGCCGCCTACAACAATGTCGCCTGTCGCATAAAGTTTCATGCTCTCACAAACGTTTCCCTCAATATAAATAGAACCATCAAATCGAATATTGCCGGTACCCACATCGATATTTTTGAAAGTAATAAGTTTTGATACTGAGACACTTGCGTCTGTATGTTTTGGCATACCATTGGTGGTTGCAATAAGGAGTGAATCGTCTTTAGGGTGAAAACTAGAGCCTTCGGCCTCTTCAATATGGGTTGCTACGCCAGGTTCTGGCTCTGTTAACGTGCCAGTTACAGTAAAACCTTTGATCCCCCCAGTAGGCGGGATTAACTTAGCCAATGGCGTTCCTGTCTTTACATAAACGACATTGCCTAGCTCGCGCATATCGACATTACCGTTATCTAACTTTTTGGGCCTCAGTATCCGCTGTGCTGGGTCTTCAACAAAATAATCGATATAACCATCTGTTCCGTTAATACACGCAACACCGCGGGCAATTTCAATGCAAATTTCTTCACCTTTACAAAGCATTTTTCCTTGTTTCACAAATTCGACTAAGTTTTCTTTTAGAATGCCTTTGATCACGTTGTTTTCTTTTAAAAAAGCGACAACGTGTGCATTACTCACATGCTTACCGCCTTGCGCGCCTTTTAGTGTCAGTATTGCTTGCATTTCGTCATCACTAATATCAATTGTAAGGCTCGCATCTATGTATTTAGCGACGACTTTTGTACATCTGGACAAACCATCATTGGTTTGGGAAGAGTTTTGTAAGTCTTTCCAAAGCGAATTAAACGCGTTATCAATCACTAAACACTCGGAAAATTCGGAATTCATGAAAGCTTGCTCGAGGTTTTTCAGAGATAATCGCTCTGTATTACTGTCAAGAGTGACAGTCATATGTAGATCTTCTGAACCATCTTCCAATGAGAAATCTATCTGACACATACCCCTTCCTAGTGATCGCCTCAAGTTTAGTTAAGTCATTCTATAATCAAGCTTTCTCCAATTATGGTTGAATATATTATTAGTGCCAGTATTCGGCACGTTCACTATCGAGACTATGTTGAAGTTAAAAAGGGAATGTTTTTCGTTTTCTTTCGAGCTGATGTTATAATTCTGCTCTTTTGCTTCGGTCTACTAAATGCTCATTATTTAATCCTCTACTTAATAGGGCAATAAGGCCGCTTATTACTATCAATGCCATATAAAGGTTGTATGAACAGTTTAACCAACGTTATAGATCACAAACTCTCTGTCGCTCCAATGCTCGATTGGACAGATCGTCATTGCCGTTATTTTTACCGTTTGATGAGTCAGCATACGGTGCTATATACAGAGATGGTAACTACTGGCGCTATTTTATTTGGTAAAGGTGATTACTTAGGCTACAACGATGAAGAGCACCCAGTTGTTTTACAATTAGGCGGTAGTGATCCCGTCGCTATGGCTGAATGTGCAAAACGTGCAAAAGATGCTGGTTATGACGAGATAAATATCAATGTTGGTTGTCCATCCGATCGCGTTCAAAACGGACGATTTGGAGCGTGTTTAATGGCTGAGCCTAAATTGGTCGCTGAGTGTGTTGAACGTATGCAAGAAGCCGTTGATGTGCCTGTTACAGTAAAGTCTCGTATAGGTATTGATGATCAAGACAGTTATGAGTTTCTTCATGAGTTTATTGGCACTGTCTCTGCCGTAGGTTGCCAGCATTTTATTGTTCATGCCCGCAAGGCTTGGCTTTCTGGTTTAAGCCCAAAGCAAAACAGAGAAGTTCCGCCGCTTGATTACCAGCGTGTTTACCAAATTAAGCAAGACTTTCAACAATTAGATATTTCCATCAATGGCGGTATTAAAACGTTTGAAGAAACCTTAGATCACCTAAAGCATATTGATGGTGTCATGATAGGTAGAGAGATTTATCAAAACCCTTACATGCTTGCTGAGGCTGACCATGTGATTTATCACAAGGATGGGCCAGTGATTTCAAGGGCAGAAGTTATCGAAAAGATGGCGAGTTATACAGATGCTCATGTAGCATCTGGAGATAAAACCAAAGCATCACATGTTACTAGGCATATGTTAGGCCTATGTAATGGGCTTGCTGGCGCCAAGCAGTTCCGTCGCTACTTAAGCGAGCACGCAGGCTTATCAGAGTCAACCGGAGACGTACTTCGTAAAGCATTTGACCTGGTGTCTGAATAGTCGATTGTTGGGAGCTTATTTTTATTAACCAATAGTTAGTGAGTAAAAAACCAAATCTTGGTCAAAAAGGCTAACAAGTTGTTATTTATGTGTTAGATCTTTTCAATAGAGTTGTCAGGTTTAAAATTAAATTTCTATGTAATACAAAGTGTTAACATTTTTTTCATCGGCTGGCACAACCTTTGTACTAGTTAAAGCAACTTAATTAGTACAACGCTTATTTGAATGGTTCGGATAAGCACAAGGAGCCAAAGATGAAAACTTTATTAACCACACTAACACTAGCAAGCGCTGTTTTATCTACTTCAGTACTTGCTAACGACACTGATATCAGTTCAAAGCTATCAGCCGAGCAAACAGCAGCTGCTTTAGTTAAACAACAAAATGTAGCGGTAAGCAAGGCAGTTGAATTGCAAGTTAACCAAGATATCCAATTCGCTTTACGTTCTCACTTTCCTCGTTTTAACTTTGATAAGACGATGATTGCGAAGCATGCTGCTTCACCTCAAAAGAACAAAGACAGCGAATAATAGTGAGGTAGACCTATGTTAAGTTTACCCGCACTATTCGGCGTAATGATGGCACCAGGTTTGGTGTTACTGATGGCATCATTTATCGTCGGATTATTCGAGCAAGATGAACCGTTCAGCACTGATTTAATGAGCAAGGATCTGTAGAGTGAAATAGTCGTTGTAGTCTATTTCACTTCCCACGTTCATTCCGTTTTTTCCCTCAAATATCCCTAATATCTATTTTCATTTAGCCTACTTTTTGTCAACCGAACCTTTATTGGCTATATCTCTTTGCTACTAGTCTCATTGTTCAAGCTTAGTTCCGTTTGCTAAGCAACCAGCGACTTCCTTCTACAGTTTTTTGACTCTCTAGTATTACCTCGTAACCTCATACTCGCCTGGGACATGAACTAGCATTGCTAAATTGCTTCTATCGCTAAATCCAGTATCGCACTGGGCGGTAATCATCTCACACAGAGCAGTTTAAAAGACTCTGTATTACACCAACGTATCTCTTACTTACTTCTTAAGTTCTTTCTTCGTTTGACCTAAGATTATTTCAACTTTTGGATGAATGAAACAAACACTAATTTGTAATTTCGGAAAGAATAAATCGTGTTGGTCAAATTATTCAAATCTGTGGTTAATTTGACCATAATCTAGCGCGACATATTATGTCTCGAGGTGTCCTTTAAATTCTATATTTTTTAAAATAATAATAAAAACAATGGGTTAAAATTTTTTATTTAATTGGCACATCACTTGTAATAGCTATATCAAACTTAATTCAAACGTGGCTAGTTTAACTAGCTAAGAAAAGGAAAGTGAAATGAACAAGCTAAACAAAAAAGTTATCGGAGCAGCAGTAACTACTTTATTTATTGCTTTGTCTGCAGGTAAAGCACAGGCAGCACAACCATCAACTGAGCAAGTAGTTTCTCAATTCGTAGTAGCTCAGGGGAAGCAGTTAATGAGCACTGTTAGCGAGCAAGTTGCAACATCTATCTCATCAAGCATTGAGACATTTTCAGTCGATGCGATGAGCTGGGTTAATTCAGAACCAAATGACTCAGCATTGGCGAGTGAATCAGCAAAAGGTGAAAAAGAAAGCCAAGCTGAATCGTCGAAAGTTGAAGAAATTAAAGCAGAAGAAGAGTAGGAGAAAGCACCATGGGAATGTTCACAAGATTTGCAGATATCATCAATGCCAATATCAATAGCATGTTAGATAAGGCAGAGCAGCCAGAAAAGATGATTCGCTTGATTATTCAAGAAATGGAAGAAACGTTAGTTGAAGTTCGTGCAACGGCAGCAAAACATATTGCTGAGAAAAAGACTCTTGCTAGACAAGTAACAAGCTTGCAAAAAAGCGTTGATTACTGGCAAGAAAAAGCTGAATTAGCTGTTAGTAAAGGTCGCGAAGATTTGGCGCGAAGTGCGCTAACTGAGAAACAAAAAGCTAACCAACAACTAACTGAACTAGAACATGAAATGGCAAAGCTTGAAGAATTTCTTTCAGCTGTTCAGGAAGATAGCCAGCGTTTACAGCAAAAGCTAAATGAAGCTAAGCGTCGCCAGGAGGCATTGCTTCTTCGTCAAGAGTCAGCAGTTGTTCGCTTGAAAGTTCGAGAGAAGTCAGCTCAATACAACATCGATGAAGCAATTACTCGCTTTGAGCGCTACCAAGAAAAAGTCGACCGTGTTGAAGCAGAAGTAGAGGCTTTTGATATGACTAAAAATCAAGATCTGGAAAGCCAGTTCCGTGAATTGGAAGGCAACGAAACGGTAGACAATGAATTAGAGGCATTAAAGAAAAAAGTCGCTAATGGCTAGGCACAGGGCAGGGAGACCGGAACATGGATGTTGAGCTGATATTTATCGTCATATGTTTAGCTCCGGTCGCCATTTTTATTGGCGCTTCACTGATTGTTAGCGCAATACGTAAAAACGTAAAAGGCGAAAGTGTTAAACCAAGGACGAGTAGATACAAATAACAAAAGGTAAGGATACTTTTTGAGACTTAATAACGAATTAGAAAGAGAGAAGTAAGATGAGCTATCAACCAGGTTACCTTATGAAAAAACAATTAACGAAAGATGTATTACACAAGAAATTATCAGGCGTATGTGCTGGTATCGCGAAGTACTATAACTTACCAAGATTAGTTGTCCGTATCCTAGCTATTTTAGCGCTGATTACTTTCCCTGTAGCTACCGGTGTTGCTTACATCGTTGCTGCAATGTTACTTCCAACACGCAGTAACCGTTAGAAAAGAGGAAAGACATTAGCATGTGCTTTGTCTTTCTCAACCGCATTTCTTATTAGTTCAATTAATTACTGTTGACCGCTAGAGGGAGTTCTTATGTCATTCTTTAAATCATTATTATTAGCCATCGCTGCAACACTGTTCATTACCTACGTATTGGGTGTTAGCGTGCTAGATTTGTTTGATGTAGATATCTACATGGGCGATCAATTAGTAGAGCCTCTAAAGACCATCGGCTTCGCCGCGCTTATCGCTGTTGTTCTGGTGGTTGTAGCTTTGGCTATTGTGCTAACGGTATTTGGCTCTATGATCTTTGCTGGTTTGCTTGTCTTAGGTGGTATTGGTTTAGTGGCTGTTGGTGTATTTTGGCCGATTATTATGATCGCTATAGTACTTTGGTTGGTACTAAGGGAAAACCCTAAGCGTACAGTTCATCACTAATGTTATGGCTAAAGCCCAGTTTCATTAAGAAACGTAGTCTTTAGCCTGTTTTGTTTCTGCGTTAATAAAGCGGTAAGCACTAAAAGTAAACGCTAAGACTTGCTCAAAAACTGTTGCAGAATATTTTTACAGTCTTGCGTTTGCATAAGTCGCCCAAATTCATCAGCCTCTTTTGCCATGGCATTGCTTACGGCTAATTGTGTCGATTGCTTGATCAAGGCACGAGAAGTCATTACTGCATCAGAAGGCAAGTGGGCTATCTTTTTCGCATATTGTTGTGCTGTGTCGAGCAAAGCTTCGGATGACGTTATTTGATTGATAAGGTTTAATGATAGCGCTTGTTGAGCGTCAAACGTGTCACCTAAAACTAGTAATTCAAAGGCTTTAGCGTGACCCACCATTTGAGGTAAAAGGTAACTAGATGCTGCTTCTGGACACAGTCCTAATTTACTGAATGGAAGTGCAAATTTAGCATTTTCAGCAGCAACGATAATATCAGAATGAAGCAGTAATGTAGTGCCAATTCCAACAGCTGCGCCAGCTACCGCCGCAATAATTGGCTTGTCAAAGCTAGCTAGACGTTGGATAAACTGAAATGCTGGTAATTCTTCATCAGATTTTGCGTTAAGGAAGTCTGCAAGGTCGTTACCTGCACAAAAGCAGTTTTCACTACCTTGAATGACTAAGCAACGAACATCATCACTTTCACTTGCGTAGGAAAAGTGTTCAGTTAGTGACATATACATGGCAGAGGTTAGGGCATTTTTTTTGTCTAACCTATTCAATGTGATAGTAAACACACCATTATCTAGATTGGTAAGAATTATGTTATCCATTTTGCGAGAGCTTAGTTACAATAGAATTTGTTCAACAATAATAGTTCTCCAAAAGGATGTATAGCAGGATGAAAAATTTTTCGACGTTATTCAGTGCACTACTTCTCATTGCTTCTAGCTTTTCGGTAATGGCTCAACAAGTTGCTGTTAGCGATGGTCATGTTCGTGAAGTGATACCGGGCAATACGGTTACATCAGCTTATATGACGATCAGTAACACCGGAAAATCCGAGTTAAAGCTGGTTGGCGCTAAGAGTGATACTATCCCTAGAATAGAGATTCACGAGCACATTATGGCTGACGGTATGATGAAAATGCGTCAAAAAAGTCATATCGATATTGCTGCGGGCGATAATGTTGTATTACAACCAATGGGACTGCACTTAATGTTGTTTGATCTTTCGTCTCCTGTAAAAGCAGGCCAAAGCCAAGACATCACATTAATATTTGAAGGTGACTTTGAATATAAGGTGACTTTGCCTGTACAAAGCATTAAGAAAGCGAAGAAACATCACCACCATCACTAGGAGTCAAAAATGCCTATAAATTTTTCCGCTAAATCAGTTATTGCAGCTATAGGTGCAGTTGTATTTGCTTTTTATCTATTAGGGGTATTTTGGAGCTTTGAACCAGATACGTTTGATATCAAAGCTGAAGTTACCAAAGATGCACAAGCAGAGAACGTCGCTCCTGTTGTTGGCTACACGACGACCACCGCATTAATTCGCGTTACCGAAACACTATTAAATAAACCTGGTGGTTACTTAGCAAATGATGCATTACCTCCTTCAGTATTCCTAGATAACATTCCTTCATGGGAGTTTGGTGCGTTGGAAATGATTCGCGATATGGCGCTTGTGATGAGACAAGAGTTTAGCCGCTCACAATCACAATCAGTAGAGAATCAGCACCTTAAAACGGCACAGCCGCAACTTAATATCGACCACACAAGTTGGGTTATTCCATCAGCTGAAGGCGAATACCAAAAGGCGATAAATGAACTTTATTTATATCGCAACGAGCTTGCAGATATTACCAACCAGAACTCACAGTTTTATGCTCGCGCTGACAACTTAAGAGCATGGTTAAGCGAAGTAGAGAAGCGTTTAGGCAGTTACTCACAACGTTTGAGTGCAAGTGTTGGTAGGGAGATTGTAAATACAGATCTTGCCGGCGATAGTGCCGCTAAGCAATCTACGTCAACAGCGTCTAATGTTGCAATTAAGACAAGTTGGTGGCAATTAGATAACGAATTCTACGAAGCTCGTGGCGCTTGTTGGGCATTGCTTCATTTCTTAAAAGCCGTGGAAATTGACTTTAATGACGTGCTTGAAAAGAAAAATGCCAAGGTTAGCGTACAACAAATTATTCGCGAGCTTGAAGCGAGCCAACAAAGCTTATGGAGCCCAATGATTTTGAATGGTGATGGGTTTGGTATGTTAGCCAATCACTCACTGGTCATGGCAAATTATATTTCTCGTGCAAACGCTGCACTTATCGACTTAAACGAGCTACTTAGCCAAGGTTAAATAATGAAAAAACAGATTTTAGCAGCAACTACTGCAGCACTTCTTTCCACAAGCGCATGTGCTGACGTGTTGGGCTTATACATTGGTGGACAATATTGGAATAACGAGGCAACGGGTCTTTTGGGTGAAAACGGCGACTTAGCTGAGTTTAACTTTGAAGATGAACAGCAAGGTAGCTTCTTCGTTGCTTTTGAACATCCTATTCCGTTAATTCCTAATGCGAAAATTGCGCATACTACGTTAGATACAACGGGTATGAGCTCACTTACTCAAGAGTTTGAATTTGGTGATGAAACTTTCGCAGCTGGCAGCAATGTTAATGCAGTGTTTGACATGACATACACTGATTACACGCTTTACTACGAACTATTCGACAATGGCTTATTCACTTTCGATTTTGGTTTGACAGCTCGTGATTTTGATGGGGATATCGCGGTGACATCAACATCAACGGTAACAGATCAAAATGGTGGCTCTAGCACAGTGACCCTAACGGGTGATTTATCAGTTTCTGAATTTGTACCAATGCTTTATGCATCGACAATGGTTGGCTTGCCATTTACTGGCTTTAACCTATTTGCTGAAGGCAACTTCTTGTCAATTGATGATCACACCCTATATGACTACCAAGCCGGTGTAAGCTACGAGCTAGTAGACAATTTCGTTGTCGACGTAAACTTAACAGCAGGTTATCGCTCGATTAAGTTAGAATTAGAAGACCTAAGTGACTTATACACAGATATTGAATTCAAAGGCGTGTTTGCCGGTGTGGTAGTGCACTTCTAATTTAGATTTGACTAACTGAATATAAAAAAGGGGCAATAAGCCCCTTTTTTATTTTGCTTTAAATGTTCTAGTTAGCCTCTAATTTCGCCGCTTTTACCATTTCACGAACATCACTTAGCAGTGCTTTGGCGTCATAGACAATACCGTCTTTGATTGTGTAATTAACGCCTCCTGAACGGATTGGTTTGTTATTTTCATCTAGCCTAAAATGCCCTGTGCCGTATAACACTTTGAAATTGCGCAGTGGGTTCTCAGCAACGATAACTAAGTCCGCTTTCTTTCCAATACGGATTGAACCAATATCATCAGCCATACCCAAAGCCTCAGCACCGTTTATAGTAGCCGATTGAATAACTTCTAAAGCGTTAAAGCCAGCTTCACGTAATAATTCAAGCTCTCGGACATAGCCAAAACCGTAGATCTTGAAAATGTAGCCAGCATCTTCACCTGTGGTTACACGGCCACCGTGATTCTTGTAGTCGTTTAAGAACGTCATCCATTGCTGAAAGTTCTTTTTCCATGCAATTTCGTCGTCCGTTGTCCAGTCAAACCAGTAGGAACCGTGTGCATATCGACTTGGCTGGAAAAAATTCCAAAGTGTTGGAAGTGTGTATTCCTCATGCCAGTCAGCATTCATCTCACGCATTAGGTCACGACTTGCTTCGTAAATGGTCAGCGTTGGATTTAATGTAAAATCGAGCGCAAGCAATTCATCGCGAACCGACTCCCACTTTTCCGTGTTTGGCTTAGCGGCTTGGTCCCAAAGCCTGCCTGCTTCGCCAAATCTGTCTTGTTCATTGTTATAGTTGTAATCTGGCGAATAGTTTTGAATATGTTGGTGCTCAAAAAGCGCCTCTGGTAAGCCGTACCAGTGTTCCATAGAAGTAAGTCCTAAGCGCGCCGAATTGACGACGTTCATGTTGGTAACTTCGAGCTGTGCGTGGTGCATCATACTGCCTAAGCCTTGGTTCTTAGCTTCATCAAGCGCTGCTTTCATGATTTCTGGTGGAGCACCAAAAAACTTAATGCCTTTTGCACCTTTCTTGGCAATGTTTTTTACCCATTGGGTCGCTTGTTTTGGAGTCGTAATCGGTTCCTTTTGCCCCATGCCAAACCCTACATAGGGAATGATACGTGGTGCTACGATAGAGTTGTCATTACTGCGTTTAACGTGATCCATAACCCAGTCTACGCCATTAAAACTGCCAGCCTCACGCACCGTGGTTATGCCATGTGCTAACCAAAGTTTTAACGCATATTCAGCAGGAATATTATCTGCACTGCCACCTGTATGTGCATGCATGTTAATAAAGCCTGGTAAGATATATTGACCCTCTACATTGATTTCTTTATCGCCGGCTTTCGCTTTTGGGCGTCTGTCCTGCTTTATCGGTACGCCAGGGTGCCCAACACTGACTATGCGCTTAATACGGTCATTTTCAATTACGATATCGACAGGACCTTGTGCTGGAGCACCTTCCCCGTTAACCATAATACCGCCACGCAAAATCAGCCGCTTGTATGGACCTTCGCCGCGGTCTTTGTCAGGTGCTTTGGCTCCAGGGCCAGCGAAAGCAGATAAGCTAAGCATAATACTTAGCAGTAAAAGTAGTTGTTTCATAAAGGCTTACTCGGGTTTTTATCGTAAAAGTACTTTACTTAACCCAAGATAAAAACAATAGTGGATTACGACTAAATACCTAGTAAAAACGACCAAAGTTTTCGTTTTAGTTAGAAATAGCAGGATTTAAATATATGTTTTCAGAGAATATCTCCCCGAGATTTAGTGATACCGATGCGCTCGGGCATATTAATAACACGATGGTGCCAATCTGGTTTGAAGGGGCAAGAACGCCAGTCTTTAAGTTGTTTACACCTGAATTGGATCTTAAAAATTGGCCATTGATCTTAGCCAAAATCAATGTCGATTTTGAAGCGCAGATGTTCTACGGATTGGATATGGAAGTACGGACTTTTATTAGCCGAATTGGTGGCAGCTCTTTTGATGTCTTCCAAGAGTTGTGGCAGCAGGGCAAGCGCGTCGCGTCAGGCACTGCCGTGATGGTACATTTTGACTACCGCGTTCAAAAAACGGCGCAGATTCCTGATAAAATTCGAGAAACATTAAATCAACATTTGTTTGAAGAAGTTAGCTAATATTTCTTAGTTCCTAAAGAATTTTCTACTACCGAATGTTGTAACACAGTGGTAGAATCGATCAGCTCAAATGATCAATTTTAATCCCGCCAAAGTTTGTCTGTATTGGCTGGGGTCGTCAGTAATTTGATGTTACTGCTAACGTTTAATAGGAAACATACATGGCCAGTCGTGGTATTAATAAAGTAATTATTGTTGGTAATTTAGGACAAGATCCTGAAGTTCGTTTTATGCCAAACGGCGGCGCAGTGGCAAATTTCACCGTAGCAACAAGTGAAACTTGGAAAGACAAGCAATCGGGCGAGCAAAAAGAAAAAACTGAATGGCATCGCATTGTAATGTATCAACGCCTAGCAGAAATTGCTGGTGAGTACTTGAAGAAAGGCTCAAAAGTATATTTAGAAGGTCGCTTACAAACACGTAAGTGGCAGAACCAGCAAGGCCAAGATCAGTACACGACTGAAATTATCGTTAACGATATGCAAATGCTAGACTCTCGTGGTCAGCAGGGCGGTGGTTTCCAACAGCAAGGTCAAGGTGCTGGTTTTAATCAGTCACAGCAAGGTGGTTTTAACAAGCCAGCTGCACAGCAAGGTGGTTTCAACCAAACACCGGCGCAACAGCAAGGTGGTTTCAATCAAGCAGCACCAGCGCAACAGCAAGGTGGTTTCAACCAAGCACCAGCGCAACAGCAAGGTGGCTTCAATCAAGCACCAGCGCAACAGCAAGGTGGCTTCAATCAAGCACCAGCGCAACAGCAAGGTGGCTTCAACCAAGCACCAGCGCAACAAAATGCACCTAAGGTTAACCCACAAGAGCCTACTATCGATTTTGACGACGACATCCCGTTCTAGCGAGTACGTTTTACTTAAAAGTGTAAATATAAAGATTAACCCGCTACTTCAGCGGGTTTTTTGTTTTAATGGACCCAATGAATACGATGTAGTGCATACTGAATAGCGCTTTTGATTACGCTTTAGTTGCGAAATAGCACTTTAATGGCTAGCTTCAAGTAGAGGATAGTTAATTGGTCGAGTGCAGTATGAAGTTGATTTGGTTAGCTCTTTTAGTGTCATTTTCTTTGAATGCTGAAAAAGTTAAATTTGTCACGGAAGAGTTGCCGCCGTTTCAGGTCGTTAATGACAAAGGAATATTAGTCGGTGGATATTCGCATGATATAGTCGCCGAGTTAGTTACACGATTAGAATTTGAAACAGAAATTGAGCTCTTACCTTGGGTGAGAGCATATAGAGTAGCGTTAACCACACCTAATACCTTTATTTATTCGATTGCGAGAAGCCCAATGCGAGAAGATAAATTTATTTGGGTTGCGAAGCTTAAACAAGTTAAGTATCACTTCTACGGTCTAAAATCGGACACGTCGCATTCCACCATTCTCAACGAGAGCCCATTTAATCAAACGGTATCTGTGGTTAGGGGAACTGTAGAGGCAGATTTATTGAGGCAAATAGGCTTTAGAGAGGGAGTTAACCTCACCATAACAAATACCTACGATGCCGCGTTTCAAATGGTGTTAAAAGGAAGGGTTGATTCAATTTATATGAATGACTACTCCGTTCGCAGTATCGCTTCAGAATTACATTTTCGTAAATCTCCACTTGAAGTTACATCAAGTCTAAATCAGGTGTTGGATTTTTACATCGCCGCCAACTTGGACACTGACCCGGAGTTTATTGCCAGTGTTAAAGCAGAGTTCGATGCGCTCACAGTTCTCGGTATGATCAAACCGTTAAATTGACAATTAATCGCTTAAAGTAACCAAAATAGTAGAAAAAAAGCGCCTTTCGGCGCTTCATTACATCTGTGATTGCAGATAATTACTCAATCCTATCTTGTCGATTAAACCTAGCTGCTGTTCTAACCAGAATGCGTGATCAGATTCGGTGTCATTTATAAGTGTTTGCAGCATATCGCGTGAAACATAGTCTTGCTCTTTCTCACAAAGAGCCATCACTTCTTTGAGTTTTTCATCTACCGCGTATTCAACGCGCAAGTCACTAGCGAGCATTTCGGGAACTTCTTTACCGATAACAATGCCTTCACGAGTGGTCATGTCGGGCGTACCTTCTAAAAAAAGAATACGCTCGATAAGCAGAGAGGCGTGTCCTTTCTCATCATCAAACTCGTGATCTATGCGTTCAAAGAGCTTTTGAAAGCCCCAGTCGTGATACATACGTGAATGAATAAAATATTGGTCCATTGCTGCTAATTCAAATGCTAACAACTGGTTCAAGCCTGCAATGATGTCACTATTACCTTTCATGTTTGATTCTCCTATAGCTGCGCTTGAAGATACTTTTCAAGACCCATCTGCTCAATTTGATATTGCTGAGTTTCAATCCAGTCGATGTGTTCTTCTTCACCTTCGAGTATTTCTGTTAGCATGTCTCGGCTGACAAAATCTTGCACTTGTTCACAAAAAGCTATTGCTTCTTGCAATACGGAACGTTGATTGAGCTCGAATTTGTAATCGCACTCCAGCATTTCAGGTGTTTCTTCGCCAATAGCAAGTTGTCCAAGTTGCTGAAGATTGGGTAATCCCTCTAAGAATAAAATTCGCTCGATAATTTTGTCTGCCTGCTTCATATCGAGAATTGATTTCTTGTAACACTTATCATTAAGCTGAGAAAAGCCCCAGTTTTTATAGATACGTGCATGCAGAAAGTATTGATTAATCGAGGTAAGTTCTGAGGTTAGCACTTTGTTCAAGGTTGCTATCAGCTCAGTTGTAGTTTTCATAACAATGTCCTGTGTAAATAATGAACATTGTCAGTATAGAAAGAAAATTAACTTTTGCAAAAAAAAGCTAATTAAATCAAACGATTGTAAATGATAATGATTGCTAGTACGTTTAGTTTTATTGAACTAAATATTAACCAACATCCTTAAAAAGGTTTTCGTCAATAATCGTATTATCGATAACTTGCTGTGTTAGTTTTACGCAGGTACCACATTGAGAAGCGACGTCTAAACGTTGTTTCAACTCACGAATTGAGCCAACACCGTGTTCGATCACCATCTGTTTAATTTGTTTATCTGTAATGCCTTTGCAGATACAAACGTACATAACCATCTCTTACTAATATTAACACAAGTGATAATAGTTATTATTTAAATTGCTTTCAATGTTTATTTTAAGCCAAATTTTTAAGTGCTTATTGTTAAAGGAAATTAAGTTTTAAGTATTTTTAGTAATAAAGCGAAATCGCTTTTTGAGGAAGGGGATTAATCTTAAGACAATAAAAAAGCTCCCGTGGGAGCCTTTTTATTCGAAATTTACCGCTTAATAGTAGGTGTCATGTTTATTATGAGCTTGAGGATCTTCAATCAGCTCCTCAAAATTGACTTCGAAACTACTATTGTTTTCTGTATCCGCCATGTATACGGTGCGCGTAGAGCCATCTATCCAAGTAACTGTGCCGCTTCCTTTTTTACTTCCGCACTTCATGCCAATATGAATATCGTTAAACTCCATTACTCCTCCTAAATTTCAACCAATTAATACAAAGGCGCAAAAGCTTAGATATAGTGTTGTATTTATAGTTCAATATTTAATCACCTTTTGCTTTGTACTGCAGAGATATGCGCCAAAATTGTTGTAAAGTAGCTGATGACTTTAGTGTCACCAGACTGAACTCTCGAATTTAGTATAGAGGGAATTTTGAACCTTGCGAGGGTAAATTTAGTGATAAACTAGGGATTAAAAAGTACACCGAGTGTCGTACTTTTTCTAGCCCCCGTAACGCTTGGCATGTTACTAAAAATATTTTTTTGATATGCATAGGCAAGCCATGCAAATGCCATTGCTTCTAGGTTGTCGCCGTCAATATTGATATCGTCAATGCTAGCGATTTGATAGATAGCGTTTGAGCTTTCGCTAGGTTCTGAAATGAGTTCTCGTCTTAACGCATTTATAAGGGTGGTGTTATGTCTACCGCCTCCACACAACCAAACATTAGCATTTGTTGATAACGACTTTATATCGTTTGCAATGGTGTTGGCCGTAAGCGCAAGCAATGTCGCTTGAATATCTTGGGGCAATGGCAACGTTAAACCGGCCAACGTTATTTTATTTGTCAGCCAATCTAAGTGGAAAATTTCTCTTCCCGTGCTTTTAGGGGCCGGTTGTTGGAAATAAAGGTCAGCACACATCGTATCTAATAGCGCTGGTATCAAATTACCTTTTGATGCCCAATCGCCGTTTCGATCATAGTGATTATCGTCAGAGTGATGTTGAGAATACCAATCATCTAGTAAGCAGTTACCGGGGCCTGTGTCAAAGCCTGTAACGCTCTGAGTTGACTTTGCCGTGGACGCTGCGGGCAGAAAAGTGAGATTTGCGATGCCACCAATGTTAAGTACTACATTGTCTCGTTCACTTTGTGTAAACAACTGTTGGTGGAAGGCTGGTACTAAGGGGGCCCCTTGTCCGCCCAACGCAATGTCTTTATCACGGAACTTACTAATAACAGGAATACCTGTTAAACAAGCTAGCGTCTGACTACAACCAATTTGTAGTGTAAAAGCATCGGAATTAATGCCGTTGCTTGGGCTTTGGCTTGGCTTTGGACGGTGACGTATAGTTTGCCCGTGATTACCAATGGCTTGAATGTCTTTGGATGCTAGGTTTTGCTTAGATAGAATCTCCTGAACGGCATGTGAGAACTCATTTGCAAGCAACTTATCTAGCCTGCCCATATGTTCTATTTCATCAGAACCGCTGACATAAAGTCGGGTGATACTTTCTCGAATTTCTTGGTTATAGGGCTCGTAATGACTGGCGACTAAGCGAGGTTTAGCATCGTCTGAGAAGTCGACTAGCGCGATATCGATACCATCTGCACTAGTGCCTGACATCAAACCTAGGTAGTAGCTGGCCACTATCTATAGTTAACCGTCGTTGTTGTTGGTTTGCATCGCCAGTAATGCTTTTTTCGAGCCATTTAGCTCTTTAACGCGTTGATTAGCAAGCGTTAAAAATTCTTGCTTGTACTTTTTCGCAATTGGCTGAGCATCGGGTAATTTTACCGTACGTGGGTTTCTGTGAACGCCATTAACCAGGAACTCATAATGTAAGTGAGGCGCTTGAGACATCCCCGTAGAGCCTACATAACCAATAACTTGTCCCTGTTTAACACGTTGCCCTTTCTTCACAGCACGTTTTGAAAAATGTAGGTACTTGGTGACAATGCCGTCACCATGCTGAATAAACACGTAGTTACCGTTGTATTTGTTGTAAGTAGAGTGAGTTACCTTACCGTTACCAGCTGCTACAACAGGCGTTCCTGTATCTGCACGATAATCTGTACCATTGTGGGCCTTCCAGCGTTTTTGAATCGGGTGGAAGCGGCGTGGCTTAAAGTTCGAACTGATGTATCTGAAGTTTACTGGAGCACGCAAGAACGCTTTACGCATACTCTTTCCATCTGGCGTGTAGTATTCGTCATCTGAGAAGCGTATCGCTTTAAATTCTTCGTTCTGGTTTACAAACTCAGCCGCAAGAATTTTGCCCGGACCGATATACTCCCCGTCAATGTAGCGATTTTCATACACAACGTGGAAGCTATCTCCTTTACGAATATCGAGTGCGAAATCGATATCCCAACCAAAAATATTCGCTAATGAAATGATTTGGCTATCGTCCAAGCCAGCTGCAATACCTGCATTCCAGAAACTTGAATTGATCATGCCATGAGCAAAGGTTTCGCGCGTTTCTACTGTTTTCTCTGTGAAGTGTTCTTTGTACTCGCCATCGATAAAGTCGACATGTAATGTTTTGATGCGAGTCAGCGGGTACTCAAGAGCGACTAGCTTTCCTTCAGCATCTTTAGCGATACGCAGCGTATCACCAACGTTAAGTTTTTTAAGTTGCTTACTGGCTTTACCCACATCATGTGTCGTACGTGCACTGTAACCCAAGCGTTTAAATATTTTTGCTAACGAATCACCACTTTTAACCTTGGCGGTTTGCCAATCAAGCTCAGGCTCTGTCGACTCTAGTAGAGACTGGTCGATCTCGGTAGGCGCGTCTTTAACATCTAAGGCGACGAAATCTTCGGTGCTAGCTTTTGTCGCTTCTTGAGTAGGCATTGCACTAGCACTGTCAGTCGACTGACCAATTTCAACCAGCTCGGTGCCTTGCGTAGTGACTTGATATCGTTTGCCTATCTCTAGCGAGTTAGTTTGTTTACTGGCAGTTGCTTTTTCTGATGGAACAAGCAAAGACAACAGCAATAAGCCAGTTATTACCGTAATAATAATCTGATGCTGTTTAGGGAGAGATAAATATAATTTTTGTATATTTTTCAGATAAATACTGCTCAAAACTTCAATCTACGACAACCTTAGTGAATTCACTATAACAAAAAAAATCGAGATAAGCAGTATCGGGGTTTTATCCAGTGCTTATTTTACAGTAGAATCGGCGTCTTATTTATCTACTAATTGACCGATTTGGAGCTAGTTACATGACAGATGTCAGCCAAGCGTTTGCCGAAATTAAACGCGGTGCAGAAGAAATCTTGCTTGAAGATGAACTGTTAGAAAAATTAAAGCAAGGTAAACCCTTGAAAATCAAGGCTGGCTTCGATCCAACAGCGCCAGATCTGCATTTAGGTCATACAGTTCTTATTAATAAGCTTCGTCAATTTCAGCAATTAGGCCACGAAGTGATTTTCCTTATCGGTGATTTCACAGGTCTTATCGGCGACCCTACGGGTAAGAATGTTACGCGTAAGCCACTATCGAAAGAAGATGTGCTTGCCAATGCTGAAACGTACAAAGAGCAAGTCTTTAAGATTTTAGATCCTGAAAAAACACGTGTGGAGTTCAACTCAACATGGATGGAAAAACTAGGCGCCGATGGCATGTTAAAGCTTGCTGCTCGTCAAACGGTTGCTCGCATGATGGAACGTGACGACTTTAAAAAGCGTTATGCAAATGGTCAGTCGATTGCGATTCATGAATTTATGTATCCACTAGTGCAAGGTTGGGATTCAGTTGCTTTAGAATCTGACGTAGAGCTAGGTGGTACCGATCAGAAGTTTAACCTATTGATGGGTCGTGAATTACAAAAGTCTGAAGGTCAGCGACCACAAACCGTATTAATGATGCCATTGCTTGAAGGTTTGGACGGTGTTCAAAAAATGTCTAAGTCACTGGGTAACTACATTGGTATCACAGATGCACCGTCAGAAATGTTTGGCAAAATTATGTCAATTTCAGACGACTTAATGTGGCGTTACTATGACTTGCTAAGCTTCCGTCCAATTGCTGACATTGAAGATTTCAAACAGCAAATTGCAGACGGTGCTAATCCGCGCGATGTAAAAATTGCGTTAGCAAAAGAAATTATTGCTCGCTTCCACGATGAAGCTGCTGCTGATGCTGCGCATCAAGAGTTTATCAATCGCTTCCAAAAAGGTGCTATGCCTGACGAAATGCCTGAACTTACGGTTGATACAACAGACGGTGAAATCGCAATTGCGAACTTATTAAAAGAGGCCGGTCTTGTAGCGAGTACGTCTGAAGCAATGCGAATGATCAAGCAAGGCGCAGCAAAGATCGATGGCGAAAAAGTAGCAGATAACAAAGTACGCATTGAGAGCGGTGTAACCGCAGTTTACCAAGTAGGTAAACGCAAATTTGCTCGAGTCACTACTGCCTAGTTTCTGCCCTTGAATTGTAAATCTTAAAAAGCCGGCGTTTGCTGGCTTTTTATTTTCTTACGTACCTTCTTTCCCGCTTGTAATTTTTGACCGTACCGTTAGGCTAACTAATTAAATAATGCTAACGAGTACTTACCTTTGTTTATTCGCCTGTTAATTGTTATTGCGTCATTTTCTCTTATGCTTTTCGGGTGCGCCAGCAAACCTGATGCTGAAGTAAAATATCAAGCGCTATTCGACTTTTCGACTATCGAGAGTTATGGCTTTTTTGCACGCAGTGATGGCTTTTATGAGATTCAAAGCTTAGGGCATGTAACCCGCAATGGCGTTGAAATGGCAATTGAAAGCGCGCTTGATGGTCAAGGCTTAACGTTAAACCCTACAGAAACGGCCGACATTGTTGTTACTTACTTCTGGGTCAAAGAGGCTGCTGGATTAGAGCTACTTCGCGAAAGAGCACAACAGGGAAAAGGGCGAGGCCAGCGCCAAGGCAATGGCGAACGAAGAGCTAAGGGTGAGCGTGAATCTTCTTCAGGCATGTTCAAGCCCTCTGGTTTGGAATCTCCACAACAAGCACTTAAACGATATAATCGCGCCGTTAATTATTGTTCATACTGTTTAATTCACTCAGAAAGCGGTGAGAAATCTGACGGTTTATCATACGAAAATGGCAGCCTTATCGTTGATATTGTTAAACCCAATAGCCGTCGCTCTATTTGGCGAGCAAGCCAGTATTTAGGTATTGATCCAAAAGATACTAGCCTAGAAGCTAATGACAAAATTATCGCTGCTGTCAATAACATGCTAGGTCAGCTAAGTCTTAGCCGCTAAACAACATACTTGGCCGGTCTACACCTCCAAAAATTAACTCACTAATGCGAAGCAAACTATGAGCAGTCATGAAAATGAAGATTCACACTCAAACGCTCAGCCAAATGCGTTGAAAATACTTTTCAAGTGGCTGGTTATTGCTTGTGCGGGTTTCACCATGTTGCTTCTTATCTTATTGCTACTTGGTTACCTGCTAAAGGAAAATGAGCAACAAACTAGGGAATACAAAGCAGAGCTTGAGCAAGCTCGTCAGCAACAGCAGCAAGCTAATCAAGGAATAGCGCAAGCTCGATCGCATCAGTTGTCTTTGAAAGAAGACTTTGAAAGTGAATCTCAACAGAGTGCTAATCGATACCAACGACGATTAGAAGCAGCGGTTAGTTGGCAACAAAACTTAACAGAAATTCGACAAATAATTGTCAACAATCTGGTATGCACTGATGTCAGCCAATGTCGCCTTGTTGACACTAAAAATATTGAGTTGGGCTGCGTAGTGTCGGTTAATGCGATCGGTGAAAGTCAGCTGGCTAAGCTGAATTTTGGTAGCCCTAGTGAAGCTTGCGAGGAACGTGCTGAAGACTTGTCGCTGGTTTGCCATCACAATATTTGTACTATTGAGTAATATCATCAAAACAAGTGCGCGCTAAAGAAGTGGTATGTAAGAAAGAGATGCTCAAGAAACAGATGCATTAGTACGGCTCGACATTTATAATGCCCAGCAATTGATATTTGAGAGTAACACTATGGCTTTTCCAAACGACGAAACTGGTAACGTACTGCAAGAAATGCAAGCAGCAGGGATTGATCTGAGCGTGATGCATGAAGTGGTATTTTTCCAGTTGTTTGAGCAGCAAGCGCAAGCGCAAGCGTTAGTGGATCACTTAGCAGACGTTGCTCCAACAATGAAAGTGAGTATTCACCCTGATACTGAAACCCCAAACGTATGGGACGTAGACTGCAGTGTGAATATGGTGCCAAGCTATGATGGTATTGTCGCTCAGGAAGCTGAGTTTGAGCAGTTAGCGTCAAAATTCAAAGGTTACAACGACGGGTGGGGCATTGAGGCATAGCCTTGCCAACCCCTGTGTCACCAACTTTAACCTCACCTAGTCTTGCTCTGGCATCTGGAACGCCGGTAGCGATAACTTCCAATAAATAGCTGCCAGACGCAGAATTAACGCGCCAGATACGGCGATAAGTGTCGCCGAGGTCGCGGCTACTCCCCACCAATGCAACAGCGCAAAAAGAACGCTGCCAAGCATTGCCGCTGTAGCGTAAATTTCTTGGCGTAAAATCATTGGGATTACATTGCACAATACGTCTCTAATCATACCGCCAGCAACAGCGGTGATCGTACCTAATACAACTGCTGCTGCAATAGGCGCTCCTAAACTCAAAGCTTTCTCAGTACCTACGACCGCAAAAAGTGCTAAACCAAAGGCATCAGCAACCAGCAAAAAGCGCTTTGGCACAAGCTTAGGTTTGCGGATGAAAATAATAGTGAGTAGGGCGGTTACCGTAATAATTGAAAGGTAATAGCTCTGTTCAACCCAAAAGACTGGGGTATTTAAGATCATATCTCTAATAGTGCCGCCACCAATCGCGGTAACCGCAGCCAATACGACAACGCCGAAAGGATCTAATTGGTATCGCCCTGCCATCAATGCACCTGAAAGTGCAAATACAACAATGCCAAAGATATCGAGCCAGAATAATAAATCGGTTATAGGGGAGTGTTCTTTGTCACTACTATGGTTTTATGTTTTTTATGGTTTTATTGCTTTCTTTTCAACAAAAGCTTGTGCAGCGTTAGTTCTTGCTGACCAGCGGTAAATCACTTGCTTGCCAGCCTTTTATATCGCCTTCTAAATGCCAAACGTTGGTATAGCCATTGTCTCTTAAAATTTGCTCACCCATTGCTGCTCGACGACCTGAGCGACAATACACAACGACTAAGGCTGATTTGTCTTTTGGTAGCGCGTTTAATTTGCCTGCTAGTGTGCTATGGCTAATATTAACGGCGGAATCGATATGACCATCTTTGTATTCGTTATCGCTTCGGACATCTAACAAAAGGTAAGGTGACGAGCTAGGTGCATTAATGATCGATAATAATTGCGTTTGGCTAATGGTTGGTCTCGCTTTCGGCTCGCCGCTAATAGCTTGTGTTGAAAAGAAAACGAAGCAAAGAGCAATGGCCAACATTAAGTTTTGTAAGCCGCTCGCCATGGCACGCGCTCTTGCGATAGGTTTTGCAAGGAGATGTGAATTTATTGTTTCAATCATAGTAGTATTCCCGTTAGTAAAAAGGTCAAAAAGCTCTTATGCGCTACGCCTGTAAACTCGCTACCCATGCTAGTAGATAAAGACCTACGACGCCAATGACAATAAGAGTGTAAATGCGATTAATAAATCGATAAGCATGGACAATATCTTTGGGCTCGGGTTGTCTGCCGTTCGAGTTACTCTCCTCTCGCCTTAGTTTGACACCTTCATACATGGCAACGCCGCCGAGGCGAATATTCATCGCGAGTGCGAAAAACTGCACGAGTGGCTGAGAGGATAAGGTGAAAAAAACAGGTAAGCTCAAGCGCCAGAGTAATGTCGACTGTTGCCCGAAAGATAGAATTAAGCCACAAATCAGTATTAATCGACTTGGTAACCAGAGTATTAGCTGGACTAATGCGCCAACAAAGCGCCCAAATGATCGTAATTGCGGTAGCTTAGGGTTCCATGCATAGTGCATTTCAAGTAATAAGCGATAGCTAATTGCGGGTAAGCCACCACCGATGAGAAAGATAAACGCGACGGTTATGTGTTGTTGGAGAGATCGCAGGATCAGCATTTCAATCGTCGCTTTAGCAATCCCCATCGCGGAGAGCCTTTGAGTTTCCCTAAGCACCAAAGGTTGAAGGGTTTCCTTAGCTAAATAATTATTGCTGTTTGTGATAGCCGTTGCGATTTTAGTGGCGCGGGGTTTAAGCGTTAAATTACCGAGGGCAAAATAGAGTAGTAAGCCTTCCCACAAGAAGGCAACTTCGACGAAATCAGCAAATAACCAAAGAATCACCCAAAGTGGCGTAAAGGTGATTAAGACAGAAATAAAACCGGAGATGGTTTGCTGCTTCGTTCCATTTTCCGCTTTATTTACTTTTGCCGCTAACTGGCGACAGAAAAAATTAAAGAAAGTCCATGGCTCATGAGGAGCTAAACGTTGCAGCCCTGCTTTAATTGCCATAACCACCACCAGCATTAAAAGGCCGTGAAATAGTGGTGGTAAAGGCAACAATTCAGGCAAAAAATCTGGCATTAATTCAGTGATTTGTCTTTAAGTGAATCCAACATGTTGGTCACTAGTTTTGACGAATTTACGGAAGCAGTTTCTAGATATGCTTCAAAAGACGTTGGTGACTCTTTACCTGCAATATCTGACATTGAACGAATAACCACGAATGGTATATCAAACTGATGGCAAGTCTGCGCAATCGCTGCGCCTTCCATCTCTACTGCCGCCATTGTTGGGAAGTTTGCACGTGCTTTGGCGATGTCTTCATCAGCTGTCATAAAGGTATCGCCCGTTGTGATTAGGCCAACCAGAGTGTTGATGCCTTCCAGTTTAGCAATACCTTCTTTAGCCGCTTCAACAAGTACTGGATGAGGAATGAAGGCAGCAGGGTTTGCTGGTAATTGGCCAATCTCATAACCAAAAGCGGTTACGTTTACGTCGTGATAGCGTACTTCTGAACTTACCACAACGTCGCCAACCTTTAATGATTGGTCAAAGCCACCGGCAGAGCCCGTATTAACAACATAATCAGGGGCAAACTTATCGATAAGTAAAACAGTAGCTAGGGCTGCAGCTACCTTACCAATACCTGACTGTACGATAACAACATCAGTACCGTTTAAAGTGCCTTGATGAAACTCAAAACCACCGTGAGTCGTTGAAGTTGGATTTTCTAAAGCAGCTTTCAAAATTGCTACTTCTGGCTCCATTGCGCCAATAATTCCTGCTTTCATAAAGTTCTCGCTAGGATAAATGAAGATAAACAAAGGAATTATACGTGACTAAGATTAAATTAACACGCATTAGGACCTGTTGACCTTTGTTTGCATTTTTACTTATTGGTATTCGTTTAGAGAGCGTAAAATAAAACAAGGCACTTGTTGTGAAGTGCCTTGTGTATTGGTAATTATAGTTTAAACGATTAGCTCTTTAATGAGGTAATGCAGCCACTTGCGGACGACCTAAACGTGGAGACTGTTGTGTTGCTTGTGGCGACAAAGGTTGTGCCATTTCTTTGGCAGCTGCCTGTGTGATGGCACCAGTATTACGCGGGCGCGCCTTAACTAGAGGAGCAGGAATAACCCGGCCTTTCATTGTAGGTTCTACCTTGTGGCTGCGTCCTAGGATTTTGCTACCCAAACAAGCGCGAATTTCGTCAACACTGTAATTAGGCTTAACTTTAATACGCACATGTGGAATCGAAGCAGCTTCTAGTGCGCCACTAACAAACCAGTCTTTTTTAACTTTGTAGCCTTTACCTTTAGTATCGACCAGGTCAACTGCACCTAGCAAGCGCATTGTTTCACGATGACAAATGACAAAGTCTAAGTATTTGCTGTTAGCGTTGCTCAGTGCGGTTTGAGTTGCTTTTTTTGATACCCCTTTACGGATGTTGACGATATCACCTAATGCAACACGGTTGAGTACTCGGTATTCAGCACCGAGTGCTTTTTCCACCAAATTCTGAAAGTTCTTTTCAGCAGGGGTATAAACGGCTTGTTTACTATCAAACGGGAATGGAAAGCTATTGTCTGTTAAACGACTGGCTAACATCGCCACAATGGCAATTAAGCTAATTAAAGCGAAAAGGATAAGCTCCATATACATCTCCAGCATTACAAATTCTTGACGGTATTTTGGCGATACCTCGGTTTACCCTTTAAAAGCAGAATTTGTGCCAGAGATTTATGGATGAATTTTTAAGGACTAATTAACCTGGGTAGTTTGCCTTAAGTGCTTGATAAACTTGCTGTTGGAAATCTTCAGCACTGCTGTCTAATGTGCTTACAGCGTCTGCTAACACTTCGTTATCTTCTTTACCGTTCCAGACTTTAATGTAGGTGCCTTCTTTGTAGCCGTGATCTTGGCGGAAGAAATTTAATGTGTTTTTACCGACGTATTGACGGAATAGTTCGTCTAAATCCATATTCATTAGACGCATGCAGTCGGTAAATGCGGTTGCATCAAATGCTTTATTAGTTACTGCTGCCGACGCTAATGATTCAAGTGCAATTTTGAAATCTGACTCGCTACTGTTTTCAGCAAGTTCTGCGGCAAGCGTTTGAGCAATATCATCAACACTCGCACCTGTCATTAAGCGCAAGCTTAAGCCGAAGTGGAAAATATCAACAAGCTCAAGCTGAACTTGTGGTACGTCAATTTCTTGATGTTTCCACCATTTCCAGCCGTGGTGGTCTAACATTTCTGCACATTCAACCCAAATAGCGCGATACCATTCGTAGCCATTGTCACGCCATGTGTCGCTAACGCGTGAATTCATTGCGTCCTGCATAGATAACATTTGTTTAATTTGAGTTTGGGCAATCGCTAATGTGCTCATGAATCTCTCTAGTTTTCTGAAGGGAATTTTACATCGCTATAGTTTGCCTAAGCTGGCATTGCATATCAATCTTTAAAGGTAGCTGTTAGGAAATTAACAACCCAAATGAAATCAGTAGTGGCGTTAACAAGCAGGTCACTACATTGGCCGCTAAAAATTTGGTGTGCTGTCCAATCGCAAAGCCAAATTTTATAGCGCCAACAATCGCGAATATGGCAGGTGCTATAGCGAACAAAGCTATAGAAGATGTTGCTGGCAGCTGGTTTGAAATAAGCAGCCAAGAAAGTAATAAAAAGGGAATCACTATAGATGCACAGTACAAGGCGATACTCGCGCCTTCGCCGAAGTGGATAGGAAAGGTATTTCTGCCAACAGTGCGGTCTGCTTCGACATCTGGAAATTGATTCAGCAATAAGAGGTGGTTTACCTGAAAAAAAGGAATTAACGCAACCCAAAGTACTTTAGGCGTCAAAGTGCCTGTTATCGCAACATAGCTCCCCAAAATCATGATAATACTAAAGCCAACACCCGGCGAAAGGTAACAAAGTACGGGAAGTTTATTGAGTGTCTTTGTATACGAGATAACGATAATAACCCCGGCAATACCAAACGGGATAAGCAATAAGCTGGTGGTGAGCGCGAGGTACAAGCCCAACGCAACAATTAACACGATAGCGCTGATCGCAAGTTTTAGCGTTGCATTAGCGAGGCTGGGATTGCTAGGTAGTGTGCCGCTGCCACCGCTAAAAGGTGTTTTTTCAGTTGTTAGGTCGAGCCCACTTTTGAAGTCTTGATATTCATTCAGAGTATTGACAGCTACATGAGCGAGTAAGGCGGTGATGAGCATTATCACTATGGGGGCTTGGGATAGCACGTATCCATCGTAGCTAGCGAGCATGACGGCGAGAAACAAACAAATGGGTGTTAACACTAGAAACGGAGGTCGCATCGTGCCAACAAGTTGTTTTAAGTTCGCCATGTTTCCCTCACTTTGTCTAATCAGAGCCTAACGTAAAGTCTAACTCATAACCCAACTTAGAACCTATTTTAGAACCCAGCTAGGTTTAGACCTCTACTAGGAATGCGGCTCAAAATCAGTTCAATTGATGTTATTCCGATAGCGCGAAGTCGACTGCTGCAAGTGCATGAATCATCGTGGTATCGTAAAGCGGTATATCGCAGTCTTGTCCGCTTACCAACAGTCCAATTTCTGTGCAGCCTAAAATAACTGCTTCCGCACCTTCTGCCACTAAGCTATCAATAATCTCAAGATATGCTGATTTCGATTCGGAAACTACCTTGCCAAGACATAATTCTTCGTAAATGACGCTGTGAATAACGCTTCTTTGATCACGATCAGGAATAATCACAGATAAATCAAAGTCATCGATAAGTTTTTGCTTGTAAAAGTCCTGCTCCATAGTGAAGTTAGTGCCTAGCAATGCAACTTTTTTAATGCCATCTTGTTTGAGCTTTCTACCGGTTGCTTCTGCAATGTGCAGTAATGGCAATGGTGTCGCATTGGTTACTTGTTCGGCGACTTTGTGCATCGTATTAGTACAAATTAGAATGCAATCAGCACCAGCAGCGTCAATTGATTTAGCTGCGCTTGCCAAAATTTGACCCGCTCGGTGCCAGTCACCACTGGCTTGTAGCTGCTCTATTTCATGAAAGTCGACACTGTTGAGGATTATCTTGGCAGAGTGCAGTTGACCCAAACGTTCGCTAACTGCACGGTTGATTGCTTGATAATAGGTAAGCGTTGACTCCCAACTCATACCACCCAATAAACCTATTGTTTTCATTCGTCAACTTCCATTTCGCTCAAGTTGAATTGCCCAACGTTATTTGGCTAAGTACTCTCGATATATTTTTCTACCAACTGCTCTAAAATATCGAGCGGAACAGCCCCGTTTCTTAACACCACATCATGAAAATCTCGTAAATCGAAACGGTCGCCTAATACATCTTGTGCTCTTTGGCGCAATGACAAAATTTTCATCATACCGATCTTGTAGGCGGTTGCTTGCCCCGGCATGACGATGTAGCGCTCTATCTCTGAGACGACATCAGATTGCGCCATGCCTGTATTGGCCTTCATGTAGTCGATAGCCTCTTCTCTTGTCCAACGTTTGGCGTGAATACCTGTATCCACTACTAAACGCACTGCTCTAAACAGTTCTGCCTGTAAGCGGCCGATGTTATAGAAAGGGTCGTTTTGAAAGCCTAGTTCCCATGCGAGATATTCTGCATACAGTGCCCAACCTTCAGTGTAAGCGGTGAAAGGTGACATTCGACGCAAAAATGGCAGCCCCTCGAGCTCCATAGCGATTGCTACTTGAAAATGGTGTCCTGGAATACCTTCATGGTATGCCAGCGTACGCATGCCATATTTAGGCGTTGCTTTGATGTCGTATAAGTTTGCGAAGAATCTACCTGGACGCGTGCCATCTAAAGAGGGCTGCTCGTAATATGCGCCTGGTGAAGTTTTCTCTTTGAATTCGGGTATGCGTACCACTTCCATCCCGGCTTTGGGACGAATGCGGAAAGCATCATCTAAACCAAGGTCAATCTCATCGAGAATCTTCTGATAGTCTTTTAGGATGTCAGCTCGCCCCTGATCGGAATCAGGATAGTAAAATCTCTCATCAGCCGCTAACAATTCGATGGCATGGCTAAAGCCTAAGCTGGTATCAAATCTTTGCTCTGCAAGTATCGACATGATTTCATTCTGAATGCGCTCAACTTCGCTTAGCCCAATATTGTGAATTTCATCAGCGCTAAAGTCAGTGGTTGTAAAAAACTTCAATGCTGAGTTGTACGCTTTGTCTCCATCAGGTAAATGCCACAATCCATGATTATTGCCAGCGCGCGTTTTAACGCGTTCAAAATATTCAATGAATAAATCGTAGGCCGGATAAACATAACCGTTAATATTACTTTCGGCACTGGCAAGAATTCGCGATTTATCAGCACGACTTAGCCCATTAATTTTGTTTAACTTTGTTGCTAATGATGTGAATAAGATGTTCTCTTTGGCGGGCGTACTAACAAAGTTATGCATTTCTTCTAACACGCGGTCAATCACAAAGCGAGGCGGTAAAATGCCTTTTTCGGCTCGTAACTGAATACCCGCGAGATTCTGGGCAAATTTGACGCGCACAGCCTCTAAACGTTGCAGATAATGTTCCGCATCTTCTAGCGTATGCACTTGATGCTGAGCTTCCATAAAGCTCGGAAAGTCACTTTGCACACCGAATAACTGATTGACAGGATAGTTGTGGTATCGATAGGGCTTAGATTGCTCACCATATTCTATAAGGTATAAGGCAATTTCTTTTGACAGTCTGTCACTTTCAGAAAGGCTAGCATCGTCATAGCTTAGCAGCGTTGCTTTTAACGCTGGCAGTTTCTCATATAGCTCATCAGAACGTTCTGGACTGCTGTCGTCGAGCTTGCCATTGTGATCTTTAAATCCGAATGATTCGAGAAAACCGAGGGACGTTAGTGTTTCCGGACTTTCAAAAGCAAATTGAATTAACGTGCGATCGAGAAAAACTCGAAAAACAAAAGGCTTTTCGGCTTTCCATTCATGAACTGCAAAACCCGCCCCTACTGTAATGACTACCAACAGGGTAATAAAAAGGCGTTTAAAAAACGTTTTAATCATTGAATCTAGACCTTAGCGTCGACAACATTCATATTATTGAATCAAGGGAATGAAATATTCTCTGAAAGATTAACACGCTCTAACGGTAAGTGAAATTAGCTAAATAAAGAGTAGGCGTTGTATTTATGTTGATACAAAGGCTTAGCCCAATCCTTAATTTAAGCCCCAACCTGAAACTTAGTTCAACGCTGATACTGACTAAAAGTAGAGTTGTTTTTGGATATTCCCCAGACGAATTGAGCTCTATTCGTTTAGATCATTTGTAAATTGGTGTCAGGTAATTAGTATCGATGAAACAACTTTAAGAGAGTTTACTCTGGAGAAAGTCATCATGTCCGCTCAGCACCCAACTGAAACCTCGTCGCAATTGAATAAACCCACTGAGGCAAGTGCCGACAATCTTATTCGAGGCAATGACCGCTTTCCAATGCCGACAGCACCGGTTTTTGAAGATAAAATGGCACAACGAGCATATGAGAAACAGCGGTTGGCGGCTGCCTTTCGAATTTTTGCTCTGCATGGTTTTGACGAAGGTTTAGCGGGACACATTACGGTGCGTGACGCTGTCGAGCCCGATACATTCTGGGTAAACCCGCTTGCTGTTCACTTCTCTCAAATTAGAGCGTCAGATTTGGTGCGAGTTGACCACGAGGGAAATATTGTTGAAGGGCGACATGCAATTAATAACGCGGCCTTTGCCATTCACTCTCGCCTTCATATGGCAAGACCCGATGTTAATGCGGTAGCTCATGCTCATACACGCAACGGCCGAGCGTTTTCAGCCTTAGGTACGTCATTACTCCCTATTTCGCAAGATGCCTGCATGTTTTACAAAAACCACGGTGTTTTCTCTACATTTACTGGTGTTGTAGCGGTAACTGAAGAGGGAGATTTAATCGCTGAAGCGCTTGGCGAGAACATGGCGGTGATTTTGCAAAATCACGGGCTGCTAACCGTAGGAAAGACGGTCGACGCTGCAGCCGCGAATTTCGTCATTATGGATAGTTGTTGCGAGAGCCAATTGATGGTGCAAGCGGCAGGGGAACCTCAATTAATACCTGATGATATTGCTTTGCAGACACGAAGAATTAATGCCTCTGACCTAGTGACATGGGGAAATTTTCAACCGTTATACGCAGTTGCATTAGCTAAAGACGCGAGTTTCCTCGAATAACGGTATCTTTATTAATTTTGGCGTTTGTATTGGTAAGCTGTGCGTCATTTTTGTGGCAAAGGTTTACTGTGTTATTTCATTTTCTTTATAGAGAGTTGTCGTTATGGGTGAGTCTGTACTAACGCAAGTCATGTTGCCTGCTGTGTTGGCATTGATAATGTTTGGTATGGGGCTAACGCTAACTAAACAAGATTTTACGCGATTGCGTCAGTATCCATTCGTTGTCATCGCTGGGTTAGTTGGTCAGCTATTAGTATTGCCAATACTCGCCATTGCCATTATCGCGGTATTTGAACTCTCAGCTGTGTATGCTATCGGCTTGCTCATTCTGGCTGCTTGTCCGGGGGGCACTACATCAAACATGATCAGTCACTTGGCGCGTGCCAATTTAGCGCTATCGGTGACATTAACCGCTTTTTCTACCTTGATATGCGTTATCACGAGTCCGCTTATTATTCGCTGGGCACTACAGCACTATGGTAGTGATTATGAATCAAACTTCTCGCTTGCATCGACAACAATTGGCTTAATTTTCATTACGCTGCTCCCTGTATTGTTGGGCATAGCAATACGAGCCAAGTTTGAACATTGGGCAAAGAAAACTGAGGCGTTCTTTAGAAAACTCTCACTTAGCTTTCTTATTATTATGATTGTCGCTATTTTAATTCAGGAAAGGGATAACTTAGCCGCTAACTATGACAGTGTTTTCGCTGCAACTTTTGCGCTAAACGGTGTCGCAATACTGGCAGGCTTAGCACTGGCAAAAATTACGTCCGCGCCCGCAGATAAAGTTTTAACTTTGGGTATTGAAGTTGGGATTCAGAACGCGTCGATGGCGATGCTGATAGCGGTAAGTTTTATTAATGCTCCTGATTTGGCGATTTCAGCTGGCGTTTATGGTATCACCATGTATTTAGGTACAGGGTTATTGGTACTTTGGAGCCGTTTAAGGTTTCCTCATTTGCGTGCAAAAGTGAGTGTTAGTCGCTAACAACACAGCGTTTACAAAGAATAATAAGTAACAATATGAACTTCACGTCTCAACAACATTTATTAGACCAAGCAAAATCGGTAAGAAGCGGCGAAGAACTTGACATTGAAGCAGTGAATAACTGGCTTCAAATGCAAATACAAAACTCGAACACGCCACTTAATGACCATGCTGAAATAAAAACACTAACCGGTGAGCCCGCTGTCACTCAGTATTCAGGTGGTGCGTCGAACTGGACATATTGTCTTGATTACCCCGAAAAATCCTTAATTTTGCGCCGCGCCCCAAAAGGCACTAAGGCAAAAGGGGCGCACGATATGGCGAGGGAATATCGGCTTCAACATGCGCTTAAACCGGTTTATAGCTACGTACCAGAGATGCTTGCGCTTTGCCAAGATAGCGATGTTATTGGTACCGATTTTTATATCATGGAAAAGCTGACTGGTATTATTCCCCGTAAAAACTTGCCAAAAGGTTTATCGTTGAGTGAATCCCAAACGCGCAGGCTATGTACTAACGTGCTTGATTGTTTGATAGAGTTACACCAAGTCAACATTCATCAAACAGGGCTGGACTCGTTAGGCAAAGGTGAAGGCTATACCAAACGTCAAATTGAGGGCTGGCATAAACGTTACCAACAAGCAAAAACATGGAATGTACCATCCGGAAAGTATGTGATTGACTGGCTAAAAGCCAATCTTCCTGATGATGAATATATTTGTCTGACTCACAATGACTTCCGCTTTGACAATGTTGTCCTTGATATCAATGAGCCGACCAAGGTCATTGGTGTACTCGATTGGGAATTGGCGACGCTAGGCGACCCACTAATGGATTTAGGTAATACGTTGGCTTATTGGGTGGAAGAAGGTGATGATTTCTTGGCGAATTCTTCTCGGCGTCAACCGACGCACCTTAAGGGGATGCTAACGCGCAGACAAGTCATTGATTACTATTTGGAACGTATGAGTGAGCACTTTGGAAACGGTAAGCAATTTAATGTAAAAGATTTTACCTTTTACGAGGTTTACGGTCTATTTCGTTTGGCGGGGATCGTTCAGCAGATTTACTATCGTTACCATCACAAGCAAACGCGAAATCCTCAGTTTAAGAACCTGTGGATATTCTCACACTACTTATTGTGGCGATGTAAACGCGCTATCAAGCAGCGATAAATGATTCACAGGGATTATTAAAGAGAATAGATAATGACAATAAGAAAAAATATTTTAATTACCGGCGCGAGCTCTGGTTTGGGTAAAGGTATGGCGATTGAATTTGCCAAAGCCGGTCGTAACTTAGCCTTATGTGCGCGCAGAGTAGAGCGATTAGAAGACGTCAAAAATGAGCTCCTAGCGATAAATCCGAATATCCAAGTAGAGATTCGATCATTGGATGTGAATAACCACGAACAAGTGTTTGAAGTCTTCGAAGATTTCAGACAAACCTTAGGTACCTTGGATCGCGTCATTGTCAACGCAGGTATGGGTAAGGGGGCATCAATCGGTACGGGCTTTTTCGCCGCAAATAAACAAACGGCAGAAACTAACTTTATTGCTGCACTTGCGCAATGTGAAGCAGCTATGACTATATTCCGGGCCCAGAATGCTGGACACTTGGTGACTATCTCTTCGATTAGCGCAGTACGTGGCTTCAGACGTGCGTTGACCGTTTATGCAGCAACCAAAGCTGGCTTAAGTTGTATGACTGAAGGTATTCGAATTGATGTTATGAACACACCAATTGAAGTGACATGTGTACACCCTGGTTTTATCAAAAGTGAGATTAACGAGAAAGTCGAAAAAGTACCATTTATTGTTGAGACAGATGTCGGGTGTCGCGCAATCGTTGGCGCAATTGAAAAAGAAAAAGCCGAAGCATATGTGCCAAGCTACCCTTGGGCTATACTACATCGATTATTAAGAATTATGCCTGACTCTTTTATTCGAAAAATGAGTTAGCTTAAAGAGTTAGCTTTAAGAAGAAAATAAAAAGGGCTTTCAACTGAAAGCCCTTTTGTTAGTTAAATGTTCTGCTGGGTAAGTAAACTAAAGCGCAATCGCTTGCTCACTGTATAGGTAATCTAAAATACCTAGTGCAGCTTTTCGGCCTTGGTCAACTGCCGTAACCACTAAGTCAGAACCTAATACCATATCACCACCGGCAAAAATATTCGTAGCCGTTGTTTGAAGTGCGAATTCGCTATTGTCAGCAGCAACTACGCGGCCTTTGGCATCGACTTCAACACCTGCTTCTTTCATCCATTGCGGTGGGCTTGGCAAGAAACCAAATGCGATAACTACAGCATCCGCTTCCATAATAAATTCGCTGCCTTCAATAGGCTCTGGGCTACGTCTGCCGTTAGCATCAGGTGCACCCAATTGCGTACGCACAAATTTAACACCCATTGCTTTGCCACTGTCATCAACTGCGATGTCTAGCGGTTGAATGTTGAATTGGAAATCGACACCTTCCTCTTTTGCGTTTTGAACTTCGCGCGGAGAACCTGGCATGTTAGCTTCATCACGGCGATAAGCACAGGTCACTTCAGTTGCACCTTGGCGCACTGATGTACGAACACAGTCCATCGCAGTGTCACCACCACCTAATACAACAACTTTTTTGTCTTTAAAGTTTACATAAGGCTTAGCACCTTCTGTAACACCCATAACGTGCTGTGTATTCGCAATTAAGAAATCTAGCGCATTGTATACACCAGACGCTTTTTCATTGTCGAATCCGCCTTCCATGTCAGTGTATGTACCTAGGCCGAGGAATACCGCATCAAACTCTGACGTCAGGCTATCAAAGGTAATATCAACACCAACGTTAGTATTGAGGACGAACTCGATCCCCATGCCTTCAAATATTTTACGGCGACGAACTATCACTTCCTTTTCTAGCTTGAACGAAGGGATACCAAACGTTAATAAGCCACCAATTTCAGCGTGTTTGTCGTAGACAACACAGTCAACGCCTTGGCGAGTAAGTACATCGGCACATGCTAAGCCCGCAGGTCCAGCACCGACAATAGCGACACGCTTACCTGTTTTTACAACGTGAGATAAATCAGGCTTCCAACCTTGCTCAAAGGCTGTGTCAGTAATGTACTTTTCAATATTACCTATGGTAACAGCGCCAAACTCATCGTTAAGCGTACAGGCTGACTCACACAGTCTGTCTTGTGGACAAACACGGCCACACATTTCCGGTAGGCTGTTGGTTTCATGACAAAGCTCTGCCGCTTCGAAAATCTTGCCTTCAGTCACTAACTCTAGCCATTGTGGAATGTAGTTATGTACTGGACACTTCCATTCACAGTATGGGTTACCGCAATCTAAGCAGCGATCAGCTTGTCCTTTACTTTGTTCACTACTTAGCGGGTGGTAAATTTCTACAAATTCGATCTTACGTTCGTCAATCGCTTTCTTTGGTGGATCGATGCGCTTTACGTCGACGAATTGATAAACATTTTTGCTCATAGTTTTACTTCCACCTATTGTGCTTGTACACGTAATTCTGCTGACGAACGGCTTTTATGACCGAGAAGAGACTTCACGTCAGTTGCCTGAGGCTTGATAAGCTTAAATTTAGGCGCAAAGACGTCGAAATCTTTCAATATCTCTTGTGCACGTAAGCTGCCAGTCTCTTCAAAGTGTTGGTTGATAATGCCGCGTAAGTGCTCTTGATGAATAACTAAATCTTCGATAGCAAGCATTTCAATTGACTCTTTGTTTAAGCGAATATCTAGATCATCCGCCTCGTCTAACACGTAAGCAAAACCACCTGTCATACCGGCACCGAAGTTAAGACCTACGCTGCCAAGAATCGTAACCACACCACCTGTCATGTATTCACAGGTATGATCGCCAGTGCCTTCTACAACCGCGTGTGCACCTGAATTACGTACACCGAAACGCTCACCAGCGCGGCCACAGGCATAGAGCTTGCCGCCAGTTGCACCATATAAACAAGTATTACCCATGATCATCGTTTCATGGCTTTGGTAAGCAACGCCTTTAGGTGGTTTGATTGTTAGCTTACCACCAGTCATACCTTTACCCACGTAGTCGTTGGCATCGCCTGTTAGCACCATTTCTAAACCGCCAGCATTCCACACACCGAAGCTTTGACCCGCTGTACCATTTAAGTGAATAGTAATTGGGCTACTTGCCATACCTTGGTCGCCATGTTGTTTGGCGATTTCACCAGACAAGGCTGCACCGACAGAGCGGTCAGTATTGTTGATGTTAAAACGGAATGTACCACCAGCTTTATGTGCTACGGCGTCGAGTGCAGTCGCCACAAGTAGCTGATTTAAATGACCATCGTCAAATGGCACGTTGGCTTCCGTTTGATGTAATGCAGTATTTTCACCAGCGACTACAGGCGCGATAATTGGCGACAAATCAAGCTTTTGCTGTTTCGCGCTAATACCGTCTAAAGCAACAAGCAAGTCGGTGCGGCCAATAATCGCAGTTAAGCTTTCAACACCTAATTTCGCTAAGATCTCGCGAACATCTTGTGCAACAAACTTGAAGTAGTTCATTACTTGCTCTGGTAAGCCTTTGAAGAACTCATCGCGAAGCATTTCATCTTGCGTAGCAACACCAGTCGCACAGTTGTTTAAGTGACAAATACGCAGGAATTTACAACCTAGTGCTACCATTGGTGCAGTACCGAAACCAAAGCTTTCTGCACCTAGAATCGCCGCTTTAACGATATCAAGACCAGTTTTCAAGCCACCATCAACTTGCAGTCGAACTTTGTGGCGAAGACCATTAGCGACAAGTGATTGATGAGCATCTGCAAGACCTAGCTCCCAAGGGCAGCCTGCATATTTTACGGAAGTTAGTGGACTTGCACCTGTTCCGCCGTCATAACCAGAAATGGTAATGAAATCGGCGTACGCTTTTGCGACACCTGAGGCGATAGTACCGACACCAGGGCCTGATACTAGTTTCACAGAAATGACCGCTTTCGGGTTAACTTGCTTCAAGTCGAAAATTAGCTGTGCTAAATCTTCAATCGAGTAAATATCGTGATGCGGTGGTGGTGAAATTAAGGTAACGCCAGGCACTGAAAAACGCAGCTTAGCGATCAGTGGTGTTACTTTGTCACCAGGTAGCTGGCCACCTTCGCCTGGTTTTGCTCCTTGTGCTACTTTGATTTGCAGTACATCAGCGTTAACCAGGTAATGTGGAGTAACACCAAAGCGGCCAGAAGCGATTTGTTTGATTCGTGAATTTTTTACAGTACCGAAACGGCGCTCGTCTTCACCGCCTTCACCTGAATTTGAGAAACCGCCAAGGCGGTTCATCGCGATTGCTAGTGCTTCATGTGCTTCTGGGCTTAGAGCACCGATTGACATTGCTGCACTGTCAAAACGCTTATAAAGTTCGGTATCTGCTTCTACGCTATTAATATCAATTGCTTGCGTATCATCTTTCAACGCAAGCAAATCGCGAATTGTAGCGACAGGACGGTTGTTAACTTCGTCAGCGTATTTCTTGTAATCATCGTAATTTCCTGACTTAACTGCATCTTGCAGATTTTTTACGACATCAGGATTAAATGCGTGATACTCGCCGCCGTGAACATACTTAAGCAAACCACCGTGATTCACTTTCTGATGTGGCAAGAAAGCACGGCGTGCAAGGTTCATATTGTCTTGTTCAATTTCCGCAAAATCAGCGCCTTGAAGCCTGCTTGGAATGTCAGGGAAGCAAAGCTGCATGATGTTCTGGTTGAGTCCTATAACTTCAAATAGACCCGCACAGCGGTAACTCGCAATAGTAGAAATCCCCATCTTAGAAAGGATTTTCAATAAGCCCTTGTTAATACCGTTACGGTAATTAATAAGTGCCTCACGCGCGGTTAAATCAAGCTGGCCTTTATCGACCATTTGTTCGATCGTTTCGTAGGCTAGGAACGGATAAATAGCCGTAGCACCTAAACCAAGTAATACCGCAAATTGGTGAGAGTCACGAACAGATGCCGTCTCAACGATAATGTTAGAGTCACAACGAAGTTGTTGATCTACAAGGCGTTTTTGTACTGCGCCAACCGCCATCGCTGCCGGAATTGGTAGTAAGCCTGGGTAAATCTGACGGTCTGATAAAACAAGGATAACCGTATTCTTGTTGCGAACAAGGTCTTCCGCTTCGTCACATAAACGTGTTACTGCTGCTTCTAGCCCTTCTTCTGGGTCGTAGTTAAGCGTTAAGGTATCACTGCGGTAATGCTCTTGGTCTAACTCTCGCAACTGCTTTAATCCCGTGTACATCAGTACCGGTGTATCAAAAATGATGCGGTCAGCGTGGCCCGTTGTTTCATTAAATACGTTGTGCTCACGACCGATACAAGTCGCTAGTGACATTACATAGCGTTCACGCAATGGATCAATTGGCGGGTTGGTTACCTGTGCAAATTGCTGGCGGAAATAGTCATAAAGCGTTCGAGGTTTGCTAGATAATACCGCCATTGGCGTGTCATCACCCATTGAACCTGTCGCTTCTTGACCATTCTCGGCAAGTACTTTTACCACTTGGTTAATTTCTTCATAACTGTAGTTGAACAGTTTGTGGAATTGCGACATTTCCTCGTCGTTAAATACACGAGTACCAATTAAGTTAGCTTCCAAGTCATCGAACGGTACAAGACGACGAATATTCTTATCTAACCACTCGCGATATGGGTGACGAACTTTAAGCTCGTTATCGATGTCTTGTGAAGTAAATATCTTGCCTGTGTAGGTATCGATAGCGAGCATTTCGCCCGGTCCAACACGACCTTTTTCAAGCACTTCATCCTCACCGTAATCCCATATACCGACTTCAGATGCCAGTGTGATAAAGCCATCACGGGTAATAACATAACGCGCAGGACGCAAGCCATTACGGTCTAAGTTACAAGCAACGTGACGACCATTGGTCATTACAATACCCGCAGGACCATCCCAAGGCTCCATATGCATTGAGTTAAATTCGTAGAATGCTTTGAGATCGTCATCTAAAGTAGGGTTGTTCTGCCATGCAGGTGGCATTAATAGGCGCATTGCACGGTATAAGTCCATACCGCCTGCTAAGAATAGCTCCAGCATATTATCTAATGAAGAAGAGTCTGAGCCACTTTCATTAACAAAAGGTGCTGCATCATTTAAGTCAGGTAATAAAGGTGACTTAAAGCGATAAGTGCGTGCGCGAGCCCACTGGCGGTTACCTTTAATGGTATTTATCTCACCATTATGTGCCAAGTAACGGAATGGTTGTGCTAAGTGCCATTGAGGCGATGTATTAGTTGAGAAGCGTTGGTGGAATACACAAATAGCACTTTGCAGACGAATGTCGGCCAAATCTAAATAAAAGTTTGGCAAATCGACAGGCATCATTAAGCCTTTATAGATAGTTACCGAACACGACAAGCTAGCAATGTAGAATTTTTCGTCTTCAATGCGTTTTTCCGCACGTCGGCGTGCCATATATAGACGACGTTCTAAATCTTTGTTTCGCCAGCCAGGAGGCGCATCAACAAAAATTTGCTCAATGGCAGGTAAATTGCCTGATGCTATTGGCCCTAGGATAGATTTATCAGTTGGCACTTCACGCCAACCTACAATTGTTAGTGTTTCGTTAGATAGTTCTTCTTCTAGAATGCGTTTGGTTTTGGCTGCCATCTCCGCGTTAGGATTAAGAAAAACCATACCAATGCCGTATTTCCGGCCAAGTTGCCAACCCTTTTCTTCCGCAATTGCACGAAAAAAACTGTCGGGTTTTTGCATTAATAGACCACAACCATCACCGGTCTTACCGTCAGCCGCAATGCCGCCGCGATGTTGCATACGATCGAGGGCGCTAATCGCAGTTTTAATGAGTTTGTGACTTGCTTCACCTGTTTGGTGTGCAATCAAGCCGAAGCCACAATTATCTTTTTGCGAATTAGGATCATATAGCTGCATCTTTGTTCTCCAAGCTTTATTAGTCGCAGGTATAAGAAACCGAGAGGAATAAAATAACGTAATTACTGAATAATTATACTCGGTATCATTAAAGGCGAACCACAAACACTAACTACAAATCGAACATCCGTCAACATTTATAGAGTATTTGCTCGTAATAAAGTTTCACGGGATTGTCCTTTTTCTCGTCAGTTGCGCCAAAACAACGCATTTGTTGCACTAAAACCTGAATAAATGGTCAATTAAAGTGCGGGGCTACTTAGTCTACCCGTTTGGTGTGTAATTTTATTACATTTTAGTATAGGTCGGATGGATAATGCATATAGCGAAGGTTTATGCAGCTTGAATAACGTTTTATTCAGTTGAGGATCTTTGGATGAAGTACAAAAAAACCCGCAGAAGCGGGCTTTAATTCGGTAAATTTTATAATGAAGCGTAGTTATGGTTTATAGCCACCTTCAATGCCTTTGGTGGTAATGCTGACCGCATCATGCGCATGTAGTGACTCAAGGTGATTGACTTTTAACCAGAAATCACTGTATTCGCTTGCTTGGTTCATTGCATGCTGCAGTTTGCGTGCAGCATCTTCACAGAACATTAAATTTTGACCATTTAAGCGAGCAAATTCTTGTTCATCTTCACGCTTAACGGCTGCTTGTACTGGTGTTTGTAACGTATCTTCTAAAAGGTTTACAAGGTCGGCAATGGGGAACTCAGCACAACCTTTGGCAAGTTTTACTTTCACCTCAGCAACAGAGCGCTGGCTATGCGGTGTGGCGACTATGCCATCGGTCGTGCCCAACCAATCATGCATTGTTTGTTTGTCGACGGTGTCGTTTTCTTCAAATTTAGCCATGAAAGCTCGTTGAATTAGCTGGCGTGCTAACGCTGCGGAGCATGGGCATGTTGATGAATAGCGAACATCAATCGCCATTTCTACGTCTAGCTCACCTTTATTAAGGCGTCCACTTAGCGTCACTGGGTAGGCCTTCCAACCTTGTTTACCGCTGATAAGCGACTTTCGGCGTAGGTGGTAATCAAAGCTGAAAGTAACTTGTGCGTCATCGCTTAAATCTTGATGTGAGCTGATAAAGCCATCGAGTAGACTCGCGAGAGAGCTAAAGCTTAACTCGTTATTTGTCGAAAGCTCGTCAAGTAACAAGTAAAGACGAGACATATGGATGCCTTTTGCTTCAGGCTCTTTAAGGTTTACAAACGCATCAATATGAGCTGAGACCATTTTCTCAGGTTGACCTTTAGACAATACCACTAACGGCATCTCGATATTGCTCATACCGACCCAATCCAACTTACCCTCAGTTTGTGCTGTGGTGTGGTTGGCGATATCTGGCATTGATGTTGGCATTTGCTCTCCACGACAATAATTAAAACAATAATACCCGCAATAAAAACGCGGGCTCTACCGGTGTTTACCACCTAGTAAAATGGGCGGCTATTCTGAACGAAAATAAGGCTAAAATCAATAATGTTCGTTTAACCGTCAAGACTCATTTTTCGCTAACTTTGGGGAAGTTGTGATTCTTGATTTACATTAGATAAATAACTGATTAATCTTGTGGTTATTAAATTTTCGGTTGATGGAGTAACAACTATGGCTGAATTTCAAGAATTCGATCAAGCACTTATTCAAGGTTACATAGAGAATCTTGGTGTGTCGGTAGTCGAACGTATGCTTGAGCTGTACATACAGCAATCAGCAATTTATTTGCATGAAATTGAACAAGCTATTAAAACTGAATCTCAAGATGACTGGCAAGAGCGCTGCCATAAAATGAAAGGTGCCGCGGCGAGTGTAGGCTTGATGAATATTCACGCCTTTATGGCTGACATTGAGAAGTCGACCTTACCTTGGGTTGAGAAAGAGCAACTTATAGAGCGGGTATCTGGCTTAAATAGCCAAGCAATCGGAAGTTTCAAGGAATGGCTAGCTGTAATTAGCTAGCCATCTATTGAGATAACAATGCTATAACATAACAAGGAGGCGCTTTGTTTAATCAATACTACCGATAAAGCGGTAGCCTTCACCGTGGATGGTATTGATAAGTTCAGGCGTTTGCTGATCTGACTCAAAATGCTTTCGTAGACGACGAATAGTGACGTCGACTGTACGATCGTTCTCGCGCAATTCACGTCCTGTCATTTCCATAATCAATTGTTGACGTGTGATGATTTGACCCGCATTTTCGATAAGCAATTTTAATGCTCTGTATTCACCGCGAGGAATCGGAATGATATCGCCTTTAGGTGATGTCATTTTGCGAGAGTTCCCATCTAGCGCCCAGCCGTTAAAGTAGATGACGTTGCTGTCTACTTCCGGTTTGTTTGGTGTGATGCGATTAAGAATATTTCTTGCTCGAATCGTTAGTTCTCTTGGGTTGAATGGCTTTGTGAGATAATCGTCGGCACCAATTTCTAAGCCCAAAATCTTATCAATGTCACTATCTCGACCTGTTAGAAAGATTAAGCCCATATCACGGTTATCGGTAAGTTCTCTCGCCAACAGCAAGCCATTTTTTCCTGGTAAATTGATGTCCATAATCACCAAGTTAATGCTATTGTTTTTAAGTGCTTCTTCCATGCTTTCACCGTCAATAGCTTCTGAAACATCGTAACCTTCAGCCTCAAATAGGCTTCGCAAACTAAACCTAGTTACGTCTTCATCTTCAACAATCAAAATATGTGCATTACGCATTTTAAATCCGCTATTTTTACGACTTAGTATTAAGCCTTGTTACTATGACTCTTGCCAACATTTTATAATAGCCGAAGACCGGCTATTAACAAATCGGCGCGGGGAATTATGGGGGAAGCAAGTTCGCATTACAACCTTAGTGTTTTTGATTCTCATTATTATTCGATAATCACTGGGAAGTTGATTTCGAATTGCACCCCTTTACCTTCTTCACTGTCAAATTGGATATTACCGTTAAGGCCTTGAGTAATTAAATTGTAGACTAAGTGAAGTCCTAACCCGCTGCCACCTTCACCTCGTTTGGTGGTGATAAATGGATCAAATATCTTGTGTCGTAAGTCACTGCTGACCCCTTTACCGTCATCTTGATAAACAATATTGAGTTGTCCACTCAATGGCATGACTTTAATGCTAATAGTGCCTTGCTCGCGATTTTCAAAACCGTGAATAATCGAATTGACGATAAGGTTGATTAGAATTTGGTTCAGCGGACCTGGCTTTGAAACGATAACCAAGTTATTTGGACAGTCTATATCTATCGCTATTGGTTTTAACTTAAGCTGCGGCGCAAGTGACAAAATGACTTCATCAATAAGCTCTGTTACCTTGAAAGATCTGTCTTCTTCGCTCGACTGGTCGACTGCCACTTTCTTGAAGCTGGAAATTAAATCGGCTGCACGATTTAAATTTCGATAAATAATTCCAACGTTCTCTTCGCCTTCCTCTAAAAATCGCTTAAGTTGGCTAGACTTTAATGTTTTCGCTTCGTAAGCTGACTTGATCTCACCCAGCCGGTCAGACAGAAGCGTTGAAGCGGTGACGCCTAAGCCAATTGGCGTGTTAACTTCGTGTGCAACCCCTGCAACCATATCACCGAGAGACGCCATTTTTTCACTTTCTACTAACTGCCCTTGGAACTGATGCAGCTTTTCGAGTGTCGATAGCAATTCCTGGTTTGACTCTTTCAATGCATCGGTACGTTGGTTAACTTTATCTTCTAATTCTTGGTTGAGTTTTAGTACTTCTTGCTCTGTACTTTCTTGTTTTTCGATGAACCGTTCTGTGCGAGCTAGCATGGTATTTAGCGCTTTGACGAGTACTTGCAGTTCGAGGTATTTAGCCGTTTCATAGCGTTGGTAATAGCTTCGTTTTTGAGAAACCTCTTTTGTAGTAAGTACCAACTGGTTAATCGGGTTTGTTAATGAATGGTATGTCTGAATTGAAACCAATGTCGACATGGCAAGCATAAGTATGTAAACAATGACTAAGGTAATTTGTAAATTGTTTTTAAGTTTATGATAAGTTTCTGTGCTTACTTGCACATAAACATAGCCCATCAAGTCAGAGCCATCATTGATGGGGTAACTAATCTCTATTACGTTATCGGTTAATTTAGGTGTTAAATACTGATCTATCGTCGCGATTTTCTTCGCCAGTGCGGGAAACCCCTGTTTGTTGTAGCTAGTGAAGAACTCTAAGTTATCGTTTTGAAAATGGTAAACGTGGGCGTAATTGAAACTCGAGATAGTTTGTAAGCTTGATAGTGACTGTTTGAAACCATTGAAGTCATTATCTCTAATGTAGGGTAATGATGTAGCTGCAATAATTTGGGTGTGTGCTAAAGCTTCATCGGACAGTTCCTTTTTAAGCTTATCAAAGACTAGGTACGACACGCTCATTTGCAAAACAACAAAAGCGATTGTCACTAAGACAACTGACTGCCATACAAACTTTGATCTTAGTGATTTCACTTCTTCTGCTGGCCGCATGCCACCGCCCGTTTATTCTTTGTGTACTTGAATGATTATGCAATAACGCCTAATTTTCAATAAAAAGAGGTAATTAGTTCAAAATATTACCGTAAATTGTATATCGAGTGATAAATTGAAAAGCCTTTCACATTGACGGTAAGTTTAGCAGAGCCAAAGCTCTTATTCATAATGGGTAAGTATTTCAAAAAGCTGTTCGCAACCACAGTTAGCTGACCATTGCGGTTAAGAAATTTTTTGCTTTCTGCTAAAAACAATTCAGTCGCGGCATAGTGAGTATTTAATCCTTGATGGAACGGCGGGTTAGATACGATATGATCGAATTTTTCGGTAGCTTCGCTTAAACCATCTGATGCTATTGCCTTACCTTGAATTCCGTTTAAGGCGAGTGTTTTTTCCGTCGAAGCTATCGCTAACGCGCTAATGTCTATACCTGTAGGCGTAACCCCCGGAAATTTTTGGGCTATGAATGCACTAATGACTCCCGCTCCACAGCCAAAATCGAGCAAGCTTCCTTGGTATTCACAAGGCAAGTTTTCCAATAAAACCTTGGTACCTTTATCCAGCCCTTGCTGGCTAAATACTCCTGGTAAAGCGGCGACATTGATTTCAATGCCATCAAGTGCCAAAGAATATATGTGATACCAATCATCCAAGTTAAAGGTATAGTCACCTGCGATAAAGTTAGCTGCGTATAAAATGCAATGCCTAGCAGCGTCTACTTTGTCACAGTTGCTAACATAGTCTTTGCTCAGCTTAGCAACCGACTTAATACCACCTTTATTTTCGCCAACGAATAATACAGTCGCATTTTCAGCAAGGTGTGGCGCTAACATCGCCAATGTATAAGCCAACTCTGCTTTACTCTTGGGAAAGGCAATCAGAGCTAAATCAAACGTTACATCACCGTCATAGAAACAGCCAAAGCTACTGGTAACTTGCGAAGCTTTGATGTTTGCCAATTGATTTGCATTGAGCTTGTTATTGGTAAAAAAGTGGATGTTTGCTTGCGGGTGCTCTGCCAGCCAGTCTTTATAGAAGCTATCGACAGGGTAGTTAACAACGATTGCTTGCTGACAATCGAGTAAATCGATATTACGAGATAGCACTTGTGAAAGGTTAGTTTGCGACATGTTTTTGGCGGACTCTCAAATTTGATTAACGCTAGCAGAGCGCATTTTACGTGAATCAATTGGTCAGGTATAGCCGTCTATTGACTTTAGAGTAAATGTTCGATGTAATAGCCCCGTCCTTATTCCAAGCTAGTGGCTGTGCTTTTCCTAAGTGCACGCGACTAGGTCGAAAAGGGCCAGAAGAGGTGCGTTAACCAGGTAGTTAATGTGAGGAGATCAAACTCCGATGACCATTAATGAGGGGGATTAACGCCGAGGTGAATACATTTTTGATTGATGTATTTGTCGGTTGCTCAGGCTGAATCCTGACAACTGTCACCCATTAGGTGGAGAGCTTCTGGCCTTTGTAAAAATGGCAGAGCGCTAGCTTTTTGCCGTTTTGCAAATGCCTATAAGTTCTCCGAACGAAGTGAGTTCGAGAGAAATGAATCTAAATACTTCTAACTCGTTACAAAACAGTCGAGATAAATCGCTTGGCGGCAATCAGCTGTCAGACTTTCCCTTGTGGACTGCACTTGTAACGCCGTTTGACGAGTGTGGTGCCATCGATTTTGCGAGCCTATCGCGAATTGCCCGCGAGCAAGCGTCGGCAGGCAATGCTTTGCTTATTCTTGGTAGCACCGGTGAGTCGCTTGCGCTATCAGCAGAACAACACTTAAGCATTGTTCGCTATGTCGTCGACTTAAATTTGAATGTACCCATCATGGTGGGCGTTGGCGGTAGTCAATTAATGCAGCAGTTACATTGGATAGAGCAGTGTAACTCCCTCGCAATTGATGCGTATCTATTAGGTGCGCCGCTCTACGCTAAGCCAGGTCCTGCCGGACAAGAACAGTGGTTTTCTGCGTTGCTCAACGCAAGTAAAAAACCGTGCATGCTATACAATGTTCCGTCTCGCAGCGGTGTAACCCTGTCGGCTCAAGCTTTAGCAAATTTACAACACCACGAAAATTGCTGGGCGCTAAAAGAAGCTAGCGGTGATATCGCACAATTTGTCGCATACAAAAAAGCATGCCCTGAACTTCAGCTCTTCAGCGGTGAGGATGGCTTAATGCCTGAACTAGCAGGATTGGGGGCTCGAGGCCTAGTTTCTGTGTCAGCTAATGCATGGCCAGAAGCAACGCAGCGTTATGTTCAGCTTTCTCTTGCAGGACTGGGCATCACGCAAAGCGTAAAGGCGACATGGCAACCCGCCATTAGTGCGCTATTCGCAGTAGCAAACCCTATTCCTGTTAAGGTGCTAATGCATGAAAACGGCGATATTGATTCACCGATGCTCCAGCCACCGCTTACACATTTAGAACCATTCGATAAATCCGTCTTAACTCGGGCGAACGACGCTATCCATCAATGGTATTGGCAGCAAAAAGATGCGCAAACCAAGTTGCAGCAACCAGCGTAGCCATTAACTCAAATAGCGATAGAACATTTATTTTTAAAACGATTTTTAGGTAGAAAGAATATGAACTGGCAAGAAGTTTTACAACAATTAGAGCGTGGTGAAGTACGCGCAGCAAATCAAGATGAAAATGGCAACTGGGTTGCTAATGTCGAAGCGAAACAAGCGATTCTCGCCGCATTTAAAGCGGGTGAAAATACAGAGTTTGAGGGTAACTACCAGGGTTTCGTCGACAAGCACAACTTACCGGCACGTGCATTTACACGTGATGACGCAGTTCGTCTAGTACCCGGTGGTTCATCGGTGCGCGCTGGTGCTTATGTTGCACCAGGCGTGATTATTATGCCACCTGCGTACATTAACGTGGGTGCCTATGTTGGTAAGGGTACTATGGTAGATAGTCATGCATTAGTTGGCTCATGTGCACAAATCGGCGAAAACGTACATTTATCAGCGGCGGTCCAAATTGGTGGCGTGCTTGAGCCTGTTGGTGCTAGCCCTGTCATCGTTGAAGATGATGCTTTCCTTGGGGCAGGTGTTGTCGTTGTTGAGGGGATTGTAATAAAGAAAGGTGCGGTATTGGCGCCGGGGGTATCGCTATCAGCGTCAGTGCCTGTATTCGATTTAGTGAACAACCGCCGCTTAGAGCGTGGTGAGGCCATTCCTGAGCGTGCCGTTGTGATTCCTGGCACTCGACCGGTGGATAACGAATGGGCGAAAGAGCAAGGTCTGAATATGGCCTGCGCGTTAATCGTAAAATATCGCGATGAGCAAAGCGATGCATCTTTAGAACTAGAGTCGGTGTTACGCTAATGGCTTTTCTTGCGCCATCTGAATCGCTGTATCAAGCAATGCAGCAACATGACTTAACTGGCAATGAGCACGGTTACTTTGTTTACGATTTGGACTTGCTCGCAAGCCACTTAAATAAACTCCAGCAACAGGATGTTGTGAAACTGTGGTACGCAGTAAAAGCGAATCCATTGTCGAAAGTAGTTGAGACGATGGCGCAAAGTGGAATCCAGTTTGATGTCGCAAGTCGTGGTGAACTCACCCAAGTACTCGCTCAAAACGTACCTTCTAGCAAAGTGCTAAATACAGGGCCGGCTAAGTCTAAAGCCCAAATTGGTGAATTCTTAAGTGTCGGGGTTAACACCTTTGTAGTGGAAAGTATCAACCAGTTACGTTGGTTACAGGAAGCTGCTGTCGAGCAAGGGAAGTCGCCTCGTGCGCTATTGCGTGTTCAGCTGCGTTGGCCCGAAGGAGAGAAAAACCCTCTCGGAGGCAATAGCTTAACTCCTTTTGGCTTAGGTACGGATGAGTGGTCAGATATTACGGCCGCCGATTTTCCTGCCGTTGAGCTTTGTGGCTTACATATATTCCAATGGGGCAATATGCTCAGCAACGCCAAAATGTTTGAGCTTTGGTCACAAATGGTTGCGCCGCTTGTGAGCCTTGCAAACACGGTAGGGTTTGAGTTGAAAGTGCTCGATCTGGGTGGTGGTCTCGGTGTTGACTATCTTGGTCAAGGGCAAGGTATTGATTGGCAGACTGCTGTTGATGACCTCGCAAAGATCAAGGAGAGCGCTGGTGTAGAAGAGCTTTGGCTAGAGTTGGGTCGTTATGCGGTGGCTGAATGCGGTTACTATGTTACTGACATTATCGATCGTAAGACCAATTTTGGTGAGCAGCAGTTAGTACTGGCAGCGGGTATCAATCACTTGCTAAGGCCGGCGATTACCGATCAGCCGTTCCCAGCAGCATTACTCCGAAATGTGAAAAGTAATAAAGTGCAGCGCGAAATATGCGAACCCTTGTCAGTTTCTCAACACTTTCATATTCACGGTCCTTTATGTACCAGCATGGACTGCCTCGGCGTATTGCCGTTACCGGCAGATGTTGAAGTGGGGGATAAGTTGATGTTCAGTTTTGCTGGGGCTTATGGATTTACTGAGAGCATGCCACTTTTTCTATGTCATGAAGTTGCTGCCGAATACGTGTTTACAGAGCAAGAAGGGATGGTATGCATTCGTACAGCGCAACCCGCTTCGTGGTACTTAAGATAAGTGTTTAGCGTCATGAACACTTTTAGTATGCGCACTGTTAGTGCTGTGTATGTATATAACCCATTAAATTTAAAAGTAAGATGAAAATGGTCAATCAAGTTTCAAAAGAAGTTATGCATGTTGGTGAAATGGCTAGTGGTGCTCAACTCACTGTGCCAGTGTACCGTTTTAAGGGGCAGTCTGACGCGCCGAGTGTTTATATTCAAGCCAATATGCATGGTGCGGAAGTACAAGGTAACGCCGTTATTTATCAGTTACTCGAACAGCTAAAACACTTGGCTATTTTGGGTGATGTAACCTTAGTTCCCTATGCTAATCCAGTAGGTTGTAATCACAAAAATGGTGAATACACTCTTGGCCGCTTTGATCCCATTACCGGGGTTAACTGGAATCGAATGTACCACAACAACCCCGATCTAGTTGCGTTAGCGGTTGCTAATGGAAGCGGTGCTTCTGATGAAGATATTGAAGTGGCATTTAAGCAGGCGCTATTGTCCGATATCACGGATCAATTAGACCATAACATCTTCGGTCTAACTACTGGACAGCGGATAGCCTATCAACTGCAAAAGCTTGCTCACCAAGCGGATCTGGTATTGGACTTACACACAGGGCCAATATCAAGCAAACATTTGTATTGCCCAGAATATGCTAAAGCCAGTGCGAGCTTTTTCAATATTGAACATACATTGCTGATTCCTAATGTGTTCGATGGTGCCTTGGATGAAGCAACATTCTGCCCTTGGTGGTCACTAACAGAAGCGTTTGCAGCACATGGCAGGGAAGTTAATTTTAATAAAGAGAGCTTTACTGTTGAACTGGGCTCTCAAGAACAAATTGACTTAGACGTCGCGCTAGAAGATGCCAACAGTATTTTGTCTTACTTGCAGCACAAGGGGGTTATTGCTGGCGATAGTTTTGTACCTGATGAAATGACTAGATATGCCTGTTATTTAAAAGATTACAAAGCATTTTACTCACCGATGGGTGGCATGGTGGATTACCTCGCTGTATTTGGTGAACCATTAAGTGCTGGCGAGCCATTGGCGCGTATTCTCCGCATGGATAATTATGGCGATGGCGATGCATTACATTACATATCTCTAGATAAAGACGTGATACCTATTCTTCATTTTGCGTCAGCAAGTGTGAATCAAGGAACCGAGCTCTATAAAGTATTTACCAACTATTTTGAATTATAGTTTTGGTCGTTTTGACTCCCTACTTAACAGAAAAAGAGCGCTTAAGGCGCTCTTTTTTAATTTGAAGAAGTTTATTGATAGCTCTACAAATAAACCCATTTAGCGGGCTTCTTTTAGCGAAAGCTAACAACTAGTCCGAAGAGACTAATGGTTAACGGCTAAAGGCTTGGAAGAACACATTGGCCATGAGTACAAATAAGGCAATTGAAGATAATACATAGCAAATAAAACGCGACATCACTTTGCCGTTGAAGCAATGAAAGCCAGAGTGACAGTAGCGAAAGAAAACAAAGCTCCAAGCCGATAAATTACTGGTAATGGAATGATCGTGATGAAGAGCAGCAACAATGATAGTGACATAAAAAAGTACTGGCATCTCAAACAAGTTTTTAAAGTTATTTGAAGGAGCATTGACTTCATCGGGTAATAGTGTAGCCACTCGATCAGGTGTTTGTAGTTTTTGAGCATCAATTCTTTTCGCAACCGAATAACCGATCCGTTTGAAGTACATCAGGCACCAAACTAAAAAAGTGAGCAATAGCATCAGCGCCATCGGAATATAGAGAGGGAAGAAGTTCATATGAAAATTCTGCAAGTTTGTTGTTTTTATAAACGATTGCTTTAGCTTACTCAAAATGGGTTGTTTTGATAAGTGTCATTGAATCATTATGTGTTGTGTTATATTATCACTCCGTTATGAAAGCATCGCTTTATAGAATAAGAAACAAGTATAGTCACTTAGGCTACGCCATACTTTTGGTGTGGTTATTTGCGCTGTTTTCTCATGCGGCTCACAATGAAACATTATCTCAGTCAGAACGAGATGTTACTTGTCATATGTGTCAGAATTCCTTAGATAAAAATGATGAAGTTGTACCGCAAACTGCTTTATCACCTCGTGTTTATCGCACATCAGTGCTCGCTGAAACGCCGCTCGTCGCTGAGCATAATAATCATATTCGCCTGAATTTACGGGCACCCCCTCAGTTTTACTTCTCATAAACACAGTGCTAAAGCCGTGCCTAGTGGAACTAGTGGAAGGTATTTAGCTTTACAACATTAAATAACGGCAGCTCGTTGGGTTTGCCGACATAGTAATATTTAACATTAAGGTCTTTTCATGCAATTTAACAAAGCGATGATCGCACTCGCGATCTCATCTTCTTTCATGTCGAGCGCATTTGCGCAGACCATTAGTGGTCAGGTTGTTGATAAAAAAGGTCAACCTATTGCTAATGCAGAGGTTCACATAGAGAAAGCAAATAAACATTTAACTACCGATGCTAATGGTCGATTTGTTATCGAAGACATTAGCGCAGGTATGTTGGAATTGCATGTGAGTGCCGACAAGTTTGCTCACTACCATACGGACATAAATGTAGCAGACAAAGATGTCGAAAACGTCACTATTACGCTTGCGCCGACGGTATTCGAAATCATTGATATACACGCAACACCGTTACATTCGTCAGCAATTGAATCTGCACAACCCATTAACGTACTTGCTGCTGACGAATTACGCATGAAGCAAGCGTCGACATTGGGTGAAACACTAAAAAATGAAGTAGGTGTTCACTCAAGCTACTATGGACCTGTATCAAGTACGCCTATCATCCGTGGCTTTGATGGCCCACGTGTAATGGTGACACAAAATGGTTTAGACGTAGGTGACGCTTCACGCGTTGGTGCTGACCACGTAGTTGCAACAGAGACAGCCACAGCAACACAAATTGAAGTACTTCGTGGCCCAGCAACATTATTTTACGGTAGCGGCGCCATCGGTGGTGTGGTCAACGTGGTAGATACGCGTATTCCTACGGATAACGAAACTGCGTTTGACTACTTGGCACAGCACAACAGTGTATCAGATGAAAACGAAGCGTCTTTTGCACTTAATACAGGCTCTGGCAACTTTGCCCTGCACCTTGATGGTTTCTGGCGTGAATCAAACGATTACGATATTCCGGGTTACGCTGAGTTAGAAGCTGACCATGATGAACACGAAGAGCACCACGACGACCATGATGAAGATCATGACGAGCACGAGGGTGAAGAACATGAAGGTGAAAAAGGCACATTAGAAAACAGTGCGTCTAAGTCTTCAGGTTTCACAATTGGTACAAGTTACCTATTAGACAATGGATTCATTGGTTTCTCTTACGGTCGTTTAGATCGTGAATACGGTATTCCGGGCCATGACCATCATCACGGCGAAGAAGAGCATGATGAGCACGAAGGCGAAGAGCACGATGAACACGAAGAAGAAGGTGTTTATGGTGATTTGGAGCAAGATCGCTTCCAAATGCTAAGTGAACTCTACTTCAATGATAGCTTCATTAACCGCGTAGCGACAAAACTTGCCTACACTGACTACCAGCATGCAGAAATTGAAGGTGGCGAAGTTGGTACAGTCTTCAAAAACGAAAGTATTGAAGCGCGTGCCGATTTATACCACCAAGAGTTTAATGGTTGGAATGGTGCGATAACACTTCACTACAAAGATAGTGATTTTGAAGCAATCGGTGAAGAAGCCTTTACACCACCATCTGAAACATCGACGTTCGCATTAGCATGGATTGAAGAAAGACATTTATCTGAAGATGTACTACTTCAATTAGGTGCGCGTGTTGAACACGTTGAAATCAAGCCACATGGTGAGTTTGAAATGCATCATGAAGAACATGATGAACACGAGGAAGATCATGATGAAGATCATGACGAGCACGAAGAAGAACATGAAGAGCATGTTGAGCTAGAAAAACAGTCTTTCACACCGGTGAGTGCATCTGTTGGCCTAGTTTGGGACTACCAGCCAGGTTACAACTTAGGTTTCTCGGCGTCATTCTCACAACGCGCACCATCAGCTGCTGAGCTATTCTCAAATGGTCCACACATCGGTACGAATACATTTGAAATTGGTGCTATTTACGACGTAGAAGAGCATGGTGACCACTTAGATATCGAGTTGCACGACCAAGACGCCGATATGGAAACGTCTTACAACTTAGATATTACATGGCGTAAATTTGAAGGTGACTTCGGCTTTATCGTGAGTGCTTTCTATAACCACATTGATGACTACTACTACCAGCAAGACACTGGCTTCTTTATGGAAGACGGTCACGATCACGGTGAAGAGGACGAGCATCATGACGAAGACATGCATGATGAAGATGAGCACCATGAAGAAGACGAACATCATGACGAAGAAGCGCATGATGAAGAAGGTTTACCTGTCTTTGTATACCGCCAAGACAACGTAGACATGTATGGTCTTGAAGCTGAATTTGTTTATCAAGTGACACCAGCATTGAAAACAACAGTATTCGCTGATTACATTCGCGCAGAACTAAGTGATGGCGGCAACTTGCCACGTATTCCTCCAATGCGTATTGGTAGCCAGTTCAACTACCAAACAAACCAGTTTGGTGCTGAGTTATCTATAAGCCGTTACTTCAAACAGGATGATGTAGCTGACTACGAGACTGAAACTGACGGTTACACTATGGTTGATGCACACTTCAACTACTACCTTGAAGGCATTGGTACAGACGCAGCACTATTTATTAAAGGTACCAACCTAACGGATGAAGAAGCACGCGTTCACTCTTCATTCCTTAAGAATGATGCGCCACTACCAGGTCGTAATATCTCTGTAGGTATTCGCGGTAGCTTCTAAGTTTAATGCGTTAAACTCTAGACAATAAAAAAGCACCTTCGGGTGCTTTTTTGTATTTCAAAGAAAATAGGTGAGCAATTGAATTATTTGTTCCTTTCGTACTCTTTTACTAAGTCGATTCTGTTTATTGCTAACCTAAGTTTTTCTGGAATAAGTCTTCTAACTTAACAATTGTTTCGGGTATTAGTTTCGTGTCTGTTGGGGCGATAAAGATGGTATCGTCACCGGCAATCGTACCAAGTACGCCGTCGCTCTTGCTGACACTATCTAGCAATCGAGCAATTAATTGTGCCGCGCCAGGGCTAGTACGGATGATGATCATGACATCATTGTGTTCAATATCTAATACAAGCTGTTTTAACGGGCTTTTAGCTGTTGGCACACCTAGTTCCGCTGGTAGGCAATAAACCATTTCTTGGCGGGCATTTCGAGTGCGTACTGCGCCGAATTTACTTAACATGCGCGACACTTTAGATTGACTGATATTGTCAAACCCTTGCGCTTTTAACGCATCGACTATTTCACCTTGAGAGCCAAATTGCTCTTGTTTTAGTAAATCTTTGAACGCTTGAACTAACGCTTCTTGCTTCTGTTGTGCTGTCATCATAAGTGGTGCTGTTTTTCATTATATTTGTACTGAATTATGAAAGTTCTTGAGTAATTTTATTACTTAAATTCAGCAGCATTAGAAATACGACTTAGGTCGGATTCCATTAAGTTTAAATTAGACTATGCTCTACTATACCAATTTCTAGGGGCTAATGCTTAATTTATCTAAATTTGATAAGGGAATTGATACAACGTGCGTTAAAGGCTGAAAGTGTAAAGTTAAGTTGCTTAAATTACATTGAAAACTTCGTACGTAACTTCAATATTAATTGTTTTTTGTCGCTCAATACTATATCTTTTTGGCGACTAAAATTTACGTAAATACTCAAATCCGGAGAATTCCAATGAAAGTAGCTGTATTAGGCGCAGCTGGCGGTATCGGCCAAGCGTTATCATTATTACTTAAAACTCAGTTACCAGCAGGTTCTGATCTTGCCTTATACGACGTTGCACCAGTAGTTCCAGGTGTTGCAGTTGACCTTAGCCACATCCCTACAGCAGTAAATGTTAAAGGCTACGGCGCAGATGACTTAGCACCAGCTTTAGCGGGCGCTGACATTGTAATTATCCCTGCGGGCATGCCACGTAAGCCTGGTATGGACCGTGCTGACCTTTTCAACGTAAATGCTGGTATCATTAAGACGCTTGCTGAAGGTATCGTTGCTAACTGTCCAAAAGCATTAGTAGGTGTTATCACTAACCCAGTAAACGGCACAGTGCCAATTGTTGCTGAAGTATTTAAGAAAGCTGGTACTTACGAAGCAAACCGCGTATTTGGCGTAACAACACTTGACGTTATCCGCTCAGAAGCATTCATCGCTGAACTTAAAGGTGTTGACGTTGCTACTGTTAAAGTACCAGTAATCGGTGGTCACTCAGGTACAACTATTCTTCCTCTACTTTCACAAGTTGAAGGTGTTGAGTTCACTGAAGAAGAAGTAGCTGCACTTACTCCACGTATCCAAAACGCTGGTACTGAAGTTGTTAATGCAAAAGCTGGCGGTGGTTCTGCAACATTATCAATGGGCGCAGCAGCTGCACGTTTCACAATGTCATTAATCAAAGGTCTTCAAGGTGAAGAAGTTGTTGATTACGCATACGTAGCAGTAGAGAACGGCGATGCAGAATACTTCGCTCACCCAGTACGTTTAGGTAAGAACGGTGTTGAAGAAATCCTTTCTTACGGTGAATTAAGTGCATTCGAGCAAAAAGCAAAAGAAGATATGCTTGAAACACTTAACAAAGATATCAAAGAAGGTATCGATTTCATCAACAGCTAATCTTAGCTTGAGATATATTTGAAGAAGCCACTCATTTGAGTGGCTTTTTTTATGCCTAAAATACACTCGTTTGTTTTTTTCTTGTATACACTCGTTCACCTGCGACAGTGTCATAACACTAAGGTGCTACTTATTTACTAAAATGCATACGTTAATCTTGTAAGTTGTTTATCAGAACTTTCGAGAACGTAACATGTTAGAAGGCAAAACGGCGCTAGTTACCGGCTCTACCAGTGGCATCGGTTTAGCAACAGCAGAAGTATTAGCAGAGCAGGGCATTAACCTAGTAATGCACGGGTTAATGTCAGATGAAGAAGGAAATGCGTTAGCGCAAAGCTTTGCTGAAAAGTATCGCATCAAGGCAATCTTTGATGGTGCCAATTTGATGGATAGTGATGCTATTGCCACCTTTATGCAGCGTGCCATAAACGAGATGGGCAGTATCGACATATTAGTTAACAATGCTGGCATTCAACATACTGAGCGCGTTGAGACATTTCCTGTCGCAAAATGGGATGCGATTATAAGCATCAACTTATCTTCTGCTTTCCATACCATTCAGCAAGCATTGCCTGGCATGCAGAAGAATGGTTGGGGGCGTATCATCAACATCGCGTCTGTACATGGCTTAGTGGCTTCGGTAAATAAATCAGCTTATTGCGCTGCCAAGCACGGAATTATTGGCTTAACCAAAGTTGTGGCGATGGAAAATGCTGAATTAGGCATTACCGCCAATGCTATTTGCCCTGGCTTTGTTGATACTCCACTAATCACCGAACAAATTCAGCAAATGGCTGATCGTGATGGCATTGACTTCGCAACGGCTAAACGTCAATTAGTGATTCAGAAACAATCATTGCCGGATATGATGGAACCAAGTCAAATTGGTGAGTATGTCTTGTTCTTGTGTAGCAGTACCGCTCGAATGATTACCGGTGCATCACTTACTATGGATGGCGGTTGGACGGCACAATAATACAGTCGCTATTTATCTATTTGCCTCACTAACTTTTGCAGTGAGCATGAATGAGAGGAATAAAAAAAAGCGGCGAGATAATCGCCGCTGAAAGTGCCTACAATATGCCATAGGCTGTCGCTTTATTTGAGTATTTCTATTGGGCCTTTACAAAGTTAGCAAGTCGTTGATAACTTTCCATGCACTCTTCTGTCACTAAATCATGAAGTAGCATGTAGGCGTGAATCATGCCGTCAAATTGGTGAAAGGAAACTTTGACGCCTGCCGCCTGAAGCTTTTCTGCGTATGCTTTACCTTCATCGCGGAGTGGATCACATCCCGCTGTAAGTACTATCGTATCTGGCATGCTACTGCTCACGTCGCCGAATAACGGCGATGCATTTTCAACTGTTAAACCATCGTTAAATTTGTCTTGGAAATATTGTTGGAAGTACCAATCAACACGGGCTGTTTCTAGCAAGAAACCTTGACCATTTTCTTCAATTGACGGCATGCTTAGGGTGTAATCAACGCTTGGGTAAATGAGCAACTGTTTATCGATATGAAGCGTTGAGTCCGTCAGGCTTTTCATTGTCAATGTAGTACAAATTGCACCACCTGCGCTATCACCCATAATGTAGATTTCATCGTTATGGTTAACGCCTGATAATAGCGAACGATACTGCTTCAGTACGGCTTCACAATCGTCAATTCCTGCAGGATACGGGTGCTCAGGCGCTAAACGATAATCAGGACAGATAACAACACAGTTAGCCATTAATGCCATCATTCGACTCGCTGTGTCGTACAATTCGATACTACCGCACATGTGACCACCGCCGTGATAATGAATGAGGACAGGGAGGGGGGCACTTGGGTCTGGGCTGTATACTCGCGTATTAATGACTCTGTCCTTAAGCGTTAATGCTCTGTCTTCAACAAAAGCCAGCGCAGGACCGTCAGGAATAAAAGCAGCTAGCTTATCCAAATTGCCGCGAACAACTTCAGGAGTATATTGCACACCTTGTGCTCTCGCCTCTGCGGCTGCCGTGTTTACTTGGCTAAGAAATTCTTCAAGCTTTGGTGATACCGTTCCTCGCATAGCTATGCCTCCTTGGTCTTTTCGCTGTCAGCGATTTTGGCGGTCTCCGGTAGGAAAAAACTGCCGATAAAAAATGTACTACTCAGAATGGTAATAAGCACCAGCGACTGGGTGTAGTCGCCTTGGTTAATATCAACTAGTTTGCCAAACACCCACAGGATGATAGTTGCTAGTAAGTAACTGATGGAGTAGAACAAGCTAAAGATGACGGTAATGCGCGGACCTGTCATCTTAGGTAACTCATGTGGAATTGACACCAATGCCGTAATCGGGAAAAAGATAAAGAAACCTAGCAAGATGGCTGAGATGGTTTGCACTGTTTCATTAGGGCCAAATGACAGCCCAATGATAGTTAACACCATGGCAAGCCCTGACCATTTGATTACGGGAATACGTTTAGGATGAGTTTTGCTGTAAATAATACCTGCAAGCGTACCGACGATACCAAAGCCAATCACCCATTTACTCTGGCTTATGCCTGCTTTCGGATAGAAAGTGAACAGGCAAATATAGAATGCAAGTAGGCCAGAATAAGTTAACGCATATGCCCAATTGAATTTGTCTTTAAGGCCATCGGTATAGCTGTAATATGCAGCTGGTTCAGCGGCTTTGTCTTCTGCGTGCTCTGGTACTTCAAACTTAACCAACAGCCAAGCGATGGCGAAGAACAAACTGGCTAATGAGAAGATGAGTAACGTGGTTTTCCAGTCGCCCGTTAAGCTGTTGAAGTCCGCCATCGACCACAAAATAATGGCAGTGCCAACATTGAAAGCAACGGCATTTAACCCATTAATTACAGGACGTTCTTCAGGGCTAAACCAATGCATAACAATTGGGTTGAAATACACCAACATAAAAGCACCACCTAAACCTACTAAAAACCGGCTAACCAACAAGATTTCGTAATTTGGTGAAAATGGCGTAAAGGCGCCAATTGCAATGAGCAATGCAGATAAGAAGAAGGCGTATTTGACGCCAAACTTTAACGCCAACCAAGCGGCGCCAAACGTACCTACGATCTTTGCCAAGGTAACAGCTCCGCTGATAAAACTCGCAGAGGCTAAGCTGTCGACCTGCATGGAGTCCATAATTTGGCCCATGCTTGCCGTCCCTCCAACCCAAGCCATGGCAAATAAGGTGTAGCTAATAAAAACGATGGCTTCCACCAAGTATTTGTTGTTTATCTTCATTGTAATAATTCGTTATTTCTCTTGTTGTTAATCAGCCTAACCGATTCAAAAGGAAAAATAAGTACTACCTTCGTGTACTGTTATTGCGCACAAGCCATGCTATGCTGGATTGATTATAAAAATAATCTGATTCACCTAAATGGCGGTTTGGCTGGCTTAATTTTCATAGCCGATTTCATGTCTACAGGGATGGGTTGGCGATAACGAAAAACAGCGAGGCGGTATTTGTTAGTTTGGCAGTCTTTTGATTCTTGGCTTATCAGTGGCATCGCACTCGCCTACTTTATTCTGCTATTCATCGTTGCCTATTTGGGCCAACGCCAATCCGATCAAAAGTGGCGTAATCGCCCTTGGGTATACTCACTTGCGTTAGGGGTTAGTTGCACTTCGTGGGCGTTTTACGGAACCGTTGGACAAGCTGCGACAACGGGTGAGTGGTTAGCACCTATCTATATTGGAACCATTGCATGCTTTGTACTTGGTTGGCCGATGCTTTTACGTATGTTACGTATCAGCAAGCAGCAAAATATCACCTCGATTGCTGACTTCATCGCTTGTCGCTACGACCGTTCGCCACAAATTGCTGGGCTTGTAACTATTGTCGCCATTGTTGGGACAGTGCCCTATATTGCGCTGCAATTAAGGGCGGTCAGTACCAGTTTTGACTTGCTAACTGGTACCTATCAGTCGGGTATTAACACCACGTATTTGGTAACTGGTGTTTTGATAGCATTCAGTATTTTGTTTGGCGCTCGCCAACTGGCTGCTAGTAGACAAAATCGTGGCTTAGTGATGGCGATGGCGTTTAGCTCCATTGTTAAGTTATTTGCCTTAACTGCGGTTGGTGTCTTTGCCACTTTCTTTGTGTTTGACGGTTTTGATCATGTCATTGATCAAGCAAGTAAAGTTGAATTAGCAAGAGACAACATTGCGAGTAACAGCATTTACTTTGCTATTTCTCAGGCGATTTTAGGCATGATAACGATTGTTGCTTTGCCTCAGCTTTATCACATGACGATGATTGAAAATCATCATGAGCAAGAGCTGAAAACCGCCCGTTGGATGTATCCGCTCTACTTGGTGCTAATAAACTTATTTATATTCCCCATTGCGATAGCGGGTTTAACGACGTTTCCCGGTGGTAGTGTTGACGCTGATACCTTCGTCATTACTTTGCCACTATTTTTTCAGCAGTCTTGGTTAGTGACCTTTGTATTTGTTGGCGGCCTTGCCGCAGCAACGAGCATGGTGATTGTGGCTACCATAGTACTGAGTACCATGCTGACCACAGAAATCATTAACCCATTGCTATTGAAGCGATTTAGCCGTGGTACCTCGTTAACCAGTGAACGTACCCAATTGACGGGACTCATCCTCAATGTGCGCCGTATAACCATTGCGATTATGCTAATGCTTGCGTTGGGGTTTGAGCGCGTCGTTAGCCAACAAAATCATTTATCGACCCTTGGTTTACTATCATTTGTGCTACTGGCTCAGTTAGCGCCACTCATCGCCGGCGCACTTTATTGGCGAAAAGCTACGACGAAAGGCGCGCTCATTGGGTTACTCGTCGGTAGCCTTATTTGGTTGTATTTCTTGTTACTTCCTGCGTTATTCAGCCATGCGCAATGGGTACAACTCGGTTTATTTAAGCTGTCTTGGCTCTCACCGCATTGGCTAATTCAGCAATCAGGATTAGACAATATCAGCTTTGGTCTATTTGTCAGCTTACTGGCGAATACCGGCTGTTTTATTTCTGTTTCCTATTTTGGACAGCGAAGTGTTGGTGAAAAGCTTCAAGCGGAAATCTTTTTGCAAAAGACCGAACCTCTAAGAGAAAGCCATTTAACGCTTAACGACTTAACACATTTATTGATGCGTTTCGTTTCTAATGATGCGGCAAGTGAGCTTAAACAGCGGGCAAAAAAGCTCGTAATTCAAAAAGGACAAACGCCACCCGAATTATTAGAATATACCCGTTTACAATTGGCTGGTGTATTGGGTTCTGCGTCTACGCGTATGGTCATGAATGCGGTCCTAGAAAAAGAAGTACCGCTGGAAGATGTTGCCAATATTGTTGATGAAGCGAGTAAAATTTTTCAGTTTAATCGTGAACTATTGCAAGCGGGTGTAGAAAATATCGAGCAGGGTATCAGTGTGGTCGATAGCGATATGCGCATCGTTGCTTGGAATCATCGTTATATTGAATTGCTGGATTACCCGGAAGATTTTTTAACGGCAGGTATGCCCGTCGATGAGCTGCTTAGATTTAACGCTAGGCGAGGTATTATTAAAGGCGATGATATTGCCACCTTGATTGCAAAGCGTATCGATCATATGAAGAAGGGGACTAATCATCACTTTCAGCGCATTATGCCAGATGGACGTGTGCTGGAAATTCGCGGTCAATCCATGCCTGACGGCGGTTTTGTGAGTACATTTTCGGATATTACTCAGCATATTGAAGCAGAGCGTTTGCTACAACAAGCTAACGAAGACTTAGAAAAACGAGTGCAAGCACGCACCTTGGAACTAGAACAAGCAAAAGCTGAAGCCGAAGCAGCTAACCGCAGTAAAACACGATTTTTAGCAGCGGCAAGCCATGATCTGATGCAACCGTTCAATGCATTAACTCTGTTTACTACCATGCTGCAGAAGCGGGTTAGCGATGATGAGTTAGGTGAACTTGCTGATAATATTCAGCATTCTTTGACCGCGGTAGAGGGCTTATTGTCGGATCTTGTCGAAATTTCGAAACTAGACAGTAGCGCACAAAAACTTGAAATGAGCGAGTTTGCTATTGATGACTTACTGGCACCATTAATCAATGAATGTAAGGCGGTGGCAGGCGAGCAAGGGGTAGCGTTTCGTGCCCACTTACGAAACTGCTATGTGCGAACAGACAAGCGCATGCTAAGGCGCATAATTCAAAACTTTCTGGCAAATGCCATTCGTTACGCGCCAAAGGGAAAGGTGTTGTTAGGTGTGCGTTTTGTTGGTGAGGCTGTAAGGATTGCTGTTTGGGACAATGGCGTAGGTATACCGCAAGACAAGCAAGAACTTATTTTTAAAGAATTCGAGCGATTATCCGCAACCAAAGATACGCCGGGTTTAGGTTTAGGTTTAGCCATCACCGATAGAATTGCAAAACTGCTGGAATTACCCTTGTTGGTTCGATCAGTGCCAAATCAAGGGTCTATGTTTGCAGTCGATATCCCAAGAGCTACACCAACAGCAATGCCAAAGGGTGATACGACTCAAACGATTGACTCACAACATCAAGAGTTGCTGCCTCTCAATGTGTTATTAGTGGACAATGATGCCTTGTTACTTAAAGCATTGGCATCGCAGCTCAGTGATTGGGGCTGTCATGTTGTTGCTGTTACTGGTCGCGAGCAACTTAATGAGGTGATAGAAAAACAAATGTCGCTGCCCCAGTTAATTATTGCAGATTATCATTTGGATGATGGTGACAATGGTGTTGATTTAGTGCAAAACGTGATTCGCCAGCATCAGTGGCAGGTGCCTTGTATTATTTGTTCAGCAGATCCTTCCGAAAAAATTAGGCAGCATACTAGCGATGCGCACTTCAGTTTTATGCGCAAACCGGTTAAATCGCTCGCCTTAAAACGATTAATTAAACAAAGCTTGAGTGCAGAAGCATTACCATAATTCTTTTGCCTGCTTGGTGACAGCGCTCTATCTTCTATTTGTATGAAGCAAGTGTTTTATGCCAGCTTGTGTCAGTGTGTAGCATCTTGACGATTGGATTAATATGTTCAAATACACTAGTTTTATCTTTGGGCACTAAGATATGTCGGTCGTAGATATCATGAGGTTTATCAGATACATGAAATTTATCATGCCACTGATTTTTTGCGATCATATAGTCGAAAGTAGACTGGCTAATTAGAGCCGTATCAATGCGGTTTCTAGACAGCAAGGTAAAGAGATCTATCTCTCTTTCAGTGTCTATGCGTAGCGCATTACCAGCATTGATATATTCATTGATACCAAAGTAATAAAAACCACGAACACCGCCAAACACTTTACCACTTAACGACTTTGGGGTATTAAATTCAAATGGTTCGCTTTTAAGTGATATCAGTTCGTCGCGGTCTTTTAATACATGATCCGTCCATAGGTACTTGGTCCTGTCGCGATCTTTGAACCAGATGGGATTGACGCCTAATAAAATACCGTTGAAGGTGCCTTCCTGCATCATCACCTCGAGTCGTTTACGGGGAACATAAACAAGGTCGAATTGATATTCGTCGCTGGCCTTGTTGAGATAATTAACGATATCAAAATAAAGCCCAACTTTACGTTTATCATCGACAATCAAAGGTGGCTTAAAGTGATAAGAGTAAACTAGAATTTCTTTTTTAGCCTCTGCTCCATGAAGACTTGTCACGGTAATACAGAGTAAGAAAAAAACTAAAGCTAAACGCATAATCTTTAATGAACAGCCTATTAATTTATTTACTTTAGCGCGTTTTTTAAACAAATACTCGTTTTTGTTTTAGATTACATCGTGTTGAGGTGGATTAAGCATCAGCTGTTGGTACGCTAAACCCGCTAAAGTACGATTGTGCACGCCCAGTTGCAGTAGGATAGCAGAGACATGTTTTTTTACTGTATTTTCCTTAATATTAAGGATTCCTGCTATCTGTTTATTCAGTTGCCCGTCTGCCACTAAGGCTAATACGTTATATTGCTGTGGCGTTAATTTCGCCAGTTGCTTAGCCAGTTCTTGGTTTTTTTTGGCTTGTTCATCATCGACTTGTTGCTCAATATCTTCCGGCAGCCATGTTTCGCCGTCCAGTACACTATTTATCGCGCTGGCGATGGTTGCCAAATCGACCGACTTTGGAATAAAGGCTGCTGCGCCGAAGTTAATGGCTTTACGCATAACTTCTGGGCGCTCGTCTGAAGACACCATAATAACGATTAAATCAGGATGATTGTTTTGCAATTGCGCTAAACCTGTAAACCCATCATTGCCGGGCATATGGAGATCCAAAAATACCAACTCTAGTTCTGGCGTCGCTTCTATTTTATGGGTTAGTTGCTCAAAGCTATCGGCTTCATCGATGCTGGCATTAGAAACACATTCGTTTACTGCCTGCATCAGCGCAGCGCGAAAAAGTGGATGGTCGTCGGCAATAGCAATTTTCATAACGATACCTATTTTGAGTAAACATTTGTGAGCAAATGGTGTTTATTGTCTTGTTTATTGTTTTGTTTATTGGGTAATACAACTCTCTACCCCTTAAATTAACAGAAAAGAAACGGCGCTTATAGCGCCGTTTCTGCTTCTAGGGAGATTATGGTTATTTTCTTGAGCCAAGTTTTCGACTTAGTGCTTAGAAACGGTAACCAACGGTTAAATGCACAGTGCGAGGGTCGCCATAGTAGGCAATAAGTGTGTTATCACCACCTAACCCTGGCACATAATCGCCATTTTCATCAACACCGACAAAGTTATAGCCACCGACCATATATTCCTTGTCTGTTAAGTTTTTCGCGTGAAGGCCTGCATACCAGTTACCTTCTGTGCTTTCCCAGTTAATGCTGGCGTTAACTGTGCCATAGCCATCTTGTTTTAACAGATCGCTGTCTTCGAAGAGTAGGTAATCGTCACGGTAGTAGTAACCCGCATTAATGACGAAGTAACCAAACTCAGTATCTAAGGTGTAGTTACCTGAAATTGAAAGCGTGTTATCAGGTGTGTTTGACAAGCCAACTAACGGAGTAGCAATTGCTGGGTCATCTTCAATCTCACCATCGAGGAAGCCATAGGCAACATCGACCGTAAAGTTCTCAGAAGCAACCCAAGTGATTTCTGCTTCTAAACCTTTAACCGTTGAACCTTTGATGTTGCCTAAATTTTGGTTCAAGACGGTGAAATCATCAGGATCTGGTGTCACAGTTATGTACTGACGGTCTTTGTGATCTAGAGAGAATAGGGTGATATTGGTACGTAATGTTTCATCCCAATCTTTTTTAATACCGATTTCGAATGAGTCGACGATTTCTGGATCTGCGGCATCTTCATTAATTGTTGCACGTGGGTTAAATGTACCTGATTTGAAGCCCTGAGAATAACTTGCGAATACCATGGTCTTATCATCAATTTGATACTCCACGCCTAAACGTGGTGTAAAACGAGACCAATCTTCTGACTTCGGTGCATCTAAAACGCCATCACCGTCTGTGTCAGTACCTAGTACTTGTGGGAAAGTTGCTGCGCCGCGCTCATAACCTGGGATCCAACCGTCTTCTGGATAGACGTTATCGAACCATAAGCCATTATTCACGTAAGCTTCTTTTTCTTCCTTGGTGTAACGCGCACCAACTGTTACTGATAGTTGCTCAGTAATATCAATGCTGCTTTGGACATATGCTGCGGTACTTTCACTGTTATTACAGCCGGTCACTTCACGTGTTAAGCCGGGCACACCAAAAGCTGCACGTCCTAAGAAGCCTAAGATAGCGTCGAAGTGACCACATGATTCACCGTCGTAATAATAAAGGCCACCAATAATGCTATACCCTTCGCCTGTGAAGTTTGCTTGCAACTCATGACTGGTGTTCTCGTCGTCGTAGAATGCGGGTACGTCGAAGATATCAAGTGGTGTGTTGTCAAAATCGATGTTGGTATCTGAATAACTCTCTCGTGATGATGCAACATACTTAAGCGATAAGTTATCACTTGCCTGCCAATCCGCGACGAAGCTAATACCTTCAAGCTCAACGGTATTCCACGTTGGCATACTGGTGTAGGAATCGTAAACACTGTCAGGCACCGGCGCGTCTGTTAAAACGCTTGGTAACAGGCGATAACCACCTTTTGCATTTGAATCATCATCTGTTTTATCCCACGCTAAGCGGAAAAATAAATCGTCTCTAGGGCGGAACTCTAAAGTTAAACGAGAAGCTGATAAGTCTTTGTTGTAGTTTTCTTTATCTTGGCCTTCTATCGCAGAAATCAAATATTCACCGAAACCGTCACGGTTTAGTTCGGCATGGCCAAAGCCTAGATAAAGTTTGTCTTCGATTAGTGGCACTTGACCTGTGACTTTTAAATCTTTTTGGCTGTAGCTACCAATTGTTCCTTCGATATTAAATTGAAGGTCACCAGACATTGGCTTAGTTACATATTTTACCGCGCCACCAATGGTATTCTTACCGTAAAGCGTACCCTGTGGACCACGCAACACTTCGATGCGTTCTACATCAAGTAAGTCGATAACTGCACCTTGAGGACGTGCCATATAAACGTCATCAACATAAATACCGACACCCGGCTCATAACCCCAAAGCGGATCTTGCTGACCAACACCACGGATAAAAGCGGTTAATGTAGAGTTTGTACCGCGGCTAGTTTGCAGCGTGGTATTTGGAGAGAAACGCTGTACTTCAGTCATCACTGAGATGCCATTTTCAGCAAGTTCAGCGCTGCCGATTGATGTCACAGCAACAGGAACTGTTTGTAAGCTTTCTGTTGTTTTACGGGCAGTAACTTCGATAACTTCTAGGCCTGCTGTTTTGTCGGCGGTGTTATCGGCTTCTTCAGCTACAGCGGTATTGCAAAGTGCGGTAGATATCGCCAGTGCAATACAGCTAAGCTGCTTCTTATGCTGTTTCATGAAATTTCCCCTCGCTAAATTTAGCTTTTTATTTTTATGAACACTTGTTGTTAACTTAAACTCTATATCAATAGTGTGAGAAAATAATTAGCACTATAGTGGTATGTTTAAGTGTCTGTATTTATTTGTTATTTTTTATCTATTCCGAAAAAGTTGATGATTTTTGGCATGGCGCCAACAGGCGCCTCTAGTAAATATTTATCAACCGCTCCGCCAAATTTCTCTGCTGGATTGACAGGAAAGCCATGATCAAGATTCGCGATCGTTACTTGCTCAAGTACTGGCTGATTATCCGAATTTAACCACTGCTCAGTGATCACTTTATCTCGGAAACTTTTAGTTTCTTGGTGGCTTAATTCGCCTTTCACTGAGTTAGTAGTGGTTAGTAATGTTTGCCACTGGTTAGAAAGTGCATCTGCGTTAAGTGCATTTACAACTTTGTCTGAGTCGCCCGTCCAAACGGATAGTCGTGGTAGTTGACTGTCGTTACCTAGCGCTGCTTTGGCAGCATTGATAAGTTCATCTTGTGAAGCAGGGCCGTTCTTCATACATGAAATGGCTTTGATCAAACCATCGGCACAAGGGTACGGAATGCCTGCGACAACCGCGCCTGCCTCAAACATGTCTGGGTAATGCATCATCAAGGACGCTGACATGGCACCGCCAGCGGATAGTCCTACGATGTAGACATCAATACTTGGCGAATCGGTTTTCGAGCGCACCGTATCAATCATTTGCTTGATAGAAAGCGTCTCTCCCTGATCTTTGTCACTATCTTGCGGTGAAAACCAATTGAAGCAAGTGGTAATGTTATTGCGGTTACTCTGCTGAGGAATCAGCACTGAAAAACCGTGTTCTTTGGCTAATGCTAACAACCCTATATCTTGAGCCAGCTGTTCACCAAGTTGAGTGCAGCCATGTAGCAGTACGACAATTGCTCTACTCGATTCTTGTGGCTGAAAATAACTGGCAGAGAGCTCGCCTGGGTTGGTGCCAAAGTCTGTTAAGGTCTTAAGTTCGTATAGTGACGCTATCGCTGATGATAGTGGGCTTAGCGTTAGAGCAACGAATGCGACAAAAGATGATGCCGTTTTTCTTATAGTTTTCATAATAAATTCTGCCACTTAAGATAATCCTAACCATTATCCTGAAACAAAATGGCGAGTGCTACAATGCTACTTTAGTGCCTGTCGACGGCTATAGTGAACTTTCTTTTATGTGTTTCAGCGACTTATTAAGTATCAAAGACTATAATCAAAATAGGTTGTAGCCGAGAATTATCATGGGGGATATAGAAGTGATATTTTCCTTCAATTGGTTGAGTTCAATATGCATTTTTAGCTCAATAATGTTAGCTACTGTTGCCAATTCAGCGAGTTACAGCGTTTGCTTTGAAGAGTGGAACCCATATGCATACCTTGACGAGAAGGGCGAAGGACAGGGCACTTCTGTAGATACAATAAAACAGGCGCTTAGTCGCAAGGAAATTAACGTTACTTTTCGACAAATGCCTCACAGTCGTTGTGTTGCATTAGTGAAAAATAAAGAAATTGATTTTGCGTTGCACGTCGATGAAAGTGATGGCTTGTTTTTAATCCAATACCCTGTGGCTGACTGGACACTGACATTTGTGACCAAACAAGATAATGCCATGACGTTCGAGGAGTTAATTTCAAATGAGGATTCAAGTATTCTTATTTCTCGAGATTATGACTATCCGAAGTTGCTGCTTAGTAAATTGGGTGAAACTCAGGTTAAGATTACCAAGACATCATTCAGTACTGAAAGCCCAGAAGAAATTAAGCAATTTTTCTCAATTTTATTGTCAGGCAGGGTAGACGGTATACTGGTAGATAAAACATGGGCTGACTTAATGATCGCGCGTTATCAATTTCCCGCTCAGACATATGAACAACTTTTCCATCGTGAAGCACAATTTATTGGGTATCACGCAGATCGAAAATATAAGGCATCTGTATTAGAAAAGGCAATTAAGGATCTAAAACGATGACTAAAGGGTTTGTCGATAACTATTCCCCACAAACCCTTCAAACATTTATGCTGTGGATAGGGGCTAACCAGCATAGAATTTTATTTTCTTGGTTACGCTCACTTCATCATCTCCCAAAGAAGTAATCGTTAAGTTAAGTGACGATACCCCTTGTGGCATTAACTCAGGCGGTGCAGTTAATGTGAATGGTACTACGAGCATTTCATGGCTATCTGCAGTTAGTGGAGCCTCTAAACTCAAATTAATACCTTCGTCTCCTTCAATTGAAAGCTTGAAGGTTTCGATATGTTGCATTTTATTGGTTAGTTTCAGCTGATAGCTATTTTCAATATGGCCGTCGTATGTTGTGCGGTAAAGTACATTTCGGTCTCGCAGCACGGATGCTTCAATCGGAGAACGTATGGCGACAAAAACGCCCATCAATACAAACATGGCAAGCGTAAAGGTCCCGTATGCTAAAATCTTCGGGCGTAGCAGTGGTTCTTTCTTACCATTCAATGCATTCTCGCTGGTAAAGCTGATTAAACCTTGAGGGTAGTTAAACTGTGACATGGTTTGGTTACATGCATCAATACAAGCACCGCAACTGATGCACTCGTATTGCAGGCCGTTACGAATATCGATACCGGCAGGACAAACATCAACACATAAATTGCAATCAACACAATCACCTAACCCCAGTGCTTTAGGGTCGTCTTTACGCTTACGGCGACCACGATTTTCACCGCGTAATTTATCGTAAGCGATAATTAAAGTGTTTTTGTCAAACATCGCTGATTGGAAACGAGAATATGGGCACATGTAAACACACATTTTTTCGCGTAACCAACCTGCATTACCGTAGGTACACAGTGTAAATAAGCCGACCCAGAAATAGACAATACCTGACCATGACAAGGTGAATAAATCAGTGTAAAGCGCTTTGACTGGGATGAAATATGACATAAACGTCACAGCAGTCAGGAAGGAAATTAATATCCAAGCACTGTGTTTAAAGGCTTTTTTACGGAACTTTTCACCTGTCATCGGTTGCTTGTCACTTTTTATACGCTGATTGCGGTTGCCTTCAATTTTCTCTTCAACCCAAATGTATAAAAACATCCATACGGTTTGGGGGCACAGAAAGCCACACCACACTCGCCCTAACCAAGTGGTAAAGAAGAAAAGTGCAAACGCTCCAACCATGAACAATGCAGCGAGAACGGTTAAGTCTTGAGGAAAAAATGTGATGGAGAAAATACGGAACTGCTGAGTAGAAAAATCTAGCAGAATAGCCTGTTGACCATTGTAGGTAATCCATGGGATTAATATAAATAACAGCATAAGTATGGCGCTAGTATATTTGCGGATATTGGCGTAAAGCCCTTTTTGAAGTCTGACGTAAACCCCTTCATCCTTTTTATAGGGTTTAATTATCATGTCTTCTTCTTTTACGTTAAAACTCATCGACTGCTCTCTTTAACCAGAATTTAGTGGTAATGCAGCCCTAATGGCAAAATAAGTGCCAATATCTTTGGTATTTTAAGTTGTTGATAAAGCTTGTGATTATTTTTTTGGTATGGTGGTTATCACAATAGAACACACGATATATCGTGTTTTTGTGCGATATTTCGTGCCTTGGTTTATCGGGGAGCGGTCATGACGGCTAAATCTATAGATGACCTTGCATGAGTTATTGATGAATTATTGCGCTTAGGAATCGATTAAGAGGAATGAGAAGTACCTAATTGTTAGGCTTTATGGCCTCACGATATTGAGTTTTTGCATGCGAGACCTCAACGTACTAGATGGCAATCCTAATTTCTTAGCGGCACCATGTTCACCACCTATTCGCCATTGGCAAATTTCAAGCACGCTAAGAATGTGCTGACGCTCTGCCTCGGCAAGCGTTAGATTAGTTCTATCCAGATTATCTCGTTGTTGGTTTGTGCTAAGCACAAAATCCAGTGTGTTGTTACTGGCTAGTATCATCTCTCGCTCTATGACGTTTTGTAGTTCTCGTACATTGCCAGGCCAGTGATAGTCAGATAGTGCTCTTAAACTTTTGGGGCTAATGGAGGTGACATTTTTACCCAGCTTTTTGTTCAGCTTATCAATGATTTGCTGACAAAGGCTTGCAAGGTCATCTTTCCTCGCACGCAATGCTGGCATCTCTAGCGGAAAAACATTCAATCGATAGAATAGATCCATTCTAAATTCGCCTGCATCCACCATCGCTTGTAAATCTTTGTTAGTAGCTGCTATCAGACGAATATCAACTTTTATCGTTTTATTGCCACCAACACGTTCAAACTCTTGCTCTTGTAGCACCCGTAATAACTTGCTTTGCGCGGCAAGCGATAACTCACCAACTTCATCAAGAAATAAGGTTCCTTGGTTGGCTAGCTCAAAGCGCCCTTTACGGGTATCTTTTGCACCAGTAAATGCACCTTTTTCATGGCCAAATAGTTCTGATTCAAGCAGGCTTGGTGTAAAGGCAGCACAGTTCACTTTTATCATGGCTTTGCCAGCACGTTTACTTTGTTGATGAAGCTCTCGAGCGGCTAGTTCTTTACCCGTGCCATTTTCGCCAAGAATGAGTACAGTGCTATCTGTAGGAGAAACCAAGCCTATTTGCGATTTAATGCGTTGCATTGCAAGGCTGTCACCGGTTAATTCAGACTGTTGCCACTGTGCACTTAACTCGCTGTGTAAGTAATGGTTTTCGGCTTGAAGTTGTTGTGATAAGGAACGTATTTTTTCGAGTGCAATCGTCAGTGCTTGTTCGTGCTGTTTCTGCTCACTGATGTCGCGAAAAACTGCAACCGCACCGATGAGCTCGTTATCTTTGTAGACGGGCGTTGAAGTATAGATAACAGGAAACGCGCTACCATCTTTTCGCCAAAAGACTTCATCGTTTATTTGCCTACTTTTACCATCTTGTGCCGTCGCGTAAATATGGCATTCTTCGGCAGGGTAGTGTGTGCCATCAGCATGTGTATGATGATGATAAGCATGGATTGATTTGCCCAGTAATTCTTCAGCACTCCAGCCTGTCATAAGCTCGGCCGCTGCATTGACAAAAACAGCGCGCCCTTGGGTGTCAAAACCGTACACCCCTTCTCCCACTGCATTTAGCAATAGATCAGGATCTGCAAGTAGTCGCTTTAGTGAAGATGTTGGCATAGCAAAACTCAAAAATAATAAAGGCACGAAATATCGTGCCTTTATTATTTATCATTTAGTGCCCAGTGAAAAGCATAAATGAAAAGCATAAGTGAAAAGAGATTATAGTGCCTCGGCGCATTGTATACTCTAGTTTGACTATGCGTTTCTGTTCGCTGCAATGTGGGCAAGTGCCACTAACGCTTCTTTATATGGCGAATCAGCGAGTGAACTCAGGGCTGCAATGGCTTTGTCTGCTTCTTGCTCAGCTTTTTGCTGGGTGTACTCCAGTGAACCCGTGTCAGCCATCGCGGCTAGAATATCGTCTAAATGTTCCATGCCATTACAGTGCTCAATGGCGTCACGGATAAGTTGGCGTTGCTGTTCGTTGCCATTGTGCATTGCGTAAAGCAGTGGCAGAGTTGGTTTACCTTCAGCTAGATCATCACCAACATTCTTACCCATTTCTTTCGCATCAGCTGTGTAGTCTAGAATATCATCAACAAGCTGGAACGCTGTGCCCAAGTGTTTACCGTAATCAGCTAATGCTTGTTCGATCGCAGGATCTTCGTTTGCGATCACTGCAGCTAATTGTGTCGCTGCTTCAAATAGTCGTGCAGTCTTACAATAAATGACCTGCATATAACTTTCTTCAGTAGTATCAGGATCATTAACGTTCATTAACTGTAATACTTCACCTTCCGCAACCACATTCGTAGTATCTGAAAGGATCTCCATTACACGCATTTTGTTGATCTTCACCATCATTTGGAAGGATCGGGTATAGAGGAAATCACCGACAAGTACGCTGGCGCTATTGCCAAATAAGGCATTCGCCGTTTCACGACCTCGACGCATAGCTGATTCATCAACAACGTCATCGTGTAATAAAGTAGCAGTATGGATAAACTCGACGATCGCGGCGATCGAAATGTGATCCTTGCCTTGATAACCAATCGCTTGAGCAGCTAAAACGCTGAGCATAGGGCGCATTCGCTTACCACCTGCATTAACGATATAAATACCCAGTTGGTTAATAAGTGCGACGTCTGATTGTAATTGGCTGTAGATAAGATCATTCACTTGGGTCATATCTGATTGCGCAAGTGATTGAATTTCGCTTATGTTCATAGCAGAAAAAACGAGAAATTTTCGGATGTTAATTCCGCACAAGTGTACACTAATTCCATGCAGATTGTAGGTCTGTTCGACAAGTAAAAATAATTAATCAATTAAATGTAATTTAGTCTTGCGATCAATAATGTCTTCCAGTAGAATTCGCGCCCTATATTTTTAAATTTAAGCACCAAACTCTGTTCCAACAAAATGAACAAGCAGGTGCAGTACGGAGTAGCTATGTACGCGGTATTCCAAAGCGGTGGTAAACAGCACCGTGTTACTGAGGGTCAAACAGTTCGCTTAGAGAAGCTTGAGCTAGAAGTTGGCGCTACAGTAGAATTCGATAACGTTTTAATGATCGCTAACGGTGAAGACATCAAAGTTGGTGCGCCTTTAGTTGATGGCGGCAAAGTAACAGCTGAAGTTGTTTCTCAAGGTCGTGCAGACAAAGTTAAAATTGTTAAGTTCAAACGTCGTAAGCATTCACGCAAGCAAATGGGCCATCGCCAATGGTTCACTGAAGTGAAGATTACTGGTATTAACGGCTAATTTTAGGAGCATTTTAAGATGGCACATAAGAAGGCAGCAGGTAGTACCAAAAACGGTCGTGATTCAGAAAGCAAACGCCTAGGTGTTAAGCGTTTCGGTGGCGAGTCTGTTTTAGCTGGTAACATCATCGTTCGTCAACGTGGTACTAAGTTCCACGCTGGTAACAACATGGGTATCGGTAAAGACCACACATTATTTGCTTTAGCTGACGGTAAAGTTCAGTTTGAAGTTAAAGGTCCTAAGAACCGTAAATTCGTTAGCATCGTAGCTGAATAATTTACAGTTTACCTATCGAAAAGCCCTGCTACTTAGGTAGCGGGGCTTTTTTTATGGATGACTTGCTTAGTTTAGATATCTTGTGTTGAAACGATTAGACCTTAAGCTAATTGGGCAAGTAGACAAAATCGCTTATAATAGTGATTCAAGCCTTGAAAGGCATTTTAAGAAATAAATTTATTTCGGAGTATTCGAAAACCTTATGAAATTCGTTGATGAAGTCGAAATCCGCGTAGAAGCTGGTGACGGCGGTAATGGCTGTGTTAGTTTTCGCCGTGAAAAGTATATCGAGTTTGGTGGTCCAGACGGCGGTGATGGCGGCGACGGTGGTGATGTATACCTTGTTGCTGACGAGAACTTAAACACGCTAATTGACTACCGCTTTGAGCGTTTTCATAAAGCAGAGCGTGGCCAAAATGGCATGTCGCGTAACTGTACAGGTAAAGGCGGTAAAGATTTATTCCTTAAAGTTCCTGTAGGAACGCGCGCTGTAGACGTCGATACTGGTGAGCAGGTTGGTGACTTAACCAAGCACGAGCAAAAACTAATGGTAGCTAAAGGTGGTTGGCATGGTTTAGGCAATACGCGTTTTAAAAGTAGTACCAACCGAGCGCCACGTCAAAAGACCGATGGCACAGCGGGTGATATCCGTAACTTGAACTTAGAGCTAATGCTATTAGCTGATGTTGGTTTACTAGGTTTGCCAAATGCAGGTAAATCAACGCTAATCCGCAGTGTATCAGCTGCTAAGCCTAAAGTTGCCGACTACCCATTTACAACGTTAGTGCCTAACTTAGGTGTTGTGCGTTTAGACTCTCAGCGCAGCTTTGTTATCGCTGATATTCCCGGTCTTATTGAAGGTGCTGCGGAAGGTGCCGGCTTAGGTACTCAATTCCTAAGACACCTTGAGCGTTGTCGCGTGTTGCTTCATGTTATTGATGTAATGCCTGTTGATGGTTCAGATCCGGTTGAAAATGCACGTACTATCATTTCTGAATTGGAACGTCACTCAGCAAAGCTTGCAGACAAGCCACGTTGGTTAGTGCTTAACAAGCTTGATTTAATGCTGGATGAAGAAGCAGAAGAAATTAAGCAAGAAATTGTTGAAGGCTTAGGTTGGGATGGCGAAGTATTGACAATTTCTGCATTCAACAAAATGGGCACAGAAGAGCTGTGTGCTAAGTTAATGAACTTCATTGAAGCACTTCCAGCAGAAGAGGAAGAGTCAGCAGAAGAGAAAGCGGTTGAATTTAAGTGGGATGACTACCACCAAGATGCAATGGCTGAGCTTGACGATGAAGATGATGACGACTGGGATGATGACGATGATGATTATTGGGATGACAACGTCGTCTACACCAAAGAATAAATTTTAGTCGTTAATTTTATGTTTATCTGCGTTATGCTGCCTTGAAATAGCGAACTATTCCGTCGGCACCAAGCCTTGATAAACAAAAAATTTCCTAACTAAAATTAGTGAAAGTTATTGAAGCGAGTTTATACTCGCTTTTTTGTATCTAAAGAATAATTAGAAGTTAAATAATGACCATACTTTCGATGATAGTTGCGCATGCTGATAACCGAGTTATTGGTAAAGATAATGACATGCCGTGGCACTTGCCAGCAGACCTTGCTTATTTCAAGAAAACTACCCTAGGTAAGCCCGTAATAATGGGGCGTAAAACCTATGAGTCGATTGGTAGACCATTGCCTGGTCGTCAGAACATTGTGATTAGTAGAAATGCCGATTATCAAGCTGCAGGCGTCGATGTAGTCGCTTCTGTGGACGAAGCATTAGCGCTTGCAAAGGGAGTTGAGGAGATTATGGTAATCGGCGGTGGTGCAATCTATGAACATTGCTTACCAGCGGCCGATCGCTTGTATATCACCCATATTGACGCGAATGTTGATGGTGATACTCAATTCCCTGCTTATGATACTGAAAACGATTGGCAGAAAGTCTCTGCTGAGTTTAGGCCAGCAGACGAAAAAAACGCTTACGACTTAGATTTTTGTGTCTATAACAGAAGAGCTTAACGGCTCTTCTGAACTTTCTAGGGTTGGCTCTTTAGCCTTTAGCCTATGGTTAGGCTAAGTGTTAGTCATGTTAAGCTTTGGTCACGTTAAGCATTGCCAAGCAATAACGGTGTTTTACTGCATAAAACGCCGTTAAGATCCGCATAGATCCAATCTCCTGATTCGATCGTGACACCGGCGAATCGGATCGTGATGTCTTGGTCGCCAATACCTCGCTTATCTGTTTTAATAGGGGTAGATCCTAGCGCCTTCACCCCAATTGCAAGTGTATTAATGGTTGCGACATCTCTTATACAGCCATTAATAACGAGCCCTGCCCAACCATTATTTACAGCAGCTTCTGCTAACATGTCGCCGAGTAGGGCACGGCGCATTGAGCCGCCGCCATCAACTACAATCACTCTGCCTTCTCCTTGTGTATTGACCAAGGCTTTTACGTGCGAATTATCTTCAAAGCACTTAACGGTAACTGCTTGCCCAGAAAAAACGCAATTTTGGCCGTAGTGCTGAAACTGCGTTTCAAATACGTTAACTTGATCTGGGTACTGATCACAAAGATCAGGTAAAAGGTCTATTGCAGGTTGAGGTGTTCCAGAAATCATTACACTAACTCGCTTTAACAGATGTTGTTCTCATACTTCTGACTTTAGCAAAGGCATATAGTTAAGCGTAATTAACGTAATTTATATTCGATATTGGCGATAGAAGAATTGTCATTCCGTTTTGCCATATTTGCTTTTAGAAGGAGAAACAAAAAAGCCAGCATAAATGCTGGCTTTCATTGATACTGCTTTGCTCTTAAGAGCCGCTTGCTACTTATAGCTTAAACTCTTGAACAGATTGCTGAAGCTCTTCAGATAAACGCGCTACTTCACTACTTGAAGTTGCTGTTTGCTGCGAGCCTGCTGTGGTTTGCTCTGCAATCGCTACAATAGACTCAAGGTTCTCACTAATTTCATGCGCTACAACGCTTTGCTCTTCTGCTGCCGTTGCAATTTGAGAGCTACGGTCAAACGCTTCATGTACTGCATGCGTGATGGTCTCAAGTGCTTTATCTGCATTTTCGCTTTGCTCAACACAGTTAGCTGCCTGTGATTTACCTGTATCCATAACAGCTACCGCTTTCTCAGCACCTGATTGTAAAACTTCAATCATGTTCTGAATTTCTTGGGTAGACTCTTGAGTGCGGCTTGCTAGTGTTCTTACTTCGTCAGCAACAACGGCGAAGCCTCGGCCTTGCTCACCTGCACGTGCCGCTTCAATCGCTGCGTTTAATGCAAGTAGGTTAGTTTGCTCTGCAATGCCGCGGATAACGTCAAGAATACCACCGATAGAGGCACTGTCTTGCTGAAGCTTGTTGATAACCTGAGATGCTGATTCAACTTCTTCAGCAAGTAATTGAATTGTCTCACGGTTTTTACCAGAAATAGCCTTCACGCGCTCTGCTTCGTCATCTGCTTGCTTAATTTCACCTAACGCATCATTTGCACTCGAAAGTACACTTTGTGATGTGCTGCTCATTTCTGTCGTTGCAGAAGCTGCTTGCTCAACCTGTGTACGCTGCTCTTCGATTGCTGTCGTGCTTTGAGCTGTCACCGCAGAAGTTTGCTCGGCAGCAGCTGCAAGCTGTGTCGAACGGCTAACAATGCCTTGGATTAGGTTACGTAAGCTGTCAATAAGTAAGTTACAGTTGCGAGAAAGCTGTGCAAACTCATCTTTTCCACTGTCGTCGAGTTTTCTAGAAAGGTCGCCTGAAGCGACTACATTTAGCATGTCGTTAACACGACTTAGTGGTCTTGTGATGCTAATTAACGTAATACGCGCAATCACTACTGCCGCAATGATTGAAATAATCATGATAATGACGGTGCGGGTGCTACCATCTGATACAGAGTCTGCAACCATTTCATTGGTAGACGCTGTTGTTTCGTTAGCGAGTTTAATTTGCGTTCCAAGAATATCATTTGCTTTATCGATATCCTTTTCAATTCTTTCTAACGCACTATCTGCATTTGCAATTGCTGTTAATTGCGTTGTTTTGTTGCCGAATATACCCTCACTACTCGTGACCATTGTTCTTAAGTTATCAATGGCGTCGGCTAACTCATCAGCTTCATCTTCAGCACCGTTTAAACGCATTTCATTGATCACGTCATTAAAGTCACGCTCTACCGTTTCAAAGCCGATGTTAATTTCTGATTCAATGAGGCCGACCGATTGCGTATTTAATGAGTCACGATACTCGAAGGCAGAGCTGACGATACCATTTAATGCGGTTTCAATGGTCTCGCCCATCGAGACAGCACGTTGCAAACGCGTATCTGCTAAGTCGTGGTCAGCTAGATCAAGTAATAGGGTTACAGAATCGTCAGCTAACTCTTCGATTTCGTCAATGCGATTGGATAGCTCTGAAGTCTGTTCAATGCTAACTTTACGACTCTCGAATACGTTATCAATATCCGTCATTAACTCAGCATATACACCATCAACTTTGCTTAGGTTGCTCATTAAACCTTGCTCTTTTTGAAGCAAGACTTTCAGCTTTTTGAGGGTACTATTGTAGTTTTCGTTGCGAACTTTAAAAGCGGCTTTATTGCTCTCTAATGCCGCCAAATCATTCTGATAGTAACCTTGTAGTGCTAGGTTACCCATCTGTGTAATTTCAATCGTTAACTCATTGCTTCCCGCGAGTGTTGGAATCGCTAATTCACTGACTTTATTTGTTGAGTCTTGAATTGTGTTGAGGCTGAGTAAAGATGAGATACTGGTTATTACGAGTAAGATTGCGATGAAGGTAAAGCCACCGATAATCTTAATTGCAACAGTTAAGTTCATAAACACCACCGTACTTAAGTTGACCTTTCAGACGTAAACTTCAATCAAACTATCTGCTAGTCATTATAGTTTTCATTTCTACGTATAACGGTTTAGACACGAGTTGATAAAAAATTTTACAAATCGCTTTCATTATAACAAGGGAAAAATCTTTTTCATTAAAAGAGTGGACGGATGTGGGAACTAATTTGCCTTTTATTAGATATTTAGCATTTCAAAGTTTGTTTAGCGAAAAATTTGATAGCTGTTACCTCGTAAAATTTTTCGATGTGGAGATAAAGCTGCCAATGATTAAATAGCGTTTTGAGTGAATAGCTTTTTATCGTCCCAACGTAGCAAGGTCATATGATTGCCCCAAACGCACCCTGTATCCAATGCGTATACGCCTTTTCTTGAACACTCGCCCATTAAAGCTGCCCAATGACCAAATATCCATTGAGACTTATTTAGCTTCACGAGTTCGAACCAAGGCTTTAATGCTTGCGGAGCGGTTCGAGGAGATTCTTTACACTCGAAGTCTAAACTACCATCATTAAAACAATAGCGCATGCGAGTAAATGCATTGATTGTATACCTAAAACGCTGTTCTTTCGTCTCAACGTCTAACCAATTATTAGGGTACTCGCCATACATTATAGATAGCCATTTACTGCGTTTCTTACCAGCAAGCTTCTTGTGAACAAAGTCAGCGTTTTCAATTGCGTCTTTGATAGTCCATTGCGGAGATAGTCCAGCGTGAGACAAATAGGCTTTTTCGTTTGGTATCTGCAATAGTAAAGGGTGCTGTGCCAGCCAATCGGCTAATTGGGAAAAGTTAGGTGCGTCAAGCAGCGATGAAAGTTTGTCGGAAGATTTCGCTTTCTTAAAGCCAGCCTCTATGGCGAGTAAATGTAAGTCATGATTGCCTAAGACAAAATTAGCGGCGCTACCAAGTGACTTAACAAATTCTAGAGTTTCTAACGACTTTGGTCCTCTTGCAACTAAATCGCCTGCCAACCAAAGTTGATCATTGGCGGGTGAAAACTTTACTTTCTTGAGTAAAGCATCAAGTTCATCGAAGCAACCTTGGATGTCACCAACTAAATAAAGAGCCATAAGTGCTAATTCAGAATGTTTGGTAACGCTAATCTAAAGACAGGGATTTCTACCCAAAAACTGTGTTTGTTTTTATCAAACATTTGATAGTGTCCGTGCATTGTACCAACAGGGGTGTTAAATACGGATCCACTGGTATAAGTGTAGGTTTCACCTGGATTAATTGTCGGTTGTTTACCGACAACACCTTCTCCTTCAACAATAGATTGTTGACCCTCTGCATCGGTAATAACCCAGCGACGAGCCATCAGTTGAGCACTCTGAGGCCCTTTGTTAGAGATGCTAATTGTGTAACTAAACACATATTGTTTTTTATCGCTGTCTGATTGCTCTGCTAAATAATTGGTTTTAACAGCTACTGAAAAACTATCAGCTAGCTCACTATGATAAGTCGTCAAAATAGAGCCTTATTTGTAGATTAATGATATCTGAGCAATTTGCTTTAATCCTGAATAGGGTTGTCATCAATATAGTTTGCGACTTTGATGTAGTCATCAATACTGAGGTTTTCCGGTCGCAACGTTGGGCTTAAACCCAAAGACTCTAGCGCTTCTGCACTGAGTAACTTCTTAAAGCTATTGCGGATTGTTTTACGTCGCTGGTTGAAAGCCGTTACACAAACCTGGTTTAACGTTTCTAGACGTTTAACCGGATTCTTAATTTCCTTGTGAGGAATAAGACGTACAATCGCCGAGTCTACTTTCGGTGGTGGTTGGAATGCCTCTGGACCAATTTCCATGACAGATTGAACCTGACACTGATACTGCGTCATGATTGATAACCTGCCATAAGTTTTTGAATTCGGCGCTGCCGCCATACGATCAACTACTTCTTTTTGCAGCATAAAGTGCATATCTTTCACCTGAGACTTAAAGCTCAATAGGTGGAAGATGAGTGGCGTTGAAATGTTATATGGCAGGTTGCCGAAAATACGCATTGGCTTATCTTCAGTCGCTAGGCTTGCAAAGTCGAACTTCAATGCATCAATTTCGTGAATTGTTAAGTGCTTGGCAAGGAAAGGGTGGTGACGTAAGCGATGAGCAAGATCTCTGTCTAATTCAACAACAGAGATATCACCTGCGCGTTCCACAACCGGTTCAGTTAATGCACCAAGACCAGGGCCAATTTCAATTAGGTTTTCACCAGTTTCTGGATTAATCGCATCAACGATACGGCTAATAACCGCATCGTTATGCAAGAAATTTTGACCAAAGCGCTTCTTCGCTTGATGGCCTAAATGGGTATTACTTTTGTTCATGATTGATTCTGTGCTAAATCGATCGCAGTTTTCATTGCTTCCATGAAACTGCCTACGTCGGCTTGATTGCTACCTGCAAGTTCCAATGCGGTGCCGTGATCGACTGAGGTCCGGATAAAAGGTAAGCCTAGTGTAATATTGACAGAAGAGCCAAAGCCTTTGTACTTAAGTACTGGTAAGCCTTGATCGTGATACATGGTAAGAATTGCATCAGCATCTTCTAAATATTTTTCTTGGAAAATGGTATCGGCAGGTAGTGGGCCGATAATATTGATGCCCTCGTTACGTAACTCCGTAAACGCAGGGTTCATTACTTCAATTTCTTCACGTCCTAAATGACCGTCTTCGCCGGCATGCGGATTAATTCCGCACGCGTAAATGGTTGGCGCATTAATGCCAAACTTGTTCTTTAGGTCGCTGTGTAAGATACGGGTAACTTTTTGCAAACGCTCATGGGTGACCGCTTTCGATACATATGCCAAAGGAATATGTGTTGTTACCAGCGCTACACGTAAGCCTGGTGTCGCTAGCATCATCACTACGTCTGAACAGTTAGCTTGATGGGCGAAGTACTCTGTGTGACCGCTAAACGCAATACCTGCTTGGTTAATTAAACCTTTGTGAACCGGACCTGTAACAACGGCATCGAACTCTCCAGACATATTGCGTTCACTAGCGATGCGCAATGTTTCTACAACGTAGGCGCCGTTACTCGGGTTAAGCTGGCCTGCAACAACTTCTTGCTCTGTGGCAATAGGTAAAATGGTTAACGTGCCAGCTTTTTGCGGTTTAGCCGGTTGGTTTTCGTCATACTCAACTAGAGTAATATCAATACCCAATTGCTTTGCTCGTGCCTTCATTAAATCAGCACAAGCAACAATAACGATCTCTACAGGCCAGTCTTGCTGCGCTATTGCGAGTACAAGGTCAGGACCAATACCCGCTGGTTCACCCGGCGTAACAGCAATACGCTTAGTCATTAATTAGCGTCCTGTTCGAAAATTTCAATGTAGGCTTCGTCACGTGTTTCTTTCATCCAACGCGCAGACTCCATACCAAATTTACGGTTGTATAAAAGTTGTGCGGCACGGTTTTCGTTCATTTGCTTGGTAGCATCTAACATACGACGACCGGTTAATTGCACTAAGTGCCAGCCAAATGATGAGCGGAAAGGCTTGTGGTATTGGTCTATATCAAGTGTTGCAAGAGCGTCTCTAAATGCAGGGTCGTATGATTTAGGGTCATTCCAGCCTAACTCACCACCGCGAACACCCGTGGGACCGTCAGAGTGTTCTTTAGCAAGTTCTGCGAAATCTGCTTCGCCAGCTTCAATTTGCGTTAAGAAGCCTTGCAGCATTTCTTCTGCTTTTGCTTCGCTTAGGATGATTGTTGGTTCAATTAAGATATGGCGCGCATTCACTTCTTCAATTTCAACAACCTGGCGACCTCGAACGTCAAGGATTTTGACGATACTAAAACCTAAACCGGTACGGATAGGACCGAAAATATCGCCTTTATCTTTTCCATCTACAATTTCAGAGAAAAGCGTTGGCATTTCGTTAATACCGCGCCAGCCCATTTCGCCGCCATTCAATGCGTTTGCGTCACCGGAAGATGCAATAGCTATTTTGCCGAAATCAGAACCGCTATTTAGCAACTCAATAACCTTTTCTGCACGTTCTTTGGCAGCATTCATATCGGCTTGTGTAGGCTCTGGTGGGAATTCAATTAAGATGTGACCTAAGTTGTACTCAACATCTTGATTGGTTTGTGCTTTCATTTCCGCTAGCAAGTTGTCGATTTCTTGTGGCGTTATACTCACGCGGCGACGAACACTGGCACGGCGAACTTCGCCAGTGATTAACTCGGTGCGCACCGTTTCACGGTATTTTTCATAATCCATACCGTCAGCGACGATAGCATCGCGAAACTGTGTAAGGGTTAAGTTATTTTCTTTCGCCATGTTAGTGATGGTGTCGTCAAGCTGTGCATCACTTACTTGCACACCCATGCGCTCGCCCATTTGCAAAACCAAGCTATCATTGATTAGCTTGTCCATTACCTGTGTGCGAAGGGCACGGTCAGATGGCAGGCTTTGACCATTCTTTTCGGCATTGTCTTTGATGTTTTGAAGCAATTCTTTCACTTCAGATTCAAGTACAACGCCAGAATTTACAATAGCGACTACCTTGTCTAAAGCGACTTCTTTCGCCTGTGTCGGTGCTAGCATGCCAGCAAATAAAGACGACACAAGCGTCAATGTAATTAACGTGTTCTTCATGTAATACTAATTCTTAATTGTTGAGAAAGTATGGGCGTTTATAGCCGAATATACTTGAGTTAAACATATCTTGAGTGCCAACAGAAGCCTTATGGCTTCCAAACCCTTTGATGACAAACTGTAGCACGAAACCGCTGTCGAATTCATCGCGGTTTTCATTGTGAATACTAAATTCGTCAAGATTCGAGTTTATATGACGGTGGTAGGCCAATCTAACGGCCCAACAACAACTTTCATATTGAAAGCCAGCGTAGCTTTCCAAGCTGCGTTTTTGTCGCAAATCTTGGGTAAAACGCCCGACAAATTGCCACTCAGTATTGAGTCTGACACTCGAAAGCAAAGATAGTTGCTCTAAAGTTTCACCCGATAGGTTATTTGTGTATCTGTGGTTAAGTTGATATATGTTGTCGCGGTTTTGACGATAATCGATATTAACGTTGCTGCGTGTTGTTGTATCTGTATCTGTGTTGTATTGAATGTTTCCGCTGAATTGCCACTGCGCATTGGCGTGGAAAAATAGGTCTGCTGCCAGCGCCGACTTATCCGCGGCAATGCCTAAGTCTTCATTTGCATTGATATTGCTGTCGTTGAGATAAACGATGCGACCTAAGCTTACTCTCAGCTTTTCGGTATTTGCACTGTCTAACACACGGCTAGTGATACCCCAAGAGTATTGGTTAGCTTCTGCAATTCTATCTAAACCACTGAATCGTCTATCGCGGAATAAACCTTGATAATCGTCTTGCAGTGTCGCCGTATCGTAGATGCCAATACCTGACTGATCTTCGTCAGGGATATACAAATATTGTAACTGCGGCTCAAGTGTTTGAGTGTAATCGCTACCTGCGAAGTTGATGCTGCGGTCAAAGTTGATGCCACCGTGGAAACGCACTTTAGGCAAAGTTCGATTAACGTTCTTTTCAAGTTCAGAGCCCGGCTGAATACGGTCTTGCTTGTAGTAGGTTTGTAGTAACTTAAATTCAGAGTTAAAGAAGTAAGCTGGTGTGTTTATCGGGAAGGTTACACCTGCTTCCAAATGCAATCGGCTTGCTTCAGCTAAATCTTGATTTGGTGTTTCAAAGCGAGAAAACTCTGAATAAAGATCGAAGCGACCATTCCAAAACCCTAAGTCGTTGTAGCTAGATAATTCAATTTGAGGCAAGGTTTTATAACTTTGTACATGGTTACCAAGAACCTCGAAATCTTGCACTTTAACAAGTGCCTGCCAAGTTTCGCCAAAGTAAGCCAGCTCGCCAATTTGGTATAAGTAGGCATCGTTTGAGTTATAGTGTGAGCTTCCAATATCGACTAAGTAATTATCGTCACTAATCGACGTGTAATCGATATGAGCACGGAAGTTATCTGAGAAGTTGCCTATGTGTTGAAAACGCCATAAGTAACGCGCGTCGTTGCTATTAGCTAATTCGTCGTCTTTGTTTAGATATTCGATGTCAATTTTACCGTTTTGCTGATCAACTAAATAACGAAACTCTGTTAATAGCTGCAGACCACGCTTAGACATGTAGCGAGGGGTAATGGTGGCATCGTAGTTCTCAGCTAAATTTAGGTAGTATGGTAACTCCAGCTGAAAGCCTGATTTATCTGATGACTTGATTTTAGGTGCTAATAGTCCCGACTTACGCTCGTCTGTCACAGGAAATGAAAAGTAAGGTACGTATAGCACCGGAACATCAAATAACGATAAGCGAGCGTGGTAAGCTTCACCTTGGTTTTTCTCAGTTGAAATTGAGATTGCACTGGCATTTAACTGCCAATCTGGCGTGTCGCCATAACAGGTCGTAAAGCTAGAGTCTTCCAGTAACAGGTCGCCATTCGCTGTGACGATGATATTGCCAGCACTGCCGTGACCAGGGTTGTTGGCAAGGTAGTATGAGGCGCCAGATAGGGAAGTCGCTTGCTCTGCTTCGCTAGCCGAAAGCCCCTTAGCAAATACATTAACGCCATTACGCTGAAAGTGAATATCGCCAGACGCTTTTATCTCGGCCTTTTCGCGATTGAAAGATAGTTCATCGGCACTGATGCGCTGGTCGTCTTGGCTAAGCACAACACCGCCACTAAAGCGGGCAACTTGGTCTTTCTCTATCTCTGTTGTTTGAGAGTATATATGAATATCCCCAGGCATCGCCGGATATTGGCTAATGGCGATGGGGTCAAACTGAGGCAGCGGGCAAATAAGTTGAGTCGCTAACGAATTGTCTTGAGTTACAGTATCAGCAGTAGTGTCGGGAGCTGGCGTTTCAGCCGTTTGAGCTGAAGCATTAAAGCTCAACAAAGTAGTACCGCATATCAACAGCAATTTGTGAAAAGAAGAATGCATTTACTGTCCGCGTAATGTCATTAAAGTGCGCAATTGAACAACTTGAGTGTCAGCCTATCGTTAGATCACTAGTGTCTGGCAATCAGCGTTAACTAGCAGGGAGGTTATTGGCGACATTTGTTTCAAAATCGTCAACATAGCTCCAAAAAGCTACCACTTGCACGCTCAATTTTATTCTTATTTAGATGTTAGGGTTTATAAACGCCGATATAATATCGCAATTTTCTTTAACTCGCTAATTGGTTATATTGGCTTTTTTATATCTTGAGAAGTTTATTGTCTAATTTCATGCCTAATTCTGTTCCCGTTACTGACAACAAAACCAGTATAACCCCTAATTCTCGAGATCAGCAGTTAATCCAGTGGCTAAGTTCACAAGGGTATCGCAGTGCTGGAGCGATTAAACCGATGAGCGGTGATGCTGGGTTTAGACGTTATTTCCGCATGCAAGAAAAAGGTAGTGACGTCATTGTTGTCGACTCACCGCCAAAGTTCTGTAATAACCAAGCATTCATCAATGTAGCCGAACGATTGGCCAAGCAAGATATCGCGGTACCAGAAATACTGGCAGTTGATCTTGAGCAAGGATTTTTTGTTATACAAGACTTTGGTGCGACGTTACTTGCAGACACCTTAACGCCAGAGACAGTCGAGCCTCGCTACCGTCAAGCGTTGATGTTATTACCCAAGCTTATGAGCGGCGAAGCCGCTGAGCAACTGCCTTTGTATGACGCTGATTTTGTGCGAACAGAGCTCAACATCTTTTCTGAGTGGCTTTGCGAACATTACTTGCAATTATCGTTCGATGACAGCGATAAACTCGAGTTAGAGCATTGCTTTAATCACTTAGTTGCTAATGTAGAGGCACAACCCAAAGTGTTTATGCATCGTGACTTTCATAGCCGCAACTTAATGGTGTTGGATAATGATGCGCTTGGAGTCATTGACTTTCAAGATGCTGTTTATGGGCCAGTCACCTATGACGCTGTGTCATTACTGAGAGACTGTTACGTAAAATGGCCTGCCTCAACAGTAGAAACTTTATTCGGCGAATTTATTCCTTTGGCTGAAAAACAATTGGAGCTTGAATACTCAATTGAGACATGGAAGCGTTGGTTTGACTTAACGGGCATTCAACGACATGTAAAAGCGGCAGGTATTTTTGCCCGCTTAAAGCTGCGAGATAACAAAGACGGTTACATCAAAGATATTCCATTAACGTTAAGTTACATTGTAGATATTGCAAACCGCTATCCAGAGCTTACATTCTTGGCGCAGTTTGTAGAAAACAGAGTAATACCAGCCGTGGAGCAAAAATCCATTTGAAAGCCATGATTTTAGCCGCAGGACGTGGCGAGCGAATGCGACCGTTAACCGACCATACACCTAAGCCCTTAATTAAAGTGGCAGGTAAATGTCTTATTGATTATCACTTAGAGCAACTTTCAGGCTTGGGCATTAAAGACGTTGTCATCAACCATGCTTGGCTTGGTGAGCAAATTCCAGCACATGTTGGCAATGGAGAACGTTACAACCTACACGCCCAGTTTAGTGATGAGTCGCAAGGGGCACTAGAAACAGCCGGCGGGATTATTAAGGCGCTACCAATGTTGGGGAATGAGCCATTTCTTGTGCTCAATGGTGATGTGTTTGTTGCGCCACATCTGTCTAACTTGCCACAATTACCAGAAGGCAAACTTGCGCATTTATGGCTTGTTGAAAACCCCGACCATAATATTGCGGGTGACTTTTCGCTATCATCAGGCACTATTCAAAATAAAAAGGCGGACTCTGCTGCTTATACGTTTAGCGGTATCGCAATTTATCATCCTGAATTTTTTAAATCTTCGCTTGTCACATCTGAAAGTGACAATGCAATTAATACCGCAGCGGATGGCAAACTGCCACTAGGCCCTATGTTGCGGCAAGCTGCTGACAAAGGGTTAGTTTCAGGTGAGTTGTTGGCTGCCCATTGGACAGATGTCGGCACGCCTGAACGGCTCAAGCAATTAGAAGAACAACTCGTGAATCATCAATTACAAGGCTAACGCATGCGATTTTGGGGAAAACTACTCGGTTTCATTTTTGGTTTTATGCTTAGCAAGCACATCTTTGGCGCTTTGCTGGGTATGTGGCTGGGTCATCGATTTGATAAAGGCGTTGGACTCGATTTCGATAGTATCAATGAGGAAAACGAGGCGAATCGCCAAGCGGCATTTTTCTATACGACCTTTTCTGTCATGGGGCATTTAGCGAAAGCGAAAGGACGAGTTACTGAACACGAAATTCGTTTCGCTACTGCTTACATGGATAAACTTGGCTTAAAAGCTGAGCTTCGCCAGCAGGCACAAGATGCCTTTCGTGAAGGAAAAATGGCGGGCTTTCCACTCAAAGAGCGCTTAACAAAATTTAAACGTAGTTGCCGTGCTCGCGCTGATTTGATGTTGATGTTTATCGAGATTCAAATTCAAGTGGCGTTCGCAGATGGCTCTCTCGATCCTGCTGAACGAGAAGTACTACACACGATAGCGCGTCATCTAGGTTTTTCCGCTAAAGACCTCGATAAATTATTAGAGATGATTATCGCGGGTGAGTCTTTCCACCAGCAAGGTAGCACTAATAGGCCGTCAAGTAAGCAGCTACTTAACGATGCTTATAAAGTATTGGGAGTCAGTGAAAGTGCAGAAACGGGCGAAGTGAAGAAAGCCTATAAGAAGTTAATGGCTCAACACCACCCTGATAAATTAGTCGCGAAAGGTTTACCGCCAGAGATGATGGAAGTTGCTAAGCAGAAAACCCAAGATATTCAGGCGGCGTACGATCTCATTAATAAGCACCGCAAGTAGTCGGTGCTTTTTGCTCAACTATTTCAAGCAAGGCAATAATTTCGAGCTACTTAGTTAACGCACTTGCATACAAGACTGCTGAAAACCAAAGCCGCCAATCTAGTTTTACCAACCAATAGTTGTTAACCAACCTTTGATTTCTTTTGCTAGCGCTTCTGACGGGTAATAGCCTGCACGAAAGTTAGTGAGTTCACGCTGCCGGTAATAAGGTTTTAAAGCGCGCTTTGCGTTTCTTAATCTCGTTTCCGCAAAATGCTCAACCCATAAATTGTCGCGCTTTAGAATGATATCTAGTGTAGGTATATCTGAATCTGCAATGGTATCTGCCAGATTTTTATTGTCTTGTGGAGTAAGTAAGTGGACACTAAGTGTTACAAAGGCGTTTGGCTTGTCGACCTTATCCTCACTGTATAAATCCGCAAGCATCGCAGCATTGTTTCCTTGTGCTACGACTAAAAAAATACCCGGATATTCCGCAGCCTTTTCCATTACGCTGGTCATTATGTTAGTTAGCTCTGACTGATAATCGTCGAATATTTTTTGATTTTCTTCATCTGCTAGGGCTTGCCTATCCGCAAGGCTTGGGTAGCCTTCAGGTTTTAGTAAGGGTTGAACGGTAATCGTTGTCCAGCCTTCAGTTGGCAAGTGCTGCCTTAAAAAGTTAATTGCTCGTGCATCGGTGGCTGGTTGGCTCCATTCCGGCAATAAAATGGCAACCCCTTTGTCTGACTGATGGCTATCTGGCTGCGTAATGGTCAGAAAATTCTCAGTGCCAGCTAGCATCGGCGTGACCAACTCTTGGCTAACACTGCGCTCGATATCACTGGTGAACTGTTCGATTAATGATACGGGGGGCTCAATTTTAGCCGCTTCACTAGCGCTATCATTGTGTGTTTTTTCTGATTGTTCACCAGTCTTTTCTTGAGCTGTAGCTTCTTGATTAGTGTTTTCTTCAGCTGCCTCTTCTTGTGCAATCGCAGTGAACGAGATTGGGCTGGCAAATATCAGGATTAACAAAAAAGACGGCAACGACCAAAGCTTCACAAAAACTCCAACTCAACTCGGTAAAGAAGATAAACGAAAAGATTCATTATTATATCGGAAAGTCGTGGCAATGCTTTAGAGTTTGTAGTTTAGGTTTTGCGGGGTAATAGTCTAATGGTATGAAAATGTATGGGGGTTATGTAGTCTTTTTTAGATTCTGCTAAATATATGCTCTGAGTGAAATACCATAGCCAATAAGTTTGTTCTAACTTGTTAAATGAAGTACTCGCCCCCATTTGTAAACTAACCGACTCAAGGAACATGAGAAATGCCTGTTAATTTCCCCTTATCAAGAGCATGGAAACCCTCGCGGTATGAAAAAATACAAAAGTTTGCTTTAAATCTCATTAATAGAAATTCTAGGGTGTTAAGCGATATACCTGACGCTCGAAAAATGCCTGACCTAGAAAACATTAAGATAGGGTCAGCAAAAAGAATGACAGTTGCCGTTTTATTTTTTGACTTCAAAGACTTTACAAATATAACTTCTAGAATCTCTCCGGAACAAACCTTGATGATATTGAATGTTACGACAAGTGTTGTAATGAGAATAGTTAAAGAGTGGGGAGGTGCGGTTGAAAAACATACTGGCGACGGAGTCATGGCCGTAATAGGCGCTGATAAAAGTGAAAACATAGACAAAGCAAAAAGTGCCATTGAGATTGCAATGGCAATTCAATATCTAATGAAGAACGACATAATGCCAATGTTAGTCTCAAAGGGATTCCCTGATTTGAAATTTCGTATAGGTATTGAGATGGGGGAAGTCCTAATATCTAGGATAGGTTTTCACGGAAATAGCTTTTTGACTGCGGTTGGCAGCCCTGCTAACCGTGCATCTAAAGCAGAGGGATTAGCTCGACCTAATGGCATAGCTATTGGAGAAAACCTTGCTTTGCAACTTCACAAGGATTTACGTCAGTTTTTGGAAAAAGGGGACGACCCCTCTTGGGTTTGGCATTACGAAAATTCACAAAAGACATATGATTATTTTCATTATTCATTTGAGTGGTGTGACCCGAGAGAATGGCTTGAGTTTCTGAGTAAGAATGTCTCTGGCTATATAGTTAAAAAATAGGATACCTTATTATGAATGAAGAAATAAAAGAAAGGGCTGATTTCTTATTTGAAATAATAAAAAGGTACGACCAACAACTAGCTTCAACCAATTTTAAAGTAGGATTACTGTTGTCTTTTTTGGTAGCTGTAATAGTTGGATTGACTCTAAGACTAACTAGTTTCAGTGTTGTATTCGCAAATGCAACATCAGCTTACTTTGTGATGTTAACTGCTGTTTATGGAACTATTGTTTTCGCTGTTATAGCAATCTATCACCTCATTAGGGCGGTTACGCCCAACGCTAGTACTCCAAAGCATCGAACGTCATTGTTATTTTTTGGTGATGTGGCAAAACATGAAACCGGAGAGGATTATTATAGGAGTTTGTCTAACTGTTCAAGCAATAGCCTCGTTAAAGATCTAGCGTGTCAAACTCATACTCTAGCTGGTATTGTTTCTGAAAAATTTAGACTTATAAAGTTGGCTAGTACCATAATCAAACTAGGTGTATTACCTCTAATGGCAGTTTCAGTGATTTTAGTAACGCTTATTAATACTTAAATAATGAGTGTGTTTGGCAGCTTTTTTACCAACCAATTATCGCTATTAGCACGATAAAAACGCTAGCCTTCAATGAATATTTCTGCCTATACAATTCTGACAGAATCAAAAGCCATCAAACAAACGGACATTTCGCCTCAAAAGTGATGGCTTGATTGTCAGATGGTCTATTTAACGTGAGCGATTCTGCATGAAGCTGTAATCGCGGGCTCAACGCTAAGGCTTGCTGGCAAGCATATAGCCTATCGCCAATAATGGGGTGACCTAGCGATAGCATATGAACGCGTAGTTGATGAGAACGGCCAGTTACTGGCGTCAGCTTAACGAGCGTTGTGTTCTCTTCTAATTTAATGACTTGGTAGTGTGTCAGTGCCTGCTTACCATTGTCGTGATCAACTTTCTGCTTCGGCCGATTTGGCCAATCACAAATAAGCGGTAAATCGATGGTGCCAGAGCTTTCTGTTAAGTGACCAAAGACACGCGCAATATAATGCTTTTTCGTCAATCGCTTTTCGAACTGCTGACTAATATGTACATGCGCAGCTTTATTTAGTGCCAGTACCATAATGCCGGATGTCGCCATGTCTAAACGGTGTACTATGGTGGCGCTAGGTAACACGCGATTAACCCGTGTTTGCAGGCAATCTTGATGCTCAGGCAATCTGCCAGTGACTGTTAATATGCCGCTGGGTTTATTGATAATGATCATGTCCTCATCTCGATAGACGATATCGAGATAAGGTGTCATGGGGGGCTTGTAGTCGAATGCAGGGTTAGCAGCCATGGCTAACTTGTTCCTCGCAGTACTGAATAATTGTTGCCACCTAGTGGGTGACAACAATTAAACGAATAGCTTCGAACGTTAGCTGTGCTTTATCGATGTAGTTATTCAGCTCTTCTTGCTGCAACTTAATAAAGGCAAGCTCTTCTTTACGAACACTTGGGTTTATTTCTGCAAGTGCTGCTAGACGCTCATATTCTTGTGTCAGTGACTCTTGCATGCGTGTACGTGCTTTTTCTGCAATGGCAGGGATCTGCTGTTCGGCATGAGCTTCAGCTTTGGTTACTAGCGGCTGAACTTCACCTTTTAACGCCTTAACTAATTGCAGTGCAACTTGCTTCTTAACGGGCGTTAATTGCTGCTCAAGTACTGCTGATGATACTTTGCTCGCCAAATTGTTACCGCCTTTATCCACTAAAATGCGAATTGGCGTTGTTGGTAAGTAACGACCTAATTGCAGTTGTGCTGGCGCTGTTGCTTCCACGGTGAAAATACACTCAAGGAAGAAGGTGCCTACCGGTAGTGCAGGGTTTTTAAGTAACCCAATGCTGGCGTTGCCAATTTCATCGCTTAGCACTAAGTCCATTGATCCTGTGACCATCGGGTGATCCCAAGAAAGCAGTTGGTAGTCTTCACATGCAAGCGCTGTATCACGATTGAAAGTTACCGTTGTTCCGTCCTCCGGCAATTGCGGGAAGTTCGGTGACAACATATGCTCTGTCGGGTTAAGTGCAATCGCATTGTCGGCTTTGTCATCTTGTTGGATACCAAAAACGTCAAAGATCTGGAACATAAACTGCGGTAGATCGATTTGATTATCTAATTCGGCAATTTGCTCGACAATCTCTTTCGCTCGGCCTTGTCCACTTGAGTTGAGTTCCAACAGTTTATCGCGACCGCTTTCTAATTCTTGCTTGATTGTTAGATGCTGCTGGTGACTCGCTTCGATGATAGCGTCGGCGTCTTTACCTTGCCAAGCTTGTGTGAACATAGCTTGTTGCAGAGCTTTACCATGGCTTTCAAACACTGCACGGCCAGTAACACAGGTATGCTCGAAGGCATTTAATGCATTGTGATACCAACGGTACAACAGGCTTTGTGGCGAGTTTTCGAAGTATGGGATGTGCAACTGAATTGTTTGCGTTTGTCCAATACGGTCTAAACGACCTATGCGCTGTTCAAGTAAATCTGGGTTAGTTGGCAAATCAAATAACACTAAGTGATGGGCGAACTGGAAGTTGCGGCCTTCACTACCAATTTCTGAACACAATAAAACTTGCGCGCTATCTTCTTCTTGCGCGAAGTACGCAGCGGCGCGATCGCGCTCAAAAATACTTAACCCTTCGTGGAATACAGCGGCACGAATGCCTTCTTTCACGCGTAGCGCGTTTTCCATATCGATAGCGGTTTCTGCGTGAGCACAGATAACTAACACTTTTTCTTTGTTTAGTGACTTTAATAAATCAATTAAATAGCCTACGCGAGGGTCGAAGTTGTACCACTCGTCGCCTGTTGGATTTAAGCTATACAAACGCTCAGGTGTTGGTAGGTACTTGCTTACTTTCTTGTTTGCTAGTTCGTCTACTGTGTGGTCTGTCACTAAGCTATCGATAGCTGTTTGATACTCTGAAGGCAACAACATTGGTGTTGGCAATGCTTTACGCTCTGGGAAGCCTTTAATAGTATTACGGCTGTTTCGGAACAAAATACGCCCTGTACCATGGCGGTCGAGTAACTGGCTAATTAACTGCTGACGTGCTTTTGCTTGCGTGTCTTCGTCGCCTGTACTTAGCTCAACAAGCAAGGTGTTAATGTCAGATTCTTTTAGCAGCTGCTGCAATGTTTCGCTTTGCGTTTCAGTAAGCGGTTCTTTGGCGACAAGTGCATTGGCGGCATCAGCCACTTCTGTGTAATGGCTCTCTTCCTCAATAAACGCTTGGTAATCAAAGAAGCGATCTGGGTCTAATAGGCGTAGGCGAGCAAAGTGGCTTTCGTGACCAAGTTGGTCAGGTGTTGCCGTTAGTAGTAATACGCCTGGAATAACTTGTGCAAGCTGTTCAATACACTGGTATTCAATGCTTGGGTCTTCTTTTGACCAATTCAGGTGATGCGCTTCGTCAACCACCATTAAATCCCATTCTTCAGCGATAAGTGATTCATACCACTGTGGGTTGTCGGTTAAGAAGTCGAGGTTAACAAGGACTAATTGCTCTTCGCTGAAAGGATTTTCGCCACCACTTTGCTGGCAACGCTCGTCGTCATAGATGGCGAATTTCAAATTGAAACGGCGGAGCATTTCAACCAGCCACTGATGCATCAATGATTCAGGCACAACAATCAGTACGCGTTTAGCTCGGCCTGTCACAAGTTGTTGGTGAATGATTAAGCCAGCTTCAATGGTTTTACCTAAACCAACCTCGTCTGCAAGTAATACGCGAGGTGCGTAGCGAGATCCAACTTCCTCGGCGATGTATAACTGGTGTGGAATTAAGCTAACGCGACCGCCGCTTAAACCTACAAGCGGTGATTGTTGCTGCTCGAATTGATGTTTCAAACATGCTTTGCGTAGGCGGAACCAGTCTAAACGGTCGGTTTGGCCGTTGATTAATCTGTCTTGTGGCTTGTTGAACTTTATAAAGTGATCAACCATCACTTCTTTGAGTGATACGGGCTCTTGGGTGTCGTTTCGCACACCAATGTAGGTAATGCTACCGTTTTGCTCATCAACTTCTTCAACCGTCATTGTCCAGCCTTCATGGCTTGGCACAAAATCGCCCGCATTGAAGATAACGCGTGTTAATGGTGCGTTATCGATAGCATATTTTCGAGACTCTCCTGTCGCGGTGAAAATAATAGACACAAATCTATTTTCAACGTTGGTGACTGTACCCAAACCTTGATCAGATTCACTATCACTAATCCAACGTTGACCCGGACAAAATTGCATAGAAAAACTCCCAAATATATAACCTGACTAGCAAAAATCGCTTTTCGCTATGATTAACGTCAATTACAACGAAAAAAAGGGCGACATATTACCTGTAATAGTAGATGTATTCACCAAAAAATTCGTCTTTCTGGTCAGGAAATTTTCTTTGATTGGCGAATGAATGGCGAGGAGATGGGAGGCGAGCCTTAATTCTCTATCATGACAGCTTATTTGACCGCGTCAAGCGTTTAAAAATAACTCAAAAGCTGCACAAAAATTCACTTGCGTGAAGCCGTTTTAGCTGTCAAAGTGAAGTTGAACCCACGATATGGATTTTGATCAACCGCTAGAAATATAAGCTCAGGTTGATAGGCGTTTTGCTCGATCAATTCAGAGTTTATGGCTCTAAGCTAAGAGAGTGTGCCTATATGTCAAATAACACCATTATTTACGTTCTTGATACCAACATTCTGCTCCACGAACCTTTCGCTTTCCTCTCCTTTAAAGAACACGATGTAGTCGTACCGATGACGGTGCTGGAAGAATTAGACTCAATCAAAGATAGACGAAAAGATGTCAGCCGAGACGCGCGCGTTGCCATTCGAGGTTTAGAGGATGTGTTGGCTAATGCGACACCAGAAGAAATTATTGCGGGCGTACCTTTGGCTACCAACCTAGGTAACAATGAGCAAGCGCCCAGTGGCACCTTGTCGATTATTAACGACTATGCCCTGAAGCAAACAGCATCGACACTATCTTTTAACGAAAATGACAACCGAATCATCAATGCCGCTATTCACATTCAGGATGATAATCCAAAGCGCAAAGTTGTTTTAGTCACTAAAGATATCAATATGCGCCTAAAAGCCAAAGGTGCTGGAATGGGGCACGTAGAAGATTACCGTACTGACCAACTGATTGACGATGTTAGGTTTCTTACTAAGGGTTATCACACGTTTGAAGGAGACTTTTGGCAACAAGTCAAAGAGTGTGAAAGTGAAACTGAAGGACGCACGACAACCCATTATGTGAAGAAAGACGTGTTGCCAGCGACTTACATGAACGAATATCTACTTGATGAATCTGAGCACTTTGCCGGTCGCGTTGTTGGATGGGATGATGAACGTGTTGCCATTCAAGATTTGTCTCGCGAACGCTTGATGGCAAAGAATGCGTGGGGCATTCACCCAAAGAACATTTATCAAGGTATGGCGATGGATGCCCTACTTGATCCAACAATAGATTTAGTGATTTTAACGGGGCCTGCTGGTTGTGGTAAAACAGGTATTACTGCAAGCTTTTTTTCACTATTTGTGCAGACCTATCTACAGACCTTATTCTTACTGAAGAAATTGAGTATTTATAACAGGCTCAGATCTAATCTCTCTAACATGTCATTACGTGTGACTTAAAGGGTAGAACCATTAATCAATAAATATAAATAACGGATTTAACCTGCAAGAAGGCACAAACAAAAATAATAAAGCTAAGGTAAATCTAAAATGACAATAAATAGAAATCAACTCGATACCTTTTCAGTTAACTGGTATTTGAACGAAGAAAGAAAAAGAAAAGAAAGAATCGCAAGATTCAGGAAAGCAACAGACAAAAGCTCATGTGAAGATGGGTTTGATGAATATTGTGATGACGAATGTTTAAGTGAACAGAATCATCAAGAAAAAGAATTAAACGAGGGAATCTAGTATGAAGAACCCAAATGAAAACAGAAGTCCGCGAGTATTAGATACATCGGCATTAGTTCATGATCCAAAGTCATTGCTCGCTTACAGTGAAGATGTATACATTTGTCTAACAGTCCTAGAAGAATTAGATAATTTAAAAGAAAGAACTAATAAATCGGTAAGTGCTGATGCTCGTGTATGTATTCGTATGCTTGAAGACATTATAAACGGGCACAGTGCCGAAGAAATGGAAGCGGGAATACCTCTGCCTTCAACCGAGACAGCGAAAAGAGGCAAGCTATTTATTGGAATAGACACTCAGTTAGATATGGCAAAGGAGTTAAAGCACACGATTGGTAGCGATGCTGATAATAGAATAATTAACTATGCACTACATCTTCAGAAAGAGTTAGATAAAGACGTCACTATCGTTAGCCGTGACATCAATATGCGACTAAAAGCTCGAACTGTTGGTGTTATGGCTGAAGATGTATCCGTTGATAATCAAATCGCAGATATAGATTTGTTATATACAGGAGTACAGTCGTTTGAAGGTGATCTTTTTGATCGAATTGAATCAGATAAAGATTTCAAAGTTTCAGGAGAGGTTTATACATTCCCAATAAACTTGTTTAACGATGAAGTTCAGCCAAACATGTATTGGTATGATGAAGCTGGACATATTGGGCGAATTTCAGAAGTAACTGATACTGAAGTTTACACCAAGTTATTGCCGCGTAAGCAAGAAAAAGTATGGGGCATCTTGCCTAAAAACCAGCGTCAGGCGGTAGCTTTAAGCCAATTAACAGACCCTTACTATGACTTAAATATCATCCTTGGCCCTGCTGGCTCCGGAAAAACTTTTTTGGCAGTTGCTTCGGCGCTGCATCAAGTATTAGAGTTGAAAAAGTACAAAAAAATTGTTGTGGTGCGGTCAAGAGACTTCATGGATGATGATCCCGGATTCCTTCCGGGTGATTTAACTGAAAAATCGATGCCTTTGCTTGCAGGTATTACGGATGCACTTATCTCGATGCACTCGGATGATAATCATGAAGGAAATATTCATGCAACAGTTGAGCATGTGATTGAAAAAGCCAATATAGAATTTACTAGCATGGCTTACTTTCGTGGCCGTTCAATAGACGATGCTGTTTTAATCATTGATGAAGCTCAAAACATGACTAGAGCGCAAATCAAGGGCATGTTAAGCCGTGGTGGGAAAAATTGTCGGACAATCGTATTGGGCAACCTAGCCCAGATTGACGATAAGTTTGTAACACCTGCTTCGTCTGGTGCTAGCGCTGCCGTAAATGTGTACAGAAATTATGAGAAAGGTTCAGTTCTGATCTTTGATGAAGTAGAGCGTAGTAGCTTAGCTGAATTCACCGAAAAGAACATGTAGACATCAAACTACAATTCACATTTCCTTATAATATTGCGACAATAGCCACTGCTTATTGCAGTGGCTTTTCAGAGAAGCCAGTTTCCACACATGCGGACGAAATGGATTTACTCTGGGTTTAAAAGATTAACCATACATTGAAGATGTAATGACTTAGGTGCTGTGGACCTTAGTTGTTATGTTTTGGTGTGCGTATGTCTTTTGAATCAGAAGCGCTTATAAGCAATGTAAAGCGTCAGGCAAAGAGGTTGTCAAAAAAATTATCACTTCCCCTTGGACAAGCTCAAGAAGGGGCAGCAATTTGTCTATATGGCTGTGACAGTTACAGCGATTTACTAGTAAAAATAAAAGCTGAATCCTTTGAAAACCCATTGATTGCACTGTCTGCACTCTCACCAAACTCGGAAATATTTTTAGTAAAAATATTAGCTAGCCACTTAGATAGCATTATCGGAAATTTTGAAAAAAAATTTCCCGGTTCCAATATAGATGAAGAAATGGTCGTATCCCTATTTGGGCTTAGCTTTTCAGAGTTCAAACTCAAAATATCTACCTAAAGTTGTACAAATACGTAAGTTGTTATTTTGTTTTTTGGCGATATTATAAGATAAAGGCTGAACGGACAGCCTACGCCTACACATGTTTTTCGCCTTGGAAAACGTGAGCAGTGAAGCGGAGCATCCGTGAAAATTTGGTGATTCAAACATTCAAGTAAACAATGTGTTCGTAGGCCATTGTTTGTTTGCAAACATTGTTTGGAGAACTAAATGATCTCACTACCTCAACTAAAGAATAAGCTTAATAACCAAGCCAAGAATTTTGCATTATTGTTAGAGTTTCCTGACCTGTATGCAGAGCGTTTATGGTCAATAGGTGTTTATAACTGTTCTGACTTTTCACAAACTCACATCCGCCTTAAGGAAATATTTGACGATAATAATCTAGACTCAATTCTAAAGCATGATTCCCTGAAATACTTATTGATCAACGAATATGATGATCAAGAAATTATTGAATCGCTTCATAAAGAAATTGAGTCAATGGCAAACCGCATTGAAAGCCTGATGCTGGTAGATATCGAAACATTAGAGTTAGTTTCAGTGATATATCAAGTGTTAGGCTTGCCTGAAGATGCCAAGTTCATCGTAAATACAGGCGCAGATTTCCGTTTGGAGTGGCGTCCTTATTTTGATGCTTTTGATGATCCGTTGATAGTTCAATATGCTGATATGAAGTTACACGGCTGCTACTACAGACTAATTGCTTCAAAGTTTCCGTTTGAAAAGCTTTCCTTGGATAACATTAAAAAATACATGTATATCAACCATGTAAATCATGATGGTGAGTTCGAAGGCTGTATTTCTGAAGGAAATACATTTTCTAAGCATGAGCACTGGCTGGTGTTGACATTTGAATTATTCAGTAGCGGCAAAGTAAATAATGCTCAGTTCAATCCAACAACCTTCAAAATCGAAGGTATGCGCTATTTGGTATATGGCTTCCCATTGATTCCTTCCTTTGTATCTGATTGGCACAAACCGGAGCTTTGTCTACAAGTCAAAAATCTAGATGGCGATCAGAAGTTCATTGTTCGTATCGAACAGCAGACTCTTGTTTTTTATGCACGGCGCGTTGATACCAATTTTTTTAACACTATCGATTATAAAAAATACATTTCATTGTATCAGGCTAGCGTTCTGTCACATTTTGATGCTGACAACAATTTACTAAAAGTTAATGGGATTAAATATCTAAGTTTTTTCCGCCCGTTTTGCACAGAAGACAGGGAGGAAATACAAGCATGAGACCTAGAGTAAAACTAACTAACACCACACTTATCTCAATTAAGTCTAATACAGAGGAAACAGTTGAACAGGTGCTTTACTCCATATTTGCCGAAGACAATGAAAATGGTAAAAAAGGTGAGGCTTTTTTCACTACAAAAATTATGGAAGTCAATGGTCTCGAATATAGAACCTTTGGCGCGGATTTTTATACCTTAGATGCTGAACCAAAAGAGTTCGATGTAAGTGTATTTGAGTTCAATTTAATGCATGAGTGTATGTATTCTCCTGATGATTTATTAGAGTTGCGAGATATGCTCCCGGCTAGTTATTAGTAGGGGAATACGTTGGATAGAACATATTTAAAGGATGCCTACATAGTATCTGTTTACGACCATAAAGAATTTGAAAAGCTATTTCTCGGCGATTTTCTATCTGGCGTTGTTATTGACGACGAAACATTCAGATTTCGGCCATTTGAGCAAATCGTGACTTCAAAGATTGTTAGCAAATCTGCTGATGGGGATAAGTTAGAAATAAACACACATAGTGGGAGTTGCTATGTGATTGATGCTGACCATAAGTTAATTGATATTTCGTTTGTTGAACTGGTTGTTATGAGAGCAGGAGTTTACTCGGCTGATCGTATTTTAGAAATTAGAGAACAACTCAAGTCTCAAAATATAAGTCATTGAATAACGAAGATAAGATGCCTGACGAGATTATTATTTGTCACTTACCCCTTTGAAAAAATTGACGATAGTCAAATATTCATAAATGTTTACATAGAATCAATTTACTTAGTCGAAAATTTGTATTAGCATAGAGAGTGTATATTTTTATGAGAATTTTATGTCTAAAGCATTTTCAAAAGTCTTAGTAATAACGCTTATGCTGTTTGCCTTTGTAGGGCAAGCATTTGCGTATTCTGCTATGTCTTGCGAAATGTCTTCAGGCTCTCACGAGTCACACATGAAAATGGATCATTCCAAGATGAGTCATCATGAAGGAATGAATCATGGTGATATGAATAAAAGCAGTAATGGTCAATCAGAAGATTGTTGTGATGTTGAATGTGTTTGTCCTGCAAATGCTTGTTCATCTACTACAGTCCTAAATTCCAGTTTTGATGCGACAGATATTCAAATATTGAGTGAATCTGTAGCTGCTCTGCAATCTAAACAACCTCATTCAATTTCCACTTCCCTTTATCGTCCACCAATTTTTGCCTAATACAGGATTAGTGCGTCCAAATTTCACGCACAAGTAATTAATTTTTCTGTTAGTCAATATAGCGTCGTAGCGCTATAGCTATTTTCCAGCGATGTCTGGGGGCAAAAATGATCAATAAGTATTTAAAAATAGCAGTTGTAATGCTGCTTTCACCTGCGTTTGCAAACGCTAATGAACATAAACATGCACACAATAACGACGTAACACCTTTGGAGTTAATCGTTTATAAAACCCCTACTTGTGGGTGTTGTAAAAAATGGATAACTCATATTGAAGACGAAGGGATCGTTGCGCATTCCAAAGATTTCCGAAACATCGGCAATATCAAAACTAAGTATGGTATTAAGCCTAATTACCGCTCCTGCCACACGGCAGTGAGCAGAAATGGATTTGCCTTTGAAGGTCATGTACCCGCTAAATTTATTCAGCAGTTCTTATCAGAAGAGCACCCGAATGCGATTGGGCTTTCAGTTCCAGCAATGCCAGTTGGCTCTCCCGGTATGGAAGTCGGTGACCGCTTTATGCCATACAACGTGTTAATTCTATTTAAAGATGGAACGAGCGAAGTATATGCAAAAGTTAAGACATACGAGGAGCAATTCTAATGAAATTGAACGCTTCAAACCTTACTTCACTTTCAACTGCACTAATACTCGGCTTATCTGTATTCTCAGCTCAAGCTGAGAAAGTAGTGTCACTTGAACAAGCTATCACCTTAGCTCAGCAAAATGATCCTTGGCTTCATGGTAGTCGATTGAAACAAAGTGCGGTTGAAAATAGAAGTATCGCTTCAGGTACTTTACCAGATCCGAAAGTATCACTTGGGATAATGAATTTACCAACAGATACTTGGGATTTAGATCAGGAAGGAATGACTCAGCTAAAGGTTGGCGTATCTCAAATGTTTCCGAGAGGAGATAGTCTAGAGATCAAACAAGACCAGTTAAAAATTGAGTCCACGAAATTTCCACTGCTACGCGAGAATCGTAAAGCGAAGTTGAAAAGCCAAGTGTCACAGCTTTGGTTAGATGCCTACTTAGCCCAACAAACCATTAAATTGATAGAAGAAGATTGGTCGCTATTTGAGCAAATGGCGGAAGTGGCTAAAGCTAGCTATTCAAACGTTGTTGGTAAAACTAGACAGCAAGATGTTATTCGTGCTCAGTTAGAAATCGTGCAGTTAGATGACAGGTTAACTTCGCAAAAGCAGAAACTAGAAACGACAATTGCTCGCCTTAATGAGTGGCTTCATATTTACGATGCTGCTCGCTTAAATGAATCTTTCGATTTTGACGCTCAACCACTTGAGTTTAGTGTCTCAAAAGAATTGCCTTCGATTCGATTGAAGAATCCAACCGTCCTTAAAGCATCTAACTACTCAAGGAATATATTGGCTCAGGAACTTGCGAATCATCCAGCAATACTTGCAATTGATGTGAAACGCAAAGCTTCAGAAAAAGGTGTTGAATTAGCTAAACAGCAATATGAGCCGCAATGGGGTGTCAATGCAAGCTATGCCTATCGTGACAATATGCCTTCCGGTGATAATAGAGCTGACCTATTTTCTGTTGGGGTAACTTTTGATTTGCCGTTGTTCACTGAGAATAGACAAGATAAGCAAGTTGCAGCTTCTATTGCTGAATCAGAAGCGGTTAAAACCGAGAAGTTATTGCTGACAAAACAAATGATCAGTGCGGTGGAAAAGGAGCTTAGACAGCTTAAACGCTTATCTGATAGACAATCTATCTATCAAGAACAACTCCTTAAACAAACTCATGACCAAGCGGAAGCGTCTTTGACGGCATACACCAACGATGATGGTGATTTTGCCGAAGTTGTTCGAGCAAGAATCGCAGAATTAAATGCCAGAATATCAGCCTTAAGAATTGATGTTGATGCCCTTAAAACAGTTGCTCGCATCAACTATTTCTTTGCGCATACTCAATCTAAATCAAATGCTGAACATAAGCCAATGCACACTCAGCACTTATCCAATCAGCAATTTGGAGAAAAATAATGTCAACGAATACAAAAACAGTTATCGCTATCATCATTGGGGCAGCACTAGGTGCTGGAGCATTGAGTTTATATCAAGGTACAGGTTCAAGCAGCAATGGCAATGAAGCTACATCAGCAGAGAAAAAACCGCTGTATTGGGTTGCACCGATGGATTCTAATTACCGCCGGGACAAGCCCGGTAAGTCGCCTATGGGGATGGATTTAATCCCCGTGTATGAAGAAGAATCATCTAGTGACGACTTTGGCCCCGGAGCAGTAAAAATTGCGCCTCATGTTGTGAATAACCTTGGGGTTCGCACTGCACCTGTTGAACTGAAAAATATGCATACTGAAATATCAACGGTAGGTTACGTTCAATATGATGAAGATAAGCTAATTCACATCCACCCACGTGTTGATGGTTGGATTGAAAAACTCTATGTCAAAGCCGCAGGTAATCCTGTAGAGAAAGGGCAGCCTCTGTACACACTTTATTCTCCTCAGTTAGTTAACGCGCAGGAAGAGCTGTTAATAGCGTTAAAGCGCAATAATAGTTCCTTAATTTCGGCGGCGAAAGATCGCCTTAAAGCGTTACAGCTTTCATCAGACTTCATTCAAAAGCTAGAAAAGACACGAAAGGTTCAGCAAACCATCACCTTTTACTCCCCTCAGGCGGGTGTTGTTGATGGCCTGAAAGTTAGAGAAGGCTTCTACGTCAAACCGGGTAATACTCTTCTAAGCATTGGTCAGCTAGATCAAGTTTGGGTTGAAGCAGAGGTGTTTGAACGGGATGCCGCCCTGATTAAAAAAGGTCTGCCAGTATCAATGACACTTGACTATTTACCCGGTGAGGACTGGGCTGGTGTCGTTGATTATGTCTATCCAACATTGAACAGTAAAACACGCACACTCAGAGTGAGACTAAAGTTTGACAACCCAGACTATCAATTAAAACCAAACATGTTTGCACAAGTCTCTATTCACGCTAATCAAGCTGATAGCACCATACTCGTACCTAAAGAAGCCGTCATTCGCACAGGTAAACAAGACAGAGTGGTAATTGCCTTGGGGGATGGGCAATTTAAGTCTATTGAAGTGACAATTGGTCGAGTAGATATCGATAGCATCGAAATTATAGATGGCTTAAATGAAGATGATGTTGTGGTTACATCAGCTCAATTCTTGATTGATTCTGAGTCAAGTAAAAGCTCTGATTTCAAACGCATGACCCATAATGAAGTGCCTAACTCTGTTTGGATGCAAGGTGATGTAAATAGCGTCATGGCTGGACATCGAATGGTTAATATAACACACGGCCCTGCCGAAGCTTGGGATTGGCCTGAGATGACTATGGATTTTAATGTGGCAGAGAAAGTCGATATCGATTCATTGAAGTCTGGTCAGTCGCTGCACTTTGAGGTGAGTAAAACCGAAGGTGGTGGCTATGAAATCACTGGTATTCATATCATGAGTGAGTCTGGTGATATGAGCGAAGAAGTACCTTCGGCATCAGTATCAGGTCTAATCAATGCGATTGATATTGATACCCGTATTCTAAATATTAGCCGAGGTCCGATAGAGAAATGGGATAGACCTGCTGCGACGATGGATTTTATCGTCGCGGACAATATAGAAATAGTTGATTTCAATGTTGGTGATAACGTCACTTTCACTTTTGAGGTGAGAGAGGATTTGGTTATCACAGAAATCTCCCTTGAATCAGATGATCAACACGAGCATGAACAAAAAAGTGCTGTTGACCATTCGAATCATTAAATTGGGAGATAAGTGATGATTGAATCAATTATAAGATGGTCGATAGGTAATCGATTTTTCGTAATATTGGCGACCTTAATTCTGATTGGTGGTGGGTTATTCTCAATTAAAAATACACCAGTTGATGCATTACCAGATCTTTCTGATGTTCAAGTGATAATTAAGACGAATTATCCCGGTCAGGCACCACAAGTAGTGCAAGATCAAGTTACTTACCCTTTAACAACAGCAATGCTGTCAGTTCCGGGGGCTGTTACTGTTCGGGGATATTCATTTTTTGGAGACTCCTTTGTTTATGTCATCTTTGATGAAGACACCGATTTATATTGGGCAAGGAGCAGAGTACTTGAATATTTAAGTCAAGTAGCCCCTTCGCTACCCGCTACCGCACGTCCACAACTAGGACCTGACGCCACAGGCGTTGGCTGGGTTTATTTATATTCTCTTGTAGACAAAACGGGCAGCTTGGATATTAGCCAATTGCGTAGTATTCAAGATTGGTTCTTAAAATATGAATTGCAAACTGTACCCGGAGTTTCTGAGGTTGCTGCTGTTGGCGGCATGGTTAAACAATATCAAATACAAGTCGATCCCGATAAATTAAGAGCCTACGGTATACCACTTAGTCACATTCAAATGGCCCTTAAGCGTGGTAACCAAGAAACAGGTGCCTCTGTTGTTGAAATGGCTGAAGCAGAGTACATGGTTACCGCTACTGGCTATATCAAAAGTATTTCAGATATAGAGTTGATCCCTCTCGGTGTGAACGAACAAGGAACGCCGCTTACTATTGGCGATGTGGCAGAAGTCAACTTAGGTCCACAAATGAGACGGGGCATCGCTGAACTTAATGGTGAAGGAGAAGTTGTTGGTGGTGTGGTTGTTATGCGCTTTGGTGAAAACGCACAAAAAACCATTGATGGAGTAAAAGCCAAATTAGAAGAGTTAAAAAAAGGTTTACCCGAAGGAGTTGAAATAGTTACGGTTTATGATCGCTCTGGCTTAATAGGAGAGGCGGTAGAAAACCTATGGAGTAAATTGCTCGAAGAGCTTGCTGTCGTCGCGATTGTATGTGTTGCATTTCTGTTTCATTTGCGATCTTCGATTGTTGCAGTTGTCACTCTACCTATTGGCATCTTAGCTTCATTTATCATCATGCATATGCAAGGTATCAATGCGAATATTATGTCATTAGGTGGTATCGCTATTGCAATTGGTGCGATGACAGATGGCGCAATAGTGATGATTGAAAATATGCATAAGCATATGGAAAAGACACCGCTAACAGATGAAAATCGTTGGCAAATAGTCTCAAAGGCGGCAAGTGAAGTCGGTCCTGCATTATTCTTTAGTTTGCTCATCATTACAGTCTCATTCTTGCCAGTGTTTATCTTAGAAGCGCAAGAAGGAAGGATGTTTTCACCTTTAGCTTATACAAAAACATATGCAATGGCTGCATCAGCAGGCTTAGCGATAACATTGGTGCCTGTATTAATGGGGTACTTTATTCGAGGCAAAATTGTTTCAGAAAAGAAAAATCCGTTAAACCGATTGCTAATTGCTATTTACATGCCTGTTTTAAAGCAAGTAATGAAGTTTCCAAAATCGACAATTGTAGCAGCAATATTAGTGACTATCGTCGGTTTTTGGCCTGTTGATAAGATTGGTAGCGAGTTTATTCCTCCTCTAGATGAAGGAGATTTAATGTACATGCCGACTACATATCCGGGGATCTCTATTGGTAAGGCAAGAGAGATTCTACAGCAAACCGACAAGCTAATTAAAACAGTGCCTGAAGTTGAAACTGTATTTGGTAAGGTCGGAAGAGCTGAATCTGCAACTGACCCTGCACCGTTAACTATGATTGAAACCTTCATTCAGTTGAAGCCTCAAGAAGAGTGGCGTGAGGGAGTGACAACAGAATCTTTAAAAGCTGAGTTTGATAAGTTGGTTAAGTTTCCGGGCTTAACTAACGCTTGGGTTATGCCAATCAAAACTCGTATTGACATGTTAGCAACGGGTATCAAAACGCCAGTAGGGATTAAAGTAGCAGGATCTGATTTAAATACGATTCAAGAGATTGGACAACAAATAGAGCAATTGTTACCTGAGGTGACCGGGACCGCTTCAGTTTATTCTGAACGAGTTGCAGGTGGACGATATATAAAAGTTGATATTTCTCGTGAGAAAGCAAGTCGTTTTGGATTAAACATCGATGACGTACAACAAGTAGTTTCAACTGCTATTGGTGGGATGAATGTCACTCAAACAGTAGAAGGTCAAGAGCGTTATCCTGTCAACTTGCGATACCCACAAGATTATCGTGACTCTCCAGAGCAGTTGTCGCGCTTGCCTGTTGTCACTCCAAATGGACAACGCATCGCACTAGGTGACGTAGCTGAAATAAAAGTAGAAGTAGGCCCTCCGGGGATCAAGAGTGAAAATGCACGTATTAATGGTTGGACGTTCATTGATATAGAGGGCGTTGACGTAGGTACTTATGTTGAAAGTGCAAAAGAGCATTTAGCTAAAAATCTTATATTACCAGCAGGTTATTCGATTACTTGGGCTGGTCAATACGAATATATGGAAAGAGCCAAAGCCAAGCTTACTTACGTTGTTCCATTGACGCTCGCCATTATTGTTATTTTGCTTTATTTGAACTTCAGAGCGTTTAGCGAAGTTGCGATCATCATTGTGACTTTACCGATGGCAATGATCGGTGGGTTATGGTTGATGTATTTAGAAGGGTTCAACTTCTCTGTAGCAGTTGGTGTAGGCTTTATTGCTCTGGCTGGAGTAGCTGTTGAGATTGGCGTAATAATGTTGGTATATCTCAATCAGGCGCTCGCTGAACTTAAGGAAAAAGCGAAAGAGCGAGCAGAACTCATCTCAGAAGATGAATATCAAGATGCCTTATTGCACGGTGCTGGATTACGTGTTCGTCCTGTAATGATGACAGTAGCGACAATCATTATCGGCCTAATGCCTATTTTATATGGTACAGGAACAGGCTCTGAGGTAATGAGTCGTATTGCTGCACCAATGGTAGGTGGGATGACAAGTGCAGTCCTGCTAACTCTAATTGTTTTACCCGCGATTTATTCAATCGTTAAAAAGCCCGAAGTAAACGCCTTTAACAAGGAACTTTCTAACTCGGAGCTAAAAAACAATGCTTAGAAAAGCTAGGAAGTACCACAAATGGCTAATGGCTTTTGTCGGAATACAATTTCTGTTCTGGTCTATTACTGGTGTGTATATGGTGACTATGGATATTCACTATATACACGGCGAAACCTTGGCTAAGAGTGAGGAAGCCAAAATAGATTTAGCTAGTGTGGATTACTCCATTGCAAAGCTTGCTGCTGATTACTCTGAAGCTAGCCAAGTCACGCTTACCCAAAGCATGGGCGACCCTTTGTATTCTTTTATTAATGGAGAACAGGGGAAAGTAGCAATTGACGCTAAAACTGGGGCTGTTCGTCCACCTGTTGATGAAGTCAAAGCTAAAAAAATCGCGCAATACCATTACGCAATGAATCATGAAGTCGATAAAGTCAGATTGATAAAAACTGTTACAGATATGCCTGCTGAATTGTCATCAAGACATTTACCAGTGTGGAGAGTAACGTTTGATCAATTTGCCACACCTACGTTTTATATAAGTCAACAAACTGGGGCTGTTGTAGCCAAGCGACATGATTTCTGGCGTTTGTTTGATTGGATGTGGCGGTTCCACATTATGGATTACGATGATGGTGAAAACGTATCTAACTGGTTCTTGTTTTTAGTTGCAATTTTGGGGCTTGTGGCAGCTATTGCAGGTGCCGTCTTGACTTATTTTAGAGTGTTCTCTGCAAATAAAAAGGAAGTCATTTGATGCGACTATTTAAGTTAAATACAGCTATACATAAATGGCTTTCTTTAGTGGTTGTTTTACAGCTCCTTATCTGGTTAGGAACGGGTCTTTATTTCAATCTGATGGATCACAGTAAAGCCAGTGGTAACGAACTTAGAGTTCATTCTCATCATGAAGGTAACGTTACAGATTTTAGCTTAATTCCTATTAAAGACATTGCTAGTGAAGCACCACAGGAAGTAAAACTTATATGGATTTTACATCAGCCTTACTATCATTTTGTGTTCGATAAGGGCCAGCATAGCTACCAAGAACGCCACTCAAAGCTATTTGATGCTGTAACAGGAAAGCCATTTAATCTGTCTGAAGAACAAGTACTAACTTTGGCAAAAAACTCTTACTCAGGTGAGGGCAAGCTAGCTACTCCAGTGTTATCTCAGCCCCCATTTTCTGATCACGTAAGGCAACAAAATCCTATGTGGCAAGTTGCCGTTGAGGATGAGAATAATACAACTATTTATTTAGATAGTATTACAGGCCAAGTGCTTCGCCATGCCAATGATGATTTCAGATTGAAAGATCTGATGATGAAGCTTCACTTTATGGACTATGGCAATTCTGGCGGATTTAACCATTGGTTGATCATTGCATTTGCTTTTGCAACGCTATTCCTTTCAGTTACTGGTGTTACTTGGCTGATACAACAGTATCAAAATGGTTTGCTGAAGCTAAGTTGGGGCAGCAACAGGCAAAAAGTATCAGTGACTTTTTCCAATGAAAATACTATCGCCGACGTCTCAGCAGATGCTAATTCAACAGTATTAGAAGGACTAGCAAGTTCACACGTATACCTATCGTCAAGTTGTGGTGGCGGCGGTACATGTGGCAAATGCATGTTCTTAAGTTCAACTCAATTACCTATCACACTTTCTGAGCAGGAACATTTATCAGATGAGCAGCTAAAGGAAGGTTATCGGTTAGGGTGTCAGCATCGGTTCTCTGAAGTTAGCTCAATTGAAGTTAATACGGATCTCAATATTGAAAATCATGAGCTAGTTGTGGTTACGACTAACTTCATTACTCCTTTTATCAAGGAAGTGAAGTTTAAGGTGAAATCAGGCAAACAATTAGCATTTAAAGCTGGTGCATATATGCAATTTAACGTGCCAGCAGGGATGAATAGTTTACGCCCAGATGATATGCCAGAGCACTATGAAAAATATTGGGAAAGTTACTCTCATGGAAAGTTTTCACATGACGGCGTAACTCGCCATTACTCCTTGGTTAACTTTGATCAAGAAACAGATGAGCTAACCTTCAACATCCGCTGGCAAACTGCTAAGGATGGTTATAAAGCAGGTATAGGTTCAAGCTATTTAGGGTCACTCGAAGTTGGTGAAACGATAATCGCAAAAGGTCCTTTTTCTGACTTTTATGCTACTTCAGGTAAAAAGGTTCCTCGCATATTTATTGGCGCTGGCTCAGGACTTGCCCCACTCAGAGCTATCATTTTTGAACAGTTGAAAAAGCGCCAAGATGAAGGTGACTTGACTCTCATCTATGGTGCGCGAACTGAAGATGATTTGCTGTACCGTGATGAGTTGAACTTATTGAGTGAGCAGCATAAAAACTTTTCTTATATTCCTACACTTTCTAACCCTTCAGAACAATGGCAAGGGCACTCTGGTTATGTACAGCAAGTACTTCTGCCGCATTTGAGCCAGAAAGTAAAATTCCTGTCTACAGAATTTTACTTGTGCGGCCCACAAGCAATGATGAGTGAAGTGGAACAAATAATTACTGATGTTGGTATACCCAGTAATCAAATTTTCAAAGACAAATTTAGTCGTTAATACATAAATTAAATAGAGGTAAATATGAAAACATTAATTAAATTTTTAACCGTAATCAGCTTTGTTTTTAGTAGTGCGGTTTTCGCGCATGTGCATCTTGAAAAAAGCGTGCCTGCTGATAATGCAATGTTAATGAAGACTCCAGAAGAATTAACGCTGGCATTTAGCAAAGAGGTTCGTGTAGTCAAAATTACATTGAAAAACAAAAAAGGTGAGAAAGTTAAGTTTGGCTTTAAACCTACTAAAGGGGCCTACACTGAATTTACATGGAAACTACCGAAACTAGCACCTGCTAACTATGTTGTTGATGTTACTTTCTTAGGTAAAGATGGGCACAAAATGAAAGATAGCTTTGGCTTTATGGTTCACTAATTTTTAGTTGAAAACATCTAGCAGATGTTTAGCAAACTCAGGTTTAAATAAGGCTGTAATGGTGCTTTTTTAATAGAGCACCCTTATTGCTTTATTAGCTCTCATCATTCAGAGAATGTAGTAACTCTGTAAGATTATTGGAAATAGTATTTATAACGAATACGGGAATTTAGAGTGAACAAGATTAAAAACTTAAAAGTTAAACGAGTAATTACTCGACTATTAGTTACCTTGAACATGCTTGTATTGCCTACAGTTCTGGCTCACGAGACATTTTTGCTTCCAACACAAAGTGTTTGGGAAATGAATAGTAACGTAGAGGTTAGAATGGCGAGCGGATTAAGCTTTCCTGACCTTACATGGGGCGTAAACCAAGAGCGTATTTCTTCGTCAACGGTTCAACTTAATGGAAAAAATGTAGCCAGCCCATTATTTAAAGATGGTAAAGCTTTTTTAACCGTTAGTTTCAAGGCAAGCGAAGCTGGCTTTGGAGTGGTAGCTATAAGCACTAAAAAACGCTCTGGTGATATCGAACATAAAAATACCGAAGAATATTTGGAGGAAATAGGTGCATCAGAATCTATTAAGCAGGCTTTTAGAGCATTACCGGGCAAGCCTCCATTACACAGAAGTTACGTCAAACATACAAAAAGTTTGATTTGCGTTAAAAGCTGCAAAAAAAGCCAAGATTTAAGTTTGAAACCTGTTGGTCAAAAGCTTGAATTTATAACTGCTAACGAAGGTTTAAATCGTTTTCAACTTCTGCTCGATGGCAAGCCTTTACCTCATCATGACGTGAAGGTACGAAACTCTGAGAAAGAGCTTTATCAATATAGAACTGATTCTCGCGGCATGTTTTCTATTGGAGAGCAGGTATCGGGTGCTGTCATGCTTGCAGCCGTTGCTATAACTTTACCCGAAAAACCAGATGGGCTGTATCACAGTGATTATGCCTCTTTAGTGTTAAACACTAAGCAATAGGTTTGTATTTTCTCAATATAAAAGAGTGTTTGTTATGGAAATGATTATCTGGAATACCGTTATTGTACTGTCCAAAATTGTATTTTACGTCGGCTTTGCCTGTATTGCTGGTTATACATTTTTCAGGCAAATATTTGAGCATAACGAATCTCATAATAATGTTGAAATAGCGAACCTAAAATGGATAAGGGCTTCGATAATCGTCGCTTTGATTGCAAATGCCATTTGGTTCTTCGCTAGTACTGGTGCGATGGCAGAAGAAGGCATTCAAGGTGCTTTTGACCCTGATATCTTAGACATAATGTGGGACTCTTCTATCGGTGATGGAACTTTACTTAGAGGTCTTGGATTAGTTCTAGCGATATTTGCGATAACGTCACACATTAAATTCAAATCTGTCGTGCTGAGCAACTGCATAAAACAAAGCATTTTAGGGGTTAGCCTAATAGTGCTTTCATACACCTTTACCTTTATCGGCCATGTATCTGAACTAGGAGTGTTCGAAAAAGTATTGCTGATGCTCCATGTGCTTGTTATGGCTTGGTGGTTCGGAGCGTTATTTCCGCTTAAACAAGCTTGCCATGAACCGGACTATGAGCAGCTCTACTCATTGATGGACAAGTTTGGAAGGCAAGCAAGTATCGCGGTGAGTCTATTGTTAATTGCTGGCCTTTGGTTAGCTTTTCAATTAGTCGGAAATGTTGAAGAACTGTTTAGTTCAAGCTATGGGCAAACACTGTTACTTAAATTAGCTCTCGTGACTTCGATATTGGGCATCGCAGCAAAGCATAAATTAAAACTCGTCCCACAACTTAAAAATAACGATGGCAGAGAAGCACTATCTAAATCTATCTCGATAGAAATGGTAGTAGCTTTTGCCATTTTATCTGTAACGGCTGGGCTTACTAGTGTTGTTGGCCCTGCAAATTAAAACTTAAAAGAGAAAATAAAAATGAAAGCAATAAATATAATACTCGTTTTATTAATGACGTTTAGCTTCGCAGCAAACGCTCATGGTGATAAGAACAAAGACAACGGTTTGTTTAAAGGTATAGATACCCCTGCCGCAAAAGTTGTTTTGGCATTTCATCAAGCACTAGAAACGGGTAATAAGGATCTAGCAAGAGCACAGTTGGCTGATGATGTGACCATCTACGAGGGAGGTCGTGTTGAAAGAAGTGCTGATGAATACGCCCATCACCATATGCTGTCGGATATGAAATATCTCGCTTCTGTGAAGAGCAAAACACTAGAACACCAAGTGACGGTACTTGGAAACACCGCTATATCTGCTTCACGTAGCCACACTCAAGGTACATACAAAGGCAAAGAGCGTGATTATCAAGGCATGGAAACAATGGTTCTCGAAAAGCAAAACGGTGAATGGAAAATCAAGCACATTCATTGGTCACATTAATTTAATGGTCAAACAACGGAGAATTTTAAATGACTAAATATATCGCAATAACGGTGTTGAGTTTGTTGGCTTTTTTTGCAAATGCACATGATAAAAGCCACATGAATGACGAAAAGCAAATTACTCACATCATTCATCAAATTAAATATGGTTGGGAAAATGGCGATGGTAAGCCTTTTCGCAAGCACTTTCTTGATTTTAAAGGAGCAAGATATTTTGAATCAGGAGGTCAAAATGTTGGACTTAACGATTTAGTAGAACATCACGTAGAACCAGAAAAAGATGCGTTAGTTTTTCTAAGCTTGGATTTTTCTAATATCCAAATTCATATTGAAGGTGATTTTGCTTGGGCACTTGCCGATACAGCGGTAAAGGGTGAGGTGAGAAAATCAGGAAAAACCTTCGATAAAACAGGCTTCCAAACGTTTCTATTTAAGAAAGTAGATGGTGATTGGAAAGTGCTTCATACGCATTCTTCTAGCAGAAATCGTGCAAAGAAATAGTTATATTGACTTGATAAGAGCTACCGCAATTACATTGATGGTGGCTTTTCATCTTATCTGGGATTTAAACCATTTTGGCTATATTACAACAAACATACCTAATGGTTTTTTCTGGAAAGAGCTAAGAGCAGTAATCGTCAGCTTGTTCTTGTTTTCTGTTGGTGCCAGTTTGGTTTATTCCTACCAAGGTGGAATATCATCGAAGAAGTTGTATTGGCGGCTATTTAAGATATCTAGTGCGGCGTTCTTAGTGACCTTATCGTCACTTATTACCTTACCTGAACATTGGGTTTACTTTGGTGTTTTACACTTTATTGCAGTCGCAACAGTATTGTTAGTATGGTTGGTCGGAAGACCTAAACTTGCTTTGCTATTATCTATGCTTACTTTTACAGCATATATAGTTTTAGAGATACCTTGGAATTGGCCTTTTAACTATATTGAAGGTTATATTTCAAAACATCCTAGTGACTTAGTTACTCCGTTTCCTTGGCTAGCCTTGCCCTTGCTTGGTATCTGGGCTACACATTTCAGAATTTTTGGTTTGGGTCCAGCCAATCAAAAAGCAATATCCCCTTATGTGACATCGCTTAGTCAACACTCTTTACTGATTTATCTGCTTCATCAACCTTTACTTTTTGCTGGTTTTAGCGCCATAGAATGGATCAATTAAATATGAAAGTCGTCTATTTTGGAAACAATCTATTTTCAAACTGTTTGGCACTTTTGATTAAGCAAGGCTTAAGTGTTGAAGCTGTTTATATCAATGATGTAGAGGAAAATGCAAGTATCGTTAAACGGCTTAGTGATATACATAAAATAGTAACACGTTCATTAAAACCGACGAAAGAAGAGCTTGATGAACATATAAAATCTGGAGTGACTCTTTTTGTCGTTGCTGACTATGGATATAGACTGCCGATAACAGATGTAAAATATGCTTTCAATATTCACCCCACGTTTTTACCTAAAGGAAGAGGCCCTACTCCACTAACATATTTAGTTGAGCTACCAGAATTTGCAGGCGTCAGTATACATAAACTCACGGATGTACTTGATGGTGGAGATATCTTACTCCAAGAGCAATTTGAAGTAGTACAAAATGAATCCATTTCCTCCATAATGGTGAAGTCAAGCTTGCTAGCGGAATCTTTACTGCAAACCTTGTTAAATGATCTCGAAACTATCTATGAGAGCGCTACGCCACAACAAGAACGATTGGCTACTTATTGGAAGCACCCTAGTATAGAAAGAAGAGTCATGTCGTGGCGTAATGACACTCAACAATTTAGGCAAGCAACACGTCAATATGGGCATTTCGGCATCTTAGTAAAATTGAAAGGAGAGCTTGTTATTGTCAGCCAATTAGAGGTTACCGATTTCAAACATGACTACAAGCTAGGCGGCATTATTTTTGAAGATCAAGCGTTGATTAGTGTGGCTATTAATGGCGGCTTTGTTGTTCTTATTAAAAGTAGAATGGGGCTAGTAAACTCAGCAGTACTAGAGTAGTTAATATATTAAACGTGTACGCAAAAAGCTTTGAAGTAGACTTTAAGGGCTAGGTTAGAACGTAGGTTTTAGTTCAAACTTTGACCAAGATCATTGAAATATTTGCATAAGCTGTTAGTGTTAATAATGCTATAGAAGGAATTAAAATGTTTAGACTTTTCAGGTGGTTTAAAATAGTGGTGATTACTGTGTTGCTTACGCAGCATGGCTTTGCTACTGCTAAACCAATGAATTGTGAAGAACATCATAAGGACTCTTCCGATACGCATATTATGCAACCAAGCAAAAATATGCATCATCAAACAATGCATGACAATACCCACCATCACACTGAAAATTTGCAAGATTCTAAACACAATCATGCCGATGAAGAGTGTGAAAAATGTAAAGCTGGTGATTGTCTATGCTGTGAAGGTGGCTTTTGTGCAAGCTTTCATTTAAATGCCTATCTTGTGCAAGAGGAAGAAGAAAGTAACAGCAGTATTAACTTAGACTTAATTATTCAACGGATACCCCCGCCAGCCTCTGGCATCCATCTCTTACCTTATCGTCCCCCAATTATTGGCTAATCACGGGATCAGTGCGTCTTTTTTTCGCCAGTCCCATCAAAAATAGAACGATTTATTCATTGGTTTAAATAACCAACTGTTTTGAACAATTAGCACAATATTTTTGGGAGGCATGATGAACATGCTCAAATTATTGCCATTTGCAATAGCTACCGCTGTTGCGAGTGGGCACCTCTTAGCGAATGAACAACAAAATAATAGTCGCTTCGCGTTAGCGGGGTATGGAGACGTAAAATACGAAGACAGTGAATTGATGGATACAAGTGCATTCAGTGCGCGATTTGTACCTATTTTCTTGTTTAGTCTCAATGACAAAATGCATATAGAAGCTGAAACTGAGATCTCAGTCGATGAAAACGGGGAAACTGAAATCGAGCTTGAATACGCTGATATTCATTATTTCCTTTCTGATACAACTACTTTTACCGCAGGTAAATTTCTACTCCCATTCGGCCAGTATGGGCCGAATCTACATCCTAGCTGGATAAATCGCTCAGCATTTTCTCCCGGTATTTATGGCGGGTTAGGTGGTCATGGTGGTTATCAACCTATGCAAGGTTTGTTACCCGTGATGAGTGATATTGGTGTTGGCATTCAACACATTATTCCTTTGGGTAAAAATCAAAAAATATTCTTTGACGTATACGTGACCAACGGACTTGCTGCTGAAGCACCTCATGGTGATGAAGAAGATGCCCATGATGAAGATCCTGTGCAGGATGAACACGAAGAAGAGGTTGTTGATGAACATGCGGAAGAGGAAGACGAGCATGAAGAAGTTGATGATCACGCTTTGGAACTTCCTGAACTCGCGTTTGAAGCAACGAGTGCGGATAACAACTCTGACAAAGCATTTGGGGGGCGTATTGCGTATGCCTTTCTTCCGGGCATTGAGGTTGGCGCTTCCTATTACACGGCAAAATATGATGATGATGAAGAGCTAGGGTTTACAGCAACTGGCTTTGATATCAACTGGATTGGTAACCATTACATCGTCAGAGGGGAATACATCAAAACAGAAACTGATGCCTTTGAAGAAGATGAACATGAAGAAAACAAAGTGATCACATTTGATCGCAATGGCTGGTATCTCCAAGCAACTTTTATGGCAGGAAAAATGTTCAATGTATTACAAGGAACAGATTTCGTCGTTGAATATGCTGAGACCAATAAAATTAACGAAGCAGAGCGTTGGGCTTATGGCATTAATTACTGGTTAGACAGTCGAGCTGTCATTAAGGCGACATACGAAGATACCACCGTTCACGATGGGGAAGACGACAAGCGCTTCGCTATCCAATACAGCTATGGCTTTTAAGGGGAGATACTTAGATGAAATCAATTATTCAAATATTACTGGTTGTCAGCTTATCTCTTTTGTCTGCTTTTAGCTCTCATGCAGAAGAGAAGATTTCCGGTGCGGAAGTGATCAATAACAATTGTGCAAGATGCCATAACGCTCGCGCTGTTCATGAATTTTCTATTCCCGAATGGAAAGTCATTATGCCGCATATGCGAGAAAAGGCGCATTTAACAGGTAAAGAAACGCAAGCTGTTCTTGAATTTTTGGAACTAACTAGCCAAAGCGTACCTTTGGCAAAAAAAGTAGCGCTAGAAAAGATGATTGCGCCTGATGGAAAGCAATTGTTTACTCAATTTGGTTGCCAAGGCTGCCATTCATTGAAAGGTGATGGTGGCACTGTTGGCCCAGCGTTAGATGAAACGATTAAAAACAAAGGGATCGGCTTCTTTATTAAGAAGCTCCAAAACCCTCAGTTTAATAACTCATCTTCGCCTATGCCTAAAATGCCGCTAAACGAGCAACAGATAAAAGCAATAGCTGAGTACATTAAATCATAAGGAAGCGCTTGACCTGTGTCTTAGACACAGGTCTAAGCTGTAGATGAGAGTACAAACTTAGGTGAAAAACTAAGGAGTAAATATGAAAGTAACAGAGCTGGCAAAAAGCCTTGGAACGACTGCTGATACGGTGCGCTATTACACTCGATTGGGACTGTTAAAACCTGCTAAGTCAGTGAACGGCTACAAGTCATACTCGAATAAAGAGGTATCGAGACTTAAATTCATTTTAAGTGCCAGAAACCTTGGTTTTTCCGTTGCTGATATCAAGCAAATTCTTAATGAATCTGAAGATGGTAAAAGTGCGTGCCCATTAGTCAGAAGCCTGATCAAAGAGAGGCTTGAAGAAACAGAAAAACAGTTTCAAGCAATGTTGGCACTTCGAGGAAAAATGTCTTCAGCTCTTTCTCAATGGGAAGAAATGGAAGACAAAGCGCCGACTGCAAACATGGTTTGTCATCTCATCGAAAACTTTGAGCAAATTAAAAAGGCATAGGAGGAAAAATGGTGACTACTAATACAAATATAGAAACCGAATCAGGCTGTTGCTGTCAGGCAAAAGCTCAATCCTCTTCGTGTAAAAGTAAGGAGAATACGTTGGAGAAAGTATCACATAACCAACAGCTCATCATTGAAGGAGCTGGCTGTGCTAGCTGTGTAGGTAAAATTGAAGGGGCGTTAAAGGCAACTCTTGGTGTAGTCAGTGCGGAAATGAATTTTGCTGATAGGACTGTAACAGTTTCTGGGACAGCTAAGACAGAAGAATTGATCAAAGCTGTTGAGTCTGTGGGGTATAACGCGAAGCCAATTGATGATAGCTCGGCAACAGATGCGCTTGATGAGAAAGAGGCGGCTGATTGGGCATATTACAAAAAGCTAATGCGCGATACGTTTATTGCCCTTTCACTCGGTGTTCCTTTGATGATCTACAGCATTGTGGTTGGAGAAATGACGGTTGAAACAAATCTTGAACGCATGTCTTGGCTGGTTGTAGGCATTTTAACTTTTGGTGTTATGTATTTTTCAGGTAAGCATTTTTATGTTGGCGCTTGGAAAAGCTTTAAAAACCACTCCGCTAATATGGACACTTTAATAGCTTTAGGAACAGGTACAGCTTGGGTGTATTCGATGGTTGTCGTGTTTGCACCTGACGCCGTTCCATTAATGGCACGGCATGTTTATTTTGAAGCTACCGCCATGATCATTGGCTTAATTGATTTAGGTCTGGCATTAGAAATAAAAGCCAGAGGTAAAACCTCTGAGGCCATTAAGCGTCTTATCGGCTTGCAGGCCAAAACGGCAACCGTAGTTCGTGATAGCAAAGAAGTTCAGATTGGTATTGAGCAGGTTTTACTTAACGATATTGTAAAGGTAAAACCGGGCGAAAAAATTCCCGTCGATGGTGTGGTATTGGAAGGGCACACCTCTATTGATGAATCCATGCTAACAGGCGAGCCTATGCCTGTTGAAAAAGCCGAAGAAGATGAGGTTGTTGCTGGCACTTTGAACAAATCAGGCATGATTATGTTTAGAGCGACACGCGTAGGCAAAGACACCGCACTTGCGCAAATCATCAATATGGTGAAACGAGCGCAAAATTCAAAACCGCCGATTGGTCGCTTGGCCGATGTTATTTCAGCTTATTTCGTGCCTGTTGTCATGATCATCTCTGTGTTAAGTGCGCTAGCATGGCTTAACTTTGGACCTGAGCCTGCAATTGCTTTTGCCATCGTTTCAGCAACTACCGTACTCATTATTGCCTGCCCATGTGCTTTGGGCTTAGCAACGCCCATGTCTGTCATGGTCGGAGTAGGAAAGGCCGCAGAAGCAGGCGTGCTTATTCGAAACGGTGAAGCACTGCAAACCGCCTCTAAAATCACTGCCATGATTTTAGATAAAACGGGCACTATTACTGAAGGGGCACCTAAGGTAACCGATATTGTTTTAGCAAAAGCTACGGACGAAAAAGACGTACTACAGCTTGCTGCAAGTTTAGAGAGCGGCTCAGAGCACCCTTTAGCGCAAGCGATTGTTGAAAGTGCGTTAGATAAGGATATTGAGTTACTAAAAATTGAAGCGTTTAACGCCATTACGGGTTTTGGTGTAGAAGCAAACTGCAACAATAAAGCCCTGCTTTTCGGAAACGATAAACTAATGAAGTTAAAAGGCATAGACCTCACTGGCTTTGTTGAACAAGCGCAGTCTTTAGCCAAAGAAGCCAAAACACCTATGTACTTTGCTGTAGATGGTGAACTTGCAGCAATCATTGCTGTTGCAGATCCTATTAAGTCAGACTCAATCTCTGCTATCAAACGACTTCAGGCTAATGGTATACGCGTCATCATGTTAACGGGTGATAACAAGGAAACCGCTGCTGCTGTTGCCAAAAAAGCGGGTATTAGTGAGTTTCTTGCTGAAGTGCTGCCAGAAGATAAAGCCAACAAGGTGAAAGAGCTACAAGAAGGCGGCGAAATTGTTGGTATGACAGGAGATGGCATCAACGATGCTCCTGCGCTAGCTTTAGCCGATGTTGGCTTCGCAATAGGCACAGGGACTGATGTAGCTATCGAAAGTGCTGACATTACCCTAATGCGTGGTTCACTTCATGGCCTAGCTGATGCCATAGCGGTAAGCAAAGCTACTTTACGAAATATAAAACAAAACTTGTTTGGCGCGTTTGTCTATAACGTAGCCGGGATTCCTTTTGCTGCGGGGATTCTATATCCCTTCTTTGGCATTCTGCTTAGCCCTGTAATTGCAGGTGCTGCAATGGCGTTTTCGTCATTGACTGTAGTGTCAAATGCAAATCGACTTCGCTTGTTTAAAGCAAAAGAGAATTAAGGAGAAACACGATGATGTTAATTAACTTATTAGGCTTAGTGTTAATCGCACTGATTGTTTGGTGGTTTTGGCTATACAAACCCAATAAAACAATTGTTCAAGGTAATGAAGTACTCATTGAAGTGAGGGATGGCGTGTATTCCCCATCCTCAATTCAAGTGTCTGCTAGCCAACCTGTCACCTTGAAGTTTATGCGCAAAGATCAATCACCCTGCGCTGAAACAATGCTTATTCCATCATTGGAGATAAGCGAGCAGCTTAAATTAAATGAAATTACTCAAATTACCTTATTGAACTTATCACCGGGAGAGCATGAGTTTCATTGTCAGATGCAAATGTATCGCGGTGTCTTAAAGGTCGTTTAGGAGGGTTTATGAATATGAAAAAAGTGACCGCCATTTTTGATGAAATGGTATTAACACGAGTAGAAGAGGCACTACTTTCACATGGCTATAAAGGCTTTACTATCCATAAAGCGATGGGCAGAGGCGCATATGCTGATACTTACAACAGAAATCACTTATCAGCACATATAGTTATGACAATTTATGTTGCTTTTGATGATGCAGAACATGTTGCTAAAGTTTTGCTTGATGCAGCGTATACCAACGTTGAAGGAGAAGGACTAGTTAGTATCTCCCCTGTGGATAATCTCTTCTGGATAAATTCTAAGTCTGAAGCTTCAGCGGAAGATTTAAGGTCAATAGGAGGCCAATATGAAAAATGAGCACCCTAAATTTTGGTCAACACCCACGGGTTGGGCTGCATTGGTGCTTATTGCCGCAGCCACCTATTTTTTAATCTTTGAACATGGACAGCATGTACTGCAATTTCTTCCTTATTTGATTTTATTGCTATGCCCGTTGATGCACGTATTTATGCATGGCAGTCATGGCAAACATGGCCACGATCATTCACATGCGCCTGATGAGAAAAAGGAAGAGAGCTTTCAAGAACTCACGGATAAAAATGCTGCCTATCGTGACGGCTACATACAAGGTTTAGAAGAAGGACGTAAGGAATCACATAAAAAGGAGAACAGTGATGAATGAGACATATGATTATGGCTTATGGTCAATGGTGATACTGAACTCAGCAATTTTTATCTTTTTTGCCTTTAGTTTTGTCAAACCAAAAACATCTACTGATTGGCGAAGCCTTGGAGCGTTCTCCGCCTTTATTGTTGCCCTATTTACTGAAATGTATGGCTTTCCTTTAACTATCTATTTTCTATCGGGATGGCTGACGGAGACCTATCCAGAAGTTAACTTCTTTGCGCATGAAAATGGGCACTTATTGCATACTTTCTTTGGTTTTGAAGGTGATGCCCATTGGGACCCATTTCATATAGCGAGTATGGTATTTATTGTTGCTGGCTTCTTTATGTTGTCTTCAGCATGGAATGTATTACATCACGCGCAAAAAAAATCATCAATTAGCGACCACAGGATGGTATGCAAGGTGTCGTCATCCACAGTATGTAGCATTCATTCTAATCATGTTCGGCTTTTTATTGCAGTGGCCGACCATCCCAACACTTGCGATGTTTCCAATCTTAGTCGTTGTTTACGTCAAGCTAGCGAAACGCGAAGAAGCACAAGCGATTACTGAATTTGGCTCTGAGTACCACAAGTATATGGAGTCGACACCAAGTTGGATTCCAAATTTTAATAAGAACATAGAAGGTAAAAATCATGAAAACGTTAGGTAAATCAATTCTATTTGTCAGCTCACTATTGGCGGCCACAAGTTTATTTGCTCAAAACAATGAGCATAAACATGAAGGTGCGAACAATTCTGATATGCATCAAGGCATGGCAATGTCGCATGAAAATATGGAAAAAATGCATAAAAAGATGATGGAAATGAAAAAAGAAGTTTTAGCAATTAAATCTGAACAAGATCCTGAAAAGCAAAAAAGAATGATGCATAAACATAGACGTTCAATGATGAAAATTATGCAGATCATGCATCGAGGTATGGAAGACAAACCTATACATAAACAAATTGCAATGGCTGAACATCATCTGGAAATGATGGAAAACATGATGCCGAAAATGAAAGAAAAAATGACAGAAATGAAAGACAAAAAACAAAACCATTCGCACTCACATTAGGAGATAAATTATGAGCGATTTAGATCATAGAGTTGGCGTTAGAGAGCAGAATTTAGTTGTTCGCAATTTAAGGCTAAGCAATGTCACAGAAGTAAGCTGTGACGAGTTAGTAAAAGAAATTGATCAGCTTTTTGGTATAGATGAAGTCAGTTACAACATCAAAGAAGGTGAAATACACCTTGCCTATGATGCAGCAAACATAAACCTTGATGGGATTGAGGAAGTTATTCGCAAACATGGTGCCGATGTTCATGATGATTGGTGGACGCACACTAAAGAAAGTTACTACAAATTTGTTGATCAGAATGTTAAAGACAACGCTGCTCATAAACCGTGGAGTTGTCACAAAGTTCCTCCGGGTGCAAGCCGGAAAAATAAGTAAGCTTCCAAAGAGCTTGCTCAGTTAATAAGTTAGATGAGGAAAAAATGATGAAAACATCCAATATTAAAATTCTTCTGTTATTTGTGTTCGGTATCTTTTTAGCGGGTTGTTCCAATACTGCGTTTTATCACAAAAATATGATGAGGGGCCAAGTGGTTGAGCAGTCTACTGATCGAACTCTGATTTGTATTGGTGCCAAACATGGTGCAGAGGTTGGACAAAAATACAGTGTTATTAGATTCCATGAGGAAATTGCGCCGGGTGAAGGTGATGATCCGTACACCATTGAAAAAGTAGGGACTGTTCAAATTACTAAAATTGTGAATGATCACTTCGCAACGGTAAAACTCCTATCTGGTGACATTGCGGCGAAAGATATGGTGGAACTCGAAGACTAATGAAGTGGTGGCGAAAGCCACCACAGGAGAATAACGATGAAACTTAATGAAAAAGCTTTTGCGTTGGCTTGTGCCGCCGCCTTTGCCATTGTTTGGGTTGTGTGTTCAGTTCTGGTTATGGTGATGCCAGATATGATGTCCAGTATGACTGGAAACATGTTACATACGGATTGGAAAAGTATGGGCTGGCATATGTCCTTTATAGGGGTATTTATTGGTGGTTTTTTGTGGGCGTTATTGATGGGGATCACTGGCTGGCTGATCGCTAAAATCTATAATATGCAATCAAGTTAGCAGAGAAGGTTAATTTTAGTGGAATTATCTCAAGGACATTATTTGAAGCAATGGTTGGGCAATACATTAATTATTGAGTTAATTGGTGAATTAACCGTTACTGGAATAAACCAATATTTGGAAGAGATTAGTGCTGAGCTATCTTCGGTTAACCAGTCTGTTAATTTTATTTTGGATCTATCTTGTTTTAAAGGTGTAGTTGTTAGTAGTTGCTGTAACGTAGAGCCATTAGCAATGCAAATACGGTCTACTGGAGTGACTTCAGCGAGAAAAGCTATTGTTGGAGATAAGTCAAAAGTTGTTCAAATAGACATAACTGAGTTTCCTGAATGCTCTATCAATAGTACTGAACACTTTAGTGATCTGAGTAGCGCGTTAAGGTGGATTCAATGATGTCTACAATTCGCCTGATTTTTAAAAAGTATAAACGAAAGTAACGGAATCCGAACTAAAGTTGGCATTTAGTTACGTTCATGAACGAAATGGATATAGTGGACTTTCGTTCACTTAATTGATAAGGTGTACGAAAGTTATAGGTTTCGTACATATATGAAAGTTGGTTTTGCAAGGGTCTCAACGAAAAAGCAAGAATTGAATGTTCAACTGTCCAAATTGGACGAATATGGTTGTGAGAAGATCTTTCAGGGTAAACAATCAGGAACTTCAGTTAAAAATGATGAAAAGCTAATGGAGTTAATTGATTTCATTAGGGATGGTGATGAAGTAATTGTTACTCGCCTCGACCGTTTAGGACGGTCGTTAAAATCTATTCTTGAGGCTATCGAGAGCATTCACAATAAAGGAGCTTGTCTTAATATTATAGATGGCTCATTAAACACAAATAATAATAACCCGTTTGCAACAGCAATGATTAACCTATGTGGCGTCTTTGCGCAGCTAGATAGAGATCTTATAAAAGCTAGAACAGCAGAAGGTCGTGAAGAAGCTAAAGCTAAAGGCAAACACATGGGCAGATTGCCTGCTTTATCAGACAAACAAGCGAAAGAATTATATAAAGATAAATTAAATGGTGAATCGATCTCTGCATTAGCGAAGAAATATTCTGTTAGCCGCCCCACGGTTCACCGAACTATTGAAAGAATGGAACAAAAGAAATAATAAATAAAAGGAGACGTTATGTGGTCTGATAAAGAATCAAAAATTGATTTCTTAAATTTTAATGAAACGGCTGAGTCAATAAAAGATCTTATAACAGAAAAGGAGTTAATGCCTATTAGTATAGGCGTTTTTGGTGATTGGGGCGCTGGAAAATCGACGATTCTTGAACTTACTAAGGCTTCTCTGGAAAGCGATGAACAAGAATATATCCAAGTACATTTCGATGCATGGACTTTCCAAGGGTACGATGACGCTAAAGCGGCGTTACTAGAAACAATTGCATCTACTTTAGTTAAAAAAGCAGCAGACGATAAAAATCTCAGTGCAAAAGCAAAAGAGTTTGCTGGACGAATAGATAAGATCAGGTTGATGGGGCTGCTAATGGATGGAGGTGCAGCATTAGCGGGTATACCAACTATGGGTGGTATACAGAAGATCATGGGACTATTCAGTGGTGGTGACGATGATGAACTGGATGTTGGTGATGTAAAAGGTGCTGTAGATGGCGCTATGGATGTCGCGAAGAAAAACAAAGGTTTAATTAAAGATAAGAAATCATTCTCACCTCCTAAAGAAATTAAAGAATTCCGAAAAGCATATTCTGATCTGTTAAAGGAGTTTGATAAGCCACTTATTGTCTATGTCGATAATTTAGATCGCTGCTCTCCGTTTAATGCTATATCGACCCTTGAGGCGATCAGATTATTTCTATTTTTACCCAATACTGCATTTGTTATTGCCGCTGATGAGGACATGATCCGCTTGGCAGTGCCTGAGTATCACAAAGGTGCATCTCAACGACATCAAACTGATTATTTAGACAAGCTTATTCAAATTCCTGTGCATGTACCAAGACCCGGTGTCCTTGAGATTAGGGCATATTTAATGATGCTTACTGCTCAAGACCACGGCGTTACCTATGCGCAATTAGAAACGATAAGATGTGCCCTTGAAGAGTCATTAAGGCTGTCGTGGAAACAACCACAAATTACCGTTGACGAGCTACTTCAAGATCACGAGATTGAAAAGCATTCAGAACTCAGAAGTAAATTTGTAGTTGCTGAGCAGTTAGCTCCACTATTAGCTGAATCCACAAACATTAACGGCAACCCTCGCATAGTTAAGCGATTACTCAATCAGGTTAAGATGAGAAAGAAAACCGCTCATCGCAGAGGAATGCAGCTTGATGAAAAAACTATCACTAAGCTGGTAATTTTTGAGAGGTGCTTAGGCACTCAGGCTACCAACAAGCTTTATGAATTAATTGATAAGGAAAACGGATATCCAAAAGTATTAGCGGATCTTGAAAATTCAGAAGTCGAATTTGACGAAATTAATTTACCTGAAGAGTGGAAACTCGACCTAGCTTTTATTGATAAATGGTCGAAATTACCTCCCATGTTCACTGAAATGGATTTGACACCAGCGGCATATCTGAGCAGAGAAAGCATTCCAATGGGTGCTGTTAATTCGGTAATGTCTGGAGCCGCTCAAAAACTCGTAGAAGAATTAATGAAGCAAAAGGTAAGGGTCAGTGGCGTTAACTCTACTGCGATTACCACAACTCCGAAGGAAGAATACATGTCAGTCATGGATGGTTTGATTGAAAACTTTAAGTTGATTGGTGATTGGACCGAAAGACCAACAGGCATTTATGGGGCTGTGTTACTTGCCAAGCAGGATGATAAATGTAGCTTAAGTCTTCTTACATTTTTAAAAAGCTTGCCCCGCCAAAGATGGCTTAATCCAATTTTAAAAGAACTAGAGGGAACTAAGTAATATGGGTACGTTCGCATCGTCAACAGGACCGAATAACAAGAGTCCACTTATTCCATCTTGGGCAGAGCAAGGAGATCCAGTCACAATAGAACCTGCATCAGGTACTGATGGGGATGATCAAACTGGCTCTGATAATAATCAAGCTGATGATCAGAATGACAATAGCAATGATATTGACAATGACAAGGTTCAACAAGAAATCGGTGGTTCACCTACAGCAACACCGCCTCCAAATAGGTTTGCCAGTGCCAGAAGAGCATTTGGTAAATATGCACAAACAGGTGGCTCAACCTCAGATCTAAGGCGTTCATTAAAAAGTTACTCTAGAAAAGGCTCTGGCGGAGGTAAAAACACAAGCCGGAGACTAGCAAGCGGCATAACTGCTGGTTCTGGATTGCTTGGTGTTATGCGTGGCGACACCGTAACGGTTAATAATCAAAGCTTATCATTAGGTGATCTAACTGGGCTATCGACTGACCAAGCAATTGACAAAATTGCTAGTCATTTAGCGCCTGATAATGCCGATTCGGATGCTGTAAGAGTTGCGTTGGATTACGCACTAGAAGAAGCACTCCCCGATACAGAAGAATTTGACCCAAACAGTTTTACTGACGAAGTTATTCAAGAAGCCATAGGCTGTTATTTAACAGATCTTATTTTTCAGGATGTGGTTGAAGGCATGGGCAGAGCTTGGTTTCATGTTGAGCCTGCAAGCAAGCATCATCAAATGGAAGTGGAATTAAGGGAATTAATAAAAGTGATCACACAAGAGCAGTTAGACAAAGCAACTAATGGTAACCCTAGTACTATCAGCAAGGAAAATATTACTAAAATTCAAGCCGATGCTATTGCAATGACGGTTGATGAGTGGGAGAGCTTTGATGACTAATTTTTATTTTAACCATGACCCAGCTAACTTGCCTGACTTTTCTGAAGACTGTCATCCTGTCCAAATGTTTCATACGCATCAAAATGACATTACTAAGCACAGCTTAGTGTCAAAGCAATTGCTTCAAACAGTACGTGATTTAGGATTGTATGTAGATGCTGATGCAATAGATCTCATAACAATTGCAACTGCCGTTACCGCCGCTGATACGTTTGAATTGAGGGATAATGCAGAAAATGCATGGGCTAGGAAAATGCATTTGCATGTTCCTGTTACCGATGAGGATATGTGGAATTTTGTAGAGCCTGAACTAAGTTCTTTGCTCAACTTTCTTACAGGCGATCAATGGCAGTTTACGTTTGAAAAAACAACTATGGCAATGCCAGCTCCTAAGAATAGTGAACAAGCGAAAGCCAAGGCAAAATCACTAATTGGACTCAACTCTGTTTGCCTTTTTTCTGGTGGTCTTGATAGCGCAGTTGGTGCAATTGACATTTTAAACGGAGAGTCAGATTTAAAGCCTCTTTTAGTTAGCCACGCTTATCGTGGTGATGGTGCGAAACAGGAAGATATTAAGCATTTATTATCCCCGCCATTCGGCGAATTGTCCTATTCAATGTCTCCTCATATTATCAAGCATTTAGAAGGGAAAACTGACATTAGCATGAGGGGAAGAAGCTTCAACTTCCTAGCTATGGCGGTACTTGGTATATCAGCCTTAAGAAATGCTAATTGCGATAGCAGTATTGAAACTATTGTCGTCCCTGAGAATGGCTATATTTCTATAAATCCACCCCTTACCAGAAGACGGATTGGTAGCCATAGTACTAGAACTACTCATCCTAATTTTCTAAGCAGGCTTGAATCTTTGCTTAGAGACACTGGGTTTCATGTCAAATTTGTAAACCCGTATCAATTCAAAACTAAAGGTGAAATGTTAGCGGAATGTGTTGATCAAGACGCAATTAGAAAAGCAGTTCCTCTGAGTGTTTCTTGTAGTCATTGGCACAGAGAGCATAAACAGTGTGGGCATTGTGTACCTTGTCTAATACGACGAGCGTCAGTTTTTCATGCTGGTTTTACACAAGATGCACTATACAAGACAAAGCGGTTGAAAGGGCTTATCAAAGAAAAAGATACGCGTGATGATCTTCAAGCGGTTCAAACTGCCATTATCCGGTTGAAACAGACTGACAATTATCGTTCTTGGCTTCGAAAGTCAGGACCAATACCACAAGATAAACATATACGAGAAAAATTAGAATCAACTATTAAGCGAGGATTGGCAGAGGTTGAATCATTTCTCCAAGCGGATAAATCGTCATGATGGATCTTCATTGCCACGTTGATTTATATCCAGATCATCAAGAGGTATTGAACGACATAAAAAGCAGTAATTATTACGTGCTATCAGTAACTACGGTGCCTTCAGCATTTGAAGGCACTGTCCAGTTAACAAGTGGTATAGAACACTGTAAAACGGCTTTGGGGCTGCACCCTCAACTTGCTCATCTAAGAAAAAATGAATTAGCATTATTCGATAAGCTAGTTAATAGAACTAGATATATTGGAGAAATTGGGCTGGATGGCTCAAAAGGTTACGCTGATTACTTTGATGACCAATTAGAGGTTTTCACACATATTTTAAAAAAATGTGAAGGCTTTGATGACAAAATACTAACTATCCATAGTCTTAACGCGACTGATGAAGTACTTGACCAACTTAGGTTACATCCCAATGCTGGTACTTCTATTCTTCATTGGTTTTTAGGTACTAAGAAGCAAGTGTTAGAAGCCGTCGAGCTAGGCTGTTTTTTTTCTATTGGGCCAGCCATGCTAACTTCAGCCAGAGCTAAAAAAGTAATATCGTGGATACCTCAAGATAGGATTTTACTTGAAACTGATGGTCCATTTGCCAAGGTAAAAGGGAAAATATTGTTTCCTTCCGATAGTGATGCTGTCATTGGTTATTTAGCTGATATTTGGGCAACTCAAAATACTGTAATAATTGACCAGCTCTCATTAAATTTTAGATGTTTAGTTGCTGTAAATTAAGTAAAACAGGGCAACTTAATCAAAAAGGCTTCTCTAAAACATTACGAGAAGCCTCCAAATTAAAGTTAAGATTTGTATTTGCTATAAACAATTCTATATAGAACAGGCAAAACGACTAAAGTAAGTAAAGTCGAGGAAATAATTCCTCCAATTACCACCGTCGCTAATGGCCTCTGAACTTCAGCTCCAGTTCCGACGTTTAATGCCATAGGAATGAAACCTAAACTAGCAACCAAAGCGGTCATTAATACAGGGCGAAGCCTGATAGTTGCACCTTCGATAATTGAGTTTATTAGCTCTCCTGTTTCAAGTAATCGCTGTTTAATGAATGACAACATCACCAGTCCATTCAATACAGCTATCCCTGAAAGAGCGATAAATCCAACAGCAGCAGAAATTGAAAGAGGCATGTCTCTTAACCACAAAGCCAGTACGCCGCCTGTAAGTGCTAAAGGCACACCACTAAATATGATCAGGGCATCTTTTATTGAACTAAATGCTATGACAAGCAGTGTCAAAATTACAAACAATGTGGCAGGTACTACGATGGATAATCTTTGTGTTGCACTCTCAAGTTGCTCAAATGTTCCGCCGTACTCAAGCCAATAACCAGCAGGCAATTCAACGTTTTGTTGAATTTTTTGCTGTGCCTCTTGCACGAATGAGCCTAGATCTCGGTTTCTAACATTTGCGGTAACTACAATTCGTCGCTTACCATTTTCTCGGCTTATTTGACTTGGAACCGTTGTATAATTTAGCTCTGCAACCTCGCTTACAGGTACAAACTCACCACTACCTGTTGCGATTGGCAAATTACCTAGCTGATCAAGGTTGGCTCTCAACAGCTCTGGATATCTAACTACAATTTCAAATCGACGATCACCTTCGAATATTAACCCTGCGCCTTCACCTGACACGACTGTTTTTAACCAAGATTGTAAGTCGCTTGCATTTAACCCGTATAGCGCTAGTGCTTCAGGCTTGGGGTTAACGGTAAATATAGGCACGTCATCAACTTGTTCAAGCCGCGCATCAGCAACACCTGAAATGGTATTGAGTGTAGCCAAAATTTCTTGTGCAGAGCTGACAAGTTGGGATAGATCATCACCGTAGAGCTTAATCCCCAAATCAGCTCTTACTCCGCTAATTAATTCGTTAAATCGCATCTGAATTGGTTGAGTAAACTCATAATTATTGCCGGGAATGGAACTGAGATCTTTTTCCAGTCTTTCAACAAAATCCGCTTTTGTTAAATTGGGGTTGGGCCATTGCTCTCTAGGCTTTAATATCAGAAAAGTATCAGTCACATTTGGCGGCATAGCGTCTGTCGCCACTTCTGCTGTGCCCGTTTTTGAAAACACCGTAACAACTTCATCATATTTCATAATTTGTTGTTCAAGTATCTTCTGCATTTCTACAGCTTGGTCAATACCCGTGCCCGGAATACGCATCGCGTGCAGTGCAATGTCACCTTCATTAAGTTGAGGAACAAATTCAGATCCTAATTTACTACCAAGTAATATGCTAAATGTCACAAGTAAAGCAGCGCCGCAAACAACTAGCCAACGTAGTTTTAAAGCCCACTTCAAAACCGGACGATACACTGACTTAGCACCGACAATTATCGGACTTTCTTTTTCGCTGATTTTGCCTTTCAAGAATAAAGCAACCGCAGCGGGGACGAGTGTGAAGGTAAATACCATTGCAGACAATAGAGCGATGATCACCGTTGCGGCCATCGGATGAAACATTTTGCCCTCTACACCCGTCAAGGTAAACAAAGGCACATAGACAATCGTTATGATCAATACGCCAAAAACACTAGGTCGTATTACCTCATTGGTAGCAGAATAAACAATGTCTAGCCGTTCTTTCAGAGAAATGACTGAACCATTTCGTTTTTGGCTTTCTGCTAACCGCCTAATGCAGTTCTCAACGATTATTACCGCACCATCGACAATCAATCCAAAATCCAAGGCTCCCAAACTCATTAAATTCGCCGAGACTTTGCTTTGAACCATGCCTGTGATTGTTGCCAACATTGCCAAAGGAATGACTGCGGCGGTAATTAAAGCGGCGCGTATGTTACCCAGTAATAGGAACAGTACAAAGATAACCAGTAGTGCGCCTTCAATGAGATTTTTCTGTACAGTGCTAATTGCTTTATCAACCAGCGTTGTCCTGTCATATAAGGGAACTATGGACACTCCTTGAGGTAAACTATTTTGGATTTCACTAAGCTTGTCACCAACAGCCAATGCCACTGAGCGTGAATTTTCTCCTACCAGCATCATTGCTGTTCCAATCACACTTTCCTTGCCTTTCAGTGATGCGGCACCAGTCCTAAGCTCTTTTCCGATCGCAACCTCGGAGACATCTTTAACTTTTACAAGTGTACCGTCGTCGCTTTTAATAATGACGTTTTGGATGTCTTGAATAGATTGCAACTGAGCTTGTGAACGAACAAGAATTTGCTGTCCGCTTCTTTCGATAAATCCAGCCCCTTGATTTGCATTATTTCGCATTATTGCATTTGATAGCGCTTCACTGGTAACACCGAAGTGCAACATCTTTAACGGATCAGGATTGATATGGTATTGCTTTTTATAGCCACCAATTGCATTGATTTCCGTAATCCCTTTAACCAATGCAAGTTGTGGTTTCACTACCCAGTCATGGATCTCCCTTAACGCCATCGCATCATAGGGTAGGCCACTATTCTGCTTTGCACTTTCGTCGGCAGTTAAACTGTACATGTATATTTCGCCGAGGCCCGTAGCAATTGGCCCCATTTCTGGTTCAATGCCAAACGGTAGTTGCTCCTTAATTGCGCTAAGTCGCTCATTGATTAGGTTTCTGGCAAAATACAAATCTGTGCCTTCTTCAAATACAACAGTCACTTGCGACAGGCCATATCGAGAAAGTGAACGGGTATAATCCAGCTTAGGTAAACCCGCCAAGCCCGTTTCGACGATAAACGTGATCCGCTGCTCTGTTTCCAACGGTGAATAACCTTGAGCTTGCGTGTTTATTTGTACCTGTACATTGGTTATATCTGGCACAGCATCAATAGGTAGCTTCTGATAGTTCCACATTCCTAAAGCGATGATAAACAACGCCATTAGCAACATAGTGCCACGTCTACGGATAGATAATTCTAGTATCCAAGCGATCATATTTTCACCTCGATAATACTGAAGCCAATATGAAGTGGATAAAAAGGTCGGAGTTTAGTGTTCATGCCCAGCCTCCGATTTTTTTAGATCAGCAACTAGCAGATAACTGTTCTTTACAACCACACTTTCGCCGACGTTCAAACCGTCGATGATAGCAATATTGATAGCGTCTGAAGCGCCAGTTTTTACGGCGCTAGGGTGGTATTCATTGCCTTCTTTAATAAAAACAACATCATTACCTTCAAACTCTTGAATGGCTTCTTTTGGCACAACAACTGGAGCAGAGTGTTGACTGGTCGTAACCGCACCTTTAATTACAGTGCCAAGCGGCCAGTTATTCGTTTTGTTACCTAACTTTACAAATGCCAACGAATAAGGCTTGTTGTTTAGTGATGGTGTTAAATAGCTAATTTGCGCACTTTGATTAAATTCAGTGCTTTGGATTAGCACCTGCTGGTTAGTGTTAATTTTACTAAGCTGAGTAGGAAATACAGATAGCTGTGCCCAAATCACGTCAAAGTTGGCTATTGTCAGCAAGTTTTCACCATTTGTAAGTTCGCCAATATTTGCCTGCCTAGCGACTATACGTCCAGACATTGGTGCTTTTATCGAATATTGATTTAAGCTTTCATTGGATTCAATGACGACCAACGTTTCACCTTTTTTAACCTCTTCTCCGAGATTAACTTTTACTTCCTTAATAACACCATCGAATCTCGCGTTAACATGTGCAAGTGATGCTGGATCGGCAACGATTTTTCCATATACAACTTCTTCGTTACGAATAACACCGCTAGTTGCTGCTACTGTTTCAATGCCATTTTGTTTAGCCATTTCAGCAGACATGGACACAAATTCATCTTCGTGTTCTTCACTGGCTGAAGTCGTGATGGAGGTGAAACCAATTACAGCAACAAGCACTAATTTGAAAAGGCTGATTGGTGAATTTAATATTTTTTTCTTTTTCATGATTAATTCTCAATAAAGCTTGAAAGTTGGCTTTCTGTATTGCCGAAAGAAATTAATGGAATGCCAGATAAGGACTCGATGGCGGCGCTTTGTTTGTGAACCTCACTTGCGGCAAAAATAAGCGCATATTGCATCTCAATAAGCTCTTTTTGAACTGAAACTAGCTCTAAATAACTAAAGCGCCCGTCCGAATAGGCTTTTTGCACTAATGACAAAGCACTTTCTTGTGGTGGAATAATACTGGTTTGTAAGGTTTCAACCGTAAGGCGAGCCTCTTCCTGAGCTGCATAAAATGTCGCTAATTGGCTGTAAATTCCTCGCTCACTGGCTTTCCTTTGCTGCTCAACTTCATCAAGTTTTGCTTTTTGAGAATGATAATTGCCTCTGTTTCTATCACTCGTAAATAGAGGGACGCTAATTCCTGCAACTAACGCAGTATCATTGCTACGTTCAAGTCTTTTTACACCTGCGCTCCACGTTATATTAGCGCGACTTTGTGTGTTGATTGATTGTAATTGAGCTTGCTGAATTCTCGATTGCTCTGCATAAGCTAATATATGAGGGCTTTGAGAAAGTTGAGCCATGATGTAATCGAGCGATATAGTTTTGGGAAATGCAAATAAATCGCCTGATACACGAGAGAATTGTGGTGATTGCTCTCCCCACAGAATAGCTAACTTACGAATACTGACTTCTAATTGCTTGGCAATGGTTAGTGTCTTTAATCTAGCTGTTGCTAAAGCTGCATCAGCTCGTTTTTGTTCTGATGACGGTGCTGAACCAACACGAACTTTTTTGGAGACAGTTTGATAGGTTTCTCGTGCTAGCTTTTCTGCATTTTCATTGACAAGCATGACTTGTTGTAAGGTCAAAACATCGATATAGCGAGCTGCTACTTCACCCAAAATATCGAGTGTTTGTATTCTTTTTTCAACAGCTATAGCTTGCTGTTGGGCATTAACATAAAACTTTCTGCTATTTACCTTATCTCCCAATTCCACCACGGAAGATATTGATAAGGTTAATTCAGCCTCTTTGATTCCAGATACATCACCTGTACCTGCAAAGTTTTCCAATTCAACACTGATGTTATATTCAGGTTTTAATCCTGCGGTAGCTAACTCGCCGTCTAAGCGCTTTTGTTTGTATTCAAAAGCTGTTAGCTGTGGGTTGTTTGCAAGTGTTCGTTGTATCGCCTCTGATAATGAAACTGAATCAACGGATAAGTCATTTGCAACTGCGTTATTGGTTGTCACTAAAAATGACAACATAAGCAACCGTTTTACTTTCTTCCAAGCAAGTACGGGAGCCTTAAAATAAGACATATTCATATTTTGTCCTGTTTATTTTTTTGAAACGAGCGTTGGCTTCACCGCCTAACGCGCTAATTAAATAAAAGGACTAACTTTTGGGAGGTCGAAGTAATCTGGAAGGGGGAGCTTCAATGACTACTTTTAAATAATCAAATACCTGACTTGATTTGAAATCAATGTTTCTACTAATGTAAATATGCGTAGCAAACTGTACATGCGAGCCATTGCAGTGTCCGCAATGATGGCAATCAGCGGGGTTGTGTTGGTCACTATCTGCTGATGATTGTATTAATTGTTCAGAAGAAATATGGTCATCTAAAGCATGAACATGCTCGGTTTTTATATGCTCGGAATCAACAATATGAACATCAGCAACTTTTGCCACAGCAGAAAATGACTGAAGTAATATCAGCACTATCATGATGTATGCAGGAAATTGTTTAATATTCATTTCGTTTCAACTATCTCTTAGTTATGTCAATGTTAACACTATCGTTTAGCTTGCGTCACGACATTGCTCGTCTATGAACTCTATTTCAATTGTTGTATGAGCAAAATCAAACTCTTTAAGCTCATGCTGTAATTCTAGTTTGTACGATTTCAGTTCTTCGTTAGATATTTCAGTGTTTAAAACAATATGGGCGGTTAAAACGTTGTGTTCACCATCAAGTGACCAGATGTGTAAGTGATGTACTTCACCCACAATGGCTTTAGAAACTATTTTCGATTTAATATTTTCAATAAGCTCAATATCTGGTGTCGCTTGTAAGAAGAGCATAAGTGTCGATTTCAGTGTTCTTACAACATTAAATAAAATAAAAAGAGTAAACCCAATTGATAAAATAGGGTCGAGTATGGGCCATTCAACAAACATCAATACGATTGATACAATAAATATAGCTATCCAACCTAAAACGTCTTCAAGCAAGTGCCAGTTTAAAACTCGTTCATTTAAGGTCTTTCCATGACTTAGCTTATAGGCAGCGTAACCATTTACCACCATGCCAAAAATAGCTAATAAAAGCATTCCTTCGACTTGAGGCATTTCGGGGTTAGCTAATCTTGGTATAGCCTCGATTAGTATAAAAACGGAACCAACAGTTAATACTAAACCGTTAATCAATGCGCCAAGCAATGAAAAGCGCTTGTAACCGTATGAAAACTGGCTAGAGGCAGGCTTGTTACTGAGCTTATTCAATCCCCATGCTGTGCCTATGGAAATGCTATCTCCTAAATCATGGATAGCATCTGCCATGATTGCCGTACTATTGGTTAACCAACCTCCGATAAATTCGATGATGGTAAACGTGAGGTTTAGAAAAAAAGCCCAGCCAATGCGTCTCGAAGCGTCCTCATCATGGTGAGAGTGATCATGACCGTGAGAGTGGCTATGCATGTTGAGCCTCGGCGTTTACATTTTTTCCTCTAAGCCTTTGTACATTCCAATTAATGATATGACGGATAAAGTTTTGGTACGCCCAACGTTTAATACCCGTTAGATTGGTTCCCTGCTCAGCATAGAATTCATCGGGTGAATCATATAGACCAAAGTCGTCATGTATGCCTTCTTTTTGGATATAAGTATCTTTCCCGACCCAATTAGTCTCTGGGTTACTTATGCACGTTGTAGCAATACCATAACCGCAAAAGCTATCTTTAGCTTGACTGAATTTGGTTTGAATTGAACTTAAATAAGCTTCGTCGAGAATGAAGCCTTCTAAATTGATCCACTTACCTTCATAGAGCACTTCTACCCAGCTATGGATAATGTATTTAGGGGCTAACCAAAATACATAAGAAGGAATTGCCCCTTTCTGAAGTTGTTGATCAATCGTAAAACCATGAAAACGACACTGAATACCAAGTGCCCGTAATAGAGCCATTAACAAGTTTCCTTTGGTATTACACTGCCCATAGCCATCAGCTAAAACTTCACTTGCGGATATATCGTCACTGCGGTTGTAACCGAATTGAATCTCGTCTTTAACAAATTTGTAAGCTTCACCTATTTTGCTGTAATCATCCAAGGCTTGCCAACTGCGCTCAGCTATCAATGATTGGATATTGTGGTTATCAAAATCTAGTATTTGTGTTTTTTCTAAATAATTGACACTCATTACCACTCTCCATCAAGAACATGACTTTGATTTACTTCCGCTACAGCCACCACTTTCGCTTGTCGATTCAACATTGCTAAGTTCCTTCTTCGCATCAGTAATAATTAGATAAGCGCCTCTTAAAATTAAGATGGCAATGGCACTACCAATTACAATATCAGGCCAACGCGAGTCAAGAAGCATCACTAGAACACCAGCAGCAATAACACCTATATTTGCGATCACATCATTGGCTGAAAATATCCAGCTTGCACGCATATGTACTTCGCCATTGTTATGCTTTCTTATTAAAACTAAACAAATGACATTCGCTATTAATGCGACAAAGCCAAAACCAATCATAAACCAAGAGTGCGGTTCACCTTCGCCAAGGATTCTTCTAGCTATTTCAAAGATTATCAATAAACTAAGCGTTAGCTGAAAATAGCCACTAATAAGAGCAGCATTGGCTTTATGTTTTAAGGTTCTACTTACTGCATATAAAGCAATGCCATAGACAATTGCATCAGCAAGCATATCCATTGAATCTGCTATCAACGCTGTCGACTTGGCATATAGGCCTACAGTTATCTCAACGATGAACATAATGGCATTGATACCGAGCAGCCAATAAAGCACATACTTTTGTTGTGCATCTTTTAATTCAACTTCGCAACCACAACCGCTCATGTATTGAACTCCTACTAGCTTGTATAGTTCAATCATAGACTCTATAGTTGCTATAGGATCAAGCTAAGATTGAATTAATATGAAAATAGGTCAACTTTCTAAGGTGTCTGGTTGCTCCATACAGACAATTCGTTATTACGAAAAGGAAGGGTTACTTAATGTGCCTAGTCGTAGCGAAGGCAATTTTCGGCTATATGATGAAAAATCGATTAAAGAGTTAGAGTTCGTAAAACACTGTCGAAGCCTTGATATTCCGTTGTCAGATATTAAGGCATTGCTTGTTCTCAAGAACAAACCAGAAGAAAGCTGCTCCTCAATCAATAGCTTAATTGCAAACCAACTTGACTTAGTTAACAAGCGCATTAGGGAGTTAAAGACATTAAAATCGGAGCTTCAAATAATGAAGAAAGCTTGCTCCTCTGGTAATACAGTTGAAAGTTGCGGAATACTAACTTCTTTAAACTCATAACCTTTCAATAAAAATCAAATTGAACGATATGTCGAAATATATAAAACAATCAACGAAAATCAGTATTAAGGTTTTTGCATTTGATTGAAGTTGTTATTTTAGCAATTGCATTGAGTATGGATGCATTTGCTGTGTCGATAGGTTTAGGCTCAAAGAAAGTTGTTAATGCCAAATTATTGAGGATAAAGGCTGCAATATATTTTGGATTTTTCCAAGGCTTTATGCCTATTTTAGGCTATTTCAGCGGTAAAGGACTATCATCTTGGATTGAAGATTATGCACCTTGGATAGCTTTTATTTTGCTAGTATTTATTGGTGGCAAAATGATTTATGAGTCCCTATCCGAAGGAATTGAAGAAGATATTGCGAAAGTTACTCATCGGGTGCTACTTGTTCTCGCCATTGCTACTAGTATTGATGCAATGGCCGCAGGTTATGCAATCACTTTGCTTGAAGTAGATATATTCTTAGCTTGCTTGATAATTGGCATTACGACGTTTGCGTTTAGCTGGATTGGCGTGAATATCGGCGAAAAAAGTGGTGTATGGTTAGAATCTAAAGCGGAACTATTTGGTGGTTTAGTGCTAATCGCAATCGCATTTAAGATATTACTTGGTTGACACAGAACCACCGAATACTAGGCTACTTACCTGAGCAACATGCATTGCCTTCTTGAATAGGAGGACACTTAACTGTTCCATAAGAGCAATAAACGCAACAATCACCTTTTAACGGTTTAAGTAGTGCTTTACAGCTTTCGCATTCGTAATACCATTGGCAAGCGTTTGTAGGCATGGTTTCAACCTTGCTAAATCCACATTCAGGGCAAGTGATCTTAGATTCTAATTCTATACCTTGCATACTGGTCCCTTAACGGGCTTAACCATATCTAAAATAGACATTACGACCATCCAGATGATCCCAAAATAAAATAGATAAGTGCTCCAATTGTACTGCCACAAAGGGTACAGGGTTAACAATACAGCAATTGGGCCAATGACACTTAAAACGCCTCTCAATGAATCTCGATGTTGATACCAATTATAGAAATTAACTAACAACGCTAGTGAAGCAAATAATGGCAATAAGGTGTTCACCGCTATTCCTTCAAAATGTGAAAGAAAACCTAACCCAAGAGCAGATGCTAATGAGCCGAGCGCAGGAAAACATGCTGTGCAGCTAAGGGCGGCTAGCCAAACGCCACCAGAACCTACTTTATCTAGAATTTTATTGATCATAACTATCTACCTCAATTTTTAAGGCAGTATAAACTCCGTACATAAGTACGGGGTCAATAGCTATTTAAGTGAATTTATAATGGGGCAGGTTTTTGGGTCTTGATTGGCCTTGCAAGAATCTGTCATATCTTGAATCACTTTCTCTAATCGCAGTAAATCATCGATCTTATCTCGTATGAGTTGCAGCTTTTGCAACCCCATCGACTCTATATCTGCGCAATTTCCGCTGAGTGACATGAGCGAGCCAATTTCTTTCAGCGTAAACCCTAATGCTTTAGCTTTGATAATAAATTTGAGCTGATTGACAAGGGCATCGCCATACATTCGGTAACCAGATTCTGGTTTTAAAGGCTGCTCTATCAACCCTTGACGTTCATAAAAACGTATAGTTTCAACGCTAATATCAAGTTCTTTAGCAAGTTTACCGATAGTTTTCATTTGCAGCCCCCTTAAATAATTTGCTGTATGTAACAAATGTTATTAATTTCATTGTGTTGTTAACTTCGCTTTTAACTTTTCAATTTCCAATAACAATTCTTGATTCTCTGCATCTTTTTGTTCTGCATTTTCTATTGCTTTTTGCCTTTCTAGCTCAAGGCGAGTTTTGTCTGATTCTAGTTCGTTAATCTTTAACGACTTTTTAAATGAATCAGTTTGTTGCATCGTTCTTTTACGACTCGAAATATAGTCTTCTAGAGAGCCGGAGCTACGATGGGTCATCTCTTTTTCCATCTGAAGTGCAATTGCGGTTTCATTAGCACTAAAGCCTAGCTCTATTGCAGCGTCCAAATGTTTATCAAGACTATCTCCAGAAAATTTATGGCGTAATGAATAAATCGATTTACCTTTAGGCCAGCCAAGTTCTGTGGTGATTTCACTGAAGATCTTGCTGATATTTTCCGCCGTTAATGGTTTAAAGTTGTTGGGGTCTATGAACAAATGACCATCGTAGTTGCCAGTATCAATGTTGGCGAGAAACTCTTCCAAATCATTCTCAATGAAATTCCTGACAGCGAGCACTGTAGAGAATCTAAAGCTCACTGGCATAGTATTTCCTTGCTTAGCCAGCTTTGGAACAATTGATAAACTATCTTGCTTGTTGAGGAAGAACTCTCTTTCGATGATTTCTTTAGAAAATTGAAGCCTGCGATAGCTACTAACCGAAATCGGGCGGCTACCCGATTCATTCATGATCTGCGCAATTAGCAATAGTGACGCTCGCTCATAGCCCTGATATTCATTAACTATGTAATTATTTAGCTCTTCTAATTCATACTCACTTGCGTCTTTTCTGTTTCGGCTTCTGGTATCACAATCTCTGAATAATTCTGGATATAGAGCATTATTGTTTGGCTTTTCATTTCTAGATACGGCGATTTCTTTCAACAGTAATGATGATGTTATCTGATATGAAAACTTATTGGCCGGATCAAAACCAAGAATATTTGGGTGATATGTACCTTGCTTTTGTACCCAATGATAAAAGTTATAGATTGGCATCAGAAAATCACTGTTGACCGTTTGCTTGGCAACGTTTTCATTACCTCTGTAGCGTGAATCTGCTGTTGTTTCATTTAAACAGAATGCTCTAAATTCCCTCATACGTGAGTCATTCATTTCGAGCCAGCTTAGTTTATGTTTGCCGGAGTTTAAGAATTTAAATAATCGTCTGATAGCCTTTCGGTAAGTGCGTATAGTTTTGGGATCTCTATCTAGTTCAATGATAAAATCTGTCGGTCCCCAAAGAACCTCTCCGCTTATATCTTGGTAAACATAATGATCTCGACGATCATAGCGTACCTTTGTTTCAGTAATACCGTTACTCATCTGAAACCTCCAGTTTAAGCGGAACACCACAATATCTTTTAGCGCTAAACTCTGTGGCATCAACCGTGTTGACTAATTGACTCTTATTTCCGATAAATAACATCGACTCTTTAGATGCGTTTATACATGTGTAAAGCCATGATTTATCAATCAAATAGAAATTATCCAAAATAACCAAGGAATGACTAAATTGATTCCCCTGAACCTTGTGCGCCGTAATTGCATAACAAAGCGCAATACTTTCAATATCATCTAAAGACAAATCGATACAATCACCGCCAATGTTTATCTTCATCCAACACTCACGTCCATATGCAACGACAGGCTTTTCGTAAACTTCTACAATGTCTGCTAATGTGCCAACTGGTACATCGACAAATTTATTAGGCTTAGCAAAAATAATAGGCTCACTTGTATAGAATACAGATTCACCACTTTCTAGCTTTGCTACTTCTTTCCGGTCAAAACGAACCCGTTGAACTTGAGAATTTATGTCATCACACAATTGTGGACTAGAACAAATGATCTTAGGTACATCACTTAACATTGAAGCCAATTCGAACCAAATATTGGTCGTAATGGTACTAAGCATCTCGTGAGATTTATCTTCAGTATGGTAAATACTTAGGCTTTGCTCTTCTGACACGTCAAATGCAGGAATAGCATCAAATACTGATGATGCAGCGCTACCAATTAAAGAGCTATACAGCCGTTGGATATCAGACTGGGACTCGGCAACGTTCACTTCAATTAACTCTGTTAGGGCTTCACCTTTTAATTCAACAGCCTGTTTGAAAAACGATCCCGGACCTATAGGCGGTAATTTAAACTTGTCACCAATGAAACAAATGTGAGCGTTAAGAGGTATAAGCTTTAATAGTTTATACAAGGTTAATATATCAACTGAATTTGAATTTTCTATCAGTATTAGTGCCCCAGACAATGCGCCTTTTAGGTTTCGCTTTTTTGCCTGTGAAATGAAGCGATTAATAGATTCTCCCTTTAAATTAGGCAGTATATTGTCTTCATTACGAACAACTGAATTAACTTTCCAAACGTTAATAGCATTATTAAGGCATACATCAATGATGATCTGGGAAAGCAAAGACTTTCCTGTTCCAGCTTCCCCGACAATAAAAGAAACAGGCTGATTAAAGGCATTACCTAATGCCTGTAACTGGAGAGGATTTAGCTCAATATTATTGTTTTCTAGTACTGATAACGTTTCGTCAAACGCCAATGAATTTGTATCAAATAGCAGCTTTGTCATAGATAAACGCTTGTGAAGCAATGTGTTAATTGCCTTCTCAATCGCCTGATGACCTAAGATTTGTATAGTGTCATTTTGTTCGTTGAAGCAAAGCGTTTGAAAAGCGCTTTCTTCAATTTCATTTATATCAAATACAATACCAGCCTCATTCAGCTCAGCTTTGACTTCATTAGCAGGCAGTGCCATATCACCGTTATTACTGAATGACGAATACAGTATTGATTCAATAAACGAAATAGCTCTGCGCTTATCGTTTAATTTGATATCAAAATTAGCTCTTAATTTTTTGTCTAGTGATTTCCATGTCCGCTTTGCAGCATTTACAGAGGCTATAGGATAGAGCAGATATGGATTCTTTTTTATCAGGCTACTTGCGTCATGTCCTAGTAGCTGACGAGTAGTTTCAACATACTCAACTGGTAAGTTGTGTCGATCAAAAAATAGATTTAATTCACTTTCACCGACTGCTTTAGCCCAACCATCACAAAGATTTTGAGCCATAACTGGTGAGATTTTTAGCTTTTTACAGTTAGATAACTTTTTAGCTGAGTAACTTTGTAAAACTGCTAATAAATCTTCACCAAAAGCGAGCTTAAGTTTCTTCGTCCAATAGCTATTTATCCCGACAAAATGGGCGTTGTAGATAAGAAAATCACAAAGAACATCTGTTGAAATTTCTGCGTTGGGGTGCAGCTTTAAAGCCTCATCAACAATGAACTGTGAGCCATATTCTTTATCAAAGAAATAATCACCAGTAGCTCTCCAGATTTCTCCCGTTTGTGGGATTGAGGTGATCGCTCCGAATTCAGCCTTAATGACTATTTTCTCACGGGCAACCTTTAATAAAAATATAGATGAAATACCACGTTTATCTTGTGTGTGATGCCGGACTAAAGTGACTACGCCTGTTAATTGCTTAACATCTTCGTGAAACGATATATTGCTTATTTGCATCACACGTCACCATCATCCAAGTAAAGCTTTGGAATATACCGACCTGTCGCCAACAAAAACTCTTCTGAAGCTAGATCTAAATGAATAGAGTTAAGCTGGGCCTCTAATGCCTTAACTTTCAATTCAAGCTCACTATTGGAAACTGTGTTTTTTAAATCTTCTTTTGCTGAACTTTCTTCTACAACATCTTCAGGCAACTCAATCTCAAGTCCTTTTTGTTTTCGAACTAGCTTCTCTATTGGGCCATCAGGATCAAATAACTTTTGTAGATCTTCATTCGTATCAAGCGTTGATTTAGGCACATTATGCATTTTGAAAATTTGAGTCTTGTTAACCCGACCTTGATACAAAGGGATAATAGGCGAAGTATTTACCCAATCTGCTATCTTTTTAGCATTCTGTTTACCGATATCCTGAGAAGATTTTCTGCGCTTATTCACCATGATTTACTTCCCCGGAAAATCTATAATAGAGGTGCTCTCGTCAGCATTGTCGTAGTCGATACCATGTTCGTCTAAAAGCTTTATCAGCTTTGCATTTTCGATGCTGAGCTGCTTGTTCTTTAGATCAGACTGCTTAAGTTGTTTTTTCTTGAGATCAAGCTGTGATTTTATAGACAAGCGGACACTTTCAATCTGGTTTTCTAACGTGCTGTTTTCTTCTTCCAAGTGTTTATTAGTCACTCGAAGTTCAATTAATTCATACGCTAATCCCTGATGATTAGCTTCAGATATTTTTAGCTCTTCCTCTATTTCTTGCAGAGCATTCTTTTCTTTAGCGTTGCTTTGCAGCTTGGCCTTAAATTTCAGCCTCTCCCAAAGGTTAAGTTTATTATCGTCGCCATAAATTCTGAGTTTTAAGCCCGTTGGTATTGCATCCAGAGACTTTGCAGATGTTGTATATGGCGGAATATCATATTGCTTAACAACATCCTTACTATTTTGTTTACCGTTCCACTTTCTAAGTCCTGTAGGGCTGGTAGGGAAGAATTCAAGGACATATTTTCCTTTGTCATCAACCTGTTTGTTACCATTAACTAATACAAAGGGGATTCCCTCGCTTGCCCACTTTTCTAATATTTCCACTTTTCTTTCAATACGTTTAAAAGCTTCAATTTGCTGTGGATCTTGGTTTTGATTCTTTTCTGCCATTAGCTCACACCTCCGGTGAAAATTGTCTTGCTTCTCTCCATTGCGCGTTCATGGCTTTCAATTAAAATCTCTAAATTGGCGCTTTGTTCTATAGCTCGCATACGTTCAACGGGGAGCGTCAAATAATCAGCTTGGACTGCCTTAAGTGCAATTAAGTCTTCTTTCATGATATTAAGTTGAGTTCGCTTTACTTCTTGGTATGCACAGCCTTTACATGTGGATGGCTCACAAGGCGCTTTATGCTTCTTAGCTTCTCCTTCTTTTTTATGGCAGGTAGCATGGGGTTTAGGCTTGTGTTTATGACCCCTAGCATCAAGCACTTGAGCCATTTCATTACTTTTTTCTTCGTCAGGTAATTCGCTAAAGCCTTTACCGTACTTGTCTTTTGTATAGTTGTTGAACCTGACACTCTTTTGTAAAACGCGGTAAACCTTTTTCAAATAAGAAGTATATTTACCTGCCATTTCTTCGGTGCCCATAAGTAGAGCCAGAATATCTTTTGCCGTTGTTTCAACACCTACTTCTGCAATGATTTTATCTAGAGCCTTATTTTCTTCTTTTATCGCTATGGTTGATTCAGCTTTCTCATTTCGAGTCAGCTTGGTTTTATGATGAAGTTGCTCATGCGTTTCTCTAGCGGCAGGCTCCGTCACGTACACAGTTGTTTCTTCGGGATCAACATGTCCTAGCTGGTGACATAATGCTAGTAAGTCTGCGTTTTTGTACTGATAATGGTAAATAACGGCATAGATACGTCTGAATGGGTGGCTTGACATGTCCACTCCAGCATCACCTAGCATCATTTTTAAGAAGGCGTTGCCAGTGATCTTTGAATCTTTACCCTTATTAAAGTGATATTTATAGTGTTTGAAGTTACCTTGTTCATCAATTCGAAAAGTTGGCACATTAAACAAACCGTCAACATCAACAGCCCCCCATGCTTTTTTCAATTTGATTAAACACTGAATTGCTTTAGTGCTACCGTTGTTGGTGGTATACCAACGGCGTTCACCATTTTTCTCGTTATAAAAACAGGCTTGATACCAATTGAATTTTTTATCTTTGCAGCGGAAGAACTCTTCCGTAATACCAATAAGAGGGTGCTGGATTTCTGCTTGCCTTCTTGCGTTATAAGTTTGCAAAATGACATAACAAGCAGTCATCAATAACGTTATTATTTCGGTTACAGAGAATGCCTCAGAATCTTTATCTGAAGCAGTTAAACTCGATTTGTGAATTTCAATACCAAGAAGCTTTTCTAGCTCTTTAACCTTTTTCGAACTAACTAAAAATTCTGGAAATCTACCTTCAGTCAGTGTTCGAGGACGAAGCCCTTCATCAAGATATTGATTTTTTAAGCTGGTAATTTCATTTACTAATGAGATTATTTTTGAGGAGTATTCATATACCCAAAGATGCGAACCGCCCAATAGATCAACAACATGCTCTAAATCCAAATTTTTTGTGCGACCAGCAACTTTACCTAGTTTTTTAGAAAGCTGGTTGGGGTTAGGAAAAGGAATAAACTGCATCCGATCTTCATTATCTAGTTTTGCAAACCTATTCCAAGTACCAAACCAGTTATTTAAAGATTTAACGGCTGGTTGAGAAGGTGCGGGTGCTCCTTTGGATGCGAAACGAGTACCGAATTTAACTCCCTTTGATTTTAGGTGTTCTGTTACTTTTTGGTAAACACTAGTTGGAACTTGATTTTCAAGACTAACCGCACCGATACATTGGGCAATCTTGGGTACTCTTATACTCGTTACTTTAGAGTTTTCGGTACTACCGTCTTTGATTAAAAATGGCTCTAGTTCGTCATTCTCGATTAACAAATCGACAAATGAATTAACTCGTTCATGCAAGGCTAGCGTTGCTGGAATACCACCTTCTTTGAGTGTTACTTTCATCTTATCGATTTGCTTTTGATTTACTCCATTTAGTACGAGATGACCATGTAAGCACATATATTCAATGAATTGCGCTGCAACGTTAACTTGCGACATAACACCTGTTTTAACAAATGTTGGCGTATGTTTAGCTCTGTTTGCATAGATATCGACGATTTCAACAAGCGCCTTGGCATAGTCAGGGTAAACCAAGATAGGCACTGGGTGCTGCCATCCCGCAGCACCGGGAACCCATATATCACGTAGATCTAAAGATCCTTTTTGCAATACCGTTTCATTGGCTTTCGCGCCAGTGATCTTTGCGTGATAATGTAAAACAGTACCTTCAATAGCGAGCTTTTCATCTGTAACTTGCAACAGTTTTGCATTTTCTAAAAGCAGGTCGTCATGCTCTTCCAGTATATCTTCCGGCTTTATGTCTTCTAAGAACTGGTACTTAAGATTGCTGTTCATTTTCTAATCTCCCTTTAGCGTCTTTGAACATTAGAGGATTGGATAACTCTACATACTTCACTAAACCAAACGTAAATCGCATGTCAGGTGCAATATACTCATCAAAATACTCTCTACCATGCTTTGCCAGCAGCACCTCACCGCGTGCTATGTAATAAGCCTGATGTCGCAAGGTTCGTACAAATTCATCAACACCCAGTTCAACGCGATTAAACTCGCAGCCTTCCCCTGAATGGCACTTTCGACCTTTACAAATACTGTCCTGTTTAGACTTATCAACTGAAGCAAAGATATCTGTGCAAGATGAGCCGTCTGCTAAAATGAACCAGTCTGGCAGCTCTTCTTTATGATCTGCTGGTGCTACGATCAAATTCTCGTCAATGTTGTTGCGATCTAAGCCGTATTTCTCTATTGATGCTTCTTTATGTCTGAACTGGACGGTTGTCTCAAATTTTCGCTGGAAGTCAGCATTGTTGGCTTCATATTCAATCATGGCGATAGGATGCGTTAGATAATCAGAAGTGACTCTACTGCTTGCATGATTTCGTTCTCGTTGTGAATTAACCAAGCTACCGTCGATACCTTTTCTAAGGTTCATTTGATGTTTGGCTAATAACTCCATCCGAAAATAAGGAAGGGTATAGTGATCACGTAACCTGTCTATAATAGCTGCCGATAGGAAATTTAGCTTTGTAGAACCCTGAGTATCCCAAATACTCTCTGGCTTAAAGCCCATTCGTTCCATGTTGTCATGATGTTGGATAAGAAAGCTGATCACCTCACGAATTTCTTTTTCATGTGGCTCAATGGTAACAGGCGTAGTCTCTTTACCTACTTTTTCTTTGAAGCCAGCAAGTACAAAAGGCCCTTCTGGCATTTGCTCTGGCAAATTTGCACGAGTCAAAGTAGCTATTACATCTTTATTCCAAGTGGTTCTGATAACTAATCTGATAAAGCACACAAGAAGAACATTTTTAGGCAAAAATATGCCTGACCAAAAGAAATCTCTCATACCTGTACTTGAGTTAGGAAACCAGTGTTTCACATAAGTTGGGATTAACTCAGATTTTTGAGAGCAGTAAGTTGAGCCTGATATGCCAATGGATAGTTGATGTCGAAGGTAAGCCCCCATCACAACTTCATTCGTAAATTCTTTTCTGATGGAACTCGCTTGTGACTTTAGAATTCCTCTACCTTCGTCAATTTGATTGTTTTTAACTAAAGCAGTAACTTCTTCTGGGATATCTTGGATGTGAACCCCATTTTCGTCTTTTTTCGTGTAAGTGTTAAAAGTAGATACAAGCTGTTTATAGCATTCAACTTCTTTCTTACACGCATTTAGTATCTGGTTAATTGGCTTTTCAAAGTACTCTTGTACATTTTTTCTTAACTCTGACAGCGATTGTTGTTGGTTTAAAATAGGGCTGGGTAAAACATCGCCATTCTCATCTACAGGCTCAATTAGTTTTTGAGCATTCATTTCATCAGAAGCGCTAAACCGAGATTTGAAACCACAGTTTTTTATATCAATCAGGCCGTTGATTTTACCCGCGTGATTACTTAAAAATGTTCGTAGACTTTGGCTTCTAGGTGCCTTTAATTGTATATCTTGCTCATCGATGATGTCTTCAAGCTGAGCAAAACCTAACCTGAAATCTCGCTGCTCTAATTCGGACAATGGGCTGGTAAGGATATGCTTGATTTGTGCAGACTCTAATGAGGTATCTACGACATAGCCCAAAGTTCGCTCTATGTCAGATAAAGACGTGGCAGGCATTGGTGTAGTCGCTGTGTGCGTTTGTAAATTATTCAAAGCTGTGACTAATACACTGTTTAATTTCAACAAAGGTTTTAGTTTGGTTAGGTTAAACTCAACAGTTACATCTCTCTTTTTGCCGTTAGCTTTGGAATACCCGTGAAAAGCCATTGTTTTGATTTTTTCTTTTGGATTGATAGTCGAATCAATCTTATAATCTTTGAGCAGCCTTCCACTTTGAGTTGGAGTTTCGCATAGGTTTAGAAAGTCACGAATGAGTTTTAGTTTTTCGAGCTTGTCGTCAGGGAAGTGATTGGTTATTAATAACTCTAAGTCTATTAAACCCTTTGAAACATTATAAGAAATCAAATCATCGGGCTTTTTGGCTAATAATAATCTCGCGTCACTATATCCCCCTTGCTGAATCAGCATCAAGATTTCTATTAGGTCAGTGACGCTGCCCGTATCGGCAGCGCTGGTTTCTGATATTTTTTCGAACTGATTAAAACAATTCTCTCCTACACTTTCCAACGGCAGGATGGATGGTAGTTGGAATGAATCAATAATGTGCTCATAGTTTTCACATTGAATTATGAAGCGTGGTTTAAATTTTAACTGACCTAAGCTATTGAAATTGGTTTTGAAGAGGTCTTTCGCTTTATTTAGCTCAGGAGCAGTTAATCCATGATCAAAGAGCTTCTGTCTAAACAGTGTACTTAGCTGATTCAACTTTTTATTTGGGAAAGCTTTAGATAGGTTTTTCTCAAAATCGATTAATGCCTCGTTAACTCCGGTTGGTGTTAATTGGTTTAATGGACTGTTGAGTAATATTTTTATCTGAGAATTTTCAGGCCACTGGTCAATTTCTCGTAACAATTTTTTAAAGCCCACAATGACGGAGTACTCAAAGGGCTGTTCTTTTGAAGCGTTTTCTAAATTGATTAGAAGATTGTGTAAAACCGAGTCCTCAACAAATAGATGTGGGAAAGTGTCGGGATCAATAACGGTAAACTTAATCTTATTTTTTACATCAATGGTAAAAAGGTCGATGTTAGGATTTTTCTTAAAGTCTACATTTGTTGATAATAGTGTTTCATAAGCTAATTCTGATGCATTAAATCCACTTTCTAGGGGAGCACTGAATGAATTGAAAAAGTTTCTGACTGCGGTGCTGTAGCTTTTAGCTCTGCTCAAAGGAAAGCTGTTTACTAATGCTAGCTCAACAGACTTGTAACCTTGGATTAGATCTGTGATGGTTATCGTTTCAGGTTTACTCACTAATAAATGGATTAATGCTTGGTGCTCTTCTTCGTCAGCATTTATTAGTTGCAGTAACTTTGATATCGCTAACCGTATATTATAATGTGCAAGAGAGGAGCTTTTTTCGTTTTCATCATCCCATTTAGAGTTGATTAAACAATGATGTAAAAAGCTACCTTTTGGGGCTAAGCATTGGAAAATTGTATTGTCGATGTTCAGGATGCTTTTATTTTTATAGTTTTTCATAGGGCTAACTTAGGTATACCTTAAAATTTGAATCGACTTTCAGATAAATGAATATAAATCATAGCATTTAATCGGTCGGTCGGTGTGTCTATTTTTAATTTATAATACCTTAAAACTTTATTAGCACTTGCCAGTGCGCTTGAAACGGTAATCGAACGTGGCCTTTACGATAAGGTGATAGTAACGCGCAGCACCCCTGAAATTGCCGAATCCATTGGCTTCCTTCCTGGCACAGAAGAAGAAAAGATGGCGCCTTGGCTGGCGGCCATCACTGATTCTTTGGAAGTGCTTCACAAGCAAGACGAAAGCATGAATGGCAGCATGAATTACATTATGGAGAAAGCCAACATTCAGTTTAAGTCGGTTAACTTTATGCGCGGTCGCAGTATTCAAAATGCATTCGTTTTATTAGATGAATGTCAGAATTTAACTGCATCACAATTAAAAACCATCATTACCCGCTGTGGTGAAGGAACTAAGCTTGTCTGTTCCGGTAACTTAGCGCAAATCGACAGTAACTACTTAACCGCAGTCACCTCAGGTTTAACTTACATTGTGGAACGGTTTAAAGACTTCCCTGGAAGTTCAACCATTAACCTAAATGGTGTGGTACGTAGTCGATTAGCGTCATTTGCGGAAGAAAACTTGTAATAATTAGTGTGTCACTTGTCGCTATTAACTACTAGGGTATTTGTGCTCAGCTATTTTTTGTTTATCAATACATAAAGTGGTTGAGCCCTTTATCGAGCTAGTTAAAACTTTCTTCTATCTTCGCGACTTTTTGATAACTAAAGACTTTTTAATCTCCCTTTGTTCGTTAACTTTCATGTTGTGTTTTTGCTATTTGATTTAGCCCGAAAAATCACCAAAACTGCTCAAGAAGATCTTGTTTCTGCCGATAACAATCTACCTTAAATGGTTAACTTGGGGTCATCATGGAAAACATTAACAACGCTGCAAAATCAGGCGCAGTATCTACGCCGTCTGCCTCTTCTCCTCGCTTCGCAAATGATGTTAAAAAGCTAGACGATGAAAATCTATCGAGTTCACAAGATATTAGGCGTGGCTCACTGGAAACGACAAGTTTAAGCAGTAGCTCCCAAGTTGCCGTTGGTGTTTATTTCAGTGCCTTTAGTCGTCAGTTTTCAAATAGCTCCGTAAGCACTGAGTCTTTTGGGCGTCAGCCGGCTGCTAATGAGAGCCTGTTTGATATTTCAAAAGTGGTTGATACCGTGTTTGGTGCCATTCAACAAAGCTTGTTTGCCGCTAAAGATAGAGGTGCCTCGCAAGAGCAAATCGATTCCCTTTTCAGTCAAGCTCAAGCGGGTATAAATCAAGGTACTGATGAAGCCCTAACAGAACTAGAAGACTTGTTAGGACAAGGCGACACGTTAGATGATTTAACTGAGAGTATAGAATCAACTCGTACGCAACTGACTGACAAAGTCACTGACCTTGAAGAGAATTTTCTTGAAAGGTTAGCCACTAGAAATACGCCATTAACTGATACCGACAATCGCTTTAATTTTATTCGAGCCGACCAATATTTAGCGAGTACCAGTGCCTCTAGTACCATAGAATTAGTTACTGCTGAAGGCGATAAAGTGCAAATTCAATTGGCGAAAAGCCAAGATGAAAGGTTTGCATCAGTATTTAATCAACAAGGTGACGGACGCAGTTTTAGCAGCGAATATAGCCTAAACAGTAGCCAGTACTACGCCTATTCAGTGGAAGGTGACTTATCTGACGACGAAAAGGAAGCGATTGGGGAATTGTTAAATCAAATCGCTGATGTCCAGTCATCGTTCTTCAGTAAGGATATTGAGAAAGCGTTTAACCAAGCAATGGAGCTTGATATCGACTTTGAACAAATTAGTAGTTTGTCATTTGAGTTAAAATACACGCAGAGCATAGCTGCTCAGCGTTATGCACAGGTATCTAACTATGATGAAACCAACGCTGTGGACAGCAATGCTGGTAATGCCTTACCACCAGAAGCAAATAACCCTGTGACAAGCTTGGCGATGTACAACCAAGAATTGCTGCAACTTAAGCAATTATCACTTGAAATAACTAAGTTTGATAATAGCCAAATGCTAAAATTGCTTGATAAAGTATTCAACACGTTATTCGAACCAGAAGCGTCAAGTCAGTCGATATTTAAGCGCTTAGCCAGTGAAGCCTTTAGTGAATAGCCACTGATGGCAAAGTGAATAATCGCTAGGGTTTTATTTTTTCGTTGCTAATCAGTGTATACTGACATTTTTAAGTTAACAGCTGCAGCAGATCTGTGAGTCAACGAATAACTAAAACGACGCTATTTCGCCGGTATCATATGGCGGTGTTTAGTTTGTGTGTATTTATCACTTTAGTTGCCACTTGCTTTTTTGCTTACCGTTATGTTGAGCGAATAGAAACAGAGCTTGAAGCGCAGCAAGACAATTTTGCCCAGCAAGTAGAGCCATTAAACTATGCCCTTAAAACTAACCTTCAAACCCTTGAGGGGCATAAGGAGTTTGCCCAAGCGTTCCTCAACGGCAAACCTGACTTACGCACTGCTACGCCATTACTTAGTCAGCAAGGTGTAAATTACTCGTCTATCATTTCTGAACCATCAGAATTAGAACCACATTACCATGAGGCTGTCATAACGGGGCATGGTAACTTAGCTGAATTGGGCCAATCGGTACTTACTGAACTATCGCTGGCACAGCAGTTGGGGCCTATTTTTAGTGCTAGCACTAAGAGCAACAGTGCCGCGGCTAGGCTTTATTATCTCTCATTGAATCGATTTCTAGTTAGCTATGAAGCACACGATACGCCTCAGAAAACCTATTCTGATAAGCTAATTAGCGACGCCTTTATGTGGAAAGTAAGGCAAGGGAATTTGCAAGGTGTCCCCTTTGTTTGGTCGAAAGCACTTATCGAAGAAGGGCTTAACTTAGTCAAAGTTGGTGCTGGGGTTTTTCAAAAAGGCAAATTTCGAGGCGTACTCGTTATGGATCTTGACTTAACTCGTTTAAGTCAATTGGTGCCGGCGGTGAACAGTGAGCGACAAGGTTATGTACTACTTAATGAACAGGGTAGTGTTTTGTTCTCAACTCACTACGCAAGTGAGGTGACGCCAGTTAATCGTCGTTGGTCCGGCGCAGTACCTGAACAGTTAACAAGCTTTCCGTTACAGCAACTACTAAAGCGCAGGGACTATATTGAATACCAAGGCTGGTTAGTCAGAAAACAGCCTCTATCGGTGAACGGTTGGAGCTTGGTTTACTATCAACCAACAAGTGATTTTGCTTATTCAATCAAACAGCGATATCTGACGCCCGCTGTGCTTCTCGTATTGTCATTGGCAGCCTTTCTTGCTTCTGTGTACTTTATGACTCGCCGGATGTTTGTTAAACCCGCCTCGGCGTTTATCGAGCACATAGAGCGCTGTGCCGACGGTAAACCCAGCACAGCAATACCAACTAAAGATTGGCAGCCTTGGTTTGAGCTTGTTGAAAAAGTTTTTAGTGAAAATAAGCATTTAATGCAGCAGTTGAAGCTGCAAAATGCTGAACTAGATTCGCGAGTAGTTGAGAAAACTCATGAGCTCATGGAGCGCAGTGAGCAAACGGAGCGCTCGTACTTGTTAATGCGCTCGGTTATTAACGCAATACCTGAGTTTATTATCTTTAATGATAATGAAGGTAACCTGACTGGTTGTAACCGCTCATTTGAACATTTTATTGGTGATGTGGAAGCTAATTTGGTGGGCACGCCAACTAGTCAGTATTTACCTCCACCTATTCAAGAAACGCTAGAAACCTTTTATCGCTTACCAGAGTCACACACGACCTTAGGCTATCAGCAAACGATCGAAACCAGTGGCAACACCTATGAAATGTTTTGCACGCGTTTTTACAACGAATCCGGCTATGCCTTAGGAACGATCGTTATTTTGCGTGATGTTACGGTTCAATTCGCAGTGCAGGAAACATTAACCACTGCAAAAGAGCAAGCTGAATCTGCGAACAAGGCGAAAAGCCAATTTTTGGCTAATATGAGCCATGAAATTCGCACACCGATTAACGCAATAAAGGGCATGGTGGCATTAATGGAAAAAACGCCACTTAGCGCGTTTCAGCAGCAATACTTGGCGAATGCGCAAAGTTCTTCAAATACCTTATTGCATTTAATTGACGAGTTATTGGACTTGTCGAAAATTGAGGTGGGCAAGCTTCGATTAAATGTAGCAAATGCCAATTTAGATAGTGTTATTGATAGGGTCATTCAACTAAATACATTAGCAGCGTTTAAAAAAGGCATTGCCATCAATATCGACATTGATGCTGATGCTCCTATGCAACTGATTACTGATGAAATGCGTTTAATTCAGGTGTTATCTAACTTGCTTAATAACGCTGTTAAGTTTACCCACAGCGGTGAGATAAACCTTGCAATCAAAGTATCAGGGTTAGACCGCAACAACGCTTTGCTGAAGTTCACGGTAAAAGATACCGGCATTGGTATACCCAAAGATAAGCAGGACACTTTGTTCAACGCTTTTACTCAGGTTGATGACTCGATGACCAGAAGTTATGGTGGTTCAGGACTTGGATTATCAATAAGTCAGCAAATTGTGAAGCTAATGGGGGGCGAAATCAAAGTAACATCGACACTAGGTAAAGGTAGTGAATTTAGTTTCCTAGTGCCTATGCGTTTGGGTGTTCAACAAGAAGTTACCCATGAAGAAGATGTTGTATTAATTGCCCTTGATTGTAAATTACCTGATTCATTGTTGGCATCGGTAGATAAATTTGGCTGGCAGTATCAGCAGGTAAAAGACGTTTCTGCACTTCAAGCATTGGTGGTATCAGGAAGGCTAGTAGTTTTGGTTGAAAGCGATACACTGGTGAATCAAACAGTCTGGACTACTCATGATATTGCTACCATTCGTCACAATGTAGCCTTGATAGGTGTTTGTCACCCTATTGCAACCCCCTTAGATACAAACTTAGCGAGCCAGTTAGCATCTTTAAGCACGCCTTATTATCTTTTCGATTTGCCGATGTATCGCTTTACGTTAGATAAGATCGAACAACAGTTGCGAGCCAATAAACTGCAAGTAGCACAGCAGGTACATGAGTCGCCGCCTGTTGTTAATCCTGAAAAGCTTAATACTCCAACTCCACAAACAGCATTGACTGGCTCATTATCGGGCGTAAGAGTACTGCTTGCTGAAGACAACCTAGTGAATCAAATGGTTGCACAAGAATTACTAACCGCTATGGGGGCAGACGTCGTTGTTGCTGAAAATGGGCAAGTGGCGTTAGAGCAATTAGAGAAAGTAGATTTCGATGTTGTGTTAATGGACATTCAAATGCCGGTGATGGATGGCTTAACTGCAACACGAAAACTAAGAGCTAACCCTGATTATGCTGATTTACCTATAGTAGCAATGACGGCTCATGCACGCGCTGATGATAAAGAAGCTAGCATACTAGCAGGCATGAACTTACATATTGCTAAGCCGGTGAGTGCTGAGCAGTTATCAAAGAGTATTTTAAACGTTATTAATACAACCAGTGCCTGACGCGAAGCTTTAGTTAAATAGCTCGGCGACATAGTGTCCTGACTTGATAGCTTGTTCTGAGTCAAAGCTGACTTCACCTAGCGGCATCAACCTTGGCCCTGTAGGGTCAGCTAATACGAATGTTCTTCCTTGATGACTTACGGTTAAATCATTTCCTTCAGGTAATATTTCCAAGCCAATAAATGCATGCTGGTCGATGTACACCATGATCATATTGATACGTGGCATCAGCGATCTCAGCATAGCGGCCGTTAGCGTCATTTTACTATCGCAATCACCTTGGTTCTCCCACAATACTTTTGTGGGAACGTTAAAGCCCGCACCAGATGAGTCGACTCGTGATTCCAGCTGTGAATAAGGTATTGATTGAATAAAGCTCAAGACAAAGTTGGTCACTTTGCGGATGTTTCTTACATTGACGATTTCAAGAATGATATCTCTGGTTGGTGCAAGCGCGTCTACTGATTTCTGAGCGATACTCACATGATCGGGCTTAACACCCTGCGCACCATCATGAGTCGTAAAGATATGATAAAACTGTTCCTTAAGGTAAGCGTCGAGAAACTCCTGTTCTTCATTTCGAATACGTTTAGTTGCGTCACTCAACGCGCTAGGCTTTGTGCTCGAGAGTTGGGCGCTACCGTCCCTTGAATTAAAGCTAATGGTGACATCTTTAAGAGGCTTGTTAGCGAGAGATTTGCGAATTTCTCGTTGAACGTATCGTGAAGCAAAGTCTGGTTTATACGCTCGAAATTTCCTAAACGGTGAAAATAACGCGCTTTTGGCTATCGAAAAGCTCATTTGTTGCTGGTTTTGGTCGATGTCGAGCCATGTGTAATTGAACTGGTAGCTATCCCCTTGATCCTCTTTATCAAAGTCCAATTGTTCGGCAGACACGCTAGCGCTAAAGACTAGGGTGATGAATAATAATGAGGTCTTAATGTAAAACACAAACACCGCGCCGCAATGGAAAGCTATTTCTATTTTCACTATACCTTTAAATAGCGTTCAGTAGCAAAAAGCGGACGAATTTATCGTTTATTTCTTTACTTTCGTCGTCAATTCACTATATTTAAACGCGTGTTTAAATTGGTTGTTTTATTTTATTGAGGTTTACCATGGCTGACTATCGAGTTCCGTTAAAAGATATGAGCTTTGTCTTATATGATGTTTTACAAGCTGACGAGATGTGGCAGTCCTTGCCATCCTTAGCAGACCACGTAGACCGTGATACCGCAGACGCTATCTTGCAGGAATGCGCAAAAATTGCTGAACAAGAAATTGCACCATTGCTGCGTGTAGGTGATGAAGTTGGTGTTAGCTTTAACGAAGGCAAAGTAACAACAGCACCTGGCTACAAAGAAGCTTTTCAAACTTACGTTGAAGGTGGCTGGACTGGGTTAGGTGGTTTACCGGAGTACGGCGGCATGGGTATGCCGAAGATTATCACCGCACTTCATGAAGAAATGCTTTGCGGTGGCGATATTTCTTTCTCACTTTACCCAGGACTAACTGCTGGCGCAGGCTTATCGTTAGCCAAGCACGGTAGTGATGAGCTAAAAGAAACTTACCTGACCAAAATGATCTCAGGCGAATGGACGGGCAGCATGTGCTTAACTGAGTCTCATGCGGGTTCAGATCTGGGCATGATTCGCACCAAGGCGGTTCCTCAAGAAGATGGTAGCTATCGCGTTACCGGTAATAAAATCTTCATTACCGCTGGTGAGCATGACTTAGCGGAAAACATCGTACATTTAGTACTTGCTAAACTGCCTGACGCACCTGCAGGTCCTCGTGGCATTTCACTTTTCTTAGTACCGAAAATTAACGTTAATGACGACGGTAGCTTAGGTGAGGCAAATGGCGTTAGCTGTGGTTCCATCGAGCACAAAATGGGTATTCATGGTTCAGCAACGTGTGTGATGAACTTTGATGATGCAAAAGGTTACCTTGTTGGCGAAGTTAATAAAGGCTTAGCCTGTATGTTCACTATGATGAACTTTGAACGTGTTGGTGTTGGTATTCAGGCAATTGGTAGCGCTGAGCGTTCATACCAAAACGCTTTGGAATATGCCAAAGACCGTATTCAAGGCCGTTCATTAACAGGTGCTAAATCACCTGATAGCGCAGCAGATCCAATTTTGGTTCATGGTGATGTACGTCGCATGTTACTGAACATGAAGGCATTCAACGAAGGTTCTCGCGCGCTTTCGTCATACATCTCAATGCAGCTGGATTACTCTACTTACGCCGAAGGCGAAGCTCAGAAAAAGGGTGATACCTTAGCCGCATTATTAACGCCGATTGCTAAAGCGTTCTTCACTGATATCGGTTTTGAATCAACAGTTGCTGGTCAGCAAGTCTTTGGTGGCCACGGTTTCATTCGCGAATGGGGCCAAGAGCAGTTAGTGCGTGATACTCGTATCACACAAATTTATGAGGGCACTAACGGTATCCAGGCGATGGATTTACTTGCACGTAAAGTTGTTGCGACTAAAGGTGCCATGTTCACTGTTTTTGCTGATGAAGTTAAGTCATTCATTAATGCCGAGCAAAGTGCAGAAATGGAAGAGTTTGTTGGTCCACTTGCGGAAGCGTTAGCTGACTTACAGCAACTTACGGATACTTTGGTTGCTGGCAGCCAGAAAGATCCAAACATGTTAGGCACTGCAGCTAACGACTATCTTCATGTTTTTGGCTACACAGCCATGGCTTACATTTGGACACGAATGGCCAAAGCTGCGTTAGCGAAACAAGACAGTGGTGATGACTTCTATCAGTCTAAAATTAAGACAGCCCGATACTATTTTGCGCGATTATTACCACGTCGTATATCACTGATTAACACTGCAAGTCAGGCGAGTGATGTACTGTTCGATATCGAAGAAGATTTATTCTAATTAGGCAATCATATTGAGTCTAAAAGGTCAGCTCTTGCTGGCCTTTTTTATTTTTATTTCATTACTTTACATATGTTATTCTTGATATACGCTTAACAGATGAAATTGACAAAGGAAGTGTAATGAAGCTTTTCGGAACAGTCCCTTCCCCCTACACAAGAAGAATCCGTTTATTTGGTGCTGATATTGGTGCAGAGATAGCGTTTGAAGTTATCGATATCTACGATGAAAAAGGGCGTGAAATACTGCAGCAAAAAACACCTGCGTTAAAAGTGCCATTCTTAACGGATGGTGATATGTCGATTTATGACTCTCGCGTGATTTACCGTTATCTTGCTGAAAAATTTGATCAACCAGCAATGACTTGGCATCAAGAAAATACACTGACTTTGATTGACGCAGCTAATGATGCTCTCGTTACGTTAATGATGGGCAAAAGATCTGAATTGGATACTAATCAAGATCTAATGTTGTTTAGCTTTCAACATGAAAGACTGGCGTTAGTGTTTCAGGAATTGGAAGAGAAAGCTTCTGCAGGCGAATTTGGCAACTGGGACTATTCATCAATTTGCCTCTATTGCTTGTTAGATTGGGTGCTGTTCAGAGCGTTGCTGCCACTAAACAAGTATCCTGCGTTGCTTGCTTTTGTAGATAAAAATAGAGGCCAGCTAGGGGTTTCTGAAACCGATCCCAGATAAGAATAAGACAAAGGTAATGCGATGATAAGACTACTAGCTATTGGCTGTTTGTTATCCTTTAACGCTTTCGCTACGTCGCCACAAGTTAATGCAGAAAAAAAATTCACAGAAGATGATTGTTTGTTGCAGGCGATTCGATCAGCAAGAAGCTCTATGACTGTAGCGGATATTCGCGCCAAATGTCGCCCTAAAGAGATTGATGGTATTAAATTAGGTGCGATTTCTTCCCGAATTGTGGCAGAGCGTCAGAAAGAGTTTGATCCGTACGTTATTACGCCTCATCAGATGAACTATATTTTGCCAATTTCTGTTACCGACGGTGTGAACACTGAGGCGTATCAAGATTTTGGTGGCTGGTCTGATAGTCTAGAAGACATGGAAGCTAAATTTCAGGTTAGCTTAAAAGTGCCGCTGTTAGCCGATGATTTATTCCGTAAAGGTGATGCGCTATATTTTGGTTTCACACTTCAATCTTGGTGGCAGATATATTCACACAATATTTCTAAGCCATTTAGAGAAACGAATTACAAACCTGAGTTTTTCTATATGACACCACTAGATTGGCATCCTGGTGGCGGTAATACTGGACTTGTAGTGGGTGTAGAGCACCAGTCTAACGGCCGTGGTCAAATTCTCTCTCGTAGTTGGAATCGGGTATATCTAAATTTTCTTTATGAAAAAGGTGATTGGGCGTTTAGTTTCAAACCTTGGTACAGATTAAAAGAAGATGAGCGTGTACCAGGAACGGATAGCGGTGATGACAATCCAGATATACTCGATTATATGGGGCATTTCGAAATTGGCGCGGCCTACAAGTGGGAAGATCTAGAGTTTACCCTGGGTGGTCGTCAAAATTTTGCTGAACATCATGGCGCGCTTGACTTTGGTATGACGTTCCCGCTTTGGGGGAGGCTGCGTGGGTATGTGCAATACTCAACAGGTTATGGTGAAAGTTTGATTGATTATGACCATAAGCAGCAGCGATTGGGATTGGGTTTTGCATTGACCAACGCATTGTAGTTTTTTCCTAGCGTAAGTGCGTAATAGCGCGTTAATTGGTGAATTAGGCGCGCTATTATTAACCATTTCAGCGAATACATGTATACTGCGCGACTTATTCATCAAGTAGGGCTTATCGTTTGTTAGCTGTAATTCGAATTGTGCTATTAGCCGTGGCGTTAGTATTAATTTCCTTATACGCCATCATTTTTAGTTTGCTGCGTCCATTTCATCGCAATAATGTTCAGCATGCCGCAAAACTTGTCGGCAAATTACATAAACTGATCGGGTTATCGGTAGAGGTTCGCGTGCCTTACGATGTCAGTAAGCATGAACCTATGGTTTATGTATGTAACCATCAAAACTCTTATGACTTGTTTACTGTCGCTTCTGCGGTTCAACCGCATACCGTGAGCATCGGTAAGAAAAGCCTGAAGTGGATTCCTTTTTTCGGACAGATGTATTGGCTAACAGGTAATATCCTGATTGATCGCAAAAATACGAATAAAGCGATGGGAACAATTTCCTCTGCTGCCGACAAAATTCGAGAAAAGAAACTGTCGGTTTGGCTTTTTCCAGAAGGTACTCGCAGCTACGGTCGCGGCTTATTGAAGTTCAAAACTGGGGCTTTCCGAACAGCTGTTCAGGCTGATGTACCTATCGTACCTGTTTGTGCCAGCAATACCTGCGGAGTTATCGATTTAAACCGCTGGGATAATGGCAAAATGATAATTGAGTATTTGCCGCCGGTATACCTGTCTGAAGAAGACAAATCAGATGTTAGGGGTCTGACAGATCGCGTGAGAGCATCTATGCTAGAGAAGATTAACGAATTAAGTGTTGAAACAGGTACAGAGTTACCTGTAAAGAAAGGAGATAAGTAAGCCCATGACCAATGAAGAACTAGAGTATTGGACTGAATATACTGAATCCTTAGTAAATGAGCTCTTAGAAGATGGCAGCAATGAAGATGCTCATCACACAATAGAACATCATTTCTCTTCACCAGACTTTAACCTATTGGAGAAGGCGGCTATTGCAGCATTCAAAATGGGTTTAGAGGTTGAAGAGCCTGAAGAAGCTGAGTTAGAGACGGGCGAAAAGGTATTTGCTTTTGATATTATTACTGAGCAATATCTTGAAGCTGAGCTAATCTTAGATGAGACCCAAAAAATGGTAGCACTAGCACAACAATGTAAAGTCGACTATGATGGCTGGGGTACCTATTTTGAAGAATAATTGTTCGATCTAAATAAAGGAGTAGATCCATGGAATGGCTAAGTCAAATATTAAGACCTGAGGTCCTATCACTACTGATTCCTATCGTTGCTATTATTGGTGCATTTGCTGTGGCTGCATTAAATGCGCACCACAAACACCAAGAGCGCATAGAAAAGATTAAGCAAGGTTTTAATCCAGACAAATAAACTGGATTAGGTCTTATCTACTTTCCAATTATTCCATCAAACTTCCTGTGCTGAAGTTAAGCAATATAAGTCATCTCATAAAGCCATGGAGCAAATAGCCGTCATACTAAGCTAAATGCTCCGAGCTCGTTCATTCCTATTCCTACATCCATGTATTAAGAAAGCAGACCTAGTTGCTATGTGCTATTGCTTCAACCTCGGTTGGCTCGAATGCCTTATGGTTGCTAAATAGCGAGAATGCCGCTGGAACGAAATAGAAAGACAGTAGGGTCGTCAGCACAGTACCGCCTGCAACCGCGACAGCAAACGGGGGCCAGAATCCACCGCCTGCCAATATCAGGGGTAAGAAACCACCAACAGTAGTAATGGTTGTTGAAGTGATGTGTCGAGTACAACTTAGCACGCCATCGATGATGGCCTCTTTATCTCCGGAAGTAGCTTTCTCATTTGATTTCAATTCGGCGATAATGACGATAGCCGCATTAATAGCTAAACCCATCAAGCCAAGTAGACCGATAATCACTGTAAAGCCAAATGGGTAGTCAAACAGGAATATACTCAATAATCCTAACCCTATTGATTGAAACGCTGAGAAAAAGATGATTGCGCTTAATCTGAATGAGTTGAATGACAACACCACGATAGCAATCAGCAACGTAAAAATAACGCCGACACTGGCAAGCAGTTGGCTCACTGCAGTATCACGCTCAGCAGATTCACCACCCACTTCGATACGGTATCCCGCTGGTAAATCAAAGTCTGCAGCTGCAAGGTCTTCTTGAACTCGTGCCAACACAATCGATGGCAATACGCCAGCGCGAATATAACCTTCAATCACATTTACGCGCATGCCATCACGGTGTGGGATTGCGCCACGTGAAGGTTTAATAGAAACCTCAGATAACGCGCTTAACGGGATAGGTCGTTCTGCACTTGCACTGGTAAGGTTGATGTTGGCAAGGTCAGTAAGTTCATTTCTAGCGTTATTTTCTAGTCTAACCCTTACAGGGATAGATTCAGTAGCTTCAATAATGGAGCCATTGACTTGTCCAGACAAAGAATTACTCAATTGCTGAGCAATATCGACAAGTGAAAGCCCGGATATCGCTGCGGTTGCTTCATCTGTGTCTACCCATACTTTTGGGGTGCCGGGTTGCAGTGTAGCGCGGGTGTGGATAACGTCCTCCGTGGTATACATGACACGTCGCACTTCGTCACCGATCGATTTCAAAGTGTCTAAGTTTGGTCCGAATATCCTTAATTCTACCGGCGCATTAAATGGTGGTCCTTGTTCTAGCTTTCTCACTAGAATCTGTGCTTGTGGAAATGCGTCATCAATATCTCTTTGAAGCGCTGGAATTAGTCGATTAGCGGCTCTAAAGTCCGATGCGGTTATCATGCCTTGGGCATAGTTCGGCAGCCCATCTTTGTTTGGCAACATGTTGTAATAGAAGGAAGGGGCATTTTTGCCAATAAACCAGCGCACCTGTTCGATACCGTCTTGCTGATATAAGTAGCTCGAAAGCTTATCTGTCATCGACTTTGTATTGTCGATGCTACTTTGAGCAGGCATAAAAACTTCTATTTGGAACATATCCCGGTCTGAAGGTGGAAAGAACTGCTCGGTTAAGTGTTTGGCTGCCAAAAAGCCAAATAGTGGCAATAAAAACACAACGAATATCATTGAACGTCTATGCGTCAAGGTAAAATCGAGTGAGCGCCTAAACAGTGAACTCAACGTTGGTAGCTGTATTCCTGCATTGTACCAAGCACTGCTGTCGCCTTTATTTTTAGGTAAAAAGCGACCCGCAAGTCCAGCAACGATCGTATGGGAAATAAGATAAGAACCGATAAGCGAGAAGATAACACTGAGTGCTATGCCACTGACGAATTCACCGGCTGGGCCTGGCATCAATACAATCGGCATGAAGGCTAAAATTGTGGTAATAGTGGAGCCTAATAGTGGTTGCCATAAGTGTTTCACCGCATAACCCACACTGTCTAAACGTCTAAATCCTTGTTGACGCCTGCTTTGAATGGTATCTGTCATTACGATGGCGTTATCAACCATAATGCCCAGCGCGACCACTAAACCTGTTACTGACATCTGGTGAATAGGCAGGCCATAAGCATTCATTACAGCAAGCGTAAACAACACGGTAAGTGGCAAGCTAGAGGCAACGATAATCGCGCTACGCCACCCTAATGTTACCAATAGTACAAGCGTAATAAGCACAAAACCGACAGAAATATTAGCGAGCAAATCACCCAAGCGCACTTCTGTATAAGTATTTTGGTCAAACAGTACTTCCATAGCTATGGTATCAGGAAGGATAGGAGTGAATGACGCTAGTGTTTTCTCTACATTGGCAGTCCAGCGATCGATTCTCAAGTCAGGCAACATACGCGTGGCCACGACCAGTGCAGGCTTGTTATTAACAATCGCAATCTCGCTTGCCGGCCAAGCTAGGTCTTTTTTCACTTCAGCGACATCGCCAAGTGTGAGAATAGCACCATTGTCTGCTGAACGAAGCGGGATGGCACGAATTCGCTCAACATCGTCGAGTGCGCCGGTAAGCTCTACTTGTAATTGGTTTCGGTGATTCACCAGTTGACCTGCAGCAACTTTGGCATCAGCTAGACGAATTTGTTGAGATATTTCTTGGCTGGTCAGTTTTAACTGTGCTGCTTTGTCTTGGTCGATAGTTACCGTTATTTCTTCATTACCTTGACCAAAGATAGACACTAAATCGGTGCCTCCCACCAAACGCAAGCGGTTCTGCAATTCATTAGCATAACGGCCAAGGCTGGCGATATCAGGTGAAGTATCGGGCAACCAATTTAGAGCAATCAATTGGGTGTAGGCATAACCTCTATCGTCTTCTAGTGTCGGTTGAACGATATTAGCAGGTAACTCAGGCGTTACATCGTTGACTAAATCTCTCACTCTAGACCAAATTGGTCGGGTATCGATAACCTCGTCTTTTAGCTTAATTTGAACGACAGACAGATTAGGACGAGAAACTGAAGTGACCAAATCAATCTCAGGTAACTTACGTAGCTTTTGTTCGATTTTTTCGGTAACAAGCACTTCAACACGTTCGGCACTCGCGCCTGGAAACTGAGTGAGTACGCTCGCATTTCGGTTCTGAATACGCGGATCTTCAGTGCGTGGCAGAGTTGATAATGCGCCAAGGCCAGATACAATAAGCAGCGCAATAACCAGCGACATGAGCCGGCCATTTTTTACAAACGAACGAATCATTCATTGCCTCCTGCAAGTTGAGCCTCGGCATTTTTAACTTGCTGACCTGGCACATAGCGATGCAGCCCCGTTATTACTAGTTCAATTTCATCAGAAGCTAAGCCTGTGATATAAGCTCGCTCTTCTGTAGTGTGAAGTACTTGAATAGTCTTGGCGCTAATTTGATAAACATCTTTATGTGTTTGATGTTCACTTGGGCTTGCTGCATAAACATTCCACTGCCCCCTGATACCGTCTGTAATCGCGGTTAGTGGTACCCAGAATCCCGACAGCTCTACTGTTTGCTCTATTGCAACTCTGGCAATTGCGCCGCTGGCAATCTTGACATCTTCCGTTAGTGCAAGGCGTACTTCCACGGTACGAGTTTGCGGATTAACTTGTTGGCCAATGGCGAGAATGCTGCCGCTATAGGCATTTTTAGCGATAATGATAGGCAGTGTTTGTTTAAGGCTTAGTGTTTTAGCAACGTCGGCAGGAATGCCCACAGAAACCTGCTGTTCACCTTGGTTGACTAATGAAAAAGCCGCCATATTTGCACTGACTAAATCGCCAGTTGAAACATGGCGCTGGGCTACAACACCTGTATAAGGTGCTTTGAGCTGCGCGCGATCGATTTGATAATTTAGTGTAGCAATAGAAGCGGCTAAACCGTCAAGCGAAGCCATTAAGATTGACTTCTCTGCGCTTAGCTCATCAAAACGTTGAGCAGAAGCGTAGTCTTTATTTCTCAATGATTCGATTCTAGCTAAGTTCGCGCTATTAAGGGTGAGTTGTGCTTTGAGTTGAGCTCGTTGAGCTTCTAGCTCGTCTACTTGAATGCTAAGCAGTTCAGTGTCTAGCGATGCTATAACCTCGCCCGTTTCTACCAAATCCCCACTATCCTTGTAAACTTGGCTTATTCTTCCTGCGAACTCAAAACGCATGCTAGTTTGTTGTTTTGCTTCGAGCTTACCAACATATTCGCGAGGAACATTGTAGCTACCTTGGCGTGATATACGTTCAATTTGAGCGCTGTGTATATAGTCCGCTTGTTTTTCTTGTGACTGATTTTTAGGTAATTCATCAGAACAAGCGCTAATTAAAAGCACACTGGCTGCGAGGAACACGCTCTTCGAGGAGCGGAGGTTAGAGCGAATAGAAGAGTGAAGCGCCATCATTAATCCCATTGATTAGTGTCGTAAATATGCGTGTTGTAACGTTAATGCATGTTATAGCAATTTTGTTTTACAGTTGTCTGATTAAGTAGACTAGACCGACTAGTCCATTTAGTGTAGAGTAACTAAACTAGACTGTCTAGTCTATTTTAGTTACATTAATAGTCAGGCAAGCGATCACTTTGCTCTGCATTAAAAGAGTCGAGTAAAGTTATTCAGTCTCTCAGTAGAATGATCAAACAAAGATAAACAGACCCTAAGTCAAATGGTAAAAAATCGTAGTAAAAATGAAGTAAAGCGTCAGCAGATATTGGACGCTGCAACAGCGCTTTTCACTGAGCAAGGTTACATCGCAACCAGCATGATGAAGATCGCTAGTGTCGCGGATGTCTCTAAGCAAACGGTGTATAGCCATTTTGGAAGTAAAGAAGAGTTGTTCTCAGCTTCAATAACTCACAAATGTGACTCTGCGTTAGGCCTCACACTAGCATCGACCGAAATCGCTGAACCTCGTAAGGCATTACTCGCGATCGCACAGAAGTTCTTCGAAATGATCACCTCAAAAGAAGCTCTTGCCGTTCATAAAATATGTGCATTTGAGTCACGCAGTTACCCGGAGCTATCAGAGCTCTTTTATCAGGCTGCGCCTCAGCGACTGTTAACTGAAATGACTAAGTTAATGGAACAGTTCCATCAAAGTGGTGTACTTTCGATTCCTTCTGCGAAATTTGCAGCAATTCAATTCCTCAATGTCGTTAAAGGTGAGGCCTTTATGCGTATTGAGTTCAATACGAAGAAACAGTTACCTCAAAGCGAGATTGATGCCTACATCGAAAATAGCGTCGATTTTTTCCTAAGAGGTTACCAAGTAAACTAATTGGGTAGCACCTTATACTTGTACTAACGAATTATGTAATCGCTTAGTTAAGTTAATGCGATGATGCAGTTGAGTCGCGAACGACAAGCTCAGGCGTATACAGCTTTTCTTCAATCGCTTTTGTCTGTTTTCGCGTGTGGGCAATAAGTAAGCTCGCAGCATTTTCAGCAATGGCTTGGTTTGGCTGGTGAGCTGTCGTTAGCTTTGGCCATGTTTGGCGTGAGAACGGGCTATCCTCGAATCCGGCAATAGACAGTTGCTCTGGAATGGCGATATCCATCAACCTTGATGCGAATAAAGCGCCAGCTGCAATCTCATCGTTACAGGAGAAAATAGCCGTTGGTTTTTCTGCTCCTGACATCAGTGTTTTTGCACCTTCCACACCTGATTCAAATGAGTACTCCCCATCTCGAATAAAGGCTTCGTTAATGTCGATGTTGTGCTTTGTAAGTGCGTCTTTGTAACCATTAAGTCGCTCGACGGTTGATTTATGCTCCATGCCACCCGCAATAAAGCCAATTTTCTTATGGCCAAGCGAAATCAGGTGTTCGGTAATCGAGTAGGCAGCCTGTCTATCGTTAATCATCACACAAGGAGTTAAGTTATCAGGAGCGATGTCGCCTGACATGATGCGGACAATATTGACGTCCAGTTCTTTGATCTTGCTGACAAACTCAGGTGACTCAGAAAACGGTGGTGTTAAAACTAAGCCCGCAAGGCGAGATTTCTTCACCATAGCGGTTATCTCTTCGATAATATCTGGCTTGGTTGAATCGCAAGGATGAATAACCAGCTCAAATCCCTGTTTTTTGCACGCCGATAAAATCCCGTTTTGCATATCGATAACGTAGTAAGCATTAGGGTTGTCATAAACATAACCAATCGAATAGGCTTTACTACCTGCCAAGTTTCTAGCGGCCAAATTAGGTTGGTAATTTAACGCCTCAACCGCAGCCATCACTTTTTCACGCGTAGGTTGTCGAACCGAAGGTTCATTATTCATTACACGGGAAACAGTCTTAATCGATACGCCTGCCTGCTTGGCAACATCGTTAATGGTAGCTTTCATGGAAGAGGGGAGCCTTTTACGTTATCTATTGGTTATTTGCCATTCGGGTATTTGCGGGACTAGGTTATTGCGAAATGTTTGAACTCGCAATGTTTTATTTAGAGTTTTAATAATCACTAACGCCCACCTTAAAAGACCTACGAGTTATGATTACCCAATAACTATCAACAAGCTCATGGCTATTGTTGCTTATTTATAGGTAGATTTGTCGTCGTTTTCCTTTAGCTTCAAGTCATAATAAATATGATAAATCCTAGAAAAATGGCGAGCGATAATCTCTAAATTAACTTTTAATTGTAAAAATATTTATAAATAAAACAGGTGGTTAATAATTCTTTCTGTTTTATTTATGAACAAAGTCTAGCCAAAAATTAATTTTATGTGTAATGTTTATGTTAACTAGATGACAACGCTGTCATGAAATAAAAAGACAACGCTGTCATCAGCAAGCAACAAAAACCAAAAAAATTAAATAAAACGTGTAAGGGAAAGTCGATGTCTACGATTAGATTCAAAAAAGGTGCATTAGCGAGCAGCATTGCTATAGCACTTTCTAGCATACCAGCATCATTGGCGATAGCTGCTGATGATGTTGCCGATTCAAATGATAAGAATGTTGAGGTTATTGAGGTACGCGGTATTCGCGGTAGCTTAAAAGCTAACCTTAATGCGAAACGTTTTTCAGATGCGGTTGTTGATGTTATCAATGCCGAGGACATTGGCAAATTCCCTGACAAAAACGTAGCTGAGTCACTTCAGCGTGTACCGGGTATTACGATTCAGCGTCAATTTGGTGAAGGTTCTGCAGTATCTATTCGTGGTGCGGGTCAAAACTTGACCAAAACCACGCTTAATGGTCAGAACGTTGCTTCAACTGGTTGGTTCGTTTTAGAGCCAGCAAAGCGTAGTTTCAACTACGAACTATTGCCATCAGAACTTGTCGGTGGTTTAGAAGTTTACAAATCTTCTCAAGCAGACATTTCAGAAGGTGGTATCGGTGGTACGGTTGTGGTTAACACACGCACACCACTCGAGCTTGATGCAAACACGGCTTATGCGTCAATCGAAGCACAGTATTCAGACGACTCTGGCGAAACAGATCCGCAATTCTCAGGTATGTATAGCTGGAAAAACGACGATGAAAACTTTGGTGTTTTAGTGTCGGCTGTTGCACAAGAGCGTCACCTTCAGCGTCAAGGTAATGAAGCTTTCTGGCAGTGGGGCGCTGGTCCCGTAGGCTTCGAGCAAAATCGTAAACGTAATGCTTTCACGGTAGCACTTGAATGGGCACCAACGGAAAACTTATCTTTCGTATTAAATGCGATGGATATGGAAATGGAAGCTGACAACACAAACTTCGCACTTTGGTTAACTCAAGCAGATACCACCTGGGGCGGTGGTCAAACTGATGAGTTTATCGGTGCGGTTCCATGTACGGAAGGCTTAACGAACGGTGTTGACTGTGGTGTAGGTACGCCGGTTAAAGGTCCACTAAATGTTGCGTACTACCAAGCACGTCCACGTGAAGCAACAATGAACTCAGATCTAATCGATTTGAAAACAACGTACGAAGGTGAAACGTTTAAGTTAGAAGTTCAGTTCGGTACAACGGACTCAAGCGGTGGTACTGACTTCGAGATGGTTGTTGACGATGGCACGGGCGGTACGCCAATTCCAGGTGGTAGTTACGATTTCACGGGTAGCACGCAAAAATGGGATACTAATGGCTTTGATATCACAAGCTACGATCCAGGCTCACTTGTAATGGGCACAGGTGCGAACTTCAATCAAACGCCGAAGACAGACGAAGAAACATATTTCCAAGCTGATATTGAGTTCCAACTAGAAGATTGGGGTCCAATTAACACGGTTAAAACAGGCTTCCGTTTTGCTGATCACAACACGACAAGCCGTAAGTTCGACTATATCCAAGCTGACGGCTTCAATACGACGATTTCTACGAGCGGTTTAGCTGACGGTACATACGATGTTGGTCTTGATGATTTAGAAATCATGAAGTTTGATGTTGATGCAATTAAAGATTGGGCGAAATCGAGCATTATCGGTAAAAACGAAGACTTAGGTGCTTATTCTGAAATTCAAGAAGACAACGCTGCACTATATGTAATGGCAACGTTCAGCGGTGAAACATACCGTGGTAACTTCGGTGTTCGTTACATCACAACAGATGCTGAATCTATCTTCTTTATCGATGGTGTTAAAACATCAGTTGATGCAGATTACAGTGAAGTATTACCTAGTTTTAACTTGGCGGTTAACCTAGAAGAAGATTTGATTCTTCGTACCAGCATTGCACGCACAATGTCACGTCCTCAATACAATGACATGTACGTTAATCCAAGCCCGCTGGGTGTTGACGATGATACGCCTAATAACCAAATTTGGACAGCAGGTAACGTAGCACTTAAGCCGTTTATCGCAGACCAAGTGGATGTTGGTTTAGAGTGGTACTTCAATGAAAACTCATTAGTTTCAGGTGCACTTTTCTTCAAGCAAGTTGAAAACTTCGTAAAAGTTGTTCCTGGTACAGCTAGTGCTGATGAAATTCCATTAGAGTTGCCTGCGGATGAAGCTGCATTCGGTTGGATTACACAGCAAACTGAAAACGCTGAAACGGCACAAATCTCTGGTTTAGAGCTTCAGTACCAACAAGACTTTGGTAACGGCTTTGGTACGATTGTGAACTACACGTTAACTGATACATCAACAAGTGAGACGACGTTTGCCGATGGTAACCCATTCTTAACTGATGCATCAGACCATACTTATAACGTTACAGGCTACTACGAAACTGATGATTTCTACGTTCGTCTATCGTACAACTGGCGTAGCGAGTACATGTTACGTGAGACAGGTGCGTATGGCAGCCGTTTACACGATGATTTCGGTTCTCTGGACTTAAGCGCAGTATACAACTTCAGCGACAACATCACGTTTAAGCTTGACGTTGTGAATATGACAGGTGAGGAATCTAAGCAGTTTGGTAACAACCAAAGCTACAGCCACTACAATGGCTTCGCTGATGGCTTCCCAGTATTCCAGTACGCTGTGGCAACACGTGTTAACGCAGGTGTAAGCTTCACTTTCTAGGTGACAATTTGACGTATAAAAGGGGAGCTTTAGCTCCCCTTTTTGAGTATCAGCGACGGGACTTTATTGCACATCAATAATCCCGCAGATAAAGGTTACTTTTGTTGAGCATTTTGCTATAACCGCTGACAGAGTTTCCAACAAAGAATGATATTTAAGGACTTTATATGTCTGCAGCAGTAAGACCACTCAACTTTGTCGAACATGGCAATGTAAAAATTAAACCATCTCGCCATTTTCCTCACGTAGCCAAAGAGCAAATTGTACCTTTAGTGGTGCATGAGTTTGCGAATGCTTCTGGTGAAATGCCTGTTGTCTTTGTGAAAAATTCAGATAATGGTGAATTTACACCAGTCGCTGTTCTTGGTTTTGAGCAAGGTGAAAATGTATTTTATGGCGATGTCTGGCGCGGTAGTTATGTACCTGCTGTGATTACCCACCGCCCATTTGCACTGATGCCGACGCCAGAAGACGAAAGTCAAATGCAATTAATGGTTCAGCAAACCGATGAGCTAATGGCAAACAGCGAAGGTGAAGCGCTATTTACTGACGATGGCAGTGAAACCCCTTATCTAGAAAAGCGTAAGAATGCCTTGGGTAAATACCTTGAGCACACGCATATTACTAAAGCATTTGTCGATTTCCTTGCTGAACATGAGCTATTGGTTGAACAAACGTTAAACCTCGAATTTGATGGCCAGAAACGTCAGTTAAGTGGTGTTTATTTGGTAAGCGAAGCAAAGTTGAACGAGTTGAACGATGAAGTTTTCTTAAACATGAGAAAACGTGGTTACTTATCTGCGGTTTATGCTCATTTAATGTCAATGCAGCAACTGAATAATTTAGCTCGCCTCAAAAGTAACAAATAGCAGCAACGCATAGCAAATCGCAATCATGTGCGGTTGTTAGAGCGCAATATATAGGTCGTTTATGGTTAATGCAGTGCAATCAATTACTATTGTCGGCGGTGGCTCATCAGGTTGGATGACCGCTTTATATTTGAATCGTTTATATAACCAAGATGGTAAAACGGTTGATATCACGGTAATTGAAAGTAAGGACATTGGTATTATCGGTGTCGGTGAAGCCACTGTTCACAGTATACGTTTCTTCTTTGCTGCAATGGGGTTGGACGAAAATGAGCTCCTGAAAGAAACCAACGCGACTTTAAAAACAGGCATTATGTTCAACAACTGGATGAAGCCAGTTGATGGACAAATGCATCAGTATTTTCATCCGTTTGAACATGTACAAATAGGGCCAGGGCTCGATATTGCCAGTCGTTGGTTGCTCAGTGAACGCAAAAATAGTGAGCGCTTTGACCAAGGCGCATCATTATCTGCGCACTTAATGCAATATAACCACAGCCCTAAAACAGCGAACACGCGTCAATACGAAGGGGTCGTGCCATATGGTTACCATTTAGATGCAACCTTGATGTCACGCTTTTTGCGTAAAAAAGCTGTCGAGGCAGGTGTCACCCATATTGAAGCGACGGTAAGCGATGTTGTTGTTAAAGATGGCAATATTGATGCGATAGTGACAGAAAAAGGTCGTCATCAAGCCAACGTGTTTATCGATAGTACAGGCTTTAAAGGGCTATTGATTAACGCGCTAAAAGACAACAATTGGCAATCGTTTGAAGAAGCCCTTCCTTGCAACAAAGCGGTTGCGATGCAAGTTGCCTACGATGACGAGCAAGCGCCGAATCCATACACTACTGCAACAGCATTGGAAAATGGCTGGGCATGGCAGATAGACTTAGTGAATCGCCGTGGAACAGGTTATGTTTACGATGGTAATCGCATTAGCAAAGCCGAAGCAGAAGAAGCGCTTGCCAAGCACAATGGTGAAAACGCCACAATTCTCAAAACCGTTCATTTAGATATGCAGGTGGGTTGCCGAAAAGAGTTTTGGGTAGGTAACTGTATTGCCATCGGTTTATCTGGCGGTTTCATTGAGCCGCTCGAGTCGACAGGCTTGCATATCATCAATATTGGCGCACGTTTGTTAGCGACGCATTTATCCAGCAAGGATGTTCCTCAATCGGTGAGAGACTCATATAACCGATTGATGAATGGTGCTTACCAAGATCTAAAACAGTTTATTGTTTTACATTACTGCCTTACAAATCGTGATGACACAGAATTTTGGCGCCAAGCGCAGCGCTCGGTAGATTATTGCCCTGAATTAAAAACAAATTTGTCTGTATGGCAGCATAAAGTGTGCGAGTACTTCGACTTAGCTGGCGGTTATTCCACGACGTTTACTGACGAAAATTACCGCTTTATCCTGTACGGCATGCAACATTACCCTGAACTTAATATGTCGATAGACCAAGCGCAAAACGATGCGTTTTTCCAACGGCTGCAACGAAAGGCGATTCAAACAAAACAAAGTACGCTGTCACACCAGGATTTCTTACAGAGCCTACATAATATGCCGCTTAATGAAATTGCCCAGTTATGGCGTGACAGATAAGCATCAAGTATTAGCTACCTATTAATTGTGAGGTAAACCTTATGTCCGCAAGTCAACATACTAACAATGAATCAATAAGGCAGGTTGTGATTGTTGGTGGCGGAACAGCTGGCTGGCTAGCGGCGAACCATTTAGCGAATAATTTAGCAACTAACACTCCTGAAGGCGTTAAAGTTACGCTCATCGAGTCACCTAATATTCCAACTGTCGGGGTAGGTGAGGGGACGGTGCCTATGATGCGTCAATCCCTACAAGCACTTGGTATTAGCGAAACCGACTTTATACGCGAATGCGACGCAACTTTTAAACAGGGTATTAAATTTGTCGATTGGCTTCATAACCCCGTTGCTGGCAAGCCTGAGTATTATCATCATATTTTCGATTACCCACATATTCACGACGTTGATCTGACACCTTATTGGCTGAAGGCTCATCGAGCACAAACACAAGGTTCAGCATCAGCTGCAGGTATAAGTGAAAACCTACGTACTAGTTATGTCGACTACGTAGCTCTTCAAGGGAAAATTTGTGATGCTGGCTTAGCACCAAAGCAAATTACGACCCCTGAATATCAGGGTAATACTGCATATGCCTATCATCTCGATGCAGGTAAATTCTCAGGGTTACTGACTCGAAATGCGACAGAGCGCCTTGGTGTTAAACATGTGCTCGCTGAGGTAGTGAATGTCTTGCAAGCAGACAATGGCGACATTATTGCGGTAGAAACAGATACAGCGGGCACAATTGCTGGCGATCTTTTTATTGATTGTACTGGTTTCTCTGCACTACTAATCGGCGATAAATTGAATGTGCCTTTTATTGATAAGTCAGATGTACTGTTTGCAGACCATGCTGTGGTGATGCAAGTACCGTATCAAGATCCACAAGCTGATATCGTTAGTCATACCGTTTCTACTGCACAACCTGCAGGTTGGATTTGGGATATCGGTCTACAGACCCGTCGAGGTGTTGGTCATGTCTATTCATCGAATCACACTAGCCATGAACAAGCCGAGCAAGCGCTGCGTAACTATGTTGAAGCTTCTAGTGCTCTGGGCAATAGAGCGGATAATGTTGGGACGATAAATATCCAAGACATCAATACTCGTGTCATCAAAATGAAAGTCGGCTATCGAGAAAAGTTTTGGCAAAACAACTGCGTTGCATTGGGTCTTTCACAGGGCTTTGTTGAGCCGCTTGAGGCAACAGGTTTACTTGTTTTTGATGTTACGGCAAAGATGCTGGCGGAGCAATTTCCAACGTGTCGAGCCGAAATGCCACTAATCGCAAATTTATTTAACCAACGCATGCGAGAAAGTTGGGATAAAGTCATTGATTTTATTAAACTTCACTACTGTATTTCTAAACGAGACGATAGTGACTTTTGGTTGGACAATCGATCGTCTACATCCATTCCCGATAGCTTACAAGAACGTCTTGAGCGCTGGCGTTATCAACCACCAACGAAGTATGATTTCTTCAGTGGTGTTGAAATATTTAATCTCGAAAACTATTTGTATGTGCTGTACGGTATGCATTATCCGACAGCAAGTGGATTATTGAGTATTAAAACCAATCAGGTGACGCGGGCAGACGCTTATCGACAGTGGCTCGAACAACAAAGTGAGCAAGCTCTCAAACATCTTCCTAGCAATCGCGAGTTAATCAATAAAATAAAGCAGTACGGTTTTAAAAAGCTTTAACACGTTTTTGTGAATCATAGCTTAGTCCATAGCTTAGTCGCTGAAGAAGCTGTCAGGCATAAATGCTCTATAAGCTTGCCATTGCTGATGATAACGACTGGTTAACGGCTCTCTCACTTGAGCGCTAGATACGGTATGAACGGGCTGGTTGTTCTGATAAAAACCTAACATCTCGGTTTGAAATTCAATGCCGATAAATTCACACAGTTGCTTAACCGTCACTTCTGGTTGCTCAATGAGTTGTTGATAGTCTAAAACAAATATCATTTCTTCCAGCACTGTTAGCCAATGATTCATTAGCGAGCGGTGGGCGTCAAACTGCACGGCCAAGTCATCTAAGTCAAAACTAAAAGTGTTGCCTTGCCCTAAAATTTGCTGATAACAGCCCCAAATTGTATCTTGCTTGTTACGTTGGCAACAAATGACTTTTGCTTTAGGAAGCGCCTTGGCAATAATCCCAATTGCTTTGTAATTAAGTGGCATTTTATCGGTTAGATAGTTGCCTTGCGCTAAAGGTTGGCATTTTTGTATATAGCGATGCCCGATATCTTGCCATTGTGAAGGTGCTAATGTTTGAGCCCAAAAAGGAAAAGGCGTTTGCGATTTTTCAGCTGTATTTGATATCAAGACTTCTTGGCTTGCTTCAGCCAGATAAAATAATTCATCACCTGCGTTTATGTCTCTGTGGCTTGCTAATATTTGCTCGATTAAGGTGGTGCCAGAACGCGGCATACCGCAAATAAATAGCGACTTTTCACCAAGAGAGTTAACAGCTTCTAGTGTATCGCTTTCCTCATCATGACCAGCTTTTAAGAAAGCGGCAGAGAAAATGTCTGAAATCGCTTGGTGCTCTTGTCTAACTGAGGATATTGCTTGCTGTTCTGCTGGCGATACGTAGCAATCAGCAAACAGTTTATTTCCGAGCGTTAGGTAGCTAAACGCAGTTTGATGATCTTGATTATTTTGATGGTAGCGAAATAGTGTGAAGCATGCGTAAGCACGGTTTTTTAAGCTATCGCCAGCCGGACGGTTTTCACTATTATTAGCACTATGATTAGCACTGTAATTAGCACTGTAATTGGTGCCTTGTGAACCCTCAAGGTTAGCTAAACCCTCAAGGTTTGACAGTGCAGATGTTGATAGAGCTCGACTTAAATCACTTCTTAGCCAGTAACTTTCAGCATCATTTGGGCTAAGCGCAATACATATGTCGAGGTGCTTTAACGCCTTATCAAAGTGGCCCAATTCCTTTTCCATTGTAGCCAATAATCGCAACCAGCTCGGTTGTTTTGGATTGATCTCGACGGCATTTTCGAGTGAGTCTTTAGCGCATTCAGGGTTACGAAGGTATCTATTTGCTACAGCATTCGCATAAAATGCATCAGCCCACTGACTTTTTTCGTCCTTTACATCAAATTTTTTGATTGCAACTTCACTCATTTCGAGCAAATTTGAATACTGCTTTCGCTGTAAATAAACATTAAATGCGAGCTGAAAAAAATGCTTTGCTTGATTGTGCTCTAGTGAGTTTTTGTCGACAATTTGTCGTAATATACCGTCAAAATTAGGGGAGTTATTGACTAAAATCTGTTTACACAAAATGAATGCTTGCTCAACCGTGTAAGCTTTTTGGTGTTGATTTATGGTCAGTGTTAGCAAGTTTTTATCAGTCATTTATCTACTATAACTTTTCTATTTTTTGTTTTATTCCTTTTTAACATAAAAGAATGTTAATTTAATTTTGACAGCGCTGTCAAAATTGGTATCTTATAGTCATTGGTTAATTTATGTTGAGTGACAAATGAACAATATTGTCGTTAAAAAGAATCTTATCAGTAGTGCAATTTTCGCAAGTTTGTTGCTCGCAGGCTGTGGCCAAAGTTCGAGTGAAACTGAAAGCACAGCAACTGAAAATAAAGTAGCCGTAACTGCAACTAAAAGCGCGGTAGAGAGCAAAGTAGAAGCTAGTGAAGAAGCTAAGTTAGCGCAGACGCAATTAATCTCTCGAGCGACTCAAGCTGATTTAGATAAGATTGCTGAAATGCTTGTTGTTCGTTACCAACAGAAAACCAACATTCCAACGGATAAGTGTGACCCAGATACAGCCGACGGTGCTTGTTTTGAAGTTGTACTTAACTTTACTGCACCTGATGCTATCTCAGTCGATGATTGGGCTATCTATTTTAGTCAAATATCGCCTGTACAATCTTATGAAAGTGATTGGGCGAGTATTACTCATATCAACGGCGATCTGCACAAGATTACGTTAAAAGAAGAGTTTGTTGGCTTTACTACAGGCGAAACTAAATCAATCACGTTTAGAGCAAATTTCTGGTCGTTATCCGAAACAGATGCACTACCAAACTACATCCTTGCTGGCGAGTCTGCTGAGCTTATGCCACGAGTGATAGCATCAACAAAAGTGCAAATCGACGCTGAAACAGGGTTAGAAATTTTGCCTTACGTTGTCCCTTACACTGATGAAACACGTCAGTTCAAGCGTACTCCAAATGACAAAACACAGTGGCTAACCGCAGAGAAATTGTTTGAACGTAACGAATCAATTAATGCCTGGGCAGAAGAAGAAGGCGCTGCATTTAATGTTGCATCACGTATCGTTCCATCACCTAAGCGAAGCACATTAACGGGCGGCTCTGTTGATCTCAGTAAAGGTCTGACAGTGAATTGGAAAATGTCAGATGAAGTTCGCCACGACGATGAAAGTATCGATGTAGCGCTTGCGCGTTTATCCTCACTTGGTGTTACATTCAGCGATGATGGCTTGCCACTTAACCTACGCCTGACCGTAGGGGAAGACAACCCTGCAAAAGATAGTCAAGAGAGGCTAGGTAGTTACACATTAAAGATAACGTCGACAGGCATTGATGTATCGGCAGGTGATATGAGTGGCTTATTTTATGGCTTACAGTCTTTAGCTTCTATCAAGGTGCTAGATTCTAATAAACTGCCGCAAATGACGGTGACCGACGAGCCTCATTATGGTTTCCGTGGCTTACTTGTTGATGTAGCCCGTAATTTCCGCAGTAAAGCCTTTATTCTTGATTTGTTAGAGCAAATGGCTGCTTACAAGCTCAATAAATTGCATCTTCACCTTGGCGATGATGAAGGTTGGCGATTGGAAATTCCAAGCCTGCCTGAGCTTACCGAAGTGAGCAGCAAACGCTGTTTTGACCCTTCAGAAACTACTTGTCTGCTTCCGCAATTGGGCGCGGGTGTCGATGCCAGCAGTGAAGTCAACGGCTACTACTCGGTGGCTGATTACAAAGAGATTCTGGCAGCTGCAACGGCACGCCATATTCAAGTTATTCCATCGCTTGATATGCCTGGTCATTCTCGTGCCGCCGTAAAAGCAATGGAAGCTCGCTATCAAAAGTACATGGCATTAGAGCAAGAAGACAAAGCGTTGGAGTTTTTACTGCACGACCCGCTAGATAAAACGGTCTATTCATCGGTGCAGTATTACAACGACAATACGATTAACGTTTGTTTAGACTCGTCATACCGATTCATTGAGCGTGTAATGACAGATGTTAAAGCGATTCATGCTGACGCTGGACAGCCCTTAACTCGCTACCATATAGGTGCAGATGAAACTGCTGGTGCTTGGCTAGACTCTCCAGCTTGTCAGACTTTTTTAGCTGAGCACGATGCTGAAATTGCCAGTGCAAAAGAGTTAGGTGCTTATTTTGTCGAACGTGTCGCCAACATGTTGGCTGATTTAGGTATTGAAGCGGCTGCATGGATTGATGGCTTAGAACATACAAATCCTGATAATATGCCGGCGGTTATTCAAGCGAATGCATGGCATCCACTGGCATGGGAAGGGCATAAGTCAGCCCATAAACTGGCAAATTACAATTGGCAAATTGTTGTCTCAAGTCCAGATGTCACTTATTTCGACTTCCCATACGAAGCGGATCCAAAGGAGCATGGGTACTATTGGGCGTCACGACAAATCAATAGCCAAAAACTATTTAACTTCATGCCAGATAACCTACCTGCAAATGCAGAGTGGATGCTAGATCGCGAAGATAATCCATATGTGGCTGATGATCGTGTGTTGAAGGATAAATCGGGTAAACTTGCATCCGCGCCACTAAATCAAGGGATTACATTCCTTGGCTTGCAAGGACAGCTTTGGAGTGAAAACACGCGTACAGACAATACCGCCGAATACAAATTATTCCCTCGCTTACTTGCGTTAGCTGAACGTGCTTGGCATAGCCCAGTATGGGCCTTGCCATACGACTATCAAGGCAAACGTTTTGATAAAGATAGCGGCCATATCTCAGCTCAGGCTTACCAGCAGCGAGATCAAGATTGGTATCGTTTCGCTTATACACTGGGACATAAAGAATTAGCGAAATTGTCGCTAAGTAATGTGCATTACCGCTTACCGACGGTAGGCGGCAAAGTGATTGACGGTAAGTTGAATATCAACACTGCTTACCCGGGTCTAGCTACAGAATACAAAGTTGACGATTCAGAGTGGCAACCATATCAAACACCTGTAGCAGTGAGTGGAAAAGTACTGATTCGCGCGACTGACTACCAAGGACAACGTAAAGGACGGGCACTAGCGCTGGAAATGCCCACAGCAAATGGGCAATAGATGGCCCTTATAAAAGAAGAATTAAATCATGCTTAAACAAATTCTTAGAAAAAGTAGTGACAAAGCAATCAAGAAATTGGGGTTATTATGCTAGACGATAGCAATAAAGTTCAGGGGCTATTTTTCGGCATAGACGGTGGCGGCACAAAGTGTAAAGCCATTTTAGTCAACGAACAGAATCATATTTTGGGTACTGGTATTTCGGGCCCTGCTAACCCATTGCACGGATTTGAGCAGGCGACTCAATCGATTACTGAATCGGCACGACTGGCATTAATCGATGCTGGTTACTCTGCGGATTTACTCGCTTCAATTCCCGCAGGTGTTGGTCTTGCAGGTGTCAACCTGCCTGTGCTCTTTGACCAAATGAAGAATTGGCAACATCCATTTAAAGACATGCATTTAGCCACCGATTTACTGATTGCTTGTTTAGGTGCTCACAACGGTCAGGATGGTGCGGTCATGATCACAGGTACTGGCTCATGTGGCTTCGTACACGTCGATGGAGTCTCTCAAATTGTCGGTGCTCATGGTTTTCCACATGGCGACAAAGGTAGTGGTGCATGGGTTGGACTTCAAGCGGCGAAGCAGGTGCTGTTATCACTGGATGAATTAGTCGAGCCGACGTTGTTAACTGATGCTGTGTTGGGTCATTTAGCGGTTTCAAATGCCGTTGAGATGGTTGAGGCGATTGCGGGCAAGCCTGCCGCTTTCTACGCAAAAATGGCGGGGCTAGTATTTGAAGCCGCACAAAAAGATGACCCAGTTGCGACTAACATCATTCAAGAAGGTGCCGACTACATTAGTCGTGTGGCGAAAAAGTTACTCACTAAGCAGCCACCTAATATCTCCCTCATTGGTGGACTAGGTCCGTTGATTACGCCTTGGCTTTCGCCAGACGTGCAGCAGCACCTTGCTCCACCAACTTTTCCACCAGAGATGGGCGCCGTTATTTTCGCTCGTCAGCAGGCTTAACAATTAGCCAACTCGATTTATATGCAAGGTTTTAGTGAGAACAAGATAATGACACAAACCATTATGGAACAAGAGGCAGCGCAAGCGCCTGAAATTATTCGTGAACAATTAGCTGCAAATGCTCAGTTAATGGCTGTTGTGGGTGAAAAGCTACGTGCATTTAAGCCGCATATGGCGATGATTATTGGTCGCGGGTCGTCTGATCACGCTGGCGTCTTCGGTAAGTACTTGATTGAAATTGAAGCTGGTGTTCCAGTGAGCTCAGCAGCACCTTCTGTAGCGAGTGTTTATGGTAAAACCTTGGCGCTCAAAGGTGCACTAGTCATTGTTATTTCGCAATCGGGCCGCAGCCCAGACATTATTGCACAAGCTGAAATGGCGAAAAAAGCAGGCGCATATTGTATTGCTTTGGTTAACGATGAAACCTCTCCTTTGGCAGAGGTGGTTGACGACTTTATTCCACTCAAAGCGGGCGCAGAAATTTCAGTAGCAGCAACTAAAAGCTATTTAGCAACGCTTTCGGCGCTATTGCAGTTAACGGCAAATTGGACTGAAAATACGGCGCTAATTAACGCGCTACAGCAACTTCCTGAACAACTTGCAGCTATGGTGGCGAGCGGTCCTCAATTGACGCCAGAATCTCTTGATAACGTTAAAAATATGGTGGTACTTGGTCGAGGATTAGGCTTTGCGGTTTCAAAAGAAATGGCGCTGAAGCTTAAAGAAGTTGCCAGTATTCACGCGGAATCTTTCAGCAGTGCTGAGTTCTTGCATGGACCTGTCACCCTCGTAGAGCAAGGTTTAGCAATTTTAAACTGCGCGGTACATGACGAGAGTGCAAATTCTCATGAAGAACAAATCAAAGAAGTAGCGAGTAGGGGCGCCGATGTTGTTCATTTGAATCAACTAGATAATAGCATTCACCCAAGATTAGCACCGCTAGTGGTATTGCAGCGTTTCTACCTAGATGTTGCACATTTGGCTGTGGCACGAGGCTTCAATCCTGATAGCCCGAAAGGCTTAAAGAAAGTCACTAAGACCGTCTAACGGAGATAACTTATGACAACGACGACACGTCAGCAACAACAGTTCTTCGCCAAGCGTTTATTTGATGGTGAGCAGATGCTGGACAATGTGCGTTTTACGGTGGTAAACGGGAGTATTGAAGGTATCGATATTGGCACCCAGCTTGGTGCTGAAGATACCGTGCTAGCGAGCTTTGTGGTGCCTGGCTTTGTCGATTTGCAAGTAAACGGCGGTGGTGGAGTGTTACTAAACAGCACACCTACGGTCGAGGGCATTAAAACCATGATGGCAGCACACGCCAAATTTGGTACAACCGCAATGTTGCCGACCTTAATTACCGATAAAGTGGAGGTAATGGCAGCAGCAGCAGACGCGATAGCTAAAGCAATTGCCTCAGGTGTTGCTGGCATAAAGGGCATTCATTTTGAAGGGCCGCATCTATCTGTTGCCAAAAAGGGCGCACATAGCGCGGAATTTATTCGCCCGATCTCTGAGCAGGAATGGCAGGTACTATCTCGTCGGGATATTGGCAAAGTCATTGTTACGCTTGCGCCTGAAAACGTTTTACCGAGCGATATTAAGAAAATGGTGAGCCTAGGCATTAAAGTTTGTCTAGGGCATAGCAATGCAGATGTTCACACCGCCCAGAAAGCAATCGAAGCAGGCGCAGATGGTTTTACCCATTTATACAACGCCATGTCACCACTGACAGGTAGAGCGCCCGGTATGGTGGGATGTGCGCTACAAAATGATAATACAGCATGCGGTATTATTGTAGATGGTCATCATGTCGCATTTGAAAGTTGTCAACTCGCCGAAAAAATAAAGCCGAACGGTAAACTGTTTTTAGTCACAGATGCCATGCCACCTGTAGGCACTGACGAACAAGAATTTAACTTCTTTGATCGCAAGGTCACCTTGGCAGATGGCAAGTTAACGTCAACCACAGGCGAACTCGCTGGATCTGTGTTGGATATGGCAACAGCGGTGAGGAACTGTCATCACAGTATGAAGGTGTCATTGACCAAGTCACTGCAAATGGCGAGCTTGTTTCCAGCGCAATACATCAATGAGAGTCCTAACATTGGAAAACTATCAGTCGGCTCTAGTGCTGACTTTGTACTACTTAATGATGATCTTTATGTCGAGCAGACATGGGTGGCAGGCACACGTATAGTTTAAAGCGTGATTTGGTAACACTCTTTAAACTATTGTTTATTAATAAATAATTATAAAAACAAACACAACGAGGAACGCAAGATGACAACTCAGGCAATTTCGGCACAGACTAAAAGTAGTTTCGTGCCTATGGTCATTGTCGCCATGCTCTTTTTTATACTTGGCTTCGCGACATGGTTAAATGGCTCATTAATGCCGTACTTGAAACAAGTTCTGCAATTGACTCCCTTTCAAGCATCACTAATCCTGTTTTCTTTCTACATCGCCGTAACCTTTACTGCTATTCCATCTGCGTGGGTGATTCGAAAGGTTGGCTACAAAACAGGTATGGCATTGGGAATGGGGGGCATGATGATGGCTGGCTTCCTCTTTATTCCAGCAGCTAAGACACAGATTTTTGCCTTGTTTTTGTTTGCTCAGTTGGTCATGGGGGCAGGACAGACTTTACTGCAAACAGCGGTTAACCCTTACGTTGTGCGTATCGGTCCAGAGGAATCTGCGGCTGTGCGCGTAAGTATCATGGGTATCCTCAATAAAGGTGCTGGTGTCGTCGCACCGATTGTATTTACCGCATTAATTTTAAGTAACTTTAAATACGGTGTGGATACTGAATTAACTGCAACCCAGATTGACGAAATGGCCAATGGCTTAGTACTGCCATATATCGGTATGGCAATATTCATCGGTGTATTAGCGTTAGCTGTATATTTTTCTCCTCTGCCAGAGTTATCGAAAGAAGAAGATGAAGGGAACGATTCGAACCGAGTCAAGGAGGCATTGGCGCATCCGAAATTGGCGCTTGGTGTTGTGGCTATTTTTGTTTATGTGGCAGTTGAGGTTATTGCTGCAGACACAATAGGGACATTTGCGCTCTCGCTAGGGATTGAAAATTACGCCGTGATGACTTCATATACCATGGTGTGTATGGTCTTGGGCTACGTCTTAGGCATTCTCACGATTCCTAAGTTTATCTCTCAGCCAACGGCTCTAATGATCTCTGCGATACTCGGGGTATTACTGACTTTGACTATCTTGGTAATTAACACTGAATCAACCGTATTGAGTGATGCTTTACTGGTGCCTTTGGGTGGTGCTCAACTGCCTGATGCTCTGCTGCTAATTGCTGCACTAGGTTTAGCTAATGCCATTGTATGGCCAGCAGTTTGGCCGCTGGCATTGTCAGGCTTGGGCAATTTAACGAGTACTGGTTCTGCATTACTTGTCATGGGTATTGCAGGTGGCGCATTTGGTCCGCTTTTTTGGGGGCTGCTAAGTGGCGTAAGTAGTATGCAAATAGGTTATTCTGTGATGCTTCCGTGTTACCTATTTATTTTTTATTACGCCGCTAAAGGGCACAAAAAAAACGAATGGTAACAGGCTCTTAACATAAACTTTTAGCCCTGTTTACATTAGCTGATTACTGCTTTACTTCATTGTTTTTTTGATTAGAATCGAAGGCATAGAATTGTATCAATTGAACTAAAAATTAAGTTCAATTGATACTAAGCAGTAAGGAAGCTGATTTTGATTGAACACTCGTGGCACGGCCATTATTTTCTCGGTAAATTCTCTGGGAATGTAACTGCAGAACATATCTTTCGAGCAATGAAAGGTTTTTATCGTGATGATAGAAGTGAGGCGGCTCAAGCCATTGTCATCGACCTTTCGCAAGTAGAGACAATACCCTATCAAAGCGAGTTAATAAGAGATATTGTTCGTATTGATCAACTACACTCCCATCTCCAAACTAACCTCAAATTCGCTTTTGTTAATGGCAATGAAAACACGCAGAAGTTCATTGATGCCTACCTAGAAAAGGCATCAGTGATTAAATGGCGCTATGCCTGTTTCGAAGAGCTACCGCTGGCAAACATGTGGGTATGCACAACCGACTTCTAAAAATGCTTTTTCGAAATAGAAATAGTCATTGGCTAGGCAGGCGTTAAGTCATAAAAAAGCCAGCATAAGCTGGCTTTCGTTTTGGCTGGTTTCTTCTACTAGTTTGGCAGCTATTAGTAACTACCTTCTAACTGCTCTTTTGAGTAGGAAGGCTTACTGTGTTTTTCACCAGCAGCATCTGCCAACTCTTTTGGCATGTAGTTCTCATCATGCTTCGCTAAAACTTCGCTAGCATTGATAATAAAACCGTCCATTAGTGTACCGTTAGCAACGATACCTTGGCCTTCGCGGAATAGGTCAGGCAGAATGCCGTCGTATTTGATAGTGATCATTGGGTCGTCTTCGCTAAAGCTGATAGGCATTTTCATATCGGATAAACGAAAAGACACTTTTAAACTGTCTTGGTCACGTACAACGCTCTCTGGCACCACTAATCCGCCGACGCGTAAGCGCTGTCCAATTTGTGCCTTTAAGCCTGTGTCCTCTTTACCGTAGTGAACTTCTGATGGTTTGTAGAATAAATCGATATTCTGACTCAGCGCATAAAGCACTAAACCTGATACAACACCTAAGCCTGTTAATACAGATAAAACTATGGTTAAACGTTTTTTACGTCTTGGATTCATGAATAAACCTCGTTACTGGCTGGTCGATTCCGACACACTAGCTTGTGCTTCTGCTTCTGCTTCTGCTTCTGCTTGTGCTTGAGCTTGCTGTAAGCGCTGCTCTCGCTTTACTTGACGCGCGATATTGGCACGTGCATTTTTGTGTGACAATAGCGTGGAAAATATTAGTAACAATATTAATGCTGCCGAAGCACCGAAGCTAAGCCAAACATAGAAGCCATAGCCGCCCATATCAAGAAAAGAAGCAAAACTGTCAAACTGCATTAGTTAACCTCACTTGTGACAAGATTGCGCACCCAAGGACGCATTTTGTTGCGTGTGATGATCTCTGTTTGAAAGCGAACACACGCCACTGCACCCACTAAAAGTCCAAACCCTAAGAAGCATAAAACGAATGGCCAGTACATTTCAGAGGCCATTGCTGGCGCACCTAGTTTTGATACTGTCGCCCCTTGATGGAGGGTATTCCACCATTCGACAGAGTATTTAATAATAGGTAAGTTGATGACACCGACTAGCGCTAAGATGCCGGCTGCTTTACCTGCCATTTGCTTGTCGTCGAATGCGTTGTGTAAGGCAATAACACCAAGATAGAGAAATAGTAAAATAAGCTCTGAAGTGAGCCTTGCATCCCACACCCACCAAGTGCCCCACATAGGTTTACCCCACGCTGCACCTGTTAATAGGGCAATTGCAGTAAATACAGCGCCAATTGGTGCTAACGCGGCAGCTGATGCGTCGGCTAGTCTCACTTGCCAAACCAAGCTACTAAGCGCAGCAATAGCCATTGCTAAATAGATGCTCATTGAAAGAATCGCACTAGGTACGTGAATGTAGAAAATTCTGAAACTTTCCCCTTGCTGATAGTCAGCTGGTGCGAATAAAAGTGCCCAAATTAAACCAACAGTCAGCAATAACGCACTTGCCCAACCAAGCCAAGGTTTAAGTTTGCCAGCAAAGTGATAAGACACTTCAGGGTTAGCGTAGGGATGTAACCATTTCCACATTTAGTTAGTACTCACTTTTAAAGCTGCTCCTACTGCAAAAGGAGCTAATGTTAAAGAGCCAAAAAATAGCGCGGCAATTATAGCAAGTTGTCCGTTGTAGGGTAAGTTCAAGCTTGCGGTATCTATTGCACTTGTCGCAAAAATTAGGACGGGAATGTACAAAGGCAAAACGATGAGGCTGAGCAATACGCCACCTTTTTTAACACCCACAGTCAATGCCGCGCCGATAGCGCCAATGAAACTTAATACGGGCGTACCTAGCAACAAGGTCAAAAATAGTGCTGAATAACTCTGCTCTGGTAAGTAGAGCAGCGCGGCTAATATTGGAGCAACCAGAATAAGCGGTAACCCCGTTAACAACCAATGGGCAGTAATTTTAGCCAAGGTAAATATAAATAGTGGTTGTGGGCTAATCAGCATTTGTTCTAATGAACCATCGTTATGATCAGCTTTAAACAAACGATCAAGCGACAACAGTGTCGCTAATAGTGCCGACACCCAAATAATACCCGGTGCAATCTTTGCCAACGTATTAGCTTGTGGGCCTATACCTAGCGGAAACAATGTGACAACGATAATAAAGAACAGCAATGGATTAAGCATTTCGTCTTTATGACGAAAGGCTATTGTTAAGTCACGCTTGAGTACGAGAGCGAATGTTTGGCGGTAAGATAAAGACGACATAATCTAGAACAACCTGTAAGCCAAGGTTATTTTCTTCACCATGTTTTCTGGCAAGGCTAAATCTTGGTGAGTAGTTAATATCACACAGCCGCCATTTTGGGCATGTTCAACAAAAAGTTTCTCCAAAGCTGTAACACCTTGCTTGTCGATAGCCGTGAATGGTTCATCTAAAATCCAAACTTTGGCATTCGACTGCCAAAGCCTTGCAAGTGCGATTCTGCGATGTTGACCAGCACTTAAATGTGACGCAGTAACATCTTCAAAGCCAAGTAAATTAACCTTTGCCAGTGTGTCTTCTGCAAGTGATGAATCACCACCTGCCATTGCTAGATTAAAGGCTAAGTTTTCTTGTGCACTTAATTCTGCTTTGACCCCGGGCATATGCCCTAGATAAAGCAGATCCTGATGATATCGCTCGGCGTATTGGACAATAGGTTTACCTATGTAGCTAATAGAGCCTTCATATGGTTGAGATAAACCCGCAAGTAATCTTAACAGGCTGGTTTTGCCAGCGCCGTTTGGACCTTCTACTTGCACTATGTCCCCCGCGTTGATTGCAAACGACAGTTGATCGAAAAGGATACGGTCTTCTCGGACGCAGGTTAAATGCTCAGCTTGAACAAGAGGAGATGAATTAGACAAAAGACTTACTTCGGCTAGTTATATAGGTGATGAGTAAATTAGTATGGTGGCTATCATACACCAAATCGTTAACTACGAAAAAGTTCAGAAACCAAGCGATTGCATTTTTATTGTGACAAATCATGAAATAGACATAAATTGTAGCGATTTACTTTGGTTTAATACTGATTAATTTTGGTGAATAATGGTAGAATCTTCGCGTTTTTTCAGCGCATTTCTAACGAGGTGTGCAGCAATATTGCAGGCTATTGGAGAAGTACATGATTCCTGAGTTAGGGCATTTTTCCCTGATCATCGCTTTAGCGTTTGCTATGTGTCTATCGACCATACCGCTAATTGGTGTTTACGCTAACCAACCTAAACTTGCCGGTTATGCTAAACCATTGACCTTTGGTATGTTTATTTTTACAACGATTAGTCTCGTTATTCTTGGTTACAGTTTTGTCGTTGACGACTTCTCGGTTCGTTACATTGCTGGTCACTCCAATAGTCATCTTCCTTATTATTTCAAAATCAGCGCTGTGTGGGGCGGACATGAAGGCTCACTTTTATTGTGGGTGTTCTCGTTAACCGCTTGGACAATGGCAGTAGCCCAGTTCAGTAAGAATATCGAGCAGGCATTTATTGCCCGCGTGTTGGCCGTCCTTGGCATGATTTCTGTGGGCTTTATGGTATTTACCTTATTAACTTCAAACCCATTTGAACGCCTGTGGCCAAACGTGCCAATGGAAGGGCGAGACTTAAATCCACTATTACAAGATGTTGGCTTGATTGTGCACCCGCCGATGCTATACATGGGCTATGTAGGATTCTCAGTAGCTTTTGCATTTGCTGTTGCTGCCTTAATGTGTGGCAAGATGGATGCCGCATGGGCACGTTGGTCACGTCCTTGGACAGTTGGTGCTTGGATATTCTTAACACTAGGTATTGCGCTAGGTAGTTGGTGGGCATATTACGAACTCGGCTGGGGCGGTTGGTGGTTCTGGGATCCAGTAGAAAACGCGTCATTTATGCCTTGGCTTGTTGGTACGGCGCTTATTCACTCACTTGCCGTAACTGAAAAACGTGGTGCCTTTAGAAACTGGACAGTGTTGCTGGCAATATTTGCCTTTAGCTTGAGTTTATTGGGTACCTTTATTGTTCGTTCGGGTGTTATTACTTCGGTTCACTCGTTTGCGGCAGACCCAACGCGTGGTGCATTTATCCTATTGCTACTGGCTATAGCGGTAGGAGGCTCGTTGACCTTGTACGCATTTAGAGCCAGTAATGTGCAATCGTTTTCACGTTTCTCATTCTACTCTCGTGAAACTGCGTTATTAGTAGCTAACGTTATCCTTGTGGTGTCAGCGGTGACTGTTATGTTGGGTACGTTATACCCGCTATTTATTGACGCGCTTGGTTTAGGCAAAATCTCAGTTGGCCCTCCATACTTCAATGCGGTTTTTGTTCCGATGATGTGCCTGCTTTTCGTGGTGATGGGAATCGGGCCATTGATTCGTTGGAAGAAAGCGAAGCAAGGTGAACTTCGTAAACAAATAAACCCAATAACCGTGGCGAGTGTTGTTGTTGGTTTGTCTTTCCCCTTCCTTTACGGTGGCGCGTTCGACTGGCTAGTCAGCTTAGGTATTGCACTAGCGACATGGGTGGCTTTGGTTGTTATTAAAGAAGCAGTTAATCAACTGAAGTTGACGGGTAAATTATCAATGAGCCAATTAGGCATGACCATTGCCCATTTCGGTGTAGCGGTAACGGTTGTTGGTGTGACGCTAGTCTCAGTTTATGAAACCGAAACCAATGTTCGAATGAGCGCTGGTGATAGCGCCGTAGTAGATGGTTACACTATCAAATTCAATGGTATTAAACCGGTTCAAGGGCCAAACTACACGGCTGAACAAGGCCAGTTGGAGGTTTACCAAGGTGAAGAGTTCGTGGCGTTATTAAAGCCAGAACGCAGAACTTACATGGTGCAAACCATGGGTATGACAGAAGCTGCGATTGACCCAGGTTTAACCCGCGATGTGTACCTAGCTTTAGGTGACCCATTAGGGCAAGGTGCATGGGCGATTCGCGTGCATATTAAGCCTTTTGTTCGCTGTATTTGGCTTGGTGCAATCTTTATGGGACTTGGTGGTTTGATGTCGGTATTGGATAAGCGATACCGTCAACGTCGACGTGCTAAGAATACTAAAAAAATAACAAGCGATAATGAACTGTCGCCGTCAACTCAATCAGCATAAGTAGTTTTACATGGGAAAAGTTATTCGTTTTTTACCGCTGATCGTATTTATTGCGCTTGGTGTTGTACTTTACCGCGGCTTGTTTTTAAAGCCGCAAGAATTACCATCTGCTCTGGTTGGGAAACCTATTCCTGCTTTTACATTAACCCAGTTAAAAGATGCTAATAAACAGTTAACAGCTGAAGATCTTAAAGGCGATATTGTGCTGCTTAATGTGTGGGCAACCTGGTGCCCTTCATGTCGCTACGAGCATCCATATTTGCTTGATATCGCTAAGAGCAGCCAAGTGACTTTGTATGGTTTGAATTACAAAGACGAACGCGATTTAGCGATCAAATGGTTAGAAGATTTAGGCGACCCTTATCAATTCTCGGTATTCGATGAGGCTGGGCGCTTAGGTCTAGACATGGGCGTTTATGCTGCACCAGAAACTTTCGTAATAGACCATCATGGCATTATTCGTAAGCGTTTTGCTGGTCCTATTGACGCAGACGTTTGGCAAAGAGAATTTGCACCAATGATTAAAACAATCTCTCAAGAAAGAGCACGAGGTGAATAATGGCAAAGTTAATTTCGATATTAGCCTTGTTGATGGCGTTTACGGGAAGCGTTAACGCTTATGCCGCAGCTAGTGAAACTCACGAGTTTTCCGACCCAGTTATGCAAAAACGTTATCAATCACTGGTTAAAGAGCTTCGTTGTCCTAAATGTCAAAATCAAAATTTAGCGGACTCTAACTCGCAAATTGCTATCGACCTACGTAACGAAGTTTACACTATGCTCAAGCAAGGCAAAGCTGACATGGAAATTACCAGCTATATGGTAGAGCGCTACGGTGACTTTGTGCTGTATCGCCCGAAAATCAATGAGCTAACGTATGTGCTGTGGTTTGGTCCAGCGATTATCTTGCTCATCGGTGTGTTAATTGTTGTGATGGTTGCGCGAAAGAAATCAGCATCTCGCAAGGAACTTGAGCTGTCTGAAGAGCAGCAACAGAAACTTAATAAAATTTTGGCAGAAAAAGACTAGCCCATGTTTGAAGTATTAGTGTTAATTATTGTTTTTATCCTGCTACTTTTAGCAGTCATTTGGTGGCACTTTATTGCCAGTAGTAAGCAACAAGCTGAAGCATTTTCGAATGAGGTGCGTGAAGATACTAATGTTGCGCTGTATAAAGAGCACAAACAAGAAATTGAAAAAGATTATCGCGAAGGCAATATCGACCAGGAAAGTTATGAATACCTGCTTGCTGAGCTTGATAAAAGCTTAGTGCAGGACATGGAACAAGCCAGCGCTGAACAGTTAGTGAAAGAAAAGAGCTCTCAGCGACTTTCCGTGATTTGGCCGATTAGCCTGAGTTTGTTCGTACTCATTTTTAGCTTGGTTATGTATAGCAAGCAAGGTGCATACAAGGCACTTTCACAACCTCGCATTACTGCAGGTGCTGAATCACCGCAGCAACAGGCGCAGGCAGCACAGATGGAAGCGCAGCTTGCTCAACTTCAACAACAGGTAGCGAGCGAACCTAACAATGCTGATGCTTGGTATAGCTTAGGTCAGCTTTACGTTGGTATAGGTGATTTTGCTAATGCCATTGCAGCCTTTGATAAAGTTATCGTGATTGAGGGCGAACAAGCAGATTTAATCGGTGCTAAAGCTCAAGCAACTTACTATGCAGCCAACCAACAAATTACACCGGAGGTTCAAGCGTTAATCGATCAGGCGCTTGCTTTGGATGCTCTAGATCCGTCTACCAACATATTGCTTGGGATGCACAACTTCATCAACCAGTCATATCAACAAGCGATTGATTATTGGCAAAAGGTGGTTGATGCAGGGCGACCAACAGTTAACATTGAAGCATTGCAAGGCGCTATTGGCGAAGCGAAAAGCCGCCTAGCGTTAACTAATGGTGAAACTGAAACAACTGCTGATGCCGGACCGCAACTCATGCTAAATGTTAGTTTATCGGACGAGTTTGTGGCTCAGTTGAACCAAGGTGAGGACAGAGTCGTATTTGTATATGCCGTACCTGCGGAAGGTGGTCGAATGCCAGTTGCAGCTGTGAAGCTAATGGCGTCTGATTTGCCTACTCAAGTCGTGTTAAATGACGCGCGTGCCATGACACCACAAATGAAACTGAGCGATATCAGTGAAGTTAACATTTATGCGGTAGTGTCAAAGCTTGGCGGTGCTGGCATAAATTCCGGTGACTTCAAAGCCGAGGTCTCCAAAATAGATGTAACGACTTCAGCTCCTATTGAGCTAGTGATTGATACCTTAGTTCCATAGAGGTTAAGTACCTTAAAGGCCTAAATACCTTAAAGGTCAGTCATACTAGCCCGTGAACAAGCAAGCACTAATGAAATTTAGTGCTTGTTTTGTTATAAATGGCTGAAACATAAAAAGGAAAATAAAATGAAGCGATTTACCTACCTGCTAACGACGCTGTGTTCAACAATGCTACTAAGCGCAAATGTTAGTGCTGAAAGCCCTCAGCCGAGCTCTCAGGGCGCGCAATCGAGTGCATCGTCAAGTTGTGCAGCTTTTCTTGATCATAGCTTCCGTAAATTGCATGCGAAAGAGTCTGTAGACCTTTGTGAGCTGACTGCGGGTAAGCCTGTGCTTATCGTGAATACGGCTTCTAACTGTGGTTTTACACCGCAATTTAAAGCGCTCGAAGCGATTCATAAGAAGTACAAAGATGATGGCCTAGTAGTAATTGGTTTCCCTGCGGATAACTTTTTCCAAGAAGAAGATGAAGAAAAAGATACTGCTGAGGTGTGCTTTGTAAACTACGGTGTAACTTTCACTATGCTGCAAACAACGTCTGTGCGTGGCGATGATGCTAATGCGGTATTTAAGCACTTAGGTGAGCAAACAACGTCTCCTAAATGGAACTTCTACAAGTACTTAGTGAGTAAAGACGGTAAGTCTATTCAACACTTTAATAGCCGCGTTAGCCCTGATGAGCAAGAGTTCATCGATGCTGTTGAACAAGTTTTATAAAGTAAAAGGGTAATTTAATGTCGAGGTATCTCGGATTAGACAAAAGTATTCATGATAAGAAATTGAAAACAGGTGTTCTGCTAACCAATCTAGGAACGCCTGACGCACCAACACCAAAAGCGTTGAAGCGTTACTTAAAAGAGTTCTTATCAGATCCTAGAGTGGTAGAGATACCGCGCCTTGTTTGGATGTTTATTCTTCATTGCATTATTTTGCAGGTTCGGCCTGCAAAGTCTGCAAAGTTGTATGAGAGCATTTGGACTGATGAAGGTTCACCTTTACTGGCGATTTCGAATAAACAAACCGCGAAAGTGAAAGAGCGCCTACACAACGAATTTGGTGAGGGCGTTTCTGTCGAAGTGGCTATGCGCTATGGTAATCCTTCGATGAGTCAGGCACTAAAGAGCTTTCAGCAAAAGGGCGTCAATAACATTATTGTTTTGCCCCTGTACCCGCAATTTGCTGGCCCAACAACGGCATCAGCCTTTGATGCGCTAATTACAGAAGTTAAGCAGTGGCGCTGGATCCCCAGTCTTCATTTTATTAGTGGCTACCACGACCATCCGTTGTACATAAGGTCACTGGCAAATTCGATACAAGAGCACTTTGACGCTCACGGTAAACCTGAAAAATTAGTATTGTCATACCATGGTATGCCGAAGCTATTTTTGGAAAATGGTGACCCGTATTATTGCTTTTGTGCTAAAACTACAAGATTGTTGGCTGAAGCGTTGGAACTCAATGAAGAAGATTATGTGATGACCTTCCAGTCGCGCTTTGGTAAAGCAGAGTGGTTAAAACCTTATACTGATGAAACGTTAGAGCAGCTGGCTAAAGACGGCGTAAAGCGCGTGGCGATTGCTAGCCCTGCATTCAGTGCAGATTGCCTGGAAACGTTAGAAGAGCTGGTTGAAGAAAATAAAGAGGTGTTTATCGAGGCGGGTGGTGAAGACTATCAATACATCCCATGTCTAAATGACAGAGATGACCACATCGATGCACTTGTCGATTTAGTAAAACCACATATTTAGTGCATTTCGAACTAAATAATGGGATAAATCAATAGACAAAAAAAAGCAGCCAATTGGCTGCTTTTTTTAATTCTTATTGCGAAACACTAGTTTTGCAAACGCTACTGATTAAAGTGCGTTAACGTTTTTCGCTTCTGGACCTTTTTGGCCTTGTTCAACAGTGAATGACACTGCTTGACCGTCAGTTAAAGTGCGGAAACCGTCACCTTGAATTGCGCTGAAGTGAACGAATACATCTGGGCCGTTTTCTTGTTCGATGAAACCGAAACCTTTTGATTCGTTAAAAAACTTTACTTTACCAGTTACTGTGTCTGACATACCTTTATTCCCGTAGCCATAAATTAAAAATTGTAGCGATAATTCGCCGTTCACGGAGTAAATGCCCTCTACCCAAAAGTACAGACAGAGGAAGGTATCCAATAACACTAACGCGTCAGGTGACTTAACTTACTACTTACTAGCTAATTAAAACCTTCATCCGAACGCAAAAACTCAACGCGAATGTAGCTTATCACAGAGATAGTGAATTTGCTTGTAAAAAAATAAATAATTTATGTTGCAGATTTATGATGTAAAAAAGAAAAGGGCATCATGTATTTATGACACCCTTTTAACAATTATTTTACGTTGCTGTAAATATGGCAGAACGCGTCGATAAAATCGCTTATAAAGCTTCGATCTGCGCTTTTTGCTCTTTCATTTTACCTAATGCAGATTCTGCTTCGGCAAGTTTTGCTTTTTCTTTTTCGATAACTGCTTCTGGGGCTTTGCTAACGAAATTTTCATTACCTAGCTTGCCACTAATTTTCGCAACATCTTTTTCTAGCTTCTCGATGCCTTTTGATAAGCGAGCTATTTCAGCGTCTTTGTCGATAAGGCCAGCCATTGGAATCAGTAACGACATACTGCCGATTACAGCACTTGCAGATGCTGGACCTTCTTCATCATCCGCTAGTAGCGTAATGCTCTCTAGCTTAGCTAATGAACTTAAGAACTGTTCGTTGTCGTTCAAGCGGCGCTTATCGTCGTCATTAACGTTCTTCAGTAATACTGGTAATGGCTTGCTTGGCGCAATGTCCATTTCACCACGGATGTTACGAATAGCGACGATAAACTGTTTCACCCATTCAACGTCAGTTTGTGCTTGCTCATCAACTAACGCTGCATCAAATTGTGGGAAAGCTTGTGTCATGATGCTTTCGCCATTGGTTGCAAACGTTGATAACGGGCTAACGCGTTGCCAAATAGTTTCAGTAATGTAAGGCATAATTGGGTGCATTAATCGCAATAAACCTTCTAAAACGTTTACTAGCGTATGGCGTGTACCACGCTGCTCTGCTTCGTCGCCTTTAAATAATACTGGTTTTGTTAATTCTAGGTACCAGTCACAGAACTGGTTCCATGTGAATTCGTAAAGTGCTTGTGAAGCTAAGTCGAAACGGAACGTTCTGAACGCTTCATGCACAGCACTCACTGTTTGCTGGAATTGGCTCATAATCCAACGGTCCGCTAACGAGTACTTTATCTCGCCACCGTCTTTACCACAGTCGTGCTCTTCAGTATTCATTAGCACGTAACGGCTCGCATTCCAGAGTTTGTTACAGAAGTTTCGGTAACCATCTAAACGCTTCATATCCCAGCTAATATCACGACCGGTAGAGGCAAGAGCCGCTAAGGTGAAACGCAGCGCGTCAGTACCGTGTGCTTCAATGCCTTCTGGGAATTCTTTTTTCGTTAGCTTAGTAATCTTTTGAGCCAGTTGTGGCTGCATCATATTACCTGTACGTTTAGCTAATAAGTCGTCCAACGAAATACCGTCAATCATATCTAGCGGGTCAATGACATTACCCTTAGATTTAGACATCTTGTCGCCATTTTCATCGCGAATAAGGCCTGTTACATAAACTTGCCTGAATGGTACTTGCGGCTTGCCTTCGTCATCTTTGACAAAGTGCATTGTCATCATGATCATACGGGCAACCCAGAAGAAGATGATGTCGAAGCCTGTCACTAGCACGTCTGTTGAGTGGAAGTCTTTAAGCTCTGGTGTTTTCTCTGGCCAACCAAGCGTCGAGAATGTCCACAATGCAGATGAGAACCAAGTGTCGAGTACGTCGTCGTCTTGGCTCAATTTAACATCGTCAGCTAAACCATTTTCAGCTCGTACTTCTGCTTCATCACGGCCAACGTAAACGTTGCCATTTTCGTCATACCAAGCAGGAATACGGTGTCCCCACCAAAGTTGACGTGAGATACACCAATCTTGAATATCGCGCATCCAGGCGAAGTACATATTTTCGTACTGCTTAGGTACAAACTCAATATCACCATTTTCAACTGCTTCAATCGCAGGCTTTGCTAATGGTGCTACACGTACGTACCATTGGTCTGTTAATAATGGCTCAATAATCACACCTGAACGGTCGCCGTAAGGGGCAACTAAGTCGTGATCTTTAATACTCTCTAACAGTCCTAGCCCTTCGAATTTAGCAACAATAGCTTTTCGCGCTTCAAAGCGGTCAAGACCAGCAAATTCAGCAGGTAAAGCAGTATCGAATAGCTCAGCAGGCTCACCGTTGGTATCGTAAACTTCTGCTTCGCTCAGTACTGCCGCATCTTTATCGAAGATGTTAATCATGGCTAGGCCGCAACGCTTACCAATTTCATTATCGTTGAAGTCATGCGCTGGTGTGATTTTCACACAACCTGTGCCTTTTTCCATGTCGGCATGCTCGTCGCCAACAATTGGAATTAAGCGGTTCACTAATGGTAGTAAAACGTGCTTACCGATGAGGTCTTTATAGCGGGGATCTTCAGGGTTAACAGCAACACCCGTATCACCTAGCATAGTTTCAGGGCGAGTTGTTGCTACGACTAAGTGGTCCTTGCCTTCAGCCGTTGTTGCGCCATCAGCTAACGGGTAGCGTAAGTGCCACATGTGGCCTTTTTTGTCTTTATTCTCAACTTCTAAGTCTGAAATCGCTGTGTGTAGTTTCGGATCCCAGTTAACTAGACGCTTACCGCGATAGATTAAGTCGTCTTTGTATAAACGAACGAAAACTTCTTTAACGGCTTCAGAAAGACCATCGTCCATGGTAAAGCGTTCGCGCGTCCAATCAATTGAGTTACCTAGGCGGCGCATTTGTTGTCCGATGTTGCCACCAGATTCTGCTTTCCATTCCCAGATTTTTTCAATAAACGCATCTCGGCCATAATCGTGACGTGTTTTCTCTTCTTCCGCCGCGATTTTGCGCTCAACTACCATTTGTGTCGCAATGCCCGCATGGTCAGTACCTGACTGCCATAAGGTTTTCTTACCTTGCATACGCTGGTAGCGAATCAAAGTATCCATGATGGTTTGCTGGAACGCGTGCCCCATGTGCAGGCTACCGGTTACGTTTGGTGGTGGTATAGCAATGCTGTAGCCATCGCCTTCACCAGTTGGGCTGAAATAGCCTTGTTCTTCCCAGCTTTGGTAAAGCTTTTGTTCGATATCAGAAGGATTAAATGTTTTTTCCATCTTAGGTATTCGCTAGTTTAATTCGTTAAATAGTTGATTAGATCAGGCGCTAACGTTGACAGTGTCAACTTGGAAGCCCATTTGACGGCAGCTTTTGAAGCGCTCCCGTGCTTGTTGTTTGTCTGCTTCAGCAACAGGAACAAAATCCAGTACTTGTGCAAATTGCCCTGCAAACGCAGGCATATTGGCAGATAAGTTAATCAGTACTGGGCGCTTACCCTTTGGTACAGAGAAGCCAATTTCTACCGGGGAGCCATATTTAGGGCCTTCGCCGACTAAATTGTGTGGTACGAAGCTGTCAGGTTCAAATGACCAGAGTAACTCGTCTACATCATGGGCTTGTTGTTGGTTATCGGTAAAAATAAACACTTTCTGTTGCTGGCGATAACAATTCGCTGCAAGCACACAGGCATAACGCAATGCTGCGCTATCGCCTGCTTGCTCTGGCATAATGTGAAAAAGCGCCTGAGTTGACATAACTAACCGTTATTCACCTTGTTCTGCGCCGCTTCGGTTTAGTAAAAACTGCGTTAGCATATTAACAGGGCGACCTGTTGAGCCTTTGTCTTTACCGCCGCTTCGCCACGCCGTACCGGCGATATCCAAATGCGCCCAGTTATACTTCTTAGTGAACTTAGATAAGAAACACGCAGCTGTAATAGTACCTGCTGCACGGCCACCTAAGTTAGTGAAGTCGGCAAACGGGCTTTCTAATTGCTCGTGGTAATCATCCCACAGTGGTAAACGCCAAGCGCGGTCTCCACTTTGCTCAGAAGCATTTAATAACTCGTGTGCAAGCGGGTTATGAGAACTCATTAAGCCCGTCGCGTGCTTGCCAAGCGCGACAATACAGGCACCTGTTAAGGTTGCAACGTCGATAACCGCCTCAGGCTCGAAACGCTCTACATAAGTTAACGCATCACATAGCACAAGTCGGCCTTCAGCATCAGTATTTAGTACTTCAACTGTTTGACCTGACATTGTCGTTAAGATATCACCCGGACGGTAAGCGTTCGCATCTGGCATGTTTTCACAGCCTGCTAATACGCCAATCACATTGATAGGCAAATCCAACTCGGCAAGTGAGTGCATTGCACCTAACACTGCAGCAGCGCCACCCATGTCATATTTCATTTCGTCCATGCCTTCGCCTGGCTTAATTGAGATACCACCTGAGTCGAACGTTAACCCTTTACCTACTAGTACGATAGGTGCTTGGTCAGTTTCGCCGCCTTGATAGTTAATGACACTCATCATAGATTCATTAACTGAACCGCGACCAACGGCAAGGTATGAACCCATACCAAGCTCACCCATCTCTTTTTCGTCAACGATGTGAGTGCTAATTTTTTCGTATTCGTTCTCAAGAATCTTAGCTTGCTCGGCTAAATACGCAGGGTTACAGATATTCGGTGGCATGTTAGCTACGTTCTTACACGTGCTAATACCTTCTGAAACACCTAAACCATGAGCAATCGCGCGTTCACCAATTGGTAATTCACGACGTGTCGGCACATTGAATACAATCTTACGTAGTGGGCGACGTGGTTCTTCTTTACGCGTTTTTAAACTGTTGAAACTGTATAGACAGTCTTGAGTTGCTTCTACCGCTTGGCGTACTTTCCAATAAGTATCGCGACCTTTAACGTGAAGCTCTGAAAGGAAACATACTGCTTCCATTGAACCTGTTTCGTTTAAGGTATTAATCGTTTTGCTGATGATTTGGCGGTATTGGCGTTCATCTAGTTCTCGTTCTTTACCACAACCTACCAATAACACACGCTCGCTTAGAATATTCGGGACATGATGAAGTAATAACATTTGTCCTGACTTACCTTCTAAGTCTCCACGACGTAATAAGTTACTGATGTAACCTTCACTTATTTCGTCTAATTGTTCAGCGATAGCAGATAATCGTCTCGGCTCAAATACGCCAACAACGATACAAGCACTACGTTGTTTTTCTGGACTACCACTTTTTACACTAAATTCCATGAATTCTCCTACTGGCTACTTGCGTGTAATCGTTTTCAAAAAAGCGAGCAACCTAAGTTCGCCTATTTTTGACTCGCGTTTTTTTGCCATGACCGAAATAGCATTGGCCATTTTTCTACGCGATTTATGGTTATCAATGGCTGACAGCTTACCGAAATTTCCGTAAGAACCAAATACCTTGAGACAACCTTAATTTACCTGCTTAAAATGTAAACTTGAAAGTTTAAACGCAGGTTAACTTGCTAAAATCTCTAATTAACAGATATGCTTACTAGGAATTCAATAGCGCTAAAGGCTATAATTATAGCCGCATTGCTGGTGTAAGCTATCAGCAAGTTAATTTACTTATGTATAAAAATAGCAATTTTACTTAAAAATTGCGCAAATGTCAGAAAAAAACTAAGTTTTTGCTAATGGTTGTCAGTTTGAGGTTTAAGTGATTGTATTTCGTTATCTGTTAAAGGAAGTTGCTAAAACACAGTTAGCGGTTTTCTTTGTGTTGATGACCATTTTTATCAGCCAAAAATTTGTGCGCGTGCTCGATGATGCGTCCGAAGGCGGCATTCCAGGTCATCTAGTGATGATCTTTATTGGGCTTAAAATGCCTGACCTTGCCGGTATGTTGTTACCACTCAGTTTGTTCCTCGGCGTGTTGCTCGCCTATGGGCGAGTCTATGCAGATAGTGAAATGACAGTACTGCATGCCTGTGGTGTTAGTGAGTGGTATGTTGTGCGCGTAACACTAGTGTTGAGCTTTATTACCGCCATATTTACTGGCTTATTTACACTTTACCTTGCGCCTATGGCGTCTGAGTATGAGTATCAAGTGAAAGAGCAATTAGCCGCAGATTCTGGCTTAAGTGCCTTAGTTGCTGGGCGTTTCCAAAAAACTGGTAACCAAAAAGCAGTCGTATTTATTCAAGACAAGGCACGTGAAGATAACTCGTTAAACAAAGTATTTGTTGCTCAATTGCCGGATGATACCAGTGATAAGGCTAGTGTCATTAACTCAAGTTTAGTGTACGCGGATAGTGGCCGAGTGGAAGAAGAAGACTCGGGATCACAACGTCTAATTTTAGAAAACGGAACGCGTTATCAAAGTGATCCTCAATCAGGCGAGTTTAGAGATGTCGCGTTCGACAAGTATTATATTCAGATTCAAGATCAAAAAGTTGAGCACAAACGACGTAAAATAAGTGCAGTTGCAACAAACCAGCTCTTCAATGATGAAACCCATGACGCGCAAGCGGCAATTCAGTGGCGCTTAGCTTTTCCGCTCGCGTGTCTTATCCTCACCTTAGTCGCTGTGCCACTTAGCGTGGTGAATCCAAGGCAGGGCAAGTTCGCCAAATTGTTACCCGCGTTGATGCTATTTTTAGCCTACTTCCTATTGCTAACCGCCATGCGTTCAGGTATTGAAGGCAGTGCGATACCGCATTACGTTGGCTTGTGGCCAGTGCACCTTTTAGCCTTTATTCTTGGTATGAGTTTGTTAATGAAGAGCCGCACTAGTGGTTTAAGGTTGAAAGCCAAACTCCCGAAAGCTCGCAAGGTGAGGGAGGCTCAATAATGCGTATTCTTGATGCTTATATTGGGCGTGTTATTGCGTCAACGACATTTATCACCTTGATGGTGTTCGTTAGTGTTAGCGGCATTATCAAATTTGTAGAGCAAATGGGTGATGTAGGGCGTGGTGATTATGAATTGGCTCATGCTGCTCTCTACGTGCTTTACGCAATTCCTCGTGATGTTGAGATATTCTTTCCAATGGCGGCGCTGATTGGCGGCTTAATTGGTATAGGTATGCTGGCGAGCAACAGTGAATTGGTGGTGATGCAAGCCGCAGGTTTGTCAAAGTTGCGCATCATTCAGTCGGTGATGAAAACCGCCGTCGTACTTATTGTCGTTTCAATGGCAGTTGGTGAATGGTTAGCACCGGCTGGAGAGGCATCTGCTAGAGAACTAAGGGCTCAAGCGATATCCGGAGGTAGCCTGATTTCTTCTAAAAACGGTGTTTGGGCCAAAGATGGCGATTATTTTGTTCACATCACAGAAGTAGAAGATCAAGGCACCTTAAATAAAGTCCAAGTTTATCGCTTTAATCAGGCATTGAAACTGGAGAGTTGGTTATCTGCAGAATCAGCAACTTTTGACGGCAATGTATGGCAACTAGTTAATGTAGTAGATACTAAAGTCACTAATCAGCAAGTAGTTGAGCAAACCTTTAATGTGATGGAGTGGGAATCAAGCCTGACACCAGAAAAGCTGGGTGTGGTAACCGTTAAGCCAGAGTCATTGTCATTACAAGGTTTAATCAGCTATCTAGACTATTTGTCGCAGAACCATCAAGACCAAAGCCGCTATTTACTGGCATTCTGGCGTAAAATTATGCAGCCATTAACCGTCGCAGTGATGTTGCTTATGGCGTTGTCGTTTATATTCGGACCACTTCGCTCTGTGTCGATGGGGGCGAGAATTATGATGGGCGTGTTAACAGGGTTATTGTTTCACATTACCAACCAAGTCTTCGGCTCCGTGAGCCTTGTTTACCAATTGCCACCAGTGCTTGGCGCTGTCATGCCAAGTATCTTGTTCGTCACAATTGCCGTTTACTTAATCCGTAGAAAGCCTAGATAGTACTATTCGATAGTTGATAACTTGAGCCAAGTTAAGCGCTTGGCTCCAAGTAAAGTCTATGCCTTATCAGTAATAAGGGCGTTGTCAGAAATGACGCGCTATTAGAAACGAGGATTTAGATTTTCGTCTTTTTGTTTGCGTCTAACGACAGCACAACAACTTCTGTGTTGGTTAGTTTATCTTGCAAGCTTTGTTTATTTTTGCGATCGAAAATCACTAATAAGTTTCCTAAACCTAGCAGTGTTGGCAAAATACGCTTAAGTCCCGTTTTCTTACTAATTAACGTGCCATCAGGGTTTTGTACCCGTAGTCTCCACGCTTTCATGCCAATAGTTTGACCGCTTCTCGCCCAGAAATAGATAAAGAAGAAAGCAACCCAGCCCAAGTTCCAAAGGTAAATTAGCGCGCTATATAAGATAGAGTTTTGCTGTACATCGATTAAATGCTCGTAAGGGCCCATATCCACTAAGCCAATATTTGCAGCAAGAGCAAATAACCCGAAACTAACAGCGCCAACCACCATATAAACGGCGATGGCAATCAACACATCGTAAACCCAAGAGCCAAAACGTCGGAAGAATCCCGCACGTGGAAATTCCGTGTAGAGTACAAATTCAGTATCAGTTGTCGTCGATTTATCTTTACTAGCCATATGCAGAAAACAATTGGAAAAAACCCAGCTAGTATATCTTGGCAATACCGCTAAGAACAAAGGAATTGTCGAGAGAGTGTAATTAGAGATGGCATATCTGGTTGAATATTCGGCAATTAAAGCCGTGAAGAATAAAAGTTATTGCTAAGCAGGTAAGTTTTCGTATAATGCCAGTCTCTTTCGTTATTAACGAATGCACGTGTTGCCGGAGTGGTGGAATTGGTAGACACGACGGATTCAAAATCCGTTGCCTTTGCGGGCGTGCCGGTTCAAGTCCGGCCTCCGGTACCATTTAAGAACCTGCTATTAAGCAGGTTTTTTTGTTTTTGGGGTTCGCCAATTACTTCTAAATTACCTTTTCTCACTGAAATTGTTGCAAACACTGACGATTTTTTGCTTCTGAGCTGTTTCTTGCTCTGTAGCAAATTGGTTTCAACATCATTGTTCAACTCCTCAGTATTTTTATTTTTCGCATCAATATTTCTAGCCTGAACTGATAAATAGTCTCTACTAGGGTGTGCATAGCGTTGCACCATCTCAAGTGTCCGCCACCCACCAAGTTCTTTTAATGCTAAGAGATCTGTACCACACTCAACGTGTCTTGTTGCCCAGTTATGCCGTAAATCGTGAAAGCGTAGTCCAGACAAGCCAGCCTCTTTTGTTATTTCTTTCCATTTTTTGTCCTTAATATCTTTAACTGGATTATGTTGGCTGTTGGTAAATACATAGGTGCTGGTTCGATTTTCTGCGAGCTAATAAAGTAATTGCATCGCTGTGACGAACTGTGTATCAGATCTAGAACTAGAAATTCTAGTTTGAACATGTTCACGAATGCGTTGAGGATGTTAATGGTAAAAACTGGCAGAGCAAAATAAGAAGCAGGCACTTGGTGCCTGCTTTTTTGTATTCTAAGTTTAAAAAGCTTTAGCTGTATTTTTGAATCAAAAAGAACCGTAAAGCATTAAAATTATTAGCGCATCTCATTTCAGTCAAAGCTTCTAGTTGCATTTAAACTCTAAACTCTTATAGTTGCTCTCTTGATTTAAACCTTTAATATCAAGTTGTTAAAGGTTTGTACGTTAAAAATAATTATAATAGGGAAGAAATGAAGAATATTATTCTACCTCTTACTTTAGGTAGCACTATCTTACTGACTGGCTGTGTTACGACAACTCCAGAGAAAACAAAAGTAGAAGCCCAAGAAATGGCGGCTGAGTTAGCGCAAAACCATGATGGTCTTGAGGCTTTAACTTCTTCAGGTATAAAAATTAACTTTAGGCGCTTTCAATATAGCCCTGTAGTTTTGTACGAGAGCGTATTTGGAGACTTTAATGTTAGTAAAGAAGGACATAAAAAAGGCTATGGAGATCTCTTGAACCTAAATCTTGGTTCGTTACCAAATACAACCTGTGGTGATGCGAATAGTTCGACTATAGAGCACTCTACTACATGCAGAATCACAAAAACCACGTATGATCATGCTGTAACATTCATGGGCACAAAAAGAGCCTATGACAACTCAAAAGGCTCATTAGATAAAATCTACTCGGAATTAAATAAGATTGATGCTTTTCTAAAACCAATGTCTGTAGAAGAGAGGAAATTTTGGGGCACAGCTTTTGTTGATGACATGAAAGGTCGTTTCACTGATGAAGAGTTTATCGCCGCATTAAAAAGCTATGTCGTAGCTTTTACCGATAAACTCCCAGTAATGAAAGCGCAATTCGAGAAGCAAAAAGGTCAACGCATTCAAGAAGAACGTGTGTATGAAGAAAGCAAGCGCCGTAATGAAGAGAATGCTCGTATAGCTCGTGAACAGCAACTTGAGAAGCAGCGAAAAATAAGGCGTGAACTTGCTAAGGAAAGAGCTGAATTAGAAGAATATAACTCAGCAGGGAGAATAGTGTGGAGTTTACGATATAGTGCAGCTTATTCATTAGGTGATAAAGTTTGCTCTTATGACAATAAATTAGGCTTTATTGAGTACGTATCTGAAAATAACCAAAAGGTGCTGTGGAAAGGTCGAGTTTTAAATAGAAGTCAAGGTTATTTCTTTGGGAATAGAAATCAAACTACGTATAAAGAAGATGAATTTAAATATGACAAATTTGATGAGACTCGTTGGGAATCCAAAGAAAAAATAGGTAAATGTGATTTCGAGTTATTGTAGTTGAATTAAAACAACAAGCGAATAGCCAAGCATTGCTTGGCTTTTTTCATTCAAACACCACAAATTACCCACTAACGTTTCTTTTTAGTCATGCAGGACAATTTTATTTTAGGAGGAAACTGCATGACTAATTGGCAATATTATTTAATATTCTTGATAGACCGTTTTGGTTTTTGGTTTTTGGTGTATGAGGTGTGGAGATATATTCATGGCTTATTACGCAGTGGATTTATTATTTCCAAATTTAAAAAACTATGGGGGCTATCCATTTTCTGGTGATATCGGTTTCGTGATTGCAGTTGGTGGCTGGATGACTGCTTGGCTGATGCTAATTATTGAAACTGGTCTCAAAAAACATTTCCACGAATCTGCCTAGCGTGCTCCTACTTAATTATGCAGTTAAATAATTAGGAGGACATGCTGCATGAAATTTAAACTAGGTCACAAAACTCGTAGGGCGATAGAAGTGCTAGTTGAATCAGCTAAATTGTTTGCCACTATTAATATAGTGCTGTTAATTGCAGATTGGATTGGTTTTTTCGCACTACACGAAAGCTACCAAATTAAGGGGGGCTATGGGTTCATATCCATGATATGCCTATATATTCTATCAGTAGCGATTCATCTTTATTTACTTAAAGATGAATAACATTACGGCACCTTAGGGTGCCGTTTTTTATGAGTAAAATAAATGGTTTATCTTATCTGTAAATTTCGTCCTAAAAATTAGTTTATCCCGAAGCTCACTTGCTTCTTGCTCTGTTAAATAAGGGGATTTTGTTTTTTTGTTAAAGCGTTTGGGTAATTCTTCGAGTAATTGAGCTTGAAAGCGCAGGGTGTCTTGAAATACTTTGTCTGAGCTTCCGATAAAGAAAGCTTTATCGTATAACTTTGGAGACCCTAACATAGCATCTCTTAGCTTTAATAATGTTTGTTGGGTTTGCGATTTTCTCTTATAAGAGTTTTCTAGCTCTACACAAGCGACTGTACCGTCGCAATTTAAGACAACACCATCAACCTGTTTTACTGAACTTGATGGGTAGCAGCCCCGGAATTCACTTTCGGAGACAAAGCCCGACCACATCGGTTGGTGATTACTATTAGCATTATAATTATTAACACCTGCCAGCATAACGAACTGCATGATAGAGTCATGAACAATGGAATTCATGTTTATGCTTTCTGACGAGCGATAATAGATATCGAAACTCATTAACTCGCTAGCATACCTAGCACCACAGTGAGTTAGACAAAATACAACACCATCTGGTGCACGAATCGTGTTTACTTTTTTTAAATATCCGGCTTCTATTTGTCGCCGTAGGAACTCTAATACTTTGTATCGTTGTATTTTGAAAAGCCACGTAAGAGTTATAGCGCTAACAAAACCAAATCGTGCGGCAACGATTAATACAATTCGTAATTTCTCAGTTCCCTTTAGCTTTGGGCTGAGCCAAAACTTGTAGAGCATATCTATTTCAAAAAATCTCTGATAAACATTTGTGTTGGCAATACTAGTTGTATTGATATTGGAATTGCTCATTTCATCTCCTTTAATTAATGACAGGAGATAAAAAGGTTCAAAGAGCGCAAAATATTTGAGAGTGCTACTGGTTATTTTTACTGGGTGTTCAACTGGAGATATTTAACCCAGTAAAATTAACCAGTAAATAACCCAATCAACAGAGATAGCGGTTAAAACATCGCTTTAACCAAAACGCTTGAGCGCCCCGCCAGTCTTGACTTACCTTCGGTAATAACTGGCTTATGTTCTTTTCAAGAACGGCTAACAAGCGCAAATAAAAAGCGCCTTCTCGTGCTGCGCACTAACCCACATTCAGCCGCTAACAGCTCTGCTATTTTAAATGCAGTTGCTGGCAGTGCCGTAGCACTAGCTCGGTTCCTCGCAAGTCTGGGGTTTGTAGATAAACTGCTTCGCATTTTCCTCCAAATTTTTGCTAGCAAAAACTGAATCTGGGTTAGTCCTCAGAACTCGGACGGCGCAGCTTCTTAAGAAAATTAGCTTCGCAATTTATCTTAATACGCGACTTATTGAGTTATTTCATAACTGCTTTTTATTTGAAGTTAAAGCGTTGCTTTACTTCGGTAGTGGTCGCTTTGCTTGATCAACAACAATGCAACTTCAGCATAATTTAAAGTTTTTTAGAATCGATGGTTACAGTAATATTTCCTTGTTGTTGACGAACCACTGATGCCAAACCTCGAACTGTAGCTAAGTTGAGCATCTTACTTTTACATTATTAAAACTCTACAAACAGAGGGTAAAGAGCAAAAACTATGGATTAAATAAGATGGTTTGCCTGCACAGCTTTAGCTATTGCTGTGGTTCAACCGTAAACAGGCTGAGTGTTTAGGCTGCACAAGAAAAAAGCCACACGTAAAAGTAGTCAACAACTTTTATTCAATACCAGTTATCTCATTGCTTAAACCGATTTAATTAAAATAAGTTTGCAAATCGTTTTTAAATTATTAATGTCAAATAGCACTTAAACAAAGCGAAATAGGTGCGACATGACGACATTACTATCCAAAATTTTATTCGATAGCTGCGATGCATTTGTTGACGGCAATGATGCCTCGATAGTAGAAAACGATAATCTTTTTACGGATGTTGACGAGATAGAACTAGTATTTGGTACATGTGCCGCGTTGGAAAATTCAGTGGTAGATGATTCTAGTTACACTGAAATGACAACAACGAATGACTGTATTGAACATCCTTTTCCTGAATCATCTTTAATTGATAGCTCTGATATATTTACCCCCGAAACACAGGGATTAGACAACTCTTCACCAGCCGATGATCATGATTGGGGCTTCATGTTAAATGACAGTGGAGGCATGTCCACGTTCGATCATAGCCACGGCGCTACGGATTGGTTCGATGATGAGCTAGGCATCAGTAATAACTGTGACCTGTAAAAGCGTATACCAATAAATTTATGGTTTGAAAACGTTAAAAGGGCTTTCCTTATGAGTGAACATATTTGGCTAATCCCAACAATTGCTGGCTTTGATACAATTGTACTTTTTGCCACTGTTTATTTTGTTATTAAATACAGCCTTACCAAGCTTTCCATGAAGAAAGATCAAAAATAAAAAGACCGACATTAAGTCGGCCTAGTCCTCTGTTAGTTAGTGCTCTTATTTGCCCATCTACTATAGATGGGCTTTTTTATTGGGAGATAAAGTCAATTAATTCGTAATAAACCAAGATGATTGATAGTAAAAATACAACAAACTTGACAAGTTCACTGAACCTTAACTATTAAACTATGTGTGGAGTGATTTGTGCAAAGGAGTTGCTGTTTTTTTCTTTAATTTGCGATGTTCTCCATCAAATCAAAACGGAGGAGAACATAATGAAAAAACTTACTTTGACTTTTTCTATTTTAATATTAAGTGGTTGCGGCAGCATTGCAAAAAACTACATCCCTGATCAAATAATGACTCAATCAACTAATACTGATGGCTACATCAATGTTGATGGAATAATCGATTTAGATAAATTAGACACAGAAGACTTTAATGGTTCTTCCAAGCAGTCAAAGCGCAATGATTTTATATCTAAGGCAATGGCCTTATCAGATAGAAAATGCAATTTTCACAAAGCGACAATTATTGCAAACTCTCATACTTGGAATGTTGCTACAGGTAGTGCCTCAATGCTTTTAGCTGGTACAGCCTCGGTTATATCACATGCTCAAACTGCATCTGATCTTGCAGCTGGTGCTGCCGCAGCTACAGGCATTCAATCTTTAGTCAATAAAGAAGTTTATGCAGATGCTTTAGGAACGACAATTATCCGTTCAATTGAAGTCGGTAGGTCTAAGAAAAGAGCAGCTCTAGAAACGGGGTTGACTAACCCTGACTATACCCTTTCTAAAGCACTAGTTGATATCCAAGCTTATCATGATAGCTGCTCTTTGATGGCTGGTTTAGTTGAAGTTACTAAGGCTTTTGAAAATCGCAAACCCTCTCGAAATGAACTTCTGAGAGACATTGAAGTCCTGACTCTAGCTATTACTGAAGCTGATAATGTGTATGGTAAAGGTGATTCGAGTGATAAAACTGATGCACTTAAAAGATATCGGCTTGAGTTGGCAGAAAAGACATTGGCTCTCTCTTCCGCCGGAACTTTAGATTAATAAAAACTCTCCCAAACGAGTAGCTTCATGTTTAATAGCTAATAAGCTACTCATTTAATCTCTCTAGTAGACTATCTCTATATTCTCTTTCTGCGTCATAAAGAGCTGCACAAACTTTAAAGTCATTCGGAGATTCAAATACAGCTGTTTCCTGCCTATACTGTTGAATCAATTTATCAAGATTTAAAAGGGTTTCGTTAAAAGGATCATCTCCGCCATCGTTGTAGATGGTAAACTCTCGCCCAGAAATATTTTGTAAGCTACTTTGAACTTGACGCTCTAGAGAAATTAAGAGCGTTGTCTTATCTAAATTATGGTAGTTCATAAGATCATTAAAGATCTCGGCAAGGTATACTAGCCTACTAATTTTATAGGCTTCTAGACTTTTATTACGGACATCTCTTATGCTAAAAGGATTTAACACATAATGAATGCCAAGCCAGTCAACAGGACGTGCTAGTGGTTCAAAATCATTAAATAGCTTTTCAGTGGCTACACCCAAAGGATTATAGGGAGTAGATTTATGTGAAAACTCCCAATCTTTATTACATTTATCCCACTGCTTATTATTAAATAAAGCATAGGTCTTATTTAGTCCTTTTATAACACTAGTTTTTTTAATTCCTTTTTTATTTTTACGTGTTTCATCAAGTGGCGTTAAGCTATACCGCTTAACTAAAGCTTTATTATTTTTAGATTCTCCCAACATGGCATACTCTATAGGGGCGTCTATTGTTGAGCCAAGGTTAATCTCCCTGACACCCTTTTCATAAATACTTTTAGATTGGCTCACATCATACCCGTCATGCGTATCGCCTGATATATACATACTGACTGGATAATTAGATGTAAGCTCAATAACAAAATCAAAGGATTCTTCATCAAAATCCAGCAACGGGTGGTGACCTACTAATATAATTTCACTAGCAGAAGAACTATTGAGCCATCTTTCGACTACTAGTCTTTGTTCTTTCGGTAAATTACCAGCGTCAGCAGCCCCAAATGAATTAAATTTATATTCGCCCACTTCATTTACTGCTCGGCCATTAGAGTAACTGGATGTATCAAGGATTATTACTTCCATAGTCTCATTACTAGACTTTTCTATTTGCAACCTCTGCACTACAAAATTTTTCCAAGGAGTCATCTCTTCCCATTGCTCATATAGGCCGTGTTCACCACTAAATGTAAAGCTATTAGTCGCTTTATACTCCCTACTACCAGAGTCAAACTCAGTCCAACACACGTCTTTTAGATAACCTCGGTGTAATTTGTCTTCATATGATTGGCAGACTAGCTCGTAGCCTTGGTAAGCACCTTTTAAGCTTTTTCTAGCGGTAAGTATGTTGTTGTCGAGAACCCCAATTTCTCTTAAGTACAATCTGTTAAACGTTCTTTTATCAACAACCAAGTCTTCATATTTTTTATAGTTTTTAATATCGAAAAAGCCAGTAGTTCCGTTCTCTCTCTTGTTAACAATATTTGTGCAAGCCAAAGCCCAGCCTGCCCGCTCATCTAGAAGACCATTCCTAAGAGGGTTAAAAGAGCGAGAAATATGCATAGGTGAAGAAATTCCTAGCAAGTATCCATCATGGTTTCCTGGAGCTAAAAACCAACTTTGACTGTATTTATTCAATAGCGTAACCGAATCCTGAAACTCAGATAGGCAACTGTTATTTAATAAATCACCTCCATGAATAACAAATTCATGGGAGTTATTGCTTAAGATGTATGCAAGGATTTCTAAAGAAAACTCATCTAATGAGGGGCGGCGGTGGGCCGTATTTGCCGCAGACTCTGCTGTTTGGCTTTGTTCAAAAATTGGCTCTGTTAATACCTTCGCTTTTTGATTGTCAGCAATCAGAACCCCTTTTACACCAACAAATGGCTTTTGATCATTTTCAAAAGCTTCTGCTGTAGTTGGAAAAGTGGGTTCATTTACTAGAGTTATTTTTGAGCTGCTACAGCCACAAAGAATCAATAATAAAGTAGAAGTGAGTGCGTTTTTGATAAATGACATGTGTTCCATAATAATTCTCCATCGTGAGCGTTGGAGTAAAACGTCCATGTTTTATATATGTAACACCTTCAACGTAGCTAATAGGATAGCTCAGAAATTTTAGTCTTACGAATTACGCGTAAAATTAACCGGAATCACTCTGCTTTCAATAAATAAAATTAAACTTCCTAGCTACAGAGCCTCATAATTACTAACAGGCTTACTTTGAGGAATGAATCGCCACCAATAACAAGACCGACATTAAGTCTGCCTAGTCCTCTGTTAGTTAGTGCTCTCATTTGCCCATCTATAGTAAATGGGCGTTTTTTTATATAAGGAAAACTAATGAATAAGGTCTTAATGCCTATGACAAAATTACGCTCAGCTAAGCCTTAAAAATGATGACGTTTTTAGGCGTTTGTTGCACTTTTTTGCAACAAACGCACCCTTTATAAATCAATAAGTTGGGTCGTTTGCTGGTGGTTTTGTTAAATTCAAAATCCGTTGCCTTTGCGGGCGTGCCGGTTCAAGTCCGGCCTCCGGTACCATTAAAGAACCTGCTATTAAGCAGGTTTTTTTGTTTTTATAACTTGCTCAATATCTAAGGCTAACCCTGCGCCTTATTCATCTGTGATCTGTTAGCACATATAGTTTCATAGTAATGAAATCCTTTTTTAAAATTACGCCATTTCTGCAAAATGGTTCTTCTTTTATTCCCATGTTAATGGGTTGCATTAATTTCACGAATAGCACGTATCAAAACGTCTTAGCCTAACTCAAGCTAAATCTTCATCATTTAAATTGAGGGTGCTAGATTGAGCTATAGTTAGCTTTACTGATTAGATAATGTGAGCAAGCAGGTTTTATGATTAGCAGGTTTGCGTTGCTTCTCTTCGCGAGTTTTCTTTCTTACGGTCAGGATCAGGAATTCCAACTAGCACCCAATGACTACATAGTCGATGAAATAAAAAAGTTGCATGAAAATCCTGTTAAATTTATCGAAATGAAGGAGGCTGCTTTAAGAGATAACAGACCACAAGCAGATTTACACTATCTTCTAACCCTAGCATATATGAAGGTAGGCAAGCTTGAATTAGCAACAGCGAGTGTTACGACGGGGTTGGACACTGTAAATTCGGATTATCAGCCTCTGCTTTATTATCGTCTCTTGCTTTCTAAAGCTCGATTATTAGAGATGCTTGGCAAGCCTGTTGAAGCATTGCGTTATACAAAAATCGTGTATCACTGGGCTGTGGAACAAAACATAGTCCAGCTTCAGCTTGGCTGTATGTTAACTACCTCAATTATCGAGTGGAGCGTAGGGTTATATTACCCTGCAATTCAAACGTTAACTGAAGCCTATCAATTATCTACAGAACACCAAACCCAAGTTCCATCCGCTCATATTGCTGGTCGTTTAGGGGAGTATCACGTCGAACTTGGTGCTTACCGAGAAGCGATTCGCTATTTAAACGAATGGCTAGAGTTTGCAACTAGTAATGGTAATAAGATATTGGCTAATCGAGCTCTACTTCAGTTAGGACGGGCTTACCAAAAGAGCAATAATTTTCCAAGTAGTCGCCATTACTTATTTCAAGCTTTAGGTTTGGCTGAAGAATTGAATGATAGTGTAGTCCTATCTCAAACTTACCTTGAACTTGCCAACTTGAGTGCCACATTAAGCCTATACGAGGAGGTCTATGAATACCTTGCTAAGCTATCTGTGGCTTCTCAAGGTATAGAGGAATTGAGTGTTCAGCTTAATATTTATATTGCATCTGCCAATATTTATCTCACATTGAAAGACTTTGACAGTGCTAAATTAATGCATGCAAGAGCAGTAAATATAGAGGGGGCGAAGCCAACGTTAGAACAGAAAAAACTGTTACTAGAAATAGCAGCACAAATAAGTTTCGCTGACAAAGATTTTGAGCAGGCGTATCTAAAAGCGAAGGAGAGTGCAGATCTCAAAGATAAATCATTAAAAGAAAGTGACAAGGTTGCGATGAGTGCTTTGAGAGTAAAATTCTATACTTACTTTACTGAGCTTGAAAATCAGCGCTTGAATAAAATCAATGCATTACAGAAAGAAACAATTGAAATCAAACATAGCCAGTTCTTTCTTATGATGGGATTAGCATTCTCCATGTTACTGATAAGTATATTGTTGCTTGTGATTTACATAAAAAACAGGAGATATTCTAATTGCCTCGAAAAGAGCCTTAACACCGATGGCCTAACACGGTTGTTCTCTCGCAGCAGAATAGTCGAATACTTGGAAAATTATGCAAACGACTGTGTTAAGTACGATGAAACAAAATTTTCTGTGGCTATGTTGGATTTAGATCATTTTAAAACCATAAATGACAGATATGGGCATGCAGTCGGCGACGATGTTTTAAAGGCCTTTGCTCTACTCTCGCTTAAAAAGCTAAAAACTGTCGCCCAGTTAGGAAGATTAGGAGGGGAAGAGTTTTTGTTTGTTTTTAAAGATAGGGACATTGAACAGAGTAAGGTCTTTCTCGAGGAATTTCGGATGCGGGTACTAAAGCTCTCATCTCGATTAAAATCAATACCTGATGAACATGTTATTTCTGTATCAATAGGTCTAATTGAAGTGTCAGGAAGGCACACTGTTAAATCAATTTTGAGTTGTGCAGATGAGGCTCTCTATCGCGCGAAAGCGCAAGGAAGAAACCAGATTGTCGAGCAGAAAAACTGCCCGGAAGTTTGAGTACGTTACTCACGATAAGCCTGCGCAGTCGCTGGCTTATCGTGAGTTTGTTTCATACAGAAACTATTCAATCACACCAATATAGCTGCTTATGAACGCTTTACTGATTTAACGAAGCTATCTACTGAAAGGCCGTTACACTTCAAAGAATTTCTGCGGTGCCCTACAGTGTTCACACCCTCTTTTACAGCTTTCATACAAAGCTGGCTTTCCATTGAGTTGTTGCCGCTGATAACTTTCATGTTAATTGCTTTGGCTGGTGCTTTAGTCGCGAATGATTTGGCAAAAGCCTTGATGTCTTTGCCATTACATTTAGTTGAAGCAAGTTTGCCATTGCTTGCTTTTATCTCGGCTGATACAGCGTCGTAGCCATGGTGCGCTGCGGTTAAGCATAAGTTGGTTTCAACAGATGTGTTTTTTCCGATTAGCTCTACATTTGCAGTTGAAGCATTAGCGCTTGCTGCTGCAATAACAAGAGCGATAACTGACATATACTTTTTCATTACTACCTCGATATGAAAATATTGTGATTTGCGGCTGCAAAATCGGCGGCAATTATACGAATGTAATTGGGTTAGTAAAGTTTCACTCGATCAAAAATCATACTGTTATTGCGTTGGAATCGAAGACTTTGTAAACTAATGTGAACGTTGATTCCACCTTGTGTCATAAGGCTTTGAAAAACATATTACGGTTCAATAACCTATAAGCTAGTGTTTGAAAACGAACAACTACTTAACCTTTTTGCTAATAGCTGCTTTGTAGTTTTTTGAATTCCGTTTAAGTGACAAGTTAGCAACATTTTGATGACACAAAAAAAGCCTAGTACTCTCTATTGAGTATCTAGGCCAATTCTTAATCTTGTTAGGGTTGATGATTAACTGTCACATGACTGCAATTCCAAACTTCGGTTGTTAACTCGCAAGTAAGTTAGCCGCATGGAAGTTTAGGTGATCATCAATAAAACTGGAGATGAAATAATAGCTATGGTCATAACCTGGCTGCATCCTTAACTCAAAGTTTCCTTCGTAGTTATTTGCAGCATCAATTAAGCTTTCAGGGTGCAGTTGCTCTGCCAAAAATGTATCGGCATCACCTTGATCGACCAAAACATTAATTGCAGCACTACTTTTTCGGAGTAATTCACTCGCATCGTATGCCAGCCAGTCTTGCTGATTATCACCAAGGTAAGACGTAAACGCCTTTTGCCCCCACGGACAATTAACTGGATTGCCGATAGGAGCAAACGCAGAGATCGCGCGGTAAGTATCGGGATTCTTTAAACCTATAGTTAAAGCACCATGTCCCCCCATACTATGGCCTGAGATGGATTTGATTGAGCTTACTGGGAAATTACTTTCAATTAACTTGGGTAGTTCATCAACCACGTAATCATACATTTGATAGTGAGCTGCCCAAGGTTGTTGAGTCGCGTTGAGGTAAAAGCCTGCACCTTTACCCATATCGTAACCGTCATCGTCTGCTACATCTTCTCCGCGAGGGCTTGTATCAGGCGCAACTATTGCGATCCCTAGTTCAGCCGCGCGTTTGAATGCACCAGCTTTTTGCATAAAATTTTCATCAGTGCAGGTTAAGCCTGATAGCCAATAGAGCACAGGTACTTTGTTGCTCTCGTTCGCTTGTGGCGGCAGAAAAATAGCAAAGCGCATCGTGCAATTCAATGTCTCAGCAGAGTGGTTGAACTGTTGGTGTAGCCCACCGCATACCTTAGCCTGACTTACTAGTTCTAGGGGCATGAATTAACTTCTCCGTTTGTGAATTAAATAAGAAAGTACTAGCGGTTCATATGAACTACGCTACGAATACTCTTACCTTCATGCATAAGATCGAATGCTTCATTTACTTCGGCAAGTGACATGGTATGCGTAATAAATTCTTGTAAGCCAAATTCACCTGCTAAATATTGTTCTACAATTTGTGGTAATTCACTGCGGCCTTTTACACCACCGAATGCTGAGCCCCGCCATACGCGGCCAGTAACCAATTGGAATGGACGGGTTGAAATCTCCTGACCTGCGCCTGCTACGCCAATAATCACAGATTCTCCCCAACCTTTGTGACAACACTCTAATGCTTGACGCATAACATTTACATTGCCGATACACTCAAATGAGAAATCAACACCGCCATCAGTCATTTCTACAATCACTTCTTGGATTGGTTTATCGAACTCGTTAGGGTTTATTAAGTCAGTAGCACCTAATTGCTTAGCGAGATCGAATTTACTATCGTTAATATCTATACCGATAATACGGCTTGCACCAGCCATTTTCGCACCGATAATTGCCGAAAGCCCAATACCACCTAAACCAAAAATAGCGACGGTGTCCCCTGCTTGCACTTTCGCGGTATTAAGCACTGCGCCCATGCCAGTTGTCACACCACATCCCAATAAACAGACTTCTTCTAACGGTGCCGCTTTATTAACCTTAGCTAATGAAATTTCTGGTAATACCGTGTATTCAGAGAATGTAGAGCAGCCCATGTAGTGATAAATTGGCTCACCGTTGATAGAAAAACGTGATGTACCATCTGGCATTAAGCCTTTACCTTGAGTTTCTCTTACTGCCTGGCATAAGTTAGTTTTACCTGACTTGCAGAACTTACACTCGCCACATTCTGCAGTATAAAGTGGGATGACGTGGTCGCCGACTTCAACGCTAGTAACGCCTTCGCCAACCATTTCAACGATACCGCCACCTTCATGGCCTAAAATTGAAGGGAAAATACCTTCAGGATCATCACCTGATAATGTAAAAGCATCGGTGTGGCAAACACCTGTAGCGACGATGCGAACGAGTACTTCACCTGCCTTTGGAAGTTCAACATCCACTTCTTCCATTTTTAGCGGTTCACCTGCTGCCCAAGCAACAGCTGCTTTAGATTTTATGGAGGTTTGGTTTGGGGCAATAGTTAGTGCCATGAGAATGCTCCTACAAAATATAGATATGAGAAATAGTGTGGGGCTAAGCGAAGTTCTTTACACATAGCTTAGCCGTTTAGGCTTTACGAATAACTAGCAATTCTAGCCCAATTCGAATGGCTTTGAGCAATAATTTTTTAGGTATCCTAATATCTTAGCTAGTTCCTTGACTTAGAGAGCGATTTTATAGCCTTTAACTTTGAGTAGACTAAACGGCAATATGCTAGTCTATTGGAGCTAGCTCATGTTCTTGAGCGAGCATTAACAGTTGCTTTCTTATCAATGTTTGCACATTGATTTGTACATCTGAGCCAATCCAAGAGCTTGCTTGCTCTTTATCAGGTTGCGCGCTGGTGTAGGATTCGTCGATAGCAATAATAATATGTTGCTTTTCAGCCAATGTGACTATTTTTCTTGCACTTTTTTCGGTTAGATTCACTTGCCATTCTGGCATCTTCAACGATGCAAACTTACTGTCGAAGGTATCTTCAGAGACTAAGGTGATTTGACAGCGTAAGTGTAAGTCTTCATCTTCGTACCAGCTGGCTTTCATAGTTTCGAAGTTAGCCCAAGCCTCAATACGTTCGAGTGCTTGCTTGGAAAGTTCCAATGCTTCACTCACTGTTTTTTCTGCAGAAATAGTGATGGGTAGATTTAATGACATAGTGATGTGTCTTTGAGTAAAAGTGTTATTTCTGTGCGCTATGCACTATGTGCTAAGCGCAAGTATCAACTGCCTCCACTATAACACTGACAGAGTAGATAGCGACAATCTTTGATTGACGCTAATCATTTTTTCGCCGCCTAATTGTTTAACTCTAACTTAATTAGAGCTTAGCTTTTAGCTGATATAACAAGTCGTGCGCTTGCTTAGGCGTCAAATCGTCAAGATCTAACTGTTTTAGCTCGTCGACAACTGGATGGTCCACATCCATCAATGGCAGCTGTTCAAATACTGGTGTGGCTTGCATTACCGTTGGCGCTTGCTGTGACTCCAATTCAGATAAACGCTGTTTCGCACGGCTAATAACGTGCTTTGGAATGCCTGCAAGTTGAGCCACTTGTAAACCAAAACTTTTACTCGCTGCACCTTCTTGTACTGCGTGCATAAAGATAATGTTGTCGTCATGCTCTACGGCATCAAGGTGGACATTGGCGAGCGTGGCAATTTGCTCCGCCAATAGAGTGAGCTCAAAATAGTGGCTGGCGAATAACGTGAATGCTTTTGTTTTTAGCGCGAGCATTTCAGCTACTGCCCAAGCAAGTGATAAGCCATCATATGTACTGGTGCCGCGACCAATTTCGTCCAGTAAGATAAGGCTGCGATCTGTGGCATTGTGCAAGATGTTAGCGGTTTCTGTCATCTCAACCATAAAGGTTGAACGTCCACTGGCGAGATCGTCAGAAGCGCCAATTCGAGTAAAAATACGATCTACTACACCAATTTTCGCGCTATCAGCAGGCACGAAACAACCAACATGGGCAAGTAGCACAATAAGAGCGGTTTGACGCATGTAAGTTGATTTACCACCCATATTAGGTCCGGTAATGATCAACATTTCTCGGCTATCGTCTAAAAGCACTGGATTGGCAATGAAGGCTTCTGTGGTCATTTGTTCTACCACTGGGTGGCGACCCTGCTCAATGGCAATGCCTTTTTCTTGAACTAGTGTTGGTTTCACATAGTTCAGCGTTTCAGCGCGCTCTGCGAAAGTGTTCAGGACATCTAATTCTGCTATTGCTTCTGCCAAGGTCTGTAGCGTGGCAATTTGCGGCATAACTTTATCGAACAATTCGTCGTATAAGCGTTTTTCAAGTGCTAAGAAACGGCTTTGTGCGGTGAGTACGGTTTCTTCATGTGCTTTTAATTCTTCAGTGATATAGCGTTCGTTATTTTTAAGGGTTTGGCGACGAATATATTCTGCTGGTACTTGTCCTGAAGAGGCTTTACTGACTTCAATAAAGAAGCCGTGAACCTTGTTGTAACCTACCTTTAAGGTTTGGATACCGGTGCGCTCTTTTTCTCTTTGCTCGATTTCAGCAAGGAAGTTAGTCGCACCTTGGCTAAGGTCACGCAAGGTGTCTAGCTCTTGATGGTAGCCAGGGGCGATTACACCGCCGTCGCGAATAAGGACTGGTGGGTTGTCGATTATGGCATGCGACAGCAGCTGATAGATATCGTCCATTAGCGGCATATTCGTGACGATATTCTTTAGCGACTCGCTGCTGCTTTCCGCTAAAACATCATGTATTTCTGGTAACTGACCCAACGCATTTCTCAGGCGAGCAAAGTCTCTTGGGCGGGCGCTGCGAAGTGCAATACGCGCTACGATACGCTCTACATCACCTATTTGCTTTAATACAGGCTGCAAAGCTGGCTGTAAGTCGTCATCAATAATTGCGGCTACCGATGTTTGACGCGCCGTTAATACGGCAATATTGCGCAGTGGAAAATGCAACCAGCGTTTAAGTAAACGAGAGCCCATAGGTGTTGAAGATTGATCAAGCACAGACGCTAACGTGCTCTCAGTGCCACCATGTAAATTTTGGGTTAGTTCAAGGTTGCGTCGAGTCGCAGCATCTAAAATAACACCGCTTTGGCTCGATTCAGCGATAATCGAACGAATATGGGGTAATGCTGTTCGTTGACTGTCTTGCACGTAACTTAATAAACAACCCGCTGCCGCTAGCCCGCGATCGTTGCCTTCGACGCCAAACCCTGTTAATTCTTTGGTTTGAAACTGTTTAGTCAGTAATGTTTTAGCAGTATCTAAATCGTAGTCCCATTCTGGTCTGCGTCGTAAACCTTTGTAGCTATCAAGCAGCTCGGGTTTTGAAAAATGCTCTGGGTAGAGCAGCTCGGCTGGCGACAAACGTTGCAGTTCGGCTTGAAGTTGCTCTGCTGTTCTAGGTTCATTAATAACAAAGCGACCGCTAGTCATGTCTAAGTATGCTAAACCAAAGCCAGACTTGGTCTCGGCAATTGCGACAATGAGATTGTCTTGTCTGTCGGTTAATAACGCTTCGTCACTGACGGTACCAGGTGTGACGATTCTGACTACTTTACGTTCAACTGGCCCTTTACTGGTCGCAGGATCGCCAACCTGTTCACAAATAGCGACCGATTCGCCTAGCTGAACTAACTTGGCTAAATAGGTTTCAACCGCATGATAAGGAACACCAGCCATAGGAATAGCGTTCCCTCCAGACTTGCCGCGTGCCGTTAATGAAATATCCATTAAATCAGCAGCGCGCTTGGCATCATCATAAAATAATTCGTAAAAATCGCCCATGCGATAGAACACTAAGATATTGGGAAATTCCGCTTTAATCTTGAGGTATTGACGCATCATTGGCGTGTGCGAAGCATGATCTGGATTAGCTGATGTCATAGCGGGATATTATTATTGTTGAAACAAAAATCAACACGCATTATGCCAAAAACTGGGATTGAAAGCTGTAAAAAATTTACTGTAAAAGCACTGAACAAATCACTGTATATTACCTGTTAAAACGATGGGGAGAAAAATAGTTAAAAATATAAAAGTAATATTTAGTCTTTATAAACAGTTGCTTAAAAGTCAAAAAAGATTTTAATAAGTAATAATGAAAAAAAACACTTGATACTGTATGAATGGACAGTATACTTGTTTGCAACTTAACAAGATTAGTCAAAAAGTTTCTCGGAGCGATAAATGGACCAGAATAAAGAAAAAGCACTCTCTGCTGCATTAAGCCAAATTGAACGTCAGTTCGGTAAAGGCTCAATCATGAAGTTAGGTGAAAACCGCAGCATGGATGTTGAAACAATTTCAACAGGCTCTTTGGGCTTAGACATTGCATTAGGTGCAGGCGGTTTACCAATGGGACGTGTTGTTGAAATTTACGGTCCTGAGTCAAGTGGTAAAACAACCTTAACGCTTGAAGTGATTGCTGAAGCACAGCGTAATGGTAAAGTTTGTGCTTTCGTTGATGCTGAGCACGCGTTAGACCCAATCTACGCTGAGAAGTTAGGTGTTAACATTAACGATTTACTTGTGTCACAACCGGATACGGGTGAGCAAGCGTTAGAGATTTGTGACATGTTAACGCGTTCTGGTGCTGTTGACGTTATCGTTGTTGACTCAGTAGCAGCGCTAACACCTAAAGCTGAAATTGAAGGTGACATGGGGGATTCTCACATGGGTCTTCAAGCACGTATGTTATCTCAAGCAATGCGTAAGCTAACAGCTAACTTGAAGCAATCAAATACAATGATGATCTTCATTAACCAAATTCGTATGAAGATTGGTGTAATGTTCGGTAACCCTGAAACGACTACAGGTGGTAACGCACTTAAGTTCTACGCCTCTGTACGCTTAGACATTCGTCGTATCGGTGCGGTTAAAAACGGTGACGAAATTGTCGGTAACGAAACTCGCGTTAAAGTGGTTAAAAACAAGATTGCTCCTCCGTTTAAACAAGTTGAATTCCAAATTTTGTACGGTGAAGGTATCAATAACTTAGGTGAGTTAATTGACCTTGGTGTACAAAACAAAATGGTTGAGAAAGCGGGTGCTTGGTACAGCTACAATGGCGACAAGATTGGCCAAGGTAAAGCAAATGCGGTTAAGTTCTTAAAAGAAAACCCAGAAATCGCTAACGAAATTGATACGCGTTTACGTGAAATTTTCTTATCTCGCCCTACCGAAGCTGCTGCTGAAGAAGTGACAGAGTAATAGCTTCTTTAGAAATTTAAATACAAAAGACGTAATAAAAAATCCCGCCAAGTGCGGGATTTTTTATTTTCGTTTATTCAAAAACTAACTTTGTGTTTGATGAATTCAATGTTTCGAAAGGTCAGTTCATACAGAATCAAATGAATTGCGGCACAAATAAATATTTTATATGAGTGTTGTTGGTACAAATGACTAATTGGTGAAAAATCGAAGACGATATTTATTGCCAATAATGAAATGAGCCCGATGATACAGAAGTATTGAAACTTTGTTTTTAGATAGCCGACAATAATTCCAGACAGTGCAATAACAGTAAGAATCATAATTAGACATTCCTTGTGTAGTTATGATGAATAGGGACATCTATATTCTTCCTTAGTTATAGTGCCCTTTCAAGTAATTACTCTAAATTACTCTAAATTACTCTAAATTAGTCGATTAATTTCCTGAAAATTACATACTTTTCGATATTGAAACACTCAACAAATATGCGCTTTAGATAACCGAACTTTGATTGATGGCTAAATACAAAATTGAATGATTAGGTGGTTAATCTTGGTAGTAATGAGATTTAGCTACAGAAACAAAAAAATCCCGCAATCGCGGGATTTTTCTATCAATAGTATTTGCTTAAATACTATGGTTATTGGTATTCAAATGCTTTCACGACACGGTTAACACCGCTAATATTGCGAGTAATCTCTACCGCGGTATCAGCTTGATTACGGCTAACTAGTCCCATCAGAAAGACTTCTGCATTTTCAGTAACCACTTTTATGTTAGTTGCGTCTAACCTGTCACTTTTAAAGAGCGCTGTTTTAACTTTAGACGTTAGCCACACATCGTTACTTTTCGTTGCGATAGACACCTTATTTCCGAGGCGAATTTGATTGTGTATTTGGTCTACACCGTCTATTGCTTTGATGATCTTTATTGCTTCATCACGTAGATAAGTATTTGGTGCTTGCCCAACAACTAGTACAGAACCATTCATGCTGGTAATTTGCAGGTTGGTATTGTCACTTAAACCTTGATGTTCAGACAGTTTAGCGTAGGCATCTAATTCTATACGCTGATCGTCCAACTGAGTGCCAACGCTGCGTTTATCGGCTATGACGGTGGCGCCACCAGCAACTCCAACAACGGCTGCAGCTACGCACCCTTGAAGGATTGTAACTGTTGCAGCTATCGCAGCTAGTTTTACGACTTTCACAAATTAATCCTCTGATTGTGGGAACAAAGTAGTGTCAATAATTTCACATAAACAGTGGATTACTAGCAAGTGTACTTCTTGAATTCGTGCTGTTCTTGCAGAAGGCACGCGAATCTCTACATCGTTATCACCAAGTAAACCGGCAATATCGCCACCATCGCGACCTGTAAGCGCAATAATTGGCATATCACGAGCTACCGCAGCCTCAATCGCTTTGATGACGTTTTTAGAGTTACCGCTGGTTGAGATAGCCAGTAAGATATCGCCATTGTTACCTAATGCACGAATCTGCTTAGAAAAAATTTCATCGTAATGGTAGTCGTTAGCGATTGAAGTTAATGTCGATGTATCGGTAGTTAATGCTACGGCTGGAAGGCTTGGGCGCTCAGTTTCATAGCGGTTCAATAGTTCTGAAGAAAAGTGCTGCGCATCACCTGCTGAACCACCGTTACCACAGCTTAAGATTTTTTTACCATTGAGTAAGGCTTGCACCATTACCATTCCTGCTTGTTCTATTGGAACAGCTAGGGCTTCGCTCGCAGCAATTTTTGTTTGAATGCTTTCGGTAAAGTTACTTTTGATCCGCTCTAACATAAGCGTATTAGCTCCTTAAAAGGCGTTTTTCAGCCAAGTTATTTGTGGTTGGGTAAGCTCACCCTGTAATGCCACCACATCAAAACGACACGAGGTATTATATTCATTTATCCCCAATTGTTGGAGATAAAAAGAGGCACAAAGTTTCAGTTTTTGTTGCTTACTGGCAGATATTGTTGAAACGGCGCCACCATAAGCAGTGCTTCGTCGATATTTGACTTCAACAAAGACCCAAGTTTGTCCGTCCTGACAAATAAGATCGATCTCGCCATATTTACTTGAATAGTTCTTAGTGGCTAATGTCAGCCCCTGTACTTTTAGGTAGTCAGCAGCGAGGGCTTCGGTATTGTCACCAATGGCCTTTGTGGTGAGATTCTTAATCCATTGCAACTTCAGTCACACTCTCTTTTTGGTATCGACCCCAAAGCAGACTGCGGGTGAGTATATTGTTCTGGTTTAGCTGTAACACCCCGACTTGACCATAATGGCGGATGTAACTGCGCTGCTGCATTAAGTTCACTTTGTTAACTAAGCCAAGTGCATCGTAACCCATGGCAAATATGCGCTGAAGGCTATCACTGCGCTGAGGAAATAACGACTTTGATTGACTAATAAGCGATTTATTTTGCTGTTTACTGGCAAGTAGCCATGGCATTTCGGTAAAGCTTAAGCCGGCCAAATCTCGTGTGTCGCCCTCGTCAATTTTAACGCTGTGACTACGGCTACTAGCAAACATAGGAATAGCATCAGCAAATGGGCTAATACTGACATCGACATAAGGTTTTAAGACGCGGGTTTGTGTTGGTGAGCCAACAATGTAAATCATGTCGACATCACGTCGGTTACGAACATCTGACTTAATGGTGTACTTTATACGACGATTAAGGTCCTTGATACGTTCTTCACTTTGTTCAACACCAAGTGCAGTTTTCAACATGGTTTGCATCTTTTTGCCTTTAGAAAAGGGCATTAGTCGAGGTGCTTCTCCGGTAATGCTTTGCCATTCTTGAATAAAAGTGTTGGCAATACGCTCGCTGACAGGGTCTTGATGCATCAATACTATTGGCATCTCGAAGTCTTTCTTAGCTAATGTTGACGCTGCTTGAACAGCTTCATCTTCTGGACGCATTGAAATGGCAAACTGGTGAGGTTTTAAAGGTTGGCTTTGTGGCAAATTAAGTAATAAAGTTGGAATGGTGAGTTGTTCAATCGCTAAGTAGCTATCTACATGCTTGCGCAGAAGAGGGCCAACGACAAAGTCGATATTCAACGCTAAAAGTGTCTCTTCTAGTGTTGACCAGTCAAGCGTTTCCGCGTCGAAGAAATGGAGTTTACTGGTTTTGTCGTTGCCATATGCTGCCAGAATACCTTGTTGTGCAGCATTACCTGCCGCGGTTTGTTTGCCACTCAATGGCAGAATGACAGCAATGTCCTGATAGTTAAATACTTGGCTATCAATGGTACTTTGTATATTTGGTAAGAGTACATGAGCAGGGTGTGTTGGGAATAAGCGCTGCCATTGGCTTAACGATCGCTTGAATCTGTCGTTGTTATCGCCAAATTGATTCGCAAATTGAGTTAACCTAACCCAGCCATCAGCAAAAGGAAGTTTCTCTGACTTTAATTGCGATAATTGCCAAGGTGTAAGCGATTGAAATTGTGCCCAAATATCTTCTAGTCTTTGCTCTTCATTCTCATTAAGTAAAGGAAATTCCTGAAGCCTTGCCGCTAATGAAAGCACAGGGAGGTTACGAGCTTTTTTCACGGCCGCTAGAGTCCGGTAATACGTTGCCGTTTTGGCAACAGTTAATTCGTCTATCTGTTCTAGCTTAGCAAGTGACTGGAGAGTTTTGTCTAACGCAAATAGTGCTTGTGCCTGCACGAGGTAAATTCGATAAAGGGTGGATGCGTTATCCTCAACCCCTGTCGAGAAAACGGGCTCTATTTGATTGGCTAACCATAACCCAGAGATAAAATCTTCTTCTAACAAATAGCGCTCACTCGCATTTACTAAGGTTTCACTTGCTTGAGTACCGCGCTGGTTTTTACTTAAGGCTATGAAATCAAATGCCGTTTCTGCTGGTTTTACAGTGGGCAAAACCTCTTTCTCAGCTTGTGGTTGCTGGCTCACTTGAGGAGAGGAACAGCTAGCGAGTAGGGCGATGAAAAGGCCTGAGCATGATGCTTGGCAAAGTTGACGTTTCAGCTTTTCTGACAACACTTATGAGAAATCCGTGCGTTAAGGGTTGGGTTTATAATAAACTTCATCCCATAGACACTCAACTGTTAAGCCTAAATGACTGAATTTCAAGTATCCCCAAGCACCTTATACGTAGTTTCAACACCCATTGGAAACTTAGCCGATATTACCCAACGAGCCCTAGATGTGCTTGCTGGCGTCGATCTTATTGCTTGTGAGGACACGCGTCATACTCAAAAACTTTTAACGGCATTTAGCATTAAAGCAAAGACGTTTTCCTTGCATGACCATAATGAACGCCAACGACAAGAGCAAATTAGCGACTGGTTGAAGGAAGGTAAGAGCATTGCGTTAGTTTCAGATGCAGGAACCCCGTTAATTAGTGACCCTGGCTTTCACATCGTTAAATTCTTGAAACAAAATGATTTAGCCGTCGTTCCTGTTCCCGGAGCGTGCGCAGCAATTACCGCGCTTTCGGTTGCTGGCTTACCTACAGACAGATTTACTTTTGAGGGCTTCTTACCAAGTAAATCAGGGGCACGTCAGTCGGTACTGAGAGCATTAGAAAATGAATCTCGTACTATGGTCTTTTACGATGCGCCCAGACGTGCTATTGATACGGTCAAAGATATTGTCGAAGTACTAGGTGCAGATCGTCAAATTGTCATTGCACGTGAACTAACGAAAACGTTTGAGACAATTCGTTCGGATTCGGCGGCGGGCTTTGTCACTTGGTTAAGTGAAGACGCGAACCAGCTGAAAGGCGAAATGGTACTGATTATCGAGGGCAAGCAAATCGACCCTAATGCCATCTCTCCTGAAATCGTCAATACATTAAAAATTTTGTTAGAAGAGTTGCCGCCGAAGAAAGCTTGCGCGGTAGCTGCTAAAATATATGGTGTAAAGAAGAATACATTGTATGATTTTGCGCTCTCTTTAAAGTAAGGTGAGCTGTATTAAGGAGTGCTATGATTTCTCATGGTGAATTTAGTGTCGTACTCACCGGCAGTATTATTGAAAGCACGTTAGCGGGCAGTTTCAACGAGTTGGGCTGTAGCGGCTACATAAACGCTGTTAAAGACAAGTTGAATATACTCGCTGGTAAGCCATTTGCCATGTTAATAGATGATCTTGAGCTAGAAGGGGGCACCCCAGAAGCTTATCAGTTGCTCAATGAATACAACCAATGGATGTCTAAACAACCCATTGTTGCCAAAGCGTTTATTATTAGCTCGCAAGTACAAAAAGATATTATTCTGCAGCGCTCACCATCGCTCTTACAGCAAAATATAGAGTTTTTCACCGACAGGGAACATGCAATGCTGTGGCTTCATGGAGAGATAAATAGCATTTCCTAGTATTTTAGGGCTGAAGTGCTTCAGGCAGCATTGTTATCTCTCGCTACAACCAGCCTTTCTGACGTGCAATTCTCGCGGCATCAACGCGGTTAGTGGCATTAAGTTTTGCAATCGCTTCTGACAAGTAGTTGCGAATAGTACCTTGAGATAAAAACAGTTGCTCTGCGATTTCCGCAGTTTTCAAACCGTCACTTGCCAGTTTCAATGCCTTTCGTTCTTTTTCGCTTAATGGATCATTGTCGTCTAGCGCCGTTAACGCAAGCTCGGCGTTAAAGACTTTTTTTCCTTCACTGACGTTTTTTACTGCTTCGACTAGTTCTTCGGAATCAGCCTCTTTCAAAATAAAACCCATTACGCCACATTTTAGTGCGCGCTTGATATAACCAGCGCGCGAAAAGGTCGTCATTATTATGGTTTTTAATTCGGGCTTGGTTGTCGCTAGTTTTTCGGCTAACTCAATGCCTGTCATCAATGGCATTTCGATATCGGTTAACACAATGTCGATATCAATTTGCTGTGTTAGGGCGAGAGCTTCCTGCCCGTTGGCTGCCTCAGCTACTACTTCAATATCGTCTTCAAGACTTAATAATGCCGACAATGCACCGCGCACCATGGCTTGATCTTCAGCAATAAGTATTTTTGTCATACCCTAACTTCCTACGGCAATTTCGGCGTTGAAACCGTTTTGATAAGTGGTGGTAAATTGAGCGTTGATCTCTTGGCAGCGCTCCTTAATTCCTGAGAGGCCATTGCCCCACTCGAAGTTTTTCTCTTTGCCATTATCAGAGATTGAAACGATCAACTTTTCACTATCTTTTGTCTCTGATGAAATAGATATGTTGACTGCATCCCCGTCACTGTGGCGCATGATATTGGTCACTAGCTCAGTGCAAATAAGTTGCAGCGAAGACTCAACTTGCGGAGCCATGTTAGGTAGCTCAATCGATGTTGTGACATCAAATCCTTGGTTTTTTAACTCATCAATGAGTTTGTTGAGTTGCTCAGACAAATTGTATTTCTTAAGGCCAGATACCGCTTCCCTTACCTGCGATAAAATATCTCTTGAAAGCTCAGCGACTTCATGAATTTCATTTGATGCTTTGTCGTATTGCGCCTTATCAATGAGCTTTTCCGCTAGATTGGCCTTAAGCGCGATAGAAGAGAGGGAATGGCCGACAAGGTCATGTAAGTCTCTAGCGATTCGTTCGCGTTCAGCAACCGCTGCATATTGCTCTACTTTTTGTTGGCTAACGACTTCTTTTGCTTGATGTATGCGGTCTTTACGCTCTGCTTGGCCGAAGAAAAACATACCGATAGAAACAATTAGCGCGGGTGCCAAGAAAAAGGCATCCATATAAGAGAATAAGTTTGCCGATAACACGATCGCTAAAAGTATGCCAATTAAGCCTTGAATCGCTTTCGTAAATCTAAAGTTAAAACCACAAAAGTAGGCTGCATAGCCAAATAACGCTTGGGTTCCTGGCGTAACATACGTGCCCGCAATGCAAAGTATAATTAGCGACAATACAGGCACTAGTGCCTCCTCACCTCGAGCGTAAATCGCTTTCTTGTAAAGCATCAAAAAGGTGAGATAAATGACAGCGACACCAAGGATTCTGATGCCGATAAAATATTCTAGATTGAAGATTAATGGCAAAAAGTAAAAGATGGAAAATGCGAGTGGTCCCCATAGCCAATATGGGTTTCTGTTGTCCACCAATGCATGTTTGAAAGAATCAGTCACATTAACCTCCGTTTTCTCTAAGGTATCGATTTTTTTACGAATTTGCCACAGGCGTAGCAAGTAATGCATGAACTTTTTTGTGTCGCAAATAAAGTTGCGTGAGGCTAATGATGTAAACAAAAACAATGATAAAAGGGATTGTCACAAAACGATCATCAGGGAAAGCAAACCACGCAATCACGATTAATAGGGTGCGTAATGTCGTATGCACAATGCCAACGTTGTGTTGAATCGTCCAAGAAATAGGTAGCCACATTAGGCCAGCTAAAATACCGATGGTCATAGGCAGCGAGGTAAAGTCTTGCATGCCAAATGGAATAGCCATTGAAAAGCAAAACAACGACATCACCATGGTATATAAAAACAGTTTGTCAAATGGGTTCATCTCTGCGCTTTTGACTAACAATTTCTCACCAGTGAACTTTGAAAGAAATAAGGCAAGGTAAAAGATGGAACCAGTGCCTATATATAGTGGCAACACCATTTTCTCTTGAGGCAGTACCAAGGCCATGCAACCTAAAACAAACCATACGATGGTGCCTGCTAGTGGCATTGTCATTAATTTCTTTTGTTTAAATTCTTCTCGGTATTGTTCAAGTGTTTTCATGTTCTTATTCCTTTAATCTTGGTATGAGTTGTTTAGTTTCATTATCTAAAAGCTAACAACTTGAGGTAAGGGACGATTGTCACCAATTGAATATGACTTTTGTCATGAACCTCGTCTTAATTCCTATTTTCACAGAGAATCGTCGTTCACGATGTCTCAAAAAAATGGTCTCGAGTTGAATGCGGCCAATTCTTCATAGTGCTATGAAGAGTTTGTAGCTTTTTACTGAATTACTACGTTTGATTTCGCTGTTATTAGCAACGTGCCGAGGCCAATCAAAGTAATTCCAGCGTAAGCAAAGCCATCAAATTTCTGTTGCCACAAATAAACAGAAGCAATACAAACAAGTGCGATGCCGACACCCGACCAAATAGCGTAGGTAATGCCCACGCTCATGGACTTTAATGTGAATGACAAAAATATACCTGCAACGGTATATAGGCCGATGGATGCCATGCCATAACCCGTATGCTGCCAGCCGTTGGAGGCTTTTAATGACAGTGTTGCAGCGACTTCGCTAAAGATAGCCAATACTAAAAATAAATAAGCCATGTCATTTGTCCTTTACTTAGAGTGTTGAGTGCTCTTGAAAATAATAGAAATTACGTTGCCCACTTCACTGTTTGTGAGAGTAAGTGGGCATGGTGGGGTGAATGTCAGAGGTGTTGGCTGTTACTTATTTTGACTAATCAAAAACTGTGGCCAACCGTAGTCTGGTTCAAGCTCAATTGCTTGTTCAAAGTCGGCAATAGCAGCGTCGTCTTCGTTTAAGCTTAATTTTGCTAAACCACGCCATACATAGGCTTCAGCATGTCCCCATTGAGTACCTGTCGCGCTGTCGCTAACGAATAATTCAATTGCCTTGTCTAATGATGCAACTGCTGCTTTTTTGCTACCACCAAACATGGCTGGAGAGTTGTATTCACTGACCGCTTTAACAAGATGAACGCGAGGGTTGTTGGGTGCTAGGTTATACGCTTTCGATAAAGCTTCACCTGACTTTGGCCCGTAATACACCGCCTTCATAGGTGAGAAGCTAATTTTGTAACCATAAACTTGTGCAAGTAGCGCCCATGCCTCTGCATTATCAGGGGTTTGTTCAGTCATAACTTCAAGCGCCCCCATTGCGTCATCTAGAGAGCTCTCAGCAGCACTTGTTTCGGCATTTAAGTTTTGTGCAATTGCTAATCGATAATGAGCAAGTGCTTGATCGTATCCAGAAGTTTGCTCTGCCAACTGAATGAGTTGAGTTTGATTAAGCTGCATTGATGCTTGTTCAATGGCATCTACTGATGCTTGATCTGCCATTGTCGAACCGCTGATTAACACTGCTAGTAAAATTGACTTTTTCATCATAAATTTCCTTTTTTAGAACCTTGTGGAGTTGTCGAGTGTTATTGTGCGAAAGCTTTCAAATTCAGATAAGAGACGATTGTCATCAATTGCATATGACTTTTGTCATGACATTCAACGACAGGTTGAGTTTTATTATTTGTAAGGTCAGTGGCGAAAGCGGTGAGATTAAGATAGAATGCGCGCCGAGTTAGCCAGACAATCGCTGCTTTATCGTTGTATTTAATGTTTCGGCATTAGATAGACAGATAAAGGGGAGGAAAGTCCGGGCTCCACAGAGCAGAGTGCCAGATAACGTCTGGGCGGCGTAAGCCGACGACAAGTGCAGCAGAGAGAAGACCGCCGATGACTTCTTCGGAAGTACAGGTAAGGGTGAAAGGGTGCGGTAAGAGCGCACCGGGCCACTGGTAACAGTTGGCAGCAGGGTAAACTCCACTCGGAGCAAGACCAAATAGGGTTTCGTATGGCGTGGCTCGCGTTGAAACCGGGTAGGTTGCTTGAGCCTTAGAGCGATTTAAGGCCTAGACGAATGATTGTCCCTTTTCTTAGGAAGAGTACAGAACCCGGCTTATCGGCTAACTCAACACATTTAATGAGCCCTCGCAGCAATGCGGGGGTTTTTCATTTCAGGACAATAGTTGTCCAAGACGCCTTTAACAAAAAAACGGCTTGTTGGTTATCTAAAATTCTTTTGTTTCTCTCCAAAATCATACCGTTACACTCAAGTGTTCGCCATATATCAACAGACTGCAGTTCACATAATAATCAAATAGTATCTTGGTATTTTAGTTTGCTAACTTAAGCGTAATTATTCACGTGTCCATTGTGCTGTGTCCGCGGACACTTTTGGACAATTCTTGTGTCCGTTCGGACAGTTATACAAAATTTAAGTTTTAAAATATTCAATAATTACAACTAGATAGGTTTGATTTGATGTTGGTATCAACCCTGCTGTTTACTCTTGTAGAATCTAAATAGCGAGGAAAAAATATGATAGCGAGCACGTCAGGACAAGATGAAGCCATCATACCCACTAAAAGAACACTATCACCTAAGTGGCTAGTTGCACTTTTACTTGTGACAGGTGCCTTTTATTTAGCCGCTCCTGTGTTTAGTCAATGGAGTTCAGCGATCCAAAATGTGGATGCTGAAGACTTAATATTTGCGTCGGTGATCAAAGGCGAATTAATCCGCGACGTTGCTGTTAATGGCAAGGTAGTTGCCGCAAATGCGCCTCAGTTATACAGCACGGAAAAAGGTAAAGTGACGCTGCTTGCTAAACCTGGTGAAACTGTATCTCAACATCAAGTTGTCGCAAAGCTTGATAGCCCTGAACTTTATGCGCTTATTGATCAACAGCGTAGCTTGCTAGCGCAATTGAAAATTGATACCAAGCGTGGCGAATTAAGTGATAAGGAATTAAAGCTTGATTTAGAGCGCCAATTAAATGCAACTTTATCAGAGTTTAATGTCGCTAAGCGAGAGCAAGAGCGTGCTGAGCGTTCATACGAAAAGCAAGTGATGAGTCAAGTTGATTGGCTGAAAAGCAAAGATCGCCTAGATGATGCCAAGCGCAATTTTATACATGCAGAGAAGCGTGTTGCGCTGGCACAAGAACGATTAGTCTTTGAAAGTAAAAACCGTGAATTTGAAGTCGAAAAGCAGCAATTGGTGTTAAATGAGCTTTTACGTCGTCAAGAACAACTGAGTATTAAAGCCCCTGTGGCAGGCGTTGTTGGCAACTGGTTGGTTGCACAGCGCAATAGTGTGGCCGCCAATACCCCTGTAATGAGTATTGTTGACTTATCTGAATACGAAGCTGAGTTAAGCGTTCCTGAATTTTATGCTGATGATTTAGGCTTAGGCTTAACAGTGTCAATGAAAATAGGTAACAGCAATGTAAGCGGTGAAGTCGTGGCTATTTCACCTGAAATAGAAGCGAGCCAAGTAAAAGTACGTGCAAAAATTTTAGATTCAAGCGCTGTGAACTTACGGCAAAACCAACGCTTGAATGCTCGCATTGAGTTTGAAAAGAAATCTGACGTATTAATGGTCAAAAAGGGTGCTTTTATCGGCTCTATGGGCGGTAAATTTGCTTATCGGGTGATTGAACAAGAGGGCAAACAGATACCTATAACGGTTGGCTCAACCAGCGTTGAATATGTCGAACTAATTGCCGGTGTAGCCGAGGGAGATCGTCTGATCATTTCTGACTATGAAGGTTTCCAACAAGCAAAACACATTCGCATTAAATAAATATACCGCACTGAGCCACAACAAGGCTTAGCGAAGAAACATAAAGGAACACACTATGTTAGTAATGAACAGTATTTCAAGAATTTATCGCTCTGAAACCATTCAAACCCATGGACTTCGAGATTTTTCATTGACCGTTGAACAAGGAGAGTTTGTTGCGGTAACGGGACCTTCGGGTTCGGGTAAGTCAACTTTTCTAAACGTTGCGGGTTTACTAGATAACTTTGATCAAGGCGATTATCTCCTTGATGGTATTAGTGTAAAAGGCATGAATGACACCCAACTTTCAAGTTTACGTAATGAAAAAATTGGATTTATTTTTCAAAATTACAATCTAATTCCCGATTACAGTATTGCCGATAATGTTGATATGCCGTTGCGCTACCGTGGTTTTAGTAAAGCAGAGCGCAAAGAGCGCGTTGAATATGCGTTAGAAAAAGTAGGCTTAGCGGCGCGCTTGGATTACTTGCCTAGTCAGCTATCTGGTGGACAACAGCAACGTGTGGCGATTGCACGAGCACTGGCTGGCAGTCCTAAAATATTACTCGCAGATGAACCTACAGGTAACTTAGACTCGTTAATGGCGCGCCAAGTCATGGAGCTATTACATAGGCTAAACCAAGATGGCACGACCATTATTATGGTGACCCATGACCCAGACCAAGCACGAGAAGTTAATCGCAATGTGCAAATTGTTGATGGGCAAATTACTGATGCTAAAATTTATGCGCCAGTAGAAGCCAAGGAGGCCGCTAATGCTTAGCTATTACTTGAAATTAGCTCTCATTAACTTTAAGCGAGCGCCTTCATTATATGCCTTAGTGCTATTGACGTTATCAGTTGGCGTTGGGCTGGTTTGTGCTAACTATGCCTTGATATCAGTGATGTCGGGCGATCCTATTCCTGAAAAGAGTAATCAACTCTTTCATGTCAGTATGAATACATGGCCCAACGAGAATAACACGCATGGCGAACCGCTTTACATCTTGCGTTATCGTGATGCCATGATGATAGAGGAGTCTAGCATTCCAAAACATTCTTTCGTGATGTTTGAAACAAGTGCCTATGTACGAGACTCTGCATCAGCAAGCTTGTCACGACGTTCAGGTAAGGTTAGGGCTACAACACATGGCTTCTTTGCATTAACTAACGCACCGTTTGCTTATGGCGAAGGGTTTTCTGAAAATACAGGTCAGGTGGTGGTTATTGGCCACAACATGAACCAAGAAGTGTTTGGCGGCGGTAATAATGTCGGGAAAACGTTAGAAATTGCTGGCGAATTGTTCACTGTTATCGGCATTTTAGCGCAATGGGATCTTCGTCCTAAATATTACCACGCAACAGAAAATCGCGCGTTTGATCAAACGGATGATTTGTACATACCGCTGGAAACTGTTATCGACCAAAACTGGCGCGCGCAAGCGAGAACGTCGGCTGCTGATAGTTGGCAACATATGCCACAAACCCGAGAACGCAATGTTTATTATTTACAGGCATGGGTGGAGTTACCCACGAACGCTGATAAAGCACAATTTCAGCAATATTTAGATAATTATAGTCAAACTCTGAAAGACTCAGGTGAACACCCATTAGCTATTCGTAATGAGTTAAATGATGTTAACCAATGGTTAGCAAAACAAGAAGTTGTTGATGACAAGATACTTGCTTTTGCTATCGCTACGGCACTGTTTCTTATTGTATGTGTCTTTAACGCCAGTAGTTTACTTCTTTCTCGTTTTCATGCTGGAAAATTTGAAGTTGGTCTTCGCCGCGCTATTGGTGCGAGCAAACAACAGGTATTAATGCAAGGTATGATTGAAAGTACCGTATTAGGGGCTGTTATTAGCCTCACTGCCATTGGCCTCAGTGGGCTTTTCCTTGCGCTATCAATAGAAATGCTACCTAATTTACGAAACTTAGCTGTGCTAAATGCTAATACTTTGCTAGCTGGAGTGTTGTTGTCAATTGTTACTGCCAACCTTAGTTCATTTTACGCAATATACCGCGCAAACCGCTACACAATCTCAGCTGAGCTGAAATAAGGACAAAGGAAAGTAACATGAATATTAAAGCACTAATTAAATCCTTATTATTGAGAAAATTTACCACAGGACTATTAGTTCTCCAGTTAGCATTAACATTAGGACTTATCGTTAATAGCGGAATTCTTGCGCTAGATACCCAAGAAAAACTATCGCAACAAACTGGGTTAGACTTGGACAATACGTTGGTCGTTGAAATGTTACCAACGTCAGGAGCATACAAAGACAGCGACTATTATCGTTCTATTACGCTAGAAGATTTTGCAAAAATTGAAGCTATGCCTGGTGTAAAAGGTATTGCGCCAAGTGTGCAATTGCCTATTCAGCATGGTGGTTGGAACAGTAATGTAAATCCCGTTGATAACCCAGAAGCGTTGCAAACTGACAATCATTTGAATTACGTTGCCGTATTTTATACACGTTACAATTTAACCGAGGTATTTGGTTTAAAATTGCTTGATGGACGCTTACTAAACGAAAATGATATTCATGATCCAACTAACGAGGTTAGGCCAAATGTTGTGATAACCGATGCATTAGCTAAGGCACTATATCCAGATAAGTCTGCTGTTGGTCAAATGACAAACTTAGGGCTAGTTGTTGGTGTGGTTGGCAATATGGTAATTAATCCACGATTTGGCATGGATAAACAATACGCGATGTTTTTCAACAATCCGATTTATTTTGACGGTATTACCCAGCATTATGTAATCAATGTAGCACCAGGGATGATGGAAAGTGTCCGGAAAAATGTCACTGATGTTATCTTAGCGGTACAACCAGAGCGTGATATTTATAACATATATACGATGCGAGAGCATATCAGCAACTTTTACCAAACAGATCAAGGACTGGCTAGCTTATTTACAACATTAGTAGTGTTGATGATTTTAATTACAGCTATCAGCAGCTATGCCTATGCACAATTTCACATGACGCAGCAAACTCGACTGATTGGGATACGCAGAGCACTTGGTGCATCAAAAAAAGACATTTTGCTGTATGTGTTAACCGAGAACTGGCTAGTGTATGTACTTGGTTGTATTCTAGGTATTGCTGCTGCAATCGGGTTTAATATATTGTTGAGTCAGTATATAAGCTTAAGCAAACCCAGTATTGAGTTAAGTTTAATCGGTATTGGCATTATGTTTATGGCAAGTACGATAGCAACATGGTTGCCAGCGAAAAAAACCAGTAATATTCCACCAGTAATTGCCACTCGTACCGTTTAACAGTAACTATAAGCTGTAAAAATATGGATGCCCTGTGTGGGCCTCCAATTTTTGGGGTTAGCGTAATTTATTAGGAATACCATGTCTCGAATTCTTATCGTTGATGACAATCCAGATATCCTCGATGCACTAGATTTGTTGTTATCTCTGCACAACTATCAAGTCGTAACCGCGTCTAATAAGCGTGACGCTACGCTTGTGGTAAGCCGTCAATCGATAGACTTGGTCATTCAAGACATGAACTTTGCTTACAGCGCTACGTCTGGAGACGAAGGGGTGTCGTTGTTTTATGAGTTGCGAGCCTTAAAACCTCAGCTTCCTATTATCTTAATTACCGCATGGAGCCAATTAGAAAATGCTGTTGAATTGATCAAGTCTGGTGCGGCTGACTACCTGCAAAAACCATGGGATGACCGAAAGTTGTTGGATACGGTGGCGGAGCATTGCCGTAAGAGCGCTGACAGTGCTTCTGTTCAAGAAAATGTCTCAAAGCAAGCTGATAGTGGTCAATCAACGCTTATCTATAAGAGTGATGCTATGGCTAACTTAATCGACAATGCCAATAAAGTGGCCAGTGCAGATGTTAATGTATTAATCACTGGTGCAAATGGTACAGGTAAAGAAAAACTTGCTGACCATATTCATGCTCAATCTGCTCGACAATATGCGCCATTTGTAAAAGTAAATATGGGAGCATTACCTCAGGATTTAATGGAAGCGGAGTTATTTGGCGCAGAAAAAGGTGCATACACGGGGGCGAATGAGCAACGGCAAGGACGTTTTGAAGCGGCAGATGGTGGAACCTTATTCCTCGATGAAATTGGTAACTTAACCCTTGCAGGTCAAATGAAGTTACTTAGGGTTCTGCAAACAGGAGAGTTTGAGAAATTAGGCTCAAGTAAAACATTAAGAGTTGATGTGCGAGTTATCAGTGCGACCAATGCAGACCTAAAACTTGCGGTGAACAATGGCACGTTTAGGGAAGATTTATACTATCGGCTCAATGTTATTGAGCTGCATTTAACACCACTGAAGCAGCGTAAAGAGGATATATTACCGCTAGCTAAACACTTTATAGGAGAGGGGTTTGAACTCTCTGAAAAAGCAAAAAGCCATATACTGTCATATCACTGGCCCGGTAATGTCAGGGAACTCCAAAATGCATGTGAGCGAGCGAAAATATTTGCTGAGAATGGGTGTATAGACGACAGTTGTTTTACATCAGATTTTAACCAAGCATCACAAAGTGAACAAGAACGAATAGCGCTGGCTATTGAAAAACATAACGGTGTGATTAAACACGCGGCGGAAGAGCTTGGGCTTAGTCGTCAAGCGCTTTACCGTCGCATTGAAAAGTATCAAATCCAAGTCACCAAAGACGATTGAGAAGTATATGTTTATTGTTCAAATAGTGTTGCTTAATGCCCTTGTGCTGAGCTCAGTTTGGCTTTTATACCCAGACAACTTATCAACGTTTATTATCATAATATTATTGCTTTTTTGGCTATTTTTTCGCGTGGTTTATCGTGCTAACCAACAACATAAAAAGTTAACTGATATATTGGAAGGTGGGCTTCGAAGTCTGCAAGATGGTGATTTTTCGATTAGTTTGCCCTACACCAAAAATAATCAAGATAGTCTGCTCATTGATTTATTCAATCAAACAACCGATAAGCTAAGAACAGAAAAACAAACACTGTTTCAGCGTGAATTGTTGTTAGATAAAGTTGTCAATGCATCTGATGTTGTTACTGTGCTGTTCAATCATCGAGGAAGCGTGATATTTGCTAACATAGCGGCGTTGCACTTCTTTCATACGCGGGAGCTGATAGGCGGTAATTTACGAGAAATCATAGAAGCTCATCGCCCTCACTTACGCGAACATCAACCCAAAAATAATGCCATTATTCAACTTCCTGATCCTGATCGTAGTGATTATTACCAGAGTTGGCATTTATCTCGCCATGCCTTGCGACTGCATGGTGCAGGTCATCAATTGTTGTTGCTAAAGCCAATGACGAAAGAGTTACATGATCAAGAATTAAAAACGTGGAAAAAAGTGATCAGAGTAATTAATCATGAATTAAACAACTCAATAGCACCTATCAGTTCAATGTGCACAAGTGGCAAAATATTGGCTGATAAGCTTGACCAGCCGCAACTCGACAGAGTGTTTAGTACGATTTCAAGTCGTATTGAAAAATTGTCGGCATTTATCCAAAACTATAGTCGCTTAGCGCGGTTATCGACACCGCAAAAACAACGATTTGATTTGATGCTAACATTAGAGCAACTCATACCTTTGTATCACTTTACCTTGCATGCGAAAGATAAGCCGCTATTGATAAATGCTGATGCTAGTCAACTTGAACAAGTCCTTATTAATATACTCAAAAATGCCAATGAAATATCTCCAGAGAAGCCTTGTGAAGTGACAGTTAGCGTTAGTGATGAACAGTTGCATATGACGTTTCGCGATCACGGCCCAGGAATGAGTAGTGATGTTATGCAAAAAGCATTTTTGCCTTATTACTCAACTAAAGAGAAAGGAAGTGGAATAGGGTTAAGTATCTGCAAAGAAGTTATAGATGCACATAGTGGCAGCATAGAGCTTAACAATAATCCCGCAGGCGGTTTAGAGATTAAGTTAATTATTCCCATAACCTAGTTTTCCTATACTTTTTACTCATAGCTGCTATATGAGATAATTTATAGGCTAATTCAATTATTACATATGGCCCTGACAGCAATGTCAGGGCTTTTTATACTTCAAAATTTAGGGTCAGAGCTTCAAACCCAATAGAGGGCCTATAAGCTGTTAATGTCGGCACGCTTATTCGATTGAACATAAGCTAAGCTATCTTATCTATCAAAAGTTCGGTGAGCTCTCGCCTGTCTTGCTCAGTCATTGCATCATTACTTATTGTAGAAACAGAAAACACATTTTCGGCGCTCTCGCCCAGCGTGCTAATTCTGGCGGAGTGAACAGTTAGTTGCTTTTTACGGAATACTTCACAAATCTTTTCGATAAACAATGGGTTATTCAGAGTATTAATTTTAAGTAACTCTCGGTTTTGTTTTTGTGTTGGTAAAAAGTCGACATCTGGTGAGTTGTCAAACGTACTAACATGTTTGGGTACTTTCGGCTTAAAATTAACACTTTCATTTCCTAGTATTTGTTCAATGCGTGATATCACTTGCTTCTCACGATATGAGTCAGTAATTGGATCGTTGTTATGATCGAGAATTTTTATGACCTCTAGCACTTTGCCATTCTTAGTTTTGTAAAGTTGAGCTTCTTTAACTCGTACTTTAAGTGCCGATAAATTATTAAATAAATCAACGAATAACATATTTCTGTCTTGTGAATAAACCAGCAAGTTGTTGCACTCGAGGTACGGATTTTCTGACAGTGAAACGACGCAGTCTACTTGTTCACTTGTTAAAATGTTCTCGCTAAATTGAACAATTTCCTCCACTTGATTAGAGCTGAAGAAACTAGACGGTATGGTTGACCAGAGTTCAAGTATGTCTTGCTCTTGTTGACCTAATTCAATTAATGCTTTGAGTGCATCTTGCTTGTTTTCACGAATAACAACACGTTGCTCAAAGACATTTTCAACGCCATTCTTAAGTGCCTCTCGCAGGGCAAAATAGAGTTCATTAAGTAAACTTTCTTGCCATTCATTCCAGCACTGATCATTGGTAGCCATCAGGTCAGCAACGGTAAAACAATATAATGCGTTGAGTTTAGTTTCTGTTCTAATTAATTTTGCTACTGAACGAACGACCTCTGGCTCTTGGATATCACGAGTTTGAACCGTGCTAGTAAGCAAATTTTGATTGGCAACAAGCCAATATATCAGCTCGACTTCTGAGCGTTTTAAACCGTGTAAAAGTGCAAATTCCTTGGCGAACATGGCACTAAAGTCATTGACTTCGTGGGTTTGTTTACCATTTAAGTCATGACACAACCCTGCAATTGCGAGAATATGTTTCAACTTATGCTCGTTGTATATACTCGCAATGAGCTTTCTCTCTGTCTTTGTTGCGGTGAAACTATCAACACATTGCAGCAATTTAAAGGCATGTTCATCCACTGTATAGGCATTGTGCATGTCAAATTGCATCTGCCCCTCTATCGCATTCCATTCAGGAAAATATGACGCTAGCACACCGTAGCGATGCATCAAGCTAAACGCTCTTTTCAAACCATTTTTGTGGCGTAATAGCGAGATGAATTCCTTACGGCACGCTTGATAATCCTGTAATTCACCCAGCAAGCTGCGCCTTGTTTGCCTAATTAGTCGTAGGGTTTCCGGCGCGATATCCTTTATTTCACTGTGCTCCGCAATCAACCGAAATAAGATTAATACGTTGGCTTTATTAAAAAACACTTCATCATATTTTGCTTGGATTTTATTATTGACTACAAAAAAATGTTCGTTCAAATCAAGTTCAAGTTCTAGCTCTGTGATACCTGATTCACTAAATATTTTTCGCTCAATAATACTGAGCATCATCTGGTTTAATTCACGGATTCGTGTCATTGCCCTAAATAGTTGACGCATCATTTTTTCTACAGCGAGTTGAGCGTTGTCGCCATGACCAAACTCCATAAATTTTGCGACGTCAGCTTGGTATTCGAATAGCAAATCTTCTGTTGTACGTTTAGCGACCGAATGCAATGCCCAGCGAATGCGACATATGAATTGATAGGCTTCAGTTAGTTCTTGGTATTCGTCAGGTTTTAGAAATCCTAACGTGTTAAGTGACTCGGCATTCGCAACATGAAAGTGCTTTCGTGCAATCCAGATAATAGTTTGCACATCGCGCATTCCTCCAGGATTGTTTTTCATATTTGGTTCAAGATAAAGCGTCGTATTTTTAGCTTTGGCGTGTCGCTTTTCTTGCTCAGCTACCTTGTCATTGAAAAATTCTGCGCTGCTCTTAATGCTATTGCCATATAACAAGGTGAGAATGTTTTTGGCATGATGCTTGTTGCCACAGAGTGTGGTGATATCGAGTAGATTTGTCGCTATTGTGGTATCGCTGCGTGCAGCCTCTATGTTTTCAGTTTCGGTCCTAACCGCATAGCCAATATCGACACCAAAGTCCCATAATCTTGTTAGAAATTGAGATAGTGCTTGTTCTTGTGACTGGTTTAGCGTGTTGTCAGAAATAATACATATATCAATGTCTGATGCTGGATGCAGTGTCTGGCGCCCGTAGCCTCCAACAGCATTCAAAGATAAATCGGTCCATTTATCTAAATCAAACATTTGCCAAAGTGAGGTTAGCAATTGATTGAATAGCTGCGCTCGCAGGTTTTGCAAATGCTCTATTTTTGTATCAAAAAATAGAGCATTAAGCTGGATTTCAAATTCGGCAATGTGCGCTTTTATTGCCTGTGGGGACAAGGTCTCTGGCAATGGACTAAGTAAAGGCATACTAGGTAACTTGGGAGTATTCGCTAATGTTGGCTTGTCATTCATGATTAAAGCCTCTTAAACCAAGTGTTTAAATGGCTAAGTTTGCCATCAATGAGTAGCTCATTCTTTAATGTTCCACCAAAATCGAATTGATTTTCTGCGCAAACACTATTAATTAACAAACTATTTGCCGATACGATGGTAAACGCTGTTTCGCAACCGCGTTCTTTATAGTGGAATTGCATATAATTCATAAGAGCACCTATGACAACGGGGATATCTACCGCAGGGTCAGTCATAAATTTAGAAAATTCGACAGCGTTATCTTCTTGGTTGTATTGGGCTTCGGCTGTAGCAACAATCTCGTCGTCCACAGTAGCATTAAATAGCATCACATCGCCGTTATCGTCGACTTCCATGCGACCAGAAAATACAATGGACTGCTCTTTTTCTATTGGGTTTTCGGTTGTATCTGTCTTGGCAGTAATGACAATTTCATCCTGACTCAGAAATTCACAATTTGTCGCTTGTTTAGCTAAGGCCTTGTCCAATATGTGGTGTTGTTTGTCGTTTAACTGGACCTGATCTTCTTCAAGAAAATAGACAAGGAAAATGGCATCTTGCAACCCATAGTACGCCAAAATTGATGCTTCAACTTTGAACCCGTGTTGAAGAAAATAGATAGCTTGAGCATCAGATACTTTGACTGATAACTTTTTTACCCCTTTTTTGTAGGCATGTTGCTTTATAAAGGGAATGAAGGAGGAGAGTTGAGCGTCACCAACACTATCAAATCTTAATGTCTGAGTTTTATCGTCCTCAACACAGATCGCGTTAACTTTTTGCACCAAATCGTTAAACTCTTCGCAAATGTAGCGTTCCATTGTCACTCCTTTTTAAATGGTTAGAGTACTAACTATAACAGGTGGTGTAAAAATGTTCAAAGAATGATGTGTAAACTAAATTTTACCTATTTTTCTGTATTTCAATATGCTTTTTGTAGCATAACTGTTTTAGTTGTAATAAGTTGAGGTGAAATAAATGTCGTACTACTTTTTGGAAGGAGAAGGGCGTTAACAAACAGCACTCTAAAGAAAAGGCTGTGCCTAATTTACCATGCGAAGTCTATCTAATGGAGTGGGTTAAGGAGTTTTGGTGGGGTGTTCTGAGCTCTTATGCATGGGGTCAATCTCTAGTACTGGTGCAGCATCGAGATTGGTCGCATCCATCATTGAAGCAATACGCTCCATAGAAGATAGTAATAACGATTGCTCCCATGGTTCTAAACTACAAAATTTTTGAATAAAGTGTTCTTGTAGCGGCTGTGGCGCATCGATTAATGATGCTTTACCTTGTTCTGATAGAAATAGGCTAACACGGCGTTTATCGTTATCACTCCTAACGCGAGTGATTAAACCTCTACTTTCTATGCGATCAAGAATATTTGTAACCGTTGCGGCACTTAAATTGATTTGTTTAGCTATTTGACTGGCGGTAACCCCTTTTACACGGGCAATTTCTTGCATTATCAGGAGCTGTGGGCCTGTTAAACCAGAAGATTTATTTAATTGCTTTGAGTGCAAATCAATCGCTCTAATGACTTTACGAATGGATACTAAAAGTTCTTCGTACTTTTCCAATTTAACCCCCATAAAAAGAGTGTCTGCTCATAAGAAGGAGTCTAACACATAGCATGCTCTTTTTATCAGTAGATCTGAATCTTTGTTTTTAATTTCATAGGCTTTAGTAGCTAATTTTATAATTTCAGTTCATTCAAAAAATAAGAGTTGATGTTTGAACAAAAAGGCGACTTACAATTAGAGACAGTAACCAGCAAAAAGTGATTAACCCGCTTTTATCATCCGCCTTGTGTAAACAAACTTCTCTATATCTATCCAAGCTTAAAGACTTTCAGTGAATTGGGTTGTACTTTTATGCTTATGGATGAGTCTTCAAATAACTCTCCATCAATCACGTACGGTATCGGCTGGTCAGCGTTAATCTCGATGGTCTTAGCTGAGTAGCTATCAAAATAGTCCGCTTTTTCTTTTACGTTAACGCTCGCGCTGATGAGATCGGCAATCGACTTTATACGTTCAGAAAGATCGTCGCTTTGTTTTAGTATACTCACTTGCAGACTACCGCTACGGATGTCGGGCTTATCGCCAGCCTGCGCAAGTACAGTACTGAAAGGTGCAATATTAGCGACCACTAAGCTTTCAATAGTTAAGGACTGTTCTGCACTGTTGTCTACTTTGATTTTTATCTCATGTGCTTCATCTGACAAAACAGCATTAAAAAAACCAGTTAAGTATGCCAATTGACCTAAGTTATTTTTCTGCTGGCGATGAGCGTATTCAATCATTTGCTGCTCGAAGCCTATGCCTAACACTAAGAGCATGAGTTGGTCATTACAAATTGCAGTGTCTATATTGGTAGTTTCATTTGCTAGCAATGCATCACATGCGTGTGGAATTGGTGATATTTTAGAAGTAAACCCATAAAGCACGTGGCTTAGCGCGTTAGCTGTACCCATTGGCATAATTCCGAGTTTAACATCCGAATTGATCAGCTCGCTCGCTACCTCTGTAACAGTACCATCACCGCCACAGGCAACAATGGTGTTAGCGCCATTCTCAATTGCTTCTTTCGTCAATTGCTGGGCTGATGTTTGCGGTGTTGTCTCTTTAATTACGAGCGGAAACTTCTGTGTCAGCTTATGAATTATTTGATGTCGATAGTGTGGCCATTTGCCTCCGCCAGATACTGGATTAGCAATTATGTAGATAGGATCTACAAGTGATAACTTAGCACTTGAATGTATTTTATGGAGCGTACGAAGTTGGCTAGCGTTTAGTTTAGCTGTATGGCGAATAGTGTTGAGTTGTTTTAATACTTGTTCAACAGAGAGTTTTGGGTCTTTAAGTAGTAAATAGGCTGCAATGACAAAAATTGATCGTCCACGGCCCAGCGCGCAATGCACAACAACTTTTTCAGAATGATTTAGCTGAGTCTCTATCCAGTTCATTGCGTGAGCAAGTTTCCGAATAGATGGCACCGAATGGTCTAGCGTAGGGATAGTGATGTATTGAAATGATTTATCAGTAATTGCACTCTCGAGCCCTGCAAATTCGGCAGTGACATCGACGATGCAACCAATCTTTTTGCTTTTTAAGGTTCCAATATCTTTTGATGTCAAGCGACTGGATACAAACAGGTTCGGTTGGACTTCCTGAATAGCAGGTACTGAGTCATTTTTTCTAGAAAAATAGTTGTACAGCGTAACACCAAACAAAAAAGGCAAAAATAGCCATCTGATCCAGCGACTTAACTTACCGTCTTGGTTCTTTCGAAAGATAGCAGGAAGATCCGTTAGGTAAGCTAAGCTCACTAACAATAATGACGAAGCTACCCACACCAAAATAATTGTTACGGCTAAATTGTTAAATAGAGTGGCAGCCAAAAGCGTTAGTAATGCTGCTAGTAGGTAGTATTTTATGATGAACATAACATGCCTTAATTTTTTGATTGGAAAGAAAAGGTGAGTATTAACTCACCATTTCCTCATTGTATGCTTCACCTAATGAGACCTTTTCTTCACTGGTCAACACTTTTCCTGCTATCTGGAAGAAACGTTGCTCTTCCTCTTCTAGGTGGTGCAATACTTTGTGTTTTAGCTTTTTCGCCAACGTTAGCCACGCGGATGAGTTGTAGTCCGTGTCATCAAGTTGGGCAATAATTTTATCAATAACATGGTGTTCTGCTATTCCATGTCGAGTTAAGTCTATAGAGTTGTCACTTTGAATGAGCGGCGCATAAAAATGACGTTCTTCTGCCGCAGCATGAGCTGCTAACTCAGACTTTAAGTCTTGGTAAAAACTCGCTCGCGCTTCAGAACCTGCCGATGTTTGTAGAATAGCGTCTAGTAAAATTCTTTGTTTTTCATGACTTTCAGTCAGTGCATCAAATATAGTAGTCATAGTATTTCCTATCAAATTCGTTGGTTGAAAATAAGGATTAGTGATTAATTGTTAATTCAGCTATAACGTCTTCAACATCCTCGGTGTTTTGCGTAATCTCAATCGCTAAATCACGTTCTGCATCAGAATCAAGTTGTCCAGATAACGTTACGACACCAGACTCTGTAGAAACACCGATCGCTGAGCCGTCTACATGTTTGTCGAGCAAAAGCTTCGTTTTAACAACAGTCGTGATTTTCGTATCCTTTAATTCACTATATGTCTTAGTACTTTGATGCGTTGTTTTGCCGATAACGGTTAGTTTGTTATCAACTGATTTGACATCCTCTAGGCCAAGTATGAGTTCTTCCGCGAGCGCTTTTTCTACTTCACTATCTACACTGCCAGTTAGTGTAACGACCTGCTGATTAACGTCAGTATTAATATCTAAAGCACTGAGATTGTTGTTTAAGAGTATGGTAGTTTCTGCTTTTCCGTCGAGCCATGCGTCTTTTATATGCTCATCCCATTTGTCAGCTGCTGCATAAGGTGAGGTGATTGTCATGAGTGACAATAGCAGAGTTTTGGTTGCAAAGTTTTTCATTACTCTTCTCCGTTTAGTAAATTCACTAGGAGAGTTGCAAAGAGCTTGCCTGTTTATTTAACTAACTGTTATTTAAATATATATTTCGGTTTTTATAGTTTTAATAGCGCTTTAAACAGCAGCAAATGTGAAAATTTTTCACAGTGATTTGTAATTATTGACCTAAGGTAGGTAGGCGGGCTGGAAGGTCATTTAGTCGGTTCGTTCTCGTCGTACTTCTCTAATTTGTTGTATAGTGTTTTCACACTAATATCGAGTACACGAGCAGTATTACTTTTATTGCCTTGTTGTTCTTCTAAGGTATTCAAAATAGCTTGCTTTTCAATTTCTGCCAAAGGCATGCTTGAGGGCACAGCATTAGATTCTTCGATAATCGGTGATTCAATTAATATATGATGCTCATCAATGATATCTGTAGCGAGTATATAAGCCCGTTCCATTGTATATTTTAACTCTCTGACATTACCAGGCCATGAGTGTGCTTGGATTTTAGCCAAAGCTGCATCAGTTATTTTTTTCCCAAGTGCTTCACTTGAATTTTTATAAGCTAAAAAGTGTTTGCCAAGCCCTTGAATATCGTCTCCTCGACTTCTTAACGGTGGAATATGTAGAAGAAACTGTGCTAAACGAAAATATAGGTCTTCTCGAAAAGTGCCATCGGTTATCGCCTCAGAAAGCTCTCTGTTAGTTGCTGCAATGATACGTACATTACTTTTCAGCATTTTATTGCTGCCTACTGGTGCATAGTCCCCGGTTTCTAAAACCCGCAGAAGTTGCACTTGTAACTCTTCTGGCATCTCAGTTACTTCATCTAAGAATAAAGTGCCGCCTTTTGCTTGGGTGAAATAACCATCACGGTTGTTTTGAGCCCCAGTAAAAGCGCCTTTCACATGTCCAAACAGGTCGCTGGTGGCAAGCTCTTTTGATAAAGCACCACAATTTACTGCAATAAAAGGTTGATCTGCCCGCTGACTGGCACTGTGAATGGTATGAGCCACTAACTCTTTACCAACCCCACTTTCACCAACTATCAACACGCTGGTATCGAAACCTGCTACCTTGCGCAAGTTGCGATACAGCTTATTCATTACCCGCGACGAACCGAATAACAGACCAAATTGATCAAGTTCACTGGTCTTGATGATGTTTTGCGGTGCTGAGTTTTGTTGAGCCTCTTGCGATAACTCATCAATTAGTTCGTTCAATTGGGTTTGATCGATCGGAGTACGAAAGTGATAAGCCGCACACTTCAATATGGCTTGGTCGAGTAATTCATTGGGATGCCCTTCACTGAGAAAAACAAAGTCGGTATCAGGGAAAAAGTTATGCGACTGCAAATATTCATAGACTTCCAGGTTGAAGTGATTAGCATCAATTATCGCGAGAGCTGGCTGTAGCTTTAGTGCGTCTAGCCACTGCTCCTCATCACATTGAATAACGTCGTATTGATTAAACACGCAAGTGGTTTCAATCATGCTTGAGTAGCTGGACGTAATGGTATTTAACAGTGCTTTAGCTCGTTTCAATGAAGATCCCTCATACAACAATGTCAATTTTACACAGTAATCGTGTAAATATTTCTAATTGTGCTGCCTCTTTATCCAGTGAACAGCCCGTAAAGTCAAGCCATGTCGTACCTTTATGATTTGGCACACAACTTGGAATATAACTAGTACGTTTGGTATTGGAGATCAGATGTGCAGACTTTTAATGACATTGATTATCAGCATGGAGACCTTGCGTTACTGTATGAAGCGCTTCAGGTATGTTTTGATGAAATCACACGATTAATGGTTTTACAGCAAAAAGTGAATAAACAACGACTACGCCACCAAATTAGTGCCGCGGTTGACATTCGCTTAAAGGCTATCGCGACAATGAATAAGATTTTACTAGAATGCTCTGCGGATATTCTGCCTAAGTTTAGCTTTGATGAAAAGGTCCTACGTCACCTTGCTTGCGGCAATAACGCTAATAGTTTGACAAAATTCATAGCTGATAGTGCTCAAAACATGGAGCTTATAAAGAACATTAAATGTTACATCCAGAATAGCGAAGTTAAGTTCGAATTTGTTCATATCATTGATGCGCTTGTTCAATCCCATGAGCGGTTACAGTTTGAAAATGAAGAATCAGTTAGCAACGAGTAGGAGACTATGTGATGAGTTTGAGTTATCCCGAGCATGTAAAATCAAAATTAGCCCAGTTGTTCCCAGAGCAAACAGAATACCTACAAGCAGTTAATGAGCTTATTGATAACCTGAACATTGATAAAGCTTGGTACTCACGGATTGAGTCAGACAATATGCTGGAGCGATTATTCTTACCCGACCGTATAATCAACTTTAATGTGCAATGGCGTGACGACAATGGCAAGGTCAATATTAATCAAGGTTGGCGAGTGCAACACTCCAACCTTATAGGGCCTTATAAAGGCGGCTTGCGTTTTCATCCTAGCGTTAATGAGTCTGTGCTAAAGTTCTTAGCACTCGAACAAACCTTCAAAAATGCGCTAACTGGTTTACCTATAGGTGGTGCTAAAGGCGGCAGCAATTTTGATCCTAAAGGCAAATCACAGGGAGAGATCCTAAGATTTTGCCAAGCATTTATGGACGAACTCTATCGATACATTGGTCCCAACACTGATATTCCTGCTGGTGACATTAATGTGGGTAGTCGCGAAATCGGCTTCTTATTTGGGAGATATAAAAAAATCACCAATCAATTTGATGGAGCGCTGACAGGAAAAAATGTTGCGTTTGGTGGCAGCCAGGCTCGAATAGAGTCAACAGGGTATGGCGTTATTTACTTTATCGAAGAGGCATTGAAGCGCTACAAACAATCATTAGCTTCCCAGAGAGTGCTGATTTCTGGAAGTGGTAATGTAGCGTTACATGCGGCAAAAAAAGCTATCAAAGCGGGCGCAACAGTGATTACCTTGTCAAATAGCGAAGGAGTTTGTGTAAACTCAGATGGATTTAAGCTCGCTATGATTGACAATTTAATCGAGGAAAATACCAGACCAGCGCTAGACAAGTTAGCAGAAAAACTTGGAGCAGAATGGCATGCCGATGAAACGCCCTGGTCTTTCAATGCTGATATTGCTATACCTTGTGCGACGCAGAATGAACTCAGTTCGGAAGATGCAAAATTACTTATCGACAATGGCATTAGCTACGTTTTTGAAGGGGCAAACATGCCTTGCTCAGCAGAGGCTATCGAGCTATTCGAGCGTAACGAAGTGCTATTTGCTCCTGCTAAAGCAGTTAATTCTGGGGGCGTTATTACATCAACCTTGGAAATGGGGCAGAACGCAATATTTTTCCCAGAGTCTTTTGAAAGCGTATCAGAAAAGCTACGCGCTCTAATGTCAGATATTCACAAGCGCTGTGTAAGAGATAATGATAAGAGTTATTTGAAAGGTGCAAATAACGCTGCTCTAAGTCGTTTGCTTATTGCTATGACGGAACAAGGCGTATAAGTTTGCTAAATGCCTAGCCAGATAAAGCCAGCTCTACGTATTAGAAAGCCCCTACAATTTATTCAGGGGCTTTTAATTCTTGGTAGGTACCTAAATTAGGGGAACCTTTTCGGATTGCCTTACTAGGATTGGCTGAGTGCTAAAAGCTCGTTTTTGGCCAAATAGTTATCCATCATCGAGCGCAGTAATTTATACAAAAGAATAGAACCATCAATTTCTTCTTTGCGGTTGGTTAAACTTTCTATGTTTAGCCCAAGTGGCAGATTGTAAGGAATAACTGCGTCTAATATTTGCTGTAAACTGTTGCAGCAAATACGAATTGATTCATAGAGAGGCTTGTCAGCGTTTAATATACGCAAGCTTGTTGCTTCAGGCACACTTACGCCTAACCATTCGATAAACTCTAATGTCTTTTGACTACCACACGGTGAAAAGGTCAAAATGATCCTTTGTGGTTTTAAGCCTGAATTTTTGCACTCGATGGCGTAACGAGTCAGCTGATCAATCGTCGCTTGTGGGTTGTAGATGGCTTGTGAAATAAAGAAATTGCAGCCTTGCTCATATTTCTCAATTAAGCGTTGGTGTTCATTGCCTTTACTGGCATGGCGTTCAGCAATTGTAATACCGCCAGTAAAAAAGTCATTTTCATTGTCTTGGAGCGCTGAATAAGCCTCATTCAACGATAATGAAACCTGATTCTTGTGCGACGGACTGCCTACCAGCACAAGATCTCTCACGTTGTAGTCATGCCAAGCTTCATCGGCCCATTGGTGAAATTCTTCAACACTCGATTGACCAACGCTTTTGTACGTGATGACAGGGCGAGTCGATTTTTTATTAAGTAATGACGAATATAAACGTGGGTCATGAGTACATTTAAAAGGGAATGGTCTCGGATCATTCGTTCTAGAGCCTTCGTCTTGAATGTCGTAAACAATAAAGCCATCGACATCGATATCACTGACTCGCTCAAGTAACTTTTGAGCAATGGTATCTACTTGCTCAATCGGGGTATCACTTTTAGGTGGCGTTGTGCCAATGAAGTACACACCTCGGTTGTTATCGTTATATCGAGCTTTTAACTCTGAGTCGTTATTCAAAATCGTGCCTTAACTACTTCCACTTAGATTCTAAATGGAACTATAGACGTTTAGCCGTCTAAAATAAAGTGTATTTTTCGATTAATTAATAACCATGCTTGTTCATACATAACAATATGTGGCTTTGCGTCAGTCGAATCATGTCTGTGGTAAACCCCAGCTTGACGCAAAAGAGCAGTTCTAGTGCCGACAATTAACTCAGGGGAATAGCAAACGACACGTTACATCAGATGCATCGTTTGCTATGGATTGTGGAGTATTTGAATTGACACCTCAGTACTTTGCTAGACGCTGTACTTCACTTAAAAGTACTCTTAGTTTATTGAATTAAAAGGAGTATCTCAGTATAAGACTTAGTGCATCCGAGTCGGAATACTTAACGTACTCAGCACCCACCGATAACGTGTCAAAAGTGTAAGTTGAACCTAGGTGGTAGGCTTTTTGGTCAGGCGCATCTTTTAAATTCTGATACTCTAATCCTGCATAAAGATTAACATTATCTAAAACGTTGTAATGAATAAAGCCACTGCCACCGTAATAATTGGTATCGAAGCCGGCACTGCCATATTCGTTACTTAGCTCGGCTTCAATGTTTCCATAGTTAGCACGAATATCAAAATGTAGGCTTTCAGAATAATACGCAACGTAACCTAGGCTAGCACTCCAGCGGTCTTCCTCAAGCTTTATACCTTCGTGTTTATCGCTGAGGTCGCGGTAACGAAGCTCCCCAAAAACGTTACGCCATCGTTTACTTGCGCGCACTTCTATACCTGTTAGTCCAAACTGGTCAATATCAGAATACTCAGACTTTACGATTCCATGTAATTGTAGGTAGTCATAATCTTGAGATGCTTGCGCTGTACTGAAAACTATTGGCAAACTCAAAATAGCGAGACGGCTTAAAATGTTTTTCATGTTAGTTCCTTTAAATTGGATAGAAAAAAGTTGCACTAAAGCTATCAATTCAAAGGTGAACATAGGGTGAAAATTTTAGATTAATGCATACCTACTTTCTTCAATTTTGTTATGGCAGGTATGCTGTTCCAATGCTTTTTCCATCTAGCATAAAGCAAGCCCAGCATAGACAGTAATACAAAAACAAAAGGTGTAGGCTCAGAAACAGCTATAGCTTGTCCGTTAACAAAAGGTACTCTGCCGTCAGCACTGCCGAAGGTATCCCAAATAGACCAAGTTGCGCTGAATGTCTCAAAAGATGCCAAGTAGTTCGTATCTGCATCAGAATCTAAGAACCTGTAGTCAATGCTAAATTCATCGACAAAATCGATATCTTTTACACTAAGGCTGTAGGGGCCACCGCGATTGCCAGTTTCTGTTATGTAGTAATAACTTTTAGTGAGCAATGTGTCTTCAAAATAAAAGTAGTAGTAGCCATCAATGCCCCGATAACCCTCATCAACAAAACCTAAATCAAAAGCGTCAAAACTATGGGTAGTTTTGCTACTAAAATCCCAATAGGAGCCTTCGCCTTGAGCTGTGAATGTCAGCCTGAGGGTATCGTATAGATTAAAATCAGTGCTAAAAATATCTTCGCCGTTTTCTAATGAGAGATTTGTTCCATCGAATGAAAATTCTGCTTCGATGAGATTTGCTTTCACGGGTGAGGCTATCAATAGCAGGAATAAGATTTGGAGTAAGATTTTCATAATTTTCCTATTTATTTACGCTCATTTTCGCGTAATGACTCAGTAAAAATGCAAGCATTCTAGGAATGATACCCATGAAATGTGGAGAAAATATGGACTAGTCTTTTTGCCAATTAGTGAGCTTTATTCAGCTCTTTCCATTTTTTCTCCACATTTGTTTGGCATAACTGCCTCGATTGAATTGGCTTACGCCAGAGAGAGGAGTATGTATCGTATGAGGTTAAACAAGCTATATTTTGCTGTAATAGCATTTGGCACCTCGCTTTCTAGTGTCGCGCAAACAACATTAGAACCGCTAAATATCAGCATTGATGAAAACACCAAGACGAATGCCGTCATAGGGCAAGTTAATTTTGTTGATGGACAATTTAACAAGACTGTTCGACTTGAGGTGGGTAAGTCGCCACTAAACAACTGGGTAACTAACGGCGAAGCGTTTGAGTCTATTTCGTTTACCTCAACTTTTTCACAAGCGCCTATTGTTTTCGGTCAAATTCAATCAAATAGTGATTATGACGTTGAATATGAGGTAAGTACTTATTCTTATTCAGGAATTGAGACTCAAAATCATAATCGACTGTTGATGCGTCATCGTCTAGACAATGTCACTGCGCTTGGATTTGATGCGATTCTTGAGTCGCAATTGGACAAAAAAGGCACCAGTGTTATTAAAAGCATCACAGATACAGGTGCTGGAGAGACACTAGGATGGATCGCATTTGCTGAACCTATTTCAGCATATTGGAATGACAAACCTGTCGACGTGTCAAGTACAGGTACAGCGGTAACTCACGAGACTCATGGACATGGGTTTACCGTGCCGATGACGGACACTCCAGTTATTCTAACTTCTTTATCTTCATACAACGGCACGTCTCAAAGTGGCGTGGCAGTCGAAGAATTATCTGCCAATAAAGTAAAAGTTCATATTGATAACCTTGATGATGAATCGCACGTGGCGGAAAACGTCAACGTGTTTGCGTTGCAAGGTACAGGTCTATTAGTAACTGAAACTAGCGCCATTGTTGGTGAAACAGGTGTGGTTACCGTTAATGATGGCGATAGAGAAAACCCATTCTCTATTACTTTTTCAAAGTCTTATAACAATCCGGTTGTTTTTGTACAGGCGGTTGGTAAAGACAAAGAAATCTTCGACGCAGCGGTTCGTATAAACTATATCGCACCAATGATGTTGGAAGGTTATTTACATTCAGATAATGAATTGGTCGTTCCAAATCGTTTTGGCGAATTTGAATTACATTATCAAGTGTTCGAAGCCGGTCGTTGGGATATCCCATTAGAACATTACACCTATTCAATCGTGGCTGGTAACGATGCTGGTGTATTTTCAATTGATCCTGTCAAGGGTCAAATCAAAGTCGCAGACCAAACACAATTAGACTTTGAGCTTGGTAACAACCTGTATTCATTAACGGTTCGCATAACAGATGGTGCAGGTAATCAATATGATAAACCAGTAACGATTAACGTAAATGATATCAACGATTCACTTAACAACAACGCGCAATCTATTAACGGTTTAGATGCAGCTGATTGGACTGGTTGGGCAGTTGCGCCAGCGGGAGACGTTAACGGTGACGGTTTTGACGACATCATCGTGGGTGTACCTCAAATGGACTGGCGTGATAATGATGGCAATATTCTTACTGAAGATATTGGTGCTGCATATGTATTATTCAGTGATGCAACAGGCACTTTCCCATCGTTAACAGAAGTACAAGCCGGTACACGCGGTTTTGGTATTCTTGGTGCAGAAGCTGGAGATAACGCAGGTTTTGCTGTTGCTGGTGGCGTTGACATCAACGGCGACGGATTATCGGACGTTGTTGTAGGTGCTCCTTATGCAGGAACTAACGGCGACAACTCAGGTTCAACCTATGTGGTATTTGGTAAAGACGATGCTACCCATGTTGCACTTCAATTTTTAAACGACGGCAGCAGCAGCGACGGCTTTGCTATTCACGGCGCTTACACAGATGACTACTCTGGTGGTTCTTTAGTGGTTGGTGACGTGAACGGTGACGGTCTTGGTGATATTGTTATTGGTGAAACAGTCACTCGTTTCTTGGCAGGCACAGGTTCATTTGCATTACAAGATTTACTTGAAGATGGCACAGCTGATCCTAATTTAGCGTATGTAGTTTACGGTAAAAAAGACAAAAACGTTGTTCAGTTAGCCAACGTTGCGACTGACTACAACGAGCAAGGTTTTGCTATTACTCGTCCAAATAGAAAATTATTCAGTGACTGGCATTACGGTGCACAAGTATTGCCAACAGGTGATTTTAACAGTGACGGTTTAACTGACTTCATCGTGAGCCATGGTTTATTCGTTGATACGTCTGGCACAAGTTATGTGGTATACGGTCGTATCGGTGGCGAAGCTATTAAATACAACAACATTCAAAAAGATGAAAACGGTATTAAGATCACGCCAGAAGGTAGCGGCAACTACGGTTTTGACTTCGGTAATGCCACTCTTAATGCGTTGCCATCTTTTACCACGTCTCACGTCGGTGATGTAAACGCCGATGGTGTTGACGATATCGCGTTACTGTTAACAGACACAGGTTGTTGTTCTGCAATCGACGACCCTCGTGCTTACATCATTTTTGGTGGTGTGAACGTCGCAGATGAAATTAACTTATCTGATATTGCTGACGGCAATGGCGGTTTTGTTATCCACAACGATGCATCAAATATCAAACATAGTGACTTACAAGTTATCTTAGGTTCAATCGGTGGTGCGGGTGACTTAAACGGTGACGGCTTTGACGACATCATCATTGGCGACCCGTTTGCAGAAGATAACAAAGGTCGTGTTTATGCGGTTTATGGCCGTGCAGGCACAGCGCCAGTTTATTTAGACAGCATCATTGAAACTAGCCAAGGTTTTTACTCAGAAGGTAACGGTGGTGAGCAGTTAGGTCAGTTCATCGCCAGTGCAGGTGACATCAATGGTGACGGCATCAAAGACATTCAATTTGGTGCGCCTTCGGCAAACAAAAACAACCTTAACAACACTGGCGCAGTTTACGTACTAAATGGTGATGGTAGGTTAGTAACACTTTGGGGTACTGACGGTGATGACACTATCACGGGTACAGCAGCAGCAGATAATATCGCAACTGGTACAGGTGATGATGTAATTCGCACTAACGGTGGCACTGACGCAGTTTATGCAGGTCCTGGAGAAGATACTATCTACATTTCTGACAATACTTTCACACGTATTGATGCAGGCGGTAATACAGATACTTTAGTACTTGATGGCTCAGGCATTAACCTTGACTTAGCAACACAAGCGTCTCGTGTTCGTAATGTTGAAGTATTTGATATCCGTGGTTCAGGTGCAAACTCCATTACGCTTAATAAGAGTGTGAGCAGTAATTCAAACTTACGTATCTTAGGTGATAACGACGATTATGTTGGCGCAGCAAACAACCAATGGGTTGATTCTGGCTCAACACAAGTCATCGATAATATCACTTACAAAGTGTTCACGTCTGGCTCAGCAACTATGTTAGTGCAAGGTGGGGTAACTCTTACCGTTAACAACGAACCAACCATTGAAGCCCAGCAGTTCACAGTAAGTGAAACCGCAGCGAGTGGCACAGTTATTGGAACAATTGCGGCTGATCCGAATGACATTGGTGACTTTGTGACTTTCCAGATTTTAAGTGGTAATACGGATGGTGATTTGGTGTTAGACGCGCAAACCGGTGTGTTAAGCATTAATCCTGCAATCTCGAGCTTAGACTATGAAAATACTTCTGAATATTTCCTAGAGGTGATCGTTTATGACCAATACAACACAACTGACGCAGCCGAAGTTACGGTACAAGTATTGGACATGGACTCAATGGAAATCAGCTTAGAAGGTGATGTAAGTGGCGAAGGTAGCTATTGGGGGGATAACACTGTTTTAGAATTGCTTGGCATGAGTTCTCCTGAGTGGGCGTCAACTGAATCTAAACACACCTGGACTGTGCCAGAAGAAAATCTACCGGATGATCCTGCGATTATTAGAATTGAATCACACGGTAAAATCCATTACGTGGGCGGCATGGACTTATTTGGCGGTTGGGTTGAAGCTGACATCCCACTTTCAATGGACTTACGTTTCCCTGATGAAATTGCAGCTGGCCAGCCAGTTAATTTAGCGACTAAGTTTACGGTTGGCGAAAACGCAAACTTCTTGGCATCTTCTCCAGGTGTGCAAATTTCAGCTGAGTTAATTTTCGAAGATTACCTAATCAAATATGAGTCAGCGTTATTTGAAAAATTAAATGGTCAAACCAAAATTGATTACGCTTCTTATGAGAAATCCGTAGGTTCAGAGTCTTTTGGTGTTTATGGTGAGAACTGTGCTAACGCCCTTAATCGTGCCGATTGTTATGAGTTGGAAGACGGAGTAGAAGTTTACGATTTAACTCGTAACTTAACTGATGAAGAAATTACGTCCTTAAGAGAAAGTCACTTCTACGAGTTATCTGTTGCTGTCGCAACAGCAAGCGCAAAAGCCAGAAGTGATGACATCAGCTTTGGAACGAGTATGGTAAACGGTGTGGAAATTATCGACGCTGTATACGCTCACATGGGGTTAACGGATGGCGTTGAAATTATCAGCACAGATGTTTCTGATCCTACAGCGACAACCATTGCCTATATTCCAGCGAATGTGTCTGATGAGAATATCGCTTTATTTATTAAAAACTTAACGCGTGATTCATTAGCTGAGCTCCCTTCAACTGCGAGAAAAGCGATTGAAAAAGCGATTGATTTAGACGTAGACAAGTTACGTTTCTTAGCGGGTCACGACTTAACTGATTGGCTATCTGAAGAAATTTACTGGGGTTCTAACTGGACCAAGTGGCATGCACAAGCAGGTATGGAGTCAATGGAAGGAACCTCTGAGCAATGTATTGACGACTATTTCGCTCCTACAGGTGACGATTTATATCGTCGCTACAAATACAGCACGCTTGATACCTTTTTAAGTGTAGCAATGGATTTAAAACAAAACTTTGAGTTGAACATCGAGTCTAGCGCTATTTTAGTGCTTGAAGATGGCACAGAGATTTATTTCGACCCAGAACAAGACATTACCTTTACACCAGAGCTAACTCATGACGTAAATAATGACGGCATGATTGACGCAACGTTAACCGTTAATGCGGCATCAAATTTTGTTAACAAAAGTAAGATGAAAGCATTTTTTAGAATGCCGTTTAAGTTGCTCGAATTTGACTACAACGTGCAAGAGGCTGTTTGTAATAGTGTTAATGTTTACCCGAAGGGTAATCAAGGTTTGATGTATGAGAAAGGTTCTTATGGCCCATTATTAGACAGCGAGAAAGAGATCCAGTTTGATGACACAGACTTTGGTGGACCAACGGAAATCACTATCGCACAAAACTCGTTCACTACTGCGTTATCATTCGACTTATGTAGCAACAGTGCTGCGTGTGGTGAGCCTGTATTGTCATATGGCAACAATGCACCAGTTGCCTCAAATGTAACGGTTGCAGGTGAGTATGTTGGTAAGTCAACGTTAACAGCAACGTATACCTACACAGACCATGAGGGTGACATCGAAGAAGCAACTCGTTACCAGTGGTATCGTTCCGCCACAGGCAGTAATGATGACGCCCAAGTGATCAATGGCGAAACGTATCAAACATACAGCTTGATGATTGAAGACGTAGACAACTATGTTGCTTTTTGCCTAACCCCACATGACGGTACGTTATTCGGTGATCCTGTATGTTCTGAGTGGACGTACGTGGAAAGCCCGTTCCATCAAGATTTGTCTATCTTAAATGGTTTTGGTCAATCGATTGTGTTTAATGGCACAGATCAGCTTATGGTTCAAACCATGGACGCTGGCTTCAATCCAAACAGTTCCTACACCATTGAAGCATGGGTGAAAGTCAATTCGTTAAATCCAGACGATAATTCTAATTTATTCACTTTCTCAGAAGACGCAAACTCTTCAAAAGCTGCAGTTAGAATATACTCAGACGGTCGCCTGCGCGTAAAAGCAACAAACACTACGTTTAAGTCGACCGAGAGTATCACTGTTGGTGAATGGCAACACTACGCTGTTAGTTATGATCAGCCGACTCAACAGTTATCTGTTTATCTAGACGGTGAGTTGATCATCTCTGAGGTTGATGCTGCCAGCGATAGCGATGTTTACTTTGTATGGGCTTCAGGTAATGACGGCGTTAGCAAAAAATTACACGCGAATATTGATGAGATCCGTGTTTGGGATTATGCAAAATCGCAAGACTCTATCGTTGCACATCGTAATTTAGGGGCTTCATTAAGTGACTCAAGTTTGGTGTCTTATTACAGCTTCGATAACGAAGAAAACGGCGAAGTAACAGACTTAACTGGCGAAAGTACTATGGAACTGGTTAACACGCCAACGTTCGAAAAACATAACGCGTATTTAACATTCGATGGCAATGGCGACTATGTGAATATTCCTTATGAGGATCTATCTCTAAATTTTGGTGATGAAAGTTTTACTATCAAAGCCAAGATCTATGTCGAGCCGGACACTAAAGGTGTAGACCGTTTGATTGCAGCCAAAAAAGCCTCTAATAATGAAGCGCATAAAGGTTGGCGATTCCTAGTAAACCATAATAACCGCCTGCAATTTAACTATCATACATACAATGATGGCAAACGAGAAATTGTAGCTTATGGCAATGGTCAAGACCTGAAAACAGGCCGCTGGTATGACGTTGCAGCTCTTATTGATTGGGAAAATAATGATTTCAAACTGTTTGTTGATGGCGTTAAAGTTAAGCGGATTAACTTAGGTAACCAGAAAAACATGAACAATACATTACCTCTTCGTATTGGTGCTTACAGTTCAGGCGATACATCAACCAGTGCCTTCCAAGGACACATTGATGATGTAGCAGTTTGGACCCGTGCATTGACGGATACTGAATTGGCTAACTGTACTCTGGACATGGTAGTTGGTTGTGAACAAGACCTGTTTTTATACTATGACTTCGAGCAAGACAGTGCGAAGAACTTAGCAAACGATGAATTTCATGGAACTATTAACGGTGCGATTTCAGTTGATGACGCAATAAACACATCGTTCACAACGGGTCACAATGAAATTTTTGAAGGTACATTACCGACAGGTGTTGGTCTTGAATATGACGTGACTAAACTGCCAGCTCACGGCGAGTTGTCGTTCAGTCACTACACAGGTGAATTCACTTATATTCCAGACGGTGATGACACAGTGACGTCAGATTCATTTACTTACATTGTTTACAATGCAGAAAATGGCTACGGTGTTGAAAAAGTTGTCACAATTAACCGCAAATAAACTGGTTAAGCAGCAAAAAAAAGCAGCTCTTTGAGCTGCTTTTTTATTGCTACGTTGTCCGTTCCATAGCGGTGTGCAAACACATTTAAGGAGTCTGAAATTTGCGAGAGCTAGGGAGAAACTCCCGCAAATTTATTCAACCTTACGGATTGTACGTAACGTTTAAGTCTACGCCACTTGCTGCGCTGTATCCGTAAATACCGATGTGCCACGTACCAGCTGCAGGGTTAGTAAACGAACATGTTTCGTTATTACCACTCTTGTATGGGCGACAGTCATATTGTGACGAAGTAGGTTGTGCACCTTGACGAATATATAAGTCTGCATCACCTGAACCACCACTCATCACAAAGTCTAGTGTTGACATACCCGCTGGAATATCAATGGTGTAGTACTGCCATTGACGGCGAGAAACACTAATATCAGTTACTGAAGCACTACCGCCTGTTGCGCCACCACCTGTGCTAGGCTCAGTGTAAGAACCTGTTAACGACACACCGCTAAATGCTGAGTAAGCAACCACTTTCACGTAGTACGTACCAGCTTGTACATTTGTAATCGGACAACTTTCATTGTTACCGCTTGCGTATGGACGACAGTCGTAACTGCTTGATGTTGGTGCTGAACCAAACTTAACATATAAATCAGCATCGCCCGTACCGCCACTCATATCGAATGAAAGGTTTGTCGCGCCTGCTGGCACTTCCATTGTGAAAGAAATTTCACTACTTGAGCTTAAGTTGGTTTTTGCTACACCATTTTCTAGCACGTCACCAGTGCTTGGCGGTGGTGGTGTTGTGCCGCTACAAGAAGAGGCAAGAGCGTCTGACGCAGCTTTAGCTTGAACAAGACCGAAACCAGTTTTGTCATCTCGACCATCTACATCAATGTCTAAAGCAGTGCTCTTTAATGCAGAGCGAACTTGTTCGGCAGTACAACTAATGTTGTTACTCCAAACTAACGCAGCAACGCCCGCTACATGTGGTGTAGCCATCGACGTACCGTTGTAGTACGCATAGTCTTGTGAGCCATTAACCGTTACAGTTGCGCTAGTGCCTAACTGTCCCATTAATTGTTGGCCTAGTGCGCGGTCAACAGATACTGTCGGTACAGAAACGTCTGCATTGGCATCAACTAAGAAAGGATTTTGAAGGCCTGGACGGTCAGTGTTGCCGTATACAATGATCGCTGACGCGCCAGCATCAGCACACGCTTTTGCAGGGTTGATTTCTGGGTAGTTACTTCCTTTTTGATTGTCGTTACGTTCTGCTAAACAAACGTTACCACTTACATTTGTACAACTGTAGCTGCTGCCAGAAATTGTACAGCTAGCAAGTTCGCCACTTGCTGTGCCATTGATGTTTGATACCGAGTAGCTACCACCGCTCTGGATATAACGTGTTTGTGGTACAACCGAGTCGTTACCAAAAGTTGTTGAACCGACAGAGATGTAACCTAAACGACCGTCACCCGCGACTGTTGATAGCACAGCTTCACCCGGTGCAGAGATTTCTACTTGGCTAGTGTACTGAGAGAATTCTGCGTGCTGGTTGTTGCTGTCTAGCGCGCCAACAGCCATTACCGAGTCATATGATGCAGGGTAAGAAAGTGTTGTGTTACCGTCGTTACCAGAAGCTGCAATAAGTAGAACGTCTTGGTCTGCCGCAGCCTGCAATGCGTTACGCTCAGTGTTAGAAGAACCAGAACCACCTAAGCTCATGTTCACAACTTTAGCGCCATTGTTAACACAAGTATCTACGGCGTCAGTTAGATCGCCAGAATAGCCCCAGCCACTCTCATTAAATACTTTAATAATGTGAAGGTTTACATTGGTATTAGGTAAAACACCCACTACACCTTCACTATTATTAACACCAGCGATAGTACCTGCAACGTGTGTTCCGTGAGAACCACCTGCCTGATACCAGTTACCTGTGCCTGAGTTATTAGTGCCCGATGCATTATTGGCAGCTAAATCAGGGTTTGATTGTTGGTAACCAGAGTCGATGATACAGGCGGTCATGTTACTTGCGTCACTATCTGACAACTGGTCTGATTGTGTTTGAGCAATACCCCATGGTTGGTTTTGTGACATCAAGTAACGCTGATAGTCAGGCTCGATAGATTCAACTGATGGGTGCTTACGTAATTTCTCGATAAACTTTTCAATATCTTTGATTGAATGCATCTCATCAAGGGCAATGACATGACTGTTATTTTTCAGAATTTTTACGTGTTTCATGTTTAGACCAATTTTCTTGGCTAAACCTGGAGGTACCATCTTCCCTTGATTTTTATCTTTAAAGGTTACGATTAATCTGTCCGTGTAATCTTGGCGATTCTGCTTCTCTTGTGCACGCCATTCAGCAAAGCTTTGAACTGTGCTGTCGTCTTTCTGACTCACTTTGTTAATTTGTGCTTGCGACACTGCACTTGCAGATGCGCTAGCGAGTGCAATAGAACCCGCTAATGCGCTAAGCACTAGTTTCTTGTTATTTCTCATCTGACAGTAACTCCATCGTTAAACGTGTGTTATCACGTGTTCACTTAACGTATGAACACCACACTTATAATTCTTTTATGTTGAATAGTTGTTGATAAAAACAACGTCTAGGAGTATCGAATTTAGAGCCACTTTCTTGATAGCAGATTTAGGACGTGTTTTGTTCAAAATACGACTTGATGAAATCTGGTGTATTAAATTAAGTGATTGATAATAAAGGTGATGTTTGTTTTGTGTCGGAATTGTTCGAAAACTTGTCGTTAAATTGCTAGAGGGGGAAATGCTAGCTGTTAGTATCGAATCAAAGGACGGCACAAGCCAACTAGTCAGATACTAAAAAACAGTATCCATTCTAATAACAAAACATGTCAGAAATGTGAAAGTGCAACATAAAAACAAAATACGACTGCACTTTAACCATGAGAGGTAGGTTTCCAATGAAATTGAACAAATTCACGACTACGGCTTTAGCGGCTGCATTAACAGTAGCTTTTTCAGCACAAGCGGCAGATGACCGTTACATTGTTAAAGTTGATGAGAGTAAAAAAGGTGTTGTAAAAGCATTAGCTAAGCAACTTGGTGCAGAGTTTAAAGTTGATGGTAACGGTTTCTTCGCTGCTTCATTTGCAGGTAAGAGTTTAGAAGACGTTAAAGGTTTATTGAATAACCCTCACGTGCAACTTGTTGAGGAAGATCACCGTCGTGTTCCATTCTCTGCATACAGTGATGATCTAGGTAACGCGATGACTGAGCAGTTAACGCCATACGCTGTTTATCAATCTGAAGCTAACCAAGTTTCATTCGCTGCAAATGCGGGTATGAAAGTTTGTGTAATTGACTCTGGTTTAGACCGTTCTAACCAAGATTTTGACTGGAATACTATTACTGGTGACAACGACTCTGGCACAGGTAACTGGGATGAGCATGGTGGCCCTCACGGTACACACGTTGCGGGTACTATTGGTGCAGCTGACAACAATGTTGGTGTTATTGGCATGGCGCCGGGCGTTGACATGCACATTATCAAAGTTTTTAACGCTGACGGTTGGGGTTACTCTTCAGACTTAGCGTATGCAGCAGAGAAGTGTTCTCAAGCTGGTGCCAACATCATCAGCATGAGCTTAGGTGGTGGTGGTGCTAACAGCACAGAAGAGAATGCATTTAAATCGTTCACAGAAGCGGGCGGTTTAGTATTAGCTGCTGCAGGTAACGACGGTAATACTGTTCGTTCATACCCTGCGGGTTACCCTGCTGTAATGATGATTGGCGCGAACGATAACAACAATGAAATTGCCGATTTCTCACAACATCCAAGCTGTACGGTTACTTCAGGTCGCGGTAAACGTCAAACAACAACAACAGATGAAACTGTTTGTGTAGAAGTAACAGCTGGTGGTGTTGATACATTGTCTACTTACCCTGCTGGCATGGCAACAAGCTCAGCGATGAGTGCCGACGGCCAAGCTTACGCTTCATCTTCAATGGAAAATGCTGGCGATGCAACTAGCAACCTTTACTTCATGGGTACAGCTGAAGCTACAGATTCAGGTGCTAATGGCAATATTTGTTTAATTGACCGCGGCGCTATTTCGTTCCATGACAAAGTACAAAACTGTGAAAACTCTGGCGGTGTTGGTGCGATTATTATCAACAATGAGCCAGGTATGTTATACGGCACGCTAGGCGATACAAACGCTACTTCTATCCCTGCGGTAGGCGCGGCATTTGAAGACCGTGATGCGTTGATGGTAGCTAACTCTGCAACGATTACGATTGGCACAAGTGACTACGGTTTCATGAGCGGTACTTCAATGGCTACACCAGCGGTTTCAGGTATTGCAGCATTGGTTTGGTCAAACCATAACGGTTGTACAGGTACAGAGATTCGTGAAGCGCTTAAAGCAACTGCACAAGATAGTGGCGCGCAAGGCCATGATGATTACTTTGGTCACGGTATCGTAAAAGCTAAGGCTGCTCATGATTACCTAACGCAAAATGGTTGTGGTGGCGATGTTACTCCACCGCCTATTGGTGACATTGCGCTAGATACGGCTACTGGTCGCAGCAAAGGTAAAAACTACGTTGATCTAAGCTGGTCAGGCGCTTCTACAGCGAGCGTGGATATCTACAAGAATGGTGCATTAAGCATTACAACAGCAAACGATGGTGCTTACCGTGACAGCTTCAGAGCGTCTGGTACTTTCACATACCAAGTGTGTGATCAAGGTACAAGTAATTGTTCACCGGTTGCTACAGTTAGCTTTTAATCAGTAAAGCTAATAAGTACTTGGTTTAGTTCCCAAAAGTACTGTTTAATCCAGCCCACATTGTGGGCTGGATATTTTATTTTAGATGCTCGTGGTTTGGCTTAGTAAGAAAACTGTTGAGCTAGATAAGGGATTAGTTTATGTTTCTGTTAACGCTACTTGTTACAAATTGTTAACACGCGATGCGTGATTAGATAAACAAGTCGATGCAGAAAGCTAATATCCCTACTGTTTATAAGAAATAAATGATTATTTTTTTATGAAGTATTGGGCATAGGGGAATGAAAATGAAAAATAACGCTATATTGAAACAGACTAGTTTCATTTCGTTTGTTGCAATAATTGCTTCATTACTATGGGTGACATCAGCCCCTAATGAATCGAAAACTGAGCAACAAATTCGTTCTTACATAGTAAAATCGAATGATAGCGGATTGCTATCGTCAATAGTGAGTGACATGTCTTTGTCACCGACACACGAACTCTCAATTATTAATGCGATTGCTGTCCCATTAACGGCGGAGCAATACGCAGAAGTAAAAGCAAATAAAGCTTTAACAGTGACAGAAAACTACCAGGTTGAACTCGCTGGTGGTAACGCATGGGGCAAAAGAAAATGGCAGCCTCGCGCGGTTGTTCCGAGCAGTATTGATGCCGATTATGTCCACGCAACAAGAAACTTTGGTGATGGTGTTACAATTGGCTTTCTTGATACGGGTATAGATTCTCTACCTGGCACTTCGTCAGATTTAGGACTTTCTACAGATTTATATGGTCGAGATAAGTTCTGGGGCACCTACGACGCAATAACAAATACTGTTAGTAATTATAGCAACGAAGAGAGTGGACACGGGACACACGTTGCGAGTGTTGCAGCAAATGCAGATTACGACGTTTATGGCAAAGTATACGGTGTAGCACCTAATGCAGCCATTGTGGGTATTAAAGCATTTGATTCAGAAGGGAAGGCTACTTACGCGGATGTAATTCGTGGTATCGAGTGGGCACTTCAAGTAAAAGATCAAATCAATTTACGTGTTTTAAACATGTCTTTTGGCGGAATGCAACGTTCTTATTATTGGGAAGATCCACTTAACCAAGCGGTAATGAAAGCTTGGCAAGAAGGCATTGTGGTGGTTGCATCTGCGGGTAACAATGGTCCTGATCCTATGACGATTGGCGTACCAGGGAATGTGCCTTACATCATTACGGTTGGCGCGATGACCGATAGTTACACTGAATTACAAACTAGCGATGACAAAATTGCTACTTTCAGTGCCGCAGGCCCAACACCGGCAGGCTTTGTAAAGCCTGACTTAGTGGCGCCGGGTGGCCACGTCGCTGGCTTAATGGCATTTAATACGCAAATCGTTAATGAACATCCTGAATATCACGATGGTGGTAAATATTTTGAAATGTCGGGTACTTCACAAGCTGCAGCAGTAGTCTCTGGTGTTGCTGCGCTGATGATTGCTCAAGACCCTAGCTTATCGCCAGATGATGTGAAATGTCGCTTAATTGATAGTGCCCATACTGCCTTAACTAGTGAAGGAACGCTCGCATACAGCGTATTCCAGCAAGGCTCTGGTGTGGTGAACGCCAAGGACGCGCTAAGCAGCACGGCAAGTAACTGTGCGAACCAATCGCTAAATATCGCTAAAGACCTAGCAGATGAAGAACACTTCTATGGGCCTGCGAATATTAATGAAGATGGCAACTTCTACGTTGAAGGTTTAGGCGAAGAATATGTTTGGAAAATAGATGAAAGTGCTTTGTCTAATGATGCGGTTATTTGGCGTTTGAACTACGACGACAATCCAATGGACTGGAAAAATATGGCGTCAACCGATGCGGTTATTTGGCGACTGGACTTTGAAACAAGTGCTGTAATCTGGCGTTTGAATTTCGAGACTGACGCAGTAATCTGGCGTTTAAATTTAGAAACCGATGCTGTGATCTGGCGCTTAAATTTAGATGATTATGAGGCTGCACCTATTAACATTAATAGCTGGGTTGAACCTCAATAAAAAATGCACACCTAAAGCCATTGTTGAAGACAATGGCTTTTCTTTTAAGAGGCCATAAGCAAGCTTTGTTGTTATAGTAGTGCCACTATGTATCGCTTTTACTCCTACTTAATCTTCGCTCTGTTTTCGTTATGCTGCTCAGCAACATTGGTCGCGCAAGAAATAAAACAATTCAAAAATTTCGGCATTGATAACCCCATGTCTTATAGCTTTGTGCGTGCGATTGCGCAGGACAAAGATGGCTTTATCTGGTTTGGCTCCTCAGAAGGTTTAGACCGCTTTGATGGCCACCAAACAGTAAGCTTTTATCACGATAATAATCAGCCCAATTCATTAACATCAGATGTTATTAGTGGCTTGCTTGTCGATAGACAACAACGGCTTTGGGTGGGAACCTTTGGCGGCGGTCTCAACCTCTATCGTGAAACAACGAAAGACTTTCTTCACTTTACAACTAAGAACAACACTCGTGTTTTGAGCAATGATACAGTGAATGCGCTATTTGAAGACGCTAACGGCAATATCTGGGTAGGGACAGCAGATGGCTTAAATATACTCTCTTTTCGCGACGGTGAATGGCGGGTCAAGCAAATAAGGCAGCAGTTAGGCAATCCAAACAGTTTAACCCACAACACAGTCCATGCTATTACCCAAACATTTGAAAATGAAATATGGGTGGGCACCAATGGTGGTGGTATTTCCGTGTTTGATTTAAATGGAGAGTTCGTTAAGGCAGTCAAATATGGCGATAGCACCAAGAGTCAGTATGTTAATAAGTTTGTGAGTGCACTTTTTGCTGATGAGCAAGGTCAAGTATGGATAGGTACGGAAGATAAAGGCTTATTGCGTTATAGCGTAAGTACAGGTCAGTATGTTCACTATCAACACCAGGAGGAAGGTGACTCAGATCTACCCAGCAATACGATTAACCATATTTATCAAGACACTAATCATAATATTTGGATAGCGACAGACAACGGTCTCTCGATTTATCAGTTTACTGAGCGAACATTCAACCATCACAGACATTCGCCTCAGAACCCTTACAGCTTGAGTAATGACTATATCTTAACAATTTTTGAAGACAAAAATCAGATGATGTGGGTGGGGACGTTCACAGGTGTTAATCGCTGGGATCCCAATATTGCGACGTTTAGCCAGTTTTCTTCACACACTACCCCCGTTATAAGTAACAATAATATAACTAGTTTTGCTCAACTGACAGACGACACCATTGTCTTTAGTACGTATGCCGGCGGTATTTACACCATGTCTAGTCAGGATCAAAGCATTGAAAAAATAGATGTTGACGGATATTTCGATTCATTGCGCGTAATGAGCTTGTATGTTCATGAAGATGTTTTATGGATCGGTACGAGGGCATCTGGATTACACGCGCTCAACTTGCCAACAGGTGAAATCACCCGTTACGTACATGATGACAAGAATGAGCTGTCATTATCTGCCAATAGTGTGACGGATATTATTAGCGACCGGCATGGTAATATCTGGGTTTCTACCTTTCATCTTGGTATGAATAAACTTAACGAAGATGGCACCTTTATTCGTTTCGTTAAGAATGAAAATGCACCAGAGCTAGGGCCTTCAAGTAATCATATTTTGCAGTTGGCTGAGGATGATCAAGGATATATCTGGGCTGCGACTTTTGGTGGCGGCTTAAGTCGTTTTTCTCCACAATCTGAAACTTTTCTTCACTTGCGACATGATGATGCTAACCCTGAAAGCCTATCTGACGATTTTACTTGGATCATGTTGTTCGACAGTGAAGACAAGTTATGGGTCGGTACTCAAACCACTGGTTTAAATATTCTATCTAGAGAGCGTAGATACAATAATGACTTTAGTTTTGAGCAATTAGATTCAAGTGATGGGATGAAAAGTAAAACCATCTACGGCATTTTGCAGGACGTAAATAGCGATATATGGTTCACCACAAGTAAGGGCATTTCTCGATATTCACAGCGCAGCAATAGCTTTAAACATTTTGGACTTAACCACGGTTTGGTTGATTTAGAGTTTACCCACGGTTCTGCATTTAAAAGCCAAGATAACAAGCTTTTCTTTGGCTCGGGCAAAGGGTTCAATACTATCGAGCCGGAGAATATAGACTCTTTTGTTACGCCACCCGAAGTCAGGTTAACGAATATATTAAAGCTCAATGAAGCAATGTCGTTACCGGTCCCTCTATCTGAATTAAAAGAATTAACGCTGACATACCAAGACCCTATCGTTTCTTTCGAATATGTTGGCCTAAATTACGCTTCTCCTGAAGCTACGCGCTACAAATATCGTTTGAAAGGGTTTGATGAGGAGTGGATTGACGCAGGCAAATCACGTCGTGCGACTTACACCAACTTACCTTCAGGGCACTACCAGCTGGAGATTATCGCTGGCGCGAATGAAAGTTCATGGAGTGAGCCTGGTTTGTCTTTAAATATTCATGTGTTACCAGCGCCTTGGCATACCTGGTGGGCTTATCTGTTATATGCGCTGCTAGTTGCCGTTAGCTTGTTATCTTACTCACGACTATTAAATCGAAAATTATTGGTTGAACAGCAGCAAAAAGAATATTTGAAGCAACAGGTTAAAGAAAAGACTCAAGAGTTTATGTCGAAGAATGTAGAGTTGGAGCAGGCTAACCAACAACTTGAAGACGCAGCGACAACAGACAAGGTGACAGGGGTTAAAAGTCGCCGTTATCTTGATATTTACATAGAGCAAGCAACACAACTTATGTCTCAGATACATGAGAATTTACTGCCTGTGCAACGTCATATCTTACCTAGACTTTATTTGCTGATGGTTAAGGTGTCGAGTAGCTCGAGCAACTCAGATATTTCAAATAGCCAGTTGGTCAATTTATCTGATTTTCTGTTATACAGTCGCAACAATGACGATCTGGTCATTCGTTGGGCAGACGATACCTTTGTCATTATCGGCTTTGAGAAAGAAAATAATGCCAAAGAGCTCGCAGAGCGATTAACCAAACGATGTGAGCAGGCAATAGGGAAAGAGCTAAAAGCAGATGTAGCTTTCTCGTTTTATCCATTCAATTTTGAGCAGCCAATGGCACTTAGCTGGGATCAGGTGAGTGCAATGACCGAGCATGCGCTGTTATTGTCGCATAAAGAACAGTGCCAGTGGTTAGGGCTCTATGGCCCTAAGGTACAACCGTTTAATTATTTAGATGTTATTAAACAGGACAGTATTCAGGAGCTCTTTAATATCACGACCGTTAAACAAGGTTAGAGTAGGGCTTTCCCATTGCTCATTCTTTCGATGAATGACTATCCATAGCTTGCTTGGCCGCTTGCTGGAATTGTTTTGGTGTCTGCCCTGTGCTTTCTTTAAAACAACGTCCAAAGTACGTTTGAGAAGAAAACCCGACATCCAGAGCGATACGCCCAATTTGATAGCCGTTGGCCAAAAGCTCTTTTGCTTTGTTGATGCGGAACTCTTTTATAAAGTTATTAGGAGTAGTACCAAGAATAACTTTTATCTTGCGTTGTAGCTGTCTTTCACTCATCGCCATATTCGTTGCCAGTAATGCAATATCGAGCTCTTGGTCTGCATAATGAGTGGCGATTAATGACTCTAGTTTGATTAAGAACTTTTCTTCAACCGTGTCTATCTCGGCCGTTTGCTCAGTCAGCGAATTTGCTTTTTGCTGGCTCGCCGTTTTTCGCTCCGCTTTTTGACCATCGATATATTTTTCAACATAGCGTTTTTGCAATCGGATGCGGTTATCTATTAACCCTTGTATTCGGGACAACAACTCATGTTGGTTAAATGGCTTACTTAAGTATTCATCAGCGTTTAAGTTAAGACCTTGCAAACGACTTTCTAAATCGGACCTTGCCGTTAACAGGATAACCGGAATATGGGCGGTTATTTCGTTGTCTTTTAATTCTGACAAAACCTCGAAACCATCTATTCCGGTAAGCATTAGATCACATACGATAAGATCAGGTACATAGGCTTGCGCCAATTCGAGGCCAAGTTCACCGCTACCAGCCAGGATACAGTGATGATGTTGCTCGATTACTTGTTTAATATGACTTTGCATATCAAGGTTATCTTCAATCACAAGTACCACTTGTTGCGAGTGGTCTACTTGAGCACTTGTTGCTGAGCGTTGCTCGGTCAAAAGTGAGTTCACTTCGTTCTCTGAGAGGCTGACACCTAAGCCCGCTTCTTTCTCTACTGGCGAGGCTATAGGGATGGAAAGCGTAAATTTACTACCATGACCATATTCACTGGCTAAACCGATGCGCCAATCATGTGCTTTCACTAGCTCGTGCACCAGCGATAGGCCAATACCGACACCAAAGGTTGATTGGTTTTTTACGTCATCTGCCCGCTGAAAACGTTCAAATATCGTCGCTTGTGAGCTTTTGTTTATGCCGATTCCTGAATCGATAATGTCGAGGAATATGGTGTCGTTTTCACTATAGGCAATGACCTGCACACTGCCGCCCTTTGGAGTGTATTTAATCGCGTTGGCAAGTAAATTAAATATAATTTTTTCGAAAGCTTGTGCGTCGCAATCAAGCCACAAATCATCCGGAATATTGTGTTCGAATAACAATTCACTTTGGCTCGCTAACTGGCTGAAAGAATCGATAGGCATCGCCATCAGTGTTTTTAATCGATAAGTACTGAAACTGAACTCTGGATTGTCACTTAAGCGAGACAGCTCAAGCAGTTGTTCTACCATTCTAACGAGGCGTAAGCCATTTCTTTTGGCTGTTGCTAAGTCCTCGTTAGCATTGTCGCTATCACTGTCAGTAATGTATCGGTCGATAACCCCATTAATAATGGTTAGTGGTGTTCTAAATTCATGAGAGATATTCGCAATGAATTTGTCTTTCGACTCCAATGCCAGCTTCTCAGCGTGCTTTCGCGCTGATAAGTTAATAAACGTAATCACGATTAACGGTGTATCTACCCGCTCAGCCCACTGCAATTCGGCTTGCGCTGGAAATTCGGTACCGTCTGAGCGTAATGAGGTACATTCAACCGAGATGCCAAGTTCCTTTCTTTGCAGTGAATAAACGTTACTTTTAAAGTCAAAGAAATAATGCATTTCATCTTTTTCAGCAAATAACCGATTAACTGGAGTGCCGTATAATTCTTGCTCCAAGCTTTGGAACATTTGCACTGCTGCTGGGTTAGCCGACAAAATGGTGCCATCAATTGAGGTAGTTAAAATGGCATTGTTAGAAGCGTTGACGATAGCTTTAAATTCACTATTAACAAGGGCTTCTTGTAGGCGTTTTGTGGTTGACGTTAAATCATCTGTCGTATGGTTCAGTTCATTTATTTTTCGCTGGTTTGCACGGGTACTATTTCGACGAGAAAGTATGTTAATGACAATAAGGATAGAACCCGCAACGGCCCATGATAGAACAATAATAGTTTGCAGTTTGGCATTCACGATATAGAACAGTTGCTGCTCAGTCCCAAGTAGATGAAGAGATATTGGAAGTAGCATGAGTAGCAATATATAGGGTTCGGCGATAACGTCTTTTGAGGTTGTTCTCTGCTGTGTGCTCTTAAACAACGCCATCAAACTTGTAATTGCTAAGAATACATAAGGGAATAATCCTAACAGTTGGCACAAATAGGTTTGCTCTTGATCTGCGTAGTTAATGAGTCGATAGAAATTATTGATGTTTGACGCGAGCAAAACCAAAGACGCGCATAAAAGACTAACAAATAGAAAGCGCCAATATTCGACTTTGCTGTCAATAATGCTGAGTACAATTCTGTATGTAATTAGGCCGCTAATTAATAGGTTAAACAGCGCAGAGCTTTGACCGGACAAGTAAAGCTCTGGTGTAAATTGCGCCGAGAGTAGCACGAAGTAACAGAAACAAATCAGGGTGAAAAATATCGATGGGATTCTGCCATTGATGTATTTGTTGTCTGGTATTTTGGTTAAGTGCGGTGCACTTTCTATCGCCAAAATAATAAAAAAGTAGGCAAATAGAGAAGCAAAATCTCGAATTAAAGATCGATTGAGGCCTGCGCTCATCAATTCGCTCGCATTGCCAACAAGCACTGTCGCTATGGCAAAAAGTAAATATTGCCAGAACAGCTTGAATGCCCGCGAGTCTGTTTTTTGGTAACAGCACCACAGTAAATACGAGTTCAAGCTTTGAACGACGATTAAAGCGAATAAAGAGACAGCCGAAGTTGATTCATTGATGTATTGCGCTAGCAAAGCGTGAGGGAAAAACACAAAAAGGCATATGGCTGCTAGGACTGAAATTGTTATGTTAATTGGCAAGCGACTTCCTACTTCTTAATTTTTTGCTTTTTGAGAATATATAACTGACCTTCCTAGTCTGATGAAATAGCGCGTAGCGCATAATTTATAATAGCAAAAATTTAACATCAAGTTTGAAAGTTGAAGCTGGCAACGTGCACTCAACTTTGGCTTCACCTAGTAGATGAACTGCTGCAATATTATGGATATCGCTTTTGCTTTTTGCTTAGGAAGTGGAAGTACGAATAGGTCGAGAAAGGATTGCGGGTGACTAGTTTTAAAATGAGACGGATCGCAGGAGTTTATTTAGCTATTTCATCATTAAATATGAGTGTTTGATTACCGTTTATCAGTGAATAGACAAACTTCCGCGTTTGTTAGCTCTCTAACCTGTCCGGCGGGTAGATCATCACCTAACGCTAAATCACCAATTTGGCTGCGATGAAGGGCAGTGACAGGATTGCGGAATCGCCCGAACATGCGTTTAATTTGGTGATATTTTCCTTCCAATAACTTTACCTCTGCCTTATGAGTATCGAGTATCTTTAATTTTGCGGGTAGGGTGGTGATGTTCTCGTATCCGAAATACATTCCTTGGGCGAAAGCATCGACGTAACTTTCGTCAATTGGGTTTTGCAGTGTCACCTGATAGGTTTTTTCGATTTTCTGGCTCGGCTGGGTAATAGCTTCCGACCAACGACTGTCGTTGGTGAGCAATACTAGACCACTTGTGTTTAAATCGAGTCGGCCAACGATGTGGAGTTGCTCTTTAAAATCATATGGAAGCAGGTCGATAACGGTGGAGTGCTTATCGTCTTTTGTCGCACAAACGACTCCAACGGGTTTATGCAGCATAATGTAATAAGCGGGGTTATTTTGGATAACTTCCTCATCCAATACGATAAGAGAAAACTTATTAATCTGTTGTTCTATATTAGCAGCGAGCTGTTCATCAACTAATACACGCTTTTGCGCCAACATAAGGCGGACATCTCGTTTTGAGATGCCGCAGTGTTTTGCTAGAAAGCTATCTAGACGCTGGGTAGCCAAGCTCATGTGTATTAATCACTCAACTCAACAAGAAGTTTAATCAGTCGTTCAATGAATCGCTTAGCGCGTGATTTTGCGCACGCGGAAAGTACGTCCCTTCATTTTACCTTCGCTAATCGTTTTTAACGCTTGCTTAGCAATCGCTTTATCAACAGCAACAAAGGCGGCAGTAGCTTGCACTTTTATTTTACCTATTTGGTCACCCTTAATTGCCGGGTTTGATGTTAAGCCACCTAAAATATCACCGGGTCTAAGTTTGTTTTTCTTACCGCCATCAATTTGCAGCGTCACCATGCTTGCTTGCATGATCTTATTGTTAAAGACACTATCGTTAGGTAATGGCTCTGGCGAGATGGTTTGCTGCAAGTACTCTTCAAGGCGAATAACTTTATGCGCTTCTTTGTGACTTATCAAAGAGCATGCTGCGCCAGATTTTCCTGCTCTACCTGTGCGACCAATGCGGTGCACATGTACTTCTGGGTCATGAGCAATATGGTAATTAATCACGAGATCAAGATCGTCAACGTCGATGCCTCTCGCCGCTACATCAGTAGCAATCAATATAGTAATACTTTTGTTGGCAAAGCGGATGAGAGTTCTATCTCTGTCTTTTTGCTCTAAGTCACCATGTAAAGCGCTGCAGTCGAAACCTTGTTGGCTTAAATTATCGCTGAGCGATTGGCATTCAACTTTGGTGTTACAGAAGATAATTGCCGATGTTGGTTGAAATTGATAAAGCAATCGTTCGACTGCATCAGTGCGAGCGTCGTTATTGTCTACTTCGTAGAAATGCTGATTTATCGCACTGTGACTGTGTGTACTTTTTACTTCGACTCTCACTGGCTCAGTCATCAAATGACTAACCAATTGCTCTATTTTTTGCGGATAGGTAGCACTAAACAGGAGGTTTTGGCGATCTGCTGGGCAGCTGGCGACAATGCGTTCAAGCGGCTCTTCAAAGCCCATATCAAGCATGCGATCCGCCTCGTCTAATACCAAAGTATTGAGTTCTGCGAGAGATAAACGGTTTTTTCTAATGTGCTCTTCAACACGACCAGGCGTGCCGACAATAATATGTGCACCGTGCTCTAACGAACCTATTTGTGGCCCCATTGGCGCGCCACCACAAAGGGTAAGTACCTTTATGTTATGAATAGCACGCGCCAGCTTTCGTATTTCCACTGCAACTTGATCAGCAAGTTCACGAGTGGGGCATAGTACCAGCGCTTGAACGCGAAAACGCTTAACATTTAAATTGTGTAATAACGCTAAACCGAAGGCTGCTGTCTTTCCAGAGCCAGTCTTGGCTTGTGCTATCACATCTTTACCTTGCAACATCAGAGGTAATGACTGAGCTTGTATCTCTGTCATTTGGTCATACCCCAAGCTTGTTAGGTTATCGAGTAAAGCTGGCGACAGCTGCGTTGAAGAAAATGCGTTCGACATGAAAGTGCTCTTTAGTTGGCAATAGGGGCGTGATAAATACCACAAGGAATGGTTCAGGTTGTGATTATATCAGTAATTGCCAAAGAAAAATAAACACGCTTGACGTAAATCTGGTTTCTCTTCCATTTTTGTATGAATAGCTTTGAGTCGATTGAATGTGTGAAGAAGTTAGAAATAAATCGCAAAAATACGACAGGCTAACTTACCTTGATTGATCTATCGGTAACTTTGCCTTGATAATCAATTGATATTCAACGAATACATACTTTCTTCAACAGACAGAAAAATAACATGATAAAACTATTCAAATTATCTCGTTTTATGATTCCTGCACTAGCTGTCGCAATGCCTACTTACTTGTGGGCGAGTGATGCGGTAGGCGATGCAGAAGCAGAAACTCAATTAAAAACAACTACGAGTGCTTCAGTTAATGTAAAAAGACCGCTTGAACTCGCTGATATTATGAAGTTCAAATCCATTGTTTCCCCGAAAATAACTGAGTCGGGCGAGTGGATAGGTTTCGTTGCTAAACCGGATCGAGGTGACAGTACTTATCATGTTAAGTCGACAAACTCTGATGTTGAGTATCAAGTCGCTTTGGGCTCAAAAGGTAGCTTTAGTGCTGATGGACGATTTGTTGCGGTAACGATGAAGCCTGAATTGCTAACGGTTGAACAAGCGGATAAAAAGGCGAAGAAAAAGTTAAAAGACAAACTGGTTGTCATCGAATTAGCGACCGGTAAGCGCCAAGAGTTTGATGCAGTTGAAGGTTATGCGTTAAGCGATACTGCAGGTTTTATCGCCTTTTCTCATAAACAAGAAGAGAAAAAATCCGAAGATAAAAAAGCCGATAAAGCAGAAACGAAAGTTGCTGAAAGCAAAACTACGGAAGAAAAAGCTGCGGATAAAAAGGCTACTGACAAAGCACCAAAGCTCTTTAATAAAAAACGCACCAAGTTAGATGTGACGTTGGTCAATTTGAACACTGGTGTGCAGCAAGTATTTAATGACGTTGATAGCTTCACCTTTTCACCTGAAAAACCGCTTTTTGCTTTTAGCACTTCAACTAAAGATGGTGAAGGTAATCAGCTTCAAGTACTTAATTTGGCGAACAAAGAGTTGGAGCTGATTAGCGCGGAAAAAGCCGGAGTTTATAGTCAATTAAGTTGGGGCAAAAAAGGGACTCAGCTTGCGTTTTTAAAGGGCAACTTCAGTCAAGATGAAGACGAACGTGCTCACAAAATTACTATTTGGTCGAGTAAAAACAATAAATCTACGAACGTAAAGCGCGATGAGAGTAAGTGGTTTGTAAGTGACCGATACGAGTTAACGTGGAGTGAAGATAACAAACGCCTTTTCGTCGGGTTAAAGCCTGTATTGGAAAAAGCAGAAGCGGAATCGAGTAAGCCAGAGAATGAAGCAGACTTATTTGATACGGATAAGTTAGTTGTCGATCGCAAGTTACAGATTTGGCATGGTGACGATGCACTCATTAAAACCAATGAAAAATATCAACTCAAGCAAGACAAGAAACATACGTACCGTGCTGTTTATCACCTAAAGAGCAAAAAGTTTGTTCAGCTAGCGGATGAAAAGTTAATTGATGTAAAAGCGACCAATAATGCCAAAGCGACTATTGGTCGATCAGATTTAAACTATCGCAAACTACGCACGTGGGAAGGCTTTTTTAGCGATTTCTACATCGTCGACTTAAAGACGGGGGAAAAGTCTCTTATCACCGAAAAACTGTCTAGCTATAGCCGAATAAAATTAAGTGAATCAGGTCGCTATGCAGCTTACTACAAAGACGGGCAAGTATGGGCTTATGACCGCAAATCAGAAAAGACGATAAATGTATCCGATGCGCTGCCAATATCTTTTGCAGATGAAGATAACGACCGCCCGAGTAAACCTTCAGGCTATGGCATTGCGGGTTGGTTAGAAGATGACAAAGGCGTACTTGTTTACGACAAGTTTGATATTTGGCTATTAACGTTAAAGCAGAAAAATGCGCAGTGCCTAACGTGTGATTTAGGGCGCCCTAACGCTCGTCAGTTCCGTATTATTGACCTAGATAAAACTCAAGACTTCTTTAATAAAGACGAGACCTTATTGCTTTCAAGCTATAACGATGATTTAAAAAACTATGGCTTTTATCAACTGAACCTCAAAACAGGCAAGGTCAGTAAGCAACGTGAAGAGAATAAAAAGTTCAAGTTTATCGCCAAAGCTAAAGACGCTGACAAACTCTTGTTTACCCGTGAAGATTTCCATGAATTTCCTGATTTGTGGGTATCAGATTTAAACACTGCAAATGGTCTGAAGTTTACGCATGTAAACCCGCAAAAAGATGAGTTCCTATGGGGCGATGCAGAGCTAGTTGAATGGCGCTCTGCTATGGGGGAGAAACATCAGGGCGTACTCATTAAACCTGCAAATTACGTTGAAGGGCAGCAATATCCAGTTGTTGTTTATTACTACCGCCGTTTTTCACAGCGCTTGTATGAATTTAATGCGATGAAGGTAAATCACCGCCCTAATTTCCCGTACTATACATCAAATGGTTATGCAGTTTTCCTACCTGATGTGCACTTTGAAGTCGGAACACCAGGGCATTCAACCAATAAATCGATTCTACCGGGCATCCAAAAAATCATTGATATGGGCGTAGCGGACGAGAATGCCATTGGTTTACACGGACATAGCTGGAGTGGTTATCAAACCCTTCATGCGATCACACAGACCGATGTATTTGCAGCAGCCGTATCAGGTGCGCCAGTGTCGAATATGACCAGCGCTTATTCAGGTATTCGCTTAGGCACTGGTTTAGCTCGTCAGTTCCAATATGAAACGGGTCAAAGCCGTATTGGTGCGAGTTTGTTTGAACGTCGTGATTTATACATTGAGAACTCTCCTGTGTTCTTCGCCGACCGTATCAATACCCCACTATTGATGCAGTTTGGTGATATTGATGATGCTGTTCCTTGGCAACAAGGTATTGAAATGTATTTAGCGATGCGCCGCTTAGATAAAAATGTCATTTTGCTGCAGTACGAAGGTGAACCGCATCACTTGAAAAAGTATCCAAATAAAGTCGATTACACCATTAAAATGAAACAGTATTTCGACCATTACTTAAAAGGTGAACCAGCGGCCAAATGGATGGTAGAAGGTGAAGCCTACCGCGAGAAGAAAGAGAAAAAGTAAAACTCTAAGTATGCAGTTTGTATGGAGTGAGGAGAGTGAGAGTGCGCGCTAGCTAGTTACTCGCTCGCCACTTCTACTTCTTAATTTAAACTGCTTATTTTAAAAGAAGCTTAAAAGCGACATCAGTGAATCACATGCGTTGATTAAAGATGTCGCTTTTGTTTTGTGCTTAGTGTTCAGAGCATTATATAAGTGATCAGTTAAGTTGAGCCAACGCCTTCCTGTCCGACTTTATTTTGCCAAAGCAGCTCATGGTAGTAATAAGCTACGGTATTGATTGCTGGCTCAATCATGGCGACAAGCCCACCGATAACAAAATCTCCGGTTAATGCCGAGGTAACGCTAAATGCCACCGTGAAATGTGTCGCTGCAAATGTAATTGTCTTTTTCTTCGCCATGATAAATGCCCCAAGCTCAAATTAAGGTGAATAAGCTGAATAAGTTGAATAAGCGTATTCTGGCGAGAAAGTATTCATCAATAAAATTAATTGATGTGATTGCTACATTCGCATAAACCGATTGAAAATAGGGGTGTTAGGTCCTTTACCTCAGACTACTTACTTTGGCTAAATCGCTCCAAGTACATTGGAAATACGCGGTGCCCACATCATAGTGGCCGCAGCAATTACGCCGACAATTGTAATTAATACGCCCAGAGACATGACTCCTGTGCTCAACCATACTTTGCCTGATGCTCTTTGCTTTTTCGCCCAAAAATAGAGCTCGGCAAACAACATTGGTAGTAAATAGCAGGCAAAGGACAGGGTGATATCCATTGGACCGTCGATATGCCTTGTATTGCCGTTGGGGCCTTGGTTAACCATGTACCAGCCCATTAGGTAAAGCCTAAATGTCCACACACCATTAACGAGAAAAAACGCATGTATGGCCCAGCGTTTATGTGCTTCGAATCGCTTTTTAATTGCATAGAACCAAGCTAAATAAGCCGCCACCAAAATTAACAGGCCATTTAGCGTGATACCCAATGATGCTGCGGTATTAGTTTCCCAGCCCTTAGACCACTGCAGGTACAAACCACTAAGTGCACCAGTGATACCCAGCAGCAGAAATAGCCTGCCATTCCAACGGTGAAAACCACGGTAATTATTTCGTATACTCGGCACTAACTGGGTCATGCCAAGTAGTGATAAGTACACTGCTGGCAGTACATGCGCAAAGAAGATAAATAAAACATAACCTTCGGCCTGCTTTAAACTGGGTGCAGGGCTAAAGTTAGTTACATTTAGTCCATTCACAAAGGTTAGTGTGTAGATCATTAATATGTAGATAGCGAACGCCCACTGACCGGCAAGCGCGACAGCAAACCAACTTTTTACGCTCCAATCTAATGCTTTTTTAGCACTGGGCAAAAACAGCATTGACGAGCTTGCAACAGATTCACTCATAATTAAGCCTTGTTTGATAGGATTTAAGTGAAGTGTCTGAGAAAAGAGAGGCTTTTTCGCGCCGAATTCGGAATTCGGCGCATGAAAAATGGTAATTAATGAAGAATCGATGGTTGTTTGTACGTGTTCATGGTTAAGTTTTTGGTGCTAGCAGAGTCACTCAAATCTTAAAATCTAAGTGTTTAAAAGTATTTACGCAGACTTTGGCTGGCAGACTTTTTGTCGATATTGATTGGGCGTGTAGCCAGTTATCGATTTAAATGCTCTGGTAAAAGGCCCAACCGACGCAAAGCCGCTTTCTAAGCCAACGACTAATACCGTCCATTTTTGTTTGTCGGTATCGGCAAGCAGGGCTTGAGCGTGTTTTATGCGTAATTCATTAATGTATTGGTTGAAGTTTTTAGCGTCTAGGTGATGACGTAAAGCATTGCTGATTCTGTATTCTGACACGCTGAGCTTTTGCGCGATATCACTGATCTTTAAATTGGGCTGTAAAAACAATGTGTCGTTGTTTATGAGTGTTTCTACCTGTTTTGACAATAAGGTTTCATCTGCAACACTGCTAGTATTCGGAGTGCTCTCAAGTACTTCGTTCTTAACTGTTGCAACATTATCTATAGGTTGGTTGTTCAGTGCTTGCTGTCGAGTAGTATGAGATCTCCATAAGATCAGTAGTTGTGTATTGATAACCACAAACAGAATGATCGCTGTTGTTGCAAACTCTTGTGATAGTGGTGCGTTTGCATAAATCCCTTGGGTGGCTTTGCTGATAGCGACCGCACCGCCAAATGTCATTAGGAACAGCAAGCGCTGTAATTGCTCGGTTTTACTAGCTCTGCGGTAGCCTCGACACCCTTCCCAAAATGATAACACGAGTATTGAAGATGAAAGTAAAATGGTCAGCTCACGCAGAATATGCTGCCCTAAGTTATCTTCTGCAATATTGACTAAACCAGAGTTACTCACAAATAAATAGCCTTGATTCAACATAATCAGCACTGCGATGGCGCCAGCAAATAAGATATGTTGGAATGAAATACTATGTTGGGCTCGGAACAAAGTACGGGACATTAGCCAATAGCCGTTACACGTGATACAAGCTGCCATACCGATCAGGTATTGATAAGGTCCAATGATATTGCCAGATATAGTTTTGGCGATCGACATGGCAACTGAGCCACAGAAAATGGCAAACAGAATATGAGTTGCTTGCTTGTTTGGCACGAATAATTGGCCAAACATTGAGCCTAAACAGGCACACAAGACGATAATTTGTAGGCTTTGTAATTCCATGCTTGCTACCTAGTATTGATGCTAGCTTGTCGCTGTTTTGAAACCTCGTTCTTTTTGAAGCTTAGTAGGATAAAACCGGCAATATAATTAGCTAGCTTAAGTCTAACCGCGTGTTGCAAGGGCTTCAATGTTGAATATGTTTCAAATGTTTTTGGGGTAAGGCGTGTTTATTTTTGAAATATCTTTGCCGCGCACGTCTTGCCGCCTAAAGATAACGCCTTGTCGCAAAAACGACAGTTTATTCATTATTCGCTTCTGAGTAGATCTCAGATTTGTTTATAGTAGGGTTAATAAATAGAGCCGAAATACAATATTTATCATGAAAGCATATGTCACTGAGCCACCGTCGTTATTGGAAGAGCCCGTACTTATCCATCAAAATAAACAGTTTTGGTCGTTACAGATTGGTGGCTGGATAGGCTATTTCTTGGTTGTTTTTGTAGCGATTATCCGGCCGCAATTTGCTGATGCTAATTTTAATTTGTCTGCGCAGTTGATAAACCTTGCAGGCGAGACATTATGTGGGTTTATCTTAAGTTATTTCCAATGGCGGCTGATTGGCAAGATTGTTCAACTACCATTAAAGCGCACGCTTCTCTTGAGCTTTGCTTCTGCTGCCGTACTAGGTGTTGTCTACAATATCTTCAAACTCAGTTGCTATAAAGTTATTGTTTATGGGCAGCGCTGGAATGAAGCATGGAATATGCTTGAATTTGGTGGTTGGCTACTGTTTTCTTTGACTACCATGTTCGCATGGACGTCGATTTACTTCATTATGCTTTACAACAATAAATTGCAAAAAGAGCATGAAATGTTATTGAGGGCGCAAACTCAAGCTAAAGAAGCGCAACTGCAAATGTTGCGATATCAATTAAATCCACACTTTATGTTTAACACCATGAATGCGATTTCGACGCTTATCTACAAAAAAGACAATGAAAAAGCGGGAGAGATGTTAGACCAACTCTGTTCCTTTTTTCGTTACTCATTAATGCAAAATACGCAGCAAAAGTCGACCTTCGCAAAAGAGTTAGAATTGCTGGAGTTGTATTTATCGATTGAAAAAGTGCGCTTTGGTGACAAATTAAACGTAACTATAGATGTTGATAGTAATACGCTTGCTGCGCAGGTACCGACACTGTTTCTTCAGCCTATTGTAGAAAATGCCATCAAATATGGGATTGAGGCTAGAAAACAAAAGGGTGCTGTTGTGATCTCTGCAAAGTTAGTCGGTAAAATATTGGAAATTACGGTTTTCAATGAAGGTAGCGAGCAAAATGAAGAGCAAGAGTCCGGTTTTGGTATTGGACTCATGAATACCAAGGAGCGGTTAAAAACCATGTTTAATCAGCCATCAACATTGAAAGTAAAACAAACCAGCACAGGCACTTATGTTAATATTGAAGTGCCATATATGGGGGGAACTTAATGGCCGAGAGAAAAATCACTGCAGTCATTGTTGATGACGAACCGCTAGCCATTGAGGGGTTAAAACTAAGGCTCGAAAACATTGAAGATGTTGTGATTATCGGTGAAGCTTCTGATGGTGACCAGGCCATTAAGTTGTGCCAAGAGTTACAGCCTGATGTACTGTTTGTCGATCTCAAATTGCCAGGGCTAAGTGGCTTAGAAGTGATTCAGGTGTTGCAGTCGGACGTTATGCCGCTGGTGGTTATTGTTAGTGCTTACAGTGAGTATGCACTTGAAGCCTTCGAGCTCAATGCTATTGATTACATTCTTAAACCTGCTAATTTGGGACGCCTCAAACAAACGATGGAAAAGGTTAAGTCGCGCCTAACACCGGTACAACGTGACTTAGAAAAATATCGTTTGCTAAAAGCTCTCGGGGAGACATCTGGGCTAGCTATCTCTGAATTAGAAGAGTGGTTAGGTAATCCTAACCAGCCTCTACCAACACATTACCGCCAAGAATTAGTCATTAAAACCACCGGCAATGAGAAGGTCTTTGTGCCAGTTAAAGATATTCGTTGGATTGATGCTGCTGGTGACTACATGTGTATTCACACTCAAAAAGAGAACTATATTGTTCGCATTACCATGAAAAAACTTGAAACAGAACTCGACGAGAGTATGTTTCAACGTATCCACAAATCCACATTAGTAAATATCCACCAAGTTCAAGGTATTCAAAGCTTAAAGAACAACGAAAGTATGCTCAGTATTGGGGATGATATTTTCTTAAAGGTCAGCAGAAACTACAGTGATGCTGTCGCTAAAATTCTAGAAGCGAGAACGATGTAACATTTTGTCGCAATTTTGTTTCGCTTTGTCGCAGGAGCGACGATTTGTCTGTTGATACCGCAAATAAAATTCGCCATACCGCATTTTGATTGTGGCAATTTCCCTTACGCGCAATAGTTAAGGTGATTAGTTTTCTAATCGTCACCTTTGGTCTAACACTTGAAATTAATAACAATAAGTTAGGCGATCTGCAAGGTGGGGGAGAGGCTCAATTTGTAACAGAATAATTTTATTAGGCTGTTTGAGTTTGAGCTACAAGCTTGCTTAAAGTGGACACAATTAAAATGAACAAAGCAACAAGACAAATCACGCATTTACTTGCTTGTGCAACAACTGCAACCTTGGTGGGTTGTGGCGGGGGAGCTGAAACTAAAACAGATCCTACCGTTGTAAATCCTGTAGCGCCAGTATCTGATTGGCAGCTCGTTTGGAGCGATGAATTCGACGGCAGTGCAATTGATGACAACAATTGGACTCATGAAGTCAACTGTGCCGGCGGTGGTAACAATGAGAAACAATGTTACACCGATAGTGCAGAAAACTCCTATGTCCAAGACGGTGTTTTACATATCGTCGCATTACCTGCAGAAGAAAGCGCGGAAAAGCCGTACACCTCTGCTCGCATGGTGACAAAAAACAAAGCCGATTTTAAGTATGGCCGTTTTGAAGTCAGAGCGAAATTACCAAGTGGCCAAGGTAGCTGGCCAGCATTCTGGATGTTACCAACGGATGAGGTTTATGGTGGTTGGCCCAAATCAGGTGAAATCGATATTTTAGAAGCGGTGAACTTGAAAACAGTCAACGGTGAAGGTGTTGAGGAAAATCGCATTTATGGCACGCTTCACTACGGTCAAGACTGGCCGAATAATGTTAACTCTGGGCGAGAGTATCAATTGCCAGACGGTGCAAGCCCAGCAGATGACTTCCATACTTATGCAATTGAATGGCAAGAAGGCGAGATTCGTTGGTATGTCGATGATTATCTTTATGCTACGCAGCGTAAATCAACGGTTCGCACCAACAGTAAAGGCGAAGCAGTAGGCCTTACACATCGCGGCTGGTTTGCCGAATATTTCGATCAAATCACGGGTGAGCTCACTACTTACTGGAACAACGCGCCATTCGACCAAGATTTCCACATGATCTTGAACTTAGCAGTTGGTGGTGACTGGCCAGAAAACGTAAACAACTTAGGTATTGATGCTGCAGCGTTTGCAGACGGTCAGCACTTTGAAATTGATTACGTTCGCGTTTACGAGTGTATTCAGAACCCTGATACAGGAAAGGGTTGTGAGACGGTACGCGGTGGCTACGATAGCTATGATGATGCACTAGTTGAAGGCGCAGCGCCTATCCCTAGCCCTCCATCTACTGGCGGTCCTGCGGCTAACTTAACTATTTTCTCAGGTACAATTAACCCTAACTGGCCAGCTTGGGATTGCTGTGGTGGTTCTACACCTATGGTAGTTGCCGATGAAGAGCTTGGTGATGTTATGGAATTCTATGTCGGTGCATCGCCAACGGTGAACGGTTTTATCTCGCGCGATGAATTTATTACCGATCCTGCTGGCAGCGCAAGCCCTTACGATGCCTCATCGTTACTGGACCTTGGTGGTACAGTAAGTTTCGATTTAAAAGTGGTTAATCCACCAAACAACCCTGATTCAACCTGGTTGATTAAAATTGAAAGTGTCGGTGCAAGTACAGCAGTAGAGTGGCCTCTATCAAATAGCATAGAGGGGGTTGACCCAGTAACAGGTCAGTGGCAAAGCTATACCTTTAATTTGTCAGACTTAGCTGATGCAGGTTTAGATATCAGTGCAATTGATGTCATCATGGTGTTCCCAGCATGGGGAACAGGTGAAGGCGCGACCTATCGTTTAGCTAATGTTGAAATCGCTGCTGACTCAAGTGGTCCAAGTTTAGTGTTATTCGAAGATGCTGAAAATGCCAAGTGGCCAATGTGGGACTGCTGCGGTGGTAGCACACCTGAAGTGGTTGTCGACGAAGACGCTACCTATGGCGCAACAGCACAGTTTTCTATTGGCGCAAACCCAACCGTAATGGGCTTTATTTCAAAAGAAGCTTTCTTACCAGAAGGCGTTGCTCCTGCTCCATTTGATGCAACGGCTATTTTATCGAATGGTGTTGTGCAATTTGACATGAAAATTGTCACCTTACCAAACGATGCGTCAGCGACTTGGCTATTCAAGATTGAAGGCGACGATGCAGCAACCGCAGTTGAACTGCCGTTATCTTCAAGTGTAGAAGGTTCGTTACCTGTCGCTGGTCAATGGCAAACTTATACATTCAAACTGTCAGATTTAGCTGATGCGGGTCTTGATGTCAGTGCAATTGACGTTGTTATGGTTTTCCCTGCTTGGGGCGCTGGCGAAGGTGCGGTATATCGTATCGACAACGCAAAAATTTACGATCCTAACGCGTCGGGTGGATTTATTGGCAACGTATTATTTGCTGATGCACCACTAGATGGTTGGGACATTTGGGATTGCTGTGGTGGCTCTACTCCTACATTAGAGAATGATGATGCAGCACACGGTATGACTGCTGAATTTGTTATCGGTGCTAGCCCAACAGTAATGGGCATCATTGCTGATCGTGAGAATGCGGTAAGCCTTGATGCTTCAAATCTGTTGGCTAATGGTGTTGTGCAATTTGAACTTAAAGTAGTTAACGCGCCGAATGATGCAAGTGCACCATGGTTATTCAAGATTGAGTCGGACAATGGCGCGACAGCTGTTGAGTTACCGCTAACTGATAGCCAAGAAGGTGTAGCGCCTACTGTTGGTGAGTGGCAAACCTACACATATTCTCTACAAAGCTTATTTGACGCTGGTCTTGATCTGAGTGCAATTGATGTGCTCATGGTGTTCCCTGCATGGGGTTCAGGTGAAGGTGCCGTTTATCGTTTAGATAACATCATGATTTTCGATCCTACTAGCGTGCCTCAAGCTACAGGTCTAGTGCTATACGACAACGCTCAAAATAGTGATTGGCCGATTTGGGACTGTTGTGCAGGCTCAACGCCTACTGAACAAGAAGATGACGCTGCACACGGTATGGTTGCTGAGTTTGTCATTGGTGCAACGCCAACTGTGATGGGCTTCTTAGCAGGTGACGGTATCTACTATGATGCGAGCGCTATGCTTGATAACGGTGTTGTGCGCTTCGACCTGAAAGTCGTTAGTGCACCTAATGACCCGAATTCTCAGTGGCTATTCAAAATTGAATCTAACGATGCCGGTGAAGCAGTTGAATTACCGCTTACTGACAGCTTAGAAGGTGTGGCACCGACAGTAGGCGAGTGGCAAACCTATACGTTCAGATTATCCGACTTATTCGATGCTGGTTTAGACATCAGTGCTATCGATGTCGTTATGGTGTTCCCTGCTTGGGGAACGGGTGAAGGTGCAGTGTATCGCATTGATAATGCGATGATTACGGCGCAATAGCTTTGACGAAAAATGAGGTGGCATAGCGCCACCTTAAAGAACCAGATTTGAAATAAGTAGGATTATTATGAATACGTCAATTTTTCCAAAAACTCGCATTGCCTTTGCTATCTCAGCGGTGCTAGCCGGCGGCGTAGTATCAAGTGTTAATGCACAAGAAGCGAATTTAGCAGCAGAAGAGCAAACAGAAGCTGAAGTAGAAGTTATCGAAGTTCGCGGTATCCGCGGTAGCTTAACTCGCGCGATGAATTTAAAGCGTGATATGTCGGGTGTTGTTGATGCCATCTCGGCAGAAGAAATGGGTAAGTTCCCTGACACCAACTTAGCAGAATCTTTACAACGTATCACGGGTGTAACGATAAGCCGTAATAACGGTGAAGGTAGCCAAGTGACTATCCGTGGTTGGGGGCCAGATCGCAACTTGATTACCTTAAATGGCCGTCAAATGCCGGGTACAGGTAATACTCGTTCATACAGCTTAGAAAACTTAGCGTCTGACGGTGTATCAGCGTTAGAAGTATATAAAACTGCTCGTGCGGAAATTCCAACAGGTGGTTTAGGTGGTACCGTGAATATCGTTACGCGTAAGCCGTTAGCGAGCACGGGTGAACGATATAGTTTTTCAGCGAAAGGGCTACACGATAGCTCAAATGAGCAAGGTGATGATCTGACACCTGAGATCTCAGCACTGTATTCAAATACCTTTGCCGATGATATCTTTGGTGTTGCGTTCTCTGTAACTCACCACGAACGTGATTTCCAAAAGCAGCAAGCTAACATTCAGGGCTGGCAAGCGAATGTAGCATTACCGACAAATCTAGATGCAGACAAGGTCATTGATCCGCGTCCATTGGATGAAGAAGGCAACCGCATTGGTAACCACTTTTTCCCGCGTGACATGAACTACGGTATTGAAGATATTGAGCGCGATAGAACCAACGGTCATCTAACCCTTCAGTATGCGCCTTTAGATTCGTTAATTGTCACCGCGGATTACACCTATACCAAAGCTACTACAGGCACCAACTCTATTGGTTGGGGTATGTGGAATGACTATGGCGGCAACATCAACGCCTATGAACTTGACGAAAACGGCACTGTTATTTATGCCGACATTAGTGGCAACGATGGTTCATACACTGCGTCTCGTGGAACGACTGAGGTAGAAGAAAAATCAATCGGCTTTAATGTAGACTGGCAAGTAACAGATACCTTGAACCTTACTTTCGACTACCATGACTCAAGCAGCGAAATTGATAATGGTGCAGACGATGGCTTGGGTAGCTATGGCTCATTGGTATTGGGTTCTGATCAATTAGAAACCAAAATTTATGACTACCGAACTGGTGACATTCCACATGCAGAAATTCATTGGAACAATGGTACAACTGAACTACTAGCCAGTGAAATGGACTCACATTTCAGCCAATTTATTCATTCTCCGGGTAAAGCAGAAATTGAGCAGTTTCAGCTAGACGGCACATGGGAAAATGATGTGTTTGATATCGGTTTAGTTGAAGTTAAGTTCGGTGCCGCATATACCGATCAAACGATGGGTGGTTCAAACGCATGGTCCGGTTTGATAGGTGGTTTCCTATTTAACCCATCATGGCCCGAGATCTTCCCAGACGGCATGTTTGTAAGACATGATACCTGTGGTTTCTTAGATTCGTTTGACGGTGGTGGCTGTGGATTAAACCCTAACTACTACTATACCTTCGACTTTGATGAAGTGGTTGCTCGCTCAGAGGCGTTTCTTACTAATGAAGTATTAGGTGGTGAGGATTACTTTGCAACTACCGCCTATCACCCATTAGGTACATTTGCACAAGGCTCTGTACGCGAAGAGACGACCAGCGTTTATGTTACCTCTGAATGGGAATTTGAACTTGCTGATTTCCCTGTTATGGTCAATTTGGGCCTACGTTACGAAGAAACTGACGTTACCAGTAATGTGACTCAAGATGTTCCTACAGAAGTTTGGTGGAAAGGCGGAAGTGAGTGGTTAACTCAGTACTTGCCAGGTGAAAACAATTCACTAGAGCAAACGGGTAAACACGATGTGCTATTGCCGATGATCGATGTTCGCGTTGATTTAACAGATGATCTAGTGGGCCGTGTCTCTTGGGGTAAAACTATTGCTCGTGCGCCACTTGGCGACTTAGCAGGTGCGCGTATTCTATCGGGTAGTCCGAAGATTGGTTCACGTAATGGTGGTGAAGGTAATACCAATCTCAAACCGCTTGAGTCAACTAACTTCGACTTGAGTCTTGAGTACTACTATGGTGAGGCGAGTTACGCGGCTGTTGGTTACTTTAGAAAAGACGTAGATAACTTTATTGGTAGCCAAATTGTGTCGACTACTATCGACGGCTTTAACGATATTTACTTAGGCCCTCGTTGGCAGCAAGCGGTTGCAAGTATTGAAGGACGTGGTGAACAAGCGACAAATGACGCTATTTTCGCTGAAATTCAAGCGTTGGGCTCGGCACTAAACGACCAAGGCTTCCTAACGCCAAATGCTGATGATCCGCTAATTGTTTGGGATATTCGTCGACCATTTAACGCGTCTGATACTAAAACCGTTGATGGCTTCGAAGTGGCATTCCAACACATGATAGGTGAAACCGGCTTTGGTGTTGGTGTCAATGCAACGTTCGTTGATGGTGATGTTGAATTTGACGTTGATAGTCTAGAACAGCAAACACCATTAGAAGGCTTAGGTGATTCTGCTAACTTCCAAGTGTTCTATGAGAAGAATGGTTTATCCGTCAAAGCAACATACGCATGGCGTGATGACTACTTATTGGGTGTTGGTCAAAGCCAAGGTTCTTCAGACAACCCTCCACAATTCTTCAAAGAGTTTGGTCAGTGGGATGTTAGCGTTAACTATGACGTTAATGACAACCTTACCGTGTTCTTTGAAGGTGTAAACATTAACGATGAAACCGAGGAAATCTACGGCCGTTATGAAGCGCAGTTCTTATCTGCTCGTCAATACGGGCCACGTTATGCCTTAGGTGTTCGTTATAGTTTTCAATAACTAAAAAAGAGGGCGGTACGTAGCTATCGCCCTCTACTTCTTTTAAAACTTGGCTGCGTATTCTGTGGCTGGGCTAACTTTCATCGCTAGGAATTTATTATGGCCGGTGCTTCTGTCCCTTTAAAACCTGCTGCACAGCATGGTTCTTTAGCAAGTAATCAAAATTACCGATTTGCTTTAACGTCGTTAACCACATTGTTTTTTATGTGGGGGTTTATAACCTGCTTAAACGATATTCTTATCCCTTACTTGAAAGCAGCATTTGATCTTTCATACACACAAGCGATGCTGGTTCAGTTTTGCTTTTTTGGCGCCTATTTTATTGTCTCAATCCCTGCGGGAAGTTTGGTAAGTCGAATAGGCTATCGCAAAGGCATCGTGACTGGTTTGAGCATCGCTGCGCTTGGTTGCTTACTGTTTTACCCTGCCGCTGCGATCGAAGCATATTGGGTATTCTTGTTCGCACTATTTGTGTTGGCATCGGGCATTACCATATTACAAGTATCTGCGAACCCTTATGTGAGTGCACTAGGGCCAGAAAAAACAGCGTCATCTCGATTAACTATGACGCAGGCATTTAACTCATTGGGCACGACAGTTGCGCCGTTCTTTGGCGCGTGGCTTATTTTTTCAGGTGCAGAGCATCAAGCGGTTAGTGATGCATCAGCAGTTCAAATGCCTTATATCATGCTGGCCGCTAGCTTATTGGTGTTGGCCGTCATTTTTGCCAAATTAAAGCTACCCGACTTAGGGCATAGTACCGAAACCACCGCAACGAATGCGGATGCTTGGCAACACCGCCACTTAAAATTAGGGGCGCTGGCAATTTTCCTCTACGTTGGCGCTGAAGTAGCTATCGGTAGCTTTTTAGTTAATTTCCTTAATAGCCCGAATATTGCGGGTTTAACCGAAGCACAAGCATCGAAATACATCGCTTACTATTGGGGCGGTGCTATGGTCGGTCGCTTCATTGGTGCGCTGGTAATGCAAAAAATAGCGGCTGGTAAAGTACTTTGTTTCAATGCCGTTGCAGCAATGGTATTAATCGCAGTGACGGTACTGACGGAAGGTAGTGTTGCAATGTGGGCTATTCTCGCCGTGGGTTTATTCAATTCAATCATGTTCCCAACGATTTTCAGTTTAGCGATTAATGGCTTAGGTAACGCAGCTAGCCGTGGTTCAGGCATTCTATGTTTAGCAATTGTCGGTGGTGCTATCGTTCCGCTAGCACAAGGTATGCTGGCAGATAGTATCGGCGTACAGTTAGCCTTTGTATTACCTGCTGTATGTTATTTATACATCGCGTATTATGGTGTTAAGGGCTCCAAACCACAAAGCGTTGTCCATAGCGGCGAGCAAGGAGCATAATGATGAATATCGTGAAAACATCATTATCGCTAGCGATTGCTGCAGGGGTTATGCTCACCACTGGTTGTAGCGAGGATAACGCATCAGATACAAATTGTATTGAGGTATCAACATTGAGTAATGACAGGGACATTACCATTTGGCCACAGATTGAATCTGAGGTTAAAGAAGACGCAGAGTTGGAAGCAAAAGTTACTGCGTTAATGTCTAAGATGACACTTGCACAAAAAGTTGCACAAATGATGCAACCAGAAATTCGTGATATCACGGTTGAAGACATGCGCAAGTATGGTTTTGGCTCTTATCTTAACGGAGGCGGAGCCTTTCCTAACAATAATAAGCATTCTACGCCAGCAGACTGGATAGCATTGGCAGAGGCTATGTATCAAGCATCAATGGATGATTCTCAAGACGGCATTCGTATTCCTACGATGTGGGGAACCGATGCGGTTCATGGTCACAACAATGTCATTGGCGCAACATTATTCCCTCATAACATTGGGTTAGGCGCAGCCAATAACCCTGAACTTATCGAAAGAATTGCCCAAGTTACTGCAACGGAAGTAATGGTGACTGGTATTGATTGGGTGTTTGCACCTACCGTAGCGACAGTACGTGATGACCGTTGGGGAAGAACATACGAAGGTTATTCAGAGGATCCTGAGATCGTCAAAGCTTATGCCGCGTCAATTGTTAAGGGGCTACAAGGCCACGCTGACAAAGATTTTCTAGGTGATGACCGCGTTATTAGTACGGTGAAACACTGGCTCGGTGATGGTGGTACTGAAAACGGTGATGACCAAGGCAATAATATTGCGAGTGAGCAAGACCTCTTTAATATCCATGCACAAGGTTATGTTGGCGGCTTAACCGCAGGAGCGCAATCAGTAATGGCATCGTTTAATAGTTGGCATGGCGAAAAAATTCATGGCAGCCCATACCTACTTACAGACGTGCTAAAAGATCGCATGGGATTCGATGGCTTTGTTGTTGGTGATTGGAATGGTCATGGGCAAATCAAAGGTTGTACGAATGAAAGTTGCCCGCAAGCAGCAAATGCTGGCTTAGATATGTACATGGTGCCGACAGGTGCTTGGAAGCCGTTATTGGAAAACACTATTGCACAAGCTGAGCAAGGTATTATTCCTATGTCGCGCATCGACGATGCTGTGCGCCGTATCTTACGTGTAAAATTCCGTGCGGGCCTGTTCGATAAACCAAGCCCTGCAAAGCGTCAGTTTTCAGGTAAAACAGAGCTTATTGGCAGTAAGGCACATCGTGACGTAGCCAAACAAGCGGTCCGTGAATCACTGGTTTTATTGAAAAATAAAAACAACATTCTTCCACTTGCTAGCAATGCTAAAGTGCTAGTTGCCGGTGATGGTGCTGATAATATTGGTAAGCAATCTGGCGGATGGACGATTACCTGGCAAGGTACAGGCAATGATAACAGCGACTTCCCTGGCGGCACTTCAATTCTCGATGGTATCGAGACACAGGTTAACGGAGCTGGCGGACAAGTTGAATTTGCTATAGACGGCGAATACAAGCAAAAGCCTGATGTTGCCATTGTGGTATTTGGCGAGGAGCCTTATGCAGAAGGTAATGGCGATATCGACAACTTAGAGTATCAACGCGGCGCTAAGAGAGACTTAGCTCTGTTGAGAAAGCTTAAATCGCAAGGTATTCCTGTCGTTTCTATCTTTATCAGTGGCCGTCCGTTATGGGTAAATCCAGAGCTTAACGCCAGTGATGCCTTTATTGCTGCATGGCTTCCGGGATCAGAAGGTAGTGCGGTCGCAGAAGTACTATTCAAAGACGCCAATGGTAAGGTGCAATATGATTTCACCGGGGCGCTATCGTTTTCATGGCCTCAAAATCCAACAAAGGCGGTATTGAACCGCTTTGATGAGGACTATCAACCGCTACTGCCATATGGCTTCGGTTTACGATACGGCCAAGAGAACGTATTGAGTGATGAACTTAATGAGGTTGTTGTTGAAAATAATGAGCAAGTTGCAGATGTTAAATTAATCGAGCGAGGCGTTGTGGCTCCTTGGCTTGCACAGCTCAGCGATGATAGCAATACCATCGGTATCAATAGTAATACGGTGACACTGCCATCAGTTAGCTACCGAACTATCGATCGTTTCGTACAAGAAGATAGCTTCAACCTAACGTTTAATGGTACAGGTAATGCGAGTTACACCGTAGTTACACCTTTTAGCGAAGACTTAAGAGCTTTTAGTATCGCGTCGGCTAATATGTTGATCGAGTGGCAGGTGGAATCGTTTGGTGGTCAAGATGTGATGCTGACGATCAACGACACATCATTAAACATTAAAGATTACTTGGTAAATACGGCAAAAGGTGAATGGCAGCAACTGGCTATTCCGATGAGCTGCTTTGTTGACAAAGGTTTATCTTTAGCTCAAGTGTCTGTCGCGGCTAGGTTAAGTACGGCTGGACCACTTAATTTAAGCTTACACAAACTCAGTTATAGTTTGTCGGTACCTGACGGAGTAGGGGTTGTCTGCCCTTAATCAAACAGCCTTTATGTAAAGGCATGAAAAGATAAGTCTCACTAAATGAGTAAAAGATTAAAGCCACTTGAAGCGAAATGGTTTCAGGTGGCTTTTTTATCGGCTAATCTGCTCGTTTGGTCTCTACTTAGTCATTATTTAGTCTCTATTTAACCTTTATCTAGGCTCCGGCTAATTCCCATTTAGGTAACGGCTTCTTCATATTTTTGAAGTAAGCCAATCATTACGTCGACTAGTGCAATTCCCGTTTCTGACTGTGTTAAATCTTGTGGCACTGCCAGAACGCCCTCCAACCTTGGAAACAAGTTAGCTTGTACACCGGCTAATGCCATAGCCCACTTTGAAAAGCTACGGTGCTCTATGTGCTTGTTGGTTAATACGGTAATTTCTTTGTGGCGTTTATCGCATTGAATAAATTCGAATATTTCTTCTACAGCCTCTTCTGGTCCTTCTAGGACCTGTATAAAGTAGCCTCCGCTGTATAACAGAGCGCCTGTGACACTTCGTTGACTGTTATTCTCTTGAGCAATTTCCAGTATTGCATTTACCTCTTGCTCAATCTTGTCGATATCGCCAGTTAGTTTAGACTTGCTGAAATAGGTAATTGTGTAGAGTTGTCCTTCCATTTTTCTTGTCCTTTCTTGAGTACTTTTCTTTCTTAGTATCTTGAATATCTATTGCTTTAACTTGTCTCGATTTACCGGTTGAACTGGTCGTAAAAATCTAAAAACTGGTGAAACGGTAATGGCTCTGTATAGAAATACCCTTGGCATTCGTTAATACCTAAATCGCGCATGTATTGTGCTTGTTGTTGTGTCTCAACACCTTCTGCGATAGTTTTTATGTTTAATTCGTGGCACAGAGAGTAGAAGGCATTTACTACGCCCACGTTTCCATCGTCGTTGGGGGAATTTCCTCTGAATAAGCTTTGAATAAAACTATTGTCGAGCTTAGCGTAATCAAAGGGCATGTTCTTTAAGACACTTAGTGAAGAATAACCGGTACCAAAGTCATCTAATGCAAGTCCAAATCCGATAGATTTAAGCTTGTTAAGTGCATGCTTATAGGTTTGAATAGCTGCTGTTTCAGCTAGCTCTAAGCGCACATTTTCACATCTTCTACCTGTATGCTCTGCAACTTGGGTGACATCATTTATGAATTGGTCGACATGATCTAGTTGTCGCGTTGAAATATTGATGCTTAATGGTAGGGATTGAAGCGATGGATGAGAAAAGTCAGCAATAGCCATTTTGATTACCCATAAGCCGAGTAAATATATTTCGCCAATATTCTCTGCTGCTGTAATCAAACGTTCTGTTTTCATGTACCCACGGTCAGGGTGACGCCATCGCAATAGTGATTCCACACCAACAATTTTCTTTTGGCTCAGTGAAATTAGAGGCTGATAGAGCACTTGGAATTGCTCTGATTTTTCTCCCAACACTAGGTTAGGTTTTTCATTTACTATTGAATAACGTAGATCATTTTCAATTTGGTAGCGTTGCTTGGTATTGCTGTAATCACTTGGATTAAATTTAGCAACGCGTTGCGCTGTACTCTCACTTAGGGAGTGCAAAGCAATATCAGCAGCATGGATAACATCAGAGGCGTTTTCGCCATGACTCGGGTAACTCGCAATGCCAATACTAGCCTTGAGTACGACGACGCTACCTTTAATCGAAAATGGCCGTTGCAAGATTTCTATTAGGTCAATGGCTAAAGCCTCGGCATCATTTAATTCAGCGTGCTCGGGCGGTAGCAAAATAGCAAAACCATCACCCCCCATTCGACCGATCAATGCATTAGATGGGCTGCTCTTTATTAAACGTTTCGAGATCGCCTCAATTAATTTGTCGCCATAATGAATTCCATATCCATCGTTAATCCCTTTAAACTGGTGCACTTCACACACTAGTACAGTGTAGTGTTTCGTGGGATTCTGTTTAAGCCAGTAAGCGAGCTGACTAAAAATGTAACGTCGAGATGCTATGCCCAAAAAAACGTCATTCTTTGTGTCTATCTCGTTACCTAACGTTTGTTGATTTAAAAACACCTTGGTGAACGCAACGAAATCGTCATTGGATAGAGGCTTACTGAAAAAATATCCCTGAAACTGGTGACATCCCAACTCCTTAAGCTTTTTCATCTGTGCCTTCTTTTCAACACCTTCTGCAATCACCGACAGCTGAAAATTGTCGGCAAGATTGATGATGGTACGCACAATCATCTCGTCTGCACGATCATTTTCAATATTGTGAATAAATGACTGATCAATTTTGATTTCGTGAATTGGCAGGCGCTTTAAGTAAGCAAGCGATGAGTAGCCTGTGCCGAAGTCATCAATCGAAAATTGAATCCCAAGTTTACTGAGCTCGATGAGTTGATTGATGGTGAATTCAATATCATCTAATAATAAGCTTTCTGTAATTTCAAATATCAGTGAGTTTTCAGGAATAGCATACTTATTGACAATACCCTTAACTTTGTCGGTAAAAGCCTGTTCACTAAATTGCTTCGCACATATATTTACTGAAATGTGGCAGTCGCTAAGGTGGTCATAGATTTGCCAGTCAACGACTTGCTGACATGCACTTTCAATCACCCAGTAGCCCAAATCAAAAATTAATGGGCAACCTTCTACTGTGCTAATAAAGTCGCCTGGGAATAGCGTCCCTTGGCTAGGATGAAGCCACCTTACTAACGCCTCTGCGCCGGTAAGTCGATTATTGGAGTTATATTTGGGTTGAAAGTGAAGTACGAATTGGTCTTCTTTGATGGCTGACTTAATACTCTCTTCTAGTGCGAGGTGCTTAATCATCTTCTCGCGCATGTATTCGTTGAAAAAGTGGTAGCTACCTTTGTGTGATTCCTTAGCGTTATACATCGCCATATCAGCTTGTTGCATTAGCGTCTTAGCACTGTATTTATTGCCTTTAAAAATTGTGATGCCAATACTTGCCGAACTATCGATAAGATGCTGCTCAGCTTCGATAGGTTGATGAATGGCCTGTTGTAGCTTTTCAATGATATGAGTGGTAATCACAGTGCCCGCTTCAATAGTTGAATCGAGCGCAGAAATAATTACTAAGAATTCGTCACCGCCCAACCGAGCGACAGTATCTTGCGCCCGAACCGATTGTTGCAGGCGTTTAGAAATCTCTCTAAGCACTGCATCACCGATATTATGACCTAGCGTGTCGTTGATATATTTAAAATTATCGATGTCGATAAACACTAATGAGTAATAAAGGCCATCGCGTGCACTCTTGGCAATGCTTTGATTAAGGCGGTCTATGGCAAGTGTGCGGTTGGGTAAATTGGTAAGTGAGTCGTGATAGGCAAGAAACTTTACCTGACTTTCTGTTTCTTTTTTCTCCGAAACGTCCATGTTTACACCAATGCATTTTTCCGCTTCACCAATATCATTCAAGATGACTTGGGCTTTCGCAAACATGTAACGAATTTTGCCGTCTGGTCTAATTATTCTGAACTCTGAATCAAATGGTTTACGTTCTTTGATGCTTAGTTGAAAGTCGTTAACAGCGTCGTTAAGATCATCGGGATGCACTAACTTTTCCCAATCATCGTAGTGGCCAGTGAACGAGTTTTCATCTAGCCCAAATAGCTCGAACATATCGTCATCCCAGACAAGTTTGTTCGAATTTAAGTCAAGCTCCCAAATGCCTATTTGGGCGACTTTCTTGGCAAGTAACAAACGTTCTTGTGTATCTTTTAAGCTTTGGTCTATCAGATTATATTTGGTAACGTCAATCGAACTGCCGAGCAATAGCATCGGTTCATTTGCATTATTTTTGTGTACTGAAGCTTTGGATAGAATGAAGCGGATGTCACCCGATGAGGTTTTAATCTTGTGAATATATTCGAGATGCTGTGTAGATTGAAGATCTTCAAGATAGACACGCTTCATTTGAGCTAAATCACTTGGAACAATAGTGCTTAGCCAATATTTAAAGACGTTCTTTTGATTTGAAACTTCGGGATCACATGCGTAAATATCGCACATTGTGCGATCCCACGTTAAATAATGCGTCGTTATATCGAACTGCCATGTGCCTATGCCAACGTCAGCGAGTGCATCGAAAAAAGTATTCATACGTCCTGTACTATCTAGCATTTGGCAGTCGTTTCTTGGATACGATATTGGGTAGAGAAATTCTCTGCCAGTGCTCCTATTAATGCTTAATTTGGGGGAAGTTAATCAAGCTGTGCACCTTGGTTAACTCCCATTGAAAGCTAATGTTGTCAATTGCTGACAGCGTATTACTCTCCGTTAATTGTAAGTGTAGTAAAAAAAAAATGAATTTCTAATATTGACGGCATTTTCTTGTAACTAACGTGAACTTGACTGTAAATGATGTTAAGTTACCGTTAAGTGGCGAAATAAAGGTGTGAGCAATACTTTGTCTTCACTTTTCCCTGCAATATTCCAATAACGCCTAAACACTTCAAAACAAGCTAAGTATTTGGCCTAACATGCATAGCTAATAGGCGCTGTGCTTCCCGTTTTACACTCGGTTTTTTACGCCACGACCATAATAATTGCTGTGCATGCTTATAACTCTCTTTGATATCGACAATCGGTGCGGGATAGGTTTTACCAATAGAGAGGCCATACATCATTTGTTCCATTGGTGTTAGCTGCCAAGGTGTGTGAATGAGCTCTGATGGCACTTCATTTAGTTCTGGTATCCAAGCTCTGACAAATTCACCTTTCGGATCTTTTTCTTCTCCCTGCTTTACCGGATTATAAATTCGAATCGTGTTTATGCCGGTAATGCCTGCCTGCATTTGAAACTGGCTGTAGTGAATGCCTGGCTCAAAATCGAGAAACAGGCTGGCGAGGTGTTTAACGCCCAAACGCCAATCGATGGCTAAGTGGTGGCACAAAAAACTCACTAACATTGCTCGCATACGAAAGTTGATATATCCCGTCGTATGTAAACAGCGCATACAAGCGTCTACCATCGGGTATCCTGTTTGTCCCGTTTTCCATGCAATTAAATGCCGCTGTTGAATATCACCAGAGGACCTTGGCAAATCTTGGTAACCGTTATTAACGGGCTCAAACTCCATTCGAGACTCACTTTCAAATTTTTGAATGAAGTGACAATGCCAGTGCAGCCTTGAGCTCAAGGCAACCAGTGAGCGACGCCAACCTGGTACTTGCCAGTGCTGCAATAGGTATTGATAAACTTGTTTAAGACTGATGTTCCCCCAAGCGAGATATGCAGATAACCGAGAGCAATGTTGCTGACTCAAACTAGGGCTTGATAGTGAGTAAGCATAACTTTTCCCACGCTGTTCAAAAAAAGAGGCTAGCGTTCGCCAAGCTTCGCTTTCACCACCTTTTTGGAATAAGCTTTCGGCGGAACATTCATCCTTGCTGTTATCAACAGGAAGCCATCGCTGCAGAACTTCTTCGTTATCGCTACTTTGTGAATTTTCAATAGCTAGTGGATGTTGATACCAATTGACTTGTGACAAGTCGAAATCCTGAGTTGGAGAACGCATAACACTATCCCAATGCTTGTCCCATTCAGAGCGATTAGTTAAGCCCCTAATGACGGCAGCGTAGTTTGATTCGTGCCACTTTACTTTGTTTTCAATACACCATTGGTTGACCGCTTTATCGCGTGAGAAAGTATTCGCAAGCCCCACTTCTTGATGAGAAAACAAGGCGCCAATACCGTGCATCTCGTGAATATGATTCAAGTGCGTTGTTAGGTCGCCTTGTGTTATCCACAACGCTGGAATTGGTATTTTTTTTCTAATGTCTGCTAAAGATTGGGCGACAAAACGCCAGTGGCGGTTTTTGTAATGTGAGTCGTTTACTTGAATATCTTCAAAGCAATAGAAAAGTACAACAGGTAACCTTGTTTGGGCGGCGAGAACAAGCGGTTCATGGTCACTTAACCTGAGGTCTCGTTTCAGCCAAACTAAAGCAATACTCACAAACGCCTCTCAACATTTCCTAACACAAAATCTGTGTTGGAATTATGCCCGAAAACATGAAAACTTAATGTGAATGTACTAGTACTTAGCGTTTGAGGATCACTTTTCAGTATTTGAAGACCTAAAGGTGTAATGATGGCTAACAATGCTTTAGCGTTTGAAGTCGCACATTTATAGCTTTTCTTATCTTCTTACAAAATGGCAATAAATTTGTCGTCTTTTACTTGCGCAGATTCGGTTTATGGACATTACTTATTAAGTGCTTTCAACCACTTGAACTACTTAATGATTCGCTTTCTTCGCAGCTACAAAATTGCCAGCAAAGTTCCATTTTTTCTAGCTGTTGTTATTTTTTTTCCAGTACTTTTGGCAATCGTTGCCAATAACATAGCGTCCAATATTCATGAAAGTAATAAAGAGATATACGAAAACTACCTCTATAGCATCGTAAATATGACGGCTGCAAGACAGCAAATTTATCAAGAGTATGTATTGCTTAAGAGTCACATCATCGACATAGAATCTGAAGCTATGCTTCGTCATGAAGGTGATATTGCAGAAGCTCAGGAAATTTTGGATGCAGCGCTCAATTTATTTGTTTTTACAGTGGCCGCTGAGGATGAGCCAGAATCGCTCAAGAGCTTTAGGAAAACGCTAGAGCAGCAACGAAAAGTCAGAGATAGCGTACTAGAGTTAAGCGCCACTAATCGTGACATTGAAGCTGACCACATTATCAATACTCAATACAAAGCGCTATTTAATGTGCTTATTGAGCAAATGGCAGACTTGGTCATCGAAAGTATTGAAGGGGCGGAGCAATACTATGTTGAAAGCACTGAATATTATCAAGACATGAAGCAAATGATTTACTTGGTGACCGGTGTTGTCATACTCACTTCAGTTATTGTTGGCTGGCTGATCATGGCAACGATTGTTCGACCGATTACCACTGTCGAGCAGGGCATTAGCAAAATAAAGAATTCTAAAGATCTAAAAACACAGCTTGCCGAAATCGGTGACGACGAAATTACCAGTTTGAGCCACTCTTTTAATTTAATGTTAGGGGCGCTAGAAAAAGCCCAAGAGCAAATACTTAGAAGTGAGAAGCTTGCTTCACTCGGAGCCCTAGTTGCGGGTGTCTCGCATGAAATTAATACTCCGATTGGCATTGCGGTCACCATGGGGTCTACTTTTGAGCAGAGAGTAAAAACATTTGTAGAGAAGCTTAGGACGGGCAAGGTGCGGCGCTCTGACATTGATAATTTTGAAAAACAAACCCTCGAAGGATTAGTTATTCTATTGCAGTCACTGGATAAGGCGGCAGCTCTTATTAGTAGCTTTAAACAAGTCGCGGTAGACCAAACCAGCGAAGAAAAACGCAGTTTTAAATTAGTAAACTTAGTCGACGAGGTGGTGCTAACGCTTAATCACCAAATAAAAAAAACTGATATTCTATGCATTTGTGATATTTCCGAAGACATAGAGCTAGAGAGTTATCCGGGACCACTTGGTCAAGTCATCACTAATCTGTTTAACAATGCCCTAATACATGGTTTTGAAAATCAACATCAAGGAGAAATTAGAATTGCCGCTAAGCAATTTGGCGACATGGTTGAAATAACGGTCAGTGACAATGGCAAAGGTATAGCTGAGGAACATATCGGTAAAGTGTTTGACCCTTTTTACACGACGAAACTAGGGCAAGGTGGTTCAGGTCTTGGCCTTAATATCATCTTTAATATTGTTAGTGGTGTTCTCAGCGGGACAATTGATATGAACAGTAAAGTCGGTGTAGGGACGGTCTTCACCGTGAAAATACCGAGCATCGCACATTAAAAGAATATTAATCACGATTTTATTTAATAGATTAACGACGATTTGGAGGCTAGTTCCTGAATCAAGCAGAGCCTAAACCTTTGGTTTATTCAGTGACAAAGGTTTATGACGTTGTTACACGCAACATTATAACGGCTAAAGTTGTTGAATTAATAAACGATTGTGGCATTTTAGAGAGACGACATTGTTAATGCATAAAATCTAGCTCAAATACAAGCTGTCGTGCATCGCTCATGGAATTTAGAGACATTATATGTTTATTGATAGAGTAAAGTACGCGATTACCCAAAAAGCATCATTTCTTATATTCATAATTACCTTAATGGCAACGATTATAAGGCCAATATTTATAGATCAAGATGTTATCTTTACCTATATAGGCATAATCAATACGGTAGTGCTGGGGTTAGTTTTTTTATACATCAGGTTTTCAAATGCTCAGCATTGGCACCCCATGTTTTTTGTCATGATTGGTTTAGTTGTACTAATACCCATCGCTCTGGTTTCAGGAGGAGTAAATAGCCAGTTTGCGTTTTTATTCCCTATTATCCCTGTCTTCATCGCCTTGGTCAGCAGCCCACAATATACTTGGGCTTCCACCTTTGTTGTTATTTTGGTAATAATTTCACTGTTCTTGTCTACTGAATTTGTTCCTGACTTTACCTACGAAAATGTCCCTTCAAGCAAGGCTGAATCTAGAGCGCTATGGCTATGTTTTTCCGTTATGTTGTCAGCGAAATTTGGTATCGAATTTAATCGTATTAACTACGCGCTAGGTAACAAACTAAGCGAACAGGCAGAAATTGATATGTTGACGGGAATTGCCAATCGTCGCTGTGCCATGTCTTATTTAAGTACTGCATTAGATAGTGCTAAAGATACACAGAGTACATTAGCAGTAATGATCATTGATTTAGACCACTTTAAATCTATAAATGATACCTATGGCCACTTAGTTGGGGACGCATGCCTTAAGTCTGCAGCGCAGTCGATATCGTCAAGTTTGCGAAGCGATACTGACTTGTCAGGTCGGTATGGTGGTGAAGAGTTTATTGTCGTCATCAAAGACGTCACTGCGGTTGATGCGCACAAAATAGCCGACAAAATACGCTCTTCAATCGAAAAAAATGCCGTAAGTCTTGATTCAAAAGAAATTATCAAACTTTCGGCAACAGTAGGCGTTGCCGTCGATGATGGGACAAATTTAGATTCTGTTGAGAAATTTGTTGAGCAAGCTGATGTCGCTTTATATCAAGGTAAAAGGGAAGGACGCAATCGAGTTGTTCTGGTTGATAAGGTGCAACAAGCACCATCGTCTTAGGCTTAACGTGGTCAACTTTTGCTAACGACATATATCATTATCACAAGCGGCAGTTTGACAAAGCTTAAAGTTTTGAAAATGGCTAAAGCCAATAAGTAATGTGCCCAATGCTGTAAGAGCTTTTTCAATGACTTCATTTTGGAAAATACCACCAAGTACAAGCGCCAATACTAACAGGGTTAAACCAATACCACCCAGCATGACCACTTTAATTTGTTTATGACGCTTACAGCCTATAGTAAGCGCATAAATGCTAGTAGGGAAAACCGCCATAACCAGCCATAGGTGAAAAGACTCATCTGTAAACGCCATAGCGGCAACACTAGGCACTACGGCAATTAATAATGGCACTGCTAAGCAATGCAGCAGACAGAGCATAGATAGACTTATCGCTACCTTGTCAGTAGCAATGCTAGATACTTTCATTAATTTCACCTTGCATACACGCAAACAAAAGCGCGTTAATAATTTTTTTTTGAATTTGTTATGTTATAACATAACACTTGTGAGTTGTGCCGTCATCAAGTTTTACCATAGAACAGGCAGCTTTTATGAAGTTCATCAAATGGTAACAACGGGAGGTTAGGTTTACGCAGAGCGATTAATGCTAGCGTTAATTAAACAACATTAGCCATTTTACGCCAGCGTTAAATTTGAGCAGATAGCAAACAATAAATAGTTTTATAGTGGTAAATAATAATATGAGTCGTTCTGAACAAAACGAAAATTCTGTATCTCCTTCTGCAGTTGAACAGCAAAGCCGAGAAGGTGTTTCTCGACGTAAATTTATGATTGGTGCAGGTGCGCTGGCGTTCTCAGGGCTTGCTTCTAGTGTGCTAGGTAAGCAGATTTCATTGTCAGATATGCCTTTGAGCAAGGGATTTGGTCCATTAATCGCCGACTCTGAAAAACTCTTAGATTTACCGGCGGGATTCAGCTACAGCGTTATTTCGTCACTTGGCAATGTGATGTCTGACGGCTTTCATGTTCCCGACAGAGCTGATGGTATGGGGTGTCTGCCATTGACTGAAGATACCGTAGCGCTTATTCGCAATCATGAGTTGAAGCCTAAACACCTCAAGACGTCTCCAAAGTCTATTCAGCAACATAAAACAGCAAATACATATGGGCAGAATGCCGAAGGAATAGCCTTACCAGGCGGTACTTCTACCATTATTTACAACGTTAAAAACAAACGCGTTGAAAAAGAGTTTTTAAGCTTAGTCGGTACCATTCGAAATTGTGCAGGTGGTATTACGCCTTGGGGGACGTGGTTAAGCTGTGAAGAGTCGGTAACTAAAGTTGGCAGTGAATCAAATAAAGACCACGGTTATATTTTCGAAGTACCTGCAACAGCGACAGGCGTTATTGAAGCCAAGCCGCTCTTTGCTATGGGACGATTCAACCACGAAGCAGCCGCAGTAGACCCAAAAACCGGCATTGTGTATTTAACCGAAGATCGCGGTGACAGTCTGTTTTACCGTTTTATTCCAAACGTCTATGGTGAGCTAGATAAAGGTGGCCAATTACAGGCGCTTAAGCTCAAAGGCATGGCTAAATTTGATTCGCGTAACTGGGATAAAAAACGTATTTCCCTTGGAGATTGGCATCAAGCTGAGTGGATCGATTTAGACCAGCCAGAAAGCCCTAATGATGACTTGCGTAATCGAGGATATGAAGCTGGAGCTACACTATTTGCCCGTGGTGAGGGGATTCATTGGGGGGAAGGTGAACTCTATTTTTGCTGTACCAACGGTGGTGAAAAGCAACTGGGGCAAATTATGCGTTTTCAGCCTGATAGTAACGATGTTGCTGGCGGACGATTACAGTTGTTCTTGGAAAGTGAAGACGAAACTTTATACAACTTCGGTGACAATTTAACAGTTACGCCATTTGGCCACTTGATTGTGTGTGAAGATCAGTACACAGACGTTGTTGATAATCATCTACGTGGTGTTACACCAGACGGTAAACTTTATAACTTCGCTAAATTGCGCGCGCAAACTGAGCTTGCTGGCGCTTGTTTTTCACCTGACGGCAAGACACTATTTGTAAATGTTTATTCCCCTACCAAAACATTAGCTATTACAGGCCCTTGGGATAGCTTTCTAGGCTAAGGCTTAAGCTAAGGTTTAAGCTAAGGTTTAAGTTAACGCTAAATTAGCTACGTGCGCCGTGTATCCGGCGCATCAAGCGATCGCAAGCTTATACTTTTTCGTATTAACAGACTATACAGTGCTATGTTTATGCACAAAGTGTGTTGAACATATCGGTTCAGTTTTTAGAGAGGTATGTGTTGAATAGAGCGAAAAAGGTCCCATCATCAAGATTTTCTAGGTTGACCGCATTAGGCGGATTTGCTGCTAAGGTAGCAGGCAATGCATTTGTTGATGGTGCTAAACAGTTGTCTAAAGGCAAATCTCCTAGCCTTAAGGACTTGGTACTTCAACCAAAAAATGTCGAACATTTAGCAGACAAGCTTGCACAATTACGTGGTGCAGCCATGAAAGTTGGTCAAATGTTATCGATGGATGCTGGCGATCTACTCCCTCCTGAACTTAGCATATTGCTGGATAAGCTAAGATCCAATGCACAGCACATGCCGCATAAACAGTTATTGAGCGTCTTGGAATCAGCATGGGGCGAGCAATGGCTTGATAACTTTAGCCATTTTGAGCTAACGCCTTTCGCTTCTGCATCGATTGGACAAGTTCACCTAGCTTACAGTGAAAAAGGCGAAAAGCTTGCTGTGAAAGTGCAGTACCCTGGTGTAGCGAAGGCCATCAATAGCGATGTTGATAACGTTGCGACACTGCTTAACTTGTCAGGATTGTTACCTAAACATTTAGATATCGCTCCCTTATTAGAAGAAGCCAAGCTGCAATTGCTTGTTGAAGCTGACTATAAGGCTGAAGCGAGCTTTGTGAACGGATATCAGCAGCATTTGGCGGACGATAGCTTCATTTTACCAACGGTTGATGAAAAGCTTAGTACTGAGCATATTCTCGTGATGAATTTTGTTGAAGGCGTGCCCGTTGAAACGATAGAGGCGGAGCCTCAGGCGATTAGAGATGATGTTGTAACACGTTTGATGGGATTGTTTTTTCGAGAACTATTCTCTTTCAAATTAATGCAAACAGATCCCAACTTCGCCAATTATCAATACCAAACAGACAGTAAAAAAGTGGTGTTACTGGACTTTGGCGCTACCCGAGATATCCCAACGAAAATTAGCTTAGGTTACCAAAAGCTCATTAGCGCGGGTGTAAGGCAAGACCAAAAGGCAATGGTGGCGGCAGCGCGCAGCATTGGCTTCTTTGCTGAAGACATTTGTCCCAACTATCTTCAGCAAATACTCGATATCTTTGCACTTGCATGCGAGCCTTTATTGCACGATGGCGCGTATGACTTCGGCACAAGCGGTTTAGCGCAAAGAGTAAAGCAACAAGGAGTGGCGATAAACCGTCAGCAGGATCAATGGCATACACCACCGGTTGATGCCATTTTCATCCATCGCAAGCTAGCTGGCCTCTATTTACTAGCCGCAAAACTGAAGGCCAAAGTAAATGTGCAGAAGCTTTTTACGCCGTATATCAGGCAGTAGTTTGTACCTGTGATCTTGTTTCAAGTGGAGCAACTTAGCGCAGTAATGCTCGCAAATTATTAAGGGGCTCTACGGCAAAGCCTTGGTCGTAAAAGAAGATGATTTTACCATCTGCATCTAACAGCAAGACGCGTGCATTGTTAGGGTTTTCTGTGCCAGTCAAGTTAGTAATTTTCTCAGCACCTTGATAAACCGTTATTACGCCACCCCACAAATTTTTGGGTATCCCAGCGCGCATGCCATTATTAATAAAACGCTCAAACATGCGCGGAACCATACCTTCTATTGTCGGTATTTCGTACGCAGTTACCGCTGTTTCTGTCATATCGAGCCCGATAAGCCAGCGATCAATATCAAATTGAGCATCCTGCACATAGCCAATAAGAAGAAGTCTTGCTTGCCCTTCAAGCTCATTAGGGATGATTACCCGTTGTTTATTCAAGTTTTCACCAATCACTTCAGGGAATGTTTGGTTTATCGGGTTTTTATTGGCGATTGGGGAGGAGCAAGCCGACAGCAAAGCAACGACTAGCAGCGTCAGAAAAGAACGTAACATATATTAATCCTATGAATTTTTTGGTTTATTACGTTGCTAGTCGGTTACTCGGATTACTTATTTATTATTGTGAGCTATGCGCAGTGCGAAAGTAGCGTGTTAAATACTGAACGAGATTTTAGCAGGCGCTCAGAACTTTGATTAAAACTTACAACCAGCGCGTTTAACTGGTCGCTACAGAGAAATGCTTTTTCGTCTTTGCCTATGTGGTCGCTTTCGCTAATGCAAACGGCTATGTCGCCACCGAATTTTTCGAGCTTTTCTGCGGCATTCAGGCGAGTCGCTCTTAATAGATCTTGAGAATACAGCCGTTTGATACTATTGGTTTGGGTTTCAACATTCAATTTGTATTGTTGTGCGATATCTGCAACGACAGAGTTTAATGTTACTCGCGGTGCCAACAGGCTGAGTTTACGTTGATAGGTTTTAAACCAGCGACTATTAGCTACAACATATGCCGCTGCGCCATGGCATATCACATGGCTTGGTTGTAGCATGACTTTACTAATGTCATCAAACGCCTTGATTAAGTGCTGAACTGTCACTTTCTGGCTGCTATTGGCACCGTGACCGGGAAAATCAAAAGTCACCGTTGGAATGTCGTATTCGTGAAAACGTTGCATTAAGTGCCAGTAGTCAGATGCTGACCCAGACCAATCATGTACTAACCAGACTGGCTCGCCTTGCCCACATTTGTAGACTCTTATTTGCCCGACTTTCGTGCGCACATCGTAGCGTTTAATATTTTTGGGCCAGATAAACTTGCTGCTTCTCTGTGGAAATGACCACAAGTGACTCGACATTTGGCCAGCAATGGAGGGGGAAACGGTTTGAACTGCGCGTGCCATATTGGCGAGTGACTTAGTGTATAAATTGGTAAACAAGATGAACTCTCTACTAACTACATTATTTACGACCTACATTTGCTTTGTTTAAATCACCATTATTGACGCTAGCAGTAGCGCTAGTCTCTTAGGAGAAGATTACAAAAAGCAACGTTAATGAGAAAAGTACCAATAAAATGTGGAAGAAATATGGACGAAATGCCGAGGTTTGCTATGGTAAGGTCATACCAGTCTTAAGGTTCAGCCCATTTGTGGTTAATAGAATGAATGAGGAATTAAGGATGAGCGCGAGTTTCAGTTTTAGTGGTAAAAATGTGTTTGTTGTTGGGGGCACCAGTGGCATTAATCTCGGTATTGCCAATGGCTTTGCTCGTTGGGGAGCTAATGTTGCTGTTGCGTCGAGAAAGCAAGAGAAGGTTGATACTGCGGTAGCTCAGCTTACTGCAGCTGGTGCTAAGTCGTTTGGTGTTACGTTTGATGTGCGAAATGCGGACGACGTCGCTCTAGGTTTTGCTAAAGTGATTGAATTTTTTGGCGGGGATATTGATGTCTTGATTTCCGGTGCGGCGGGCAACTTTCCAGCCAGAGTTAATGACATGTCAGCCAATGCGATTCGCTCAGTTGTTGAAATTGATCTGCTAGGTACCTTTCATGTTATGCAGGCGAGTCATCAGTATTTGAGAAAACCCGGGGCAAGTGTGATCAATATTTCTGCGCCACAAGCATTTTTGCCGATGAGTCACCAAGCACATGTGTGCTCAGCGAAAGCTGGTGTTGATATGGTGACGCGCACTTTAGCAATGGAGTGGGGTACTGACGGTATTCGTGTTAACTCAATTGTGCCTGGCCCGATTGCAGGGACTGAAGGGATGGACAGGCTTGCACCAACCCCTAAGCTAAACCAAGCGGTCACTGATTCTGTGCCTCTTGGGCGACAAGGCACTGTGGATGATATTGCGAATGCCGCCGCGATGTTGGCTAGCGAACAAGCCGGGTATATTTCTGGGGCTATTTTACCGGTTGATGGCGGTTGGAGCCAATCAGGTGCAACCACCATGATGGCTAAGCTGTCAGATATGCTTGATGTGTCACCTAAATAACAGGCACTAGTAGTTAAGTTGACGATTTAGTCTCCTCCTTGTCATACTGCGTTATCACGGCGACAAGGGAGACTACAATGTCTACACAAAATAATAACAGCCAAAATAGTCCAGAAAGTCATATACATAGCCAGAATAATTACAATCTCGCTTATATCATTTTTATTTCAAGTGTTGCCGCTATTGGCGGTTTCCTTTTCGGCTTCGACTCAGGGGTCATCAACGGTACGGTAAGCGCCTTAAGCAATGCTTTTAATGCAGACGATGTGGCAACAGGATTCAATGTTGCTTTAGTGTTGCTCGGTTGTGCCGCAGGCGCTTTGTTCGCGGGACCAATGGCCGACAAAGTAGGTCGTCGCAAGATGATGATAGCGACCGCAATCGTGTTTGCCGTGAGCGCATTTGGCTCAGGAATCGCCGACTCATCAACGGATTTCATCTTTTATCGCTTGTTAGGTGGTTTAGGTATTGGTGCTGCATCTGTACTGGCGCCAGCGTATATTTCTGAAGTTGCACCTGCTCACATTCGCGGTCGGCTTGCGACGCTTCAACAATTAGCTATTGTACTAGGGTTGTTTGCTGCATTTTTAAGTAATTATCTGATTGCCGGTGTTGCAGGTGGTGCTGAGCAAGTCTTGATGCTAGATATTGCTGCTTGGCGCTGGATGTTCTGGGTCGAGCTGATTCCTGCACTCTTGTTTTTACTGGGGGTGCTGTTTATCCCAGAATCGCCAAGATACCTTGTTGCTCAAGGTGAGCTAGTGCGTGCTGAAGCTGTTTTTGATAAAACGATTGGTGGTGATGTTAAGGCACAAGTTAATGACGTTAAGGTATCTCTTCACGGTGATGCTAAACCGCAAATTCGCGATATTTTTATCGATGGTAGCAAGTCAATTCATCCTATTATTTGGGTGGGCATAGGCCTTTCAGTTTTTCAGCAGTTTGTGGGTATTAATGTCGTCTTTTATTACGGCGCTGAGCTTTGGCAGGCAGCTGGCTTTGATGAATCACAATCGCTTCTGATTAATGTAATTGCAGGTACAACCAATATTGTTGCCACCGTCATTGCTATCATGTTGGTGGATAAGATTGGCCGTAAGCCCCTGCTATTGATCGGCAGCACAGGTATGTGTGTGAGCTTATTTGCCCTTGCATTTATATTTGGAAACGCAGATATCGATAGCGCAGGTAAACTACAGCTGACTGACAACATGGGAACACTGGCGCTTATTATGGCGAATGCCTTTGTAGTTTTCTTCGGTATTAGTTGGGGGCCTGTGGTGTGGGTACTATTGGGGGAAATGTTTAACAACCGCATTAGGGCCGCTGCCTTAGCTGTAGCAGCGAGCGCTCAGTGGGTCGCGAATTTCCTGATTACAATGACCTTCCCAATTATGCTAACCGGCATTGGTTTAGCTGGCGCTTACGGGTTTTATGCCGTCTCTGCGTTAGTGAGTGCGATCTTTGTTTTTTACTATGTTAAAGAAACGAAAGGAAAATCGTTAGAAGCAATGTGAGTTCAATCTTAAGGTAATGTAAAACTTGATAATTTTCATAAAGCTGGCAAGCTAGGTAATACCAATTGAAGTGATATTTGGTTGGTATCTCACTTAAATAAAACAAAGAATAAGAATAAAAAATATGCCATCAATTTATTTCATTGGGTTGTTCGTTGTTACAGCGTTAATTTACCTCGCTAGTTTGGGCTTTACCCCATATCCAGGTCAGCACTTGTTTAAAGTGCTGCCTATTTTGGTTTTACTCATTATTGCTTTTCGTTACCTAGCACCTCGTAAGCGTGTGTTGGTTTCAATGGCTATTATTGCCAGTGGAATTGGTGATGTCTTATTAGTATTTGAGTTTGAAAGTGCGTTTATCATGGGGCTGTTTAGCTTCTTAGTCGCCCATTTAATATACGGCATAGTCTTCTATCGCTTTGCCAACGTGCAAGTTGAGCACGATAGTTTCAGCGGTGTTTTACCCGATGGGCTTGGACGCAGGCGGTTGGCTTTTGTTATGGCTTTGTTTGCTGCTGCTATGGCTTATCACATTTTGCCTAGTACAGGCGGCTTGTTCTTACCCGTCGCATTTTATTTGATAGTAATCACTGGGATGGCAATTAGTGCATTAATTTTTAATATGAGTAAGCTGACAATAATCGGTGCGCTTAGCTTTGTTGTATCTGATGCTATTTTAGCCCAATCTTTATTTAAAACTGCGTTGCCTGGTTCAAGTTATTTGGTCATGCTGACTTATTATTTTGCTCAGCTTATGATTTTACTTGGCTTAGTAAAAATAGCCCTACCTGAACCCCACCACTTTGAGACAGATGCAGAATATACCTAGTTACACGTTAGCAGCATTACTCAATTTTCTCGTCGATAAAGGCGTTGAACGAGAGTTCGTACTTAATAAGCTAGCCCTTTCTGAACAGGATATCAGCTCTACTGATAAGCAGTTTAGCGCGTATGACTATGAACGATTGATTGCGCTGGGGCAACAGGCACTAGGTGAGCCTAATATAGGTTTTTTGCATGGAAAGGTTTCTGACGTCGGTCAATGGGGACTGTTGGGTTTTATTGTTTTGGCAAGTGAAAACCTATGGCAAGCGCTCAGTTATCAGCGTCGTTATCAGTGTTTACTTGGTGCGCTCGGAACGGCCTATCACGAACTGGAAGACGATATTGTCACTATGCGCTGGCTTTCTTCTCCAGATGCCAGTGCAAATAGTATCGAGCAAGTGATCACTGCTTGGGTGGCATTTGCGTTTACCAATACCATTTCAAATCAAAAGCCTGAGTCCGTGCATTTTGTTCATTCACCTTTAGGTGATGTGGAGCAGTATCGAGCGTTTTTTGGTTGTACTGTGCTTTTTAACTCGTCTTTCAATGGTGTAGTGGTGAATCGTGCTTCACTAGAGTCGCCATTAATCAATCATAACGATGAAGTATTACAGTTGCTTTGCTGTCATGCAGAAAATCAATTAGCGGAGAAAAAAGCAGGGGCATCTTTGTCAGTAATTCGCCAGTACATTACTGAAATCTTGCCTGAAAAAGTGCCCGAACTCAGTGATGTCGCCCAGCATCTAGGAATGAGCACAAGGCAATTGCAACGTCATTTCCAGAAAGCAGAAACTAACCTTACCAGCTTGCTTGATGATGTGCGTCGTTCTCTGGCCATTTCGTATTTGAGTCAGACAGACCTTAAAATTGCTTATATCGCGTCAGTGCTAGGTTATTCGGAGCAAAGTGCCTTTCAGCGGGCATTTAAACGTTGGACTGGAAATACGCCTCAATCATTCCGACTAACCCCCACAGTGATTACCCTAAATAAAAGCTAACGCCGCATCGAGCTTGAGTTAGCTTGCGATTTTCATTATAGACCTACACTCGTTGCTGGCTGCCTTGTTGCTTGTCGTATAGAGCGTATCGCTGGTTGTAGCGTAGTAGGAACATGGATATCACTGCGTAGAAAAGTGCGAATGCCATTGCGAGCTGAGAGCTTTCTGTTGGTGCAAGCCATATGACAATAGCGACAGTACTGCTGATTCTTATAGATTCAAGCCATTGAGCAAAACGTTGTTTCTCTTGAAGACAGGCAATTGTGTAAAGGGAATAGATAACAAAAAACGCCAGAGATATACCTGTAGCTAATGGCAGCGTTGTTAAGTTAAGAAGTAACCAGAAAGTAAAGCTAATGGTGCTTGCATGCTGTAATAAGATGTAAAACTTTTCTTGGTTGTTTAGCTGAATGTCATATTTTACGAGCGTCTTAGTTGTCGCGTAAGCTCTTGAGTTGGCTGCCGCAGCATCCTCGGGGCGCCAGCCCGGCGGCATAAACCATACTTTTAACTTGTTTAGCCAGCTTCGCGTATGCATCATGTCTTGCCATAAGTTGGTGTAGACTTGAAAATTCGCCCAAATGGGGTTCCAGCTTTTGAGTTGTTGGCTTACTCCATAAACGGTTGTCAGATCAGGTTTTTCAGCTTGGAACGAACCAAAAATTTTGTCCCACAAAATAAATACACCGGCGAAGTTCTTATCAATATAGTCTCTATTTAAGCCGTGATGCACTCTGTGGTGACTTGGCGTGACGAAAATTGCTTCAAACCATTGTGGTAGCTTGTCGATATGACGGGTATGAACCCAAAATTGATAGATTAAATTTAACGATGCACAAGCGATAAGTAGTGCTGGTGACACACCTAAGAAAGCAAGTGGTAAATAAATAATACCGGCAAAGAGAGCGGGCGTACTGGTTTGGCGTAATGCTGTGGTTAAGTTGTATTCTTCGCTAGAGTGATGAACAACATGTGATCCCCACATAATATTGATGCGATGACTTAGTCGGTGAACCCAATAGTAACCTAAGTCATAAAGGACAAATGCGGAAATTGCGACAAAATAGCTACTATCATCAAGGGTTAAAAACCGAAACTGCTCATAACAAAATACGTAAATAGACAGTGGAATAAGTGCCTTGAGAATACCGCTTGCCCGACTAAGTATGCCCAACTGCAGAGAGTTGATTGCATCGTTAAATCGATAATAGCCTGTACCGCGGATCTTATCGGTTACTAGCTCAATAGCAATTAACAGGAAAAAAAAGGGAATCGCTGCAAGAATAAAATTCATATCATTAACCAACTGACAAATACATAATAGGCAAGCGCCCAGTTTGTTCATTACTATATTAACTATAGGTAAAATAACTGTCGCTTTCATTGACATCATAGCGACACAAGTTGACTTTATGGCTCCGTAAAAGACATTTGTATTGCTAAAATTTAAACTTGCATGACAGCAGTAAAAAAACTCAATATAAAAATAATCAATGATTTAAGAGAGTATGATGAAACGCATTTTGATTTCGTTAATGCTAGTTGGCGTTTTAGCCGGCTTGGCACTTTTGATGGGTGATACCTTATTACAAGACAAGACCGAAAGCGTGTTAAAAGCCCCTGGTCTTGAATTACAAGAGAGTGAGAAATCCTCGGTCATAAAGTCTGCAGACAATATGGTGGAGAGTGTTGAGGCGTTTCAACGCTTACTTGCAACATATCAAGGTGACGTGGTGTATTTAGATTTTTGGGCATCTTGGTGTACTCCTTGTCGCGAGTCATTTCCTTGGATGAACGAAATGCAGGCTAAGTATCAAGATGCGGGCTTAAGAATTATCACGGTTAACCTTGATGTAAATAGAGAAAATGCAAATCAATTTTTAGTAAAGTTTCCAGCAACATTTGATGTGTTTTTTGATCCTAAAGGCCAAGTGGCGCGACATTATGACCTACCAGGTATGCCGAGTAGCATGATCTTTAACCGAGAAGGTAAGCTAATTGAGAGGCATGTTGGCTTTAACAAAGAAAAACAACATATGTACCAGTTGCAATTAGAAGACTTACTCAACGAGTAATTAGGTTAGATAATCCCTTTTATATTGCTGGCAACCAGCTACATTTAATGCAATAGTTATGTGGAGTATGCCGCTCTTTACGGTGCACTTTTATGGCATTTGGGACTGCTTTGTTCAAGCTACAGTATGAATGAACCGAAATGAACAATACGTTTTAATACTCTGATATCAATAATAATGTGCTTTCAACGGACTGGGTTAGATGTTTAGTACGCATAACCTTATTGAAAACTTTAGTCGTCGCTATGTCATTGCATTAGTGCTTATTGCTGTGCTTATTACTAGCGCTTTACTCGTACTTCAAAAACAGAATCAAGTACAAGAAAATAATGCTGAAGTGATCAACCGTGCTGGTGAGCAGCGCATGCTCTCACAAAAAATTTCCAAGCTGATGTTAGAGCTGCGATTAGCACGCGAAACAGATAATCCGCCAGATGCGGTTGTACGTCGGTTATCTGAAGCGGCAAGCCGTATGTCTAATAATCAAAGGTACCTTATTTCCCAGCTTCCATATTATGAAGATCAGGCAATGGTTGCCATTAACGATCTTTATTTTGGTGACACTATGCTTAATCGCCAAGTGGAAGATTATATAGCTTTAGCTCAAGAATATGCCGAGCAGCCCAGTGCTTTTGTCATTGGTACGGAATTAAGCACTTCTCTTTCATCAGAAAAGTTGCTGAAACAGCTAGATCATGTTGTGAAGCTCTTTGAACAAGGCGCATCTCGTGAAGTCGCTTTTTCACAGCAGGCCGCAACAATTATTTGGGCGTTGTTGATGCTCGTTGTCGTACTTGTCGCGCTCTACATATTTCGTCCGCTAGGCATTAAGTTGGCACATAGTTACAGCGAAATCGTTAATGAGCGCAATCGCATCGCTGAATTTCAGATGGCAATTAACAAGCACTCGCTTGTTGTCCAGCTTGATAGAAAACGCCGCATTACGTTTTGCAATAAGCAGTATTTATCGCATTTTGGTTACGATGAAGAGGAGCTATTTGGACGCACTATTAATACATTACTCACTGATGAGAATGATTGCTTTTGGTCGCAATGCAATGAAGACATAGCTGAAGGTGGTGTTTGGCGCGGTGAGGTGTGCAATAAATCAAAAAGTGGTCGAGTGTATTGGTTACATACGACGGTTGTTCCGCTTAAAAACGATGACGATGTTATCGAAAGTTTTATCATCATCCAAAACGACATTACTGAGCGCAAACAAACCGAGTTTGCATTGAAACAGTTACATGAAATCACCGCCGATTCCAATTTTCCACTAAATGAGAAAATTAGCCGATTATTAAAACTAGGCAGTGATTTGTTCCACTTGCCGTTTGGCATTGTCAGTGAGATCAAAGATGAACAGTATGTGATTGCTTATGCTCATTCTCCCAATGGCGAGCTGGCACCAGGCGATAGCTTTGATTTGAAGGATACATATTGCACCCATACATTAAGCGCTGATGGTCCAATAGCATTTCATAATGCGGGCAATAGTTCTATCGCTAAGCACCCGTGCTACGAGATATTCAAACTCGAGAGTTATATTGGTGCGCCATTGTTTGTTGATGGTAAAGCGGTTGGAACAGTTAACTTCTCTAGCCCAGATGTATATTTGCAACCTTTTAATGACAGTGACATGGAGTTGGTTCGTCTAATTGCGCAGTGGATTGGCTTTGAGTTGATGCGGCAAAAACAACAGAGTCAAGTTCGTTCACAGCAACTACTCATGGAACAAATAAGTCAACTTGCGCGCATAGGTGCGTGGGAAGTGGATTTAGTGGCGGAGTCGGTTCAGTGGTCATCAATGACCAAACAGATCCACGAAGTCCCTTCTGACTACACGCCAAACTTGAGCACTGGCATAATGTTTTATAAAGAGGGGAAAAGTAGAGAGCGCATCACAGAACTCATTGAACGGGCGATTGAAACGGGTGAGCAATTCCATGAAGAGTTAGAGCTCGTTACAGCAAAAGGTAATGATATTTGGGTCGCCGCAAAAGGTGAAGCTGTATTCAAAGATGGCGAATGTGTCAAACTTTATGGTTCATTCCAAGACATCACCGAGCGAGTTAAATCTCAGCGCCAACTAGCTAACAGTAATGAAAGCCTAGCGCTTATTATGCAGTCGACCGCCGTAGGAATTTGGGATTGGGACATTGATAGCGACACCATCGAGGTTAATGAACGTTTTGCAGAGATTATCGGCTATACCAAAGCAGAACTTGGCCAACTGACGCGGGAGTCGACTCGTCACTATGCTCACCCTGAAGACTTGAAAAAATCAGATGATATATTAAGCGAGCATTGGCAAGGTAGAACTGATAACTACGGCTGCGAACTGAGGCTTCGTCATAAGCAAGGTCATTGGGTTTGGGTGCTGCGTACGGGTAAAGTCGTTGACTGGTATGATTCAGGTGCGCCAAAGCGGATGATAGGTATTCACTTAGATATCAGTGAGCAAAAAGCAGCAGAACTCGAAATTCAGGACAAAAATAGGCGGATGGGCCTTGCTGCAGATGCAGCTCAAATCGGTATTTGGGAATACGATGTATTAGCGCAAACCCTAAACTGGGATAAGTGGATGTACCGTATTTATGGCTTTGAAAATGCTCATTTTGATGAGGTTTACCCCGTTTGGCTACAAAGCTTACACCCCGAAGATAAAGACCGTGTCAGCCGCATATTTCATCATGCCATTGCGACGGGTGAGAAGTTTGAAACTCAGTTTCGGATTCGTTGGCCTAACGGTGAAGTCAGACATATAAAAGCCTACGCTATTACTTTGTTTGACGAGTTGCATGGTGTTACCAATGTTGTTGGTGTGAATTATGATATTACCCTTCGTGTTGAAAACGAAGCTGAGTTAACAGCCGCTAAAATTCAGGCTGAATCGGCAGCGAAAGCAAAAAATGAATTTCTCGCCAGTATGAGCCATGAAATCAGGACACCAATGAATGGCGTGCTGGGCATGCTTGAGTTTCTCGAAGATGAACCGTTAACAGCGGATCAACACCATCGTCTATCTTTGGCGCAAAGTAGTGCAAATTCATTGCTTAACTTAATCAATGACATCCTCGACTTTTCAAAGATAGATGCTGATAAGTTGGATATTGAATCGATTCCATTTGATTTACGTAAAATGATGGGCGAATTAGTTGAGTCGCTGGCACCTCAGGCTCAGCGTAAAGGGCTTGAAATTGTTTTGGATACAGTCGCTGTCAGCGAAAGCCAAGTGTTGGGAGATCCCAGTAGGATAAGACAAATACTCAGTAACTTAACCAGTAACGCGATCAAGTTTACCCATGAAGGTGAAGTTGTCGTAAGTGCGCTTTTACAAGCTGATGGTGATGACGGGTGGCGCTTAAAGCTCAAAGTGAGTGATACCGGTATTGGTATTCCCAAAAATAAGCAAAAAGATTTATTCGATAGCTTTAGCCAAGTTGATTCATCAACAACTCGAAACTACGGTGGAACGGGGCTGGGGTTAGCGATTGTTAAAAAGCTTTGCCAGCGCATGAACGGTGATGTCAGTGTCATTAGTGAAGAAGGGAAAGGCAGTCACTTTATCTGTGATATCGGGGTTAAACGTACTAACCAAACCAATACGTTTATGCCTCAGGCGGATGTTAGCCAGTTAACTGTTTTAGTAGTTGATGATAACGCAACAAACCGAGATATTCTCGCTAAACAATTAGCCAAATGGGGAGCGAAAGTCAGTAAAGCTGATAGCGGTGCGAGCGCTATTTCGATGTGCCAGCAGCGTGAAGCTTTAGGCCAATTTCCATATGATATTGCTATTATTGATATGCAAATGCCGGAAATGAATGGCGAGCAATTGGCATTGAAATTTAATGAAATACCTGCGCTTTCGTCAATGAAATTCATCATGATGACGTCAATGCAAACCAAAGGTGATGGCAAACGTTTCGCTGAACTAGGGTTTAGTGGCTACTTTCCTAAACCTGCCACTACTGCTGACCTTTATGCTGCACTCAACATTATTGCCGACGATGGTGAGGCGTTGCGCCAGGCCAACCCATTGGTTACCCAACACTATATAAAAGAAATTCGTCATCCATCTGAGGTAGGCAAAGAGAAAGCATTCAGTTTAGAGAGGCTCAGTGTTCTTTTGGTCGAAGATAACCGAGTTAACCAAATGGTCGCAAAAGGTGTATTACAGAAACTCGGATTACATTGTGATATAGCCGTAAATGGTGTTGACGCCATTGAAAAGCTTAAACAGCATGAACAGCCATATGATGTGTTATTAATGGATGTGCAAATGCCTGAAATGGATGGTTATCAGGCGACAAAGCTTATTCGACAAGGTGAAGCGGGCTCGGTGCATCAAGACGTTATCATTATTGCTATGACAGCAAACGCTATGGCTGGCGATAAAGAGAAGTGTATAGAAGCAGGCATGAACGATTATTTAACTAAGCCAATAAACACGGAATTGCTGAAAGAACGTTTAAGTTTTTATTTTCAGTAACTCAGCCCCCTAATTAATCTGATCTTTTTGCTACGGGTAGCGTAATTATCCTTAAAGCTCGAGCCTTATACTGACTAATGACCTCAAGTAAACGAGACATTCCGCCGATAACGTTCGTAGAGTGTCGACATTGAACGCACTTACTTAATGAAAGCGTTTTCAAATACCTTACGCGGTTGCCCAAGCCTTCATGGGCTGACAAACGATACATCTAATTTATCACACAATCGAGGTCACACATGACTAACGCTATTTCACGATATGTGCGCATGGATAATTGGATCTTTGAAATAAAGATGGTCCGCGCATTAAAAGTAGATAGCTATGGAAAGCCTTACGAAGCAATTGCTCAGCTAAATATAAATGGTGACTTCGGTTACTTAGACGGTGCTTTACATGCACACCAAGACTCATTTTCTCAAGAAGATATCGAAACTTTTATAAAGATAAGCAAGGCGTTGAATCTTCAAAGCTTAAAGTTTGGTGAGCAATCGATAGCCTTGGATTTGGAAACAGCCGGAGAAGTATCTAAAGCAAAAGAGCCAGTAACACCGGGGAGTGTTAAGAAGATTGCATAAATGTCAATTTATTGATCTTAGACAGAGAAATCTCTTAGGCGTTTACTGGTAAGACTTTGGCGTATTTTCGATAACATATTGTTAATAAAACTAATTGTTTTGACACTGTTTGTAACAAATTAATGCATCAAAAAGTGGAGCGAATCTTCGACAAGCTCCTTCCTTTCTTCCAAAATATTCTCCCGATATTTTATACAAGGTTAAGAAAATATCGGGATTTCTCGCCCCTACAGTTTCACCTGCTATAGTTGAATGAAAGACGTTTGAACAAGTAACGCCTTGATAGTTACAGCTTAATTACTTATCGACATAGCAAACGTTAGATATTAGTTGGTGTAAGCATAGTGAATAGCCCATTAACAAACGCCCGTATCGATATTGGTAGTTTGTTGTGTGAGCAAGGCTAAAAGTTTGCCAGGGCAATAGAGCTATTGTCACTTGCCCATTAGACCTGAATCTTTCGGCAGGTATAACAATAACGGATTTAAGTTAACAACAGTTTACGTATTTATGGCTAATTTAAACAGTACCGGTAAGGAAGTGACCTTCCAAGAAGAAGAGCAGTTAGTTTCAATTACAGACACCCGCGGGATCATCACATACGCAAATGACATTTTTTGTAGAGTTGCCGGGTACACACAAGAAGAGCTTATTGGTAAGCCTCACAATTTGGTGCGCCACCCTGACATGCCTAAAGCGGCTTTTGCAGATCTCTGGGATAAATTAAAGAACGGTAAATCTTGGCGTGGTTTCGTAAAAAATCGCTGTAAGAACGGAGACTATTACTGGGTTGATGCGTTTGTCACACCGCTTTATCAAAATGGTGTGGTAACTGGCTACCAATCAGTTAGAACTAAACCCGAAAGAGCGCATGTAGAAAGTGCGTCTGAGCTTTATGACGCTATAAATCAAGGGAAGTCGGTCAGCGATTTTCACAATAATCGCTCGTTAAAACTAGGCTTGGCCGCTACAGCAACGGGGCTTTCAGCTTTGGCTGTAGGTATGTTAACTGGCAGTGTGTTAGCGGCGCTCGTGCCGTTCTTATTGGTTGCTGCTATGGTTGCAATTTTTTCTGAAGAACTCATCATTCTCCCTGGCTATGCGAAGGGTATTAAAGAGCGTTTTGATAGCCCAACGCGCTATATTGTTAGTGGCAAAGGGCAAATAGGCGTTATTGATTATCCGAGACAGCTATTGCGTGCCAAAGTGCGCACTATTTTAGGTCGAGGTAACGATTCAGGTAGTAGCCTTAAACATGTAGCAGATGAACTGCAGCATTCTGCTCGCAAATCATACGAAGGTATCATGGAGGAAAACTCTCATTTAGAACAGTTGGCTACCGCAATTACAGAGATGAGTAGTACGATTGAGGAAGTAAGTCGCAATACTACCGGTGCTTACGACAAGGTGAGAGAAGTTCAAGATACGTGTAACAACGCTATTACTGATGTGAATTCTAGTCAGTCGAAGATTAGTGTACTTGCGTCTGAAGTTGAAAATGCTGCTGAAACAGCCAATACACTAGTTTCAGATGCTGACGAAATCGCGACAATTATGGCAGAGATTGAGGGGATTGCTGATCAAACGAATTTATTGGCACTAAATGCAGCAATAGAGGCGGCACGTGCTGGTGAACAAGGTCGAGGTTTTGCCGTTGTTGCCGACGAAGTAAGAACATTAGCAGCTCGCACTCAGTCTGCTACTGAGCAAATACAGGGTTCTGTAAGAGGTTTGCAGTCAACATTGCAATCGTGGAGCAAGTTAATGCTGACGAGTCGTGACAATGCTGAGCAATGCAACACAGAATCTACTCAAGCGAAGAAGTCGATGGATGACGTTATTGAACTAATGAACCAGCTTGGAGATGTTACCGCTCAAATATCCACAGCCTCTGAAGAACAAAGTGTCGTTGCTAATCAAATAACCCAAAGCGTTCATGTCGTTAGTGGTATCGCTAGCGATAATTTAGAAATTGCGCGTTTAGTTGAAGCCAATGGCGATAAAGTCTTTGAAAACGTTGAAGACATTGAAGGGCTGAGCACTACGTTTAAGTAGTGCTCGGTTCACAATGAACTGGCTAGGGTATTTGCAAATAGCAATGAAGCCGAGATTACTGCTTACTATTAATCCTGCACTCTAAGTCACCAACAAATGTTAAGACTGCGGCAATAGCATATTAATCAATGGTTTTCTCTGTATATAGTTAGTGAAAGCGGCAATGTCGCAAACTGGAGTGCCAGCTGAGAACGTTGTTATCGAAATTACTGAGTCGGTCGCGATGTCATCTAATTTGCACATAAAGTCAGCGCTTGCTGCGCTAAGAGATTATGGTGTAAAAATAGCGCTGGATGATTTTTGTACTGGATTTTAATCTCTGAGCAACTTAATCGACTATACCGCTGATATCATTAAGATTGATAAGTCCTTTGTTGACCAAATACTCACACAGAACAACCATAGTATTTTAACACAACTGTTGGTTGATTTAGCTGATAGGTTAGGGATGCAAGTTGTGGCTGAAGGCGTTGAAGAGCAAGATCAGCTTGAGAGGCTAAGAGAATTTGGTTGCCAACTTATTCAGGGTATTTTTATAGCCCAGCGGTGCCAATAGAAATGTGTATTGAACTACTTAACGGTGAAACACCACTTGCGCAACTATCGTAGTAGGCTTTGCAAGTACCCCACTTCAGAAAAGTAAAGTCCGCTTAGCAACATCTATTGCCAGGTTGACTGAGCTGTTTGCGTCAGTAGAAGCGAAAAGCTACTACCTTTACCAAGCTCACTCTCCACCGTTAAGTCGCTATTGAGTAATTGGCTGAGTCGCTTACTAATCGCTAATCCCAAACCCGCATGTCTGTGTTGTTCGCCTTGAGCGTTACTGGCGCGGTATCTAGCATCAAAAATGTAGGCAATATCTTTTTGATGTATGCCAGAGCCGGTATCTTGTACGCTTAACTTAAGTTTGTCGCCAACCTTAGTAAGTACTAAAGTAATTTTTCCACTTTCTGGCGTGTGGCGGATTGCGTTTTCGATCAGATTAGTCAAAATGCGTTCAAGTTTTGCTATATCCGAATAAATCATCAGCTGACAATTTGCTGGGTCGAGGTTGAGGCTGATATGTTTTTGTCTCGCTCTGAGCGTAAACTTCGCCATAATATCATGGAGCAATTCGCCAATGACAAAGGCTTCATTATCAACAGAGACTTGTCCATCTTCGAGGTGTGCTAACTCAAATATTTGGTCTATTAATAGCTTAAGCTGCTCAACATTTCGCATTACCGTATTGATATATTGTTGACGAGTACTGGCATCTAGCTCGCTATTTTTGGTTGATAGTAATTCCACATAACCTTTCATTGCAGACAGAGGGGTGCGTAAGTCGTGTGACAAGTGTGCAAGCAACTCGCGACGGATATGGTCATTTTTCTTCAGTTGCGAAAATTGGTGATTAATTTGCTCAACCAAAGTAACGAAATTAGACGCAAGCAGCGACACTTCATTCTTCACAACGCCATTTTTATCTTTCTTTTCTAGTTCTTTCCAGTGCTGCAAGTTGATACTAGCCTCATCAAAATTGGCGGCTTTTATCGCTTCCATATCTCTTAGCAGAAGTTTTATCGGTGAGGTAAAGCTGCGGAATAGGCTGAGTAGCAAAACAAATAGCAATAATAAGCTCGCACCAAGCCATGCGATATTCTCTAGGAGCGCTTTGTCGGCTTTGGCATCAGAAAAAATTGAATCGTAAATTTCGCCACCGATTATGACGTATAAATAGCCCTGTAATTGTTCGCCATTGAACACAGGTGCGGCAGAAAATATCTTCTTACGGCTGAAGTGTCTTGGATCATCTCCAAAAACAGGAACACTGTCTGGCGCAGAAATTAGTTGGTTTATTGGTACCAGATCGACCGCTTTGCGTTTGATTTTATCTGGCTTAGCAGAGTAAGTGAGTATGTTACCCTTGGGGTCGAGGTAGTAAAATTCGAATGCTGGCCCTAGTAACATTAGGGTATGAAAAAGATTTTCCAATGCGGGTTTATCATAGGCGCCACTTTGCAAAAGTGGGTTATCGTCGGCTAGGTGTTTAGCCAATTCGATATGCAATTGTTGCTCTGCCTTGAACTGAGAGTATTGTGCAAGTGAATTACTCCACCAAAAAAACAAATATCCCAAGATGGCAAAACAAATAGTGATGGTGATTGCGAGCCGTTGATAAAGTGAATTTGTCATTGGTATGTGCCAGCCGAATTAAGTTTATAGCCGACGCCCCAGACCGTTTGAATAATGCGAGGTTGGGTAACGTCTTGCTCTAGTTTGTTTCGAAGCCGATTGATATGCGAATTCACGGTGTGCTCGTAACCACAATGGTGATAACCCCATACTGAATCCAATAACTGACTTCTAGAAAACACTTGATCAGGGTGCTTACCTAAAAAGCTTAGTAAATCAAACTCTGTTGAGGTTAAATCAATATTGTTTTCTTTATAGGTTACGCGATGACATTGATGATCAACGAGTAACGCACCTATGCTCGTTACTTTATTTCTGTGCTGTTCAGCTTTAGTTAGTGCTTGCATACTATGTACTCGCCTTAACTGTGATCTTATTCGCGCCTGCAATTCTCGAGTGTTGAACGGCTTGGTTAGGTAATCATCAGCGCCCAGCTCTAAACCAAGTACTCTGTCTGTTTCAGCACTTCGCGAAGTTAACATAATGATTGCTTGTAAGGGCTTGGCGGCACGCACTTGGCGGCAAATATCTAAACCGCTGAGATCTGGCAACATTACGTCTACCATCACTAGTTCATATTCACCGCTCAATGCGGCGTTAAGCCCTGCTTGTCCGGTAAGACAAATTTCAGCGTTTAACCCTAGCTCATTAATATGTACTTGAATTAATTCAGCGATATCGGGTTCGTCTTCAATAATTAAAATATTATCTGTCATAACTCCCTGGCCGAAGTCGGCCAGGGCCGACAGCTTATTTTGTTCGGGTTATTGTTAGCTTCAGCGTTGGGTTATCAAAGCGGTGTGCTTGAGTTAACACTGAGCTCGTTAGCCCATCGTTCATCGAAACGACACCAGGATGCATAGCGACAAAATCTACGTCATCTCTGACATCGCTATAGCCAGTCCCGCCGTCAGCAGGGCCCGGAATTGTGCCTGCTGTTTCTGTGTTAGCTTCGGTACCCGCATCATAGGTACCTAGCGTCCAGCTCATTGAGCTATCCACATCCATTGACGATAGGTCTACACCTGTAAGACCGGAGAAAGCGTCATTTGTATTCACCAACATTGTCGCAACACTAAAATGAGTTGCCATTTCATCGGTAGTACTGACTTCAACACTTGTCATATTCCCTGGCATTAATACGCCTTCACTGCTTCCAGAAGCGATAATTGGCTCTTGTGCAAGAAAGTCAGTGTTGTCACCGCCTTCCGCCAATATTTCTAGCGCACTGCTGGCTGGTTCACCAATTGTCCACAAGGTTGCATCAGCGTGCAGCGTCACAGCAATTGGCGACATGGGTTGAGCGTTGGTTAAGTTAACGACTTCAATCATGTAGCTGTATTCCATTGGCTCAGGCTCAGGCATTGGCATCACAGGCACTTCGACTGTGTCGTTGTCATCATCGTCGTCAAATGGACAACCAGAAAGTGTTAGCATTAACACACTGGCTAAGACGACTTTAGTTGAGGTTTGTAATAAATTTGTAGGGTACATAGTTGCCTCCTTCTGTCATCAAAGCTTACTTAACGATTACTGTTACTTTAGCGACAGGGTTGAGCCAACGATGAACGGTATTATTGATGTCGCTAATACCACCTGTAGCATCATCATCACCTAAGTTGCCACGGTGAACATGAACTGTTTGGTTGTCCTCTTGGTCAGTAACGCCAGTACCATTCATACCTGCCATACCACCAGGAGCAGCTGGAATACCTAGCACGCCGGGAGCACCACTGCCTTCAACAACAAGTTCGTTATTGGCTTCTGTACCAGCGTCATATGCTCTTAGGTAAATCGTGTAGGTGCCTGCTTCTTCAGGAATCATCCAGCTATTTAAGCCTACGAAACCATCATTGGTAGGTAGAATCATTGCAGCCATTGATAGGTAGTCATTACCATCAGCATTCATCATTTCAAATGTTGTACTTGCTGAAGGTCCAAGTAAACCACCTGCTGGGTTTTCAGATACGTCAGCGTCAGCGCCTGTTAAAACAGAAACTAAGCCTGAAATATCGCCACCTTCGGCCATAGCTTGGAGTTCAGGGCTTGCTGCTTGGCCAAGGGCATATAGTGCTAACTCACTGCTATGTGCAGTAGCAACGATAGGTGTAAAGTAGGTGCCCTGTGTGAGGTTTGTGACAGAAATTTCTATATCTTGTGCACTGACACTGGTTGCTGCCATCAAGGCGATACTGGCAAATAATTTTGTTTTCATAACTGTTCTCTCTATTAGCGGTAACATAAACACTGAATAGTATTGGCAACAGTTATTGCGAAGCTCTCACGAATTTATCACGAATTTATAACAATTTTATATCCTTGTTAAGGTTTTGAATAATATGATTTTATTTTTATTCCGTGTTTGAATTAATTGGGAGAAGTGATAATTTTTAAGGTATCTATAACAGGAGAACTTGTCCTGTATGCAAGCACTATTTCACGATTCAGCTTTAATTCTGTAATCCTTTTAAAGCGAATGTCTTTATGTTCAAGCACTTCCTGATAAGCCGGTAATAGTGCACAACCCACTCCGGCACTAACAAGCCCCAATGCGTAATCAATAGTTTGAATTTGTGCGCGAATATCGAGTGACATACCTTTTAATGTCAGTGCTTCTTCTAGTTTTTGCCAAGCCTGGCAGGGTGAGCGCTTAATCATGGGTAACTGCTCAAGCATGCTAAGTGATATGTGCTTCTCCAGTGATAACGGGTGGCTTTCAGGGATTGCCAGTAAGTAGTCTTCCTGCCATATAGGATGAGAGTGCTCCTCGGCTTGCAATTCTTCTTTGGTAATAATGCGTGCATCAGAGGCTTCTTCTGGGGAAACAAGGGTTAATGCTATATCGGGCTCTGTGCTGGTAAACTCTTTAAGTAGTGCACTCATCCGTTTTACGCCGAGTCCTTTAGTAACGCCCAAATGGAATTCTGGCTTGTCTGTGTTTTGCTTAAAGCTCGCACTAATGGCATTGGCTTGGCCTACAAGCTGTTTAGCTAATGGATAAAGTTTCTCACTGTCGAGCGTTGGTTTTACGCCTCTTGCATGACGAATGAAGAGCGCGACATTCAACTCTTGTTCTAATTGTGCAATTGCAGAGGAGATTGATGGTTGCGCGATAAAACAGTGCTTAGCGGCACCGCTAAAGCTCTCATTCTCATAAACTGCAATAAAATAGTTAAGTGCTTTTAAATCCATTATTTCGCCTTTCTCAAGGTATAGGTAATAACTATATCAAATCTAGAAAAAATATATTTTAACTTTAGTTAGGGCTAGATTAGCATGGTTTGATACGTACCTAACTGACGAAGATTCACTATGACTGCTAAATCAGCCCCAGCATTTAACTGGCAAGATCCACTAAATCTCGACAGCTTGCTGTCTGAAGAAGAACGCCTTATTCGCGACAACACTCATCAGTACTGCCAAGAGCGCCTGATGACACGTGTGCTTAATGCCAATCGCAATGAGCAATTTGACGTAGAGATAATGCGCGAATTGGGAGAGCTTGGCTTGCTCGGTTGTACTTTGCCTGAAAAGTATGGCTGCGCAGAAGTTAATCATGTTGCTTATGGCCTAATTGCTCGCGAAGTTGAACGCGTTGATAGCGGTTATCGCAGTGCGATGAGTGTGCAGTCTTCACTCGTGATGCATCCAATTCACGCTTATGGCTCAGAAGAGCAACGAATGAAGTATTTGCCTAAGTTAGCAACAGGTGAGCTTATCGGTTGCTTTGGTTTAACGGAACCTGACTCAGGCTCTGATCCTGCGAGTATGTCTACACGCGCAGTAGCTGTAGACGGCGGTTACCAGTTAACGGGTGCGAAAATGTGGATTACCAACTCGCCGATCGCCGATGTTTTTGTTGTTTGGGCGAAGCTTGACGGCGTTATTCGCGGCTTCATTCTAGAGAAAGGTATGACTGGACTTTCTGCGCCAAAAATCGAAGGTAAGTTCTCGCTGCGTGCGTCAATTACAGGTGAGATTGTTATGGACAATGTATTTGTGCCAAGCGAGAACATGTTGCCAAATGCTAAAGGACTTTCTGGACCATTTGGCTGCTTAAACAAAGCCCGATACGGCATTGCTTGGGGCGCGCTAGGGGCGGCTGAGTTTTGTTGGCATGCAGCAAGACAATACACTCTTGATAGAGAGCAGTTTGGTAGACCATTAGCAGCGACGCAGCTTGTTCAAAAGAAACTTGCAGATATGCAAACAGACATCACGACTGGACTGTTTGCTTGCTTGCAAGCTGGCCGCATGATGGACGAAGGTGCATTGCCTGTTGAATCGATTTCATTGATTAAGCGTAATTCTTGTGGGAAAGCACTTGATATTGCACGTACAGCCCGCGATATGCATGGCGGTAACGGTATCGCTGACGAATATCACGTTATTCGCCACGTAATGAATTTAGAAGCTGTAAATACCTATGAAGGGACACATGACGTACACGCCTTAATTTTAGGTCGCGCGCAAACGGGTATTCAGGCGTTTTTTTAACGCTAGGTGTCGAGCACTTGTCGGTAGTTTTAGACTTGGGCAGGTGCTCGAATAATGCAATGCAAGCACTAAATAAGTGATAAGCAGCAGCCACATAAAACTAACAGTAGAAAATTGAAGTCGTTAGGAATTAAGAATAAGTAACAATATTTACAACAAAAAGCACTCGCTATTCAAGATCACGTACAACGCACATAAAAATAACTATTTCGCGTGAGTAATTTGGGTGAGTAGGTTGGGTTAATAGCTTAGATGCATAAACTTAATAAGTCGTTATAAAACTTGCCTACAACTACAGAGTGTCGCTAAAGCCAATTGGGGGAGCAATGATGACGGACAGGAACAAACTTGTCAGGGATAATTTTATTCGCTGGGTAGAGGCTGAAGATTTACCTGAACTTACACCAACCAGCTCTCCTGATCTTCTCGGTCTATCACGTAACGACCTTATTGAACTCTTTGAAAGCCAGTTGTTAAGCCGACACTTGGATTTGCAGTCACGTATCATGCAAAAGCAAGGTCAAAGCTTTTACACCATTGGTAGTGCAGGGCATGAAGGGAATGCTGCGGTTGCTAAAGCTTTTAGAGCCGATGATATGGCATTTCTTCACTATCGTAGCGGCGCCTTTTGTATTCAACGCAGCAAAGCGATAGAAGGGCAGACGCCACTTGAAGATATGCTGTTATCTTTTGCAGCATCCAGCGAAGATTCCACTTCCGGTGGTCGACATAAAGTGCTTGGTTCAAAAACCTTAATGATACCTCCGCAAACTAGCACCATAGCCTCCCACTTGCCAAAAGCGATGGGGACGGCATTTAGTATTGGCTTAGGCAAACGTTTAAAGGATGAGCGCTGTACCCCCTCAGGTAACTCGCTTCAAACAACTCTGGCTGACAACAGTGTTGCAGTGTGTAATTTTGGTGATGCATCAGCAAACCATTCGACTGCGCAGGGGGCAATTAATAGCGCTGCGTGGTGTGCCTATCAATCTATTCCTATGCCTATCGTGTTTATTTGCGAAGACAATGGTATTGGGATTTCTACTAAAACGCCGGACGGATGGATAGCGGCGAATTTTAAACATCGCGCAGGTTTACATTATCTCTTCTGCGATGGTTTAAACCTCATCGATACTTACGAAAAATCGCTATTAGCTGCGAAGATTGCCAGAGAGCAACAAAAGCCTGTTTTCCTGCACATTAGAATGATCAGATTGTTGGGTCACGCGGGCTCAGACAGCGAATTCGTCTATCGCGATATTGAGACGATAGAGCAAATAGAACGTCAAGACCCATTGCTTCATACGGCTCAGTTACTGCTCAAACATGAGATATTTACACCTGCTGAATTGGTTGAAAAATATCTATCAATTGAAGCCGATGTTGCAGCAGCGGTACCTGATGCGGTGCGTAAGCCCAAGCTCGAAACTGCAGAACAAGTGATGGCAAGTTTAGTACCTAGAGCGTTAGATGAAGCCAAGTTGTCGACGCTTTATCGCCAAGTTTCTAACGACGAAAGAGCCGCATTGTTCGCGCATGAAAAACATAATTTGGCAAAGCCTCAACATTTAGCAAAACTGATTAACTGGACTTTGCTTGATGCAATGGCAGAGCAAGATAACATGGTCATGCTTGGTGAGGATATTGCTAAAAAAGGTGGCGTCTACAATGTCACGGCTCAACTATGTCAGCGTTTCGGTACAAACCGCGTGATGAACACCTTGTTAGATGAGCAATCAATATTGGGTGGGGCAATTGGCTTAGCTCACAACGGTTTCCTCCCCGTTCCTGAGATTCAATTCCTTGCTTATGTGCATAATGCCGAAGATCAAATTCGCGGTGAAGCGGCAACCCTGTCGTTTTTCTCTAATCAGCAATTTACCAATCCTATGGTGATTCGCATTGCTGGCCTCGCGTATCAGAAAGGCTTTGGTGGCCATTTCCACAACGATAATTCCTTTGCCGTGTTTAGAGATATTCCTGGCCTAATTTTAGCCTGTCCCTCAAACGGGGAAGACGGCGTCGAGTTGATGAGAAGCTGTATAAAACTCGCGCAAGAGCAACAGCGTGTGGTGGTTTTTCTCGAGCCTATAGCGTTATACATGACTAAAGATTTGTATCAAGAAGGGGACGGCTTATGGACCTATCCATATCAGCATCAGACCCTATCTGAGCATACAATTGATATGTCAGTTAAAGTGCATGGTGATGGCGAGCAAGTGTGCATTTTAACTTATGGCAACGGATGTTACTTGTCCATGAAGGCAAAAGCGTTGCTTGAGACGCAAGGTATTGATTGCCGTGTCGTTGATTTGCGCTTTTTAGCGCCGTTAGATGAGCAAGGTATCGTGGCACAGGTTAATGCTTGTGGGCATGTACTTATTGTCGATGAATGTCGTGAAACCGGTTCAATCAGCGAAGCCTTGGTCACATTGATTTGTGAACAGACTAATTCGTCAAACGTAAGTCGCGTTACTGCATGTGACAGCTTTATTCCGTTGGGAACTGCCGCTTATAACGTACTGCCATCAGTTGACGATATAGTTGCTGCTGCAGTCAAAACGATTGGCGCCAATGCAACAACGCAGGATGACGAAGTAAAGATCAGCAAAGTATTGCTAAGCTAAAGTATTGCGAAGTTAAGAAGGTACAGATAGAAGAGGAAGAAAAAGAAAAAGGGAGTTAATTACGAGGGATATTAACTCCCGGTGAATACGGTAGACACCAAGGTAAGGTCACCGGACACACAAAATTGTATATGTTAAAAAGTGCAGTACTGAGTATGCGTTTTACTGAGTAAGCTTATGTCTATACACTGTGGGTAAAACGCTTAGCTTACATCTTCCACCAGTAAACCAGCACCGGCTTGGCAAACAAAAATATCTGCGGTTAAGCCAAATTTGGCTTGGTATTTTGCGTCAACGGCCGCCTTGACCACATCAATTTCAGACGCGCGGCACAGACAAATAACGGCACCACCGAAACCACCACCGGTCATTCTAACTGCACCTTTACCGTCCAGTGCCTCGCTAATAATCTCAACTAAACCATCGGTTGCGGGCACAGTCACTTCGAAATTATCACGTAGTGAATTATGCGATGCTGCAAGTAAATCTCGTAGTGCAGGCATATCGTTGTTACTAAGTGCGTCGACGGTATCCAATACCCGTTGATTTTCACTCAGAACGTGAAAAGCGCGTTTGTATTCATTGTCTGTGAGTTGATTTTTTGTTTGCTCGAGTAGCGCCAAGTTTGCATTTCTAAGCGTTGGTACCTGCATTTTCTCGGCTGCGCCTTCACAGTCCAATCTACGTTGGTTGTATTCACTCTCAACTAGCTTGCGAGGATAATTTGAGTTAACGATGACTAATGATAAATCATCAGGAATAGCTACAGATTCGGTTGCAAGGTCGTCACAATCAATTTTTAATGCGTGCCCTTGTTCACCCTGAGCAGAAATCAATTGGTCCATAATGCCGCATTGGCAGTGCATGAATTCATTTTCAGCTTGTTGGCCAATGAGTGCGATATCTCTAGTTGAAATACCAAGGTTAAAGGCTTTGTTTAGTGCACCTGCAATTGATACTTCTAATGCTGCGGAAGAAGATAAGCCTGCTCCTTGCGGCACGTCACTAGTAATAAGTAGTTCTGCACCGCCCAGGTGATAGCCGCGCTTCTTTAACACGTAAACAACGGCACGAATGTAGTTACCCCATTGAGATTCTCCTTGGACAATCTCACCATCCGCCGAAAAGGTGTCTTTTTCGCCTGGATAGTTTAACGAGTAGACTTCTATTTGGTTATCGGCACGAGTATTAAACGCTACTTGCGTTGAAAAATTCAGAGCACACGGCAGCACATAACCTAAGTTGTAATCGGTAAATTCACCGATGAGGTTAACGCGTCCCGGAGCGGTTGATACACCGCTAGCTTTATGGCCGAATAAGTCAAAAAATTGTGATGTTAATTGAGTCGTTTCCATTGATAAATCCTTGCAATTAACCCTGTTTTTCTGATTGTTGTTTGTAATGTATTGTGCTGGCTTTCTTTAGAATATCAGCAGCAGTTTCTGCACTTAAATCGCGTTGACTCTCTGCCATCATTTCATAACCAACCATGTGCTTTTTCACTGTCGCTGAGCGTAACAATGGCGGGTAAAAATGAGCGTGTAAGCGCCAGTGGCTGTCGTCTTCTAATGTTGTTGGTGCACTGTGCCATCCCATTGAATAAGGGAAGCTACAGTTAAATACATTATCGTAACGTGTCGTTAGCTCTTTAAGTAAAGCTGCCAGACTTTTCGCTTGAACGTCGTTGATGGTGCCAAATTGGCGAACATCATCTTTTGCAATAACAATAGTTTCAAATGGCCAAGCTGCCCAGAAAGGTACAAGGGCTACCCAGTGGTTATTTTCGCAGATGACACGCTCGTCAGACGCTAACTCTTTATCGATATAATTGCCAAGTAGGGTTTTCTGATGCTTATCAAAGTATGCCTTTTGATTTTCGTCTGCTTTAGCTACTTCACTGGACATATGTTGATGTGCCCAGACCTGGCCATGCGGGTGCGGCTGTGAGCAGCCCATAATCTCGCCTTTGTTTTCGAAGATATGGATGTTGCTGTATTTTGTCGCAAGATCGTTGTAGTTGCCTTTCCAAGTGTTGACAACTGTGGTCAACTCTTCAACTGTAAGCTCTGGCATAGTTTTACTGTGATCTGGTGAGAAGCAAACAACTCTGCATTCACCTGTTGCAGCTTCGACAGTAAATAACTCATCATCATTTGTCGCTACATCACCAGTGGTTTGTGTTAACGCGCCAAAGTCATTTACAAAGACAAAGGTATCTGTGTAGTCAGGGTTATGACTGTCGTTAGCACGAGCATTACCCGGACAAAGTGGGCAATCGTGTTGATAGTTGGGTAATTGCTGGCTGTTTTCTGCTTCAGTGGCTCCCAACCAAGGACGGTTGTTCCTATGTGGCGACACTAAAACCCAGTCGCCAGTAAGCGGGTTTTTTCTTCTATGTGTAAATTCGAACTGACTCATGGTTACTCCAAGCCATTTGGATAAGTAGTTTGCCAGCGCCACGTATCCGCAGCCATGTCTTCAATTGTCTTAGTCGCTCGCCAGCCTAAATTTGTTTCCGCTAGGCTTGCGTCAGCGTAATTACATGCAATATCACCACTTCTTCGTGGTGCTAAGGTGTATGGAACTTCTTTTTGTGATGCGTCGGCAAAGGCTTTGATCATCTCAAGTACTGAATAGCCTTGCCCTGTTCCTAAGTTATAGGCGTGATTGCCAGTGTCAGTGTCTGTTTGCCCAGCACCTTTCTGGTGGTGCAAGAACGCATCAACATGGCCCGCGGCCAAATCTGTGATATGAATATAGTCTCTAACACCAGTACCGTCTGATGTATCGTAGTCATCACCAAAAACACTCACGCTGTCTCTTCTGCCAACTGCAGTTTGTGCGATAAACGGCATCAGGTTGTTAGGAGTTCCTTTTGGTGATTCACCGATTAGGCCACTTTCGTGCGCCCCAACTGGATTAAAGTAGCGCAAGGCTATTGTGAGCCACTGCTCGTCACTTTGTGCGAGATCTTTAAGGATCTGTTCGACCATCACTTTGCTCCAACCGTAAGGATTAGTTGAAGAAATAGGATGTTTTTCATCGATAGGCAAATACTGAGGTTCGCCATATACAGTCGCTGAAGAGCTGAAGATAATTTTCTTTATATTTAATTCACCCATGACTTTGAGCATCGTCAGGGTTTTAGCAACATTATTTTGATAGTAATTAACCGGTTGCTCAGTTGACTCTCCTACCGCTTTTAAAGCTGCGAAGTGAAAAACAGCTTCGATCTTATGCTCTTTGAGCACTTTCGTTAGCATAGCTTCATCGCCAATATCGCCGATGACATAGTCAAAGCGCTCACCCGTAATGGTAAAAAGTTGATCGATAACTTTCACACTTGCGTTAGAAAGATTGTCATAGATGACAGGTGTAATACCTGCTTTGTGTAGTGCAATACATGTATGGCTACCTATATAGCCCATACCACCTGTCACTAGAACTTTCACGTTAATTACCTTTTGCTTTTCTTTTAGACATTGCTGATTAATGTTCACGTAACAAGCCCATGAACGGCATAATCTTATAAAACTATTTATAATATAAATACTACTATTGCTTCGTGGACGCCGCAAGTTATTTTATTATTCAACTGTGACGAATATGCGATAGGAACGGAACGAATGAAGGTTCTAGCCGGGCTAAAACTAGAAGTTTAGACAGGAGGTTTATAGGTAGTCGCGACAAGGAATGTGCGACTACTCAATAATTTGGCATGGAACTGCTATTTCATTAATACGCGTTTTACCGCGTCTTGCCAGCCGGCAAGTAAAGAGTCTCTTTGCTCGTTAGACATTTGAGGCGTTAATGAGGTATCTGCTTGCCAAAGTGAAGCGATATGATCCAGTGAATCGTAGATGCCCGCTTGTAAACCTGCTAAATAAGCAGCCCCAAGTGCAGAGGTTTCAATAGTTTTAGGTCGGTCGATTTCAACATCAAGAATGTCTGCTAAAAATTGAATAAACCAGTTGTTTGCCGCCATACCGCCATCAACGCGCATCTGTTTAATATCGATACCATCTTTGGCAATTGCAGTGGCGAGGTCATCAGTTTGATAACACACAGACTGAAGACCAGCAGAAATGATTTCGTTGATGCCAGTCGCACGTGTTAAACCGAATATTGCCCCACGTGCTTCTGGATCCCAATAAGGCGCGCCAAGTCCAGTGAATGCAGGCACAAAATATACGCCTGAGTCGACTCTGGTTGCTTTAGCGATAACTTCAGTTTCTTTAGCAGAGTTCACCATATTCACACCATCGCGCAGCCATTGAATGGTCGCTCCGGCAACAAATATGCTGCCTTCAAGCGCGTAGTGCACTTTACCATTGAGTTGGTAGCCAATAGTCGTTAACAAACGGTTCTTTGATTTAAGCGCGTTTTCGCCGGTATTGGCCATTAAAAAGCAACCAGTACCATAGGTGCTTTTTGCCATGCCGGGTTCAAAACAAGTTTGACCAAATAATGCTGCTTGCTGATCGCCCGCGATACCCTGAATGGCTATTTCGCCGCCGAGTAAAGTGGTCGTTCCGAAATCGAATGCACTGTCACAAACCTCAGGAAGCACCGAGGCAGGAATGTTCATCAATGCGAGTAACTCCTCATCCCAACAACCATCATGGATGTTGTAAATCATGGTGCGTGAGGCGTTAGTAGCGTCAGTGTAATGTGATTTACCTTCTGTCAGTTGCCATAAAAGGTAGGTATCTACAGTGCCAAAGGCGAGTTCGCCAGCATCTGCACGCTCCCGTGCACCGTCAACGTTATCAAGTAACCATTTTATTTTGGTAGCTGAAAAATAAGGGTCGATGAGTAAGCCGGTTTTATCTGTAATCGTTTCGCCATGGCCAGCACTCACGAGCTCACTGCAAAAGGCAGAAGTTCTTCTATCTTGCCAAACGATTGCACTATAAATAGGTTCGCCTGTTACTCTATCCCACATCAGCGTGGTTTCACGTTGATTACAAATACCGATACTAGCGATTTGGTCTACACTTATGCCGCTTTGTGCAATGACCTGTCTCGCAGTGTCCAATACCGTATTGAGGATATCTTCTGGTTTGTGTTCTACCCAGCCATTTTTTGGATAGTGCTGGTCAAACTCTTTTTGAGCGCTATCCACCATTTCACCCTTCGTATTGAAAATAATAGCTCGAGAACTGGTGGTACCTTGGTCAATCGATAGTAGGTACTGCGTCATAAAGACTCCCAAAATAAAGAATATAAATATGACAAATAATCATAAGCTCGATTACGTTTAAGTCAATAGTGACATCACAAGTAGGGGATAGATAGACATGCCTTTATAACCATACATTGCTATGCCATACTGGAAGATAACAAGATGACATAGTTAATAATTAGGCCTTAGGTGCTAGTCAGTCAGTTTTTCCAGTCCACGCACAAACTTTTGTTTCTGTTTACATTGGTATTCCATGCGTTTTTTGTCAATGCATCAGGCATTGAGCGAACCACTACAATGACCCCCGTTATGAATGCCCCAAGCGATTCGCATCTCAATGTCGCTGTTCTTTATAGTGCGCGAGGTCACCGCGGTATTTATGAGGAATTAACTGCGCGATTCAATCAAGTGCACCCTGAGATCTCTTTATCATTTCACGGGTTATTGGACGCGCAATACAAAAAATCGGTTAATCAATGGCTGGCAACAGGTGAGATGGATGTACTGTATTGGCAAGCAGGTGAGAGACTTTACGACTTGGCCAACAAAGCATTGCTTCATCCCATTGACAATGTCTGGCAGAAGGAGAAGCTAGACACTGCTTTTCCTCAAGCGATTAAAAAAGCCGTTTCACACGGAGAGCAGACTTTCGCACTACCCTTTGCTTACTATGCTTGGGGCATGGTTTATAGTAAACCTGTGTTAAGTCAGCTTGAGCTTGTACCACCGCAAAATTGGGAAGAGTTACTTAACTTTTGTGTTGCGGCTCGTAAACAAGACATAGTGCCGATTATGGTCGGCAGCGCAGACCCATGGTTACCGGCGGCGTGGTTCGATTATATAAATCTGCGCCTGAATGGGCTTGCTTTTCACAAGCAGTTATTGCGAGGTTTGCACCCATTCACTGATAAGCGTGTCGTGAATGTTTTCGCGCATTGGAAACAATTGATTGATGCTGAATGTTTCAACTCGCAACATGAACATATAGATTGGCGTAGATTATTCCCTCCCATTTTTAGACAGATGGCCGCGTCAACATTAGTGGCAAACTTTCTTGATATAGATACGCCGCCAGACTACTTTGAACGTATCGCATTTAGATCGTTTCCGACGATAAATCCAGAGGTGCCTGTGTATGAGGATATACCGTTAGATGTCTTTGTCATAGCTAACCGCAGTAAGAAAATTGAGAATGCTGAAAAGTTTTTAGCGTTTATGTCGCGTTTAGATACACAAACATTTATTGCAGAGGCAATTGGGCAAAGTTCACCGCATATAGCTTGGGACAATATTGGAAGTCTTTCTCAGCAGAATAAGATTATTTTACAAAATGTGTCGGGAGTCGTTCAGTATTTTGACCGCGACATTCAACAGTCGATGGTCGAAGGTAGTTTGACCATACTTGCTGAATTTCTCACTACCTCAGATATACAAAGTGCTGTGCAGCAGTTAGAACAATTACGTCTAACTAAACTAGGCAATTAATTTCCTATACTTAACTTATCTTTCCAAAGTTTTTACTTGAATTGATCGTTTAATAAGCTAGTATGTTTGTCATATTGATTATATTTATCATATAAATTATATTTATTGTTCAATTCAGCTAGAAAATAAGTAACGGAACGAATGAAAGCGACTGATACAATTTATGATGTTTTTGTTGTAGGAGGCGGTGTTAATGGCGTTGGAGTCGCTAATGACGCTGCGGGTCGAGGTTTGTCCGTTATGCTCGTTGAGATGAATGATTTAGCGTCTGCCACTTCAAGTGCGAGCAGCAAACTCATTCATGGCGGTTTGCGTTATCTTGAATATTATGAATTTGGTTTAGTTAAAAAAGCCTTAGCTGAACGTGAAGTGTTGTTGAAAAATGCACCACACATTATTTCGCCTCTTGTCTTTCGTTTACCTCATCAGCCACACTTAAGACCTGCTTGGATGATTCGTGCCGGCTTATTCTTATATGACAACTTAAGTAAAAGACTAACATTGCCGAAGTCTAGAGGCGTTAGATTTGATGAAAAAGCGCCGCTTAACGAGAAAATTGTTAAGGGTTTTGAGTATGCTGATGCATGGGTAGATGATTCACGATTGACAATCTTAAATGCCATTGCCGCTAAGCAAAATGGCGCAGATATTCACACGCAAACGCAACTACTTGCCGCAAAAAGTATAGAAGATATTTGGCACCTGACAGTCTTGGATAAAGCAAGTGGTGAAGAATTTTTAGTGCGTAGCAAAAGTCTTGTAAACGCTGCTGGCCCTTGGGTAGAAAGTATTACAGATCAAGTGAATCGCAAAGAAAGTCATGGTGTTCGCTTAGTCAAGGGAAGCCATATCGTTGTACCTAAAATCCATAGCGATCCACATGCTTATATTCTTCAAAATGAAGATCAACGGATTGTTTTTGTATTACCGTTTGAAGATGATTACTCGATTGTAGGAACGACAGACGTTGATTATCAAGGCGACCCGCAAGAAGTAGAGATTTCTCAAGATGAAATTGACTACTTAGTTGACATCAATAATCAATATTTTAAAACGCAAATTAGCCAAAGTGATATTGTTCACAGCTATTCAGGTGTGCGACCACTTCTAAAAGACGAAGCGGAAGATGCTAAAGCGGTTACCCGAGACTACACAATAGAGCTTTCTCAAAAAGGCCATGCTCCATTGGTAAATATCTACGGCGGAAAGATCACTACCTATCGAACACTCGCCGAAGCGGCGGTAGATAAACTTAAGAAAGTTTTCCCGAAGATGAAGCCTGCTTGGACTAAGCACGCGGCATTACCTGGCGGTGATTTCAACTCGCGAGAAGCTTTGTATAGCCAATTATTAGCGGATTATCCATGGCTACCTAAAACCATATTGAAACGCTTTATTCGTCAATATGGCACGTTGAGTTACCAAATATTAGAAAATTGCCACACGCTTGAAGACTTAGGCGAAGACTTTGGTCAAGGGCTATATCAAAAAGAATTATGTTACTTAAGCCAACAAGAGTGGGCGAAGTCAGCTGATGATGTCATCTGGCGACGTACTAAACTCGGCTTGAAATTGACAGTAGAACAAAAAGAACAACTTAATCGCTACTTTGCCAGTAAAAACACCACTCACATCACTGAAAAATGCTGTGCTTAGCTCTAAGAGCTTAGTGCAATAGTTTTAGTGTTGCTGGTTTTTACTAGATGTAAAGGGAGATTTAAAACAACAACAAGTACGAAAAGGGGAGATAAATGTCTACATTTACCAAACGCACAGCGCTAGCTGTTGCTATTGCCGGCGCGCTTAGTAGCTACTCACAAGTGAGTTTTGCTGCTGATGAAGCTGCTGATAACAAAGATGACGGTACCGAGTATATTCTTGTACGTGGTATGCGCAACAGCTTAAAAGCTGCCATGTTCGATAAGAAGCAAGGTAATACTGTATACGACGGTATTGCTGCCGAAGATTTGGGTAAATTCCCCGATCAAAACGTTGCTGAATCACTGCAACGTATCACTGGTGTTTCTATTGACCGTAGCGGTGGTGAAGGTCAGTTTGTGACTGTTCGTGGTTTTGGTCCACAATTTAACACGGTTTTAGTTAACGGCCGTCAAATTGCAACTGAAAACCCAGGTCGTGAATTTAGTTTTGATACACTAGCTGCGGAACTTATCACAGGTGTTGATGTATACAAGAGCCCAACGGCAAGCATGCAGGAAGGGGGTATTGGTGCAACAATCAATGTAAATACGGCTAAGCCATTGAACTACGATGGTTTTAAAGCGGTAGCTAGTGCGAAAGGTGTGTACGACACATTGTCTGAAGATACAACACCACAGTTTTCAGGCTTGATCAGCAATACCTTTATGGATGGCAAAGCGGGTGTGTTGGTTTCATTATCTCACCAAGAGCGTAGTGCGCAAGACAACATTCTAGAAACGCGTTACTACCGTCCAAATGTGAGCTTTACAACCCAAAATGGTAAGCAGTTTGTTAACGCTTATGTTCCTCAAAACTTTGATGCTGGTGTGGACGAGCAAGACCGTACACGTACAGCTGGGACTGCGGTATTCCAGTATGCACCAAGTGATGAATTAACATTAACGTTTGACGGTTTGGTATCAGAATTTGAAGTTGAGTCTGATGCGCACATCATGGGGCATTGGTTCTCTGAAAGTAACTTTATCGACGCTGAAGTTGATGAAAATAACTCTGTTGTTTACATCGAAAATGCTGCTACAGGTGCTACTGACTTTGTTCGCCGTAGTTACGACCGCAATGTATCAGTTAAAGCATTTGGTTTTAATGCTGAGTGGCAAATCAGTGATGAAGTATCAGCAGTATTTGACATTGCGACATCAACAGCCGAAGAAAATAGTGCAGGTGATGTATTCTTCAACGTAATCGGTTACAACAACGCTTACACATGGGATAACCGTAACGGTGGAACGCCATCGCTAAGTATCCAAGGTGGTGAAGAAGCATTGCTACGCGCTGACCTAGGTCGTGCTCACTATAACGAGCGCAATGGTTGGGACCGCGAAGATGAAATTACAGAGTTCAAAGCTGATTTCAATTGGGAAACAGGCTTCGATACTTTTGTTGGTATGAACTGGGGTGCTTACTACCAGGATCGTGAAAAAGATGCGGTTCGCAAGTACTCTTCTGACTGTGGCTTATACTGTGGCTATGGTACAGATGTGCCAGATGAGTTGTTAACGCCTTATACTGCGAACGATTTCTTTGGCGGCATTCCAAACACATGGTTAACGTACAGCGTTGAAGATTACGATGCATATCGTGAATCATTAACGGGCGATACAGGTTACTTTGACCCTGCGGATCAGTCAGATGCGTACAATGTTCAAGAAGAAATCATCAGTGCTTACATTGATTTCTCTTTTGAAGGTCAATTAGGTGACCTACCTTGGGCTGCAAATGTTGGTGTACGTTACTCACAAACTGACACAGAGTTAGGTGGTATCACGACTGAATTACTAGATCTAACCGAAATTCCAAACGATCCGTCTGACTTAAACGAAGTTTATTCTGATGGTTCTACACCAGTATCTGCAAACAACTCTTATACAAACCTTTTACCGTCGGTTAATGTTAAGTTTGACTTGACTGATGAAATGGTACTGCGCGTTGCTTACTCAGAAACATTGACTCGCCCTACTATGGATGAGTTAAACCCTGCGACAACAGTGACGGTTTCTCGTCCAAACAACAACGCTGCACAAGGTGGTAACTCAGCGCTTAAGCCATTCCTATCAACTAACTGGGATGTGTCTTACGAGTGGTACTACGGTGATACTAGCTATTTTGCTGCTGCTATCTTCAGTAAAGAAGTTGAAGATTTCATCACAAGTACCGTTGAAGTTGAAACGTGGAACCTAGAAAGCGGTGCTTACGAGTTCAGTGTACGCCGTCCGCGTAACGGTGAAACAGCTGAAGTGAATGGTATCGAGTTAGGCTGGATGCACACGTGGGAAAATGGCTTTGGTTTGCAAGCTAACGCAACATTCGTAGACAGTGATGCAACGCTTGATAATAATAACTCAGAGTCTTTCGGCTTAGAAGGTTTAGGTGATTCGCAAAACTTAGTCGCGTTTTACGAGAATGGTCCTTACCAGCTGCGTTTAGCATTCAACAACCGCGAAGGCTTCCTGCAAGATCAAGTGAACCGTTTTGGTGGTACAGAGCCACTTAAAACTGACACGTACGGTCAGTGGGATGTAAGCGGTAGCTACGACTTGAATGAGACAGTGACGTTATTCTTTGAAGGTGTAAACATCACTGGTGAAGAAACGCGCCGTCATAGCCGTTACCAAGACCAGTTCGTGCGTTTAGAAGATAACGGTACGCGTTGGGCTGTTGGTGTACGAGCTAACTTCTAATTCAATTATTTGAATGAAAACATGATGTAAAAAAGGGCTTTATAGCCCTTTTTTTTGTCGCTGTTGAAGATAGGCGGCTCAAGCGCTAACCTGTCCTTGAGTGACTTATTCACGCGACTTGTTCATGTGATAAAACAAGATAAGCAAAAGTATTAGAACGATATGCAAAATGTGAACAGAATTCTGGTATTAGGAGGTGGCAGTGCTGGCTGGTTAACGGCTTGTATCCTTGCTGCTAAACACAAAAATAACCGTAACTTTTCAATTACCCTCGTTGAGTCAAGTGATGTGCCTAGTGTCGGCGTCGGTGAAGGTACTTGGCCAACAATGCGGAATACCCTACATTCCATCGGAATCAAGGAATCAGATTTTATTCGACATTGTAATGTTAGCTTTAAGCAAGGTAGTGAGTTTGTTGATTGGCATCAAGATGCATCTGGAAAAAGTCGCTACTTGCACCCATTTACCCCACCTAAAGCTCATGATCAGTTTGAGCTAGCACCATATTGGCAAGCTAAAACAGCTATTGAAACGAAAGACAGTTTTGCAGACAGCGTTTGTTTTCAGGCTGCAATTTGTGCGAACGGCAGAGCGCCAAAGACAATGGCTGAAAGTGATTATCAAGGTGTCGCTAACTATGGCTACCACCTCGATGCTGGCCGTTTTGCTGAACTACTAAAACGGCATGGCATCAGTACTTTAGGTATTTCACATAAAGTCGCTACATTTGAACAAGCACACGTAGATAGCGCAGGCAATATTTTGGCTATTGAGTTCACCGATGGGAGTGAATTGAGCGCTGACCTGTTTGTGGACTGCAGCGGTTTCAGCGCTTTGCTTATTGGCAAGGTAATGCAGGTTCCTTTTATCGATAAATCTAACGAATTTGCCATCGATAGTGCATTAGCGACACAAATACCCTATTCAGATGATGTGCAAGATATAGCCTGCCAAACGATATCAACGGCACAACCTAGCGGATGGATTTGGGATATAGGTTTGCAAAATAGGCGGGGTGTAGGGCATGTTTATTCGAGCAAGCATATCTCTGATGATGAGGCGTTATCGCAACTCGCTCACTATTTGAAAATGGACGAACAAAAGCTGAATGCTCGTCAGTTAAGATTCAAACCAGGTTATCGAGAAAAATTTTGGCAAGGTAATGTAGTTGCGATCGGACTCTCAGCGGGATTTGTCGAGCCACTAGAAGCATCTGCCTTGATGTTGATTGAAACCTCGGCCCAATACCTAGCGGATAACTTACCTGTGGAAACGGCACACATAAAGCTTATATCAGGGCGGTTTAATCGTGAGTTTATCTATCGTTGGCAGAAAATTTTAGATTTCTTAAAACTACACTACATGCTAAGTGAACGACAAGAACCATTTTGGCAGCAGATGCGGGCTCCAGAGAGTATGTCTGAAAATCTAGTCGAGCTGCTCGCGTTATGGCGCTATAGGCCACCGTTAACGAGTGACTTTGCAAGTAATTTCGAAGTATTCCCAGCTGCAAGCTATCAATATGTGCTGTATGGTATGCATTATCAGAGTGATTTCTCTGTGCACAATCACCTCTACCAAGAACAGGAAAAGGCTGATAAATTAATGGCTATTAATCAACAAATGACGACACAAGCATTGGCTCGGTTGCCATCGCATCGAGCGTTGCTTGATGCCATAAAAGCTAGCTAGCGTATTCAGTTCAACAAACTTTTAATTTACAAAATAAATAAGAATAACTAATGACAAATTTCAAACCTGTATCTATCGACAAACATAAAAATCTTAAAGTACTACCAGACATCGATTGGAAGTTTATTGCGAATCAACATCAACTAGAAGTCACCGTGTCTGAATTACTCCAATCTGCATCGAGTTTTCCATTATTCTTCGTTAAGAACCCTAATAATGGGGCTACTTCGATTATGGCGATGACCTCGTTCGTGATGAATGACAATGTGTTAGTAAAAGAGGACGGCGATCATCAAATTGCCTACATCCCTAAAGCTGCACGAAGTTTGCCCTTTAACTTAGGTTTAGACCCAGAAAATGACAAGAATGTCATTCCTTTTGTTGACGAAGACAGCAATCTTATCGATGACGAAAAAGGTGTCAGTTTGTTTGAGGAAGACAATGCGACAGCTTACTTTCAAAAAATGAACCAGCAATTAGAGCAGCTTTATCACGAGCAAGTTGCTTCAGGTAAATTTATTCAGGCGCTGGATGCGCTTTCGCTTATTCAAGAAGTAGAGCTAGAGCTTACGCTAAGCAACAATTCAAAAAGCACGTTAAAAGGTTTGTATCATTTAAACGAAGATGCGTTTAATAAGCTTTCTAATGAGCAACAAATGTCGTTGCTGTCGGAAGGTTATTACAGTGGTGTGTATGCGATGTTGTCGTCGTTAACGCAAATTAATCGCTTAATTCAAGGCCATGTGAAACAAGGTGAAGGCGTAACGGGTGTTAATATAAAAGTGGTCAAATAGCGACACAAATATACCTAAACGATAGACGTCATATTTCGTAAAAAAAAGCCGGCATTTGCCGGCTTTTTAATGGGTTAAATAGCGTGGGTTGTCAGAGGGGGACGTCAACGACTAACGCTATTCAAGCAATTTAGAACGTGTCTCTAGACAAGCGACTTTCTATCAACTAATTGAATTGGCTTGCCGAAAACGAAGCGGTTAACCAACAATGCTAAACCAACGCAACTAAATAATGTGATACACATCATGTGAATGTAATGGAATGGTGCCCATACAAACACGAAGAAAGCGTATAGTAAGGTGCCAAAGATTACTGCGGCTATAGCGGCTTTCGCTTCAACATCTTTAAATAGTAAACCAACAACAAAGGTCGAGAAGATTGGCATACTTAATAGACCGAAAAGCTCTTGTACTAAGTTGATAATACTTTCGGCCGTTGCATAAATCGGCACTAATGATAAGGCGATAATCACAAACACTGCCGTGATAATAGCGTTTAGCTTGCCTACGTTCGCATCTTTGTTAATGTACTTTTCGTGAATATCACAGCAATACAAGGCTGCAGAAGAGTTAAGAATACTGTTAAAGGTTGTTAAGACGGCTGCAGCAATTGCTGCTGCGAATACGCCAGATAACCACACAGGTAAAATATCACCAGCCAAGGTCCCGTATGCCGCATCACCAATATCACCGTAGAGTTTGTATGACACAATACCTGGAATTACAATCATAGGTGGAACAATAAACAATCGAATAACCGCGGCAGAGAAGACACCTTTTTGTGCTTCTTTTAATGTCGGCGAGGCCATTGCTCGTTGCGTAATGGTTTGGTTGGTTCCCCAGTAGAACGCTTGAATAAAGATCATCCCTGTTAGTAATACATGCCAAGGTAAAGGTGACTCATCACTACCAATTAAGGTTAAGCGTTCTGCTGGAATGCCTGAAAAATCAAAATTAATCGCCGCTACCGACAAATAAACGATCAGTAAGCCCATGCCCAGCAATAAAATACCACTGTAAGTATCGGATACCGCAACGGCTCTTAAACCACCAAACACCGCATAACCTGCACCGACAACACCAAAACAGGTAGCGAGAAACATTAAGCTTAAATCTGTTCCAAAAAGTGACTTCATAAACAATGAGCCGCCGTAAAGGACACTAGGCAAGAAAATGAAGATGTTTCCAAATAGCAGTAAAGCAGCAATAACGGCACGGATGTTTTTGTCGCCGTAGCGCTTTTCTAATAGCTCTGTAGTCGTAGTGCAATTATGTTTGTAGTAAACCGGCAAAAATACTTTAGCCAATAAGAGAAGACCGATAACGGCGGCAAACTCCCACCATGCGAGCAGTGCCATTTGGTTACCATTCATACCTATAAGTTGATCGGTACTCAGGTTAGTCAGCGTAATCGAGCCTGCAACAAATACCCAAGACAAGCCACCACTCGCTAGAAAGTATTCTTTGTTTGAATCGGTAGAGCGGGCATGTCCCCGACATTTTAAATAAGTGGCGAAGGCAATAATGGCGGTAATACCAAAAAATACCCCTAATTGAATTGTCTCTGGTGACATTGAACTGCTCCAAGTAATGCTTATTGCAGAGCGGGTTGAGCTACCAACTAGCTCTTAAGATATATGCGAACGCAAGCCTAGTTCAATACAACAGTTTGTATTGAACTAGGAGATCTCCCCTAACTCTATGTTTTTTTATCTATGCTTTCTATCATTGCTTCCACTTCGACGGTATCGAGAATAACAATATATCGATAAACCAGATGGAAAGAAGGTGCATAAACTTTCTATTTATAATATATATACTATCTTTATTTTTGGTGGTTTAAAATACCGTCATGTCGATTTATCTAAAAAGAGCGGTAAGAGGGGTAAAATGGGCGACTTTCCTGAAAGCATTCACTTAAGAGGCAAACGCGTTAGCTTTGTTATAGATACCCGAGGCAGAACGCCGTCTGTACTTTATTGGGGAAAATTATTGCGCCAGCAGAGCTCTACTGACGTGTTGCCGCTATTGGCAACTCGTCAAGAAGCTAAGTGCGCTGCTGTTGATGAACCACCACTTTCATTGACGCCAACATTAGGTCAAGGCTTTACTGGTACACCAGGTATTGAACTGATTAGTGACAATCAAGCATGGTCAACCTGCGGTGACATTATTCATGTCGAACAGGAAAATCAGCACAGTGCGTTAATCAAAAGCTTAGACAAACACCGCAACATTCTTGTTGTTCACTACTTAAATCTAGATCCTCAAACCGATGTGTTGGCGCTCAGTACAGAAATAGTCAATCAAGGTGATAGCCAAGTTGTAGTTAATAGCTGCGTAGCGGCTACCTTACCTTTACCTGCGAGTATGACAGAGCTCACTGCTTTTGAAGGGCGCTGGGCACAAGAATTTCATCGCTATTCACTAAGCCGCTTTTTAGGTAGCTTTGTTCGAGAAAACCGCAAAGGTAAGACATCGCATGATAGCTTCCCTGGGTTATTGGTGCACGAAAAGCACACGAGTGAGATACAAGGGCCGTGTTATGGCTTTCATCTTGGTTGGAGTGGAAATCACAAAATATTATGTGAACAACTTTCTGATGGTCGCGCATATGTGCAGCTTTCTGAGTTATTATTGCCGGGCGAAGTGAAGCTTGAGGCGAACGAAAGCTACCGTTCACCGACCTTGTATGCAAGTTTTAGTGACCAAGGCTTCAACGAGATGTCGGCAAATTATCATCAATATGTACGCCAGCATTTACTTAGAGAGCACATTAATAAAACGCCTCGCCCTGTGCATTACAATACATGGGAAGGTATTTACTTCGACCACGATACAGCTACGTTAGCAGAACTTGCTAAGAAGGCGGCTGCGTTGGGTGTTGAACGTTTTGTACTTGATGATGGTTGGTTTAAAGGCAGGCGCGGAGATTTCGCGGGACTGGGCGACTGGGTAGTGGATAAAGCTATTTATCCAGAGGGTTTGCAACCATTAATTGACCAAGTGTTAGCGCAAGACCTAGCGTTTGGTATTTGGTTTGAACCTGAAATGGTGAACCCGGACAGTGATCTGTATCGTGCACATCCAGACTGGGTATTGTCAACGAAAGGAAATAAACAGTTAACTTACCGCAACCAACTGGTGCTAGATTTAACGCGCCGAGAAGTCAGTGAGTACCTGTACCAAGCCATTGACGCAATTTTGGCCGAATACCCTGATATTAGCTATATCAAGTGGGATATGAACCGTGACATAAATCACGCCGGCGATGGCTTTGGTGCGCCTGCTATTCGTCAACAAACGTTTGCTGTATATGCATTAATTGAAAAACTCAGAACGGCTCACCCACACGTTGATATTGAGAGCTGTTCGTCAGGCGGCGGTCGTGTTGATTTCGGTATTCTTGCACATACTGACCGCGTCTGGACTTCAGACTCGAACGACGCTCTAGACAGGTTAGCTATTCAACGTGGTTGCTCATACTTTTTCCCTTCGTCAATCATGGGAGCGCATGTAGGCCCTAAAGATTGCCACATTACCGGCCGTCGCGTCAGCATAGAAATGCGAGCCGCCGTGGCGATGTTTGGCCATATGGGCATTGAGATGGACCCCAGAGATTTAGATGAGCATGAACAGCAAGTTTTGGCGGACGCTATCGCTTTGCACAAAAAGCACCGCGAACTTATTCATAGCGGGGGATTAGTTCGACTCGAAGGTGCTGAGAATGAAGTTCGTTTTGGCATTGTTAGTGAGAATAAGTCTAAAGCGCTATACAGTTACAACCTGTTGGCGGAAACTCTGAGATATGCGCCAGATAAGTTTAATTTTGTCGGCCTTAATCCTGATGTGAGCTACCAACTTGACTTAATTTGGCCATCCAAAGTAAAAGAATATTCGACCTCGGTATTGTCAGTTGTTGATGGACAAGTATTCGCAGGTGAAGCACTGATCGAATTTGGTCTACAACTACCAATTTTAGACCCTCAATCAGCCCTTATTTTTGAATTGACACAAATAAACTAGGGCGTGTTGATCTTTCAGGGTTAAATTTTGTTCGAATTAAATGCATTTTTATCGCGGCACTTGTGATACGCATAGTCATTCTACGCACAGAGCAAGTACCGATTATTATGCTCCTGCATAATCTTAGTACCTGCATCCATGCAGGCATCAATGAGAAAAATGCATTTAAACGAATCCAAGGGACAGTATTTATGATGCCTTTCTACCGCGTTATCGCTTATTTATGTGGAATGACCACATAAATAAGCTCTGCCTTGTATAAACACATCATAAATTTCTGCAAAAACAACCTCGAAAGTTCAACACGCCCTAAATAACCCAATTTGGGTTTGTGACCTTGGCGGTAGCTGACTTTAATGTTAGTTAAGAAACTAGCTACCGCTTTTTTCCGCTCTGTTAGAAATACGTATTCAAGCTCTGGTACAGCTAAACCCTGTGACGTCGACATACACTTCGGGGATAGCAATCTTTTCTGGTAATTGGTAGATAAACACATTCCCCGCGTCTGGCTCTTTTTCTAACGCCGTTGCGGATAGTTCATCAATGGCACTACTTACACACAATAAATTGCCTTTCGGTCCGCCTATGGCGATGCAAGTAGGTTGTGATACAGGCATATTGACAATAGCTAGCTGCTCCCCCGTAGGCGAATATTTTACTAACCTACTGCCAGCCCATTGCGCTGACCAGAGATTGCCATCTTTATCGATAGTAGCACCGTCAGGGAAAACGTCACTGCCTGTTCGCGCAAATACTTGCTTGTCGGTTAAGTAAATTTGTTGAGCGCCATTGTGTTCAATATTGTATTGATAAATTGTGTTGGTAGGCGAATCGGCATGATAAATGATGTTTCCGCAAGGGCTCCAACAAAGGGAATTAGAAATGCCTATATCGCTAATATGGACTCGAATTTCGCCGTTATCGGTTAGTTGATAAAGTTTTCCTTTTGCTGACGATGAGTTAGTTTCTTCTACCATCGTGCCAGCCCAGAAGCAGCCATTTCTATCAACTCTGCCATCATTGAAACGATTGCCCTTGTTCTCAAGCTCTGGACGTGCCAACCAAGTTAAAGTCTGTCTTGTTAAATGATACCGGGCGATACCTGATGTAAAAGCAACGATCAACTCTTCTGAATCTTCAATGAACCCAAAACAACCAACACGTTCGGGCATGTCATAAACTTCAAGCGAGTCAGTGTGAAGCCAGTAACAGTAAAGTTTTGCGCTATGTATGTCAGTCCACCACAGTGATTGTTGGTTTGGGTGCCAGACTATGCCTTCACCGAGTTTGTTCTTTACATCGAGTATTTTGATAAGTTTCATTGGCGATCAAAAATGAAGATTAAGTCGTTGTTCGATATCGGATAAACTATCACCTGTCTTGAAAATGTCGCTACCAATGCCAACGGCTTTTGCCCCTGCAGAAAGCCATTGTGGATAGTTATCCAATGTGACACCACCGACGGCAATTAACGGAGTGTTTTGTGGTAATACCGTCGTTAGCGCTTTTAGATGATCAAAACCATAGCTGCTAGCAGGGAATACTTTTAAACCGTGGGCGCCAGCTTCAATTGCATTGAAAGCCTCCGTTGGCGTAGCAACACCGGGCAAACTTAACATCGAACAGTTGCGGGTTAATGTAATTACTTCAGGGTTAACGTTGGGGCTAACAACTAATTGTCCTCCTGCAGCCTTAACTGCTTTTACGTCTTCAGTCGTAAGTACAGTGCCTGCACCAACTATACAATCATTAGGTAAATGGTTTGCCAACAATTCGATGCTTTCTAGGGCGTAATTGCGGTTAAGTGGAACTTCAATCATACGAAAGCCAACGTCATATAAAGCTTTACCTACATCGACAGCATGAATAGGCGTAAGCCCCCTAAGAATTGCAATTAGAGGGAACGATGAAAAACTGTCTGCCAAACTACTCACTTGTTAGACACCACTAGCATTAGTTCTACTGTTTACTTTATTTTTCGCCTTTGAGCTCGATTGACACAAACCCATTACGCGCATATCTCTAACGATAGAAGAGAAACCCGCTAAGGTTACGCTTTCAACATCGTGGATAGCTGCTTCGATTCCTTGCATTGCCAATACTTTAGTAAAATATTCACTTAACTGATGATTACCGATGACGTTGACTGAAACAAGTTCATTAAAATTCCACTCAGTGGCGTTAAGTGCGGCTCTGACATCACTGCCAATTAGCATACCAGATAAATAAGATGTAGCGTGTTCAGAGGCTAGTTCATTGAAAAGCTGCTTACTTCTAACGCTAAACAAACCGTGTATAAAGCTCCCAAATTCACTAGCTAAAGTATATTTAGCGCCATATTTAAATGCTGGTTCATTAAATTCGCTTGTTGGTTGCTGGATAAGCACGCTGTGGTTAGATAAAAGGTCAAACAATTCACCAGTCATTGCCGTTTTAAACATAAGTACTTGACCGTTATTTACCAGTACCCACTTCGTATGCGTGCCGGGTAAGCAAATAAGGTGTCGTCCTTGAGCGCGTGAGATATCTTGCGCTAACCAACCGAGCACTTGCAATTCTTCACCGCGCAGTACGTCTCGATAATTATTGTTATGACTGCAGTGTAACCCCGGTACAATAGCGAGTTGGTGCTCTCGACAAGCAAACTGCAAACATGCCGAAGCAACTGACTTTGGTGAGGTTGGGCAGGCGAGGTATTGCGTTTCTTTCCAGCCAATGCTGGAGCCAATTTGACCAGCCATCAAGATAGGCAGTTTGCCGTACGTTTGAGTCCATGGCGTAATACGGTCGAATAGTTCCTGTTCAAAGTTAGAGGTAACTTTTGTGACGCCCAAGCCTGTTACACTGTCAATTAGGGTCAAATTACCTTGTTCGTTAGTTTGACAAAGAAAGGCTCTAAGATGACTGGTTCCCCAATCAACGGTAATTACATGTGCCCCAGACATAATTAGGTCCTGCCGCCATCAATGGTTATATGCTGACCCGTGATCATTGCACTATCGTCAGACGCCAGAAAAAGCGCCAGTTGGGCCACTTCTGATGGCGCGATACGCTTTTTAATTGCCATATCATCCATCCAGCGTTTTTCTTCTCGCTCACTTAAATAGGAAGCGAGTTGTTTATCTGTAGCTACCCAACCCGGCAAAATAGCATTCACGCGAATATTATGACGGCCATAGTCTTGGGCTAGAGACTTAGTCATGCCTATTAAGCCAGCTTTAGCGGTGTTATAGCCGACCATGTTTTTCGGGCCAAGCAAGGCATTGATTGAGCTGAAATTAATAATGCACCCACTTTTTTGTTTACGCATGACGTCGAAAACGTGTTGAGAGGCGAAAAACGCAGCATCTAGGTTGACTTGCATACAGAACTGCCAGTCTTTATAGCTAATATCTTGAGGGCTATGACGCATATCATTGGCGACGTTGTTGATAAGAACGTCTATAGCACCGAATTTACGACTTACTTGGTCGATACTCAATTTCAATGCATCAACATCGGTGACATCTACACGCTTAAAAAGTAAATTGTCCTGATAGTCGGATAGATTTTGCTGCAAGTTTTCGGCAGCCCTCGCGTCTATATCGATAAACGCAACTTTAGCATTCTGTCTGAGGAATGCTTTTACCATCGCGGCACCTATTCCGGTTGCACCGCCAGTAATAAAAATAGTTTTTTGTTCAAGACTGAAGTATTTTGCTGGTTGAGACAAAACGAGCTCCGATTGACCTTTCATAAGTCGGCACTGTTACATGTTTATTCTGCTATCGCAAATGCTCGTGCCTTCAGAAGCAGTTAAGCGATAAACAATTAGACAGTTAAAAAGTATGTCATATACTATAATATGAATTATTAAAATAAAAAATAAAGTAAATTCGTTACGTTATATACGTAACGTTAGATTTAAGTGACTAAATTGCTACCGAAATGTGTAGATTATTTGTAAGATATACCATTGGTATATGGTATGCAGTCGTAGAAAAGAGAGCACGATGAGAAGTTCGCCTAAACATAACTTAACCCATCAATTAACCCACAACCTTGGGATGGCTATTGTAAAAGGCGATTACCCTGTGGGCGCTGGTTTACCATCGGAGGCTGATTTATGTTTACAGTATGAAGTCAGTCGAAGTGCTACTCGCGAAGCTGTAAAAATGTTATCAGCTAAAGGGCTAATTTCATCTCGTCCTAAGCAAGGTATCTTAGTTTTACCTGAAAGCAACTGGAACATGTTTGATACTGATGTATTGAGTTGGATTCTCAATAGCAAACCATCGTTGGCTTTGCTAAAAGAATTCACCCAAGTACGTGTCGCTATCGAACCGCAAGCAGCAGCATTGGCGGCAGAAAACGCAACAGAGGAACAGTTGGCGTTTATTGAAAAAGCACTACATCGCATGGAAGATGCAGACAAAGGGCTAGACGACCCACTAGACGCTGATATTGCGTTTCATACCGCTATTTTGAGCGCTAGCGGAAATCGCTTTATTGGCCAGCTTACTGATTTTATCGGTACGGCTTTAAGAGTAAGTATTCGATACACCAACCGTATTAAAGGTGTGCCAGGAGCTGATGTACAAAAGCACGCTGACATTTTAAATACAATAAAGTCTCGTGATCCAGAAAAGGCACGTGACTCGGTGAAGACTATTCTTGATGAAGCGCTTGAGCTGATTGAATCTCAGCTTTCTAAGTGAAAGTTTTAAAACAATAACAAAAAGGGCGCTAAGCGCCCTTTTTTATATCCAGAAGATTTCTATCGATAGACGATAAGCTTACTGCCCACTAATACGCGTAATATCAGCACCTAACGCTTGCAGCTTACCTTCGATATGTTGATAACCACGATCTATGTGATAAATACGGTCAACTTGTGTCTCACTTGACGCCACAAGGCCTGCAATAACAAGGCTAGCTGACGCGCGTAAATCGGTTGCCATCACTTGCGCACCATTTAACACATCAACGCCGTTAGTCATGGCTGTGTTGCCTTCTAGTGCGATATCAGCACCCATTCGTTGAAGTTCAGGTACGTGCATGAAACGGTTTTCGAAAATGGTTTCAGTAACATGCGCACTACCTTCTGCCAGCACATTTAGCGTTACGAATTGTGCTTGCATGTCAGTAGGGAAAGCTGGGTGCGGAGCAGTTTTGATGTTAACGGCTTTCGCACGTTGCTTCATTTCAAGCTCAATCCAGTCATCACCTGTTGTGATTGTTGCACCTGCTTCCTGCAACTTGGCAAGCACAGCTTCTAGTGCTTTAGGATCTGTGTTCAAACACTTGATGTGGCCTTGCGTTACAGCAGCTGCCACTAAGAATGTACCCGTTTCAATGCGATCAGCCATCACACTATGAGATGCAGTGTGAAGCTTTTCAACACCTTCAATCGTTAATACATCAGTACCAGCTCCTGATACTTTGGCACCCATTGCATTTAAACAATCAGCTAGATCAACAATTTCTGGTTCGCGCGCCGCGTTTTCGATGGTTGTTGTACCGTCAGCTAAAGCAGCAGCCATCATCAAGTTTTCAGTACCGGTAACACTAACAGTATCCATAAAGATATGGGCACCATCTAAACGACCTGATTTTTTTGCAACGATGTAGCCGTTTTCAACTTCAATATCAGCACCCATTTGCTTGAGGCCCTGAATGTGCAAGTCAACCGGACGAGCACCAATTGCACAGCCACCAGGAAGTGATACTTCAGCGTGACCAAATTTCGCCAATAATGGACCGAGAACTAAGATAGATGCGCGCATCGTTTTTACAAGTTCGTATGATGCTCTGTGTTGGTCGATTGAGCCAGCGTTAATCAACAACGTGTTTTCGTCTTGCCATTCGACCTTGGCACCTAACTGGTTAAGCAATTTGATGGTGGTATTAATGTCGTTTAAACGAGGCACATTGTGAATTACCGTATCTTCGTCAGAAAGGATAGCTGACATCAAGATAGGTAGGGCAGCGTTTTTAGCTCCAGAGATAACTACATCTCCACGAAGCGTGTTGCCACCATTAATTTTAAAAGAATCCAAAGTACTACTTCTTATATTTGGTTATAGCGGAAGGTTAAACATTTTGTCGCGTTGCCATTGGTCAGGCGTGAATGTCTTGATAGTAACCGCATGAATACGACCATCACTAATCGCAGGAGATAATGGGCTATAAATTGCCTGTTGCTTCTTAACGCGACTTAACTCACCAAAGATTTCAGCAACCGCAATCACTTTGCATTGAGAGCCGTCAAAGGCTACATGTAATTCGTCTAACTCAATAGCATCTTTAATTAATTGTTCGATTTCTGAAATTTCCAACGGATGTTCTCCAAATGAATGTTAGTCAGCAGTCGGCAGAAATTGGCTGACCGCGCTTAGTTGCGCTAATTTTAATAAATCTGAGGGGAGATGTGCAAATGTTAACTGACACTTGTGTGCAGTTGCTTGTTCAACAAGGTAAAGTAGCCATGCAAGACCTGCCGTATCGGCTTCTGTAACATCCGACAAATCAACCAAGGTTTTTTGCGTTTTCGTTATTTTACGCTCATTTGCTTTGGAAATTTTTTCTACGGAATGACGGTTCAGTTGACCGCGTAGCTTAGCCACGCCGTCAACGATATCAATGGAGAGTTTACTCATAGTTGATTAAATTCCGTCTTTAAACACAACGTCGCGTGTCGCTTTTTCTCTAAGCATTTCGGTAACGTGAGTTAAACCCTTCTGGCGGATAATACTATTTAGCTCAGACTGCTTACTGTCTAACAAGCTCACGCCCTCGGCAACCATATCGAACGCTTTCCATTCATTTTTCTTACGGTTGTTACGCACCTTAAATGAAATGTCGATAGGATCTCTGCCAGGCTCGATTACCACAGTTTTAACCATGACAATCTTCTCTTTGCCTAATTTCCTCGCAGGATCGAATCTTACTTCTTGATTGTTATACAACGTAAATACTTGCGCATACGAACTCACAAGATAGTCTCTAAACACAGGAATGAACGCCTTGCGTTCCTCTGCTGTTGTGCTCTTGATGTTTCTGCCAATCACTTTTAACGCTGCATAGCGGTAATCGATGTAAGGTAATAATTCCTCTTTTACGATTGTTTTGAGCAAATTCGGATCTTTCTTTATTGCTGCTTGCTCTGTTGCTACACGCTTAAAGGTGATATCAGCAACGGTTTGCACCATTTCATATGGGTTCGACTTATCAACTTCCGCTAATGCTGAAGCCGACAAAAACAATGAAAAAAGCGTGAATAATAAAACTCTCATCGGTTCTCCTTGTGTGTAGGGCTAGTCGCCACTTCCTTGGCTAAATAAAAACTGTCCAATTAACTCTTCAAGCACAAGTGCCGGCTTAGTATCTTCGATAAAGTCACCCGGCTGAAGTGTTTCTAATGATTCGTCAACGAAGCCAGGTTCTAAACCAAGGTATTGTTCACCCAGCAAACCGGCCGTTAAAATTGAGACTGACGTTGCTTCTGAAAAGTCCTTGTATTCGGCATTAATATCCATAGTGACGACAGGAGTAAAATCCTCGCTATCAAGCGCAATGTTGCTCACTCTGCCAACAACAACGCCACCTACCTTGATTGGTGAACGTACTTTAAGGCCACCAATGTTATCGAATTTAGCGTACAGCTGATAAGTTTCACCATTGCCTGAGATGCCTGAATCAGCCACTTTTAACGACAATGCTAGCAGGGCTGCAATACCTAAGGTTACGAAGAAACCTACCATTAACTCTAATTTTTTGGACGTCATGTCACTCACCTAACTTATCAATACTCGATTAACGGGCAAACATTAAAGCCGTTAACACAAAATCTAAACCTAACACTAACAATGAAGACTGCACTACGGTTGCAGTGGTCGCTCGGCTTATGCCTTCTGAAGTTGGTTCACATGCATAACCTTTATAAACTGCAATCCAAGTTACTACGAAGGCAAACACTAAACTTTTAATTACACCGTTCATGATATCTTTCTGGAAATCTACTTGCGCTTGCATAACAGACCAGAAAGTGCCGCTGTCGACACCTAGCCAATCAACACCAACCAAATGGGCGCCCAAAATGCCAACCATAGAAAAGATGGCGGCTAGTAACGGTAAGCTAATAAAGCCTGCCCAAAAGCGTGGAGCGATAACGCGACGAAGCGGATCGACGGCCATCATTTCCATACTTGAAAGCTGTTCTGTGGCTTTCATTAAACCAATTTCTGCAGTCAGTGCCGAACCTGCTCGACCCGCAAATAGGAGTGCTGCTACAACAGGCCCTAACTCGCGTAATAATGACAACGCTACCATTGGCCCTAAGCTCGCTTCAGCACCATAGCCCACTAAAATAGTATAGCCCTGTAGTGCTAGTACCATGCCGATGAAGGTGCCTGATACAACGATAATGATCAGTGATAACACACCGACTGCATATAACTGATTGATCAGTAATGGAAAGCCTTTCTTCGGGTTAGGTACCTGAATAATGGCTGACATTAACATTAAAACTGCTCGGCCAAGACCAGAGACTATATCAATGGTTTTCCTACCAATAGATGCAATAAAATTCACTACTTAAATGCTTCCTTTAATAAGCTCTTTCTCATATGCAGGCGCAGGGAAATGGAAAGGTACAGGGCCATCAGCTTCACCTTTTACGAACTGACGCACTAGCGGCGACGTTTGTTCTCTGATTTGTTCAGGTGTACCGTGACCAATGATTTTTTGCTCAGCGATAATATAAATATAGTCGGCGATGCTCATTACTTCTGGTACATCGTGTGACACTACAACCGAGGTTAAACCTAGCGCATCGTTTAACGACTTAATTAAGCGAACAATAACCCCCATTGAAATAGGATCTTGGCCCGCAAAAGGCTCATCGTACATGATCAATTCTGGATCAAGTGCGATAGCACGAGCTAATGCTGCTCGTCTTGCCATACCGCCAGATAATTCACTTGGTTTGAGTTGACGAGCACCACGTAAACCGACCGCTTCAAGCTTCATTAAGACAATTTTTTCGATAATGTGTTCAGGTAGCTGACTGTGCTCGCGAATTGGGAATGCGATATTGTCGTAAACAGACATCTCACTGAACAAAGCGCCACTCTGGAATAACATACTCATGCGCTTACGCACTTGATACAAGTTATTGCGTGAGAGCTTAGGGATGTTTTGACCGTCAAAGAGAATATCGCCGCTTTCAGGCTTAAGCTGACCACCCATTAGACGTAATAAGGTTGTTTTACCAATACCACTCGGGCCCATGATGGCTGTTACCTTTCCCTTAGGTATCGACAAGCTAATATTGTCGTAAATCGTCCGCTCTTCTCGTTTGAAGGTTACGTTATTAATTTCAACCAAAGTTTCTGACATTCAACTGGCGCTTTACTATTATTCTAGGTGGCGAATATTACCTTAGCCAATACCATTGTTCATCAGTATTTGACAAATTTTTACAGTTAAATTGTTTAAAAGTGTAAGCAACACCCCAATAATTTTTCCATTGGCGGTCAAATAGAAGATGTCGGCATCACAACGTACAGGGTGTATAGCTATGCATTAGGCAGGAAATGTGCCGTTAAAGTGAACAATTGAGCAAGAATTTCTCGCTTATCTCAATTTCTTCTTTTTTTTTACCTAGTTAACAGCGACAATTTAGAGAAGTTTTAGGAGTTCTCAATGTTACTGCAAGTTTTAATTTTAGTTGTTTCACTTGTAGCGCTAGTTTATAGCGCTGATAAGTTTGTTTACGGTGCGTCTTCTGTCGCTCGTAACTTCGGCGTTTCCCCGATGATTATTGGTTTAACCATTGTCGCAATGGGGTCATCCGCGCCTGAAATGATGGTAGCAGGGACAGCATCACTTGGGGGAAACCCCGATACAGCAATTGGTAATGCGATAGGTTCGAACATTACTAATATTGCGCTAGTGTTAGGTTTAACGGCACTAATACAACCATTACAAGTATCTTCGTCGACTATTAAGCGTGAATTGCCACTGATTTTAATTGTCACCTTGATTGCATTTTTCATGATTATTAACAGTTACTTTTCATTCGTTGAAGGTGCTGTATTGTTATTCGGCTTTTTTGCTTACATTGGTATTTTATTGTTCATCACGTTAAAGCGTGCGCGAGCTAATTCAGTAGATGATCCGATGATTGTGGAAGCAGAGGCTGAAGTGCCAGAAGCAACCAGCAATGGCATGGCATTTTTCTGGTTAACATTTGGTATTATTTTATTACCGCTCAGCGCTAGCTATTTAGTTGACTCCGCTGTATTTATTGCCAAAGAATTTGGCGTTAGCGACTTAGTGGTTGGCCTAACTATCATTGCGATAGGTACAAGCTTACCTGAATTAGCGGCAAGTATTATGAGTATCGTTAAAAAAGAAGATGATTTGGCACTTGGTAATATCATTGGCTCTAATATCTTCAATATTCTTGCCGTTTTATCACTAGCGGGCATTTTCGCTCCTGGTGCTATTGATGAGATGGCGGCGAGTCGCGATGCACCTTACATGGTAGGTGTGACTCTCTTATTGTTTGCGCTTTGCTTTAGCCGAGATAAAGGGGCATTTCGTGTCACACGGGTTAAAGGTGCGGTACTATTGCTGACCTTTATTGCATATCAATTTTTACTGTTCGCTTAAGGAACCATCAAGCCAGTTATGAATGATTTTATCGCACTAGCAAAACAGGTTATTGATATTGAACAGCGAGCCGTCACTGGCTTGCAACAATATCTAGATGAAAGTTTTGCGGCCGCTTGTTCAGCGATGTTCGATTGTTCTGGCCGTGTCATTGTTGTTGGCATGGGGAAATCGGGACATGTTGGTGGGAAAATCGCAGCAACACTCGCAAGTACGGGTACGCCAGCATTTTTCGTTCACCCTGGCGAAGCAAGTCATGGCGACTTGGGCATGATCACGAAAGACGATGTGGTGCTGGCGATTTCAAATTCAGGTGAGACGGGAGAAGTGCTGTCTATTATTCCTGTCATTAAGCGCATTGGAGCAACCCTTATTGGCATGACCGGTAATGCCGAATCTACGTTAGCAAAAGTCTCAGAACATCATATCTGTATTCAAGTGGAAGAAGAAGCCTGCCCACTTGGACTAGCGCCAACATCAAGCACGACAGCAACGTTAGTGATGGGAGATGCTATAGCGGTTGCATTGCTTAATGCCCGTGGCTTTACTGCCGATGATTTCGCGCTATCGCACCCTGGCGGCAGCTTAGGTAAACGACTATTGTTGCGCTTAGATGATATTATGCATGCAGGTGAGCGCCTACCTAAAGTCAGTGAACAAGCGCCTATCAAAGAAGCGTTGATTGAAATGTCAGCCAAAGGGTTAGGCATGACAGCAGTTGTTGATGAGCAAGGTAAGTTGGCAGGTATCTTCACTGACGGTGACTTACGCAGAATCCTCGACAGTAAAATCGATATCCACAAAGATCAAATCGCTTCGGTTATGACAGTATCGCCGACCATAGCTACATCACAGATGTTGGCTGCTGAAGCGTTAAAAGTGATGGAGCAAAAGAAGATTAACGGTTTGATTGTAGTAGACGATCAACATGTACCAGTAGGTGCGATGAATATGCACGACTTGCTTACATCGGGAGTATTGTAATGACGATCATGATTGACACCCTATATGGTGATGTTGCTGATACCGTTTATGAAGCGGCGAAGCAAATAAAGCTGCTGGTATGCGATGTTGACGGCGTATTCTCTGATGGCCGTATTTATCTAGGTAATGATGGTGAAGAGTTAAAAGCATTTCACACTAAAGACGGCTTTGGTGTTAAAGCGTTAATTAGCTCTGGCGTTGAAGTGGCGATTATTACTGGTCGAACCTCGAATATAGTTAAGAACAGAATGACGGCACTAAATGTTAGTCACATCGTCCAAGGGCAAGAAAACAAACTCCCAAGCTTATATAAACTTATTGCTGACCTAGAGCTTCAACCAGAGCAGGTGGCTTATATTGGCGATGACATGGCAGACCTTCCATGTATTGAGGCAGTAGGCTTAGGTGTAGCGGTTAATGACGCACATCCTTTCGTGATTAGGAATGCCAATTACCAAACGTTTACACGTGGCGGCTTTGGCGCAGTAAGAGAGTTATGCGACTTGATCATGCAAAGCCAAGGTACATTAGCTGATGCGAAAGGCGCGAGTATATGAATCGTTTAAATAGTTTAGCATTGGTTGCTTTACTGCTTAGCGCTACTGGCTACGGCATTATTCAGTGGCAAGCGTCACAAAATGAGCAACCTGAAACTATTGAAACTGAATTAACGCCTGACTTTATTGCAGAAGCGTTAAAAAGCACCATATACGGTGAAAGTGGACGCCTGTCTCACAAAATAGACGCTCAGCGAATGGAGCATTATGCAGAGCTTGCTTTTACGCAGTTCGAAAAGCCCAATTATACCTTGTATCCGCGAGGTGATGCTTTACCATGGAAACTCGAAGCATTAGAAGGCACGCTTTATAATAATAACCGTGTTGTATTGAAGAATCGGGTTAAATTAATGGCGACATCGCCTGACAGCCTGATTCAAGAGATAAACTGTAAATATCTAGAGCTTGATTTAAATACCAATATTATCAGCTCTGACCAAACGATATTAATCCAAGGAAAAGACTTTACTATGTATGGTTCTGGATTAATTATTGACTTAAATACCAAACAAATGACGTTGACTGAACATGTACAAACCATTTACAAAAAAACGCTTAGCTAGTGTACTGGTCACTGCGTTACTGGCGGCCCCTTTAGCGCAGGCAGCGAAAATTGATTTGGAAAAGGAAATTCTGATCAAGGCGGGTAGAACCGCAGGCGATTTAAAAAATAAGATAGCAACCTACTTAGACAACGTTGTTATTTCTCAGGGCTCTTTGTCTATCAAGGCTGACCTTGTGCAAGTGCATAGCTTTGAAAACAAAGATGCTGAAACCTATGTTGCCAAAGGCGAGCCAGCAGTTTTTGAACAGCTACTAGAAGATGGTAGTAAAATTCAACTTCAAGCCGATGAAATTCGCTACGAGCCCAACACTTATACCATTACCATTACTGGTAATGCACTGTTAAGCCAAGCGGGTAGTGAAGTACGCGGTAGCAAAATTGTTTACAACACCCTAACTGAGCAGTTAGAGGCAGAAGGTGGCAGTGATAGTGGCGTAACCACAATATTAAAGCCAAAATCAAAGGGTGATAACGAATAAATGACGAACGAAGTTTCATCGGTGACGCTCAGTGCCAAAGGTCTTGCTAAGGCATACAAGGGGCGCAAGGTTGTAAAGAATGTCAGCTTGCAAGTGAGTGCTGGGCAGATCGTTGGTTTACTCGGTCCAAATGGTGCAGGTAAAACGACATCGTTTTATATGATTGTTGGTTTAGTGCCAAACGATGCCGGTCAGATTACGTTAAACGATGACGACCTTACGTTGTTACCAATGCATGAGCGTGCGAGACGTGGCATTGGCTATTTACCACAAGAAGCGTCTATCTTTAGAAAGCTAACAGTGTATGAAAACATCATGGCTATTTTGCACACACGCAAAGATTTATCTGCAGTAGAACGCGAAGATAAAGTTGAATCATTGATTGAAGAATTCAACATTGGTCATATTCGTGACAATACCGGTATGAGTTTATCTGGTGGTGAGCGCCGCCGTGTTGAGATTGCTCGAGCCTTAGCCGCTGACCCGCAATTTATCTTGCTTGATGAACCGTTTGCGGGGGTCGATCCAATTTCGGTTGGTGATATCAAAAAGATTATCATGCACTTAAAGAATCGAGGCATAGGTGTCTTGATTACCGACCACAATGTTAGAGAAACGTTAGACGTTTGTGAACACGCTTACATTGTTAGTCATGGAGAATTAATTGCCGAAGGTGACGCCGATCAAATTCTTGCAAATCAGCAGGTAAGAGATGTATACCTTGGGGAGCAATTCAAGCTATAGTAAGGCTATACAAGTGACATTTAATGATTTTAATCAGAACAATTATAGGAAATAGTGAAATCTAGATGCGTCCTTCACTTCAACTGAAAATAGGTCAACAGCTAACAATGACGCCGCAATTGCAGCAGGCGATCAAATTGTTGCAACTTTCTACGTTAGACCTTCAACAAGAAATTCAGGAAGCGCTTGAAAGCAACCCTTTATTGGAAGTTGATGAATCTTCTTCATCGACTGACGAAAATCAAAAAAGTATTGAAGAAGAATACTCTGCAACCGCACAAGCTGAGCAGCCAAGCTCGGATGGCAGTGAAGACGCTGCGCCTACCATTGATGAAGTTAGTACAACCGAAGCCATGGAAACTAACGACATTCCTGAAGAGCTGTCTGTAGATAGTACCTGGGATGATAGTTTTAGTGCAGGTGTATCCAGTTCTGGTATCGGCACTGCAGGTGGCGACGATTATGTTTATCAGGGCGAAACAACAGAATCTATTCGTGACCATTTGCGCTGGCAGATGGAACTCACCCCGTTTACCGAGACCGACGAAGCAATAGCACTTGCTATCATCGACGCCGTTGATGATGCTGGTTATTTAACTGTTTCTGCCGAAGATATTTTAGAAAGTTTAGGTCTAGAAGAAGTCGAACTTGATGAAATTGAAGCGGTGCTAAAACGCGTTAATATGTTCGACCCAATTGGTGTCGCTGCACGCTCAATTCCTGAGTGCTTATTAATTCAGTTGAATCAATTTGATGATGACACACCTTATTTAGCAGAAAGTAAGCAGGTAATTTCTGAGCACATTGATTTATTAGGCAATCGTGACTATCGTCAGATTATGCGCAAAACAAAACTGAAAGAAGATCAGTTGCGTGAAGTGCTTAGATTAATTCAATCGTTAAATCCTCGACCTGGCGATGCAGTGGTGCAGGGTGATGATCAATATGTCATCCCTGATGTCTCGGTAGAAAAGAAGAATGGTCGTTGGGTGGTTGAGTTAAACCCAAATACCGCACCTAAATTGAGTATTAATCAACAATACGCTGCCATGTCTAAAAGCATGAAATCGTCTGACGATAATCAATTCATTCGCTCAAATTTACAAGAAGCGAAGTGGTTTATAAAAAGTTTAGAAAGTCGCAACGAAACGCTATTAAAAGTGTCTAATTGTATAGTTCAACGCCAGCAAGGCTTCTTTGAGTATGGTCCAGAGGCTATGCGCCCAATGGTGTTGAACGATATTGCGGAAGCAGTCGACATGCATGAGTCGACGATATCGCGTGTTACGACGCAAAAATACATGCACACGCCGAGAGGTATTTTTGAATTGAAATACTTCTTCTCAAGTCACGTAAGCACAGAAAATGGGGGGGAATGTTCTTCAACTGCTATCAGAGCATTAATTAAAAAGCTTGTTTCAGCTGAAAACCCATCAAAACCATTAAGTGATAGCAAAATGGCTGAACTACTCGCTGAACAAGGAATTAATGTGGCGAGGCGGACAATAGCTAAATATCGTGAATCTTTATCTATTCCTCCGTCAAATCAAAGAAAAAGTTTACTATAAGTAACACAAGCAATGAGGATAACAGCTTATGCAAATTAATTTATCAGGCCACCACGTAGAAGTGACAGATTCTTTACGCGATTTCGTCAACACTAAGTTTGCAAAGCTAGAGCGACATTTTGACCATATCAACAATGTTTACGTCGTTCTGACTGTAGAAAAATTAAATCAGATAGCTGAAGCTACCGTTCATCTAAATGGCTCTGAAGTTCATGCTTCAGCCCAAAACCAAGACATGTACGCATCGATTGATTCATTGATTGATAAACTCGATCGCCAAATATTAAAGTACAAGGGAAAAATTACCCAACATTAGCCTTATGAAGCTACAAGATATACTTACCGAGGACTGCACATCCTGTGCAGTCCAAATTTCTAGCAAAAAGAAAATCCTAGAACATATTTGCGAAATTGCGACGAATCGTATTCCTGAGCATTCAACTTTTGAGTTGCTTCAAAGCTTGATGGAACGTGAGAAAATGGGCAGTACAGGAATTGGTAATGGCATCGCTATTCCGCATGGGCGTTTAACCGGAACAAAGCAAGTTGTTGCTGTGTTAATTACCTCTGAACAGCCTGTAGGTTTTGATGCAATCGATAATCGTGCTGTGGATATCTTTGTTGCCTTATTCGTTCCAGAAGACTGCTGTAAAGAGCACTTATCAACGCTACAAAGTATTGCTAAATTGATGAGCAATAAGAAAATCAGTAAACAAATCCGCAAATGTACTGATAGCCGCGAGCTATTTGCATTGATTCAACAAGCAGCTGAATAAATTATATAAAATATGAAACTAATCATTGTAAGTGGACGTTCTGGCTCGGGTAAGTCCGTGGCACTGCGCGTGCTAGAAGATTTGGGCTACTATTGTGTTGACAACATCCCAGTCAATTTACTTCCTGCGTTAACCCATACAGTGATAAATGATTACGAAACTGTAGCGGTTAGTTTAGATGTTCGTAACCTACCCGACGATCCAAAAGACATCCCGGAAATCATTAATTACCTGCCCGCTGTAGTCGAACTCAATATTCTCTATTTAGACGCTAACGACAATGACTTAATTAGACGTTTTAGTGAAACACGCCGATTGCACCCATTGATCCGGAAAAACATCGCACTAGATCAAGCAATCTCGTTAGAAAAAAAATTACTAGAACCTATTTCAACACGCGCTGATTTATACATAAATACCAGTCAGTTATCGCCTCATCAGTTAGCAGACTTGGTAAGAGAGCGTATTCTTGGTAAGAAGACCGGGGCAATGGTATTGGTGTTTGAATCTTTTGGTTTCAAACATGGAATTCCTGCTGATGCTGATTACGTGTTTGACGCTCGTTTTTTACCAAACCCATTCTGGGATCAAGAATTGAAGTCACAAACTGGTTTAGATCAACCGGTGAGAGACTTCTTGGCTAGTCAGCCTATTGTGACCAAGTTTGTTTGGCAAATTAACAGCTTTTTGATGACTTGGTTACCGCACCTAGAGCGCAATAACCGTAGCTATGTGACCATTGCAATTGGTTGCACAGGTGGTCGTCACCGTTCAGTTTATATTGCTGATTTACTTGCAGAAAGTTTTAGCAAAGAACGAGATGACGTACAGTCTCGCCACCGTGATTTAGATAGAAAGTTAGGCTAATGTCAGTATTAGAAAAAGACGTCACCATCATTAATAGGCTTGGTCTACATGCTAGAGCTGCTACAAAACTTGCTCAGCTAAGCCAACAGTTTAAAGCTAAGATAACCATTTCATTAGATGGCAATAAAGCCGATGCAAGTAGCATAATGGCACTTATGCTATTAGCTGGCGGCCAAGGTAAGGTGGTTAAAGTTATTGCTGAAGGCGAAGATGCTAATCTTGCATTGGACAGTATTTGCCAATTAATCAACCAACGCTTCGATGAAGCTGAATAGCTTTTTATTCCTTCAAATTCAAATATTAGCTGAAAATAATCAAGATTTATTATAGACTTGCTAGGAGTCTGTGAATATTACTTTGCTTTATATTTGTAAGACTTTTCCGTGTTGACCAAATTTCTTCATATTTTTCTATTAAGCTTGGTGAGCGCACTTTTCGATTAGTTAGACATTAGTTTCAATGTCGATTGTTATTGTCACGGCGCAGGGTGAGTTATGCCGGAATTATCAGAACAAGAAAACAATCAGCAAACCTTACAAGAGGTACATGACGCTCTCGGTAGCGGCATGTTTGTCTATGTTCGAAAATTATTACAGCACCTTCCTGCATACGACTTAGCGCTAATTCTCGAATCATCTACTACAAAAAGCCGCCCGGTATTGTGGCAACTTATCGATCCAGATCATCAAGGTGAGGTGCTCGAAGAGCTCAACGAAGAAGTGCGTAAAGGCATTCTTAAAAGCATGCGTCCTGAAAAAGTCGCTGCTGTTGCCGAAGGCATGGATGTTGATGATTTAGCGGAAGTACTAAGAACGCTACCTGACAGTGTTTACCAAGAAGTACTGAACAGCATGGACTCTCAGGATAGGGCACGCGTAGAACAAGCTCTGTCGTTTGAAGAGGATACAGCTGGCGGTATCATGAATACCGATACCATTACGATACGTCCAGATGTGTCGGTTGATGTGGTACTGAGATATTTGCGCTTAAAAGGTGAAATTCCAGAAGGCACCGATAGTTTTTACGTGGTTGATCGCGAAGATAAGTTCATCGGCGCGGTATCACTCTCTTCAATCGTGACCTCAAAGCCAGAAGAAGTCATTAGCAGCCTCATCAACGAAGACATTGAAGCAGTTACAGTCGATATGCCTGAAAACGACGTAGCAGCGTTGTTTGAACGTTACGATTGGCTTTCTGCACCTGTTGTTGATGAAGAAGGGCGCTTGCTTGGCCGTATTACTATTGATGATGTGATTGATATTATCCGTGAAGAAGCGGAACACTCAATGATGAGTATGGCGGGTTTAGATGACGAGGCCGATACATTTGCCCCCGTGGTAAAAAGTACCCGTCAGCGTTCTGTGTGGTTAGGGGTTAATTTAGTTACAGCACTGATGGCGGTTGCCGTCACCAGCTTATTTGAAGACTTATTCAGTCAACTGGCAATTCTTGCGGTATTGAACACATTAGTACCGAGTATGGGCGGTGTTGCAGGTAATCAGACGCTTACCCTTGTTATCCGTGGTATCGCTTTAGGCCATGTTGGTGACAGTAACTCGAGGGCGTTACTATACAAAGAGCTAGCGGTAGGATTTCTCAATGGTTTAATTTGGGCTGTGCTTATTGCAAGTGTTGTCGCGCTTTGGAAACAAGATTTAATGTTAGGTGGCGTTATTGCTTTCGCCATGTTGATGAACCTCACTGCGGCTGGTATTTCTGGGGTATTGATTCCGCTGTTCTTGAAGCGCATGAACATCGACCCTGCATTGGCGGGTAGCGTAATTTTAACGACGATTACCGATGTCGTTGGTATTTTCGCGTTCTTAGGCACCGCTGCAATTTTCTTGATTTAACTTAATTTATTATTAGCAGCTGTTTGGATAAGCTAAAAAAAGCCCATTGATATTTCAATGGGCTTTTTTATGGATTCAAGCACTCAGCAAGCTAGTTACCTGCCACCTGCATCTCTTCAATAATAAGTGAACCAGTTTGAATACTGCCTCTTAGGTCAGTATCTGTACCGATGGCTACGATATTCTTAAACATATCTTGCAGTTTGCCAGCAATGGTGATTTCCGAAACAGGGTAAGCAATCTTCCCGTTTTCTACCCAAAAGCCTGCTGCACCACGAGAATAGTCACCTGTAACTACATTAACGCCTTGTCCCATAAGCTCGGTAACTAACAGGCCTGTACCTAATTGTTGAAGCATCGCTTCAAAGTCGCCACCATTAGTGCTCACTAGCCAGTTGTGGATGCCGCCCGCGTGTCCTGTCGTTTGCATACCCAGTTTGCGCGCCGAATAACTTGTTAATAGATAAGTTTCGAGCTGACCTTGGCGGATAATTTCTCTATCGACTGTAGTAACCCCTTCGCTGTCAAACGCACTACTTGCCAACGCTTTTTTAACGTGTGGGCGCTCACTAATCGTTAGATGGTCAGGGAAGATTTGTTGACCAAGTGCATCTAATAAAAATGAAGATTTACGGTATAAGTTACCGCCGCTAATTGCTGCGATAAAATGACCAAAAATTGTATTTGCGATGTCAGCGCGAAACATTACTGGCACTTTCTGTGTAGTGAGCTTTTGTGCATGCAGCCGAGATATAACTTCTTCAGCAGATTTCTTACCGATCACTTCAGGCGCTTCTAACAACTCAAAGTCACGATTCACAGTGTAAGCGTAATCGCGCTGCATATCGTCTTTGTCTGAAGCAATACTCACACAACTAAGGCTGTGGCGTGTACTTGGGTATCCCACCAATTGACCATGGCTGTTTCCGTACACTTTGAATCCTTCAAAGCTTGCTAAAGTGGCACCGTCAGAGTTTGTTATGCGCTCGTCACTGTTAAGTGCTGCTAATTCACATTCTTGCGCTAACTGAATCGCCTGTTCAGTGCTTAATACTTTAGGGTGATACAAATCCAAGTCTTCAGGTGTCATTGCTAGCATTGATTTGTCAGCAAGCCCTGCGCATTCATCAACTGAGGTATAACTGGCAATATCTACCGCAGCTTTAATCGCGTTATTTAGTGCACCTTCAGAGAGGTCGGCAGTTGATGCGCTGCCTTTACGACCATCTTTGTATACGGTAATACCCAGCGCGCCATCGTTTGTGAATTCGACATTCTCAACGTCGCCCATACGGGTATTTACGCTTAACCCTTGTTGACGGCTAAGGGCGACTTCAGCGCCGTCGGCACCTAACTTCTTAGCAAGTGCTAAGGCACTTTCTACGCGCGTTTTTACGTCGCTAATTTGCTTGCTAATACTATCAGCTTCTTTCATTTTTTATTCCAAATAAGGCAAGGTGCACTCTAGGTGACCCGATCCTGACGCTATTGTTATGATGTTGCCGTGACTTTGTTTGTTGTATAATGGCTGGCAACAACTGATAAACACCTTGCGAATATTATGCACGACTTAGAACACGATATCGATGAATTCGATGAAGATATTAAAAGCAAAACCGATATTAAACGTGAAATGCACGAGTTGCAGGATTTAGCGTTAAAAATATTTCGTCTTTCAAAATCTCAGCGTAGCAAATTACCATTAAATGAAGAACTTCGAGATTCGATGATACTGGCTGACAAAATAACGAATAAACCTGATGCACTAAGACGCCATTGTCGTTTTGTCGCGAAATTGCTATTGGAAACGGATGTCGATGCGATTAGAAAGGAAATGGATGCTTTAGCCAATAAGCATCAGCAGCAAACCAAACAACAAGAAAAGTTTGAGGTTATCCGCGACACTTTAATGTCTGGTAGCAATGATGAAGTCGAGGCGGTGTTAGCTGAAAGTCCTGGTATGGAGCGTCAAAAACTACGTCAGCTAATTCGTCAGGCGAGCAAAGAGAAAAAAGCAGAAAAGTTAGGTAAGAATTACCGTGATTTACTGGCATACGTAAAACAGCATTTTAAGGGTTAATCACCAGAGCCAATAGACCCAGCGGTTGACTAAAGAATAAAAAAGGGCGCACTTTAAAGTGCGCCCTTTTTACATCCGAAACAATATTTATTAACGAATCATTAAGTACATTGAGCGATTGCCACGCACAACATTCAAGGCTAGTACGCCAGTATGGTCCTTTAAGTAGCTTCTCAAATCACCAATGGTCTCGGTGGGAGTACGGTTAACGCCAGAGATAATGTCACCTGCTTTAAGGCCAATGCTTTCAGCTGGGCTACCGCGTTCAACACTGCTAATCTCAACACCTTTCCCTTCCGCATTGTTATCCAACTCAGCGCCTTCTAACATGCGGTGTAAGCTGGCTGCTTCAACATTTGCTGCTTCTGCTTGCTTAAGCTTAGCGGTAAATTGCTTTGTTTTACCGTCGCGTACGATAGTTAAGTCAACTTCTTTACCTGCGCCCAACGAGCCGATTTTACCGCGAAGTTCTGCAAAGGTTTTAACCGTTTTGCCATTAACTTTGGTAATAACGTCACCCGCTTTTAAACCCGCTTCAGCTGCAGCAGAGTCTGGGTTTACCTGCTCAATGAAACCACCTTGTGTTGTTTCCAACTCCATTGCTTTGGCTATTTCACCGTTTACGCTGCGCCCTGCAACACCTAATACACCTCGTCTTACTTCACCAAACTCAAGAATTTGACCAACAAGGTTTTTCATCATGTTACTTGGAATTGCAAAACCAATACCTACGTTGCCGCCGTTGGGGCCAAGGATTGCAGTGTTGATACCAATCAGCTCGCCGCGCAAGTTAACTAACGCACCACCTGAATTACCGCTGTTTATTGCAGCATCAGTTTGAATGAAGTCTTCAAAACTCTCGACGTTCAAACCCGCACGACCGAGGGCACTTACAATACCTGATGTGACTGTTTGACCTAGACCAAATGGGCTACCGATAGCAACGGCAAAGTCACCTACTCGAAGTTGATCTGAATCTGACACTTTAATTTCAGTCAGGTTATCGGCTTCTACTTGCAACAGCGCAATATCGCTTTCTGGGTCTGCGCCTATTTTTTTCGCTTCTAGTTGTCGACCGTCTTTTAAGGTCACTAAAATTTCGTCTGCTTCTGCGATGACGTGATTGTTAGTCACAATATAGCCTTCATCGCTATCGATAATCACACCTGAGCCTAAACCTTCAAAAGGTCGCTCTTGGGACTCTTGTCCTCGTCTTGGGTTACCAAAGAAAAACCGGAATGCATCAGGAACACGTTGTTGGACTTCGTGCGTACCTTTAACCGATATACTCACAACTGCTGGTGTTGTGCGCTCAAGCATAGGTGCTAAGCTCGGTAACGTTTTACCATTAACCGCTAGGGGTAAATTAGCGTGCGCTGGTGCGCTAGTGAGTGCGAGGGTACTTGAAATTAATGCAGCACTGATAACTAAAGACAATTTTTTCATACTTAAAATTTACTCCATAATCGAAATAAGTATTGGTACTCAATAACAGACTTTATCGTTAACTTTTAGTTCATTGTGAGCCTATTCGGCATTTGTAACACTTTGTTTCTTATCATCAAATAAACCACTTGGGTTGCCTGAGTAGTCAAGCGGAGCTTCGGTGATTGATTCAGGTTCAACATTTTCTTTTTTGCTGTGACGTAGCTTAACCGTACGAGCTAGCTGCTCTTGAGTTTCTTGTGAGAAAAATGGCATTGCATCAGACTCTGAAGGAGTAGCGCGTTGCAGTAAGGCAGTGCTTTGTTCCATCTGTTTCATTGCAGTTTGGCAAGTCGCATTCATTTGCTCTAACAGCTTAGCTGAACTGTCTAAGTGCTCGGCTACGTCATTTTGGTATTGCGTTAGTGCAGCTTCATTTTCGCTGACTTTTGCACTCAAGCGTTTGTTTTCTTTTTCAGAGGCAGATAAAAATTTGCTGGCAACAAAACCAATCACGGCGCCAATAAGTAAGTAAATAATAGGCATAACAACAGTCATAAAGCAGGTTCCTCGTTGTATTCAGTAGAAAAATTAGTGAAAATATTCAATCAGGGCTAGCCCTTTTAGCTATACGTTAAATATAGCGTTTAATGCTTGAGTAATATAGCGGATATGTTTGCTAATTATATTTTTTCAAGCGCCGACCACCAATTATTTGGTGTTAAATTTTTGGATTTAGAAACTCAATGATTAACCTTTCTCCGATTGAAAAGTACCGAAAAGATCTTGAACGCGAAGATTTTCAATATGACGCAGCTCAAGAAAATGCCGTAAAGCACCTACAGCGCTTATTCGAAGACCTACAAAACAAGCCATTGCCAGTAACGGGTTTTAAAAAAGTACTTAATCGTTGGAAACGTGTGGTCGCAAAACAACAGTCTAAAACTGTTCAAGGTTTATATTTTTGGGGCGGAGTAGGGCGTGGTAAAACGTATCTAGTTGATACCTTTTACGATTGCTTGCCATTTAAAAACAAGATGCGAGTTCATTTCCACCGCTTTATGCATCGCGTACACGAAGAAATGAAGACACTTGCTGGGCAGGCAGATCCCCTTAAAATCATTGCCAAACGATTTGCAGATGAAACCTGTATTATTTGTTTTGATGAGTTTTTCGTATCCGACATTACCGATGCGATGATTTTAGGTACGTTATTCGAAGAGCTGTTTGCTCATAACGTTACCCTAGTTGCTACATCAAACATTATTCCAGATGAGCTTTACCGTAATGGTCTTCAGCGCGCACGCTTCTTACCAGCGATTAAGTTAATTAACGAACATTGTGATGTGGTAAATGTTGATAGCGGTATCGATTATCGACTAAGAACCTTAGAACAAGCCGAGATATATCATCATCCGTTAGATGAGCAATCGGTTACTAACTTAGATACTTACTTCAAACAACTGTCGGTTGAAGCGGGCAAAGTGGATAAAGAGATTGAAATTAATCACCGCATGTTAACAACAGTGCAAGAGTCGGATGGCGTCGCTCATTTTGAGTTTAGCGAGCTATGTGAGTCGGCGCGAAGCCAAGGCGACTACATGGAGCTTAGCCGTTTGTACCATACGGTATTAATGGCGAACGTAACGCAAATGAATGTTGATTGTGATGATGCTGCAAGACGCTTTATTGCATTAGTAGACGAATTCTACGAGCGTAAGGTAAAACTTATCATTTCGGCTGAAGTACCTATGGAAGAACTATACAGCCACGGCGGCCTAGAGTTCGAATTCAAGCGTTGTTTAAGCCGCCTGCAAGAAATGCAATCTCACGATTATCTTGCTAGCGAGCATTTGCCTTAACGAGGACTATTTTGAAGGTTAGATTTTAACTTTCTTCCTCCGGTTCTTTCTATTGTCACTGGCACTAAAATTTAAGTTTAATTTGCTATCTTCTTTATAATTAGAGTCTAAACAGGTATCTGAACCCTGAGAACCAAAAGTTAGAGATGAAAGACAAAGTGCTGAAATTATGATTGTTGTTTGTAACATAGCTGTTCCTTGCTGACTTGAAGTTGTTAGCAAGGTTAGCGAGATTAAGAAGTTTACATATTGCGTAAACATTGAATTTTAATCATTTAATATTGTGATTTTTCCAATGTATGTGTTGTTGTGGTAAACATCGTTATATATCAGCTGGTTACCGGAAAGTCTAAAGCGTGCATCTTGTATTTTTATTAATAATGAAGTGTCTTTATCGGCTTTGTTTTCAAGAGTGATTCGTCCATCTTCGTCAATATGATAAAAGCCTTTGAAACCAACAGCCCATTCTAAGTTTGACGATACGTATTGGTGTTCCAACCCGGATGTTTTTGTCGGTAGTTTATTCTCTGGCTGCAGCAAATAGACACCTGGTTTATCTTGTAATGCTATGTATTTTTCATTTTTCTCGCAATAGTTGGCAATAGATATGACATCTTTCATTACTTCATTAAATTGTTTACTTGTAATGTTATAGCTCAACAAATACCAGCTCATCCCAATTTTCGCTGTAACGAAAAATTGCTCATCACTATTACAATCCCAAACAGAATCGTTGAATATTGCACTACCATTTCTAAGCTGAGTGACTTCTCCTGTATTAACAGTCAGGTAACTAAGGTCCTTCCCTCTTTTGAATAATATGTATTTTCCAGATGGAGAAATAGTTAACTCTTCAATTCTTGATTTTTCACTAAATTCGGTTAGCTGAGTAAGTCTGCCATCTTCATCTTTACGCCAAATTTGGTAATTTCCTGAACGTGTTGAAATAAAGTAAGTGCTATTTCCAAGTAATGAATTTTGCCCGTCAAAATCTCTAAATGATGACTCTACGAGAATTGAACTTTCGAGGGTTTGAAGGTTGATCGAAGCAACATTCGAATGGTACCTGTTTCCGATTGAAACCAAAAGTTCATTATCTAAGGTGAGGTAGAGATCTTCTAAGTGCACGTCAGATTGATAAATTGTTTTTCTTTCTTTGCTTTCAATGTTTAACTCTTCTATCGCAAACTCTTCAGAGATGTATAGCAACTTATCAGAACTCGGAAGCCAAACTAGCCCTTCTAAAAAGCCTGTATTTTCTATTAGGGTGACTAGTTCACCTGTCGCTAGATTTAAATGCATTAGGTTTGCAAGAAATGTGTCGTTTGAACGCTCGAAAACCAAGTACTCCTCATTTGGACTCAGACTAAAAAAATAATCGCCCAGATAATTTGTGGATGGGGCTGTTAGTTGTTTAGTTTCACCTGAGATTAGGTTTTTTCGATGAATAACTGTCGGGTTCGGAAAACCGCTGTAATACACATAATATAAAAAGGTCTGATCTCTAGTTATTGCAATTGGAGCGTTGGTGTAATCAATACTGCATTCGGCTACTGTTTCGAGGTCATAAAGATTAAGATTCTCATCAACATTTACTCGCTTAACTAAACATTTATTTTCTTCTCCAGAAACATAATAAAGCTTAGAGTTACCTTCTGGATCCTCGACCCAAAATGGCGAACTGGACTCGTTATTTGGCTCTATTGATATATAGTTACTTGTTTCGAGGTTTTGAACAATTAAGTTACTAAAATCATCCATCTCAACTTGATGGGCAAAGGCTAAGAGCTTCTCATTTTTTGAGAGTACTGCACCGAACTCACGCCCTTCCATATAAGTAACGGGCTCAATCTTAACATCTTTGGAGAATAAAGTTTTATCGCTTTCTTGCGAGATAGAAAAAAGGTAAATAACGATGGCGAATAGCGCAACGGTTATAATTGTCGCATATATCTTAATCGCCTTAAGCGAGAGTATTTTTTCTTTGGTTGAGTAGTAAGTTTTGGGGCGTTCGATGTAATCGACTTCGGCACTGAAAGAATAACCAAGTTTAGGGTGAGTCTTTATGTATTGGTACTTTGCACCACCTAATAGCTTTCTTAAACGAGAAACTGTGGCGTTGATTGTTGTATCGTCAACGTAGCGGTTGTTCCACACTTGCTCCAAAAGCATATCGCGCGAAACGATCTGTCCCGTTTGCTGAATCAAACAAAGTAAAAGATCCGCCTGCTTAGCTTCTAAAGAAACTTCTTCACTTACGTTCGCTTGGCTTTCGTTATTTTCTGTTATATCTGGTTTGAGAGTCTTTTTTACTGGATCAAATGTCCAGTTATGTATTTTTATTAACTCTAGGCCATCCATTCCCTACCCCTATAGGTACAACAGTGGTGAGTATTAATTGTACAAATCGAGTCTATAAAAATTATTTGCAGTAATAAAGACTTATCGGCAATGATCGGGGTTTTATATTTTATACTATTTATCTTTTTTCGTGCGCATTAGGTTGCCAGAGCATGAAAAATCGATGGGAAATAAGGATTATTGCGTTGAGAAGTAGCAGTGCGATTAGTAAAGGAAGTGAAAAAGAAAAGACAACTAAACAACAGATTGTAAAAAGAGTGGATAGTAAAAGAATAAGCCCCAGGCTAGGCGTCAAAATTTCTCGAGAGATTACATAAAAGTAGACGCTGGAAGCAGCAATTATTAGGCTTGGACAATACATACTTTTGATGAAAAAAAAATAAATGGCGAGCCCAAGTTTGGCAAATGCCAGTACCTTACATATGTAGCAAATTACCGTGAATTTTTTTTGCGTTTTAATCATGGCTTAAACTCACGATGTTTACTTAAGTTAAACAGGTTAGTGTAGATCAAATAGATTCGGCCCCATGCAATCGAGCTTATGTAACTAATTAGATGCCGCTAAGTTGATTTTCAAAGCATGCCGTTTAGAACAGTGCCTACCAACTAATGGATCTATTTTGTCAGTGTTGAGATGCTTTATTCACTGCAACGTCAAAGAGCTTTCCATTTTCCATTCGATATATTCTATTGGCCTTGTTGATCGTTTCTGGGCGATGGGCAATGATGATTCTCGTCATATTCAGGTGTTGAATTTGATCGCTAATTTTTATTTCATTGTCGATATCTAAATGACTTGTCGCCTCATCCATGAGAAGCACTTTAGGGTTTTTGTATAAAGCTCTAGCGAGCAGCAAGCGCTGTTTTTGTCCTCCTGAAAGGCTTGAGCCCATATCGCCAACTAGGGCATTGTAACCCATTGTCATTTTAGTGATATCTTGATGTATGGCTGCCAATTGAGCACTTTGCTCTATTTTAAGGAAATTAGGTTCAGGGTTAAAAAAGCAAATATTATCGGCGATAGAGCCAGCTAATAAAGTATCGTCTTGCATTACAGTGCCGATTTGCTGGCGATAGTTCTTTAAACCTAGTTGCGTAATATCTCTGCCGTCTAAGAAGATCTTTCCTTCGTCTGGCGAAAGCAGCCCTAAAATGAGTTTGGCTAATGTGGTTTTACCATTGCCAGATTCGCCTGTGATGGCAATAGAGTCGCCGGCATTTATAGTGAGTGATAGGTTGTCTATTATTGGACGTTCGTTCTCGCCGTAGCGAAATGAAACGTTCTCGAGTCTAATTTCACCCCTAAAGCTATCGGGTTGAACAGCGATTGCTGTTGATTCTCGATGCTTTTCCTGCTCGTGAAGTGCGATATCTGAGATGCGATCTAAGTGAAGTCTCATCATTTTAAATTGAATAATCTGCTCTATGAAGTTAGCAATTCGTTCCGTTAGTTGATTCTTGTACGCGATGAACGCTAGCACCATGCCGATTGATAGGTCACCAGTCATCACTAACGAAGCGGCAAAATAAATAACAATCACGTTTTCTAAACCAAACAGTAGTTTGTTAATAGCGTCGAAACTGATTTGAAGCTTACCGAGACGAATATCGGCATTAATTACTTCGGCAAAGCGGTTTTGCCAAATACCTTGCCGTTGAGATTCGTTACCGAAGAGCTTAATTGTCTGTATTCCTCGGATATTTTCCAGGAAATTACTTTGCTCTTTGGCACTATTTTGTATCGATTCTTCTGTTGCAAGATGCAAAGGCTTATACAAAGCGAGTCTCAGGAGTGTATACAGTGCGATTGCCGCAAGGACAACAAAAGTGAGTTTGATACTATAAAGCAACATCATCACTAGCACTGCAATTGACATGATACCGTCGACCGTTGTTTCAACGAGCCCTGTGGTAATACGCTCTCTTATCTGTGCTAAAGAGCCGAAGCGGGAAACAACATCGCCTATATGTCTAGATTCATAGTAAGCCATGGGTAAGCGTAATAAGTGGCGAAGTAAATTGACACCCATCTGCATATTCAACAGGCTCGATAGCCTGAGAACTAGCCAACTTCTTACCGTGTTTGTTACTAAGGTAAGCAATGCTAGCAAGCCAAAACCGATAGCTAAAACGGTTAGCAAGGGTTTGTCATGACTGATTAGCACTTCATCGACAACCCATTGCATGTAGTAGGGAGAAGCGAGTGAAAAGGCTTGAATGATCACCGACAGTACAAATAGTTTAGCTAACGCACTTTTAAAGCCGGTAATCTTGCTCCAAAGTTGGGTTAGTTTCATACGTCGTTTTTCAGTTTTCTTTTCAAACTTGTTGGTTGGGGTAAGCTCCAGCGCAATCCCTGTATAATGCTGACTGAATTCAGCCATGGATAGAACCTTTCTACCTACCGCTGGATCATTAATGTGCACTTTAGATTTAGTTACTTTTGTGGCAACAACAAAATGGTTCATGTCCCAGTGTAGGACACAAGGCAGCGAGAGCTTATTGATATCTTCTAGTGGACATTGCAATGCTCGACTAGCAAGTCCAAGACTGTCGCCTAGTTCAATAAGCTGCTGTAAGTTCATGCCTTTTAAGTTAGCGGAGAAACGCTTTCGCATTGCAGGCATGTCAAGTTGGTGACCATGGTACGATGAAACCATCGCCATACTTGCCAAGCCGCACTCAGCAACTTCAGCCTGAAGAATTAGTGGAACTCGCTTGATACTTGAAAATTCAAGTAATTGTTCTGTATTGATACTGGCTTCCATACCCGAAGTCCTTTATTAATTTATTGCAGAATGTGCGTCGTTATACCAGGGCGACTCTTCTTTACTGACAATGCCACTATCGATATAGCGTTTAATGCCCATACCTCTTTCGATGTACAAGGACTCAATCAAGTTTGGGTGTTCCTTCAACCAAGCTTCAGGGAAATTTGTTTTATTGAGCGTGAATTGTGTTTTCGAATTCGGATTTAATGGACCAATCTCTTCCTCATCAAGGTTGAATATACCGTGGTCAAAAGGCTTTCCACTTGCAGCCTCTTTTAGGTAAAAGCGTTCTTTTCTACCTTTTGCTGCAAGTTTTAGTACTCGATGATGGCAATAGGGGTTATTACCACGTTTGCCGAAGAACACATGTGAAGTCCAATTGCACCCACCGCGACAAGTGGTTGCGAATTCACACCCTTTGCAATGTCCCCATAGATGTTTAGTCGTATCTAAGGCCTCATCGATATCGTTAAACCTTATCTCTGGTGCATTCTCATAAATATCAACAAGGGTACGTTCTCGTATATTGCCGCCTGTGTAGGCATCACTCGGTAATGAAGGGCAGCCTTTTATTGCACCATTTGCTTCAATGCCCAGTACGTTTTGTCCGGCAGTACAACCTTGATAAAATGCCCATTCGCTTTCAAGCTGATTGGCGCCGCGCAATACACGTTCGTAGGGACCGTAGTAACCGATGTTATTGCCCGGTTGTATCGTTAAGTTATCTTTCCTGCCTTGCAATGACAAAAAGTAGATAAGTGGATATAAATCCAGAAGTTCAATCGGTTGGAGCAACATTTCGTTATGCTCTACCGCATTGCCCATTGGCACGGTAAGTTGTATTTGCCAAGCACTTACACCTGCTTCAACAAGCTTTTGATAAAGCATTGGCAGGTCATGTGCTGAATTTCTGTTTATCTGCGTATTAACGCCGCAAGTTATGCCGGCAGCTTTTAAGTGCGCTAGCGTTTTAAAACACTGCTCCCATGACCCTTGTTTGCCTCGCATAGCATCATGTTCTTTTGCTAGACCATCTATTGAAACCGACACGGTATCAATACCAGCCTGCGCCATGCGTTTCGCTGTTCCTGCGGATATGCCGTAGCCTCCAGTAGTCATAGTCGCTTTCATGCCAAAGCGCTTAATTTCTGAGGCAATCATTAGCCAGTCTGGTCTTAAGTACGCCTCACCGCCAATTAGCGTAACTTCTTTAATGCCTAAATCAGCCATTTGCTTGACCAAGTCTAGGGCTTCCGTGGTACTCAACTCGTCCTCTCTTTTCGCGCCAGCTCGAGAACCGCAATGACTGCAGGCAAGGTTACATTTCAGCGTAATTTCCCATACAGCATAAGTTTTCCTTTGATACTTCTTAACGCGTATACCTGGCTTTACAATACTCTTATGCGTTGTGTTGTAGCTTTGATTCATCGTGTTGTACCTGAAAAATATTACTTTCGATTCATTAAGCAGTGTTTCGAGCTATGCCGAGTAATGTTTAATTTGAATGTTCAAGTAATGTTGAGTGAACGAGTTGAGTTAACTAAGTAAGGATCACTACTTACTCAATATCGATTTCCGGGTTAGTGATAACGCCATACATAGGAACTGAGCAGCTTAAAAAACTACAAGGCAATGTAATAGGACGGAAGAATTCAGAATCTTTTCGACCTCCTTCAATTGACTCCAATAGTGCTTTCGCTTTAGTTAGTTCCTTCATATCTTTTGATGTTTGCTTCATGTTAGTAGCCTCAATGCTTGTTAATTTCCATTTTAAGTTAGGGAGAGGTGAGGAGTGACCTCAACTCCTCACCTCCAGCGCTTCTTAACTGGTTCAGCCTCCCTGCCGTGCAGCGTCCGTGCTGAGTAACAGTGTCCGTACTGATCTAGCCAGTGCCGAAGCTAAACAAACCTTAGCAGCAAAAAAAAAACGTCAACAAGTGCCCATTTGAGCGAAAAACTTCATAAATTAACCGCAAGCCTTCCGTGCTTTGGGCTAGCGCCTAAGTTGCTTTTTTGTTGTGAAATCATTGCTTCGTAAATGCAAGGTTTTAGCACAGAAGAAGGGAGCAAATTTTTTTGTTGTGAAAAATACAACGTTTACTCAATGGCTCCCTTACTTATTGAATTTTAATTGTTTTTCTTGTTTTTGGATGTTTTTGTGATTTTTACACTCTTGCAGACTGGTGACGTGTTGCTAGTGTTGAAAATGTTTCGAGATAAGTGCTCTTTGGTCGTAATTTCAAAAGAACTTTCAAGCGAATGTAAAGCGACAGTGTGAAAAACACACGACTGTTTAAACGCTGGTAAATCTGACTTCAAAGAACGCTGCCTAAAAACAGAAAAAGGCACATAGCGAGCACGAGTTGATAACCAGCTAAGCGAGCACAATTAAACATTTTTATAGATTTTGGAGAAGGGAAGCTAGGATGGCATCATTATTTAGACAACAAGCAGTCGACGCACAAAGCCAAAGGTTGGTAGGGGCAGTTTCTCTTGCCCAACCATTGTCAATTAAATTGACGGTCGCTTTGATTGCCTTGGTTGTATTCTTTGTTTTTCTGTTTCTATTTAATGCAGAGTACGCAAGAAAAGAAACTGTTTCAGGGTTTTTAAGACCAGACAAAGGGGTGATCAAAAGCTACAGCAAACGCCAGGGTACAATTAGTCGTGTGCTCGTCGAAGAGGGGCAAAAAGTAAGCAAAGGCGATTTGTTGGTGACCATTGTTAGTCGCCAACATATGCAAAACGGTGAAGAGCTTAACGACAAACAAATTGGCGAAATCAGGAAAAAACTAACGTTACTGAACGATGAAGCCGAGCAGCTTACTTTCTTTGAAAAAGAGGCTATGGCTCGTTTGAGTGCACAAAAGCTAGCAACTGAGAGTGCTATAGCTGTTGTGAAGAATCAGCAAACGTTGATGAGAGAAAAGCTCGACTTACTCAAGTCTCAACAAAAGCAGTTTAATAAACTCCTTAAGCTTAACCACATCTCCAGTTTAGAGTTTCAGCAGCAACAAGAGCGCTTGCTCACTGTTAAGCAAGAGCTCGAAACGCTCTCTGGCAACCTTATCAATCAAGAGAACAGGTTGGCAGAAATCAACTTCGATATTCTCAAAACCCCACAACAATATGTAGGGCAGGCGCGAGAGCTTAATAAGCAAAGAACTGACTTAACTCGTCTATTAAATGAAACGGAAACTAATCACAGTCATACCATCCGTGCTACACACAGCGGTACGGTTACTTCAATCCAAGTAGTTGAAGGGCAAACATTAAATGCGTCTCGCCCCCTGTTAACAATAGTGCCTGAGGGAGCCACTTTAATTGCCGAACTCTTATTGCCAACACGGTCAGCTGGTTTCGTTGAAGTAGGCGATATTGCTCGATTACGGTTTGAGGCGTTTCCACACCAACGCTTTGGGTTTATGGAAAGTCAGGTTTTAAACATAGAGAAAACACTCATTACACAAAACGATGTCGATTTTCCTGTTGCATTATCAGAGCCAGTATATCGACTACAAGCGAATTTAAGTCAGCAGGCCATTAGCGGTTACGGGCAGGCGTTTGCCCTTAAAAGTGGCATGCTATTTCAAGCCGATATTATCTTGGATAAACGATCTTTAATCGATTGGTTGCTGGACCCTATATACAGTTTAAGAGGCCGTATCGGCTAAAAGTTTGCTGTTGTTTTTCTTTCGGGGAAAGTGACAGGAAGGCGGCTAGCTTTAGGAATACTTTAGCGAGAACAACTAAAGCCAGCCATTAACCGCTGAACATTTAATACTGTTAAACAGTGAGTGCTCAGCAAATCAATAACATCCGATAGGAAGTCGGATAATTTGGAGTATAACACAATGCGTGAATTAAACATGTTGGAAGTGAGAGAAGTAAATGGTGGAGGCTTCTGGGTAGCCGCTGCTGCTGCTGTAACAAGCCCTGTAGTTGGTGCTGTAGCCGCGACCGCGACCGCTGGTCTAGTAGCATATGGTACTTATCGTTTATTAAAAGCTGCATTCTCGGAGTAACGTAATGAAAGAACTACAACTAAATGAAATAAAAGAAGTTAACGGTGGAAATCCTATTTTGGCCTACTTGGTAGTGCGCTACGTGGCGCAACGAGCTGCTGTTGCAGTTGCTCGTGGTGTCGCTGCGGGTGGAGTAGCTTACTTAACTAAAGAAGTATTTGAGTAATTAGATAGGGCTTGGTAACCCCGGTTATCAAGCCCTCGATTGGAAAGTCATATGTTTAGTAGAAATTGTCCAAACTGTGGAAAATTAGTTCCATGGCAAAAGAGAAAAGAGCTGTTATTAGTTGACACAATACATTGTGTCTATTGTACAAAGCCACTTTGCCTTAGCTTTAAGTATAGTTTCACAAATGCGCTTATCATAGGTGGTGCAACTGGCTTATTCCTATCGAGATATACCGATTTAAGCATTGAATTTATTGTTATAATTGCAGTTATCGCCGGAGAAGGGCTGCAACGGTGCTTAGATGTTTTGTTCCCTTTAAAAATAGCAAAGGAATGATAAATGAAGTTTTACTTTTACTTGTCATTGAGTATTTCGGTATGGGGAATTCTGCTTGCCGAACTAACACGTAAAAATAGTGCCAGTGGTTGGGTTACAGCTAATAGCTTACCGACTTTGTACTTATTTGGGATTCTAATGCTTGCCTTTTACTTTAGTTTTCAGGTGTATAAATGTATGAAGGAGACAGTTCTCATTACAAACGAGCGTTAAATCAAGTAGTTAGTAAAGATTCAATGAACTTTATTTCTATCTAGAACAACTGAGGGATGAAGAATGAAATTATACATATATGTTGCGCTAGCGCTTGCCTCATGGAGTATTTTACTTCTTGAGCTATTGGATTTTATTAGTTTGACTGGCGAAGCAAGCAATGGAGGCTTTCTAAGTATACAGTTGCTGGGAATTTCACTAAGTGCAATCTATTTTACTGCTCATGCGATCTCACTGTTTAAGTTGAGAAGGGTTAAGTTCAATAAACAAACTTAAACCTCCGAGTTTAGCCGACATTGGATGGAAGCTATTGGGTTTCTTTCTTGACGTTTTGATTTTCCCGCTACAAAAATACTTCAAGTATTAGCTATTTTTGTTCACGACTTTTGCTCGGCAAAGTGAATAATTTGGCGTTTAACGCAAGAGCATCTTCTCCTTTCAATACGGCTTATCGAGAGTCTTTTTTTCAAAATATCCCACAACACGAAAAAAATCAGAGAAATTACTGTAAAGCTTAAAATTTATACGTGATCTTTAAAGAATACTTCTGTATAATCCTGCGCTCCCTACGTTACAAAGCTTGGTTCTTTCCCGGAATTAAGCAACAGGCTCGATACTCGAAGGGGTACAGCGAAGCCTTTAGAACCGATAACGCTAGGGCGTTATCAAGTTTAGTAACATTTTAATTTGGGTTTTTTAAATGAAAACTTTTGTAGCAAAAGCTGAAAGCGTAGAACGCGATTGGTTTGTAGTGGACGCTGAGAACAAAACTCTTGGTCGTATCGCTACTGAGATTGCTCGCCGTTTACGTGGTAAGCATAAGCCAGAATACACTCCTCACTGTGACACAGGCGATTACATCGTTGTTGTTAACGCTGAGAAAGTAAAAGTAACAGGTAACAAAGCGAAAGGTAAAATCTACTACTCGCACACTGAGTTCCCTGGTGGTTTGAAGCAAATTAGCTTCGAAAAGCTTATCGATAAAGCGCCTGAGCGTGCTATCGAATTCGCGGTAAAAGGTATGCTTCCTAAAGGTCCTTTAGGTCGTCAAATGTACCGCAAGTTAAAAGTGTATGCTGGCCCTGAGCACAAGCATGCTGCACAACAACCACAACTTTTGGAGCTGTAAGCAATGGCTGATAATCAATATTACGGTACTGGTCGTCGCAAGAGCTCAACTGCTCGTGTGTTCATGAAAGCTGGTAACGGTGCAATCACAATTAACAAACGTGACATTTCTGAATTCTTCGGTCGTGAAACTGCTCGCATGGTAGTTCGTCAACCGCTTGAGTTAGTTGAATTGTTAGAGAAGTTCGACTTAAACATTACTGTTACAGGTGGTGGTAGTACTGGTCAAGCTGGTGCAATCCGTCACGGTATCACTCGTGCACTTATGCAGTACGACGAGTCATTACGTGGTGAACTACGTAAAGCTGGTTACGTTACTCGTGATGCTCGTAAAGTTGAGCGTAAGAAGGTTGGTTTACACAAAGCACGTAAACGTCCTCAATTCTCAAAACGTTAATATTTCGTTTTCGAATTCAAAAACCGGCTTTATGCCGGTTTTTTTATGCCCAAAAACTACTATGCTCAAGGATTGAACAGCCAATTTACGGCCTTGAAATATTTTGTAATTAATTTGCGCAAAGTGTTGCAAACAAGGTTGAATTTCCTTGTAAAAAAAAGGGCTTTTCATTATGATCAGAAAAATTTTTTTGTCGCTAGTGTGCTCAATTAAGTGACTGATAAACACTAAATAAGAAGTATTATCATTTACATGGTTGGAGCATAAAAATAATTGGAGAAATTGAATGAGCAATGCGCCCGTTGATAACGGCCGTCGACGCTTTCTAACCGCGGCTACTTCAGTCGTAGGTGGTGTAGGTGTTGTCGGTGTGGCTGTGCCTTTCATTGGTTCTTGGAACCCTAGTGCCAGAGCGAAAGCTGCTGGTGCTCCGGTTGAAGTCAATGTGAGTAAAATTGAGCCTGGTCAATTAGTTCGTGCTGAATGGCGTGGTAAACCAGTTTATGTGGTTCGTCGTACAGATAAAACCCTTGCAGACTTGGCTAAACACGATGATCAACTTCGTGATCCTAATTCAGCTGAGCCTCAGCAACCTGAATATGCCCAAAATGCGCATCGCTCCATTAAGCCAGATATTATGGTTGCCTTAGGCGTATGTACTCACTTAGGTTGTGCTCCAACACACCACAAGGGCGATTTCGAACAGCATGTTGCTGGTGTTACAGATGGTTTCTTCTGTCCTTGTCACGGTTCTAAGTTCGATATGGCTGGCCGTGTATTCCAAGGTGTTCCAGCACCATTAAACCTATCAGTACCTGAGCACTCTTTCCCTAAAGAAGACACCCTATTAATTGGTGTTGCACCAGGAGAAGCGTAATGAATAACTTTCTAGCTTGGATAGAAGCACGTCTTCCTGTCATGGAAGCGATGAATAAACACGTTTTACAATACCCTGCACCAAAGAACTTTAACTTCTGGTATTTCTTTGGTTCTCTAGCAATGTTAGTACTTGTAAACCAAATCCTTACGGGTATCTGGTTAACGATGAACTACGAACCATCTGGCGATGGTGCATTTGCTTCAATTGAATACATCATGCGTGATGTAGACTACGGTTGGTTACTACGTTATATGCACTCAACGGGCGCTTCCGCGTTTTTCGTTGTTGTATACTTACATATGTTCCGTGGCTTAATGTACGGTTCTTACCAGAAACCACGTGAGTTATTGTGGATCTTCGGTATGTTAATCTTCCTAGTATTAATGGCTGAAGCATTCATGGGTTACTTACTACCTTGGGGTAACATGAGTTACTGGGGTGCGCAAGTAATCATATCGCTCTTTGGTGCCGTACCTGTGGTAGGTGAAGACTTAGCTACATGGATCAAAGGTGACTACGTTATCTCTGGTGCTACGCTAAACCGTTTCTTCGCGTTACACGTTGTTGCACTTCCACTTGTGTTAGTAGTACTTGTGTTTTTACACATCTTAGCACTTCACGAAGTGGGTTCTAATAACCCTGACGGTGTGAACATCAAGAAGCCTAAAGGCAGTCAAAAGCCGGAAGAGCTTTCTAAGTTTAAGTTCCACAAACAGTACGCAGACAAGTACGATATTGTTGACGCAATTCCATTCCACCCGTATTACACGGTTAAGGATATTATGGGTGTTGCTGGTTTCTTAATCTTCTTCTGTTGGGTAATGTTCTTCTTCCCAGAAGGTGGTGGTTACTTCCTAGAAGCGCCTAACTTTACACCGGCAAATGGTCTTAAAACACCAGAGCATATCGCACCTGTATGGTACTTCGGTCCGTTCTACACAATCTTACGTGTTGTTCCGGACAAGTTGATGGGTACTATCCTAATGTTCGCTGCAATCGGTGTACTATTCGCGTTACCATGGTGTGACCGCGGTACGGTTAAGTCGATTCGTTTCCGTAGCAAATGGCACTTATTGAACTTAACTCAGTTCTCTATTTGTTTCATTGCTCTAGGTATCCTAGGTACAATGCCAGCATCTGATATTGCTAACTTGATTGGTACCATTGCGACAATTGGTTACTTCGGATTCTTCTTGGCGATTTGGATTTACTCTAAGAATGAAAACACTAAGCCAGTACCAGAAAGGGTGACTAAATAATGAAAAAGCTATTTATTACATTATTAGCAATGGTGCCGGCATTGGCTTTTGCTGCTGGCCCGAGCCTACCTTTAGATTCTGCTAACAACGATTTAGCCGATAAAGAATCATTAAAGCGTGGCTTTAAAGCTTACATCAATTATTGTTTAGGTTGTCACGAGTTACAGTACCAGCGTTACAATCGTACTTTTGCTGACTTAGGCATTAGCGACGAAGAAGGTAAAGCTGAGTGGATGTACACAGGTGAGAAAGTTGGTGATCACATCACTAACTCAATGCCAGCTAAAGAAGCAGCTCAATGGTTTGGTTCGGCTCCACCGGACTTAACACTTGAAGCGCGCTTCAGAAGCCCTGACTACATATACACGTACTTACGTTCTTTCTATACTGATGAGAACCGTCCGTTTGGCGTAAATAACACAATCTTCCCAGATGTTGGTATGCCACACGTATTGCAAAACCTTCAAGGTGTTCGTACTAAAGACGAGAACGGTGTTCTTTCACCAGCTGTTGGCGGCACGATGACTGAGCAAGAGTACGACGCATTTGTTCGCGACTTAACAAACTTCCTTGAGTATGTTGGTGAGCCAAACAAATTAGAGCGTAAAGAACTAGGTAAGTGGGTAATTGGTTTCCTATTTATCTTCTTCATCTTGTCTTACTTCTTGAAAAAAGAATACTGGCGTGACATTCACTAATTAGTGAAACCGCAAAATGATGAAAGGCAGCCTAATGGCTGCCTTTTTTGTTGTCTCGTTTTTGTACCTCATCGTCGCGATGTGTTGAACTACAACAAGGCCTATTAATTTACTTCATACCCGACAAAAATTAGCGTTCTCTTACTTCAAACACCTGCCTCAAATAAAGAGCTAGCGCTTGCAATGATGCCCTAACTGTTAGACCTATTTCCGGAATTGAAGAGGCCAAGCTATTAATACTGTGAAATAAGAATATTCACGCTAGGTTATATTCGGAAATGGTTGGTATGTACCGCATAAAATACGTGATTTTTAAAATATTCCAACATTTATCGTAAATCTTTGTTGATCGTTTAATATCTGTACAATATACTCCAAAAGAATATATTGCATACAATATTAGGTATTCAATATATTCTTATAAGAATTAAAATAATGAGGGTTAAATAATGTCCACGTTCAGGAAGAGTAGTTTTCAAGCACGCAAGTCACTTATCGCTTTAGCAATAGGCACTTCAATTGCTATTAGTGCACCAGCAGTTCTAGCCGCTGACAAAGTTAACGGTAGTATGGCGGGTGAAATTGGGGTGCAGGACGGTCAGAAACTGGCAAATGTGCAGGTGATGATTAAGCATGAAAGCAAGGGTATTACGCGTAAAGCAACTACCGATAACAATGGTAAATTTACTATTAGAGGCTTACCTATCGGTAACTACACCGTAACGTTTTCTAAAGATGGATTTGAAACCATTGAAGAAAAAGAAATTCAAGTAAGAGCGGGTAGTACTGCAGGTTTTGATGTTGCAATGTATGAAGTTGGCATTGAGCGAATTGAAGTTACGGGTTCTAGTGTACAAGTTATTGATTTTGAGAGCTCAACTTCACAAATTTCGCTATCAGCTGACGATTTAGCTCTGCTTCCGGTTGCTAGAGATTTAACATCAGTTGCTTTACTCGCTCCGGGTTCTTCTCTTGCTGCTGACCAAGATGGTGATTACGGGCGTGGTGCTTCATTTAACGGCTCTTCCGTAGCTGAAAACGGATACTTCCTCAACGGCTTAAACATTACTGACATTCGTAAAGGTCTTGGCTATATCGATATTCCTTGGGAGTCGATTGCACAGACAAATGTGGTTACTGGTGGCGTAAGTGCAGAGTACGGTCAATTCATTGGTGGCGTAACTGACATGGTCACTAAGTCGGGCGACAACGAATTCAAATTTGGAGTATCAGTAGACTATGTCCCTGGTTCATTGGCTTCCCAATCACCTGACACTTGGGGTTACAGCTTGGCTGTAGATGACAACGGTGATTATCCATTCGATCCTTTGCTGATTGATTACAACCAAGAAAATGAATATGACTCTAAGAGTTATAACATCTATGCAAGTGGCGCCATCATTGAGGATACCTTATTTTTCTACGGCATATTCAATCCGCAAAAATATACGAATGAATGGGCGACAGACTCTGGCGAATTCAAGCGTGAAGAGGGAACTGCTGATTTCTGGTTAGCAAAAGTTGATTGGTATATTAACGAGAATCACAGTCTTGGCTTTACTGTCTTAAATAATGAATGGGAAGAAGACTACAAAACCGCCGACTACGATCTCGACACTAAATCTATCACAGGAGAGTTTAGTGACCCAGATGTGTCGACATGGGGTGGCGAGCTTTGGTCGGTTAACTATACCGGTATCATTACTGAAGACTTTACTGTTAGCGCAATTTACGGGGTAACCGAACAAGACACCGCGAGTATCAACCCGACTGCCGATCAATCTCGAACTTGGTGGCAAAACGATGACCTTAGCTGGACTAAGTTGGGTGATTGGGTAGGTACTTACAAAGACTACAAGCAAAATGATAAGCGAACACAATTCCGCGTTGACTTAGACTGGGAGTTTGACGACCACACCTTGCGTGCTGGCTTTAGTCAGGAGGTTGTAGAGGTTTCAGATAACATCACTTATGCTGGTGACGGTTACCAATATGACTACCGAGTCATGACCCAAGGTACGCATGACTGGATTAATGATAATCGTGCTAGTTTAGGTCAGGGCCCTGCCGATATTAACCCTGGCGATAGATTCTATCGTTCCCGTATATACACGCGAATCGGTACCGCTGAATCGAAGACTACAGCTTTTTACCTTCAAGACTCATGGCGAGTTACTGATGAAGTGACACTTAACCTTGGTGTCCGTAACAGTGCATTTAGTGCAGATACGGGTGAGGGTGATACGTACCTTGATATGAAAAACCAGTGGGCTCCTCGCTTAGGTGCTATATGGGATGTTAACGGCGAAGGTAGAACAAAAGTATTTGTTAACTATGGTCGTTACTACATGCCGATTTCACCTAACACATCAGTGCGTATGACCTTGGGTGAGAGAAACCAATACAACTATGCTAAATATGAGTCTATCGATTCAAACAATCGACCGGTAAATTCTGAATCAATGTACCTGTTAGATTACGGTGACGGTACTTTTACTCAGCCATACCAAACGTTGGTAGATGCTGATTTAGACCCAATGTACAGTGACGAGATTTCACTGAGTGTTTCTCATGACCTTGATGGTAACTGGATCGTAGGTGCACGCTACATTTATCAAGAGTTAAAATCTTCAATTGAAGACACCAACATGAAGTACGTATTGGATAAGTGGTCAGCAGCTAATCCAGAAGAAGCAGCTAAGCTTGATCCTAATTGGAACACTAGCTCATCTTGGGTGGGTATTGTGATTAACCCTGGCTCGCCAGTACATCTTGCTTACGATCAAAACCAAGACGGTAAAATTTCAGGTGACGAAGGCGTAACTTGGTCTGCTGATTATATTGGTCTTCCTAAAGCAGAACGTAAATATCAGGGGCTAGAGCTAACAGTCGAAGGTTCGCCGTTTGAAGGCGCATACTTAAACGCATCGTATACTTACTCGAAATCTGAAGGTAACACTGAAGGTTTAGTGAGTGGTGTCCATTCACAGGCTGATCCTGGTTGGTCTGGATCATTTGATAGCCCTGAATTCACTGACCACTCGTATGGTCGAACATCGAATGATATTCCGCATAAGTTCAAAGCATACGGCCGCTACGAGATAATGGATAACTTGAATTTAGGTGTTGTGTTGTTAGCGCAAGAAGGTCGTGCTCGTAATATTCTCGGCTACCATCCACAAGATGCGGACTCTTGTGCTCCAGAAAGAGATATCACTTGGTGTGAAGATTGGAATCGTCAGAATTTCTATTCAAACGGCCAGCCTTCACCTCGTGGATCTGGTGGTCATGGCGACTGGATTTATCAGTTAGATTTAAGCCTATCTTACTTTATCGATCTTGGTGATGCAGGCGCGGTAACCTTATCTGGGAAAGTGTTCAATGCACTCGATGCTGACACGGCAACTACGTATAACGATATGAGTGAGTTTGACTACGTCATTGGCTCTGACAACCCGAACTACGGTAACCCAACTAGTTACCAAGCACCGCGCTCATTCTTATTCCAAGCGCGATACGACTTCTAACATCTTTCGTAGATTATCCCATTGGGGCAACTTAACGGTTGCCCTTTTTTTGCTGCCAATCAACTTATTCAATTACTTTTAATGTAACTGGACTGACCAGTTTTAATAAAAACCAGAAATCGGTTATCATACAGCCACTAGACGATATCTTCGTCTTTCCTTTCTAAACCTATTAATGGAGGCATTATGGCCGTAGCTGCAAACAAACGTTCTGTTATGACGTTATATTCTCACGCAGACGATATGTACAGTCATCAAACACGCATCGTTTTAGCAGAAAAAGGTGTAGGTGTTGATATTCACTTAGTTGACCTTGCAAACCTTCCAGAAGATCTAATCGATTTAAACCCATACGGTACCGTGCCTACACTTGTTGATCGTGAATTAGCTTTATATGAAGCTAAAATTATCATTGAGTACTTAGATGAGCGCTTCCCGCACCCACCGTTGATGCCTGTATACCCGGTATCACGTGGTCGTAGCCGTTTGATGATGCATCGTATCGAGCAGGATTGGTATAGTCTTGCACACACGATTATGAATGGTGACGCTGATGCGGCAGAAAAAGCACGTAAAGAGCTTAAAGAAAGCTTGTTAAGTGTTGCGCCTATCTTAAACGAAGCGCCATACTTTATGAGTGAAGAATTCAGCCTAGTTGATTGTTACTTAGCTCCGCTATTATGGCGTTTACCGGTATTAGGTATTGAGTTAGCTGGTCAAGGCTCTCAAGAACTTAAAAGCTACATGCTTAAATTATTCGAACGTGAATCGTTCCAAGCTTCATTAACTGAAGCTGAGCGCGAACTACGTTTTGGTAACCCTGCATAAGTTATGTCATCGACAATTAACATGACATCTAATAAGCCCTACATCGTTGGGGCTTTTTATGATTGGATTTCGGACAACGAACTTACGCCATATATTGTCGTTGATGTAAGTGTTATTGGTGTGCAAGTACCAATGGCGTTTGTGAATGACGGTCAAATTGTCCTTAATATTTCATCGACAGCGGTGGGTAGTATCGTAATGGGTGAAAGTGCAATTGAATTTTCAGCGCGCTTTGGTGGCAAGCTTGAGCATTTGTATGTTCCATATGGCGCTATTGCTGCAATATATGCCAAGGAAAATGGCGCAGGTACATCACTGCCAATTGAGCACCCGGAAGAAGTCGAAGAAGAGATTACTAGCTCACCTGAGTTACAAAGCGTTGATAGCAGTCAAGCAAATGCTGAAATCAAAGAAGGGAATGAGAAAAAAGAAAAACCTCGCCCGACGCTAAAAGTGGTTAAGTAGTTGGTTTATCAAAACTAAAAAATATCGAGAAAAGGCAGCAATCGCTGCCTTTTTTATTGTTTGCCGCAGCGGCAAAAACTTGTCAATTTAAATACTAGCACAGTAACTGAGCACTATTTATTCTCTAAATTTTACAATTTCTTTTGGTAACTATCCTGCTAAATAAGCCACGTACATTGAAAAATATACGTAAACGTAAATTAATGCAAAGCTATGTAAAGTATTGTTTTTATATCGTAAATTTTCGTGAGTTTGATAATTGATGGCGTTTTAATTGCCTTTAGGCAATGGGTGAACAAACAACTAATCTGGAGAAAATCATGAACATATCAGGTAATTCAGCAATGATGGCACCCCATCAGTTATCAACTAGCCAAATGCAAGAGAGATTCAAACTTGCTGATAGTGATGAGAGTGGCACGTTAACCCTAGAAGAGATGCAGGCGAGCGCACCAGAAGAGCTAGATACTGCAAAAGTTGAGCAGCTATTTAGTCAAATGGATGCAAATGGTGATGGAGAAGTTACCGAACAAGAACAAAAAGAGCTTCACGAAAAAATGGCAGAACGCATGGAAAAGCTTCAAGCAAGTACGCAAGGAAATGGTCAGGTGGCGATGGGCTATGTTAATCAGGGAAATTCAACCAATGCGATTGACTCTCTACTTGAAAGGTTGAGTAACAACGAAGAACTTGATGAGACTCAACAAGCAAAAGTTCAAGAGGCTAAGGATATGTTATCGTCAAACCGTACGCCCGAATCGATGAAAAATGCGATGAGCGTGCTTCAGGATATTATTCCCAGTGTTGATGTGCATGCTTAGCGGAGAGATAAAATTAAAACCTCTCTATTAAGTTTCATAGGTCAGAGAGGTTTAATAAATTGGAAATGCAGCCAATAACTCAAGCGCTTTAATATTGCAGTGCTCTAGCGCGTTATCGATATCTTCGGAAGTGATACCGAGAGACTCAAGCACGTCAGCATCGATAAACGTTTTTTTCGAATACATGCCAGGATGAGAGTTGATAATCGCTAATCTGGAAGCGACGAATAGTAGCTTAGCTGCTGGCGATACAGGTACCGAGGGAGCTTGGTTAAACTCTCTTATCGGTGCGATGATGGCGTAAGGTAATTGCCAAAGTTTTAATAACTCTGCACTACAATCAGCAAAGGTAAAACCAAAAGTATCGAGCTGTCGCTGCCATGGCGTTTCATCGCTGTCGTAGGCTTCACAATATTTAATTTGCTGTGGCGCATTATGCACCATTGCAAGAGCTCCTAAATTGTGGAATAGCCCTGATAGAAATATGGCATTGGTATCTGGAATACTTTTTTCTTTGGCTAGAAATTCGCAGATAAGTGCGCAATCCACACTGATTTCCCAAAATTTATCCATGTCGGCAACGCTAGGATCAATCTCAGAGAAAGCGGCTGTCACGCCGTATGCGTTAACTAGGTTCGAAACCTCTTTCAGCCCTATTAGCAGCAGCGCTCGAGATATGCTGTCAATCTCCCTTGGAAATTGAAACATTGCACTATTGGCTATTTTCAATAAAGTCGAAGCAATGGCAGGCTCCAATTCTATTACTTCGGCAAGCGCATCTAGTGAACAATCATCTTTGCTCAACATATCGGTAAGTTTGCTGTAGATATCGGGTAGTACACATAATTCTTGTGCACTTTGAGCATACTCTAACGGCGATTTCGTCATAGGTTGACCTTTGTTTTTACAATTATTATTCGCGAACTAAAGTCCATATTTGCTAGTTTGTATCTGACCATAGCTGTCGGTGGGTTACAATCACTAATACCAATTCACATAAATACTCTTTTCAATATAGTCTTTCTCTAGGGAGGATGCGAAAACTTCGTTAGAATATGCGGCAACGTTAAAAAGTTATCATCATTATGAATAAAAATTACAACTATTCAGTGGAATACAAGCTGGATAAACAACACTTAAACGAATGCTTTGAGCAATCTGTTAGCGCCAAGACATTTGGCCAAGCTTATGGTAAATCACTCGCGTTTGTTTTTGTGGGGTTAGCCTTGCTTATAGCAACAACATTGTCTCCATATTTAGGTAGTTTTATTGTCGCTTTGGGGATTGTTGAAGCGCTGAGTGTGCGGTTTCAACAACCTTGGTGGGTTACCAGACAGTTATTGGGTAAAAGCGGTAACAACATGGTTAAGCTCTCGCTTGAACAAGACGGTATTAGCATTGAATCACACCTATTCAACCAGCAATTTTTATGGTCTCAAGTAACTGATTGTCTTACAACGGATAAAGGGTTTGTACTTACCATTGCAGGAGCTAAGCAGTACATTTCGAAAAGTCACTTGTCGGACGATGCTATAGCCTTTATGCTGGCTCAGGTGTCAAATCGTTAGCTTAATACCGAATGCTAAGGTTTTGTTAAGTCTCTCTGTTTATTAATCACATTGGATTGTCTCGTTTTTTGTCTGCTTTAAAATTTCCACCATTACTAACTGACAAGCGCTTTCTATTGTGCTTTTTTACCTGCTGGGCTGGTATGTTGATAATTGCCAATCTGCCAGCAGCAGACTACGCACGCTATGTGATCTTCACCTTGCTTGGTGTCGTCGGCGCTATTTTCGCTAATTCAACAGGCGCAGGCGGTGGTGTTGTCTTTATTCCGATGTTCAATCAATTAAACTTCTCAGAAACACAGGCAATAGCGACCAGTTTTGGCATTCAGTGTTTTGGTATGACCGCGGGTGGAATAACTTGGTGGCGACATTACCGTAGTGAAAAGCGCGAATTGCGGTTGTGGCAGGGCTTTAAGCGTATTATTTTAGTCGCTACAGTCTCGTCAATTGCAGGAATTTGGTTGATCTACGGAACAGCACAACACTCGCCTGCAAGCCTTTCACAAAGCTTCAGTTGGTTCTCGCTCTTACTGGGCATTTTCATCATTGCTTCTGTTTATCTTATAAAACCGAAACGAGAGTCTAGCCAACTAATGTGGTGGGATTATCTCGCTATTGTGCTGATCTGCCTTGCAGGTGGTGCGATAACCGCTTGGCTATCCGTTGGGGTTGGTGAATTGCTAGCCATCTACTTAATACTCAGGCGATTCGACGTAACCATGGCTGTGGCCGCAGCGGTCATCGTATCAGCTTTTACTGTGTGGTCAGCAATATGGCAACACACGCTAGTAAGCTTCGACGTATATTGGCAAGTGGTGTTGTTTGCTGGACCAGGCGCCGTTGTAGGCGGGATTATTGCAAAAACGCTCGTGACTTATTTGTCTGCGACGAGATTAAAACTGTTTTTTGCCTTTTGGTTACTTGTGATTGGTGGTTTTGGTATATAAATGAGAATTATTCTCAAAAACCTTGACAGTACATTTGTAGTTAATTAATCTTGCGGACGTAAATAATCTCGTCATAAAATTCATCGAAAATAAATTGAAAGCTTAAACTAAGGGCTCAATATGATTAAGAAAATTATTGGTTTGTCGGTACTTCTAGCGACATCGTTTTCATCGCTAGCAAGTGATGTAAATGTTTACTCATACCGTCAAGCATTCCTAGTTGAACCACTTTTCAACGAATTCACCAAGGAAACGGGTATTAAAGTTAATGTCGTATTTGCTAAGAAAGGTATGGCAGAGCGCTTAGCTCGTGAAGGCGAATTGAGCCCAGCAGATGTGCTATTAACAACCGATATCAGCCGCTTAATTGAGCTTCAGCAAGCAGACTTACTTCAGCCACTTAATTCTGATGTTGTAGAAAAAGCCATTCCTAGCCAATACCAAGCAGATGACAATACGTGGTTTGGTTTAACAACACGTGTTCGCAACATTTTCTCTGCAAAGCGCCTTGGTGATATCGATGTAAGCTATGAAGATTTAGCTGACCCTAAATATAAAGGTAAAATTTGTACACGTAGTGGTAAGCACCCATACAATGTTGCTTTAGTCTCTGCGATGATTGCTGAGCATGGCGAAGCAAAAACCTTAGCGTGGTTAAAGGGGGTAAAAGCAAACTTAGCGCGTAAGCCTCAGGGCAATGACCGTGGTCAAGTTCAAGCTATTCACCAAGGTTTATGTGATGTTTCTTTAGGTAACAGCTACTACTTCGGCAAAATGTTAACGAACGATGAGCAAAAAGTCTGGGCAGACGCTGTTAACATTAACTTCCCTAACCAATCAAACCGTGGCGCTCACGTAAACATTTCGGGTGTTGGTATTGCTAAGCACTCTCCAAACCGTGACGCGGCGCAAGCACTTATTGAATTCCTAGTGTCTGAGAAAGCACAGCAAATGTATGCTGAAACAAACATGGAATACCCTGTTCGCGAAGGTGTTAAGAAATCAGACTTAGTTGCAAGCTGGGGCGAGTTCAAAATGGATACGCTTCCATTAGAAACTATCGCAAAGCATAGAAAAGCAGCACTTAAGTTACTTGATCAGGCAAAATTTGATCTGTGATTTTTGGTCAACGCCATAGATTATGGCAATCGACAGTTTGGATAGTTGCACTGGCGCTCATAGCGCCAGTGTTGGTTATGCTCTATGCCAGTGTTGGTAGTTCAGGCGAACTCTTTTCTCATCTCTGGCAAACTGTTTTACCTACTTATATCGCAAATACGATAAAGCTTACCGTTCTCGTCGTATTACTGTCCTTGTGCTTTGGCATACCTGCCGCGCTACTTATCAGTCAAACTGACATTAAATCAGCCAAGTACCTTCGCTGGGCACTACTTCTACCGCTTGCTATGCCAGCATATTTAGTCGCTTATTTATATACCGATATTTTTGATTATGCAGGCCCTGTTCAACGTGCATTGCGAGCATGGTTTGACTGGCAAACAGCTAGCGACTATTGGTTTTTTGATATTAGAACGTTAGGCGGTGCATCAGTAATTCTTGCACTTGTACTTTATCCATACGTTTATATGCTCACAAGAACAGCGTTAGAGCAACAAGATAAGAGCCTTTTAAGAGCAAGCCGCACACTAGGGCTTAACGCATCGCTGGCACTTTTGAAAATAGCATTACCTTTGGCACGTCCAGCCATTATGGTAGCTGCAAGTTTGGTGATGATGGAGACCATCGCAGATTTTGCGACGGTGCAGTATTTTGCGGTCAATACACTCACTACAGCTATTTACGATACATGGCTTGGCTATGGTGACTTAGCGGCAGCAAATGCATTAGCGAGCGTGCTGCTCCTTTTTGTGCTGTTTGCCGTGGTGGCAGAACAGAAAAGTCGAGCTGGTCAGCGCCATCAGTCAACTCGACCTAATACTTCCACAGATATTATCCCTTTATCTCGAGGGCAGCATATTTGGGGTAACGTCTTTTGCTGGAGTCTAGTGCTATTTGGCTTTGCGTTGCCATTTGCCTTACTGATTGACATGGCAATGTCTTACACGGACCAACAACAACTCGGTAAGTTAATCACTATAGGGCTAGAGACGCTAAAAGTCGCAGCATATGCCGCAACTATAGCGGTCATCTTATCACTACTTTTTGCTCTGTTCCCACGCTTTTATCAAAACAGAGGTAATGGCTTACCCTTGCAACTTTCTGGCTTCGGCTATGCAGTTCCAGGAACCGTACTTGCTATGGCATTAATGGCAACATTTGGGCCATTAGATCATTGGATAAACGATTTAGCCGCATCGTTAGGTTTTAGTAAACCAGGGCTTATTCTCTCAGGTACAACATTTGCGATTATCTTTGCCTTTGTGGTTCGTTTTGCAGCGATTGCTAATGGCACGATTAGCTCGGGTATTGCCAAAATCCCTCATTCAGTGGATAAAGCTCCTGCAAGTCTAGGTGTGGGACTCGGTGCAACCTTAGTTCGCGTTCATCTGCCGCTATTAAAAGGCAGTGTATTAGTCGCTTGGCTATTGGTATTTGTTGAGGCGATGAAAGAGCTACCGGCAGTATTATTGTTAAGGCCTTTTAACTTTGAAACCTTGAGTACGTTTATTTACCAATTGATTTCAGATGAACAATTGGAGCAGGGTGCAATAGGGGCTATTTTCATCGTCTTGTTTGGTTTAATTCCCATTGTTTGGTTGAACAAACAAGATAAGGCTTAGCCAATGATACTAGCTTTAGTCGTTTGTTTGGGCTTTTTAGAAAACTTGATATCCGTTAGACTAGGGCTCGCAGCGCTAGTTGAAAATTAATAAAAGAGTTACCTGATAGTGAACCCTGTACTTGCCATTAAAAATGTCGATGTAGCCATTGATCGTCAAGTGATTTTAACGAATATTGAATTTGCTCTCGATAGTGGCGAAATTCTCGGTTTAGTAGGGCCAAGTGGCTGTGGCAAGACAACCTTGCTTAATACCATTGCAGGTTTTATTCCCCAGACGAAAGGTGATATCTGTATTGAAGACGATATTGTTATCAATACATCGCATATGCTGGCGCCAGAAAAGCGTAAGGTGGGCATGATCTTTCAAGACTATGCGCTTTTTCCACACTTAACGATTTCTCAAAACATTCGCTTTGGTATAAAAGCACTTTCTAAAGAAGAGCAGCTAACGAGAGTTGATGAACTCCTAAGCTTGCTTGCACTTGACGGACTAGCCGATCGCTTTCCACATCAACTTTCCGGTGGCCAGCAGCAGCGCGTGGCAATTGCACGAGCAATTGCACCTCGCCCTAAACTGCTTTTGCTCGATGAACCTTTCTCAAATATTGATGCGCGTTTACGTCATTCATTAATGCTAGAGTTACGTCAGTTGTTTAAGTCGCAAAATATCACTGCTATTTTTGTGACCCACAATAAAGACGAAGTTTTTACCTTTGCTGATAAAATGGCGGTAATGGCAGCGGGCAATATTTTGCAGTTCGACGCGCCTTCGGCAATTTGTGCAGAGCCTGCAAATTATCAAGTTGCAGACTTTTTACAGTTGGGAAGCTGGCTCCCTTGTCGCATTAGTGAGAATACAATTGCTACGCAGTTGGGCAGTTTTCCTATTGCTGGTGGTAGTAATAATATTTCCGAGGGCGATGACGCTATACTGATTAAGCCTCAGAACATTGACGTTAGTGCGAGTAACGAAGGGCAACTAAAGGTGACGAATATTAGCGTTACTGAGCAAGGCTATCATTACTACCTAGCGAGTTGCGAGCAAGATAGTGAACTTGCAATTGAACATTTAAGTGTTTATTCACCAGAAATCTATGAGCTTAATCAGCCAGTTAATGTATCTGTAAGATCACATGCATTTTTAACCTTCACCACAAAGTGACACTTTTTCGCTTTTTTAACCCCTGTTTATATCCTCAGTAGTTGTATTTAATGTCAAAAATCCCACAAAAAACTATTTTTGTGGGCCTGTGATCCACAAACCCCCACAGAATCATCAACTTCGCTCCATCGCTTAATTTATCTGGGCTATAGCGCGATCAATTTCGCTAATCTTTGCTTGACATCCCTTTACATATCTCTCTAAACTGTACAAATGTGGGAAAAAGTGGGGAATAGTGGATCTTAAGGGTTTACTAATTCAGACAAAGGTTCGATAGAAGGTCAAAAACTCAGATCATGTTTAGGGGCACGAGTGCTATAACGCTCGACAGTAAAAAGCGTATCACGATACCAACGAAGTATCGCGAGGAGCTTATTGCCGATTGCCAAGGAAAAATGGTTTGTACTGTTGATATTCAGCACCCTTGTTTATTGCTTTATCCGCTTCCTGAATGGGAAGAAATCGAATTAAAACTGTGTGGATTGTCATCGATGAATCCGCAAGAGCGATTACTACAGCAGGTTCTGCTTGGCAATGCCTCCGATTGCGAAATGGACAAAAGTGGTCGCCTATTGATCAATGGGCCGCTGTGCCAACATGCATCGCTAGAAAAAAGCGTAATGTTGGTAGGGCAGCTGAAAAAATTTGAAATTTGGAGTGAATCAGCTTGGCAAGCTCAAATGCAGCAAGGCATTAGCAAAATCCAAGCGGGCGAAATCGAATTAACTGAACGATTACTTGATTTATCACTATAAAAACAATGCCTGAAAAAAGTTCACACATATCTGTGTTGCTTGACGAAGCAATACAGTCACTAGCCATCATCGAAAGTGGCACTTATATCGACTGTACCTTCGGTCGAGGTGGTCATTCGACACAAATTCTCTCACAACTCTCTGAGCAAGGTCATTTGCTGGCGATAGACCGTGATCCCACAGCGATCGCTGCAGCAGAGAAGTTCGCCGACGATTCACGTTTTGCAATTGAGCACTTTGGCTTTGCCGAATTGGGTAATATTGCTGAGAAACGTGAGCTAATTGGGAAAGTCGACGGCATTCTATTCGACCTTGGTGTGTCCTCACCACAATTAGATGAAGCAGAGCGAGGCTTTAGCTTCATGAATGATGGTCCGCTCGACATGCGAATGGATACTACGCGTGGTGAAACCGCTGCTGAATGGTTAGCGCGCGTCGATGTGGAAGACTTGAGCTGGGTTTTGAAAACCTTTGGCGAAGAGAAACACGCGTGGCGCATCGCTAACGCAATTGTTGATAGCCGAGAGGAAAACCCTCTGACACGTACTGGGCAGCTAGCAAAGCTTATCGCGACAACAGCACCTCAACGAGAAATCAAAAAGCATCCGGCGACGAGAAGTTTCCAAGCTATTCGCATGTACATTAATTCTGAACTTGATCAGATTGAACAGGCGCTGGCAGCGTCTTTAAAAGTACTTAAACCTGGTGGTCGATTGGTGGTGATCAGTTTCCATTCTTTAGAAGATCGATTGGTTAAGCAGTTCATGCGCAAGCACTCTCAGGGTAAGCAGGTACCACGTGGTATGCCAATTATTGAAGCTGAACTTCAAAAAGGTAAAAAATTGAGCTTGGTGGGCCGTAAAACGAAGCCCAGCAAGGCGGAGGTCGAACGCAATGTCAGAGCGAGAAGTTCAGTATTGCGGGTAGCTGAGCGATTGGCTGACGACTAATGACGACGAAAAGGGCCGCTCTAGTCGTTGATATTGTCCACGACATACAGCAGCACTTGCTTACTTACGTGCTGTTAGTCGCAGTGGTAGCGTCGGCATTTTCGGTGATTTATTTCACCCACGTTAATCGGCAAACGACCAGTGAGCTGGAAGTGCTATTAACAGAACGCGATGAATTAGATATTGAGTGGAGAAATCTGCTCATTGAACAAAATAGTTTGTCGGAGCATAGCTCCATAGAACAGAAAGCATCAAAGATGCTTGAAATGAAAAGACCTGATACAGGAACGGAAGTAGTAATAACCATACCATGACCAGCTTGAAGAAACGACAAAAGGCCAATCAAAAGCCCAGCACTGTTGCTTGGCGCTTTTATGTTGTGCTGTCTGTTGTTGTTCTCATTTATGGTGTGCTGATGGCGCGTGCGGCTTACATTCAAGTGATTGAACCCGACATGCTTAAAAAGCAAGGTGATATGCGTTCACTCCGTACTGCCTCCAGTCAGGTACAGCGAGGTTCTATTCTTGACCGCAATGGGCGAGAGCTTGCGGTAAGTGTTCCTGTCGAAACCGTATGGGCTGACCCTAAAGTTGCGATGGACAACAATGCGCTTGCTATGACTAAGCATTGGGAAGCGCTCGCTGATGTACTTGGACAAGACGTTAACAAATTAACCAGCCGTGTTGTACGCAACCCTCACAAACGCTTTGTCTACGTCGAACGTCAAGTTTCTCCTGTAATGGCCAACTACATCAAAGAGTTGAAAATTCCAGGTATATATCTTCGCAAAGAATCTAAGCGTTTTTATCCATCGGGTGAAAGTAGTGCGCACATCGTAGGCTTCACAGATGTTGATGACAACGGAATTGAAGGCGTTGAACGTGTTTATGATGCAGTACTCACAGGCGTTGGTGGCGAAAAGAAATTTAGAAAAGATGCCAAGGGTCGCAAGGTAGAAATTCTTTCGGTTGAAGAAGCTACGCCGCCTAAAGACGTGGTGTTGAGTATCGATCAACGTATTCAGGCAATCGCTTATCGTGAGCTAAAAGGCGCTGTACAGGCATTCAAAGCAACCTCTGGCTCGGTTATTGTTGCTGACGTTCACTCGGGTGAGATTCTAGCCATGGTTAACACGCCATCGTTTAATCCGAACAATCGTGCTAACACACCAGTTCATAAGTTCAGAAATAGAGCAATTACCGATTTCTTCGAGCCAGGCTCTACGATGAAACCACTGTCTTTACTGACAGCGATGGAGTTTGGCGTCGCCAACGCAGATACGGTTGTTGATACTCACCCAGGATGGATGCGATTAGGTGGCCGCAGAGTAAGTGACCCGACAAACCGTGGTGAACTTACCATGGATGAGATTCTGATTCACTCGTCTAACATGGGAACGGCAAAACTGATTTTGGAATTACCTAAAGAGTTCTTATTAGATAAGTTCTTTGAAGTTGGCTTTGGCGAGCAAACGGGTACCAAACTTATTGGTGAAACTTACGGCATGATGCATGATAGGCCGCGTTGGTCGCAGTTTGAATTAGCGACACTATCGTTCGGTTATGCACTTGCTATCAGCCCACTGCAGCTGACACGTCTATACGCCACTATTGCCAATGGTGGTACGAAGATTCCACTTACAATCTTGAAAAATCAACATGCCCCTGAGGGCGAGCGAATTTTTACCGAGTCACTTACTGCTGATTTACGTAGCATGCTCGAAGGCGTTGTTGAAAACGGTGCTAAGAAAGCAAAAGTCGAAGGTTACCGCGTTGGCGGTAAGACTGGCACCAGTATTAAAGCTGTACCCGGCGGTTATGGTAATGACTACATTGGCTTATTTGCTGGTATGGCGCCAATCGACAACCCTGAAGTCGTTGTTGTCGTTGTGATTAACGAGCCCGGTGGTGACCTTTACCATGGCGGTGACGTTGCTGCACCAGTATTTTCTCGCGTAATGAAAGGTGCGTTGCAGGTACTTAATATTGCACCAGATAATGCGCCAATGGTTACGCGCCACTCGACAAACGAATCGCAAACCGCGCAAGGAGAAGGTGATGCTTAATAACCAAACCTTCTCTCAAACTCTCTCTATAGCCAACACACTCGAAACTTTCGGCATTGTGCAGCCCGATATTGAGAGTAAGCACCTAGTAAACGATAGCCGACAAGTCACAGATGGCGACGTCTTTTGCGCAGTTATTGGCAGTGCTAGCGATGGCAGACAGTTTATCGATAAAGCGATTTCATTGGGGGCAAGTTTAGTCGTTGCTCAATGTCACCATCAGCAGCAGCATGGTAATCGTATTAAAAGACAAGTTACGTTGGACAGTGGTGAAGAGCGCACAGTTGATATCGTTCAGTTCTATCAACTTGATACAGAATTATATGCGTTGGCTTCTACTTACTATGGCAAACCACAGTCAGCTATGTCGCTAATTGGTGTGACTGGTACTAATGGCAAGACAAGCACCACGCAGTTTATTGCTAGTCTACTGACTGATTGTCAGCGCAAAGCCGCTGTTATTGGTACTACTGGCGCTGGCACGCTGGATAACCTAGTACCTATTGCTAATACTACGCCTGGCCCTACAGAGCTAAATCAAATAATGGCGAGCTTTGCTGCTCAACATATTGATCATGTCGCTATGGAAGTTTCTTCTCATGCACTTGAACAACAGCGCATTACTGCCGAGCAGCTCTCAGTCGCTGTGTTCACAAATCTGAGTCGCGACCATTTAGATTACCATGAGACGATGGCTGCTTATGCTGAAGCTAAGTTTGCTATATTTTCTGGCCAATCCACGCAAGTCGCGGTTGTGAACGGCGACGATGAAGTGGCTCAGCAATGGCTCAATAATAAGAAAATTAAGCAACCAACCATTGTTTATGGTGTTGATGAAAGTGTTTGCCATTACCCTCGCTTCGTTCACGCGTCAGACATTACGTTAAGTGTCTCAGGTATTGAATTTAGCGTGACGACAGAATCTTCCAAAGCACAGGTCAGCACTCGTTTACTAGGTAAGTTTAACGTCGAGAATTTGTTAGCGGCGATAGGTGCATTACTAGCACTAGACATTCCTTTAGAAGCTATTGCCAAAGCTATTCCCGAGGTTAAACCAAGCCAAGGTCGCATGGAAACATTTAGCGCAGCAGATAAGGCGCTTGCTGTTGTTGATTATGCACACTCGCCTGATGCACTCGAAAATGCTATTACCGCTTGTCGCCATCATTGCAACGGAGAACTTTGGGTTGTCTTTGGTTGTGGCGGTGATCGTGACAAAGGCAAGCGCAGTGAAATGGGCAAAATTGCTGAAACGACAGCTGATCATGTAGTTATCACTAACGACAACCCAAGAACTGAGGCGCCAGAGCTAATCGCCAACGACATTCTTAGTGGTTGCAATAAACCGGAAAAAATTACCGTCATATTAGATCGAGCACAGGCTGTGAAATCTACCTTGGCACATGCAAAGGCAAATGACGTGGTGCTATTAGCTGGCAAAGGCCATGAAAACACCATAGAAATTGCTGGGAAAATAATAGAATACAGTGAAAGGGCACTTGTGAAAGCACTTTACATGGCGGAGGACGCCAATGATTAATTTAACACTTGCGGAGATTGCACAAGCAACCTCTGGAAAACTCATCGGTGAAGATATAACTATTGATGCTATTGGCACTGATAGCCGAGCATTAACTTCAGGTCAGGTATTCTTGGCATTGAAGGGGCCTAACTTTGATGGCCACAAGTTCATTGAACAAGTCACTTCACTTGGTGCCAGCGCTGTTATCGTCGATCACCAAGTTGATACATCTTTACCGCAAGTTGTGGTGGAAGATACGCGTTTAGCACTCGGTGCTATTGGCGCGCACGTCAAAGCGAAAATTGCACCTAAGACCGTCGGTATTACTGGAAGTAGTGGTAAAACTACGGTGAAAGAAATGGTTGCCGCGATTCTTTCTCGATTGGGCAATGTGTTAGCAACTAACGGCAATTTTAATAACGATATTGGCGTACCATTAACGCTTCTAAGACTAGAAGAGCAGCACGACTTCGCGGTCATCGAGATGGGCGCTAACCACATTGGTGAAATTGCTTATACAACGAGCTTAGTAAAACCTGATGTTGCCATTATCAATAATATCGCACCAGCTCACTTGGAAGGCTTTGGCGACCTATGCGGTGTTGCCCGCGCTAAAGGCGAAATCTTTGAGGGTATTCCTCAAGGTGGCGTGGCTATCTACAACAACGATACAAAATGGGCGAGTAAGTGGCAATGGCGCTTAACAGACAAGAACGTTCGACGTTTTTCATGTGCAGAAACTGGCGAAACGGATTGTTATAGCGGTGAAGTCACGCTTGACGATAACGGCTGCGCTAACTTCAAACTTTCTACTCATAAGGGTAGCACCTACATTCAATTAGCCGTGCCTGGCAAACACAATGTATGTAATGCCGTAGCAGCAGCTGCAATTGCATTGGAATGTGGTGCAAGTCTCGATGATATCAAACTAGGTTTAGCTGAAATGGCACCGGTGAAAGGACGCTTAAACCTTTATCAACTTGATGATAACTGCAAACTAATTGATGACACTTACAACGCCAATGTTGAGTCGATCAAAGCCGCAACAGAGTTACTAGCCAGTTACCCAGGATATCGAGTACTGATTTTAGGTGACATGGCTGAACTCGGTAGCGAAGCGCGCAGCTATCACCAAGAAGTAGGTGAACATGCGAAAACACAGCAAATCGATACGCTATTTACTTTGGGCGTGCTGAGTCAAAGCACCGCTGACGGCTACGGTGAAGGTGGTCAGCACTTTAGTTCTAAAGAGAAATTATTGGATAGCTTATTTGAGCATTTAGCTGGGGAATCGCGTCAAATCTCGATTTTAGTTAAAGGTTCTCGTAGTGCTCACATGGAGCACGTAGTAAACGAAATTATTGCTTGGCGTAAGAAAGATGCGGATCAAGCAAGCGAAAATGGTGCAGAGGAGCACGCGTAATGTTGTATTGGTTAGGCGAGTACCTCACTCAGTTTTATTCAGGCTTTAACGTCTTTTCTTATCTGACGTTTCGAGCAATCGTAAGTACGTTAACAGCCTTGGTATTATCGCTTTATTTTGGTCCTAAATTAATCCGCGCATTACAGCGCATGCAAATTGGTCAAACGGTTCGAGATGATGGACCTGAGAGCCATTTGTCAAAATCAGGTACGCCAACAATGGGCGGGATTCTGATTTTAGGGGCTATTGTTTTTAGTGTTCTATTGTGGGGCGACCTATCAAATACTTATGTGTTAACGACGCTATTTGTTGTGATTTCTTTTGGTATCATCGGCTTCGTTGATGATTACCGCAAAGTTATTCGCAAGGATTCCAATGGACTAATTGCACGCTGGAAGTACTTCTGGCAAACCGTTATTGGTTTAACGACGGCGGTATTTTTGTATTCTCAAGCTCAGTCTCCTGCTGAAACTGAACTACTTATTCCATTTTTGAAAAATATCATGCCGCAACTGGGCTTACTTTACATCGCGCTGGCTTACTTTGTGATTGTTGGTACTAGTAATGCCGTTAACTTAACGGATGGCTTAGACGGTTTAGCTATCGTGCCAACCATTATGGTGGCTGGTGCATTTGCTGTATTTGCTTACGTAACCGGTAATGTGAACTTTTCCGAATATCTTAATATTCCACACATCGCACAAACGAGTGAGCTTGTTGTGGTTTGTACTGCGATTGTAGGGGCGGGGTTAGGGTTCCTGTGGTTTAACACATACCCCGCACAAGTCTTTATGGGCGATGTTGGTTCTCTAGCACTGGGGGCTGCACTTGGTGTTATTGCTGTGTTAGTGAGACAAGAGTTGGTGCTGCTGATTATGGGGGGGGTATTCGTGATGGAAACCGTGTCTGTAATTTTACAGGTCGGCTCATACAAGCTACGTGGACAACGTATTTTCCGGATGGCGCCGATTCATCATCATTATGAATTGAAAGGTTGGCCTGAGCCAAGAGTAATCGTTCGTTTTTGGATTATCTCACTGGTATTGGTACTGATTGGTTTAGCAACCCTGAAATTAAGATAACAAAGCACATTGGAATAAAAAGATAACACTCTGGACTTAAATTAAATGTTAACGATTTCATCTCTACAAAATAAGCGCATAGTCGTGTTAGGCCTTGGCCTAACAGGTATGTCGTTTGTTCGTTTTCTAACGAACAATGCGCTTGATTTTGTCGTTAATGACAGTCGAGAGCAGCACGGCCAGTTCGCAGAACTTCGCCAAGAGCATCCAGAGGTTCAGCTTTTTACTGGCAAATGGCATGCAGATGTTATTCAGTCTGCTGATTTATTACTAGTGAGTCCAGGTGTTGATATTACCCAAAGTGACATCGCTGATAATATTCGTAGTGATGCTGAAGTGTGGGGTGATATAGAGCTGTACGCGCGCATTAAATCGACACCGACGATTGCTATAACTGGTTCTAACGGTAAATCGACGGTGGTGAACATGCTACAGCATGTCGCTCAATCATTAGGTATTAATAGCCAGTTAGGTGGTAACGTTGGTGTGCCTGTGCTGGATACATTATGTGCCGACGCAGAGCTATTGATTCTTGAATTATCAAGTTTTCAATTGGAAACGATTTATTCGTTAACGCCGAAAGTCAGCTGTATCCTTAATATTAGTGATGACCATCTAGATCGTCACAAAACGATGGAAGTCTACACCGCACTCAAACAACGAATCTATCAAGGTGCAGAATTTGCCATTTTCAATCGCGATGATAAAGCGACGGCTCCTAGCTTGGCAACGAATGAGCTTCTATCGAACAGCTTTGGTATTAATGCTGAAAGTGATAACTCAAATTCGCTATTCGTAACGGAATTTGAAGGTACGAATTACTTAGCCAAAGGTGGCCAGTTGCTGATACCAATCAGCTCGCTGCAATTATCAGGCATTCACAATGCAATTAATGCACTAGCGGTTATTGCTATTGGCGAAGTATTAGCGTGGCCAATGGAAGGGATGCTATCAGCGCTACAAACATTCGAAGGGCTACCGCATCGCTGTCAGGTAATTGCGAGCGAAGATGGTGTTTGCTGGATCAATGATTCTAAGGCGACTAATGTCGGCGCTACTGTGGCCGCAATTGAGGGCATTGCGCCAACTATTGGTTCAGATAAAAAGCTAATCCTAATTGCTGGCGGCGACGGTAAAGGTGCAGACTTTAGTGCGTTGAAATCTATTGTCGACTCGAACGTAAACTTTACCTTTGCTTTAGGCAAAGACAAAACTGAAATTCTTGCGTTAAGTGACCGCAGCCAAGCGGTTGACTCTATCGAGCAGGCCGTTGCTTTAGCAAAAGCAAAAGCGCAACCTGGAGATGTAGTGTTACTTTCTCCAGCATGTGCAAGCATCGATATGTTTGCCAACTTTATGGCTCGTGGAAATGCGTTCGTCAGCGCGGTACAAGACATTAAGGAGGCAAGCTAATGGCAGCTAATTTCTCCTTACGTGTAATGAGTATGCCTACAATGCCACAATGGATGAAGGTAGATACGAACGCAAATGTTACCTTTGATCGCAGTTATATTCTGCTAGCGATTGCTATGTATGTGATTGGCTTGGTGATGGTGACAAGCGCTTCTATGCCTGTGGCTGAGCGCCTTTTTGATGACCCTTTCCACTTTGTTATTCGTCACGGTATCTATATTGTGTTGAGCTCTATCATCGCAGCCTTTGCTTTGCAGCTCCCTATGTCTTGGTGGCACAACTACAGTGGTAAGCTTTTATTATTGGCAATCGTGTTATTGATTGTCGTGTTAGCGATTGGCCGTACAGTAAATGGTTCAACACGTTGGATTGTTGTTGGACCCATTACAATTCAAGCAGCAGAGCCAGCAAAATTATTCTTTTTCTGTTACTTAGCTGCTTACTTAGTGCGCCGTCGCGACGAAGTCATGGAGAACATCAAAGGTTTTGCTAAACCACTTGTCGTGTTTGGCGTATTAGCCATGTTGTTATTGCTTCAACCTGACCTTGGAACTGTCATCGTAATGTTCGTGACGACATTTGGTTTATTGTTCCTTGCAGGCGCGAAACTTTGGCAATTCATTGCGGTTGCGAGCGTTGGCGTAGGTGCGCTATCATTGCTCGCCATTTTTGAGCCCTATCGCTGGCGCCGTGTTACCAGCTTTTTAGATCCATGGGCAGACCCCTTCGGCAGTGGCTATCAATTAACGCAATCGTTAATGGCGTATGGTCGTGGTGAAGTCTTTGGTCAGGGGTTAGGAAACAGTATCCAGAAGCTAGAATATTTACCAGAAGCACATACTGACTTTGTCATGGCTGTGCTTGCTGAAGAGTTCGGTTTTATTGGTATCTGTACCATTTTAGTATTGAGTTGTATTTTAGTGATTAAAGCATTGTTGCTTGGCCGCAAAGCGGTGAATAAAGAAAAGTATTTTGAAGGTTTTTTTGCTTACGGTATTGGCATTTGGATGTGTTTCCAAGCGGCCGTAAACATTGGTGCTAGTGCAGGCATCGTTCCTACCAAAGGTCTTACCATGCCACTGATTAGTTACGGTGGTAGCTCCATGATTATTATGACGATAGCGATTGTTGTGCTACTGCGAATCGATCATGAAATTCGTTTGCAAAGTTTACAAGCAACGCAAGCTAATGGTGCGAGTCGTAAAGCTCCTAAAAAGGGGGCTGCTGATGAGTAAGTCTAATCCAAAGTTATTAGTGATGGCTGGCGGTACAGGCGGACATATTTTCCCCGGAATCGCTGTTGCAAAAGCACTTGAAGAACAGGGCTGGGATATTCATTGGCTTGGCACCGCGAAACGTATGGAAGCTGATCTAGTGCCGCAGTACGGCTACCCTATCTCGTTTATCAATATTGCAGGGCTTCGCAATAAAGGCTGGAAAGAACTGGTTAAGCTACCGTTCAAGCTGTTTATGTCACTGTGGCAATCAGTCAAAGTGATTAACCAAGTTAAGCCAGATGTTGTTTTAGGTTTAGGTGGATATGCTAGTGCGCCAGGTGGGGTTGCTGCTTGGTTATTGGGCAAGCCATTGGTATTGCATGAACAAAATGCCGTTGCAGGCATGAGCAATCGCTATTTGTCAAAAATTGCTAAGCGCGTGCTTTGTGCTTTCCCAAATGCATTCAAAACGAAAGTAGGAGCAGAAGTTGTAGGCAATCCACTTCGTAAAGAAATGGTTGAGTTAGAGCAAGTCGTTTCAGTTCAACCAGCAAGTAGCAAAAAAGTACTCGTTGTTGGTGGTAGTTTAGGCGCGAAAGTTTTTAACGATACGGTTCCTGCCGCTATCAAGCAGATTCAACAGCAACAAATTCAAGTTTGGCATCAAACCGGTAAAGGTAATGCCGAAGAAGTTCAGTCGAGATACGAGCAAAGTGAACTGCCAAGTGAGCGCATTAAGGTAACTGAGTTTATCGAAGATATGGCCGAAGCCTATAACTGGGCAGATGTCGTGGTTTGCCGTGCAGGTGCATTGACCGTTTCAGAATTAGCGATGGCAGGTAAGCCCGCGATATTTGTCCCGCTTCCGCATGCTGTTGATGACCATCAAACAAAGAATGCGAATTATTTGGTGCAGCGAGGCGCTGCCAAACTAATTGCTCAAAAAGATTTAAATGGCACAACGCTCGCGCAAATGCTCAATAGCATTTTTAGCTCTGATGCGGTTGTTCGAAATATGTCAAAGGCTGCATTGGATGCGGCCCATGCAGACGCAACGACTAAGGTTGCTGACGCCTGTAAGGAGTTAGTAACACATGACTAATTCAATGCAGTTAAACCAGAAAAAAGAAGTAATGAATAAAGCTGAACTGAACACTAACAAGCAAGATAAGCTAGTTAAAGCATCGTCTGAAATGAACCCACCAGAAATGCGCCGCGTTAAACAAATTCACTTTGTAGGCATTGGCGGTGCTGGCATGGGAGGCATTGCTGAGGTGTTGCTCAATGAAGGCTACCAAATCTCGGGTTCAGATATCGCAGAAAATACTGTCGTAAAACGCCTTGTGTCGCTTGGTGCAACAGTTCATATCGGCCACCAAGAAAGTAACATTGATGGTGCGAGTGTTATTGTCGTATCGACCGCAATTGATAAAAGCAATCCTGAGATCATTGCGGCATTTGAAAAGCGTATTCCAGTTGTGCGCCGCGCCGAAATGCTGGCCGAGTTAATGCGTTTTAGACACGGTATTGCTATCGCTGGTACGCACGGTAAAACAACAACAACAAGTTTAATTGCCAGTATTTTAGCTGAAGGCGAGTTCGACCCAACATTTGTAATTGGTGGCTTGCTAAATAGTGCTGGCACCAATGCCCGTTTAGGTACTAGCCGTTATTTAGTGGCCGAGGCAGATGAGTCAGATGCGTCATTTTTGCATTTACAGCCTATGGTTGCTGTGGTCACTAATATCGATGAAGACCATATGGAGACGTATGAAGGTAACTTTGAAAAACTTAAAGATACCTACGTAGAGTTTCTACATAACTTACCGTTTTATGGCTTGGCTGTAGTTTGTATCGACAATCCTGTCGTGCGCGAGATTATCCCACGCATCGGTCGACAAGTAATTACTTATGGCTTTAGCGAAGATGCCGATGTTAAAGCGACCAATTACCGTCAGACTTCTGGAAAGAGTTATTTTTCAGTAGAAGTTGATGGTGAAACTTACTTAGATGCGCAAGTTAATTTGCCGGGCGAACACAACGTACTGAACGCCTTGGCAGCTATTGCTGTTGCCAAAGATGAAGGTGTTGCACCAAAAGCTATTCAAAAATCACTTGGCGAGTTCGCAGGTATTGGCCGTCGTTTTGAGCATCTTGCTGACCTTAGCACTGATGCTGGCGACATGGTGTTGATAGACGATTACGGTCACCATCCTAAAGAAGTTGAAGCAACGATCAAAGCGATGCGCAATGGCTGGCCTGATAAACGCTTGGTCATGGTATTCCAGCCACATCGATATTCACGCACTAGAGACTTATTTGAAGACTTCGTTGAAGTGCTTTCTGAAGTAGACTCACTCTTTTTATTAGATGTTTATGCTGCAGGTGAAGCACCAGTAGCAACTGCTGATAGTAAAGCGTTAGCGAGAGCGATTAGACAGCGCGGCCAAATTGAGCCCGTGTATGTCAGTAACCGAGAGATGTTACCAACATTGCTTGCCAGTCACCTTAAAGATAACGACATGGTCATTACGCAAGGCGCAGGAAATATCGGCGCGATTGCTCGTGAAATTGCGGCAGATCCTCTTCTAACAGGAGGCCAGCTCTAATGGCAGATGCAACTCAACATATCGCTGTGCTTTATGGAGGCACATCTGCTGAGCGAGAAGTGTCTCTTGCTTCCGGTAAAGCAATTGCTAACGGGTTAACGCAAGCGGGCTATCAAGTCACCTTGTTTGATACCAAAGAGCGTGATATTGAAGAATTGAAACAGCTATCTGTGGACAAAGTATTTATAGCCCTGCATGGTCGCGGTGGCGAGGATGGCTGCCTGCAAGGAGCGCTAGAGTTTATTGGTATTCCATATACGGGCTCGGGTGTACTTGGTTCTGCATTAGCGATGGATAAAGTACGCACTAAGTTAGTGCTACAAGCGTTGGGATTACCCACAGCAAAATTCAGCATTGTGAATCGCGAGCAATTTAACCGCGGCGATAGCGCGCAAATTATTGACGCGTTAGGCGGAAAAGCAATGGTTAAGCCTGCCAACGAAGGTTCAAGTATTGGCATGGCAAAAGTTACTTCGGCCGACGAGCTAAATATCGCACTTGAAAATGCGTTTAACTTTGATGACCAAGTACTTGTTGAAGCATGGATTGAAGGTCCTGAATACACGGTTGCTGTGTTAGGGGAAGAAGTGTTACCAGCGATTCATATGGAAACACCGAGAGATTTTTACGATTACGAAGCCAAGTATAAAAGTACGACAACTCAGTATCATTGCCCCTGTGGATTGCCTGAAGCAGATGAAAGTGAATTGAAATTGTTAGCAGCAAAAGCATTTGATGCTGTGGGTGCAAAAGGTTGGGGCCGCGTAGACATCATGCGCAGTGAAGCTGGTCAATGGCAAATTTTGGAAGTGAATACTGTGCCAGGCATGACGGAGACATCGTTAGTGCCGAAAGCCGCTAAAGTGTTTGGCTTATCGTTTTCGGCATTAGTCAGTCAAATTGTTGAGATGGCAGAGCCACACGATAGTGATGGACGATAGGGCTTAGTAAGTAATATGGCAGCAAAGCAATCACAAGAGAAAGCAAAGCTTGAAACGCCAGTTCATTGGTCGTTTTGGGCTGGATTGTTATTTTTCTTTGTGGTTGTTGTCGCCATGTTGTCGATGGTTTGGTTTGTTTATAAGCGTGTTAATGCAGAGGAAGCGGCGCCAGTTACGGCAGTAAAAATTAGTGGTGAGATGCCTTATACCCAGCGCAGCGATATTATGCAAGCGCTTGGTGAGCTCAACACCAGTAACTTTTTTAAGGTAGACGTTAATCGCGTGCAAGAAACGATTAATGATTTGCCATGGGTCTATTCTGTTGCTGTGCGCAAGCAGTGGCCGAATGAATTAAAGATTTATGTTGTAGATCAGTCGCCGATTGCTCGCTGGAATGGTGATTTCTTCATCAATGAGTATGGCACGGCTTTTCAGGCAGATGCTGGGCGGGTGAATCATAAATTACCGGCTTTTTATGGTCCGGAAGGCAGTGAGTTGGTAGCACTTGATAACTTCAAAAGTTTAAACAAGTTGTTGGCCTATCGCAGCTTGGCAATAGACGAATTAGTGCTATCAGAACGCTTTTCGTGGCAATTAACGTTAACTGATGGCGTGCAAGTGAATTTGGGTAGAGAAGAGCGAGTAGAGCGTATTCAACGTTTTATGGATATTTACCCACAAATAAAAACGTATCGTAAGGAAGGTGAAGAAATTGATTATATCGATCTTCGTTACGATACCGGAGTAGCAGTTGGCTGGAAGCCTGCAGTAACAGAGCAAAGAGTTTAATTTGATGGCGAAAGTAGCAGACAGAAAATTAGTAGTTGGCTTAGATATCGGCACCTCGAAAATATCGGTCGCCGTGGGTGAGATAACGCCAGAAAATAAGCTAAGTATCGTTGGTGTCGGCAATCAGCCGTCACGAGGCATGGATAAAGGTGGCGTAAACGATTTGAACTTGGTTATTCAATCAATTCAACGCGCTATTAACGAAGCCGAGCTAATGGCCGATTGCCGTATTAGCTCAATCTACTTGGGTATTTCTGGTAAACATATCAGTTGTCAAAATGAAAACGGTATGGTGCCTATTAGCGACAATGAAGTTGTGCAAGAAGACGTTGATAACGTTATTCACACTGCGCGCTCGGTACCTATTTCGGCAGAACGCCGTATGCTACATGTGTTGCCACAAGAATTTAGCATTGACTGTCAGGACGGTATTAAAAGCCCGATAGGCATGTCTGGTGTGCGTATGGAAGCAAAAGTACATATTGTTACCTGCGCTAACGATATGGCGAAAAATTTAGTGAAGTGTGTCGAGCGCTGCGAACTTAAAGCAGATCAGCTAATTTTTTCAGCCCTAGCGTCAAGCTACGCGGTAGTCACTGAAGATGAGAAAGAATTAGGTATCTGTGTGGTAGATATCGGTGCTGGTACGATGGACTTAACCGTATTCACTGGTGGTGCGCTTCGTCACACTGCGGTTATTCCTGTTGCAGGTAACCAAGTAACAAGTGATATCGCGAAAATTTTTAGAACGCCGCTTAGCCATGCAGAAGATATCAAAGTGCAGTATGCCTGTGCACTTCGTCAAATGGTAAGTATGGAAGAGAGCATTGAAGTGCCAAGTGTCGGTGGACGTCCTGCACGTACTATGTCGCGCCATACACTGTCAGAAGTGGTTGAGCCTCGTTACCATGAACTATTTGAATTAATTCAAGAAGAATTGAGAGAGGCGGGTTTAGTCGATCAAATTGCCGCAGGTTATGTATTAACCGGTGGTACATCGAAAATGGAAGGGGTAGTGGAATTTGCTGAAGAAGTTTTCCAGATGCCGGTACGCATAGCTAAACCGTTACCTGTCGAAGGGTTAAATGAATATGTTGATGACCCAACGTATTCAACAGTTGTTGGCCTGCTTCATTACGGCCTGCAGGAAAGTGGTAATGAAGAAGCGAGTAAAAAGAATGTCGAAGGTGTGACAGATCTATGGTCACGCATTCATGCCTGGTTTAAGGGTGAGTTTTAAGCGTTATTCACTGGCTTTACTTGGCATAGCCTTGGTTAGCTTTTGAATGACAGAAGTTTAATTTTTTGGTGGAACAAAAACGTTAAAAACGGAGAGAATAAAATGTTTGAATTGATGGAAGATCACAACGAAGAAGCAGTCATTAAGGTGGTTGGCGTTGGTGGCGGTGGTGGTAACGCTGTCGAGCACATGGTAAGCCAAACTATCGAAGGTGTTGAGTTTATCACGGCTAACACTGATTCACAGGCGCTTCGCAATTCGTCTGCAAATGTTACATTACAAATTGGTGGTGATGTAACAAAAGGTCTTGGTGCTGGCGCTAATCCAGAAATTGGTCGTCGTGCTGCTGAAGAAGATCGCGAAACAATTAAGCAAACGCTACAAGGTGCCGATATGATCTTTATCGCTGCTGGTATGGGCGGTGGTACAGGTACAGGTGCTGCGCCAGTGGTTGCTGAAGTTGCTAAAGAAATGGGGATCTTAACTGTTGCTGTTGTGACTAAACCATTCCCGTTCGAAGGCAAGAAACGTATGAACTACGCAGAGCAAGGGATCGAATTCTTAGCTAAGCACGTAGACTCATTAATTACGATTCCTAATGAAAAGTTATTAAAAGTTTTAGGCCCAGGTACGTCACTGCTTGACGCATTTAAAGCTGCAAACAATGTTTTATTAGGTGCTGTTCAAGGCATTGCGGAACTTATTACACGCCCGGGACTCATAAACGTGGATTTCGCCGATGTTCGCACAGTGATGTCTGAAATGGGCACTGCGATGATGGGTTCTGGTTTAGCATCAGGTGAAGACCGTGCTGAAGAAGCAGCTGAAGCTGCTATTTCTAGCCCATTACTTGAAGATGTCGACTTGGCGGGTGCACGCGGTATTTTAGTTAACATTACTGCGGGTATGGATATCAGCATCGATGAATTCGAAACAGTTGGTAACGCTGTGAAAGCCTTTGCATCAGAGAATGCAACGGTAGTTGTTGGTGCTGTGATTGACCCAGAAATGACTGATGAGCTACGTGTAACGGTAGTTGCGACAGGTATCGGCGCTGCGCATAAACCTGATATTACACTTGTTAACCCTGCACCTGTTGAACACCAGCAAGTTGTAGGTGGAGACTATGTAGCACAAGGTCAGCCGCAACAAGCGCAAATTGCTCTGCCGGAAAGCAACCAAGCTGCAGAGCCAGTGAAGCAAAATGCGCAAGCGTTAGACGAGTACTTAGATATTCCAGCGTTTTTACGTAAGCAAGCTGACTAATCGTCAGGCAGATAATCTGTCTAACAAACTCTAGCGAGTTTTACGCAAAAAAACGCCAAATATGTGGCGATTTTGATTTTGCTGGTAAATTTTGATATATTACGCCACCGCTCTAGTAGGTGGTCGGATGTTTTCCGAAATTTTTTGGCTAATTTAAGGCAAGTATGATTAAACAACGTACATTAAAAGATAGCGTTTCAGCAGTTGGTGTTGGTTTGCACAAAGGTGAAAAGGTAAGGGTCACTCTCCGTCCTGCGCCTGCAAACACGGGTATTGTATTCCGTCGTGTAGACCTTGATCCTGTTGTTGATATTAAAGCATCGCCAGAAGCTGTTGGCGAAACAACGCTATGTACTTGTTTGGTTAATGAAGAAGGTGTGCAGATTTCCACCGTCGAGCATCTACTAGCTGCAGTAGCGGGTTTAGGTTTAGATAACTTAGTTATCGACGTAAACTCGCCAGAAGTTCCTATTATGGACGGCAGCTCATTACCTTTTGTTTATCTAATCCAGTCGGTTGGTATTGAAGAGCAGAACGTTGCCAAACGCTTTTTGCGCATCAAAAAGCCAATTCGTGTTGAAGAAGGTGATAAATGGGCAGAGCTTTTACCTTATGAAGGTTTTAAAGTTGATTTTGCCATTGAATTTGATCACCCTGTCATAGCCAAAACCGGTCAAAATATGACGATGGATTTAACGTCATCGTCATTTATCAAAGAAATCAGCCGTGCGCGTACTTTCGGCTTTATGAAAGATATTGAGTTTTTGCGTTCGCATAACCTAGCGTTAGGCGGCAGCCTAGAAAATGCGATAGTACTTGATGACTATCGTATGCTGAACCCAGAAGAGCTTCGTTACGATGATGAATTCGTAAAGCATAAGATTCTTGACGCAATTGGTGATTTGTACATGGGCGGCGTAAGCATTTTAGGTGAGTTACGTGCGTTTAAATCAGGCCACGCTCTGAACAACATGTTACTTCGAGAAGTTTTCAAGCAAACTGAAGCTTGGGAGTGGGTAACATATGAAGATGAAGCTGCTGCACCAATTATGTTCCAAGAAGCTGGTGCGCTAGCTTAGTCAACAAGTGTTAATCCCAAAAGCCAGCATCATACGCTGGCTTTTTACTTTCTAAGGGCTAGCCCTTATGTGTCTTTAAACTTTTCGTCATTGGCCAGTGCTGCTAGCTTAAGTAATTTTTCCTGAAGTGATTTTGGCGCCTTTTCGGCGACCTCTTTTAATTGCTCGGCAGTAGAAGTCGACAAATGCTTCTTTGGCTTTTCTTGCTTAGCTTCTACTGCTTTATTGTGTGCTTGCGCTACTTGGCTTGAAAACTCAGGTGTAACTTTGATCTGAATTTGGTTGATGTCCCCATTGCTCGCTTGCGACAGTGTTTGTGCAATACGGTTCTTTTCAAATTGCAGTCGTTGGCTCCAAACCGCAGAAACTACCTCAATAACGACGACGTTCTGTTTAATGTTACCTATTCGCCAAGTATCTACTGGTAGATCAGGGCATATTTGTCGTACAATTGAGCTGATTTGTTTTAAAAAGTTGGTTTTTTGGTTGATTTGTGCCAAAGTGCCGCTCGTCTTATTGATTAATAACGATACATCAATAGGATTTTTGGTTTTTCTATACATAGCGTAACTCAAGCTTAAACTAGCTTCGCACAATCAAGACTGGGATTTATGAGTTTAACACTACTATACCGTGGAAAAAACGTTAGATTTTCAATGAAACTTTCAAAGCTTCATTGGCTGTCCGCTATTGGCGTTTTTGCTCTGGTTTCCGGCCTGATTGTTCACCTTTTTATTTCTTCTAAAGCTATTCCTCAAACGATTCTTACAGATAACGTCACTATCGATACAGCACTTCCAGTGAATGAAGTGGAATCCAGTGATAAGCAACAAGTCATTGCTCTAACATTAAAGTTGGCAGAGCTGCAGTCACAAGTACTGCGTTTAAACGCACTTGGTGACAGACTTGCTGATGAAAACGATATACCTGAACAAGAGTTTAATTTTGACCAATTACCGCCATCTGGTGGTCCGGTTCAAAGTACAGAAACCGTTAATAACAAGACACTCGCTGAGTTATTGCTAGAGATAAATGCGCTTGAGCAAGAATTAGACAAAGAAGAAAAACAGTTAAAGGTACTTGAATCACTCACTTTAGGTCACCATATACAAAGCAGTAGCTATTTGTCGGGACGACCTATTGTTAAAGGCTGGCTCTCTTCTTATTACGGTATTCGTAAAGACCCGTTTAGTAAGCGACCTGCCATGCATAAAGGTGTAGACTTTGCTGGTAAAGAAGATGCGCCAATTATTGCGACAGCAGGTGGTGTTATTACTTGGGCTAGTGAGCGTTATGGTTATGGCAACTTAATTGAAATTGACCACGGTGACGGTTACAAAACTCGTTACGGCCACAACAAAGAGTTGTTAGTAAACCTTGGCGACGTAGTCGAGAAAGGGCAGGTTATTGCGAGAATGGGCAGTACGGGACGCTCTACTGGGCCTCATGTACACTATGAGATTCTGCGTAATAACACGCAAATTAACCCTATTAAGTACGTGTATCGCAAAGCAAAATAATCCCGAAAAAATTTTAAGTTTTAGTAAAGGGCCTGTCCCTTTGCTCTTTATTTTAGTAGTTGAAGATTTTCTCTTCTGAACATGGTTTAACAAGATGTTTGTAAAGTTAATGACAAAGGTATTCGGTAGTCGCAATGACAGACTATTGAAGAAAATGCGCAAAGAAGTACACAAGATAAACGCATTGGAAGCGACAATAGAAGCGCTGTCTGATGAAGAGTTGAAAGCTAAAACTACAGAATTTAAAGAGCGCGTTAGTAGCGGTGAGACTCTCGAGGCTATCTTACCCGAGGCATTTGCCGTTGTTCGTGAAGCGAGTAAACGTGTATTTGGCATGCGTCACTTCGATGTTCAAATGATCGGTGGCATGGTGTTGAACCAAGGTAAGATTGCCGAAATGCGCACTGGTGAAGGTAAAACACTTACAGCGACACTTCCTTCATACTTAAATGCATTATCAAGCAAAGGTGTTCACGTTGTTACCGTGAATGATTATCTTGCAAAGCGTGATGCTGATTGGTCACGTCCATTATTTGAATTTTTAGGCCTTACTGTTGGCTGTAACATTCCTGGCATGTCACAAGCTGACAAAAAGTTAGCATATGAATGTGATGTCACTTACGGTACTAACAACGAGTTTGGTTTCGATTACCTGCGTGACAACATGGCGTTTACCATCGACGATCGCGTTCAGCGCCCACTTAACTTTGCTGTAGTGGATGAGGTTGACTCTATCCTTATCGATGAAGCAAGAACACCACTGATTATCTCTGGCCAAGCAGAAGACAGTTCAGAGCTTTACCAAGCAATTAATACGATTGTACCGAGCTTAGAGCGTCAAAGTGAAGAAGACAAAGACGAAGAAACAGGTCAGTCCGAAGATTTCGTTGTTGGTGACTTTACCATTGACGAGAAAGCAAAGCAGGTTTATTTAACAGAGCGTGGTCAGGTGCGTGTTGAGGAAATCTTAAGTGAGAAAGGCCTTATCAAGGAAGGTGATTCACTGTTTGCTGCCGCGAATATTTCATTGCTACACCACGTAATGGCTGCATTGCGCGCTCATAACCTGTTCCAGAAAGATGTAGACTACATCGTTAAAGAAGATGAAATTGTCATTGTAGACGAGCACACTGGCCGTACAATGGAAGGCCGTCGTTGGTCTGAAGGTTTGCACCAAGCTGTTGAAGCTAAAGAAGGTGTGCGCATTCAGAATGAAAACCAAACCTTAGCGTCAATCACGTTCCAAAACTACTTCCGTATTTATGAAAAGCTGTCAGGTATGACAGGTACTGCTGATACAGAAGCTTTTGAATTCAATCATATCTACGGTCTTGAAACGGTCATTATTCCGACGAATAAACCAATGGTTCGTAAAGATATGGCAGACCTTATCTACTTAACAGCTGAAGAAAAATACGAAGCTATTTTGGAAGATATCAAAGACTGTGTTGACCGTGGTCAGCCTGTACTTGTTGGTACTATCAGTATTGAAACATCAGAATTCTTATCTGCATTCTTGAAGAAATCTAAGATTAAGCACAAGGTATTGAATGCTAAATTCCACCAACAGGAAGCTGAGATTGTAGCCGAGGCAGGTAAGATTAGCGCGGTAACGATTGCAACTAACATGGCTGGTCGTGGTACCGATATCGTATTAGGTGGTAACTTAGACGCTGCTATTGCCAAGCTTTCAAATCCAACCGAAGAACAAATCGAAAAAGTAAAGGCTGAGTGGAAAGAAGAGCACGACAAAGTGCTTGAGCTTGGTGGTTTACATATTATCGCAACTGAACGTCATGAATCTCGCCGTATCGATAACCAATTACGTGGTCGTTCAGGTCGCCAAGGTGATGCTGGTTCAACTCGTTTCTACCTATCGATGGAAGATGGCTTAATGCGTATCTTTGCATCAGAGCGTATTGCTAACATGATGCGTAAACTAGGTATGGAACGCGGTGAAGCTATTGAGCATCCTTGGGTAACTAAGAGTATTGAAAATGCTCAGCGCAAGGTAGAGGGTCGTAACTTCGATATTCGTAAGCAATTGCTTGAATTTGACGATGTTGCTAACGATCAACGTAAAGTCATTTACGAGCAACGTGATGAATTACTAAATGAAAGTGATATTGGCGAAGTTGTTAGTGTAATACGTAACGATGTATTAACTGGCATTATTGATCAACACATTCCTCCGCAATCGTTAGAAGAAATGTGGGATGTACCTGGCCTTGAAGAGCGCTTAAAAGGGGAATTCAACACGGAATTACCAATTTCTAAATGGCTGGAAGAAGATAAGAGTCTGCACGAAGAAACACTACGCGAGAAGATTGTTGAGACTTTCGAAGCTGCGTATAAAGCGAAGGAAGAAATGGTAGGTGCAGACGTTATTCGCCAGTTTGAGAAAGCAGTTATGCTTCAGAGTTTAGATTCACACTGGAAAGAGCATTTATCGGCAATGGATCATTTGCGTCAAGGTATTCACTTACGTGGCTATGCCCAGAAGAACCCTAAGCAAGAATACAAGCGCGAGTCGTTCGAGCTATTCTCCGAAATGCTTGATAACTTAAAATATGATGTTATCGGCATTTTGAGCAAAGTACGTATTCAAGCCGAGTCAGACGTTGAAGCGGTTGAAGAGCAGCACCGTAAAGCGGATGAGCAACCAAAGAACTTTCAACATGAGTCGGCGACAAATGAAGTAGCTCCGGAGCAACAAATGCCAAGAGTAGGTCGTAATGAGCCTTGTCCATGTGGCTCAGGTAAAAAGTACAAACAGTGTCACGGTAAGCTTAGCTAGCTCCGCTTAGGATAATTACTTAAAAAGGGGATTTATTCCCCTTTTTTAATGCTCAGATTTTACGGAGGGGTAACAAATTGAAGCAGGTTCATGTAGCAGTCGGAGTCGTCTTAAGAGATGGACAGGTGTTTTTAACGCGTCGTCATCAAGGCGCACACCAAGGCGGGAAATGGGAGTTTCCAGGTGGTAAGGTGGAAAATAGCGAAACGGTTGCTCAAGCGCTATACAGGGAGCTTAACGAGGAAATTTCGATAGATGTATTGGCATGCACGCCATTTATGGAAATTAACCATGATTACGGCGACAAGAAAGTGAAATTAGATATCTTCCTGGTTGAACAATTTAGTGGTGAGCCAAACTCAGCTGAAGGAAACGAACAACAATGGTGCAATATCCAGTCACTTGCCGATTTAGACTTTCCAGCAGCTAACGGCGTTATCGTTGAAAAATTGATGGCAATGTAGGATTAAACGAAGTCTCTGTTTACTTGCAAGGGGACTATTTTCAGTCCCCGTTTAGTTTTTGCCTCGGCGGTCTACCGAAGTACTCTTGTTAACTGGATTTCACAGCCTACTCTGGTTCGACAAAAAACTTATGGTGTTGAAGAAACTGCTCTTCTAATGCATCAATCATTTCTTCTGACATGGGCTCTGCGCTTTGCATTGGCTGACTAATTTTGTGATTTTCTTCTGCCCAATCACCTAAATCAATCAACTTACAGCGTTCTGAACAGAATGGACGGAAAGTATTTTCTTCTTTCCAAGCGACTTTTTTATCGCAAGTAGGGCAATTAACGGTAAGTGACATAAAACTAAATAGACGCTGAGATTAATAATCGCGGAGTATAGCGCTAGCAACGGGCTAGTTCAAACTTAACTGGGTCGCTGGTATATTTACGGCCTTCTTTCTCACATGGCAACATAAAGCGAATAGAATATCTGAAGCGATTACCACTAACGGTAGGATAACACTGTAGGTTACTGTCTACCTTGATACGCAACAAAAGTAAGCCTTCCCCATTGTCTTGGTAAAAGCCTTTTTCTGTCGCGATAGTATCGAAATCAGATTTTTGTCGTAAAAATTTCAGAATGAGTGAAATGCCTTGCTCTAGCTTAGCCAATTTACTCAGCCAATATTCTAGGCTTTCTTGCACGTTCTGTTCAGGCTGATTTAACCAAAATTGCAACTGCGGTAGATCAAATGTCGAGCTTCCACCTTGGATCGCAAATCGTTGCTTAATTGATGATAGCAACTTGTCATTGCGCAGTGATGCCCATGGAGGAGCGCCACTTCTTAATGTGCAAATTAAACTCACGGTTTGTTTTAAGTTTTCTTCTAGCGCTGAGCTATTGATTTCGGGGGATTGGGACCAAAGAACTAAATGTTGCTCTAAGCGTTCTAAGTCTTTGATGAGTTCGCCGCGTATATCATTGCGTTCTAACGTACCGAGAATGGCAAAAATGGCGTTGAAGAAGACGTGATAGTTATTAGCAATATTGTCAGGTGAGCAACTGTCAGCTTGAGCGAATAATTGCTCAAGTTTGAGGTAGTTTCGAATCCGCTCGTTTAGCGGGTGCTCATATAAAACTGACGTCATTACAATATGTTGCGGCTAAAGTGTACACCTATACTAACCATAGTATTTTCAAATGGCGACACTTTTTTGCAATATCTTGAAAAATCAGAAACTTGTGCTTGCTAGTGCTCTATCTAGATTGATTACTACTTTGCTAACGTTAGATAAGTGTTATGTAGCTTGAGGACTTGTTCTCGTACTGAATTAAGGTCATCACCACTGTTATCGATAATGTCATCAGCCTTTGAAAGCCTTTCTTTCCGGTTAACTTGTGCTTTAATAATGTTCCTAATGGTGGTCTCATCGCTATTGTCTCTCGATAACGTCCGAGCGATTTGAATATCTTCAGGCACGTCGATAACGAGTGACCTATTGACGCGCTTATCTAACCCATTCTCGAATAAAAGCGGTGCAATTAACAAACAATAAGGCGATAGGCACAGTGCCAATTGACGCGACATTTCATCTCTAATAAGCGGGTGGAGCAAGTTATTTAGCCAAACTTTTTCGTCTGGCGTATGGAATACGATCTTTCTTAGCGCAGCTCTATTTAAAGAGCCGTCTTGATGTAATACATCTTTACCGAAATGATCCGCTATCGATTCTAATGTAGAGGTACCGACTTCGACAACTTCACGTGCGACAACGTCCGCATCGACAACGTCAATGCCTAGTTCTATAAACATATTGGCAACGGTTGTTTTACCGCTACCTATTCCGCCGGTTAGTCCGATAATCATATTCTTCATGTCATTTCTTATATGCGCTATTTATGTAGGTATTATCCCAATTGTGATAAATACCAAGACCAAATGCCATTACCCCATAACAAGCAAACCCAGCCAGCGACAGCTAAATAGGGACCAAATGGAATCGCCTGATCGCGTTGGTGGTTTTTAAACATCATTAATGAAATACCAACGACAGCACCAACAAATGACGCCATTAAAATAAGTAGTGGAAGTAATTGCCAACCCATCCAGGCGCCGAATAATGCGACGAGTTTGAAATCGCCATGACCCATTCCGTCTTTTCCTGTGAGCAATTTAAATAGCCAGAAAATACTAAACAGGCTCATATAACCTGCAACTGCACCTATTAATGCTTCTTCTAGCGGCACTATTATGCCGTTGAGGTTTATTAAAAGGCCTAACCATAGAATCGGCAAAGTAATTTGATCCGGCAGTAGCATATGGTCTAAATCAATCATGGTTAACGCGATAAGCGCAAAGGTTAGCAGTAATACCCAAAAAGCAACCCATGTGACACCATAGTGGCTAGCTACAACTAAACCTAGCATTGCTGTTACCGATTCAATTATTGGGTAGCGTTTGCTGATCGGGGTTTTGCAGTTCGAACATTTACCCTTTAAAAGCAACCAGCTAATTACAGGGATATTTTCATAGAACTTAATTGCTTTCCCACAATGAGGGCATGCTGAATTAGGCTTAGATAGCGTGATAGGTTTTAACTCACGAGTTGGTTTAGCAGCTACTTCGTCGCTGAGGTATTCTCGGCATTCTTGATACCATGTATATTCCATTATCTTAGGTAAGCGATATATAACCACGTTAAGAAAACTCCCCACCATAAGGGAAAAAATGGTTACAGTGACTAAATAAAAAACGGGGACTTGTTCAAAAGTCGAAATGACTTGATCTAATAACATGGAGATCTCGGAAGAACTTAGGTGTGTGGAAAATTATAATGGTGCTAAAGGCTATTTAACACCACATCACTCAATTAATTGGCATAGTGTTGCTATACAACTTGACCGATTTGGAAAATAGGTAGATACATCGCAACAATTAAACCACCGATAACAACACCTAAAACTGCCATAATCATTGGCTCTAGCAATGCAGTCAGGTTATCAACTGCGTTGTCTACTTCGGCTTCATAAACATTTGCCACTTTCGCAAGCATATCATCAACAGCACCAGATTCCTCACCAATGGCGACCATTTGAATAACCATATCGGGAAATATCTGTGAGTTGCGCATCGCTAAGTTCATCTGCATACCAGATGACACCTCTGAGCGAATTTCCAGTATTGCATCGCGATAAACGGCGTTGCCAGAGGCTCCTGCAGCAGATTCTAGTGCATCGATAAGTGGTACACCTGCAGCGAAAGTTGTTGACAAAGTTCGTGCATAGCGAGCCACAGCAGCTTTATCTAAAATATCACCAATGACAGGAATTTTTAAAATACTCCTGTCGACTTTATCTCTAAAATCTTGACTGTTTTGATGAGTTTTCTTAAACAAGAATCCTGCGATAAAAAGACCACCTAAGCCAAGATACCAATACGCCTGCATAAACTCTGAAATAGCGATAACTAGAAGCGTAAATGCAGGTAGCTCCGCGCCAAAACTTTCGAAGATTTCTTGGAATGTGGGGACAACAAATATAAGCAAGATTGATGTTACTACAAACGCAACAACTAGAACAGCAATGGGATACGTCAAGGCTTTCTTGATTTTTGCTTTAAGTGCTTCTGCTTTTTCTTTGTAAGTAGCTATCCGGTCGTAAATAGTTTCCAACGCACCTGATTGCTCTCCTGACGCAACGAGATCGCAGTATAACTCATCAAAATATCGGGGATGCTCACGTAAACATTCGGATAGAGGCAGACCAGACGCAAGCTTGACGCCAATGTCTGTTAGTAGCTTTTGCATATTGGCGTTGTCATTGCCTTTAGCTATCATTTCAATGCTTTGCACAAGTGGTACACCTGCCCCTAGCATTGTTGCTATCTGTCGCGTTACTACAGCAATATCTGCTGGCTTTATAGGTTTGGCACCACCACCAATGCCGAATAATGGTCTGGGCTTCTTCTTTATTTTTCCGGGTGTGATACCTTGCTTTCTCAGCTGCGCTTTAAGCTCAAGAATTGAAGCGGCAGACAACTCACCCGAAATCTTTTTACCTTTTCGGTTAACCCCTTGCCAAATAAAGGTGTCATTCGGTTTTGTTTGTGGCTTCTTCGTTTTTTTCTTAGAAGCGGCTACTTTTGATGCCGAGGATACTGCCATGTGGACTTCCTATATTATTCAGTGGTTAACTGTATTTATTATTCTTATAAAAGCATACTGTTAATACAATATCTAATTAATTAAAGGTAAAGTTTAGCCAGCGGTGACACGGTTTACTTCTTCAATACTTGTAACACCGTTCATTGCCTTAACAATGCCAGATTGACGTAGATTATTGTACCCTTCTCGATGAAATTGCTGAGCTATATCTAAAGAGTTACCACCTTCCATAATAATTGTGGCGACTTCTCCTGTTATTTTTACTACTTCATATATACCAACGCGCCCTTTATAGCCATTAGTACATTCATCACAACCAACCGGTTTATAAACCTCAAAAGTACCTAATTTATCTGCAGGAAATCCCATTTTTAACAAGTGCTCGTGCGGGATGTCGTCAGGTGTTTTACATTGCGTGCACAAACGTCTCGCAAGACGCTGGGCAATGATAATACTGACTGAGCTTGCTACGTTAAACGCAGGGACGCCCATATTCAGTAGACGGGTTAACGTTTCTGCAGCAGAATTTGTATGAAGTGTCGATAATACAAGGTGACCAGTTTGAGCTGCTTTAATCGCGATTTCTGCTGTTTCTAAATCACGAATCTCACCGACCATGACAATATCGGGATCTTGGCGAAGGAACGAACGAAGTGCGCTTGGGAAGGTTAACCCTGCTTTGGTATTAATTTGTACTTGGTTAATACCTTCTAAGTTAATTTCAACAGGATCCTCTGCTGTAGAAATATTTCGCTCGGCTGTATTCAGGATATTAAGGCCTGTATACAAGGAAACGGTTTTACCAGAGCCTGTCGGACCTGTCACTAAAATCATCCCTTGTGGTTGATCTAGCGCTTCCATATAAATGTCTTTTTGGTCTTTTTCATACCCCAGCATATCAATACCCAGCATCGCGCTAGAGGAGTCTAAGATACGCATTACAATTTTCTCGCCCCACATAGTAGGCAAGGTTGAAACACGAAAATCGATGGATTTTTTCTTAGAGAGTGCTAGCTTTATTCGCCCATCTTGCGGTACACGTCTCTCGGCGATATCAAGCTTTGACATTACTTTTAGACGAGCTGCCATTCGAGAGGCAAGCGTCACTGGGGGTCTTGCTATCTCATTTAAAATACCGTCGATACGGAAGCGAATGCGGTAGGAATGTTCGTAAGGTTCAAAATGTAAATCCGATGCGCCTTTTTTAATCGCATCTAATAAAATTTTATTGATATAAACAACAATAGGCGCGTCGTCTTGTTCTTGGCCGACGGTATCCTCATCTCTGCTTTCGTCCTGTACTTCTATACCACCAAGCTCTGCGGTATCCATATCACTGATATCTAGTGCGTCGGATTCTGACTCTAAAGCTGTTTCAATCGAGTCTTGTAAACTTTTCTCATCAGCGATGACTAACTCTGTAGTAAAGCCAGTATTAAATTGAATATCTTCCAACGCATCGATATCTGTTGGATCCGACATAGCAACAAAAAGCACTTTCCCACGCAAGTACAAGGGAAGGGCGTGGTGTTTTCGGATCAGCTTTTCATTGCGGATACCTTCAGGAACGAGTGAGGTGTCAAATTGCTTTAAGTCTATTAACGGGTAACCGAAGGAACGTGAAAATATAGAAGCAATAGTTTGCCCGTTGAGCCCTTTATCTTCTACTAAAAATCTAACAATTGTTTTATCTTGTTTAGCGTATTCTTCACTCAGCATATCTAACTGAGTTGAAGCAATTAAATTATGCTTTGCTAATGCTGATAATAAACTAGATTGTTGGTGGGTTCCTTTCATATTAGGTCGGTGTCTTTTAATAAATTGAATATGTTGCTCTTGTTTAGGAAAAGGGCTTACATGGAGTTCGGGAAAGCCAAGTAGTCTATAAAAACAAGAGAATTATACATTTAGCATACAACAGATAGTAAGTATTGAAAATTAATAGTTAATATTTTGCAGACGAAAAAAAAGCCCTTTCGGGCTTTTTTAAAAGTATTTCTGCGATATTAACAAAGCCCTGCTGTTTGGCAAGTGCCAGTAGCCGTCCATGTTAAAGAGTCACCAGCTGTTGTAGGTCGGCCTGTTAAAATATAAGTGTAAGGACCACCAGTAAACTCAGCTGTAGAAGAAGTAACAGTGATAATGATATCATTACTTTGTAAAGTAGGGTTATCAACACCGTCGTCCGTTGTATCTTGCATGTCTGCATCGATAGCTACAGAAGCAACTAAGTTTGAGTTTGCCCAACCAGTGTTAGTCTCATCTAGAGCAACACAGCTTGTGCCTGTTTGAAAACAAACGTCAACGGCTGTTTTAGCCGGGGTTGCAGCTAGAACAACTTCTGAGAATCTTGCTCTTTCTGTATAGGTCTTGTACGCTGGCAATGCCACTGCAGCAAGAATACCGATAATCGCAACAACGATCATTAATTCGATTAACGTGAAGCCTTGTTGGCCTTTTTTCGCTGTTAGGATGTTTTGTAGTGTCGTTTTCATAATAATATTTCCATCTTTATTACGGGGGCTGAGGCAATACTGCAACAAAAAATTACACTTGTAAAACCCAAAAAAGCTTTTTTTTACCTAAAATCGCATATTTTTTAACAAAAATATGCGATTTCATTAAAACTTAACGTTTTTTATGTTTTTTGCTTATAAAAAGAACTGAAGTTATTGCAGGTTAGTCTAATCAGTACTGCTAATAACTAAAAGAGTATATTGGAAAAACAATAAGTTAACCATTTGGTAAGTTTTTGGGCGAGAGAACAGCAGAAAGCTTTTAAATAATGACGTAGGCACCACTTAATATAAGTGGTGCCAATGCTTTTCGCATTGAAGCTAGCGCTTAATTTCTGAGTAGCGTTTTATGCGATGCCAAAACTTGCGATAGGCTAATTAAATCGCATCGATAAATCGACGGCATTAACATGTTTAGTTAATGCGCCAGATGAAATGTAGTCAACACCTGCTTTCGTATATTCACGGAGTGTTTCTATTGTCATATTACCAGAGACTTCTAATTTAGTTGCTTGGTTATGCGCTTGGTTGTAATCAGTAGTAATTTTTACTGCTTGCTCAATCATTGTTGTTGTGAAGTTGTCTAGCATAATAATGTCGCTACCAGCCTCTAACGCTTGATTTAGCTCATCGAAGTTTTCTACTTCAACTTCTACATTAATTTCAGGCTTGTTCTCTCTTGCCGTCGACACTGCGTTTGCAATGCCGCCACATGCAGCAATATGGTTCTCTTTAATAAGATAAGCGTCAAAAAGTCCGATACGATGATTCGTGCCACCACCACAAGCAACAGCATATTTTTGCGCACTGCGAAGACCTGGAATGGTTTTACGTGTATCCAGTAACTTAGTTTTCTTATCACTTAATTCTGATACATATTGTGCAGTTAATGACGCAGTGCCGGATAGACTTTGAAGAAAGTTAAGTGCAGCGCGTTCGCCTGTTAATAGCAGTCTTGCATTACCGGTTAGTTCGCACAGAACGGTATTCGGTTTTACTTTTTCACCGTCATTCACAAACCACGTGATTTGAGTGCTTGAATTTAGACTTTCATCTAGCTGCTTGAAAACTTCGTTAACCCAAGCAACCCCGCAAACTATCGCCTCATCGCGACATACAATAGTCGCAACAGCAGTATTATCTTCTGGAATAAGCATTGCGGTAACATCACACTGAGCATCAATTTTGTCAGTTGGTGATAAACCTAGATCTTCTTGAAGAGCCCATGTAACAGTGTGCTGAATATCGCGTTCAAGTGCTGGCGAGATGGATGCTAAAGACATTAAAGTATTTTCTCTTACATTTATGGTTGCTTGTTTGTAGTGATGCTTCTTTACTGCTTTATTAAGCGCAGGTTTTTGAAGCGCGGGTTTTGAAGCACTCGGTTAATTAAGTCCGCAACAATATATGTTGCTTGCTTAACTTTGTTCTCTTCTATTTGCTTATTTACCTCTGCTCGAGGATAAGCTGATTACCCGTTTGGCGGAATTCTACCCTTTTTAGTGCGCTCATGCCTAACAGAATTTCGTCGCTTTTCATTCCCGGGTTAATGTGTGCAGGTACGTCGCGCAGCTGAATGTTGCCTACGGATAAGCTATCTAATTGAGTGCGGTAAACCGTCACCGTACCGTTTGCTGTTTGCACCGGATATTGACCAAACGTAGTGAGATCTAAATTTTGTGCAATATGACTGGGTATAGATACTTGCGTCGCACCAGTGTCCAATAAAAAAACAACTGGCTCACCATTTATTAGACCGCTCGTAATGTAATGCCCTTGGCGATTTTGTTTGAGGACAACACTCGCATTGCCAGTAGATGTATATGAAGAATCTGGAGCTCGATTTGGATTCCATTGATTTTCTAGCAAACCTTGAAAGGCGAAGGCAATCACGCCAAAGCCAAGTATCCAAGCAATCCAAGTAAATCCTCGACCTATTTCTTGTTGATCGCTTTGTTGCTGTTGTTGCGCTTTGTTTGTCCCCTTATTGCTATTATCAATTGGATCTTGATCGAACGACATATTCCCTACCATGTATATTTAGCTGCGCGTTATTAGTTATCATACGTGTAATACCAGTTGAATTAAATATTTGACCATTCAGCGAGAATTAAAAGGCTTATAGGCAAGGCTTTGATTACAGAGAATGGTTATTCCCTTGTCAAAATCAATAACGCAGCATATAAGCCTTTTAAACTCGCCCTCTGGGAGCTTGTCAGGAAAGTGATAACTTCACAAATTTCCTCGTTGGAGAATGACTACAACAGCATAAATTTGCTTTATTCTAACTTCCCTGACATAGCTCTGAAGTGATTAAATATTTATTTCAACTGGTATAATTGTGTTAAAAGTGTTTAAAAAGCTGTAACAAAAGGCTGTTGCTAAAACCTAATGAAAATTTCTCAATCGGGTTGGCTTGATGTCGCAAATCACCAACCGTCGCCTCACTTCACGCCAAGATCGCCAGAAGACGAAATTAGTTTGTTCGTTGTTCACAATATATCGCTACCGCCGGGGGTATTTGGTGGACCTTATATTACCGACTTATTTTTGGGTCGATTAGATCCGAGTGCAGATAGTTATTTCGAAGATATCTATCAATTGCAAGTATCTGCACATTGCCTAATTCGCCGCGATGGTGAAATTATCCAGTATGTTTCGTTCAATGACAAAGCTTGGCATGCTGGAGTTTCTTGTTTTGAAGGGCGTGAAAAATGTAATGATTTTTCGATTGGTGTAGAGCTTGAGGGCACTGACACAACACCTTACACCAAAATGCAGTATCAGCAACTGGTCAGCTTAGTGAATAAACTGCAAGAATCTTACCCACTTATCCGACATAATAATATAGTAGGGCATTGTGATATTGCACCAAGCAGAAAAACTGACCCCGGCGAGGCATTCGACTGGCAGCATTTTAGATCATTACTTGGCAGTCGTTAAGCTTAGCCGTCACTGATAGCATTGTTAGGCTCACAATAGGGTTAGAAGGTTCGTTCGATATAGGGCATCAAATGGGATTAATTAGTTTACTCATATCATTGGCAGCGGAGAAAAAGCTTTCGTCGCAAATTTGGCAGTTCAATTTTGCCTTTTCACGTTATATTAACTTTGTTAATCAGCGAGATTTTCATAACAAAGTTAAAGGAACGTTGTATCCACTGCTTTTACTCGTTTTACCCGTAGCATTAACCGTTTTAGTGCTCGACTTAATTCAAGACAGTATCCTCGATTTAATTGTATCAACGTGCTTACTGATCGTCTGCTTTGGCTGTGTTAAAACCAGAGATACGTATAAATGTTATTTGAACTCTGCTTTTAAAGGTGAGTTAACAACGTGCGACTTACATTATCAACAGCTCCTTACTGATAAGAATCTGCCAGATTATGGATTTGGTCAAACGCTTATCTGGCTGAATTATCGATACTACATTGCAGTGATGCTTTATTTTGTAGTTTTTGGTGCTGCCGGAGCGGTGTTTTATCGATTACTATGCAGCTTGGATGAGCAGCAACGCAAAATTTATCAACAAGAGCCTGAAAGTCATGCATTGACGCCAGTTTATAAAAAGATTCTATTTTGGGCTGACTGGCTGCCTGTGCGCATTGCCACGTTTGGCTTTACGATTGTTGGTCATTTTTCAAGAGCTTTCCCAGTGTGGCTTGAAAATGTATTTGAATTCAATAAGCCTCCTCAGTGTGTGTTGATAGACGTAGCACAGAAGGCTGAAGATATTATGGTTGATGAAGAGGACTGTACCGCAGAGCCTTGCCTATTAGTGAGATTAGCAAAACGTAATGTGTTGCTATTTTTCTCAGTGGTTGCGACCTTAATTCTCGCGGGAGTGATTAGCTAAGGCGAGGGCGTGTTGATCTTTCAGGGTTAAATTTTGTTCGAATTAAATGCATTTTTGTCGCGGCACTTGTGATACGCATAGTTATTCTTCGCACAGAGCAAGTACCGATGATTATGCTCCTGCATAATCTTAGTACCTGCATCCGTGCAGGCATCAATGAGAAAAATGCATTTAAACGAATCCCTTTTACTACATGCTTAGGACAGCATTTATGGTGCCTTTCTACTGTGTTACCCTACACGGATGTAGGGTAAGGTGACTTTGCAGGAGCACAAAGTCTTTATCGCTTATTTATGTGGAATAACCACACGGCATAAGCTCTGCCTTGCATAAAGATCTCATAAATTGCTGCAAAAATAGCCTCGAAAGGTCAACATGCCCTAATCACTTTTACTGTTCTGAATTGTTCGAGCTAGTAGCTCTTTATTTTCTATCTTTCTGATATATCCCTCACCTTGCATTTCATCTAGGCATCAAAACCGGCATTTAACTTATATTCAGAGTCGACTTTTTTTTGGGGCTCAAACTTTCTGCACTGTTCAGACCAGTGTACAAGATTACTCACAACACCTGTAGTTGCTTGGATTATGCTTAATTTCTCCTCAGGCATATCGCTCCAACGCCCTTTGAAAAAAGCAATTTTATTTACAGATAGACTAATATTTGATAGTTTAAACGTATTAAAACTTTAATGGTAAGACCAATTTACCAATTTTTCTTTCAACAAATTAGTTGATAGAAAAATTTTGATAGGCATTAAAACTTAGAACATGGTTGCAATTAAAAGTGTAAAAGCAAAACAACCTAAACTCTCTGATGTCATTTTGGCTCAATTAGAGCAAATGATTATTGAGGGTAGTTTAGTGTCTGGTCAAAAGTTACCGCCAGAGCGCGAGCTTGCTGCACAATTTGAAGTGTCTAGACCTTCGCTACGCGAAGCGATTCAAAAACTGGAAGCCAGAGGCTTAGTTACTCGCAAACAGGGTGGTGGTACGTTTGTTACAGACAACCTCTTGAGTGGCCTTTCCGACCCTTTGTTCGACTTAATGGCAAAAAGTAAAGAGTCTCAGTTTGATTTACTTGAGTTCCGTTATGGCATAGAGGGCATGTCGGCATACTATGCTGCCATGCGTGGAACGGAAGCCGATTTTGAACACATTAAACTCAAGTACGAAAGCATCAGTGATGCTCAGATAGAAAATAACCACAAAGCAGAAGCTGAAGCGGTATTTGAATTCTATTTGGCAATTTGTGCGGCGTCACATAATGCCATTATGTTGCACTTAGCACGCAGCATGTCGACATTAATTATCGATAACATTGAACAAAACCTGACAGTACTTGCGCAGCGTCCAGACATCTTCTCGAAAATGTCAGACTACAGAAAACGACTTTTAGAAGCTATTTTGAGCGGACAACCCCAAAAAGCGTGGGGCGCAAGTCACCAACACTTATCGTTTATTGAAGAAGTATTACTGAATTTAACAGAAGAACGCAGCCGTATGGAACGTTCTATTCGACGAATGCAGCGTATTAGCTAACTTTGTTGAAACTATTTTTAAAGAAATTAAGCGGATAGTGAAATCTTAACTATCTTTAAGAAAATTACTAAAACTAACGGAGACTAAGTAAACATTATGTCTGAGCTCCCTAATAATATTGAAACAGATTTAGCTGAAACCCAAGAGTGGTTGGAATCAATGGAAGCGGTGCTGGAGAACGAAGGTCCAGAGCGCGCACATTTCTTGATGGAAAAGCTAATTGATCGCGCACGTCGCGGTGGTACACATTTACCATTTGACGCAACTACTGCTTATGTAAACTCTATCCCTCCGGGACAAGAGCCGCACATGCCAGCAGATCAAACTATTGAATCGCGCATCCGCGCAGCAATCCGCTGGAATGCAATGGCACTAGTATTGCGTGCATCAAAGAAAGACTTAGAACTAGGTGGTCACATCGGTTCGTTTGCTTCTTCAGCAATGCTATATGATGTTGGTTTTAATCACTTCTTCAAAGCTGCTGGTCCTGAAAATGGCGGCGACTTTATTTTCGCTCAAGGTCATATCTCTCCGGGTATTTATGCTCGTAGCTACTTAGAAGGCACTTTAACTGAAGAGCAAATGGATAACTTCCGTCAAGAAGTAGACGGCAAAGGTTTGTCTTCATACCCACATCCTCACTTAATGCAGGACTACTGGCAGTTCCCAACAGTTTCTATGGGCTTAGGTCCATTGCAAGCAATCTACACTGCACGTTTCTTAAAATACTTAACTGACCGCGGCATTAAAGATTGCTCAGGTCAGCGCGTCTACGCATTCTTAGGTGATGGTGAGTGTGATGAGCCAGAAGCATTAGGCGCTATCGGCTTAGCGGCACGAGAAGGTTTAGATAACTTATGCTTTATCATTAACTGTAACCTACAACGTCTAGATGGCCCTGTTCGTGGTAACGGCAAAATCATTCAAGAACTTGAAGGTACATTCCGCGGCGCGGGCTGGGAAGTATTGAAAGTTATCTGGGGTTCATACTGGGATCCATTATTAGCACGCGACACATCTGGTAAATTATTACAGTTGATGAATGAAACAGTTGATGGTGAATACCAAAACTGTAAAGCGAAAGGTGGTAAATACACCCGTGAGAACTGGTTCGGTAAGTACCCAGAAACAGCTGCAATGGTTGCTAACATGTCTGACGAAGACATCTGGCGCTTAAACCGTGGCGGTCACGACCCAGTAAAAGTTTACGCAGCCTACGACAAAGCAATGAACACTAAAGGTCGTCCAACAGTTATTCTAGCAAAAACTGTAAAAGGCTTTGGTTTAGGTGCAGCTGGTGAAGCAGCAAACGTTGCTCACAACGTTAAGAAGATGGATGTCGACTCTATTAAGCAGTACCGCGATCGTTTCAACATGCCAATTTCTGACGATCAGTTAGAAGAGTTACCTTTCTTCCGCTTCCCTGAAGACAGTGAAGAAATGAAGTACATGCGTGCACGTCGTGAAGCATTAGGTGGTTCATTACCAGCACGTCGTGAACAGTCAGAAGATGAGTTAGAAATTCCTGCACTTAAGTCTTTTGAAGCGATAACTAAGGGTTCTGGTGAGCGCGAAGTGTCGTCAACAATGACATTCGTACGTGTGCTGAATAGCTTATTGAAAGATAAGAAAATTGGTAAGCGTATCGTGCCAATCATTCCAGATGAAGCACGTACTTTCGGTATGGAAGGTTTATTCCGCCAAGTAGGTATTTACGCTCACGAAGGTCAAAAATACACACCACAAGATGCTGACCAAGTTGCTTACTACCGTGAAGACAAGAAAGGCCAAGTACTTCAAGAAGGTATTAACGAGCTAGGTGCAATGGCATCATGGGTTGCGTCTGGTACGTCTTACTCAACATGTAACGCGACGACTATTCCATTCTACATTTACTACTCAATGTTCGGTTTCCAACGTGTTGGTGACTTAGCATGGGCAGCAGGTGATAGCCAAGCACGTGGTTTCTTATTGGGTGCTACGGCAGGTCGTACAACGCTTAACGGTGAAGGTTTGCAACACCAAGATGGCCATTCACATGTACAAGCGGGACTTATTCCTAACTGTGTAACTTACGACCCAACATACGGCTATGAAGTTGCTGTTATCGTTCGCGATGGTTTACGTCGTATGTATGAAAACAATGAAAACATTTTCTACTACTTAACGTTAATGAACGAGAACTATCAGCACCCAGCAATGCCAGAAAACGCTGATATTGAAGATCAGATCATCAAAGGGATCTATCAACTAGAGCGTGTTGAAAGTGCCGCTGCAAAAGCAAATGTTCAGTTAATGGGTTCTGGTACGATTCTTCTTCAAGTACGTGAAGCTGCACAAATTCTTGCTAACGACTACGGTGTTTCAAGTGATGTTTACTCAGTAACGTCATTCAATGAACTAGCTCGCGAAGGTCAAGAAGTTACACGCTGGAATATGTTAAACCCAGAAGCAGAGCAAAAAACAGCTTACATCGGTCAAGTCATTACTAAGGACAAAGGTCCTGCGATTTCAGCAACTGACTATGTGAAGAATTACTCTGATCAAGTTCGTGCATTTATCGATACCGACTACCGTTGTTTAGGTACTGATGGTTTTGGTCGCTCAGATAGCCGTGCAAACTTGCGTCGTCACTTTGAAGTAAACGCAGCATACATTGTTGTTGCTTCATTATTTGAATTAGCTAACCGTGGTGAAGTTGAGCGCAGTGTTGTTACCGAAGCAATTAAACGCTTTGACATCGACACAGACAAACTTAACCCGCTATACGCATAATTGGTGCTAGGAGAATTTAATATGTCTGATATTCAAAAAATTCTAGTCCCTGATGTTGGTGGCGATGAAGTTGAAATCATTGAAATTTGTGTCGCAGTTGGCGATAGCCTAGAAGCTGACGAAGGCATCGTTACTGTTGAAACTGACAAAGCATCGATGGATATTCCTGCGCCGATGGCTGGTGAATTAGTTTCTTTGTCGGTTAACGTTGGTGACAAAATTAAAGAAGGCGATGTTATTGGTACCCTTCGACAAGCTCTGGGTGAATCTATTGGTTCAGCTGAAACACCAGCAGAAGAGCCAAAAGCAGAAGCTTCAGCCCCTGCTGCGCAAGAAGCCGCTTCTGCTCCAGTAAGTGAACCAGCTCCTACTCCTGCTCCTTCAGGTGGTAGTGAAATCATCGAAGTGACGGTACCTGACATTGGTGAAGACGGTGAAGTTGACGTCATCGAAGTGCTAGTTGCCGTGGGTGATGAAGTTCAAGAAGAAGACGGTCTTATTACGCTTGAAACCGATAAAGCGACGATGGATGTACCGTCGTCACATGCAGGTATCATCAAAGAAGTGCTAATCAACATTGGTGACAAAATTGGTACTGGTGGTGTGGTTGTTAAACTTGAAACTAATAGCGGTGCGCCAGCTGCTATTGAGCAACCTGTCCATCGACAAGCTCAGGATGAACCCTCACAAGCTAAGCCTGTCGAAGCTCAAAAACCAGCAGCAGCGCCAAAAGCAGCTCCTGTTCCTCATCATCCTCAAGCAGGTGATTTTAAGGCGATAGGTAAGATTTACACTTCACCTTCAATTCGTCGTTTAGCACGTGAGTTTGGCGTTGATTTAACGCTTGTTAAAGGTACTGGTCGCAAAGGTCGTATTTTAAAAGAAGACGTTCAGTCTTACGTTAAATATGAGCTTTCTCGTCCTAAAGCAAATGCAGGTAGCTCAGTAGGTGCAGGCGAAGGTGGATTGCAAGTTATCGCTCAACCAAAAGTAGATTTCAGCAAATTTGGTGAAGTTGAAGAAGTTGCATTAACGCGTATTCAGAAAATCTCTGGTCCAAACCTACATCGCAACTGGGTAACGATTCCACATGTTACACAATTCGATGAGGCTGATATCACCGAAGTTGAAGCATTCCGTAAAGAGCAAAATGTAATTTGTGAAAAGCAAAAAATGGGCTTCAAGATCACGCCGCTTGTCTTCATTATGAAAGCGGTAGCTAATGCGCTAGCAGCTTACCCAGTATTCAACTCAAGCCTGAGTGAAGACGGTGAACACTTGGTGATGAAGAAATACTTCCACATTGGTGTGGCGGTAGATACGCCAAATGGTCTAGTAGTACCAGTGGTTCGCGATGTAGACAAAAAAGGTATTTACGACTTATCTAAAGAACTTTTAGAAATTAGTGCAAAAGCGCGTGAAGGCAAGCTAAAAGCTGCTGATATGCAAGGAAGTTGTTTCACTATTTCAAGCTTAGGTGGTATTGGTGGTACTGCATTTACGCCAATTGTTAATGCCCCAGATGTTGCTATCTTAGGTGTGTCTAAATCAGAGATGAAGCCTAAGTGGAATGGTAAAGAGTTTGTTCCTCGCTTAATGTTGCCATTATCGCTTTCATACGACCACCGTGTTATTGACGGCGCTGTTGCAGCACGCTTTGCTGTACACCTTTCGTCAGTGATGACAGACATTCGTAAATTAGTATTGTAATAAAGATGTTGAAAGCCAAATGTTGGCTTTCAACAATTACAACAGAATACGATTAAAAGATAGCGAAGTGAGCTGATTTTCAGTACACTTCGCAGCAATAAAAATAGATTCAAATTAATGATGTATCAAGGGTTACATTATTAGCAACTAGTAATTTGAGGTTAGCATGAGCAACGAAATTAAAACTCAGGTAGTCGTTTTAGGTTCCGGCCCTGGTGGTTACTCTGCAGCATTTCGTGCAGCAGATTTAGGTTTAGACGTCGTATTAATTGAAAAGCACAGCACATTGGGCGGTGTTTGTTTGAACGTGGGTTGTATCCCATCTAAAGCGTTATTACACGTTGCTAAGGTTTTAGATGATGCTAAAGACATGGCGTCTCATGGTGTAACATTTGGTGCACCAGAAATTGATTTAGATAAAATCCGCCAATGGAAAGATAAAGACGTTGTTGGCAAGCTTACGCAAGGTATCGCTGGTATGGCGAAAATGCGTAAAGTAAAAGTTGTTGAAGGTTTTGGTAAATTCACTTCTGATAAAACAATTGAAGTTGAAGGTGCTGACGGTAACACCACAGTAACGTTCGACAACGCAATTATTGCTTGTGGTTCATCAGTTGTTAACCTTCCATTTATCCCTGAAGATGACCGTATCATCGACTCTACTGGCGCACTTGAACTTAAAGACGTACCTGGCGAAATGCTTGTTCTTGGTGGTGGTATCATCGGCCTTGAAATGGGTACTGTATACAGCTCTCTTGGCGCTAAAGTGTCAGTGGTTGAATTTGCTGACCAATTAGTACCTGCTGCAGATGCTGACGTTGTTAAGATTTACACTAAGCATAACAAACCACGTTTTGAATCAATTATGCTTTCAACGAAAGTTGTTGCTGTTGATGCTAAAGATGACGGTCTATACGTAACTTTCGAAGGTAAGAATGCGCCAGAAGGCCAAGTTCGTTACGACAAGATCTTAGTTGCTGTTGGCCGTAAGCCAAATGGTCACTTAATCGCTGCTGATAAAGCAGGCGTTAATGTTGACGAGCGCGGTTTTATCAACGTAACTAACGAATTACGCACTAACGTTCCACACATCTTCGCAATTGGTGATGTTGTTGGTCAGCCAATGCTTGCTCATAAAGCTGTACATGAAGCACACGTTGCTGCTGAAGTTATTGCGGGTAAGAAGCATGTATTTGAACCTCGTTGTATCCCTTCAATTGCTTACACTGATCCTGAGATTGCATGGGTTGGTGTTACTGAGCGTGAAGCGAAAGAGCAAGGTTTAAATGTTGAAGTTGCTAATTTCCCTTGGTCAGCATCTGGTCGTGCGATCGCATCGGCACGCACTGAAGGTAAGACTAAGTTGATCTTCGAAAAAGAATCAGGCCGTGTATTAGGTGGTGCGATTGTTGGTATTAACGCTGGTGAAATGTTAGGTGAAATTGGCCTAGCGGTTGAAATGGGCGCTGACGCAGAAGATGTTGGTTTAACAATTCATGCTCACCCTACGTTAAATGAATCAATCGGTTTAGCTGCTGAAGTATTTGAAGGTTCAATTACTGATCTACCAAATGCAAAAGCAGTAAAGAAGAAATAAGTAAATAATTATTTACAAAACATAATCTCTTAATGAAAAACCAGCGCTCGTCGCTGGTTTTTTTGTCTCAAATTTTTATAGATCTATTCTGTAACCTGCCTCGTAGTACAAATTGTATACACTTAGCGCATAAAAAACGCTGACCGTCTGGTTAGTAGGAAGTTATTGTGCTATTAATATTTTGTTACACGCGTAAGCTGAGTTCGTAATTTATTACTACTCTCACTTGTGTACGAATAAAAATAATTATTTTAAAAGAAAAATAAATCCAGGGATAATACAGTGAAAGACCTCAATCTACTATCAAAGAGCATTAAAACTGCTCTACTTGCTGGTGTGGTCGGCAGTGCAAGTATGCAGCTTTATGCTGCGGAAGCAGAGGCCGCTGCAGCAGTAGCAAATCAAAACGCACAAGCGTCAACAGACGCAACTAGCTTACTAGAAGAAGACGAAGAAGCTGAGCGCATTGTCGTTACCGGCTCTCGTATTCGTCGTGCAGAATTCTCTAACGCATCTCCAATCCAGGTTATTAGCGGTGATTTATCGCGTGAAATGGGCTTGTTTAGTGCGGGCGAAATGCTTCAAACAACAAACCAAGCTTCTGGTTTGCAAATCGATAACACTTTTGGTGGTTTCGTTTTAGATAACGGCCCAGGTGCTGCGACTATCGGTTTCCGTGGTTTAGGTGCTGAACGAACGTTAGTACTTATCAACGGTCGTCGTATGGCGCCAGCAGGTGTTGGTGGCGCGCCAACTTCTCCTGACTTGAACCTAATTCCAGGTGTAATGATCAACCGTGTTGAGAACTTGCTTGATGGTGCATCAACTGTATATGGTTCTGACGCTGTAGCAGGTGTAGCTAACATCATGCTGAAAAAAGATGTTGAAGGTTTCGAGTTTGAAGGCTCTTACCGTCAGCCAAAAGGCGATGGTGGTGAGGAAACTGTACTATCAGCAATGTATGGTAAAACATTCGACAATGGCTTCATTACAATTGGTGCTGAGTTCAATGAAACAAAAGCACAGTCTTATGCTCAAAACCCGTTTGCTAAAGGTTGTGAAGAGCGCATTTGGGAAGCTGAAGATGGGCGTATCATAAAACGTTATAGTGGTATTGGTCCTACTGCAAATGGTGAAGACTCTTGTGATATCTTCCCATTAACAAACCGTATTCAAGTGCCAATTTTTTGGGGAAGTTTATACAACACACCTGGCTTTTCTAACACAGGTATTCCTAATTTCTCAGAATCTTCAGTACCGGCTAACTGGGAAGGTTTCTTCCCTAATTGGATAGGGGCTGACTTTAACGGTGACGGTATCATTGATACTGCTGGTGAAGATGGCGTAATCATTGATGGAAATGGCGACGGTATTCGCGATTTTGACTTCCAAGACCCGTTCTACGCATTCCAACAGTCTGATTACTATAAGAGCGGTGATTACCGTAGCAAGAACAAACGTATTTCCGTGATGCTAAACGGTGAGTACACCTTAGACGACGAAGACGATACAACGTTCTACTACGAAGGTTTGTATGCAAAACGTGATTCGCCAATTTTCAGTCCAGGCGCTCAGCTATTCGAATGGGTACCTTCAACTAACCCATACAACCCTTGTGGTACAAATGGTATCGACTGTACAGCACCGCTAGGATTTGGTGACTTCGGTCCACAAGACGTGCGTCCAATTATCAATATTCGCGGTGACCGTGATAACTTTGATATTGAAGTAGAGCAATATCGTGCTGTAGCTGGTGTTACCGGTAACCTATCAGCGCTAGAAGATTTAGGCCTAAACAATTGGTATTATGATTTTTACGTTTCATACAGTGAATCAAGCGGTACCGATTCAAGATTTGGCTTAAGCGAAGAACGTTTACTTAATTCATTAAATACGTCAGTGCTTAATGAAGATGGTTCAATTACTTGTGGCGACGGTAGTGATGGCTGTGTACCGGTAAACTTATTTGGTGACAACATCTTCCAAGAAGGTGGTGGTACGCTTACGCAAGCAGAATCAGACTACTTAATGCTTGAACGTTACATGGAAACTGAAGTATCGCAATTAGTGGTCAATGGTTTCGTCGGTGGTGATATTTATACACTTCCTTGGAATGACAACGTTGTGTCAGGTATTTTAGGTTTTGAATTCCGTCGCGATGAAATTAAGTCTAATCCAAATGATGTGGCTGCTGATGGCCTACTATGGGGTTACTTCTCAGATCAAGGTGCAAATGGTTCTCGTAACTTAAAAGAAATCTTCACTGAAATTGAAATGCCGTTAGTCACTGGCAAGCCATTAGTGGAAGAATTCACCTTTACAGCATCAGGTCGTTGGTCAGATGAAAGCTTCTATGACCCAGCGACAACATACAGCTTGAAGGCGGTTTACCGTCCAGTAGAATGGTTAACATTACGTGGTACGAAAGGTACGTCATACCGCGCACCTAACTTACGTGAGCGTTTCCTAGCGGGTACAAGTGGTTTCCAAACAGTATCGGATCCTTGTGTAGTACCTGCTGACGCGCGCGTACCTAACCCTGATGATCTGACTGCGGCACCTACTTATGATCCAAATGCAGATTCGCGTGACGCACAAACTTTGGCGGCATGTTCTGCAGCTGGCCTAGATCCAACATCGCTTGGTCTAGGTGAGACAAATACAGATCAAGACTTCCCAACTAACTACAGTTCTGAAGTGATTACCGGTGGTTCATTAGAGGTATCAGAAGAGAAGTCATTGGCGAAAACATTTGGTTTTGTTTGGGAACAGCCGTTTAGTGAAGACTTCGAACTAACTGTGTCATTAACGCGTTTTGATATCGAAGTTCGTAACTCAATCTCTGAACCTCAATATTTCTATAGTATCGGTCAATGTTACTCGGCTGACGGCAACAAGGCATTCTGTGACCGTATCCAACGTGATGAAAACGACCGTATTAACTTGGTCGACCAAAGCTTTATCAATATCGGCTTAATTACCTCTAAAGGTATCGACTACAACGTATACTACGAACAGGACTTCTTGATTGCTGACGAGGCGTTACAAGTTACTTTAGACTTACAAGCTACTCGTCAAACAGAATCACTGTTTGATGTACTAGGTACGGTAGATGACAATGCTGGTGAACCAGAGTACCCAGAGTGGCGTGCGACAGCTCGTCTTCAATTAAGCTACATGGATTATCGCTTAAACTGGGAAACTCGCTTTATCGGTGAAGGCCGTGAAGATTGGTTAGACGATCCTGTAGATGGTGCGTTCCTAGAAAATACCGATGGATGTACAGGCTTAACGACAGTTAATGGTGACCCTCTGAAATGTCGTGAAGTAGCATTCACTGAAGATTACACTATCCACAATGTGTCATTCTCATGGGATGCTGATGATTTCAGAATCACAGCGGGTGTGCGTAACGTATTTAACGAAGCGCCGCCGAAAGTAGATCCAAATGGCTCATTCTCTAACACTAACATTCCGTTAGGTGTAGGTTATGACACAAATGGTCGTACGCCGTTCATCGCTTTTTCAGCGCAATTTTAATTAGCTGAATGCGTTTAACAAAATGGCCTCTTATGAGGCCATTTATATATTTTCAAGGGAAAAAGAAGCAGATTATGAAAAAGATTTTTCATTTAATGTTAACTGCCGCTCTTTTATGTGGCGCATCAACTCAGGTCAAGGCAACTTCAGCAGAAGAAGCGGTTGAGGCATTTTCTATATTGCCTATGATTCGCAGCGTGTCGGTTTCACCTGATGGAAAACAGCTTGCAATTGTAAGAGCAAGTTCCAAAAATGGCGATTACTACATTGAGATAAGGCAAACAAAAGATTTATCAAAAGAACCAGTAAAGCTGGGCGCAAGTAAAATGTTGGTGTCGAGTGTTAGCTGGTTAAACAACGAGAAAATTGCCGTTTCGTTTAGACAAATCTTAAGAGACGGCGCTAGTAGTTTCTGGGTTAACCAATTTGCTATTACCGACGCGGATGGCAAAGGTAAGTGGTTAGTCCCTTTCCAGAGCAAAAAAAATATCCGTGATTACAACATCATTGATCTGTTGCCAAATAGTAATGATGAAGTATTGGTCGAAGTGGATATCAATAACAACTATATTCCAGATGTTGTTCGAATGAATATCAAATCTGGTCGTACTAAAACAGTTTTACGTGGTAATAATAAGCGCAGTGGTGGCTTTGCAGCTGACGCTGACGGCGAAGTACGAACAGCAACAGGTTGGAATGCGTCTGAGGCAAGCATTGATTTATTCGCAAGGAAGAAAGGAGATGAAAACTGGCAATTAGTATTTCAGAATTCTCCAAAAGACAGAGACAGCTTTAGTATCCTAGGGTTTAACGATGAAAATCCAAATGAACTTTGGGTTAATGCGAACAGAGGTGAAAATACCAATGGTATTTACTTATATAACTTAGAGACTAAGCAATACTCGGAACGATTATTTGGTTTGGAAAGCGTAGATGTTGAAGGAGTAATGTTTGACCGTTTCGGTAAAAGTCTAGGTTTTACTTATATAACTAAACAGCCAAAACGTTACTTCTTAGACCCAGAAATGAAATCGCTCTATGAAGGGCTTGAAGATTCATTCAAAGGTGAATTTGTTGCGCTTTCAAGCTACTCGGATGACTTAAAGCAAATTGTTATACGTACAAGTTCGGCAAAAAATCCTGGCACTTATTACTTATTAAGCGACAAACAAAAACTTAATAAAATTGGTGATGTCTCGCCACAGTTAAAGCCAGAAATGCTGTCGAATGTAAAATATATCTCTTACAACACACGTGATGGTTTAAAGCAAAAAGCGTACGTTACAATTCCTTCAAGCGGAAAAGCTCCTTACCCTACTGTGGTAATGCCGCATGGTGGTCCATGGGCACGAGATGTGAATATTTATGATCCATGGACTCAATTACTTGCAAGTCAGGGCTACATGGTCATTCAACCTCAATTTAGAGGCTCTGAAGGGTATGGAATGAAGCATTGGAAGGCCGGCGACAAGGAGTGGGGGCTTAAGATGCAAGATGATATGGACGACTCTGCTTTGCATCTTGTTAATAAAGGTCTCGCAGATAAAAACAAATTGGGCATGTTTGGTTGGAGTTACGGCGGTTATTCTGCCTTTGTGGCATCACTTCGTGACGACAATATTTACAAATGTTCAGTTGCTGGCGCAGGTGTAAGTAACTTAGACCGTATTAACTCAACCTTGAATGAAAATCGCTTTTTACGTGAATTACAACGTCCGACGATTGAAGGTATTTCGCCGGTAAATCATGTAGATAAGGTTAACATTCCAATTCTAGTTGTACATGGCGATATCGATATTCGCGTACCTGTTAAGCACAGTCGAGAGTTCGTAGCGCAACTTGAAAAGCTAAACAAAGATCATAAATATATTGAATTAGTAGACGCTGACCACTTCTCGGATACGCTCTTTTATGATCATAAAACAGAGTTTTATTCTGCGATGTTAGACTTCTTTGAGAAGAAGTGTCAGTTCTAGTATTAGAGCTTTTATGATTAAAAACCAGCACACGTTGCTGGTTTTTTTATGGCTAAATGCTGCTACGCTTAGGTTAAGCATAACAAGGAAACTCTTATGAAAAATCGAGTGTTAATTATTTTATTTCAATTTACTTTAATTACAGCGTGTTCTGTATGCGCTCAGCAAACCGAAAACCGCTTTATGCGAGACTTTGACCACAATGTTCAATTTAGTATTGAAAATATTGATGAAAAGACTCATAGGCTAATTGTCACTCGACAAGGAAGAGCTAGCTTCGAGGTAATGAATGTGTTTGCGACGCGTAAAGCGCGCCAAGTTTGCGGCAAGCTAGGCTTCAGTATCAAGTATGTTGAAGGCGTAGAGTTATTTGATGATAAGCGTGCAAAGCCTAACTATATCTTTCCATCACTAAGTGTAGAAATTAAATGCCCTTAGTATCTGGTAGAGTAAAGTTTATAGGCATTGCTTAAGCTGCTATGCTCGCGTTGAAAATGCATATGAAAAAGGCTACCAATTGGTAGCCTTTCTTATTTGAATGAATTCGCTAAATAACTAGCTTGGATCAGCAATCTTAACTGCAACAGCGCCAGAAGCTGGTACGGTCATCGCTTCTGTTGGTGGAGCGAAGCGTGTTAAGTCGATACCTTCAACAGCCGCTGTGTACTCATCCATAGTCGGGAAACGACCTAAGATAGTTGAAAGTACCACAAGTGGTGTTGAACCTAGTAAAGATTCACCTTTCTTCTCAGCGCTATCTGCTACAACACGACCTTGGAATAAGCGAGTTGAAGTAGCGATAACTGTATCACCTGGTTCAGCTTTTTCTTGGTTACCCATACATAAGTTACAGCCTGGGCGCTCAAGGTATAAGATGTTTTCGTAAGACTTACGTGCTTCACCTTTCGGGTTCTCATCATCGAATACGAAACCAGAGTACTTAGCTAAGATATCCCAATCACCTTCAGCTTTTAACTCGTCAACGATGTTGTACGTTGGTGGAGCAACGACTAATGGTGCGTTGAATTCGATTGAACCGTTTTGCTTCTCTAAGTTACGGAACATTTGCGCGATGATTTGCATGTCACCTTTGTGAACCATACAAGAACCAACGAAACCTAAGTCTACTGGCTTGCCGTTGTAGTATGACACTGGGCGAATTACGTCGTGCGTGTAACGCTTAGAAACGTCTTCGTTGTTTACGTCTGGGTCAGCAATCATTGGTTCAACGATTGTGTCTAAATCAACAACTACTTCTGCGTAGTACTTAGCATTTTCATCTGGTGCTAATGCTGGTGTTTCACCAGATTTAATACCAGCGATACGCTCATCCGCTAACTTGATAAGGCCAGCTAATGTTTGCGCTTCGTTATCCATACCTTTGTCGATCATGATTTGGATACGAGATTTCGCAAGCTCGATAGACTCAATTAACGTTTCGTCATTTGAGATACAAACAGACGCTTTTGCCTTCATTTCAGCTGACCAGTCAGTGAATGTGAACGCTTGGTCTGCTAATAAAGTACCAATGTGTACTTCGATTACGCGGCCTTGGAATACGTTTTCACCTTCGAACTGCTTAAGCATTTGCGCTTGTGTCGCGTGAACGATGTCACGGAAGTCCATGTGATCAGCCATTTTACCTTTGAAGGTAACTTTAACTGACTCTGGAATTGGCATTGCTGACTCACCCGTTGCAAGTGCAATCGCTACTGTACCTGAATCAGCACCGAACGCTACGCCTTTAGACATACGTGTATGTGAGTCACCACCAATGATAATTGCACGGTCATCAACTGTGATGTCGTTTAATACCTTGTGAATTACGTCAGTCATTGAGTGGTATACGCCTTTCGGGTCACGCGCTGTGATTACACCGAATGCGTTCATGAATGCCATTAGCTTAGGCGTGTTAGCTTTTGCTTTGCTGTCCCATACTGAAGCTGTGTGACAACCTGATTGGAAAGCGCCGTCAACAAGAGGAGAAATAGTCGAAGCAGCCATCGCTTCTAATTCCTGACATGTCATAGGGCCAGTCGTATCTTGAGAACCAACGATGTTTACTTTAACACGTACGTTAGAACCTGCGTGTAATGGCGAATCTGAAGATACACCTACAGCGTTACGGTTGAAGATCTTCTCAACAGCCGTTAAACCTTGGCCTTCGTGTGAAATTTCTTTTGCAGCTGCGTATACAACTGGTGCATCAACACCTAAAGCTTCTGCTGCGAATGTTTGTAATTTCTTACCGAATGTTACTGCGTAAGAACCACCAGCTTTCATGAACTCAAGCTTTTGTGGTGTGAATGCAGAAGCAACATCAGCAACTTCTTCGCTGCCGTTAAATAGTTTCTTCGTTTTCGTATCGATAGTTAAAACAGTACCTGTTGCTACAGAGTATGCTTCTTCTAATACCGGGTCGCCATTTGCGTCAGTAACTGTGTTACCGTCCGCGTCTACTTTCTTCACCCAGTTCTTAAGGTCAAGACCAATACCACCAGTTACGTCAACTGTTGTTAAGAAAATTGGTGCGATACCGTTCGTACCAGCAACAACAGGTGCGATGTTTACGAATGGTACGTAAGGAGAAGCTTGTTCACCAGCCCAAAGTGCAACGTTGTTAACACCAGACATACGTGATGAACCAACACCCATTGTGCCTTTTTCAGCAACAAGCATGACTTTCTTGCCAGGATGTTCTTTTTGAAGTGCAACGATTTCTTGTTGTGCTTCTGGAGTGATCATACATTGACCGTGTAATTCACGGTCAGCACGTGAGTGAGATTGGTGACCAGGAGATAATAAGTCAGTAGAGATATCACCAACACCAGCAACGTAAGTGACTACTTCAACTTTCTCTGCAACTTCAGGAAGCTTTGTGAAGAACTCTGCGTTTGCGTAGCTTTCTAAAATGTCTTTAGCTACTGCGTTACCGGCTTTGTATGCATCGCTTAAACGTGCTGTGTCAGCATCGTATAAGAATACTTGAGTTTTTAATACGTCAGCAGCTGGTGCTGAAACTGAAGTGTCGTCACTTAATGCAAGATCAAGAAGTACTTCAATTGAAGGGCCACCTTTCATGTGAGAAAGTAATTCGAACGCAAACTCAACTGAAATTTCAGCAACTTCTTGCTCACCTAAAATGATTTCTTTTAGGAATTTTGCTTTTACGCCAGCAGCACTTGTTGTACCCGGAAGTGTGTTGTAGATAAAGAAGTTAAGTGATGCTTCACGGTGTTCGTTACCCGTGTCTTTAATTTGTTCGATAATTTCCGCTAATAAATCAGCGCTGTCGATAGGCTTAGGCGCTAAACCAAGCTCTTCTTTACGGCTTTTAATTTCCGCTAAATATTCTGAATACAGGCTCATGTGGTGCTCTCTTTAATTAGAAACTACGAGTAGAGGATACACGTAGCGTAAATTTTGCCGCATATATTACCTTATTTTTCGTTGACGAGTAATCATTTGCTGAAATAAGTGTCATTCATATAATTTATGGCTTTTAAAAGTTTACATTATAGTGTTTATGTCCGTTAGCCTAGCGGACCACTTTCTCAATCTCTACCTATGTTTCACTAGCTTATGGTTTTAGCGTACTTCTGACTATTTCTCGCGCTTTAGTACCAAGGTCTAATGTAAGTCAAAATCAAGATGTTATACCTTAAAGCGGATCAAAATTAGTGTTTATCTCGCTTTCTACTAGAATTGATTTTGATAAGGACAACGTACGAAGACAGACGCTTATCAGAGGTAGACAAGGTTCATATTCAACGTCTCAACTGACGCTCAAACAGAACAGAAGGTGAAACTCGTGCTAGAAGAATATCGCAAACATGTAGAAGAGAGAGCTGCCGAAGGAGTTGTCCCCAAACCGCTAGATGCAGAACAGGTAGCAACGCTAGTGGACTTGGTTAAAGCACCACCAGCTGGTGAAGAGGCTTTTGTTTTAGAACTGCTGACAAACCGTGTTCCGCCTGGTGTAGATGACGCGGCTTATATTAAAGCCGGTTTTTTAGCTGCAATTGCGAAAGGCGAGGCCTACTCCCCCATTTTAGATGCAAAAAGGGCGACAGAATTACTGGGAACTATGTTAGGCGGCTATAACATTCAGCCGATGATTGATCTCCTTGAAAATACTGATTTAGCTGAAACTGCAGCGAATGGGCTAAAGCATACTTTGCTTATGTTCGATGCATTCTATGATGTAAAGGAAAAAGCAGAGGCAGGAAACCTTGCTGCTAAGTCAGTTATGCAGTCATGGGCAGATGGTGAATGGTTTACCTCACGAGAAAAAATCAGTGACAAGATTACCGTAAAAGTCTTTAAAGTCACCGGTGAAACCAATACCGATGATTTGTCGCCTGCGCCAGATGCGTGGTCGCGTCCCGATATCCCTGTTCATGCCAAAGCGATGCTTAAAATGGAGCGTGATGGCATAACACCAGATGAACCAGGTGTTATAGGTCCTATAAAACAAATTGAAGCGATGCAAGAAGATGGCATTCCATTGGCGTACGTGGGCGATGTTGTTGGCACCGGATCATCGAGAAAGTCGGCGACTAATTCTGTCCTATGGTTTATGGGGGATGATATTCCTTATGTGCCGAATAAGCGCACTGGCGGTGTTTGTTTGGGCGGTAAAATCGCACCGATTTTTTATAATACTATGGAGGATTCTGGCGCGTTACCTATTGAGCTGGACGTGCAACAGATGAACATGGGAGATGTCATTGATATCTATCCGCATGAGGGTTTTGTGAAAAACCAAGCTGGTGAAGTCATTGCTGAATTTACATTAAGCCCAGTCTTGCTTGATGAAGTTAGAGCTGGCGGTCGCATTCCGTTAATTATTGGTCGAGGGCTTACTGGGCGGGCTCGTGAAGCACTCGGTTTACCAGACAGTGAGCTTTTTGCGAAACCAATTGACCCCCAAGATTCAGGCAAGGGCTATACGCTTGCCCAGAAGATGGTAGGGAGAGCTTGTGGTGTTGAAGGGGTTCGCGCAGGCCAGTACTGTGAACCTAAAATGACAACAGTAGGTTCACAAGATACTACAGGGCCTATGACTCGCGATGAGCTTAAAGATTTGGCGTGTTTAGGTTTTTCAGCTGATTTAACGATGCAGTCGTTCTGTCATACTTCTGCGTATCCGAAGCCTGTAGACGTTCATACCCATCACACGCTACCTGATTTTATGATGAATCGCGGTGGCGTATCGTTACGCCCTGGCGATGGTGTTATTCATTCTTGGCTTAACCGCATGTTACTGCCTGACACCGTTGGTACTGGAGGCGACTCGCATACCCGTTTTCCGTTGGGCATTTCATTTCCAGCAGGTTCTGGATTGGTCGCATTTGCAGCCGCTACAGGGGTGATGCCACTGGATATGCCAGAGTCAGTACTTGTGCGTTTCAAAGGTGAAATGCAACCGGGTATTACGCTCCGTGATCTCGTTCATGCTATTCCATATTACGGAATCAAAGCGGGTATCTTAACTGTTGAAAAAGCAGGAAAGATTAATGAATTCTCAGGTCGTATATTAGAAATTGAAGGTTTGACTGGATTAACAGTTGAGCAAGCATTTGAACTTTCTGATGCGTCAGCTGAGCGCTCAGCTGCAGGGTGCACGATTAAGCTTGAAGAATCATCAATACGCGAATATCTGACATCAAATATCGTTATGTTGAAATGGATGATTAGTGAAGGTTATGGTGATGTTAGAACCATTGAGAGGCGCATTACTGGTATGGAAGCTTGGTTGGCCAATCCTGAATTAATGGAAGCTGACAGTGATGCAGAATATGCGCACGTACTTGAGATCGATTTAGCAGAAATTACCGAACCTATTGTTTGCTGCCCTAATGATCCTGATGATGCCAAATTACTTTCTGATGTTGAAGGAACTGACATCGATGAAGTCTTTATCGGTTCGTGCATGACTAACATTGGCCACTTCCGCGCTGCAGGTAAATTAATTGATGCAGCTGGCACTACCTTACCAACGCGCCTTTGGGTTGCACCACCTACTAAGATGGATGCTCAACAGTTAACTGATGAAGGGTACTACAGCATTTATGGTAAGGCAGGCGCCCGAATGGAAAGCCCTGGTTGTTCATTGTGTATGGGGAATCAGGCGAGGGTTGCAGATAAAGCGACTGTACTTTCCACATCCACGCGTAATTTTCCTAACCGTTTAGGCACTGGTGCGAATGTCTATTTAACCTCTGCTGAGCTTGCTGGCGTAGGTGCAATACTAGGGCGTATTCCTTCAGTTGCTGAATACATGGAATACGCAAAACAGATTGATGCAACAGCTGCGGATACTTATCGTTACTTGAACTTCCATCAGATGGAGAATTATACGAAAAAGGCTGATAGCGTCATTGTTCAGCAAGTTGTTTGAAGTTAGTAAGCTCTAAGTAAAAAGAAATAAAGCCCGCAACAGCGGGCTTTGCATTTTTAAGGTATAATCGCGGCTATTCTAAAATAAAGCGTTGCTAAAACAGCATAAAATACGTCATCAGTAGTAACCATAATGGCTCCAGATTTTAACCTCAGTATTTCCCGATTACGCAAAAGCGTGTTTTTAACCATGAGTGGCTTGCTGGCATTGGGGGCTTGCACGGCTGCTTGGGTGAATATGCTGACTTATTCTCCAGCTAAGTTCCCCGTCGTTTTGATTGAAGCAATCGTTGCTGTGATTTTTGGTTATCTGCTTGTACAAACGCTTCGTCATCAACAGAAACCATGGCATAACTCTCTACTTATTTACACCTACATTTTTATTATCGTTGTTGCCCATTTAGGTTTGAAGCCAGGCAACACTGTTATCAATTGGTGGTTTTCGTTTCCATTGCTAAGCTTTTTCTTACTTTCGCATAGGCATGCGTTAGCGGTTAGTACTTTAATGCTTGCGCTTGCTATGGGGCTTCAGATATACACCAACATTTATGATAGGCAGCTTTATTGGTTTGCTGGTTGTGTCAATCTGGCATTTCCATATCTCATCATTTTGCTGGTGAGTTATGTCTACGAAAAAATGCGTTTGCGACATGAAAGTGAATTAATTGATTACGCGCTGACTGACCCGTTAACCAAAGCATACAACAGACTAGCGTTGAAGAATTGTTTTGCTCAATACTGTGATTCTCAAGCACCATTTAGTCTTTTATTAATTGACTTAGACCACTTTAAATCGATTAATGACTCATTCGGTCATGATGCCGGCGACCAAGTACTTATCGAGGTAAAAGAACTCTTCTGCAGGCTTTTACCAAAAAACCAAGTCTTTCGTATTGGTGGTGAAGAATTTGTGTTGATACTGGAAGGAAATAACGAGGCCAACTTGCAACAAGCGAAAAGGCTTCGTGAAGCTGTTGAAACAATGTCAGTTAAGTACCAAGAACACGCGATATCAATTACCTTGAGTGGCGGTTATGTCCTAGGTGATGGTGGGAATGATCTTTCTTCATTACTGAAGCAGGCTGATAACTACTTGTATATTGCTAAAGAGCAGGGCCGAAACTGTATCGTCAGTGAATAACGGGCAAATAGATAAACATTATTGGGTGGATATTACCGTGCAAGATCAACCAAAAAATCCATTACATGGAAAAACTTTAGAAGCAATTCTCAACGAGCTTGTAACAGAAATTGGCTGGGAGGCCATGGGACAAACTGTCGATATTCGTTGTTTTAACAATGATCCTTCTATTAAATCGAGCTTAAAGTTTTTAAGACGGACGCCTTGGGCAAGAGCTAAGGTGGAGGAAATGTACATCAATGTTTTTCATGGTTTTCAGTGGCCAGGGCTAGAACAAGAGTAAGTTGGCATGCATAGTGCCCGGAAATTGGAGGATGTTATTTTCCGATTTTCTTACGCACTTTTTCCATATGCTGCTTAAACCATTGCTCTTCCTTGGTTGAACCACACTTAAACGCCGATGTTGCAGTAACTCCCTCGATGCCAACTTGGCTTAAATCTTCTTGAATAACGCATAGTCCATCATCCCTTTTTGTTATTGCTAGCGAGTCACTCATGCGCTGCGTATTTTGCTCTCGCTCTTGATCGGGGGTAAGTGTTAATTGTGAATGGGGGACAGCATCTGGGTTAGGATGCATACTAGACAAAGAACGCGTTTGATACTGCGCAGAAGCTGCATCATTCATTGCCTCCCTATCAAGCTGACTGTTAAGTTTATTTAAATCAGATAGTGCACGCTTAGCGATACTTGCACCTTTATTGTGTGCACTGGTAAGAATACGCTTATTTTCAGTTAATGCTTTTGGCGGAACGTCACTCTTACTTATCGTTACTTCACTCACCGTTTCTGGGACAGTATCTTGTATATCCACAGGCAAAGGTTCTTGCGCGGGTTCCGGCGTATCAGTTTTGGCTGCAGGTTGAGTGTCTATCTCTGACGGAGGGCTTATTTCCTGTGGCGCAACCTCTGTCTTTGGTTGAACAGTTTCCGTATTTGGCTGATAGAGATAACTCTTAACGGAGCGAATTTTTAATGGTTCATTCAACGGGACGTAAAGTGACTTTATTTCTGCTTTAGGGGCGAACAAGAGTAGCGTAGCTAAAAATACTAAATGCAGTGCAACAGATACACATAAAGTAGTTAGTAATTTGCGTTTAGTAGAACTTGCAGTAGGCGGGCGAATTTCATCGACATGCTTTTCTGCTGCAGTGGGTACTATATGCCTGAAGTTATCGGGGTATGTAACATCTGTGTCTGGTACCAGCGATATATCGAGAGCTTTATCCGTCAAAGCGTAAACTACAAAAAGGTAACAATAATAAGTGCTTAATAGACCTTGCGAAAATAGATAAGTTCAACGCATATCAAAAAAACGATGCCGATGGGAATGTCACTAGGGCGTGTTGATCTTTCAGGGTTAAATTTTGTTCGAATTAAATGCATTTTTATCGCGGCACTTGTGATACGCATAGTTATTCTACGCACAGAGCAAGTACTGATTATTATGCTCCTGCATAATCTTAGTACCTGCATCCATGCAGGCATCAATGAGAAAAATGCATTTAAACGAATCCAAAGGACAGCATTTATGAAGCCTTTCTACTGCGTTATTGCTTATTTATGTGGAATGACCACACGACATAAGCTCTGCCTTGTATAAATACATCATAAATTGCTGCAAAAACAACCTCGAAAGATCAACACGCCCTAACATTGATAAAGCTCTTTCTTATATTGTTCTATTGCACTGGGCCATTCAAAGCGAGCAGCCTTAGCCTCACTTATCATCGATTGCCATTTTACCGGTTCATTTGTGAAGCAATTTAGCGCTCGTTCGAAGCTCTCAAGCATTGCTTGAGCTAGCTCTATGGGGGTATTTCCGGAAAAGCTAAACCCTGTTTTTCCATCGAATACTGTGTCATTTAAACCACCAATCTGGTTAACCAAACAAGGTTGACCCGCACGCATGGCAAGTAGTTGACTTATGCCACAAGGCTCGAAAGAACTTGGCATCAAGAATAAATTACCAACATCGAAAACGGAGTCTGACAGGGCAGCGCTATAGCCATTTAAGAACACACAACAGTCGTAGTTATAGGAAATAGCTGCTAACGCTTGTGATAATTCTGCATCACCTGAACCAAGAATGATAAGCCGACCGCCAGCCGATGCTAATTTATCTAACAAATGACTAAGAGCTGGCTTTCCATCAACGAACGTTAGCAAAATAGCTATTTTTTGTGCGGTAACTCTGCCAATACTGGTCACTATAGGCCCACGGCACTCTTGGTGTCGCCATGTTAATAATTGTTTTTTTGCCTGTTCATGAACTTCAGCATCAGGTGCTTTTTGTTGCCACACAGATATTGCAGTCATAGCGATATCATCAAAGGACTCAATATTTGTGTTGTGCTGATAAACGCAACCATTAAGAATGCCAAACAGGCGACCATGTTGCTGAGCTGACAATAGATCCTTTTCAAGACCTTCCCCACCAACAAAGCCAAACTCGGGCGCTGAAGGCGATGTAATTTCTTTTGCATAAGTAGGCGATACGGCGTGGACTGCATCACATAAGTTTATTGCGGCTCTCGTTGGGTTAACACAGTTAAGGTAGCGCGGATCAATGATGTCTGCATGAGCTAAGTCGTATTGTGGGTACCAAGCTTTTAGTGATGAGGCGTCACCATCAAGGGGTCTTATCCCTTGTAAAGCTAAGTTGTGAATTGTGTAAACACAGCGTTTTGATTTTACTGGAGCAAACGCCGTTACGTATTCACGCAAAATAGCAACCCATGCAGCGTGCCAATCGTGTAAATGCAATATGTCCGTTCTGTCATGCCAGGTGTCGGTAACTAACTGGCACACTGCGATTGAAAACAGGGCGAATTTTGAGGCGTCGCTGGCAAAAGGCTTATCGGGGCCGTCATCGCAGTATATTGCGCCTTCGCCTGCATTTGAAAATAACGGGTGTTCTAATACCCACTGATTTACCTCTCCTTGACAGTATGCTTGGTTCTCTAATGCAATTTTGAACAAGTTAATCGTTTCTCGTCGACCATAAAAATCAACGTCAAAAGCTAGTTGGTGAACAGCTTTTGGGTGCTGGACGTGCATTGAATAACTTGGTGTGATGACATCTACCGTGATTTTTGAGTTGGCAAGGAATTGGGGAACATCACGGATAACATCACCTATCCCACCTACCTTGCCATGCGGTAATGCATCATTCTCAGCAGCGACAAATAATATATTTGTCGCTTTTGCCTGCTGTTGTTTATTCATGTTGTTGTTTACTGCTGTTACTTTTATTTGTCTGACATACTCTCTACTTGAGTAGAGAGCATCATCTGAATTTAGCCAATGCTTGCCTCGACAATAGCATCTTTGGTGACTTTTTCTGCTAGATACTTGGCAATCATATCGCGAGTTACAAGCACTACACCTTTCTCCGTAACCCTAAAACCATTGGCTTTATCTTTTTTATGATCGACACCAATTTCGATACCTTCAGGCAATATGACATGTCGGTCGATAATGGCTTTCTTGACGGTACAATTTCGATTGATAATTGCTCCTGGCAGTATCACAGCTTCGTCAATATAGCAGTATGAATGCACCCTTACTTGTGAAAATAACATACTACGCTTCACTGTAGAGCCAGAAACGATACATCCACCAGCTACGCAAGAATCTATGGCAATACCACGACGCGTGTCTTGGTCAAAGACAAATTTAGCTGGAGCGGTTTGCTCTTGATATGTCCAAATAGGCCAGTTGTCGTCATATACATCGAGTTTAGGCTCTGGCTCTATCAACTCAATATTTGCCTGCCAGAATGAATCTAAAGTGCCGACATCTCGCCAGTATGCTTCATGACAGTCTGAAGGGTCACAGAATGGATAGGCAAATACACGGTGTTTCTCGATGATCCTAGGAATAACATCATGACCAAAGTCTTTACTAGAGCCCTCGACGTTGGCTTCAATTTCCAGTTGTTCAAATAAAAAGTCAGTGTTAAATATGTAGTTACCCATTGACGCCAATGTTTGTCCAGGCTTACCGGGAATTTGAGAGGGCTGTTCTGGTTTCTCATCGAATCTACGAACGCGCATGTCGTTGTCTACTGTCATTACACCAAATTGCCCTGCAGCTTCTTCCACAGGCACTTCAATACAACATACTGTCATATCAGCTTTGCTTTCAACGTGCTTAGCGAGGAGTGCACCATAGTCCATGCGATAGACATGATCACCCGATAAAATCATTACGTACTTAGGCAGCTCATGTCGGATAATGTCCATGTTTTGGTATACGGCATCAGCAGTACCTGCGTACCACCCATCACCATAGCGTTGTGATGCTGGCAATATTTCCACCGACTCACCCAGTTCTTTTTTAAAGTGGCCCCAGGCTCTATTGATGTGTCTGATTAAGGAGTGGGATTTATATTGGGTGGCGATGCCAACTCGGCGGATACCCGAATTTATGCAGTTTGAAAGTGGGAAATCTATGATTCGAAATTTACCACCAAAAAAGGTGGCGGGTTTTGCTCTCCAGTCTGTTAATTCGTGTAATCGCGAGCCACGACCTCCGGCGAGAATAAGTGCATAAGTTTCACGAGTAAGGTTACTAATGTAACGGTTAGCATAAGTCGGCATACTTCCTCCAATAAGGGGTGAATTAGCCGTACAGCAGAAGCCTTTTTCCTTAGACTTCAATCGACAAGTTTATCTTTAAAAAAGTGAGGGTATTGAACGTTAATTACATGACAATTCTATGACTTGCATAAAAAGAATTGAACTAATTAGGTGCAACACGCAAAAAGTATTGCACAAAAAACATTCAGCCTCTAGCTGGTTAGGCTAGTACTCACTTAAGATAATCTAAACCTAGCATAATGTGTTCCAGTCTTTATTGTGAATACACTCATTTCTATAAATTAGCCAAGCGCTCTTGTACTCGCAGAGCCTTGTTGTCTGGTTATTTGGACGATTTATGTGAATTCCAGATTGAAGCGCGTAAGTGACTCTACAATTGAGGGTTTTTTATGCTACAGTGTGGCTATAAATCAGTCAGGAGACGATTGTAGTAGTGCGGTTTTATAGGACAAAAAATACGCTTTTGGCGATGCTACTATGGCTATTTTCGTTTAGTAATTGGGCAGATAGTTATTCGGTTGATCATTTTAGAGCGATTGCAGACGATGTTAATCGCGCCCCATATCCCGTATATCAGCAATTACTTGCGATAGAGAAAAATAAATCTCAACTTTCTGATGAAGCCTATTTGTGGTTCCTCTACCGCAAAGCTCATGCAGAAACCCTACTTTACTTCCACGATGATTTTGCCAAAACTGTCGAACTGGGACTCAGTTTAATTGATCAGTATTCATCGGCAGAAGTTGTGGCATCACTTAAATCATATGCCGGCCTCGTTGCAGAGCGCAAAGGTAAATACAAGAAAGCCATTGCTTTGTTTAAGGAAGCAATGTCAATTGCTGAGCGAGAAAACCTTAACAGTATTTATACACAAACAAAGCATTATCACGCCTATACCTTGAGTTTGACAGAACTTTATGAAAGTTCGTTGTCCGACCTGCAGGAAGCTTATGTAGAAGCTTATGCCCTAGAAGATCAGTTCTTAATTGCCTTGATTAATGAAACCTATGGTGCTGTCTATGGTTATATGAATGAATATGATAAGTCGATAGAGCACTATAATCGTGCATTAGATACATACAGTCGCCTTGGCTATAAGCCCTATGTTGCAGAGGCTGTTTATGGGTTGGCATCGACATATCGGTACATGGGTGAGTACGATTTAGCCATAGATAAATTCAATCTTTATCGTGAAAACATTGCCTATACGCCAAATCAAGATATCAGCTATTTCGGCGCTTACGGCTTGGGAATGACGTATGCCGAAAAAGGCGACTGTCCCCAAGCGCTAGCAGCAATATCGACGGCGCTCTCAATGAATGGCCAAATAGACTATGACGCTGAACTATTGAAAAAACAGGCACAGTGCTTCATTGAACAAGGCGAGCTAACGTTAGCTGAACAAAGCATAGATCAGGCATCTGAAATATTTGCTGATATGCCACAACTAGAGGGTACGCGCTGGACGTTGGAGTTGATTAAATTACGCGGCCACTTAGCTTTCGCCAATAAAGAATATGAGCAAGCTTATTTGTTGGTGCAGGACTTTTATCAACGTTACACAAAGGTGCAAGAAAAGAATTCTAATAGTCAGCTTATTCGTGTGAAAGCGGCGATGGAGCTTGAACGTCAGAATGTCGAGGTGTCGTTGTTGCAACAACGTAATAAAGTTCAGCAATTGCAGATAGCTGAACAAGCATTGGAAAACCGTCAGCAAACTTACTTGATTGTCGTCACACTTATGGTTTTGGTGCTCATTGCTATGCTGGCGATAAATCAATACAGGGCGAAGCAGCGAATTCTTAGTCTGTCGATAACCGATCCACTTTCCGGCTCATATAATCGACGGTACATCTTTAACCACTTAGATCGCTCTATAGAAAGTCGTTCAGCTAAGCAAGGTGAGCTTACTATTTTGTTGTTTGATATCGATAACTTTAAAGAAATTAACGATACCTACGGTCACCCTTTTGGTGATGAGGTGATATGCCGCATTGTCCAGATTACGCAAGAAACTCTGAGGCTTGGTGACTCTGTCGGCCGAATTGGTGGTGAAGAGTTTTTATGTATTTTGCCAAGAGCTGATGCGGAGCAGGGCAAAGCAATAGCTACCCGTCTGAAAGACAATATTCAACACGCTCTGTTTACGACCGAACAAGGAGAGCAGGTTACGATTACGATTAGCGTTGGCGTGAGTGAACTTTCCAACGATGTTACCGATAGAGGAACGCTCTATGTCAATGCCGATAAAGCTTTGTATGAAGCAAAAAACAGCGGAAAAAATCACGTTGTGATCTTTCAAGTGAAAGGCTAAGTAATGTGATACGAAATTAAAACAAATGTCATTTTTAAGCGATACGCTACACACATTATGTTGAACAGTCACGTCGGTATCATCGGTTTACACCCAAGACTTAATGCTTGGAAGCACTGTTGATGAAAACTACCAGTAGCTTGGCACGCCAGGCGATAGCAATATTTCAAGAACAATTAACTTCCATGGGTTATACACCTCAGGTCCATTTTGAGCTGGAAGGCTGTTGTATGTTTCCTCATGGGCAACAGCTTACTCAAAACCATCTTAAGGCGGTCAATCAACACTTACAGCAATTAAACGTTGAAGCTGAGTTAGTTGAAGAATATTGGCATAACCAATGGGAGCTAGTGTCAAAGTTTGAAGGTCAACCTCCTCTGAAAGAGGCAGAAAACTTAGCGCTTGCACTCAAATTTTTGCCTAAGTTTTTTCGTCAGGTTGGCGCAACTGAAACATTGATTGCACCTGTTGTTTGGTCTGGAGATACTGCGCAGCTAGCCGTTGGCAGCAAAAATATCTTTAACGATGGCCAACGTGCTGTCCATATCCCAAACGCCATTCAGATTAATATCAGTGTCTTAGACACTAATGGCAATAACCTAGTTGCGAGCGAATTTGGCGAAATTTTGCAGGCCTGTTTGATGCGTACTAGCTTACCTTGTTGCTTGCTCTACATGCCAGAACATGATGCATTTGAACGCTTGTTGTTAAAAAGCAAATACGGTCTAGCAGACGAGCTGTGCTCACCTATTGATATTTCTGGTGGCCATCAAGGTAGCATTGCACTGTATAAACAGCACGGAAAGCATAACCAATCTATGGGGGTCAAAACTCTCGTTGTTGATCAATATCAACAGGCGTTAGTGAGCGAGCAGCAATGGCAAAATACTGCTAGAGTTGAGCATCGTCTTGGTGCATCAAGCCATCATTACAACCCTTTTGTCAATGTAGCTTTTGCGTTAGCCAATTTGATTGATGCGATAGAAATTTACCAAGCTGGCGATGGAAGATTAGAAGATTTAACCCAATCAGTTGCACGAAACAGCTTACAACCTTTACCAACCAAAATGTACCACGAAAAAAGTGGTTTTGATGCCTATACTCTGTTTAAACAAGATTCATGGTTTGCTACTCGCATTAATAAAAGTAACGAGCTGATTAACAAAAATAATTGTCATGATGTTGACCTAGGTGAACATTTAAAACGTAGTATTTTGACGACTTTTCAACCTCGCAGTGAATTAACACTGCTGCCTTCTGGATAATCAATAATGATGAACATTACCAAGCAACAATTAAAAACTCCGCTGCTAACTGGCGATGATGTTGAACAAAAAAGGCAAGAGCTTAAGGCATATTTTCTCAATAGTTGGCAAACCTACGAGTCACTTTTTGCGCTGATAAACAACGACGATGCTTTTTACAAGCGTCCTGAGCCACTTCGTCATCCACTTATTTTTTATTATGGTCATACCGCGACGTTTTATATCAATAAGCTGATTCTCGGAAAGTACATCGATAAGCGTATCAACGAAAAACTCGAAGCTATCTGCGCAGTTGGCGTTGATGAGATGAGCTGGGACGATCTTGATAGTAGCCATTACGATTGGCCAGCGGTAGACGAAGTGCGGGAGTACCGCAATCAAGTGAGTGAACTAATTTGTGAACTGATTGACTCCATGAGCTTAACCTTACCTATCACTCAAGACTCTCTGGCTTGGATCATATTGATGGGCTCTGAGCATGAGCGTATCCACTTAGAAACATCTTCTGTCATTATGCGTATGTTATCGCTGGATGATTTAAACGAAAGTGAAGATTGGCAAAGTTGCCCGTACAAAGATAAAGCACCTGCGAACGAATTGTTAAAGGTGACCGGTAAAACGCTGAACCTTGGAAAAGCTGATGATGATCAAACCTATGGATGGGACAACGAATATGGCGTTGCTGCTGTCGATATTCCAAGCTTCCATGCCAGTCAGTACCTAGTTTCAAACCAAGAATTTATGGCGTTTGTTGAGGCGGGCGGTTATCAGTCTCCTGAGTTTTGGACCGAAGAAGGGCAAAACTGGTTAAGCTTCAAGAAAGCTGAAATGCCACGTTTTTGGTTCAAACGAGATGCTCAGTACTGGCAGCGCAATTTGCTTGATGAAATGCCATTGCCACTAAACTGGCCAGTTGAAGTTAATTACTTGGAAGCAAAGGCCTTCTGCAATTGGCTGGCCGAAACGACAGGGCGAGATATTCGTTTACCAACAGAGCCTGAGTGGTATTTACTGAGAGAAAATCTAGATACAGATTTGGTGAGTTGGTCTGAGGCGCCCGGCAATACTAACCTTGAATATTTTGCATCCAGCTGTCCAGTTGATCGTTTCAATAACCAAGGCTTTTACGATTTGATTGGCAATGTCTGGCAGTGGACAGAGTCGCCAATTGATGCCTTTAGCGGTTTTGAAGTTCACCCGTTATACGACGATTTCTCAACGCCAACCTTTGACGGCAAGCATAATTTAATCAAGGGGGGGTCATGGATTTCAACAGGAAATGAAGCGATCAAAAGTTCTCGTTACGCATTCCGTCGTCACTTTTTCCAACATGCAGGCTTCCGTTATGTGGAAGGTGATGGTGAAACTTTACCGTTAATTCCTGTTAATCGTTTTGAGACTAACGTCGATGTTTGTCGTCAGCTTGATAGTCACTACGGTGATCGCAGCGCAGTAGGGCATGGCTTGAATATTGATAACTATCAACAATCATTGGCTAGTTTATGTCGCGAGTGGGTTTCTAAGTACCAAGTGAAAACTGACAAGTTAATGGACTTAGGATGTAGTGTTGGTCGCACCAGCTTTGAATTGGCATCTACCTTTGGACATATTGACGGAGTGGATTTTTCTGCCCGCTATATTCAGCACGGCGTGCAGTTGCAAACCGGTGACGCGGTTAGGTTTGAGTCGGTTAATGAGGGAGACATCGTCGATTTTAATGAAGTGTCGTTAAAAGACATGTGCCTGCAAACAAGTGATAACATTTTGTTTAGCCAAGGTGATGCAAGTAACTTAAAAGCGATATTTAATGGTTATGACGTTATTATCGCACAACAGGTACTAGAGCAATGCTATCACCCTAAAGCGTTTCTGAATGAAGTGGTTAACCGTTTGAATGAAGACGGCTTGTTAATTATTGCCACAGATTACGACTTTACTAAACATGATACCGATAAGAATGCTTGGTTAGGAGGTATCAAGGTCAATGGTGAAAACGTATTTGGTAAAGAAGGTTTAGAGGCACTATTAAGTGGTGAATTTACCTTACTCGCAGACACCGAGTTACCTCAAATAACGAGGCTTAACAAACGTAATTATCAGGTAAGCAATAAGCATATAACGCTATGGCAAAGAAAGACTGCAAAGCAATAGTGCAAAGTAAGCGGGTTAGTTAAGTAGCCCGCAAAATACACTTGTTAAAGCCAATTTAGAACCAGAGCCTCAAAAAATGAGCCCAAAAAAACGAACTTGAGTAAATGAGGCTCCTAGAATAAACCTTACGCAATGAAAATAGTTACGCCACCACATATCGCCTACACGCAACAATTTACTGGCAAGATAAATTGCAATTTAAGTAACTCCTGTGCGCAATCACAAACTGTTGAACAACTCTTAGCCCTTCCAAATGCTGAGCAGCGATGGACGGCTTTTTTTCAGCGTCCCCTTAGCTACACATCTGTAAAAGGCGATGGTCAACTGCGATCACAAATTGCTGAGTTCACCCAACAACAGAATGAATTCTCGACGCAAAGTACTTCGCTTAGTGCAGATGATGTCATCACGTTTACTGGCGCTCAAGAAGCGCTGCGCGCAATCTACAAAGCGGTTCTTGAGCCTAATGATGAAGTGATTGTTTTCACACCTAACTATCCAAGCTTTACTGCTATGGCTGATGAATTTGGTGCTCAGCTTGTGCCGATAGAACTGCGGCAAGAGGATGGGTGGAGACTAGATATTGAAAGGTTGGCAGAAAAGGTTTCTCAGAAGACAAAGCTTATTGTGGTTAACGTGCCTCATAACCCAACAGGTGCTATTTTATCGACGAGAGAACGCCAACAAGTACTCGAGATAGCGAAATCAGCTGATTGCTATTTACTGGCTGACGACGTGTCACAGCCGATGAACTTTTCAATTACAGATACTAATAATCAGGACTGTTTTTATGGGGATGGCAGCCTCGGACATGATTACCTCAGATATGATGTTGAATATGAGAAAACCGTCAGTGTTGGTGTCATGTCAAAAGCGTTTGGTTTGGGTGGAGTGCGCTTAGGTTGGGTGGTTTCTCGCCATAGAGAGTTACTAGATGCATTACTGGCTATTAAAGCTGGCGCCAGTATTTGCACTTCGGCGACAGATGAATGCTTTGCGCAAATTGCTTTTGATAATGCAGATAATATTATCATCAATAATCGTAAGCTTGTTGAAGCAAACGTTTTACACGCCAAACAAATCATAGAGAGCTCTGCGATGCTTGACTGGCAACAGCCAAGAGCAGGTTTACTTGCGGTTGTTTCCGTTAATACGAATGTTCCTATCGAGAAATGGGCACCAGATTTTACCAATAAAACTGGCGTACTCATTTTACCTGCTTTCTTATTTGGCCTCGAGGGTAACTATTTTCGTTTGGGGCTAGGCCAGTCTGATATGCGCGAAGGGCTTCTTCAATTGGTGGAATACGTACAAACTTTATAAATGAAGGAAGCATCACGCCCTAGTTTCTGTTTTATCTGCAGCTAGTCGCAAAAATCCCTCCAAAAGTCGGCTATGGGTAGGCGCTTACAATTTATTTGGTTAGAATTCGTCATCTTTTTATTTCCCAGATTGTTATTGGTTTGATGCGGTTTTTAAGTTCAGCGCTGTTATTTTCTCCTTTTCTTATTGTTTCGGCGGTACATGCCGATGATGTGGAAACTATAGAAGTTCGAGCCGAGCGTAACCGTCTTTTAGCGAGTGAACTAGCCGATAACAACACCAAAGCATTGGCAGTATTCGATACTGCGACCGTAAAAAGTACGTGGGCGGAATGGCTTGCTGTTGATCCTAGTGCTCACTTGAATGGGCAGGGCGGTTTGCTGCAGAGTTACAGTGTCCGTGGATTCAGCCGTGCGCGTATTCGTACTGAAGTCGATGGTGTGCCTATCATTACTGATCGACGTGCTGGCAATTCTGCCTCTTTTATCAGCCCTGTGTTAATTGAACGAATAGACTTACAAAAAGGGCCAAGCTCAACACTTTACGGTTCTGATGCAATGGGTGGAGTGATAAATCTTGTATCCTCACAGTTTGAAACTAACCAAGTAAGCGCAAGTTGGCAGTCTAACGACCAATACAAAGAACTTGGTTTATTGTTAGGTAACGAAACGATACAAACTGGCTTTAGCTATCGTCATGCTAATGACGCAGAGGCGGCGAACAACACTGCATTAAACACTGGCTTTGAGCAATTTAGCGGCCTAGTGAAGTGGTCATCAGTCATTAATGGCGTCAATGTCAATGCGAGTTGGTTACCAAGCTTAGCGAAGAATATCGGTAAAAGTTCAAGTCAGTACCCTGCTGATCGCATTGTTGATTATCCAGAAGAATTGCATAGTGTCAGTCAGGTGGCATTGCAAAGAGATAATGATTGGTACTTGAAGCTATTTCACCACTATCAAAACTGGGATACGGATACGTTAAGAGTAGGCAGTAGGCAAAATACTACTAACTATCAGTCACATACATTAGGCGGCTTAGCACTGGTGTCCATGCAATGGCTTGCTGGTGAGGGGCGTATTGGTGTCGATTGGTTATCTCGAAAAGGCGTTGATATTAGAGACACTGAAAAGTCGCTTAGGGGTGAAGTTAACTATCACAAGAAAGTTGTCGATGCAGCTCAAGATAATTATGCATTGTTTAGCGACTTACATTGGCAAATAGATACTTTAAAAGTATCTGTTGGTGCCCGTTTTGACGTGATTGAGCAACGACAACATATCAGTGAAGCTGTTACAGAAAGTAAGGTTGATGACCACCAGTTGAACGGCAGTTTTGCACTTGAACATAACCTTTCTGCGGAGCACCAACTGCGTTTCGAATGGGGAACAGGTTTTCGTTTTCCTACGCTATCAGAGCTTTACTTTGAAGGAGAAACGCCGAGAGGTACCACTATCGGAAACACGAATTTGGTGCCTGAGCAAAGTCAGGGAAGTCAATTGCGTTGGTTAGCTCAGTTTACGCCAAGCTGGCAAATGAATGCAGAAGCTTACTACTATCACCTTGATAACTATATCGAACGATACGATATAAATGACGACGTCCGCAGTTATCGAAACCTTGATAGTGCGAGAATCTATGGTGCTGAGCTTAGCGTTGTATGGCAAGGTACATCCGTTAAATTTAAGCCTTGGTCAATGGTGCTTAGCGGCCAATACCAAAAGGGTGAAACTGATGACGGTCAGATACTCGCTGATCTGCTACCGGCAAAAATTAATTGGCACACTGATTGGCGAAGCGACTCTTTTACATGGACAAATCAACTGATGTGGCAGCTCAGTCAGACAAATGTTGGCAATGGTGAAGTAAGACGTGATAATAATTTCGTTTGGAACATGAGTATAGAGAAGCCGTTGTCATCTGACGTTACACTATCTGTTTATGGCAAAAACTTAACCGACAGTGATCACTTTACGACGGCAGACGAAGATGCCCCTTATACTGTTGGTCGAAGTTTTGGAGCTAAGTTGACGATAAACTTTAATTAGCACTTATTAGTTTAGCTGTTGATGGCACTGCTTTATTTCGTCAATTAATGCTTGGGCTAGCGGCGAGGTTAGCTGATTCTTGGAAGTTATCAACATCAACGGAATTTGGTACGAGTACTTCTCAGGACGAATCACTTTAAACTCCCCTTTATCTACCCAATAGCTGGCGTAATGCTCAGGCAAATATCCGATAAACCCGCCAGAAAGAATCAATTGAGCAATGCCTTCATCATGATAAGCGGTTGCACTATTGGTGTAATTTAGCCCGTCATTGCGAACTTCTTTATCACGCATATAGTTACTGGTAATCACTTCAGCCTGCTTAAGCAGTTTAGCTTGCTCATTCGGTTTACAGTTAAAGAGTGGATGTCCTTTACCACAGTACAAATAGTTAATTTCATTGTGCAGAGGATGATATTCAAGGCCACGGATGGGATGGCGACTGACCCCTAGTCCAACTAACGAACGACCATTTATCACCGAGGTTTCCACTTCCCGCGTTTCACAAACGTTAATATCAAACTGAATGTTATTGCCCTTCGTTTTTAAGTTCGCAATCACCTCTGCAATGCGGCATCTAGGATCACTAACAAGCGTATCAATAGTGGCAATCGTGACCCTGCCAGATAATTCATCTTTAGAGCTAGCCACCGTAGAAGCAAACGCCTCACATTGTTGCAGCAATTCAAGCGATGCTTGATAGGTTATCCTGCCAGGTTCTGTAATTTCAAAACCACTTCTACCGCGTTTACATAGCTTTAATCCAAGGCGCACTTCAAGATCAGATAAGTGTGCACTTATGGTAGAACGTCCTATATTTAAACGGGATTCAGCCGCTGATAAACCGCCGCACTCAACGATTGCGACAAATATTCTGAGCAGTTTTAAATCAACGTCATGAACTTGCATATCCCAAAACCTTTTAGTGATAAATTTTAACCAGAACTTAGTTTGATTTTTAGTTCGGAAAATTCGGAATGAATTACGGTTATTATGTATCTATAAAACTTTGTCAGCAAGGTAAAATGAAGACAAATTTGTGCTTTCCAATATATAAAAGTACGAAACAAAAGCACGTAGAATTCATAGATAGTTAGGAGTATAAAGATGACATTTAAGTACGGTATTGATCATCTAGACCTAGACACGGTTAACGGTATTGCCGATGGCAGTATTAAAGCTGAACTTAGCACTGAGGCAATCGAAAAAATTAATATAAGCCGCCAACGTGTAGAAAAAATGGCAGCCTCAGATGAAGCCGTTTACGGTATTAATACAGGTTTTGGACCGTTATGTGATACCCAAATCACGCCAGAAGAAACCGCTCTATTACAAAAGAATTTGTTAATCACTCATGCGGTTGGTGTTGGTGAGCCAATTGCTAAACACAACTCTAAATTAATGCTGATCACCAAAGTTCACGCATTAAGCCAAGGCTTCTCAGGTATTCGCTTAGAAACCGTAGAAAGAATGCTCAAGTTTATTGAACTCGATATCATCCCTGTTGTACCAGAGCAAGGCTCAGTGGGGGCTTCAGGCGACTTAGCTCCACTTTCACACCTTTTCTTACCATTACTTGGCGAGGGTGAGTTTTGGGTAAATGGTACAAATGGTGAAGAGATTCGACCAGCAGCACAGGTACTAAAAGCAAATAACCTTGAGCCAATGGAGTTATTGGCAAAAGAAGGTTTAGCCCTAATTAATGGTACACAGTTCATTCTTTCACATGCAATTACAGGCTTAACCAAGATGCGTTACTTGCTTGATTTAGCCGATTTAACCGGTGCGATGAGCATTGAAGGTATGCAAGGCAGTGAATCGCCGTTTAGAGAAGAGCTACACGCAACACGTCCTTTCCCTGGTAACCTTGAAGTTGCTAAACGTATGCGTTTCTTTTTTAAAGATTCAGAGAACATGGCATCGCATACTGACTGTGACCGCGTACAAGACCCTTACTCACTTCGTTGTATTCCTCAGGTGCATGGTGCATCACGTAATGCTTACAACCATTTATTAGAAATGACAGAGCTTGAAATGAACTCTGTTACCGACAACCCGATTGTTATCAGCGCTGAAGAAGCCATTTCAGGCGGTAGCTTCCACGGCCAACCACTGGCAATGGTGTTAGATTACGCATCAATTGCAGCAGCTGAATTAGGTAACATTTCTGACCGCCGTTGCTACTTATTACTTGAAGGTTTACACGGCCTACCACGCCTATTAACCGTCGCAGGTGGCTTAAATTCAGGCATGATGATCCCACAATATGCAACAGCAGCGCTTGTGACAGAAAACAAGTCACTTTGTTTCCCACCATCTGCTGACAGTGTTCCAACGTCAATGGGACAAGAAGATCACGTGTCTATGGGTAGCATTTCAAGCCGTAAGCTCAATCAAATCTTAGGCAATGTTGAGAAGATTTTTGCGATTGAGTTAATGTACGCCGCGCAAGCTATCGACTTTAGACGTCCCAACAAGTGTTCAGACATCATCGAAGAAAACTTCGCGATTATTCGAGAAAAAGTAGCGAAGTTAGAAGAAGACCGATTATTAAAGCCTGATATTGATGCGCTTATCGCATTAGTAAAATCTCAAGCATTCAACGTTACGGCTCACTAGAAGGAATCAGATTATGACTTTTGAAGAAATCATCACTCAGGGTATCCCTAGTGAATTACCAGCGCCTCAGCCGTACCCTGCATGTGTAAGCCGTGCGCCAAAGCGTAAAGACATTTTATCGGTAGAAGAAAAGCAACTCGCAGTGCGTAATGCATTGCGTTACTTCCCTGTTGAATGGCACGCTGAATTAGCGGAAGAATTTGCGCAAGAGCTTAAAGATTTTGGTCGTATTTACATGTACCGCTTTAAGCCAAACTATGAGATGAAAGCCCGTACAATTTCAGACTACCCAGCAAAATGTCAGCAAGCAGCTGCCATTATGTTAATGGTAGACAACAACTTAGATCCTGCAGTTGCACAGCATCCACAAGAGCTAATCACCTATGGTGGTAACGGTGCTGTTTTCCAAAACTGGGCGCAGTATTTATTAGCAATGAAATACCTAAGTGAGATGGAAAGTGATCAAACGCTTCACATCTACTCGGGTCACCCGATGGGTTTATTCCCATCTTCAGAAGATGCACCGCGTGTCGTTGTCACCAACGGAATGATGATCCCGAACTACTCGAAGCCTGATGACTGGGAAAAGTTCAATGCCTTAGGTGTAACCCAGTACGGTCAAATGACCGCGGGTTCATTCATGTACATTGGCCCACAAGGTATTGTTCACGGCACAACCATTACGGTAATGAATGCATTCCGTAAAGTGTTCGCTGCACAAGGGAAGAAGGGCGAGTCACCAAAAGGGAAAATTTTCCTGACTGCCGGTCTTGGCGGCATGAGTGGCGCACAACCTAAAGCAGGTAACATTGCTAACTGTATTACTGTTTGTGCAGAAGTAAACGCTCATGCAGCAACTAAACGTCACCAACAAGGTTGGGTTGATGAGCTTATCGACAACATGGACGACTTAGTTGCTCGTGTTCGCACAGCACAAGACAATGAAGAAGTGGTTTCAATTGCATTTATTGGTAACGTGGTTGATGTTTGGGAAACCTTCTATGAAGAAGAAATCTTCGTTCATTTGGGATCAGACCAAACCTCACTGCACAACCCATGGTCAGGCGGTTACTACCCAGTAGAGATTTCTTACGAAGAATCGAACCGTTTAATTCGTGAAGAACCAGAAGTATTCAAAGAAAAAGTACAAGCGACGTTGAAGCGTCATGCTGATGCAGTGAACAAGCACACAGCGCGCGGCACCTACTTCTTCGACTACGGTAATGCTTTCTTACTTGAATCATCACGCGCTGGTGGCGACGTAATGGCTGAAAACGGTATTGATTTTAAATACCCGTCATACGTGCAAGATATCTTAGGCCCAATGTGTTTCGACTACGGTTTTGGTCCATTCCGCTGGGTATGTACTTCAGGTAACCCAGACGATTTAGATAAAACTGACGCAATTGCAGCTAAAGTGCTGAACAGAATCATGGAAGAGTCACCTGAAGAAATTCAGCAGCAGATGCAAGATAACATCACCTGGATTAACGATGCTAAGCAGAACAAGCTAGTCGTCGGCTCTCAAGCACGTATCTTATACGCTGATGCGCAAGGCCGTGCAGAAATTGCTAAAGCCTTTAATGATGCCATCAACGCAGGTGAAATTGGCCCAGTGGTACTTGGTCGTGATCACCACGACGTATCAGGCACTGACTCACCATTCCGTGAAACCTCTAACATTTACGATGGTAGCCGTTTTACCGCTGATATGGCGATTCACAACGTGATTGGCGACAGCTTCCGCGGCGCTACGTGGGTGTCAATCCATAACGGTGGTGGCGTTGGCTGGGGTGAAGTAATGAACGGTGGCTTCGGTATGCTACTTGACGGCAGCGAAGCGTCAGAGCGTCGTTTAAAATCAATGTTACTGTTTGATGTAAACAACGGTATTGCTCGTCGTAGCTGGGCACGTAACGAAGAAGCTAACTTTGCGATTAAACGTGAAATGGCACGTACACCTAAACTGAAAGTGACGTTAGCCAACTTAGTTGAAGACGATATTGTAGATAACCTAAATTTCTAGTTTTTTATCTAGTTAATAGTGAAAACAAAAGCCCTGATGATGACTGTCGATTCAGTAATCATCAGGGCTTTTCTGTGTAAGTATGTGAGTACGATTAAATCAGCACTGTTAATTCAACTTGAAAACGTGTGCTGATTGCTTAGGTATCAGTAAATCGCCATTTGCTTTCTGTGGTTTAGTGAGCGAGCTTGCGTTAAGTGCGATAGGCATTAAACTATTGGCATTACTCAACATTTCATCGAAGCGCTCTAGTGATATGGCAGTATCTTGGGTATTTTTGTTGATAACTATCATGTATTGCTCGTTATCATCGTATCTGAAATACACATAAACGCCATTCTCAGGTCCATAGTGACGAAGCTTGCCTTGGTGAATTGCTGGTGTGTTTTTACGCCAATTTAGTAACGTACGCATAAAGTGCTTTGAAGCTTTCTGCGCTTTGCTTAGCCCTTTATTGTTAAAACCATTGACCTTGTCATCTTGCCAACCACCCGGAAAATCGGTTCGAATAATACCGTGGTCGTCGGTGCCTGGATTACTCATCAAAATTTCTGTGCCGTAGAAAAATTGGGGAATACCACGTGTAGTGGCTAGGTATACCATAGCAATATTGAATAAGGCTTGGTCTTCTTTGAGCTGAGTATAGATTCGGCTCATGTCGTGATTATCAAGGAAGACAACTAAGTTTTCTGGGGCAGGGTAGAGAAAATCGTTTGCCAACATTCGATAGAGTTCGTTAAGCCCAGTATTCCAATTTTCCTGATTTGTTAGGCCTTTAATAAGCGCATCTTGTAGTGGAAAGTCCATTACGCTGGGTAAGTAAGACTGATAGCCATCATGTGTTTGCTTCCCTTTTTGCCAATAAGAGACTATCGCGGGATTAGTGGTCCACTCTTCACCTACAATATTGATATTTGGGTATTCGTTAGTAACGCGGCGCGTCCACTCAGTCAAAAAAGCCTTATCTGGGTATGAGTAGGTATCAACGCGAATACCTGACAGATTGGCGTACTCCAACCACCAAATGGTGTTTTGTATTAAGTAGTTTGCCATCAAGGGGTTACGTTGATTCAAGTCTGGCATTGTTGGTACAAACCAGCCGTCTGAAAACACCGTTTTATCGCTTACCGCAGCGTATGGATCATGCAGGGCTTCACGTTTGTGATTAGTCCCTTGATAGCTTTGACCTTGATAGTTGTACCAATCTTTTGTTGGCAAGTCGTTGTGCCACCAGTGACCAGAGCCAGCGTGATTTAAAACAACATCGATGATAATACCAATACCTCGCTCCTGTCCTTTTGCTGAAAGCTCCCGATACAAAGCATTGCTACCAAAGCGAGCATCAATATTGTAAAAGTCAGTCGCCGAATAGCCATGATATGAGTAGGTTTCTTGATTGTTTTCAACAACAGGGTTTAGCCATATCTGGGTAAAGCCCATGTCAGCAATATAATCTAAATGATTGATAATGCCTTGAATGTCGCCACCGTGTCGGCCACCAGCTTTATCGCGACTCGGACCTTCAATTAAACCTGTAACACTATCGTTATCTGGATCGCCGTTGGCAAACCTATCAGGCGTAATTAAGTAAATAGCATCTTTAGCACCGTAACTTTGACTCGCTGCATGGTTTTCTTGACGTGCTGCTAGTTGGTATGGGTAGCTAGTGACAACCTTATCACCTTGGTTAAAGTTAATAGTGATCGTTTGCGGTTTAGCATGCTTACCAATTTCAAGATTGATAAATAAATAGTTATTGCTATCGACTCGTTGAACGCCAACCAACTTGACGTCACTGTCGCTGTTACCGCCTCGTAAGTTGCTTACAATGCTTGGGGTTAACTCGCCAATATTCTTGCCATGCACTAACAGTTGTAGTGATGGCTCTTCCATCCCGACCCACCAAGATAATGGCTCTAAATGTTGAATTTGATATTGTGCTGTTGAGGCTGTTGATGAAGCTGCTTCATCAGTTGGCACATTGCTTTGCTCGCTAGACAAAGGAGCAGCCAAGCTGCTGCTCGCTGAAAATGCACACAGGAGAAAAAGTACGTGTTTCTTTATCACCAGATGTTCCTTCCTATATTGTTCTTATTAGCTATTGCTTAGCATTAGGTTTGGGCTTAACAAACACTGCAGTGGTCAAAGCAGGAACACTGAACGTGTTGTTGTTAAATCGACTTTGCTGCGTAACCTTATCGACCCCTTTTGCTTGTATTGGGTGTAAGTTAAAGCCCGCACTCCCTTCTAACATCAGTGTTTTAGCTTTTACATCACTGTTAAATAAGACCACAATCTCTGCAAAATTTTCGTCAATAGCCATATCGCTATTATCGATATGCATTGCGATTAATCCTTGTTGTTGCGCTTTACCTGTATTTAAAAAGCGCACGCGATTAATCACTTCTTCACCGGTAGTTAAGCTAAATAAAGGTGAACCCGTACGAATTGATAAAAACTCTGCAAATACATCGGAAGCAAAGCGAATGTCGTTGCTCGTTGGAATGTCTCGTCCCTTGTTGTTATCTAACAAATAAGAAATTAATGGCCAGTTTGCTTTGTCTTTTTCCGCAGGCGGTAAGCCAACATGGTAGAAGTTTTGTTGTTTAGCAAAGTCGACACGGTTAAACCAATTGCTGTAGTCGTAACTATCGCGTAGATATGATTTAGAACGAAGTAGCTCAGAGCCCATGTGAATAAACGGAATACCTTGAGCAAGCAGCGTGTATGACAAGCTCTGATTGTGCAGTCGCACGCGCTCTTCTGTGGTTAAATCAATCGCGTTGCGGTATTGGTTATTGTCCCAAAGTGTTTGGTTATCGTGCTTAGACACATAGTTAACAGTATCAGCAGGGTCTAATGCATAACCCGTCGGTTGGTTGCCATAAGGCACGTCTTTCCCCGTAACCTTGTTACCGTCATGGTCGGTAAGCGGGAAGTTCGCAAGGTTACCGGCAAGACCAATTCGCAATTGGTCCATTAATAGCTGGTAATCAGGCCCATTTGTTTCATTGCCATCATTAAGTTCATTTGGACGAGTAGCTAAACCGTTACCAATACCCTGATTTCTGCGGATATCATCGCCTTGAACACTAATGCCAGGGCCTCGCACGGCATCACGTAAACGGTCAGTAAAGGTGCCAATTTCTGTGCCACCTAACTCCAGCTGACTTGCTTGGACAAACTGACTGTTATTAGCGACTTCACCAAAGTTCCAACCTTCACCATAGAAGTAAGTGTCAGGATCTACCTCGCGAACTGCTTCTCTTGCTTTAAGCATAGCGGCTTTAGGTTGGTGACCCATTAAGTCAAAGCGAAACCCGTCAATCTTATAATCACGAGCCCATACGACTAATGAGTCGATCATTAGCTTTTCCATCATTACGCGTTCAGTTGCAGTGTTATCACAACAGGTTGATTGCTCGATGTCGCCTGTGATTGGATTTAAGCGCTGATAATAGTTCGGTACGATTTTGTCTAATACCGCGGTGCTCTCTAAACGCGCTTTATGGGTATGGTTGTAAACAACATCCATAATGACCCGGAAACCTAAGTTATGAAGGTGTTGTACCATCTCACGAAACTCAATAATTCGCGCTTCTCCGTCTGGGTTAATCGCATAACTGCCCTCGGGTACTGTGTAATGGAATGGGTCGTAGCCCCAGTTGTATTTATCAAAGGTTTTTAATTCCGTGACAAGCGCTTGTGCGTCGCCGGTTTTAGGGTCAAAACCATCGAGTACCTGTTTAATGGTTAGCTTATCGTCTAGCTCTTGAGTGCAAATACTGGTGCTAGGTGCCAGTTCGCAAATATCCTTAATGCTGCTATTAAAGTCTATTGCGGTCGCTTCATTTACTGTACCTATGTCAAAAGCTGGTAATAGGTGAATATGGTTAAGACCTGCGGCTTTTAATTGCTTGACGTGTTGCATACCCGAAGAACTATCTTCGGTAAACGCGAGATATTTGCCGCGATGTGCTTCATTGCTTAACTGGTTATCGATAGCACTGAAGTCTCGAATGTGTACTTCGTACAAGACAGCAGATTCGGTGTGCGTTAGCTTAGGCTCTGTCTGCTGATTCCAACCATTAGGTTGTGTATTAGTCTCATTTAAGCTAACAATTTGTGAGTGCTCACTGTTAGTTGAAAGGCTCACTGAATAAGGGTCAGTGGTAACTATCGTTTCAACTTTTTGTGTCGCTGGGTGATAAACCTCAATCTGGTATTGATAAAAAAGTCCGCTAGTATCTTTTTCTAACGAGGCATGCCAAATCCCTGTTTTACCATCTTCATTCAAATCAACAGTTGATGGCGAAGCTGGACTCTTGTCTTTGTTAAATAGCTTCAGTCTTACGCTTTTTGCTGTCGGTGCCCAAAGGTTTATTTCGACATTTTCTTCATTGATAACAGCACCTAAGTTAGCGAACTCATTTGCATCTTTCTCACCTGATGTGTACATCGCGTCAATGACTTCACCAGATTGAACGAAAGACACTTGAGGATTGTTTTCAGCAAATACATAAAGCGGATTTTTTAGCCATTGCTTAATGCTTTCCGGTGCGAGGCTGATAGTGAATGCCTGAAACTCAGCTAAATGAGGATGCTTCTTAGAAAACTTCTCAGGCATTGCTATGGCAGAAAGTGGAATAGAAAGCTGTTGCCCATCAATAACAGTCGCCAAGAAGTATTGTTGAGTACTGTCAGCCTTTGCAAGTACGACAGTGGTAGCATCTAGCCAATGTGCAGCGAAATCACTCGCTTGTTGTTCAATGTTTAATGGAGCACTTTGGATAACTGTAGCTGAGAACTCTGTATTAATATTGTCGTGTGCTGATTGAGTTTTCTCTGTCGCTGGCTGGCAAGCCATGACAAGTGCTGCCATAGGAAAGAGGATAGAGTGTTTGTTCATTAAAACTCCTGCGAATATACGCTGTCGTGTTCGCTGCTTTTCGGCGAAGCAGTCGCTATTGTGAATGTGCTCCATGTTATAAAGATAAGGGGGTATTGACAGAGTTTGCATACGTATTCAGGTGCACAATCACCATTTCAGGGCATTTACCATTGTCTTAAAAATGAATATTGTCATTACAATGTCATTTGATACTGAATCAGTTTGAAACGGTTGCCATTGTACGGGTATGACATGTGGATTGCGCATGATAATACTATGACAAGCTTCGGGGGAGTAAGCCTAAATGGCGTCAAGTTACTGTGGACAACAGCTCCTAATAGGTGGGACGTATTCGATAGAAATGATAGGTATCTAACAATAGGTACTTATATTAGCTAGTAGTAGCAAGCTGTTTTTAATTTCTCAAGCGGTATGAAAAGTGTGAGAGAACGTAACGAATTCTGCAAACTTACTACAACAAACTTACAACAATATAAATAAGTAACGAGGTTATTTTGAGTAACGTGTTTAATCGACATGCGGCAAGGTCCAGCCTTTACGCATATATCGTGCTGGTCAAACTTTGTTTGGTGTCGACGTTTTCTTATGCTGGATACGTCAGTCACCAATTAATGGGCAATGAACTTCGTATTACCACGGATGAACACACAGTAACGTTCACCCCACACAACGGCAGTGCAATAGCTGTCACGTACAACAGTACCTTTCACCCTACATTGCCGTCATACGCAATTGCCGAGTCTAGCCAAGTTTCACAGGCCACGCTAGCGGAAAACTCAGGCTCATTGATCTTCACTAGCGGAAATATCAGCGCTGTCATTGATAAAGCCTCTATGGAAGTTAGCTTTAACAATGTAGCAAGCGGAAATTCTGCGCCCTTAATTACACAAACACAATATCGAGATAGTGAAACAGGCATTGCTTTTGATTTTGAAATTAGCGATGTAGAAAAGCTAATGGGTGGCGGTCAACGTGTATTGGGTATGGATCGTCGTGGTCACAAATTACCGTTATACAACAAAGCTCATTATGGTTATACGACTGAATCTAGCCAGATGTACTATGGCTTATCGGCTGTCATGTCATCGAATAAATATGTTGTTATTTTTGATAATTCAGCAACGGGTGAAATGGATCTCGACAGCCAAACAACTAATACACTTTCGTTTTCAGGTGTCTCAGGTCGAGCAAGTTATGTTGTTGTTGCCGGTGATACCTACCCTTCACTAATCCATAATTTTGTAAATTTAACAGGTAAGCAACCTATGCCACCGCGCTGGGCGCTTGGTAATTTCGCGTCTCGTTTTGGCTATCGCACTCAACAGGAAGTGCTCGATGTCGCGCAGAAATTTGCAGATGATGACATTCCGCTTGATGCCATTGTGTTAGATCTTTATTGGTTTGGTAAAGACGTTCAAGGTCATATGGGCAATCTTGATTGGGACAGAGATACGTTTCCAACGCCTGAGAAAATGATTGATGCGTTGGAAGAAAAGGGCGTCAACACAGTAGTGATTACTGAGCCATTTATTCTCTCAACTTCCAAGAAGTGGCAGTCTGCTACTGAAAACAATGCTCTGGGTTTAGATGCGGAAGGCAAGCCATACCGTTTCGATTTCTACTTCGGTAACACTGGCCTAGTGGATATTTTTAATAACCAAGGTCGAGACTGGTTTGCACAAGCTTACAATATGTTAGCCGCCCAAGGCGTAACTGGCTGGTGGGGGGACTTGGGTGAACCAGAAGTTCAGCCAGATGATATTTTGCACACCATGGATGATGGGATGCAGGTGCGTGGCGATGCAATTCACAACGCTTACGGCCATAAATGGGCTGAGATGGTGTTCAAGTTAAATCAGTCGTTTGCACCGAATAAACGTCCGATGATTATGATGCGCTCGGGTTTTGTTGGTAGTCAACGCTACGGCATGATTCCTTGGACTGGTGATGTCAGTCGCAGCTGGGGTGGCCTTCAGCCGCAAGTGGAACTTAGCTTACAAATGGGTTTACTCGGCTTAGCATATACACATTCTGATTTAGGCGGTTTCGCTGGTGGTGAGGTGTTTGACTCAGAAATGTATACGCGTTGGTTGCAATATGGCGTATTCCAACCAGTGTATCGCCCACATGCTCAGGAAAATATCGCGCCAGAGCCTATTTTCCATGATGACAAAACTAAGGATATCGTGCGTGAGTTTATCAAGCTTCGCTACCGCATGTTGCCATACGTTTATACTTTGGCTTATGAAAACAGCATGACGGGTATGCCGCTTATGCGCCCATTGATGTTTGAAGATGAACAGAACCAAAGTTTGATTGCTGATAAAAACAGTTACCTATGGGGGGATGCGTTTTTAGTTACACCGGTTGTGAAGCCAGGATTAACGACGGTAACGACAAATGTGCCAGAGGGCATCTGGTTTGACTTTTGGACAGGTGAGCGCGTATCAGGTGGTCAAACAGTTGAACAAGCTACTTCACTGGATACCTTACCTGTGCTGGTAAGAGCGGGCAGTTTTGTACCGATGGCTGACGATATGTCGTCAACCAAAGCGTTTAACAATGCTTTATTAAATGTACATTATTACCACGATAGCAGCATTAAGAAATCAAGCGGCCAAGCTTATGAAGATGATGGTATCAGTGTTGATAGCATCGAAAAAGGTGCTTATCAGTTATTAACTTTTGCTGCTTTAAACAGCGGCAACACGCTGAGACTCGAAGTGAACTCTTCTGGTAAAGGCTACCAAGGTCAAGCATCTGAAAAACAAATTAACTACCTTGTCCACAACGTTACTGCTGAACCAAGGTTTGTTGTTGTCGGTGGCAAAAAGCTGCCAATGCTGGCTAGTGAGCAAGCATTGGCACTTTCAACTGCTGGCGCGTATTGGTCAGCTAAAGACAAAGTGTTAACGATAAAGTCTTGGTTTACAGGTAAACCTGCGTCGGTGAAAGTCGCTTTATAAATTAGCGCTGTGGCTGATGTATAAAACACTAGCACAGCAAAGAACTAGACTAAAAAACTCATGCACATTCCTCTTTATGTTGGAAAATGGCATGAGTTTTTTAATTTCTGATTGGCTTGTAAATAGGTAAGAAAAATTAGAGGTTAGGGATACGGCAATTCGTGCTCTCGCTCTGCTGGGCTCACTCTTGCGGTTTTAATGGCATTGGTCATATGTTGAATCACGGGGCTTTTTTTATTCCCTCTGTGGAGAAAGTAGGTATGGCCTTTCGGTTTATCAATTGTGTTATTAAAGTTATCGCAATCTACCTGATAAACTTTCTTAGGCAATTTGTGCAGGCTTTCTGCCCCTGTCATTCCTAGTCGTCTTGATAATGTTTTATTCTTTAAGTTAGCCACTTTACTGGCGGGCATAGCTAAGTCGTCATTTGCGTAATAAATCACGACGTTTCTTGCAGAGTCGACAATGTGCTGACCTTTTTCGCCTTTTTCTAATGCTTCGTTTTCAATGTCGGCAGCCGCAAGAAACGCATTTCTGAATAGTTGGGGAACATCACCTTGTGCTTTTGCCCACTCATCCAACGTGTTCATTAGCACGCGATTACCCATCGAATGGGCAAGCACGTTGATGCGTTTGTAGCATTCATCACCTTGCTTAACGAGCTCTTTTTGCCATGCGACGAACTTGCCAAAAAGTCGATAGAACATCTTGCCACTGGCGTCAGCAGCACGTTGGTCATCCCAATAATCGTCCATAAAAGCGAGCACCGAGTCATCGTCACAGGGCCAGATAATTGGCACAACTTTAACGAGCTCATCATCGGCGCACTGGTTTATTTGTTCTTCTAACGCTAGTGCATTAGGAAAGATATCGGCTTCATCGGTATTATTAAAACCGTGGATATATAGCAGTACTTGAGTTTTATCTGCAAGTGCTTTGAGTTGGCTGAAAAAGCTCACGCTGCCTTCTTCAAAGTATTTCTGATTTTCAGATGAGCGCTTACAAAAGAATAAGTGTTTTGACGGTGTTGTATTTTGTAAATCGAAAGTGACTTCTCTACCGATGTCGGTTTGATACCCCTCTACGGGAATGCGATTAGTAACAAAAAGCATGCAATATCCTTATCTTAAATTTAGGCCAATGTTGTTAGTTGATATTTATTATGAGGTTTGCAATGTAACTTCCTAATGACATTACAGCTTGCACTACAAATTAGCAGGTTTTTGATTAAACGCTAATCATTGGAGTTAATTGATGTTTTCAAGTTGAAGTCGTGTTAACACCTGAATTTTAATTGCTTTCTAATTTTGTTGAATACGTATGCACAACTTTGAGTATTACCCCTTGGTTTTTTTATAGTCTAAACGTGCGTGAATTTTATTCATGCGTGACTTTAAAAAATTGATATCAAAAATAATAACTAATCGCAGGAAAGCGTTTAAACCAAAAAGGAATAAACGGGGGATAGCAAATGAAGAATGCAACGTTCAGTAAAGTTGCACTGGCATTGTTTTATGCTGGCATGGCCAATTTAGCCTATGCACAGCAAGAGAGCCCAGCTCAAGACAGTGCCGATAGCAATGTCCAAAATGGTGAGGAAGAAGTTGAAGTTATTGAAATAACTGGCTTTAGACGTTCACTCATCGATTCAATTAACCAAAAACGCTTTGCCGATACGGTATCTGAGCAACTTAGTGCCGATGATCTTGGTGCATTACCTGATGTTTCAATGGCAGATGCGTTAACCAGACTACCGGGTGTCGCTGCGGTGCGAACGGGAGGACAAGCTGCCGAAATTAACATTCGTGGTATGGATGGTGGCTACGTAGCGTCCACACTAAATGGTCGTGAGCAAGTGTCTACAAGCGGCACGCGCTCGATAGAATTCGACCAATACCCATCAGAATTAATCTCGCAAGCAGCCGTTTACAAATCACCAAAAGCTTCGTTAATTGAAGGTGGTGTTGCGGGTACCGTAGAGCTAAAAACAGCAAGTCCACTTGCTAACGAGGAACAACACAACTTCAATATCAATGTGCGTGGTATGTATAACGATCGCGCCAGCGAAGTGCATGATGCTGAAGAGTTTGGTCATCGCTTGAGTTTGTCCTACCAAGGTAAATTCCTTGACGAAACGTTAGGTGTTGCCGCAGGTTATGCGCGCTTGTATCAGCCAAGTGTTGCAACGCAGTTTATCGGTCTCGCTTACAACGAACTAAAAGATGTCGATTTCAAAGAAAATGACACAGACGGCCCTGTTTACGACGACGAAGATCCAGAGGTCGCAAATCGCGATATTCATAAAGAGTACCTTTCTGAAGGTATGGAACTTCAGCACTTGGGTGGCGAAGAAACACGTAATGGCTATGTTGGTGTATTAGAGTGGGTACCGAACGATAATTTTAAATTGCGTGCAGATGCGTTTGTTTCTGAATTTGATAGTGAAACGTTTGCTCGTGGTTTTCGCATCAAGTTTGGTGGCGCAACATCGGCTTACGGTAATCCGGTGCTCAACGGCAACAATGTAATTGGTGGTACTATCAATCGCACCAGTGACGGTTGGGCGCGTGTAGAGATTGTTAACGATGACAATCAAGACTTCGATAAAGTCGAAAACTTTGGTTTGAATCTCGATTGGCAATTAACCGAGCAACTTACTGCTGTTCTCGATTTTTCTTATTCGTCGGCTGAAAGTGATTTTCGCAATGGTTTACTTTGGTCACTAGTAGCGGAAGATGCGACAGCAGACACGCCAGTATTCGATTCAAATGTCTCAATGTCATACCTACTTAATGGTCTTAACTTACCTGATGTTGGCTTTAATCAAGCAGACTATTTTACCGACATCAATAAAGTGATGGTCAGTAAATATGGTATTTATCCGTTTGTAAATACGGATGAATTGAAAGCGGTGCGTCTAGATTTAGCCTATGCACTAGAGGATAACGACTTTATTTCGTCTGTAGAATTTGGTGTACGTTATTCTGAGCGTGAATACACCAACGACCGTTCTGTGTTTGAATATGGTGATGATGGCAATTTTTCTGCGGAAGAGCCGCCATTGCGTTTGACAGAAGACATGGTTGACGTTGTCGACTGGGAAGGCGAGTTTTCTAACTTCCCGAGTTACCTAGCCGTTGACCTCGACAAAGCGCTTGCTGCGTGGTTCCCTGAAGGCGTTCCTCAACCAGTACAAATCTGGGGTACTGACAATGAAGGCTTACCAGCAGATCAAATCAACGAAAACTACTCTTGGACAATGACCCAAAGCGGCAGCGTTTATGAAGATGTGCTTGCTGCTTATGTTATGGCGAATATCGATACAGAGGTATTTGGCATTCCGGTGACAGGTAACATTGGTGTGCGTATGGTGGAAACTGAGCAAACTGCGACCACCTTAGAAAATGTTGATCACCAAGTAGCTGCTGGTGCGCAATATGTCGTTGATGAAACAGGCATCGCCAATAGTCGTTATGCACCTAAACTACTGGGTCCTAAATATACTGACTACTTACCTTCATTAAATTTGAACTTCGCTATTTCTGACAACGAGCAAGTGCGTTTCGCTGCCGCGAAAGTTATGGCTCGACCTGATATCAATCGCTTAGCGGGCGATGTCAGTACCAATTACGATTTCGATCGTCAGAAATTAACAGGCTCAGCAACGAACAACCCATATTTACGACCGTTTTATGCTGACCAGTTCGATATTTCGTATGAGCGCTATTTTGAAGAAACGGAAGGGGCTTTTGTTGCTGCCGTATTCTACAAAAATATCGAATCATTCATTCAAAATGTAACCATCTTCAACTTTAATTTTGCGGAAAATGGTTTCTATGTTCCTGAGTCACTTGAAGATCCTGACAGCGGCGTACTTTACGAAGTAAACCCTGTCGGCGAGTTCACTACTGCGGTAAATAACCAAGAGGGTGGTTATATTCGCGGTATTGAGTTGGCTTATACCCAAGTGTTCTCCTTCTTACCCGATCTTTGGTCAGGGCTAGGCGTGAGTATGAGTTATTCATACACCGAGAGCGAAGTGGAATTCTTCACTGACCTTTCTGGTAGCGAACGCGTACAACCTCTTCCAGGTCTTTCAGAAAACGTATTACAAGCAACGCTTTTCTGGGAATACCAAGATTTCGAAACACGACTAAGTGGTCGTTATCGTGATGAGTTTGTTTCAGAACAATGGGGCGTAAATGAACAAGTCGTTAATTTCGATAAAGAACTTGTCGTCGACTTCCAAGCGTCTTACAGCGTTACTGAACAACTTAGTGTGTTATTCCAAGTGAATAACCTTACCGATGAACCCACGCAAAGTTACTTTGGTACAACCGATTTCTCTGGCACAACCCAATTCTTTGGGCGTCAGATGTTTTTGGGCGCGACCTACTCGTTCTAACCGTGTAGCTGCAAGTAACTAAGAGACTTAGGAGAAAATTAGTCATGTTTTCAATGAATACGATGATGAAACTATTGTTCGCTGCGCTGGTGTCGGTAATGTTATCCGCATGTGGCGGTGGCGATGTTGAAAAAGGCGGTACATTACTAACCTGTGACGTACCATTAATTCCGGATGCTTCTGGCACAACTTGTGTTCCGCCACCACCGATTGAGTGTGCGCCACCAACTGTACCTGATGCATTGAATGAAAAATGTGTAGTAGGGGTAGACCCGAACGCGCCAGTGCCAGTTTACTTCCCAGCAGAAGATGAAGCGGTACTTTATTACAATCGCGCAGCATTTGGCGCTAGTAATAGCTCAGATGACCCATCCTATGTGGGATATCGACTTCACACTTGGAATAACGCGAGTTGTGATGCTTATGACGTGCCGCACGACAGCAGTGATTGGGCAAATGGTCATGAATACGATGGTATCGACCCTGCTTACGGTGCCTACTGGATCCTTAACTTAAAAGAAGGTTTTGGTGAGTGCGGTAACTTTATCATTCATATAGGTACTGACGATGCAGGTAAAGCATTAGGTAACGGCGACTTTAAAATGCCGTTAAAGCAGGATGATGAAACGTATCAGCGTATGAACTTCACTTTCCACGGTGAGCCTTCAGTGTTTGAATATCCGATTGAGAGCTTAGGTGAGCAACCACTTAAAATTGAAGGTATTTCAGCGCACTGGATTGATGCCAATACGTTTGTTTGGGATGTTGATACTGATTTAGTCACCGACGTTCAATTACATTATGCCCTAGCAGGTGGTATTGAGGCTGACGAGAATGACCAGCTAAACGGCACTGCACTTGAGCTTATGCCGATTGAATTAACCGAAGAGCAACGAGCGAGTGCACCGCGTGTTGCCGACTGGCCTGCATTTAGCGGTGATTGGTCAGTGGATGATGCAAAAGGTGTATTAAAGGCACAGCTTGTTCTCGCTGGTTACAATGCCGATGGTAAAGCCGTTGCTGCAACGTATGTTCAGGCAGATAAAGTTTTAGATGCTATATACACTGCTGGTGATATGGATGCTGATGAAGCGACATTAGGTGTTAGCTATAGTGGCGGTGATGTAAATGTATCAGTGTGGGCGCCAACCGCGCAGCAAGTATCACTGAAAGTGTTCGACCAAGATAAGAGTGAAACTGCAACTCTTGCGATGACCGAAGATACAACGACGGGCATATGGTCTTATCAAGGCGACAGCAGTTTAGACCGCGCTTTCTATCAGTTTGAGCTAACGGTTTATCACTACCAAAACAGTGCAGTTGAAACATTGACGGTAACGGATCCGTATTCGGTGAGCTTGTCGACCAATGGTGAATACTCGCAATTTGTTGACCTTTCAGATCCTGAGCTAATGCCAGCTGGTTGGGATGGTCACATGGTACCTTCTGCAGGAAATTACGAGGATGCTTCAATTTATGAAGGGCATATCCGTGATTTCAGCGCACGTGATGAGAGTACAAGCGAAGAGAATCGTGGCAAATACTTAGCGTTTACTGAAGCCAATAGCTTACCTGTTCAACATTTACAAAAGTTAGTTGATAACGGTTTAACGTATTTCCACATGTTGCCTGCAAACGATATTGCGTCGATTAATGAAGATGCAGACATGATCGTTGACTTGACCGATACCGTAGACGATTTATGTGCGTTAAATTCAAATGCGCCAGTATGTGGTGTTGAGAATGGTAGCGACACATTACAGTCAGTACTAGAAAGTTACTCAACTTATACCAATGAAGCTGCTGAACTTGTTGAAGCAATGCGAGGCTACGACAGCTTTAACTGGGGTTATGATCCTAAACATTTCAATGTACCTGATGGTATTTACGCTTCTAACCCAGATGGTGTTGCACGTATCGTAGAAATGCGTTCTATGATTCAGGCACTGCATGAAATGGGCTTACGAGTCGTGCTTGATGTGGTTTACAACCACACTAATTCAGCAGGGCTCTGGGAACATTCAGTTTTCGATAAGATTGTCCCAGGTTACTACCACAGCCGTGATTTAACCACCGGTGCCGTGGTGCAATCGACATGTTGTAACGACACTGCACTTGAGCATCGCATGATGGACAAGTTTATGCTCGATTCACTGAAATTATGGACAGAGCATTATCAGTTCGATGGTTTCCGTTTCGACATTATGAGCCACGGTTCTAAAGCACAAATGCTAGCCGCTCGAGATGCTGTACAAGCTATTGATCCTGATAACTACTTCTACGGCGAAGGTTGGACACGTGACGATCGCGGTTTTGAACAGGCTAACCAGTTCAATATGGCAGGAACAGAAATTTCGACCTTCAACGACAGATTGAGAGACGCAATTCGCGGGGCTCAGCTGTTCAGTAACAATGATGTTGAAGATGGTCCGTTTGTTCAGCAGGACTTGATTAAATTTGGCATGGCGGGCTCATTAGCTGACTATGTGTTGAAAACCTACACCGGTACAGATACGCAAGGTAGTTCGGCAACTAACCCTATGTATGCGAAAGATCCTGCTGACGTAGTTAACTATATCTCTAAGCATGATAACGAAACCCTTTGGGATAAATTACAGCTTGAATTGCCATTCGGCATGGATAACGGTGATCGCGTAAGAGCGCAAAACATCGCACACTCTATTGTCTTGATGTCGCAAGGTATTCCATTTGTACAACTAGGTGGTGACTTCTTACGTTCGAAATCTCTTGACCGCAATACTTACGACGCAGGTGATTGGTACAACTTGGTAGATTTTACCATGATGAGCAATAACTGGAACGTCGGCTTACCATTGGATAAGGGCGGACGCGATGATCAAGAATTGGTGTCGCTTGCTGCTAGTCAATACACGTCAGTGGATATGACGGCAATGGAGTTTGCATCAAATGTCTTTAATGAGTTCTTGAGCATTCGTCATGCGAGTCCATTGTTTAAACTAACCACTGCTGATGACATCATTGAACGTGTCGGTTTCCATAATATCGGCAAGCGACAAACCCAAGGCTTAGTGGTAATGAGCATTGACGATGGCACAGGTCTGCTGGACTTAGACCCAGCATACGATGCATTAGTTGTTGTGGTTAACGGCAGTGCAAACGAGTTATCACATACGATTCCAGCGGCTATGGGTTTTGAATTGCACCCAAGTCTTGCCATGTCTGTTGATAGTCGCGTAACTGGCGCATCATTTACCGCTGGCGACAATGAGGGTACCTTTACGGTCCCTGCGTTAACCACTGCTGTATTCGTGAAAATGCAAGGTGAGTCGCAAGGTACAGGGCTATCAGCATATGCAACAGCAGGTGCGCCAGATGTAGTACCTTATGGCGATACTACCGTTTATATTCGAGGTGGTATGAATGGCTGGGGTGAAGTTGATGCGCTTGAATACGTCGGTGACGGTATCTACCGCGTTGCAATCGCGTTACCTGCAGGAGACTACGAGTTCAAGGTAGCCTCAGGAGATTGGTCGACGGTTAACAACGGTGCACCAAGCGGTGATAACTTGGTTGTTGAAGGTGAAGCCAAGGTATTAGTACCTGGTAGCAATGACAACCTCATGGTGTCGATTGCGACAGACGCAACCTATATTTTTGAGTTAGATGCGTCAGATGTTTCTGCGCCAGAGCTTACAGTGCGCAACGAAGAGCCATTCTTTGGTACTACGGTTTATGTCCGTGGCGGCATGAATGGCTGGGGCGAAGTTGATGCATTAAGTTACATTGGTGATGGTAAGTATGAAGTCACCATTAATGTTGAAGCTGGCACACATGAATTTAAAGTCGCGTCAGGTGATTGGTCGACCGTGAACATGGGCGCGCCAGATAGTGACAATGAGGTACTTGCAGGCGAAGAGCAGTTGCTTGTTGCTGGCAGCAACACTAACTTGATGATGACATTTGATACGACAGGTGAATATACCTTTATCTTCGATGCGTCGAACTTAAATGAGCCAACATTGACGGTTTATAGCGCTGAAATGTTTGGTGCTACTACAGTATACGTGCGCGGCGGAATGAATGGTTGGGGTGAGGTAGATGCCCTAACTTATCAAGGTAGTAATGTTTACAGCGTTGATATCGAAATTAGTGCTGGCAGCTATGAATTTAAAGTCGCATCAGGTGACTGGGCAACGTTTAATATAGGCGCTGGCGAAGTCAACGAGGTTGTTATTGGTGAAACCTTACCTGTTTTCCATGGCGGAAATCCTGGTAACCTAATGTTAACGATTGAAGAGGACGGTAATTACCGCTTTAGTGTGAAGGGGCCGAATCCTGATACACCAAGCTTAACGGTGACCAAGCTTTAAGGTTAATTTCTACCAAAGAGTTCTTGAGCAAAAAGCCCCTGTTTAGGGGCTTTTTTTTGCCTTTTTTCTATGCTTTCTTAAACATTTATAGGAGGGAGGAGAATAGCAACCCGATAACCAAAACTTTCGATACGGGAATACAACCGCCTATCTAACTGCGCAGTAAATGCGCAATATGGTCAAGCTTTTATCGTTTGTTCCATAAATTTTATCAATCTCTGCGTTAGTTCCATCCTTTGCATATTTTTGCATACGTATTCAGTATGGCCTCTAGCCATTGCCTAGTAAGCATTTTCAGCTTTCGTCCTCTATAATCGCACCTACAAAATTTAGCGCTGCTATAAACAATTAACTTAAAGCCAGCACTTATAAATTAAGGTCTTGTGCTTTAGTTACGTTGCAAAGTTTCAACGTCATATAACCCGACAACCCAGATTTTATCTATCAGCTGTCACACACCGTCTAGAATTAGGGGGCAGCATGACTATTTTGAATACGTATGCAATGTATGTTTTTAGCGATTTGCCCATTTTATATTAAGTTATCCGTCTCTACATGGGCTTATAGGTCTGGAGCGGACCGATAAACTAAAATTACTAAGACAACAAAAGTCATCGCGTCAGCTGGATGCTGCATATATTAAAACAACAGGGACGAAACGGGGGAGAAACCTACATGTTGAAATTCAAGCCAAGCAAAGTAACTCTTGCAATGCTTTCTACAGGTCTTATGACTGTAAGTGCACCAATGATTGCTCAAGCTCAAGAAGCCGCTGCAGAGCAAGAAGTTGAAGTAATCGAAGTACGTGGTATTCGTGGTTCATTACAGCGTGCTCAAGCCATCAAAATGAGTGAAAACTCAATCGTTGAAGTACTATCTGCTGAAGATATCGGTAAGTTACCAGATACCTCAGTAGCTGAGTCTGTTGCTCGTCTCCCAGGTGTTGCTGGTGAGCGTCGTAACGGTCGTACTTCTGGTTTATCTGTACGTGGTTTTAACGAAAACTTCGTAGCGACATCACTAAATGGTCGTGAATTACTAGGTATGGGTGACAACCGTGGTGTTGAATTCGATTTGTACCCAACTGAAATCGTTTCGAATATTGTTGTTTACAAAACGCCAGAAGCAGGCCTACTAAACCAAGGTATCGGTGGTACGATTGACCTTCAAACTATCAGTCCACTTAATGCATCTGAGCGCGTATTAACGTTCAATGCTTCATACGAAGAAAACGGCAAAGAAGCAGCTAACCCTGACTTTGACAACAATGGTCACCGTTTATCATTCAACTATGTTGATAAGTTCATGGACGATACATTAGGTGTTGCACTTGTACTTGCTTCTCAAGAGACACCTCGTCAGGAAGAACAGTTCCGAGCATGGGGCTATGCTGATACACCAGATGGTAATAAAGTTTTAGGTGGCCACGATTCATTTGTGCGTTCTGCAATGTTAGAGCGAGATTCTGTTGCTGCAGTTATCGAATGGGCACCAACAGACGATTTAAAATTGCAACTTGATGCACTATACATCGACTTCTCAGAAAACGACGTTAAACGTGGTTTAGAAGAAGGTGGCCCTGTTTGGGGCGGTGTTAACTACACTGAAACAAACGTAGAAGACGGTTTCGTTACATCAGGTTACTGGGATGGTTTCCACTCAGTAGTACGTAACGATGCAATGAGTCAAGATGCAGAACTAACAACATTTGGCTTAAATGTTGAATACGCGTTAAACGACGATTGGATGTTAGTTGCGGACCTTTCAACAGGCACAGTTGAAAAAGACATTATCGACGTTGAAAGCTATTCAGGTGTAGGCCGTGCAGGTATCGATGGTCGCCCAACTGCAGCTCGCGCTTGGGAAATGACATCCACTGGTGTCGTTTACAGCGATCACCCATCACTTGCAGGTGTTGATTACACAAATGAAGATTTAATTCGCCTAGCAGGCCCTCAAGCTTGGGGCGCGCCAGTCATTGGTGCTGATGCTCAAGATGGTTTTATTAACCGTCCAGAGTTTGAAGAAGAGTTAGACGCGATTCGTTTAGAAGTAAAGGGCGTATTGGAAATGGGTATGCTAGCTGGTGTTACTGCTGGTGTTGCATATTCAGATCGTAAGAAAGAAAAAATCAATGAAGGTGATTACTTAACTGCACCAACTTACCCTGGTGATGGTTCAATTCCTGGCGTATTAGGTATAGCAGACTTAGGCTTTATCGGTATTGATGGTGTTTTGGCATATGACTCGTTAAGCCTATATCGTGACGGTTACTACACTGCGACACCAGCATCATTGGTACAAACTGACCGTTTAGGTGACACTTACACAGTTGAAGAAGAGCAAACAAGCGTTTTTGTTAAGCTTGATTTAGAAGCTGAATTCGGCGATATCATGATGTCAGGTAATGTCGGCCTACAGTACGTAAGTGCAGATCAAAAGTCGTCAGGTTTTTCAACCGTTGAAAACGCTCAAGGTTTCGTTGAAGCAACAGCTGTTTCTGGTAGTGACTCATACTCAGACTTATTGCCAACAATCAACTTAAGCTTCGAAGTCGCAGAAAACCAATTTGTACGTACAGGTGCTTCAAAAGTATTAAGCCGTCCGCGTATGGATGACATGCGTCCTAACGCACGTGCAACATTCGCATATAACGACAACCAAATTAACAGCTCAGATCCTGAGAATGGTCCTTGGTCAGGTAGTGCGGGTAACCCATTACTTAAGCCATACGAAGCGAACCAGTTCGATTTATCTTACGAGAACTACTTTGCTGATGACGGTTACTTTGCCGCTACATTCTTCTACAAAGACCTAACTAACTGGCACCGTAGTACAAAAGTATTGACAGACTTTACGCCTGTATACATTCCTGAGTTGCACCAAGGTTCAGAGGGTCAAGCACCAGCGACACTGAACGGTTTTGTTGATGCAAACGTTGATGGTTTCGAAGGTTTTGTTCGTGGTTACGAGCTGCAAGCAAGTTTACCTTTACGTTTAGTTACCGATGCATTAGATGGTTTCGGTATCGTAGCAAGCGCAACGTTCCTTGATGGTCGTTTAGAAGCAAATGAAGATGTTGGCGTAGGTGAAGGTGATATTCCAGGCCTTTCTGACGAGTCATACTCATTTACTGCTTACTATGAAAATAACGGCTGGGAAGTACGAGTTTCAGGAACCAAGCGTGATGAGTTTGTTACAGAGACTCGCGGCGGTAGCCTATCATTGACTGAAATTGGTCGTGAAGGTCTTCAGTTGTGGGATGCACAAATCGGTTACGACTTTGATGAGTCTGGTATTGAGTCATTAAAAGGACTTCGTATCACACTTCAAGGCCAAAACTTAACTGATGAAGACGACATCGAAATTGACCTAACTGATTCACGTTTAGTAAATCGTTACCAATCTTTCGGTCGTAACTTTATCTTAGGTTTAAACTACCGTTTCTAAGCACATCATGATGTGTTAGTTAACTGATAAAGCCTGCTAAGTGAACTCTTAGCGGGCTTTTTTTATTTTAAAGTTGCTTACTTCAGTGCTTCTAAAACCATTAAAAATATAGCCAAGGCTGTTTTAAAATAAATCATAAATTTACCGCTTACGACTGTTAATACTGAGTTTATCTTTTTACAGATACAGCGTATAACAGAGTAACAAGCGCTTATCACGTGTTGTATGATGGAAAATAAAATAAAGAAAGTCGTCATTCTAGGTGGCGGAACGTCAGGCTGGATTTCAGCAGCATTGACAAAGAAGCTACTCGGCAATGCTATACAGGTAGAATTAGTTGAATCAGACCAAATAGGTACTGTTGGTGTTGGTGAAGCAACGATACCGCCTATTCAATTGCTAAACAGTGTATTGGGGCTTAATGAAGCGGAGTTTATTCGCGAAACGAAAGCAACGATCAAGCTGGCCATTAAGTTTGAAAACTGGAAGCAGCAAGGGCACAGTTATTACCATACCTTTGGTGTTGCAGGTAAAGGTATGGCATTCTGCCAGTTTCAACACCTGTTAAAACGTGTTGGCGAGCTGGAAGATGATACTAATCTCTGGCAATACGACCTTAATTACCTGTGTGCTGAAGCAGGTAAATTCGCCAAGATAAACACTAAAGACCCTATTATTGACATGCCATACGCCTATCATTTTGATGCAGGCTTATACGCTCAATTCTTGCGTAAATATAGTGAGAAAATGGGAGTCAAACGTACCGAAGGGTTGGTTAAACAGGTCGAGCAGGACCAAGTTACCGGTAATGTTAATGCCCTAATACTCGACAATGGGGCGCGTGTTGAAGGCGATTTATTCCTAGATTGCTCCGGATTTAAAGGCTTATTGATTCAAGACACATTGCGCACTGGCTACGAAGATTGGAGCCACTGGCTACAATGTGACAGTGCGTTAGCAGTGCCATCTGAACGACACGAAAATACTGCTCCGTACACACGCTCGATTGCTCATTCAGCAGGTTGGCAATGGCGTATCCCGCTGCAACATAGAAATGGCAATGGCTTAGTATTTTCAAGTAGCCATTATAGTGAAGCAGAAGCTACTGATATTTTGATGTCTAACCTAGACACTAAGCCACTTGCAGATCCAAAGTTGATCCGTTTCCAAACAGGTCGCCGCTATAAGCAATGGAACAAAAATGTCATTGCTGTAGGCCTTTCTAGCGGCTTTTTAGAACCGTTGGAGTCTACCAGTATTCATCTTATCCAATCGGCAGTAGTGCGCCTTGCACATTTATTCCCGCATCAAGGTATCACTGATGAGTTAGTCAACGAATACAATCGACAATCTAAAGTGGAATTTGAGCAAATTCGCGACTTTCTGATTCTTCACTATCACGTGACAGAGCGCAATGACAGTCGATTTTGGCGTGATATGCAAGCAATGACGATCCCTGACACGTTAGCGCATAAAATTGAATTATTTAAAGCCAATGGTCGACTGTTTAGAGAACAAAATGACCTATTCTTGGAAAGCTCCTGGCTACAGGTGATGGTTGGACAAGGCCTTATTCCTAGAGATTATCACCCGTTGGCGAATAGTATGACAGAGCAACAAATTAACGAGATGCTGAGAAAAATTAAAGCAGTTAAGAATGAACCTGTTGACAAGTTACCAAGCCATGATGAGTTTATAGCGCGCATATGCAAAACCAACTAACTGCGCCAGTAAGCTAGTCAATATGACTATACGGATAAAGAGATTAATAAAGGGTGTCAAACGCAGTGTTTGTGGGTGAACAGCAGAAAAATAGTAAACAAATTCAAAAGCCTCTGAACATCGTTATTTTGGGTGGTGGAACAGCTGGCTGGATGGCTGCAAACCTGATGATCAAACGCTGGGGAAACCGAGCGAATATTCGGTTAGTGGAGTCACCCGATGTAGGTATTATCGGCGTAGGTGAGGGGTCCACGCCAAGTTTAAGGCGGTTTTTTCAATTGATTGATGTTGAAGAACATCAATGGATGCCTCGTTGCCAAGCAACTTACAAACTCAATATCAGTTTTAAAGACTGGTCGCCTGCATCAGGTATTCAAGCGTATAGCCATCCTTTTCCAGCGCAGGTCGATAGCTTTACCAAACGCGCGTTTATGGTTAATACCCGAACGCGTAGGATGGGGCTTAAAACCCATACGCTTCCACAAGACTTTTTGTTGAATGGTCTGTTGGCTAATGAATATTGCGGCCCAAAGGCACCAGCGAACTTTCCTTTCAAACTTGAATACGGCTACCACTTTAATTCTGGTTTGTTGGGGGATTTTCTGTCAGAGCTTGCTCAGCAGCGAGGTGTCGCCTATCAGCAAGCCCACGTAATCTCTGTTGAACAACACCCGAATGGTGAATTAGCTGCATTGGTGACGGATTCTGGTGAAAAAATAGCAGGTGATTTGTTTATCGATTGCACTGGTTTTGCCGCGCTATTGATGCAGAAAACGCTGGGTGTCGAATTTAATAGCTACAAGGAGAACCTGTTCAATGACTCCGCAGTGGTAGCGCCGACCCCAATGCTTTCAGGTGAACAAGGGGATATTCCAGTTGAAACGACATCGACGGCTTTATCCAACGGGTGGTGCTGGAAAATTCCGCTAACTGAGCGTTTTGGCAATGGCTATGTCTATGCCAGTGATTTTATTTCGGCTGACCAAGCTGAAACGGAATTTAGACAGCATTTAGGTTTGCTAGATAGCGACCAAGCTGTTAACCATCTAAAGATGAAAGTGGGATCACTTAGCCAACATTGGTCACAGAACTGCATTGCGTTAGGTCTTTCTCAAGGCTTTATAGAACCACTGGAAGCAACTGCGTTGCATTTAGTTCAAGTGAGTATTGAGCTATTTATGCAGCAGTTTGAAGCTGGAGGTTTTACCGATCAGAATAGAGCTCAGTTTAATCAGCAAATGGCGGAAAGGTTTGCGGGGGTAAGGGATTATATTGTGGCGCATTACAAGCTCAATACCCGAGACGATAGCGAGTATTGGCGTGCAAATCGCGAAAACATGGCGTTATCAGACTCACTCAAGCAACTGCTTCATATTTGGTATTCGAAGGGAGATTTAAGCGAAGAAATAGCGCGACAAAATATCTCTACGCATTTCGATGATGTCTCTTGGCATTGTCTACTTGCTGGCTACGGAGCATTTCCTGACTTGCATCCTAACCAACCAGGTAAAGGTGATTTGTATCAAGAACAAGGTATTCAAGCCTTTTTGTCTGGCTGTCGATTAAACTTCAAATCTCACCGGGAGAATTTATCGACATTTTCAAATTAGTTATTCGCAATCTCATTTTTTGAGACGTTTGAAATAACCGATATTTGGGGGCAATGTTTTGTTTTTACCTGCCATTTGTTCCAGCTAGTCGGCAATGAGCCAAATGGCGAATATGCGCGTATACATAAAACTAGCCCCTCTAATATGGAGCTCTGCTTTATGCGTTATCAAAAGTTCGGAATAGTTGCGATTGCGGTTGCTGTCGGTATTGGACTATCAGGTTTTGAGACGAGCTCACAAGTGCTTTCAGCCCAAAAGAATTTAAGCGAACTTGAATGGAAGAAACGTTTGTTGTTGGTGAAAGTGCACGAACTTGATTCTCTCGACAGCCTCATTAGACAGCTAGACTATCGCGAGTTGGCTGAGCTAAAGCTAGAAGTTTATGCGCTGGTGGCTAATCAAGGCTTTCAGTTGCTGCCAAGTGGCGTAATTAAACGCACACCTAACTACGATGAATCTCTGGCGCTCACTCTAAATACCGGACAAGTGAGCGAGGAAAGCGCGGTCGACAATGTCATATTAAAAGGACTCGATGGCGGCGTTAAAGGCTTTTTCCCTCTTGAAGGCATTCAGTTGGGCGAAATTAGGGCTCTCATAGACACCATGCCGATGAGACAGTCTGAGTTGAAGACTCGACTTTCTGTTAGATAGATTTCGAATTGAGTACTGTTTTCTAGGTAAGACGAAAAAAGGAGCCAATGGCTCCTTTTTAGCTAATAACAGTGGGTATTCAACACCCCAAACAGAACTTTCAATCGTGCCCCACCTGTTTATTTTAAATTGTAAATAGCCATACTTAACGGTGACATTACAATCTTCGCTTGCTTGTTATCAACCGCTAACGATTGAGGCTTGCCAATAGTGTAGAGCGGTTCAATTGTTGCTGACACAGCTTCTACTGCAAACTGAGCACTTTGCTCATTGGACGAAGTATTAAACACCACTAATTGCTGATCGCCTGAATCTAATGTACGGGTAACGGCGAAGATTTCTGCTTTATCAGACGAGTAGACGACATCTTGTTGACCAAAACGAAGTGGTTTGTGTGCTTGGTATACATCAGCCATTTCTCTGAACGCTTGATAGAGCGGGTGCTGTTGGTCAAAGTTGTCATCTGCGGTCGTTTTCGTCGTGCCAAGTAGTACATCGTCGTTGTAGCTTGGCACAAGTGAAGGCATCATGTCTTGGCGTGAATCATGGTTGCCACCATCACCTACAAAGCCTTGCTCTGAACCATAATAAACAACTGGAATACCGCGTAAGAAATACATCATGCTGTGGGCTAGCGTTAAACGGTCAAGTTTTTCTTGCTGGCTATAATTGTGATCGCTTTTCTCTAAATACCAAGCTAGACGACCAAAGTCATGATTGCCGACAAAGTTCAGTAGTTGGTTCTCATTACTGTCGTGATCTCGATACTTCATATCTTGGGCAAATAAATTAGCGAGTTCGCTAGTCCCTTTTTGATCGACCAGAACGTTTCTCACTGAAAATGCAAAGCCAAAGTCTAATACTGATGGAACTTTGCCTTGTGTGGTGTATTTGCTTAAAACGTCTGGGTTGCCGTCGAATACTTCACCAAAAATAAAAAATTTCGGTAGGCCAAGCGATTGTGCATGAGCCATTATTGGAGGTACAAAACCTTGCCAGAATTCAATGTTGACGTGCTTAACGGTGTCGATGCGGAAGCCATCTGGTTTAAATTCTGAAATGATGTCGTTAAAAATATCTACCATACCTTCAACCACGGCTGGATCATCGGTATTAATATCATCTAAGCCAAAAAAATCACCATAGACAGAGTTTTCACCCTGGAATGTCGAGTCGCCTTGGTTGTGGTAGTACTTAGGATCGTTTAACCATTCCGGTACTTTCACGCCTTCGCTACCTGCTGGAATAAATGGTGTGTATTTATTACCAGCAGCAACCTGCGCAAGTGATTTATACTCGCATTGTTGCTCTACATCTGAAACAACGATGTTGGTGCCGTCACCATGACATTCACTGTATTTAATTACGTCAGCCGTATGGTTGGTAATAATATCGAAAAATACTTTGATATTGTTTTCATGAGCAGTATCGATAAAGCGCTTTAAGTCAGCATTAGTGCCGAGGTGGGGGTCAATTTCAGTAAAGTCTAACACCCAGTAACCATGGTAACCGGTGATATTACCTTGAACCGCTTGATTACGAAGGATTGGAGTCAACCAAATAGCGGTGATGCCCATATCTTTCAAGTAAGGGATTTTGTCTGTTAAGCCTTTTACATCACCACCGTGATAATGACCTTTTTTCGTAGGATCAAAGCCGCCTTGTGATAACGCTATGGTTTTAGAACCATTGTCATTATCGGCATCGCCATTGTTAAAACGATCTGGCAATACGAAATAAAATACGTCGTCTTGAACGTCACGAGTTAGATAGGGAGCTAATTGATCTGCTGTAACTGGCTTAATAGCGCTAGTTTGAGCTACATCCACTGCTTGACTCGATTCTTGCTTGGACTCTTGCTTAGTCGCCTGTTCGCTTGTTGATGTTCCTTGATTAAAACAACCAGAGAGCGTGCCTGATAGTGCCACTGTAAGTGAGATGATAGTGGCGAGTTTACTTACTTTTATTGTCATTGTAGTTTTTGTTCGCTTTGCTGATTTCTGATTATATTTAATCGCAGAAACCGTGTCATTGTCATATGTCTGCATACGTATGCGGAGCAAGTATTTATCGTTGTTATATGAGGGCGTGTTGATCTTTCGATGCTATTTTTGCAGCAATTTATGATGTTTTTATACAAGGCAGAGCTTATGCAGTGTGGTTATTCCACATAAATAAGCGATAAAGACTTTGTGCTCCTGCAAAGTCTCCTTACCCTATATCCTTGTAGGGCAACGTAGTAGAAAGGCATCATAAATGCTGTCCCCAATATGTAGTAAAAGGATTCGTTTAAATGCATTTTTCTCATTGATGCCTGCACGGATGCAGGTACAAAGATTATGCAGGAGCATAATAATCGGTACTTGCTCTGTGCGTAGAATAACTATGCGTATCACAAGTGCCTCGATAAAAATGCATTTAATTCGAACAAAATTTAACCTTGAAAGAGCAACACGCCCTAAGCGAGTCGTTTACTCTTGCTTCGGACGGCAATCTCGCATCGTGCTATTAAGATATTGAACATTGTCTTGGTCCATTATCACATCTGTTGATATTGGCAACTTCCGTCGCCAATTAGGGTGCTCATTAACGGTACCAGGCATATTCACTTGCCTAGTTAATCCTAACGCATCCTCCAACGGAACCAATTGAAGGAAACTGAGCGACTTAGCTAGAAAAGCTTGGCTTGCTATTGCCATGTTTTTATCCAAAGCACTTATCGATTCTTTGCTTGTGTCGAGTTGCACGTCTTCGTCTAGTCGTTTTGTGATGGCATCGATATTGTCTATTAATGCCATGTCAGTTAATGCTGCGATAAGGTTATACCTGTCAGTAGAACGAGTTGTTGCTTCCCATCGTTCCATTGTTTCATTTGGGTATAGGGCGAGCTGCCTTTTTAATGTTAAATCTTCACCTTGCCACCAGCCGCAAAGTGTCGGTAAGTCATGAGTGGAAACGGTAACCATCGACATTTCGGGGTAAGTATCGGGTCGTTTAAACAAACCCGATGACCACTTTTCAAAATATAAGACTTTGTAGCTTAGCAACCCCCGATTTTGGATTTGTTCACTAAATCCTTCCGGCACTGTGCCTAGATCTTCGCCTATGACTAAACATTTATTCCGCTGCGACTCCAAGGCAATGATACTGAGGAGTTCTTCAAACGGAAAGCTAATGTAAATCCCCTGATGTGCAGCAAACCCGGGCGCTACCCAATACTGTCTGAGCAGCCCAAGAATATGGTCTATGCGAATGGCACCCGCGTATTGCATAGCGCTCCTAAGTGCTTGAATAAAGGGTTGGTAAGCCTGCTGTCTTAACACTGAGGGATTCATTGGAGTGAGTCCCCAATTTTGTCCGAGTGTATTCATGGCATCGGGCGGGGCGCCGATGCTTGCGCCAGAAACATAAAGTGCCTGATTAGCCCAAACTTCAACACCAGAACCATCGCAGCCAACGGCAAGATCAAGGTACAAGCCAATAGGCATGTTATGTTGTTGACAGAGGACTTGTGCGCTCGACAATTGAAGATGTGCTAACCACTGTAAATAGCAGAAATAGTCAATGCGTTTGCTGTGTTCCTCTTGAAATGCTCTAACCGCTTCGCCTTCAAGTTTTTGATACGCTTCTGGCCAAGTTTGCCAGCCATAATTGTCTTCGTTCTGCTCGCGGAAGAACTCATACAGGGCTTCATAAGTAGCATGGCTAATTAGTGCTTTGCCTTGTGCTTGCTTAAATTGCTCAAACTCTGCTGATGCTTCATCACTCGTTTGGCAAAATTGTTCATAAAGTAACTCTAGTACTGGATACTTCAACGCTGCAACGGCGGGGTAATCGATTAACTCGCTATTTTGAGCATGAAGTTTGGTTGTCTTAAATTGCTCATTTGCCAATAGTTGTTGGGCAGCTTGGCAATGCTCAAAGCCATCTACAGATTCGACATCAATGTAAAGCGGATTGAGTAGACAACGACTCGAGGGTGAATATGGACTAAAGTGATAAGGGTTGTGCTGAAACAAAGGGTGGAGTGGGTTCAGACCAATAGCACTAGCGCCTTGAGCAGCGCTATCGGTAATGAGTGTATTTAAATCAGAAAAGTCACCCATTCCCCAGTTTCGTTCGCTCTTTAATGAATATAATTGAGCCGCAAAGCCCCATAACTTATCGCTAGATACTTGGTGGGGGGCATAACAGGTTTTAGGGGCTACGATTAATTGGCAATTGTCGGACTGAACACCGTGTTCAATAGTGATGTTATGGTAACCTGCTTTGAGCGTTGGTAGCGGCAAAGAAAATTTATTAAATTGTTCCTCACTAAACCTAGCATATTCAATATGGGCTAAGTCCGACACCCAGCATTCATCACTCAATTCCTTGTTATCTTCCGTACCTTCAATATTGATACGCCAAGTAAAATTATCTGCGACATCGGAAGGAATGCTCACAACGATTGTAGGGTAATCGTCTTCCTCGCTAACAATATGGACATCTGGTAATAACTTTCTGAAACTTGCTTGCTTGACGTCACGGATATGACTCGCAAGAGCTTGCTCGCTATTGGCTTGGTAACCCATGGCATTTAGCAGCGCCGCCAGAGCATTGACATCGGCTTCAACAAAATCACCAAACGCGTTGGTATAGTTGGCGTGAAAACCAAGCATTGAAGAGAGTTCTTTAATCCTTAACGTCAATTCTGACATCTGTCATTCCTTGTATTACTTTACATACAGTTGAAAGGGAAATAGCTGCTCACTATGTTTTGTACTTTTGCTTTTCGTTATTAAATGCAGTGTAACGATGTCCTACTTATCTCACTCTTAATTCCTCTTAGCTATTCATCGGTGAATTTGGTACCGTTCATGCCATGGTTTAAGGTATAACTAAAGCTCAGTACCATTAAGCTATGCGCCGATAAGGCAACGGAAAGAGCATCGATATTAATGGCTTTACTGAGCAGTTTATCTGCAGTATTTACTAAAATTTGCCACTGGCCACTGAGCGCAGGCAGTTGGTAATCAATGGCTCGGCTATGCGCATTAAAAATGACTAACATCGCATCGTCATCATGTTCATTTTCCCAATCGCTCTCACCCTCATGATCAGTATCTGCTAACAACATGGCAAAACACTTGATGTCGTTATCGTGCCAATCGCTCTCTTGCATCGTGTTGCCGTGGCAATTCAACCAACTGATATCAGCCAGTTCTGTTTTGTCTGAAAAGGTCATGCCGTGCTGGTAGTGGCTTCGGTTGAGCAGTGGATGGTCTTTACGCAACTGAATAAGGTGTCTGACAAATGCCAGCAATTCTTGATCTGCATTTTGCCAGTCTAGCCAAGTCAGCTCATTATCTTGGCAATAGGCGTTATTGTTACCTTTCTGGCTGTTTCCTAGTTCATCACCTGCCAGCAGCATAGGGGTACCTTGTGCTATAAAAAGCGTCGATAGCAGATTGCGCTTTTGTTGGTAGCGCTTTTGATTAACGCTTAAGTTATCCGTTTCTCCTTCGACACCGAAGTTGCAGCTGTAGTTTGCGCCATGGCCATCACGATTATCTTCACAGTTGGCGTAGTTGTGGCGCTCTTCAAATGTGACTAAATCATGCAAGGTAAAGCCGTCATGAGAGGTAATAAAATTAACACTAGAGCTTGGGCGTCTGCTTGGCTGTTCAAATAAGTCTGCAGATCCGTGAAGTCTGCGGGCAAACTCAGGTGACATACCTTTATCACCGCGCCAGAATCTTCGACAGGTATCGCGGAATCTATCATTCCACTCTAACCACGCTTTTGGAAAACGACCGAGTTGGTAGCCTCCCATACCGATGTCCCAAGGCTCAGCGATAAGTTTTATTTTCGATAATACTGGGTCTTGGCGCAGCACACTGAAAAAATGGTTAGCACTGGTAAAATAATCAGCGGTGCGGCCGAGTATTGGCGCTAAATCAAAACGGAAGCCGTCAACGCCATAGTGCTCTACCCAATATCGCAGGCTATCTGCAACGAGTTGAAGTACGCGTGGGTGGTCTATATTCAAGGTGTTTCCACAACCAGAATGGTTATGATAAAACCGTCTATCTTCATCGAGAAGGCGGTAGTAGCTGGCATTATCTATACCGCGATAACAGAACGTTGGCCCCAATTCACTGCCTTCAGCGGTATGGTTGTAGACCACGTCGAGAATAACTTCGATGCCAGCGTCGTGAAAACACTCCACCATATCGCGAAACTCTTGTTCGTCTTCGCCATATAAATATCGCTGTTGAGGTACAAAGAAGTTAAATGAATTGTAGCCCCAATAGTTGCTCAATCCCTTTTCTTGCACGAATGGTTCGTCTAAAAAACTATGCACAGGTAACAATTCTACCGAGGTGACTCCGAGTTTAACGAGGTACTCAATAACTGCATCATCAGAAAGACCTTTGTACGTACCGCGCATGGATTTCTTCACCGCTTTATTTAGCTGCGTAAACCCTTTTACGTGGAGTTCGTAAACAATGGTATTGCGACGTCTCACTTGAGGATGGCTAACACACTTCTCTACCGTATCTGCAACCACCACACATTTGGGGAGGTAGGCGGCGTTGTCAGTAATATCAAAGGTTAAATCTTGTTGAATGGCTTCACGATCAAAGCCGTAATGACTGTCGTGGTGAGTGAAATTACCTGACAATTTTTTTGCGTAAGGGTCGATAAGGAGCTTGTGACGATTAAACCTATGTCCATTGTGGGGCTCAAAAGGGCCGTGAATACGGTAACCATAGAGAGTGCCTGCGGGTAGGTTGGGGATAAAACCATGCCATACGTCATCGGTAAATTCTGGTAATACGATACGCTGAATTTCGTGCTGTCCTTTTGCATCGAAAAGGCACAGCTCAACTTGCTCGGCATTGGCTGAGAAAATGGCAAAATTAACGCCGGTTTCTTTTACCGTGGCGCCAAGCGGATAAGAGCGACCAGAGGTAACTTTGTAATTGGTTTGCATGTCTCTTTTGATAATCATTCTTTTGATGACTATTCTTTTGATGAAAACGGTGCTAACACAAAGACTATAGTACTTAACGGCGGTACTGTGATGGTTAAGCTATGTGATTGCCCTTGTGCAGGCTTATCGCTGGTAACGACGCAGCCTTGGTTACCTTGATTTGAGCCACCATAAATGTCAGCGTCAGTATTGATCACTTCTAAAAATGTACCTTCACAAGGTGCGCCAATCACAAATTCTTCATGGACTTTCGGCGTAAAGTTACAGACAACAATTACTGGCGGTGCATCATCGTTGCCATAACGGATATAGCTATAGATGGATTGCTCAGCATTGCTATGGTCCAGCCAATAAAAACCGCTGGGCTCACAATCCCGTTGGTGGAGGGCTGGAGTCGTACGGTAGACCTTATTTAAGTCGGCCACCAGTTGTTGAACCCCTTTATGCCAGCCTATATCGAGCTGGTGCCAGTCCAGTTCACTGTCATGATCCCACTCTTTGCCTTGACCAAATTCGCTGCCCATAAATAGAAGTTTTTTACCTGGATGTGTCCACATAAATCCGTAATAAGCGCGAAGGTTGGCAAACTGCTGCCAAGTATCGCCCGGCATACGACCTAAAATTGAACGTTTGCCATGAACGACTTCATCATGGCTAAGTGGCAAAATAAAGTTTTCGTCAAAGGCATAAACGAGGCTAAAGCTAAGTTCGTTGTGATGAAATTTTCGGTGAACAGGATCTTTCGCCATGTACTCAAGTGAGTCGTTCATCCAACCCATATTCCACTTGTAGCCAAAGCCTAAGCCACCCATATCGGTAGGTTTTGAAACACCTGGCCAAGATGTAGACTCTTCTGCAACCGAGAAACAACCCGGATATTCGCGATATAACTCTTCATTAAAGCGCTTGATAAAAGCCACGGCTTCAAGGTTTTCACGACCGCCGTCTTTATTTGGCAGCCATTCGCCTTCTTCTCGACTGTAATCGAGGTAAAGCATTGAGGCGACAGCATCCACGCGAATGCCATCAACATGAAATTGTTCCAACCAGTGCAGGGCACTTGCGCGAAGAAAATTGGCAACTTCTGTTCTACCGTAGTTGTAAATTAAGGTGTTCCAATCGGGGTGAAACCCTTGGCGAGGGTCAGCATGTTCGTACAAATGTGTTCCGTCAAATTGGCTCAAACCGTGTTCATCAGAGGGGAAGTGTCCCGGCACCCAGTCGACTAACACACCAAGGTCGTGTTGGTGACATTGATCAATGAAATATCTGAAGTCGTCGGCAGAGCCGAAGCGTGAAGTCGCAGCGAATAAACCAATGGGTTGATAGCCCCAAGAGCCATCAAATGGGAATTCACTGACAGGCATTAGCTGTAGATGTGTAAAACCAAGTGAAAGAGCATAAGAAATAAGTTCATCAGCAATGGTGCGATAATTTAGAAACTCGCCGTCTTTGTCTCGCTTCCATGAACCTAAATGCACTTCGTAAATACTGATTGGCGCACTGCGGTCGTTGCGTGCTTGGCGTTTGGCTAACCACGCTTCGTCATGCCAGCAGTAAGGCTTGTTGTCGGCTACCACTGACGCCGTCTCTGGCCGTAACTGCGCTTGTGCAGCAAAAGGGTCGGCCTTAAGTGGCAGCCTTTCGCCACTTTGGTTTTTTAGTTCAAATTTATAGAGCGTACCAGCACCAAGGTGAGGGATGAATAGGCTCCAGTACCCACTGTTATTGACATTTTCCATTGGATGACAACGACCATCCCAATCATTAAAGTCACCAATAACTGCGACAGCACTTGCGTTAGGTGCCCAAACTGCGAAGCTAACGCCGCGGAAACCGTGATGCTCAATTTGGTGCGCGCCCAATACTTTGTAGGGGTAGAGGTGACACCCTTGGTTGAGTAGGTGAATATCAAAATCTGTTAAGGGTGGGCTCAGTTGGTAAGGGTTATCGATAATTCGAGTTTGTTCGTTGTCCGTCACTTTCAGTTGATAGTCAAACGGTGTTTTTCGACGAATTTTCTTATGGTAAACACCTGCTTTGTTTTTCCGAGGAAGTTGGCAAATTAACTTGCCTGTACCGCGCTCTATCACTTCTACTTGTTCAGCATTAGGCATAAATGTGGTCAAGCTAAAATAGCCTGTGTCTTCACAGTGATTGAGACCAAAAGTGTCGTAAGGGTGGTTTACTTGTGCGGATACAATTTGATTAATAACTGGCTTAATCGATACTGCTGAACTCATTTAACTTCCTCTTTTATGTCTTCCCTGGCTATAGAATTTTTACGTACATAGCGCTTGTTGTACCCAACTTAGCTGCCTTTTAATTTTCCAAAAGAAAGCTAAGTTTGGGATTCATATTCGTTGTGGTTGAGCCTTAATCACAAGGTTTTAGGTGCCAAATGTTCTCTACATAATCACGAATCGAGCGATCAGAATTAAACTTACCCATTAGCGCGGTGTTGAGAATTGCCATTTTTGCCCAACGTGCCTTGTCTTTGTACGCTAGGTCTAACGCCTGCTGGCTCTCAACATATGACTCAAAGTCTGCAAGCACTAAATAAGGGTCGCCTCCGTCAAGCACACTGTGCTTAACTGCGGATAGTTCATGAGGGTGTCCCGGTGTGAAAAAGTCAGAATCAAGCCAATCCAAAATTTTACGAAGCTCTTCATTCTTCTCGTAAAATTCAAACGGGTTGTAGCCGTTAGCGCGGATTGTCTTAACCTCTTCTACGGTGTTGCCGAAGATGAAAATATTGTCGTTACCCACTTCTTCGGCGATCTCAATATTAGCGCCGTCGAGGGTGCCAATTGTTACCGCACCATTGAGAGCGAGCTTCATATTGCCAGTGCCAGAGGCTTCTTTACCGGCAGTAGATATTTGCTCAGAAACATCGGCAGCAGGAATTATTTTTTCTGCAAGCGTAACGCGGTAATTCGGTAAAAAGACGACCTTCAATTTATCTTGAATGGTGGCGTCATTATTAATTTTTTCCGCTACTTTGTTGATGGCGTAAATGATTTCTTTAGCGAGGTAGTACCCCGGTGCTGCCTTGGCACCGAAAATAAATACGCGAGGATGGATCGGTAAATCTGGATTCTCCAACAAACGATTATAAAGTGCGAGAATATGCAAAAAATTGAGGTGCTGACGCTTATATTCGTGCAGGCGCTTTATTTGCACATCAAAAATGGCATCGGGGCTGACGGTAACACCTGTTAGCTCGAGAATGTCTTTAGCTAGTGCCTCTTTGTTCTCACGCTTAATTGCCATAAATGCTTGTTGGAAACCAGTGTCATTGGCCAAATCACTTAATTGACTTAGGCTTGCCAAATCCTTCGGCCAATCTTGCGAAATGTGTTGAGAAATCAAGGCTGACAGTTTTGGATTACACGCTTTTAACCAACGGCGTGGAGTAATACCATTGGTGACATTGGTGAGTTTATCAGGCCACAACGCATGAAATTCTGGGAACAGATCTGATTTGACCAGCTTTGAATGAATCTCAGCTACGCCATTGACCTTATGGGCAGTGACGACACATAAATGTGCCATGCGCACCATGCGCTCTGCACCTTCCTCTATGATGGAAAGTTTGGCGCGCATTTGAAAGTCATGTGGCCATTTTACGTTAACTTGCTTATTCAAAAAGTCTTCGTTGATGTGATAAAGAATTTCTAAATGACGAGGTAATACTCGCTCAAACAGTTTAGTTGACCATTTCTCTAATGCTTCTGGCAGCAAGGTATGATTTGTGTAGGCGAATACTGACTTACAAAGTGCCCAAGCGCCATCCCATGGCATCTGATAATCATCAAGCAAAATACGTTGCAGCTCAAGGATGGCGATAGTTGGATGCGTATCGTTAAGTTGTATGACGGTATCTTTTGCGAACGCTTGCCAATCGACCCCGTGTGTTGCTTGATGACGAGCAATGATGTCTTGTATTGAACATGCACAGAAAAAATACTGCTGAATAAATCTCAGTTCTTTACCTGCGTCATGTTCATCGTTCGGGTAGAGTACTTTCGACACAGATTCAGCGTATACGTTGTTGTGATGTGCACTTAAATAATCACCGCGATTAAACAAATCCCAATCGAAAGGTTTCAGTGCTTTTCCTTCCCATAATCTCAGTACATTGACGGTATTGGAATTGTAGCCAACAATCGCGATATCCCAAGGGATGCCTTTAAAGGTCACTCCGGGGTGCCAAAGTGATTTTACCGTGCCATCTTCTTCAGTTTGATGCTCGACATGGCCATACAGTGGTACGAGCTTAGCCGATTCCGGGCGACAAATTTCCCAAGGACTGCCAAATTCTCGCCATAAATCTGGCTTTTCAATTTGTCGACAGTTTTTGAAGCTTTGCTTGAATAAGCCGTGCTGGTAATGAATGCCATAGCCTGTTGCAGGGTAATCTAAGGTTGCAAGTGAATCCAAAAAGCATGCAGCAAGGCGACCCAAACCGCCGTTACCCAATGCGAGATCAGCCCCTTGTTCACACAAATCGGCCAACTCGACGCCAAATGGCTGAAGCGCTTTTTCAACGTCATCATATAAATCTAAGTTGTGCAGGTTGTTCGATAGCATGCGCCCCATTAAATATTCGAGTGATAGGTAGTTAACACTTCGAACACCTGATTGCAGCTGGCGGGCACGTGTTGTTTGTAATTTACTGATGATAACGTCGTTTATGGCTAAGCTAGTGGCTTGCCAGTAGGCGTTGTGGTCGCTTTCAAATACGCTGTTTGCGTCGGTACGAGCTGCAACAGTATCACCTTGGAGGAATTGCAGGTGATAAGAAATGCGCTGTGTTAACTCGTTAACTGAGATATTGGAATTAGCCATAATAGGTTCTTCATTAAGATTACCGATTAATCGTCCGTAACTGCTAATTCAACTGCTTTTATGAATAAAAGGACGTTCTTGCATTTATTCTACAATCATTAGTATTACAGAATTATGCCTTCCGGTAATTATGCAACAAATAATTGCATACGTATGTACGCTTTAATTTATTTCATCTATTTCATGCATACGTATGCAGGTATGTTGCACATTCAGACCTCGACTTTTATGCTGACGCTAACCTATGACACAATTAGATTGTTGCATCTTTAACCAAGCATTCGGGGGAGAAAGTTTGGCATAAAAGCGAGCAACAACACGGGATATTCATGCAACAACAACCATGGTGGCGCGGTGCCGTCATCTATCAAATTTACCCACGTAGCTTTATGGATGCTAACAATGATGGTATCGGTGATATCGCCGGTATTATTCAAAAGCTTCCGTACATTAAAAGTTTAGGTGTAGATGCAATCTGGATTTCACCATTCTTCAAATCGCCAATGAAAGATTTTGGCTACGACATCAGTGACTACCGTGATGTAGACCCGATGTTCGGGAACATGGCTGATTTTGATGAGTTGATGACGCATGCTAAGTCGATGGATGTAAAAGTGATTATCGACCAAGTGTTAAGTCACACTTCAGATCAGCACCCTTGGTTTACTGAAAGTCGTGAAAGCAGAGATAACCCGAAAGCAGATTGGTACGTATGGGCTGACGCTAAAGAAGATGGTTCGCCGCCAAATAACTGGTTATCAATTTTTGGTGGTGTTGCATGGCAGTGGGAACCACGCCGTCAGCAGTACTACTTACATAACTTTTTAACAGAGCAACCAGACCTAAACTTCCATAACCCAGAAGTAAGAGAACACGTTCTAGACAACGTAGAGTATTGGTTGAAGAAAGGTGTAGACGGTTTCCGTTTAGATGCAATTAACTTCTGTTTCCATGACAAAGAGCTACGTGACAATCCAGCGAAACCGCCTGAGAAACGCCAAGGTCGTGGTTTTAGTGAAGACAATCCGTACGCATTCCAGTACCACTACTTTAACAACACACAACCTGAAAATGTCGGCTTCATGGAAGACATTCGTGCACTCATGGATAAGTACCCTGGCGTAGTAACGCTAGGTGAGATTTCTTCTGAAGATTCACTACTTACCATGTCGCAATACACGAAAGGTGATAAGCGTTTACACATGGCGTACAGCTTTGAGTTGCTGACAGAAGACTCATCACCTCAGTACATTCGTCAAACGATTGAAGAGTTGGAAGCTAATCTATCTGATGGTTGGCCGTGTTGGGCAATTGGTAACCATGACGTGCAGCGTGTTGCGACACGTTGGAATAAAGTGGATAAATCAACCGCAAACGCTGCGCAAGTTAAGATGTTTAACGCTATGTTAGCTTCGCTGCGTGGCAGTATTTGTAGTTACCAAGGTGAAGAGCTTGGGTTGGTTGAAGCTGAAATTGCGTTTGAGCAACTTCAAGATCCATACGGGATCACTTTCTGGCCAAACTTCAAAGGCCGTGACGGTTGTCGTACACCTATGCCATGGGAAAGTGACGCGAAACAAGGCGGTTTCTCTGAAGGTGATGACACTTGGTTACCTGTAGTTGAGTCTCACAAAGCACATGCAGTTGCAGTACAAGAAGCTGATGCCAATTCACCATTAGCACATTACAGAACGTTTATGCATTGGCGTAAAACACAACCTGTAATCATGTATGGTGACATTGAATTCTTAGATGCACCTGAAGATGTTTTATTGGTTGTTAGAAGTTATGAAGGTCAGTCAGTATTAGCGGCTTTCAACTTCTCAGATAAGCCTCAGCAAGTTCATTTGAGTGCTAACATGACTTTATCTGCATTAGATGGACATGGCTTCGAAGCGACAGACATTAACGGTCAAGAACTGACATTAGCAGGCTTCCAAGCAGCATTTTTCGACTGCAAGGTAAATGGCTAAGCGCTGCGATTTAATCCGGTTATTTAGCCTATGTAGCAATAGCCTATGTAGCAATAGGCTAAGTTAAATTGAGTCACGTATCCTGAAGCTCAAGTACAAAAGTTTGACAGTATTAAAAGGCGCCTAGTTGGCGTCTTTTTTATGCCATTATATTTTTCTAGCGAGAGAGGGGTCGCTGTTTAATGTTTAAAGCCATGCCATAAAAAATTTGAAACGAGAGTTACAAACATAGCAATTATCGCTACTGTCAATAATTCACTATATGTCGGAACAGCCTCAAGCGCTTTGAGTTCTCTTAAACAGTGAATCAAGAATATTGAGATAAAAATATTAATAAAAAGTGCGATTGATTTTTTGTTCATTGTGATGTCCTTTTGCCTAAACGTTTTTTATCGGCAGTTCTTATGTTTGAAAACTAGCATGTCTGTAACTAAGTCAGATAATTGCCATTCATCAGTCTAAATACTCTGATTCCTTAAATGAAAAAACGAATATTGATATAAATGAGAATATTAAGAAGATTAACGGCACAACAGCCCATAACTGCATAGATATGCTACTAATATTCCGGATATTACTGATGAAAAGTAAAGGTTAATGGCAACAAATAGCGCATTTAACTTCAGTACTGAGTGGCAATGGTCACAGATTATTGTCGTAGCGGTAAATAGCCGAAATCTGCTTTTAATGCCTATGTTTTTACCGCATTTAGGACAATTTCTACTAAACATCGAGTTTTCCTTGTTCAAAATGAAAGCTTAATCTGAATAGAAGTAAGCTTTGCTTTAGAGTTTGGCTTAGTTTAGGAAGTACTTCACAATAGCCGCCGTTGCTCCGGCTATAGCTGCACCAACTATAGCAGCACCAACTGCCTTACCTACGTAAACCACAGCAGGAGCAACCAGAATCGCCCCACCATTGACTTGCTCTAATTCGTAGTTTGTTAATTCTTTCATAAAGCCTCCTAGTTGAGCATCTTGCTTACAAGGTGTTCAGTTACAGCGGCACTTACAGCACCTGCAATCGCTGACACAACAAAAGTAACTGCTTTGAGAGCCAGAGGCGCCACAAAAACAAACCCTCCGTTTGTTTGCTCAATTTCATTTACGTTTAATTCACGTATTGTTTATCTCCTTATTACCGACCATTAATGTTGTTTAGTAGGTCGGGTTATTGATTTACTCTCTTTAATCCTGCAAAGAGAGGGTTGCTAAAGCTAAACTGAGCTGTTCTCGCTAAAGGTTTACTCAATTCAGCTTCTTCGTGCACAGCGAATGTTAAAACTCGCTGTGCAAGAACTTTAGAAAGCTAAAGCTACTAAGAAGCTTTCTGATAGTTGTCTTTTAACTGGGCTAGCAGCTGATTCAGAAAGTCGTAATTACTACTAAAAGTATTGCCTAGTGTGGAAGCGAACTGAGCAAAACTCATGGTATAGCCAAATCCAAACTGACGTACACCCGCTTGACTCTGCTGAAATTTGCTCCAGCTAGCTTCGCCTCGCTCTAGTAGGCCGCCATTTACTTGTTCCATTTCATTTGTGTTTAATTCACGCATTAGCTTAATCTCCGTATTAATTTAGCTTTTAGATTGATGTCTATATTTCTCGTCGCTGCAAAAGCCAATACTCTGAAGGCTGAGAATTTATCTTTCTAGTTTTAAGCTAGATAAAGCTGAAAGAACAAATTAATCATTACAAAGTTAAGGCTTTTATTTGGCAAAATCATGAGAACAGCGCGAAACATTGTCCGCATAGCGTCAGACTAATTTCTTTATCTGGCTCTCTAATTTAGTTGCCACACTTTTTTAACGGCGTTACACAAGTATCGACAGTATTCGATCCAGTGTTTACCTTGAGGTCGGTTTTTTAGGTAATCTAAACAATACCTTTTTTGCATTAGCTGTCACGCATATATGCGCATACTAGGCTCAAGAGGTTGATTAGAGAAAGAGGAAGTAAACTTCCATATTTTTTGTCATCGAAGGTTATGTCTTACTAAGTTTATTAGTTTGAGTAGCGCATTGCTTAAATGCTTACTCTAAAATACCTAATCGACTAACTTTATGACTACATTCATCCTTGAATGTGTACATTTTTAGTACAATAAAAATTGCTTGTCAAATAATAAGCATATTTTAATTTGTTCGGGCAAGCACTTAATCCGAGCAAATTAGCTCCATATATGCAACGCGATAAAACAGAAAAGTCTTATAGAAGTTAGTCAAGTAATAGGAGTCGTAAGCGTTAGTAATTCGCTGATAAATCGAAATAAAGAGAACTAAGCAACAGTGAAGTGCTAAGCAAAGAAAGGTAAACAAACTAACTTATGCTGGTGCTTGGTACCTACGACTGTTGTTTAAACTAGTGCGCCTACGCTTTATTGATAGTAAAGTTCTACATTATGCCTGTGTTTATTATGACTTGAGCGCAGCAATTCTGGCAATTTTGGCTTCATCCATCGCTTCTTTAATGGCTTTTCCTTGGAGCCCTTTTTCAATAAAAGGCTTAGCCGTAATTTTATGTAATTCTCCAGCGATATTGAGAAGGTAGTTTTTAAATTCGATACCGCTTTGTGTTTGAGCTATCTTAGCCGTAACGTCGCACTTAGCCTTAGCCTCACACGTGGTTAGTATATCTGTCAAAAAACTTGAGTTTCTCAAATACTCGCATTGTTCTAGCAGATTCAGAATAGCCTCGGGTTCCAGTAAAGGAGCGTTAAGCACATTGTGATGTAACTCACTGGTTTTGATGGCAAGTTTGGCAACATTATTAGGAATTTTCAGTCGCTTGGCTATTCGCTCGTTGATTACAGTGGATGTGTGCATTTTGTTGTTTTGAGCTACTTCAGACTCATTTGATATAGAGTCAAGGCACAGTGCCGAGAATCTAATGGCCACGTCATTCGATAAGGCGACAGCTGATTGCAAAATTGGGAGTGTATTAATACCTTTCTGACGGACATTGGGAGCAACGCCATCTAAACTACAGCGTGTGTTATTCATGTGTTCAGCCAACTCAGGCCAAATTGCTTGAATAGCCTGACACTGCTTTAAAATAAGGAAAAAAACTTCAGGGTTAGGCTCTGTCAACGCCTTTTCCATCTCTTTCCAAATACGCTCAGCAGAAAGTGTTTCTAGCTCGCCACTGCGTGATATTTCTGTCATTAGCGATAAAGTTTCTGGCGCAACAGTGAATCCATATTGATGATATCGAGCAGCAAAACGTGCAACCCGAAGCACTCTCAGTGGGTCTTCACTAAACGCTGGAGAAACATGGCGAAGGATTCGATTCTCCAAATCCTTTAAGCCATCGTATGGGTCAATAATCTCGTCATTGCTATTCATCGCCATCGCATTGACGGTTAAATCTCTGCGCAGTAAATCTTGCTCTATGGTTACGTCTGGCTCTGAATAACATTCAAACCCAGTGTACCCTTTGCCTTTCTTTCGCTCAGTTCTCGCTAACGCGTATTCTTCTTTGGTTTCAGGATGAAGAAATACGGGAAAATCTTTACCAACTTGCGTAAACCCAAGGGACAGCATTTGCCCAGGTGTCGAGCCAACCACTAAGTAGTCCCGCTCGATAACCTTTCTATTCAGCAGTTGGTCACGCACTGCACCGCCGACTAAAAAAACGGAAAGATCACTTAAATTCACTTGTTGGCCTTTTTGGGGAAACTGTATTGGATAAGTTTATCACGGATTGGCTTGTAGGCGACTCAATTGGTTTAGCAAAAATGCGTTTAAATTTAACAGTTTGATCTTTGACTTTAGGTGTGGAGCGGGGTAGTTTGACTGTGATTTATTGTAACTTGACACCTGATTATGTACACCAGCTTTTTTGGCCTAAATGAGATTCCCTTTTCGATTGCACCAAACCCAGATTATTTATATCTAGGTAACCGGCATAAAGAAGCGTTAACTCATTTAAGTTATGGGCTAGGCGATACTGGTGGCTTTGTACTACTTACTGGTGAGGTAGGTACCGGTAAAACGACGTTAAGTCGACGACTGCTGGAACAATTACCAGAAAATACTCAAGTTGCATTTATCTTAAATCCTACATTATCGAGTCAGGAATTGCTGGCGACCATTTGCGATGAGCTAAATATTCGCTATAAGAAAACAGGGCTTTCTCTTAAATATCTTACCGATAAAATTCAGCAAAAACTTCTTAAAAATCATGAAGAAGACATCAATACGTTATTGATTATTGATGAAGCACAACATCTTCAGCCAGAGGTGTTAGAACAGCTTCGATTGTTGACGAATTTAGAAACAAACACACGCAAGCTGTTGCAGGTGGTGTTAATTGGACAACCAGAATTACAGCAGCTTTTGCAAAGACGCGATTTACGTCAACTTGCTCAGCGCATAACGGCGCGTTATCACCTACTTCCACTTACACGTAAGGAAGTATCGGCGTATATTCAGCACCGCTTAACAGTTGCTGATTGTAATCGCCAACTCTTTAATAGTGGTGCGATTAGCCTTATTCATAAAATATCAAAAGGCATTCCAAGGTTAATTAATTTGCTCTGTGACCGTGCTCTTGCGACCGCTTATGGTAACAACGACTCCGTCGTCAATAGAAAAACCGTACTAACTGCTTCACAGCAAGCACTGGGGAGCGAGTATCACATTACGCCTTGGTGGCAAAAACCGCAGGTTTTGGCGCTTAGCATTGCAGCCAACTTAGTCATTGTTGTCGGTTTGGCCTATTGGTTTGGTGGCGCAGGGCAGATTACAGGATCTGACGTAGCACAGAGCTATGAACCTGATAAAACGGTGTCAGTTGAAAATAGTGATAAGCCAGTGGCTTCAAATAGCAAAGTCGATGCACCTGTTTATACGGATAAGCATCAAGCTGTTGATGCAAACCAGCAGGTAGCGGCGAAAACTAGCGAAGCATCTAGTGAAGATACTGCAGCTAAACAAACAACTCCTCCAAATGAAACAGACATTAGTGCGAATGCGGAGCTACAAGCACGCATTGAACAATTAGAAGCAAAGCTAGCGCAGGAAGAAGCAAGTAAAGCACTACAACAAAATGACATTACGATACCGAGAGTAGAGCCATTATCTACAAATGAAACTCAAAGCAGTGAATCATTAGATTTCGATTTATCTCAACTGGAAGGTGTTTCTGATGAGTTATTAGCGAAGTTTTCGCAGGCGGTAGAGGAAACAGCTAGTCAGCAGCCGGTTTACACTGAACAGCCTGTGCAAGTCCCTTCACTTGTAGATATGCCCGTTTGGCTACAGAACCAAGTACCTCAAATGCAGTTTGAAGTACATATTTTTGCTACTGATGGCGCTGGTTGGGTGCGGGTAAATGGCAGAGAACGCTATGAAGGTGATTTAGTTGCCGGTGATGTTAAACTTGAGAGAATTCTGCAAGACAAAGTGATTTTATCACTTGATGGTGAGCTGTTCTCATTGCCTGCACTTTCTAGTTGGTAAAAACTCGCAGACAATAAGAAGCTCAATATATAGGATCAACAGAACCTAATAATCAATGATTAAACGCCGTTTTGAAAAAGCCTAATAGGTTTAAATTAAATTCTTCAGGGCGAATACATTTATCGATTTGTTCTTTGTAGTTCGATTGGCTTAAATCAATATCTTCAATTGGAATTGCTTGCGCAAGTCTTGCGTTGTAGAAGACTTTCACCATTGGTGACGTAGGTTTTTCTCTATTAAGCTCACTAATTAAACCTATTTTGCCGCTGTTCAGTTGAACCAGCGTACCCACAGGATAAACCCCTAAGCATTGAATGAATTTTTCCACTAGCGCCTCGTCGTATGCGCTGTTGGTTTCTTGAATAAGAGTCTTGAAAGCTGCCGTAGGATGAATAGCAGCCTTGTAGCATTTGTCAGAAGTCATTGCATCGTAGCTATCGACAATGGCCATCATTCTTCCGTACTTACCTATATCTTCATCATCTAGTCCTTTCGGGTAGCCACTGCCATCAAGGCGCTCATGGTGCTCCTTTATACAGGTCATAGTGATGTGTGAAATATGTGGTGTATCTTCAAGAATTTTGGCGCCCAGCGCGACATGTGTCTTTACAATGCTTTGTTCTTTTGGGGTAAGTGGCCCAGGCTTGTCGAGTATTTCGCTTGGAATAAAGACTTTGCCTAAGTCGTGCAAAAATGCGCCTAATGTCAACTGCTCGATAACATCGCGATCAAAGTTTAAATGTTTGGCAAACATCGCCATCAAAATAGAACAGTTTAGTGAATGTTCCATTAAATAATCGCTTTTAGAACGTAGTCTAGATAGACAGGCAAGGGCATCCTGATTACGAAAAATAGAGTCCACCATCGCATCTGTAGTTTCTCGAACTTCTTTAGCATTTACAGCTTTATCGGTTAACGCATTGCTCAAGATTTTACTCTGTAAATCTTTAGCACTCCCATATAGCGCTTGTGCTTGTTTAAGTTCGTCTTCCATGGGGATTGCCGGCTTTCCTCGCACTTTATTTAATCTTGAAAGTGGACTGGAGTTTATATTGGGCATCACTTTGTCGACTTCTTCTACTGCTTTTTTTCTGTCAGGATCGATAATAACGCGTTTAATGCCAGCGTCTTTAAGCTGCATTATTTTGGCTATGCTCAAAACATAGCCTTCAGATTTGAGGATAAAGCCTTTGTCTTGGTAGGAAATGGATTTTACATACATGCCCGGCTTAAGGGCATCTATGGAGATTTCTTTGAAGTTTTGTGCTTTTGAATCGCTTGGCATCTAATTACCTTACACAACGGAATACGAAGTGACATGCTGTGTTAGATGCCTAAAGCGTTAGCCGCCAGTTAGGCGGCTACGAATAGTTATTGCCAGTTCGCTTGCTTGGCTTCATAGCCTTCAATGGCATCTAACTTTTTCAATGTCCAACCAACACTGTCTACACCGTTTTCTAAACAGTATTGATGAAATTTATCTAGTGAAAAAGTGTAGCATTTTTCTTGGAAAGAGACTTTATTATTAAGCAAATCAACCGTCAATGAAATTTCAGCGCCTTTTGTTAGTGCAAATAGCTCATTGATTTCTTCGTGACTTAACTGAACAGGCACAATACCGATATTGATACAGTTTGCATAGAAAATATCAGCAAAGCTTGGTGCGATAATAACCTTGAAACCATATTCTTGCAGTGCCCATGGCGCGTGCTCTCGGCTAGAACCACAACCGAAGTTTTCTCGCGCTAACAAGATACTTGCGTCTTGGTACTGTGGCGCATTAAGCACAAAGTCAGGGTTTGGCTGTGTTCCCTCGCTATCTAGGTAGCGCCAATCGTGGAAAGCATGTTGGCCAAATCCTACACGTTCAGTTTTCTGAAGAAATTGCTTAGGAATGATTTGGTCAGTATCAACATTCGCCATATCTAATGGCACAACTAACCCCGTGTGAGATTCAAATTTATCCATGATTAACTCCTAGTGTGCTTCGTTGATATTTTCTGAACTTAAATCGACAAATCGACCTTCAATTGCCGCCGCCGCAGCCATTTCTGGACTTACTAAATGGGTGCGACTACCGCGACCTTGACGACCTTCGAAGTTACGATTAGAAGTTGATGCACAGCGATCGCCTTCAGCTAACTTGTCATCATTCATCCCTAGACACATTGAACAGCCCGGTAAGCGCCACTCAAAACCTGCATCTGAAAAGATTTTTGCCAAGCCCTCTTGCTCAGCTTGCTCTCTTACGCGGTATGAACCAGGTACAACAATAGCGTCTACATTACTGGCTACGTTTTTACCTTGTTTTACGAAGTGAGCGACTACTTTTGCTGCAGCTCTTAAATCTTCAATGCGAGAGTTAGTACACGAACCGATAAACACTTTGTTGATGTCAATGTCAGTGATCTTAGTGCCAGCAGTTAAACCCATGTAGTTTAATGCTTTTGCACACGAATCTTTTTCTACCGGATCGCTAAATTGCTCAGGTGCAGGTACGGTTGCATCAACCGAGGTGACTTGTCCGGGTGTTGTTCCCCAGGTCACTTGCGCTTTTATTTCACTGCCTTCTAACACTAGCTCGGCATCAAACTCTGCGCCTTCATCGGATTTCAATGTCTTCCAATCAGCAACTGCAGCGTCCCAATCTGATAACTTAGGGGCATACTCTTTATGTTGTAAGTAATCAAAAGTTGTCTTGTCAGGAGCAATAAGGCCAGCCTTAGCACCAAACTCAATACTCATGTTACAAATCGTCATGCGCTCTTCCATTGAAAGCGCAGTGATTGCGTCACCACAATACTCAACGACGTAACCTGTAGCACCAGCGCTGCCAGTTTTACCGATAATGGCAAGGATAATGTCTTTTGCACTAATGCCTACACCGACTTCCCCGCGCACTTCAATTCGCATGGTCTTTGCTTTTGTTTGACGCAATGTTTGTGTTGCGAAAACGTGTTCAACTTCAGATGTACCGATACCAAAAGCAAGTGCACCAAATGCACCATGCGTTGCCGTATGCGAGTCACCACATACGATGATTTGGCCTGGTTGGGTAATACCAAGCTCTGGCCCCATTACATGAACGATACCTTGGTTTTTATGGCCCATACCAAACAGTTTGATACCGAATTCTTCACAGTTTTTCTCTAATGTGCGAAGTTGATTTTCAGCAGCAGCACCAGCAGCCGCTATATCTGCTTGGCGAGTCGAAATGTTGTGGTCCATTACGGCGATCGTTTTGTCTGGACGACGCAATGCACGATCATGAAAACGTAAGTTAGCGAACGCTTGAGGAGATGTAACTTCATGGATCAAATGACGGTCAACATACAACAATGGCGTCTCACCTGGTGTGTGATCAACAACATGTCGTTGCCATAGTTTTTCATATAAGGTGGTCGCCATGATTATGCTCCTTTAATTTGTTGGCAGATGTAATCGCCAACTTCTTGTGTGTTTTTAGCATTACCGCGCTGCTCGGCTGGTAATAAATCTGCCGTTAAGAAACCGTTATCTAAAGTGTTGGCAACTGCTTGCTCAATTGCATCCGCAGCTTCAGGTTGATTCAAGCTGTATCGCAACATCAATGCTGCCGATAGAATTTGGGCGATTGGATTGGCAATACCTTGACCTGCAATATCTGGCGCACTGCCGCCAGCAGGTTCGTACATACCAAAGCCTGAAGCATTCAAACTTGCCGACGGTAACATGCCCATCGAGCCAGTAATCATTGCGCAAATGTCTGACAAAATATCACCGAATAGGTTAGGGCACAGCAAAACATCGAATTGGTTAGGGTCACGCACAAGCTGCATTGCTGCATTATCTACGTATAAGTTTTCATAGCTAACATCTGGGTAATCTTTTGCGACTTCAGCAACTACTTCTCGCCATAATATGCTAGTTGCAAGTACATTGGCTTTATCTACCGAAGTGACTTTGTTGTCGCGCTTTTGTGCTGCTTGGAATGCTAAATGAGCAATACGGCCGATTTCTCGACGAGAATACAACATGGTGTCATAACCGGTTTCATCTTCACCTTCGCCGCGGCGACCTTTAGGCTGTCCAAAGTAAATATCACCGGTTAATTCGCGCATTACCAACACATCAAAACCTGTCTCTGCGATATCAGCACGCAATGTAGACAACGATGCTAGTGCAGGCTGCAAGGTCGCAGGGCGCATGTTACAGAATAAATCGAAGTGGCCACGTAGGCCGAGTAAAGCACATCGTTCAGGTTGCTCTGTCGGTGGCAAGTTCTCCCATTTCGGGCCACCAACTGAACCAAACAAAATAGCGTCAGCTTGTTCACAACCAGCAAGTGTTGATGCTGGTAACGCTTCACCATGGTTATCGATAGCGCAACCACCAACATCATAGTCACTCATTGAAAGCGTGAAGTTAAACTTGTCTGCAACTGTCGCTAAAACTTTTTTAGCTTCTTGCATAACCTCTGGACCGATGCCGTCACCGGCTAAAACTGCAATCTTTGACATGATATTCCCTAAATATTAGCTATTTTTTCATTCGCTTTTTGTTCGCGAATGTTTTTTATTTGTTGAGCGCGATAGATGGCGTTAAGTGCAGAGACAAAGGCTTGTCCTGAGGCTTCAATGACATCGGTGGCGATGCCGTAGCCATGGAATTTACGGTTTTGCCATTGCACTACTAGGTTAGCGACGCCTAAGCCGTCTTCACCCGCTCCTTTATTCGAAATTTTGTAATCAGCGACTTCGATATCAAAGTCGATACACTTTTTGATGGCTTGATATAAAGCATCAACAGGCCCGTTACCGGTTGCAGACACCACTTCAACAGTCTCGCCGATGGCAAATTTTACTCCTGCTGTTGCAAAATCTGCGCTACCTGATAATACATTTAAGTCCTCGATGCGATAATGCTCTTGGTTATCACTTTGCTGAATGTTGAATAGTAAGGCTTCCAAGTCATCATCGAAGACTTGGCCTTTCTTATCCGCTAACTTCAAGAAATCTTGGTACAGTGTGTTTAAGTCGTAATCATTCTCTTGATAGCCCAAGCTTTCCATGCGGTGTTTAATAACGTGGCGGCCACTGCGTGACGTTAAGTTCAGCTTTGTTTTGCTAATGCCGACACTTTCAGGTGTCATAATTTCATATGTGTTGCTCGCTTTTAACATGCCATCTTGGTGGATACCTGATGAATGGCTAAATGCATTGCCGCCAACGATTGCCTTGTTTGGCTGTACTGGCATATTACATAAGTGACTGACTAGCTTAGACGTCTTAGCAATTTCTTGATGATTAATACCTGTGTGAACACCTAATAAATCTTGGCGTGTCTTGATGATCATCGCAGCTTCTTCAAGTGAAGCGTTACCAGCGCGTTCGCCAATACCGTTGACAGTACATTCAATTTGTCTTGCACCTGCTTGAACCGCAGCAACAGAGTTAGCTACAGCTAAACCCAAATCATTGTGACAATGCACAGAAATAACAGCTTGATCAATGTTAGGAACGCGATTAAATAGCGTATCGATAATGCCGCCAAACTCATGCGGTAGGGTATAACCAACGGTGTCTGGTATGTTGATGGTGGTTGCACCCGCTTTAATTGCTTGCTCGACCATGCGACACAAGTTGTCGATGGGCGTTCGGCCTGCATCTTCACAAGAAAACTCAACATCATCAGTAAAGCGTCTTGCGTACTTAACCGCGTGAATTGCCATGGCTTCTACGTCGGCAAAGTCTTTACGCAGTTTTTGTTGTACATGCACATCTGACGTCGAAATAAAGGTGTGAATTCTAAATTGATCAGCCACGCTAAGAGCGTCAGCACAGGCTTTGATATCAGCCTCTACAGCACGTGATAAACCACATACAATCGAGTTTTTAACTGTCTTTGCGATTTGTTGAACTGAGTTGAAATCACCCGGAGAAGAAACAGGAAAGCCAGCTTCGATAATATCAACTCCCAGTCGCTCAATGGCTTGTGCTATTTGTAGCTTTTCATGCACAGATAAACTGGCGGTTAGCGCCTGTTCGCCATCACGCAAGGTGGTGTCAAAAATGATTACCTTGTTGTCCATCATTCTTTCCTTTTTGTCTCTTAAAAGTCGTCAATTAATATGTAGATAGAACCGTTGCTAAGAATTCGGGCATAAAAAAACCCGCGATGTTAGCGCGGGTTTAATGGTTATTCGTTAGTTTCAAGCAACCATAGATCGTCCGCGCAAGGTTATTGCGAGGAGGAGCTTAATAATCGTAATTTGTGTGTTTGTTGTGCGAATTGCCACAGCCACTTACTCAGATTTAGGGTACTTAAAAAACAATATACTATTAGTAGCCGATTTTGAGGGGAGAAGTCAATAAGTATTTTTATTCATAATAGGTGCATAAAAATATTTATTCGACCTTATGAGTTAATCTATCAATACGCTTATAGGTTGTGTTCAATATTGATAAAGAAGTCTACGTTATTGTCATCTTCTGTGTCGTTGACATAGGTTGAGCGGCTAATATTACCGCCAAGTGTGAAACGCCAATTCTCGTAACTGTATTGCACTTTTGAAGATAGCATAAGCATGTCTTCGGCAATCGGCGTGAGAGTGTTACCAATAAGCGGATTGTCAGGTGCCTTGTCGTTATTGTCTTTATTGAGTTGCAGCCAACGGAACTTTGCTTGGTATGACAAATCATTTTTCACTTCAGATATCGCACCAAAAACTACACTTGTCGCGTCATTCTCGTATAAGCTGCCTAACGTATGGCCTTTGTAACGCATACCGGTCTGATAAATTTTATGCTCGTAGTAGCAGTCACCAATTGTCGATGTGCCATCTCCATTATTGCCATCTCGACAAGTTGCATAAGTATCCGTCCACTCAGCAAAAAGGCGCCAGTTGCGTTCTAAAATTGATAAACGCGTGTCGATACCGCCTTGATAGCGCTCCTCCCCCAGGATGCTTAGGCCACCTTTGCGGTCTCCATCTTCTGCAAATGCAGTGAAGTACAAGCCTAATGGCTGGCCAAGTAATTTAGTCGACCAACGTATATCGTAACCTGCCATTTGGTTGCCAGGCTCGTTACCAGCTAAACACTCTTCTACACTTGGCCCATTGCCACCACAGTTATCTTGTCCTTTCAGCACCCGCCAAAACGTATCTAAATCTTGTGGGCGACCATCACCACCCCATTGGGCTAGGCGAGTAAGTCCTAGTTCTAGGCTATCAATTGGCTTAAAGGTTAAACGAAAACCCCACAGCAGGGTATCTTCCACATGGCGCTCATCGTCCATTAACCCCATAAAGGTAGTCATGGTCCAAGGTACTTCATGCTCGGTGAAAGGCAAGGTGATCGGTACGGCAGATTTACGGCTGAGGGCGAGCGCTGGAATAGGCCTCGCATTTGTTGAAAGGCTCATGCTGGTATCCCAACCTGGCCCCCACCATCGGTCTTGCATACCGATGGACACTACCCAGTTGCGCAGATAAGTGGCTAGGTAACTGCCATCGTAGCTAACATCATCACCATCTGATGGCGATGTGTTGTATCGAGGCGAAATTTTGGCAGCGAATGAGTCAGTCAGAAAGCTGGTACTAATTTGGATGTTGTTGGCATCGCGATAGCCGTCGCCAAAGCTAGTGAAGCGATTATCACCTGTTGCAGCGTTAACGATAATGCGTTTTTCGCTGCGTTTTGCCATGTTCAAATTATGTTTAACATATTGATACGCGCTAAGTGCAGCATCATCTAACGCATAGATGTCAGCTTTATCCAAGTCTTGTGCAATGTCATGCCACATAAGTGGGTAGGTGGTTGTCGGTGTTTTGATGACGTTGATATCGGCTAGATACTCGATATTCTCTCGAAGAAAGTTATTACTGGTATCAACCCAGGGCTCACTAGCCACAGGTAAAGTCGCTAATCCAAGGACTGCGCAAGTGAGTATTGAGGTAACTGTTCTTAATTTCATCCGACGTTCTTATTGTAATCCATTGCTAATTCTTTTTGCGATAGTGCATGCAATGAAAACTTACACACTAAATCGCTGCTTTTTAAATGCTATAGGTTAGTTAGCCGTTATTTGGCAAGGTCACCCAGCGCTTGTCGTAAAATAGTACTAGATGTATGAGTGGTGTAAGGGAAGTACATGATCTCAACACCGACTTCACCGAATTCTTTTTCGATTTGATTCCACTTTTCAGTGCCTTTCCAGTCGTCGCCGACAAACATTAGATCGAACTTTAAGTTGTTCCATGCTTCCATTTTGTCGTAATTAGTCTGTGGCACAACTTCGTCAACAAACTTAATAGCTTCGACAATATCCATGCGCTCATTAAATGGGATGATTGGCTTTTTATTTTTGGCTGACATCGACAACTCATCACTAGTAACGCCAACAATTAAATAGTCACACTCAAGGCGTGCACGCTTCAACACATTCAAATGACCAATGTGGAACATGTCAAAAACACCTGTGGTATAGCCAATTTTTTTCATAATAAACCTTTAATATTGCTAGATTGCTAACGCGATATGACGAAGTAGAGCCATTACATGGCCGCTGATGGGGCGAAGTTTACCATAGCCATTAGTGACTGAGTAGATAAGCGGCGATGCGCTTGCTCGCTTTGCCATCAAGCTTACCCGCAAGCTTTTCACTAAATGCAAGTCGTTCGGTTTCAAGTTGCTCTGGCTTTTGATAGTGGCTAGCTACTAATGCTTTGACTTGACTGTACTTCTTGGCATGTACCGCGATTTCGGCATACTCGCCGTAATCCTGATCCATGCGCTTCTTAAAGCGATAGCTGAAAATGCCTCTGTAGCTCCAACGAAGCTTTAGAAAATCACACCAAATGACGGGTTTATTCAATGCTGCAAATTCAAAAAGTGCAGAAGAGGCATCACTAATCAGTATGTTGGCACTAGCCATAAATGGAATGAGTGAGTAGTCTTCAATTTTTGCCAAGTACACGTTATCAAAGCTCGCCCAGTGATTGAGTAGCTTTTGCTGTTTGTGGTATTTCTCCTTACTTACTGAAAAGTAATGAGGTTTGATAAGAATGTTGTAGTCACTAAATTCTTTTGGCCAGTTTTTAGGAAAACACTCAATACTGCTGGGATAAAATGTAGGGGCATAAGCTAGTGTCGGTTTGTTAGGATCTAAGCCTAGACTTGCCAAATCAAATCCCACATCTTCGCCATTAATAATTGGGTCCAGCTTGGCAAAACCAACATCCACAAAGGTATCGTTGGGATACATTTCGTTGAACCGGGCGGTACGATACGCGCCTTCAACAAACCTGACCGTCGTTGGTGTATTTGACTTCGTGTAGTAACTGGATTTAGGGCCAATACCATGGCCAAGTTGTACCGATTTACTAACGCTGTGTACCTTTTCTAAATGAGGGTAGGCGTTCGCAAAAATAACCCAGTCTGCTTTTTTCTTAATATAGTAGTCGGTTGCTTGATTTTGCTCGTCAACCCAGTATGCGGTTAACTGCTCCTGAGCCACGATATTTTTGATAATGCTGTCATGAATGCTGTGGTAAAAAACGAACTCCACTTGGCATTGATGTTTCTTTAACTCGTGATATACCGGCAAGTATTGCGGTAAATAGTACAAGTGTAAAACATCAAATATAACGTGCATCAAAAAGCTCCAAACAACCTAAAACAGCGGCGGATAATAGCATAACTTGCCATATCTTGGCATCGGTTAGTAGACCACAAGGTATTGAATTTGTTCTCTTGTTTGAAAGTTTTTTATTTTGGCTGCAGAGAAAGGGTTGTCTAGTGGGGAGTTAACAATTAATTAAGCGCACTTATGTCATTTTGATAAAGTGCGCTCAAAGTACAGGTGCCAGTTATTTCCAACTGTCCATTGATGATTTTCGTCGAGATGCCAATCGTGGCAACAATAGACCTAAAATAAGGCCGATGCCCATAACGATTGCCCCGTTAAAGAACCACTCTTTTTTAATGTCTAAATCTTGGCTGCTTAGTTTAGCCTGCGTCGTACTTAGCTGGCTTTCGAGCGCTGTTATTTGGTTAGTAAGCTCTACATTTTTACTTTCGGCATCGGTTAAACGCACTTGTTGCTCATCAAGTTGGCTTTTTAGCGTCGACTCGATATCTGAATTTTCCGCTAACTGGCCATTAAGTTCTGCCACAACAAAGCGCAAGCCAGGCTTTTCTGAGACAAATTTGTCCTCAACCCAAGCTGCACGCTCTTTATCGTCAATAATTTCGGTGTAGCCGTTACGCTGCTCACCTGTGAGTTTAACTTGTGTACCAGCGTTAATGCTGCCGACAATACGGTAGTTATTACCAGCGCCAGAGTGCATGTAGATGAAAAGTTCGTCGGAGATGTAACCGTCAGTAAGTGTACTCGGTTCTTGTTGCGCACTTGCAGCAAAAGACAACGCTGTAAACGCAATAGCGAAAAGCTGCTTGAATTTCCTCATGAGATAACCAGTTGAAAGTCCGTATATTAATGGTTTCGATATTAGGGCTTTGTCGCGCTGAGCGCAAGCACCAAGCCGAAAATGGCTTGATTTCGACTACTATTTGTTTATTTAAACATTGTTAAAGCTGAAAATACTTGCGTGTTAATTCGTGGTTTTGTAATCTAATTTTCTGATTTTTTATCTGGTACTGCTGCGAACAGCGCCTAAACAACCGACATGTCGACAGAAATTGAACTGAAGTACTTTATTGAAGGTACTGACGTCACACCTAAATTTACTGCTTTGCTCGAGCAACACAGTTTTACTTTCTTACATCAATCAAAAAAACTAGCAAATACCTATTTCGATACGGCTGATCGCCAACTTCGAGCATTGGATTTCGGATTACGTGTTAGAAAGACACCTGATTACATTGAGCAAACCATAAAAACAGCTGGCGTTATTATCGGTGGTTTACATAAGCGCCCCGAGTACAATGTAGAAATTAATGAACCATCACCTAACTTATCACTATTTCCATCTGAAATTTGGCCACAAGGTTTTAACCTAGCGCAACTTTCTGCGTCTATCGTGCCCATTTTCGATACAAATTTTACGCGAGAGAGTTGGCTTGTTGATATTAATGATGATGCTGGTTCACAGGTAGAAGTTGCATATGACACGGGACTGATAACATCGCAAGGACAAGAGCGAGTTATTAGTGAACTTGAAGTAGAGTTAGTTAAAGGCAAGCCAGAAGCTATTTTCGAACTTGCAGCGTTAATAATTGAACAGTTCAATGTTTCGGCGGGCCAGCAAAGTAAGGCAGCTCGAGGCTACAAACTATGGCAATCAGGCAGTGTAATCGAAGAAATTGAGACTTCTTATCACTATCCACATGCAGAATTATCGAAAGAGCTCTCTGTGGAGCATGCGTTAGTATCAGGTATGGAGCAGGGCTTAACGGCGCTTCAAAAAGCAATTGCTTCTACACTCAACCAAACCTCGTTAGCGCACTTGAAACAGGTTTATGATGCGCTCTCATTTATTCAACATGGTGTGCAACTTTATCAAGACATTCTTTCTGAGCGCTTGTTTGAAGACCTTATTAAAACAACAACAGAGTGTATTGATTCACTCAGTTGGTTAGAGAATGCTATTCATATAAATGACTTAACGATTAAGTCTGGCAATTACCGCAAAAAATTAGAATACAGCAAACAGTTAATCAGTACGCTAAAAATTGAGCGCAGTCGCTTTCCTTCTGAAGAAGCCATACGTGCTATTTTGACAGGTCAAAAACTCAATTATCTGCAGTTGACACTGCTGCAATTTGTTGTTTCGCCAACGGTAAAACCATCACAGAAAACGAAGCAATTAAGCGACTTTGCCCACATACAACTTGATAAGCGACTTGAAGAGTTGAAGCAAGTTTCAACAGACAAAGCAGAGCTTTCGCCGATAGAATATCTGGTTATGCAGCACCATCTTTACGGCAGTTTACTCACCGGAAATTGGTTTAGCGGGTTATTTGAGTGCGAACAACGCCAAGATTATCGTCGTATTTGGTTGGATGTTTTTCAGGGGGTTGAAGAGCTTGCCGTCTTGGTGCTTTTGCAACAACAATTGAAAGCAACTGAAGAAACACCAATGAAGTTAGTTCGCTGGTTAGAAGGCAAGATTGAAAACTTAATCGACGCTTTGAATCACTCTTATCAAACAGCATTAACGGTTGAGCCTTATTGGCGATGATGTTTGGTTTTCTAAGTCGCTGGCTTAGAAAGCCAGCGCGCGACATTATTTTATCTGCGCTAAGTTATCTAGCTCTTTTAGTTTCAACAGCGCCAAGCTTTGCTGCAACATATTCACTCCCGCCAATGCCAAAGCGCCTTATTGGGGAAGTGCAGTATCACTCAGTCGTCAAAGGCGATTATTTTCAAGCGCTTGCAGAGCAATATAATGTGGGCTTTTTAGCTTTGATGGCGGCAAACCCCGGTATTGATCCATTTTTACCGCCAGACGGGAAAAAGCTCATAATCCCTAGTCAAATGTTGCTGCCTTACGGTGAACGCACAGGCATTGTTATCAACTTACCTGAGTTACGCCTTTATTACTTTCAGCCTGAGCAAGCCTTGGTTCATGTATTTCCTGTCGGAGTTGGGCGTTTAGGGCTTGAAACACCGCGTACAACAAGTCGTATTGGCGAAAAGCGTGAAAATCCTGTGTGGCGACCTACCGAGGAAATGAAAGCGCGTTACTTAGCTGAAAAAGGTGTAGTACTTGCCGATGAAGTACCCCCTGGGCCGAACAACCCTTTTGGTAAATATGCGCTTCGTTTAGGCACTAGTCAGTATTTGATTCATGGCACTAACCAACGCTTTGGTATTGGCATGCGTGCAAGTTCTGGCTGTATTCGTATGTATGACAATGATATTAAATGGCTTTATGAAAATGTGCCTCTAGGGACTCAAGTCAAAATTTTGGATCAACCTGTGAAAATGTCATACGAGGCGGCTGGCGTAAAGCTATTTGAGGTTCATACCCCATTATCATCAGATATTGTTGAAACGCAGCTTAGGGCCAGCGAGGCAAAGCTGAGTACTTTTCTTAAAGATAAAGCTAATAAATACCGCAGTGACATAGAGAGTGCAACGGGGTTGGTAGTGCGCGTAACTCAATAGTACTGAAGAGGCTACGCGCAATCGTGTTTGAGGCTGTTTAACGCTGAAATCAGGATAAATTTTTCGCTAGAAATATAAACTACTAATTTTTTGCTAACTTCTTATCCCGAGTTCAGGTTATTTATTTCTTATAGGTAGCTACGACATTATCGATACGTGCGTTTGTATCGTTAATTGCTGCTTCTAAAGACTTGAGCTTGTCGCCACTCATATCTGATTTTTTAAGGGCTTCGACATCTTTTGAAAGTGATTGAACTTGCGCAGACAAGTTGTCTATGCGGCTTGATAGGTGGTCCATATGCACATTATTTTGAGCACAACCTGAAAGGATAGCCAAACCGGCGATCGCGATAATAGTCTTCATTGCCATGTTTAATTCCATCTGTTTGTTATTAGTTTTTACTTTAGGGCGTGTTGTTTAGCGCGAGGCTTACGCTAAGTCTTGATTTATAAAGCTCTTTGCCCATACGAGGTTAGTATGACATAGCCTTTTATTTGTGCAATACCAAGGTAGTGTCTCAAAAAGGCATTTCAATTGGATAAATTGAGAAAATGGTAGATATGGCGGTAAGGGGAGGGCTCTGAAATTCGAAGCTTAATGGTTCTTTTCGCTAAGTATTTTGTCGAGCTTTTCTTCTAACGATGCAACTTTAGCGAGTATCTCATCGTTTTGTTGGCGCAATTCTCGGTTCTTAATATTCGTGTCAGAGAAGCCGAGTGCCTTTTGTGCAAAGATACCACCCAGTGAACCTAGAATACCAACACCCAGAATAAACATTGAAAATACAGTTGCTTGGCCAGTAACAGTAACAGGGTATTCGTCGCCGAAACCGACAGTAGAGGAGGCCATTAACATTAACCAGACAGCATCTCCGTAACTTTCAACTGTTGCATTTTCGGCCCCTAGCTCAGCAAGGTACGTGATGTAACCAAGAGACATGGTAAGTAAAATAAAGAGTGCAACTGCAAACAAAGAAATAACGCCTAAGCTGTAATTTTTAACACCAAATTCATCAACAGTGTAAAAACCAGACTTTTCAAAGATATTTTTTATAACGATCATTTACTGCATTCCTTTGTTTTACTTTTCTGAGTACTTATCTTTTTACCTTTTTGTGTGTGCTTTTTGCTGAAGTGTGCCTAGTTATTTTCTTGTTGCTCTTTAGCTTGCACATGAACAATAAGATCGTCCATTAATTTGCGCTTAATTTCAAGCTGCTGATCTGGGGTAAGGTTGTATTTTTCGGCTAAAACTTCGTAATCTGCTGGAGAAAGGCTGACGGTCAAGCGAGGCCTTTTAGGCCGTCTATTAGTAGGTAGTCCTAGTATCGTTCTAATTTGATCTGAAGGGCTCAGTCCAGCGTCCAATGCTTCACGGCGAATAGCCATTTGAAAGTGCTCATCCATATCAAAGGCCACTTGTACTGCCTTCATGGCTTTGACATTAGATTCCCATTTTTCTGGTATTTTTCTGCTCATAAATAGGGTTAACCTTAGCTACCTGGGTACATATCGACAATATCTGTAGTTGGCCTAAACAAGGTTAGGAATACATCTGTATCTCCATCTTGCCAGACTTCAACATCAATGCCTTTAGTTTCCGCCTCATTATACAAGGTATAGAGTTCAAACTGCTCACCGGCATCACTACCTTCGAATTGGCTGATCTGTTGACTGCGATTATCTCTACGGTGGAAATAACCGATATTGGCAAACGCTTGCTGTTGATAGTATTCGTCACTCCAGTCTTGTGTGTGACTATTATCACCAATACGATTCAGCGTGGCATTGCCTGGGTGGTCAAATAAAGTTGAGAACTGGTCTAAGTCGAATAATGCTTCGACGTCGTGATGCTCGATTTTTAATGAGAACTTTAAGTAAGTTTTATCATCCGCTTCAAGTGATAAAAAAAGCTCAATGTCACTTTGACCTGATAGTACCCATTCTGTTTGCGTGCGATGTTCAAATTCGTAGCAGTTTATTGCAGTTACTTGAAATTGTTGATCGCGCAATAGAGTAGGTAAGCCAAAACTATCTGACATCGAAATCATGTCGTTAAGTTGAAGATCTTGGACTTTCGTCACTGCACGTTGTTTTGGCTCGTTGCCAAACAGCTTCTTAATAAAACTCATTGAATATCCCTGACAACAGGCTTAAAAATCGTGTGGAGTTGTTTGCGGCTAAGTATACCAGAAATAAAAAAGCTCAGCCTTCTTTACCAGGTGAAGACTGAGCTGGTTGGAAACCTTAACCTTTGTTTTGTTTCGCTTTAATGCGGTCTAATACTGAGCTCGCATTGTTGTCTGCAGCGCCGATGCCGGCAGCTTTTAATTGTGCTTCTAAAGAACCGTCACCAGTTTCTTCTTCTAGCATCTCTGCAGCTTTCATGCGGTCATCAAACTTCTGCTGTTTCGCTTTAATGCGCTCTAACGAGTCTTTTGCATTTAATAGCTTAGAGTTGCTCGATGAGAAATTATCTGTAATAGCAGAAGTCGCTTTTTGCACGCTTTCAGTGGTCTTTACCATTGAAAGTTGGCGTTTGTGCTCTTGAATTTGACGCTCAGACTTACGTACTAACTCTTTCAAACGGTTTGCGTTAGTTTCAAAACTCGTTAACGCTGTTTGTTGTGAGCTTAATTCAGTTTCTAAGCTAGCAATTTTTTCTGCTACCGCTAATGCTAAAGTTTCATCGCCTTTATCTAGCGCTTGCGCTGCATAACCTTCGTGCTCAGCAATTTCACGTTGTAAACGTTCAACTTCACGGCTTGCCGCCATTTGTTGCGCCATTACGTTTGTTAGGTCACGCTTTGCTTTGGTTAAGTGATGTTCTGCATCGCGAATTTCTTGTTCAAAAATACGAGTGCCGTTTGCATCGACAATTGCTTCGCCTACTTCCGTAGCACCACCACGGACGGCTGTCATAATTTTCTTAAAAATGCTCATAATGTGCTCCTCAATGATGGTTAAACTAAGTAATCGCTCATGTCATCGATAATTTCGATGGCGTTGTTACTGAGTACGGCAAGTTCATGTTCAATATCGTCGAAAGTAGAACCAATCGATAGGGCGCCAAAAATAACGTATTTGTCGCCAATTTTAGAGAATGAAGATAACGGCATTGGAATGCTCATTTCTAGCATTGCAGTATGCATGTCATCAACTTTGTCTTGCTTCACTTCATCACTACCCCAAAGGTAAGTAATACACAGAATTTGATCGTCTGTGACAGAAACAAAAATTGGGAGTTCTTCACGGCCTTCAACGGTAATTTGTAGTACATCGACATCACCCGTAATTGGCTGGCAATCAAAAACCATCCCGGTTTCAGAGTTATCAGCTAGCGCATTTAGGTGATTAGCTATCTTATGAATATTCATGTTTATCCTCATGGTAAATAAGCAGCAAAGTGGCGATCCCGTCACTGGTTGCTAATCGACATATTATGTCAATGGTTATAATTTAGCATCGCGACATAATATGTCAATAGCGATACCCTAATTTATTTTGATCTTTTTTACTTGCCCAAATAATTCGCTCAAATCTATGGTGAAATACCTTGTTGATCTCGCCATGCTTTTTGATGAAGCTGGTAGATAGTATGACTACCTAAATAATTAATACCAATTTCATTTTTGTTAAGAAAAAAGTCATTAGGAAAATTAAACGCGCTGAGAATTATCGGCATTGTTAACCATGTGTGCTCAACCGGTAATGCGCTTAGTCGCTCAAGTCGCTGCAGCGGAGACAATCCTTTCTTACTGGCGATCGTCCAGCCCCATTCGCCAAAGCTGGGGACATTGTCGTGGTATTGCTCAACGTTTTGAAAGTTGGCTGCCGCTAGTGTATTACCGATGGCAATAAACGAGTCTTTTGCATGATATGGACTCGTTGATTGTATACCGATGACGCCATCTGCAGACAACAACTGGTTCAATCGCGCGTAAAAGTTTACGGAATAAAGCTTATTCAAGTCAGGGTGACTAGGGTCTGGCAAATCGACAAGTATTGCGTCGTATATTTTGCGATTTGCAATAAGGTCATCAATAGCTAAAAATGCATCAGCGCCAATAACCTCTACTTTATCTGACGTTAAACTAGATTTGTTTAAGCTGGTAATCTTTCGTGCCAAATCTTGAGGTAAATACTTGTCTGGCTCTGCGAATATATCCAGAAGTTGTTGGTCTAGATCAACAAGTGTTACTTCCTTTGCGCCCCAATTCAGCACATCACGGAGTGCTAGGCCGTCGCCACCACCAATAATGAGTACTTTGTCGTTACGCGCTGCACTTGCCATCACAGGATAGACTAAGTAGCCGTGATAAATTTCTTCATCCAGAGACGAAAACTGCAATCTGCCATTTAAGTAGAAATTAATAACTGATTCATTTTCAACGCCCATATTGCGTTCAGTGAAGGTTAGTTGTTGGTAACGAGTTTTATCTGAATAAATCACTTTATCTAGATACAAGAGATTGTTCATTTGATTCAGCCAATTATTCCCTTGCTGAAAAATGATCAACATCAAGATTGCCAATACAACATGAAGCGACACTAACACTTTTCGCCATTTAAGGTGGGCCCAAAAGCGGCTGATAAAGACACCACCTGCGACGAGATTAAGCCCTGCTGTTATAGCTCCAGCTTTACTGATATCAATGGCCAATAAGAACAACACCCAAATTGCCGCACCAACACCAGCACCAATATAATCAGCGCCGTAGATCGTACCTAAGTTGTGTTGCAGATGCTTTTGGTGGATATGTTCGCGAATCTTGGCGATTAGAGGTATTTCCATCCCAATAAAAAAGCCAAGTAGTGCGCCGAAAACGTATGGTAGTTTAAGTGCAAACCAGCTTAAACTTTTAAATATACCACCGCGGGGGAGGGCATCTGGCGGCATATTAAAGGTATCAGCAACGAGCTGGGGTAAAAGCTGAGTGATGGCTATTGCTCCACCAATTAGCAGAATCGCACTGCATCCAAGCAGAGCAATAATAACCTCTAGCCAAACAAAACCATTAAATGGGCATTTTATTTTGCGAGCGGCAAATGCACCGAACCCCATGGCGACAATCATTAAGCCGATCATGGTGTAGATGGTACTTTCCATTACCCCAAGCACTCGGCCGGCATAATGCGAAAGCAGGTATTCGTAGATAAGTCCACAGCCCGCAAGAAGTGCCATGGTAAGAATTAAAATCGTATCGTCGACTAGGACACGACGTTGATGAGTCATGAAAAGCTTTCTCTTAAAATTCAGGAAATTAATCGGTTCGTTTCAAGGTGAAAAGCTAACCGAGCTTAATAATAAAATGGCCTAGCAAATTGCTAAGCCATTACTGTCATTACGAATGAATACAAAGTGTCCCCCATCTGGAACCGACTTCTTTGTATTCCTTTATGCCATTAATCCTGTAAGGATAAGTGCAATTGAGACACTGATGGCCATTTCAATTGCGGCAACACCGATGTTGTGTTGTTGGTCGACTTCCTCAACCAAGTTGATACCCCATAACACAAGCTTCTTAGCGATGAAGGTTAATATAGTAACGAGTATGGTCATTACCACACCAAATACTAACCATCCAAGTAAGTTAATAACTAGTGTGTCCGGGCTGTAGCTAAAGAAGTAGCTTGCCGCAGTTACCGCAAGTGCCGTACTAATCACTTGGCCAGCATAACGAATAGCTAGGGCTTCTTGCCCATTAGAGAAAGCTTCTTGTAGCGAATCACCTTGATTGTTCTTCGCATACTGTCTTTCCTTGATACGGGTCGCAACAATTAACATTGCTTGAGAAACAACAAAGCCGCTAACAATCGCCACTAAGGTATTCACATCGACACCGTACACCCAAATTAGCACGGCACGAATAACAATCGCTGTCGCAATAGCACTTGCCGCATCAACGATGCCGATAGTGACGTTCCCCGCTTTGATAAGCTCTGTTTTGTTGACTTCATTAAGTGCAACTTTATCGTGAACGAAACGGCCAACTTTGATCAGTACCAAACCCAGTAAACCGTAGCTAAGCATGCCAATGATTTCCATGCTAAGGCTTTCCGCCGTTTCACCGGTAATAGCACCATTTAACACAATGCCTAGCGCAGCAATTGAGCCAGCGACACTGATACCAAATGCGAAGTTGTCTTGTTTTGATAGTTCATCGGTTGTGTCGACATTTGCTGTGACCCCCGATATAAAACGCATAGCACTTAACAGTACAATTGCGATAACTAAATCTACAGCTAAGAAAATAAGTAAGTCAGAATTTAGCGCAGTAATTTCTAATAAGGTATTTAACATTTTTATTCTCCTAACAATTATTTACCACGACGAAATCCGCGCGAGGTACTACTACTGCTGTCTCTAAAACTTGCACTTTTGCCATATTTTGAGCTGGTTGTTTTCTTGGCATAAGTACTTTTATTTGGGTTGTTGCTTTTGAAGCGGTTAGCACTTGTTTGTGCTGTTTTACTTTGGCTTGAAATGCCTGACGCACCGCTGCGGTTTTTGCTATAAGCGCTATTAAATTTCTGGCTACCACTTTGGAAGCTTTTACGCGTTCTATTCTCTACTTGTGTTTGCTTGCGCAACTGTGTTGGCGAACTGTAGCGTGTTCTGCCGTAGTCGTGGTAATAGCTGTAGTTACGACTGTTGCCCCACGTATGATAATAAATGCGGCGCTTGCGTTTGCGGTCAAAGGCGTCATCAATATCCAACACATCATCTAAAATGCGGTAAATACCATACCAAGCCCAAAATGACATACCGTTGTTGTCAGTTTGCCATTCACCATAGGCAGGGTTACCGATAAGTTGTTCGCCGACACCAAAGTTCTGAGCATTGTTAGCTGCCATACTTTGGGCCTTAGACATCGAATTTACACGCGGCAATTCGCCATTCGACATATCGGCTAACACATTAAGCGGGTCACTTAACGCATCCGAATAAAGCACAGGATCTGCTGCTTGATATATATTAAGCAACTCATCGAAGCGTGCTTGTGGGCTGGCAAACATCTGCGGCTGATTCTTAGCTGTGTTTATGCGATCCAGCAAGGCTAAATACATTGGGCCATTAACCGTGGCGTCTTTTTTAAATTCATCGGCCAGCGTTATTAATTGCGGAGATTTTTCGGCAATGTGAGCAGCATATTGATTAATAAGTTTGGCGTTTCTAACATCGCCGCGCTCAATTAAATCACCCAGTGCCTGAACGCGTTGTTCAGTGACGGGAATTTGCGCCTCTATTTGTTCTTTTACAGGATCGCCGCATCCTGCGAGTGTAAAGGTAATCGCGATTATCACGAATTTGAGTAATTGCATTTGTGCCATCTCATCCTTAAAAATGCTATGGTTATCATTCATTAATAACACTCTTGACATAATATGTCCACTACAAGTGGCAAGTCATCGTTATTAATTGATAGGCACTATCGATTAAATCATTCCTTTGGCCAATATTGAAGGGAAAAATAATGACAATTTGTGAAGGTCAGCTTTTAACGCCTGAACTCGAAGCATTAGCGGCGCAGCGATTCTCCTACCTAAATGAAAAGTTTAATGACCAGTTATTGTCGCTAGACACTCCAAAGCAAAATACTATCTGCCGAGCATTTGCATTGAGCGACTTCGTTTTTCGGGCAACAGAACAAGCATTCGAGCCGATGCTAGCCTTGTTTAATGAGACAGATTTTACTTCAGAGACATTGCCTGATTACCGAATGTTGTTATCAGAGAAACTTGCAACATGTGAAACCGAAATAGACTTACATCGAGAGTTACGCATTTTTCGACTAACTACTATGTCACATATCGCTATCGCAGATATGGTGGCAAATGTATCGCTCCAGTCGTCATTAAAACGTTTGTCGGTATTGGCTGATGAATTGATTTTAGGTGCGCTTGGTTGGTTAACTGACTTTTGCAAAGCCAAGTGGGGCACTCCAACTAATGCCGAAGGTCAAGAGCAACAATTGCTTGTGTATGGCATGGGAAAACTTGGCGGGCACGAACTCAATTTTTCCTCGGATATCGATTTAATTTTTGTTTACCCAGAAAGCGGTAAAACCATAGGCGCTCGAAAGTCACTCGACAATCACAGTTACTTTACACGATTAGGGCAAAAGCTTATTACTGCCCTTAATCAGCAAACGGCAGATGGTTTCGTTTATCGTGTCGATATGCGCCTACGTCCGTTTGGTGATAGTGGTCCTTTGGTTCTTAGCTTTTCAGCCCTTGAAGATTATTACCAAGAGCAAGGGCGTGACTGGGAGCGCTACGCCATGCTTAAGGCAAGGCCAATAGGTGAAGGTGACTACCAAGAGCAACTGACCGATATGCTGCGCCCATTCGTCTATCGTCGGTATATCGACTTTAGCGTGATCGAGAGTTTGCGAAAAATGAAGTTAATGATCAGCCAAGAGGTTCGCCGCAAAGGACTGAAAAACAATATTAAGTTGGGAGCGGGCGGTATCCGTGAAGTAGAGTTTATCGTACAAGTTTTTCAACTAATTCGCGGTGGGCGAGTAAAAGCGCTACAACAACGTAACTTGCTAACGGCATTACCGCTATTGGTTGAGCATGAGGTTATTTCTCAGCAAAGCGAAAGAGCGTTAGCTGATGCATATTGTTTCCTTCGTCGCGTAGAGAACATTCTGCAAGCGATTGATGATAAGCAAACGCAAACACTGCCAGATAACCCATTAGATCAAGCCCGAATTCTCTCTATTTTAGGATACGCTGATTGGCAGACATTTTTAGCTGGATTAGAACATCACCTTGACCAAGTACATCAAGAGTTTTCGTTATTGATTGGTGAAGAAGCGCCTAATCACGAGGACGTTGAGAGTAATTGGCAATCGTTTTGGGATGCCATAGATAAGAGCTTAGCGAAAGATGAGGATCTTGTTTGGCAACAGTCTATTGCGACTCATTGGCAAACGGAACAAACGTGGCAAACCCTAGCAGATTTTAAAGTAGAACTAGAGAAACGGGCTGTCTTTCAACGAGGTCGACAAGTCGTTGATAAGTTGATGCCTAGAGTGCTTTGGCGAATTCATCAGGTTGAGCAAAGTGAACAAGTGCTGCCAGATGTACTGAATGTGCTCAGTAAAATTGCCAGTAGAACGGTTTATTTGGAGCTCCTTTACGAAAATGAAGGAGCTTTGTTACAACTGATTAGCCTTTGTCAGAAAAGTGCGTGGATTGCCGACTATATTGCAAAATTTCCGATATTACTCGATGAACTTATTGATCCTAAGTTGCTTCATAACCCACCAGCGTTAAGTGATTACGCAAAAGAGCTTCGTTTAGCCATGTTGCGTATTCCTGAAGATGATGTTGAAACGCAAATGGACGGGTTACGACAATTTAAGCAAGCACAACAACTACGTATAGCTGCTGCTGATGTCAGTGATGTGTTGCCTGTCATGAAAGTGAGTGATCACTTAACTGCACTAGCCGAAGCGATTATGGCAGAAGTTATAAATCAGGCATGGCAGCAACTGACGACTCGCTTTGGTCAACCTAAATCGACTGTTGGTACCAATCATAAAGGATTTGCTGTTATAGGTTACGGTAAGATGGGAGGCATTGAGCTTGGTTACGGCTCTGATTTAGATCTGGTTTTTATTCATCAAAGTGCACCTGATGATGCAACCGATGGTGAGCGGGAAATTTCAGCTACACAGTTTTACGTTAAGCTTGCACAAAAAATCATGCATATTTTCAACAGTCGAATGAGCAGTGGTATTTTGTATGAGCTCGATATGCGCTTACGTCCTTCGGGCAACTCCGGAGTATTGGTTATTCACGTTGATTCATTTGCTGAATATCAACATGAAGAAGCATGGACATGGGAACATCAAGCACTCGTCCGTTCACGTGTAATTTATGGTTATGACGCCATTATTTCTCGTTTTAAAGAGGTGAGGCTTGATGTATTGGCGGCCCCGAGAGAACAACTAACACTGCAAACGGATGTGATTAATATGCGCGAGAAGATGCGCTCACATATTGATACATCTACCGACGAACTCGTTGATATTAAACACGGTGTTGGTGGGTTAGTAGATATCGAGTTTCTGGCGCAATATCTGGTATTAAACTATACCAAGGACTTCCCTGACGTAGCGCTTTACTCAGACAATGTTAGGATCTTTGAGCAATTAGCGTCAATAGGTGTGCTGACGAAAGGGCAAGCTACTCATATGATTGACAGTTATTGTGGTTTACGGAATGTCGGCCATAAAGCGACACTCATGAATGAAAAAACCGTAATGCCAGCTGATAGGTTTGAGGGTTTCGCGAAACCTGTCGTTGCACTATGGCAACAGTTTTTGTCCCCTCAAGCTTAACCTGAACACTTAAATGTTAAATATAGAGCTAGGCATTTAGGCTTAAAGAACAAAAAGGGCAAGCTAGACGCTTGCCCTTGTATTTTTAGCTTAAAGTCAGTTAATTAGCATTTGGCTTGTTAATTTCTTGTTGAGTACTTTATCTCTCAGTAATCCTCAGTAACTTCTCGCCAAGTACTTTGCCTTTTAGTAGCGCCTCGCATTGTTGGTCGGAGACTCTGACGTTAACAAACGACAGTTCTTTTCTAAGTATTCATAGGGGCCAGATTGGAAAACGATAGTACGTTGTTTGTAGCAGAAATAGACGTCGACACCTTCTGGGAAGTGTCCATTGATGCCAATACCTACTTGATAAGCCGTTTGTAAAACATCTTTATTAATGCGGAACGGATTTTTCACCAATAAATCTTTGTCTAAACGCCAGATAACCTCTAAACCATCTTTCTCAGCATACTCGATCATCTTTTGTAATAATGTTTGACCTTCTCTAAATGGTCTTGATTCAATGTCGCCACGCCAATTTGATTTCAAAGGACGTGTTACCATAGCTTTTGCTTCTAAAAGCTTAGTGATATCGCCTTTGGGCTCCGATAAGTAAACTACGCCATTGCGGATTTTAGGACCATCGTCATCTTCATCCATACCGCGTAAATTGGCATAAAATGTCGATAAACCTTCAGCGGCTTTATTCGAGGTTTTTAAAGACGCTTTCGGTTGCAGTGGTGTTTCATCGACGCTCGACTGTTGTGCTGTCCCTTGAGCTGACGCACCAGCCTCGTTGTCGCTTGATGCCATTACATCGCCGGTGAGTGTCACAAGCAACTCTTGGTTTGCCAGCAAAAGATACGCAGCTACAGATAAAATAATGGCAAAAATGCCGTTGCGAACCCAAAAATTCATAACATCAATTCAACAGCGGTTAACAAATAATTAACCCACCATACTGAAAACTCTCTATTTATACAATGATGGATCGCTTTTGTTAGGGCGTGTTTTAAAGCGGCGGTGCAGCCACATGTATTGTTCTGGTTGCGGTAAAATCGCTTGTTCAATCGCTTTGTTTAGCACTTTTAAATCTGCTTCATCGTTGTCTGATGGGAAGTTTTCAAGTGCTGGTTTTATCTCTATGGTGTAACCAGAGTTATCTGCGTTACGTGATGGAATCACCATATGACACTGAACTTTTGGTTGGCGAGCAAAAATGAGTGTGCCTGTTGTCGTAGCTGTTTGCTCTACATTGAAAAATGGCACAAATAAACTGCGATTTCTACCGTAATCTTGGTCAGGTAAATAAACACACGTTTCGCCATCTTTTAAAGCACCTATAAGCCCTTTAACGTCGCGCTTACCTAACATGTACTTATTCGAGCGGCCACGTCCTCTAAACTGGAAGTACTCCATTAATTCATTATTATGAGGACGATAAAACACAACCATCGGATGGGCATAGCCAATGCCACGACAGCAAATTTCGACACTTAGGTTATGAATGCCGAGTAGTAGAACTCCTTCGCCATTTTTTTGTGCGTTTTCAATATGCTCAAGACCGATAACTTTTACGTGTTTTTTCGCACGCCAATTTGGCCACCACCAGCCCATGCCAGTTTCAAGCAACGCAACACCAGTGTTTTTAAAATTCTCTTTAACTAGTTGCTTTTGCTCATTTTCAGGCATATCGGGAAAACAAAGTGCGATGTTTCGCTCTGCAACACGTTTGCGGCTTCCTCCGACTTTGTAAAGTAAACGACCGATTACGCGTCCTAGTCCCAATTGCCATTTAAATGGTAACCAAGAAATTGTATACAATATAAGAACGCCAAGCCAAGTGAGCCAGTATTTAGGCAGTAAGAATGACGTTTTAAAATTCGGTTGGAGGACTTTATTTCTGCTCACGTGAAAACTTCGGGTCGTTTGAAAGTAGGCGCATTATATCCAGTTTGGTGACAATGACAAAACCAGATGCATACTTTTATTGTTAGCTATTTTTACTACCTTCCACATTTCCTCCACAATTCTAAGGTATTGATCGCTAGCTAGGACATAGCTCACTTTTTACGTCAGTTGATGTGTTATCAATTGGTGGCTAACGGAGGTCATTTTTAAAATGTCGTCACTAAGAAAAAGAAAAACAATAAGAAAAAAACAGCCGGATAAACTTAGATACCCTGTGCGTAAAATAGCTAGTGTCACAGGAATACTTGCGGTCTTATGTACAGCTCACGTGCATGCTCATTCGCAGCACCATCACCATAGCGGAAAGGCGACATTTGGCCAAAATTTGTCTAGCTTGATGAATGCCAAAAAGGTCACGGATTCTTTCGCTCAAATCACCGCTTACAATGCTTCGTCTGATGAGAACTCGGTAACAGTCGATTCAAGTTATTTATTTGAGGGTGATTTAAACGACGCATCTGGCGCTTACGAACTTTCGTTAAAAGGCGAGCAAACGCGCAGTTTTGAGTCGGTGGGTGAGGGGCAAGTATTTGCACTTAGCGACCAGACGTGGATGGAGTTATCAAGCGAGATGCAAGGTGATTTTCAAATCGATAAATCGCTTTATCTCAGTGTTGACTTTCTGTTTAAAGATACCGGAGAAGACGAAAGTGTTCGCGTCATACTGAGTAACAAAGATTGGTCTTATGATACTCCTGGTTTAAAAATAACCGCTTTTAATGAGAAAACCGCATGGCAGCCAGAAGGTTTTATCTTTCTTCAATTTAATATCGGTGTAGGTACGCGAGAAATCGCGACACGCTTTTTCGATTTACCAATGGATGAATGGCATACAGCTGCGGTTTCGCTTGATATAGAATCTGGTTTAGTCACATTCAGCGTTAACGGGCGTGGCGTTACTAAATCACTCACGGAAAGTGAGGGTGGGGAGCAAGTTGACCCGTCAAGTTTTATTGCATCATTACCATCAACGCCATTCAGAGTCGGAGCACATCAATCTTCTTCTCCTGGTGGAGAGCCTGAATGGCAACACGAGTACGATGTTGAAAACGGCAACCTTACCACGAGTAACCTAGCGGAAATTTTAGTCGATAACCTAATTGTTCAATCCCCGATCGCAGTAGGCAATACAGATGTTGTCAAAACAACGTTGAGCAGCTTAGCTGATCATTTGGCTGGTGAGGCTATCCTGTCTTCGAGTGAACTTAATGATGCACTCGTGACTTTAAGATCCAACTTAAACGGCACGGACTTAAAAGATTTTGCGAGTGAGGCTGAAAGGTTTGTTTCATTGCACGGCGAAAAATACGGTGCACTATACAAAATTCAATATCGGAGTAATGTTGATAACGTTGTTTATGATGACCTAGCCGACATTTCTAAAGCGTATGTTGAACTTGGCGTTTGGATGCTCAGCAGCGGTCTTACTACTGATAATGCTAGCGGTGCTGCAGGCATCGTTTATACAGAACATACTGAGTTCCCTGGAAGCTTACCAGCGACGGCAGAGCGAATCTCCGACCAAACAGCAACTATCCGAGCGCAATACATTCGTGACCCAGGTTACTTGATGGGAGGTATGAAACAGTCCCCTGATAGCGAACTGGCGGCTTACTTATACCGACCAACCGGATTTTATGCACCTGCTGGTGAGGTAGTGACAGTGAAGGTCGATCCAACATTGGTTAACTCTGGTTTGCATATTCGGGTTGGCGCGCACGCAGATAATCACATGCAGCTTAGTTCGACAAGTCGATTTCCGCTGTTAAGTGTTAACTATAGAATTGAGTCTGAGTCATTTGAAGTGGTTAATCCGCTGGGTGGAAACATTTATGTGTTGGTACCGCAGGATATTGATCTTGGCTGGACAAATGTTACGTTTAGCGGTGCAGTGAGAGCTCCTTATTTTTCAACACGAGAAGGGCATCAAACTGGAGCTAGTGAGTGGTCATCGATTCGTCAGCAGCCGGGTTTGTTCACAGATCTTGAATCTGACAAATTCATGATTACGGTACCGACAGCTCAGCTTCAATCGTTTGATCAACCACAGCAATTGCTTGAACGCTGGGACGAGATTATGGATATGATGCAAGTACTGCACGGCAGGCCGTTAGAACGGTCTCGAGCAGAGGCATACCTTCTTGATGCATCTCAATTGGTTATAGGTTCTTTCCCTGGCGGCTACCCAGTGACACCAGGTCTTTATGCTGAAGGCCCTAATGGAATTACTGACGGGTACTACACTCCGTTTGCCGCATTAAATGTAGGTAGCTGGGAAGAAGATGAAGGTCTTTTGGTGATGCTTCATGAGCTTGGACATCACCATTACGGGCGTTTTATTCTTGATGGTGAACAAGAATCTTATGTTAACGTACCAGGCGCAGCTGTGCTCAATGAAATCTATGGTTTAGATTTGGACGAAGCGCTTGGCTATTCGGGATATCAAAAGTTCACTCGTACAGATGCGGCAATCGATTGGATGGTTACGCACAACTTTAGGAATGGCAATCCGATAGGCTACGATCCAACTACAGATTTTGAACCTATAGAAACCTCGTATCAAGCTCGTGGTCATGCGAAATACTTAGATATTGCTGATATCTTTGATGGCTGGGACGCTCTCGGTGATATCTATCGTGTCTTCTATGAGCAAGACTTAGCGTCTGGTAATCCTCCAAACACGCAGCTGGGATTAACGCATGATGAGTTCTTGGCTGCAGGATCAGGTGCCTTGCAATGTAACTTAGCAAGCTTATTTCATTTTTGGGGCATCCAACCGAGTGAATCGTTAGCGACTGAATTGAGCAGTTTACCTGCTTGTGAAGGTGCGAAAGAGCGCATAGTTCACTACTTAGATAATGCCCCCCGCACGAATGAAGATCTTGTACAATTTCATAGCGACAAAACAGCTGTTGATGAAGGACAGTTGAAGTTTCAAATCTATGACTTGCTACTACCAGCATTTGACGTCAGTTACGGCCAGCAGATTCGTACAGTCGGCGCTGAAATCCTAAACGAGTACTTTGGCGTAGCTGCCGATAGTGCACCTAGCGCTCCACAAGTAAACCATGCAGAGTTTAACTTTGATTCTACAATTCGAAATGATGTGTATTTCTCATGGCAAGAAGCCGTTGATGAGCAAGGTAAAACGCTTAAATACAGTTTTGTGCTGAAACGCGCTGATACAGGCGAAGTAGTGATAGCGCGTCCTTGGCTCGAAAGTAATGAGTTGACCATTGATGGTGATGTTTTTTACCAAGCACTAAAAGCTGATATCGATGCAGGCAGAAACATTACCTTAGTGCAGCAAATTACCACATCAGACACATTTACCGTCGTGCAAAGTGAAGCGACTAACACTGAATATACATTGTTAACCGACAGTGATGGCGACGGCTTAAGCGATGAACAAGAAGCATCGCTTGGCACTGATCCTAATGTTGTTGATAGTGATGGCGATGGTGTTGCCGATGGTGTCGAGTATTTCCTTAAGAATACTGATCCTGCACCAACTGGAAATTCAGGCGATAGTGGTGACAGCTCAGGCTCTGATGGAAGTGGCTCTGATAGTTCTGGCAGTGATAGTCAGACTCCAGTGACACCAACGGCACCCGTAGAGTCTGATTCTGGTTCAGGCGGAGGTGGTAGTATGTGGATATTAAATGTCTTACTGCTAGCACTAATTTCAATGCGTTATTCAAAGTATTTACGACGCAAATAACCTAATTGACGTATCAGCGTATAAAGCGGAGCCCATGTGGCTCCGTTTTTTATGGGCTTTTGATTGGAGGCATTGAGTAAATCTTGATACAACACAATAAGCATATGGGGAAATTAAGATTTTCCGCTCCTGATATTTTCATTACATGGTAAACTACTGGTATTACATATTTTTTGGACCGTAGGATGAAAGTAGATATTCTTGCTTTTAACAAAGCCCGCGTCTTGGTTGCTGGCGACATTATGCTCGACAGATATTGGCAAGGCCCGACTCAACGTATTTCTCCAGAAGCCCCTGTTCCTGTCGTTAAAATAAACCACAATGAAGATCGCCCAGGCGGCGCGGCAAACGTAGCGCTTAATATTGCATCCCTTGGTGGGCAGGTGACATTAACAGGCTTAACAGGTGCAGATGAGGCAGCGTCAACGTTGGCTACACACCTTGAAGCTGTCAATGTTAAATGTGCATTTAGCAAGCAAACAGAAGCACCTACCATTACTAAACTGCGCGTGGTAAGTCGTAACCAACAGCTAATTCGACTGGACTTTGAACAGTCTTTAACAGCGTTAGACAAGCAAGATTTAAACGCGCAAGTGAGTCAGCAACTCGCTAATCACGATGTATTGCTCTTATCTGATTATGACAAAGGAACACTGTCTGACGTGCAAGCGCTGATTCAAGCAGCAAAAGAGCAAAACGTGCCAGTACTAGTTGACCCCAAAGGTACGAGTTTTGAAAAGTATCGCGGCGCAACATTGTTAACGCCAAACCTTTCAGAATTTGAAGCGATTGTGGGGGGCTGTGCGAACGAGCGAGACATCGTTGAAAAAGGTGAGAAGTTGCTCAACGAGCTTGATCTTCAAGCATTACTCATCACTCGTAGTGAACAAGGCATGACGTTATTGCGTCGAGGCCAAGAAGAGTTCCATTTACCAACACAAGCACGTGAAGTATATGATGTGACAGGTGCTGGTGATACCGTTATTGCAACGTTAGCACTGGCTGTTGCTGCCGAAGCACAACTCACTCAGGCATCTGCGCTAGCAAATATTGCTGCTGGTATCGTTGTTGGTAAGCTTGGTACCTCTACGGTGAGTGAAGCCGAGTTGTTGAACGAGATTCACAAGGGCCAAGAAAGCGGTTACGGTGTGGTTACAGAAGATCAGCTGAAAATTGCTGTTGATGCTGCAAAAGCACGTGGTGAGAAAATCATCATGACAAATGGCTGTTTTGACATTCTTCATGCTGGCCATGTGTCTTACTTAACAAATGCTAAAGCACTTGGCGCTCGATTAATCGTTGCCGTTAACAGTGATGCTTCAGTAAAACGTTTGAAAGGCCAAGGTCGCCCTGTAAATCAAAGTGATCGTCGCATGGCAGTGCTAGCAGGTCTTGGCGCTGTTGATTGGGTGGTAGAGTTTACAGAGGATACACCACAACGTCTAATTGCCAATATTCTACCGGATGTGCTGGTTAAAGGTGGTGATTACAAAGTGGAAGAAATTGCTGGCGGTAAAGAAGTAATTGAAAACGGTGGTGAAGTTAACGTACTTAACTTTGAGCAGGGTATTTCAACCACAGAGATTATTAACACTATCCGTTTAGAAGACTAGCCGTATAGAGAATTAGCCGTCCAGAAGATTAGTAGACATATAGACTATTTTACTGGCAAACAAAAAGGCAGCTTAACGCTGCCTTTTTTATGCGATCACTTAATGCTCTAGCGTTATTCTGCTCGCAGGCCTTTATTGATATCGCTTACATCTTGCTCGTTAAGCGTACCGGCAGCACGTTTAAGTGCTAGTACCGAGTTAATGTAGTTGTAACGCGTCGAAGACAAGTTACGCTTAGCGTTGTACAGGTTACGAGTGCTGTTTAGCACGTCAACAATAGTACGTGTACCTACTTCAAAACCTGCTTCAGTTGCTTCCAACGCTTTCTCAGCACTTAGTACAGATTGCTCTAATGCTTTGATTGCAGAAACACCTGCGATTACCGTGTTATAAGCATTGCGCGTGTTACGTACAACGTTACGGTAAGTTAGGTCTAAGTCTTGGCTCGCAGCAACATAGTTGTGCTGAGCTTGTTTCACTGCACTTGACGTTGCACCACCTGAGTAAATTGGAACCGTTAACGTTATACCGATAGATTGGGTATCTAGTTTAGGCTGTTGGTATTCAGGTAAGTTTGCCACTGTAATGTCATCGTCAGAAGTGCTGTAGCTTGCACCTAAATCTAACGTTGGGTAGTGACCAGCGCGAGCAATATTGATGTTCTCTTTTGCAATATCTACTGATACTTTTTGTGAGATTAAATCAATGCTCTTCGCTTCTGCTGTTTGCTGCCATTCATTTGCGCTGTCTGGCATAGGGCGAGAAGCTGTAAAACGCTCAGTGTTTAACACATGGATATTACTTGGATAAACATTTGTTAATACACGTAGTGCTTCTTCTGAGTTGTAAATATTGTTCTGAGCTTGGATAACTTGTGTTACTGAGTCGTCGTATTCAGCTTGCGCTTCATGTACGTCAGTGATTGCTGTTAAACCAACAGAGAAACGTTGCTTGGTTTGTTCAAGCTGGCGTTCAATCGCCACTTTTTGTGCTTCAGCGAATTCTAAATCATCTTTGGCACTTAATAAGTTAAAGTAAGCTTCTGTTACACGAACAATTAACTCTTGCTTAGCAACTTGGTATGCAAGATCCGCTTGGTGTGCAGACTTTTCAGCGTTGTCTAAACGTAACCATGTGTCGTGATGGTAAAGCTGCATCGATAAAGACGCGCCCCACGATAGGCTATCAGTGTCTGTTGAGTAAATTGAACCAGGAGCAAGACCTAAGCTGTTTGTCGCTGATGCAACAGACTCACGCTCAGAGATGCCATATTCACCAGTCGCTGTAATTGATGGTAGTAATGCAGCGCGCGCTTGAGTGATTCCCTCTTTAGACGCTTTATATTGTGCTGCAGCTTTTAATAATACAGGGTCATTAGTCAACGCTTGTTGGTATACCTGTAGCAAGTCATCAGCAAATGCTGATGCCGAACTGGCAGCCATTGACATCCCTATCAAAAGTGAAGTTAGTGTTTTTTTCATGAGCAAGCACTTCCTTAGTGTCGTTCTATACTTTTATTATTTCTCGGTGGTAATGCTACATGGCATCAAGAATTAACTAAATAAAATAAGTGTTTACCACTATGATGCTTGTGTAACAAAATATGTGTGAAATTACAGGAATGATAGGACATTTTAGTGGGATTCAAAAGCCAAATTCATCAATTTAGCGCAGAAGACGTTAATTTAATTGAAAAAACTACGAGCTTTCAAGGTTTTTTCCAAATTGAAGAATATTTAGTCAGCCATAAATTGTTTAATGGTGGCACAAGTAAGGTGTTATCTCGTGAAATTTTCGAACGTGGTGATGCAGTTGCTGTTATGCCATTTGATCCGGTTAGGCAATCAGTTGTCGTTGTTGAACAATTTCGAACTGGTGCCTTAAGAGCAGGTGGAAACCCTTGGTTAATAGAGTTTATCGCTGGCATGTTTTCAAAAGATGAATCGCCAACAGACGTTGCGGTTCGGGAAGCGAAAGAAGAAGCAGATATCACGTTAGAAGAAGATAAGCTGCAGCATGTGATGAGTTATTTGTCTTCACCGGGTGGGACTAGTGAACAGCTTCATTTATACGTTGCGCCTGTTGATGCCAGCAATGTCGGTGGAGTTTATGGGCTTGATGAAGAAGGCGAAGATATTAAGGTTCACGAACTACCGCTGAAAGAGGCGCTTAGTTTAGTAAACAATGGTACAATTAATAACGCGATGACGATCATAGGCATCCAATGGTTGGCGCTAAATCAAGAGCAACTCTTGCGAGATTGGCAGGTCTAATGCCCTGTAACAGGATTTAGCCCCGCTAGTTACAATTGGTAGGAATAATTGGCAGCATTAGTAGTCAGCAATAGTTGTCAGCATTAGCGAGTCGCTAGCAAAGAGTGCAGAGTAAACTCACAAGAGTAACTTCTCGTATTCTTACAGCGCTTCAACATCTTGTTTTGCTTTTAGCAACAGAAACAACTAATTCAACAAAAGAGAGTTTTATATTTAATGAGCTTACGTAAACAAAGCTATCGTCCCAATTTGCCAGATTTAATGGAGCTTTGCGCCATTAACTATATGTTGGCATTAAAGCTCTTAGCAAACCGAGAGCAAGTGGGGGAAGTGCGTGAGTTTTCTATTGCTGAACAGTTGCAATACGCCATTACCGTTAAAGAAGTCACCAAGTACACATCGTTGATTAGTATTGAACAAAAGCAAGTGTTCAATAGCGAAACACTGACTCAGCTGTTGGCGCCTAAAATGATCATCAGACTCTACCACGACGCGCAAGCGGCAGAAGTGGTGAGTAGCCAAGCGATTCGAAATATTAAGCCTAAGTATCACTACCCCAATGAGCTAATGCATTTGCCAGATGAGAAGCTACAAGTAAACGCTTTCCTAAAAGAGTGGTTGCAAGTATGCCTTACTCACGGTCAAGCAAGCGTTAAATCGCCATCAGTACCAAGTAAATAAGTGAGTAGTTACTTATGTTAACGGTTGCCCAGTTTAGTGATAGTCACTTATTTGCTGATAAGAATGGCTTGCACCATGGTGCCAATGTTTACCAAAACCTCATTCGTGTATGTCAGAGCATTGCAGAAGATCCCAGTGTTGACCTTGCCGTTTTTACCGGCGACTTAACGCAAGATCATACGGACGATTCATATAGAGTTTTTGTTGACGTTGTTGACGAGTTATTAAGTGATATACCTGTTTATTATCTTGCGGGGAATCACGATGACCTTGACATGCTTGAGCGTCATTTGTGCAAACCACCATTTGCTAATGAGCACGTATTTGAAAATGAAGATTGGCAGTTTCACTTTATCAACAGTAAATCTGAGACGCCTGCCGGTGTGGTTAGTCAATTGCAGCTAGCAGATATTACATCGGAAACCAGTGTCGACAAGTTTCAGTTTTATTTTCTACATCATCATCCCAAGAACGTAGATTATTTTATTGATCGCCACGGTCTGGAAGAGCAGTATCAGTTTTGGGACTGGGTTGCGCATCAGCCTAATGTGAAAGGGGTTGCTTGTGGTCATGTTCATCGTGCGATGGAATTTAGTCACGAGACGGTTCAAGGACCTATCCCTGTGTATACTTGCCCAGCAACCTCTATTCAATTTGCCAAACATCCTGATGATTTAGTTGCAGAAGCCACCGAGCCCGCTTATCGTAAGTTTACGTTTGCAGCTGATGGCGGTTTATCAACAGACGTCGTCTATTTGTAATTGTGATTCAGAGATAGCAAAACAGGCTTAGGTTTAGGCTTAGGTTTAGGTATAGATTTCTTGGCCGCCGCTTTGAGCTACTGCATCAGATTTATATTTATAATTTTAAAAATTTTAGTTTTATGTCACGCGCAATTTTATATATTCATGGTTTTAATTCATCGCCACTATCGATGAAAGCAGAGCTTACTAAAGCTTACTTGGCGACACATTTTCCACATGTTGAATTTGTTTGTCCTCAGTTGATGTCATCGCCAAATGCAGCGATAGCACAGTTAGAAGAAATTATTCAATCTCGACCAGACACTCAATGGCAGTTTATTGGGTCTTCTTTAGGAGGCTATTTTTCAACTTACTTCGCCCAAAAATACCAACAGCAAGCGGTGCTTGTTAATCCTGCGGTTAAACCTTATTTATTGCTCGCCGACGTCATTGGCTGGCAAACCAACCCATACACTAATGAGCGTTATCAAGTTACTGCCGAACATATGGAGCAGTTAAAGGCGCTTGAGCAAGAAAAAATTACTGAAAACTTATATCAAGTGATGGTACAAACAGGCGATGAAGTGTTAGATTATCGTTTGGCTGCTGATAAGTATCAAAACTGTGAACTTATCGTGCAACAGGGAGGCGACCATAGTTTCATTAACTTCTCGGATATGCTTCCTGCTATCGCTAACTTTCTAGCACTTGAACACCAAAACTAACAACAATAACGACGTAAATTAATTCCATGAGCGAACAATATAATTCTGATTCAATTGAAGTACTTAGTGGTCTGGAGCCGGTACGCCGCCGCCCAGGAATGTATACTGACACAGATCGTCCGAACCACCTTGGGCAAGAAGTTATTGATAACTCAGTGGATGAGGCGTTAGCGGGCTTTGCCCAAAACATCACGGTTATTCTCGATAAAGACCAGTCGCTTGAAGTCATTGATGATGGTCGCGGTATGCCTACCGACATTCACCCTGAAGAAGGGGTTTCTGGTGTTGAACTTATTTTCTGTAAGTTGCACGCTGGTGGTAAATTTTCGAATAAAAACTATCAATTCTCAGGTGGTTTGCACGGTGTTGGTATCTCTGTGGTAAACGCGCTTTCTACGCGTGTAGAAGTGACAGTTCGCCGAGATGCAAAAGTCTTTGAAATGGCGTTTGAGAACGGTGAAAAAGTTCAAGAGCTTACCGAAACTGGCACTGTTGGGCGCCGAAATACTGGCTCTCGCGTAAAGTTCTGGCCAGATGCCAGCTACTTTGACTCACACAAATTTTCGACTACCAAATTAAAACGTCTACTGAAAGCAAAAGCGGTTCTATGTCCGGGCTTAACGATTAAGTTCCAAGACAAAAATGAAGGCGAAAAACACGTATGGTGTTATGAAGACGGCCTAAGTGATTACATCAAAGAGTCAGTTGGCGATAACATTAGCTTGCCAGAAGAGCCATTTATTGGCGCATTTTCTTCACAACACGAAGCTGCTGATTGGGCTGTTACTTGGCTACCTGAAGGTGGTGAGTCAATTTCAGAAAGTTATGTGAACCTGATCCCAACCATTCAAGGTGGTACTCACGTTAATGGTTTAAGACAGGGGCTATTAGATTCAATGCGAGAATTCTGTGAATTCCGCAATTTAATTCCTCGTGGGGTAAAACTTACACCTGACGACATTTGGGATAAATGTAGTTTTATCTTATCGGTGAAAATGCAAGACCCACAATTCGCTGGACAAACCAAAGAGCGACTATCGTCACGCCAGTGTTCTGCTTTTGTATCTGGTGTTGTTAAAGATGCTTTCAGTTTGTGGTTAAACGAACATACAGAAGTTGCAGAGGCGTTAGCAGAGTTTTGTATCTCGAATGCGCAACGACGATTGCGTGCTGCTAAGAAAGTGGTACGTAAAAAGGTCACACAAGGGCCAGCGCTGCCGGGTAAGCTGACTGACTGTGGTAGCCAAGATATCAGCCGCACCGAATTATTCCTAGTAGAGGGTGACTCGGCGGGTGGTAGTGCCAAACAAGCGCGAGACAGAGAAACACAGGCGATTATGCCGCTACGTGGTAAAATCTTGAACACTTGGGAAGTGGAGTCTGGACAGATTCTCGCGTCTCAAGAAGTGCATGATATTTCGGTTGCATTAGGCATTGATCCAGATAGTGAAAACCTTGAGTCGCTGCGTTACGGTAAAATTTGTATTTTAGCGGATGCTGACTCTGATGGTCTTCACATCGCAACTTTGCTCTGTGCGCTATTTACACAGCATTTCTTACCATTGGTACAAGCTGGACACGTATACGTCGCAATGCCGCCGCTGTACCGTATTGATGTCGGTAAGGAAGTTTACTATGCGCTAGACGAAGCTGAGAAAGACGGTATTTTAGATCGTATCGAAGCGGAGAAGAAAAAGGGTAAAGTTAACGTACAACGCTTCAAAGGTCTGGGTGAGATGAACCCGATGCAGTTGCGGGAAACTACGATGGATCCGAATACTCGACGTCTTGTGCAGTTAACGGTAGATGAACATGACCAAACCATGGAGACTATGGATATGTTGCTCTCTAAGAAACGCTCGGGCGACCGTAAAGACTGGCTCCAAGATAAAGGCGATATGGTTGAGTTGTCATAAACACTTAGCTTTTATTTATTAACACAAAAAAGAGCATCAATCGATGCTCTTTTTTTCATTTAATCGTTAAAAAAACGTTAGCGTCTAATTTTGCCTATTAAGGCAATTCAAGTCTGCAAAGCACTGCTGCAAGCGGATTTGCATGCTCTTTTCACCTTCGCGTAACCATACTCGCGGGTCGTAGTATTTCTTATTCGGCTTCTCTGCGCCTTCAGGGTTACCAATTTGGCTTTGAAGATAATCGCGCTTGCCTTCGTAGTAATCTCTAACCCCTTCAAAAGTGGCCCATTGCGTATCGGTATCAATATTCATTTTGATAACGCCATAGCCAATCGCCTCACGAATATCGCTAAGCTCAGAGCCTGAACCGCCGTGGAAAACGAAGTCGAGTGGCTTTTCACCAAGATTAAACTTCTCAGCCACATAAGCTTGTGAGTTCTTTAAAATCTTCGGTGTAAGCACTACGTTTCCTGGCTTATAAACGCCATGAACATTACCAAATGACGCGGCGATACTAAATTGCGGGCTAATCGCATTCAGTGTTTGATACGCATATGAGACGTCTTCAGGCTGGGTGTAAAGCGCTGAATTGTCTAAATGACTGTTATCTACGCCGTCTTCTTCACCGCCTGTACAGCCAAGCTCAATTTCTAACGTCATACCTAGTGGCTTCATACGTGTTAGGTATTCGGCACACGTTTCGATATTTTGCTCAAGAGGCTCTGCTGACAGGTCAATCATGTGCGAGCTAAATAATGGTTTACCTGTTTCTGAGAAGTGAGCTTCTGAGGCATCAAGCAAGCCGTCAATCCATGGCAGCAGATTACGTGCAGCATGATCAGTGTGGAGTAATACAGTGACACCGTAGAAGGCAGCCATTTGATGTACGTATTTTGCCGCTGCAATTGCACCTTGCACTGCTGCTTGGTGGCTATCAAGCGTTAGGCTTTTACCCGCGAAAAAGCTCGCTCCACCATGCGATAATTGAATAATTATCGGTGATTTGGCTATTGCTGCCGCTTCAAGGCAGGCGTTAATTGATGAAGTGCCTACTACATTAACCGCTGGTAGTGCATACTCACCAGCTTTGGCGTGTGCAAATATAGCTTGAACGTCATCACCTGTTACTACACCGGGTGCAAAACTCATGATTGTTTCCTTGTCTTATTACAGTTAAGTCGTCGTTACAGTTACGTGGGTTGATTAGCTGCAATACAGGCGTCAGTAATTGCCTGCCAATTCTCAGATACAACCCAGTCCTTTTGCGCTACCCAAGTTCCACCAACAGCGAACACATTGCTCAATGCAAAATAATCGGCTTTGTTTTCAGCCGTTACGCCGCCGGTTGGGCAAAAGCTAATATCCTGAAATATAGACGAAATTGATGACAAAAACTTTGCACCACCCGCTAAAGCTGCAGGAAATAGCTTTAATTCTTGATAACCGTACTCTCGCGCCATCAATATTTCACCAGTATTTGACACGCCTGGCAACACTGGTACACCACAAGTGGCAAGCTTGGCCAGCAGTTTATCTGAGATTGCTGGCGTGATGATAAAGTCTGCACCTGCATCAATGGCTTGCTGTAAAATTGTTTCGTTGGTTACCGTGCCTGCGCCAACAACGAGGTCAGGCAATGCTGCTTTAATGGCAGAAAGTGCAGCGAGAGAAGCCTCAGTTCGCAATACAACTTCTACGAGTTTAAGGCCCGCATCAGACATTGCTTTGGCAATAGCAACACCTTGTTCTGCGTTGTCGGCTTGAATAATAGGTAATAACGTTTGGTTTCCCATCAAAGATGAAAAGGAAGTCATGGCAAAAAAACCTTTAAGTATTTAATTAAAACGAGATGAAAATGCAGCTTTGTCTACAATCGCACCTTTGTGTTGAATAACGAATCCAGCGACTTGATTAGCTAAATCAACCGCCTGAGCGACAGAGGAACCTGCCATGCGAGCACCGAGATAGGCACCATTAAATGAATCACCAGCTGAAGTGGTGTCGACCACATTGGTTACTAGTGTGACGTCGACAACTTCTTGTCCTTCTTCAGAAATACAGAATACGTTCTGTTCTCCATTTTTAATGACCAATTCTTGAAAATCGTAGTCATTGAAAAAAGCGATAATGTCTTCGACAGCATCTAAGCCAAAAATAGCCGCAAAGTCATCGACGCCGGGCAAAAGAACATCTGCACTGTCAAATGCTTGCTTGAATTGTGTTTTTGCTTCTTCTTTATTGGCCCAGAGTTTTGGGCGGTAATTGAGATCAAATGCAATGGTGACACCTGCTTGTTTGAGGGTGTCGATAAACGACCAAAATTGAGCTCTGTGCTGGGGTAAAATAACGCCCAGTGAGATACCACTGAAGAAGAAAATATCGCCTTTACTTATGTCATTGGTAACTTGCTGGTCGATAAAGTTCATCACATAGCGAGCAGCAGAATCACTACGCCAATACGTAAAACTGCGCTCTCCAAACTCATCCAATTGAATAGAATAAAGTCCCGGAAGTTTCTCGCTCGAGCGAAAAACACAGTCAGTTGTTAGCGCTTCTTGCTCAAAATAATCGACCATGTCGTCGCTAAAATTGTCGTCACCAACAGCTGTCACCAAATGGACCTTCTTGTCAGCAAATAGGCGCTTTAAATAAACAGCGGTGTTAAATACATCACCTGCAAAGCCTTGCGTTAGTTGGTTTCCAGTAGGCGATTTACACGTAGGTTTTGTCGATGCCTGCGAATTGTTCGCAGACATCAACTCAATCATACATTCACCTAGCAAATAAATATTGTTCATTACTGTCCTTCAACGTTACTTATTTGCTGATGTAGCATCACTATTGCCATTAGCTAATGGCTTGAGCGGCTCTACTTTTGGAATAAGTAGCCAAACGGCTGCCATTGCAATAATTGCTAGCGATGCGCCAATGATGAATGCTGGTGTGTAGTTACCATCGGCTGTTAACCAAGGTACAAGAGAAGTTAAGCCTACCGCGCCTAGCTTGGCCGCCATGCCAGCAAAACCCGCTAGTGTGCCAACCGCTTTCTTGCCAAGTAAATCGCTTGGTAATGTTTGAACGTTACCAATAGCTGTTTGGAAGCCAAACAAAATAATTGCCATGATAACTACAGCTGTCACAGGTGCGCCCGGGTTGGCCATTGCTAGCAGCGAAGGCAGCATAATTAAACAACCTAACGTGATAACGAATTTACGTGTTTTGTTGGTGTCCCAGCCTGCCTTCAGGCGGTTTTGGGCAAGTAGACCACCGAACCATGCACCGAACATAGCGCCAACATAAGGAACCCAGCCGTAAATACCGATAGATTTAACATCCATGGCATAAACTTCGTTCAGGTAGATAGGGATCCAGAATACGAATAACCACCAAATAGGATCGATAGCAGCAGATGCGATTATGACGCCCCAGCTTTGCTTGCGCGACAGTAGCTCGCCAGTTGACGGGGTGTATTCTTCAGCTTCAGCGGTTTCTGTTGAAACTTCTTTTGCTGCCTCTGGGCGCTGGCCAGTTAAAATATATTCACGCTCTTCAGCGGTTATCCATGGATGACTGCCCGGTGGTGCCTTCACAAGTACTAACCATGGAATTAACCATAACAAACCGACAAGACCTACAACGACAAATACCATTTGCCAGCTAAAGTAGATGGTTAAGAACGCGATAAGTGGAATTGCTACGATGCCACCTATTGCTGCCCCTGAGTTAAAGATACCTTGTGCAAGCGCACGTTCTTTAGTTGGGAACCATTCCGCATTACCTTTGGTTGCCCCTGGCCAGTTACCAGCTTCAGCAACACCTAAGATGGCACGGAAAATACTGAAACTGAGCACACCTTGTGCAAATGCGTGAGCAACGGTAGCTAACGACCAAACACCAATCGATAAAACGAAACCAATGCGCGTACCAACCCAGTCAAAGATTTTACCGAAAATTGCCTGACCAAAAGCGTAAGCGAAAACGAAAACGATCGAGATATTAGCGTATATTTGCTTTCGCTCTAGGGCGGATTCATCGGGAAACAGGTCTTCAACAATATCCGGCCATAAAACGCTGAGCGCTTGGCGGTCAATATAGTTGATGATGGTGGCTAGCGCGATAAGTGCGATAACCCACCAACGTAACCCTTTTACTTGCATAGAACTTTTCATAACGGCTTAGTCCTCTAGGAAATCTTCGCGCGCGGGGCTAAAAGTATCAATTAAAATACCACCTGTAGGCGAGGTTGCGCCATGTTCTGCATGTGGTGGAATGTAGCAGCTATCGCCAGCTTTTAAGACCTTAGTAACACCTGCAATCATAAAGTGGAATTCACCCTCTACAACGTAGGTCACTTGTGAATGACGGTGTGAGTGAGTGTAGGCAGTAATACCTTCATCAAACCAAATTTTAACGGCCATTAGTTCATCGTTATAACCTAGCATTTGACGTTTAAGTCCGCCGCCAAGATCTTCTATTTCGGCCTCGTTGCCAAAGGTAAAGTGGGCACTTTCGCTCATGATAAATCCTCGTTTTAATGCTGGTTATTTTTTGTAAACTGTTCGTTAGCCCGTTTATCGGTTAACGCAAAAATCGTTATATGACCATTACTAAGGTAGTCATTTTCGTTGTAAGTAAATTTTGTTCCATTGCCGTTTGTTGCGTGATTAACGGCAATCAGGTATCGCTCGCCAGTGACTAAGCCAACGTCGACTAAATCGAAAGATGCGGCTTTTTGGTGAACAAGTGATGCGACTTGCGTTTCTGCAGATACCGTAAATTCTTTGCCAGGGTTATATTGCCCATGCGGTTCTAACACGCTAACAAATGTATGCTGCTTTGCATTTGCTTTTCGGTAGATAAACGCCGATTCATTACGTAAGTTAAAATTGGGATCATTAGCGCCTAAGCGAGTAAATAGCGCTTGGGTTTCACCGTCTATGACACTTGTATTAGTGTAAAACTTACCATTGTCATTCAACCAAGTAACTTGTGCGATACCTTTTACCGGAGTCGATTTCGCCGCAAGCCACATATGTTGGTAGCCATTTGTCTTACCAAGTGGAGCTAAGGCATCACTATATGCGCCGCGCTCAAAGTTACTGTCGATAAGCTGACCTTGGTAGTGAAGTGGTAAGTCATATTGATGTGCTTTTTCAGCACTAACGGCGAAGATATCGAGCGCTAACGGTTTACCTATTTCGGGTAAGGTAACAAGAGCAACGGTACGTTTGAGAGTTATACCTTGATACGCAGTATCAATATTTGCGCTAGCAACGCTTGCCTTGTAGTCTTCAGCTTGTTTTGTTTCGAAAAACAGAAGCTCCGGATGGTTAGCATTACCAATACTGACCTTTCCATCAAAGTGACTGGTTTCATCTACAACGACTGTATTGTGTGCAACCGTTTGCTTTGCATAGGAGTTATTTTCTGGCAAGTATCGACCACCGAACTTGGCTTCAACATTTAAGAAACGTGCAGCGCCATAATCTGACACAATCTCCGCACCTTGGTCGTAAAATTGCCATGTCAATTTATCGAAATGGCCATGTCCTAAACCTTGTGCTGCGGGTTTAAATAGTACTGTTTGACCTTGTTCGGAGCGTTCGTTTTCGGCGTGCTGGCGTAAAATAACTAATGCACCTTCCTCACCACTTGCGCCATCACCAAAGGCAACTGAACGATACTGATAAGGTTCTGCTAGTCCCTTGTCCAACGCATTCGCCACTTTTAAACCATTGCCTGATAGTACGACTTGGTCTTGTTGCGCAGCAATATCCAATAGCCCAGTATCACCTGACAAACCATAAGCGACCGTTACGCCGTTAACGAGCTCAATGGTATCAATACCTTTTGACTTTATGGCGTCATTGATGGGAAAGAATAGCCCGTTGTAGCTCAACTCTATGGTTGTGGTAATGGCTTTCTCAACAATCCCATTGCGGAACTTAAAGATACCGCGCTCTGGCTCGTTATTTTCGATCGCTTGGGCAAAGGTGATGAATGGCATTAACGCATAGCGTTGATAGTAGGGACCTTCGTTGTAGTAACCTTGCGGTGAAAACAGTTGTTCAAGTTGGCGTAAAAAGCCTCCTTTGCCTGATTTCTCTAGGTCGTATAACGCTTTCTCAACCCACTCGGGCTCGTTCATCACGTAACCCGCCATGCCGACACCTGCTGTCGCCCAAGTGCCGTGATTGTGTACTTTGTTAAAGGTTGATGGCTGTCCTTCAGATAAGAAGATAGCGACTGGTTTTAACAACTTGTCTTCAATTACCCTAATGTCTGCGTTGTCTAAAGAATCAAGTATTAAGTCGTAGGCTTGAACGGTATACACCAGCCAAACTGCTTCATTTAAACTTTGCCAAAACAATTTGCCAGGGTTTTGAGACTTTACTTTGCGGTTCGGGTGTAAACCAATAGTTGGGTATAGCTCTGTATAGGCAATCAACATATCACGTACGAAATCTGCGTATCGTTTATCTTGGCTTAATTGGTAGATAACACCAGCGTTGAACATTAACTGATAATTCTTTTTATGGCGTTCGTGCGTGTAGCCGCCACCGCCATCGGCTGGTACTGGCATAGAAATGGGCTGTGCCATTTGTGTATCAATACTGGCTTTAAGTGCATAGTATTTATCTGCAAAACGTCCCGGATTCTTAATGGCAGCGCGCATTGCTGGGAGATCGTTAGCAGTAATGACTAAATTCGGGCTAACACGCTGATGATGTGACTTTGCTGGTGTTACACCGGAGGCTCCGCCGCTACTCATCGCAATGCTGACGATATCACTATTAGCAATAGCTGGTGAACTCACGACAGCGACTTTAAAAATCAGTGCAGAGATAAGCGATTTTGCTGAAAACTGTTTCATGTATTGGCCTACTACTTCACGCTAGTCTTATTACTTTGAAAGCTGTTGTCTTTCAAAATAGCGGTATGTTCGCCTTCAACTCTAAGTTCAACCACAGATGGTGCAGTACTTAGCTGATTCTTAATGATTTCGGTAATTGGCTCGCCCACCGTATGTTCAACAACGATAGGTGCACTATTGTTGAGGGAGTTATTATCAACACGGGTGACTTGTACTCCGTGCAAGAATAAGCTTGCATTGGTGCTATTGCGTTTGCCTAGGCCTAAATTGTTAGTGGTGTTGCCCGTCATCAATAGGTGAGGGCCAAAGGTACTTTCATCACTGCCACCGCGGTAGAGTTTGATTAAAGCGCCACTCACGTTATTGAAGCGGTTGTTAACAACATTCACGTATTCAGCGTTATACACGCCTAGGTCTTCAATTTCTTTATCAAGACGTAGGATATCGCCAGAGATGTTTACGAAGTCATTATTGGTAAGCGTAATTTCGTTGGCAAAAGCACCTTTACCAGATTCAAAAACATGGAACGAGTGATTGATATCTAGGTTCTTGATAAGTGAGTTTTTAATGAGTAAGCGATAGTTTTCAGTCATGCCCCATTTTTTGGTGCGTACGAGCGTATTGCCAGAATAGTCAGGGCTATTGCTGCCATCAATAACTAAGCCATCAAGAGATAAATTGCCACCATCAAGAATTTCGAAGAAGGTGCCGCGCTCAAACGTTAAAGAAGCTTTCTGGCTATGCTTTGCTTTAATCGTCAGTGTTTTATCAATAAAGATGACTTTACGTGCGTTGTATTGGCCGTTGGCAAGTTCGATGACATCACCGTCTTCCGCGTTAGCGACAGCTGTAAACAATGCGTCTTCACCGGCTGTTACTTTGATTGTTTTACCGCTACCAAACGCTGTCTCGCCAGTGGTCTTTGGATACCAGTTTGGGCCAGTTTGTGCCTTGGTAATCGGGGTTAAGTCTCTAGAAACACCAAGGTTTGAACTAGTGTTTTTCGATATATTGGTTGGGTAAAGTAAACCGTTTTCTGCGCGTTTTAAGGTTACTGGCTGCTGCTCAATGCCTGTAGCTAAAGATGTAAGCGGGGCAGTGTTGGCAACATTGTTTTCGAAAGCGATACCTGAAACGTCATCGAAAAGAGTAAACGGTTGTTTATTGTTTTCGTTAACTATTAGGTTCGATTCGACACGCGAACTAATAGGCACTGCGCTGCGCTCTGCATCACTACCAGCAGCGAGTTGAACATGGTCTACATTAATCAGTGTGTTGTTGGCTATTAACGCATTCTCAACTTGGTGATAACGGTTTATTGGTGAGTTTGGTACACCATTCATGACTGTTAAGCCACTACCAAAACGATAACCAGTTAACCCTTCAAGGTAATTGTTGCGAATGATTTGGTCTTTATTAATCACGCGAATACCGCCTGTGTGATCAACGCCATTGCCAAAAAATACGTTGTTTTCGATCACATTACCGTTGCCGTGGCGCAGCGTTAACGTTCCGCGTGATTCGAAGAATACGTTGTCACGCAACTGGTTTTTGCCAGATTTAACCGAGACAATTTCGACTTCGCCGTTACATTGGTCGAAGTAGTTGTTTTCAACCAAAGTGTAAGAGTTACTTAATGAGTGATGGCTGGTGCCAATGCGCAGCGTTTCGCCGCCATTAGAACCAAAAATTGGGCGCGGACCAAAGTAGTTATGGTCAATACGGTGATGGTTTTCTTGGCTGTTCTTATCATTCAAACGAACAGCTAAGGTAACCCCTTTATTGCGTTTACCTGCCAAGTAGTTGTGGTCGAATCGGTTGTGTTTACCATAAAGTGCTACCCAGTAGTCGCCCTCGCGTTTGTCTGGATTTGAGTAGTCTTCGATAACGGTTTCAGTAACACGCGAGTGGTACGCGAAGTCTTTCTTGTTACGGCGAAACGCGATAACTTCACTGCTTGGTGTGTAACCGTTTTTAAAGATTAAACCTGATACAACAAGGTATTCGCCTGCTAAACGCAGGTTTGACTGCCCAGAAAGCACCACCTTACCCTTGGTTTCAGCAGTTAAAGTAATAGGTTTTTGCTTCGTGCCTTTGCCGGTAAAAAGAATTTCAAAGTCTTGGTATGTGCCATTGGCTAGAATGACTGTATCACCAGCGGTAAGTGACTTCGCTACTTTCTTGTATGCTGCTGGTGAGTCAACTAAGTACTCTTTTGCCGCAAGGTTTAATGAAATAATGCCTGTAAATACAAGCATAAACATTGATTGTAATAATTTGCCAAAACTCATAACACGACCGCTTATTTAAAAATAGAGGCCTTTTTATTTCCATTCATTGGCGTATTTGCCTGCGAGAATTTCTATAAAAAGGCCTTTATACCGAAGGACGACGAGGGAGAATGCGCCCTTCGGTTTTACCTAACGTTTTAAGTGCGATTCGCACCTAATAACATGCGTTTTATTATTGTTGTAATTTGTTGCTAATGATTGCTTATTTAGTCGCAGATCACTTAGTTAACTTTGTGAAGTAATCAAAAATCACCGGTACATCGTTTTGTGCAAGGCCAGCATCAACAGCGGCTTGTAAGTTAGTTGAAGTGCCTTGAGCGATAAGTGATTCAGTGCCAAGGTCTTTCACCATCTCTAAGAAATAACCCAAATCCTTATTTGCGTTTGCTACAGAGAAACCTAACTTTTCTTCTCCGTCGACAGCGTAGAACTTACAGAACTGCATAAATGGTGAGTTAGAAGGGCCTGCCGACATAATGTCGAATAACTGTTGTCCATCAACGCCAGCAAGTTTAGCTACGGCGAATGCTTGTGACATAGTTGCAACGGTTGTCATGCCCATGAAGTTATTAATCAACTTCGTTGTGTGACCAGCACCTAAAGCGCCCAGATGGAAAACGTTTTCACCTTGCTCTTCAAGAAGCGGCTTAACAGCATTGAAAGTGTCTAAATCGCCAGCTGCCATGATGTTAAGTAGACCGTCTTTTGCGTGCGCTGGCGTGCGGCCTAGTGGCGCATCAATCATGCCGACATTTTTAGCGGCTAAATCTGCACCAATTTTACGTGTCGAAGCAGGAATTGATGTACCAAAGTCAATTAAGGTTGCACCTTCTTTAATACCAGCCAATACACCTGTATCGCCATAGATAACTTTCTCTACAACTTCAGATGTTGTTAAACAAAGCTCAACCACGTCACTTGCAGCTGCTAACTCTTTACCAGAGCTAAATTGCGTTGCGTTACCACGAGCTAACACTGCATCAACTGCTGCTTGGTTAAGATCCATTACATTTACGTGGTATCCACGTTTTTGTAAGTTTTCTACCATGTTGCCGCCCATAAGGCCCAAACCGATAAAACCAATTGTTGGCTTTGACATAATAAACTCCTTGATAAATACATTAATGCGAAGGCTTTTATTACCTGATGAGTTGCATCAACGCGTTATGTTTAATTTATGAAGTACAACAGCGACTTGGCGCGCACTTCGATGTTTCAGCAAACTACAGCGAGTAAAGTTTGTTGAAGAAAACCTTGCTGCGTTAAGGCGTTTATTCATTAACGCAGCGCAATATCTTTTCGGTGTTAAGGGTTAGAATTTTGCTTTAACACCGAACTCCCATTTCGTACCTGAACGCGAGTAATCAGCAATCGTGGTGTCGTTACCACGGGTCATCACTTGTGGTTCGTTGGTTAAGTTCAAGCCTTTTAAGAACAAGCTCACGTTTTTGTTGATCTTGTACTTAGCTGACATGTTCATGTAGGTCGCATCTTGCACGTAGCGATGTGAGCGATCTGGAAACGGTAAGCTGTTAGGTTGTAAGTACTTTGAGCGGTATTTCCACAGTAGACGCACAGTGGTGTCATCGCCTTCCCAGTAGATAGATGCAGACGCGACGTTTTTAGAAAAACCAAACAGATTCGCGTCTGGCACAATACCGGGGCTTGCTGGTTCATCAGTAACAAAATCTGAATCAGCATGGTTCCATGCCACTTTTGCCCCTAAACCATTGAATGGTGCTGGAAGCTCGACAAAGTGTTTTTGTGCCGTCACTTCAAAACCTTTTATGACAGACTCATCGTCAGAGGTTTGTTTTACAATGTGACTGACATTCGGGTAGGTGGTATCTACGCCATCTAAGTTAACGGTAATGTCACGTTGCTCAGTTGTTGTTTCATATCCACCTGTGAATGACTTGTAGTAAAGCGCTAAGCTCAATGCTGCATCTTCTGATGGGTAGTACTCAAATGAAACGTCGTAGTTGTCCGCAGTGTACGGATCTAAGTGGTTACCGTTTGCTTCGCCGCTACGAATAACTTCAGAAAAATCTGTATTCGAACCTGGGTCACAAACTGTATCGTCTTCGTCTTCACACGTCTCGTAGCTAACGCCAGCTGACATCGCATTCATTTGGAAGCGTGACATTGAGCGGTAAGCAGCAGTACGCAAGTAGAAATTGTCGGTTAACATGAAGGTTAAGTTAAGGCTTGGTAGTACTTCTGTGTACTCTGAATCCAACGTAACTTTTTCAATTTCACCAGTAGGGTTAATAACCGAATCCCAAACAATATCGCCTTCTTCTGTCTCGCGAGACGTAATGTAGACCTTGTCACCCCAGCCATCTGAGTGTGTTTCAGTTTTTACGATACGAACACCGACGTTACCAAATACAGGGTAACCCGCAATTTCTGTATCGATATTACCCATGATGTACGCGGCGGTGATCGTTTCTTCGACGATACGGTCGCCACCATCACGGCCATCTTCACGTTCACCTATGTCGTAGAAATCAGTGCTCGTTGCGCCTGGCAATTGACCTAAAATCTGACCGATGAAACATTTGCTATCGTAAGTTGCATAACGCGTTGCATCACCACCATCACCTGGCTCTTCAGTAAACTGAATATTGTTGCTGTGATCGTTTTGACAGTTATCAATAATGCCGTTGATCAAGGCGTTATTGGCTTCTGGGTTAAGTTCATCCCAGTTATTGTCTTCATTGTCGCTTGCGCCATTACGCTGCTCACCTGTAGCTATTACAAGTGATACATCGTTGTTAACGTAATCAACTAGGTTTTCCACTGAATAACGCACACCAGCTTTAATGCTAGAGAAGTAGTCGTTATCAATTTCATATTCACCGCTAAAATCTACCGCGAAGATGTCATCTTTACGCTCTTCATGTGTACGACGGTATTCCACATATGCATGATCATCATGAACAAAGTTGCCCATATGACTAGCATCAAATGCTTCCCATGACGCGAAGCCTGAATCATCAGGACCTAAACGGTTGCTGTCTAACCAGGTTAATGTAGGAACATTACGACCACGGAAATCTAATGAATAGTTATAGCGTTCAGTTGAACGGAACTTAGTACGATGGCGTAAGCGATAGCGGTACGACTCAGAATATGAAAGATCTAATGCAAGCGCTAAACGATCTGTTGCTTGATATTCAAACTCAAGACCACCACCACGATATTCATCAACTTGATTGCGGTCTTCACCTTGCAGCGTTGGGCGGGCTTCACCTGTCGCGTAAAGTAAAGTGTGATCGTCGGCAATGATATGGTCAGCCAGATCATCACGACGAGTATCTAACGCCAACTCCATACGCTTTTCTGTGTACTCTAAATCAGAGTATTCAATGTCAGCGTTAATATTTAGCTTGTCGTTTGGCACCCACTGGAATGTTAATACCGCACCAGTACGAATATCTTCATCTTCACCGGTACGCCAGTAAGCATCGTTTGGCACGTAGAAAATGCTGCTTTGGTCGAAGTCAGCTAAGTCTGTGTCAACGCCAATTTCGGGTGCGCGACCTACACGACCAGCACTCACACCTTGTTGACCTGTGGCACAGTTACTGCCACCTACGAGTTCAGAGCCGTCAGCTGCACGTAGTGCACAGATGCCCATTTGTGAACTACCACCGTAGTTCTCTTCAGGATTAGCAGAATCACTGTGATTCAAACCTAAAGTGAAACCCATGTCACCGAAGTTTTCGGTTTCCCACTGGTGCACAGTTGACGCGACTATTTTGCCACCCCAAGGTGAAACATCGCCGTCTACGTCTTGGTAGTACTGATTGTAAACGCCTGATACTTGCACTGTTGTTTGCGACTCACCGTAGTCAACCGCACGCAGTGAATTGACATCAATAGTACCTGAAGTACCACCTTCGACGAGGTCTGCTTGTTGCGATTTATAAATAACAACTTTATCGACTAGCTCAGAAGGGAATTTCTTAAAGTTTACTGCACGACCAGGACCAGCATTGGTAATAGTGCGACCGTTAAAAGTTGAATAACCCCAATACGAGCCAAGACCACGAATCGATATTTCGTTCTGGCTACCTTTAAGTCTATGACCTGAAGCGCCTGAAATATTCTCGATAACGTCAGATAAAGACAAACCCGGTAAGTCACCAAAGTCTGCTGCGGCAACTGCATCTACAATCGCGGTGTTGTCTTTTTTCTCTGCTAATGAGCGAGTCATCGTGCGTTGAAGAGCACCACGAACCTCAATAACTTCGATCTGTTCTGACTCAGCATCGCCTGTTGTGGCATTGCTAGGTGTTTCTTGCGCTGCCAACGTTGGAAACGCGAGCATAGTGAGTAGAGTTGACGCACACAGAATCTGTCTGCGGTAGCTGTCCCCGTGGCGTAGTGCCCAGCTAACTTTGTTTAACGTATTGGTCTTAGCCATGTTGTAAACCCGGTTGCTTATAGTTTTTTTATATTTTGTTAGCGTTTATTCAAGCAACACGAAAGCGCATTGTCAACCATTTTGGTAAAACAATATGGTTTAACTTTTATCTTGGTTTCTTACCAAAAGCTATTTTTAAGATAGTGATGTGTAGTATATATGTTTGATTTTGTAGGTTATTATTCTTTTTCTTTAGGTTGGTTTTTAATTTGATTTTTAACGTGCTTTTTTCATCCCGATGTAAGCTCTTTGGTTGGTTTATAGCTATTCATTATCTGTTTATATAAAACCAAAAGAGTGATATTGGTTGACCATTGGTGTGCGCTTGGTGTAAAGATCTGGTGTTACAACACAGCGTTTCAATATCAGGGTAACAATAGGCTGAGGTATGCGAAATTTGATAAAAAATAATGATGGCTCGAAAGTACGGGGAGAGACAAGCGCAGAGAGGGTAGCCAATACTACTCGTTATGCACTAGGCCTTACCCCTTTTGTGCTGAGCATGATTCTTTTGGGATGTGGCAGTAGCGGCAACAACGCTGAACAACAACCTGTTGAAGTGCCTGACCCTGACCCACAAACGCCAACCACTCAGATAGAAGATATTGCTTGCGATTCCAACTATTTTCTTGAACCTCTATCTGCCACCCTTGCTGATAGTGACGCCTTAATATCGACGCTAATTGACGGTAACAAAACGAGCCAATCGAGCTGGCAAGCGAGCAGTGTTGATAGCGAACTTATTATTGAGTTGAACGATCCTGCTTTAGTCAAATCACTTGTTGTTAGCTGGCAGGATACCAGTATTAGCCACGGCTACAGTGTATCTGCATCGAAAGATAAAGATGAGTGGATAACCTTGGTTAACCAGAGCCAGAGTGAAGAGCAGGCGACTATCCCAGCAGTGATAGATTTGACGCAAAGTACGGAAGCCACAGCTAAATACTTAAAGCTCTCCTTATCGGGCAGCGCACTCTCTGAAGCCAGCGCAGTGCTTGAAGTTGAGGCGTTTGGTTGTAGGCAAGATGTTGCCCACGATATTGAACTTATCGATTGGTATTTAAGTGTGCCGACTGATACCGACAACAACGGGCGCTCAGACAGTATTAGTGAGCAATCTTTGGCTGGTGGCTACCAAGATATGCGCTTTTTCCGCACTTCTGAAGATGGTGGGCTAACATTCGCCACTAGTGTTTCTGGTTATAAAACATCAACCAATACCAGTTATGTGCGTTCAGAATTAAGAGAAATGCTGCGCCGTGGGAATAGCGAGCATAAAACCCAGGGAGTTAACGCTAATAACTGGGTGTTTTCATCAGCGCCAGATTCAGATCTAGCTGCAGCTGGCGGCGTTGATGGATCTCTGACGGCTGAACTTGCTGTAAATCAAGTAACAAGTACAGGTGAGTCTTACCAAATTGGCAGAGTAATTATCGGGCAAATTCACGCTAATGATGATGAACCTGTGCGTCTTTACTACCGCAAGTTACCCAACAACGAAAACGGTGCAATTTACATTGCTCATGAGTTGTTGGGCGGCGACGATACTTATTATGAACTTATAGGTTCTCGCAGCAGCAACGCTAGTAATCCAGCTGACGGTATTCCTTTAAATGAAAAGTTTTCATATCAAATTAATGTTACGGGCAACTTCTTAGAGGTGACCATTACTAAGGCCGACGGTAGTCGTTATGTTCAGCAAGTCGATATGTCAGCCAGTGGCTACGACGAAGGTGGCCAATACATGTATTTCAAAGCAGGTGTTTATAACCAAAACAACTCCGGTGATCAGCATGACTATGTACAAGCAACCTTTTATCAAATAACCAATAGCCATCAAGGATATGACTACTAATGTGCGAGTTATTGCATATTAAATCAATATGTTAATGGGGCATTTTGACACTAGATTTTTACCACTAAACGCCGCCTGACTACAGACTAATAGAGACAACTAATGATGATTAAATTAAATTTTGTTAAGCCAATAAACACTCGCATATTAATGATATTGCTCGCGATATTTATTTCATTGCTCGCTACTTTGCCTGTAAAAGCGAGCGAAATGTCACAACATCAGTTCTTCGACAAAAAGCTATCTATCGAACTTCCAAATGAACTTAAACAGTTATCCGAAAAAGCTTTAGATAAGCGATATGGAAAACAAAGTGTACCTCCGTCATTTGCGTTTAGTGGGGGTGATAACAGTATTAGCTTTACCTTTACGCAATACCCGACACCTGCCAACAAGGGGTCGATGAATAAAATTCACAAGTCTATTTCTAATATGCTGCGCAAAGCCAGTGGTAAAGCAAGCTGGAAGAAAGACAAGGTTTATACCCGTTTAGGTACCAAGATTGCTGTCTACGAATATGAAGTTAAAGGCATTGGTAAATACCAGTACAACTTAACTTATGCGCTGCCTGTAGATGGAAAGTTAACCTTTATCTCATTCATCAGTACGGATAAAAAATACAAAAATAAATGGCTGTCGTTAGCAAGAGAGAGCCTTGATTCTATCCAATTAATCACGCTGTAACTGATTGCTTTTATGCAATTATTTATCATCTTAATTACTGGTAAGTCAGTAGCTTAGATTCTCTGGTGAGAATATCTTTAATTTATGGTTGACAATGTTGTAATACAATTAAATACTAAAATGTAAACCAATTGTCTTATCGATTGTTTTACCATAAAGCAACAGGATTATAATAATGAAAATACTTACAAATAGAAAAGTGGCGGTAGCTGCAATAGCTTTGGCTATTTCGGGGTGTGGCTCAGATACACTGCCAGATGAGGAAGGCAACTCGTTTGGTCGCCTTGCACTTTCTGGCACGCCATTAGTTGGGGAGACGCTAACAGCAACGGTTACTGATGCTAATGGTGTTGATGGCGCCATTAGTTACACTTGGATGGCAGATGACGTGACTATCGCAGGTGCAACATCAAGTACTTATACGCTAACGGATGCTGAAGTGGGGGCAAACATCAGTGTGTCGGTTGCTTATACCGACAATGATGACTACCAAGAGCGTATTAAATCGTCAGAAACTTCAGCAGTTGTTGGTGTTGATGTACCAGCAACTTTCAGTGGTTTAACGTCAAACGTAGCGAACAATGTTACTGAAGCATTAACGGGGACGATTGTTGTTAGTGATGACGATCCGGGTGAAAGTTTAGCGGAAGCTCAAACCGATGTGGCAACCACATTTGGTGTGTTTTCTATCGACGAAACTGGTGCTTGGACATATGTGTTAGATACGAATAACTCTACAGTTTCATCGCTTGTTGACGAAAATGATACGGTGACTGACACCATTTCAATCGCGTCAATCGACGGTACACCGGCTGAACTTGTTATTACCATTTTTGGTGCGCCTAATTCAGTGGGTGGTGAGCCTACACAAGCGGCAAAAATTACTGACAGCATGACAGACGACGCTGGTGAACTTCGTTTAAAACTAGACTCAGCGATTGGCCAAGGTAAATTAACGGTTTCTTTCTTAAAAGAAGACAAAGCTGAAACTGCTGATGGTGTGGCTAAAGACGCATACATTGGCTTATTTGGTGAATCGACAAGCACGAGCAATGCGATTGTCGACTTACGCATTCAAGCGGATAAGTTTGTGATTCGCGACCAAGATGACATCGCAGTTAGTGTTCCGTTTGTGCCAGGTGTGTGGACAGATGTAGAAATGACTTGGGATGCATCTGCGGCAACTGACAGCGTAGCGCCATTGGTAACGATTTCTATCAATGGTACTAGCGTAACAACGGATGCATTCACTTCAGCGTCTTCATCATTAAGTGATGTTATGACAGGTGTTCGCCATGTGATTTTCAAACTTGGTGACAACAGCTCTACAATTCCTGATGCTGCTTACTACGTGGATGATATTAAGCTTTACTCAGATATAGCAGGAACCACAATTGCATTCGAAGACGACTTCGAAGGTTACAGTGCAGGTGACTCGTTAGATACAGATAATGATGCTTCACCATATAACTCAAGTACTGCCGAAGCTGTAGTTGAACTAGTAGGCTCTGGTGGTGACGGTGATGCTGCAAACCCTGATAACCAAGTGGCGCAAATTACTGACAACATGACTGATGACGCTGGTGAACTTCGATACAAAACTGATGCTGCCGTAGCGCAAGGTAAGTTAAGTGTTTGGTTCTTTAAAGAAGATTTAGCGGAAACAGCTGAGGGCGTTGCAAAGGATGCTTACATTGGACTTTATGGTGAATCGACAAGTACCAGTAACGCAATTGTTGATCTAAGAATTCAAGCCAATCAATTCGTGATTCGTGGTCGCGATGATATCGATGTTGCAATCCCATTCGTTCCTGATACTTGGACTGAAGTCGTTATGACATGGGATGCTACGGCCGCTTCGGCGTCAGTTGCACCTTTGGTAACGATTGAAATAAACGGCACGAGCGTAACGACAGAAGCGTTTTCGTCAGCGTCTGCTTCGCTAAGCGATGTAATGACAGGCGTGCGATATGCGATCTTTAAGCTAGGTGACAATAGCTCTACTATTCCGAACGCGGCTTACTTCGTTGACGATGTGAAGTTGTACTCTGATATGGCTGGTACAGCTGTCGTATTCGAAGATGACTTTGAAGGCTATGCTGTGGGTGACTCTTTAGACACCGACAATGGTGCATCACCATATAACTCAAGCACAGCTGAAGCTGTAGTTGCGGTTAAAGGCAAGTAAGCCATACGTTAAGTAACGTATCCCTCCCTGGTAGCGCTTTGTCTAGCTGAACAGTTACACTAAAGTAACAGTAGGCAACAGCGCTATTTTTGGTTATGCACATGTTAAGCAGCTTGCTTAGCAACCCTGCGTTGAAAATAGAATTAGGAAAATTTCATGAATAAAGCCGCTATCTATCTGCCTTTGGCTTTACTAGCTACCGCGTGTGCCAGCACTTCAGATGGACCCGCAAATAAGTTTGATCTAACCCATTGGAAAATTACCGTGCCAATTGATAGCGATGGCAATGGTAAAGCAGACGATATCGATACTAAGGCGCTCCAATCATACCAACATCCCGACTTCTTTTACTTAGATGAGCAAAAAAATCTAGTGTTTACATCGCCCAATAAAGCGGTGACCACGCAGACCTCAACTAATACCCGTAGTGAATTAAGACAGATGATTCGTGGCTTAGATACATCTATTGGCACTAAGTCATATGGCAATAACTTTGCGCTGGCGTCTCACCCAGATGCAAATTTATTTGATCAAATTGGCGGTCGATTAGAGGCAACGTTGAAGGTCAATCACGTTGCTATAAACGCTAAAGTCGCGAAAAAGCCTGCTTATTCAGTGGTAGTTGGACAAATTCATGCAGGTAAAGACAAGGGGCTAATTGCGGAAGGAAATGGATTTGGCTACGGTAATGAACCGATCAAAATCTATTACAAGAAATGGCCTAACCACGATAAAGGCTCAGTGTTTTGGAATTATGAGCGTAATCTCGCCAAAGACGATCCAAATCGCACCGACATTGCCTATCCGGTTTGGGGGAATACTTGGGAAAATCCTGACGATCCAGCTGATTCAGGTATCGCTTTAGGCGAAGAATTTAGTTACACCATCGACGTGGTCGGTAGCACAATGTACTTAACATTCACCGCGAGTAATAAGCCAACCATAAATTACCAAATCGACTTGTCGAATAACGTTGATGCCTATGGCAACGTCGATGAAAAAGATAACCCTAACGGCTACAGTGGCGATTGGCATTACTTTAAAGCGGGTGCTTATAACCAATGCTCAACAAAAGAAGCTGAAGGTATTTGGTATGCAGGTTGTGCTGGCACTGGTGACTGGTCAACGGATAAAGCGAACGGTGATTACACTAGCGTTACCTTTTCAAAGCTTAAACTTAGCCATGCATCAACGCCTACAGGTTAGTAGTGCTACTTTGCAGAGTTAGTATGTAGCCTATTTATGATGCCGATCGTTTGGTAATGCCAAACAATCGGTTTTGTTCTAAAAATAAGTCGACTATGTTTCGTTTATTAGTTGTAAGTTATTGAAAGTAAAAGAATGTGTTTTAATCTCTATGTCGCACACTAGAGCCTTTTACAAATTTTTTTGTTGGTATAACAATAATTGATAAAAATTGGCTTATATTGGTTTTACATATTGAATATAACCCTTTAATGTGTGAGTATTAATTTATACGCTTTGGTATATGATTTGTGTCTTAAAAAGCCGAATAATATGCGAGTTGCTAGCGAATAATTTGCCAATAGTTAGCGAGTAAAAAGCAAACAAACGGCCAGTAAAAGCAAACTGACAAATTGCATACCAAAGCGAACTTCACTGTAACGTTAGCAAAACAACGACTAGTTACATTACGTTCTAATAAGAGCTAAATAGGCCAAGTTTAGGCTAATTGTAAGTCAAGAAATCGAGTAAATTGGGGATAAATATGGCATCTAAAAGACTGTTCTGGAGAATCGTCGAATTAATTGAAGCCTCTATCAACGCTGGAGACTACCCTGCTGGTAGTAGGTTACCACCAGAGCGTGAGTTAGCGAGTAAGTTCAATGTTAGTCGTCCCACTATTCGTGAAGCAATTATTGCACTAGAAGTTCGTGGCCGTGTTGAGGTTAAAACGAGCTCTGGTGTTTACGTGTTAGCCAATCCAAACGCTGCACAATCAATTAATAAAATTAATGCCTTTGAAGTTACGCAAGCCCGTGCACTTGTTGAAGGTGAAGTGGCTGCACTTGCTGCTACAACTATTACTGACGAAGAACTTGCAGAGCTCAACCAAACCTTAGTGGATATGGAAGAGGGCAAGAGTGTAGAAGCGGCAGATAAGTCTTTCCATCGTATTATTGCTGATGCTACCCGCAACGAAGCCATGAAAAATTTGGTGCAAAGCCTATGGGACTTGCGTGCGTCTTCAATTGAAGTGATTAAAGATTATGACAAGGTCTGTAGTAAAGATAACAAAAAGACTATCGCTGAACACAAAGCTATCTACAAAGCTCTGAAGCTAAAGGATGCAACGAAGGCTCGTCAGGCGATGCATGAGCATTTCGACCGTCTAATTAATACCTTATTTGATGCCGAAGAGACTCGCGCATTGGAAGAAATTAAGCGAAAGAGCAGCGAAAAGCGCGACTTGTACTCAATTCGTCGCCAAGCTTAGCGTTTTTAACGGTCTCCTTATAATTAACTTAAGTTGCTTAACCGCTAAATTTAGCAACTTAAGTTAATAGAGTTCTTTCTAATTCCTTTTCTAAAAACCTCTTTCTTTACCCTAGTTGCCTTGCTTCACTAGGCTATTATTTTTCTTCTAGCGCTTTTTTCAGTGCGACTACCAATATTAGTCTCTATAGTAATAGCGCCTTTTGCTAGCATTAACATCGCAGTAAATGTAAAGGCTAGCTCTGTTAACCTGTGTTGATTGTTATAGCTAGCTATTTAGTTCAACCATTTATCCCAACACCTCATTCACAGTCAATTCAACATGTAAATTTTCGGCAAACGAAGTTTCCTTACGCTGGAACTTCTTTCTATTGGTTGACCAGTTACTGCTGCATAGGTAATTTTTCTCTTCAATATTTACAAAATTTATTAGTCTTTTTCATCATGCTGTAATGGTCAGACAATGCTTCTGTAGCACCTTGAATCTCAGTCTTTGCTAATTTTGGTTTTTAACTCATTTGATTTTTGGTAAGTCCAATCGGGCATGTTTTGGTAAAAAATAGTTTGAAATTGGTTATCTAATAACCTATAAAGATATCAGGTGTTAGGGTTTTACAATTTTGTGACATAACAAAACGCCTTATACAAAATTATGGTCATACCAAAAAATATAAACTTGATCAGCGTATAAGAAATTAGGGGAGACAAAAAATGCAAAACAAACTATCGAAATTAACGATAGCAATTCTTTCTGCATCGTCATTCAGCATGGTTAGTGCCGCTCAAGCACAAGACTCTGAAAAAGCTGAAGAAAACGTAGAGATTATTGAAGTAACAGGTATTCGCAGTTCGTTAACATCAGCATTAGCTGAAAAGCGTAGCGCCGAAAACCTTATCGAAGTTATCAAAGCGGAAGATATTGGTAAGTTACCAGACCAAAACTTGGCTGAAGTACTAGAGAATGTTCCTGGCATTCAGATCACGCGTTCTGCAGGTGTTGGTACAGGCGTTCAAATTCGTGGTACTAACGCGAACCGTACAGAAATTAATGGAGTATCAACCGTTGGTTCTGGCGCTGGTCGCAGCGGTATCGATTTTGAAGATGTATCAGCGGCTATCATCTCAAGTGTTGAAGTAGTAAAAGCACCAGAAGCCAAAACTATCGAAGGCTCAGTTGGTGGTACCATCAACCTAGAAACGATTCGTCCGCTGCAGCTAAAAGAAACCTTAGGTGCTATTCGCATACAAGGTGAAGACAACAGCTTATCAACCGACGGTATTACACCGCGCTTTTCCGGCTCATATGGTGACAAATGGGAAACTGATATGGGTGAGTTCGGCGTAGTGCTAAGCGCAAGTTACGCAGAGCAAGACGTTACGGCTTTCCGTCCTCGTGTTGACCGTGATAATGTAGTACTTTCAGACAGTGGCTGGGCGAGCGCACAGGACTTTGATTACTTACCAATACAGTTCTTAAACCAAGATTACGATAACTACGAGTACGAAACTAAAAACTACGTAGCTACGTTTGAATGGGCGCCAAATCAAAATACTAAGCTCTGGTTTGATGCCGTTATTAACGAGCAAGACCGCAAAGAAGAAAGTACTCGTGTACAAGCGTCTGGTGTAAGTAACCTTCGTGATATTTCTATTCCTGACCAATTCGAAACAATTGATTTTGGTTCATTAGACGGCCAAGACTTAGGCAGCATCCAAGCGGCACTTGCTGGTGTTATCCCTGTTGATCTTGAAAACGATGATGACGATCCAAACTTACGTTTCTCAAGTGATACAAACTCACGTGTTACAGAAAGTGAAATTTTCCGTATCGGTGGCGACTGGCAGAGCGAGCGTTTATATGTGCGCGTTGAAGCGTCAACGTCTAGCTCAGAATCAACTAACCCACGTATTAATACCACGTTGAACTTCATCAACCCTAATGCGCCATTAGACGCAGGTGGTGCAAACGACAACAGTATTCCGTTTGAGTACGACTTAACCGGCGGTTCATTAGCTTTCGGTGTGGCATTTGATTCACCTTACGCGCCGACAGCGGCAGATCTGTTAGATCCAAACAACGTGGTTTTACGTGATGTTCAAATAGCTCGTGACAAAGTTGAAAACTCTGAAGATGCATTCCGTACAGACTTTACTTACGACTTAGATTACTCAGTATTTACAGCGGTAGACTTTGGTTACCGTTACAGTAAGGCAAGTAGCTCAACAGACGAGATTCGCTCAAACTTAGGTTTGCGTAGCATGGCTGATAGCCCTCGCGGTTCATTGTTTGCAGACTTGCTAACCGCAGGGCCTGATAACTTTGGTGATGCAGACGGTCGTGATTTATTCGTAAAAGACTTCCTGATCATTAACCCTGAACTTGTAGCATCAGATCCAGATTACGTTTTAGAAACATTGAACGACGCAATTACTGCGCACGGCGGTTCTCGCCCAATTAACGAGCCTACGTCTGGTATCGACGCGTTCTTCGATATAGAAGAAGAAACGCACGCTTTCTATGCACAAATGAGCTTTGAAACAGATTACTTGCGCGGTAATTTCGGTGTTCGTTATTTAGAAACAGAAGTCAAATCGCAAGGTAACTCGATTACTGAAGACTCAGACGGCAATGAAATTGTTACGCAGGTAACGTCTAAGAGCGACTACGACTTTTTACTTCCTCGCGTGAACGTTGTGGCCGACGTGCATGAAGACATACTTGTGCGTGCTTCATGGGGTAAAGATATTCGTCGTCCAAACTTTGATGACTTATCTACGTCTGTAACTTACAGCACCAGCCCTAACCCTGCGGTATCTGTTGGTAACCCAGGCTTAGAGCCAGAAGAAGTAACTTCTTTCGATATTGGTGTTGAGTGGTACTTTGCTGATGCAAGCGTGGTAAGCCTTGGCTATTTCCACAAAACACGTAAAGACTTGCACGTAACGCAGCAGTCTGACCCTTATGAAGACTCAACGACAGGCTTCCGTGATACAACTGGCCCAGAGTGTGAGCAAGGCGGTATTTGGAACCCAATTGCAGACGTTAACGTATTCGGCCCTGAAGGTGGTGTAGGTGTTTGTGTGCCGCTTTCCACAACGATCAACGATGACGGCGAAACAACGCAAAAAGGTTGGGAGTTTGCTGTTCAATACGACCTATCTCAATTTGAGCAAGAGCTTGGTTGGGCGTCAGGTTTTGGTGTGTTAGCTAACTATACTTACCAACAGTTCTCTGGTGGTGAAGCAGTTGATTCAGCAACGAGCCGTGCAACGTCAGTATTTGAAGCAACAACAGGTATTGAAGGTATCGATGTAACAGCGAAGCAGTCGCTAATCGACTTATCGGAAAATGCTTACAACATCACGCTTTACTACGAGAAGTACGACATTTCTGCTCGTATGCGTTACACATGGCGTGAAGCGTATCGCTCAACTGACTTCGGCAGTACGTCAAGCTTCCCGTGGGGCTTCCCAGTGGTGCAAGACGATAGAGGCCAGTTAAACGCAAGTATTAGTTACGATGTTAACGAAAGTTTAAACATTGGTATTGAAGCGGTAAATCTTACCGAGTCCGATGTTAAACAATACTGTGTTAACGAAGGCGCATTATTGTGTTTCCAAGGTTTAACAGACCGTCGTATTACATTCGGTGCAAGCTACCGTTTCTAATCGAAATGCTCGCTTAAAGTAAGTACAGCCCAGGGTTCACCTTGGGCTTTTTTCTTGCGTTTCTTGATGTGAGCCACTTTCAAGATTTCTAACCATTAATGGGTATTCATCTACACCATTAAATCGTCAAATGTTACTCGCCGCTAAACGTGAGCAATGTGTTTGATATCCTTTATATTCCTGCAAATGTAAGTTGTCTCAAAAAATTGAAATCCAAGTATTTCTACCTTATTGAAATCGTGTCCTATACTTAACTCATTATTAGAAAGTATTTAACAAAAATTTAACAGTTTTTGTTGCCTATTGATAACGCTTCCATCTAGTATCATTTGTTATGTTGTAACACTTTTGTTGGGTTGCAGTGGTAGAGTGAAGTTAAACGCCTAGATAAACTCAATGAAGGAGTAAGTACTTGATTGAATTGGTTTACGTGAGCCGTGCTAAACAGCACTTTGAAGAGCCCCAATTATTGGAACTATTAGAACAAGCCAGAGCCAACAATACGGCATCTGGTATTACTGGTTTGCTCCTTTACGATAACAAAGGCACTTTTATTCAGGCACTTGAAGGCAATGACGAACAGGTTGATAGCTTGTACGAAAAAATATTGCAAGATACTCGCCACAGCAACCTCAGTAGAATAAGTCGCAGAGCTATTGAAACAAGAACGTTTCCAGACTGGAAAATGGGTTTTAAATTAGTCGACTTAACTTCCCTAAAATCCGCTTCAGGGTTCTCTCAATACATGCAAGACCAAGACTCGGTTATTGACTCTCAAAACGCAAAAGGACTGGCAATAGAGTTACTTAATTATTTTAAACACAGTGATAACTCGTTGTAGTTAAGAGGTAAACATGCTTTCTAAGATTACTATTGCACAAAAAGTATATCTGTTGGGTTTTTCAAAACTGGCCTTAATGTTGATTATGGGCTGGGTGTCCATTTCTAACATGAATAAAATTGGCAAAGAACTGGTTGATATTGCAGAAGAGGACATTCCGCTTACCAGAGCACTAACCAAGGTTACTGAACATCAACTACAACAAGCGGTATTGTTTGAGCGTTTTTTACTTCACACCTTAATGGCCAATAGTGGCAAATTCGATGCGTCTAAATTACCAGCCGAAAAAAATAAGGTGACTGGCCTTATTAAAAAAACTAAACAAGAAATTTTTGATGCCGAAGAATTTATTCAGAAAGCTCTGCCGCTGCTGCATTCAGAAGAAGCAAAACAAGAATATAGAAAATTACTGCAAGAGCTTAAATTAATTGATAAGGACTATCAGCTACTCGACGAGAAAGTTAACCAGATCATGGGGTTGGGTATAAGTGGCAACATCGATGAAATGTTGAAACAAGCTAAGTCTGTAGAGGATTTAGAGGATGACATCGACAATCGCTTAGTTGCAATACTCGATGAAATTCAAATCTTTACGCTAAATGCTGCAGTTACAGCGGAAGAGCATGAAAAAGCCGCCATAAAGATAATCATGGCAGTATTTGTCATTGCATTGCTGTGGGGAACTGTCATGCCAACCGTGGTAGCGCGCGCCATTACTAAGCCTGTAAACGAGTTAAATGAGCGTCTAAAAGAACTCGCCGAAGGTGACGGCGATTTACGTATCCGATTAGACGAAACCGCAAAAGATGAAACGGGTAAGCTGGCCAAATCGTTTAACAACTTTTTGCAGGTACTAAGCGCAATGATCGGCAAGGTAAATAACCAAGCAGATGATTTAGGCACCTCTTCGGAAGTCGTGGTGCTGTCGATGCAGCAAACCTTAGATAATGTGTTATTGCAGCGTGAAGAAATATCGACGGTCGCTCGAGCGATTCACGAAATGAACAACACCACACAAGACGTGGCTCGTAATACCTCTGAAGCTGCTTTGGTGACTGAGAAAGTAAAAGAAAAGGTGATGTTGGGTCGCGAAGGTGCAGCAAAAACCCAGCTTGAAATTAATCAGGTGTCTCAAGAGGTAAACAACGCTTCTGAAGTAATACAAAGCCTAGTTGCTGAAACGAATAATATAGGGTCGGTACTGGAGTCGATTCAGGGCATCGCAGAGCAAACCAACTTACTGGCATTAAATGCCGCTATTGAAGCTGCACGCGCGGGTGACACAGGCCGAGGTTTTGCGGTTGTGGCCGATGAAGTTCGCCAGTTAGCACAACGCACGCAAACATCTACCGTAGATATTCAAAAACTAGTTGAACGGTTGCAGCAAGAGGCCAGCAATGCCGTTACCTCGATGCAAAAAGGCAGCGATAGCACGCAAAGATGTTTAGACAAGAGTAACGAAAATGCCGAGTTGTTCGAACAAGCTGCTATGTCGGTAGGCGAGATTTCAGACTTAAATACTCAGATAGCCACAGCAGCAGAAGAACAATCTGTAGTAGCTAAAGAAATCAACCAAAGTCTGGATAACATTAGTCAAATTGCCAGTACTACGACCGAGAAAACAGAGCAGAGTGCATCGGAAAATCAAAATATCGCCAAGCGCATTATCGACTTGCATAAGGCGCTGAATATATTTCAGATAGCGCAGGGTAGGTGATTTTTAAAATAAGGTTGAGGGAGCGATCACCAGAAGGTATCTGGCGATCGCAATTGTGGGTAAAGTGCCCACCAACAAAACAGGAATCAATTCAAAATGAATATCAGCCTGTTTGTTAAATTAGTAGAATAAGATAAACAAATCAATAGGTAATGCAGCTATCAATTGTTTGATTAATAGGTTCCAAAGTTTTGTAGAGTTTGAGTTGTGTTTACTCAGATGTACTTATAAAGCTAATGACATTTGTGTTCTTAGTCGTGGAAAAGCAGGTAAAATTTTCCAGCGCGTGTTTAGTATCTGGGGATATGACGTCGACAGACACTTGTTTCATTGCGTATTTTCGTTTTGCAAACACTATGGAGGAGTAAAGAAATATACCGAAGAGCAACACGAAGGGAACTAAATATAAGATGCCATTCATAAAAATATGAGTTATTCCATATGAAATATATACTCTACGTGGTTTAAAGATATGACACTATGTTAGTAGGTTTAGCGTCAGAGCAGAGCATAAAGTGACTATTAATTTAATATAAACATTATATTGCTGCAACGTACCTCTTAGTTTAGAGGAGCGTTGCAGTTGCCGATTGAATTCACCGCTAAGAAGAGCCCGTTCTACATTCGCCCTGCGGCTCCTAAAGCAAATGTAGCAGCTAACCTTAGATAAGTATTTTTTTTAATTTTTTCTCTGAATGAACCTTTCTCATGTGGATTATAAGGAATAGCCGTTAGCTCTGGAGCTTCGTAATTAACATAGTCCCTAAAAAATGGATAATCGGGATAACCTCTATTTTTCTTAGGTACGTTAATCAAGGCCGATAGCAACAAGGTTCTATTGTTAAAGGGACTGATTTCATTAACCGCTATATCTTGTTCAAAGGGGAAAATACTCCCCCAAGCGCCTAATTTATGCTCCCAATAAAATAGGTCTTTTTTATCAATAGGTAATTTAGAGCTATTCCTCAACCAGTGCTTCAGTTCTTTCTTAACTGACCTGTTAAAAGGACACCCTGATAGTAGCGTATATAAAAACGAACTTTTTGGTAACATAGCTCTCCCATAAAATAGCCTCATCACTTCAGCCGCATTACCGTTAACTATCAAAGTATTTTCTGAATAGTCTGATTTACTGTGATGTTTAACTATATCTATCTTTTTTAGTTGACGAGGAATGAGCATGTGCTCTGTATATGTTCTTGTAAAATCTATGTCTTCTTCTTTAGGTAACTGAAATACATTATGGTTTAGCTTCAGGTTGTAGCATATTCCATTTGCGATGGTCACATCGTCGCTACTGTCTTCAAATTCGAAAGTGAAATACTCTATATTGCTTTTGTATTTTTTCGAAGCAGCAACCAAAGCACGACTATCATACCCCGCCGTTACAGGAACTTTTAAGTGCTTATTTTGATTACCAGCGGCTTCAAAAAAACCGTTTAGATATTTACTAAATATGTCATTGAAGTTAGTAACCTTCTTTTTTTTCAAACTCTCAATTATAGGAGCAAAGTCCATTCGCTCTGAATTAAATGAATTGAGGTCAAGTATATGATTAGGAAGAAGGCGCTTAATACCTTTGACGTAGTGATTTGAAGTTGGATAGAAGTGCTCCGAACGGATAAAGTTATTCTGATTAATATCCGTTCTTAAAACCATTTGTTCTTGTTGGGTATTACTAAGTCGAGTTAATAATTGGTCACTAGAGGAAATAAACTTTTCATTTTCTGATACGGTATAAAGCACCCTAAGCATACTGCATGAGTCATTTAGAAGTATTCTTTTCCCATTTTTAAGTGTTACTAGTATGACAAATCGACCTGTCAGTTGATGAACTAAAGAAAATAATTCAGCTTCGTTGTAACTAGATAAGTAGTCACATATGTCTTTAGGGGAGTGTTGTGGCTCAGTCGGGTTAAACACCTCTCCAATAATGAGTGCATCGTTTTGATTTGAAGAAATTTCATAAGCTGTTTTATGTGAAATATAGCAATACATATTGCTTGAATATAGCGTCTTCATCTCATCTTCTAATGGACGAATAGGCTTAGTAGAGAAAAAGTATTGATTTAATATGGCGTGAGTATTCATTAACACCTTCATCCTTGTGGTATTGTAACGGTAAGATTATGAATCCAATTGAATTCGTTTTCAGTGGCGTAATTTAATAGTATTTGAAATTTAATCAACTTTTTTTGAATATAATTAGGTACTTGTATTTTTTTTTGGGGGGGGGAGGAAGATCGCTTTTAACTACCTTTTATATTCGTTATCTACAAGCTTTGTTCGATGTTCTTGAGAATGTAAAGTAGATATTAGCTGTGAACTATAAAAATGCGGTATCTGCTAATGTTAAGAAAGTTATTTTTTAATCTAAAAATTATAATAAACATTTATCAGACGTGGCTTGAGTAAAGAAGGCACGTTGTCTCTGGCTCTTACAAGAAAGTGGACAATATCTGTAAGGGGGCAAGAGGCGTTAAGGAATGAAGAATTAGGGAGTATAGGTAAGTTATTGATTTTACTACTTTTTTCTAAAGATATTGAGTCACACTTTCTTAAGAGATTAGAAGCCAAGTATGGTGTTGATTTTGTACAAAAAGTAAAATTGAAACGCACTTGAGTTTAACGCTTGATTTAGTGCAGATGTCTTACGTTATTACTTTATAAATCCACAAAATTGCTACTTTTTCAAAGTTAAACAAAGGAGAGTTAGTAGATAATAACATTGAATATACTGTTAAAAATGGTGCCCTCCCAGACTTGAACTGGCGTTATAAGTAACTGAAATTAAAGTGTTAGTTCTTTTTTGTTGAAGCTTGGTGTTACTTACAGTGTTACTAAATGATAAAGTCATTGCTCAAATAGTTTATAGAGTAGGGGCACTTGTTAGCTTTAATTTAAAGTTAGTGTGACTTCTTATTTACTTGAATTACCTGATAGTGATAACTCACAATCTTTCAAAGCGGCCTGTATAGTGTCCAAAGTAACCCAAGCACCTTTTACGCGCTCTTCTGTTAGCTCTATATCACCTAAAAACATATCTGAAAGGTTGTTAACCATCGACCTGATATAAGGCAGTCTATCAACAACATCACCGTCAAAAATGATTCCTGCTTGCTCTAAATTGTTATTACTCATATTTACTCCTACAACAAAAAGAGTAGAATCCTACGCTAATCAAATTGCTTTTGTAAACCAATAAGTTATTGGCGAGTTTAACCTTATGTCGATGCCCTCAATAGATTTAACTTGTGATAAGTGTAGCTATAAGACCTCAACAATGAAGCTTTGGGGCCAACGCTATTATCTCGTTGACGGTAAAACGGCTCACGTATCTCGACAGTTTGGATATTGTCATGACTGTGATGATGTTGTGCCTATAGAGTCGCTAGAACTTGATGAATTGCTAGACCGCATTAATCGGCTGCTAGAGTCAATTGCTGAGCTAAAAAGGTCTCGGCTGAAGTTGTTATTTAGCTCGTACAGACGAAAGCTATTAGATTCTGAGTTATCGGAAGTCATTATTTTAAACAGACTGATAACTAGGCAAGGCACTGAAAAATGCCTGAAATGCTCTAGTGATCGAATCGAAATAATGAAAGGTGACTTCATGCTAGATTATGATATTGGTGGCCTTTACTCTGGTGAAAAGCATACAGGCATGAAGCACCACAAATGTGGTGGCGAGTTTGTTGCTACACCATGTGGTGTGAGATTTAACGTTAGGTTTACGCCTGTATATTACAACCTTGACGGAACCAAAGTTGGCTAATACTTAACGCTTGTTGCCTGTTAAGCAATTAAAGTAAGTCTCTAGAAATATAGATGATTTAGAACGCTATCTGCCAGTTCGACTATAATTTTCAGCCAATGCTTGTGAACTCCGTAAACTTTCTAGTTCTTTTTCGATGTTTATACCTTGGCTCTTTTTAATAGCTAACTCTGCTATATCATGAATATATAATTTAGTGTTAAAAGGGTCCTGATATAAGCTATTCACCATCTTAACTAGCTGAAGTAAATTAACAGAATCTAAGAGGTTTTTATGAAGAAACCCAGAAAGAGCCTTTTTCGAACAAGGGTTATTTAGAAAATCTGAATCTTTAACTTCGCAAGCTTCTTTTACACCAAGTAAATAATAAGTAGTAAAATTATCTCGTAACCCCGCGAGGTAAATTGATTTTTCTCTTTCATTTATAACACCCCAGAATTCACCATTAGAGGCGTGAGATGTGCTTGCCAATATCGTTAAGAGTATAAAAACAGTAATGCGATTCATTAATAGCTCCTTTATTACATGACGCATTTAAAAATTAGTGGTGCGAGAATCGAACAGTTTTTTTAGAATTCAAGAAAACTGTATGATCATATATAGGCTACAACACCTTAAATTACCTTAACATTATCTTTGGGTAATGGCGAATCTTCAGGACAGCTAGAAGCTTCTTTTGATATTTCAGCTATTAGATTGTTAACTCGAATGTTTTCAGTAGCATCGAGTTTGTTGACAAATAAGCCTAGTACTTTACCAAGCTGTTCTTGAGCGCGAATTGCTGCCGATAAGTTAACAACTTTGGTGCTTGTCGTTTTAGTTTCGCCTAGGTAAGTACAGGCCAATAACGTTTCTCGAATACCCATTGCCATCTCTAGCGTTGCTAGCTGGTTTTCCATCCATTGCCTTTTACTATAAGTAATTTGCTGTACAGCCAATTCAGCGGATTCTTTCACCAGAGCATCATAATAGGCTTTTAGGTGGACATTAGACATACACCTTATTGCCGCTCGCTTTAATGTTTCAGGTTTCATGTTATCTGTTTTGTAGCCAGCATCTTGATATGCTTCAGACAATGTACGTGTACCATCAGCGTACAAATTGGCGAACTTAACTTGCTTTGGTTTTAGTCTGGTAGCCAGTTCTTTAGAGTTCATTAGTTTTCCTATTTGGTATATCAATCATACTTTGTCGTATATAGTCGTTGCTCATATCAATAATGAGCTTTTAATCTACTTGTGCTGTAGTTTTTAGTTTGTGCTGGCTTATAACCTTTACCTCGCACCTTTGCTAAATATGAAATGCGATAGATGGCTGGTTGTATAGTGTCGTAATCATTTCGCTTTAGATTGTAATAGCAGTTCTTGGGTGTGAACTCTGAGCCATTAAGCTGGTTATCCCATATGTCCTTTGCTTTTTCTAAAATACGAGCAGGATGGCGCACAGTATGACCATCAAGCATCAATACGTAGTGATAGTGTTGTTGTTTAGCTGTCTCAATTTCTCGACACCAAATATAGCCAATACGATTGTTTCTAATACCGTATGTTCGCGTTATCCACCTGTGAAATATACGATTAAACTTTGTCATTAGCTCGTTAGTCTCTGAGTAGCTATACATACGCAAGTCAAAACGTATTAGGTGAACTTTGCTGTAGATCGTTAGCATTGTGTCTACTTGTTCAATCATCTTTTTCAGGGGCTTAAGCAGCAGCCCTTTACCTCTTGGATTTACCCACCAAGTTTGACCATTTACAGTTACTGCTTTGTCTTTAGTTATATATGTCATTAGAGGTATTAATAGCTGAGAGCTAGCAAGAGGATATTATTAATTACCTGCGTAAAAGTTAGTGACTGCTATACATTACCAATCCTAATATTCATGCGAAGAACGAATTGAAACATGAAGTTTTTCAGGGTAAAAAACCTATAAACAAAGGTTTGTAAAGAACAACCCTTATAAGTCGGTCACTTTAAGGTTTGTACGTACTAACTCAATTATTGGTGTTCTTTGAGTTAATGATTAGCGATATTACTTTACAGTTCATATCGCTAGCTTGGCTTGATTATAGGGTAGCAGGCCACCGTGTAATTCAATTTACCTTTAAGTGTTGATAAGCTTTGTAGAGCTTTGATTTGGGATAATGTTCTAAACCGCGCTTATCGCGATACAAATCTAGTAGCTCGATAGCTTTAGCTATTGAACACTCGTCTTCAAGAAAATAACGAGTAAACCTTACTGGAGATCCTACGCGACAAATATGGGTGTAAGGTTCTTTAGCAAAGTGAATGCCACGGTTATTTTTTAAGTCACTTACCGAGGAGTGTAGGCAAGTATCACCGTATATATTTATCGCATCCAAAGCAGTCATGCCTTTATAGCCAGTAATTAGGAATGACTCTAATACACTTTCAATCTTTAATTGTTTTTTATGTTTTGACATGGGGTACACTCCTAAATCATTTGTTCGCGTTGAGAAATTAAAGTAGTAACAAGACTCTGAATTTCATCCTTTGACTTGCTAGAAATTCGAGCCTGAATAACCGCTTCTACTTCGTGTTTGATATAGGCAACAGCGCGAGCGCCAATTGGTATTGGTGTTGGCATTAAGCCTGCTTTTTCGTCTAGTTGAAGTGACGATTTTGAGCGACCAGTTAGTTTAATAACTTCTGGTCGTCTGATTAGCTGTAAAGCTTGATTCATAATAGCCCTTAGTGGTTGTTGTTAACTCTTACGGGCTATTATTGGTAATTAGAAAACTACTAGATAAGGTCTTTTAATCGGTTTTATTAGAGGGGGTTTTGGTCTTATTGAGCTCTTTCATGAATTTACCTATCGTTATATTCGATATTTCCAAATTTAAAAGCTCAATAACATCTTCACAAAAGTTAACGAATTGACTTGTGTATTTCCTTTGGTATTCATCATATGAACATGTAGGCTTCTTTCCTGTAGCACTTTCATAGCTATTAAACATCTTTTCAAGTGCTAGTCTAGCTTCGCCCCGTTTAGGGCGACCTTTATTTAAGGCTGTCGAATCTTCAGGCACAGCCATGTATGAATGTCTAGCAAGCCAGTTTAGGTATTCTATAGCTTCACTAGGGAGAAATTTTACTTCTGAGTCGTAAGATACATCAATTAATAAGCTTTTTTCTTCGGAGCTTAATTTACTGATTGTGTTGACCAAAGTGTTTATTTGGTTGTTTAACTCGGTCAACCTATTTGCTACTTGCTTATCAGTTGATTTGTTAGGCATCTGCTTGATTAGCTGATACCAGCTATTTATATCATCGAGCATTTTGAGCAGATCGAAATCAGGATTAAAGGCGTAGCGTTCTTGTATAGTCAAAATTGTGTCTTCAGAAATAGTTACTAAATTGGTTGAAACTGTTCTGGTAGACTTATCTTCAAATGATTTTGTTTTGGGCATACTAGCTTACTGCTCTCAGTCCTTTATGTGCTTCGATGGGCTTACCCGTTTTTGCGGACTCAATATGCTCAGACCACCAAGCCATCATTACTCGTCTGCGTTCAAGATACTCTGCTCGGTTATATGCCCGCCTTACTTCATTTTTATCAACGTGAGCTAATGCGGCTTCAATAACATCAGGATCAAAACCTTGTTCGTTTAAGGTGGTGCTTGCTAACGCCCTTAAACCATGTGATACCAGCTCACCAGCAAATCCCATGCGTTTTAATGCCATATTGGCGCTTTGGCTATTAATGTGGCTTTTGTTGTTTCGGTGACTCGGGAATACATATTCATTAGTAGTTTTAATTGATTGAAGATACTCTAAAATCTCTAAGCATTGCTCGCTTAAAGGAATAGTATGAGGCTTTTTCATCTTCATGCGTTCGGCTGGAATAGTCCAAACCTTGTTATCTAGGTCTAGATCTTCCCATTTAGCTGTTGCTGACTCGATAGGTCGTGTCATTGTATGTAGCTGCCATTCGACTAAAGACCTTGTTACACGAGTGATGCTGGCGTTATAAAGTGCCTTCATTAAGTCAGGTAAACGCTCTGGCTTAATCGTTGCCATGTTTTTCTTTTTAGGGGCTGGGAACAACTTAGTAACATCAGCTAGGTAATTAACTTCAATTAGGCCACTGGCAACAGCAAGACGCATAACTTCATTGATGTAACGACAAAGGCGTTTAACTGTCTCTAAATTACCTTTGTTCTTAATTGGCTCCATAATAGCAATAACCGTTCTAGGTTTTATTGCTTCAATTGGCATCTCTTTTAATTCAGGTAATACATGTTTCTCAAGCGCCTGCCATGCTTTGTCTGCGGTTTCGGTTTTGACTTGCTCTTTTTTAAGTACTAACCATTTGTTGGCTATTACGCCAAAAGTGTTTTCTAAAGAGTCTTTTTTTAGTTGTTCTATTTCTTCTCTGTGGGCTTTAGGGTCGATATTTTGGGCTAGCAGCTCTCTAGCTTCTTTTCGCTTTTCTCTTGCTTGTGACAGTGTTACTTCAGGGTATTTACCAAAACCTAAGTTTGCTCGCTTTTTTGTATAAGGGCGATAGTAGTTGAATAGCCAAAGTTTTGAGCCGTTTACTTTTACTCTTAGCTGTAGCCCTTCGCCATCGGCAAGGTTATATTCCTTCTCTTTAGGCTTGGCTTGCTTGACTTCGGTATTTGTAAGTGGGGTTGTGATTCGTGCCATAGTAACACCAGATTTAGTAACATTAGGTTAGTGTTACTACGAGTGTTACTTAAAATATTGGTTGTTACAAGTTTTTATTGGTCGTTATAAACCCTTGTTATTAGGTGTATGACTTGTTTTTATTGAGGTTTTTGAGTGTTATTCACCATCTTTGGTTGAGAAGATGGTGGCCCCTCCCAGACTTGAACTGGGGACCTACCGATTATGAGTCGGGTGCTCTAACCAACTGAGCTAAAGGGCCATTTGTTGAAGTAGACAGGACGTCTATAAAACGGCTGGCAGTATAAGCATTTTTTATTTTAATGTCACCACCACTTTTTGAAAAAAGCTGCCATTGCTGTTTGTTAGTTTAAATAATGTGCAAACCTCTGCCTTAACTCGATTTTATTTGTTGTATCTCTTCACCTTTTCTCGGCGAACTATGGTTGTCTTTGGGTTTAATAAAACGAGATTAAAAAGCCCTAATAAATTGATCGTTAGGGCTTCATTTTACTGTCTATTTTACTATTGAAAGTACAGCTATAAATGCAGCTTAGTCAGGTGAACGCTATTTTAAATCAAACACATAACGGAGCAGGAAAATTGCGGCGAGCGCGTAGGTAAGCATGCTCACCTGTTTGTATTTTCCAGAGCCCAGCATAATGCCCACATAGGTAATAAAGCCCAATGCGATACCTTCGCTAATGCTGAAGGTGAGTGGCATTGCCATTAGTGCAACTGATGCAGTTGCTAGCCCACCGAAGTCGTCAAAGTCTAGCTGGCGGATAGATTCCATCATTAATACGCCAACAATCACGAGTGCTGGCGTGGTTGCCATTAAAGGAATCACTTTCATCAGTGGTGTTAAAAATAGCGAGAGGATAAAGCACACAGCAACAACAACGGCGGTTAGCCCTGTTCGTCCGCCTACTGATGCACCTGCGGCCGACTCTACATAACTGGTTACTGGCGACGTACCTAATGCTGCACCTGCGACACTTGCGGTTGCGTCCGCTGTCATCGCTGAGCCCATTTGCGGCAACTTACCTTCTTTGTTTAACAAGTTTGCGCGGCGAGACACGCCAATCAAGGTGCCGATGGTGTCGAACATATTCACGAACATAAGCGCGAAAATTAAGTCCCATGTTTGGGCAAAGTTTTCTATGGGGTACCAAATGTCCATTGCAAACCATGTGTCGCTAATTGGCTCAGGTAAGCCGACTACTGCTTCTGGTGTTGCGGTTAATGTGCCACTCTCTGTAGGGATCAAAGTGCCAATTAACGTAAGGGCGATAATGGAATACAGCATGCCGCCATTCACTTTCTTTATCACTAATACGATGGTGAAGATAATGCCGAAAAGCGCTAATAGTGTTGCTGGTTGAGAAAGGTCACCCAGTGATACAAAGGTGGCAGGGTTAGCCACAATAAGACCTGCATTTTTAAGGCCGATAAAGGCGATAAACAAGCCGATACCGCATTGCACACCTATTTTAAGTGCTGCGGGTATTGCATCGGCTATTTTGGTGCGAATGCCTGTAACCGACAGCAGTACAAACAAAATGCCATTCCAGAAAACAATGCCGAGGGCTGCTTCCCACGGAATTTCGCGCCCCATACAAATGGTAAAGGCGAAGAAGGCATTCAGTCCCATACCGGGAGCAAGGGCGATAGGGTAGTTGGTCATCATTGCCATCAATAACGTACCAACACAGGCAGCGAGGGCGGTAACGGTTATCAGGCCTTCAATTGGCATGCCGCTTAAGCCAAGAATACTGGGGTTAACCACCAAAATATAAGACATTGCGGTAAAGGTGGTGAGGCCAGCAAGCACCTCGGTTTTTATTGTCGTGTTGTGTTGCTGTAGCTTAAAAACACGCTCTAGCAGGGCTGAAATCATAAAACTCTCTTTGTACTTCTTAGATGCTCAACGTAGGTAGTTGGCAAAACACCCAAGAGGAAATGCTTAAACGAAAAAGCCGACACGTCCGAAGATGGTGCCGGCTGTTATTCACATTGCTTGGTTAGAACTTGTAAGCAACGGTAGCGCTTACGTGGCGCGGTAATTCAGGTAGTACAATTTGGCTACCGAATAGGTCTGGGAAGTTCGAACGAAAGTACTCTTCGTCAGTTAAGTTCTTCACGTTTACGTTGAAGCTCCAGTTGTCTTTCTGGTAAGAAACACCTGCATTAACTAGCGTGTAGCTTGGCAGCGTTACTGAACCAGAGAAGCCAGACGCTGTTTCGTCAGCCTTAATTACACTTAGGTTACCCGCAAGACCATTTTGGAAGTCGTACGTTGCGGTTAGTGTGTAAATATTCTCTGGGATACCCGCTTTACGACCGTCTGGGTTTGTTGTGCCGTCACCCACAAGGTTCAAGCCGATAACGTTACCACCTAAAACAAGCGACTTGTCTTCAAGATTAACCATGTCTTCAAGGCCCAAGAAGCCAAACTGGTTACCGTTCTCAACTGCTGTTAAGTTGAATACTTTCATGTTTGAGTAACCACCCGAAAGTACCAAGTTTTCGTTAACTACCCAACGAAGTTCAAGCTCAACACCTTCATTCTTCGTAGTAGCGTTAGTCACGATAGATTGCGCGTTGAAGTCGGTACGTTCTTGTTCGTAAACCGAAAGAGCGAAGTATAGGCTGTCTTCTAAGAAGCTACCTTTTACACCGTATTCAAACAACTCTGAGGTATCGAATGCGCCGCTACCACCTTCGTTGTTAAGTTGGCTAATACCAATCTCAGCACCTTGACCCGCAACTAATGTACCTTGCTCTGCCATGGTGATGTATGGGATTAAGCCCCAAGATGTTTTGTATGAAATACTCGTGTTCCAAGAAGTACCATCAACAGTTTCATCTTCCGTAATTGGTGTTGCTGAATCCTCAGCAAATAACAGTAAATCTTCACGCGAAGTACTTTCAATGTCGATTGTGTCGTAACGAAGACCTAATACAAGTGATAAGCCCCAGTCCCATGTTAAATCAGTCATTACTGCAAAACCGATGTCTGTGTAATTACCTACATCGTAGTTGTCGTAGTTGTAGCCAATAACGGTTGCAAGATCACGCTTATCAAGGGCTGACGATGCCATCGTTAAATCACGACGGTTGAAGTATTCAAACGTGAAGTCGTCGCCGTGTTCGAAATCGGTGTGACGAATTGACGGTGAAATTTGGATTTGCGCAAGCAATGAATCTACTTCGTATTCTGTGGCGAATACTAACTTGTTCTCGATAACCCAGCTGTCGTGGAATTGTGAGAAACCATAAGCGTTTTCGTTTAAGTTTTCGTACGAGTCGTAGAAGAACTGGTTCTTAATTTCCCAGTCATCTGTGTAGTACATGATGTCGAAGTAGAAGGTGGTCGCATCGTTAACGAGCTGATCTTCTGGTGCTACTAGCACCTGAGAGCGGCTTAGTTTCGTAGTACCAACGTTTTGAAGCGCCATTAAGTCAGTTGCTTCTGAATCGGTAAATGCCGCTGCTGGTACGTAGAAGAACGAGTTACCTGCAATGTTTACTGCGCCATATTCTTCATGAGAAATACGACCACTGCCATCGGTATCAAGCGGCTGCGCTGTACCTGTAATGTAAGTACCGTTATCGACTAAGTCTTGTGTTAAACGGTTCCAACCTGCAACTTGGTTACCGTCGTATCTGTGGTACATACCACCAAATTCAATGTGCAGATTGTCGCTAATATCAACGTTGAAAGATGCTTGTACAATAGATTGGTCAGTTGCAGAGTTTTCGTAGTAGCTACCTGAGTCTTCTACTTCTGCGTATAGGTAGTAACCAAACTGTTTGCCACCAAGTGTTCCAGGGCCACCAACTTCGGCAGTGAGTATGCTCTTATCCCAGCTACCAGTGGTGTATGAAAGTGCACCAGCTTCTTCTTCAAGGTATTGGCCTTGGCTTGAACGCGCTGACTTAGGGATGAAGTTTAAGTAACCACCGATTTTAGCAGGACCGTAAATTGGTGATGCTGGGCCACGCACAATATCAACACGGCTTGACGCTCCAATTGGCGTAGGGTAGTTACCCGGGTTGTCTAAGCGTTTAACGCCACGGAAGTATGCTTCACCAGGAGTACCACGAATATCCAACGAACCGGCAACGCCGAAGAAAGATTGTGTAAATGTACCCGGTGCAAAGGTAATAAGCTCATCAATATCAACAATGTTGAAACGTTCCATCATTTCATCTGAAACACTTGATGCTGAACGCGGCGTTTCCAAAATTGATTTACCAAAACCGAAAACTGTTTCAACGTCTTGGCCCGGTAAACTACCTAGCGAGCCTTTAACCTCAATTTTTTCAATTTCTTCTTCGTTTACCGCAACTTCGTCTGCATATGCTGACGTCATCGACATGGCTAAACCGATGGACACGGCACCAGCGATTGGTCTGATCTTAAATAGAGCTTTTTTCATACTACAATGACCTTAAAGTTTGTTATTAGCATTTATTAAAATTGTTATCGGGGACTGAGATAGCAGATTGAATGCCAAGTTGATAACCGATCGGTCAAATAAAACTAATCTATGTAAGTTGTTGAAAAATAATGCTAATTGAGATTTGTTTGTATATTTTTCAGCCGAGGGGTTTGTGTTTGAAATTTAATCTGGTTTTTTGTGCACCAAAGGTGTGCTCATTAAAGAGCAGATGCACTAAAGTGGTGGAGCTTTATCTGTAACTTGGTTTATTTTCGAGGGAATGAGAGTATGAATTGAGTGCCTTCGTCTACGGTAGACTCTATCGCGATGTCACCAGAGTGCTTTTCAATAATGGCGTATGAAATGGAAAGCCCAAGCCCTGTGCCTTTGCCTTCTGGTTTGGTCGTGAAAAATGGTTCAAACAGTTTGTTTTTGGTGTTTTCATCCATGCCGCTGCCATTGTCGCTTACCGAAATATGCACTTTATCGTCTGACCATGTTTTGATGGTAATGAGTCCATTTTCTTCGATGGCGTGGCTCGCATTTACGATGAGATTGATTAAAACCTGTTGTAATTCGCCTTTGTGGCCGTCAATTGCGGGAATGTCTTCGTCAAAGTCGGTAACGACCTCGCTGTTGTACTTCACCTGATTCCAAGCAATTTTGATGCTTTCTTCCGCAACGTGATTAAGGTTAACCGCGCTGAACTTAGCTTCATCGTCTTTACGTGAAAATGAGTTTAAGCCGCTTACGATATCGGCAACACGTTCGATACCTTCGTGACAAGAGGCCATGAGCTCACCAATATCGTCTTGTGCGAAACTCAATTCGTCGTCTGCAGGAATATGCTCTGCTGCCTCGTTTAGCGCTTTGTTGAAGATCTCAACGTATTCACTAAGTACCGACAAATTACTCTTCACGTAGCCTATCGGATTGTTAACCTCATGTGCGATACCAGCGGCTAGCTGACCAATGGATGCCATTTTCTCACTGTGCACTAATTGCTTTTGTGTGTTTTTGAGCTTTTTAACGGTACGCTCTAGTTGGTGGAAGTTACGCGCCAGTTTTTCTTCGGTTGAGCGTTTTTGGAGGGCAGATACAAATTGTTGTGCTGCGGTGTCTAAAGTTTGCTTTACGTCTTCGCTATAGCAGTAGTGAGGCAGGTCGATAATCACCAAATTTTTACGTTTTTTTAGGGGCTGATAGCTGAACGAAATAAGGTAGTTGTTGGCAAAGTGCTCGGTAATTTTCCCCCACTCGTTTCCTGAACTTTGTAAACGGCGCCAGTGGCTATCGTCTTCTTCAATATCATCTAGTAGGTTTGTGATATCTATCCGCCCATGAAACAGCCTCTCTAGCTTACTAGCAGTTGCGTTTAAGTGGTAGCAAACCGCTCGCTCTGGGTTCTTATAATCAAATAGGAAAACAGCACCTTCAAGTAGTTGCGAAGTTTCTACTAAAAAGGTGGTTAACATTTCGATAGTAGAGGTTGATACTGCTTGATGGTGCGCAAGTGTCGACAATACTTTTAGTTGTATTTGTCGATTATTAGCTTGTTTCAGCGCACTTATAAGCTCTTTGTAAGACTCGAATTTGTGCTGATCAATGTCATCTAACTTTTGCTCAAGCGCTTTCTTAGCCTCACGCTCGTCGAGTAATGCTTGCTCCAACAGCTTTACATGACGAGTGAGTTTCGCTACTTGGTCGTCACTTTTAATAGACAATGTTTGTCTCCGTGATGTGTACAACTAACATGTTCTACGGCAACGTCTTCGTTAAAGTGATTTGCTGCACCGTAGATTAGTCCTTCAGCTAAAAAGCACACTTGGCGATGCGAGGTATACTTCAGTAATAAGGTTTGGTCGTCTACTTTATCTAAAATAAGTGAAGGCGTGTAGGCCATAGGATCACTCTTTTTCACTTCAATGTGAATAACATTCTCAACGTGGTCGAGAAAATCAAACACATTGTCACAGGCATCCATATGGTGGCTCGCTGCACCGGCTAATGTGGGAAACAGGAACTTGCCAAATGCCCTAAGTAATTCGCTGAGTTCGACATCGAGCAACTCAACAGTGATAGTGAGCAACTCAACAAATATTTTATCCTCGTACAAGTCGGTGGCAATAAAACTGGAGGACTCTGCAAGCTCACTGCGATCAATAATTTCAAGCCAAGTTACAATGCCATGAGCTTGTTCAACATAGTCTCGGTATCCACAGAAAATTGCGCCTTTCATAGATGTCCTTAATTAGTAGGTAAGAATGCTCTTACGTTGATTCCAATGGCTTTACTGCCAACTTATGGAGCTTGCTGAGTATATGCAAAACAATAGCACTGTATTGCACCAGTCTCGCAAAGCGACAGTTAAGCTTCAAGTATGAGTTTAGTCTTTAATTTTCAAACTGTTAAATTTTTAACTGTTCTAAAAAACTAACGTTACCCCTCGAGTTCCCATTATTTACTGGCTAATACCTACCGTCTCGTTGCGGTTATTGAGTTGCAATGCAAATTGCGAGAAACATAGCCTTACCTGTCATTGTAGAAACGTAAACATCTGAAAATAATGATAATAATCTATGGAATGGTCTTTGCTCCTTGTAATTTACTGCAAATTGAAGGGGTAGTGTATGTTTAAACGATTAGTATCAACCAGCTTGGTCATTGCCAGCTGTTTTGGCAGTGTTTATAAAGCACAAGCTGAGGCGTTTACGACTTGTCCATCGAAGGCGTTTCTGGTTCAACAAAGTGTCGCTCAACTATTTGGAGTTAATTTAGTTACCGGACAATTCAGTTTACTCGCGAGTAACCTCGGTACCAACGACAAAGTAAATGGCGTGGGTTTCAACTTTCATGACAACTATATTTACGGCTGGGGCTATGAGTGGGGCACAGTGGTGCGTATTGGTAATGATTATCAAGCTGAACCCCTTTATATAGAGAACAATCCTAACACCAACTTTTTTGTGGGTGATGTCGCGTTGAGCGAAAACAGCTATTACTTCTACAAGAAAGGCACAGGTTTATTTAAGGTGTCGTTAGACGAGAGCGACAGTGCTTACCTCGTTACTCAACTTATCAACACTAGCTTGAATTTAACTATTTATGATTTCGCCTTTCATCCTGATAACAGCTTTGCCTACTCAGTCGACAGAAATGGTGTGTTACACAGAATTAATATGAACTCGGGTACGTCAGAGTCGTTGGGCAATGTAGGCCAAAGCGGTACTTTTGGTGCAGTTTATTTTGATGTCGATGGTAATTTCTACATCAGTCGTAACAGCGACGGCCATATATTTATAATCGACGTTGAGGCAAGTTCTCCTAGTGCAGAACTTTTCGCTTATGGGCCTAGTAGTGGCAATAACGACGGTGCACGTTGTGCTACCGCCCCCATTGTCGATGATAGCGAACCCGCGACCGTCGATTATGGTGATGCGCCAGATTCGTATCGTACGTCACTGAGTAATAACGGCGCACGTCATAGCGTTGGTAGCAACTACTTAGGTAGCAAAATTGACGCGGAATATACTGCTAGTACTTACCCATCTAGTGACGATGCAACGGGCAGTAACGACGACGATGGTGTCGCATTTATTACGCCGCTAATCGCTGGAATGAGTAGCCTTATTCAAGTCACCACAACAGGTAGCGGTTACGTCAATATTTGGGTTGATTTCAACCAAAATGGAGAATTTGATGAGCTTGAAAAGTTAGTGACTGATTACTACATGTCTGATGAAAGTCATGTCTTCATGGTAGATACGCCAATTGATGCTATAGCGGGAAATACATGGTCTCGCGTTCGCTTGAGTATGGACCCTGGCATTATTGCTTACGGCGGTGTTACCGATGGTGAAGTAGAAGACTATTCGGTATACATCACTAATCCAGGCTATTCATTGTTGACACATAACACCTACTATCTTGCGTTCGAAGATAACTGGCCTGAAATGGGCGATTACGATATGAATGACGTCGTGGTTAAACAGAACTCGTCTTTGTTGCTAACTCAAGACAATCAAGTTGCGCAGTTAAAGTTAGAAGGTGAGCTAAAAGCCTATGGTGCTGCTTATTCGAATGGCTTTGCGATTCAAATTGACAATGTTCTACCGAGTCAAGTTAACCGTGGTTTAGTGAAATTTGAAATCAATGGCATAGCGCAATCAGCGTCTGTCGTTGAATCAGGCACTGATGAGCTTGTATTGATGATATCTGACGATTTAAGCGAGTACTTCGTCGCTACAGGTGGCTGTAGTTACTACAATACGCAGTCAGGTTGTGCGAGTGCATCGAGACTTAAGTTCACTGTTAAAGTACCGTTTATTACGCCAATCGCTCGCAGCAGCTTCCCTGAAGCACCGTTCAACCCATTTATCTTTGCAGAGCCTGCAACTTATCACGGTGAAACGATTCACCAACCGGGTCGTGCAATGGAAATTCATCTGAAAAATAAACGCCCAACGTCGAAAATGGATACTGGTTACTTTGGCTTAGGTGCGGACCGCACTGATTTGGGGGCTGGTTACACGTTCCAAACTGAAGGTGGTTTACCTTGGGCACTGGCAATTAACCCAGGTGGAGGCAGCCAGTGGAAACATCCGCTAGAAAGCACAGATCTATTGCAGGCTTACCCAATGTTCAAAGACTTTGTTGAAACGCGCGGTAAATCATCAGCAGATTGGTATAGCGAGAGTAGCGCAACCAGCAGCAAGATATATAAATAATCGTGGGGGATAGAACAATGAAAAATTTATTCACAAAAAGTTTAACAGCAAGTTTATTAGCAGCTTTATTGTCAGCGTGTGGCGGCGGAGGCGGCGAAAGCAAGAGCAGTGCTCCTGTTGCACCTGCGCCAGAGCCGGTAGCAACAAGCGGTAACAATGAAGAGGAAGAAGTAACCGCTGATTTAACCACTACACCTGATTTCACGTTCACAGGAAGTTATGAGCTAACAGTGGTTGTGGAAAAAGCTGAATATACAGGTGTGCAATATTACGTAAATGTTTGTAGTGATTATGAAGCAACGGATCCAATGACGGTGAAGTATGACAGCTGTATGTTACGTACTCACGTAACCGAGGCAGACCAAGAGTTTGTGTTGTCACTGAGCGAATCTCAGGAGTCTTTGCTAGCCCAAGTCTGGCCAATGGAAAATGGCGCAGAGCCAATCGATATTATCTGGCAGAAAGGCTCAGACACTGCTACATGGCGTATTAGCTTTTAGTCACAGAATTTAATTAAACGGTTTTGTAGAGAGAAACTAACATTCCCCTTCAGTTGGTTTCCTCTCATTCTTTATGTTGATACACCACCAATCTCACGAAGCCGCTTATTTGCAAGCGGCTTTTGCATTTCGCAATTTGCAAAGCAACCAGCGATTTCCAATATAAGGCTAGTTTGTAGATTGTTTATAAACTTATTGTTAATCAACTGCTTATGTTGTTTTTGTTAAGTGGTACATAACTTGAAACCCTTTAGCTAACTGGAATCGTTAACCAAGTCACGGTTAACGAAGGAAGCGTTAGGTAGAGAGTTGATGAGAAAGTTAGCCATTACATTGATGTTACTGCTTGTTGTTTGCAACTTATCAGGTTGTGCAACAACGTTGTTGGTTAATGCTTTGTCGAAAGATGAAACTAACGCCAATGCAAAGCCTGTCGTAAATAAGCAGTTGCTAGATACCATTCACTCACTACGTGCTTTACAGCCACCTAAAACGCAAACCTATGCGTTTGTTTATCAAAACAACCAAGCCGACTTAACGGCAATCGATAAATTGAGAATTACGCATTTATTCCGTGTCCCTGCTCGTGAAATTACGGTAAATGTCGCACCAGCTAAAGCGTCGTCTTTGTGGTTACAACTGTCGCTAACACAAAAGCGTGTTGCTGCATTACAAGCCATTGCTGATAGAGAAAAGTGTGCACTACGCATTGTTTTTCAGCCATCGCAAATGGGTGACACATTGCAAATCGTTAGTGAGTCTCTGGTTTTCAATGAATTGCAAGGAGGCAAGGCATGAACACTTCTGTGATTGTTAACGTTCATTTAATTCTTGCTGCGATTTGGCGTCGTCGTTATTTGATCGTCATTCCGATGTTGGTATTACCGATTATCGCTGCAGTGATTAATTTCATTACACCGCGCAACTGGCAGACGCATACCACTATTTTGGTTCAAGAAAGCGCCAAGATGAATCCATTTTTAGAAGACTTATCAGTGTCGACTGATTTAGAGAACCGAATTGCGGCGCTAGGTACGTTACTGCACAGCCGTCACATGTTATTGAATGTTGGCGAAGACTTAGGTGCATTAACAGAAGCGTCTACGCCATTTGAGCAAGAGCAATTCGTTAAGAATGTGTCGTCGGCGTTAAGTGTTCAGCTTGTGGGCAAAGACTTAGTGAAACTAGTGTACCGCTCGAACAACCCTGAAAATATTGAAGGTACTTTATTAGCGGTAAGGAAACGTTTCTTAGAGCGTTTACTAGCGCCAGAGTTGTCGGCGATTAGCGCTTCAGAAGTGTTTTTGAATCAGCAGTTAGCATTGAAGAAAACTGACTTACAGGCTGCAGAAGCTCGTTTAGCGAATTTTAAACAGGAGCATGCTGAAAGCTTGCCACGCCTATACAGCGCAAATACAGCCCGTTTGGGTCAGTTAACGGAGCTAATTGAACAACGCAAAATTGAGCTATCTGGGGCAGTGGCGGCTAAGAAAACGATTCGCACGCGCTTGGCACAGGTTGATCCTGTCATGAGTGAAATCGAGCAAAACATCGTTGAGACGAAAAGTGAGTTAGCGATTTTGCGTTCTCGTTACACAGATAAACACAGCAAAGTGCAAATTGCGATGCGCAAGTTATCGCAGCTTGAAGATGAGCGCAATATTCAAAGCAAGACGACTTACACCATAGATGAAACTAATTTGAATCGTTTGTGGGAAGTGGCGAATAAAATGAAAGACGGCGATTTAGATAGTCAGCAAAGCTTACTGTTGGTGTCACAGCTTCAAGAAATGCAATTAGCTGATGGCAAAGTAGAGCAGATTCGTCAAGAGTTAGCATCTATCAAACAGCAAGCAGAAACGCTACAGACTTCTTTGGCGGCGACCAGTGATATGGAGCGTCAGCTGCAAGAGCTAGAACGTGATCTAAACGTGAAACGTACGCTTTATGACGATTTGTTAGCTCGTTTCGAGAAAGCAAAAATTACTGGTGCGTTAGGTAAATTCGAGCAGCCGGAGCGTATCAAAATTATCGACGAGCCTTACCGTCCGATGATTCCTAACAACTTTCCATTAGCGTTTTTCCTAGTAGCGGGCGTAATTGGCGGCATGATGTTAGGTGGCGGTTTAGCGTTATTTGCTGAAATCGCTGATACCTCAGTTCGCGCTAGACGCCAGTTAGAACTGATTGCTCGTGTACCAACGATTACACGCATTCCAAAAATTATTCAAATTCAAGCATCACAAGTATCAGGAGATAAATAATGAAACCGACAATTATCCATATCGTGCAGCATTTAAAGCCTGGTGGAATTGAGAACTTCGCTCTCGAGTTTCAGCGTGCTGCGTCACCATTCTATGATGTTCATGTGGTTTCGTTAGAACGCGGTTCGCTGCAGTTAACGAAAGGGATTTGCCAAGAGCAAGCGCGCAATATTCATATGCTAGATAAAAAGCCAGGTTGGCAGCCTAGCATCGTCAGCAAGCTGACCGCACTATTCAATCGTTTAGATCCATTGTATGTGCACACGCATCATATCGGTCCATTAATCTACGGTGGCACTGCTGCTAAATTAGCAGGTGTAGAGTGTGTTATTCATACCGAGCATGACGCCTGGCATTTAAACAGACAAAAGCGCCGCCTATTACAAGAGATGTGCTTAAAGATGATCAAACCTGTGTTTGTCGCTGATGCCAACTTTGTTGCTGAACAAGTTAAACGTTTGATGCCTGCCGTTGAGCCATTTGTTATTCCAAACGGTATTGACGCTGATAAATTTACTCCTGCTGATGAGAACAAAGCAGAGCTATTGGCTGGCGCAGGGTTGCCTACACACCTTCGTTATGTTGGTTGTGCGGCGCGCTTAGAGCCAGTAAAAGCGCACCACGTACTTATTCAAGCAATGCAAACTTTGCCAGAGGACATTGGCTTATTACTGGCGGGTGACGGCAGTGTGAGAATTAAGCTACAAGCTTTAGTGAAGAAATTAGGTTTATCACAACGCGTTTTCTTTCTAGGCCACGTTCAGGACATGAAAAGCTTTTACCGATTACTGGACGTGTTTTGTCTGTCATCTAACAATGAAGGCTTACCGTTAGCGCCGCTTGAAGCACAAGCGTGCAACGTGCCCGTTGTGTTAACTGATGTTGGTGGTTGCAAGGAGGCAGTCTGCCATGAGTCTGGTGAACTGGTTGAGCCAAACAATCCACAAAAATTGTCTGCGGCGTTATGGCGTTTACTTAGTGAAAAAATTGATATTGCGCCGCGTGACTTTATCGAGCGCGAGCGTTCAATCAAAAACATGATTTCACGTTACGTTGCACTTACGCAGCCTAGCTTACGGGAGAGATTATAATGTACTTACTAATGAGTAGTTTATTCTTTTTGTTGAGCTTTTTAGTTATTTATCACCATGTGATTTACCCGCTAATGTTACGCGTGATTGCATCACGTAAAGCGACTGATACCCCTGAAATTGCGCAACGTAAATACCAGTCGAGCCAGCAAGATAACGCACTTAACCGCTTCTCAATTGTTATCCCGGCCTATAACGAAGCGGAATTTATTGCAGAGAAAATTCGTAATCTAGGCTTCCTTGATTACCCAAATGATCAGTTTGAATTGGTTTTACTTTGTGATGGCTGTAAAGATGATACTTACAGCATCGCTGTAAACACCTTAAAAGAGCTAGGTTGTAGCGAGCTTAACTATCAGGTGATTAACTTTGATCAAAATCGCGGTAAGGTCGCTGTATTAAAAGACGGTATTGCTCGCGCTAAATTCGAAAATATCGTATTCAGTGATGTGTCTGCGCTACTGCCGGTAAACTCGCTACTAATGTTAGATGTACACTTCAATAATGCCGATGTTGGGGCTGTTTCTGCTGGCTACCGCTTTGCCAAAGACGGCACTGTGGGGGAGCAAAAGTACTGGCAGTATCAGAGAAAAGTAAGACAGCAAGAAAGCTCGGTAGGCAGTGTGTTGGGTGCTCACGGTGCGTTTTACGCTATTCGTAAAGCATGTTTCGAGGAGATTCCTGCACACACAATTAATGATGACTTCTTAATTCCAATGAACGTTATCAAGCAAGGTTACCGTGTAATCTACGATGCACGTGTTGCCGCTATCGAGCTGGAACAAGTGAATCTAGAACAAGACATGAAGCGTCGTCTTCGCATTGCTGCAGGCAATTTTCAACAAATGTTAATGCTGATGCCATTACTTAACCCTAAGTATGGTTGGAACGCGGTCAACTTTGCCTCAGGTAAAGTGTTACGTGCTTTAGTACCGTTCTTCTTAGTATTTATTTTCTTCAGCAACATCTACTTAATAGAGTTCAACTGGATATTCCAAGTATCAATGGTTATGCAAGTAGCGCTATACGGTGGCGTTTATCTGATGACGAAAAGTGGTTGTTCACTGAATTCATCGATTTTGAAATTACTTTGCTACCTAGTTAATGGTTATTGGGTAGCGTTATTAGGCTCAGTGAAATACGTACTGGGTTTACAAGAAAAAGTTTGGTCAAAAATTTAGGAGTTTATGATGAAACAGTATGCATTTATTTCACCAAAAGTGGCTATTGCTAAACGTGTTTTCGACTTCAGCTTAGCAATGTTAGGTCTATTAATGACACTGCCATTCTTTGTCATCATTGGCGCACTAATTAAGTTAACAAGCAAAGGTCCTATCTTTTATGTACAACGTCGTGTAGGCAAAATTTCGCCAGAGAAAGTCACACACTTCGACATGATTAAGTTCCGTACCATGCGTGTTGACGCGGAAGATAAAACAGGTGCTGTTTGGGCTTCAGCTAACGATGATAGATTAACTGGTATTGGCCGCTTTCTACGTAAAGTGCGCCTTGATGAGTTACCACAATTTATCAATGTTATTCGCGGTGATATGTCGTTGATTGGCCCACGTCCAGAGCGTCCTGAAATTGCAGAAAAGCTTGAGATGGATATCCCTCTTTACGTTGAGCGTACTTATCAGGTTATTCCTGGTATCACAGGTCTAGCACAAGTGAATCAAGGCTACGATGAAACACTTGATGATGTGCGTAGCAAAATCGCATATGACTTTGCTTACTCAATGTCGTTAACAGGTGTAGGCAAGTGGTTAGCGATGGATCTTCGTATCATTTTCAAAACCATTATGATTATGGTGCTTGGTCGTGGTCAGTAGCTATATGCGGAACAAACTATATTGGAAGTAAAGCCGACCTGTCTTATGTTTGACAAAGTGAAGTTAAACGATATTAATAACATAGAGGACTTTTTGAACGACAATAAGTATAAGACCAAAGTAATAGAAACATATGACAAATAAACATGTTACTTGTATTGGCGGCGGACACGGATTAGGTCACATGCTGTCAGTGTTGAAAATGATAGATAATATCGACATTACTGGCATAGTTTGCACCACAGATAATGGTGGTTCGACAGGAAGGCTACGAGAACAAAAGGAAACGATTTCGTGGGGTGACATTCGTTATTGTTTGTCTAAACTGACAACGCCCTCGGATACTAAGTCACTAATGTTTGAGTATCGTTTTGATCACGCTGGCGATCTGACTGGGCATAGCTTAGGTAACTTAATGTGTTTAGCGGTGGACTCTTTATGTATACGTCCAACCGACAGTGTCAAAGTCATGAGCGATTTTCTAGATATCAAAGCACAGATTTGCCCGATGTCTGACGAGGTTACTAACCTTGTCGCAACGCTAGAGAATGGCATTAAGTTGTTTGGGGAAATGCAAGTGGATGAATATGCCCAAGGGGGGATTGCCAAGCTTGGGTTAGAACCAGAAGTAGAGACTACACCAGAAATCATCGAAGCGATTGCTCAAACGGACGTTTTGTTAATTGGACCGGGAAGCTTTTTCACGAGTGTTATGCCAAGCCTGCTCACACGAGGGTTGATTGAAGCCATTAATGCGCGTTCTAAGTTAGCGATATATTTTATTAGCAACGTGAAGCCTGAATTTGAAGAACAGGCACAAGACGGCGAAGTCGATGCCCAAAGTAACAGTGTGCAGGATAACTATGTTAAGGAAAACTATGTTAAAGAGCTTACTAATAACGTCCAATACCTAAAGAGTTTAGGGATCAGGCACACAATCACCAGTGTAATTTGTAATCCAGCTGTCAATAATTCGAGCGATAGCTTACCACCAGCACTTGAACCTGCGTTGCATGCGTCAATAGGTGCTGACGAAAATGGTCGTCATCAAGCGGCTGCGTTAAAAGCTTACTTAACCGAGTTATTTCAACCGTAACTCGTTTACCCAAGTTTAAGCGTCTCTGCTTAATCATCTTTTCTTACTATGCTATCGATGTCGATAGGCACATCGTCAGCAGCACTCTGTTTGCGAATTCGCTATTTGCAAACTGCAACTCAATTCGCGTAATTCTAGTTTTTCTCAAACTTGTGAAATTATAACTTGTTGTAATGTAAGGTTTTGTGTTTTGGCTTGCCGATTGCAATGGTTAACGTGAACCCAATAAAGAGCTGAGGTGTTTATGTTAAACGAATCATATAGCTTACAAAATAATGTCGTGGTCAAACTGTTTGAAGACTTAGACGCAGATGCGGTAAGTCACATGAGAGATGACTTAGAGAGTTATAGCCGGTTATCGTCAGATATCGTGATTGATTTACAAGAAGTTAAGTTTATCGATTCATCTGGTATTGGTGCTATCGTATTTTTATACAAGCGCATGGTGGCAAAAGGCAAACTAGTTTCTGTTGTGGGCTTAAATCAACAGCCGAAAGAGTTGTTCGATATGTTGTTGTTAAGCAGCACTATTAACTGCTTTGACAATTTAGACAATTACATTGCACAACACATGGTTGATAAGGCGGTTTAATATGTCGTTACTTGTATCATCACTTCGTCCAAGTTTACTTGCCATTGCGATTGCTGCTGGCGCTAGTTTATTAGGCGGTTGTAGTTCATCTGCCGAAGACCGTGCTGCAGAAATCGAGAAAGCCAAGCAGCTGAATAAGTCAGTTGTGAAGCGCTACCTAGAAGCTGCTAAATTAGAGCTGCTGTCGTTAACTGCGCAAAACGTTGAAAACTGCGTGGCTGGGCAAGTTGAAATAGCACATCGCTTATACAACCAAACCGAACAAGAGTTCTTTGGTCATATGTATAACGACGCGTTTGTTACTTTGACGAAGTTTGATAGACAAGTGCGTAAAATACACTGCATTCACAGTTATCTAGACGGTAGATTTGGCTGTGCTCAATCAAACAAAACTGCCGTGCTGCGAGATTGGTATCGTTCTGGTGACTATCAACAATGTCAAGCAGCAGACCAAGCTGTAGTTAAAACCGATACGGCCGTTGTATTCACCGAAACCACACTAACTCAGGCAGTTACGCCAGAACCTCATACGATTATTACCGAAACGTTGCATGACTTTGATCAAGACACGATTAAGCCGATTTACTATCCAGCGCTTGATCGCTTAATAGCCTTGATGATGGATTACCCTGCATCAACATTGTTTATCGCGGGACATGCAGATAGTAAAGGTTCGAATGAATACAACTTATCGCTAAGTGAGAAACGCGCATATAACTTGTTTAACTACTTTACAGAGCGTGGTATCGCGCCAACGCGCATTGGTTATGAAGCGTTAGGTGAGCATGCGCCAAGAGTGTCAGAATCAACCCCAAATCAAGCCCTATTTAATCGCTACACCACATTGTATTTAACACTGGATACACGCATTGCCAAGCAGTCTTCGGAGGCGAGTTATGAATAAGTTAACGAGAACTTTCACTGCATTTTTCTTGCTACTGAGTATTCAAATTATCGCTCAATCTGCGATAGCGGATACGGCTGAGACACTTCGTCCAGGTGATGTGCTAAAGCTTAACGTGCCGGGTGAAGTTGAATTTGAACAAAGCTTTCAAGTAAACCGAGAAGGCAACATTGTGCTGCCAGAAGTGGGTCAAGTGAATGTCGCCAGCTTAAGTCTTGAAGATGCGACGTTCTTCCTAAAGTCAGTGTTGGCTGAAGAATTTCGTGCCATTGACGACTTCAGTATTAACCGCATCGAGCGTCGTTTACCCATTAAGGTGCTGGGTTATGTGAAAAAACCGGGCCTTATTGACCTGCCAGCTGATGGCAATATCCAAATGGCATTACAGCAAGCGGGGGGCGCGAATGCAGGGGCTCAGCTAGACAAAATGCAGATTAACCGCAATGGCGAAATTATGCCTTTCGATTACAAAAAGTATTTAGATACCGGCAACTTCTCTATTTTGCCAAAACTGTTGCCGCTGGACGTAATTTTTGTACCAGCTTCACCATTAATTGGTAACGTGCAAATGGACTTTGATGCAGCAACCTTATCTGCAAGCGGTGATGGTGCTGAAGCAGAAACTGCGATCAAAGTTTTTGGTGAAGTGTTGAAGCCCGGTGTTTTTTCTTACAAGCCGGGCAATACGCTTGTTGATATGCTGATGCGCGCTGGCGGTGTAACTCGCTATGCAGGCGTTGAACACATTCGTCTAATTAATGATGGTGAGCCTACTCTTTTTGACTTGAAGCACTACTTAGATACAGGTGATGCGAGCAGAATGCCGAAAATTACCGCGGGTTCCACCTTGTTTGTGCCTATTCAAGAAGAGGGCATCAAAACCGGTATGCGTACGATTTACGTGATGGGTGAGGTATTTAAACCGGGCGCTTATGAAGCACAAGATGGCACAGAGTTCTTTGATATTTTAGCTAACGCTGGTGGTCCAACGCGTTTCGCTGAGTCGCGTCAGGTGCGTATTATCCGCAGCAACGGTGAAGTCGACGCATTTGATCTACAAGCTTACACCGAAGGTTTAGGTAGTGTGCAAGTGCCAGTGATTGCACCTGGTGACGCTATCTTTGTGCCTGAAAAAACCGATATGAATGAGAAGTCGTGGTTAAAAATTACGCCTGACAGAGCTATTCGTGTGATTGGTGCGGTTATTAAGCCTGGCCGTTATGAGTGGGGCGATGAGATGTCATTCTTAGATATCCTTGCTCATGCTGGTGGTCCAACACAGGACGCTGATATTTCACAAATTCAAGTGCTAAAGGCGGGTAAAGCGACACGAGAAAAGCCGTTTAACTTAGCTGCTTTTATCTCTGACGGCGGTGACTTTTCACTACTACCTGACGTAGCTGCTGGTGATACGATTATCGTACCTGAAAAGCCAAGAGATGTGATTGACAACAAAGCACGTTGGTTAAGACAACCTCAAGAGTCAGCGATTTACGTTTTCGGTCAAGTTGGTCAGCCTGGTCGCTATGCATTCGATAACAAATTACATTTCCTCGATATTATTTCGGCAGCAGATGGTCCAAATATCGATGCAGATATTCACGATATTAAAGTGACGCACCGAAATGGCTATGGCACTAAAGTTACTAGTGTTGATTTAGGACTTTACTTCGAAACAGGTGATGAAACCTTGTTACCTGAGATTAAAGCGGGCGATACCATTTACGTGCCACAACGTGATAAAGCGTGGCTTGACCAGAAGAAAGAGCAAACGGTTCGCATTATTGGTGCGGTTGCAAACCCAGGTCGTTACACCTTCAGCGACGAAATGACGGTACTGGACTTACTAGCAGAAGCGGGCGGTCCAACCGACAATGCGCATTTATCGAAAATTATGGTGGTCAATATCTCCACGGCGAATGCTGCCAATAACCAAAGCCAAGAGTTTGATTTAGAAGCTTTTATTGAAAAGCCAAACTTTAATCGCTTACCACTTATTCGCACAGGCGACACTGTATTTGTGCCAGATGTCGCAAACAGTGACTGGAATGTGTTTGTCGGTCACGTTAAAGATATGGTCAGCGTCGTTTCACTTGTTGCTTTAGCAGGAGGTTAATTATGAACGAATTACCGATTCACTACAGCGAAGTCGAAAGTATTTACGGATGTACACTGGGAGCAGGCTATCGAACTTTAGCCATTACTTCGGCAGCACCAGCTGAGGGTAAAACCATGATTGCGGAAGCCTTGGTTAAACGCGCCGAAGCCGCAGGTAAGAAAGTATTATTAGTGGAAATGAATACTTTCAATCCTGCACTTAAGCGTAAACTAGATGGGCTGAATTCTACAGAACAACTAGCTCAACAACACAGAGCTAATGGCCTTAGCGCTGAGCAGGCGTCGAGTCAAACGTCGGAAAAGGTTGCGGGCATGCGCACGGAGTCAGTGGATGAACAACCAATTCAAACTCCGCAAAAGTATGCTGGCGCTTCAGATAGTCCAAAGCCACCAATGACATCACTTTCCGGTGGCAGCGCATGTGTGCTATCGGTACCTACCGATGTCAATGTGATTGCTAAATACCGAGAGCTCTCTTTGCTTCAAGGTGCCATAAATGAGTGGTTAACAACATTTGATTGCGTTGTGTTTGATACGGCAGCTCTGGCGATGTTGAATCAACACAATATCCCTGCTGAGTTAGTTTGCCAGGCTTGTGAAGGTACTGTTCTGGTCGTTGCTGCTGGACAAACGCCATCAAACCTCATTGAAGAAGGCATGAATAAGCTGGTAGCACGACAAGTGAATATTGTCGGCACTGTAATGAACGATTATTTGAATCCTTCCTTGTTATCAGAGCTTGTTCGAGAATCGAAAAAGTTAGATCGGTTTATGCCGAAATTAATGACAAAGCTTAGAGCTAAGTTGTCACAAATGGTTATACTAAAAGTATCAACGTAAAGGGAATTTTTGTGAGAATGCAAAACAACTTAGGTCAAGTCAGTGTACTTTTCGTCGATGATGAGCAGGCTATTTTGGCTGCGATTAAGCGCGTGACGCGCAAGCTACCTGCGCGATTCTTTTTCTTGTCGAATCCGATAGAAGCACTTGAACTTATCGTCAAAGAGAACATTGATATTGTGGTGTCTGATATGCGTATGCCGCAAATGGACGGTATCGAGTTTCTCTCAAATGTCGCCGAAAACTATCCTGAGACGATTCGCATTATGCTAACGGGAAATGCTGATTCTGACTTAGTTATGACTGCGGTCAATAAAGGGCGTATTTGGAGCTTTTTGGAGAAGCCTTGGGAATCTGAACACTTGGTGATGACCATCAGTCAGGCGATTCAAACCCGCAATTTAATGCGCACTCGCGTTAACCACTTATACCAAGAATTAGAGCAAGCGAAACTACTAGCAGATTCTGGTTCCAAGGAAAAAAGTAACTTTTTAGCGGTGATGAGTCACGAAATTCGTACCCCGATGAACGCGATGCTTGGCTCCATGGAATTGCTCTCATCAACTCAGTTAGACGATGAGCAAAAAGCACTGTTAAACAATGCGTTAACTGCTGGTAAATCATTGTCTAGTCTTGTGAATGATGTACTCGACTTTTCCAAAATAGAGGCGGGCAAATTAAGTTTGCAAGTCAGTGAATTTAGTACACTCGACTTAGTCTCTTATCTTCATGCGTTGTTTATTGAGCGTGTCAAAGAGAAACAAATTGGTTTGATGTTTACCATTTCTCCGCGACTATCAACACAACTACTACTCGACGAGCAGCGCATTAAACAAGTGCTCATCAACTTAATCGCTAATGCAATCAAGTTTACCCATAGTGGTGGCGTCGAAGTAAGCGTTTACGCCAATGAAAGCCAAATCCACTTTGAAGTAAAAGATACGGGTATTGGCATAAAAAATGAAGATATTCCTAAGCTTTTCAGCAAGTTTGTACAGGCAGATTCTTCATACAAGCGCCAATTCGAAGGCACAGGGCTTGGCTTAGCGATCACTAAACAGTTGACCGAGTTGATGGGAGGTGAAGTACGGGTTGGCTCTAAAGAGGGCCGTGGTAGTAGTTTCCTTGTCGCTATTCCACACAGCTATTTTTCTGAGCCGCTAGTTTCTGGTGCCTTGTTGGAAGACGCAAGAGTGAGCACTAAGCGTGTAGAGCTCTATAACGTCAGTGCATTTTGTGAAGAGGCATTGAGTAAACAGCTTCATATGTGGAATTGCGACGTAAACTGCGTAAGAGACAATAGTGAGCTGACAGAAATTCGCTTATTTGACGGAGAAAGCCAAGCGCCGGGTACCCGCATTCCTTATGAATCAGGGTTTCATCAGCATTGCTATATAAGCCACCAAGAATTAATCAATATGGTGCTAGGAGAGCAGCCAACTCGCAATCAAAACAATCAAGCTGACGTATTTGAGCAGTCAGGTGAAGGCCAGCGAATATTAGTGGCTGAAGATAGCTTACCGAACCAACTCGTTATTAAAACTATGCTTGAGCGCGCTGGCTATCAAATCGACATTGCAGACAATGGCTTAGCGGCCGTTGAGCTTGCTGAGAGAAACGCATACCAACTAATTTTAATGGATTTGTCTATGCCCATTATGGATGGCGCACAAGCCACCAGAATTATCAGGGGTAAAGTATCTGAAGTCGCTAGTATCCCTATTTGGGCGATGACAGCTAATGTGACTAAAGATGATAGGCAACATTGTTTCGATGCCGGTATGAATGAGTTTGTTGAAAAGCCCATTAACAAGCCTGCGCTGTTGGCAAAACTCCACAAATTTTTCGAAGAAGATTTGTCGGATTCATTGCCAGCAAGAACAGATGCTGAAGCTGGCGCAGAAGCTCAAAAGGGTGATCCGCAAAAAACTGATCAGAATGTGTTGGATGAAAAAGTCGTTGAGCAATTGTTAGAAGATACTGGCGAAGAAATTTTCCAACGGGTTTTAGAGCTTTTTATTAGTGAGACTGAGCGACGTATATCACAGGTTCAGCAGGCTACCCTTATCGATGACGTTGAGCAAATAGAGAAAGAGGCACACGCCATAAAAAGTAGTGCAGCGAGTGTCGGTGCGGTGAGGTTAGGAGAACGAGCCAAGGCGTTGGAGGCTGCCTGCCGTCAACGCGAATCACACAGAGTATCGGAGCTTGTCGCTGAAGTGGGAGCATTGAGTGCTGCCTCATTAGATGCGCTTAAATCTCATAATCTATTTAAGCTAAGTAGCTAGGCTTAAGGCGATAAGATGGAACATATGACCGCCATATCAAACCAGCCCGATCTGCAGCAAGCTGCCGAAGATTTGATTGCGCCGATAAAGCTTTTGTCGATATCGCTTACGCCGTCGCTAGATGAAAGTAAGCGCTTGAGAACAGCAATATCGCAATTACTCTCTAAATTTAATGTCAGTACAACCGTCATTAGCCAAGTACAACTTGCCTTAACAGAGGTACTGACGAACTTGGTTAAACACGCTGATTGTAAAGCGACTGTCATCGACTTATTAGTCAGTAAAAGCGGTGAACATCTCTGCTTCCAATTGCGTGATAATGGCTCTCCTTTTGAAGGCTTTACGCAGCACTTTACGCAACACAGAGAGAACGCGAGTAAGCTGAGTTTTGCAGAGTCTGGTATGGGCTTAGGTATTGTTTTCCAGTTATTTCCTAATTGCGAATACAGAGCAAACGTGAGTGTGCCTGCTGGTGTTGACGGTAGTAGCAGTGATGGCAGCAATGGCGGCGATGGCATTAGTGTGGGGTTTAATCAGTTTAGCTTTTCAATCGAAGCGCCAGAACAGGTTAGTAAGCAAGTGACGGTCGCCATCGTTGAAGATGAGCCCATGATGCGAGAGCTTGTTGCTGCATATCTGCCCGATAGCTATCACATCGTTAGCTTTGAAAATGGCCAAGCATTCTTGCAGCAGCACCAAGGACAAGTAATTGATTTAGTTATTTCTGATATATCAATGCCAGTTATTGACGGGCTGACATTGAAGAAAAAACTATCTGAAAATCAGAGTTTGGCTCATGTTCCCTTTATTTTTTTGACCGCGCAAGATGATAGCGACACGGAAATGCTAGCTAACTCTTTGGGTATCGATAATTACCTCACTAAGCCTGTTAACAAGCAAAAGCTTATTATGGCCGTTGAGCGAGCGTTAAGTCGTTATCAGCAACTTGCAAAACGAGAGAAAGAAATGCTTACGGCGAACTTGTTGCCGGAGCGTTTGCCTGAACTCGATAACTATCAAGCTGATTACTTTACGATTTCACCAGCCAATACGGGTGGGGATTTCATTTATCATCGCCAAATGGGGGACAAGACCCTCATTATTCTTGCTGATGTGATGGGGCACAATGTTGAGTCGACGTTATTTGCCCATGCATTTAGTGGTTTTTTCTCTGGGTTAATTGGTGCTCACAAATCGATTAGCTTGTCATCGTTAATGATTGCCTTATCCAATCAATTACTCACTGATCCCGTGCTGAGTAAGACGCTTATCACTTGCGTAGGCGCTGTTGTTAGCAATGAGGATATAGAGCTAGTGTGCGCTGGGCATCCGGCACCTATTCTTTTCTCTTCCTCATGTTCACAAGAAAATAGGGAGTATCCTACGGGTTGGCAAACCCTCGAGCTGAAAGGCGCACTACCTGGTGTGGTGCAAGATACGAGCTATCAAACTCATCACCTGCAGCTAAAAGATAACGAACGATTATTGCTTTGTACCGACGGTTTTTTTGATGCCTGTACGACAAGAGAACAACGAGACGTTCTGCTTACTCGTGTTGGTCAAGAGCTTTGTACCAAAGGGGAGGCTGGCGAAGGTCATAGTGGTAGCCTCAAAGAAGGTATTCAACGAGTGGAGCGTATCTTCACTGAGCTTTGTAATGACGTTGAAGATGATGTCACGGTGCTAGTGATTCAGAATAAAGACAAAAATACTTAGAAAAAGCTAAAAGAAATGTTACTTTGGAGACTAGCTAATCTCCATTAGCCTTTCTGTAACGCTTTGTAATTGCATGGATTAACTATTTTATGGAAAACACGCAAGTACTTTTAGTTGAAGACAGCCCTACACTGTCTGCTATTTATGCCGGCTTTTTAGCGAAAGAACCTTACGAATTGTTTATGGCTGGCAATGGCCAAAACGCACTCGATATTATCAATACGCAGTGTCCTCGAATTGTGTTGTTGGATCTCAACCTGCCTGACATGGAAGGCATGGATATTCTTAAGTACATCCACAAACAACAGCTACCGATTACGGTTGTGATTTTGACTGCACATGGCTCTGTAGATGTTGCTGTAGACGCCATGAAATATGGCGCTTTCGATTTCATTAGCAAACCTGTTGAACATAAACGTTTACTGATTACTTTGCGTAATGCTGTTAAAACTCAGCAGATGACACAAATCATCGATGAGTACCGTGAGCAGTTTGAGCGCGATGGTTTTTGCGGCTTCATTGGCTCATCAATGGCGATGCAAGGGGTATATCGCATTATCGAAAGTGCAGCGCCAAGTACTGCTACGGTATTTATTACAGGGGAAAGCGGAACTGGTAAAGAATTGTGTGCTGAAGCCGTTCATCAACTTAGCCCACGAAAAGAAGCATCATTTATCGCCCTGAACTGTGCAGCTATTCCTAAAGACTTAATGGAAAGTGAGATTTTTGGCCATGTAAAGGGAGCCTTTACTGGGGCGCTAAGCGAACGCCAAGGTGCGGCAGCTCTAGCTGATGGTGGTACTTTGTTCTTAGATGAACTCTGTGAAATGGACTTAGATTTACAGAGCAAAATTTTACGTTTTATTCAGTCTGGTACTTTTCAAAAAGTCGGCTCAAGTAAACAAGAAAAGGTTAATGTACGTTTTGTTTGTGCGACAAACCGAGACCCTCTTGCTGAAGTGAGGGAAGGTCGCTTTCGCGAAGATTTATACTATCGCTTACATGTTATTCCAATTGCCTTGCCACCGCTACGGGAGCGCGGTAAAGATATCGTTGAGATAGCAAGCCAGTTCTTAACCGTTATAAGTAAAGAAGAAACGAAGAACTTTAAGCGTTTCAATAAGGCAGCAGAGCAATTAATGCTGTCTTATCCTTGGCCGGGCAATGTTCGTGAGCTTGAAAATGTCGTGCGTAATTTGGTTGTCCTAAATAGCGGCGAAGAAGTGACGACAGAGATGTTTCCTGCGCCAGTTAATCAGGTTGGTGCGCATTTAGCGACTCATTTAGAAGCTGGTAAAGCTGATGACAACCAAAGCTTTACAGAATCTGTTGCGCCACAAAGTGGACAACTTGCAGACCCTACCCAAACGGAAAGTGCTCCATCTGCAGATAATGAGTTTAATATCATTCCGCTGGCACAAGTCGAACGGACGGCGATTGAGCAAGCGATTAACTTATGTGATGGCAATATTCCAAAAGCAGCTGCATTGTTGGACGTGAGCCCTTCAACGATTTATCGCAAGAAACAAACTTGGGAGTCTTAAGTAGGTATTAACATGTAAATAGGCTTTGCATAGCTGGAGCTTACCGCAGCTAACTGTCGATACTCGGTTATGAAAGCTAAGCCTGGGAAATGCTTTGGTAATGCGCTGGAAATGCTTTAGTAGTTAAACATATCGGCTGGGAAAATAGGTGTAATTAAAAGGATTTTTATGTGTAAGTTATTAAGGAAGATGCTGGCGGCTGCTTGCTCACTACCACTATGTGCTTTATCACTGAGCACTTTATCTCTAAGCACGTTATCTCTGAGCACACATGCCGAAGGGGTAGTCTTTTCGACGCAAGTACCTAAAATTGTTGCTAAATTTCAAAATGAACAATACGACAACTTATTCCAGTTGGTTGCCATGACGCATGAAGCGAATGCGCAAGATTTTCGAGCTGTTGGAGAGTTCATCATAGAAAACATTGATTCTGCTAATCGATGCCATGACGCAATCTACCCATACTTAATCCATCTATACGATACCGCGATGGAGGAAACCAACGAGCTATCTCGACTATTGAATGAGATTTCAGATACATGTCCAAATAAACTGCTTACACAGGCGCTAATGGCATTTGATGGGGAAAATAATAATACGCTTTACGCGTATCAATACATCGATGCACTCATTAAGGCGCCAACTGAATTGGCGAGTGGCATGGCGAAGGGCGCTTTTAAAAGTAAGAAAAACACAGCACTAGCTATTCAAATTTACGACAACCAATCTTACAAAGGACTCATCCAAACCTATATTTTAAAAACGCTTCATGACAATCGAAGTTCAATTGATGATAAAGATAAGCTATCTCTGGTGGTGGGATTGCTTGTACTGTCTGAAGCGTACCAGAAGAAAAAACAAATCATGCTTTCTCGCATGGTGACATGGACGGTAATAAAGGACTTACAAGATAATCATTTTATTGATGATTATATATACCGCTCTGAAGAGAATATTTACTTTTATTAATTCTCCCCCTACGAAATGTTCTGGGTTCCCGCTTTTTTTCATCTAAAAGAGTGACTTTTGCATTCTGACAATAACGCTTTGCTTTTTGCAATTTTAGTGTCTCTTCTTGATTGTTAAGTTGTTGAAATGTAATTGATATTTTATTGGTTCACTTTGTGCAACCGTAAATGGAAAAAGCTAATTTGCTTTGTCTCAAATATTACGGTTGTAGAAAGGTGCCTGAAATGTCAAAACGCCAACTTCACATAATGTTATTGCTTGATAGCCGCAATTTTGGTGGTATCGAAACGCATGTCGCTAATTTAGCAAATGGTCTGGCTGCAGACGGACATGGCGTTACTGTTGTCTTGATGAACAACTACGGTAAACATCCCGTTTTTGAAAGCGGTGCCATTCCCAATGTTAATTTATGTAAGCTCAATGGCCGCGTATTAAGCTTTTACCAACTTCTTAAGCATATTCCTTGCGACTTGGTCCATACCCATGGTTATAAGGCTGGCATCTTGGGCCGAATCGTTTGTCGATTGTTGGGCAAACCTGTGGTCTCTACATATCATGCAGGGGAGAAGGGAAGTTGGAAAATGCAGTGCTACCGCTGGTTAGATATTTTGTCTGCTGGCTTAGGCAAAAGTATTAGCGTATCCCAAGAAATAGCCAATGCGCTGTCTGGCAAAAGCTCTCTTATTCAAAATTTTGTCGAGCCCGTAGCGCAAGAATATAACTATCAGCGTCAACATCAAATTGCCTTTGTTGGCCGTTTAAGTGTTGAGAAGGGGCCTGATATTTTCACGGATGTGGCCAAACAGTTGCCAGACGGTTTGTTTACCATGTATGGCGATGGACCTATGCGTGAAGAGTTGCTTTCTGAAAAGCCTGATAACGTCACTATGATGGGACAAGTCGCGTCTATGTCTGACTATTGGTCGGATATCAAATTACTGTGCATTACCAGTCGTGCCGAAGGTTTACCCTTAGTCGCTCTCGAGGCAATGAGCCGTGGTATTCCTGTAGTTAGTTTTCAGGTCGGTGGCCTACCTAGCTTGATCAAACACAACACTAACGGCTGGATTGTCGAGGATCACTCTGCCAATGCCTTTGCTAGTCAACTGAATCAAGTATTGTGTTTGAAGGCTGGCCACTTAACCATGCTGTCGAATAATGCGAAACAAGTCATCCGAGATAAATTTTCAACTAGTGCTGTATTACCCAAAATCTATCGCGTTTATCAACATGCGATAGGAGATATGCACAAAGGAGCTCGCCATGCTTAGCCGTCGCATTAAAAGTTTGTTTAGCGACTCCATCTACTATGGAGTGGGCATCTTTTTAATGAAGGGTATATCGCTAATCATGTTACCGGTATACACCCACTATCTAACACCTAATGACTATGGCCGTTTAGAGGTGTTAGTGGTATTCGCTAACGTTATCTCAATTTTCTTAGGCTTTGGTTTGGTTGAAGCGCTTTATCGCTTTGTAGGGCTCGCCAAAACCGACCAAGAGCAGAAGAAGCAAGCGGGACAATGCCTGTTGTTGGCATTTGTTATCGGTATGTTTGCCTTGGTGACATTTCTTTTAGTTAGTGCTGAGATCGCAGCCTTGTTACCGGAAGGAATTAGCCACGACGAAGTATTATTGATGGGCATTGCGTTAGCAGTGGGTAGCGTAATTAATGTCCCTTTGGCTTGGTTGAGATTTACTGATCGGGCACGACTATTTTTCACCGTAACTATGGTGAAAGTGGTTCTTCAAGTACTACTAACGTTTTATGGTTTCACCCAAGGTTGGGGAATCAATAGTGTTCTGGCATCTACAGCCATTTCAACTGTGCTAGTGGCTCTTTATCTTGGCCACCTTCAGGCTAAAGAAACAGGCCTTCATTTTTCTGCCGCAAGTCTGAAAGACATTCTTAAATATGGCTGGCCAATCTTTGTCGCAGGCATCGCATCTTTTGCTTTAGCCGGTATGGATCGCTGGTTGCTTGCCGAATACTTTGGTGCTGATGATGTTGCGCTATACGCGATTGCAATGAAATTCGCACTTGTACCTATCCTGCTTATTCAACCGTTTACATTGTGGTGGTATCCGAAGCGTTTCAGTGTTTTAAGTGAGCAAAATGGCTTAAAGGTGAATGCGCATTTTGCCATGATTGGGGCATCCCTTGCGGTGGTTATGTGCGGAGGTTTAGGACTTGTAGGTCCGACTTTAATTACTTGGCTTACGCCTGAGAGCTATCACGGTGCCGCTAGCATTTTACCGCTGTTGCTGCTGTGTACGTTACTTAAGTTAATTGCTGAATTACTAAATTTGGGTTGTTATGTGGATAAGTCGAGCTACACCCAAATGCATATCAACGTGTTCTCGTCAGTTGTCGGCGCAGTACTGCTGATGATATGGGTGCCAAGCTACTTTATTGATGGTGCTATCTATGCGCTAGTCATTGCCTATACAGTGCGCTTATTGCTTTTTTACGTGATTAGCCAGCGCCGTCTTAAACTTCCTTATCAATATGGCTATTTAAGCTCTGCGCTAGGCTTCGCCTTTATTGCTACGTACTTAGGGCAGTATATTGAGGTGGCGCTATGATAAATAATATCGGGCAGGGAGTTCATGGGATGCGCCCATTGGGACACTTAAGCGCTATGAATATTGTCGTTTATATCGCGTTCCTTGGCTTAATTGGCGTTGCACTTTATGTGTTCCCACATCCGATTATTTTACTTGCCGTTGGCCTAGTTCCTTTTGCGATTTGGGGCGTTGTCCGTTTTTCTTTTTATGTCGTTCTGGCTTTTGTCGTCTTTTCGTTTTTCAGAATACACGAAGTATTCCCCATGCTGTCGCCATTAAAACTGCCGCAGCTGCTGGCATTAGGGGCGTTGTTTGTTATCTTTTTACGACTGACGATACTGCAAAACTTAGCGCCATTTTGGAGCAAGCAATTCACGCTACTGATAGCATTTTTCTTACTCGTTACGTTGAGCATGCCGCTAGCTGCGAACTTTGGTGTCGCGATGAAATCATGGTCAGGCACCTACAGCAAAGTCATTTTGATGACCTTAGTCATCGCATGGATGATGAGGGAAGAAGAGCACTTTGTTAGTGCCTGTCGAGTTTATTTAATTGCTGGTGGGTGTGTTGGCATCGTTGCATTGCTGAACAAAGCAAATGGCATTGGACTGGTTGAAGGCACCAGGGTCACTATCGGCCGAGATATCGGTTCTTTGCTTGGCGATCCAAATGATTTAGCACTTGTGCTGCTTTACCCTATCGCTTTTGCCGTTAGTACTATGTTTGAAAAGGGCTGTGGTCGATTTGAGCGCTTCCTCGGTGCTGCCGTCTTTTTTATTTTGGTTTTCGCGATACTTGCTACTCAAAGCCGCGGTGGTTTACTTGGCCTTGTCGCGGTTGTTGGCCTATTTGCTTACAACCGTGTGAAGTCGAAAGTGCTGCTTGGCGTTGCTGGTAGTATTGGACTTATCTTGCTATTTGCAGTGGCGGGTATTAGCGATCGCGCCTCAGGCGGTGCAGCAGAAGAGGGGATAGACGCTTCTGCGATGGGCAGGTTATATGCTTGGGAAGCCGCGTGGAACATGGCGTTGGATAACCCTATTTGGGGCGTTGGCCTAAGTAACTTTTACTATAATTACTTTTTCTATAGCAACCATTGGGACGGCTTAAACCATGCCGTTCACTCTACTTGGTTTGGTGTGCTAGCGGAAACAGGCTTTGTCGGTCTGGGTATTTTTGTTGCCCTCATTGCCACTACATTTTCAGCAAGCTGGCGTTTGCTCACCAGCGGGAAGCTTGATAATTTAGCGCCTGGTGTGCGTATTGCCGTTAATGCTGCACCTGCAGGTGTCGCAGGTTTTATCATCTCTGGAACATTTCTTACCCAAGGCTTTATCTGGCCGATTTATTTGCAAGTTGCGTTAGTTATTGCGCTTAAGAAGTTTTGCGAAAAACGTTGGGCTGCAGAAGAGAAAGGCGGTTCTCAATTCTATTTGCAAAATGCGAAGAACAAGCAGAAGTAAGTTCATACCGAAAAGGGAATCTTTTTTAACCCACTGTCTTTGAAGGCTTTATTTTTACTCTAGTAATTGGTCTGTTGATTGCAATATTAATGCGAAAGGCTGGAACGTCGCTGCTGCTCACGCGGTTGTGATGCAAACAGCAAAAGAGCCACTTGATGTTGAGGTGTTTATGTCGATAGTAAATAACAAGCCAGCCATTCTTTACGTCCACTACGGACAAGATTGGATTCGAGGTAGTGAAATTGTCCTACTCGACGTACTGCGTGAAGCAAAGCAAAATGGGTATAAAGTTTACCTATGGTGTAATAGCTCTCTATTGGCCACTAGCGCTCGCGAGTATATTGACGATGTGCGTTGCGAACCTCTTGTCTGTTTGGGCTACTGGACCAAACCTCGCTGGAATGTAACTGCTTGGGGCAATCAATTGGCTACGACTAAACGCCTTATTCGTCGCTGGAACATTGATGTTGTGCACTGCAATAGCGGTGCGCCTTGCCAATGGTTAACACCTGCCTGTAAATGGCTAAAGGTGCCATTACTTCTGCATTTACATGCTCAATATCAGCAATTTGATCGGCTTGCTTTATTGTTTTCGGGCGCTGACAAAGTCGTCGGCGTTAGTCAGTCAGTACTTGATTGCTTCAAGGGTAAAGAGCTCGCTAAAGATAAAGGTATTGTTATCTACAACGGCGTGAAATCCGAACGTGCAATTTCTAATGAACCGGTAAATGTCCGCGCTATGGTAGATGCAGCTGATAGCGATATCGTTTTGTTGTTTGTTGGTTCTCTTATCAAGAGAAAGTCGTTGGAAACCTTGTTAATGGCGATGGCTAAAGTGAGTAACAGTCACCGTTTCAAACTCGCGATTATTGGCGGCGGCGAAAGAGAAACTGCGCTTCGTAACCTATCAAAGGCGTTAGGGCTTAGTCATCAGGTTTTCTTTTTAGGTGAACGAGACAACGTTAATCAATTCTATTCGAGTAACGCAGACGCTTTTGTGTCAGTACCAGAAGCAGAAGTTTTCGGTCTGACACTTGCGGAAGCAAGCCTGGCAAGACTACCGATAATCACCACTAATGTCCCCGGCGTAAATGAGATTTATCAAGACCGAGAAAATGCGCGACTCATTGAATCTGGCAACAGTGAAGCACTAGCTGAAGTGCTTGCAGATTTGGCGAAAGAGCCCGCTGAGTTTCTATTGCGGTCAATCAAAGCACAAAAACACATTCTGGAAAATTTCAGTACTGAACGCCAATTTGATCAACTGTCAGACTGCTATCAGCACCTGATATTGAACAAACCGGAACAGGGCATTTTTAGTTATTTCTTTACGTCGTTATGTGAGTTCAGTCGCGCATTCATGATGAAACTTAAACGCAAATTCTTTGCACAAAATGTAGGAGGGTAGAGAGATGAAAAAACGCGTAATGATTTACGATCCTGTGCCTTTTTTTGGTGGTTCAAAACAAGTGGCGAAGCAGTTAGTGAAGCAACTTTTGCCAACCGCTCATGTGGTTGTTGTGACTAACGATAAAGAAACATGGCAAGACAGTGGTGCAGAGTTACTGCATTTATCGACGCCAGAATCGTTAAAGGGACAAACCCAAGGACTTAACTTCTACCTCAAACATTTGTGGTTTGCGCTGCAATTACTATGGATAAGTGTATTTTACGGCCGCTTTAAACGAGTGCTTGGCATTTCTGGCCCGACAGTAGATTTTGCGTTGTACATCTATCGCTTGATATTACCCTTCTCAGTTTTCGATCTTGTTCAGCTTGTTCAGGGACCTGTGCCGATGTCTAGAATAGCGGGGTATGGTATCAAACAGGCGGATGCCGTGTTTTGCCTAGAAACTATGGTTGATTCTACCAAACGTGCATTGGCCTTTTATCAGCAAATACCTTTGGAGCAGCTCAATGAACCAGATTCTTCTATTTCACAAGGTAAAATTCAAACGTTTACCAATGGTATCGAATTAGATGCAGTCTCTAAGTGCCCAATGTATGAAGCTAACTGTTCAGTAAAAAACTATTTTATCGAAAACAGCGCTGCTAAAAAAAACATACGACACGAAAAGAAGCGGAGTGAAAATAAACTAAGTAGGAGCAGAACAAACTTTAAAGACAGCGCTAAAGTTTCATTATTCTGGTGCGCATCTTTATTGAACTGGAAACGTTTGGATTTGTTTCTGGCTGCCGTTAGTCGTGCTTCTCGCTTGGTAGGTAAGCCTGTCTCTGCAAATATCTGCTATATATTGCCCAAAGATAGCCAGCATGTGTACTGGCTACCAGGTCCTATGCCACGCAACATAAAGTTTTATCAGCAGCCTGAAAATTTAGATGAAATCCGCGCATCGTCATCAATCTTCATTTCATCGTCAGAAAAAGAGCCATTTGGGTTATCCGTATTGGAGTCAATGGCCGCGGGGCTCACCGTGGTTATCCCACATGATGATGCATATTGGGATAAAGAATTGGAAGAAGGTAAGGACTGTTTTAAATATACCGCGGGAGATGAGAACTCTTTGGCGCATGCATTAGCTAAGTTAGTAAAAGATGCAGAGTTAAGAACATGTATCGGTAAGGCGGGACAAGAGCATGCACAACACTATTCTGCAAAAAACTGCTATCAGCAAATTTGCAAAGCGCTAACTTAGTGGCGAGCGTTATTGCATTCTGCAAAATACGAATCCAGTGATTTATTATAAGTTGTTGATATATAGGGGATAGTGTTTTGGTCTGTTTCGTGCACTGTAATCAATAGTTATGAGTGTTTTATTTGAAGCAAAGTATTACCAAGGCAATACTGAGACAGACGGAGAATTTCAATATGACGAGTTTCAATCTTCATTATGCTAAACAATGGGTTAAAACCAGCGACAATAGTTCTGCACGCTTTCTTAAAAAGTGTTGGTTGGCAACTAAGCAGGTGGAAATGCCCAACATTCCCGTTGTTTTTAAAGTGCTGTATCACCTTCATCTCACGGTAAAACATGTATTTAGCGAACTGTTTCGCGTGCTTTACTACACGCCGATTTTCAAAGCTCGATTAGCAAACAACCCTAAGCAATTATTTCTGTATGGGGGCTTGCCCGCCGTGATTGGTAGCTTCGATTTTACCATGGGAAACAAGGTCCGCTTGGCAGCAAAAACAACTATCAGCGGACGCACTGTAATGGGAAGTAATCCTAAGCTAATCGTCGGCGATAACGTTGGCATCGGCTGGGGTACCTCGATTTCCGTGGGAAGAAGAGTCGTTATTGGTGATAACGCTCGCATTGCTGGCGATTGCTATCTAGCTGGCTACCCTGGGCACCCCGTAAATGCCAGAGACAGAGCGCTCGGCCTGCCTGAAACCGATGATCAAGTTGGCGATATCATTCTTGGCGATGACGTCTGGCTGGGAACTGGTGTAAAAGTCATGCCAGGTGTAACGATTGGCGAAGGTACGATTGTCGGTGCAGGCAGTGTAGTCACCAAAGATCTGCCCGCTAACGTGCTTGCAGGTGGATGCCCGGCAAAAATCATTAGGTCATTAGAGGAGTAGTATGATGAAATCTTCTAAATATTTTAAGTCCGTTGACCAGCAAAGTCGGCTGAACAAGCATCGCCCGATGATAGTTTTTGGTGAAGACTGGGGAGGACACCCGAGTTCTACGCAGCATTTGATTAAAGTGTTGAGAGAAAGCAGAGATGTTATCTGGATAAACTCTATAGGGCTGAGAGCTCCCAGTATTTCTGTGAGGGATATTGGACGAATCCTCAATAAGCTTTTTGCCTTTGCATCATCTTACTTTACCAAGCAAAAAAGACCGCAGCAGAAAAGCCAGCAAGGGGAAGGGAAAAAAGTTACCTCAGATACAGGTGATAAGCATGATTCTGCATATAGTCGTTTCAAGTTTAAGGTGATATCACCGCTGATTTTTCCGTGTCCAAATTCGCCTCTAATGGTCAAAATAAATCGCTTTTTACTTAAGTTACAAGTCAAAAGTAGTATGAAGTCTATAGAACAGCGAGCGCCTATTGTATGGACCTCACTCCCAACGGCGGTAGATTATCTGTCGCTATTTAAGGGGCATGCCGACGTCTATTACTGCGGCGATGACTTCAGTGCTCTGGCGGGAGTCGACCATGACTATGTAGTGCCAAAAGAAAAAAAGTTGTTAGGCCAAGCCAACATGGTTTTTGTGGCGAGTGAGGCGTTAAACAACAAATTTACGCAAAAGGGCATCGCGGAATCAAATAGTGCCGACCAATGTGTTAAACAAGCTAAGACTGTAACCATACCGCACGGTGTTGATACAAAGCTGTTTTGCCCAGCAGAGAGAGCTAAGCCTGACGATCTGCCGTTAGGGCGCCCTATAGCCGGTTTTTATGGCAGTATTTCCAACTGGCTTGATCAAAAGTTGATTGTAGAAGCTGCGCAGATACTTAAGGGATGGGATTTCGTTTTGGTAGGCAATATTGAATGTGATGTCTCGCTGCTCAAGGCCCAAGACAACATACATTTTTTACCTGCTAAGGCACATCAAGACTTGCCTAGTTATTTGACGCATTGGCAAGTTGCGCTATTGCCTTTTGTAGATAATGAACAAATACGCAAATGCAATCCGTTGAAACTTAGAGAGTATTTAGCTTCTGGTGTACCTATTGTCACGACTGACTTTAATGCGATAAAGGAGTATCAAGACCTAGTTGAAGTGGTAAACTCAAAACAAAATATCGCAGATGCGATTGTTCGCGCTGCCAAACGAGGCGATGATCTTGCAGCGAAAACGAGTCGAATCAATCGGGTAAGTACAGCTTCTTGGCAAGAGCGCGCTAAAGTAGTCGATGGCTACTTGTTGAATTGCTAGCTTACGGAATTGCTAATCTGCTGCTTGTCGCTAAAAGCCCGAGGTGACTATAACTACAAGCTGGCTATAATTATTAACGTATTAACAGGATGTTATCTGGGGAAAATGTTGTGAGGATGGTGTAATGAAACCTTCGATTTTAATCGTCGATGATGAAAAAGAGATTGTTAAAGCCTTGACTAGACTGCTGATGAAGCACTTCAGCATTCATGCTTTTAGTGATCCTAAAGCTGCGCTTGAATTTTTTAAGTCATCACCAACACATATTGTATTAAGTGACATGAAAATGCCAGAAGTGACGGGTGTTGATCTGATGGCTGAGGTGTATCGTTTAAGTCCAAAAACCCGTCGTGTCATTCTAACTGGCTATGCTGATGCGGAAATGGCACAAAGCGCGATTAATGACGGACATGTGCATGCTTATTTAGGAAAGCCATGGGACAACGAAAAGTTAATTGAGACCTTGCTAGGTCTTATTGGCGAGCTGAAGAAAGAGAACCGCAATGCCTCAGCGATAAAGAAGCTCAAGCAGAAGAACCAATACCTTCAAGATAAGAGCGAAGCAAATGAATTGATGAACTCGGTAATAATGTCGAGCTCAGAGCAAGCACAGCAGCAGAACGATCAGTTAATGTCGTCGCACAACGATTTGATCAACTTATCGTCAACTTTGGTGGCTAATTACACCCAAGATAACATCGGTCATTCTGCGCGTATAGCACAACAGGCAAGAGTGTTAGCAGGGCGCATCTCTATGCAATCACAACTACGCACTTGCTTATATTTGGCTGGGCTTTTCTATCGGATCGGATTAACAGAGCAAGATTTCAATCTTTCAGCTAAGCCATTTGAAGCGCTCAGCCCACAGCAGCAGCATGTTTGGCAGAAACTCCCGCAGTTGAGCGCAGACATTCTGATGGCAACACCAATGCTTACGAAAAGCGCGCATATTATCAATAATGCTTATTTCGTATGGGGTAGTGAATATAGCCAAGTGGAAGAAATCGATATTCACGAGAAAGAAGCAACGTCGATTGTCATTGCCGCTAAAATTCTCTCGCTCGTTGTCTTTATGGACTTGTTTATGTCCGGCCATATCGATGGTGAGATACATTTACCCGCTGTAGCGATGAAAAAGTTGTCAGGTACAGCCCGCAAATATTTTGGTGCTGAACTGGTAAAAGAATATGAAAAGATGCTTGAAGATATTCAGGCAGAAGAGCGTTTTGAGTTGCCAAGAACGGTAAAGCAGCTTAGGGATGGCGATATATTAGCGCAAGATGTGTTTGATAAATTTGAGCACTGTTTGCTAACCCAAGAAACTGAGCTGAACGAGCAAAAAATTCAGGCGCTGAAAACACTACAAGAAGAAAGTGAAGAGAAGCTATTGGTGTATATTCACACCCATAAAGTGGAGTTAGAGACGTCTTAGCACTTTAATGTTAGACGTAATAAAAAACCCAGCATTTGCTGGGTTTTTTGATGCTATAGAATAAGCTCTATGCCTACTCGCCGTCTAAGAAGCTCTTAAGCTGCTCAGAACGAGATGGGTGGCGAAGCTTACGTAATGCTTTCGCTTCAATTTGACGGATACGTTCACGTGTTACGTCGAATTGTTTACCCACTTCTTCAAGCGTGTGGTCAGTATTCATATCGATACCGAAACGCATGCGCAGAACTTTAGCTTCACGAGCAGTAAGGCCTGCTAGTACTTCGTGAGTTGCATTTTTCAGGTTTTCAGATGTAGCAGAGTCAACAGGAAGTTCACCGCTACCATCTTCAATAAAGTCACCTAAGTGCGAATCTTCATCATCACCAATTGGCGTTTCCATTGAGATTGGCTCTTTTGCAATCTTCAATACTTTACGAATCTTGTCTTCTGGCATCACCATACGCTCTGCTAATTCTTCAGGCGTAGGCTCACGACCCATCTCTTGTAACATTTGGCGAGAGATACGGTTAAGCTTGTTAATCGTTTCAATCATGTGCACAGGAATACGAATCGTACGTGCTTGGTCAGCAATAGAACGCGTGATTGCTTGACGAATCCACCACGTTGCATAAGTCGAGAACTTGTAACCACGACGGTATTCGAACTTATCAACCGCCTTCATTAGACCAATGTTACCCTCTTGTATAAGATCTAGGAATTGAAGACCACGGTTGGTGTACTTCTTCGCGATTGAAATTACAAGACGTAAGTTTGCTTCAACCATTTCTTTCTTCGCACGGCGAGCTTTAGCTTCACCAATCGACATACGGCGGTTGATGTCTTTAATGCCGTGTACGTTTAAGAAAGTTTCTTCTTCAAGTTGCTTCAGCTTAAGTACGCTGCGCTCAACTTCAGGCTCAACGTCAGCTAGTTTGCTTGACCAAACTTCTCCAGAGCTGCGTTGTGCATCGAACCAGTCTAAGCTAGTTTCGTTGCCAGGGAAGATCTTAATGAACGTAGCTTTTGGCATGCCAGCACCAACAACACAGTGCTTCATGATTAAACGTTCTTGAACACGTAAACGGTCCATCACGTCGCGCATGTTTTTTACTAGGCGATCGAATACTTTTGGTACTAAACGGAATTCTTTGAATACGTCAGAAAGTGCATCAACTGCTGCTTGAGAATCGGCATGGCCTCGTCCTTTAGCATCGATCACTTTGTTAGCTGCTTCGTAAGCTTCACGCAATGCATCAAACTTTTCTTTTGCTAACTCAGGACAAGGACCCGTATCTACTTCTTCTTCATCTTCGTCATCGTCATCATTTTTCTCAAGATCTGAATCTTCATCATCCAGTTCTTCCTGAGAAAGTTCTGAACCAACGTGCGTCGCAGCTGCTGCGATGTCATCGTCTTCAGCATCAGGGTCTAAGAAACCTACAATGATGTCGCTTAAACGAATCTCTTCAGCAACGAAGTTATCCCATTGTTCAAGTAAGAAGTTGATTGCTGGTGGGTACTCAGCAACAGAACGTTGAACTTCTTTAATACCTTCTTCAATACGCTTGGCGATAACAATTTCGCCTTTACGCGTTAATAATTCAACCGTACCCATTTCACGCATGTACATACGTACCGGGTCAGTTGTACGGCCAATTTCACTTTCTACGGTAGCAAGTGCTTGAGCGGCTGCTTCGGCAGCATCTTCATCTGTGTTCGCCTCGCTCATCATCAAGGTATCGGCATCAGGTGCGTTTTCAAACACTTGGATACCCATGTCGTTGATCATGCGAATGATATCTTCAACTTGATCTGAATCGATTATATCTTGAGGGAGGTGATCGTTAACTTCTGCAAAAGTTAAATAACCTTGTTCTTTACCTTTGGTTATTAACTCTTTAAGTCTAGATTGTGGGGCTTGATCCATCGACGAAAGTCCACCTATTTTTGGCTATCAAAATTAGAACAGTAAGCGGTAAATTTTAGCAAGATGACGATAAAATTACCAGCGATTTAAATTTTTATCTTTATTGTATAAGTCAGCAACACTAACCAATTATTAAGGGGCTAGGATTGCTCATTTAACAAGAGTTGTAACTCTTGTTTTTCTTCAATAGTCAGCTGATTTAACCGTGCTTTCTGTAATAAAAACTCGGTGCGCTGTTCCACTAAACTATTGAGTAATTTTTCTATGCTATCGAGAAATACATCTTCAGCGTGTTCAGCATCTATTTGATGTTCCCAGCACAACAATTTAGTGAGTTGTTTGCCTTCTTCACGCAAACGAAAGTGCTCAATAATTTGCCCGCTATTAATATTGGGATTCGACGCACAAATTTCAAGCAATTCATTTAATAAGGGCACTCCGGGTAAATTTAAGTGCGCTAATACACCGGCATTGGGAAGACTATTAACAAGCTCTGGTTTTTCAAGTAGAAGCGCAATAGCAAGACGCACAGGGGTCGTGCGTGTTGGCTTGTTTTTATTTGCCGCTTGTTGTGCTGGTGATTTCTGTTGGAACTGTTTGGCTAGCTGTTCACCACCTGCGCCGAAATTATTGGCGAGCTCGTTGATTAACGAGTCTTTTAGTATGCTATCCGGCAGTTTGTTGATGTAAGGCTGAGCTTGCTCAGCTAGCGAAGCTTTCCCTTCAATACTCGTCATGTCAACTTTTGCTATTAAGTTTTCCAAAAGAAATTTAGATAATGGCTGTGCTTGATCTAATATCTGCTCGAATGCCTGCTGCCCTTGTTGGCGCACTAAACTATCGGGGTCTTCACCATCAGGTAAGAAGACAAATTTAAGCGATATACCATCGCGAATAAGTGGCAGTGCATTATCCATTGCTCGCCATGCTGCTTCACGCCCTGCACGGTCACCGTCGTAACAACAAATCACTTCCGAGACCGTACGGAAGAGCGTTTGTAATTGCTCAGGTGTTGTAGATGTCCCAAGTGAGGCAACAGCGTAGTCAATACCATGCTGAGCCAGTGCAACGACATCCATATAACCTTCAACCACCACTAAACGAGTTAAATTTTTGTTCGCTTTTTTCGCTTCGAATAGTCCGTAGAGTTCTTGTCCTTTATGGTAAATTCGCGTTTCAGGAGAGTTCAAATATTTTGGGGTACCGTCAGCTAATACGCGGCCACCAAAGCCGATAACGCGGCCTCGACGATCACGAATAGGAAACATAATGCGCCCGCGAAATCTATCATATGGACGGCCTTTGTCACCTTCGATAGCCATACCGAGATCAACGAGCTGTTTGGATAGGTTATTGTTCTTAGCGAACACATTCATCATGCCATCCCAGTTATCTGAGATGTAGCCAATTCCGAAACGTTTAGCTATTTCACCGGTAAGCCCACGGCCTTTTAAGTAATTTATCGCGGTGTCTTTATCGATTGCCGCACGGAACTGTTGTTGATAGAAACGAGCTATTTGTTCCATCAATTGATAATCGTCTTGTTTTTGTTGCTGTGCTTGCTGGTATTTACGCTGTTGTTCTGGTGTTTGTTGGCGTTCATCACGCTCAACTTCAACGCCGTTTAATGAGGCCAATTCTTCGATAGCATCGACAAACTCTAGGCGGTCATACTCCATTAAAAACGATATAGCGTTGCCGTGTTCACCGCAGCCAAAGCAATGATAAAACTGTTTGTCTGGACTGACACTAAATGAAGGTGATTTTTCAGTGTGGAATGGGCAACAGGCCTGGTAGTTTTTGCCCGCTTTCTTTAGCGGCACACGAGAGTTTATCAGTTCAACAATATCTGTGCGGGCGAGTAAGTCGTCTATAAATTGTCGAGAGATTAATCCAGCCATGAATGTTCGTTACGCTTCTACTTTGTCTTTATTGTGTTTAGAGATGCTTTCGTTGTTCGATAGCAATTAAATAGCTAGCTCAATTAAGAATTGATTACCTTAGCGAGGAAACCAAATAAAACAACGGGCGAAATATTCTGGCATAAAAAAACCGTGAAGCCAAAGCATCACGGTTTCTTTGTCATTAAAGGTTAACTGAAGTTAACTATTTAATGCTGCTCTAACTTTACCACTGACAGCGCCTAAATCGGCTTTACCTTGCATTGCAGGTTTTAATACTGCCATTACTTTACCCATGTCGGCCATTGAGCTGGCATCAACATCAGTAATGGTTGAAGTGATCATCTCGTTGATCTCTTCTTCGGTAAGAGGCGTCGGTAGAAATGCTTCTAATGCTGCAACTTCTGTCGCTTCATTAGCCGCTAGTTCATCGCGTCCACCTTCGGTATACATAGCAATCGACTCTTTGCGTTGTTTAACCATTTTGGTTAACACCGCAATAATACCAGCATCATCTAGCTCGGTTTTATTGTCGATTTCTGCTTGCTTAATTGCCGACAGCGCCATGCGGATAGCACCAAGTTTAATTTTTTCCTTGGCACGCATTGCGTTTTTCATTTCATCTTTTAATTGAACAAGCAAACTCATGTTTCAGTCTCAAGCAAAATTTTGTCTAAAAATTGTTATCGATTGATAAACAATAAATTAGTACATACGAACGCGACGTGCGTTCTCACGAGATACTTTCTTAGCAGCGCGCTTAACAGCAGCAGCTTTCTTACGCTTACGTTCCCAAGTCGGCTTTTCGTATGACTCGCGACGACGTACTTCTGAAAGGATTCCTGCTTTCTCACAAGAACGTTTGAAACGACGTAGTGCTACGTCAAATGGTTCGTTTTCTCTTACTTTAATAACTGGCATATGCCTCTTACCTTAATATATCTATATAAATCTACTTACGCTTCCGCAGTCACTTGACCTACTTCGCGTTTGTACGCTCATATTGGTTAATTGGGGCGCGCATTCTAATCCGAATCGGCAATGCTGTAAAGGGAAAAAGCAAAAATAGAGAAGGTTTTCGGGCTTAGCATTTATTGCTGGTGAGCCGTTGTTCATGTGATAAATAAGAACGGGAGAATTTATGAACAGTTGTTCTAGCTAAATGATGCTCTTAATAACGAATTGCGGCATAGTGAATATCGTCTGGTTTGGCAATAGGTAAAGCCTTACGGAGAGTGCGAGTGCACAGCTTCAAAGATGTGTATAAAGATAGCAACTGAAAAGAGTTGCTGGTAAAATCGCGCATCCCTTACTTTATTTAACGATTTATCTCGTTTGGCGTTAGTTATTTTATGCGTATTTTAGGTATTGAAACTTCCTGTGATGAAACTGGTATTGCGATTTACGACGAAGAGCAGGGCATTATGTCGCATCGTCTATATAGTCAAATAGCCGTTCATGCTGATTACGGCGGAGTTGTACCTGAATTAGCTTCTCGTGATCACGTACGTAAAACCATTCCGTTAATCAAAGAAGTGTTAGTAGACGCTGGTTTAACACCGAAAGATTTAGACGGTGTTGCATACACGGCTGGACCAGGCCTTGTTGGCGCATTACTTGTTGGCTGCTCTATCGGTCGCAGCTTAGCCTATGGTTGGAACATTCCAGCAGTGCCTGTTCATCATATGGAAGGCCATTTATTGGCGCCTATGCTGGAAGACGATGTACCCGAGTTTCCATTTGTTGCGTTACTCGTATCTGGTGGTCATACAATGTTGGTGCGTGTTGATGGGATTGGTGAATATGAACTACTGGGTGAATCAGTTGACGATGCTGCTGGTGAAGCTTTTGATAAAACCGCTAAGTTACTGGGCTTAGATTATCCAGGTGGTCCGGTGCTTGCCAAAATGGCGGAAAACGGAACAGTAGGTCGCTTTAAATTTCCTCGCCCGATGACAGACCGCCCAGGTTTAGACTTTAGCTTCAGTGGCCTGAAGACTTTTACAGCTAATACGATTGCAAAAGAAGATAACAGTCCACAGACTCATGCTGACATTGCCTACGCATTCCAAGAAGCTGTAGTTGATACGCTAGCAATCAAATGTCGACGTGCGCTCGAGCAATGTGGTTTAAAACGATTAGTTATTGCGGGTGGTGTGAGTGCTAATACATCGTTACGAGAAAAGCTGGAAGTTGTAACCGATAAGCTAGGCGGAAAAGTGTTTTATCCGCGACCAGAGTTTTGTACGGACAATGGTGCGATGATTGCCTATGCTGGCATGCAACGGTTAAAGTCTGGCGTTTCCGCTGATTTAACCTTTAAAGCGACACCTCGTTGGCCACTGGATACATTAGACGCCTGCTAGTTATTCAAGCTCAATGTTTAACTAGGCTTCAGTTCAACACGGTATAAGTTCAACACGGTATAACTTCAACTGAGTACAAGCTTATCTACACCTTATATTTACTGATCTTAGGCTCTGTACCTTTGTATAACCGAATGATGTTGTCTTTGTGTCGTAAAATAATCAGCGAAGACAGCATTAATACAGGGTAAACGTATTCAGGCTTTAGCAACCACACATAAAGTGGTGCAAGACCCACTGTAACTATTGCTGCAAGGCTTGAGTACTTAGTGCTTTTCGCAATGCTAATCCAAGTCAATAATAGTAAAAACCCTAAATCAAGACCTATTGGCAGTAATACGCCAAACGCAGTTGCTACCGCTTTTCCGCCAGAGAAACTAAAGAATATTGGGTACATGTGCCCTAAACAGGCGGCAACACCAATGAGTCCTAGCCATATCGGTTCAATGCCTAAGAAATATGCGCCCCAAACTGGAATCGTCCCTTTTAAAACATCGAAAACTAATACGCTGGCAGCAGTGGCTTTGTTACTCATTCTTAATACGTTAGTGGCGCCAGGGTTTTTGGAGCCAGTGGAGCGAGGATCAGGCAAACCTACCAAACGGCATATCAATATAGCGCTAGAAATCGACCCAACAATATAGGCGACTACTATCATTAAGCCAGTGATAAGCATATTGTCCTTAATTCTCAATAAATTGCCTGCTGAGTTCATTCTATCCGTTTCACTGCTGGTTTTTCTAGACCTTGAAAGGTAAACTCGCCATTTAATTTTAAAATAGCTTGGAAAGCAGGGTAAAACCGTGGATAAAGTCTTTATTCGTGGATTGAAAATCCAAACAACGATTGGTTTTTACGAGTGGGAAAAACAAATAAAACAAACACTTGTTATTGATTTGGCAATGGCTTGGGATATTAAACCCGCAGCAGCTAACGACCAATTAGACAAAACCCTCGATTATGCGGCTATCTCGGTAGCAGTGGAGAAGTTCGCTAACGACAACCCCGTCGATCTATTGGAAACCTTAGCGGAACGCATGGCGTCATTTTTAATGACGGAGTACCAGATTCCTTGGTTAACATTGACCATAGGTAAACCGGGCGCTGTGCATAATGCAGATACCGTGGGTGTAGAAATAGAGCGTGGTACTTTAGCCTCGCAAACAAGCTAATTCATATGGCAACGATTTATATTTCTATCGGCTCGAATGTTGAGCGTGAAACTTACGTCAATAAAGGGCTTGATGACCTTCATGCACTGCTTGGCGAATTAACCTTATCCTCTTTATACGCATGTGAAGCGGTTGGTTTTGAAGGGCCTGAATTTTACAACTTGGTGGTTGGGGCGACTACCGACCTTCCGCTGGAAGAATTAGCGATGAAGCTTAGACAAATTGAGCTTGCCAATGGTCGGGCTGCAGATGCAGTGAAATACAGCCCAAGAACGTTAGATCTAGACCTACTTCTCTATGACAACCAAGTTTGTGATGCGCCAGTGCAATTGCCTCGTGAAGAAATATTGAAGCACGCTTTTGTGTTGTGGCCTCTAGCAGAAGTCGCGCCTGATGCAACTCATCCCACTAGCGGGCAAAATTATGCAGAGTTGTGGGGGGCATTTGACAAAGCAAGTCAGCGAATAGAACAAAGACCACTGCTCTGGCAGCCAATAAAAGTAAATACTGCGCAATCTTCAGTAGAACTAGAACGCACTTAATAGACGGAATCGTATTAATGGATATTATCGAAATTATATTGCTAGCGCTTATTCAAGGCCTAACCGAGTTTTTACCGATTTCTAGCTCTGCTCATTTAATATTGCCATCGCAATTGTTCGGCTGGGTGGACCAAGGGCAAGCATTTGACGTTGCTGTTCACGTGGGTTCATTGTTGGCGGTTTGTCTTTATTTCCGCAAAGAAATTGGCGATATGTTGGTGGCTTGGTATGCAACACTTACGCCCAACAAAGAGGATGATGCAGCGCTAACCGCAGAGCAGATATTTAATGGAAAGCTTGCATGGTGGATTATCTTTGCATCAATTCCTTTGGGGTTATTCGGTTATTTAAGTGCTGACTTTATCGAAGAGAACTTACGCTCAGTACTTGTTATTGCTGCAACAACAATTCTATTTGGTTTATTACTTGGTTTCGTTGATATTAAAGCAAAGCAAAATGTATCAATGGAAACGTTGGGTTTCAAAGGCACGATTATCATCGGTATTGCCCAAATGCTAGCAATAATTCCGGGAACTTCTCGTTCAGGTATTACTATGACTGCGGGTTTAATGCTGGGTCTAACAAGAGAAAATGCGGCGCGCTTATCATTCCTAATGTCGATTCCTGCAATATCAATGGCGGGTGGCTATCTAACGTTAAAGTTAGTCACAGGCACGGCGCCGGTTGATTGGTATTCAATGGCGATTGGCAGCGTTTTATCTTTTGTTAGCGCTTATGCGTGTATTCATTATTTTCTTATTCTAGTGAACAAAATAGGCATGGTACCGTTTGTTATTTATCGCCTTATCTTAGGTATTGCGCTACTGATTTTCGCACTCTAAGCCGTGCTCTGTGCAAAATGGCTGTAATGAAATAAATACAAAAAAGCGCTCTAAATAGAGCGCTTTTTTTGTGCCGCTATCTACGGCTAATGTGAGGTAGGGTAAACTTGCTCACATTAGAAATGTGCGCTGTATTCCTCTATCCAATAATAATCTCAGCGCCTTAATGACAACAAACAACAGGTATTCTCGATGGATTTATCATTAACAGAAGAACAATTAATGATTCAAGATATGGCGCGCAAATTCGCAGACAGCGAGTTGGCGCCGGTAGCTGCTGAGCTAGATCATCATAACGACCAAACTCTCTTTCAAGCTAACCTTAAAAAACTCGCTGAACTAGGCTTTATGGGGCTAAATATTTCAAGTGAGTACGGTGGCGTTGAAGCGGGTACTGTGGCGTTTAGTTTAGCGATTACCGAGCTTGCTAGAGCTTGTGCGTCTACTGCTGTTACTACGTCTGTGACCAATATGGTAGCTGAAGTTATTCAAGCCGTAGGTAATGACGAACAAAAACAAAAATATCTGCCTAAAATATGTAGCGGCGAATACTTGGCGGGTGGCTTTTGTTTAACAGAACCTGCTGCCGGTTCTGATCCTGCCAGCATGAAAACAACTGCGGTAAAAGACGGCGATGACTATGTATTAAATGGCAGCAAAATCTATATCACCAGTGGCTCATTTGCGGGTGTATTTGTTGTTTGGGCGGTGACAAACCCTGAAGCACGCAAAGGTAAAGGCATTTCTTGTTTTCTCGTTGAAGCGGGTACGCCAGGAATGACAATCGGTAAAGCAGAAGAAAAAATGGGCCAGAAAGCATCACCGACCAATGAAGTTCATTTTGATAATTGCCGTATACCAGCATCTGCGTTGATGGGCGAAGAGGACAAAGGCTTTGCCATTGCTGTCGGTGAATTAGCAGGCGGTCGCATCGGTATCGGTTCTTTAGCGTTAGGTGTTGGTTTAGCGGCCATGGACTATGCGAGACAGTTCATCACAGAGCGTGAGCAGTTTGGTCAATCATTATCGAGCTTCCAAGGTTTACAATGGAAATTGGCTGATAGATACACTGAACTAGAGGCGTCACGCCTACTATTAATGCAAGCAGCTGATTTAAAAGAGAAGGGACTGCCCTTTGGTCAAGCAGCTTCCATGGCTAAACTATTTGCCTCAGAGAAAGCCAACAAAGCTTGTTACGATGCGCAGCAATTACTCGGAGGCGCAGGATATATAAAAGAATATCCGCTTGAGCGTTTAGCGCGCGACGTGCGTATAACTTCAATTTATGAAGGTACGAGTGAGATTCAAAAGGTCATTATTGCAAGAGGTCTATTATCGGCTTAGCGGCATATTTTAAGTAACTCTGCATTTGTGGAAGAGTTCCTTGCAGCGATAGCATCGCTTTTAATGTAACGATCAAAATTTTACATATTTTTCATTGTTAACCTAGAGTTAACTTACATGTTGTTTATATCGTTGCAAGAGCTTTTATGAAATCACTTATCTATATTAGCGAGGCTTGTCAGCCATTTAGTTACCATGAGTTGATGGAGCTTGCCGATAAAGCTTCAGCTGAAAATACAAATCATCTAATAACAGGCTTTCTTTGTTTTAAAAACAATACCTTTATTCAATATCTTGAAGGCGAAAGTATAGAATTAGGGGATTTATTTACCAAAATATCGCAAGATACACGCCATAAAATCATCAATATGATCTATGTAGATGATGATGGACCCCGACGGTTTCCTAAATGGCATATGCGATATGTAGACAGTGCTACAGAGTTTAATCACAGTATCGAACCTTTTATTTTTAATCTCATGAAACTTATGAAGGTGGCCAGTGTCGATGGTAAAGAGTGGCATGACATGATTTGGCGGGGGATAGAGCTACTTGCCAGGGGCGGAGAAAAAGCAAAAGTTTAGTTTTGTCTCTTGTTTATGTTTATGTTTGTGTTTGCCCCAACAATAGGTCAGTGAATAAGTAAGTATTCTTGGGATATATTGCTCCTGGCTCCTTGAACTGTTTAGGGCAGTGACAGTGGTAGTAGCCAATGAAATCAGTAACATTAAATGTTTTTGTCTGTTCTGAGCCGTTAAACTAAAAATGAAAGCTTATATATATATCAGTGAACCTATTCACCCGTTTAGTGATGAAGCACTAGAGAGCTTAATTGAGGAATCAATCGAGCGAAACTCTGACGCGGGTATTACTGGCTTTTTATGTTATCAAGATGGTTTGTTCATTCAATATTTTGAGGGTGAGCAGCAAGCAGTTGACCGATTGTTTTTGAGAATCTATCAAGATAAGCGACACAAATTACTCAACTACCATATTCGTGAGCCAATTAGCTCACCTAAATTCCCGCATTGGCAAATGAAAGTTATCAAGAAAAAACGCCTTGAAGCTAATAACATTGAGCCCTTTTTATTTAATCAACTTAAAGGCTTAAAAGATGACAATAGTAGTCATTTTGATTGGCAGTCTATGGTTTGGCGTGGTGTTGATATGATCGCTAAAAAGTATGTTTAGCTAATGGACTTTAGGAATTATGACAAAAAGAAAGGGCCAATCGGCCCTTTTTTATGACTTTTTCAACGGCTATCAAAGCCAACGCAACATGCGCCAATATAATACGTTCTTGATTAGGCGTTAGCAGGCTTACGCGAATAGTACTTGTAAATGCCAACAACAGATGCTGATATCCAGAATATTTCGATTACAAAGCTGGCTAAGTTAAAGTTAATGCACAGACTAATAAGCAGTAAAATTGCACCCACCAGATTGAATAGGTTGTATTTCAACCCTTTAGGATCAAGCTTTTCTAGTTGAATAAGAAAAAACGCGAGGACAACAAGGAACGTGCCTGCCATACCAACGATATCGGCAAATAGTGAAATAGACATAATAGACTCCAAAACGAGAGCGGCAACGCACTCACATAAAGTGCATCGTTAGCGCGCCACTGAATAAATAAAACACTACTGGCATTAAGAGCCAGAAACTTCAGACAGGCGCGGTTCCTTGGAGACTAAACCAATTGTCATTAAGCTCGATGAGAATGACCTTCCTTTTGGCAGCGGGCGCGTATTTTAGTGATGTGTTCGGGAATTGCAATACTCTTATTCGTCAGCCTGTTTTTGAGCAGTTAGAATACTGTCAGTAGTTCTATACACTTTTTATGACTTGTTTCTTTGCAAGATTGCCCCAACAATAAAGACATAAGCAAATTTAGAGGCAAACCAGTGAATTCAAACGCGGTATCTTTAACATTAGAAAACTTTCAACAAGTTGTATTAGAAGATTCAAAAGAGAAGTTAGTGCTTGTCGCATTCTGGGCGGACCAAGTGCCCGAGAGTGTAGAGCTCAGAGATAAACTAGCGGTTTTAACTGCTTCAGCTGAAAATATTATTTTTGCAGACGTAGACTGTCAAACACACCAGCAAATCGCTATGCAATTTGGCATTCAAGGTTTACCTACTGCTGTGTTGGTTAAAGATGGACAGCCAATTGATGGCGTCTCAGGTCCACAAACAGACGAGACTATCGCTCAGTTCTTAGATAAACATTTACCAAAGCCGCAAGATGAGTTTCTATCAAGTGCTCGCCAAGCACTTGCCGAGAATAACCCTAACGAAGCCTATACGTTAGCTAAGCAAGCGTATGAACTAGACATTGAGCGTGCAGACATCAAATTAGTACTTGCCGACGCTTGTATTTCTATTGGCAAGACAGCTGACGCAGAAGCATTATTAGCAACCATCAAAATGGTCGATCAGGACAGCTACTATCAAGCGATTACTGCGAAGATTGAGCTTGCAAACGAAGCCGCTGATTCACCAGAAATAAAAGCGCTAGAACAAGCACTAGAATCAAACCCTAGTGACGCTGCGTTAGTTCAGCAGTTGGCAGCGCAATACAGCCAAGTTAATCGCCAAGAAGAGGCATTAGCCTTGTTATTTAGGCAGGTGCAAACGGTACGTGATGACGCAGAGAGTAAAAAGCTCTTGTTGGATGTTATGAAGGCATTACCAGATGGTGACCCGCTAGCATCCAAATATCGCCGTAAACTTTACACATTGATGTACTAAGTTAAGTTGCTAACTTAAGGCCTAGGAACTTTGCTTGGATGAAAGGTATAGCTTGGAGCACAAGCCCTTAGGGTAGGCAATCGTAATAAGATAGTCGCTATGTAATTAATAAAAAAGCCGAACGCCTGATATATAAGCGTTCGGCTTTTTCGTGTTTAGCGCTAAATTAGTACTGATTTAATACTAATGCCTTAAATAAAATTACATCAAGTTCGGTTATTTAAGTTTGCTAGCGAAGGTCTGCTTAAACTTAAGCAGTTTCGGCGAGACAACCGCTTGGCAGTATTGATTCTCAGGATTGTTGTTGAAATAGCCTTGGTGATATTCTTCACCGCCAAAAAATTCAATCGCTGCAGTTACTTCCGTAACAACAGGATCTGGCCAAATCTTATCATCATTGATTTCACTGATAATCGCATTAGCGGCTTGCTGCTGTTCTTCGTTGTGAAAGAATATTGCTGAGCGGTATTGTCGGCCAATATCATTACCTTGACGGTTAAGTTGCGTCGGGTCGTGCAAAGCAAAAAATATTTCTAACACTTCGCGGTAAGAGATAAGTTCTGGATCAAACGTTAATTGAACCACTTCTGCGTGATCCGTTTCACCACTACAAACCGTTTTATAATCTGCTGTTTCTTTCGTACCGCCCATATAACCAGATACAGCCGATTGAATTCCTTGCAGTTGATTGAAAGCCGCTTCAATACACCAGAAGCAACCACCAGCGAGAGTTGCTGTTTGAAGATTTGTTGTCATTCGTAAAACGCCCATAACATGTCTAACTTTTGGTAAAGATACATTATGGACGTTTAGACGTCTATATATTTTTAGTAATAAATTAGACTATTTTAAATCGTAAGCAATATGTTGATGAAAACGTACGATAACCTCGTTTTCTTCTGGCAACATTTTAAGCTCGCTCGTCATTGACTTTATCGCCATTTCTATCTGATTTAAAAACTTCGCATGTGCCGAGTCAGCCTGGTTTTCTTTGGTGGCAACGAAAACTAAGTGAATGTTGTCGACAAGTGCTTTTGCGTCCCATTTACTGATCACGCCACACGGTGACATTTCAGGGTTGTAGCCGAGCATTTGCAGCTCCCCAATACGTGATAGTGTCTCGTACTCACTATGACGAACAATGGGAATTAAACCATTGGCGATTAACGCACCGTTGTTTAGGTTGTAGCGCTTAGCCGCTTTGGTGAAGGCGTCTGTCACCATTGCGTATAGCGGGTTATAAGGATCGCTAGAGTTCAAATCAATATCTGCTAGATTTACCAAATCAGATTTAACTGGCAGGCTTACGATGGCGTAAGTCATTTGTCGTTGTGAAACAGGCAACTCTACGTGCTGGCTTGCATAGCGAATTTTGATGGTTCTCAGTTTCTGCGCTTTACTCTCAACACCTGTTTTTGCTTTGGCAAACAAGTCATAGGTTAGGTGTTGATGGTCTCTTAAACGGTAGTTCAATTCTCCAAGTTCCAATGATTTTTCCAGCTCTTCCAGTAAGTGAGTAATTTTCGCATGGAAGCTTGCCGCGTTGATACGAATGTCATTGCCTGTCGCAAGAAATAATAAAGTGATTTTTTCTGCGCGGTGGTTAGCGTCGAAAAAGGTTTTTTGAAGCTCGTGATAAGCAGGGTTGTAGTAAAACAATATTTGCTGGTTAGTTTGCCACTGGTGCATTTCCTGCGAATAGCGCACGCGCGCTAGCTTATCGTTAGCAATAAACAGGCTATTGCTTACTTCATATTTTTTACTTAGTGCAAAAAGCTTATTGGCGATGAACTGATAAAGGTCGCCATAGTGATTAAGTGGAGTCGTTGCACCTTCCTGTGCTGAAAATAGGTCAATAATACGGTCTGTTAACGGGAATTCAGCAAGTAAGTAGTGGTTATCTCGAACATTAGTCGGGATATAAGCTTTGTGTGCAGCACTTCGCTTGCGGATAATTGACATAGAGTTTCCTTGAGAGTTGGTAATACGGTGATTCGGGGCGAGTATAGTTAGCACTTATGACACTTTTATTTCACTGGTTGACCATCTTTAAGGGGCTAGTTACTGATTTTGTTATGATTTTCAGGGTAAATACTTTTGAAGTGAATTTTTTATGACATTTATCTTCTTGGCAGATTACGGCTTATCGAGATAATACTAATTGCATTAAATATTTGATTAAATTGGTATAAGATCTCCTACAAGATAATGCTCCGTTTGAGCCCTGCATTTTTATTTTATAAGGAAGTTATTTGTTACCTGATAACCAAGCCGAGTTAATTGACGCAATTAATCAAACCATGCCCTTTGGCAAATATGCTGGACGCAAGTTACTCCAGCTTCCTGAACCTTATCTTGTGTGGTTTAACAGCAACGGCTTTCCGGAAGGAAAATTAGGTAAACAGTTAGCGCTCGTATACGAAATAAAATTGAATGGTTTAGAGGGGATGTTAAAGCCGCTATTGAGAGGGTAACGGCTTTAACAAAAGGTAAAATATACAAGTTAGTCGCTTTCTAAGTCGATAGGGTCGGCCGTACTATCGTCTTCTCCGGCTTCTACTTTAGTGCGGCCAAATAGCGTGTGAAATTGTTTTGGTGTGAGTACCTTGTTTTGGTATTTCAACCAAGCTTTTTCCACTTTACTCTCTGGTAACAAACTTCCTTGGCATACTTCGACGAAGCGTTGTTCCTCGTCATTGAGTGGTTCGCGTTTTGCCGTTGCAAGTTCTTGCAGGGCAACGCCATGGTTTTCTAAAATTTGAACTTCAGAAAGGGTATAGTCACCACTGCGACTCATGCCTCTTGGATAGTTTCTGTCATCATAAAACTTACGGCTAGCTTTAAAGCTATCTTTTGGTGTGCTAGTAGTTGTCATAACAATACTCAAAAAATAAATATAAAGATTACGATTGGATTTTTAGCTCAACTTTAAGGTGTTGGCAACTAATTTTTATGAACGTTTTTTAATTAAAAAAACGTTCATAATATAAGTCAGTTATTAAACTTTATTTGTCTAATAAATTATTGGATACAAATAAAACGATATATAGCTATTAAGTAAATTGCTGTTTTATTTATGGTTTAAATTCCATCCAATAGTTATCAGAGAGTATTAACATTTCACTTACAAAAAATGACACTTTTATTAAGCTTTTGTTATTGCAATACAGTAAATTTTGTTTTTAAATGAATTGTCGACTGATGTTCAATGTCGTCCGCTTTATAGAATAATTCATTATACTTATCATTAAGTTACGGAGAAAAGATCTATGAGAAGACAAAAAAGAGATCGTCTAGGTAGAGCACATTCAAATGGTTATCAAGCAGGCCTTAGCGGCAAATCTCGGGACAATTGCCCTTATCAAAATATCGATGCGAAATCAGAATGGTTAGGTGGCTGGCGAGCCGCGGTCAACGACAAAAATTTGGGGCTGATAAAATGATACGTAAGCTCAACACCGGCAGAGCTTATCAATAACTAGCTGGTTTCATCCAATTAAGTATTAACCACAGAATTTAAAGGAAAAGCCCGCGAAAGCGGGCTTTTTCGTTAAAATGATTTGGACGCGAGAATCCTTAAATATTGATTATGCTATCCACAGACAGGGCAATTAGCTTGCTTTTGCAGTCCTATGGTTTGCCAAGTCTGGCTTAATCCATCAAAAAGTTGCAGTTGGCTGTCGTTAACGGGATTACCTGTTAATAGCTTTATCGCCGTCAATGCCTGCATGCCAGCAACGATGGCGAGTATTGGCCCTAATATGCCTAAAGTCTGGCAGTTTTCTTCAACTTGCTGATCGCTTTCGGGAAACAAGCATTGATAACAGGCATGGCCTTCATGCGATCGAATTAACATGGTTTGTCCGCTTAAACCTGTTGCTGCACCGATAATCAATGGCACTTGGAATTGATGACAGTAATGGTTCATCAAATAACGGGTGGCAAGGTTGTCCGTGCAGTCGATCACTAAATCAACCTCAGGCAACACCTCTTCTGCTAACTCGTCATTGAACATTTCGTCAATACCTTCAATATCGATGAAGCTATTTTGCAGGCTTAATTTCTCTTGAGCGACTTCTGCTTTGTTGTTACCTATGTCGTTTTCATTGAATAACACTTGTCGCTGCAAATTTGTGCTTTCTACTACATCACCATCACAAATAATCAGCTTACCGATGCCAGCACTAGCAAGGTAGAGACTAACAGGACAGCCAAGCCCGCCCATGCCAACGATAAGTACGCTGGCAGATTGCAATTCTAATTGGCCTGATTCTCCTATGTCTTTGAGCATAATTTGGCGGCCATATCTTAGCTGTTCTTGTGAGGTAAGCATTAATATTTCCTTCTAAATTCAGGTGGTATAAGTTACTAGCTCAGACGTTTAATCGCACCTGCTTTAAATTGCAGGTAAATGGTTTGTCCAACACTAATGTCTAATTTATACAATGAATACAAGCTAATGGTGGCGAAAAATACTTGCCCTTTCACGTCGCAGCTCACCAGCGCATGCTTCTCTGTAGTGCTGATATCGCTGATCTTAGCTTCGATATGATTGACGATAGAGCTGTTGTGTTCAGCATATGTTGAGAGGCTGATATCACTTGCTAAAATAAACGCACTAATGTTATCGCTGCCTTCTAAACCTATATCATTACGTAGCGGAGATTCTATCTGTTCTTGCATGGCATAAAGTTCTACACCATTTTCCAACGCAATTGTCACTAAGCCAACGTTTTGAGCCAGTTCCGAATGAGTCGGCCTTGCGACTGTACCCACAATAGCAGTTTGTGGCGCTAGTATATTCTTCGCAGTGCTTCGAATAGTTTGAGCATCATCGTTTGAATAACTCTCGGCTGTTGAACCATGGCTTAAGTCGTTGATAACGTGTTGAGTAAGACCTTTGTTAATGAGCTGTCCTTTGGCAAATACCCATAAATGGTCTGACAGAAAAAGGTGTTCATCGACGTTGTGACTCACAAAGATAATAGGTGTTTGAGTGTATCGCTGCAGGGTTTTGATTAACTTCAAAATCTGCCACTTGCTGTCTCTATCTAGCGCTGTAACCGGTTCGTCTAGCAGCAATAGTCTTGGCTCTGCCAATGCTGCTTGGACAATAGCGACACGTTGCCTTTCTCCACCTGAGAGCGAGCTAATATCACGATTGAGTAGGTGCTCGATACCTGCCTGTTGGACAATATTATCTATATTAAGCAGCTGTATATCAGTACTTATTTTTTTACGCTTTTTAACCCGCTTTCTGCCATACAGTAAGTTATCGTAGACACTTAAATGAGGCAGCAGGGTATCGTGTTGGAAAACGCCGACTATGTCTCGTTGGTGGCTGGCTAAATTGGTATTTTCTTGGCTTGAATAGAGTAACTCATCGTTATACGAAATTTCACCTTCTGTTGGCGTGGTGATGCCAGCAATGATTTTTAACAGCGTTGATTTACCTGCACCTGAGTGACCGAAAAAGCCCGTGATGCCATTGAGTGCAAGTTGCTCATCAATAGTTAATAAAAATGGGCTTTCTGAACCATTTATTCTAGTCTTATCAGGGTGTTGATACCTTATCGATAAGGACAGTTGTTCTATGCCTTCGGTCATTGAGCTATCCGTTGTTCTGGCCATTAGACACCTTGATTGCATGCTTGTTACGACTAGCTTGTGCATATTGCTGCGTGTAATTGAGCAAATAAACCAGCGATAACACTATCACAGAGCCAATTAACAATATCGCTGATAATTGATGAGCGGCTGAATAGTTAAAGGCCTCTACATGATCGAATAAGGCGATAGACAGTACACGGGTTTCATCAGGGATATTGCCGCCAATCATTAACACTACCCCAAATTCGCCAACAGTATGTGCAAAACCAAGAGTCGCAGCTGTGATAAAGCTGGTTTTAGTTAACGGCAACACTACGCTGAAAAAGCGATCAAACTTCGAAGCACCTAGCATCGCAGCTTTGTCGAGCACGTTCTGATCTATTTGTTCAAAGGCTTTTTGCAAGGGTTGAACAACGAAGGGCAGTGAATAAAAAAGAGAGCCTATTACAATGGCTGAAAAGCTAAATGCCAGCTGAGTTCCTGTAACGCTTTGCCAAAACTGGCCGGGCAGGGCATCTGGAGAGAATGCTAATAATAGGTAGAAACCAAGTACCGTTGGTGGCAATACTAGTGGTAGTGCGACTAAGGCTTCAATCACCACGCGCCACCTAGATTCGAATCGGCTTAACCACCATGCTAGTGGCGTACCTAAGGCAAGCAAAATTATCGTGGTGATGCCTGCGAGTTTTAAGGTTGTGATAGTCGCTAGCCAGTCGAGTTCAGACATTAGTGTTGCTCCATTGTCAGAAGCTTATTTTCTAGTGCTTCATTTTTGGCTAACTGAGACTGAGAAAGCGGCAGATAGCCTAATTCACTTAGCTTTAATTGCACGCTTTCGGTACGAAAATAATCGATTAACAGTTCGGCGGTTTCTGCATTCTTACTGGTTGCTAGAACGCCAGCATATTGAATTAGCTGTTCAGGATTCTTTAGCGGTACAGGGACTGTCAAAAGCTGGTGGGCAACCAGTTGGCCCGATGATACAAAGCCAGCATCGACAGCTTTAGTGCGCACTTGCTGAAACGTCTGACCTACATTGCTTCCGACAATAAGTGATTTTTTATAAGCTTCCCAAAGCCCATGTTCACTTAGCCAAGCTTTAGCGGCTAAGCCATAAGGGGCTGTCTCGGGATTTGCTATCGCGATACGTGGAAAATTTCTAGGGTGATTCTTGATGTCTGCCAACGTCATATTCGGGTGTTTTGCGGAAAACAAACTCAGCTGTCCGAGGGTATAGGGCCTAACCGTATTCCACAGTAAATGTTTAGACACTTTGAGCTTTTCAGGGCGAAGCTTGTCTGCAGAGAAAAATGCGTCGTAGGGCGCGCCGTGTTTAATTTGTTGGTAAATACTCCCAGAGGCGCCATTAATCCATTGCACGCTCACCTTGTATTGCTTTTCAAAAACTGGGGTTAGCGCTTTTGCTGTCGCGAGGAAATTGCTCGCAACCGCAACTTTCAGTGTAACTTTTTCCGCTGTGATTTTTTCCAGCGTAACTTTTTCCTGCGTGACTTTTACTTTACTCTCAGGCTTTGCTTTTTTATCCATGATTGCAGCAGTTGCCGAAAAGCTCATAATAAAGCTGAATAAAACACTACAAATGAGGGCAATTAAGATGAGAAATGATGTCTTTTTCATACTGCGCTTCAAGACCAGTGAGCCGCCTTTTCTTGATCGCTTGCCTTGGCTTCAACCCACTCATCAGTGCGTGAATCGCCATTAGCGCGGGTTTCTTTTTTCCAAAAAGGGGCGCTGACTTTGAGATAGTCCATAATAAATTCTGCAGCTGCAAACGCATCACCGCGGTGTTCGCTGGTGACGCCAACAAACACAATATTGTCGCCTAGATAAAGTTGGCCGACGCGATGAATGACGACAATTCGGTTTAATTGCCACTTAGCTCTCGCTTGTTGGCAAATATCGGCAAGTAGCTTGTTGGTCATTGCAGGGTAGTGTTCTAAGAATAACCCTGTGACATCGTGCCCATCATTGCGCTTTCGCACTCTGCCAGTGAAGGTCACCATAGCGCCATCATCGACATTTGCGTTAGTTAACTTGTCAACTTCATCTGCGATCGAAAAGTCTTCAACGCTGACACGGATAAAAGTATCCACGGCCAGTTATCCTCCCGTCACCGGCGGAAAGTAAGCAATCTCATCTCCAGATTTTAATGCTTGTGCTTTATCAGCTACTTGTTGATTAACTGCGGTAATGATATTGCTAGCGAGTAACGACTTTTGCCACTCTGGATATTGGCCAACGAGGTGTTTTGTTAAATCTGCTACCGTCCAACTCTCAGCGGGCGTTTCAATGATAAGCTTGTCTGTACCGAGCCTTTCACGAAGTTGAGCAAAAAATAAAACTGTTAACATTGTTGCGAGTGCTCCCAATGGCCGGTTTTACCGCCTGATTTTGTCAGCACTTTGATGCCGCTAATTTCCATTGCTGGATCTACTGCCTTACACATATCAAATAAGGTTAACAAGGCTACTGATGCTGCGGTTAGTGCTTCCATTTCCACGCCAGTTTGACCGGAAAGCTTACAAAGAGAAGTTACTTTAACGCTATTGGTTTCGGCTATAGGCGTAAAATCGACTTGTACCTTAGTGAGCATCAGAGGGTGGCAAAGTGGAATTAAGTCGCCGCACTTTTTAGCTGCTTGAATGCCTGCGATACGCGCAACAGCAAAAACATCACCTTTCTTGTGTTTACCTTCGGTAATCATCTCAAACGTTTCTGGCGTCATTGAAATGTAACCTTCGGCACTTGCTTGACGTTGCGTGACCGCTTTGTCGGTGACATCCACCATGTTCGCTTCGCCTTTGGCATTGAGGTGTGAAAGAATAGCGCTCATTAGTTTCTTGTCTCACAACCGTTGGCGTTCATACCTTTCAAATGTGGGGCGAAGTTGCATGGTTTATGATTTGAGGTAATTTGCTCTGAAATTAATTTGTCCCATGCTGTTTTACAGGCATTTGAAGAACCAGGTACACAGAAAATCACTGTTCCATTAGCCATCCCCGCTAGCGCACGAGACTGAATGGTCGAGGTGCCAATTTCTCCTAAAGAGATATGACGGAAGATTTCGCCAAACCCTTCAATATTCTTATCGAATAACGGTTGGATCGCTTCTGGTGTGTTGTCGCGAGCAGTAAAGCCTGTGCCGCCAGTTGAGATAACAACTTGTACATCGTCACTGGCAATCCACTTCGACATAATAGCGCGAAGCTGATACACATCGTCTTTAACGATAGCTTTCTCTGCTAATTTATGGCCCGCTTCTGTAAGGCGGTCAACTAATACTTTCCCCGAAGTATCAGTGCTTTCATCTCGCGTGTCAGATACGGTTAATACGGCAATATTTAGTGGAATAAATTCGTCCAATGAAGCTTTCGCCATCATGCACTCCTGATAAGGTTTAGTTGCTGCTGAGCAGCGCGCCACTGCTCAGGTGTATTAGTGTTTGTTAAGGTCGACGGCGCTTGGCAACGAATCGCTTGATGCGGCATGCTACTTAACATAGCTTTCATCGACGGCCCATTTTTCTTGTTTTTGCTCTGCCCAGAGCAGTGGTGTTCAAACAAACTAGTCAAGGCTTGCTGGTTAAACTGCTGGTTAAAATACATGTCGGTAAAGACATTATTGGGCAAATAAAGTGGCAAGGCGTGATCGTTAAAATACGTCGCCTTTTGACTAAGTTCGCCAGCGCGTTTCAAATTTGCTAACACATCAGGTGTCATCAAGGGTAAATCAACAGGAATAATCAACGCAGCTTTACAAGCTTGCGAAGACATGACGGAATAGATGCCGCCAACGGGCCCCAAATGCTGCACGGTATCAGCAATGCCTTGTTTTGTGCCACTAACAACCACGTGGTTGATGCCAATGCTTTTCAGTAACGATTGGCTAAAGTCCAACATGTTTTGATTATTTTGGGTTTCAAGCTGGCTTTTGTCTTGCCCCATACGAGTAGATTGACCGCCTGCGAGAACAATGCCGATACAGTCTGGTTGTGAACTCAATGACATCATTAACCTCCCAGCATGGCGAGATGTTTGGTAGCACCTGTCAATTTGTCTTGTAGGAAGTGGCTAACTTTTTTATCTGACATTAATGAGGTGATGTGCGCGGCAACCGTTTCACTATCCGCTTCGGTCAATAACGGGCGTAATTCGTGTCCATGTTCAGCGAATAGACATAAGTGTAACTTGCCCAAGGAACTAACTCTGAGCCTGTTACATGTAGCACAAAAATCTTTGCTGTAAGGCATGATTAAACCGATGGTACCTTGGTAGTCAGGGTGACAAAACTCTTGTGCAGGACCTGCTGTTTTCTCTCGTATTTGCTCACTCCAGCCATTTGCCAATAGGTACTGCTTTATCTCTTCACCTTGCACGTGCTGCTCGTCAAAGAAGGTCGTATTGTCGCCTGTTTGCATAAGTTCGATAAATCGGAGCGAGATCGGCATACCTTTTACCCACGAAAGAAATTGCTCTAGCGATTGGTAGTTAAAATTGCGCATTAGCACCGTATTAACTTTCACTTTCAGATTAGGATGCGCAACCGCTAAATCGATACCTTTCAAAATGGTGTCTAATTTGTCGTGACCAGTAATCAGGTTGAATTGTTTGGCGTCCAAACTATCGATACTCACATTGAGTGCATCAAGGCCTGCATCTATCCATTGTGGTAGCATCTCTGGCAGTTTGTAGCCATTGGTCGTAATTGCCACCTGCTTAATGCCTGGCGTTTGTTTACAGGTTTTTATAACCTCTGGCAAATCTTTACGAAGTGATGGCTCGCCGCCGGTAATGCGAATTTTTTCAGTACCGAGTGAAGCAAAGGTTTGAGCGACATTGCGAATTTCAGGCAAGCTTAAAAACTGCCTGTCGTGATCACATTGATAACCATCAGGCAGACAATATTGGCAACGAAAGTTGCAAACGTCGGTAATAGAGAGCCTCAGGTAATAAAACCTGCGACCAAAAGTATCTGTAAGCATTCAACCTTTCCAAGTACGGGAGGCTAACGCGTTTCCTAGTTAACCCTGGCAACATAAGAGACTAACGCTATTGCATTGGTCGCTTGTTACGGCTTAAACGGCATATTGTTAAACGTAGCGCGCATAAGCTCGGTGAATAAATTTGTACGTTTAGCATATGCAACAACACAAAAAACTACAAGCTTTAGCGGCTGCTTGGGATATAAGGGGTTGAAGTAGCTTATGCCAATTTAGCGTTTTAGTTACTGGCACTGGCTGCACCACTACTCAATTATTCAATGCAATAACCTTAAAAAAGGTTATATTAATTGGCATTCCTCATTAAGACGTAAATCATTGGGACATTTCGTGACTAGTTGTTTTAGCCAACCTAATTTATTGCCGTTCGAACAAGCTCAACAAATTATCGCAGACAACCTCGAGCTCAGGCTCTCTTCAGAAAACATCGCTATTGAGAAAGCCTTAGGCCGAGTATTAGCTGAAAACGTGATAAGCCCTGTTAATGTGCCTCCTCACAACAATTCTGCAATGGATGGCTATGCCTTCAATGCTGAGAGTTTAAAAGAGAATAAAACGCTTACATTAGTGGGTCGTGCAATGGCTGGCACGCCTTTTCAAGGCAAGGTGGAGATAGGTCAGTGTGTCCGTATAATGACAGGCGCAAAACTTCCTGAAGGTTGTGATTCGGTTGAAATGCAAGAGAATACGGAAGTTAAAGAGAGTCAATCTAATGCTACTGATGGTACACAAGTCAGTTTTTTGCAAGCGGTAAGAGCAGGGCAGCATGTAAGGTATGCAGGCGAGGATATCCGCTTAGATGATTGCATACTTGCAAACGGTAAAACCTTAACCTCAGTAGATATTGGCACATTGGCTAGTGTTGGTGTTGCTAAAGTCGCGGTCGTTAAACCATTGACTGTTGCATTGATAGCCACAGGGGATGAGTTAAAACAACCGGGAGAAGCCTTAACGGAGGGCGATATATATGAAAGTAATCGCTATTTTTTGTCGTCGATGCTGGAAAAACTTAACGTTAAGGTGATTGACTTTGGTGTAATTCCTGACGACAAAGCGCTCATTACCCAGGCGTTTAGCGATGCAAATAGGCAGGCGGATGTGGTTATTTCGAGTGGCGGGGTGTCAGTTGGTGACGCTGACTACACTAAGCAAGTACTCAATGAGCAAGGTGATATTGGTTTTTGGAAGATAGCAATGAAACCGGGCAAACCATTTGCTTTTGGAAAATTTTCGCAAAGTTATTTTTTCGGCTTGCCAGGTAATCCGGTATCAGCACTCGTGACGTTTTATCAGTTAGTCGTGCCGGCGCTATATCAGTTGATGGAAGCAGAGGTGCCTAAACGAATTCAATTACAAGCTAAGACCACAACAGACCTGAAAAAAGCCCCTGGGCGTATGGATTTTCAGCGAGCTGTTTGGTCAATGTCTGATAGCGGCGATCTGAAAGTGACTTCTACTGGTGCGCAAGGCTCAGGTATTCTCACTAGCATTGCAAAAGCCAATTGCTTTATTTTGTTGCCACAAGAGCAGGGTAGAGTTAGTGCTGGAGAAAGCGTAACGATAGAGCTGTTCGATTCTCTTTTACTTCCTAAATAGTTAACGCTTATCTCACTAAATAAAGCAGAACTCTCAATACCGAAAGTTCTGCTTGTTTAACTTTACACAGCTACTCCTCTCAAAAAGCTCTTAGAGGCAAACTGAATAAGTTACATAGAAAAGTCTAACGCTAAGTTTTTGTAACTACAGTAGTCTTTACTCATATCTGCTAACTTAACTTTCCCTATGCCATGTTGCCAATTCCCCTGTTTAGTTAAGCTGATTGGCGTAACAGCGTCACTCCAGCGGCTTTCTGCATTAACTTGTTTTTGGTCTGAGTAACATATGGCTTTAGCGAATAACTTAAATGTTTCGCCTTCGAACAGCTTCTCTTTAATAGTGGGTAACTCAATATTCAAAGGTGCAGCAGACATTTTCCATGGAGCAAACGTCATGTTCAGCACATTGCTTTTCGGCATAAGTCTGGCGGTGTCATCTCGAGTTAGATAGTGTGTGAGTACTTTGTTTTCAGACCGATTTTTATTGAAACTATTTTCAATCACATAAACACCTGACTGACCAACTACCTTCATTAAAACTTGCTCAACATTTTTTGGGTGCTTGTCTGAAGCATCACTTTCAGGACTTTGCCAACTAACTTCTAGCGCCGTTGCTTCATCAACACCAAATGCAAAAGGGGCCTGGGTATCGACAAGTAACTTTGCTAAACGTCCTTCTCGGCCTCGCTCTGAAAAATGGGTATCCATTATGCCAAATGAAAATAACCCGATACCGCCTTTGCTGTTGTAAGTTAAGTCATCATTTTTTAAATCATCGTCGCATTGGCTTGCTTTTTGACAGCCAGCGTTAGGGAGTTGGTCGGCTTTAGCGCCTCTCACCAGTGCTACTTCACTTCTGCCGTTAGTGATCATTGGGATAGCCCTTGTGGCTTTGGTTTTAGTCACGCTGTCTCCCGAGAAAACATTGTCGTAATTACCTGACATTACCGCAGTACCTGCGCTGGTGCCGCCAACGACAAGTTGATTGCTAGTTAGTTGCGAACGTATTGCGGCAAGTAGAAGAGAATCTGAATGGTCAATATTTTTAAAGGCTTGTGTAGTAAGTGATTGGTCACCACCGTTGATAAAAATGCCATCTGCAGTTTGTATAAGTTCGGTAAGCTTTTCTGGTTGGGCACAAAGGTTCTGTTGATAATCGACTAGATCTGAATAGACAGAAGATCGGTTAATAGTGCCCAAAATTCTTGCTTGATAAGCTGGTAATTCTTGGCAGGCTTCTGTGCTGTTTCCTTTTTCTTGCCAAAGTCTATTAAGTGCCGCATCGATAGGAAGCCAAGTCACATTTGCGTCAGTCTGAGCAAACACTTGGGTATAAAAATCTACCGCTTCAAATGGATCTCTAGCTGAAGCTGTAACGACCAAAATATTGGGCTTTCTAGACGTATTCTCATTTGATAGGTTTTTGGATTCTGCTTGTACAGTTGATGTATTAACACTTGATTTATATTCCATTTTTAGATGTGCTAACTCGCGAAATCTAGAAAATACCTCAATTGAAAACGGGTTCTTTGTATTGCTCAAAGAAACTTCTTCTTTGAGCCTATTACGGTTGTCACTTTGGACGCTATTTTGATGAGTATCAGAAAACTGTGCTACCTCTAATGCATCTAGCATCATGTAATACTCTTTGTCGGCTAGCTTATTAATGACTTTGCTTGTGTCGTACTTGCGCCAAAGGCTTCTTAATTGATTGCGGTTTAGAGGATTGTTGGCACTTTTACTTGCCATTCTTTTTAGTAGTTTACTGAGTTCTTCTCGTTGAGTTAAAAGGTGGTCTTTGGGCCAATGACTAAACAGCAAGTCGATATTATCAGCAGTAACTTGGTAATAGGCAGTTTGTTTGACGTCTGCTTTTTCAAATGTTGCCGACGACTGGCATTGGTTTGGTGACATCGATGAGCAAGTCTTTAATCCACCACCAACGAGAAAGAGTTTTGTGTGACTAAATTTTGCTTCTGAGATGTGGCTATATAATACGGATGTTGTCAGCAAAATTGCAGACGTTAGTGCTGAAATTGGCGAACTTGGCGACATGTTTTGTTCTCTCTTAACGCTTGTTTATTCCAAGTTACAATCTAAAAAATCTTTCTAGTTGCGACCCGAGTAATCATTTGAGTTTTTGTGTTAAATACTGCTGGAAACGGAAGATGTTTTTGTAAATTGGCGATGAAAAAATCTGCACTTTGTTATTGACAAGATTTTCCAACCAGAGTATTTCTTAAAAGTAGAGAACGGGAACTGCTTGCGCCAACAAGCAACCTATCACTGTAATCCATCGCCAATGCGACCAAGGTCATCCTTAGTTCATGGCTCAGTTAGAGATAAGTATTTTTATATGTACAAGAAAGCGTTCAAGCTATCAACATATTCTTATCAAAACTACTACCTTTCGGAGTGGTTTGACGAATAAACCCTGAAATCCGCAGGCGATTTCAAGGGCATTTTTGTCGTCAAGCTTTTCACAAAGTATCACAAAATATCAAATAGTTAGGTCTTCATCCTGACGCATAGATACGATAAGCAATCGACTCGTTAACCACGTATTCTTAAGCAAAGAATCCATTAACACTGCTCTCAATCCCAATCTAGAACCAAAAATAATAAATCTGCTCAGCGCGTGTACTTTTTTAGACGAGAGTACCTGTATCAATATTGCCGCTGAGCAAGGCTTTTAGCTAGAAAATTAAGGGTAGATACATGGCACAGTTCACTCCGTCATTTCACAAAAGCAAGCTAGCACTTTTAGTTGCTGGTTTGTTTACAGCAGGCACACTTCAAGCTCAAACCACAAGCGAGCAGGAAGTAGAAAAAATCACAGTTACCGGTAGTCAAATTAAAGGCGTCGATCTCGAAGGTATGCAACCTATGGTGGTGCTATCTAGTGAGGATATAGCAAATTCTGGTGCTGCAACTGTGTCAGAATTGATGAGCCAAATTAACCAAACTCGCGGTGGTACGGGGAGTTTCACTACTTCTGAAAGTGGCGCGACTTCTACGTCAACACCTGCTGGTCAAGCGGCAGCATCGCTACGAGGATTAGGTCCAAGTGCTACCCTAACGCTTATCAATGGCCGTCGCGTTGCCGCCAGTTCATTCGCGTCCGGCACCCAAAACTTTGTCGATATTAACTCAATCCCTCTAGCTGCTATCGAGCGAATTGAAGTGTTAGCCTCAGGTGCTTCTGCGATTTATGGAGCGGATGCGGTAGCGGGTGTTATCAACTACATTTTGAAAAAAGACTACCAAGGCGCTGAAATTAATGTGTCATATGGTAATAGTTTTGCTGGTAGTGACGAGGGTAAGTACAACTTGAACCTTGTTTGGGGTGGCGAGATACTAGGTGGTCAAGTTACAGTGTTTGCAGATCATTTCGACCGAAACAGCTTTCATGCGCAAGACCGCTCCTACACTAGAGACCCTTTGCTCGTCAGTAATTACTCATACCTCCCTAAAGGTACGCCAAATATCTATTTCGCCTCAAGCGATGTTGCCGACGCCGATGGTAACTACTTAGAACTTGCGAGCCCTAACTGTAAAACCGACTTAGTCACTACAGAATTTGGTGAAGAAATTTGTGCGTATTATCGTAACGAAGATGATGAATTACTGAGCGCGCTAGAGAGCACTTCTGCGGGACTTATTTTTAACAAAGATATCGGTGATGTTAACTGGAATACCGATATCTTTTTCTCTCGCACAAAATCGCAAGCTGTTTCAAGCCCTGCACCGATTAATCAGCTTGATGATGAGGAAGCCGCATGGGCACCATTGAGCGCATTGGATGCAGTGCCGAGCCTAATCGATTTAGTGTATCCACAATATTACTACACAACTCTGACCGGCGATCGCGAACTACGTGGTATTTTATATGATGCGCGTTTTTCTGCGCCGAGAACCGTTGAGGTTGAAACCAATGCCGTACGTATGGTTTCTTCATTGAGTGGTAGTTTGAATGATTGGGACTGGGAAACTGCAGTGACCTTGTCTAAGTCTGAGTCTGAACAAACGGCAATTGCGGGAATATACAATCGTTATAAATACAACGCAGTAGTGAATGGTGAGTTGTGTAACGATGGTTCTATCGCTGATTATGATTACGACTCTGATTCGCTTTCGTGTGGCACAGGCAGTTTACTTGGAATGTATAACCCTTTCCTAGAAGGTGACAGTGCAAATGATGCATTGCTTGCCATGACGCAAGAACAACCAACCCGTGACGGTGAAAGTACGGTTTACGGTTGGGACGCACGAATTTCTGGTGAGCTATTTGAGCTGGGCGACAATATGGTAAGTGCTGCTTTTGGCGCTGAATTTCGTAAAGAAGAAATCACCGATGTTCCGTCGCTAAACTCCCGAGCACGTGCCGAGAATGAGTATCTCGTTGATGTTTATGGTTTTGGTTCAAGTTTATCAGAAGCTGATCGCACTCAATGGGGCTTATTTGCTGAATTATTCATTCCTGTAACTGATCAGTTAGAGTTCCAAGTAGCTGGTCGCTATGACGACTATGATGATTTCGGTGACACCTTTAATCCGAAAGTTGCATTTAGTTATCGTCCTTTTGAAGAACTCGTCATTCGTGGTTCTTGGTCAACTTCATTTAGAGCACCATCGCTAACTCAGGCTGGTGTTAAACTACGCACGACGACCGCTACATATGATTGTGGTGCAAACCAAGCTGTGGCAGATCTTTACTGTGAGGGTTTTGGTGATGAGCGAAGCCCTAACGTACTTGAACTCGGTAACCCAGATTTGCTTGCAGAAGAATCTGAGTCTATCAGCATCGGGTTGGCGTTTAGCCCGACTACCGATACCACACTGACACTCGATTACTGGCAGTTTGAGCATGATGATTTAGTCGATACCGATATGACTGCAACACTAGACGCTGCAGTAACTGACCATACGTTGCGTCATTGCGGCATTGTGCCAGAAGGTGAAATGGGTATTTCTTACGAGGAAGACCTGTGTGATGTAACCGACAATGCAGGACTTACAATTGAAGAAGCTGGCGCAAATTTATCAGAAATTTTAAACGCTTGGATTGAATATGACGATCCGCGCTTTTACGAATTACCGCTTTACCGTGACCATGTTATTCAATTACAAAATACTGGCGAGCAAAATATCAAAGGCTTAGATTTTGCCTTCGACCATCGTTTCAATCTAGCGCAAGGTAAGCTGTCAATTGCCGTAGATGCGACACATTACATGGAGTTTGAACGCAATCGACCTGGTTCTGACGACATTGAAGAACTTATTGGCACTTGGCGTTACCCAGAAAATATCGCTAGCGCACGAATCTCGTGGGCGCAAGATAACTTCTATGCCAGCTTAACTGCACAGTACACAGATAGCTACGCCGATGATATTGATGGGCTTCGCGGGCGAAACCTTGACGAGCTAGAGGTGTTAGGTGCGCTGGATGAAAATGGTGAACGCGAAGTCGACTCATGGACTACGTGGCGTGCGAATGTGGGCTACGATTTTGACAATATGAACGTTAATCTGACCATCAATAACCTTTTTGATGAAGAACCTCCAGTGGCTTACGGTTCGCAACGTGGTTTTGATTCAATTAATCACAATGCACTGGGTGCTAACTACAAGCTTTCAGTTACTTACTTCTTTAAATAACACTCCTTGGTTGGCTGTGTGGGCGTTGAGCGTGAAACTCAATCGCCCCTCAGCCTACACCATTTAAAGGATAACTATAATTAAACTGCCTTTGCTTTTGTTTTCGCAGGTTCTGAACAAATTCTCTTAGGCCGAATGATAGGTAGAGCTATTGGCTGAGCTATTAGCTCAAAGGTAAGTAGTCAAAGTGAATGTGAAAGCTCAATGATTATAAGTATTAACAAAAACATAAATGAAACAGTTGAGACCCAATATGTCGGATAACTCTTCAATAGCCCAAAAAACTGACACTGGCACGGCAAAAAATGATGTTCCTGTAGCTAAGGCAATGCCTGATGCATTTATTATTTTGTTCTTTGTCGTATTAGTAGCAGCGCTGGCGACCCACTTTATTCCTGCGGGTAAGTTTTCATTAACTACCGATGCAGAGACCAATAAAACAGTGCTTGTCGCCGATAGTTATCAAGTGGTAGATGATTACGATGGTGTGCCACTTTTTGCTGACAGTAGTAGCGAACAAAATGGTGTGGGTTTCTTTAACTTTGCCTTCGAGGGCATGGTTTCTGGGGATAAATGGGGCTCCGCAATTGGCGTGATGATGTTCATTATTATCACTGGAGGTGCTTTTGGCATCGTCATGGAAACAGGCGCAATTAATAATGGTGTGCTGGCGTTAATTGCTCGAACTCAAAGGCTAGAACAACTGTTCATCCCTGTGCTTTTCATTCTGTTCTCTCTTGGTGGAGCTATTTTTGGGATGGGAGAAGAAGCGATTGCATTTTGTATCGTACTCATGCCACTGATGCTTGCCATCGGTTATGACTCGATAACCACTGTCTTGGTCACTTACGTGGCAACTCAAATAGGCTTTGCTGCGTCTTGGATGAATCCTTTCAGTGTCGCAATTGCTCAAGGGATTGCCGATGTGCCATTAATGTCTGGTATGGAATTCCGGCTATTTGTTTGGTTGGTGCTTACGACGATTGGTGTTGTATTTACGATGCGTTATGCGGCAAGAGTAAAAGCCAATCCTGAACTAGGTGCTAATTTTTCAAATGATCAAAGGCTTAGAAATTCACCAGGGCATGATACCTGCAAAGGAAGCTCCGACTTTCGTTTGGCTGAATCTGCTTTTACTTATGCGGATACAGCAATTCTACTGACCTTTTTCTTAAGTATCTTTTGGGTTATTTGGGGAGTTGTCGCAAAGGGGTATTACATACCAGAAATTGCCAGTCAGTTTTTTACCATGGGGATTTTCGTAGGCATCGTTGCTTGGCTTTTTAAGCGTCTGTCAGTTAACCAAGTTGCGGAAGCGTTTAAGCAAGGGGCAAAAGACTTACTGCCAGCAGCGATGATCGTCGGTATGGCGAAAGGTATTGTCATTATTCTTGGTGGCGATCAGGCTGACCAGCCGTCGGTGTTAAATACATTGCTCTACAGTGCTGCTCAATTGCTTGGCGAACTGCCAGCTATGTTATCAGCGGTGCTAATGTTCGTATTCCAATCGGTTTTCAATTTCTTTATCGCCTCTGGTTCAGGGCAAGCTGCGCTCACTATGCCATTAATGGCACCGTTAAGTGACCTTGTCGGTGTCAGTCGCCAAGTCGCTGTACTTGCCTTTCAACTTGGTGATGGCTTAACCAACTTAATTATCCCAACGTCGGCTGCACTTATCGGCTGCCTTGGTGTTGCACGCGTGGATTGGCTTGTGTGGGCCAAGTTTATCGCACGTTTTGTTTTAATCGTCATGTCGACAGCAGCGTTGTTTATCGTCGCGGCTGTGGCAATCAATTATGTCTAGAAAGTGACTAGAGAACATTCTCTATTGCTTCATTTTATGTAGTGCTATGCGCTAACGGAAAAGATTATGAAATTATTTAAACAGGCGGACGTTTATTCGCCTGAGTCCATGGGCATACGAGATGTCCTAGTTGCGGGTGGACGTATCATAGAAATCGCTGAAGACCTTTCGCATTTTGAGCATCAAGGGGTCGAGTTGATAGACGCAAGCAACCAAGTTTTGGTGCCGGGTTTCGTCGATTCTCTAGTACACATTACAGGTGGTGGTGGTGAAGGAGGGTTTGCAACAAGAACGCCCGAAATGCATGTGAATGAGGCCGCTGCTGCTGGTGTTACTACCGTTATTGGTGTGCTAGGCACAGATGCGATCACTCGTAGCCTTGAAAATTTACTCGCCAAAACTTACGCGTTAGAAGAGCAGGGAATTAGCGTTTTTAGCTATACCGGATCGTACCATGTTCCTGCTGTGACAGTTACCGATTCTGTTACTAAGGACATCATGTTGATTGATAAGTTTATCGGTATCGGTGAAGTGGCAATTGCTGATCATCGTGGTTCACAGCTCTCTGTACAAGAGCTTGCTCGATTGGCATCCGAAGCGCGCGTTGGCGGTATGTTGGCCAAGAAATCTGGGATTGTGAGCATTCATGTTGGCGATGAACCTGACGGCCTCAAGCTGCTGCATGAAGTTGTTGAGCAAACAGATATTCCAATTACTCAATTCTATCCAACTCATATTAATCGTTCATCACAGTTGATGGAGCAGGGGATTGCATTTGCTAAAGCTGGCGGATGTATCGATTTCACCACCAGTACCAATGAGCAGATTTTAGCGTCAGGTGAATTGAAAGCTGCCGAAGCCTTAGCCAAAGCGTTGGCAAGCGGTATATCGGCGAGTCAATTGACGATGAGCTCAGATGGTAATGCCAGCCTTCCGCTATTTGACGAGAGTGGAAAACTGATCGACTTGCAGGTTGGTAGAGTGTCCAGCTTACATCAAGCTTTAGTAGAGGCAGTGTACGACTTTAATGTTCCGCTAAGCGATGCTCTTGCCAGTATTACAAGTTCGCCAGCCGGTATTTTACAGCTCACACGGAAAGGCCAAATTAAAGCGGCATTTGATGCTGACATCAATTTACTCAACAAAAACACATTAGCCATAGAACAAGTATTTGCCAAAGGTGAATGTCTTTATAAGGAGGGGAAACTGCACACGAGAGGGTATTTTTAAGTTTCTGTAACCTCGGGGGAGGTTGTTTAATCTACAAGATTTGCTGGATAAATGGGCATAAGTAGGTTTGAGGAGACATAAGTAGTAAAAGCGGTGAATTTATACTTGAAAAAAGTGAATAAAAATTCTATAAAGTCGCCCGATTTTTACTGCCATAACAATAAGAAGTGTCAATAAGACATTAGATTTATCTAAAGCCTAAAGAAAAACCTATAAAGGAAATAAACATGACTATGCAAAATAAGCAGTTTTTCAAAAAGTCTGCATTATGTTTAGCACTAAGCTCTGCGCTTACTACTCCAACCATTGTTATGGCTCAGGAGGATACTGCTGCAGAAGGTATTGAACGCATTCAAGTGACTGGCTCTCGTCGAGCATCAAGTGTACAAGAAGCACCTATGAATATCACGGCACTTGATAGCGATGTTATGAAAGACCAGAACATCGCCTCTCCTGAAGATGTCGCTCGTTGGGTGCCTGGCTTAACGATTGCCGATCAAGGTGGTCGTGAAGGTGCGTCGATTATAGTTCGCGGATTGAATACAAATTCATCTGAGCGTGCTGCCGACGGTGGCACGGTCGCAACTTATGTGGGTGAAATCCCATTGAATGCGGATATTCGCTTAACCGATGTTGAGCGAGTTGAAGTCCTTATTGGACCGCAGGGTACGCTGTATGGTGCAGGTACCTTGGGTGGCGCGGTTCGTTACCTTTTAAATAAGCCTGAACTAGATATTGTTGAAGGTGAAATTACCGGTGATATTTTCACATTAAGTGAGAGTGACGATTTAGGTGGTGAAGCAGGTTTTATTTTTAATGCGCCAATCATAGAAGATGAACTAGCGGTGCGCGTAAATGTGAATCACTACGACGCACCGGGTTATGTAGATTACAGCTATGCGGTATGTGAACCGGGTGTATCGCTGCCAGATCCTGATTGGAACGACGCACAAGCAGTAGCGCAAAATATCTGTGGCGTTGACGATGTTAACGATGAGCAAATCACCACATCTCGTGTTGCCTTACGCTGGGCACCAAGTGAGAAGTTTGACGCAACACTAACTTATTTCTACCAAAATCAAAAAAATGGCGGTAACTCAATTGTTCAGTACGATTCAATGGCTGCGGAAAATCCGTTGGGTGAGTTCATTAGCAAATACGACTCGGCATTTCGTGTTGTTGAGCCAAATGAAAAAGAAGATACGTTACTTAGCTTAGAGATGGAGCTTGATTTAGGCTTTGCTGAACTTGTCTCTGCTTCTGGTTGGAGCGAGTACGAACAGTCGGGTCAGCGCGACCAAACCGATTTGTTGTTCGGCAGCATTTGGAGTGGCTACGCGGATTACCCAGCGTTTACTGCTTATACATTAGACACGGGTGAGTCAGAAGCTTTCACGCAAGAATTACGCTTAGTGTCACAATCTGAATCGGCTTTTAGCTGGATTGTTGGCTATTACTACAACAAGCAAGATTCAACATCAGATGACAGAGAATATACACCAGGCTTAACAGATTACTGGTTTGATGGTGACTATACGAATATCGAGTACGATCTTGAATACATCGCATTAAACGAGAGCACTTTAGAAGAGTCTGCTTTCTTTGGTGAGTTAACGTATCAAGTCACTGACAAACTGAGTGTCACTGCAGGTGCTCGTGTATACGAATATGAAGTCGAATCGTCTTCTGGTAACCATGCGCCATTCTTCAATGGCGAGATCGCCTCGCCGAGCGAAATCAGTTTAGAAAAAGATAGCGCTAAAGATGATGGTAATCTATTTAAGTTTAACGCCAGTTATCAGTTTAGCGACGATGTTATGACCTACTTTACGGTGAGTGAAGGCTATCGCATTGGTGGTTCTAACGGCATTACACCTTGTCCAGATGATGGCTCAATTCAAGTGTGTGCATTACCGGATGAGATGGCGTATGAACCAGATTTGACGACGAACTATGAGCTAGGGATTAAGAGCTCTTGGTTTAAGAACCATCTACATGTAAACGCTGCATTATTCAGTGTTGATTGGGAAGATGCGCAAATTCAAGCAACGACGGTAAATGGGCAGGAGATCATTACCTCAAATGCTGGTGAAGCAAACTCTTCCGGTTTTGAATTAGCGGTTCGCGGTATCGTAACAGATAGCCTCGTCGCCTATGCAACATACGCTTATGCAAAAGCAGAATTAACTTCTGACGCGCCGTTCTTGTTTGGGGTAAAAGGTGATGCAGGTAGCGATATTCAAAACTATTACGATGGTGAAGATGGCGACCGTTTACCGGGCGCACCGGAGCATCAGTTTTCAATGGGGCTAGATTACGAAACTGAAGTGCTAGGCGATAAGTTGCTGAACATCACTTATGGTATTACTGCGCAAAGCGATGTGATCACCAAAGTAGGTTTAAAAGCGGACGGTGAAACATTACCAGGTTATGCGCTAAGCAACATCGCAGCCAAACTATCAGGTGACCAGTGGTCAGCGACTTTCTATGTAGACAACTTATTCAATAAGTATGCGTTCACATCAACACGTCGTGATAAAGCGTGGGCAGGCATGGCACAGTTTGAAAGTGAGAACAAAAACTTACCAGAAATTGAGCGAGTATATGGCCACTTCATTACCAAGCCTCGCACGATTGGATTGCGCTTTAACTACCTGTTCGAACTTTAAGTTTAAACTAAGTAGTGCTTTGCTAAGTTAAGCGCTTTTAAAGGCATCACTGATAGCGTGATGCCTTTTTCATTTACTCAATGTCATTTCTAAGAACTCGGTTTTGTGATATTGAATAGTGACGAATGAAGAAGATAGAGTAATAAGAAAACGACAATGAAAAAAACAATGATTTCTCTAAAATTTGCAGCAATAGCTGCACTAAGCTTGGTCGCGCAAGCGGTTAGTGCCGAGCAACAAGTAATTAAAGCTGGCCATGTTTTGGATGTAGCAACCGGTAATATGAAGGCGTCACAATACATTTTGGTTGATGATAGCAAGATAGTATCAATTACTGATAAAAACCCTGCGCCGAATGTTAAGCAAATCGATTTAAGTAACCAATACCTGATACCGGGACTGATGGATATGCATACCCATGTTGTGCGTCATTTATCAAAGAACTTTTATGATGGCTATTTTCAGTCACCACACCGCGCGACAATAGGTGGCGTTGTTAATGCTGAAAAAACGTTAATGGCAGGTTTTACAACTATTCGCAATGTGGGTGCAGCAGATTACATGGACGTTGCACTGCGCAATGCGATTAACGCTGGTGAAGTACCGGGTCCTCGTATGGCAGTATCTGGCCCTTCGCTTGGTATTACCGGTGGCCATTGTGATAGCAACGCGTTAAACCATAGCTTTGAAGAAAGGTCTGACGGTGTTGCCGATGGCCCTTGGCAAGTGCGAGAGCAAGTGCGAAAGAACGTTAAATATCAAGTTGACGTCATCAAGTTCTGTGCAACAGGCGGCGTATTTTCTAAGGGTACAAAAGTAGGTCAGCGCCAGTATACTTTTGAAGAAATGAAAGCTATTGTCGACGAGTCTCATACCCATGGGCGCACAGTTGCAGCTCATGCGCACGGTACTGAAGGTATTGAATTTGCGATTAAGGCAGGCGTGGATTCGATAGAGCATGCTAGTTATTTAACTCCTGAGACTATCGACTTAGCGGTCAAACATGGCACTGTGTTGTCGATGGATATCTACAATACCGAATACACGTTAAGTGAAGGTAAAAAGAATGGTGTGCCGCAAGAAAATATCGACAAAGAAAAGCAAGTCGGCACACGTCAACGTGAAAGCTTCTCTCATGCGGTTAAGGCGGGCGCTAAAATGGTATTGGGCTCAGATGCTGGTATTTATCCCCATGGTGATAATGCGAAGCAATTAAGTCGAATGACTCAGTTTGGCATGACACCGCTTCAAGCACTTCAAGCAGCAACGATAAATGCTGCGACGCTCATTAAGTGGAATGACAAAGTTGGCGAGCTAAAACCAGGAATGTACGCAGATATTATTGCGGTGAGCATGAACCCTTTATCGGATATTAAAACGTTAGAACAAGTGAATTTCGTGATGAAAGACGGCAAGGTCTATAAGCACGACAAACAGTAGAGTTCGCCAGTTAACCGATAATTTTCTTCTTTGATATAGAGATGGTTGTGCTTAATCAACGTTACCAACAGGCAATTAAACTAATAGAGCAGAGGGCTTATCAGCAGGCTCATCAGTGTTTGCTAGAGATTCTAAGTAAAGATAGAAGCTATGCTGATGCGTATTATTTAATGGCTGTTATCGCTGCTGAACATGGCAATTTTGCCAAGGCTATATCGATAGCTGAGAGAGCATTGGGTTTTGAGCAAAAAGTTGAGTATATGGTATTTATTGCCAAGCTTTTTGTTCAAATACACGACCATGTCAATGCAAAGGCTTGGGCAGATAAAGCGTTAAGCAGCGATGAGAAGGACGATGCAGGTGACAGCAAAATAACTGGATCAATGCTAGACAATTTGGGCGTGGTTTACAGTCAAGTTGGCCAACACTTGTTAGCGACGAGAGTATTCGAAAGGGCGATCGCCTCAAGCAAAACTAAAGATGTACCTGCTCAACTCCACACCAATTTAGCGAGTAGTTATAAGTTTTGTGGTGATTTTGATGGTGCGAAGCGACACTATAAGCTTGCGTTAGAAAAAGATGCTAGATGTTATGTAGCACTTTGGTCACTCGCTAGTTTGGGTGATCTTCCCTCTGAACAGCAAGTTAAGCTGCTGACAAGTATAGTAGAGTCTGATGAACAGGCGCTGGGCGAAACCTGCCTTACTAGTGTTCCTAAGCACTCTATCAACGACAAACTTCATATTGCACATTCGTTAGCTCGCTATCACGAAAAGCATGAACGTTTTGATGTGGCGTATGACTTACTCACGAAAGTTAAGGCTGCAAAAAAGCAGCAACTAGGTTATCAGTTTGAACAAGACCTAGCGCTATTTGATGCGCTCATTGAGCGTTTTACAAACAAAGGCAGGCCGAAAACTTCCGCAGTACCACTGAATCAAAAGAGCGCATTTGGCCCTAATGGCCCTGCGAGTATTAATGGTAGCGAAGCGATATTTATTGTCGGTATGCCTCGCACCGGCACAACTGTAGTCGAACGCTTATTGTCACAGCCTGAAAACATTACTTCTGCGGGCGAGATGCAGCATTTTTCAATCATGTTGAAAAAAATGAGCAAAACTCCGACTTCAGCCTTATTAGATCTTGATGTTATTTCTGCGACAGAAAACATTGATTGGCATCGTCTAGGGCAAGGCTACCTCGAGAGTACTAGGGCAATTACAGGCCAAACACCAAGATTTATAGATAAGATGCCACTTAATTTTCTATATGTTGGGTTTATTTTATCAGCGCTACCTAATGCAAAAATTGTATGGCTTGATAGGACTCTTGAAGACACTATGGTGAGTAACTTTCGGCAGTTGTTTGCAATTGACTTCCCTTTTTATCACTACAGTTACGATTTAACAGACATACACCGCTACTATCAGGCACACCATAAGCTTGGAAAAATATGGTTAGAACGTTTCCCTAATAATTTTTATCAATTGGATTATCAGGCATTCGTTGAAGACCCTGATGGTCAAGGAAAGCTATTGTATGAATTTATTGGCGAGCCTTGGCGTGATGACTATCTATCGCTTTCTGGCAATGCAAGTCCTGTTGCGACTGCGAGTGCGACACAAGTAAGGGATAAGATATCAAACAAATCAGTGGGATTTTGGCATCATTATGGCAATCAAGTGGAGGCAGCCATAAAGTCGGCCTATTAGTGCGCTACGTCTTAAATCAGCGTTAGTTGTCAAGAAGTGTTGATTAAGAAGTGTGTGCTCAATAGTGTTTGAGCACACGCTTTTTCTTAACCATCAACATGTCAATTTACTCTTCGAATGTCACGTTAATTTTTGATACTGCGGCAACATCAATAATATCAACATCACCAATACTGCGTTGCAAACGAGCTGCTGTTCTTTCTGCGCCGCGAGACTCTGCAAATGCAATAATATCTTGGCCATTACACATCACTTTCAGTGCAACCGTTTTATGGTCTAAGTTGAACTCATTAATGGTCTTATGCATATTATATGACTTGTCGCTTGCTGCTGACTTACATACTTCCACTAGTGCGTTTTCTGTTTGTTTATCCATTGCGCTTACATTTGCGCTCATTGCCATTGATAAACCTGCGATTGACGTAATTACTGCTAACTTTACTTTTTTCATCGTTTCATCTCCGTTGTAACCCGTTTTCAAGTCACCATATGTTTAAATAGTATTTTCTATTAATGTTGTCGTACGTTTCGCTGTGTACAATCATATAGTGGCAACTTTTGGCTAAAAAGTTGTAAAAATAGTCACACCGGATGTAAATATATCCACCGCAAAATAACGGCTTTTCGTCGCTAAGCGCTTGATACTAGTATGAACCCTTAGTGGTTGGTTTTTGAACTGTGAAATGAAGTTTTACATTCATTGATACTTTGACATACAAAACTCTTCGTAAAAGACGGTTTAACTCTCCTTTCTAATGATGTTTGATTAGCGAAAACTATTTTTTTACAACTATTTCGTCTAAGCGGATACGTTTAATAACTGCGGTTGTGCTTTCCGTTTTTTTCACTTGGTAAAACTAACTGATTGTGATACTGTTTATAAATACAGTTTATTGTGCATTTATTTATCGCTTAGCGGTAATCAATGATTGAGGGAAAAGCATGGCAGTTGAAAGTCGGTTTGTAGTTATTAGAAATGGTGTGGAGGTAGAAACATTTATGGATAAGAAAGCTGCTGATGAATACGACAAGATGTTGGATATGGCGGACAACCTTACTGAGATGTTTGCGAAATCATCGATTGAACTTTCTGAAGATATGGCTGAAGAGCTAAGTATTTACCTTGCACAAAACCGTGAAGATGTATTAATCGCACTTCAAGCAAAGAAAGCCAAACCAACTAAACCTGCGGCTAAGCCAATGCCGAAAGCAGCATCAAAAAGTTCAAAAACGAGCACTGAAAAAAAGTTAGCTGCAGTGAATGACGAATCATTAAGTGAAGCGAGTTAGTGCTAGCTAAGCAAGAAGAGCTACCTTCGATAGGTTACACCTTAATTCGAAGTGAAAGGCGGAAAACTATCGGGTTACAGGTAAAAAAAGGGGAAGTCGTTGTACGAGCCCCTTTTTTTGTTGACGAAGCATTCATAGATACGTTTATTAAGCAAAAGCGCCAATGGCTGTTTGATAAAATCGAGCAGCAGCGTCAAGCGAGCAATCAGCCAAAGTATCAATTAAAAGCGAATCACATATTTCTATTCAATGGTGAAGAGAAGCTTATTGATGTGTGTCAAGCGAAGCGTTTGGGTGTTCAGGTAGAAGAAGACAAGCTTGTCGTTGGGTTAACTGCTCGTTACTTTGACCAATCCCAAAATGGCAACCACTCAAATGCCGACAGCCTCATGAATAGAAAAGTAGAAAAACTCATTAGCGAGTTTTACCGAGAGCAGGCTGAGCAGCTACTGGTAGAGCGGCTTAATATATGGGCTGAAATTACTGGCTTATATCCAAGCGCTTGTGTGATTAAGAAATACCGTGCTCGTTGGGGAAGTTGCAATAGTAAGGGAGTCGTCTCGTTAAACTATTGGCTGATAACATGTCCTACCGATGTCATTGATTATGTGGTTGTGCACGAGCTTTGCCATTTGACCTATTTAGATCATTCTCCTAACTTTTGGCGCTTGGTAAGCCACTATTTACCAGACTACATGCGACCGAAGCATTGGCTAAAGGTTTATGAACGTCAGTTAACGTTTTAGTTGAACTAAGCAACCATCGCTAGCCGCATAACCTATTCACTAAATACCGGCTCAATGCTAAAACCTTATTTACACTCATCTGGCATGACTAATCACACAGTCAGAGTACGCTCTAACTAATTGACGCAAAAGGTATAGTAAATTCGTCAGTATTTTCGTTTATACATTTTAGGTATTTTTATTTGGACTGTTTTTTGCTTGGTTTTTATACAATACGTCAAAATTCAACTCGAGTATCAAGTATTTACGATATATTAACGGAGCGTGTGATGAAATTTTCTGTAAAAAGCTTAAAAATGTTACTGCTTTACTTATTTTCAGCAATCGTATCAATTGCATTTATTGTCCTAATTTTACCTTTGTAGTCAGTACTTTTTATTTATTTTCGCTTTTTATCTACGCATGCTATTTACAGTGTATGCAATAAATAGCGTTAAATTTTAGTAGTTTACTTTCGAAACATCCGACCACTCGGTCAATTCCTGCGGAAACTGTCCAAAAATCTTACAAATAGCGTGTAATACTTATTAACAAAATGGTTAATTTAGGATAGATTAATCATATAAAAAAAGAATAATAAGGAAATTCCTACCAATGAGCTCGTCAGTTCTAATTTGTGATGACTCCAATCTTGCACGTAAACAAGTTTTGAGAAGCCTTCCCGACAGCTGGGAGGTTGATGTTCAACTAGCTAAACACGGTGTTGAAGCATTAGAAGTACTCAATAATAGCGATATCGACGTGATGTTTTTAGATTTAACCATGCCTGAGTTAGATGGTGTCGGTGTATTAGAAGCGATTAAACAAGACGATATCAATGTCGATGTGTTTGTTATTTCCGCTGATATTCAACCTGAAATGCAAAGCAAGGTTTTAGATTTAGGTGCCAAAGCATTTCTTCGCAAACCTGTTAGCCCAGATGTACTCCTTGATACCTTGAAGCAACACGGAATTATGTAATGGCTTACGAGCTGAACGAAGACCAACAAGACTGTCTACAAGAACTTATTAATGTTGCTATGGGACAGGCGAGTGATCAGCTTGCCCGCTATCTTGATACATTCGTTTTTTTAACAGTACCTAATATTGAACTGGTAAATGGGCATGGGCTAAGCAGCACACTTGAAAGCAATACTGACTCAACAGCTGTCGTTAGCCAAGGGTTCTTTGGCTATGAAGGAATTCGCGGTGAGGCGTTATTAGTTTACCAACACAAAGATTCCGATCGTATTGCGGATTTGTTGGGATACGAGCCAGGCGAATTAAGTGTTGAAGAACAACTTATTGATATTAGTTCTATTTTAACGACTACTTTCTTAAATGTGTTTGCTAGTCAAATAGAAAACCAGATGTCTTACAGTGCTCCAAAGTTATTGGCTCACACTCAAGACACGGTATCTGATTATATCAAGCAAGTTTCGTTTGATTGGGAAATGGCACTTAAAGTGAATATTAATTATCAAGTCACAGATTACTCGTTTAATTGTGAAATGATTTTATTAATACCTGCGGCTGCGATTGAAAATATCAAAATGGTAATCGATAGAATTTTAGAAGATTACTAGTCTCGAGCATGGGAACGAGTTAATGAATAGCAATATCGAGCTAACGCAAGTTACAGAACAGTTAAATTCCGGCATTTTATTGCTAGATTTAGATTTGAATGTTGTAAGTTGGAATCGATTTCTTGCCGTCCATGGCGACCAAAAAATTTCTGCCGCGAAAGGAAAATCCGTTTTTGACGTGTTTCCAGAACTCCCAAAGAACTGGTTTGAACGTAAAATGGCTAGCGTTGTTCAGTTAGGCACGCCTTCATTTTGTTCTTGGGAGCAGCGGCACCATTTGTTTGAGCTTCCCCATACCCGTCCGATCACCACTGATAGCCATTTTATGGCACAAAACTGTACTTTCTTACCCTTCAACACGGATGGTAAGTTAACAGGGGTCTGTATTTTAATCGAAGATGTAACTGACGTTTGCCATTATCAAACGATGCTTAAACAAACTATGTTTGAGCTAGAGCAGGCGAATAGAATGGACGGGCTCACCCGTATTTATAATCGTAAATACTGGGAAGAGTCGCTAGCTAAAGAGTTTGTGCGTGCCAAACGCTATGGTAACCAGTTGAGCTTGATCATGTTTGACCTTGATAACTTCAAACAGATTAATGATAACTACGGTCATCAATGTGGCGACATGGTATTGACTGAAACAGCGAACCGAGTAAGCGACATGTTAAGAGAAGTAGATGTGTTTGGCCGATACGGCGGTGAAGAGTTTGGTATTTTGTTAACTGAAACCAGTGCATCAGGTGCAAAAGAAGTTGGTGAGCGCATTAGAACAATTCTCAGCAACACCCCGATAACTTTTGGACAACAAACCATCTCATTCTCTGCAAGTATCGGTATATCTTCGCTAAACACGATGCAGACTCGCTATGAAGACTTAATCAGCGAAGCTGACAATGCATTGTATAGCGCTAAGACGTCAGGGCGAAATCAAGTTTGCCTCGCACCATCGTTAAGAATGTGCTCTTAAAAACTTTCAAGATGAGTTTCTATGCAATATTTTTGCATGAATAACTATCTATTTCCCTTTTTATTCATAAATTAGAGTTGACATTCTAATTCTCCAATGGCATGTTAAGCCCATGCGTACAAATATCAGCCTAATTATTACCATTATTACCACTACCACCCTCAAGGGATGGTGGTCATAGGCTGACGTGTAAAGAAAATACGAATTTACCAAGCCCGTGACCGAAAAGGTCACGGGCTTTTTTACTTTTAGAGGAAGGAAAAATGCGTGTATTAAAATTTGGTGGCTCGTCATTGGCATCGGCACAGCGATTTATTGAAGTTGCCGATATCATCGAGAATAAAGCCGAATTATCTAAAGTTGCAGTGGTTGTATCGGCACCTCAAGGTGTAACTAACCATCTCGTAGCAATGGCTCAAAATATAAATGACGAAGAGCGCATGCAACAAGATCTTCGCCATTTCACCCAAGCTATTGAAGCCATTATTGAGGACTTAGCTGCACGCATTACCAACTTCGATACAGTGTCTGTAGAGCAAGCGTTAAAGCAATGGGAAAAACAGTTAACGCGCTTTATGCAAGGTGCTCACTTACTCGCATACTGTCCAGATCATGTGCGCGCCAATATCATCAGTACAGGTGAACGATTGAGTGTTGCTATTTTATCTTCTGTACTTGCGGCTCGCGGTAAATCACCCGTTGCTTTGAGCCCAGAGAAATTCTTGGTCACAAACGATGCTTCACTTAATGCAGTTGCCGACTTGGTGTTATGTAAAGAGAAGTTCCAATCAGTCTATGGCGACGCAAATGATATCGCGATCATGCCAGGTTTTATTGGCGTAAATGCTAAAGGTGAAGTCACAACATTAGGGCGCAATGGTTCTGACTATTCTGCGGCAGTATTAGCCGTCTGTGCCGAAGCTGAGAGTTGTGAAATATGGACCGATGTGAACGGTGTCTACAATGCAGATCCGCGTGTTATCAAAGATGCACAGTTACTAGATTACTTATCTTATCAAGAAGCAATGGAACTATCTTACTTTGGCGCCAAAGTACTTCACCCGAAAACGATTGGTCCTATCGCACAATTCCACATTCCTTGCTTAATTAAAAATACGGGTAACCCAGAAGCGCCGGGCACGCGCATTGCGAATGAAACTGATGATCAACAGCAAGTTAAAGCTATCTCAAATCTAGATGATTTAACTATGGTCAACGTTTCTGGCCCTGGCATGAAGGGCATGGTAGGTATGGCGAGCCGCGTGTTTGCAGCCATGAGTCGAGAAAACATTTCTATGGTACTGATTAGTCAATCTTCAAGTGAGTATTGCATCAGTTTCTGTATCCACACTGTCGATGCTTTTCGCGCTGAACAAAGCTTAAAACAAGAATTTGAACTAGAACTTCTTAATGGGCTACTCGAACCAATTGAGCTGCAAAGCAATTTATCAATTGTATCCCTAGTTGGTGATGGCATGCACCAGCAACGCGGTGTTGCAGCTAAGTTATTTTCTTCTTTAGCTCAAGCACGCGTTAACGTAGTGGCGATTGCACAAGACTCATCTGAACGCAGTATTTCAGTAGTTATCGAACAGCGTAAATGTACAGACGCATTGAAGGTTTGTCATCAGAACTTCTTCTCTCACAAACCAACAATTGACGCCTTCGTTGTCGGTTGTGGTGTCGTCGGAAGTGAGTTGCTTAATCAGATTGCCAAGCAGCAAGAAAGCCTGAAAGCACAGAATATTGATTTAAAGGTGTATGGTTTAGCAAACTCTAAGGGGATGTTCTTCGATGCTGCTGGTATCGATATGACTAACTGGCAAGGAGCACTAGAGGGTGAAGCCGAAGAATTAAGCGTTGATAATCTTAAAGCATTTGTGCGTAATAACCACCTGATCAACCCTGTGCTAGTTGATGTGACATCCAACGAAACGTTAGCGCTAACTTATGCAGACTATTTAGCTGAAGGCTTCCATGTTGTTACGCCCAACAAGAAAGCAAATACAGACACTTGGGAGTACTACCAACAACTTCGCAGTGCGGCGCAAAGTACAAATCGCCGTTTCTTGTATGAAACAACCGTTGGTGCGGGCTTGCCTGTCATTGATACGCTGCAAAACTTAATCAAAGCCGGTGACGAGCTATTGCGATTTGAGGGTGTTTTGTCAGGCTCATTATCTTATATTTTTGGTAAGCTAGAAGAAGGAATGTCACTTTCTGAGGCAACAGCGATTGCCAAAGAAAACGGCTTTACAGAACCCGACCCACGTGATGACTTAAGTGGTATGGATGTAGCGCGTAAGCTACTTATCATGGCGCGTGAAGCAGGCATGTCATTGGAGTTATCTGATATTCAAGTGGACTCTGTTTTACCAGCAGACTTTGATGCAAGTGGAGATGTCTCAGCGTTCATGACGAATATCACTAAACTAGACGCACAGGTTGCCCATCAAATCGCTGAGGCGAAAGCAGAAGGTAAAGTATTGCGTTACATAGGTACGATTAACGAAGGCAAGTGCCAAGTATCTATACAAGCTGTTGATGCTGCTCACCCGCTTTACGCCATTAAAGATGGTGAGAATGCATTGGCTATCCATTCACGTTACTATCAGCCTCTGCCATTCGTATTACGCGGTTATGGAGCTGGTGCAGCGGTAACTGCTGCTGGTGTATTTGGTGACTTATTAAGAACATTAGCTTGGGAGCAACAGCACTAATGTCAGTATCAGTATTTGCTCCTGCATCTATCGGTAATGTAAGTGTAGGATTCGACGTTTTAGGACTTGCTGTTCAACCGGTTGACGGCACATTACTCGGTGATGTCGTAACTGTTGAGCCTGCTCAGCAAAACGCGTTAGCGGTTGTTGGTGCTTTTGCCGACAAGTTACCAGCCGAGCCAAGTGACAATATCGTTTGGCAATGTTTGTTGTTGTTCAATAAGGCACTTGAACAAGCAGGTAAGGAAGTTCAAACGGTTAAGCTAACATTAGACAAGAAAATGCCTGTAGGTAGTGGCTTAGGCTCTAGTGCTTGTTCTGTTGTTGCCGCTTTGGTAGCACTCAACAGCTTCTATGACAATTATTTTAGTGAAGATGTCGTGTTGAAAATGACCGGACAAATGGAAGCTAAAATAAGTGGTAGCTTACATTACGATAACGTTGCACCTTGTTACCTTGGTGGTTTGCAACTGATGATTGCTGACGAAAATATCATTACCCGCACACTACCGGGATTCGACGACTGCTATTACGTTATGGCATATCCAGGCATAACCGTCTCAACGAAAGCTGCACGAGAGGTGTTACCTACTCAATACAGCAAAACTGATTTAATTCAGTATGGACAAACGCTAGCAGGGTTTGTAGACGCTTGCTATCGCCAAGATAAAGGTCAGGCTTTTGGTCAGTTTGATGACGTCGTCGCCGAACCTTACCGTGAAAACTTATTACCCGGCTTTGCTAGTGCGAAGCAATACCTGTTAAACCAAGGCTGTTTAGCAGCTGGTATATCTGGCTCAGGCCCTACACTTTTTGCTGTAACTGATGACAAAGCGCTTGCGGAGTCTGCAGCAATCTGGTTAAAAGAAAATTACTTAAAAACTGATTTAGGCTTCGTTCACGTTTGCAAAGCTGACAATCAAGGTGCTCGCTGCATATCTCGTTAGATGAAAAAGAATATTGAAGGAAGAGTTTCGTGAAGTTTTATAATTTAAAAGAAAATGATGAACAGGTGAGTTTTGCTCAAGCAGTAAAACAAGGCTTAGGTAAAAATCAGGGTCTATTTTTCCCTGAGAAGATGCCATCACTCGACAATGTTGATGAACTATTAGCAATGCCGTTCGTAGAGCGCAGCATCGAAGTGTTAGCGCCATTTGTAGAAGGTGACCTTTCAAAGGATGAATTAACAGAGATCGTTACTAATGCGTTTAATTTCCCTGCGCAAATTCAGCCAATTAGCGAAAGTCGTTCGATTCTAGAATTATTCCACGGACCAACGTTAGCGTTTAAAGATTTTGGTGGTCGCTTTATGGCGCAGTGCTTACAAACGTTCACAAAGCAAGAGAAAATTACCATTCTAACAGCGACGTCTGGTGATACAGGTGCTGCAGTAGCGCATGCTTTTCACGGTATTGAAAACATCCGCGTAGTTATTATGTATCCGAAGGGGAAGATCAGCTTACTTCAAGAGAAAATGTTTACAACGCTTGGTGGCAACATTGAAACGATTGCTATCGACGGCACATTTGACGATTGTCAGGCTATGGTTAAACAAGCGTTTGACGACAAAGCGTTAGCACAAGAGATTGGTCTAAACTCAGCAAACTCAATCAATATCAGCAGATTGTTAGCGCAAGTGTGTTACTACTTTGAAGCGGTCGCCCAGTTAAAACGTCAGAATAGCCAGCTAGATAACATCGTATTTTCTGTACCTAGCGGTAACTTTGGTAACTTAACTGGTGGCCTTTTCGCCAAGGCAATGGGTTTACCTATTGAGCGCTTTATCGCAGCGACAAATGCTAATGACACCGTTCCTCGCTACCTAGCGACAGGTGAATGGGCACCTAAAGCGACTGTTCCTACTATTTCAAATGCTATGGACGTGAGTAATCCAAATAACTGGCCTCGTGTTGAGCATATGGTGAAATCGGGTATTGTCGATGATTGTGTGTCAGGCGTTTCTGTTGATGAAGAGCAAACGCAATCGACAATGCTACAACTTAATAAGCTAGGTTATATTAGTGAGCCTCATGCAGCAGTCGCATACAAAGCACTAAGTCAGTGTGAAGATGACGAGTACGGTGTATTCCTTGGAACTGCACATCCTGCTAAGTTTAAGGAAGTGGTAGAGAGTACACTAGGGCAACCTATTGCATTGCCAAAGGCATTGGCAGATTGTGCCGGCGAACCAATTTTATCGGTTGATATGGCGGCAGACTTTGAGCAAGTTAAAGCGTATCTTCTCCAAGGTAATTAATGGCAAACCATTAAATATAAGGTAGCCAATAAAAAAGGCGACAGTAAATGTCGCCTTTTTCTTTTCCTATACTTTTAAATCTGAATTAAGCAGCAAGCCGTATTACTTAACTTCTTCACCAGCGGCTTGCTTATCTGCATGGTAGCTCGAACGAACTAACGGGCCACATGCAGCATGTACAAAGCCCATCTTCATTGCTTCATCATGGAACATTTGAAATTCGTCAGGGTGAACATAGCGCTCAACAGGCAGGTGATCTTTACTTGGTTGCAAGTACTGACCAATAGTTAGCATAGTTACGCCGTGTGCACGAAGGTCACGCATTACCTCTATGATTTCTTCGTTTGTCTCACCCAAACCTACCATTAGACCAGATTTCGTTGGTACTTCAGGGTTGGCTTCGCCGAACTTCTTCAATAAATCTAAAGACCATTGGTAATTAGCACCAGGTCTTGCTTTTGTGTATAAGCGAGGCGCTGTTTCCATGTTGTGATTGAACACATGTGGAGGGTGTTGATTTAGTATTTCTAACGCACGGTCCATACGACCACGGAAGTCAGGTACTAAAATTTCAACTTTTGTATGTGGTGCATGCTCTTCAATTTCTTTGATACATTCAGCAAACTGGCTAGCACCGCCGTCGCGAAGGTCGTCACGGTCAACAGACGTGATTACGACGTATTTTAGCGCCATGTCTTTTAGCGTTAATGCGAGTTTCTTTGGCTCTTCTTCGTTTGGCTTAAGTGGTCTGCCATGCGCTACATCACAGAAAGGACAGCGCCGAGTACAGATGTCGCCCAAAATCATGAAGGTTGCTGTACCGTGGTTAAAACATTCAGATAGGTTAGGGCATGAAGCCTCTTCACATACTGAGTGTAAGCCATGCTTACGCAGGCCAGCTTTTACTTGATCGATTTTTTCAGTAGTACGCGGTAACTTAATACGTAGCCATTCTGGTTTACGCAACATGGTTTCGCGTTCTGAAGGAACAACTTTGATCGGAATATGCGCCATTTTTTCGGCGTCACGTAGTTTAGTACCTGCTACAACTTTCGATGATTTAACTGTCATAATTTACATCCAGCCCTTCTTTGTGCTCAACATGTTCAACTTCAAACAGAGCAACTAATTCTTGAACTAGTGCCTTGCCTGCTTGTTCAACTGACGCGGGGCCATTGATATCTGCGGTTTGTATCATTTCCATTCCCGCATAACCGCAAGGGTTGATACGCAAGAATGGTTCTAAATCCATATTTACATTGAGTGCTAGACCATGAAAAGAACAGCCTTTACGCACTCTTAGGCCTAGCGAGGCTACTTTTCGCTCGTCCACATAAACGCCAGGTGCATCGGCTTTTGCGTAAGCGTCGATGTCGAATTTACCTATTGCACTCACGATGGCGTTTTCAATGAGAGTTACCAGTTGACGCACACCTAACTTACGGCGCTTAAGGTCAATTAAAAAGTAGATGACTTGCTGACCTGGTCCGTGATAAGTCACCTGACCGCCGCGATCTACTTTTACAACGGGAATGTCACCGGTTGTCAGTAAATGCTCCTCTTTACCTGCTTGACCTTGGGTGAACACCGGCGGGTGTTCAACTAACCAAAGTTCATCGAGCGTATCTTCATCCCGATGGTCGGTAAAGTGTTGCATAGCATGCCAAACTGTTGTGTAGTCTAACTGGTTAAGTTGACGAATAATTAACGTATTATTCAAACTTAATTCTCACAAAATTCGAATTTATGGATTATATCTGAAGAAATCCTAGATTACACCGTATAGAGTGTATGGACTTTCTTGGTTACAGAACGTATCTAACTTCTTCAATAGCGGTTAGTGTTTTGTAAACGGTCTCAATGTGATCTTTGCTTGTAACGCGCACGGCTACTGAAACAGACCAGTAGTTTCCCTTTGAGCTCGGCTTAACTTTTGGCGAGTAGTCACCTGGTGTGTGCTTTTGAAGTTCACCGACAATAAGATCTGGCAATTCATCACAAGCAATACCCATGACTCTGAAGTTAAGAACAGTAGGAAACTCTAACAGTTCGTCAAATTTTGTTTGCATCTTCGCTCTCTATAAACAGTTAGCTGTTAACAAGCGATTGTTTAAACGATTGAAACAGCTGATGTACTTGGGTGGCAACAGGACCTATCTGGCCATTAGCTACTATTTTACCATCAATATGGCTAACAGGGCTAATTTCACGTGAAGAACTGCTGATCCATACTTCATCTGCACTCACTAGTTGAGCGACAGACAATGGTTGTTGGTGTACTGTTATGGAGGCTTTTTCCGCTAATTCAATGATCAAATCGCGTGTTATTCCAGCAAGAATCAATTGATTCTTAGGTGGTGTTATCATTTCTCCGTCAATCACGGCAAATACATTGCTGGAACTTGCTTCGGTAATGTATTGATGTCGCTGTAAAATTGCTTCATCAAAACCGAGGCTTTCAGCTTGATTGCGAAGTAAAATATTTGCTAGTAAGGCGGTCGTTTTTATATCGCAATGTTGCCAACGAAAATCTTCAAGTAATGTGACACGAATGGCCTTTAATGCAGCAACATCAGTCGATAGTGGCATCGGCATAATAAGCAGGGTAGGCGGTATTTCTTGGTCTAGAACATGACTACGCTCTTTGTCTCTGCCTCTGGTTACTTGAATATAGATAGATAGATGACCACCGTTGTTTTTGTCGATAACCGATTGAATAAGCGCCTGCCAGTCGAATGAAGCAAAGGCGTGTTCCAGTCCAATACTTCGCAGGCAATATTCGAGGCGTTTTAGGTGTTCGGTTAACCGAAAAGGAATGCTGTGGTAAACGGGGATAACTTCATAAACACTGTCTGCAAACAAAAAGCCTCGGTCAAGGACCGAGACTTTTGCATCGTGTTTAGCAAGATATTCACCGTTAAGGTAAACAATATCTGACATTTGAGTAAGCTAACTATTAGTTAGCAAATTGCAATTTCACGTAATCAACCAGGCGACTGAACATGCTACCTTCGTTAACTTCTTGCAATGTTACTAGTGGGTATTCTGCAATGTCTTCACCATTCAGTGATAGATATAATTTACCAACTACTTCGCCTTTTGCCAAAGGTGCGACTAGTTGCTTGTTTAATTCAATGTTTGTCTCTATTTTCTTGCTTTGACCACGCGGAATAGTAATCGGCGTACTTTCTAAAATACCCAGATTTACTTCTTTGATATCACCCATCCAAACGCGATTGCTTGTAAAGGTTTCACCTGCTTTATAAGGAGTGATAGTTTCAAAAAATCGGAAACCGTAGTTTAATAGTTTCTTACTTTCTACTTTACGTGCGCGCTCGCTCTCTGTGCCCATTACAACACTGATTAATCGCATGTCGCCTTTGGTTGCAGAGGTTACAAGGCTATAGCCTGCTTCTGATGTGTGGCCTGTTTTAAGGCCATCGACATTCATGCTCTTGTCCCATAACAAGCTATTGCGGTTGTATTGCTTGATATCGTTAAAGGTAAATGACTTTTGTTTGTAAAGTTCGTACTCTTCTGGCACGTTGCGAATCAATGCACCAGCAAGCGTTGCCATATCTCTCGGTGTTGTTTTGTGTTCTGTACTGTCAAGGCCGTGGCTGTTTTCAAAATAGCTACTGTTCATGCCAAGTTGTTGAGCGTGGGCATTCATTAAATCAGCAAATGCTTCTTCGCTACCAGCGATATGCTCTGCCATTGCGATACAGGCATCGTTACCCGAAGCGACGATAATACCTTGGTTTAAAAGACTAACGGGTACTTCCTTACCAACTTCCAAGAACATTAACGATGAGCCTTTCAGCACAGGATTGCCTGTAGCCCAAGCATTTCTGCTAATTTTTACTTGATCGTCATTTGAAATATTTCCTGCCTGCAACTCAATGCCGATAATGTAACTTGTCATCATCTTAGTCAGGCTTGCTGGTGCTAATAATGAATCGGCATTACCTTCAGCAATAACTTTACCGGTTGTGTAGTCAATGAGAAAATGACCTTTGGCATTGATATTTGGCGGATTTGGAACAATAGAAATCGATTGTGCAAAAGAGGCTGCGGAGAAAGTGGCAGCGCTGAAAAGTATCAAGAGTTTTTTCGTTGATTTAGCCAGCAATTGAGCTAATAGGCGTGACATAGTGTTCCTTCGAATTCTTTATTTGTGAGTATTACTGTAATACTTGAGCCTAATGAGTTTAAGGGCGTATTACAACAGACAAAACGCTGACAGTATATCACTATTGCCGCTATTTTCTACGGGCAAATGCCTTGATAACTGGGCTTAATGTAAGATTTTGCGACGATAGGCGTTTTCATAGCCAGATGCCTTCAACGCATCAATTAGCTCGCTCGTATCGGCTTCTTCCTTAAACGGTCCTATTTGGACGCGATAAATGCCATTTTGTTCCGGGTAAACAACATTTTGTTGATACAAGTTGGACAGTGCGTTAGCGGTATTTTGGGCAACGTCTTCGCTACGTGTGGCAAATACTTGGATAAAGTAGCTTGCGCTATTAGAAACGTTTGAACTGTTACCGGCAGTTTCTGCGCTATCCGCTTGATTACTGATTGAAGGAATTTCCTGAAGCGCGCTTAAGTTCTTAATTGCAGTCGTATTAGAGGTATTTGTGGCCATTGGAAGTAGCGTTGGCTGAACAGACTGAGCTACAGTTTTGATTGGTTCGCTTTGCTTGGGGTCCGAACCGAATGCTGTAATTGCTTCAATTCTAACGTTTGCAGTACCTGTTTTAAGCATGTCGAGTTTATAAGCCGCACTAAAGGATAAATCAATCACGCGAGACTCGTGAAAAGGGCCACGGTCATTAACGCGAACAATAACTGACTTACTATTGGCAAGATTAGTCACTTTCGCATAAGTTGGAATAGGTAAACTTTTGTGAGCGGCACTCATGGCGTACATGTCGTAAATTTCACCGTTAGAGGTGAGGTGGCCATGAAATTTGTTACCGTACCAAGAAGCAATCCCCATTTGTGTAAACCCATCAGCACTTGGCATAACGTAATATGTTTTGCCCCGAACCTTATAGCTTGGCATGTTGCCACCTCGGCTTTTGGGCTCAAAACGCGGGATAGGATCTTTGAGTTCAGACGCCGTTGGCAGCCGTGTTGGTGTGCTGTCGTGCGCTTGTTGATAGCGACCAGAGTTCATACTGCAGCTCTGAATTAACATAGCCGACAGAGCAATAAAATAGGGGGCGAGTTGTTTCATTGTATAGCTGCAGTAATCTTGTTTTTTATTGTCGAGATTCGTTGTTATAAGTTTTTCCTAGCACTAGCTGGCAATAAAGCGCCTTCTTGTGCTGATCCCCATTAGCATGCCAAAGCCTGCCATCAATGTCACCATGGACGTGCCACCATAACTCACTAACGGTAACGGTACACCAACTACGGGGAGTAGCCCAGAAACCATGCCGATATTGACAAACACATAGACAAAGAAAGTTAACGTTAAGCTGCCTGCCAATAACTTGGTAAAGGCTTCTTGAGCATTGACTGCGATCCACAAGCCTCGCATCACGATGGCGAGATACACCAAAAGTAGTAGGCCTACACCGATTAAACCGAATTCTTCGCTAAAAACAGCGAAAATAAAATCAGTGTGGCGCTCAGGTAAGAACTCGAGCTGAGACTGTGTACCTTGCAGCCAACTTTTACCGTGCAAGCCACCTGAGCCAATGGCGATTTTCGACTGGATAATATGATACCCCGTACCGAGCGGATCCTTCTCTGGGTCTAACAAGGTCAATACCCGCTGTTTCTGATAATCTTTCATCAAAAACATCCAGAATATTGGCGTAAAAGCCGACGCAAGGGCGATACAGCTACCAATAAGTTTCCAGCTGGCACCCGCTAAAAAGATAACGAATAACCCTGAGCTGGCGACGAGCAATGACGTTCCTAAATCCGGCTGTTTGGCAATCAACAGCGTTGGGACTAATACTAAAATAAAGGCGATGATAATGTTGCCTAACTTAGCGGGTAAATCGTGTCGACTGATAAACCAAGCGATGGTGATCGGCATGATCAGTTTGATTATTTCAGACGGCTGAAAGCGCATAAACCCCAGGTCGAGCCAGCGCTGGGCCCCTTTACCTATGGTTCCTACCAGTAGAACAGCTACGAGCAGTGCTAAGCCAACAACGTATACTGGGACTGCCCATTTCTGGAAAAATTGTGGTGGAATTTGCGCAATAATAAACATCACGGTTAGCGCAACACCTAGCCTAATGCCCTGCCGAACTATTAAGTCAGCGTCTTGGCCGCCGGCGCTGTAAAGGACGAATAAGCCTAATGCCATCAGCGATAAAATACACAACAATAGCGGTAAATCGATATGCAACTTTTGCCAAATATCGAGCTTCTTAGTTTGGTCTTGATGATGAGCATGCATTATTCGGTACCGGCCTTACTAATTCCGAAATGAGCATCGTGGTTCGGATGATTCTTATCTTTGTACTGGCTCACGATTTCACGGTTACCAAAATATTGATCCATGATTTGACGCGCAACAGGTGCAGCGTTAGTTGCACCACCACCTTTAGCCACGTTCTCGATAGCAACAGCGACGACAATTTCTGGATTATCAAATGGGGCAAATGAGATGAACATGGCGTTATCACGCTGGTCTTCACGGGTAGTTGACGCATCATATTTCTCATCTTCGCCCAAGCTAGTGACTTGCGCCGAACCGGTTTTACCCGCAGCGTCATATTTGTGTCCTTTAAATGCGTTATGGGCAGTTGCGCCAAGTTTTTGTACGGTCGAATGCATGGTGTTCAATACGATTTGCCAATTTTTATTGTCTTTCAGTTCAATTGGCGGTCGATCTTCTAACGCGTATGGTTCGGCTTCGACTTTTACTGTTGGTATCTCTTGACCTGGTAAGTAGGTTGTCTGCGATGTTGCTTTAAGTAAATGAGGTGTTTTTATTTCACCTTTATTCACAAGGATTGACGTCGCTTGCGCCAATTGCAGTGGAGTTACGGTCCAGAAACTTTGGCCAATGCCAACAGAGAGGGTTTCGCCTGTGTACCACGGTTGATTATAGCGTGCGCGCTTCCAGCCTTGACTAGGCAGCACGCCGCGACTTTCTTCGTGAATGTCGATACCGGTATATTCACCAAAGCCAAATTTATCCATCATTTCACTGATATTCGAGATACCTAGTTTGTAAGCTAAGTTGTAAAAATAAACGTTGCAGGACTTTTCAACTGCACGCTGCAAGCTTATCCAACCGTGACCACCTCTGATCATGTCTCGGTATTTTTTCTCGACATTTGGTAATTGAAAAAAACCGGGATCATAAATACGCGTTTTAGGGGTAATCACCTCTTTGTCTAAACCAGTAATTGCGAGAAACGGCTTAACAGTCGATGCGGGAGGATAACCCTGTACCGTACGATTAATCAGGGGGAGATCTTTAGAAGAAAGCAATTTTTTGTAATTGGTATTGCTAATACCGTGAACAAAAAGGTTGCCGTCGTAACTAGGGTTCGAATACATGGCAAGCACACCACCATCTCTCGGATCTATTGCGACAACAGCACCACGCTTGCCGCTAAGTGCCCGTTTGGCAATCATTTGCAATTCAATATCAAGCGTAAGGGTTAAATCTTTACCGGGAATAGGTGGCGTAAAGTCTAAGGTGCGGATAACGCGCCCTTGGTTATTAACCTCTACTTCTTGGTGACCAATGGTGCCATGAAGGATATCTTCGTAGTATTTTTCTAAGCCTAGCTTACCTATCTCGCGAGTCGCAGCATAGTTTTCAGCTTTACCCTCAGACTCTAATTTATTGGCATCACGAGAGTTAATGCGTGCCACATAGCCTAGGTTGTGCGTTGTTAAATCACCAAATGGATAGTAACGTTTTAGGCGCGCTTCGATAACGACGCCAGGGTACTTGTGCTGATTAACAGAAAATAAAGCGACTTGCTGATCGCTTAGTCGAGAATGCAACTCTACAGGCTTGAAGCGTCGTTTACCTTTAACAGCTTTGAAGAATTTCTCTTGCTTTTCATCGCTGATGCTCAATAAATCACTGATTTCTGAGACTGTCGCTTCTAAATCTTCAACTTGCTCAGGTACGATTTCCAATCCGTAAATAGGCTTGTTTTCAGCCAGTAACACCCCGTTTCTATCGTAAATTTGGCCGCGGTTAGGTGCTACAGGTAGCAGTTTTATGCGGTTGCTATTGGACCGTGTCTGATACTTTTCATAGGAGCTAACCTGTAAGTTATAAACGTTGCTAAATAAAACAAGCAGCATAACGACTACGCCGATTAACGCGATAAACGCTCGGCGTGCAAATAGGTTTGCTTCGGCAGTATGATTTCGAATGGATACGCGTTTATGCGGCGCCATAGCTGGCAACTACTCCCTGTGATATGGGTGATTGTTATTCACGCTCCAAGCGCGATATAGGCTTTCAGCGATAATAATGCGCACCATAGGGTGTGGCAAGGTTAACGGCGATAGCGACCATTTTTGCTCTGATGCAGCTATGCAGGCGGGGGCTAAACCTTCTGGGCCGCCAACGAGTAACGCGACATCTCTGCCATCGTGCTGCCAACGTTCAAGTTGATTGGCAAGCATAGGTGTATCCCAAGGTTTACCGGTGACTTCTAATGTCACGATACGGCTGCCTTTGGGAATCGCAGCTAAGGTTTGCTCACCTTCTTTTTCCAAAATTCTGGCGATATCAGCATTTTTTCCACGCTTACCAGGTGGAATCTCAACAAGGTGAAAACTTAAATCGCGCGGAAAGCGGCGGGCATACTCTTGAAAGCCTTGGGTTACCCAAGCGGGCATTTTGTTGCCAACGGCATATAAGGTTAAACGCATGGAAACCTGTTCTTACCTATTATGCCCAAAGTTGTTCTAATTGGTATTTATCGCGCTGTTCGTCGGTCATCACGTGTACTACTACAGAGCCTAAATCAACAAGTGACCACTCACCAACGTCATTACCTTCAATGCCTAAAGGCTCAACACCTTCAGCGCGGCATTCCATCGCGACATTTTGTGCGATTGATTTTACATGGCGGTTTGAATTACCCGAGGCTACAACCATATAGTCGGCAAAACTGGCTTTATCACGAATATCTAATGAGATGATGTCTCGACCTTTTAGGTCATCAATTTTTTCAGAAACGAAGGCTGAAAGAGCTTCACTTTGCAACGTTTTATCCTTACTCAATATAAACTGACTTAATCTTATCACTTTTTCCAAGTGTGTTTAACAGATTATAGCGGCTGATATGCTGGAAAGTGCAAACGAATATGACCAACGAGCGAATATTCGAATGTTTGGGAATGACATCTAGTCGTTGATAGTCAGTTAGCGGTAGAGCGTTGAATGACTCAAATAAGTGATGATTTGTTCTGGTAAAAACTGGCTAAGGATGCCGACAGCGACCCCGCTGCTCAATTGCTTCCTAATTTCACTGGAAGAAATATCAAGGTTTACCGGCGGTAAAATAACGATTTGCCCATTGGCGTTGAGCTGGAATATATCAAGTGGTGTTAAATACTTGCTAACTTCACTAGCGACATGCTGGTTTTTATCGCCGTTGTCATAATTTGGGCGAGTACAGACGATAAGATTGCACAAAGTTAGAAGTTCTTCCCAGCGATGCCATTTAGTGAGACTTAAAAGCGAATCCATCCCAATGATAAAGTTCAAGGCTTGCATTGGTGCCTCAGCCTTCATTTCCTCTAGCGTGTCGAACGTATACGATGGCTTGTCGCGATGTAGTTCTCTATCGTCTATTTCGAATAAAGGGTAACCAAGTTTTAATGCCTCTAGCATCGCTATGCGCTGTTCGCTCGTCGCTGTGGCCATCGCTTTATGAGGTGGAATATGAGCGGGTAGTAGCGTTATCTTCTTTATTTGCCCTAACGTTCTAGCAACGTGCTGGCAAATAGCGAGGTGGCCTTTATGGAAGGGATCAAAAGTGCCACCAAATAGTACCTTTATGTCTAGCGCTTTTATATCTTCCAACGACTGTGCAGAAATATCCACTGAGCTAGTCATGGTAAGCCATGCTGAGAGGTTTCAATTTGTCACCTTCGAACACGCAAATACAGACATCAGCCAGCATTTGAAATGCGTTAAAGTCCGCAGCGCTTTTACTGACTAAATCTGTGTCAGTCAAACGGCTTTGCGCCAACATGATATTTGCCAAAGAGCTTTTGGATAATGCATTTTGATATAGTGGCTTTCGTTTATCCCAAACTTTAAAGTCGGTCATGACTTGTGCTTGATTTACGCCGCTTTGAAGCTTAAAAAACATCGCTTTTAACTGGTTTAGTTCTTTATTCACAAACCAAATTACCTTTGCGACTGGCGCTCCTTCTTGTTGCATTTGGTTTAGAATGGCAACGCACTTAGCTGTTTGACCGTTTAGCAATGCATCAATGAGCGCAAATGGGTTAAATTTGGACTGATTGATGATTAGTTCACTTAAGGCTTCAGTGGATACTGGCTGATTGGTATAGAGTATCGCGAGCTTTTGTAGCTCTTGGTCAAGGGCCAGCACATTGCCTTCGAACATGGTCATTAGTAGTGAAATGCCGTCATTATCTAAACGCAGTTGATACTGCTTCAATTGGCGATTTAGCCACATTGAGAGGCTTTTCCCTTCCAAATCGTAAAGCGGCAGGAAGACACCCACAGACGATATACTTTTGAACCATTTTTTATTCGTTGTGGCGCCATCGACACGGTCACCATGACATAGCAAAATAACGTCGTGGCTCAATTGTTCCAGCACATGCGCAAAAGCCTTACTTCCAGCGTCGCCAATCTTAGTAGAAACAAACTCTAACTCAATGACACGTCTAGCCGCGAATAGGCTCATCGATTGGTATTCGTTGATAAGATCATCCCAGCTGAATTTATCGTCGATTGTGAACCGAATAAATTCATCAAAGCCTTGTGCTTTAGCCGCAGATTTTATTTGGAATATCGCGTCGTTTTTTTGCCACGGCTCATCACCAAATACCAACCAAATTGGCGCTAAAGATTTCGCTAGTGTTTGGTTGAGTTGATTGTGATAAATACGCATGAATTAACGCGCCAGCAGAGTGAGTTAAGAGTTTACCGGAAAGCTTGCCATGTTGCGCAAAATCTTATCTGCAGCAACTTTACGCATTTCGCTTAGTAGCAGTGATAGCTCACGACTTTTCGCCAGCGCTCTGTCAGGATCGTCTTGATAGTCACGATAAAGTTCAAAGCTGAAGGTTTGTGGTTCTTGCTCAGCAAGGTGAAGCTGGTAGCTTACTGTGTAAATAAGCTCGTATTCGGCAACTTGGCCGTTCGGGAATACGGAAAGGGTACGGCGATTAAGCTCGTCTTTTAAAATACGAAGCTCTGGCTTAGTAACATCAGGTTTAGCAAGCAAATCTACTTGGTTAAGTGCTAAATGCTGCTTAACGATACGCGTTAATTCACCATGCTTGTCGACAGAACTGACATAAAGAGTTTGTAATTCAGGCGCTAGTAAAAAGTCTCCTCGTAATCTAAACCCGCACGCAGTGAGGGTTAGGGTGAGGGCAACTAAAGCAATGGCTTTGGCAGTTGACAAATTTACTCGCATTGATGAAAACCTTTATTGTTACGTTGAATTTGTTACGTTGAATTGATGGTTTGTTTTTATCTAATGGCACCTTTTCAGGTGCCATTTTAATTTCAAAGGTAAGTTAGACCTAAATGCAGTGACTAGTTAGCCACTATATTTAATAGTTTACCTGGTACGTAAATAACTTTACGCACGGTTTTGCCTTCAACAAACTTGGCAACGTTTTCTTCGCCCATGGCAAGTGCTTCAACAGCGTCTTGTGCAGCGTCTGCAGCTACGGTCACTTTAGCACGCAACTTACCGTTAACTTGAACGATGATTAATTTCTCATCTTCGATTAACGCAGACTCGTCAACTTGTGGCCATGACGCATCTTCAACCGTGCTGCCATTACCAATTTCTTGCCATAACTTGTGAGACATATGCGGCGTGATTGGCGCAAGCATTAGCGTAACTGCACGAACTGCTTCTTGCATTACAACTAAGTCTTCGTTGCTTTCCAATTTAGCTTTCGCTAAGTGGTTCATTAATTCCATTACCGCAGCAATTGCTGTGTTGAAAGTGTTACGGCGACCAATGTCGTCACTGACTTTAGCAATAGTTTTGTGAAGTTCACGGCGCAGTGCTTTGTGGCTACTTGCAAAGTTAACATTGCTAACATTAATGTCACCTGAGGCTGTTTTAAAGTCGCTTGCTAGTTTCCATACACGTTTTAAGAAACGGTGCGCACCTTCAACACCCGAGTCTGACCATTCTAATGTTTGCTCAGGTGGTGACGTGAACATAATGAATAAACGCACTGTATCGGCACCGTATTGCTCGATAACTTCTTGTGGGTCGATACCATTGTTCTTCGACTTAGACATTTTACTCATGCCTGCTGAGATAACTGGCTCACCATCTACTTTGCTCTTCGCTGCGGTGACTTTACCTTTTTCGTCGCGTTCAACTTCAACGTCAGTAGGCGAAATCCATTCTTGACCACCGTTTTCTGCTTCGCGGTAGTAAGTATCAGCAAGCACCATGCCTTGACATAGTAAGCTCTTGAACGGCTCGTCAGATTTAACTAGACCGACATCACGTAATAATTTGTGGAAGAAACGGGCGTACAATAAATGCAAGATTGCGTGTTCAATGCCACCGATATATTGGTCTACTGGTAGCCAGTAGTTTGCTTTCTCTGGGTCTAACATTTCTGTGTCTGACTCAGGAGAACAGTAACGAGCGTAGTACCAAGATGATTCCATGAAGGTATCAAAGGTATCAGTTTCACGGAATGCCGCTTCACCGTTGTAGGTTGTTTTAGCCCACTCAGGATCGTCTTTAATTGGCGATGTTACACCGTTCATTACCACGTCTTCTGGTAACTCTACAGGTAATTGGTCTGCAGGTACTGGAACAGATTCGCCATTTTCCAAGTTAATCATTGGAATTGGTGTGCCCCAGTAACGTTGACGTGAAACACCCCAGTCGCGTAGACGGTAGTTAACTTTGATTTGGCCTTTCTCTTCTTGAGACAATTTCCAAGCAATCGCTTTAAATGCTTTCTTGAAGTTTAAGCCATCAAATTCTCCCGAATTGATAAGCTTACCTTTCTCTGTAATTGCTGCTTTAGTGATGTCGTCTTCTTCTGTGCCTTCAATTACTTGCTTGATTTCCAACCCGTATTTGGTAGCAAATTCAAAGTCGCGCTGGTCGTGGCCCGGTACAGACATTACGGCACCTGTACCGTAGTCCATTAATACGAAGTTTGCTGCCCACACTGGCACTTCTTCACCTGTTAGCGGGTGAATTGCTTTAAGACCAGTATCAACACCTTTTTTCTCGATGTTAGCCATGTCAGCTTCAGTTACGCCTTCAGCTTTACAGTCTTTGATGAATGCAGCTAATTCAGCATTGTTTTCAGACGCTTTTACTGACAATGGGTGGTCAGCAGCAAGTGCCACATAGGTAACACCCATTAAAGTATCTGGACGCGTAGTGTAGATATCAAAACTCTCTTCACTACCTGCTACAGCAAATGTCATTTCGACACCTTCAGAGCGACCAATCCAGTTTTTCTGCATCGTCTTAACTTGCTCAGGCCAGCCTTCTAACTGGTCTAAGTCATTTAATAACTCTTCAGCGTAATCAGTAATTTTGATGAACCACTGCGGAATTTCTTTCTTCTCGATTAAAGCGCCAGATCGCCAGCCGCGACCGTCGATTACTTGCTCGTTAGCTAGTACCGTTTGGTCTACAGGATCCCAGTTTACGGTTGCCATTTTCTTGTAAACTAAACCTTTTTCGAAAAGCTGTGTGAAGAACCATTGTTCCCAGCGGTAGTACTCTTTCGTACAGGTTGCTAGTTCGCGGTCCCAATCGTAACCAAAGCCTAATGATTTAAGCTGGTTGCGCATGTAATCGATGTTTTGGTAGGTCCACTTAGCTGGCGCTGAGTTGTTTTTGATTGCCGCGTTTTCTGCTGGTAAACCAAAAGCATCCCAACCCATAGGTTGAAGCACGTTTTTACCTTGCATGCGCTGGTAGCGAGAAATTACATCACCTAGGCTGTAGTTACGCACGTGACCCATGTGAAGACGACCACTTGGGTAAGGGAACATAGATAGGCAGTAGAATTTTTCTTTACCTGGTTTTTCTTGTGCTTTAAACGTTTTGTTGTCAGTCCAGTGCTGCTGAACTTCTGCTTCAATCGATTGGGGATTGTAAGTGGATTCCATTAATAATTTCTCAAAACCAAAGATGGGCTGCCTAATCAATATGGCGTTAGTCGCAAAAAAGGCAAAATAAATTTCGGCATAGAATACCTTATCTGCGCCAGTAACAACAAGCTTATTCCCTAACCAATCTCGACGCTTGTGCGATATTTGAGCAGTAAGCTCTGAACAATAGCGTATCATTGACTTGCTATACTTATTATTAAGAGTAATTCAAATGCTATTGAGTAGGTAGAAACGCGATGAAAACCAATGAACAACAAGCTAATACATCAGTTCCGCCCTTAGTTCCCGAATCATCTATTAAGTCAGTTGCTCAAACGTCAGAACAAGCAGGGAATATCTATCAGCGTATGCATACGTGGCTCAACGATGTAAATGACCATGAAGTTAAGCAACTCGTCGAGGTGGTTGAAGAAGCCAAGTCGCTGGCACTTGCTGCAGAATCACTATCTGAAGAGCGAGTGACACAGTTTATCGCTAACTTTAAGTATGATATTCAAGAGTTCTTTCGGCACTGGCGCGAAACGTCAGACAACTCAGTGTATTTGGGCTTGTTGAATGAGACTTGGTGGGACACGTTGGCAAAAGCAGCGGATAAAACGCAAATAGAATGGGCAGAATTGCCTGAGGATTTTGCGCATGATGGCGTCTACAAAAGTGGTGATGTGATTGGTTTTGGTATCCTCGAATGTTGTGAATGTCATCATCAATTGACCGTCTCGCATTTTAGTGAGGTGCCCGAATGTAGTGAATGTGGTCATCAGGAGTTTAATCGATTGCCGTTGAGTCCCTAGTGAAATGCTTTTGCTTTGAAGGTCGCTCAGTGACGCTGTTTTAATTAGTTTTTGCTAACTTATTTAAGAACGCGTTACACTGGCAACAGATCTAAAAATAATCCTTCCAAAATAGAGTACTTGCATGAGCTTATCTGCTGTTAATTGCCAGCTTAAACCTTCACAACTTACGGCGAACTTAACTGAATCTATGTTTAGTTTGTCATCTGACGAAGCCATAGAACGTCAGCCATTTGTTGGTCATGCCCGCGCAAAAGAAGCACTGGAATTTGGTTTATCAATGGAAACCATAGGCTTTAACGTATTTGCGATGGGCGAGCATGGTATTGGTCGTCAAACATTAATTAAGCAGATGTTAGGCGAGCTAGCTACAGAGCAAGAAACACCGCCAGAGTGGTGTTACATCAATAATTTCGACGACAATCACGCGCCATTCAAATTGTATGTAAACCCGGGCGACGGAAAGCAACTTGTTGCTCGTATTAATACGTTTATCGATGAGCTATTAGCCTTATTCCCAGAGATTTTTGATAACCCAGGCTATCAGCGTCAGAAAGCGGCAATTGATCGCGAGTTTAACGAAAAGTACGACGATGCCATCGCCAAGGTTGAACAAACAGCCATTGCCAATAGCGTTGTTTTGTACGAAGAAGCTGGGGAAGTCGGTTTTTCACCAGTTGTTGATGGTAAACCCGTAAATGATAAAGAGTTCGCCAACTTAACTGAAGAACAACGCAACGAATTCTATTCGGTATTAGCGGCACTTGAGAACTTGTTGTCAGAACAATTAATCGAGCTACCGTTATGGAAGCGCATGTCATCAGACAAAATGCGCAAATTAAAGCACGATACCGCTGAGCAAAGCATTCGCCCATTAATTAAAGAAATGGAACACGAATTTGCCAGCAATCTAGGCGTGCTTAAGTACTTATCAAAGCTTAAAGCACACGTGGTTGAAACTGTCCTCGAAATATTGGATAACGAAAGTGCTGAAAGCAGCACAGATAAAGACAACCGCAAATTATTGGTAGAACAATTTTTACCTAACTTGTTAATCGGTCGAAAGCCCGGTGAAGGTGCACCCGTGGTGTACGAGCAGAATCCAACATTCCAAAACCTGTTTGGACATATTGATGTTTCGACATTTCAGGGGGCGAGCTACACCAGCTATCGATTAATTCGCCCTGGTGCGTTGCACAAGGCGAATGGCGGTTACCTTATTTTGGATGCCGATAAGTTGATGGCTCAGCCATTGGTGTGGTCGCGCTTAAAATTGGCATTAAAAACGCAAAAGATCGTGATTGAAAACCCGTATTCTGAAATCGGTAGCGGCTCTAGTTATAGCTTACAGCCAGAAAAGATACCTCTACAAGTGAAAGTTATTTTGCTAGGTAGTTCTGACATTTACTATATGTTGCAGGAATACGATCAAGAATTTACCGAGCTGTTTCGCGTACTGGCAGACTTTGATCGTTACTTAGAAAAAGACCGACAAAGCCTGCGCGCATACAGCAACCTAATTCGTCGTCGTGCTATTCAATTTGGTTACCCTGAAGTACTTGATGAAGCTGCACTAGAGCTTGTGAAATATGCATTGAGACGTGCTGAGCATCAGCAGAAAATTTCTGCCAATATCGTGCAAGTTAACGACCTGCTAGATGAGTCGGTCTACTGGTGGAAAAAGCAAAGCCTTGAAAGCAAGTTAACCGCCGAGTTTGTAAAGCTGGCACTGGCGGCGAAAAAGCGTCGTACCGGACGATTAAGCGAAACATGGCTAAGCGAAATTAAAGAGCGCCAAGTGCTGATTAGCACCGAAGGTGGCTACGTTGGTAAAGTGAATGGTTTAACTGTATTAGAAATTGGCGATAGCGTATTTGGCACTCCAGCTCGTATTACGGCAACTGTATACGCTGGTAGTAACGGCGTGACAGATATTGAGCGTGAAGTTGACTTAGGTAAGTCGATTCACTCAAAAGGGGTGTTATTGCTAACAGGTTATCTGGGTCACAAATACGGTCAAGGCTTTCCTGTGTCGATATCAGCCAATATCGCCATCGAGCAGTCTTACGGTCATATCGACGGTGACAGCGCATCAATGGCAGAATTATGTGCATTAATTTCTGCCATTACGGCATTGCCGATTGATCAAGGTATCGCGATTACTGGCTCAATCAACCAGCATGGTGAAGTGCAGTCGGTTGGTGGTGTGAATGAAAAAATTGAAGGCTTCTATCAGCTGTGTAAAGACAAAGGCTTAACTGGCAAGCAAGGGGTGATTATCCCGCGCACTAACGTGATTAACTTGATGCTAGACCAAAATGTCATCGATGCGGTACGCACTGGCAAATTTCATATTTTTGCGGTTGATTGTATCGACCAAGCGTTGGAAATCTTAATGGCAACGCCAGCAGGTGAGATGAATAGAACAGGTCGCTATCCAAGAAAGTCTATCCACGGCTTAGCATTGGATAAACTCAATACTCTAGCTGAATTACTGCATGGTCCAGAAGAGTAATGGTTCAAGCTTGAAAATAGTTACGATAAAAAAAGGGAGCCTTAGGGCTCCCTTTTGTATTGCCATAGCGTTTTTAGCCTCAGCCTTTATCTCACAGCTGCTCAGTCGCTACGCAATTTCTATCCAGTCGCTGTCGGCCTTCAAGTGATGTGAGTACTAGCCTCTCACTGAAACTGAAAGGTCTTTTAAAATACCGTCGTGTAAATTGTAGATAAAGCCATGCACGGTAATGTTGTGATTTTTGTCCCAAGCTTTGCGGAGTATCGAAGAGTTGGCCACATTGGCCACTTGTTCCATCACATTTAGCTCACATAACAAATTAGCTCGCTCTCGTTGGTCTGTTACCGCATCAAGCTTTTCGCGATGAAAGCGATAAACATCTTTGATATGACGAAGCCAGTTGTCCATCAAACCTCGCGATTCATTGTCCATCGATGCGATAACGCCACCACAGCCGTAATGCCCGCAAACGATGATATGTTTAACCTTGAGGACCTCTACCGCATATTGCAGCACAGACAAACAATTTAAATCGCTATGCACGACCTGATTGGCAATATTGCGATGAACAAAGACTTCGCCTGGTGCTAACCCTAATAATTGATTTGCGGGTACACGAGAGTCCGAACAGCCAATCCACAAGTATTCTGGGGCTTGTTGGTCAGATAGGCGTTTAAAAAATTGGGGATCGTCGTTAACGTGATTCGCTGCCCATTGTTTGTTGTAGGCAAATAAGTGTTCAATAGACGACATAGATAAATCATTCTGTTTAGTAGTTGGGACCGATACTACCATAAATAATATGGGTAAGTAGCTGAATAAGTTTCTACGATTACTGTCTACAGGTAAAAATTATAGGTAAAATAGGCACTATTAGATAACTCTACTCAACTGTACTAAAGGTATTTGAATGGCTACAGCATGCGCTCGTCATATTCTGGTTAAGCAAAAAGATCTTGCGGAGAAATTAAAGCAGCAATTAGACAAGGGAGCTGATTTTGGCAAGCTCGCGAAAAAACACTCAACTTGTCCTTCGGGTAAAAAAGGTGGTGATCTTGGTGAGTTCCGCCGTGGACAAATGGTAAAAGCATTTGATGATGTGGTCTTTAAAAAAGAAGTGTTGAAAGTGCATGGCCCAGTTAAAACAAAGTTTGGTTTTCATTTAATTCAAACGATTTACCGCACTTAGGAAAATCCTGAATTAGCATACTGTTTTGTATGCCTCAAAACTTAATAACTATGTATTTGATATGCACTTGATATGCAAAATCCAGTCTTTCTGAAGTCTGTACTTGTGTAGAAAAACTATGTCGAGTATATGTCTATTACTACAATCAGTGAAGTGGCTGAGCAGTGAAGTAATTGTTAGCTCTCCTCACGCTCTTTTTCCTCTTCATCCAACGCTTTATTGCGCTTTTTGATATCCGCGAGTTGCTCGTCAGTTAAGTCAAATTTTCTTGCAGATTGCTTTAACAGCAGAATGCCACTGACGATAATGCCTAACGCTAACAGCAAAATTAATAGTAAAGAAATGTCCATTGGCTAGCCTTAATCATGATAAATGGCAGATTGTAATGGCAAAATACCTTATTTATGGGTAACTTGATACTTTAGCTGTTTCTTATTAGTCTGAGCCTAGCGGGTTAACAGACGAGCTATCGTTATAACTATAATTAAAATGGAATCCTATTATGTTTGAAAAACTCAACATGAAATTGCTGTTGCCAACGGCAATCACTGGTGTGGTGTTTCTTGTTATTGCTGTCTTGATGGGGGATAGCCTGCAAGGCCTAACTGCGGTTATCTTGATGTTTGTGATGTTAGCCATTCAACTCGGGCTCAGTTATGTTTATTCAAATATTGCTCTAACCAATCGCCTCGCTAACTTAAAAGAATACCTAGGTTTAGTCTCCAGCACTAATAAAGCCCCTGACCAACCATTAGCTGATGAACAATCTGATGATCTAGCTGAAATCACCAATGAATTAAGTGGCTTCATTGGTAACTTATCTGAAGTACTTGCGGAAATTAGAGAGGAATCAGAAAGTTTAAATGTTGGTTCAAGCAGTTTAGCGGCGCAAATGGTCGAGTCGGTCAGTGCGGTAGATGAAGCGAGTAACCAGATTGAATCGATGGCTGGAGCCTTGAGCCAAGTAACTGAAACATCAAATTTACTGTCAGAAAGCGCTGAGCAAGTGAGTGAAACTACGAGCCGTGTGATGGAAGTACTGGCGCAAGGTACGTCGTCTTCGAATACTTCGCAAGTTACCATTGAGTCGGTAACGAAAGAAGTGAACAGTATGGCTGATGACCTCGCATTGCTGCAAGAAGAATGTTCGCGCATCGGCTCTGTATTAGATGTAATTCGCGGTATTGCCGAACAAACCAACTTGTTAGCGCTTAATGCGGCGATTGAGGCGGCACGTGCTGGCGAGCAAGGCAGAGGCTTCGCGGTTGTTGCTGACGAAGTACGTGCATTAGCGCATCGTACGCAAGAATCGACGGTAGAAATTCAGTCGATGGTAGAAGGCTTGCAAGAAAAGTCCAACAATGCGGTAAACGCTATTAGCCGTGGTCAGGAATTAACACAAGAAAGCTTGAGTTACTCACAGCAAGTAGTTGAAGCGCTTGATAAAGTGGGTGACGCTTTTGCCGATGTCGACAACCTAACATCACAAATTGCCAGCGGTACTGACGAACAACGTCGCTCGACGGCAAGCATTAACGACAACATGTCGTTAGTGGTTGATTTAAGCCGTGAGATTACCAATGGCTTATCGTCTGTTGCACAACATGCTGAGCAGCAAAAGGTTACGTCTGCTCAAGTAGACAGTACGCTTAATCGCGTTTGCGTTTAGCCACAATTTATATCTGCATATTCCACAAAGTATGAGGGCTTTCAAAAAAGCCTTCTTACTTGTTCTTATTTTACCGACTCTCACCTGTTTATATTACTTGCATAAAATCTGAATCTAAAATGATCTTTAGGCTATTGTCAGCTCGTTGTAGTGGAGTTACAGAGATTATCAGGCGTTATACAAATTATTGTTGTTAGTTTAATACAAGGTGCTAATTTATCGCCTTTTTTAGGGCGTTTATCGCGTTGTAGGTTGAACCCGAAAGCATTTCTAATTAATGTTATTGTGTAACAAAATAACAATGTCTCAATATTATATTCAACGTTGGTGGAAGCATGAAAAAACTACTTCAGGTGGCTATCGCTGCCTCGTTAGCGATTTCAAGTGCGGACGTCTTGGCTTATAAGTCTAAAGATGCCGACAGTTCGCTATTTAAAAGCAGTACCTTTAATGCCATGGAAATGCGCAATATTGGTCCAGCTTACATGTCAGGTCGTATCGCAGATATCGCGGTAGACCAAAATAATCCATCTACCTGGTACACAGCAGTGGGCTCAGGTGGTGTATGGAAAACGGTAAATGCGGGTACTACCTGGACCCCGATTTTTGATAAGCAAGCAGTTTACTCTACAGGTGACGTAACGATTGACCCTAGCAACTCAGACATTATTTGGGTTGGTACGGGTGAAAACAATGGTGGTCGCCATATCAGCTTTGGTGACGGTATCTACAAATCACTTGATGGTGGTAAAACGTGGAAAAACATGGGGTTAAAAGACTCTGAGCGTATTTCCGATATTATTATCCACCCAACTAATTCAGATATCGTTTGGGCAGCAGTTCAAGGTCCACTATGGTCAAGCGGCGGTGAGCGCGGCTTATATAAAACGACTGATGGTGGTGAAACTTGGAAACAAGTACTAACGCCTGACGATGAGTGGACAGGTGTAACGTCTCTACTTATTGACCCTCGTAATCCAAATAAACTTTATGCTGCGACGTGGTCACGTCAACGTACAGTTGCTTCATACGTAGGTACTGGACCAGGTGCTGGCATTCACACGTCTGACGATGGCGGTGAAACGTGGACTGAATTAAAAACCGGCTTACCGGCAGGTAACATGGGTAAAATCGGTATGGCGATTTCGCCAGTTAACCCAGACGTCGTTTACGCCACAATAGAAACGGATAACCGCAAGGGTGGTTTCTACCGTTCTGAAAACCGTGGTGCAAGTTGGACTAAGATGTCTGATGAAGTAGGCGGTGGCACAGGTCCTCACTACTACCAAGAAATTTTTGCTGATCAACATCAAATGGATCGTGTATACATTGCCAGTAACTACAGTAAAGTTTCTGACGATGGCGGTAAAACATGGACGCCTATCAGCACTAAGCGTAAGCACGTAGATGATCACGCATTTGCATTCCACCCAACTGACCCTGATTTCGTCTTAATCGGCTCTGACGGTGGTATTTACATGTCTCACGACCGTATGGAGACGTGGCGCTACATTTCAAACTTACCATTAACGCAGTTCTACAAAGTGGCACCAGATGATGCAGAACCGTTCTACACCGTTTATGCTGGCGCACAAGATAACTCAACGCAAGGTGGCCCATCGCGTACTAAGCGTTCTGAAGGTATCAAAAACAAAGATTGGTTCTTAACGTTAGGTGGTGACGGTCATCAGCCAGCAGTTGAGCCAGGCAACCCTGACATTATGTACTCACAGTGGCAGCAAGGTAACTTGATGCGTCATGACTTGAAAACACGTGAAAACGTTTACATCAAGCCACAAGCGCGTCCGGGTGAACCAGCTGAGCGATTCAATTGGGATGCACCAATTAACGTATCTTCACACGATCCTAAGCGTATTTACCATGCGTCACAGCGCGTTTGGCGCTCAGATGACCGCGGTGACAGTTGGACACCAATTTCTGGTGACTTAACTAAAGATGGCAACCGTATGCACATGCCGATGATGGGGCGCACTTGGTCTGTTGAAGCAGGTTGGGATATCTACGCGATGTCTAACTTCCACACGATTGCTAACTTCTCTGAAAGCCCAGTTGACGAAAACATCCTATGGGTGGGTACAGACGACGGTTTAATTCAGGTAACAACTGACGGCGGTAAAAACTGGAAGAAGATTGACCTTAAGAAGGTGAAAGGCGTTCCAGCAAATGCGTATGTTAATGACATTCGTGCCGATTTATTCGATCCGAACACGGTTTACGTTGCACTTGATAACCACAAAGAAGGCGACTTTAAGCCTTACTTAATTAAGTCGACTAACTTAGGTAAAAAGTGGACGTCATTGGCGGAAGATTTACCTGAGAAACACCTTGTATGGCGTATCGTACAAGATCACGTGAACAAAGACTTGCTATTCATCGGCACTGAGTTTGGTATCTTCTTCACCGTTGATGGTGGCAAGAAGTGGTTAGAGTTAGACGGTGGTATGCCAACTATCTCAACGCGTGACGTGAAAATTCAGCGCCGTGAAAACGATTTAGTTGCAGGTACGTTTGGACGTGGTATCTACATTCTTGATGACTACGCGCCACTGCGTCAATTAACGGCAAAAACGATGGAGCAAGATGCTTTACTATTTGCGCCGAGCCGCCCAGTTAAATGGTTCCGCCTTGACGGCAACCATGCAAATACCGACGGTGATGACCGCTATGTCGCGAAGAACCCAGCACATGGTGCAACCTTAACTTACTTCTTAAAAGACAGCTTATTGACGGCGAAGCAAAAGCGCCAAGCTGAAGAGAAGAAGATGGTGAAAGACGAGAAGTATCCTAAGTACCCATCATGGGAAGCTATCGAAAAAGAAAACCAAGAAGCTAAACCAGCGGTTTACCTAGAGATTACTGACGCTAATGGTAACTTTGTTAACCGCGTAGCAGGTAAAACGAAGAAAGGTTTACACCGTGTTACTTGGAACATGACATACGCTAAAGGTAGTGCAATTACTGGTAAGAAAGCGTCAGGTTGGTCGCCAATGGGGCGTGGCTTAATGGCTGCTCCTGGCATGTACACTGCGACACTATACAAGCGTGTAGGTAGTGAAGTTACTCAGCTTGCTTCGCCTGTTGAATTCGAGCTTAAACCTATCTTCGAAGGTGCATTAGCATCAGCTTCTTCTGCAGACGTACTTAAGTACGGCCAAGAAGTTGCGCAAGTAGAGCGCCGTTCTTCAGCGGCAGGTGCTGTGCTTAAAAACCTAGAGAAAACGATGAAGTCAGTGCGTACTGCAATTGACAGAACACCAGGTGACATCGCTAAACTTGAAGCAGATTACGCGGCAATTCAAGCAGAGCTAAACGCGATTAACTTTGAACTATACGGTTTAGAGTCACGCGATCGTAAGGGTGCCAAGCCAGCGAATATCGCTAGTCGCCTAGGTTACGCAATGTCTGGTGCGGGTAATTCTTTTGGCCCAACACAGCAACATCGCGAGCAGTTAGGCTATGCGCTAGAAGGCTTAAATGCTGTTTCTAAGCGTATTAGTGCGCTGCAAGAAACTAGGTTACCAGCGTTACAAAAAGCGATTGTTGATGCTAAAGGTCCTTGGACTGCAGGTGCAGCGCTAATCAATGAGTAGCGTTCACATCAGAAATGGCTTTTAAGCGATAACGAAAAACGGCACTTTAATAAGTGCCGTTTTTTATTGCCAACGCATTTGCAAAGAGATATTTGTTTATTCTTTTTGCTCTCTGCGTTTTTGCGCCAATGCTTGTAGCTGTTTAGATTGTTGGTGCAAACTGTGCCTTACGAGCGTTTCTTGGTCTTCCTCACGAATAAATTCAAAGATCACTTTGTGGTTGAAACCTGTTTCAGTTTTAATGCTCTCCACTACTTGCCCAATACAGTACACTGCGCAATTTTCTTCCAGTAGAAATATTTTCATCTCTAAACGCTGGAGTAGTTCAAAGCTTTGGTCGCTGTTAAAAATAACGCCGCCACCACCAAAATGTAGTCCTTGAAAACGCTTATCTTCATCGTCTTGCTGGCTTAAAATATAACCCACCAGTAAGTCTATCTTGTGTGACTGATGATTAAGGAAATCAGCAAGCTGCGTCGCTACGCTGCTAAGCCCTTGGATGGAGCGAATGGCAGATTGGTCTATATTGACCATGTCGCTTGCCATTTTAAATGGTAGTGGCATGCTGTTAAGAAATTGGTCGTAGCTGGTGATTTCATCTTGCTTGATTGCAGTGATATTGACGTTGAATTCGTGGTCTATTGAAAAGAATTCATCAAATTGTTGCAATTTAGTTTGCAGATCATTTTCTGTCATGTGATAGCCTTGGTACCCATCGATTTGGGTAAGTATTCAATATTTAGCGCATTTTTTCGAGTTCTTTATGGATAACAAATCAATTAATGACAATCACTCCGCCAACTTCAGCTACGATATTTGCACAGAATCATCTAACGATGTGCGTGCTATTTATCGTGTTATTCAGTCGGCATTTGCAAGTGCACAGCAGAGCGATGGCAATGAACAGGACATTGTCAATGAATTAAGGGAAGACGGCGACCTAACGGTATCGCTTGTCGCCAAACTTAAGGCAGTTGATGGCAATGAAGTGAGTGACAATAAAGTCATTGGCCATGTGGCGTTTTCGCCAGTGTTAATAGTCAACGATGATGAAATGATAAGAGGTTACTTCGGTTTGGCGCCTGTTTCAGTGTTGCCAGAATATCAAGGCGCGGGTGTTGCCAATGCTCTGATCAAACATGGGCTAAAGGCTATTGAAGCACTTGGCGCAAAAGGCTGTGTTGTATTGGGTGAGCCGAAATATTACCAGCGCTTTGGTTTTGAATTTGAGCCGGACGTTTCATACCCTGGCGTGCCGGCAGAATATTCAGACTATTTTAGGGTCATACATTTTGTCGTGTCTGCCGGTAATGAGCATTCAGTTAAAGGTGCGGTGCAATATGCCCCGGCATTTTCGCCAGCCTAGTGTTTTATATTGACTAACCCATTTAATAATCAGGTGTGCGTGGGCAGAGCGTATGTTATGCTCGCGATAATTTTTATGAAGAATATTCAACGGTTTGGCGTTTAGCATGTTTCAGCCGCTTAGTGCATTTATTGGCTTGCGTTATAGCCAAAGTCGAAGTCGTAAAGGCTTTGTCTCTTTCATCACGTTTTTTTCAATAGCAGGGATTTTATTAGGCGTAGCCTCTCTAATTACTGTCGTTTCGGTAATGAATGGTTTTGAAGGTGAGCTTAAAAAACGGGTATTGGGGTTAATTCCACACGTCATCATTGAAACAGAACAACCGTTCGAACAGGTCAGAAAATCTTTGCTTGCCTATCCGGAAATCAGCAATGTAACGCCGTTTGAGCAAACAGAGGCACTAATTCAGTCGACCTCGACGATGTCGGGTATTTTGGTTCAAGGGGTTAACCCTGATATTGAAAACAGCAGTATTGTAGAACACAACATGGTGGTCGGCAATTTTAGTAGCCTAGCAGAAAAGGGGTATAACGTTGTCATAGGGCAGGCATTGGCTAACAAGTTAAATGTCACGATGGGTGATAAGCTACGTATCATCTTGCCTAATAAAACTCTGTTTACCCCGATGGGAAGAGTCCCCGTTCAACGAACTTTCAACATTACAGGTATCTTCAATGTTGGCTCACAAGTCGATGATGCTGTTGTGTACGTGAGCCATATTGCTGCTCAAAAACTCTTACGTAAACGCAGTTCAGAAGTAGGCTCTGCAAGACTTTATCTTAACGATGCGTTTGCGGTGGACATGTTGCTGGGTAAATTGGCGGCGAATGAGTCATTAACTATTACTGAAATTACCAGTTGGAAAGATAGCCAAGGTAGTCTTTTTGCCGCGGTTAAAATGGAAAAAAATATGATGTGGTTGATGCTAAGCCTAATTGTTGGTATCGCCGCATTTAATATCGTCTCGGCATTGATCATGGTGGTCAATGACAAGCAGGGTGAAATTAGTATTTTACAAACCATGGGCATGGACAAGGCAGGCATTATTCAAGTGTTTATCACTCAAGGCGTAGTGAATGGTACATGGGGCGTAGCGCTAGGCACTGTTACTGGGCTCGCTATGACGTTTGGTTTGAATCCCGCATTATCCGCCTTCGGCATAAATATTTTCGGTCCGGGCTATGTCAGCCAAGTGTTGCCGATTCAATTAGAATGGCTTGATGTAGGCGTAATTGTTATCTCTGCATTTGCCATGAGCTTTCTAGCGACCTTGTATCCAGCGTATCGCGCATCAACCACTTTACCAGCAGAGGTTTTACGAAATGAGTAGTGTCTTGCAATGTATTAATTTGTCGAAAAGCTATGTGCAAGGCAAAAATGAAACTCCAGTACTGTCAGAGTTATCATTAGATGTGAAACGTGGCGAGCTACTGGCAATTGTTGGTAGTTCAGGCTGTGGTAAAAGTACCTTTCTACATCTGGCAGGCGCTTTAGATACTGCGACAAGTGGCCAAGTGTTAGTTCAAGGCACTGATTTATTTACGCTATCTGACAAAGAAAAAGCCAAGTTTCGCAACCAAAATATCGGCTTTATCTACCAGTTTCATCATTTGATGATGGAGTTCTCTGCACTTGAAAATGTTGCCATGCCCCTCATGATTGCTGGCGAAAGTGCAAAAATAGCGACAGATAAAGCCCGTGAAATGCTCGAGAAAGTAGGTCTGTCACACCGCGTAAAACATCGCCCAGCGGAGCTTTCAGGTGGTGAACGCCAGCGTGTCGCAATTGCGAGAGCGCTCGTGACCAGCCCAGCATTAGTGCTTGCTGACGAACCGACAGGTAACCTTGATTTCGATACCGCGCAGCAAATTTACCAGCTTATCAAGGAACTTAATCAAGAACTTTCGATTAGCTTTGTGGTGGTGACTCATGACTTGGCGCTTGCCGCTAAGATGGACCGCCAATTGCGTTTAGATCACGGCAAGCTTTCTTCGCTTGTGGTGCAAGTTAAGTAACGAGGTTATCAAGAGTGAACGACTTAACTTGTTATTTAGCCTACTCATATAACAGAGTAACTCGCAACATCGGCACAATAATGGGGGCGTTATGTTTCAGCCGCTAAGTTTATTTGTTGGTTTGCGATATATTCGTCAGCGTCAGGGTAACGGCTTTGCTAAGTTTATTTCAGCGGCTTCTACCATTGGTATTGCGATTGGTGTAATGGTGCTGATTATTGTACTGTCAGCCATGAATGGCTTTGAAAAGGCGCTCGCAGACAAGCTTTTATCGATAGTACCGCACGCTGAGCTTATTTCTGTTAACGAACCCATGAACAATTGGCAGCGTAGGGCGAATCAACTTAATCAACACCCTCAAGTGCTAGCAACTGCACCTGTAATTAAGTTAACGGGTATGTTGCAACGTAAAAATGAATTGAAGGCAGTAGAAATACGCGGTGTTGATGCCAAGCTAGAAACCTTAGTGAGTGACATCTCCAGCTACATCACAGATGGCGATTGGCAACAAACGCTGAGTAATAACCAAATTGTCATAGGTAGCGGTGTCGCTAAAAAGCTCAACGTCAAAGTGGGCGATAAAATCCAAGTGCTTTTACCGCAAGTATCGCAGCAAGCAAACCGTAACAGTGGGCTGCAGCAGGGTTTTTCTCAGCAGTTTAAAGCGCCTAAACGTTTAAACGTTACTGTTGGTGCAGTATTTAAATTTGGCGGCATGATAGACGACACGCTAGCTTATCTTCCGTTGCAAATGGCAGCAGATGTTCAAGGCTATCAAGAAGGTTCTGTTCAAGGATTAAGAATAAAAGTAAATGATGTGTTTGCATCTCGCGAAACTGCACGCACACTGGCGTATCAACTTGATCACTACGTATATATATACGATTGGACAGTAACAGAGGGGCATTTATTCAACGATATTCAGCTCGTACGCACTGTGATGTTTATCGTGATGGTTCTGGTGATTGCGGTAGCGAGCTTTAATATTGTTTCATCACTAATCATGGTGGTTAATGAGAAAAAAAGTGATATCGCAATTCTAAAAACCATGGGTGCTAGTAGACCCCAAATCATGACAATTTTTGTGATGCAAGGAATGAATAACGGCCTTGTTGGTGCGATATCTGGCGCGTTGCTTGGGGCTGTTGTGGCGAGTAATTTAACTGAAATTTTTAGCACTATTGAGCAAGCACTTGGTACAAGCTTTCTCTCTGGAGATGTGTATTTTGTTGATTACTTACCAACAGATGTTATCACGAGCGACATATACGTTACCGCTGGCGTAGCATTAGTGATGAGTATATTGGCGACGCTTTACCCAGCGTGGCAAGCAGCGAAGGTGGAACCAGCACAAGTGCTTGGTCAAAGCTAAAGAGCATTAGTCACAGGAATAGAGGGCAGGTAAGTAAATGCACTTACCTGTATTAAACTGATATTTGCACTTTAGTTATGGATTGCTCACGGGGTAACTTACGGATTACTTTCGGAATTACTTGCGGATCAGTTGTCTGTTATTTGCGCATTACTTGCGTAAGGAACGCTTTTGCCATTCGCGAGCGACTGAGTAACGCCACAATATTTGAATACCAAAATAGCCAATAATGGCGAACGTTACAGCGAGCACACCACAGCCGACGATAAATGCAGGCCCTATCGTTTGCACACTTTCAACTACCCATTGCCAAGAGGCTTCAAAGGCAAAGGGTTGTTCATCTGCCCCTACCACCCAAGTTCCTACGATGTAACATGCATAGAATATAGCAGGCATAGTGAGAGGGTTAGTTATCCAAACAAGTGCCACAGACAATGGTAAATTCGAATGTACTATAATAGCTACACCTGCTGCTAGCAGCATTTGAAATGGAACTGGCACAAAGGCAAAGAACAAGCCGACCGCAAACGCTTTGGCGACACTGCGTCGGTTTAAGTGCCATAAATTCGCGTTATGCAATAAATCACCAAATATCTGTAAGTGTTTATTTGACTTAATAGTGTGATGATCAGGCATGATCTTTCTGATGGTTTTCTTTGGCATAACTCTCGATAACTAACAGGGAATCGAAAACCACTATGGAACGGTGGCTACTCAGCTTCATTTTGGGCGCTATTTTGTCACTTTTACCTAGTCAAGTGCCAGCGCTTTTTTATGAATATTTATTGATTACATCAATCTTAATCTGGCTTTGTTTTGCAAAGCTGCGTCTCATAGCCAGTTTTTCACTTGGTTTATTATGTATATGGAGCCATAGCAGCGATTATCAAGGCGTTTGGCAGGTAAACCAGATTAATCCTGACCACTATTTTTATCAACGCCACCAAGCCACTGTTGAAGTAATTGATATTCCATACAAAAAAGGGGCTAACTGGCACTTTATTGCCAACGTAGTAGCCCTAGACAGTAAACCGCTTACACGTCCATTTCTGGCAAAACTTAGAGCCCCGATATTCGTCAGTAGCAAAGTTGACGAAAGCGACGATATAGAAATACGCTTTGCCAATGGCGACACCATCACTGCAGCAATCAAACTTAAGCCCGCGCATGGGTTAGCAAACCCAGGTGGTTTTAGTTATCAGCGCTGGCTCAGGAGCAAAAACATTAGTGCAACGGGCTATGTTCCTAGTAATGGTGAAATGCTAATTCAGTCTGCAAAACCAAGCTTGCGTTCAACGTTGCACCAAAGTTTTTCATCGTTGATTGCTAATAGTGAACACTCACATTTACTGCTTGCTCTTACGTTTGGTGAGCGTTCAAGGTTTACTCAAGAGACTTGGCAGGTGCTAACGGCGACAGGCACTCAGCATTTAGTGGCTATTTCAGGCTTGCATATTGGGTTAGTTGTGGGTTTTTGCTCATTGGCTGTACTTTGGATTCTACGTTTCATGCCGTTTGCGTTGTTAAATATTGGTTGGAGGCGCCAGCTAACGCGTTTTAACGCACGAATCATCGTGGTTCTGCTATCTGCGTTGGGAAGTGTTTTTTACAGCTATCTAGCCAATTTTTCTGTGCCAACTGTCAGAGCATTGATCTTCTGTCTTATTTGGAGTTTGGGACAAGTTCTGCCCTTACTCGTGAATAGTAGTGCTTTTGCCTCGCGAAGTGACAATGTTATCGCAAGCTGCCTGCGGGCGATAGCGGCGAGCTTTGTATTAACACCGAGTCGATTGGTCTTATTCTCGATGACTGCAACGATTTTGGTGTTACCCTCCAGTATTTACAGTACTGGCTTTTGGCTGTCTTATATCGCTGTAATTGTCATCATGTTGATTTGGTGGAGTTATGCGTGCTTTATCAAAGACTATAACGGTATGAAGCGCTATGTTCTGTCATTAGCGGTGCTACAGGTTGGTTTGAGTGTGCTGATGATCCCCATCACCGCGCTGGCGTTTCAACAATTTTCAGTGGTGGCTATTCTGGCGAACTTAGTTGCGTTGCCCTTAGTAAGTTTGGTGACAATGCCTGCAATATTCCTTGCTTTGTTGTTAACGCCACTTTCACAGCTGCACGTTATTGCCAAACTAAATCAGCTGGTTATTGAACTAGCTGACGGCAGTTTAGCATTGCTTTGGCAGTATCTGATGAGCCTAGCTGACTATCAGTGGAGTTATGTCAAACTATCGCAAACAGATGTGATTTTGGCGGTAGCGACAACAGTTTTGTTAGTTATTATCGTGCTCGTGAACGGCATTAAGCCGCGTCTAGCTTGGCGTCATTCACGAAATGTTGCCTATTTTGCTAGTTTCGCTTTCGCTCTAGTTGTTGGATTCATTCCTGCGTCAACGCCTGCCTCAAACGCCACATCGACAAAGGTCTCAAGCGTTAGCCTTGATGATTTCAACAATGATTTCGAGCCACGCACTAGTGATTGGGCATTGACGATGCTGGATGTCGGGCAGGGGCTGGCACTCGTGATTGAGCGGCATGGCAGGGCATTGATTTATGATACTGGTAACAGCTATCCATCTGGTTGGAATATGGCAGAAGCGGTGATCATTCCTTATTTGCGTCATCAATCACTCAGTCCTGATAAACTCATCATTAGCCATGATGACCAAGATCACGCCGGCGGTTTATCACTACTACTAAACAAGTTTCCACATATGAAATTGATGTTTAACCAGAAGCTAAACCAGAAAATAAGCCAGCAACAATACCAACAACAGTCGCTACCCATATTTGCGCCTATATCCATACCAGTAGCCAATAAAAACAACGATGGCCTTGCTTTCTCAATTGGCCAACCTCATATCGCTTGTAAAGCAGGTGATAAATTCAGTTGGCAAGGCTTAAATATAAAAGTGTTATGGCCTTTGGTAATAGCCGCCGGTGAAAATGATGATTCGTGTGTGCTGCTGGTAAGCGAGATTGTCGACGGGAAGAAAACGCATCAAGCCTTGATTACCGGTGATATTAGTAGTCGTGTCGAGCGGCAGTTAATTAGTCGCTATCCGGCGTTGAACGCTAGGGTGCTAGTGGCACCTCATCACGGGTCTAAATCATCATCTAGCAAATCTTTTATCAATGTTGTTAAACCTGAATATGTGTTGTTTAGTGCTGGTTACTTGCACCATTGGCGAATGCCTAATAGTGATGTAGTTGCTCGTTATCATCGTACTGGCGTTGTCAGCTATAACACGGCAGAGCATGGCATGGTAAAAGTGAAATTTTCGAAAGGACAAGTAAAGGTTGATAGTTATCGACGAGATTACTTTCCTTACTGGTTCGCTAATTAATGTTTCTGCTTAGCCTAAACAGTTGGTTGCGCTACCAATTAGCGATAGAATACGCGGATATCATACAATAGAGTTTTTATATGTCAGATTCTTCAGTACCGACAACAAGACAAAATTTTAAGCGGCTAATGAGCTACAGTAAGCCTTATAAGCTCGGTTTAATCGCTGCAATTTTCGGAATGTTGGGGTACGCAGCAATTGACAGTTTCGTATTCTCACAACTACAGCCTTTAATTGATGAAGGCTTGCAAGGTAAAGACCCTGAGTTTATGAAGTGGGCACCAATATTTATTATTGGTATGTTCATTCTACGTGGCATCTGTCATTTCATCGGTAATTACTGCTTGGCTTGGGTTGGAAATCATGTCGTTGCAGATATTCGTCAGCAACTGTTCGATCATATTGTTGCAATGCCTGTCGCATACCATGATCAAGAGTCCACCGGGAAGCTTATCTCTAAACTCACCTATGACACGGAACAAGTGCTAGCAGCGACTAGTAAAGCGTTATTGACGTTAGTTCAACAGGGCGCCTTTGTTTGTGGTTTATTGATCGTGATGTTTTATAACAGTTGGCAATTGTCGATTATATTCCTTGTGCTAGTACCTATTATCGCCGTGATTGTTAGTTATGTTTCAAAGCGTTTTCGCAAGGTCAGCAAAGGCATACAAAATGCCATGGGTGAGGTAACAAGCTCTGCTGAACAAACGTTTAATGGCCATAAAGTGGTATTAACGTTTGGCGGACAAAAGCGTGAAAGCGAGCGTTTTGGCGGTATCAACAAGTACAATCGCCAACAGCGTATGAAAATGGTGGTTACGAAATCGGCGAGCGTTCCTATTATTCAAATTATCGCATCGTTTGCGCTCGCCTTTGTGCTTTATGTAGCCAATTTAGACAGCATGAAAGGTAGCCTAACACCGGGCTCTTTTACGACGGTTATCACTTGTATGGTTATGCTTCTTAGACCATTAAAATTATTAACAACTGTTAATAGTGAATTCCAACGTGGTATGGCAGCCGTAGCAAGCATTTTCGAGGTGTTCGACCAAGATATTGAGAAAGATACCGGTGAAAAAGCCTTAGCTAAATCAAATGGTCGATTGGCATTTGAAAATGTTGATTTTTATTACGGCGAAGAAGAGAAGCCTTCGTTATCGCGGCTGAATTTCAATGCAGAGCCGGGCGAAACGGTCGCCTTAGTTGGACGCTCTGGTAGTGGTAAATCCACTACCATCGCGTTGCTACTGCGTTTCTATCAAGCTGGCAAGGGTAAGGTCACTATTGATGGCGAAGACATCAATACCTATAAACTAGCGGATGTACGTAAGCAATTTGCCTACGTTTCTCAGCAGGTGGTACTGTTTAACGATTCCATTGCCAACAACATTGCCTATGGCAAGCCTGATGCGACTCGAGAGCAAATCATCGAAGCAGCCAAGCAAGCCCATGTTATGGAGTTTGCTGAGCAAATGGCAGATGGACTAGACAGTAATGTTGGTGAAAATGGCTCTGCGCTTTCTGGTGGTCAGCGTCAGCGTGTAGCGATTGCACGTGCGCTTTTGTGTGATGCTCCTTTCTTGATTCTTGATGAGGCAACCAGTGCACTCGATACTGAATCAGAGCGCCACATTCAGGATGCCTTAGCTACATTGCAGAAAAATCGTACGAGCATTGTCATCGCTCATCGACTGTCAACAATTGAAAATGCTGACAAGATTCTTGTGTTAGACCAAGGTCAAGTGATTGAGCAAGGCACCCACAATGAACTGCTTGAAAGTCACGGTGCTTATGCACAACTGCATCAGTTTCAGTTTGGTCAGTAGTAGGCACTAATTAATGCGCTTAATTGAACGTGTTTGGTTTCAGGGGCATCGAGCTAAATTTTGGCTGGTGCCTTTGTTATTGCCACTAACCTTCATATTTTTCTTAGTCACAGCGCTCAGGCGCTTTTGCTATCGCGTTGGCCTAAAAAAACAGCTCCCAGTGCCTGTGCCAGTCCTCGTTATTGGTAATATAGGTATTGGCGGCAACGGTAAAACGCCTATGGCGGTTTATCTGATTGAACTATGCCAACAACTTGGAATTAAGGTGGGGGTCGTAAGCCGAGGCTATGGTGGTAAAGCGCCACATTATCCTTACCTGCTTAACGAACAAAGCTCAGCTACAGAAGCTGGCGATGAACCTATGATGATTTATCGTCGATGTGGAATACCGGTTGCGGTTGGTCCAGATCGCGTTGCGGCTGTCTCAGTGTTAGCAGAGCAGGGGTGTCAGCTGGTGTTAGCAGATGATGGCTTACAGCATTACCGCATGGCGCGTGCAAAAGAGCTTGTCGTTGTTGATGGCAAACGCCAATTTGGCAATGGCTTCTTGCTTCCAGCAGGGCCACTGAGAGAAGGCAAGTGGCGATTGACGAGTGCTGATATGGTGGTCGTCAATGGAGACGCAAAGATTACACCGGAGCAAGCGACTATGACGCTATCGCCTTTACATATGGTGAACTTGGCGACTGGTGAAAAATTAGATGTGGGTAAATTCGCTGATCGAAATAATGGGGTTGTTGCTATTGCAGCGATAGGCGATCCAGATCGCTTTTTTAATACCCTAAAGCGTTGTAATATTCGCTGTGAAAACGCTGTCGGCTTTGTAGATCATCATGCCTTTTCTGAGCAGGAATTGACGCAAATTGCACAAGATTTACCGCTGGTGATGACAGAGAAGGACGCGATAAAGTGCCAACCTTTTGCTCGTGATTCGTGGTGGTACTTGAGTATTTCCGCTACATTCAATGAACAAGATAACCAACGCTTTAAAGCGTTGCTGAACGAGTTAATCTAGCCTAGCCTAATTTAAATTACGTTAAGTTAAATATTGTGCAGACTAAGGAACAAGTTCAGTTTAAGAACATAAACAGAAGTAAAAAGACAATCAGAGAAATTTATGGCTTTTGATATTAAATTAATGGAAATTTTGGCTTGTCCTGCATGTAAGGGAAAGCTTGAATTGGATAGAGAAAACAATGAACTTATTTGTAAGTTTGACCGCTTAGCCTACCCAATTGAAAACGATATTCCTGTGCTTTTAGAAAATGAAGCACGCCGCATTGAGTCTGAGGGCTAAAATGTCATTTGTGGTCGTTGTTCCGGCGAGATACCAATCGTCAAGGTTACCGGGTAAAGTGTTAGCTGATATCAATGGTAAGCCGATGATTCAGTGGGTAGTAGAAAAAGCACAAGCTAGTGGTGCCGACAAAGTTATTGTGGCAACAGACAATGATCTTGTTGCAGATACAGTAGAAGCATTTGGCGGTGAGGTGTGTCGCACCCGCGCTGACCATCAATCAGGTACAGAGCGCTTAGCCGAAGTTGTTGAAAAGTATCAATTCAGTGCAGACCAAATTATTGTCAATGTGCAAGGTGATGAGCCTTTTATTCCAGCAGACAATATTGCCCAAGTAGCTGCTAATCTTGAAGCCGAGTCTTTGGCTCGTATGGCGACATTAGCGGTTCATATTCATGATGCTGAAGAAGCTTTTAATCCTAATGCCGTTAAAGTATTAACCGACAAAAACGGACATGCGCTGTACTTTAGTCGTGCAACTATTCCGTATGATCGTGAGCGTTTTTTAGCAGCCCAAGCCGAAGGCAATAACCCATCTCAAATAGGTGATTTTTATCTGCGTCATATCGGTATTTATGCTTATCGCGCTGGTTTTATTCAAGACTATGTAAGCTGGCCAGCAAGTGATTTAGAAAAAATAGAGTCACTTGAGCAGCTGCGTGTACTGTGGCAAGGTGAAAAAATCCACGTTGCAGTGGCTCAGAGCCGCACCCCTGTAGAAGGTGTTGATACGCCAGAAGACCTAGAGAAAGCAAGAGCATATGCAGCTAGCTTAAGTTAGTTATTTCAGCGAGTACTTTTGATCGTATTTGTATCAGTAACGTACTGGTTTTACCTGCTTCTTTACGATAGCGGTGTCAGTGTTAATTATGTACGTCGCTAGCCATAATTAACTCACAATTAACTTAAGTTGAGTAAGCAGCTCGAGATTAAAAAACTAAATCTAAAATTTTAAACCTAGAGCCTAAAGCCTAAAGCCTAACGCCACAAAAGGTCACCGTATTTGCTACCCCTGATTTATCATCCTAATTATTCTTGTCCCTTTCCTGAAGATCATCGTTTTGTGATGTCTAAGTTTGTCCGTCTTCATGACCATCTCAAGAAGGAAGGGGTCATTAAAGCAAATATCGTTAGGCCTAAAAGCGCTTCAGTAGAAGACTTATCAATTGTCCATTGCGAGAGCTACTTAACCGCAATGCAAGATAACCTTGTTGACGCAAAAGAGTGGCGCAGAGTCGGTTTGCCTTGGAGTGAAGGGCTTATCAAGCGTACATTCACTGCACCCAATGGAACTTTGTTGGCAGCACGCGTTGCTTTGCACAAAGGGCTTTCATGTCATTTGGCGGGCGGCACACATCATGCGCATCGTGACTTTGGCTCTGGCTTTTGCATGGTTAATGATCTTGCCTATGCAGCTAAGTCGTTACTTGCCGAAGGCAGGGTCAATAAAGTACTGATATTTGATCTCGATGTTCACCAAGGCGATGGCACTGCCGCAATTTTAGCGAATGAGCCTCGCGCTTTCACTTGCTCGATTCACTGTGAGAAAAATTTCCCATTTCGCAAGCACGATAGTGATTTAGACGTAGGTTTAGATATTGGTCTAAGCGATGAACCATATTTAGACGTTGTTATTGAGACACTTGAGCGTCTGCTTGATGAGGAAAAACCGGATTTAGTGCTGTATGACGCAGGTGTTGATGTTTGGCAAGACGATGTGTTGGGACGATTAGATATCAGCTGGCAGGGAATTTACAGGCGCGATACTGAAGTGATTTCGCGTTGCTTGGCAAAAGGAGTCCCTGTCACGACTGTTATCGGTGGCGGCTATGACAAAGATCATCAGAGGTTGGCAGAGCGCCATGCGATTGTGGTGAAAGCGGCAAATTCACTTTATCAACAGAAACTATAACCCTAGGCTAGTCTGCAGAGCTCATTGAGTAGATCCTTAAAAGCTCAACCACTTCTACTTGATAATGACGATACCAGCGTTGCTGACCACTTTTTTGTGCATATAAATGGCTGGTGTCTGCTTTCCAAGCTTGGATGTCTTCAAGTGACTGCCAATAAGAGATAGCCACTTCATCGTTTCCTTGAGTATAAGCTACAAAATCGAGACAGTGATATTTTTCAAATGCTAGTTGGCGTAAGTCTTTGACCAAGTTGTCGTATTCACTATCCAAATGCTTAATTTCAGCTTTGAAAATAACTGCAAACTTGGGTTGCAAAGGTTTCTGAGGCTGCCTAGGTTGCTGAGATTGATTGGCACTGCTCTTCGATTCCATTGTTTGCTCCGATTTCTGCTATTTGTTTTCAGGTTCTAAATCTTTTGGCTCTAGCATGTCATAGTCTGCAAATCGCCTCTAGCAAATTTTAGTCAAAGAATTCATACTTTCCTCAACTCTTTTTCCGCTAAGAAATATAAGGAAGTGAAATGCAAAAGACCGTGGTGATTACCGGCGCTAATCGAGGTATCGGCTTGGCAATGGCTCAAATCTTTAAATCGAAAGGTTATGCTGTGCAAGGTGTTTGTCGCAGCAGTTCATCAGCGCTAGAAGCACTTGGTATTGAAGTGATAGACGGTGTTGACGTAGCAACAGATGACGGAATAGCAAGACTCGAGTCTGCACTGGTCAGTACTAACATTGACGTATTGGTATGTAACGCGGGCATTTTACGCGATGAAAACCTCGAGCATTTTAATCTCGAGACAATGCGTGATCAATTTGAGGTTAATACCTTAGCACCGCTGCGTGTTGTTCATGCATTGCAATCTCAGTTAGGAGCGGGGAGCAAGATCGCGATGATAACTTCTCGCATGGGCTCCATTGCTGATAATACATCTGGTGGACGTTTTGGTTATCGCATGTCTAAAGCGGCTTTGAATATTGCTTCAGTTTCGCTAAGTCATGACTTAGCTGATCGAGATATTGCCTTGGGTATCTATCATCCAGGCTATGTGCAGACTGATATGGTAGGCGGACGAGGTGATATTCCAGCGAGCAAAGCGGCAAGTCGAATTGTTGGGCTGATCGATAATTTGACGATGGCTGAATCTGGCGTATTTAAACATTCGAATGGCGACCAGTTACCTTGGTAGCACTGACCGTTGTAACTGAGCGACTGACGAAAAGAACTTTATGACAATAAAACCAGAATATCTAAAAATCTGGCGCACAGTGCAGTTGATTCCAGCTGGCAAGGTTGCCAGCTACGGGCAAATTGCTGATCTAGCAGGATTGCCTGGTAGGGCAAGGTTAGTCGGTAAGTGCCTTGGTTATGTGCCGGAAGATGGTGTTGATGGTCAAAATGTTCCCTGGTATCGGGTGATTAATTCAGCAGGTAAGATTTCCTTCCCACTAGGTAGCGAACACTTTGAACGCCAGAAACAATACTTGCAAGATGAGCAGGTGGTTGTTATTGGCGCTCGTATTCGACTTGCTGACTTTCAATGGCAGCCAGATATTACAGAGTTACTATTTAAACTGCAGTACTGATTCCTCTGTGCTGCTAGAGCTGATATTTATTTAGTAAGCTTTCAATAATGTCATCGTTCAGTTGTGTTGGACAGCTATATCGATCAGACAACTCTGCTAGCAGTTGCTTATGTTTCTCACCTAGTCGATAGGCCTCGCTGTATGGCCTGTGTTCGAACATTACCATGGCGTAGCGAGGCGTAAATCTATTTGGGAATGATTGCTGGATTTTAGCGGCAAATTGCTTTTGCAAAAGAAACTCATGCTGCATGACGCTGTCGCGCATCTCAATGTAGTTTTCTAATGCCATATCGGCAATTGCATCTGCATTTTCTTTGCGCATGTTTTCTACTTGCGTAAACAGTGCTGTCCAATCAGCTTTTACTTCAGCATTTTTAGCATCGGGGAATATTGATGCAATCGCATCGCAATCTTCAAAACCACAATTCATACCTTGACCGTGGAACGGGACGATAGCATGTGCCGCATCACCAATAATTAGTGCTTTATCTTCAAAATGCCAAGGAGAGCATTTAATGGTGGCGAGTTTTCCCGTTGGGTTTTGTAAAAAGCTCTCCGTCAGATTGTCCAAAAGTGGTGTTGCTGTCGCGAAATGGCTGTTAAAAAATTGTTCAATTTCATCTTCGGTGCGAATGCTATCAAAACTCGTGAATCCCTTGTTTGGCATAAATAATGTTGCGGTAAAACTGGCATCTAGATTGGGTAAGGCTATTAACATGAACTCGCCTCTAGGCCAGATATGTAAAGCATTGGGTTCCAGTTGGAATTGACCTTCGGCTGTTGGTGCTATGGTAAGTTCTTTGTAACTGTGATCAAGCATTTCCTCAGAAAGACTAAAGGGTGAGGTGGAGTCAGGCTGCTTACCAGACTGCTCAATCAGTGCATCGACAATTGCCTTACGCACGGGAGAATTCGCGCCATCGGTACCAATGATTCGTTGAAATGAATAGCGTTTTGAAGTGACCTTTGATTGACCGTTAGCGAATTCTTTGACGTCAGCAGTAAAGCACATGCTATTAAAATCAATGTCGGTAATTTTCTGTTCAAAGTAGAAAGTTACTCGCCCTGTAGCTTCTGCTTGCGACATTAAATAGCTGTTTAGTTTTGCTCGTGATATTGAATAAATAACCTCTTTAGAGGATTGGCCGTAAGGTTGCAGGCTTGGCGTTTGTCCGTCGACGTGCACCATACGACCTGACATGGGAATAAGCATGTCGTTAATTTCATCCATTAGGCCTAGTGCCTGTAGTGGCTTTATACCGCGATTAGCTAACGCTAGGTTAATAGAGCGCCCAGCGGAAATATCCGTTTTTCGCATGTCTGTACGCGATTCAAATACATCCACTGTATAGCCTTTTCTCGCCAAAATAATCGATAGCAGCGAACCTACTAAACCACCGCCAATCAAGCTAATTTGCATTGTCATTGTAAGCACTCCTTTAAAATGCGCACAAAGTGATAACAGTCTTCAAAGCGATTGTACAAAGGCACGGGAGCGACGCGAATAACATTGGGCTCACGCCAGTCTGTTGTTATGCCTTGTTGTTCAATACGTTCAAACAGTGCTTTACCGTCTAATTTATCGCATGTGACCATAATCGATAGCTGGCAGCCTGATTCATTTTCTGAGGCGGGGGTAATAATGTCGATATTATTCGGTAGCTCTTGTGCTAATAGAGCACGCAAATACTGAGTAAGCTTGAGTGATTTTTCACGAAGCTTTTTCATACCACCCGCTAAAATAACCGTTTCGTATGCGCCACGAACAGCGGCTAAACTCAGTACCGGAGGGTTAGATAGTTGCCAGCCTTCGGCACTTGCGATGGCGTGGAACTGATTGCCCATTTTAAAACGCGTGTCTTTATCGTGTCCCCACCAACCGGCAAAACGATTAAGTTCGGTATTTGTAGCGTGCTTTTCATGAATAAAACAGCCTGCGACAGAGCCCGCACCACTATTAAGGTATTTGTAACTACACCAACAGGCGAAATCCACTTGCCAGTCGTGCAGTGCTAATTCCACATTGCCAGCCGCGTGGGCGAGATCGAAACCTATTTTGATGCCATGTTGATGCGCTTTCTCGGTAATGGCAGCAATGTCGAGAACTTGCCCCGTATAATATTGAACACCTGGTAATAAAATAAGTGCCAATTCATCACTATGCTGCTCTATCAAAGCAAATAAATCGTCGGTGTTGAGAAGCTCTTCATGTGGGCGTGGTTGCCATAAGAGCAAGTTGTCCTCGACATCTATACCGTGGTGCTTAAGTTGAGATGTCACCGCATAATGGTCAGAAGGAAAGGCATGGTCTTCAATAAGGATTTTGCAACGTTTGCCCTGTGGCTGATAAAAACTCACCATCATAAGGTGCAGGTTAACGGTGAGAGAGTTCATCATGACGACTTCATGTTTCTTTGCGCCAACGATTTGTGACGCAAAATCAGTGATAAATTCGTGATAAGGCAACCAAGGGTACTCACCTTCAAAGTGACCTTTGACGCCACGCTCTCCCCATGCGTCGAGTAGCTCCATGACAGCTTCTTTGGCAAGTATTGGCTGTAGACCCAGAGAATTACCTGTGAAGTAATACTCGTCTTCGCCATTAGCTTGCTTGGGGATGGCAAAATGCTCTCGCATATGGGCAAGAGGGTCATTGTTATCTAATGTTTGTGCTTGCTTTAATGCTTGAGTTAACGCCTGAGCTCGGCCATGTATTTGGGCTTTGTCTATCATGTCATTCACTTAGTTATTGCTTTAGTTATTGTTTTAGTTCTTATTATTGTTGTTTTTCAGCAGCGTAAAAAACTGGGTGGCTAGGTGTTGCGTCGTTAATCCAAGCCGTCAGTTGTAAGTTAATAAAATAAAAACCATCGGTAAGTACGTCGTCAAAATAGGCGAGCTCGGTGATTGTTTTATTAATCAGACTGTTAGTTGTTGGTTGATGCATCCCTTCAGGGACTTGCCAAAACAAGTGGTGACAAGTGAGTAACCCATCATCGTGTAAACGGTCGATTGATGGTAGGTCAGTCAGCAGGTGTTCAACCCCGCGCTCATTCAGATACAACATGGCTTCTCTGCTAAAAAAAGCGGGTTGGTTGTCAGCGTCGTATGCTTGATGTTGTTTTTCATGTGCGTTTGGCAAGGTCCTTATCGCGACGGCTCTTAATTGTGCATTGCTGAAATTATTCAGCTTATCAGCGAGTTGCTGGCGAGTGATGATTTGGTCACCTTCGATAAGATCTGGACTATAGCTGTCGCTATTACCACCAACATTAATACCATCAACGCTATCATCAGTATCTCCATCTGTTTCTCTACAAAATTTCATTGGGGATACCGAGACTAAAACACAGGGCATCAGTGGTGGTGGAGTTATTGTACCAATAGGCAATGACAGCTCTGCACTTGAGTCACAGATATGGGCGATAGATTCGGTATGTGTGCCATTGCAGTGAGGATTCAAGGTGACGATATTGACATTGCAGCTGCCACCTTGTTCGGTATCACCGATAAAGTCACCAGCTGCCATTGGCGACTTTTGTGCAACATCCGCTTGAAAGTGATTAGGTTGCTTGGCGTTAAATTCTAGCGGGATTGCAGCAGAGAAACTAAAGTCGGTATTGACGACGTAGTGATTGTTTTCAAGTTCAATTGAGACTTTCATGTTATCAAACCTCCCTAATTATTCTCAGTACCGCACGCTTCACAGATATAGTTTGCAGGTGTCTTATAAAAGTTGTCGAAAACTTTGGGTAAGTCTTTCTCGATGTTATCTAGCGTAAAACTCTCGCGATAGAGCGGGTGTTGGCAGTTTCTACAGAACCATGCCAGCGCATCTTTTTGATTAGGAACCCGCTTTTGCTCTACAACCATACCTATGCTGCCTGCCATGCGCTGCGGAGAGTGAAGCATTTTAGGCGGTAAAAGGAATATCTCGCCTGCGTTTATTGGAATATCTTTAAACTCTCCTTCGTCGATGACCTTCAACACCATGCTGCCCTCTAGTTGATAGAAGAACTCTGGCGTTTCGTTATAGTGATAATCAGTACGGTTGTTTGGACCGCCTACGATCATGATGATAAAGTCATCTTGCTCAAACACTTGCTTATTACATACCGGTGGCTTTAACACATCGCGATGATCATCAATCCACTGTTGTAAATTGAACGGTAAGGTGTACGTCATAAAGCCTCCTACGTGTTTGGCTGGTCAGGCAGAGCGGCAATGCATTTAAGTTCTATGGCGATAGGTGTCGGCAATTTGTTGACTTCCACCGTCGTTCGGCACGGTTGGTTACTCGCAAAATACTCGGCGTAGATTTTGTTATACGTGGCGAAGTCATCATCCATATTGGTGAGAAATACGGTGACGTCAACGAGGTCATCCCAGCTTGCACCTGCATCGGTGAGGATAGACTTAATGTTGCTAAACACGCTGTGACATTGCTGTTCGATATCGTAACTGATAATTTTTCCCTGAGCGTCTAACTCAACGCCCGGGATTTTATCGCTGCCAGCTTTTCTCGGACCAACACCGGATAAAAATAGTAAGTTACCCACTTGTTTTGCATGGGGGTATAAGCCAACAGGTTTTGGTGCCTTATCACTGTTAAATGATTGTTTGTCTGGTAGCTCTGATGAAGATAGCTCTGACGAATTGATACTCATGCTCGTTTCCTTTTGCATACAGCACCGCGAATACACAGCAATGCTATTGCTTACTCATATTTATTATTAGAATTCTTAATACCTTCAGCATTGGCTTTCTAGCGTACTGATTGCCTATTTTATTGACCGCAGTGAAGCCGTTGCTTGTTTTAAAGGCTGTTGTAAAACAGTGTAGAGAACTTTGTCATTTTTGCGATAGAGATAAAGTAAGCGCAGACTTTTACCAGTAGCTTTCAATCGACAACTAAACAAAGCTCAGAAGAGGGAAGTCAGATAAGCTGCCATTTACAACCTTGCTGACTCGCAAAGATGGCGCCTGATGATTTGAATTTGTAGCAGGTTAAACTCATAAAATTAAAGGCTATTCCTAGATCTAAATTCAATATGTGTGTGTTTAAAAAAAGCTCTATTTGTATTTTATACAGACATTTTTTGCTTCGGTAAAGAAGCGCATTGCTTCTTCGCCACCTTCACGTCCAACACCTGAGTTTTTCATGCCACCAAAAGGTGTTCGAAGGTCTCGCTCTAGCCAAGTGTTTACCCAGACAATGCCTGTATTAATTTCCTCTGCTAAGCGATGCGCTCGGCTAATGTTTTGTGTCCAAATCGTTGATGCCAAACCATATTGACTGTCATTAGCCAACGACAATGCTTCTTCTTCACTATCAAATGCTTGCAAGGTAACAACAGGGCCAAAGATTTCTTCTTGGTTACAACGAGCTTCGCTATCTAAACCTTCGATGACCGTTGGCGAGATAAAGTAGCCGTCCTGACAGCGACCGTTAAGCGTTAAGCTAGAACCACCCGTCAATATGCTCGCCCCCTCGTGTTTAGCCAGTTCAATGTAGCTTAGTATCTTCTCCATATGTGGCCTAGAGACAATTGCGCCCATTTGAGTGCTATCTAAGCTAGGATCTGAAGGGGTAAGTGCTTGTGCTTGTTCGACGAAAGCATCTCTAAACGCAGGGTAAATACTGCGCTCGATATAAATACGTGAAGCACAGAGGCAGATTTGTCCTTGATTGGCGAAACTCGCTCTAATCAATTGGTTTACGGTCGCCTCAATATCACAATCAGCAAATATCAGAGCAGGATTCTTACCACCTAATTCTAATGAAAGCTTCTTAAATTGTGGCGCCACCTGACGAGCGATCGCCGCGCCAGTACTCGTGCCACCGGTAAACGATATCGCTTTGATTTCAGGGTGGTCACAAATTGCTGCGCCCACTTTATCGCCAGTTCCGTGGAGAATATTTAGAACGCCTTTTGGGAGGCCCACTTGCTGGCATAGCTCGCCCAATAGCGCAGCTGTTTTCGGTGTGACTTCTGAAGGTTTAGCAATTACACAATTGCCGGCTGCTAGTGCGGGCGCGATTTTCCAAGTAAATAAGTAGAGCGGTAAATTCCAAGGCGATATGCAGCCGACAATACCAATAGGTTGGCGTAGCGTATAGTTTATTGCTTGGCTGGCGACTGCATGCGCCTGACTGGCGAACTGACTCGCAGCGTGAGCGAAAAATTTAAAATTACTGGCTGCTCTGGGAATATCGACAGTGCGAGCAGTCGATATAGGCTTTCCATTGTCTTCAGATTCAGCCTTGGCAAGTGACTCGAGGTTAGCCTCAATGGCTGCGCCAAGCGCAAATAATAACTCTGCGCGCTGTTCTATCGGCATAGCTTGCCACGTTGGAAGCGCTTTTCTAGCAGCTTTGACTGCAAGTTCTACGTCTTGCTCGTTGCTGCTGGGAATCTCGCCGTAAACTCGCCCCGTGGCTGGCTCAACGTTCTCTATGTATTTACCACTTACTGGTGCGGTAAATTCCCCATTGATGAAATTTGCTAGTGTATCCATGTTGAGTCACCCTAAGCTTGCTACTATTTTTGTTATTGTTTCTGCTTGTTTAGACGTCTTTCTTCAATGCATTTTTACATCGATAAAATGCTTACGTTATAAACTCATGGTTCTACCACCATCGACGGGCAAGTTTATACCTGTGATGTAACCAGCAGCAGGTGAGGCTAAAAAAGCTGCAGCAGCTGCAAATTCTTCAGGCTCTGCAAAACGTCTTAGTGGTATTTGTGATTTTTCATTGATCGTAGCTTGCTCAATGGAAATATCTTGTTTCTTAGCCTTACCAGCGATAATGGCATCTAAGCGTGCCGTTGCAGTTGCTCCCGGTAAAACATTGTTCACCGTAATCCCAAATGGCCCCAACTCATTCGCGAGTGTTTTTGCCCAACTTGCAACTGCACCGCGAATGGTATTAGAAACACCAAGACCAGGTATCGGTTGCTTAACAGAGGTAGAAATTACATTGATGATTCTGCCATAGCCAGTGGCTTTCATATGTGGCATGAGGTTTTGAACTAGGTGATGGTTCGTCACCAAATGCAAACTAAAAGCATCAGTGAAGGCTTTTACCTCACTAGCAATTGCCTGACCAGGAGCCGGACCTCCTGTGTTATTAATTAAGATGTCAAAACCGCCAAATTCTTGAATATGAGAGCCAATAACATCATTAACTTGCTCTGGATCTGAAAAGTCCGCGACTAACACTTTGTGTGCTTGATTGTGATTGGTTGGTAGCTCTTTCTTAACTTCTTCTAAGCTTTTGGCATTGCGGGCAAACAACGTGACTTCGGCGCCGAGCGAAGCCAGCTCTATCGCACAGGCTTTTCCAATACCTTGACTACTGCCGCAGACAAGGGCTTTTTTACCAATCAATTCAATATTCATTTTCTTTTTCCTAGAAATTATTCCGGCAAATTTTTTCTGCCAAACTGTTTCCGCAACAAGCTGTTTCTGTAAAACATATAGAGAAACACTTACTAATTGCATATGCGGTTATTTATTATTCGTAATTTTGTATCACAGAAATGAATGAAAGGTATAAATTTCTCTAAACAAGGTAATTTATAAGAGTAAAATTATTTGAACATCAGACGCGTAATTAGCTTGTCACGGCGTATATCAGCAGTAATAATGGACGAAACATCAATCTGACATGTTGTCAGATGTTTTTTGGAACTAATTCAACGCTAACTCAACACTCATTTGAGAGAATAAAGAGGTATTTATGTTGCCATCAGGTGCTTATATTTCAGGTAGTGGTCCCGCCATTGTTTTTCTTCACAGTTCACTGAGTTCTTCTCGTCAATGGCAGCCATTGGTAAAAGTGCTAGAAGATAAATTTACTTGCATTAATATTGATATTCTTGGTTATGGCACAGCAGAAGCGGTTTCAGACCCTGACAACTATGACTTTTCGGTAGAAACAGCGCGCATCAATGGAGCAATAGAACAGACGATAGGTGATGCGTCGTATCATTTAGTCGGCCATTCCTGCGGTGGTGCGATAGCGCTGAAACTTGCGGTTGAAGCACCGACTCGATTGTTATCGATGAGTTTATTTGAGCCTGTTGCTTTTCACCTGCTACCCACGGATAGCGAAGAACGCAAAATCTCTGACGAATTTGCTGATCACGTCAATGTGAGTGATAACGCGAAAGCTGCAGAATACTTTACAGATTTTTGGAATAGAAAGGGCTTTTACTTATCGTTGCCTGAGAAAATGCAGGCACTAATGGCCAAGGATATGCCGAAAGTAAATCTAGATTTTAAAGGTTTGATCTCTGAGCGCTATTCATTGCAAGACGTGGCGAACATTAAAGCGCCTTTCCTATTAATGGCAGGGCAGCACAGCCAGGCAATCAGTCATAAGCTGGTTGAGCTTATTGCTGGAAGCGCTGAACACTGCCAAGTAGAGATGATAGCGGCCGGTCATATGGCGCCAGTTAGTCACGCTGATCTGGTATTACCGAGGTTTGCTGAATTCATTACACAAAATTAGCTTGTGGTAAGTTGCTGTAATCGCGTTAGAATGAGTATTAATGAATGTTCTTTCGCGAAGTAAACGAAATAATAAAATGAAAGCCCCCGGTCATAAGCGCTTAACTGCGATTTCTTTTGGTGTATCACTAGCATTAGCATCAGCCGCTGGTGCTTCACCTCGTACCGAGGATGATAGAAATATTGTTCAACGTTGCCAGCAGTCTCCACAAGTCTGCCTTGAAATAATTGAGCCGGTACTTGGGCAAACTCAACAAACAAGTCGAGTTTGGTATCAATACAAGTTACTCCACTTGGAAGCCTTGTTCCGATTAGTAATGTTTGACGAACTCGCTAAAGAAGTTGCACCTTGGGTTGATGACGAATCAGTGCCGTTGCGATTTCGTATTAATGTTCTGGTTTATTACGCAAAAGTCTTGAGTAAAAGCGATACTCGCAGTCAAAGTATGTTTTACATGGAGCAAGCGATTTCGGCGATCGAGCAGGTGAATGAGTCAAATTATGACCCGTTATTGACGGTTATGGTGGCCAATGGTTTGAACTATTTAGGTAAATATCAGCAAGGCTATGACTTACTGATGCCATTAGTAGCAAAGTATAAACATCGCCCAATGGCTAAATTTAAACACGAGCTTTTTGAAAATTTAGGTCATTTCGCGCACCGATTAGGCAGGCCTGAAGAACATCTTGATTTTCGCTTAAAAGCCCTGACCTGGGCACAGGCTCTGGATAGCAAAAACGAAATTGCCATTGCGCTTTATAACATCGCGCGCGCGTACCAATTTCTCGAAAATTATGAGAAAGCATTTAGCTACTTTGAAAAAGCTGAAGGTATGGATGCTATGGGGCCTAGTGATACCACAATGATTACATTTCGACGGGCTGAAATGTCGTTTGCTCAAGGAAATATTTTGGCAGCAGAGGAATATATGAAAGCGCTGCAGGGTAATCAGGCATTGAGCTCGTATCAAGCGAAGTTTGAACAGCTAAATGAAGCCATTAGTACCGCAAAAAAAGCCAAGAAAGAATTGATGTAAAGCCAATTGAAGTTGCTCAAGTCTCATCTGCATTGTTTAGGATTCGTTTAAAAAAAAGCCCAGCTAGTTAGCTGGGCAAAATGAAACAGGGAAAATATGATTTGGAAGGGGCGTTATTCGCTTTTGCTCTCCAATAAACTCTTACCGTTGATGGCGATCTTTCTTGGTTTTAATGCCTCTGGTATTTCTCTTTCTAAATCAATGTGCAGCAAACCGTTTTCCATAAATGCACCGATAACTTTTACATGATCCCCAAGTTGGAACTTGCGTTCGAAGTTACGTTCTGCGATACCTTGATATAAGAAATTACGGTCTGCTTTGTCTGCAGCGGCGGCTTTCGTGCCTGTCACCACTAAGTGATTTTGCTTAGACTCTATGTCTAATTCTGGCTCAGAAAATCCGGCTACAGCCATAGTAATTCTGTACTTATCTTCCGCTAACGATTCAATATTGTACGGAGGGTAAGAAGATTGTTTTTCATTGCGTGCGGCTTTGTCAATAAGACCTGCTAAGTGGTCGAAGCCAATGAATGAACGGTATAGTGGGCTGAAATCTGTATTAGTACGCATAATTCATATCCTATCTTTTTAGCAATATGTGAATGCCTGACAAAACTAGGGATAAAATGTGAGAAACCGACCGTGTCGCGAATCTGTATTTTTTACCTTTTTGTACAAGCGTGCCTTTCATTAAGAACAGGCGGTTAATGTTATGTAATCCCTTTAAGGCGACTACATAACCTAATATGTGGATGGGCAAATCAGATTCAAGGGAAAAAGTGAAAAAAGTTTTATTTATTTCTTAATTTGTTGAATTTTAATGATAAAAAAGGAAGCGTCTGCTTCCTTTCTATTTAGCTAAGAATTTACCTTCAGTCGTTTGTGGCAACTTCAGCCATTTCCGGTGATTTGGTTTCAGATACACTTAACGCTTTTAATGTAGCAAGCGCATTATCGTAATTTGGATGCTGAGAAATGTTCTCTACGAGCTCTTTGTAAGCGACTTTTCCTTGTTCGTCGATAATGAAGATAGCGCGTGTCAGTAAACCCATATCTTTAATTAACAAACCGTATTTAGCGCCAAAATCGCGCCATACCGCATCTGATAGTACTTGAACTTTATCGATTTTTTCTGCTTTACAGAAACGTTTTTGTGCGAATGGTAAATCGTTTGAAATCGTTAACATGACAATGTTGTTTGGCAGGGTCGCCACTTCTTCATTGAAACGCTTGGTTTGTAATGAACAAACGCCAGTATCAACACTCGGTACTACCGAAATCAACACGGTTTTATCGGTAAAGTCTTTCAATTCGACAGGTGAAAAAGCTTCGTTGACGACTTTGAAGTTAGGCGCACTTTCACCTTCAGTTACCTGTGTACCTAATAACGTTACGAATTTATTGCCTGCTTTTACTAAATTATCTGTTTCTTGGAGGTTTTCCGAAAAGTATGAATCTGCGACCGCGCCAAACGAAAAAATCAGGTTTATTGCGCTAATCGTTAGTAAAGTAGAGAATTTCATATATATTTTAACTTGTATCTAACGGAGAATAGGTTTAGCTTACCTTTGTCTATGTAAAATTGCTATGTTAGAAGTAGTTAGCGGGTTCCTATTGACGAAAAATTGGTTAATGGGAACGCTCGGCAATTATTATTCTCTTGAATTTCTCCAGTTAAGATACAGACTTCTGGTTTTCTAAAAACTAATTCTAACCAGCTTTAGAGGTTGCTGATATAAGATGTCTACTCGTTTACTCATTTGCGATGATTCCAATATGGCGCGTAAGCAGGTTGCTCGCTCGCTACCAGCCGAATGGGATGTCGATATAAGTTTTGCAACCAATGGCCAGGAAGCTATTGAAGCGATAAAAGAAGGAAAAGGGGATGTACTGTTACTGGATTTAAATATGCCAGTAATGGATGGTTATGAAGTGTTGGAGGCTATCGTCCAGCAAGATTTGCCGACCATGACAATCGTCATTTCTGGTGATGTGCAGCCAGAGGCTCACCAGCGTGTAACTAGCATGGGGGCACTTGATTTCATCCATAAGCCCATCAATAAAGACAAGCTGACTGAGATTCTACTCAACTACGGTATTTTTACCAAAGAAGATATAGCACCTGCTAAAGCTTCAGCACCAGTTAGCGATACCAAGCCGGCGGCTGCGCCAGTACCTTCTGCTGCCACTGAAAAAGTAGCACTTCCCAAAGTCAGTGTTGCTAAAGTCCCAGAAGAATCTGCAGAAGAACGACCGCCAATTGTATTGGAACAAGATCTTCGCGATTGCTATCAAGAAATAGCGAATGTAGCCATGGGAAGAGCTGGTGATTTATTAGCGCGTTTGCTTGATGTATTTGTATTGCTACCTATCCCGAACGTGAACCTTATTGAGGTAAGCGAGCTGAGTATGGCGTTGTCCTCTGTGGCTGAAAACGATACAACCTCAGGTGTTTGCCAAGGCTTTATTGGTGCGGGTATAAGCGGTGAAGCGCTGTTAATTCTCAATGATTCGAGTTTCAAAGATATAGCGTCGCTAATGCATTATGACAGTGAGATTGATGAAAGTGCAGAACTCGAATTACTCATGGACATGGCGAATACCTTAATCGGCGCGTGCCTTAACGGTGTATCTGAGCAATTAGATATGAAGTTTAGCCAAGGCCATCCGGTGGTGTTGGGACAGCATCGAAAAGTGAAAGATTTAATTGCTACTAACTCGTCTAAATGGCGACAGACGTTGGCCATCGAGATTAGTTATAACATCGAAAATCATGATATTAAATGTGATTTACTGCTGCTATTTACAGAAGAGTCGATGCGTACCCTCAATAACAAGATTGCTTATTTATTGGAATAATTATGTCGTTAGAAACATCCCAATTAAATGAATTACATTGGCTGATGGAGATGTTGCATAACATCGATGTCGGCTTAGTAGTTTTAGATCGCGAATACAACATTCAGATCTGGAATGGTTTTATGGAAAACCATAGCGGCTTGTTACCGAGAGAAGTTAAAGATAAAAATTTGTTCTCTTTATTTGACGAAATTCCAGAAGATTGGTTTCGACGCAAAGCAGAGTCTGTGTTTTTACTGAAGAATAAAGCGTTTACCATTTGGGAGCAGCGAGCGTACTTATTTAAGTTCCAAAACTACCGCCCAATTACGGGTACTGCTGATCATATGTATCAAAACTCGACTTTTATTCCTTTGATGGCGGCAAACGGTGAAGTAAGCCACTTATGCTTGATTATTTATGATGTCACCGACAACGCTACCCACAAGCTAGAGCTAGAAAAAGCCAACCAAGAACTCGCCTTGTTAAGCCAGACGGACGGCTTAACTAAGCTCTTTAATCGCATGCACTGGGAGCGCTGTTTGCGGGCTGAATTTAAACGTTGGACGAGAAGTAAAAACCCTAGTTGTTTAGTGATGATTGATATTGATCACTTTAAGAAGATTAATGATGAATATGGGCATGTTGTTGGCGACGAAACAATACGACATATCTCTGCATTGATTCGCGAACAAGTGCGTGAAACGGACGTGTCTGGTCGTTATGGTGGTGAAGAGTTTGCCATCTTACTGTCTGACACAACGTTAGATAATGCCTATGTATTTGCAGAGCGATTACGTCAAACGGTAGAGGCCTCGGTTGTTAAATATAATGATATTGACCTGAAGTACACGATAAGTGTGGGCATATCGGAAATAAATGAGGCGATTAGTACTTATGAAGCTTGGATTGAGTGTGCGGATGCTGCGTTATATCAATCAAAAGAAGGTGGTCGTAATCGCGTTACAATGTTTCCTAAGCAATAGCTGCTAATTGCACTATATTGCGAACCAATCCAAATAAAAAAAGCGCCAAAGGCGCTTTTTTTATTCTACTCAATTCAATAGGTAAGGTTTATTGAGCTCTCTGATAAACTTTCTTGCCGGCTACCCACGTTTGATTGACTTTGTTCTGCCAAATAGAAGTTTTATCCTGTTTAAACAAGTCTTCATTTAGCAAGATGAAGTCAGCTTTTTTACCAGCTTCTAAGCTGCCTAATATGTGCTCTTGGTGACCAGAATAGGCTGCATCTATGGTAAAGCTCGCTAAGGTTTCCTCGCGGCTTAACTTTTCAGATTCAATCCATCCACCAATTGGCTGGTTTTCTCTATCTTGTCTTGTAATCGAGGCATGCAAACCAAAAAATGGATTAGTAGGTTCTACAGGGAAGTCGGAACCATTGGCAATTTTCGCACCTGCGTTTAATAGACTGCGCCACGCATAAGCACCTTTCAAGCGCTCTTTACCGATTCGATCTTCTGCCATGTTCTTATCACTAGTGGCATGGGTGGCTTGGATTGAAGCAATCACACCGTATTCAGCAAATTTAGGGATGTCTTCCAAGGTTAATACTTGCGCGTGTTCAATGCGATGCCTGCGTGACTTTGTGTCAGTGTCTTTTATCAGCTTGGCATAGTTATCAAAGGTTAAGGTATTAGCGTGATCACCAATTGCATGAGTGTTCACTTGAAAGCCTTTTTTCATCGCAGTTTCTATGTAGTGCGTTAGTTTCTCATTAGTATGAAGCAACAAACCTTTATTACCTGGATCATCAGAATAGTCTTGATGCAGTGCTGCTCCTCGACTTCCCAATGCCCCATCAGCTTGGATTTTCACGCTATTAAATTGAAACATACCGTCATCACTATAGAAACTGCCCTTAGCTAACCCTTGCTCCCAATTTGGGCTAGGTAAGTACAGCATCGCATTCACACGAATCGGCATATCGCCTGCAGTTGTCATGGCTTTGTAGACTTCAATGTTCTCTGCGGTAACACCAGCATCATGAACACTTGTTAAGCCTACCGCAGCAAGCTCATTCATCGCTTTGATATAAATTGCAGTCTGTTCCTTAGGCGTTAACGGCGCAATTTTCGCGGTAATTAAATCCATAGCGAAGTCAATGAAGATTCCCGTTGGAGTGCCATCAGCATCTTTAATAATTTCACCACCGACAGGTGCCTTGGATGCTTTGGTGATACCTGCCAATTCCATTGCTTTGCTATTCGCCCAGCCGGCATGACCATCAACCCTAACGAGAAATACAGGTGTGTCGGGAAAGTGCTTGTCTAGTGATTTTGCGGTAGGGAAAGATTTGCTTGGCCACTGCACTTGGTTCCAGCCTCGGCCTTGTATCCAAGATTGTCCTGGATTAGCTTTTTTGTATTTAATAACACGGGAAACGGCTTCTTCTTCACTTGCACTGTTGACCAAATCTACCGTCATTAAGCTCTCGCCATAACCAAGTACATGGCCATGTGCATCAATTAGCCCTGGCAACATGTTTTGCCCTTTACCATCAATAACATTAACGTCAGCAGCTATGGAGGTAGGCTTTGCTGAGAAAATATTGTCCACCCTGTCTTCGGTAAACTGAATGGCACTAAATTGGGTAAGTTTGCCTTGGTTAATGGTGTAACCGTTAACGTTGTGAATTAACGTGGTTTCAGCGTGAAGTTGGCCAGATACGAAGATACTGGCGAAAAGAAGGGCTAGCTTTTTCATCTAAAGTCTCTACTTTTGTATTGTTATTTTTTTATACAAGTTGGAGTTATATTAAGATCAAAACACCTAAGCTTCAAAGTGTTAACGCACATTAATAGCTTAGGGCTTTGCTGATTCTACTTGCGGTTAGTACTTTGTCGTACTAGAAATGTGAATCCAAGTAGCATTAATAGAGATAATAGAAAAGCTGGGTAGCGCTGATATCGACTAAATGGCGTTCTACCATCCACCATCGATACGTCGGCTTTGAGCACGGCCTCTTCGAACTGTGGCAGCTGAGCAATCATCTGACCATGCTCATCAACCACAGCGGTTACACCGGTATTGGTAGAGCGCACCAGCGGGCGACCAAATTCAAGCGCGCGCATTCTGGCAATCTCCATGTGCTGGTGAGGACCATGGGATGTGCCAAACCAGGTGTCATTACTGACGGTCAGTAATAGTTGGGTATCAGTATAAAAGTTCGCGTGTAGTTGCTCTGGAAAAGCAATTTCAAAACAGATAAGCGGGGCTATTTTTATGCCGTTTGCCATCAAATTTGGTTGTACATATGCACCGCGACTGAATGACGACATGGGTAAATTAAACAGCGGCGCAATTGGTCTGAGCCATTCTTGAAATGGCACAAATTCTCCAATAGGAAGCAGCTGATACTTGTAAAAGCGATTACCGTTGGGGTAGTAGTAACTCCCGTTTGTATCGTCAGCATACTGTTTACCTAACACAATCAGGCTATTGAAATATTCTTTGCTTTCGAAGTTAAAGTTAATAATACCTGTCACAACTGCCGTGTTATTTAGGGCAGCAGAGCTATTAAGTAGGTCAAGATATTCGGCTGCAACAGGCTCAACCGAAGGAATAGCAGACTCTGGCCAAACGATTAAATCTGCGGGGTAATGCTGACGAGTGAGATCCAGATATTTGAGCATTGTTGGCCACTCTTGCTCAGGCGCCCATTTTAGCTCTTGAGGGATGTTACCTTGCACTAACGCTACTGTTTTCGTCTCACCAGTACGCTCGGTAAATTCAAGTTGGTGCGTTACAATCGTAGCGATAAACGAGATAGCGATAAGTGCAATGCTGGTTTTAACGAATTGGCGTTTGGCTAACAGCACAGTTGCTGCACCCAGCGATACTAGCGCTAACGTAATGCCTACTTCACCGATAAGTGGTGCTAATGAAGCAAAGGGAGCGTCAATTTGGCTGTAACCAAAGGAAAGCCAAGGGAAGCCTGTTAACAGCCAACCTCGCAGCCACTCGGTTGCAGTCCAAGCGACAGGAATAAATAGAACGTTGGTTTTATCTAGCTTACCTAGTTTCTCACTAAGCCAATATGTAAGCCATGCCGCAAGTGCTGGAAACAAGGCTAAATAAGCACACAGTAAGAACATTAAAAACAGCGATGCAGGTAATGGCATACCACCAAACTGGTCAATACTGACGTGCACCCAACTTATGCCAGCACCGAACCAACCTAAGCCAAAGAAATAACTACGGACAGTCGCTGTTTTACGAGTTTTCTGATGAATTTGGCTTAACCACAATGGAATGGCAACAAGCGCAATCCACCATTCAGAGTATGGGGCATAAGCCCAAACCAAACTAAAGCCTGCAAAAAAACAAATAAGATTACGCGGCTCTGCAATAGCCGATGCGAGGCGTGTGATAAGGGCTTTAAGCATTGTGGTTTATTCGGTTGGCTTACCGTTGATTTCGTGATCTCTAGGCACTGTAACTTGCAGCATCAATAAGCGTCTATTGTCTGCTGAAACAACTTTGAAGGCCCAATCATCAATGGCAACTTCTTCACCTTTTTTCGGCATGTGTCCAAATTGTTGAAGCACAATACCACCGATAGTATCGGAATCTGACTCATCGAATGTACAATTGAAGAACTCATCAAAGTCTTCTAGGTCAGTTAATGCTTTAACTTGGTAGACACTACCAGCTAAATGCTTGATGTCGTCTTCTATCTCATCGTCGGTTTCATCTTCGATTTCGCCTACGATAAGTTCAAGAATATCTTCAATGGTGACAAGCCCAGATACACCACCATACTCATCGACAACAATTGCCATGTGGTAGCGTTTTGAACGGAATTCTTTTAATAGTGGCTCTACTTTTTTACTCTCTGGTACTAAGATCGCAGGGCGAATAAGTGACGCTAGCGTACAATTTTCGATGTCTTTACCGAAGCCATAAGCTAATAGATCTTTGGCTAGCAAGATACCCTCGACATTATCGATATCTTCATTGACGACAGGGAAACGCGAATGTGCTGAATCGAGAATTGTTGGAAGAAATTCTTCTAGCGGCTGGTTGATATCCAGAGAAATGATTTGCGATCGCGGGATCATGATATCGCGAACACGCATTTCCGAAACGCCAAGCACGCCTTCGATCATCTGCTTGGTTTCCGGTTTAATTAACTCGCGGTCTTCCGCATCGTTAATTACATTGACTAATTCATCTTTGTTTTTCGGCTCTCCGGCAAATGCGTTAACTATCTTTTCGATAAACGATTTACTTGAAGAACCGTTAGTAGAGTGAGGGTTGTCGTCGCTCATAGAGCCTTATTTATCCTTTAAATTTCATAGGGGTTATTAAACCCAAGTTTTTCTATTATGTCTATTTCAAGCGCTTCCATCTCTTCCGCTTCATCATCGTTTATATGATCAAAGCCAAGTAAATGCAAGCAACCGTGAATCGTCATATGTGCCCAGTGTGCGGCAAGCGTTTTTTGCTGCTCGTTAGCTTCTTTAGCAACGATTTCTGCACAAATCACTAAGTCACCTAGTAAATCGAGCTCTATACCGTCTGGCACTTCGAATGGAAATGATAATACATTTGTCGGTTTGTTTTTTTGACGGTAGTTAAGGTTTAGTGTTTGGCTTTCTTCACTATCAACAACACGAATGGTGAGTTCAAATGGCTTTTCGTAGGGCAAAAGCGCTGCTTCCGCCCAAGTTTGAAAGTCTTGGTCACTAGGCACGCCATCATGTTCAACGGCGCGTTGGATATCAAGCGTTATCATCGGTAATAGTGTTAGTATTGGTATTAGCGCTTTCTGGCGTCGTAACGTCAGTTGCTCTTGTTTCGTTTGAAGCCGCCGCGGTATTGCTAGCCGCTAATTGCTGAGCATTCTTTTCTGCCAATTCTTTAGCTTTACGCTCTGCTTTTATTTTTGACATTTTTGTATCAAACGCATCGTAAGCCTCTACGATACGAGCAACAACAGGGTGTCGGACTACATCTTTAGATTGGAAGAAGTTGAAACTGATACCAGGGATATTATCAAGCACTTCAATCGCATGGCGAAGACCTGACTTTTGACCTCGAGGTAAATCGACTTGCGTGATATCCCCCGTGATAACTGCACGTGAGTTAAAGCCAATCCGCGTTAGGAACATTTTCATTTGTTCAACAGTCGTATTTTGACTCTCATCTAGAATGATAAAAGCGTCATTAAGGGTACGGCCACGCATGTACGCAAGTGGCGCAATCTCGATAACATTACGCTCGATTAGTTTTTCTACTTTCTCAAAGCCTAACATCTCAAATAATGCGTCGTACAACGGTCTTAAATATGGGTCAACTTTTTGTGATAAATCACCCGGTAAGAAACCAAGTTTTTCGCCAGCTTCTACTGCTGGGCGAGTTAACAATATGCGACGAATTTCTTGGCGTTCAAGGGCATCTACCGCACAAGCTACTGCTAAATAAGTCTTACCGGTACCCGCTGGGCCAACACCAAAGGTGATGTCGTGAGTAATAACATTTTGCACATAAGCCGATTGATTGAGGTTACGAGGCTTAACAATACCGCGTTTAGTTTTGATAGTGACCATTTTTTCATAGTCGACTTCAACACTTGTCGGCGTTTGCTCAAGCACGCCAGCATTTAAGATACCTAGGTGAACCATCTCGGCAGTGATCGTTTTCATTTTGCCTTTAACGGTTTCTGTTTCGACATAAAGTTCTTTCAACAAATTGGCAACGGCATCGCGATTTTTAGGCTGACCCACGATTTTAAACTCGTTACCTCGGTAGCTAATTTCAACACCTAAACGACGCTCAATCGTTTTTAAATTGTCATCTAAAGGACCACAAAGGTTCGCCTGACGCATGTTGTCGACTGGCTCTAACGTTAATAATGTGTTGTTTTCAGTTGTCAAAAATTTATCCGTTTATTCGCAATGAGCGAAAGTTAATCTATGTAAAATAACAAAACCTAAAAGCAAATTCGTCTACGACATTAATGGCGCATTCACTAGCGAATGCGCACTATTTGAGGCTTAAGGCGTATATGTACCAACGCCTAAATCGTCAGTACCGTTAGTGCTTGCTGCTGCATTCGCACCGTGGTGACTATTTGCTAAAATAGCTGATGGCGCATGCGCTATACGTAGGCCCATGTCTTTTTCTTCACGCACTAATTTACCGCGCAGTGAATTCGCGTAGACATCAGTGATTTCAACATCTACGAATTGACCAATTACGTGATGAGGCGCTTCAAAGTTCACGATACGGTTATTCTCTGTACGTCCGCGAAGTTCCATTGGGTTTTTCTTCGAAGGACCTTCAACCAAAATGCGCTGTTCTGTACCTAACATTTGGCGTGCGATGCGCAATGCTTGCTGGTTAATACGATCTTGTAAAATCTGTAGACGTTGCTTTTTGGTTGCTTCGCTGATGTCGTCAGGTAAGTCAGCCGCAGGCGTACCAGGACGAGCACTGTAGATGAAGCTGAAGCTTAAATCGAAATCAATGGCTTTGATTAGGTCCATTGTTTGTTCAAAGTCAAAGTCAGTTTCGCCAGGGAAGCCAACGATAAAGTCTGACGACATGCAAATGTCTGGACGCGCTTTACGTAGCTTACGAATTTGTGATTTGTACTCTAATGCTGTGTGACCACGCTTCATTTGTGTCAGAATACGGTCACAGCCACTTTGTACAGGTAAATGTAAATGGCTTACTAGTTCTGGTACGTCTTTGTATACTTCGATGATGTCGTCAGTAAACTCAACTGGGTGCGACGTGGTGTAACGAATACGGTCGATGCCGTCGATCGTTGCAACCAAACGTAGTAACTCTGAGAAACGACAAATGGTACCATCATGTGCTTCACCGCGGTACGCATTTACGTTCTGACCAAGCAAGTTAACTTCTCGTACACCTTGATCAGCAAGTTGTGCAATTTCATATAGCACGTCATCTAATGGACGACTAACTTCTTCACCACGTGTGTATGGAACAACACAGAAAGTACAGTATTTGCTACAACCTTCCATGATAGAAACGAATGCTGAGGCGCCTTCAGCTTTTGGCTCAGGTAGACGGTCAAATTTTTCGATTTCAGGGAAAGTAACATCAACAACAGGGGCTTTTTCGCCGGTTACTTGTTGGATCATTTCTGGTAAGCGGTGAAGCGTTTGAGGACCGAAAACCATATCAACATAAGGTGCACGCTCTCGGATTGCATCGCCTTCCTGTGAAGCTACACAGCCACCTACACCAATAATCAGTTCAGGATTGTCATTTTTAAGGTTTTTCCAGCGACCTAGTTGGTGAAATACCTTTTCTTGTGCTTTTTCGCGAATTGAACAGGTATTAAGCAATATGACGTCTGCATCTTCAGCCTCTTCGGCTAAAGAAAAACCATGTGTAGAGTCTAGTAGTTCTGCCATTTTCTGCGAGTCATACTCGTTCATTTGACAGCCCCAAGTTTTGATGTACAGCTTTTTACTCATTAATACGTGCCCAAATTTGCGATTAAAATTGATTCTAGTTTTTGCTAGAGAATTCTTTACCCAATCTCTGACGGAGAGATTGGGGCGCGTATTTTACTCTTTCTTTTGGCAATAGGCTAGCATGTCTTAAACGCAGACATTTTAAAGACTATGCCGCTGCTAGGATTGGAAAGCTTAGTACGATTTGGCTGCCTTTGTCGTTGTTTGGTGCAAACGTATTAACGGTAGCATTGTAATTACTGGCAATTTGACGAATAAAGTACATCGACATATCGAAAGAAACTTTATGGGTAAAGCTCGTAAAACTGCTCTCATCGTCAGATACGGTTAGCCAAAGCTTGTCTTTAAACTCTTGAATGGATACGTGGAAATTACGCCCGTCACCGTGAAGAATTGCACAGGTAATAGCTTCGTACGTTATTTTGTATAAGTTTGCTTGCAGTTCGTAAGGCAACTCACTCACTGTGTTATACAACTCGTGTTTTAATTTTACGTGATACTTGTGTTGTAAGTAATCGGCTAGATATGACAAGCCAACAGCTAAATTTTTGCCGTATAAGTTGTCTGGCTCTTCTTGGTTGGTGCTAGCCTGCAGTTCCTGCAAGCTTTGCTCAAGTGAAGTTTTTGCACCTTGGATATCACCTTCCTCAAGTAAACTCAGGGTTTGCTTGATATTGCGTTGCGTTGATAAACTAAATAGGCCTTTCTCTTTGTATTCATTGTCTAAGATGTGATGAATTTTGCTGATAGACTGAGCACGTAAATAGAAAATCCACCCCAACATTAGCAGCACGCAAATAATGGTAACAAGGTAAATAATACGAAGCTGCGGTGTCCAGTACCAAGGGAAGGCAACATCGATATTAGCGAATGCGTGATAAGGGCTCCACACACCTAAACTGTTGGTACCCATGATCTCGATATGATAGCTACCAGAAGCAAGACCGGTAAGCGTTAGTTGGCTACCATTAATGTTGTTCCAGCTGCCTTCGTTTACTTTGTATTTAAACTGTTTCATCCTACCAGGGCGATAATCTAAACTCACTAAATCAAGCGTTATAACGTCATTGGTTGAATTAACATTGATAAGTTTATTTTGGAAAGATTGTTCTCCAGACACTCTTATTTTACCTATGTATACAGGCGCATCGAAGGGAGCTGGATCGCTTAATGGAATTTCTAATATACCGCCAAAATGGGCTAGATAGGCTTTGTTATTGATGGTCATAGGTTCACCCGAAAACGCGAAGCGTTCGGTGTTGGCCATCAAATTAAACTGGTGTGATACGGGATCTACTTGGTAGATACCAGAGTCCGTACCTAACCAAATTTTATCTTGTATGATGTTACTATAACTGAACTCTATGCCACTCGCGATGATTGAAAGCAGTGTACCTTGTCTATCAAAGATATGGATACCGTCACCTTTGGTTGCCGCGAATATTTTATTGCTGGCAACAGCTAGAGAAATGTATTTGCCGGCTCCACGCGCTGGCATATTTTTTACTGATTTAGTAAATCGATTGTAAAGTGTTACACCTTTGGTACTTGTCATCCACACACTGCCATCATCAAACGGCAGAATATCGATAACCTCAGTAGACAGTAAACCACGATCCACTGAAAAGTGATCTATAACGAGCTTTTTCTCTATATCGTAAATGTATAAACCGTGATAGTTAGTGGCTATGTATAGTAACCCATCTAAATAGTGCAATCTTATGAGGAGTTTGTCGTTGCCTTGGAAGTCAAGTTTAGCTAATTCTTGAGTTTGACTGTTATATCCCCATACTCCATCAAACGTTGCAATGTACAACATGTTGCCAGCTGAGACTAAATCCATAATTTTCAAGCCCTTACGGGTGAAATGTCGATTGATGTCATCTGGGAAAATAGAAGAGTCGGTGTCAAAAGGGTGAAGCCCGGCACCATAGCTGCCGATAATTAGTTGGTTTTCAAATATTTCGATGTCATTTGAGTTATTGGTAATGTCGAACATAATCGGGTGGTTCTTAATTTCACTTTCAACCAATCGTTCAACGCCTAAGTTGCTTGCCAGCCATAGCACATTTGAACTGTCGTGAAAGGCAATTTTTACGCGTCCCTTTCTCGCTCTACCGTATTCATGAGGCACTTCCTCTAGTGTAAGTGAGCTATATTTCTTGATTTCACCTAGCTCGGAAATGGTAAAGAAATTAGTGCTATTATGCTCTTGAGCAAGTCCTCGTACGTTTTTCTTGATCGCAAGAGACAAGACCACCTCGTCATCTTCGATAATGCTTAACTTTTCTCGAGTCAATACAACTAGCCTGTCACCTACGGCCTTAGAAACATAGGTTCTGCCATCAAGTACTTTATTAAACTGATTGTTTTGATAAATATAGATGCCGTCTGTAACAACTCTGAGATAAAGCTCAGAACTTGTTTTTTGTAAATAAGTAGAGCCTTGGGTTCGGAAAACCTCTTTTGTTTGATTGGATTGCGGGTCATATTCATAGACCTTATTTGCTGAATAGGTGTAGAACTTATTGTTTAGTGACAAGGTATGATAATGACTGCTTTTCTCAGTCTCAATGGGTATCGATGAATACTCTTTAGTCACTGGGTCGAATAGCCAGCTGCCATTATTTTCGGATGAGACAATGAACTTATCGCCATAGTGCTCTATCTCATGAGTCCAGTTAAATGGAACTTGCCACTGGTTATTATTGTTATTAGCAGAAAAATCGATAAGGTTTTCACCGTCAAAGCGGGAAATACCATGGTGGCCAGAAAGCCATACAAAACCGCGCTTGTCTTGGGTAATGTCATTTAGTTTAGCAAAATGTTCGACTGAGTTTGCTGATGCAGTTACGGGAATGAATAGTAAGAAAAAAATAAGTGATGGTAGCGACCACCACTTATTGAACGATAACTCTTGAGCGTAATTCGCTGCTTTGTCAGCGCTAGCATTCTCACTAACGCCTGTGCGAATAGAACAATTAAAGGATGCTGTCTGCGCTGCTATCCTTGTGCTCGCGGTCGCCACATACTGCAAATACTTTTGGTATGGCGTTTTCATCAGCTGGCTTTTGAACCAGCATGTAAGTCGGCTTTCTTGGGTCATCGATATTCTTTTTATTGTTCCATGCGCTGAGTACTTTGTCAGCTTGTGCTTGACCATGTTTAGCGGCGATTGCGGTTGCAAACATCTCTACACCATAGTCGTCCATTAGCAACATAGTGTTGCCATGGTAGCCACTTGAAGTATCGAAATCTATATCTACCGTCAAAATTTTCTCGGTCGGCAATACTAAATCAGCGCGAAATTTGGCTACAACAGCACGATCTTCATGAGCTTTTAGGTTGGTAGTGTTTGGCTTTTCTGTGAAGTCGTAAACAAGTTTGATATCGGGAGCTACGATTCTTTCTTCTTTTAATGCGGTCATCTGTCTTTCCTTGGTTTGTTAAATTGTTATTAAAATATGTAAAGTGATGAACTTTACTTTATGTCTGTTAAATACGTCCTACAAACAAAACCAGTATAGAATAAAATTTAGTCAGAAAACTAGAGCGGCGATTAAACTCGCGTAATTACAAGCATTTCGATAGAATCAAAGACTCGCTGATACAAAGAATTAAAGTTATGAATAAAGTCGATATCGTCATTGTTGGCGGTGGTATGGTGGGAGCGGCAAGTGCGCTGTCACTTGCACAGCTCGGGTTAAAGGTCAGAGTTATTGAGCGAAGCTCTCCGAAGCGCTTTACCCACGACGAGCCTTTTGATTTACGTGTGTCTGCAATCTCTTTAGCTTCCGAGCAGTTATTAGCAAGCTTAGGGGCTTGGCAATTAATTGATAAGGCACGCACCTGTCCCTATCGACGCTTAGGGGTCTCTGAATTAGACCTTGCATATACAGAATTTAATGCTGCAAATATCAAACAATCTCACCTTGGACACATTATTGAAAATCGTCAAATTCAGTTGGCACTATGGCAGCAGTGTGAAGCACATCAAAATATTGAATTGATTGTCGGTGAAGAAGTTCAATTAATCGAGCAATCTGAAACCCATGCGATAGTTTCAACTGCAGACTCGAAGATAGAGACCAAAGTTGTTCTCGCTGCGGACGGCGGAAACTCTTTTGTTCGTGACCTTGCTGGCATTGGCACAACGGGCTGGAATTATAGCCAGTCGGCAATGCTCATTAATGTGACAACAGAGCTCGAACAACAAGATATTACTTGGCAGCAATTTACGCCAACAGGCCCATTGGCCATGCTACCTATGTCTGGCCATAATGCATCTCTCGTTTGGTACCATCAGCGCGATGAAATTAAGCGATTAGCGACACTATCAAATGAAGAACTTACGCAACTTATTCATCAGCATTTTCCTGAAAAGCTGGGCAAGGTGACTGTAGTTGATAAAGGTTTTTTCCCATTGACGCGAAGGCATGCAAATCAATATCGGGCGGGTCGCGTTCTATTGTTGGGCGACGCAGCTCACAGTATTAACCCGTTAGCGGGGCAGGGGGTTAATCTCGGATTTAAAGATGTTAGTGCGCTGGCGAAAATCATTGCGACTGCTATGTCAGAGGGGATTAGCTGGCATAATGAGAAAACGCTTAGTCAATATCAGACAGCTAGAAAAGCTGATAATTTAATGATGATGTCAGCGATGGATACGCTCTATGCAACCTTCTCTAACAACTCGCCTATATTGAAAGCAATTCGGAATATAGGCTTATTCGCGGCACAACGCACGCCAGTGTTAAAAAACAAAGTACTAGAGTACGCTTGCGGATTAAACTAGTTTTCGTAAATGATCAGAGTTTTCTTACTTTCATACACATTAAGGGCTAATGATTTAGCCCTTTTTTAATGCGTAGTATTTAAAGTTTCCAGAAAGTCAGTTGATTATGCGTTCTTTTTAAACGTAAACCTGCCTCTTGTTATGCCCTTGATTGTAATTGTAATCGTTTCCCAAATAGCACTTGGCAAAGATAGATTGCCATAAGAATAGGTAAAACAACCTAATTAGAGAAAACAGGATTAAAAGCATCTGCTTTAATTTATCGGAAACTTGGTAAAAATAAATAGAGTTCACGGCAGGTGTGGAATTAAAGGTATATCGTGCTGAATGAGGCTATTGGAAATGCTTAGAAGGTATTTTGGAATTAATACAATTTGATATTTTAGGAGAAACTAGAACGATCAAACCAGCAGTGCTGGAACCTAGGTTACTTCAACTAGAGTTCGAGACTATCGATTCAATGGATTTAGCGTTAATAATTAACTGGGAAAGCTATTAAAAGAAGGATATATAAAGAACCTTTGGTATGAATTCTAAATGGTACGGGAGGAGAGACTTGAACTCTCACACCTCGCGTTACAGGAACCTACGTTACTTCAACGAGAGCGCGCGTCTAATAATTCAACGGATTTAGCGTTAATACTTAACTGAGAAAATATTTAAAGAAGGATATATATAGAAAGTTTGATATGAATTCTAAACTGTACCGGACGATATATTAGAACTGTCAAGCTTTGTAGTACTGTAACCTACGTTACTTCAACTAGAGCGCGAGACTAACGATTCAATGGGTTTAGCGTTAATAATTAACTGGGAAAACTATTAAAAGAAGGATATATAAAGAACTTTTGGTATGAATTCTAAATGGTACGGGAGGAGAGACTTGAACTCTCACACCTCGCGGTACTGGAACCTAAATCCAGCGCGTCTACCAATTCCGCCACTCCCGCATTTAGAAAGTTGCTTTTTTAAGAGTTGCTACTCTGCGTGTTAAGTACGCTAATCTACACTTTAAGAATTGGCAGGGGTAAGAGGATTTGAACCTCTGAATGACGGGATCAAAACCCGCTGCCTTACCGCTTGGCTATACCCCTTCCGGAATCCTTAAGTTTGAAACATCTTTGATTTATACTCACCACTTTCGTTGAATTAGCAATTGCTATGAAAGTGGCAGGGGTAAGAGGATTTGAACCTCTGAATGACGGGATCAAAACCCGCTGCCTTACCGCTTGGCTATACCCCTACAATGTTTCGTATTCTCGTAACAGATGTTACTTGAATGGTACGGGAGGAGAGACTTGAACTCTCACACCTCGCGGTACTGGAACCTAAATCCAGCGCGTCTACCAATTCCGCCACTCCCGCATTGTAAATGGTGGCTACACCGAGATTTGAACTTGGGACCCCATCATTATGAGTGATGTGCTCTAACCAGCTGAGCTATGTAGCCATTTACAATCTTGCCTCTCAGCAAGTGGCGCGTATTATGCAAATCTGATTGCGCGCCGTCAACCGTTTTTTTTCAAAAAAATGTCACTTTTTTACTGTTTGCTTAAATCCTCGGCAATTCGCTGCACAAGTATCCAAATTTAACGTGAATGACAAAAAAAACAAGGAGCCAATGGCTCCTTAATTCATGAAATCATAGATAAGCTTAGTTTACACGATCTTTTGCTTCTTCAGCTAAATGAGCTGAATGTTTTGCAATTTCGTCAATACTTCTAGCTACAACTTTAGCTGGTGTCTTACCAATGATGAATTCACCTGCTTCAAGTGCTTTACTTTTTGCTGCGAATACAAGTAAGTTCTCGCCATTACATTGAATCTTGTCAAAAACTTTACGAAGTTTTAAGTTCTTTTGTTTTAGATAAGAGCGTAAGCGGTTTTTATCATTCGCTGCAACGTATTCACAAATACGTAATCCCATGTCGTCTGCATATGATACCGAAACTGGTGCGAATGCTGCTGTTGTAGCAATGAGGCTTGCAAGTACTAGTGTTTTTTTCATAAAACAACCCTATTTATTATTAGCTAAAAACGCGGTGAGAAATCACCACGACATCTCCCTAACTAAGTTTGGTAGATTTCCAAAATAAAACAAGGAGCTAAATAGCTCCTTGTTCATTATCGATAAGTTTTAGAAAAAGTTAAACATTAAATCTAAAGTGAACGACATCGCCGTCTTTCACAATGTAGTCTTTTCCTTCCAATCGCCACTTACCTGCTTCCTTCGCACCTGACTCACCGTTATGCTCGATGAAGTCATCGAAGCTCACAACTTCAGCGCGAATGAAGCCTTTTTCGAAGTCAGTGTGAATGACACCTGCAGCTTGTGGCGCTGTAGCGTTCTGTTTCACTGTCCAAGCACGAACTTCTTTTACACCTGCTGTAAAATAAGTTTGTAAGCTAAGTAGACCGTAACCTGAATTAATCACGCGATTTAGACCAGGCTCAGTTAAGCCCATTTCTTCCATGAAGATTTCACGGTCTTCTTCGTCCATCTCTGATAGTTCGCCTTCTATCTCTGCACATACTGGCACAACAACAGCACCTTCAGCAGCAGCGATTTCGCGCACTTTATCTAAGTAAGGGTTATTCTCGAAGCCGTCGTCGTTCACGTTAGCAATGTACATGGTAGGCTTAACGGTTAAGAAGTTAAGGTATTTAACAGCCGCTAGCTCTTCTTTTGATAAGTCTAACGAGCGAATCATATTGCCTTCTTCTACATGCTTTAAGATTTTCTCTAATACAGGTAGTTCGAATTTCGCGTCTTTATCGCCGCCTTTCGCTTTCTTAGTTTGCTTTTGAATTGCGCGTTCTGCAGTGTCCATATCGGCAAGTGCTAATTCAGTATTGATAACATCGATATCGTCAGCTGGGTTTACTTGACCTGCTACGTGAACAATATTCTCATTTTCAAAACAACGAACAACATGACCGATAGCATCAGTCTCACGGATATTTGCTAAGAACTTGTTACCTAAACCTTCACCTTTAGATGCACCAGCTACTAGGCCCGCAATATCAACGAATTCCATTGTTGTTGCGATAACACGCTCTGGATTAACAATCGCAGAAAGCTGATCTAAGCGCGGATCTGGTACAGGAACGACACCTGTATTTGGTTCAATAGTACAGAAAGGGAAGTTTGCTGCTTCAATACCTGCTTTTGTTAGTGCATTGAACAGCGTAGATTTACCAACATTCGGTAAACCAACGATACCGCATTTAAAACCCATGATAATTTCCTATTGCTTAAAATCGCTATTGCGATTCTGTCTTAGTTACTGTGCTTTGAAAGAGTGAAGACGATTTTGTGCTTTTTTCAAATCATCTTTTAGCCAAATATCAAAGCAGCGACTTGCTTCGTCGATAGCTTGATCGATCAACGCTTGTTCATTTGCAGGTGCTTTGCCAAGTACGTGACCTGTAACACGGTCTTTATGTCCTGGGTGACCAATGCCAATGCGCAATCGATAAAAATCTTTGTTATTCGCCATGCGGGCAATAATGTCTCGTAAACCATTATGACCACCGTGGCCTCCGCCTTTCTTAATTTTGCATACGCCTGGGTCCATGTCCATTTCGTCATGAGCAACCAAAATGTTTTCTACCGACATTTTGTAGAAGTTTGCTAATGGTGCCACCGCTTGACCGCTTCGGTTCATAAAGGTGGTTGGAATTAATAAATGAACAAGTTCACCTGCTATGGTGCCTTTACCGTAAAGGCCAGCATATTTCTTTTCAGGTCTTAGGGAGATGTTATGCATGCGGGCTAGTTCTTCGACAAACCAGACTCCAGCATTGTGGCGGGTTTTTGTATATTCGGGGCCAGGATTACCTAGCCCCACAACTAACTGAATAGTCATAACTTAAGGGTGCGTCCTTAAATTATGCTTCAGTAGCTTCTTCTTCAGCTTCGTCGTCAGCTTTGCCTTTAGGAGCGTTAAGCGTAACAACAGCTAAGTCATGGCTCTCACCTTTAGCTAATTCATCAGAAGAAACGCCTTCTGGTAATTTAACGTCAGATAAGTGAAGTGTTTGACCAACTTCGATGTCTGCAACATCTACTTCAATGAACTCTGGTAAGTTACCTGGTAAACAAGTAATTGCGATTTCATTGATGTGGTGAGCAATAGTACCACCTTTCTTCGCAGCTGCTTCTTCGTTGATGAAGTGAACAGGAACGTTAGTGTGTACAGCGTGAGTTGCGTCAACGCGCATGAAGTCCATGTGCATTACTACGTTTTTGTACGGGTGACGTTGCATGTCTTTAATTAAACACTCAACTTTTTCACCGCCGATGTTTAATGTTAAAACGTGTGAGTAGAATGCTTCTTCTTGCTGTGCACGCCAAACTTTGTTAGCTGCAAGAGTTAAAGAAACAGGCTCTTTGCCTTCACCGTAAAGGATAGCTGGAACTTTGTTCGCGTGGCGTAGGCGGCGGCTCGCACCTTTCCCTAACTCCGTACGTACTTCAGCATCCAAAGTAAATAAATCAGTCATGATAAATACTCTTAAAATTAATCAATATTTGCGTTGTTTTTTGCGACCAAAAACAACATGAATCCCTCTGTTTGGCTATTGCCAGAACAAAAAGGCGCGGCATATTACCATTTCAACAGATAAAAAGCTAACCATAATTTGAGAAGTCAGTAGCTTGAGAATATTGTAGCTTTAAGCTGTGAACTGCTAGGGGAATAGTTTCGATAGATAAAGCAAAGAACTTTATAAGCAGGACGATATGTAGCCTCGTTATTTATCGCAAAAAAAAGCAAAGTTATCGAAATAGACGAGTAAAGCTAAAAACGATTGTCTATATTTGAGAATTGACCTTGTCACTGACAGTGCGCTTTGGTGTGTAATACGGAGTTTTTACAGTGCGACCAACAACAATGTTGTACTCTTCAGGGGGGGATCTCTCTGCTATATTACATTCGTGAACTTGTATTCACAGTGGCATTTCTAAGTAGAAAATTAAGTGTTACATTATAACGCTGTGTTGACTCGGCATTGTTCGATTAAGCAAAGCTACTATATAAACGCAAAGCTACCATATAAGTGAAGCGGTATAGGTAGCGCGACTTAATTTCATTACCGACCGTTTGCAGCAAGTGTTTAATTGCGGCGATCACATTTTTACTATTATAAAAGCAACATTAATTAAGGTTATAAAACTAATGAAAAAATCCTTAACCTCTCTATTTGTTTCTGCAGCCTTGTTAGCCAGTACCGCTGCAACAGCAATGGATACCGATTTACTCTCAGGCATTAAAGCTCGTAATATCGGGCCTGCTGCCACTAGTGGTCGTATTTCAGATATCGAAGCTGTACCTTCAAACCCTAATATTATTTATGCAAGCGCGGCTTCTGGTGGCGTTTGGAAGTCTGAAAATGCGGGCTTAACTTGGAAACCTATCTTTGACGAGCAAGAGTGGGCCTCAACTGGCGCACTAGCTGTTCACCCTGAAATTCCAGATATCGTTTGGTTAGGAACGGGTGAAGGTAACGTACGTAACTCAGTGTCTATTGGTGGTGGTATTTACAAGTCAATGGACGGCGGGAAAACATGGCAAAACATGGGACTCGAAAGCTCTGAGCGTATCAACCGTATCGTATTGCATCCAACAAACCCTGACATCGCGTATGTCGCAGCAATGGGCACATTGTGGTCTAAAAATGAAGAGCGCGGTGTTTACAAAACAACGGATGGCGGTAAAACCTGGAAGAACATTCTTTATGTTGACAATATCACGGGCGCGACAGACATCAAGATGGATCCTACCAACCCTAATAAGCTTTATGCATCAATGTGGCAATTCCAACGCTGGCCAGATAAGTTTGAATCAGGTGGGCCAGGTTCTGGTATGTACGTTTCGATTGATGGTGGCGACACTTGGCAGGAAAAAACATCTGCAGATGGCCTTCCATCGGGCGAATTAGGTCGAATTACTTTTGATATCGCCGAGAGTCAACCAAATACGGTTTATGCGTTAGTTGAAGCAGAAAAAAGTGCATTGATTCGTTCTGATGATGGTGGTGATAGCTGGCGTACGGTTAACAGTGATTACAATGTGGCTGACCGTCCTTTCTACTATTCGGAAATCGAAGTAGACCCAAATAACCCAGACATTATTTACAACATCGCTACTATGATTCGTCGTTCTATCGATGGTGGTAAAACATTTGAAACACTACAAAAAGTGAACTGTTGTGCCACGGGTAACACCATCCACATTGATAACCATTCGCTATGGATTAATCCGGCAGATTCTTCGCACTTAATTTTGGGTAACGATGGCGGTATCGCCATTACTCATGATAAAGGTGATAACTGGCGTTTTGTCCAAAACCTACCACTTGCTCAGTTCTACCATATTCGTGTCGACGATGCTGTTCCTTATAACGTATACGGTGGTTTGCAAGACAATGGTTCATGGCGTGGTCCAGCTGAAGTATTTGATACGGCAGGTATTCGAAACTTGCATTGGCAAGAAGTTGGTTTTGGTGATGGCTTCGATACGATGCCGTTCCCTGATGACGTGACTAAAGGTTATGTGCAATCTCAAGGTGGTTATTTAAATCGCTACAATATAGTTACTGGCGAGCAAAAATTGATTCGCCCAGCGGCGCCAAGCCATGATAGCGAATTACGTTTCAACTGGAATGCGGGTTTAGCGCAAGACCCGTTTGACAACGATACGATTTACTACGGTAGCCAGTACGTGCACAAGTCAACAGATCGCGGTGAAACCTGGACCATTATTTCTGATGATATGTCGACCAATAACTCGGATTGGCAACGTTACAAAGAGTCTGGTGGTTTAACGCCGGATGTTACTGCTGCTGAGAACCACACCGCAATAATCACTATCGCGCCAAGCCCAATTAAGAAGGGCGTTATTTGGGTGGCAACCGATGACGGACGCATTCACGTTACTCAAGATGGTGGTGAAACATGGAAGAGTGTAGAGAAGAAAGCGCGAAAAGCACCTAAGAATGCATTTGTGCCGCACATTCAACCTTCACTTCACAACCCTGAAGAAGCGTTTATCGTGTTTGATAACCACAGACGTGGTGACATGAAGCCATACATCTTCAAAGCATCGAAATACGGTAGCAAGTTTACCAACCTAACCACAAAAAATATCCGTGGTTACGCGCTATCAGTAGTCCAAGACCATGTTGACGAAAACCTATTATTCTTAGGCACTGAGCTGGGCTTGTATGCTTCAACTAATGGTGGTGATTCGTGGTTTAAGTATGACCAAGGCGTGCCAACGGTGTCAGTTATGGATATGGCGATTCAGCAACGCGAGAATGACTTAGTGTTAGGTACACATGGTCGCTCTGTCATTGTGATTGACGATTACAGCCCGCTACGTGGTTTAAATGATAAGTCGTTCAAGCAAAGCTTCAAATTCTTAAGCGTTAGTGATGGTCAGCAATATGTATCTGGCCGTGCTCCGTCAACACGTTTCTGGGGTGATGCAGCCTACGCAGGTGATAATGAAGTGTATGGCGTCACGATTAATGTTATGGCCTCTGGCGATCATTTAGTTCACCCTGATGCTGACAAAGAAAAAGCACGTCAAATAGCAAAAGCATCAGCAGCTAAGAAAGATGATAAAGAGGAAAAGGCTAAGCCACTCTCAGACAAAGCACGCGTGACGGTTAAAAATGCCGATGGCGAGGTTGTACGTACTTTCGTCACTAAATTGAAGCAAGGCGTTAACCGCATTGTTTGGGGATTAGAGTCCGATGGTGACGGCCGTATGCCGGGTCAAGAGCCTAAAGAAGACAAAGATATTAAGCCTTCTGGGCCTGAGGTTGTGCCGGGTACATATACTTTTATTGTTGAATATAATGACGAATCATTTGAAACAACCGCCAAGGTATTAAAGGACCCACGCTTTAGCGATGTAACTGACGCTGATATGCAAACACGTTACGACCTTGAACATCAAGCTGTGGCACTTTACGCAACACTGACTAAAGCTGTACATGCACTTCACGATAGTAAGAAAGACATCGAAGTTATCAAATCAATGGCTGACAAAGCGGCTGGTGATGACGAAGAAAGTGCTGCGAATAAACTTGCGCAGTCTGCAGGCGAATTAATCAAGAAAATTGGTGATTTAGATAAGAACTTACGTTCATTACCTAAAACAACTGGTATCGTTGATGAAAGCTACAAAGTAACTTCACACCTATTTATGGCGTGGGGTTATGTAGGCGGTCGATACGGCAAGCCTACACCAACGGCTGAAATCTACTTAGAAAAAGCAAAAATTGAGTTAGATAAAGGTGTTGGCAAAGTGAATGAGTTTATTGAGAAGGATCTTGCAGAGTTTAAGACTGCATTTGAAAACTCAGGCTTGAGCTTATTGTCTTCGCCAAAACCTATCGCGCTGAACTAGTTTAGGTAGAAGTAATTCCGGGCTAACACATTGTTAGCCCGTTTACATTTCTTCTTTCACTTCTTAGCCAATGCCAAGAAAGCAATGTTAGTAAACCAGTGTTAAGTAAGCAGTGTTAAGACATCAGCGCTTGGTTATCTGTACTTGGTTATAGGTGTGTAGAGATAAACAGTTAAATTCCAAGCATGGCCTATACGTGGCCAACAAGTGAATGTGAAAGCGGGTATGAAAGTTAAAATTTGCACGGTGAAGCTATAAACAGCAACACCATACGATAATAATTTCAGGAAAATAATCATAGGAATTCAAAATGAAATTGTTCCCTTCCTTACTTGCTGCAACCATTGCGCTGTCGTTTAACGGCGCAGCAATCGCAGCTAAAGGTGATAAAAAAGCTGTAGACGCCTCAATCTATAGCGGTATCAAACTTCGCAACATGGGACCGGCAGTAACTGGTGGCCGTGTTAGTGATTTCGCGTTTAACCCAAACAACCCAGCACAATACTACGTTGCAACTGCCTCGGGTGGTATGTGGAAAACCGACAACGCAGGTGTGACATGGCAGGCCATTGCTGACTCAATGCCTAGCTACTCATATGGTGACGTTACCATGGATCCAAATAACACGAACGTGATTTGGGCTGGTACAGGTGAGAATAATTCACAACGTTCGGTGGCTTATGGTGACGGTGTTTACAAGTCAGTTGATGGCGGTAAAAGCTGGAACAACGTTGGTTTAAAAAACTCAGAGCACATTGGTGAGATCTTAATTGACCCACGTAATTCAGATGTAGTTTATGTAGCATCGCAAGGCCCACTATGGAGCAAAGGTGGTGACCGCGGTTTGTTCAAAACAACAGATGGCGGCAAAACGTGGGAAAATGTTTTAGAAATTAGCGAGCATACAGGTGTAAGCGATATCGCATTTGATCCACAAAACCCTGATGTTATTTATGCAACGTCTTATCAACGCCGTCGTCACGTGTGGACTCTTATTAATGGCGGTCCAGAATCAACGATTTATAAGTCAACGGATGCAGGTAAGACGTGGAACAAGATTAACAAAGGTTTACCAAGTGTTGATTTAGGTCGAATCGGCATTGATGTAGCACCGAGTAACGGCAACATTATTTATGCGATTGTTGAAGCGGCAGAAGGTAAGTCAGGTTTCTATCGTTCAACTGATGGTGGCGCTAGCTGGCATAAGCAAAGTAGCTATGTTTCAGGTAGTCCACAGTACTACCAAGAAATTGTTGTCGACCCTGTAAATCCTCATCGCGTTTACTCGCTTGATACCTATTTAATGGTGTCTGAAGATGGTGGTAAGAATTTCACACGTGCAGGTGAAGCTCACAAGCACGTTGATAATCATGCGCTTTGGATTGACCCGAACAATACAAATCACCTAATTATAGGTAGCGATGGTGGTGTTTACGAGTCATGGGATCGCGCGAAGAATTGGACATTTAAAGATAACATGCCACTTACACAGTTCTACAAAGTAACAGTGGACAATGACTACCCGTTCTACAACGTATTTGGTGGTACACAGGATAATGCTTCATTAGGCGCGCCACATCGCACAACTACGAACTCAGGTATTCAGAATAGCGATTGGTTGTTCACTCAATTCGGTGATGGTTTTAAAACGGTTATCGATCCAAAAGATCCAAACATCATTTACTCGCAATACCAATATGGCGGCTTAGCTCGCTATGACAAACAATCTGGCGAGCGTGTACAAATGCAACCTGTATCTCCAGATCCTAAAGTAGCGCAACGTTTTAACTGGAACTCTCCATTATTAATTAGCCCTCACAACAATGAGCGCATTTACTACGGCTCACAGACGTTGTTCCAATCTGACAACCGCGGTGACGAGTGGAAGGCGATTTCAGGCGACTTATCTCGCAACGTTGACCGCAACAAATTAGAAGTGATGGATACCGTTTGGAGTGTTGACTCGGTTGCGAAAAATACCTCTACATCGTTCTATGGTTCACTTATCGCTTTAACTGAATCTCCACTGCAAGAAGGCTTGTTGTATACGGGTAGTGATGATGGTGTTATGCACGCAACTAAGAATGGTGGTGCTGAGTGGTCGAAGTTAAAGTGGCCATCGAAGGTACCAGATAATTCTTATGTTGCTGACATGGAAGCGTCATTGTTTGACAAGAACACTGTTTTTGCGGTTTTCGACAACCACAAAAAAGGTGACTTCAAGCCTTACGTTTATCGCAGTGACAATAACGGTAAGAGCTGGAAAAACATTACCGGTGATTTACCTGTTCGCGGTTCAAGCTATGCGATCGCACAAGATCACGTTAACAAAGACCTATTATTCTTAGGTACCGAGTTCGGTGTGTTCTTTACCCAAAACGGCGGTAAAAACTGGATTCAGTTAAAGTCTGGCTTACCAACTATCGCAGTCCGCGATGTTGTTATTCAACAACGTGAGAGCGATTTAGCGTTAGCAACCTTCGGTCGTGGTTTCTACATCTTAGATGATTACTCACCACTTCGTGAAAATGCGACAGATGTTAAAAAGCAAGACGCGACATTATTCCCTGTACGACGTGCATTCCAATTCATCGAGCATGACCCATTAGGTCTGCCTGGTAAGGCGATGCGTGGTGCTGACTTCTACTTTGCTGATAACCCTGAGTACGGCGCAACATTTAGCTACTATGTGAATGAAGATTTCAAATCATTGAAGTCTCAACGTAAAGCTAAAGAAGCTGAACTAAGAAAAGAAGGCGAGCCAGTTAACTACCCAACATGGGAAGCGCTAAAAGAAGAAGACTTTGAACAAACACCAACGTTAGTCTTTACCGTTCGTGATGATGAAGGCAACTTAGTTCGCCGCATCAAAGCACCAGCACGTAAAGGTTTTAATCGTATCAACTGGGACTTACGTTACCCTGGCTTTGATCCTATCAGTGCAAGTGGTGATAACGACTCAGGTTGGTTAGTGGTACCAGGTAAGTACTCAGTATCCTTCTCGAAAGTGGTTGACGGTGTTGAAACAGCATACGATCAAAGCCAGACGTTTGAAGTGGTGCCGATTGACAACCGTACTTTTGCGAGCACAGATCGTAAAGCAGACTTAGCGTTCGATATGAAAGCAGGTCGTTTGTACAAAGCAATTTCAGGTGCCCGTAAGTACTTGGGCGAGCTAGATAGCCGTATTAAGCACATCGAAGCTGCAGTGCCAGAAACGCTTGGATTAGACCAATCAACATTAGCGATTGTTCATCAGATGAAACGCGATCTAAAAGAGATCAAACTTGATCTAAATGGCAACTCTGTTGTTGCTAAACGTTCAGAGCCAACAGCGACCTCTGTAAACGGCTACATTGGCTACTTACTATGGAGTCGTAGTGAAAGTACAAGCCCAGTATCACAACAGCAGAAGCTGCGCTTTAAGCGTGCAAGTGAAGGTTACGCTGACGCATACCAACGCATTGTACAGCTTGCTGAGTCGGTGAAGCTAACAGAAGAGGCCATTGCGAAAGCAGGTGGTAACTGGTTACCTGGTACGTTACCAGCGTCAGGTCTGTAATAAGCGAATAGCTAGAAAAGAAAAAAGCGCCGAAAGGCGCTTTTTTATTGGCTTCTGTTATCAAAGCTGAGTATGGTTGGGAGGTTACTCTGCTTCAACAACAGTATTTGCAGCGAGCTTTTCTTGCACATTTTCAGTGGCTAGTAATACTGTGTCATGTGCGTTGAATTTAATTGAGTTTAAACCAGACATGTCATTCACATTTGTCATTGCTTGGTTTAGTTGCATAGTTAAGTAGTCGTTAGCAACAGTTTGTAAGCTTTGCGTTTCAACGGGTGTTGCTTTGTTCGCGTTGACAGGAGTCTTTGCCGCCGCGCTTTGGCTGATTACAACTAATGCAGAAGTTAAAATAGCGATAGTTAAGTTTTTCATCGTGGTACCTTTAATACGTTTCATACGTCAATATTCCTTATAGATGCTAAAGGACCTATCTCCATCGCGGCTGACTGCTGGTTGGGGGAGTACAGTCAGATATAACTTGTTAATTCAAGACTTAGAGATGTTGTCCTTCATCTACGGTGTGAATTCTACGGCAGCTGGTGAAAAAATAACACTGACATAAATTCACCTTATTCATTAGAAAAACTAATGAAAGTTTTTGCTGTCGTTTCATTTGTTTGTCATAATCATCTGTAGATAAATTACTCCCTAATAAATGGAACGAACTTGGCATCACGTTTACCCCCACTTAACGCACTTCGCGCCTTTGAAGCTGCAGCTAGGCATTTAAGTTTTACTCGTGCGGCTGAAGAGCTATTTGTTACGCAGGCAGCGATAAGTCACCAAATTAAATCGCTTGAAGAGCATTTGGGTATTAAGCTCTTTATGCGTAAGAATAGGGCGTTGTTACTTACCGAAGAAGGGCAGGCGTATTATCTTGATATAAAAGATATTTTTACTGCATTACATGAAGCAACAGAGAAACTTTTAGCACGAGGTGCTAAAGGTGCCATTACGGTAAGTTTGCAGCCAAGCTTTGCTATTCAGTGGCTTGTCCCTCGACTGAATGCTTTTAACATTTTACATCCTGATATAGACGTTAGGATCAAGGCTGTTGATCAGCCAGATAACTCACTGACAGAAGATGTTGATGTTGCGATTTATTATGGCCGTGGACGTTGGACTAACGTATTAGCAGAAAAGCTCCATACTGAGTATTTGATTCCGGTGTGTTCCCCTATGTTAATTAATGGTAACAAGCCGCTGTATAGCCCTAATGATTTGTCGAATCATACCTTATTACACGACACATCTAGGCGAGATTGGAAACGTTGGTTTAAAGATGCAGGCGTAAAAGGGGTCAATGTTAATCATGGTCCAATCTTTAGTCACTCTTCTATGGTGTTACAGGCAGCCATTCATGGTCAGGGAGTGGCGTTAGCCCACAGCGTATTGGCGAAGCCAGATATTGATGCAGGCCGTTTAGTTTGTCCATTTAGCGAAGTACTCGTGAGTAAGAATGCGTATTACATCGTTTGTCGAGAACCACAAGCAGATGTAGGTAAAATTGCAGCATTTAGAGAGTGGGTACTAGATACTGTAAGTAATGAACAAGAAACCATAGAAGACGGACAAATAATCGAATGACCAACACTTTAACTTCATCTATCGTGCAACACGCAGATAACGCCAAGGCCATGGTGGTTTTAGCGCATGGTGCTGGCGCCGATAAGTCACATGCTTTTATGACGAAAATTGCTGATGGCTTAGTGGCTAATAGTATCTCGGTTTGTCGATTTAATTTCCCTTACATGGACAAACGTAACGACGATGGCAAAAAACGGCCACCGGATCGTATGCCAAAGTTATTGCCATGCTTAGCAGAGCAAATTAATGCGCTTGATACAGACCTACCCTTATTTATCGGTGGTAAATCGATGGGTAGCCGTGTCGGTGCGATCCTAACGAGCAATGAAGCGGTCGAGCAGGGACTCCCTGAAGACATAACATTAACGAAAGTTATTAAAGGGACGTTTTGTTTAGGGTATCCATTTCATGCAATTGGTAAGGCAGACAAGGTTAGGCTTTCACCGGTAACGAATCGCTCAAGTGATTTACTTATTGTACAGGGAGACCGTGACAAGTTAGGTGACAAGAATGAAATCAGTGGATACAGCTTACCGAAACACGCGATAGTGAAGTACTTGGCTGACGGCGATCATGATTTAAAACCACGGGTTAAGTCTGGTTTTACTCATGAGCAACATATCGCCGCGGCAATTGATCATATCGTTGAATATATCGATCAAAGGCGATAAGTGATGCAGCTATTCATTTCACGGTTTTTACCAGTATTTATTGGTGTTAGTGGTAGTTTTTGCGTATTATTCGGCGCCTGGCTTGCCCATGCCGGTAAAACATTATCGCCTGACGTGATGAGCTCGGTGAACTATGCTCATCAATATCAATTTATTCACACATTGGCGCTACTCGCCGTCACCGTTTGGTTAGCGCATACGACGCGAAAACTGCTTGTTGTCGCTGCTATTTTGTTTGTGATAGGCATTTTGTTTTTTAGCGGCACTATTTATTTAAAAACGTTATTAGGTGTGACTGCGTTTAGTAAGTTAACACCCATTGGCGGGATGACTTTAGCACTGGCTTGGTTATTACTCGCTTTTACAGGTATTAAAAAATGAAAACTTCGATAGTTTTGTATTGCCGCCCTGGCTTTGAAAAAGAGTGTGGCGCAGAAATTCAAGAAAAAGCCGCATGGAATGAAATATATGGCTACCTTGAAATTGTAAAAAAGCAGGGATTGGTCTTTTTTCATTTACACAATGCTGAAGACGGCGAAACACTAGTAGAAAAACTACCATTGAGACGCCTTATTTTTGCCCGTCAGTGGTTTGTGACTTTAACTGAAAAAATCGAGTTGCCTGACTACAATCGCGTAGAGGCTATTTGCGAAGCGCTCGGTACCGATTGGCAATACGCTGATTTGCGCATGGAAACGCCTGACACCAACGATGGTAAGGCACTGACCAAGTTCTGCAGAAAACTAGCTGTGCCATTAAGACAAGCGCTACGTAAAAACAAAGTGCTGACAGAAAAGGGTGATGATGAAGGCGCAGTGCTGCACGCGCTGTTTTTCTCAGGTAATGAAGTAATCTTTGGTTACTCGCTAGGTACGAATACCTCGCCACACGTGATGGGCATTCCACGATTGAAGTTTCCTTCACAAGCGCCAAGTCGTTCAACTTTAAAACTCGACGAAGCGTTTCTGCACTTTATTCCTAAGAAAGACTGGGATTCACGCTTAACATCAGGCCTTAATGCTGTGGATTTAGGCGCAGCGCCGGGTGGTTGGACTTATCAATTAGTACGTCGCGGTATGATGGTATCTTCGGTAGACAATGGTCCAATGGCAGAGTCATTAATGGAAACAGGGCAAGTAAAGCATTTCCAAATTGACGGCTTTAAGTTTAAACCAGCCAAGCAAAATGTATATTGGTTGGTTTGTGACATGGTAGAAAAGCCGCATCGCGTTGCATACCTGATGACAGAATGGTTGTTACACGGATACTGTAAAGAAGCCATGTTCAATTTGAAGCTTCCAATGAAAGGTCGTTACCAGCAAGTGCAAAAAGATCTTCAAATGATCAAAGACAGATTTGCTGAGCATGATGTGAAATACGAAATGTACGCAAAACATCTGTATTACGACCGTGAAGAAATTACGGTACATGCACGCTTACTCTCAGCACCTCCGTTAGCGAGATCGTAGCAAGCTTGTAAATTAATAACTGCTAAAAAGCTATGGTACATCTATAGGATAAGGACTCTTCGGAGTCCTTATTTTTTGCCTCGAAAAATTCTTACCTTTTTCTATATTTATTTTGCCCCTCTAGGGTGCTTGCTTTGCCACCGGGTTGTTCGGAATAACAGCTGTGACTGCGGCAACTTTGTTCGCCCTCTTTCATGTCACTGTTTGTTTTTGAAACATCAATTGCTGAATATCTCTCCAGCGTAACTGTTGCTTAATCAATCGTTTAGCTTGTTTTATCAGTTAAATGATGGCGATTCCAACGATTTCAGCTTACTTAATATTTAGGCGTCCGGGGAGCTAAAATAAAAAGTAATCAATTTAGCCGAAGTGTTGAACTATAAGGGATTATCTAAGCAAGATAGCTGCAATTCGGAGCCATTAACATGAAATTAAACTCATATTTACGAGCAGTTTTCATCCGAGCAAGGTATACTCTATAGCTTTTGTAAATACGCGTTCATTCAAATTTGAAATAGAAAATTCCTATAGTCGAATACTCTGTGAGTTTAACGGCATTAAAAGGTGGCGCGGACCAGCGAATAGCTAAAGTAGTAAGTTAAATGTTAGAGCAAACCCTCCGTATAATTGACGATCAAATTGATCATCACCCTAGTAGAGAGTCTCTTGTTAAGTGGTTCTCAGAAGAATTTAGTCTGTCGTCTCTTGGTGTCTTTTTAAAAGATCACGAAGAGAATTACATTTTTGTAAATAAGGCATTTGAAGCGTACGTAGGTATTCCTGCTGACGATGTTCTTGGTAAAAGTGATTTTGACTTTATGCGTTTGGATGATGCAAGAAGATGTGCGGAAAGTGATATCTTAGCGGTAGAAAAAATGGGTGAACTTTACGAGTCATCTGAATTAGAAAAAGACGCCGATGGAAAGGTCGTTGCTAGTATCACAGTATATAAAAAGGCATTTGTTACATCATTTGGCAATGTACTGTTTGGCATTTTTAAACGAGATGAAGAATAGCTGAGCAAATGATGTGCTAGCTGTTCAGCTTGTATCACTTAATCAATCATTTTGAGTTGTACGTAGATAATAAAAAAACCGGCTCATGAGCCGGTTTTTTTACGTCTTAAATCTTTGTATGTGTTTTCAATCGTTACTATGGAAAATAACTATCGAAACACAAATTGAATTGAGCTTATAAGCGCTCTAATACTGCGTCAGTGAAGTCAGTTGTACCGTGCTCACCACCTAAGTCGCGAGTTGTGCGGTCGCCTGATTCAATTACATCTGAAATAGCTTTACGGATTGCGTCTGCTTTGTCACCCATTTCTAGGTATTCAAGCATTTGAATCGCTGCAAGAATTACAGATGTTGGGTTTGCAAGGTTCTTACCAGCGATGTCTGGAGCACTACCGTGAACTGCTTCAAAGATTGCACAGTCTTTACCGATGTTTGCGCCAGGTGCCATACCTAAACCACCAACTAAACCAGCACATAGGTCTGATAAGATGTCACCGAATAAGTTAGTTGTTACGATAACGTCGAATTGCTCTGGGTTCATTACTAACTGCATACAACAGTTATCAACGATCATCTCTGCAGATTCGATATCTGGGTAACGCTCACCAACTTCACGTGCAACTTTCAAGAATAAGCCAGAAGTTGATTTTAAAATGTTAGCTTTGTGAACAGCGGTAACTTTCTTACGACCTTCTTTACGTGCAGTCTCGTATGCGAATTCAACAATACGCTCAGCACCTTCACGCGTAATTAAGCTCATTGCTTCTGCTTGGCCGCCATCTTCAGAAACGGTTTGACCTAAGCCAGAGTACATACCTTGCGTATTTTCACGGATAGTAATGATATCGATGTTTTCGTAACGAGCTTTAGTACCTTTGAAAGAACGTACAGGGCGCAAGTTAGCGTAAAGTTGGAACTGCTTACGAAGTGTTACGTTAATTGACGTAAAGCCTTCACCTACTGGTGTAGTTAATGGGCCTTTTAACGTAATTTTGTTCTTTTTGATAAGTTCTAGTGTCTCTTCTGGCACTAGTTCACCGTGCTTTTCTAGGGCTACTAGACCTGCATCAGCGAATTCATATTCGAAATCACAGCCAGCTTTGTCTAAAACTTTTAGCGTTGCGTCAATGATATCTGGACCGATACCGTCACCAGGGATTACTGTGATAGTTTGCTTAGCCATTTATGTTACCTATTAAAAATTTAAAGTAGGAGTTTTCAAAGCATAGTAGATATCTCAAAAGATAACTGGATCTACCAGCTTGGAAAAAGTGGGCGCTTTATACCATGACTATGGTGTGTAAGCCAGTGGAAAAACTTTCAGAAAAGCTTACAGGCTGAATGTGATAAGCAAAAGTAGACTAAAGTCTGATAGTTGCGCCTCTTTAGTTAATAAAGCAGCGCAACTCTATGGGGATATAAACGAGGTGTTAGCCGGAAACCTATAACTGCTTACAACGGCTTCATTTGTGTAAATTGCTCGTAGGCAATGTTGCCGATAGCCGTTAATTGTCCGTCAGTAAATAGCAATGGCGTACATTCTTCCTGCGTAGTAATACCATCTGACTTAACGTGCTGTGTGCGGTAGAACATCACTTGGTAGTTTGTGCCATCGACTTTTTTAGCTTCAGTTATGTCAGGGCTGCCTAGAGATTCTAATGCCTGTTCAAAGGTAAATTCGTCCAATTTCAATTTGGCAATATACTGTCTGTTGAACGCCTCTCTATCTTCCCATTTCATGTTAGAAGGGTTGTCGTCATAAAAATTGACCACTAAGAGTACGAATACGCCATAAGCGGCTAACGCCAATAAAATGCGAAAAATAACTTTTTTGTTCATCTTCTTTTCAATATTGTTCAAGTATTGAATCAACTGCTGGATAGCATACCGACTCATATCATTTATTTAAATAGGGCTGAGGGTATTTGATGTGTCCAACTCAACCTTGTTTGTTATTCTATCTTTCCATCGTGCTAAGGATCCTATTAGCCTTACTGCAGGCGTATATCCTTTAAATTAAAGCCTAGAGGAATGTTTTGTTTTAATGTTAGTAACTGATGACTTAGCTTAAGCATGTCTTTTCCTTGCTCAAGTTTGTCTTTTACCGATGACTTCAATTTATCCGCAGTAAGAATCGCATTAATAGAACCATAGGTATTAATGAGTTCGGCAGCGGTAATTTGCCCTATACCTGCAACACCTGGGATCTTATTGGTCGAATCACCGGTCAGCGCCCATAGGTCAATAAGTTGACTCGAACGAACGCTGAATTTGTCGTGAATATAGCTATCGTCTAAATAGCGACGATTGAAGTAGTCATACACTTGAATGTTCTCATTAATCAAGGATAAGAAACATTTATCTGTTGAAATAATGGTGACATTTTGATTTCTCAACGCGACTTTTACCGCTAATGTCGCGATAACATCATCCGCCTCATCTTCGTCGGGCTCTATCGAGTCAACATGCTGCTTGAGAAACTCGTCTTGAATCTCATTAAGCTTATTCGCCAAATGCTCAGGCATTTTCTTGCGCCCTTTTTTATAGTCAGGGTACAAAGCATAACGCCAACATGGCGCTTCGCTGTCAAAGACAGCAAGCGCATGGGTCGGGTTTAACATTTCCAAAATATTGGTAAGCGCCTGACCACATGCATTTGATGTGTTGTGCAACACCTGTGCTTTGGTATTTTCTGCTAACTCGTTGTTGAGCAAAAAAGGCCGTTCTTGAACGGCGTATATTCTTCTGATGAGGTTAAGCGCATCAATCAATACAACGTGTGCTGTCATTTAACCTTCGCCTTCATGTCACTTTAGCCTTTTGATATTTGGTAGCAGGGCACATATTTACTTCCTGGCAACTTCATCCGCTGTTGATCAACAAATGATGCAAGCAGCTTATCCATTAATGCCATAATTTTTTCTTCACCAGAAATAATAAAAGGCCCGTGCTCTCTGATCGCTTTGATGCCGTTGGATTTCACATTACCTGCAACGATTCCAGAAAAAATACGACGTAGGTTAGCGGCCAGTTTTGCGGTGTCCATATCACTCTTGACCACTAAGTTTGCCATGTTTTGATGGCTAGGTTCAAATGGTTGTTGAAAATCAGGTTCAATTGCCAAGGTCCAGTTAAAATGAAACGAGTCGCCGCTTGCTTTTCGATGTGCAAGTATTTGTGACAATTGCGATTTTAGCGTTTTAGCGACTTGCGCGGCATCATCAATAATTATTTTGTAGAACTTACGTGCTTCTTCGCCTAGCGTTTCGCGAATAAAAGCATCTATTTCTAAAAAGTAATCGGCACTTTCTTTCGGCCCCGTGAGGATAATCGGTAACACTTGATCTTTGTTTTTTTGATTTAGCATGATACCTAAAATATAAAGAAACTCTTCTGCTGTTCCTGCGCCACCGGGAAAGATGATTAAACCATGAGATATTCGCACGAACGCTTCTAAACGTTTCTCGATATCTGGCATGATAATAAGTTCATTAACAATAGGGTTTGGTGGCTCCGCAGCGATAATGCTTGGCTCAGTAAGACCTATATAGCGTCCATCTTTTATACGCTGCTTTGCATGGCCAATCGTTGCCCCTTTCATAGGGCCTTTCATGGCGCCTGGGCCGCAGCCTGTGCATATGTTAAAACCGCGAAGCCCAAGCTGATAACCGACTTCCTTCGTGTATTTATATTCGGTGGTATTAATGGAATGGCCGCCCCAGCAAGTAATTAAGTTTGGCTCGCTCTCTGGTAATACGGCGTCGGCATTTCGCAATATGTCAAAAACAACGTCAGTCGTAGCATCCGCATTGGCTGCTGGTTGTTGGTAGTCGAGTTCGTATTTGTCGTTAATAAACAAAATATCGCGCAGTACAGCAGATAAGTGTTCCCGAATGCCACGTATGATTTTGCCATCGACAAAAGCATCTTCAGGAGGATTGATTAGGTCCAATTTTACGCCGCGTTCACGACGCAACACTTTAATCTGAAAATCTCTAAATTGTTGATAGATTTCTTCAGCATCGTCGGTGTGACTTCCGACGTTTAGTACCGCCAAAGAGCAGTTGCGATAGAGTTGAAATAGCTTACTACCTGCAGATTCTTCTAATTGTTCAACTTCCGTTTGAGATAGCAAATTCATATTGCCTACAGGGTTTACTTGTATTTCCATTCGAATTCCCCTTTCTAGATGTTTTTATAACTAAGTTACTGCTTTTCCTTTAATAATAGTTGAAATTGACACAGGCGTTATCCCCATTTTGTTAGCAAAGGTTAATGTTGGACTCTGTATTAAGCGATGCTTAGTGGTGTTTTATTCTGCGTAGATAACGCGATTCTTACCTTCGTGTTTCGCCTTATATAGCGCTTGGTCTGCGCGTTCAAACGCTTGATGTACGTTGTCGTTGTTTTTTATGTGAGTAACGCCAATAGACGTGGTGATGTTGACCTTTTTATTTTTAAACTTAAAGGGGAGTTTGGATACTCTCACTCGCAGTTCGTCTAGCGCTAGCATGACTTCACCATAATCTAGGCCTTCGAAAATCAGGATAAATTCTTCCCCACCATAGCGAGCTATAAACGCAGATTCGCCTAATATTTTACTCAGAGTCGAAGCAATAACTTGCAAGGTTTTATCACCAGCAGAATGACCGAAAGTATCATTAATTGCTTTGAAGTCATCAAGGTCAATAACGGCGATCGCCAAATCAAAAGATTTGTGGGCAAAGCGCACCATAGCTTTAGTCATGTACTCGTCAAATGCGGCTCGGTTGTTGAGCTTAGTCAGTGCGTCTTGCATGCTTTTCTTCTGCTGCTCAATTAGACGTTTTTCAAAGCTTTGACTCTGCTTTTCCAGTTCCCTGACTTTTGCCTGCGTTTCGGCAAGCTTTTCTTCAAGTGCTTGGAAGTAAGCCAGCTCTTCTTTGGATTTTATCGACAGTGTTTTTGATATTTGTTCGATGTTGGTGTTTAGCTCTTGTTTGGCCTCATTGAGTGAGTCGGCACTGTCTATCACATCTATCATCGCATTCAGTTGTTTAGCGATTTTTTGATTGATAGTTTTTTGAAGGCTTTTCTGCTCTTGTGTACTAACAATGCCAGATTTAATTGAGCGCTGTAGCTTTAGTAATGCCCCTGAAAGCGTTGATAAAAACGATTTGGCAGTTTGGCGTTCTCGCTCGATATCCGATACGACGATGTTGAAAAGCTCTGCAATAATATTGAGCAAGCCATCGTCTAAATGAGTATTGCCTTTTAGTTGCTGGCTCATTTGCTCCAGCTTTGATTGTTGAGTTTGTGAGAGCTTTATTTCACTGATGGTTGATAATATGCGCTCGACAAATGGCGAAGCATCTGTCTCTGTCTTGCTTGCCAATGCTTTGCTGGTGTTTGCGCCTATTTTTCCAGGTTGGGCAGCATCAATATCATTTTTAGCTCTTAACACCTCTGCATATATTGTCAGCAATTCACTGAGCTTAGGCACATACTGGATCAGTGCATCTTTGCTTTCAGAGTTTTCGGTGAGCAATTCCCGTAGGTTTCTTCTTAATAAAGGCGGAATACCTTTTGATTGCTGAAGTACGCTACCGGCTTCATGAAAATCGATATGCATATTGCGAATGTTTTTTTCATTTTTACTGGCGTGACTAGTCAGGATTTTTGAAATTTGCTCAATCTCTTTCTCGAGTTGCTCGATAGACCCTGACTTTTTAAGCGTATTACGTAACTTGGCGAGTTTATTGTCGAGCTCCAAGTCTAAGCCTTTGCAAACACTTGAAAGTTTGGCAATAAACTCGGTTAGCATGGTAGAGCGTTTATTGAAATCTTCTTCAAGTGCTGAGCGCGAATTAATGGCGTTGTTAAGTTGTGCTTTTAATTGTGCAAGTTGTTGCTGACCGTTAGATACATTGCTCATGAATAACAAATTTCCTGCTGCGTTTCGAGTGACGAATCTAGTAAATACCTTGTCTACTAGAATCTATGCGCTGACTTTACTTTCAACGCCTTAACTTGATTCGTGAATGAGTTTTGGTTGTGACTTTAACGCACTCTTACCTCAATAATAGCTAATAAAACTGGCTTTCTACTATGGTAACTGGTAACTGAATAAAAATATCGATACTCAATCGAATCATCAATGAAAATTGTATACCAAACAGGTAGAATAAAAGTAACTGCCAATAAGTTGATATAAAAATTTTCTATGCAATTGATAAACCGAAAGATTTCTGCTGCTACTTTAGCACTTTCTACACTTATTAGTTCATCTGTTTTTGCTGATGTTCGCGTAAACATTGATTTAACACAAGCCGAACACCATTACACCATGGTGGAAATGACCTTGCCTAAAACGGAACAGCAATCTATTGATTTAAAATTACCAACTTGGCGCACAGGTCGGTACGAAATTTTGAATTTGGCAAATGGTATTCGAGAGTTCGCTGTTGAAGATAAGGATCTACAATGGCAAAAAATCGATAAAGACACATGGCGTATTCAAGGTGATTTATCTGATGGTGTTGAGGTAAGCTATCAAGTTTACGCTAATCAATTACCACTTCGTTCACGCCATGTGGACGATAGCCACGCTTTTATTGATGCGTCAGGCGTTATCATGTACACAGATGAAACACGCGACGATAAGTATCTTGTTCAGTTAAAGACGCCACGGAAATGGCGCAGTGTTTCTGGATTGCCAACAGGGCGCAACAAGCATCAGTTTATTGCTAGCAATTATGATGTCCTAGTCGATTCGCCTATTGAGACTGGCATTAACGAATTTTATGAATTTGAAGTGGATGGCATCGATTACGAATTAGTGATTTGGGGCAAAGGTAATTATGACAGCAAACAGATGTTAGCTGACTTAAAAGTACTTGTTGCGCAAGGCAACACGATTTGGTCAGACTACCCTTTTGAACGTTATGTCTTTATGGTACATGCAACATCAGGAGTGCGCGGTGCGACAGAGCACTTAAATTCAACGATCATTCAACGCGACCGCTATACATTCTCTACCCGTAAAGACTATTTGAGCTTCCTAGGCACTGCTGCTCATGAATTTGTGCATACTTGGAACGTAAAGCAATACCGTCCAGAAGGCATGGTGCCGTATGACTATCAAGGTGAGAATTACACCAACTTATTATGGTTGGCGGAAGGCTCTACTAGTTATCTACAAAACCAGCTGTTAATGCGTGGTGAGTTGATGACGGCCAAAGAGTGGATGGAAATGTTGGCGACTCGTATTAATAGCTACGAACGTAAACCTGGGCGTGATGCACAGTCTGTAGCAGAAGCGAGTTTTGACAAGTGGATTAGTGAAGGTGGCGACTATGACCGAAATCACAGCGTTAACATTTATTCGGAAGGTTTCCTTGTCTCATGGATGCTAGATATTGATATTCTTGAAAAAACCTCTCTTGCTAAAAGTTACCGCAATGTTCACCAAGAGCTTTACCAACACTACAGCATTCCAAAATCGTTTAACGACCAAGATGTGAGAGATATCTTGAAGAAGGTCACTGACACTGATTATAGCGATTGGTGGCAAGCCAATGTTGACGGTTATGCTAAGCCAGATTTCAATGCATTGCTTGCCAAAGCTGGTTTAATGATGACTTATGGTAATGATGGTAAGCAAAAAGCTTGGACAGGCATCAGTACTAAGCCACATGCCAGCGGCTTGCTAATCACGGCAGTGGAAAAAGGTAGCCCAGCATGGGACTCTGGTTTTACAACAGGCGACATTATTGTAGCGATTGAAGGTTTGCGCATGGCTGATAGTGATTTAACAAAGCGTTTAGCTAACTTTAAGCCTGACGACAAAATTAAGGTGACTTTCTTCCGCAGGGATCAATTAATGACTAAAAAGGTCAAGTTAGCTGGGATGCCAAGTGGCAAGTTAAAAGTTAAGCCATTACAGGATGCTACCGATCAACAAAAAGCCTTGTTTACAGAGTGGACTGGACTTGCTTTTCCTGAAAAGTAGATAAGCTTTTAACAAAGCAAAATCAAACAAAACGAAAGTAAAACAAAAAAGCGCCAAATGGCGCTTTTTTAATATCTTTTCAAATTCTTTTTTATTGCCTTATTGTGCGCAGCTTTGGAGCTGAATTAGATTCGGAACTGCGATAAGGATTAATGTCTAGGCCACCGCGTCGTGTATAGCGGGCAAATACAGTAAGCGAGGTCGGTTGACAGTATTGCTGAATATCTGTGTAAATACGTTCTACGCACTGTTCATGAAACTCATTGTGCTCACGAAATGAAATGAAGTATTTCAGCAGCTTTTCTTGGTTGATTTTCTTACCGGTATAACGAATATAGACGCTCGCCCAGTCTGGCTGATTGGTGATTAAACAGTTTGATTTCAATAAATGGCTAACTAAGTACTCACTTACCTGCTCATCACCTTGATTCGCAATGTCAGCATCATCGCTAGTCAATAAGCTAGGTTGGTAGTCATAAGTATCTATTTCGACATCTAGCTCATCAATGCAGGTTGCATCATCACTTGCGATGGCAAGCGCTGGACAATGATCAACAGGGGATAAAGTGACGCTTGCTGGTGCGCCAGCGACCTCTGATAAGTCTTTGGATAGCACTTTTTCTACATCGTCTTTTGACGCGAAAACTGTTTGATTAAAACTGTTTAAATACAGTTTAAATGATTTTGACTCAATCAGGTTTTTACTTGTACACGGAAAGATAAACTCTGCGACAGCAACCTGTGGTTTACCTTTTGGGTTAAGCCAAGATAACTCATAACCGTACCAAACATCTTCACCGAAGAATGGCAAATCTTCTTGGTCTATGGCTAAATCATCTCTGTTTAAACTTCGCGGAACACCTTGTAGTAAAGAAGCATCATATTGACTTGCATAATCTGTTGCTTTTCCCAGTGTTAAACCGTGTAATACGTCACTGTTTTGGTATTTTGCCATTGCATTGTCATTGTTAACTAAAATTGCTGCGTATTTTACGCGCTTTTCATTAAGATGGCATACATCCAACAGTATTTTTCAAAATTAGTCGGTGATTGAGTGATATCAGCTTGATGTTATGACATATCGATTTTCAATTTTGATTGAGGAAAATGATTAAATGACGACTCTATCCGACCTGCTTTTAAAGCTTAGTGACGACTATGTTGAGGCATTCAAAGAAAAGCATGGCCACCTACCTGTAGTAGAAAAAGATCCCGAATGGCCTTCGCCGTGTGTACAAGGAGAATTTTCACATGAGGCAGACCTATGGCAACCAGTAGCATGTCGAGATGAACTTTCGTTTGATAATGTAGAGCATGCGCTAGATTTAGTATTACACCCTGAGGTAAAGCAATACTTCACTTCGTTGTATAGTGAGAGTTTTGATGCAACCTGCAGTGAAGGCAACCTAAGCCTTTTATTCCCTTGGAGTGAAAAAGACTTTGAGCGTTTGCAGGAAAACATCATTGGTCATGTGCTAATGAAACAAAAATTGAAGCAAGAAGTGACTATCTTTTTTGCATTAACAGACCAAGAAGACTTTATTTTAACTGTTGATAATGCAACAGGGGCCGTTTGGGTAGAGCAGGTAGGTAAAGCGGCTCATAAGAAACTGGCTGACAGTTTGAAAGAGTTCATTCAAATGCTCTCACCAGTGGTCTACGATTAGCGTACCAAGAGCTTACTTGAAAGCTACACCACTTATTAAAAGTGTAGCTTTATGCCGCAAACTACTTTTCCAATTTACTGTCGATAGATCGCAATAATTGCTTTATTTCTTTCAACTCGGTCATCATAGGTGTTAATGCTTCGGTTAATGCCGATGATAGTGATTGGCTTAACTCGGTTGACTCGGTTGAATTGTCGACCTCGTTTGTATCAAAGGATGTTTGTTCTGGTTGGTGTTGCCAATTTTTTAAAATATTAATAATCGTTGGTAGTGGTGTTGGCTCAGATAATTTAGCTTTAACAGTGGCTACTGAGGGCGTGACGCCCTTATTTGCTAGCTGGTTAGCAATGGCTATTATTTCGTCTTTAATCGTCATATTGAGTACCGTTTGTGTAAATGCACAATTATTTAGTAAAAAAAACCAATGATAAGATTTCTCCTTATCACGTTTATTTTAAAAGTTTTTAAAAAACAATAGTTTATAATTTTGGTGCGCACTTTGCTGTATTGAGAACAATAATAAACAAACTCAGGGAATTATGAAATCATGAAAAAGTCTCTTTTAATTTTATCTCTTGCATTACCTTTAACGTTAGGACTTAGTGGTTGTGTGGTTTCAGTTGGTGGCGATGATGATGGTCATTACAGCTATAGCCACAACGATCGTGAATATGACAACCGTAAGAAAATTGCTCGCCTTCAATTAAACTCAAGCTTTGGTGATGTTCAGCAAATGCTAGGTGTTGCCGACTTTAACGAAGTCTACGATAAGGGTGACGAGAGTATTCAAGTACTTTACTATCGCACCAACCGTAAACATAAAGATGGTATTACGACGAAGGATGAATGTACGCCGTTAATCTTTAAGAATGGCGCGTTAGTTAGCTGGGGAGACACAGCTTACAGCATGCTGTAGCGGTTAGGTATATATGAAAAAAAGCTAGCGTCTACGCTAGCTTTTTTGTGCCTCTCTCTCTCTGATATTTAACGTATTTGGCGAACAATGTATAAAAATGCGTTAAAACTATCTCAACATAGCATCTAGCGTATCAACAACTTCAGCCCAATCAGCATCATCGGCAATAGCTTCATTTAAAAAATTTACCTGCGATTGATTCCAAAAGCTTGCTTCGCTCAGCGGTGTACTTACATCTAAGCCTTTATGTTGCTCAACAAATTTAGCGATATCTTCTTGTGAGTTGGCTAATCCAAGTTGTGCAAACAGTGTATTCATAGTGTGATAAGAGGCATCCATAACTGATCCCAAGTGAGCATTGAACTAGTATCAGTATAGTCTCGATGCAAAACGCGAGTGTTTAAATATTGACCTAAAACTTATCTTCTTGCTATGGTGACCAACGCATAATAACAATAAGCTTTAGCGAAATATGTCTGTATCGCGCTAACTTCAAAGCAATTTAACGATTAAGTGACAAGTGACGGGGGAAGTTATGACTGATGTTGTAGAAGCACCAGCAAACGTGGAAATACGTGCAAGTTATTTAGTTGCGGAAGATTTAAAACTAGCAGCCTCACTGCTTTATCAAGCCTACCATGACGATCCAGTTTTTCTCGAAATATTCAACGGAGATAAAGAAGACTATGAGCAACGTTTAAGAGCCTCCATTCGCGAAGAGCTCGGCGTTTTTTGGCAAGCCAAACAGCCAATGGTTGCTCTATACTTAGGCGAGGCGATGGTTGGGGTGGCTTGTTTGAATAGCCCTGATGACGGCGTGGGGTTTGAGCGTTTTTGGCATTGGCGTTTGAAAATGCTACTGAGCGCGGGGTATTTCTCTACTAAACAAATGATGGAAAAAGAGAAAATCATCATGTCGGCCGTCCCGCTAAAGCGATTCCATATGCTTAGCTTTATCGCAATTCACCCTCTGCATCAACACCATGGCTTTGGGCATTACCTCATGGCAGCGGTAAACACCGTGCTTGAGGAGCACCCAGACAGTGAAGGGGTTGCTGTTTATGCCACTAATGATAAATACCGCGATTTTTTCAAAGATGTCGATTACGAATTTATCGAAGAAGTTAAAGTGGGTAATGTAAGTGGCGCGCTAATGCTGCATTACAGATAGTGGTCAATGCAAGGGTTTGGCGCGAAGGAGAATAAAATGAGTGATGTAACTGATCAACATGCGGATGTTAAATCAAATGAAGCTGAAGTAGCAGGTGAGGGCGACGGCAGCCGTTACCAAACCTTTAAAGAGTTTTACCCGTTTTATTTATCGCAACATGAAAACAAAATATGCCGTGGCTTGCATTACGTAGGTAGCTTGGTGGCCATTGTTATTCTTGCAACAGCTATCTATCAGCAATCTTGGTCACTGGTGCCTTTGGCAATAATCTCTGGTTATGCATTTGCTTGGGTAGGTCATTTCTTTTTCGAAAAGAATAGGCCTGCTACTTTTACGTACCCTTGGTATAGCTTTATCGGGGATTGGCGCATGTTGGCGGATGCAATATTAGGAAAGCGCTCAAAGTAGCGCTTTTTTTATGCTGATTTTTAATCACTTGTAGCTAGCAACTTGAGTAGCCAGAAAAGCCTAACTCCATTAACCCGCTCATAATTAGCTCGCTGCATTTCTCTGGTGATTCCAATGGGAATAAATGACCATAATTAGCGTCTTCTTTAAATAACGCATTTGGCGAAAGTGCTCGCCATTTCTGCCAGCTTTTATCGGAAAAATAGGCTGAGGGTTTTCCTCTAATCGCAATAACTGGCATGGTTAGGTCTTTTAATTGTCGGTAAATATTAGGTGCAGAGGCGTAGTTTTTTGCTTCCCACATTTTGGGAAACTTAAGGTGGGCATGCTGCTCACTAGCCTGGCGTAAACTCTGTTCTGCCATATGTTGCAGATCATCATCATCAATCCTCTTAAACACTCGCCTTTGCTTTAAATCTTGATAAAAACTTTCGCTTGATGACCAAGTATCCGTTTTTTCAACGGTATACTTTATAGGCTGTACACGCTGTGCCAATCGAAAAGGTACCAAAGGAAGCAGTTTAGATACGAGCGGAGAGGTCATTGCAGGTTCAATAAGCACCAAGCATTTAAATAGATCGGGTCGCTTTATTGCAGCAAGCACAGTTGATGTGGCACCTAGAGAGTGACCAACACCAATGACAGGTTTTGCACTGTGCCCTGATAGAAAGTGGATAAGGTCGTCAGCGTAAATTTGCCAGTTTATCTTTTTAGGTATTGGCTCGTTAGGCCAAGTTGCTCGATTGTGTAGACTAGACACGGAAAAGCTTTGTTGTAAGCAATTGATAAAGCTCCGATAGACGTGAGTAGGAAAGCCATTCGCACCGTAAAAGTGAAGTGGAGGCCCCTGATGGCTGAATATATCGAAATGTGTCCCGTGATTAAATTGCGGCATTGGGCTGTTAGTCCTTTGATGTGTTCTTTCTGAGCTAAGTTAAAATACAAAGTTTTAAGCTAGAAGCTAGCAAATGTTTCTATATTTGAGGACACTCAAATGCCAAGTTAAATAGGCGTGCATTAGCTTCTCATGCTCATTCTCATTCACTGTCCAATGAAAATAGTGTTAATGTTTGATCCTGCTAAATTGAATTATTCTTACGTTAACGTGGAAAACACTCAATTGATAAAAATATTTTATCATTGCCTTCAATCAATTTAATTAATTTCTGACGTAGGGAAATAGCATCAATGCATCTTGAATCAGATCTGCTTTGTGGCTTTTTGCTAGGTAGATTGCAAATATATCCCGTTTAAACTCAGACGCACCCTCAACTTTATGAAGCTTTCCTTTTCTTATATGCTCAAAACACATTTGTTTAGGTAAGTATGCGCAGCCTGATGCTTCTAGTATGAAATTCAATGCGATGCGAGGTTGGCTCATATTATGACGAATGACATTGACATCTCTATAGTCTCTCATAATTTGACTATTAACCGCTTCACCATAGTCAACCATAACCATATTTTCTAGTTCATCCGTTGTAATGTTCTTTTCTGTAGAGACTAATTGCAGTGGGACAGTTGCTACTTTTTCACAAACGATGTTTTCAATAAATGGCGGTTCAAAAAGGAATGCTATATCAATAAACCGGCTAATCACTTGCTTTCTCAATTCCAAGGGAGAGTATGTATGTGTATACAAATGCACATCATCTAAGTTTCGATGAATTTTTTGTAGCCAGTCTTGTAATACGATATCCCAAATAGACATCATTGAGCCAACGAAAAGCTGATGTGAACTCGTGTTAGCAATCCCTACATCTTGCTTAATTTTTTGCCACATAATAGTCATTTCGTTTGCGTGTTTCACGAGACGATGACCTTCAGCTGTTAATTTCAACCGCTTTTGCGTGCGATCGAAAAGTAAGACTCCTAACTCTTCTTCCAATTGCTTGATACGACTGCTTACGGCAGCTTGGGTCAGGTAAAGGTTTTCTGCGGCCATTCTGACATGCAATGTTTGGCTTACTTCTAAAAAAGTAGTTAGTAGCTCAATTTTCATCATTCAATCTTTAATTGATAAATTATATTTATTAATTCGTGATATTTATTTTGATTTTCTTTTCAAAATAATTCAACTAACTTTCGCATCATAAATTTTTGGTGCGCGGATAGCGCTTAGATTGGAATAAAAATGAAAATCGCAATTTTATCAAGAAATGAAAACCTATATTCAACTCGTCGCTTAAAAGAAGCCATTCTAGCGCGCGGTCATGAAGTCGATATTATTGATACATTGCACTGTTATATGGACATTACAAGCAGCCGTCCTGCAGTGCGTTTTCATGGTGAAGAGTTACCAAAATACGATGCAATAATCCCAAGGATTGGAGCGTCAGTTACTTTTTATGGAACAGCAGTTGCCCGTCAGTTTGAAATGATGGGCACATTTAACATTAATGAATCGGTGGCAATTAGTCGGTCTCGCGATAAATTGCGCTCATTGCAACTGTTGTCTCGGAAAGGCATCGGGCTGCCAAGAACAGGATTTGCGAGTAAGCCAGATAATATTAAAGATCTCATTAAAAATGTTGGTGGTGCACCTCTCGTTATAAAATTACTCGAGGGTACTCAAGGGATTGGCGTCGTTTTAGCTGATACTGCTAAAGCGGCAGAAAGTATCATTGAGGCTTTCATGGGGCTTAAAGCAAATATTTTGGTTCAAGAGTACATCAAGGAAGCTGGAGGGGCTGACATCCGTTGTTTAGTCGTCGGAGGTAGAGTTGTAGCAGCGATGAAACGGCAAGGTGCTGAAGGCGAATTCCGTTCGAACTTGCATCGGGGAGGCAGCGCTGAAATTGTAAAATTAACGAAAGAAGAACGTGCTACGGCTGTAAATGCGGCAAAAGCGATGGGACTTAATTTCTGTGGTGTTGATTTGCTGCGCTCTCATAATGGGCCAATGGTGATGGAAGTAAATTCATCTCCAGGTTTGGAAGGGATTGAGAAGGCTACTGGGTTAGATGTAGCGGGTAAGGTCATTGAGTTTATCGAAAAAAATGCTCGATTTAATGCAACGAAAACAAAAGGACGAGGCTAGCTTAGCCTCGAAAGACAAACGATGACTAGGCTGAAAATTGGTGAGCATATTATTCTGCCAGGACAGACTAAGAAAATAGATCTACCTGTGGCGAAACTCTACACAGATGCTGATGTGCACTTACCTGTTTATATTATTCGTGGTAAAAAATTAGGACCAACAATTTTTGTTAGTGCGGCTGTTCATGGTGATGAATTGAATGGCATTGAGATAATTCGACGTTTGATAAACCTTAAAGGTTTCAAAATTTCTGCAGGTACGTTGATTGCTGTACCTATGGTGAATGTATATGGAGTTGTAAACCAAAGTCGCTATATGCCAGATCGAAGAGACCTGAATAGAAGTTTTCCGGGGTCTGCAAAAGGTTCGCTTGCCGCACGTGTCGCGAATATTTTTCTCAAAGAGGTTGTGAGCCATTGTGATTATGGCATTGATTTGCACACAGGCGCTATACATCGTTCTAATTTGCCGCAAATACGAGCACATTTAGATGACCAGGAAACATTAGAACTTGCTAAGGCATTTGGCGTTCCCGTTATTTTAAATTCTGACATTATTGATGGCTCTCTTAGGGATGCTGCTGTGGAAAGTGATACCAAAGTATTGCTTTATGAAGCGGGGGAAGCGCTGCGATTTGACGAATTTTCAATCCGTGCAGGTATTAAGGGAATTGTGAATGTTTTAAGACACTTAAAAATGATGCCTAAAGGTCGAACTCGTAAAAGAGTTATTAACCAGTTTATTGCAAACAATAGTGGCTGGGTGCGTGCGACAAGTAGTGGCATCGTAACTCACCACTTTGAATTGGGAGACCAGGTTAAAAAAGGCGACGCTTTAGCCGAAATAGGTAGCCCTTATGGTGAACTTTTGGGCGAAGTGGTTGCCAACAAAAGTGGTGTAATTATCGGTAAGCAAAATATCCCGCTTGTTCAAGAGGGCGAAGCCATGTACCACATCGCCTATTTTAAAGAGGATGATGAAGAAATTGCCGAGCATATAGAAATAGCTGAGGAAGAGTTAGTCAATAAAATTGAGAGTAATGAGGGATTACTTTGATGAAAAACATAACAGAAAGATTGATTATTGGACACATAGAGAATATTCATTTGCCGGAGCTGGGTATAAGCCAACTTACCGCTAGGGTGGATACAGGTGCTCAAACTTCTTCGCTACATGTGGATAACATTCAACGTACATATGTCGAGAAAAAGCCCGCAGTCTCATTTGATATTCACCCTGAAATTCACAACGTAGATAAATCGGTGCGCTGTACTGCACTCTTGTATGATGTGAGAAAAGTAAAATCGTCTAATGGAATGAGTGAGCAGCGATATGTCATTAAAACACCCGCTATACTTGGTACTCATCAATGGGATATTGAAATTACATTAACCAATAGATCTGATATGACTTATCTGATGCTTATCGGCAGACAAGCTTTGGCCAATCATTTTTACATTGATGCAGCTAATGCATTTATCGCTTCTGATAGTTAAATAGGTTGGAGTTTTACATGTTTGAGCAAATGAATAATTGGCTAACTTATCCTCTATTCACCTTTAATGAGCGTGTTATCACATTAGTCGAAGTTTTAACTGTGCCTTTATGGCTATTATGTAGTATTTGGCTTGCACACTTCTTTATCAAGAAACTAGGAAACAAGCTACGTAGCAAGAACAAAGATCCCAACCTAATCCATTTGATTCAGCGATTGTTATATATCGTCGCATTAGCGATTATTTTTATTACCACGCTCTCTATGCTCAACGTGCCTATTACCGCATTTGCTTTCTTGTCAGGTGCTATTGCTATAGGTTTTGGTTTTGGTGCGCAAAACGTCATCAACAATTTTATTAGTGGGTGGATATTGATGGGTGAAAAGCCTATTCGTATCGGAGACTTTCTTGAAGTTGAAGGCGTCAAAGGCACAGTCGAAGAAATCAATACTCGATCGACTCGAGTGCGCCGCGTCGATGGCGTTCATATGTTAATTCCCAACAGCAAATTACTTGAAAATACCGTGATAAATTGGACGCTAAGAGACAAGTTAATCAGAGGCACGGTTTCAGTAGGTGTTGCTTATGGCAGTGATTGCAACACAGTGAAAGGCATTATGCTTAGAGTCGCCAATGAGCAAAATGAAACCTTGACGGATAAAGGGCGAGAACCGCAAGTGTTTTTTCAAGACTTTGGCGATAATGCGCTAATGTTTGAAGTGTACTTTTGGATTAACTCTCAAGTTGAAGGGGGGCTTCGCCTCGTTGCTAGTAATATTCGATTTGATCTAAACGACGCTTTCAACGAACAGGATATTGTAGTGGCTTTTCCTCAGCGAGATCTGCACGTTGACGGCACGTTAAATATTACTCAAACGCCTTAGTCAGCACGTTACGAAATATTAAGAAGAGATGAAAACAGGGAGGCAATTTGCCTAATAATTTTTACGAACAAGCCTGGGATTTTAGTCATGGTAACATCGTTGTACCGATAGTCGACTTTGAGTCGCAAGCAACTTCTCGATATTGGGTACATGGTAATCGGTTATCTGAAGCGTTTGAACAATGGCTTTTAGAAGAAGGCATTGATGAGTCTATCATCGCATCACTATTGGCTGCAGACACACGTCCACGTTTTCAACCGTTGAATGAGGACAGCTTTCTCCTTATTTTGCGAGGGGTAAACCTTAATAAAGGTAAAGAACCTGATGATATGCTTACGATCCGATTACTTTATACGCCAGAGCGAGTCATCTCTTGTAATTTACAGCGCTCAAGAGCGATAGAGTCAGTCGTATCTGAGCTAGAACGAAATCATGGGCCAGATAGCATTGAGTCCTTGGTTATCGCGATTATTCGCCAGTTGAATCAGAAGATTGAATCGGTAATCGAACCAATAGAAGAATTTATCGATGCACAAGATAGTGATGCATTTACTAATGAACAAATTAGTGAGATCAGTTTGCAGCATCGTAAATTATTGCGCTTAAATCGATTTTTAAAGCCGCAGATATATGCATTATCGTCTTTGTGCAAAAATGGATTAAGCGCCTTTGAAAATCACAGTGTTTATTTAGCTAATCAACTTGATACGCTGCAAAGAATCGTTGATACCGTCGATTTTTATATTGCGCAAATTGACGTTATTAATAGTCGCATATCGCACCTTAGCAGCGAAATAATGAATAGAAATACGTATTTACTGTCTATCATTGCCGGAATATTCCTCCCTCTTGGTTTTCTAACTGGTTTGTTTGGCATAAATATCGGGGGTATGCCGGGGGTAGACAATGGCAATGCGTTTTATTGGTTCTGTGGCATCTTGACTGGTATAGGTGTCTTTGAAATCTACTTATTTAGGCGGTTAAAGTTTCTTTAAAACCTAAGCATTGTAACTGTCGTGTGGTATTGCCGTTACAAACCAGACTCTATAGATGAAATAGAGTGCGCGATCCTGTTAATCATTTGCTTAATTGTCGTTAAAGACATGAAAATAATAATGACACAATGGGAAGAGTTGCTGTGAGACATGTCGCACATGACTGTGAGATATTAAGGAAAGAATTGGCGAAATCCTGAAATTGCATAAGTAAAAAGGTATTTAAAACAGGTGTTTACGCTTTCTCTGGTTATTTTGTATGTCATCTTTGCTAAAAAAAATGATCTGTGCCGCTAGTTTAAAATGTAGCTTGGCGTAATATTACAACTGTCAGGACGACACAGGAATTGGAAGCCTGTCAATGGAGGCCTTAGGACGAGGTCATGCAATAGGACATTGCATAAGGATGATATAACAAGGATGTGAGTTAACTAAGGATAGTTAGCGTCAGGAAGACAGAAAGGATAGCTTTAAACACAAGACGTGTGATGTATTCGGAATACATACTCTAGGACGGAGATAGGAACTCGAAGGGATTCGAGAAGGATATACTAGGGATAGTTTAATTAAGGATGATGCGGGAACACTAATTGTGTGCAGGATGCACCAAAAAGCTAGATATAGAAATGCGGCTCTGCGAGCCGCATTTTTTATATCCAAAATCGACCAGCGGGCAAAATGACACGCTTAATAGTTAAATACAGGGTAGAAATAGACAACCATTGTTTATAATCTATGGCTAGCTATATTTTCCGTTTATAGAACCCTAGTTTGATGACATCTAGTCGTGTGCCAAATGCCGTTGCCGTGCCATTATTGTTTTTGGCATATTGGATTTTCAATTCTATTGCGCATGGACAAGCGACCTTAAAGATATGCCATGAGGCATATCACAATCCCCCATATTTTTATCTTGATAAAGGCGAACCATCCGGCATTTTGCTTGGTATCGTCAAAGAAGCTGCATTAGCTGCAAATATCAATGTTGAGCTCTATGGAAGCTCTTGGATTCGTTGCCAAAATGACGTCAAAAGTGGCCGAGCGCAGGCTTTATTCCCAATGATTGCTAGTGATGAGAGAAGGGCTGATTTTGCATTTCCGCCAAAGACCGCTGAAACTGATTGGCACATGTGGCTAGCACAGTACCCGGTATTTATTGCAGTAAATGACGAATTCGATATTGATAATTATCAGCCACAACAAGGTATTGGAGCGCCAATTGGCTATGTCGTATGGCACAAATTATCGCAAAAGAAATGGCTCAACCCCCTTCAATATGATCCTGTTGAGGGGTTTTCTATGTTGGCGTTAAATAAGTTAGATGGTTACGTAGTCGAGCAGCAAATAGGGCTGCAACTGATAAAAGAATATCAATTAAATAATAAGGTTAAGAAGAGTAACTATTCATTTTTAGACACACCTTGGTATATCGCTTTCAACAACGACTACTACCGAACAGATGCTGAAGCGGTGCTTCGTTTTTGGCAAAAAACCTCTGAGGTGAGGACGGAGTATCAATAAAGCGCGTTTTTAAATGAGCGCTTTATTGGTATTGCCTTGACTTCTACTTCTAGTATTCAACTAGATGTGTATAAGCTGGGTGTTTGCCTATCGCTTTTTGACTACCTTTCAACGAGAAGCTTTGATCACAGAGTGTAAAATTACTTTTGAAAGCGATTAACTGTAGCATAGCTTGTGTATCAAGCGGCGAAAAATACGCCGTCAACTCACCGTTAATATTGTCAACTTTAAACGGGCGGAAAGTTTGTCCAGAATTGAACTTTGCATGTTGGCAAGTGCGTTCACCCTCTGCACTATCGATAGACCAAATGATTTCTTCTTTATTGGTGACGTCTTCTAGCCATTCAATCGCAAGCCCTTGGTATTGGGTTAGGAATAAACTGTAATTGTCAGGTAACTGAAGTTCATCGTTTTTAAAAAGCTGTGAAGACGCTTGCACGTTTGTTTGTGTTGTCGTTGCTTCTGCTTCAACTACATCACTAGTAGCGGCTGTCGAAAACAGGAAAATAATGATAACCGCAAGCGATAGGCTAAGGCTTCCAATGACTAGTTGTTTCTTATAATTTTCGATGAAGCGCTTGATATCAACAGGACTATTTTGCGTATTTACTGGTGCGATAGCACTTGTTTGGACAGTTGCTTCATGTGCTGCTGAAACGTGTGCGTCGACGTGTTGAATATTCTTTCCGGTGAAGCTTGGTTCAACGCGTCTTCCTGCTGGCTGGGAAGTAGGAGGTGAAAGATCGATTGGCCCTGTGTAGCCGTAGTTAAAATACTTTCCTGAGTGCTTCGTCAGTGCACTGGAAAGCGAGCTTAATAACGGAATGATAAAAACCAGAAGAGCGCTAGGTTCTAACCCAGCGCTATAGCTTATCGCTGTAACAAAAAATAGTGTAGGGTGCACCCATATCCAATGGGCATATCGGCCCCAATCTCTGACTCGTCGCCAAGTTGAAAGTGCAACAATAATCGTCGCTAGAACTGATACCACTGCCTTGGCAGCAATTGATGAAGGAAATAATGCTGTTGCCAGCAAGGTAACAAGAATGGCAATAAGCGTAATGCTGATAAATCGAATTGTATTATCAGCACCTTGAAAACAGAATAGGGAACGAAGCAGAGGCATGTTAGCGGTTCTTATGAAAAATTATGGGAAACCTAAATACGATAAGCGGGCAGATCCACGTGGTGAAGTTTAAGGCCATGCAATTGGATAACGCCTTGAGCGCTTGATTCACCATCGCCGCTAAATTCAAATTCAAAATCACTCTTAACGAAAATACCATGTCGCTTGCTAAAACTCAGCTTCGCACTTTTTCGAGCGATTGAAATATATTGGAGGCCTTGTTGTTTACAGTAACGCAAAGCTTGTAAACGAGCAGTTTCGGCAACTTTTCTCAGATAAATAAAATACCAAAATACTAAAAATATGCCTAAAAGGAGATAAATATCTGCCATTTTCTATCCTGCTCTAAATAACTGCCCGATAGCACTTGCTAGTGCCTCACTGCGCGTTTCACTGCGCATTACAGCAAATACATGAGGTCGTAGGTTTGGAATTGCAACTAAATCTTTAAATATTCCAGCAAATAGTGCAAGGTCTTGTTTTTGAGCAAGTTGATCAAGCAGCTGTTCTAGCGTGTTGTCGTTTAGTGATAACCAACAGCGACCACTCAAGGTGATATAAACTTCATCAGATTGTTGGGTTGCTAGCAGTTGAGATACAAAGCCTTTAACATGAGGATGCTCGGCGCTTGAGGCTAGCGCACGAATCACATAAGGCAAGTTTTCTGGAGAAGCAGTTTCTGCCAATTCAACGAGTCGGTTGATAAGGTTTAAAGGTAAAACTTGGTTTTCTAGCGCCAAGCACAGTGGTTGGAAGACTGGCTCTGGAAAGTGCGCGATATTCTTGCACAAGTCCTCTGTAAGCTTGCCATTGTCTAGTTTACAAACTAAATCACTAATCCCTTGAACACCAATCGCTTGCCACTCGCTCCATGGCATTTGCCCGCTAATGTATGACTGAAAGTGCTCGAAATGGATACTAGTATCAGCTTTCAGCTCATGACGAATAATGCTGTTAAATGCAGCTAATTTATATTCTGCCGGCGTAAAGTGGTAAGGGTTACTGTTTAGCAGCTCTTGTTGGCGCTCACTTGGATCGACAGTCAGGTCATTGCCTAATGCCTCAATAATGATAGCGATAAAGTGATTGCGAGCACCTTGGTTCAACAAGCCTCGCTCATCTAACGGCAATTTAATAAACCAAATGTAAGGTGTTTTCTGACCTTTCTGCCAAAATGCAATCGCAAAGCTTGCATGCCCTTGCATCGGAAATGGATAGGGCATTTGATTATTTTCGACTTTAATAAAATCATCTTTTGAAATTTTGGTGATTTTTCTGCCAATGTCGTAAATGCGGAATTGAGTGTTCGAAAGCGCTAATAGCTCTGAAATAGTATCGATGCGATCCATTATTCTGTACTTATAAATCTGCTTATCAAGATGAAAAGGGGTCGAAATGTGCGCCTATTATAAGCGATAATAGCGATACAACACTACGAGTATTTAAAGGCTGACCGTTAAGTCTAATGAGCCATCGCATTTCCCTTGTTTCACAACAATTAACTGAGCTAACAGCGTTATTGAAAAAAGCTTCACTATGGTCAAATGAGCCCGTTAGTGCTGAGCAACTTGCAAGTACACAGCCTTTTTGTATTGATACATTAAGGTTTGAACAGTGGCTGCAACATGTATTTATCATAAAAATGGAGCAGCTCATTGAGCTTGGTATGCCGCTACCTTCTTCAATAGCGCTTTGCCCGATGGCAGAAGAAGCCTTTTCGGATCAAACTCCTTTCGTGAGTGAGCTTGTAAATCTTCTTGCAGACATTGACGAAGCAACCTCAGGGAAACGCTTGCAAACAAAGTATCTCAGCACGGCAGATGTTAATTCAAAGCAAGGTGTTGAAACTTGGGATGAGAGCTAATGGTCGATAGTAAACTTGCGCCTGAACAAAGCGCGCAGGATCACGCTAGAGAGGCTGAAGAGGCAAAGCTTGAAGTGGCACAGAACGAAGGGACTTGCACTGATGAGGCAACCGACTCAGATAAGCCTGTACTTAACATTCTCTATCAAGATAAATACCTAGTCGCAGTTGATAAACCGGCTGGCCTATTTGTGCATAGAAGTTTTCTCGATCGACATGAAAAGTATTTTGCACTTCAACTCGTTAGAGACCAGGTTGGAAAATATGTTTATCCGCTACACCGATTAGATCGTCCAACAAGTGGCGTGTTGCTATTTGCGCTTGATGAAAATACTGCACGAATCATGAATGAGCAATTTGACGATCGCGCGATTAGTAAAACCTATTATGCATTGATACGTGGTTTTCTTGATGGCGAGGGGGAGATAGATCACCCGTTAAAACCTAAACTGGATAAAATCGGGGATAAATACGCGAGTGAAGATAAGGCTCCACAGGCTGCTCTTACACACTATCAAACTATCGCCCAAGGTGTTATCGATAAGCCTTTAGGACGCTATCAAACGGTGCGCTATTCATTAGTGAAGTTGTTTCCAAAAACAGGGCGAAGACATCAGATAAGACGTCACTTAGCACATTTACGTTGTCCTATCATTGGTGACATAAATTACGGAGACAATAAGCAGAACCCGTTTTTTCATCAGGAGTTTGGTTTTAAGCGATTGATGTTATTTGCCCAATCGTTAACTTTTAACCATCCAGTTACAAGCGAAAGAATTGAAATAAGCGCTAGTTTTGATGAGCAGTGGAAAACAGTTTTTACGCGCTTAAACTGGCCTATAGAACACTTGGATTAATACAATTAATCGCCAGTGAAAAGGACCTCAGATTTTGTGATTATTCAACTGGTCCAGTCAAACGAACAAACTGAGTGTCGTAGGCTTGGTATAAAGCGTCAAGATGATGTGGGGCTTTTTCTGGTTGAGATGCGCCACGCTGAGTAGATGTTCTCTCACCCTTAATCATGACATAGCCTACACGTGGCACTTGTGCTGTTTTCACCTCGCCAAACGCGTTTCTCAATGTGATTGCCTGAGTATGAGCAAACTGTTCCATTAGAATCTGGTCTGCAGGCGTAGGGCGCTTGAGTAAGCTTATCAACAAGGCAGTGTCATTAGTCAGCGGCTTCTTATAATCGCTATCACTCTTGTATCCGTAGCCATTGTCATTCAGTTTCTGATGACTGTACTTTCCAGTGCTGTTACAGGCACTGAGTAATAACAAAAATAATAGACTGATAATGGTTTGTAGTTTCATCTTGGTTAACTGCTTTTTCACTGCGATTAACCTGGTTCAGCAAGCCCTGTACCAAAGGCGTTTTTGACACTCACTAGAACTAAAGTGATTTGGCTTAAGTTATTAATTATTAGTTAATTATTGCCTGGCTAAATTTTATATTTTATTTTCTAGAGGCGATAAAAAAGCGCTAATGTTAGACGACTAAACAAGCTTGCTTTTTAGTGTCAAAAAATTAACGCTTCATTTAATTTTTAGTGGGAATTCACAGCAAATTAGTGGCTAAACTTGCCGTGAATATTCAGAATCAGAAGGCTAAGTGCTAAATGAGTTGCTTACTCTTCAGAAACTGAACGTAACAACGCGTTAATTCCAACTTTAGCACGTGTCTTAGCATCAACCTTTTTCACAATGATTGCTGCATACAAACTATAAGTGCCACACTTTGACGGCAAGTTACCAGGAACAACTACGCTACCCGCTGGAACACGGCCGTAATGCGTTTCACCTGTTTCACGGTCAAAGATTCGTGTGCTCTGGCCGATATATACACCCATTGAAACAACAGCACCTTCTTCAACAACTACACCTTCAACAATCTCTGAACGCGCGCCGATGAAACAGTTATCTTCAATAATAGTTGGCCCTGCTTGTAATGGTTCTAACACACCACCAATGCCAACGCCGCCAGATAAATGAACATTCTTACCAATTTGTGCACACGAACCAACGGTCGCCCATGTATCAACCATGGTACCTTCGTCTACGTAGGCGCCGATGTTCACGTAGCTTGGCATAACAACGACATTCTTACCTACGTAGCTACCAGTACGCACTGTCGCTGGTGGTACAACACGCACGCCATCAGCCTCAAACATGTCCTGCGTATAGTTACTGTATTTTAGTGGAACTTTGTCAAAGAACTTACTTTCAGCGCCATCGATAATTTCGTTGTCCCAAATGCGGAAGCTAAGTAATACCGCTTTTTTAAGCCATTGATGAACAACCCACTCGCCAGCCACTTTTTCTGCCACACGTGCTGAACCATTGTTTAGTGCATCTAACGCTTCCAATACCGCATTTTTTATTTCAGGCGATACTGTTGAAGGAGTAATTGACATTCTGTCTTCGAATGCCTGTTCAATAGTTGCTTGTAAGTTTGACATGTTATTTCCTAATGCTTTGGGTTAGGCGATATCGTCACAAAGACGTTCGCTTAATATTGTTTGTTCTTCCGCTGTTAATGCATGGCCTTCACCATTTGACACAGTGAACATATCTTCAACACGCTCACCAAATGTCGTAATTTTAGCGGTATGAATATTTAATTTCAGGTCTTGGAATACTTGAGCAAAGCTCGCTAACAAGCCCGGTCTATCAGCAGACACGATTTCTAGCATGGTCGAAGTATTATCTTCAGTTTCAATAAAACTAACTTGTGTCTTGATGTTAAATGTTTGTAGACGTTTTGAAACCGGCTGAACGCCAATGGTCAATAACTCTGGTTGGCTCAAGTGATAACAAAGTGTATCTGCGATATCTGCTAAACGATATTCATCTGTGATCGCCTTGTTTTTTTGATCTAGAACGACAAAGGTGTTCACCGTATAACCTGTGTTACTGGTGATGATTTTCGCATCGTGAATCGACAGCATTTTTTTACCAAGGACAGAGACTGTGTTGGCAAAGATATTGGCGCGCTCTTTAGTAAATACAAAGACCTCGGTACCTCCGCGATACGGCTTAGGGCTAACGAGAACCAATGGCTTAGCTCTGTCATGGTTTAAAATATGTCGAGTGTGCCAAGAAATTTGCTCTGGCGAGTATCGTAAGAAGTAATCTTCGTCGAACTCTTGCCATAAGGTGTCTACCGCTGATAGCTCAACCTCACGTTCTTGTAATAATAGTTGCGCTTGTTCACGGTTTTCTCGAATCTTGTCACTAAGATCGACCGGTTTTTCAAGGCCTCGTCTAAAGGCGCGCTTCGTGGCGTGGTAAAGCTCTTCAAGTAGATTTGCCTTCCAGCTGTTCCACAAGCTCTCATTCGTCGCGCGCATATCTGCCACGGTTAGACAATACAAGTAATCTAAGTGCGCTTCATCGCGAACAATCTCACCAAACTGTTTGATCACATCTGGGTCGGAAATATCACGTCGTTGTGCAGTCGCTGACATTAGTAAATGCTGCTGCACCAGCCAAGCGATCATTCGACCATCGTGGTCGTTGATGTTATGCATCTTAGCAAACTTTAGCGCGTCTACCGCGCCGAGTTCGGCATGATCGCCACCGCGACCTTTTGCGATATCATGGAAAATACCAGCTAGGTAAAGCACCTCAGGTTTACGAATTCGCTGCACGATTTTACTACATAGCGGAAACTCGTGATTGTGCTCAGGTTGGCTGAAGCGGTAGAGGTTTTTAATTAAACGATAGCTGTGTTCGTCTACCGAGTAGGCATGGAACAAGTCAAACTGCATTTGGCCGACAATTGAACGCCACTCAGGAAGGTAAGCACCAAGGATACTGTGACGGTGCATTAAGCTAAACGCTAGACCTAAGCCTCGAGGGTGCTTAACGATTTCAATGAAGATGCGTCGACTCGCTTCATAATCGTTCAAACGGGATACTAAACGGCGGCGAGCATTACGCAATATACGTAATGTTTCTGAGTGCAGACCTTTAACTTCAGGGTGCTGCGCTATAACCAAAAACATTTCCATGATTTTAACTGAGCGCATGAATAAACGACTGTTGTGAACCTTAATTAGGCCATCGACAACATAAAAATCTTTGTTAATCTCTACAACAGTGTGTTCACTATCTTTGTTTAGAATCTCTTGTTCGAAGTGTTGCAGTAGCATTTTGTTGAGCTCTGCAATACGAGCAATAATGCGGAAAAAGCGCTTCATCATGCGCTCTACAGCAAATTTACCTTCATCACCAAAGCCAAGCATCTTGGCAACGTCTGCTTGAAAGTCGAAAAGTAAACGGTTTTCACTGCGCCCAGCTACTTGATGCAGGGCAAAGCGCATACGCCATAAATAATCCTGACACTCATTGAGTTCGGCAAATTCATTTTGGGTGAGGTATTTATGTGCCACTAATTCTTCGAGAGAATTCGCCATAAAGTGACGTTTGGCAACCCAACCTATGGTCTGAATATCTCTTAAGCCGCCAGGGTTCGCTTTTAAGTTTGGTTCAAGCGTGTACGAAGCACCGTGATATTGTTGGTGGCGCTTCATTTGCTCGTCGCGTTTGGCAATAAAGAACTTTTTCGAGGTCCAGAAAACATCTTCCTGCAAGAGCGGCTGTAATTGGCCTGCTAGTGCAGGGTTGCCTGCGATCAATCGCATTTCCATTAAATTGGTGGCGATAGTCACGTCGTTTACGGCTTGCTTTAAGCATTCTTTAACGTCCCTAACGCTGTGACCAATATCAAGTTTTACATCCCATAACTGGGTGATAAAAGCACCGAGCTTTTCTTCAAGATCCGGCTCGATGTCAGCCTGTGTTAGCAATAAAATATCGACATCTGAGTGAGGGTGCAGTTCGCCGCGGCCAAAACCGCCAACGGCGATAAGGCTCACCTGATATTCATCAAGCTGATGTTGAACCCAGAGCTTGGCAAGCAAGTGATCAACGTAGGTAGCTCGTGCTCTAACGATGAGCTCCATGTCCTCTTCGTTGAAGACTGAAAGTTGCCACTCGTTAAACGCTTGGCTAAGCTTACATATTTCAGCGCTACTGATACTCGGAGAGCTGACACAAAAAGGGTCAATAAAGTGACTGGGTATGAAGTTGTTGTTTTCCACAGCGATAAAGCTCTTTGTTTAGGATGAAAGCCGCTAAGTTTGTCGCTCGCGGCTATAGAGGCCGTAATTAGTTGTTCAGCATACGAGGAATGGTATCGTCACTGCGAAGTGTTAAGATTTCACAACCTGTTTTGGTCACCAAAATTGTATGTTCCCACTGAGCTGACTTTTTACCATCAACGGTGTAGACCGTCCAGTTGTCTTCTTTATCAAGCACAGTGCCGGATTTACCCATGTTGATCATAGGCTCAACGGTAAAACACATACCTTCTTGGATTTTCGTTCTGTCGTTGTTCTTGTAATGAACAATTTGTGGCTCTTCATGGAAAGTGCTGCCAATACCATGGCCACAGTATTCTTTCACAATGCCAAAACGGCCAGATTTTTTGATGAACTTATTAATAGCCGTGCCAATCTCACCGAAGGTGTTGCCCGGTTTGACCTTTTTAAGGCCGGTATAAAGCGCTTCTTGCGTGATTCGGCATAAACGGCGGTCTTCTGGAGATACATCACCTACCATAAACATTTTACTGGTATCGCCGTGGTAGCCATCGACGATAACTGTCACGTCAATGTTAATGATGTCGCCATCTTTCAGCGCTACGTCATCAGGAATACCGTGGCAAACTACGTGATTGACAGAAGTACAGATAGACTTTGGAAAACCGTGGTAGTTAAGTGGCGCAGAAATAGCGCCTGCTTGCTCGGTGTAATCTGCACAAATTGTATTTAACTCGTCAGTCGTTATCCCAGCCTTCACATGAGGCTCAATCATCTCTAATACGTCAGCGGCTAAACGGCCTGCAGCACGCATTTTTTCCATTTCTTCCTGACTTTTAATAGGGATCGTCATTTAGTGCTCAATTCAATTTCAAAAAGTTAGTCGCTATTTTACATATTTTTGTGGGCTTGCCCAATTATAGCTAGAAATATTGTTACGCAACGAAGCGCCAAATTGATCTTGGGTTTGTATAACTAATTCAAGGTGTGAGTTCAGGGTGTGAGTCGAGTTAGCTAATGGGCTTGTTTGTGAGGAAGTAAAGCCGTTAAGGCTAAAAGAAAATAGAAGAATGTGAATATCAAAGGTATTTATCGCGCCATTAATGTTGATTGAACTTTTGAATGACGCGACAAATATGATTTTAGTGCAGAGCAACCTGCGTTACTTGGCTACTGCGTTATCGCTTATTTATGTGGAATAACCACATGACATAAGCTCTGCCTTGTATAAAAACATCATAAATTGCTGCAAAAATAGCCTTGAAAGGTCAACACGCTCTAACAGAACCTAATTTATCTCTTTATTAATAGCATCGACAATTGCTGCTGGCTCTAGCAAGTACAGATTGTGATTAAGCAGCACTAGGTCGTCATTGTGTGCCAGCAATAATGCAGGAATATGAGGCGTACCGATAATCTCTTGGATTTCTTCGATGTCTGCCATGTTAAATTCTGCATCTTTAGATAGCTTTTCTGACTGTAAACACTTTGCCGGCGGTGTTAAGCGAAGCAACTTTACGATGCTTGCAACATCGTCTGCGGTTACAAGTGGATTACCTTCAACAAAATGAGCCTGTTGAAGTGCCTCTAGAATAGCGAGTGATTTTTCAGGGCACTTACTTTGTGACCATGCCATTAAATTAGCACCCAGCGTACTGTCTTTATTTTCATTTAACTTAGCTAAGTAAGCTTTATTAAATTTGATACCACTTAAATCTGTTACTGTGTCAGCTGTTTTCTTATCAACGCCATTGTCGCCATCATAAAGCCCGCAGTGTAAGTAGTGCATTTTTACATTGGGTAATTGCTTTTCAATGGCGGCTACAAGTGGTGTTGCTGCATAGCTCCAAGGACAGTGGGAGTCGTAAATAAAATAAACTTGAGTTGACATAAATGCTTAGGTTCCAAAATGGATGCTAGATAATGGCTTTTATTTTAACCGCCTCTGACCAATAAACATAGATAAAAATGTGGTTATTTGACGGGGATTATGGTATAAAATGCGCCGCTTGAATTGCGTCTGTACATTGTTTGTCAATCGTCCAACGCGTCAAGCAAAATAACTTAGTCGTGTAATTTATTGAAAAATTACATATTTTATAAATTCACATACATCTTGCAAAGATATGCCGGGGTGCTCCAAGTGCGATAATCGCGCTGATATGAGTCGTGCATATTGGGTGTATGGACGCTTAACCCCAAGAGGAAAAATTATGCCAAACGTATCTATGCGCGATATGCTTAAAGCGGGTGTTCACTTCGGTCACAAAACTCGTTACTGGAACCCAAAAATGAAGCCGTTCATTTTCGGTGCTCGCGATAAAGTTCATATCATCAACTTAGAACAAACTGTTCCTATGTTCAACGAAGCTTTAGCTTTCATCTCTGGCGTTTCTGCTAAGAAAGGTAAAATCTTATTCGTTGGTACTAAGCGTGCAGCAAGCGAATCAGTTCGTGAAGCAGCAATCAAAGCTGACCAATTCTACGTTGATCACCGCTGGTTAGGTGGTATGTTGACTAACTGGAAAACAGTTCGTCAATCTATCAAGCGTTTAAAAGACTTAGAAGCTCAAAGCACTGACGGTACTTTTGATGCGCTTACTAAGAAAGAAGCATTAATGCGTACTCGTGAAATGGAAAAGCTTGAGAAGAGCTTAGGTGGTATCAAGAACATGGGTGGTTTACCTGATGCAATCTTTATCATCGATGCAGACCACGAGCACATTGCAATTAAAGAAGCTAACAACCTAGGTATTCCAGTTGTAGCTGTAGTTGATACAAACTCTAACCCAGACGGTGTTGATTACATCGTTCCAGGTAACGACGATGCTATCCGTGCAATCTCTCTATACACTGATTCAGTAGCTAATGCTGTAATCGAAGGTCGTGAGCAAAACATTGCTGTAGCGGCAGAGAAAGACGGTTTCGTTGAAGCTGAGTAATTACTTAGTCAACTAGCCTTTAATTTATCTGCAATGTGAAGCCTTCATACTTTGCATTGCAGATCTTATACCTTTTTATATTTCGAGGAATTAACTCATGGCAATTACTGCTGCATTAGTTAAAGAATTACGCGACCGTACTGGCGCAGGCATGATGGATTGTAAAAAAGCACTTCAGGAAACTGACGGTGATATGGAACTTGCAATTGAAAACATGCGTAAGTCTGGTCAAGCAAAAGCTGCTAAAAAAGCGGGTAACATCGCTGCTGAAGGCCAAATCATCATTAAAGATGGCGTATTAGTAGAAGTTAACTGTCAAACTGACTTCGTAGCAAGCGATAGCAACTTCTTAGCATTCGCTAACAAAGTAGCTGACGTTGCTGCTGCAGAAAAACTTTCTATCGAAGACTTACAAGCTAAGTTCGAAGAAGAGCGTATCGCATTAGTAGCTAAAATCGGTGAGAACATCAACGTTCGCCGTGTAGCTTACGTTGAAGGTGCTTCAGCTTCTTACAAGCACGGTGCAAAAATTGGTGTTGTTGTTGCTGGTGAAGGTGACGCAGAAACTCTTAAGCACATTGCAATGCACGTTGCTGCTTCTAAGCCTGAGTTCGTTAATCCAGAAGACGTTCCAGCTGAAGTAGTTGAAAAAGAAAAAGCTATCCAAATCGATATCGCGATGAACGAAGGCAAGCCTGCTGAAATCGCTGAGAAAATGGTTACTGGCCGTATGAAGAAGTTCACAGGTGAAATTTCTTTAACTGGTCAAATGTTCATCATGGAACCAAAGCGTTCTGTTGGTGACATCTTAAAAGAAAAAGGTGTTTCTGTATCTAGCTTCGTTCGTTTAGAAGTTGGTGAAGGCATCGAGAAGAAAGAAGAAGACTTCGCTGCTGAAGTAGAAGCGCAAATCGCAGCTGCTAAAGGCGAATAATTTTACGTGTCGTTGTGATAATAACGACAGTGTGAAATAAAAAAGCTTTCAAAAAAACCGCTCATTTGAGCGGTTTTTTTCGTCTATTAACAGTTTGTACTAAGTGTCAACTAAAGTCCTACATATGAGAATTTATCGGTAGTTCTTTACTTAGGTCTTGCTGTTGCTGTTCCAATAGCGACATTCGACTTTGATCGACTAAGCGAAGTTGGCTGACTTTGTATGGTGCTATCACATTTGCCTGTTTTAATATCGCCGTATCAAACTTCAACTGAACATTCTGCAGACCAGGCTGTAAATAATGTGCAGAACGACTCAACATCACTTGCTTGCTTTTACCTTGTTTGGTCAAGCCTGAGACAATCGCACTAATTTCATAGCGTCCTTCACTTGCAACGTCTAGGCCTACAAGCGCCTGTTTATTACCTACATTAATTTCCCCTGTCATTTTCGCCGTGGGCTGAGCAATGGCAAAAGCTATCTTACCGTTACGCTTTACATTTAAGGTTGCGTCGCGAGCTTGAGACACAATATGCAACTCATAAAGGCCGCCCAGTGAAGCGTTAGCGTCACTAGAGAGTGAATCGGGCAGGGTAATTGAGTACTGGCCACCGGATACTTGGTAAGCAACTGCTTGTACTTCTCCTGAAGGCGACTTAATAAAGGTGTTGTGCGTTGCACCATCAAGTGACTTGCTGCTCTTATTCATCGACATATCAAAGGTGAACTTTTGATTAGCCAGTAATGCTTGAGCTGGCGCAGAATAAGAAAGTTGATAAGGTGAGCCTTTCTCTTTTACATTGAGCATAAAGCGGTCTTCACTATTGAGCGACTGTGTAACTCTAAGTTGGAAGGTACCTTTACCGACATTTTTATTTAGTTTAACCGCGCTACTATTAGGGAATATATTTGCCGTTGCTAATTGCTCTTTTGTGACTTTGCTGGAAAATGGTGAAGCTAAAAGCTCTTCATCTTTGCGTAGTTCGATAGACTCTGGATCTATCGACATAGCTTGAAGCCCATTATTCTCAGGGGCAGCTTTACCCGATAAACGAATAAGGGCTCCTGGTTGAGAGATATTCAGTGCTAAGCCATTATTTAACTCTTTGCCACTAACCTCCATCCAATATTCATCACTGGCATTTACATAACGCTGACTGACGAAAGGAGATAGAGAATTTTCAGTAATAGGCTGACTAAAATGCAACGATTCTTGCTCAATTTTGTGGTCGGGTACAGGTATCGAAACTAAATTTACCTCTTGTGCCAAAACTACTGTGTTTACTAACAACGAACCGACACATAAGCTAGTCAAAGTCTGTTTAATCTTATTCATAATGTGCTCCTTAAATGTCGTTTCTAATGATCGTATCTAAATCAAAACAATCGCGACGGGACTGATGATGGCTTAATGGCTCTCTACCTTTGGTTCGCTGTTTGTCGGTAAACCAAACGGTGCCCGCTCCGGCTTGTGAACTACATTCAAGAAAACCGTCAGAACAAGAGTCTAACCAGTTTTGCGTTGTCTCTAATGCTACTTGGTATTGATATCCGCCACAGTAGCTATCACCGTCCCAGATCGCTGAATCGACATCTGAGCCAATCACTGACTTAAAGGTGTTAGGTAAACTAGGGCGGTTAGCCGTACCATATAAAAAGTTATTGTTGTAATAGCTCATCCAACTAACTTGTTGTTGTTTTACTGCATCTGAGCTATAGCCCAGTATCCAACCTAAGGTCGTTTCAAATGTATTCCCTTGTGTCGCAGCGTCGGCTAATGGAGTGCCTAAACTTGAAGGTGCAAGCGCTATTACTTCTGCTGTTTTGCTGACAATAGACGGGAAGCGGCTATCAATCGTTGGATTAGAAAGTATCCATCGTACAACGTTGCCGCCATTGGAATGAGTTAGCAGTGTCATGCTGGTGATGCCTTTGCTATTAATAAAGCTGTTTAACTGATCAGCTAAACACCCTGCAGCTTCTTCTTTCCACATATATTGGTCAAAATCACAGTTGATTACCGTGTACTTGCTGCTGTCTGGTAACCCCTGTCGAACTGAGTTAACAAAATCTCCCGTCCAATAGTCGTTGTAGGCATCAGTTTGTTGTCCTGTACCGTGAATGAACGCTATCCCCTCGTTGGCATTGGCAGTTCCTAACGTTGTCAGGCTGCTGAATACTATGGCTGTGATTATTTTTTTCATAGTAAATCCTGTTGTTTGGTTATTTGTTTTTATGTATTTCGTTTACATGTGCACTCACAAATGTAGTTGAAAAGGTATGAGGTTATACCTCCTACCAGCTGTGAGTATGTCAGTGATAGCAATTTGTACAAGATACAAAAACGACCAAAATTCGAATATTTCTGCCACGGGAATAGCGTGCTGTTTTAAGTGTTTGCTCTAATGGCGAGGCGAAGTGAAGGGCTTATTTATATCTAGGATGACCAGCACATCGTTGTCCTGTTTGAAAATTTTGTTGCTAGCTAAGATGGATTTCATTGAATTTCTTAGAAAAACCTAACAAAAGGTGACTTTTTACGTGTTTTTGAAGAATTTAGGGTTAGCAAATTATAAGTTCTCACCGTAAAAGGTAGGTGGAACTTATCGAAGTTGTAGCTTTATCGCTCATCACTTTTTATGTGATTGCTGTTTAAGCCAAGCTTTAAACGCAGTATCTATTTGATTAACGAGTTCAGGATCACTTTGTTTATTCATTGCGAGGCAGTGCTGGGCCTGGTGGTTGTCATGCAAAACAAAACCCTCTGCTATATCTAACGGCGAATCACTTTGCTGAGACAATCGATAAAGCAGGGATTCTTCCGATTGAATTACTACGTCTACTTTGCCATTTATTAGCTTTTTAATATTGGTTTCTTCATTTGCAGATATATCGAGTTGAACACCTTCTTTAAAGCCATTTCTTAAGAAAAACTTGTGACTATTATCACTACGCATGATACCTATTGTTCGGCTTCTCAGGGCAGATAGCGTGCTTATGTCTTCTGGATTTGAGGCAAGTTTGTAGGCTTTTATCGGTGTCGAGTCGAATATAGGGCAGAACCAGTGAAATAAAGGTTCTCGTTCAGGTGTTTTAAAAATTGAATAAATCAACGTATTAGCGGAGCTTCGCGCTAAATGGTAGCTGCGTGCCCAAGGATAGATTGAGATATCTCCACTTAGTTCTGCTATTGATAAGATCTCTCTGACTTCAGACGTCACCTTTCCTTGCACGCCGTGGTCACCTTGGTAGATGTAAGGCGGCCAATGTTCTGTTACTACATTCACTTTCTTGTATTCAGCATTTGCAGACGGCAGCAGTACAAAATACAGACTATAGAAAAGATAAAATAGTACATTACAATTTTTCTTCATCGTTACCACTTAATGTATTGCTCTTAATCGAGTATATCTCAAATGTTGCTTTTATGTGTTCAACTTAGCTAAATTAGGCTGACCATGTTGTATTAAGCATTTTTGTTGGCATTTACTGCATATAGGGCGAGTATTTGCACTAATTAGGCTGATTAACAAGCAATAAATGTGCTTTTTTCACAATGTGCTTTCGATAGTGGTAAAAAACTTATAAAATAGCCGCGGTCAATTTTGACTGCGACAGTTTTACCTACAGGAATCTTGAGCTTATGAGCACCAACCTTAAACCAACTTATCGTCGTATCCTTTTAAAACTAAGCGGTGAAGCCCTTATGGGGGATGAAGGCTTTGGTATTGATCCAAAGATTTTAGACCGCATGGCGCAAGAGATTAAAGAGCTTGTTGAAATGGGCATTCAGGTTGGTTTAGTTATCGGTGGTGGTAACTTGTTCCGAGGTGCGGGTCTAGCTGAAGCTGGTATGAACCGAGTAGTAGGTGACCAAATGGGGATGCTAGCAACCGTGATGAATGGTCTTGCAATGCGTGACGCTCTTCACCGCGCTTTTGTTAACGCGCGCTTGATGTCAGCCATTGACCTTGCTGGTGTATGTGATACTTATAACTGGGCAGATGCTATTGGCATGTTAAAGTCTGGTCGAGTGGTTATCTTCAGTGCAGGTACTGGTAACCCATTCTTCACAACAGATTCAGCAGCGTGTTTACGTGGCATCGAAATTGAAGCAGATGCTGTGCTTAAAGCGACAAAAGTAGATGGTATCTACTCTGAAGACCCAGTGAAAAACCCAGAAGCTACGTTATACAGCCACTTAACGTATAACGAAGTACTAGAAAAAGAATTAAAGGTAATGGACTTAGCTGCCTTTACCTTAGCTCGTGATCACAGCATGCCGATTCGCGTATTCAACATGAATAAGCCAGGCGCTCTTAAAAACGTTGTAATGGGCCTTGAAGAAGGCACAACGATTGATCACGCAGAAAACTTAGATTAATTGTTCAGTATTAAGGAATATCCAAGTGATTGAAGATATTAAAAAAGATGCAGAGTCTCGCATGAGCAAGAGCATCGACGCGTTAAAAGTTAACTTAAATAAAATTAGAACTGGTCGTGCACATCCTTCTTTATTGGACAACATTTCAGTTGATTACTACGGTGCTGAAACACCGTTGAACCAAGTAGGTAATGTTTCTGTGCCAGACGCTCGTACGTTAGCGATTACTGTATTCGACAAGTCTATGATTGGCGCTGTTGAAAAAGCAATCTTAGCGTCAGACTTAGGTTTGAACCCTTCTTCTCAAGGCACGTTAATCCGTATTCCTCTTCCACCGTTAACAGAAGAGCGTCGTAAAGACCTTGTTAAAGTAGTTAAAGGTGAAGGTGAGAACGGCAAAATTGCTATTCGTAACATTCGTCGAGACGCTAACTCAGACGTTAAATCATTGAACAAAGAGAAAGAAATCAGCGATGACGAAATGCACCAAGCTGAAGACGAAATTCAAAAAATCACTGATAAGTACGTCAAGCAAGTTGACCAACTTTTAGTTGAAAAAGAAGCGGAATTAATGGAAATTTAATTTTTCCATCCAAAGGATACTACGCCGTAGTGAGCAGTTACTACGGCGTTTTTATATAGCGAGAGTTAAGTGACAACGGGTATTGAAAACCAAGCATTAGACCTTAAAGTGCCAAATCATGTTGCCATTATCATGGACGGCAACGGGCGCTGGGCGCAAATGCAAGGAAAGAAACGAGTTTTCGGCCACAAGAACGGTGTTGAATCAGTCCGTGCAACAGTGACTGCAGCCCGTAAAATGGGAGTAAAAGCATTAACCTTATTCGCCTTTAGTAGCGAAAATTGGTTACGTCCCGAAGAAGAAGTCTCTGTTTTAATGGAGCTCTTTATGCTGGTGTTGAACCGTGAGGTGAAGCGCCTGCATAAAAATGATATAAGATTTCGTGTGATTGGTGATGTCAGTCGTTTTTCTAACAAACTACAAGAAAAAATAAAGGCAGCTGAGTCACTCACTGAACACAACCAAGGTATGGTGTTATCTATTGCCGCCAATTATGGTGGCCGCTGGGACATTACACATGCAGCTAAACAATTAGCTGCACAAGTTAAGCAGGGTGAAATATCAGTAGACGATATTACCGAGGACTCTTTGAATCGCTTAACTAGTCTCTATGATATGCCTGATTTAGATTTAATGATCCGCACAGGCGGTGACCATCGCGTCAGTAATTTCTTACTGTGGCAGGTTGCTTATGCGGAGTTTTACTTTACCGATGTATTGTGGCCCGATTTTAATGAGGCTGAATTCACCAAAGCAATAGAGACTTTCACACAACGTGAACGTCGTTTTGGTAAAACTGGTGAGCAAGTAAAACAGCAATAAAAGGAATATCCTTTGTTAAAGCAGCGAATTATCACAGCGGTGGTCTTAGCACCGCTTGCTATTGCGGCAATTTTTTATTTACCTTTGCCAATATTTGGCGCGCTTTTGTTGTCGGTTATGGCAATCGGAGCTTGGGAGTGGGGTCCTTTAATGGGCTTTGCTCGCACTAAAAGACGCAGCAGTTTTGTTTTTGCTAGTGTCGCACTTATTTGTGTTATTTGGACCTTAATGCCACCGGAAACCTTGTGGCTCGCAAAAGGCCAACTCCAGCAAAATGCTGTTTATATCCTTTGGCTAGCAGTCGTTTGGTGGTTGCTTTCTGCGTTACTTACTTTCCTTTATCCTCGCTTTAGCTCATTTTGGGCAAGCCATCGTTCTATTCGCGGTGTATTCGGTTGGCTGACGCTTATTCCTACTTGGTTAGCTTTTATGGTGATACGTAGCAGTGAATACGAAGCCGATCCTTATCACGGTGCGCAACTCATCATGTTTTTATTCTTAATGGTGTGGAGTGCTGACATTGGCGCTTACTTTGTGGGTAAATCGATTGGTAAACGCAAATTAATGCCAAATGTAAGCCCTGGTAAAACGTTAGAAGGCTTCTTTGGTGGAATTGCATTTGCCTGTGTACTCGTCGCGAGTGCGGGTAAAGTTATTGGTTGGACAGCAGAGCAATTTGCTATCGTTCTACTGGTAACTGTTATTATTACGACGATATCTGTATTAGGTGACTTAAACGAAAGTATGTTCAAACGCCAAGCTGGAGTTAAAGACAGCGGTACGATATTACCGGGCCATGGCGGTGTTTTAGATCGCATTGATAGCTTAACAGCTACAGCGCCAATATACGCGCTGTGTTATGTATTGATTGGCTGGTAACGGTGAAAAACCAGTGAGTCTTACAAGTCGTAAAAATAGCGTTCAGCAACACCAAGTTTGTATTCTAGGCTCTACCGGCTCTATCGGTGAAAGCACGCTAGATATTATCCAACGTCATCCAGATCGCTTCACGGTTATTTCTCTATCTGCACACAGTCGAGTTGATAAAATGCTGGCCCAGTGTCTTGCCTTTAAACCTCAACACGTGGTGATGGGAAGTGAACAGGCTGCAGCATCGTTAAAAGAAAAACTCACCGCTCATGGTATTACCAATATAAACGTTCAGTTTGGTAATCAAGCACTATGCGATATTGCCAAAGATGCTAATGTTGATACCGTGATGGCTGCCATTGTTGGTTCTTCTGGCCTTTTACCTACATTAGCGGCGGTGAAAGCGGGGAAGCGTGTTTTATTGGCTAATAAAGAGTCGTTAGTGACCTCTGGTCAAATCTTTATCGACGCTGTAAAAACGTCAGGTGCGAAGCTTTTACCAATTGATAGTGAGCACAATGCTATTTTTCAGTGCTTACCTGAGTTTGAACAACATCGCCCAGGCGAATGTGAATTAGCTGACAATGGCATTAGCAAAATTCTGTTAACTGGCTCTGGTGGTCCTTTCAGAACGAGAACCGTTGAAACATTATCAGCGGTTACACCTGATGAAGCGTGCGCACATCCTAACTGGGATATGGGACGCAAAATATCGGTCGACTCTGCCACCATGATGAATAAAGGGTTGGAGTTTATTGAAGCTAAATGGCTCTTCAATGTGCAACCTGAACAAATTCAAGTGGTGTTGCATCCGCAAAGTACGATTCATTCGATGGTGCAGTACAAAGATGGTTCCGTATTGGCACAGATGGGCAACCCTGATATGCGCACACCAATTGCACATGCACTGGCGTATCCTGAGCGAATTGATGCAGGCGTAGAGCCGCTGGATTTTTTCAACACGAAAGCGTTTGAATTCGAGCAAGTCGATTACGCACGATACCCGAATTTAAAATTGGCAATAGAAGCTTGTTCCAAAGGGCAGGCAGCCTGTACTGCATTAAATGCAGGTAACGAAATAGCTGTGGCGGCATTTTTAGCCGGCGATATCAAATTTACGGATATTTACAAAGTCAACGAATCATCTGTCGATAAATTTGTCTCAGAAAGGGTAGACTGTATTGACGATGTGGTGGCGCTGGATGGCAAAGCTAGAGAATTTGCGTCGGCAATTGTAGCTGAGCTCAAGGAGCAAACTTAAATGTTGGATATTCTGTGGAATTTGGCGTCATTTATTGTCGCGTTAGGTGTCCTAATTACCGTTCATGAGTATGGTCACTTTTGGGTGGCTCGTAAAAACGGTGTTAAAGTAGAGCGATTCTCTGTCGGCTTTGGACAACCAATTTGGCGAAAGACTGACAGTCAGGGAACAGAGTATGTCGTAGCGCTTATTCCACTTGGTGGTTACGTCAAAATGCTTGATGAGCGAGTAGATGAAGTCGCCGAGCATGAAAAAGACCAAGCATTTAATAACAAAAACGTCTATCAACGTATAGCTATTATTGCGGCGGGTCCATTTGCCAATTTCGCATTTGCGATTTTTGCCTTCTACCTAATGTTCTTAATTGGTGTGCCGAGTATCAAACCTGTAATTGGTAATATCGAACCAGACTCTATTGCCATGGAAGCTAGGTTGCCAGAAGGTGGCGAGATTGTTGAAGTTGCCGGCACTCGAGTGCGCGACTGGCAAGATATCAATATGGCCATTGTCGGTGAAATTGGTAGTCAGCAAATTCCACTAAAAGTCAAAATGCCTGATTCTCAGTTTGAGAAAGAGTTTAAGCTAGACACGCAAGATTGGTCATTCTCACCAGAGAAAATCTCTTCACTCGCCAGCCTTGGTATTGTGCCATTCTCTCCTGAAGTAGAGCCTATCATCGCGTTAGTCGGTAAAAAGTCACCTGCCGAGCGCGGCGGGTTATTGGTCGGCGATAAACTGATTAGCCTCAATGGAAATGCGATTAGTGATGATTGGCGCTGGTTCTCGTCGGAGATTAAAAACTTTCCTAAACAGGAAGTTCAGCTAGAAGTTGAGCGAAAAGGCCAATTAATTAAGCTTTATGTCATACCAGATGCAAGAGAAGTTAACGGCAAAGAGCAAGGATACTTAGGTGTTTCACCGACGTTTGCCCCTTGGCCAGATGAATACCGAATTAATATTCAATATGGAATTTTGGGTAGTTTAGGTCAAAGTATGGAACGGACTTGGAATTTAGTGGTCTTAAGTTTCGAAATGATTGGCAAGCTGATCACTGGCGATGTGTCAGTGAAAAATTTAAGCGGTCCAATCTCCATTGCTCAAGGAGCAGGTAACAGTGCAGGTTATGGTTTTGTCTATTTTCTAGGCTTTTTGGCCTTAATTAGCATTAATTTAGGAATAATTAACCTTTTACCGTTACCAGTACTTGATGGTGGGCACTTACTTTATTACCTTATAGAGCTTTTAACAGGAAAGCCTGTACCAGAAAAAATACAAGAGTTGGGATTTCGATTCGGAGCAATTGCTTTGCTTGGCTTAATGAGCATCGCCATATTTAACGATTTATCACGACTTTAATAAAAAGAAGTAACCAAAGTTATATTTATGATGATTAAAAAAATCGCCCTTGCAGTTTTACTCGGCACTCTCGGCAGTTCGGCATATGCTTCAGATGAATTCCAAGTAGAAGATATTCAGATAAAGGGCTTACAACGGGTTGCACTTGGTGCGGCGCTAACGCATATCCCATTCAACGTAGGCGATACCCTTAACGAGTTTCGTATTTCTCAATCGATAAAGTCGCTATATAAATCAGGTCACTTTAATAATATTGAAGTGTATCGTGATGGTGAACGTATTATTTATCGTGTTACTGAACGAGAAACGATCAGTGAAATCACCTTTGAAGATAACAGTGATCTAAAAGACGAGCAGTTAACTGAGAGTCTAGATGGCAGCGGTATCCGCGTTGGTGAAACATTAGATAGAACGGTAATTTCAGGCCTTGAGACTGGTCTAGAAGATTTCTACCATAGTGTGGGTAAATACAATGCTAACGTAAAAGCTGAAATCACCCATTTGCCAAGAAACCGAGTTAATTTGAAACTTATCTTTGACGAAGGTGATGCGGCTGCAATTGAACAAATTAACCTTGTAGGTAATGAAGTGTTTACCGATGAGGAAGTGCTTAAAAATATTGAGCTAACTTACGACTCGCCATGGTGGAATTTCATGGCGCAAGATAGATACCAAAAGCAAACGCTTCAAGGTGACATGGAAACGATTGAAAGTTTCTACCTTGACCGCGGCTACTTGCGTTTCAAAGTTGATTCAACTCAGGTATCGATGACACCAGACAAAAAAGCGGTATACATTGCGCTTAACGTTTCTGAAGGTGAGCAGTACACAGTAAGTGAAGTTGACTTTGTTGGTGATATGGCAGGTTTCGAGAATGCGATTCGTGCTATTAACCCGTTAAGAGAAGATAAGCTTTATAACGGTGCTGAGGTTACTTATACAGAAGACACTATTAGTCGTTTCTTAGGTCGTTTTGGTTATGCTTACCCGAAAGTGACAACGGTTCCTGAAATAAACGATGAAGACAAAACTGTAAAGCTATCGATTTCAATCGACCCAGGTAAACGTATCTACGTTAACCGTGTGAACTTTAAAGGTAACCACGTTACCGCCGATCGCGTACTTCGTCGTGAGTTACGTCAAATGGAAGGTGCATGGCTGTCAAACAGCTTAGTGGAAGGCTCTAAAGCGCGTCTATCGCGTTTACCATACCTCGAGAATGTAGAGTTTGAAACTAACCAAATCCCAGGTGAAGAAGACTTAGTTAACGTTGATTTTGATGTTAAAGAGCAACCTTCAGGCTCATTTACTGCCGGTGTTGGTTATGGTTCTCAAACGAAGCTGAGCTTGAATGCAGGTATTCAACAGAATAACTTCCTTGGTACGGGGAACCGCTTAGCGTTTAACATCAACACAGTAAGTTACTCTCGTGCTTTAAGTATTTCTTATACTGACCCTTACTTCACCGTTGATGGCATCTCATTAGGTGGCTCAATTTATTACAACGAGTTTGACGCGGGTAGTGCAAACCTTGTTGAATATGAAAACAAGACATATGGTGTAGGGCTTAACTTAGGTTTCCCAATTAACGAGTATGTACGTGTTAACTTTGGCTTAGGCTACAAGAGTAACGGTATCACTCGTTTACAAACTTATGAGCAAATTCAAAAGTTCTACGACTTATACTCAGATCCTGAAAACCCAGATGCCAAGTTAGAGTTTGAAACGTTTGATTTAACAGCTGGTATTTCTCGCGTTACCTTAAACCGTGGTACGTTCCCATCGGCAGGTTCGCAACAGTCATTTTCTGCCAAAATGACGACACCAAACTCTGATACTCAGTTCTTTAAACTGAATTTAGATACTAAATGGTACTTCCCAATTACCCGAGATACTCGTTGGACGGTACTAACGCGCTTTGAAGCGGGTTATGCTAACGGTTACGGTAGTATTGGTGCGAGTGATCAAATTCTGCCATTCTGGGAGAACTTCCGCGCCGGTGGTTCTGATACATTACGTGGTTTCGAAACAAACATCGTAGGTCCACGTGCAATCTTCCGTCAGCCAACAACCATTGGTGGTACGCCAGATCCAGTTGGTAGCGGCGGCGGTTGTTGTTTAGGTATCGACCATGATTTCGTTACGGTTTCAAACCGTTCAGTAGGTGGTAACGCACTTGCTATTGGTGGTGTTGAACTTATTTTCCCTACACCATTCTTAGACGAAGGTTACTCAAACAGCGTACGTAGTAGTATCTTCGTTGACGTTGGTAACGTATGGGATACAGAATTTAATATGGACGACTACCGTGACTTAGCTGAATCGGAATTTGAAAAAATTAGCGATTTCTCTGATCCTGGTAGTTACCGTAGTTCGGCAGGTTTATCAATTCAATGGATCTCGCCAATGGGACCAATGATCTTTAGCTTTGCGAAAGCATTGAAAAAAGAAGATGGGGATGATACAAGTTTCTTCAGCTTTAATATTGGTAAAACATTCTAAGCGTGGACTCGCAATAAAAGATTTAATATTTAGGAGAATAAGTTGAAAAAGTTCATGAAAACCCTAGCAGTAGCAACAGCTGCTTCAAGCATGTTGATGACAACTGCAGCAATGGCGCAAAAGGTTGCCGTGGTTAATTTCCAAGAGGTAATGGCTAAGATCCCTCAAACTGCAACGGTTATGCAAACATTAGAGTCTGAGTTTAAAGACGAGCAAGCAGTTATTAAGCAATTAGAAAACGATCTTAAGTACAACTTAGAGAAGAAAAAGCGTGATAGCTCAATTATGAGCAAGAAAGATCAAGAAGCGCTTGATAAGAAAATTGCTGAGTTAAACGTTGAGTACCAAACTAAAGGTCAAGCGCTTCAACAAAAAGCACAAGCTCGTCAAAACGAAGAAACGTCTAAAATTGTTGCGTTAATTCGTCAAGCAGTAGACAACATTGCTGCAAAGAACAAATATGACGTAGTTATTGAGCAAAAATCAGTTGTGTTCGCTAAGCCTGATTCAAATATTACTGAGCAAGTAGTAGAGCAAGTTAGCAAACTAAACTAAGATCATTGCAATGAGTTATACGTTAACTGATATTGCAAAGCATATTGGCGCGACTGTTAAGGGTGATGGCAACATTACCGTTAGCAGTCTTGCTACATTAGCGGCTGCAAAAAATCATCAAATCGCCTTTCTAGCCAACAGTAAATACCAAAGTCAACTAAAAGACACCCAAGCTGGTGCCGTCATTATCTCTGAAGACATGCTAGACAGCTGCCCGACAAATGCACTTGTTATGGCAAACCCCTACATGGGTTATGCAATGACTGCACAGCTTCTAGACTCAACTCCTGCACCTGCTACTGATATTCATCCTCGCGCAGTTATTGACGATACTGTGTCGCTTGGAGAAGGTATTGCAATCGGTGCTAATGCTGTGATTGAGAGCGGTGTAGTATTAGGCGACAACGTTGTGGTCGGTGCTGGCTGCTTCGTTGGCAAAGACACTGTTATCGGTGAAGGGACAAGGCTTTGGGCCAATGTTACCGTTTATCACAATATTGAAATTGGTAAACATTGTTTGGTACAGGCTAATACCGTCATTGGCTCTGATGGCTTTGGTTATGCCCCTCATCAAGGGCAATGGCATAAAATTCCTCAATTGGGTCGTGTAATTATTGGCGATCGGGTTGAAATTGGCGCGAGCACCACCATAGATCGTGGTGCATTAGGCGATACTATCATTGGAAGTGGCTGTATTTTAGATAACCAGCTACAAATAGCCCATAACGTCGAAATTGGTGAAAACACAGCCATGGCGGCGTGCAGCGTGATAGCAGGTAGTACCAAAATTGGTAAAAATTGTACTATTGCTGGGCTGGTCGGAGTTAACGGGCACATCGAAGTAGCGGATAATGTTGTACTAACAGGCATGACGATGGTGACGAAAGCCATTACAAAGCCGGGTGTTTATTCATCTGGTATGCCTTCTCAACCGAATAAAGATTGGCATCGCATGAATGCCCGTCTGAGAAAAATTGACGAAACAACAAAGAAAGTTGCTCAACTTGAAAAAGTGGTAGCTGAAGCCAAAAAGGAACGCTAACTTGGAAAGAGAAAAAAATGTCATTACTGTTGAAGAAATTCAGCAGTTAATTCCACACCGTTACCCAATGTTGTTGGTTGACCGTGTTTTAGATTTTGAACCAGGGAAATGGTTGCACGGTGTTAAGAATGTTACCTTCAACGAGCCAATTTTTACAGGTCACTTCCCTGGTAACGCTATTTTCCCAGGCGTAATGATCTTAGAAGCATTAGCGCAAGCTACTGGCGTTTTGGGCTTTAAAACGCACGAAGACAAAGCTGGTAAAGAGCTATACTTATTTGCATCTATTGATAATGCACGCTTCAAACGCCCAGTAACACCAGGCGACACAATGCACTTACACGTTGAGTTTGTAAAAGAACGCCGTGGCATGTGGAAGTTTTACGGTGAAGCAAAAGTTGACGGTAAAGTAGTGTGTTCTGCTGACCTGATGTGTGCAAGACGAGAGTTATAATTAGTGATTCACGAACAAGCGATTATTGAGCCTGGTGCTCAAATAGGTAAAAACGTTTCCATAGGACCTTGGACGTATATTGGCAAGGACGTTGTCATTGGTGACGATTGCGATATTCGCTCGAATGTAGTGATTAAAGGCCCAACCAAAATAGGCAAGGGCAATACTATTTATCAATTCGCTACGATTGGTGAAGATTGCCAAGACTTAAAGTACGACGGTGAGCCCACAGAGTTAATCATTGGCGATAATAATACGTTTCGTGAATGCTGTACGATTCACCGTGGGACTATCCAAGACGATAGCTTAACGAAGATCGGCAGTAATAACCTATTTATGGCGTACACGCATGTTGCTCATGACTGTATCGTCGGTAGCCACTGTATCATGGCCAACAATGCGTCTATTGCAGGTCATGTACACGTAGGTGATTGGGCAATTCTAGGCGGTATGGTGGGTGTTCATCAGTTTTGTAAAATTGGTGACCATGCCTTTATCGCTGCAAACTCACTCGTGCTAAAAGACGTCCCTCCTTACGTGATGGCTTCAGGGCATGGTGCTTCGCCATTTGGTCTGAACTCGGAGGGTTTAAAACGTCGTGGTTTTGAGAAAGACGCGATTCTAGCGATTCGTCGTGCATATAAAGCGTTATACCGCCAAGGATTAAAAGTTGATGAAGCATTGGCAGACATTGCGCCAATGGCGGAGCAATACCCTGAAGTGCAAGTGTTTGCTGAATTTATCAAGTCATCAAACCGTGGTATTATTCGCTAACTTTAGCTAATAATAATTACCGTTTTTCTTGATGTCAGAATTATCCTCAAAAGCTCCTGTGTTCGCCATTGTCGTTGGCGAACACTCTGGCGACACCCTAGGCGAAGGCCTAATCAAATCCATACAAGCTAAAATTCCTAATGCAAAGTTTGTCGGTATCGGCGGCCCTAAAATGCAAGCACTTGGCTTTGAAAGTCTGTTTGCAATGGATGAGCTGGCAGTGATGGGGATTGTTGAAGTACTGGGAAGAATAAGACGTTTGTTACACGTACGTAAAACACTTACCGACTATTTCACACAGAACAAGCCAGACGTGTTCATTGGCATCGATGCACCAGACTTTAATCTCACGTTGGAAGAGAGGTTAAAAGCGCAGGGCATTAAAACGGTGCATTACGTGAGTCCATCTGTGTGGGCATGGCGAGAAAAGCGCGTATTTAAAGTAGAGCGTGCTACAAATCTTGTACTTGCACTATTGCCATTTGAAAAAGCGTTTTATGACAAATACAACGTACCTTGTAAGTTTGTCGGTCACTCTCTAGCTGATGATATCCCGCTAACTTCGGACAAGCTTGAGGCACGCAATGCGTTAGGGCTTAATGGCAAAGGTAAAGTATTGGCATTGATGCCAGGTAGTCGCGGCGGTGAATTGTCGCGTCTCGTTGAACCTTTTTTGCTATCGGCAAAACAACTATTTGCAGAAGATGCTAGCTTAACTTTTGTTGCGCCAATGATCAGCGACAAACGTGCTGAGCAGTTTAATCAGTTACATCAGGAAATTGCGCCTGAGCTTCCGGTGAATGTCATCGTAGGTAAAACCCAGCAAGTAATGGCAGCAAGTGATTGCCTATTAACTGCATCTGGTACAGTGACGTTAGAAGCTGCGTTAATTAAGCGCCCGATGGTGATCACTTATCGCTTTAACTGGCTAACGTATCAATTAGGTAAGCACTTAGTGAAGCTAAAGCACTTCTCATTACCTAACTTACTTGCCGATAAAGAACTCGTGCCAGAGCTATTACAAGATCAGGTGACCCCAGAGAACATTGTGCCGCTGGTTAAAGAGCGTTTGTATCAAGACCAAAGCTCACTAGACCAAGCCTTTACAGATATCCACCTAACGCTAAAGCAGGATGCAAGCGAGCAAGCAGCTCAAGCCGTTATCGAGTTATGGCAAGACAGTCCGTTAAACGATAAGCGCTAACAAATACTTAGTCGATAGCCACTCGGTAATTATCGAGTTAGCAACCTAATTACATCTTTGTGTTAATAAAGAGATTTTCATGGCAACTGAACCTAAAAAAGCCGCTGTAAAAACTAAAAAGCCTAAAAAAGAATTACCACCATTTGAATACCCTGTTGCTTACTGTATCGCAGGCGTTGATGAAGTTGGCCGTGGCCCACTTGTTGGTGATGTGGTTACTGCGGCGGTTATTTTAGATATGGATAATCCCATTGAAGGCTTGATGGACTCTAAAAAGCTGTCTGAGAAGAAGCGAGAAATTCTCGCGCAAGAGATTAAAGAAAAAGCCGTTGCTTGGGCCATTGGTCGTGCAACACCTGAAGAAATCGATACCATCAATATTCTGCACGCAACGATGTTGGCAATGCAGCGAGCGGTTGCTGGCTTAAATGTAACCCCTGACTATGTCTTAATTGATGGCAACCGTTGCCCTGAACTTGGTATTCCATCTCAGGCTGTGGTGAAAGGGGATGCGCGTGTTGCTGAGATTAGTGCTGCCTCTATTCTTGCAAAGGTTGAGCGTGATAACGACATGATAGCCCTCGATGCCATGCACCCGGAGTTTGGTTTTGCGGCACACAAAGGTTATCCCACGAAGGCGCATTTTGAAAAAATAGCTGAATTAGGGGTGTTAGACTGTTATCGTAAAAGCTTTAAACCGGTTGCCGCTATTGTTAATAAACCTTAACGAAAATAGCCAAAATATTATTGGTAACCTATTGAATTATAGATAATAAGTGATTATTAATGTCTGAGCCCCAAGTTGTAGCAGAGCCTCAATTTATTCATCTTCGTGTCCATAGCGACTTTTCTATGTGTGATGGTTTGAGCAAAGTTAAGCCTATTATCGGAAAAGCGGCTGATTTTGGCATGCCTGCTATTGCATTAACCGATCAAACTAACCTTTGTGGCTTGGTAAAGTATTATCATGCCTGTCATGGTGCTGGCATTAAGCCCATCATTGGTTGTGATTTTTGGGCGCAAAGCGATGAGCTAGAAGATGAACAATTTAGGCTCGTAGTAATAGCGTCAGATAATACGGGCTATAAAAACTTAACTGAACTTATTTCAAAAGCGTATTTACGCGGCCATGTTAAAGGCAAGGCGATCCTCGATAGAGATTGGCTTATTGAACATGCTGAAGGCTTAATTATTCTTTCAGGTGGCAGGGAAGGTGATGTAGGGAAAGCGTTGCTTAAAGGCAACAATGAACTTGCCACGCAAATGATCCAGTTCTACCAGCAGTACTTTCCCGATAGGTACTACTTAGAGCTTATCCGAACTGGCCGAGAGGATGAGGAAAACTACCTGCATCTAGCCATCGATGCCGCCGCACATTTTGGCTTGCCTGTTGTTGCAACCAATGAAGTTGTGTTCTTAACTCCTGAAGATTTCGAACCTCATGAAATACGTGTTTGTATTCATGACGGTTACACTCTTGACGATAAGCGTCGCCCTAAACGCTATTCCAATCAGCAATATTTACGCAGTGAAGCGGAAATGCTTGAGCTGTTCTCTGATATTCCAGAGGCACTTGCCAACACAGTAGAAATAGCAAAACGTTGTAACGTAACGGTGACGTTAGGTGAATATGTTTTACCAGACTTCCCGACCGAAGGTTTACCCATCGAAGACTATTTGGTTAAGGTCTCTGAAGAAGGTTTGCAAGAGCGCCTGGAGTTCTTATTTGATAAAGATGCGCCAGATTTTGAAGAAAAGCGTAAACCTTATGATGAACGCTTGAAAATTGAGCTCGATGTAATCAATAGCATGGGATTCCCCGGTTACTTCTTGATCGTAATGGAATTCATTCAGTGGAGTAAAGATAACAATATCCCAGTGGGTCCTGGGCGTGGCTCTGGCGCGGGATCGTTGGTAGCGTATGCGCAAAAAATTACCGACCTTGACCCATTAGAATACGATTTACTATTCGAACGTTTCTTGAACCCTGAACGTGTATCAATGCCTGACTTTGACGTCGACTTTTGTATGGATAGACGTGACGAGGTAATCGATCACACCGCTGAGCTTTATGGGCGAGATGCGGTATCTCAGATTATTACCTTCGGAACCATGGCGGCAAAAGCGGTAATTCGCGATGTAGGTCGTGTTTTAGGTCACCCGTACGGCTTTGTTGATCGAATTTCTAAGCTCATTCCAGGCGATCCGGGGATGACGCTAACCAAAGCATTTGATGTTGAACCCAAACTGCCAGAGCTGTACGCACAAGACACCGAAGTAAAAGACCTTATTGATATGTGTCGTATCTTAGAAGGTACGACTCGTAACGCCGGTAAACATGCCGGTGGTGTTGTTATTTCACCGACAACGATTACTGACTTTGCACCCCTTTACTGTGATGAAGAAGGTAAAAACCCGGTTACTCAGTTTGATAAGAATGACGTTGAGGACGCTGGTCTAGTTAAGTTCGATTTCTTAGGTCTACGTACACTGACAATCTTGCAGTGGGCGATTGAGATGGCGGATGAGAAACTGCTCAAAGAAGGCAAAGAACCGATTGATATTGCCGCTATTCCACTTGACGACAAAGCGTCATTCAATGTTCTGCTAGCATCCCAAACCACCGCTGTATTCCAGCTGGAATCCTCAGGGATGAAAGCGCTAATTGAAAAACTTAAGCCTGACTGTTTTGAAGATATTATCGCACTGGTAGCACTATTCCGACCAGGTCCACTCGATTCTGGCATGGTTGATAACTTTATCGAACGTAAGCACGGTCGTGAGGAAGTTTCTTATCCAGATGCTACTTGGCAACATGAATCTTTAATACCAGTGCTCGAACCGACTTACGGCATCATTCTCTACCAAGAGCAGGTAATGCAGATTGCTCAGGTGCTTGCGGGGTACAGTCTTGGTGGCGCCGACATGTTGCGTCGTGCGATGGGTAAGAAAAAGCCAGAAGAAATGGCAAAACAGCGTTCAACCTTTGAAGAAGGGGCGATAAATAACGGTGTTGATGGCGAACTCGCCATGAAAATTTTCGACTTGGTAGAAAAGTTCGCGGGTTACGGTTTTAACAAGTCTCACTCAGCAGCGTACGCACTTGTATCTTATCAAACCCTATGGATGAAGGCGCACCACCCTCAGCCGTTTATGGCGGCAGTAATGTCTGCCGATATGGATAACACTGAGAAAATTGTTACCCTTGTTGATGAGTGCAACAACATGGGACTGACCTTGCTACCGCCTGATGTTAATTCAGGTCAGTACAAGTTTACCGTTAATGAAAACGATGAAATTGTTTACGGTATTGGTGCCGTTAAAGGCGTCGGTGAAGGTCCGATTGAAGCCATTATTTCCGCTCGTGAAGAAGGTGGTCCGTTTGCTGATCTATTTGATTTCTGTGCACGTGTTGATATCAAAAAAACCAACAAACGTGTACTTGAGCGTTTGATCAAGTCAGGTGCTATGGATGGTTTGGGCCCTCGAACAGAAAATGGTGGCCCGCACCGAGCGGCGTTATTTGAAACCTTGCCAGAAGCGATTAAGGCTGCTGAGCAGCATCACAAAGCTCAGTCGTTGGGGCAAGACGATTTGTTCGGTTTGATTAACGAAGAGCCGGACGATACGCGCCAATCGTTTAAAGTGGTTCCCGAATGGCCAGAGCCGCAATGGCTAGAGGGCGAAAAAGAAACGCTTGGCCTTTATTTAACCGGTCACCCGATCAATCGCTATTTGCCTGAAATAAAACACTATGCAACGAGCCGTTTAGTTGCTGTTCAGCCAACAGGCAAAGAAAAGTCAGCAACCGTCGTAGGCCTTGTTATAGGTGTTCGCGTGCTCACTAATAAACGCGGAAAACGCTGGGCGCTGGTAACATTAGATGACAAAAGTGCACGTATGGATATCCGTTTATTCCCCGATGATTACGAAACCTTCCAAGATTTGCTGGAAAATGACGCAATTTTAGTGTGTAGTGGACAGGTCAGCTTTGATGATTATTCGGGTGGATATACAATGACGGCCCGAGATATAGTGACCATCGCGGATGCCAGAGAAAATCATTTGAAATCTCTGGACATAAACGTGGACACTGCGCACATTGGCGCAGACTTTATCAACAAATTTACGCAAGTATTGTCACCGTTTAAAGATGGTACTTGCCCAGTACGTGTCTTTTATAAGCGACCAGAAGCTGAGGCGATGCTCGAGCTAGGCGTTCAATGGCGGGTAACACCGGCAGATACACTATTACACGAACTAAAAGTTATGTTAGGCGAGGCGAACCTCGCGCTACAATTTAAATAACAAGAATTAGCGTTATCGCTAGTTATCGACAGGTTAGGTAGACAAATAAGTATGTCATTAAATTTTTTAGACTTTGAGCAACCGATTGCAGAGCTTGAAGCGAAAATCGAAGAGTTACAGCTAGTTAATAACGGCCAAGAATTAAACTTAGATATTGAAGAGCAAATTACCCAGCTTCGTGATAAAAACGACGAGCTCACAAAGAAAATCTATGCCGATCTAGACCCTTGGCAAACAGCTCGTGTGGCGCGTCACCCTCAACGCCCTTATACCTTAGATTACCTTGATCGTATTTTTGACGAGTTTGACGAACTTGCTGGTGACCGTGCTTATGCCGACGACAAAGCAATTGTTGGTGGTACAGCTCGTTTAGATGGCAAACCTGTGATGGTTATTGGTCATCAAAAAGGCCGTTCAACATCAGAGAAGGTAAAGCGTAACTTCGGTATGCCGCGTCCAGAGGGCTACCGTAAGGCATTGCGTTTAATGGAAATGGCTGAACGTTTTAAAATGCCAATCATTACTTTCATTGACACGCCAGGTGCTTACCCAGGTGTTGGCGCAGAAGAACGTGGTCAAAGTGAAGCTATTGCACGTAACTTAAAAGTAATGTCACGCCTTACGGTTCCAATCGTTTGTACGGTAATTGGTGAAGGCGGTTCTGGTGGTGCATTAGCTATTGGTGTGGGTGACAAAGTTAATATGCTTCAATACTCTACTTATTCTGTAATTTCGCCAGAAGGCTGTGCTTCAATCCTTTGGAAAACTGCTGAAAAAGCATCAACTGCAGCAGAAGCGATGGGTATTACTGCTAACCGCATTAAAGAACTAGAACTTATTGATAGGGTAATTGATGAGCCTCTAGGCGGTGCACATCGAGATATCGATGAAATGTCATCGTATTTAAAGCAAGCAATCAAAGCGGATCTTGATGGCCTATCTGGCTTGTCACAAGAGGAACTGATTGAAAAACGCTATGAGCGATTGATGTCATTCGGTTACTGCTAAGGTAAACTACATAAACGAAAAAGAGCGGCTGTATGGCCGCTTTTTTAATGAGAGATTTTAATTAAGACTTAGCATCTATGAAACAAGCGATTAGCCAACTTACGACATTATGTCGAGACTATCCCGAACACCCGCTCGTCATAGCGTTTAGTGGCGGTGTAGACTCGCAGGTATTATTACATCTTGCTAGTGAGTGCCTTAGTACCAGTATTCCTAAGTTGCTTGCTAATCGTGATATCGTGCTTTGCCATATTCACCATGGATTAAGTCCTGATGCCGATGAGTGGCTTTCCTTTGCTAAGCAGCAGAGCGAAGCAAAAGGTATTGGTTTTCGTGGTATCAAGGTGTCGCTCGATTTGTCATCTGGAGAGAGCATTGAAGCATTAGCAAGAGAAGCGCGTTACCAGGCGCTCGCCAGTGTATTTCAAACGCCAGCAATAATTCTTACAGGCCATCACCTTAATGATCAAGCAGAAACATTCTTATTAGCACTTAAGCGTGGCGCAGGCGTCAAAGGCTTGTCTGCAATGACAGCCATTAGCTCGTTGAAACAGCACCTGCTCTGTCGCCCGCTTTTGCATGTTACACGTGCAGATATTGAAGCCTACGCTAATAAGCACAAACTAGAGTGGGTTACCGACAGTTCCAATGCTGATAGTAAGTTCGACAGAAACTTTATTCGAAATCAAGTGTTGCCAATAGTCACAGAAAGATGGCCCTCATTTATTCAAACAACTGCTCGCAGTGCAGCGCTGTGCCGTGAAAACCAGCTGCTAGTTGATGAGCTTGCAGAGCAAGATTTGGGCACAGTGACATCAGATTCTGGGGCACTTGACCTCTCTACGTTGTCGGCGTTTAGCCAAGCGAGGTTTAACAATGTCATTCGCTTTTCTCTTGCACAAAATAACGCTGAAATGCCTTCACAAGCGCAGTTAAAAGAGCTCTTTAATCAGTTAGCCAGCGAGGGAGATAAAGTTCCAGCAGTTAAACTAGGTGATGTTTGGGCACGTCGTTTTAAACATGAGTTATTTTTTACGCCTGACTATCAAGATGTCAGTGACTTCAGTGCAGAAGTAATCTTTGATGACCTTGGAAGCTCGATCGTAAAGTTACCTGATGGGCTCGGACAGCTAGTATTTACATTGCTTGATTCTTCTTCAAATGCTGATAAGGACGCAGTTGTTTTCTCCGCACCTTTATCGTCAGAAAATAAACTCAGTATTAGGTTTGCACACCAAAATCCAAAGATTTCCCCTGACTATCGCGATCGCTCTAGACCACTGAAAAAAGTGCTGCAAGAGCTCAACATTCCCACCTGGGAACGCACTCGCTTGCCTTTTGTTTATTGGCGTGAAGAGCTAGTAACAGTGCCAAGTAAATTTGTCTGTAAACCCTACTTAGCAAGCAAACACTCACATAAGGTGCAAGTGCACTGGCGGTTAGCTGAATAATCGCGTTAGAATACGGCGAGTAATAAAACACCTATATCAATAATAACAATTATTAGATTCTTGGAGCATTCATGAACCTTGTCCTTAAACTTATCGCCGGTATTGTTGCTGGTATGCTGATTGGTCTTTATGGCCCAGACGTCATCGTCCAATCGTTATTTACAGTTCAAACCTTGATTGGTCAGCTGATTAAATTCACGATCCCACTGATTATTCTTTTCTACATTGCCAGTGGCATTGCTTCATTACCACAAGGCTCAGGCTCGTTGTTAGGAAAAACCGTTGGTTTAGCTTATGGCTCAACCATTATTGCCGGTATGTTAGCGTTTCTTGTCGCTAGTAGTGTTCTGCCTAGCTTGGTTTCTGGTAATGCGTTAGAAACCGTAAAAGAAGGTGAAAAACTTAAAGGCTTTATTGAACTAAGTATTCCACCAATGTTTGAAGTGATGACCGCATTAGCATTGGCGTTTATTTTAGGTATTGGCATTAGCGCGATTAACGCAACAAGCTTACGCAAAGGTGTTAACGAAGCACGTGACATCGTTGAAGTATTGTTGAGTAAAGTCATTATCCCTGCGCTACCATTTTACATTGCAGGTGTATTCGCAGAGATGACAGTAGACGGTACGGTATTCTCGACTCTGAAGACATTTGGTGTGGTACTGGTATTGGCAATTGTGATGCACTGGGTTTGGATTACAGTGCTTTATGTCGGCAGTGCAATCGCTATGGGGCGCTCACCTTTTGAATTACTTAAAAACATGCTTCCAGCATACTTCACGGCGTTAGGTACTATGTCGAGTGCCGCAACAATTCCTGTATCGTTGCGAGCTAACAAGGCAAACAACGTACGCGATGGCATTGCTAACTTTACTGTGCCTCTATGTGCGTCTATTCACTTAAGCGGCTCAACGATTACGATTATTACTTGTGCAACCGCCGTTATGTTATTAACACCAGAGCTAACAGTTCCAGGTATCGGTGGCATGATTGGCTTCATTTTGGTGCTAGGTATCACAATGATTGCGGCACCGGGTGCGCCAGGTGGAGCAGTAATGTCAGCATTAGGTTTACTCGCTAGCATGTTAGGCTTCTCTGATGCGGCACTAGCGCTAATGATTGCGTTGTACTTAGCTCAAGATAGCTTTGGTACAGCGTGTAACGTAACAGGTGACGGTGCGATTGCACTTTGGGTTGATAAGTTTGCGGGTGAGCAAGGCTTAGAGTCTTCTGACGCTGCCGAAGCGAAAGAACAAAACGCTTAATTGGCTGACCTAAGTAAATTAACTGAGATAAAAAATGCGGCTTTTGCCGCATTTTTTTATGCTTAACTAAATTTGGGTTTAATCCAGTTTGAATCGACCAACAACTTCGTTCATTTGGTCACTGCTTGATTTCAGCTCCACGCTTGCTTGAGACAAATCTTCTGTCATATTCAGCGCTTCGCCTGTCATATCAGCGAGCTCTGCAATTCTTAGGTTCACTTCGTTAGCCGCTTGTGTTTGTTGCTCGGTTGCACGTGCTATTTGTGAGTTCATATCAGAGATAACTAACATTAAATCATCAATTTGCGATAGTGAATCGTTTGCTTCTGCGGCACTCTCTACAGTTTGTTTAGAAGTTTTCTGGCTGTTATTTACCGCTTCTACAGCTTGTTGAGCACCGTTTTGTAACTTGGTGATCATCTCTTGAATTTCATCAGTGCTTTGCCCAGTGCGGCTCGCTAAGGTTCTCACTTCATCGGCAACGACCGCAAAGCCTCGACCTTGTTCGCCTGCACGTGCTGCTTCAATAGCCGCATTAAGTGCCAGAAGGTTTGTTTGCTCAGCAATACCACGGATAACATCTAGCACCGCCCCTATATTTTGCGACTCTGTTGCTAGCTCGTTAATCTTGTTACTCACTTCGTCAATATCGGCAGAAAGGTGTTCAATCTCATCAATGGTACTTGAGACAATAGCTTTACCCGCTGAGGTATTTTTTTGTGCATCGATCGCTGCCTGCTCTGCAGCGTCTGCGTTAGAGCTTACTTCTTGAATGTTCGCTGTCATTTCTTCCATTGCAGCGGCAACTTGAGTGGTGTTGTCGCTTTGTGTCTGGATAAACTCTTTATTGGCGATACTGGTATTGGCAACCATCTCGGCATTTTGCAACGTTTGTTGAGCGTTTTGGGCTACTTCTTTAAGCGATTCTCGCATTTTTTCAGTGAAACTATTAAACGCCTTACCCAGTCGAGCTATCGCGTCATTACCTTCGGTAGTCAGTGGCTGAGTTAAATCGCCATCACCTTCTGCAATATTCTGCATTGATAGATAGGCCTCTCGGGAAGGTCTAATAATACTGCTACCAATCAAGTTAATAAGCATGATCACCAGTGCTAAAATGATAATCGAAATAACGACAATGATATTTCTGTGGACGGCAAAGACTTCTTCTACGTTATCGATGTATATGCCGGTACCAATTATCCAGTGCCATGGGGTAAACGCCTCGACATACGAAACTTTGTCAACAGGCGCATCGGCTCCAGGTTTCGGCCATTTATAGGGAACATAACCTTTACCCTTTGATTTAGCGACATTGACCATTTCAATAAATAGCGCAACACCATCTGGGTCTTTCACACCTGCCACAGATGTACCATTAAGGTCTGGCTTGAACGGGTGCATGATCATGTTTGGTTTATCGTCATTAATCCAAACATAATTATTACCGTCATATCTAAAATTGTTGAGTATCGATATAACAGTGTCTTTGGCTTCTTGCTCTGTCATTTCACCAGCGATTGACAAGCCGTGGTAGTACTTAGCAATACTGATAACGCCTTGCACCATTTTTTCCACTTTTTCTTTTTGCTGATCGTAAAGTGCTTCACGCTCGTAATGCAACGAGACTATCGCAAGTGTTACTAATCCGATAAATACGATGGAAATGATGAAGAGCATGCGAGTTTTTATACGGAATTGACGTAGGTTTAGCATTACTGCTCCTGTGAGTGTGTTAAGACTGATAACCCCTCAGGTTTCCAGTCAAAAGCAACGTGAAATAAATTCAAGTATAGTTAGTATTTATTTTGTTTCATGGATATCCGCTAAAAAATTGTTTTAACACGGGTTTCTTGTCGACTTTGCGGGAATCGTACTTTCGTGAGTTGACAAATTCTTTATTATGTTCAGTGTAGGGGAGGTTTGTCAGTTGCAGTATGAACCCTAGCCCCGAAATGCTGAAGGTCTTAGAGCACAACAGGTCATTAATGTGCTGAGTAAATTTTAGGACTGATAGTAAGCCTGCTATCAGACGGTTAATAAGGCTGAATAATGATGACGGCAGAATCTCTCGTCTTTGAACATGTCAATAAAGATAAAAACCTCTACAGTACCCCTCAAATACCGGCACTCACCGTTTACGATGACAACTGGTTTGTGCGTAACGATTACGACGTACTGTCAGTAGGGCAGCGAAACTATGTGATTAACTATTTAACAGGCAAAGGCTTTAAACAAAAGTCCGGGCGTTCTCTAGTAAACGATGATATTACGGTTCACTTTCCACGCCCGCAATCTAATCTCGCAATCTCTGCTTTTCAGCCTGACTTTGTCGCGCCCAATAGCAGAGATTATTACTGTTTAACACCAACACAGTTTGCTGAGGCGCTTTGCTATCGTAGTGTTAACTTAGGTTTGTGTGAACAGGAACTCGCTAGCCAACTTAAGCAGTTAATTGACAAATGTCCTTATAACATTGAATGGCTGCGCGACATTAGTTATCGCACGATTATTGAAAACATAACGGCAAAACAATTTAGTGAACTGATGGCTTATCAAACAGAAGTGATTAAAACTAAATTTAAGATGAAGAAAGCACTTTAAACTAAACAACTCGGGTTTAGTCTTTTATCTCGACAATTGCATCTTTAGTCACCTTATTCAGGGTGATGGGTAATAAAGTTGAATGATTTTCTGTACTATATCTAAGCGATATTCCGCCCAAGTCAAATAGATGAGTTTCTGTAGATTTTATAAAGTTTTCATGAGTAATGGGCTTTTTACTCTTTTTAATCATCTCCGTAAATAACTTGGCATTTAAATAGCCTTCTAAAGATTCATGACTTAGTTCGTGGCCAGCCATGTCTTCACGGTACTCTTGTATCACTGGAAGGTCAGAGGCTTTTGGGTTTGGAAAAACCGTTGAAATGTATATCTGATCGAAGTATTCAAGGTGCGTACGCAGTGCTTCAGCGCCACTAAAAGATAACGTCGCTACAGGTGTATTAATATTGTCACGTCGTAATTCGTTGACGAGTTGTGAAACAGGCTGGTAAGTGCCGACAGCAAAGATAACATCCGGTTTTTGTGCCTTCATTTGCTCAATGGCGTGAGCAATATCTTCAGAATTTCTGCGATACCTAATTTGGAAGGTATTTGTTATCCACTTTCGGTTCAGTGCTTTGACATAGCCCCTGCTTGCTTCAATGCCGAAAGCGTCTGACTGAATGAAAAGCCCTGCCTTTTTAATTCGATGTTTCTTAACGAAATAACTAACCAAAGTTTCGGCTTCTTGATAGTAGCTGCCGCGAAAGTTATATACTTGGTCGACTACAGGCCAACGTAGAAATTCTGCTCCGGTGTAGGGGAACAAGTAAGGAATATTGTAACGTTTTACAAGCGGTAATATTGCTTTAGAAGTTGGCGTACCTACGTAATTAAACAAGGCAAATACCTTGTCTTCTTGTATGAGCTTTAATGTGTTTTTGTAGGTGTTGTGAGGTTCGTAGCCATCATCATAGGTAACGAGTTCTATCGGAGTTTGTTTACCTTCTGGTGTTGCGTTGTACTTATTAAAGTAAGCTTGCGCGCCTTCGCGAGTTGCTTGGCCCAAGTGTTCTGTTGGCCCTGAGAAAGGTGCAGACATACCAAGCTTTACAGCATCAGCAGCCAAAGTGTTTGAAGCAACTAGCCCCAAAAACACAAATACAACGAGGTAAGAAAATACTGCCTTCACTCAACAACCCTAATTTAGTGGCGCCATCACTAGCAATTCTTAGTTTATATTCAATTGCATTGGCTTTATGTCAGGGGATGCTCACAGTTGAAAGGTAAAAGCCATCGCTTTCTAAATAGTACGCTAAATAGCGAGAAATAGACAGAAGAATAGGCAGACTAATAATAAGGTCTTTCAAGTGCTTCAGTTTTGACATTAAACGAATACTTTCTAAAACACCTTATTTAGGTAAAATGGCTGACAAATTTTCGGTAGGTGAATTCAATGAAAAGTGTAGAAGTTAATTTTGACGGCTTAGTGGGGCCAACACACAATTATGCGGGCTTATCAGAGGGTAATGTAGCATCGTTATCAAATGCTAATGACACTTCTAGCCCTAAGCAGGCGGCTAAACAAGGTTTAGCTAAAATGAAAGCTCTGCACGATATGGGGATGACCCAAGGTGTATTTGCGCCACAAGAGCGTCCAGATATGTATGCGTTACGTCGTTTGGGCTTTACTGGCACTGATGCACAAGTACTTGAAGCTGCTTACAAACAAGCACCTGCGCTACTGTCTGCATGTTGTTCCGCGTCAAGTATGTGGACAGCAAATGCCGCAACAGTATCCCCTTCTGCAGATACCAATGATGGCAAGGTGCATTTCACTCCTGCAAACCTTACAAATAAATTTCACCGCTCATTAGAGCCAGAGACGACAGGCAATATCTTAAAGGCAACATTTGCTAACGAACAACACTTTGCGCACCACCAGCATTTACCTGATAACGATCACTTTGGTGACGAAGGTGCTGCAAACCATACGCGTTTGTGCGCAGATTACGAGTCGCAAGGTATCGAAATTTTCACCTTTGGTCGTTATGCATTTAATCGCAATATGCCAATGCCAGCAAAATTCCCTGCCCGTCAAACATTAGAGGCGAGCAAAGCCGTTGCTCGTTTGCACGGTCTAAATGACGAATCGACGGTGTATGTTCAGCAAAATCCAGACGTGATCGACCAAGGTGTATTCCACAATGATGTTATTGCTGTAGGTAACCAAAATGTATTGTTCTATCACCAGCAGGCATTTTTAGAAACAGATAAGTTCCTAGCTGAGCTGCGTGCTAAGTTTGGTGACACAGAATTACATTGTATCGAAGTTAAAAACGAGCAAGTATCGGTGGAAGATTGTGTAAATACTTATCTGTTTAACACTCAGATTATCACATTGCCTTCAGGCGAGATGGCGATAATCGCGCCAATGCACTGTTACGAGAATAGCCGAGTAAAAGCATACTTAGACGAGCTTGTTACTTTGAATACGCCGATTAAAGAAGTGAAATACTACGATGTAAACGAGAGTATGAAAAACGGTGGAGGCCCAGCTTGTTTGCGCTTGCGTGTTGCATTAACTCAGCAAGAGCTTGCGGCAGTTAACCCTGAGTGCATCTTATCTGATGATAAATTTACGCAGCTAAATGCTTGGGTAGACAAGCACTATCGTGAAACATTAGCGCTGAATGACTTGCGCGATCCTGCATTAGTCACTGAGTCGAGAACTGCGCTAGATGAATTAACGCAAATTCTAAACCTTGGCAGTGTTTACCGTTTCCAACAAGGATAATTGCGTCAAAGTTCAATTAGGGTCAGTTTGCATGTTAGCCATTAAACTTGCCCCTGAAACAAAAAGAGTGTCCTCGGACACTCTTTTTTACTTAATACCAATTGAAATAAATATTTAACCATTTCAGAGCTATGTCAGGAAAGTTAGAGTAAAGCAAATTGATGCTGTTGTAGTCATTCTCCAACAAAGAAATTTGTGAAACTATCGCTTTCCTGACAAGCTCCCAAAGGGCGAGTTTAAAAGGCTTATATGCAGCGTTATTGATTTTGACAAGGGAGTAACCATTATCTGCAATCAAAGCCTAGCCTATAAACCTTTTAACTCTCGCTGAATGATCAAATATTTAATTCAACTGGTATAACTACTAGCACCTGCTAAGCCGCTAGTCTTTATTCGCATCGTCACTCGCGTTAGCACTATTTGCATTGCCATCTTGTTCAACCTGTTCAACAAGTGTAGTTACCTGTTGAACCAGTTTAATACGACCTTCTTTAAGCAGCGCTTGCCTTAAAAGATACTCTATTTGAGCGTTAACACTGCGTAATTCGTCATCTGCCCAGCGTTGCGTAGCGGCAAGCACTTCTGGGTTAATACGCAGTGGAAAGCTCTTTTTTGCTGCCATAATATTGCCTTAGTTTGTCACCTTAGTTAACGTTGTGTTATCGAATCGAAAATACGTAACCGAAGACTAATAAAGGCTACCAGCATTAATGACAGGTTGCGTACTGTGATCGCCACATAGGACCACCAGTAAATTGCTGACCATGGCTGCTTTACGCTCTTCGTCTAATTCAACAATCTCTTTCTCAGATAAACGAGACAGGGCAGTTTCAACCATACCTACAGCACCCTCAACAATTTTGCTACGTGCCGCAATAATGGCCGATGCTTGCTGGCGCTGTAGCATTGCACTGGCAATTTCTGGTGCATAAGCTAAGTGGCTAATTCGCGCTTCCAGCACTTTAACACCGGCTTTATCCAGACGTTGTTGAATCTCTTTTTCTAGTGATTCAGACACTTCCTTTGGATGGCTTCGCAAAGCGACCTTATCACCTTCATGCAAATCATAAGGGTAGGTAGTCGCCATATTTCGCAGCGCCGCTTCACTTTGAATACTTACATAGCTTTCGTAATCATCCACTTGAAACATAGCTTCTGCTGTATCATCAACCGCCCACACAACAACTGCAGCAATTTCAATTGGGTTACCGTGATTATCGTTAACCTTTAGTTGGCCGCTTTCGAAGTTACGAATACGCAACGAAATGTTTTTGCGAATAAAAAATGGAATAGTCCACTGTAGGCCATTGGTTTTTACCGTACCGACATAAGAGCCGAAGAACGTCATTACCTTGGCTTGGTTTGGTTGAATAATAAAAAAACCTCCCCAACATGCAGCTACTACTATTGTGAATATTAGGGGCAAAATAGGTGCGCCATTGTTGTCTAACAATGCATAGACAGACACCAGTTGCAATACTAATAAAACAACAAAAGCGATATAGCCGTTAATCGAAAAACCTTTTTTCTCTTTCATAGTCAGTCCATAGTGATATCAATTTGATATCACTATGGACTGACTTGGGTTTTTTGTAAAGTTTTAGTGTGATCTTTTTTATATTGAGCGATTTGTTAAGAGGATTAAGCAAACCATAACTTTTATCTTTCAACGGTATTTAACATCTAGATTAGACGTAATTAGTGGGGAATATTCGTGATTTTTGTTGGTACGTTTTTTAAAACGGATGATACAGGGAGAAAAACAGCCATCTTTTAAGGTGCGATTGAAATAAGACTTGGCTTCCATTTAATTAGGCAACTTAGTCTTTGCTAACCGATAGTACAATTAGTACTGCATTCCGTACATTTCTCGCGTATCTGTGTTTATAAGTTATTGTATTAGTAGGAAGATTTCATTGCCTTAATGTAGGTTAATTCTTTAAAGGAAATACAATGAAAAAAACATTTTTAGCAATGATCGTACTAACAACAAGCTTTGCTTCACAAGCTGAAACTATTACATATAACGCGTCTAGTTGTGAGGTCAAATATGGAAATGCTGAGAAGAAGTATGACTCAGGGGTCATTGAAAATCGTTCAGGCAATTACGATGTGTTGTCTTGTGGGATACCTCTTCAATCAGACCGCACGGTTGAAAAAGTAGACGTGAAACTTTATGCGTTATCAACAAAAGAAAATTCGGGAAGTAATTGTCACGTAACACTTTATAGAGATGACTCTATGGGCGTTATAGCGTCAGCAGATGCGGGTAAAGCTGATAGTGGTAAAAATGTTTTAACGGCAGATTTGAATACAATATTGACAGCACCAGCAAGAGCAGTAGCTAAATGTTCAATAGGTGGCGTTGAAGAAGGCGGTTTAGTAAGGTTTTACTCGTACTCAGTGACGTATGCTAACTAACCGAGTTTAGTTTTAAGTATAGGGGACATCGTTCCCCTATTTTAATTTAAACAAGATATGCATGAATAACCCTTTTTCAATGAAGCTTAAGGGTCATTAACTTTCTCAAACACCATGATGCTGATCGCACAACGTCGACAATGTCATGTTTGACAGCCAAATTAGTCAACTTATTGTGGCAAGGCTGCCGAGGTAAAGGTTTTATCAATCTGCTTATTTAGGGCATTCCTTCTGACATCGCCAGGATTTTTTCCTATTACCTTCTTAAACGCTCTTGAAAATGAAGCTTCAGATTTATAGCCTAACTCAAGCGCAACACTTAAAATTGACTGTGAATTCATTTGGAGTTTAGAAAAAGCCAATGACATTCGCCATTCTATTAGGTAGTCAATTGGGGTAGTACCGATTAATTCACGAAATTTTTCAATAAAGCTGGTTCTAGACATGCCAACTTCTTTAGACAACCTTTCAAGCGACCAGTTTATTTCCGGATTATTATGCATCAACTCAATAGATCTGAATATTCTTGAGTCTGAGAGCATCAGCATAAGTCCTTTTTTGTATATTGCTTCATTGCTTAAATGCTCCCTAATACTCGTTATAACCAATAAGTCAGCAAGTTTCGAGAGCGTTGCGTCTGAACCAATCGAAATATTCTTTACCTCTTCGTTAATTAGTGAAAACAGGCTTCTAATGCTGGCCATGTTTCTGGTGGTACTTTTGCGTGTTATGGATATGTAGTCGGGCAATATTTCAATAAGTTTTCTAGTAATTGGCGCTTGAAACACGAGGGCACCGCAAAAGAGTTTTGTTACATCACCGTGCCCGCCAAATGAGAGAGTTTCGAATCTTGGTGTTACGGGTTTGATTGGTAAGTCTGATAGTTTTGTGTAGCTTTGACTTAGGCCATCAGATATTTTATGAGGACTCCCTTTGGGGTAGATTATTAGCTCCTGACTATTTAGTTTAATTGTCCCTTCGTCAGTTGAAAAATTTGCGCTACCGGCGACAATTAGGTGGAACATGACACAGTTATCCATTTGGGGAAGTGAGATCGCCCATGGTTTACTTAATGTGCACTGCGTAAAATATAACCCGTCCATTGTTAACATCTTCATTAGATGGTCCAGCGGATGGTCTGTCTGAGTGTCGACTCTTCTTTTCTCGAAGTCTTTTGTCATTCTATTAATTTCTGGTATGAGCGTTAAAAAAGAGAACGTCCGCTCTGATGAGTTTTGTATCGCCATACGTTATATCAATCGTCACACCATACATCTATCGTGTTCCTTAACTCTTGTACGCTTGGGCAAGTAATATGTATTTTCTGCAAGGATTAAGGTATGCCCGTCTACTTCTTGTTTGTGTGGAATGAACGAATAACAGACGTTAAGTTCATTGGTCATATCTTTGTATTAATAGTTGGTAACATAAAGTTGGCAGAGGGAGTAGGAAAGGAGATGTGTTGATAAAACCACTGATGCTGATCTAAATCTGAATCCTGCAAATATTTTGAGATATGTACGAACGGTTAAAGAATAAATACTTTCGACACATTACAAATTAAATTTCATGCGTACTATGAGCTCAATACTTTATGATGATTCTCGATGTTGGCATTATGAAATTGAACTTACTGTTTTTTAAATTATTTATATTTATATGGAGTAGATTGGCTCCAAAAAGCAACTCAAAAAAGTTGATTGAACTGCTTTTTAAAGTAAGAAAAAAGGGCTACCCAAATATTAAGCTAGGCGAACCTGATAACGTGTTCTATCTCGAAGAAAATACGACATTATCATATTGGGAAGGAACTGGAGCGAAAACGGCTATGTTGGTTCATGGGTGGAATGGATCTGGAGACCAATTTTTTTCACTTTATGAAAAATTTAGAGAGCTGGGCTTCTCGGTATATGTAGTAATGCCCAAAGGTTACGGTCAATCTTCTTCTGTCTGGTCAAATCCTGGGTGTTTTATCAAATCAATTGAGAGTGTTTTGAATCATATTGATAAACCTATCAATGTTGCCGTAGGTCACTCTATGGGAGCTGGTGCGTTACTTCATGTCGCAGCTAAGAAAAATAGTTTCGATAAATTGGTGTCGGTTTCGGCGCCAAGCAACTTTACTAATATTTTAGATGATTTTTGTCTTCAGCTTGCGGTTGGTAACAAGGCCAAGCAATACTTTTTTGATCGTGTAGAGCAGGAAGTCGGTATAAGTCACCAAGCGCTAAATATATCTTCAACCGTTAATAAGATTAATCATCCAATTTTGTTTGTCCATGATGATACTGATAAAGTCTTACCTGTAGCAAACTCGATGATCTTAGATAAAAGTGCACAACATTCACAATTATTAATAACACAAGGCTTAGGACATACCAGATTGCTTAATTCGAGCTTAGTTGTCGAGAATGTCATTAACTTTGTGAATGCCTAGCCACAGTTATGAATGGCCAATAATCTACTCCTAAAAGCTATAGTAGTTAACAGCGTAATGGTAATTGCCAATTTGCTGAGTTCTCTATTCCATCTAACGTCTGATTAATATAGGATTCTTTGTGCTTTACTAGATTAGGGTAAAGCACTCGGCTGACTTTACATCAAGCTTTTCATTATGGAGATACAATGCACGTTTTAAAATACCTTTCAGCAGGGGTAGCGATGACCCTTTTCAGTGCTCAATTATTGGCGGCGCAAACCCCAATTACCAATAGCCAAAAACAAACCGCAAATCAGCTAATTGAAACTGCGTTAGATAGCGATCTTGGTTATGAGATTGTTGAGTCTTTAACTACTGAAATTGGCCCACGTCTAGGTGGTTCAGAGGCAGAGAAGCGCGCTCGCGACTGGGGTGTTGAGCTTGGCAAAGAGTTAGGCTTTGATAAGGTTAGTATTGAAGAATTTACGATGCCGTTCTGGGATAGAGGTCAGTTACACATCTCGCTTACGTCACCTTACCAGCAAGATTTATACGGTAGTGCGTTAGGTGGTTCTGCGCCGAGTAAAAAAGGCATTGATGCAGATGTTGTTTATTTCAGAGATATTCACGCGCTGGCTGAGGTTAAAACGGGTGCATTAAAAGGTAAAATCGCTTTTGTTGATGGCGATGCTATGGTGAAAAGCCAAACGGGCGCTGGTTATAGCCAAGCGAATATGCGTCGTCGCGTTGGCTGGCAACATGCAGAGCGCGGTGAGGCAAGTGCATTGGTTGTACGTTCTGTTGGTTCAGACTCTCACCGATTCCCGCATACCGGCATGATGAGCAAGAACGAAGACAAATGGGCGAAGATTCCTGTTATCGCGATTTCAAACCCTGATGCCGATCACCTGCGCCGTTTGCACAACTTAGATAAGCCGTTATCGATTTCATTGCATTCAGAATCGAAATGGAAAGGTGATGTTAGCAGTGGTAATGTCATTTTAGACTTAGTCGGTAGTGAAAAGCCTGAAGAAATTGTTCTTATTGGCGGCCACTTAGATAGCTGGGATTTGGGCACTGGTGCAGTTGACGATGGTGCTGGCATCGCGATTACCACAGCCGCTGCAGCGCTTATTGCTAAATTACCAAAACGACCAAAGCGTACTATTCGTGTTGTTATGTTTGGCGCGGAAGAAGTGGGTCTACTTGGTGCTTTTGCTTATGCTAAACAACATGAAGCGAATTTGAAAAACCACGTCGTTGCTACCGAGTCAGATTTTGGGGCACAAACCATTTGGCAGTTAGTGTCAAATGTGAACCCAGAAGCAACCGTATTAATGGATGAAATTGCTAAAGTATTATCGCCGCTAGGTATTGTTCGTGGTGGTTCAGATGTTCCAGGTGGTGGTCCTGATATCATTCCTATGGCGCGTATGGGCGTTCCTACAATTCGTTTAAACCAAAATGGTCGTGACTATTTTGATTTACACCACACGCCAGACGATACGTTAGATAAAATTGATCCAGACGAATTAGCGCAAAATATCGCTGCATATGCAGCAACGATTTACTTAATTGCAGATTCGGATGTTAAATTAAAGTAATGGTTTTGTATGTGTGCTGAATGGCAGTGCTAAACGATACTGACTAAAATAAAAGGGCGCACTAGCGCCCTTTTATTTTAGTCAGTTAATTTAGTTAGCTATCATAGTCAGCTAATTTATTCGTTTAATATAGCCAGCTAAGAAAAAGGGTAGTGGTTAAAAATCTCTTCGACCTTTTTCTCCAACAGCGATTTATCTGTAGTCATTTTTGCAAAAGTTCTCAATCCAGCAATCTGAATTTGTAGGTGCTGTGCTAGGGTTTTGGCATCTCTGTCTTTATCTATTTCACTTAGCTTTTGTCCCCACTCAATAATGCTACAAAGCTTCTCACCAATTTCATTGAGATGATCATTCGTAATATCAATAAGCTCTTGATTATCCTCAGTTAGTTCACTCAAGGTTTTGGACAACATACACATGCCATTGGGCGCATCGGTTTGAGTCTCTACTACTTGGGATCTGATGAACACTTTCAGTGTATCGATAGCCGATTCATTTTCGTCTACTAAGCGTTGAAGTTCATCTAATCCCATCTGGGTATAGTTTCTGAGTGTCTCTTTAAACAGGCCATCCTTGCTTCCAAATGCTGCATAAATACTGCCAGGTCGCATGTCTATTTCATCTTGAAGGTTGCGCATCGAAGTTGCATGGAATCCTTTTCTCCAATAGAGATTAGTCGCTTTATCAATCACATCTTGTCGATCAAATTTTGCTGCCTTAGCCATTACATTACCTATTTATTTGAGCAATCGTTCAATTATAGTTTCCGATTTGCCTAAGGTAAAGATGGGAGTCATTTAGTAATGACTTATAACTTAACGTTAGAAAGGATTTAATCGCCAGTAAATCAATAAGATAAAATGCAAACACAGAAATATTTGAACGATCGTTCAAAATGGCACTTGAACGATCGTTCATGTAGTTCTATATTACTTCATATTCTCAGGGCAGGCCGAGCTTTTTGCCATAGATAGCACGGGCATTAAGCCTATATTTTTTTAAACTATTGTGAATAATTGGAGCAATATCATGAGCAACTTTGTATTTAACACTATTGAGTCCGCGCCATCGGCGAGCAAACCTTTATTAGAGAGCGCAGAAAAACAGCTTGGGGCAGTACCGGGTTTGTATGCGGCGATGTCAGAATCACCAGAAACATTAAAGGCATATTTTCAGATACATGCATTATTTGAAGCATCATCATTTGATGCAGAAGAGTTAACCGTTGTATGGCAAACGATTAATGTAGAGCATGAGTGCACCTACTGTGTACCTGCGCATACAGCTATCGCTCACTCCATGAACGTAGACTCGTCATTAATCGACGCGCTTCGCGAAGGTAAACCTATGACGACTTCTAAGTTACAGGCGCTTAGAGACTTTACATTGGCAATGGTGCGTCAACGTGGCAATGTTACTGATGAACAAGTAGACGCATTTTTCGCAGCTGGCTATGGTCAGCAGCAGGTTATGGAAGTCATTCTTGGCCTATCACAGAAAGTTATCAGCAACTATGTTAACCATGTTGCCAAAACACCAGTAGATCCTATGTTCGAACAGTTTGCTTGGGCTAAGTAGCTCATTTGCATCCCAGTTTTTAGTGAAAACCTTTCTCTGAGTAAAAAGCGCACTTTATCAGTGCGCTTTTTATTTGAGTTTTGTGGCAAATTACGACGGTGCGCGTCTTTCCCATCTTGGTTCTGTTTCACCAATGTAATTGCGTGCTGCATCTAAAAATAGACGTGTCCGTACTGGTAAATCTCGATGCGGATAGACAGCGTAAATCGCATTAAAGTTTTCAAGCTCAATATCTGGTAGCAACCGCACAAATTCTTCAGGGTTCATACGGTCTGAAAAGAAGAATGTTGGGACAACCATATAGGCTGTATGCGATCTTACTTTCGCCATTAGTGCTTCAGCATCATTGGAGCGAAATACAGAGTTGATGATCTGTTCTTGGCGATTACCATTAGCATCAAAATAGCTGAATGTGTCGACCGCAATGTGCTTGTTGTGATAAGTCACTGCCGGCAGATCTGCAAGTTCCTCAACAGTTTCTGGAGCGCCAAAAGCTTCTACAAATTTAGGTGTGGCGATAATAATGCGCTTATTTTCAGCGAGTTTTCTTGCGACTAAAGAAGAGTCTTTTAACTCACCTACACGAAACGCCAAATCAAAACCGTCGGCAATCATATCGATCACTCGGTCGTCTAAGCTGAGCTCTATTTGCACTTGGGGGTAGCGCTTTTGGAATGAGTTGATAACTGGCATTAAATAGTGATTGCCAACAAAACTAGACGAGGTTATACGCAGTAAACCTTTGGGCTCTAGGTGATAATTGCTTGCAAGCTTGACGGTATCGTTTAACAGGTAACGCAGCTCCTTTGCTTTTTTTACCATTTCTGCACCTGCGGCAGTTAATGAAAAAGAGCGTGTCGTTCGGTTAAGTAAACGCACGCCTAAATCTTCTTCTAATTTGGTAATTTGCTTGGAAAACGCAGAACGATCGATATTTCGAAGTTCGGCAGCTTTCGAAAAAGAACCTTGTTCAACCACCTCTAACAGCATGATTAATCTACTAGTAATGTCCACACTTACACACTCTCGTGGTTTTATTGATGCCATTATGGCATCAATGTGTTTACCAAACTAGTGCATTCAGTCCCTAATTTATCGAATATCATTGCCGCCATAAATGATGAAAGAGGTTTCTATGAAAAAGTTAGGATACGGATTAAGCCTTGTTGCTTTAGCAATTGCATTAAGTGGCTGTGAGCAACCAAATGCTCAAGAACAACAAATGCCACCACCATTAACCATTGATGTTGCCAACGTAGAAGTTCAAGACGTGCAGACATGGCATACGTTTACTACAAGGCTTCAAGCGCCAAAACGCGTGATGTTAAAACCACGAGTATCAGGCCAAATAGAGCAAGTAACATTTGAAGAAGGTTCTATTGTAGAAAAAGGCGAAGTGCTATTTCGCTTAGACCCTCGTCCTTTTGTTGCAGAGGTAGAGCGTTTAGAAGCTCAACTGGCAAGTGCTGAAGCACAATTAATTCAAGCTGAGCAAGAAGCGTTACGCGCGGATCGTTTAATTGCTAAAAAGGCGATTTCTACAGAACTTGCTGACCAACGCAATGCCACACTTCGTCAAGCAATCGCAGGCCGCACGGCCATTGAAGCTGAACTTGAGTCAGCAAGACTTGATCTAACGTTTAGCCAAGTTGAAGCGCCAATTACTGGTGTAGTGTCTCGCGCATTAATTACTGAAGGTAACTTCGTTAATGCCGGTCAAACAGACTTAACAACTTTAGTATCAAATCGCCAAGTATATGCTTACTTCGACATTGACGAGCGCACGTGGAGCAAGAGCTTTGCTAACATTACAGCACATGACAAAGCACCAGTAACACTTGAAAAACTTAACGGCGAAGGCTCTGTACCGGGCTACGTTGACTTTATCGACAATGAAATTAACCCGACAACAGGTACATTGCGTGTTAGAGCGGTATTTGACGCTCAAGCTCACAACTTAAAATCAGGCTCATTTGCACGCGTCTCTATAAACGCAAGCAATACTCAAGCTCTCGCAATAGTGCCTGAGCGCGCGCTCGGTACTGACTTAAAAAATCGTTTCGTATTAGTTGTTGATGAAAACAACACATTGCAATACCGCTTGGTTGAATTAGGTGAGCGCTACGGAGCATACCGTGCAATTACCACTGGCTTACAACAAGGTGACCGTGTTGCTGCCAATGGTCCCGCACGTGTAGGTCCGGGCATGCCGATTACACCAAACATGGTTAACCTTGATTTTGATAATACCGAATTTGTTCTGATTCCAGCTAAATCAGATGACAATTTAATTAGTGCTGTGAACTAGAGGTCGTCATGAACTTCTCTAAATTCTTTATTAATCGACCAATATTCGCGGCCATGCTGTCGCTAATATTTGTCATTACAGGGGCAATCTCGCTGAGTCAGCTCCCTGTAAGTGAGTACCCTGAAGTAGTACCACCAACAATTGTGGTTGCAGCAACCTACCCAGGTGCTAACCCAAAAGTTATCTCTCAAACGGTAGCGACACCGCTAGAGCAAGAGATGAACGGCTTAGAAAATATGCTGTATCACTCATCTCAAGCGACGAGTGATGGTCGTTTAACACTGACTGTGACATTTGCTCTAGGCACTGACTTAGACAAAGCGCAGGTTCAAGTGCAAAACCGTGTTAATAACGCCTTGCCGCGCCTACCTGAAGAAGTGCAACGCCTTGGTGTAACAGCGCAAAAGTCTTCACCAAACCTTGCGTTGGTAGTGCACTTAGTTTCGCCTGATGGCCAGCAAGACACGGCTTATATGGCTAACTACGCTGATTTATACATCAAAGATGAACTGAAACGCTTACCCGAGGTAGGTGACCTACAGTTATTTGGTGGTGCTAAATATTCAATGCGCGTTTGGTTAGACCCAGATGCTATGGCGGAACGTCAATTAACTGCTAGCGATGTGATCTCTGCATTACGTAGTCAAAACCGTCAGGTAGCTGCTGGTTCATTAGGTGCGCAGCCGTCGCCTGAAGAGAACCAATTCCAAATTCTATTGAATGTTAAAGGCCGTTTAACAAGCATTGAAGAGTTCGAAAAAGTCGTTATTAAAGTGGGTGACCAAGGTCAACTTACCCGTTTAAGCGATGTTGCTCGTGTTGAACTAGGCCAAGAAAACTACGCGCTTCGTGCGATGTTAGACAATCAACCAGCATTGGCAATGCCTGTTTTCCAACGCCCTGGTACGAATGCAATTGAGCTATCTGATAACGTACGAGCAACCATGGCGAAACTTGCCAAGAAATTCCCTCAAGGCATGGAGTACCAAATCGCATACGATCCAACCGTATTTGTACGTGGTTCAATTGAAGCGGTAATCCACACCTTACTTGAAGCCATTTTACTTGTTGTGCTTGTAGTAGTGTTGTTCTTACAAACGTGGCGTGCATCGATTATTCCATTGATTGCGGTACCTGTATCACTTGTCGGTACGTTTGCTGTAATGCAATTACTAGGCGTGTCGATTAACACACTTTCACTATTTGGTTTAGTACTTGCCATTGGTATTGTGGTTGATGATGCCATCGTTGTTGTCGAAAACGTTGAGCGCAACATTGCTGATGGTCACACGCCAATCGAGGCAACTAAAATTGCCATGGGCGAAGTAACAGGTCCAATCGTTGCTATTGCCTTTGTGCTTTGTGCGGTATTTATCCCAACAGCATTTATTACTGGCCTTTCAGGTCAATTCTATAAGCAGTTTGCACTGACCATTACGATTTCTACGCTAATCTCTGCGTTTAACTCGTTGACGTTATCACCAGCTTTATCGGCTATCTTGTTGAAGTCTCACGACGCGCCAAAAGATCGCTTAACAAGAGTGTTAGATAAACTATTCGGTGCTTGGTTATTCAAGCCATTTAACCGCTTCTTTGACCGTGGCGCACAAGGCTACGAAAAAGTAGTGAAGAAGCTTATCCGTATGAGCGTAATCGTCGGTGTGGTTTACTTGGGCTTCGTGGCTTCAACAGTGAGTTTATTCCAGTCAGTGCCGGGTGGTTTTATTCCGCAGCAAGACAAACAGTACTTAGTGGCTGTTGCACAATTACCTGATGCTGCGAGCTTAGATCGTACAGAGGAAGTGATTCGCCAAATGCAAGAAATTGCCTTGCGAGTGCCAGGTGTTGCTAACACAGTAGCCTTCCCAGGCCTTTCGGTAAACGGTTTCACCAACAGTACGAACAGCGGTATTGTCTTTACACCACTTGATAGTTTTGAAGATCGCACAGATCCAAGCTTATCGGCATTTGCTATTGCCGCGAGACTGAATCAAGAGTTCGCCGCAATCGACGAAGCGTTTGTAGCAGTATTCCCACCACCGCCAATTCTGGGCCTAGGTACTACGGGTGGTTTCAAACTACAAATTGAAGATCGCGGTAACTTAGGCTTTGAAGCGCTATTTAATACCTTGCAAGCAACTATTGGTGCTGCGCAGCAAACTAAGGAGCTAACAGGTTTATTCTCTAGCTTTAGAATTCAAGTACCACAAATGGACATTAACATCGACCGTGAACAGGCGCTTATTCAAGGTATTCCACTTGAGGAAGTATTCTCTGCGCTACAAGTTTACATGGGTTCTGCGTACGTAAACGACTTCAATATGTTTGGCCGCACATATCAAGTTAATGCGCAAGCAGATGCGAAGTTCCGCAGTAAGAAAGAGCAAATTAACAACCTGAAAGTCCGCAATGCCGCAGGATTGATGGTGCCGTTAGGTTCAGTTGTTACGGTAGAAGAAACTACAGGCCCTGATCGAGTTATGCACTACAACGGCTACATCACAGCAGAGCTTAATGGTAGTCCAGCGCCAGGTTACAGCTCAGACCAAGCGCAGCAAGCAATTGAACGCGTATTAGCTGAAACTTTGCCTGAAGGTATGGCGTTCGAGTGGACAGAAGTAACGTATCAGCAGATTCTGGCTGGTAACACTATGGTTTATGTATTCCCATTAGTTGTTGTTTTAGTCTTCATGGTGCTGGCTGCTCAGTACGAGAGCTTAAAGTTACCACTAGCGATTCTGTTAATTGTGCCTATGACTATTTTCTCTGCACTGGCTGGTGTGAGTATGTTAGGTGGCGACAACAATATCTTCACGCAAATCGCGCTTATAGTACTGGTCGCGCTGGCCTCAAAGAATGCGATATTGATGGTGGAATTTGCCCGCGACAAACATCTTCAAGGTGCTACACATTTAGAAGCGATTATTGAAGCTTGTCGACTACGTTTACGTCCAATCTTGATGACATCAATCGCCTTTACCGCGGGTGTTGTACCACTCGTATTGGCAACGGGCGCAGGTGCAGAAATGCGTCATGCCATGGGTAACGCAGTATTCTTTGGCATGATTGGTGTAACGATTTTCGGCTTACTATTTACGCCAGTATTCTACCGCTTAGTCACAGGTAAGGAGAAATAAGATGCGTGCAATGAAATTATCTGTTGTTGCTGCAACAGTAATGCTTGCTTCAGCTTGTAGCACCTTACCTGAGTATATAACCAATGCTACCCCTGAAAAAGCAGTAGAACAGCGTTTAAGCAACGACTTCAGCAAGTATCAAATTACTCACCTAGCTGACGTGGCTAAAAGTGAGCAGTGGTGGCAACAGGTTGAAAATCAGGAACTTAATCAACTGATTGCGACAGTACTTGAACAAAACCAAAACCTTAAAGCCTCAGCCGCGCGACTTCGCGCTGCTGTGGCACAGTTAAGTGCTGAGCAAAAGTCTCGTTGGCCGCAGGGCAACATTAGCGTTAATGCCAATCGTGAAAAGGGCGTAACCACAGGTACCTCTGAAATATTCGAAAGTACGAGTGCTGGCGCTGCGTTAACTTGGCAGTTGGATTTATCAGGTCGATTAAACGCATTAGCAGAAGCGGCAAACGCAGCTGCTGAAAACCGTCAAGGCATCCACCAAAGCTTGGTGACAGAGCTTGTGAGTAACAGTGTGCGTAGCTATTTGTACTGGCAAAACTTGCAACAGCAAAAAGCGCTCACGCAGAACCAGTTAACAGCGCTAGAAGACAGCATCGAAATTCTAGATGCGCGATATGCTGAAGGGTTAAGTACCGACTTAGAGCTAAACCGCACTAAAGCACAATACTTCGAACTGAAGCAGCGCTTACCGCAAATTGCTGGCGAATTAGCTCGTGTATCTAGCGTGCTTGCTGTATTGCAAAATCAGGCTGTGGCAAAAGTGCAATTAACGCCATTAGCTAGCGAACAGTATCAAGCACTTAATTTTGATATTCAGTTAGCCTCACCACTTGATGCATTAGTGCATCGCGGTGACTTGCGCTCAGCAGTAGCCTTGCTTGCTCAGCAAAACGAGTTAACTGTGAGTGCTGAGCGTGCTTTATACCCAGATATTAGCTTCTCAGCTTTTGCTGGTGTATTTAACAATCAAGGAATTAGCTTTAGCGATACGCAATCGAGCTGGCAAGTCGCGCCGCAGTTGTCTTGGTCGCTCTTTAGCTATCCGCAATTGCTAGCGCAGCTAGATACACAACAAGCATTGTCACAAGCGAGCTACTACGACTACCGAAATACCGTATCGAAAATTGTTGCTGATACCGAAGTTGCGTTGCAGTTGTTAGTGCAAAATGAAGCACAATTAGACTTTGCCAAACGCCGTTCATATGCCGCAAGTAAAGCTTATGAGATTGCCAACAGTGGTTATCAAGAAGGACAAATTGGCTATCTAGAGTTGTTGAATGCGCGCCAAGATGTTCTAATCTCAGAACAAGCACAACTTGTTGCTCACAATCTTTGGTTGGAAGCAAACGTGAATGTGTATGGTGAATTCAGCGGTGACTGGTCTTCAGCGCTTTTAAGCTCGGCAACAGAAATGTCTGCTGCTATAGGCAAATAGTGCCACTGAATACCGATAGCGAGTAATATCATTTAAGTTTGAAATAATATGTCTGTTAGTAATACAACAATGAAGGTTCTAGAACTTAACAAAGCGGGAATCGACTTCGATCTCACAATGACAGAAAAGCCTATTCCGACACTTGGCGAGAATGAGGTTTTGGTTGAAATCGAATACGTCGCACTTAACCACCTTGATGCTAAATTAGCGAAAGATGGTTATGAGTTCTGGCAGTATCCGCACGTTTTAGGTTTAGATGCTGTAGGTACCATTGTTGAAGCGCCTCGTGGTGTATTCCCTGGCAAAGGAACACGCGTATTATTTCAGGCTGATATTGCCCAGCACGGTGTGTTAAGACAGTTTGTTGCAGTGCCGAATCATTCGGTTTGTGAAATTCCAGACGAACTCGCCAGTGATATCGCCGTCTTGTTACCGAACTCTGGTATGTCAGCATTGTTGGCAATGGAGCGCCTTGACCTTAAAAAAGGTGACTCGTTAGCTATTAACAGTGCGCAAGGGGCTGTCGCTCACTTTGCTATTCAATACGCCAAGAAAAAGGGCGCAAAGGTTTTCGCCTTTGCGCAAAAAGGTCATCACAAAAGATTGTCTCAGTTAGGTGCAGACTTTGTGTTTGATTGTGAGTCGAGTGCGATATGTGAAACGGTCAATCTAGAAGCTGGGCCGGGTGGTTTTGATTGTATTCTCAACACCACTGGTGGTGACGGCTTCTTGCAAGACCTATCTAACTTGCGCTTTGGTGGACGTATCGCATGTTTGAATGGCTTCCCAACAATCCCTGAAAAAATGCTATGCATGCACTCTCCAACAATTAGTGTCATTTCAGTGGTTGGCGCGACTTTATCGAAAAACTTATGTGCGCAGCAGCACTTGTGTTTTATCGGCGACCGTTTAGTTGATGACGTTTGCTCGGGCTACATAGAGGCTCCTGAGTTGCGTCATGTGCTGTTTGAAGCGGAATCGGTTAAACAGGTGTTGAATCATTTAGTCAATCGTACTTGCGAAGTTCGCCCGGTGATTAAGGTTAAATAACCGCTTTTCGTTTTCACATACATTTCACACTCGATCTTTTAATTTACTCCCTACATTAACAAGGTAGGGATTAATTATGTTAGCTAGATCAAAAGGTTGCATTGAACTTGATGGCGTAAGCCAAGCATTTAGTAGCAATGGCGCCAACGTCACCTTATTTCAACACCTCAACTTATCAATCCATCAAGGACAGTCGTACGCGATAACTGGCCCGTCTGGCGCTGGTAAATCCAGCTTACTGATGTTGATGTCGGGCTTGGAACAACCAAGCGCGGGCGCTGGATATTATGTCAATTTAGAAGAGACGAGTAACAAACTGGCACTGTCAGAGGTTAGAGACGCCTTTGGTTTTGTCTTTCAACAGTTTCATTTACTGCCAGAATTAACCGCGTTGAACAATGTTGCATTGCCATTGAGATTACGCGGAATTAAAGATGCAGAGCAACGCGCTAAAAAATGGCTTGAACGTGTCGGTTTAGGCCATCGGTTAGATCATAAACCTAACCAGTTAAGCGGTGGTGAGCAACAACGGGTGGCGATTGCACGAGCCTTGGTTTTTGAACCTTCCTTTATCTTTGCCGATGAACCTACAGGCAACCTAGATGGCAACAACGCCAACGATATCGCAGATTTGCTGTTTGATTGCTGTTCAAATCAAGGGGCAGGGCTTATCGTTGTTACTCACAGTGAAGCCCTTGCTGCCAGAGCACAGCACCGTTTTGTGTTAGAGAATGGTGAGTGTCATCAGCTTTCAGGTACGTCTCTATCGTCAGAACAAAAAGCATCAGCAGTGCAAAAGGTGGCGTCATGTTAAGTCAATCATTAGCATTGGCTTGGCAGTTCCATCGTCAAGAGCGCAAAGAGCCAAGTCATCGATATCTGCGCTGGATATTCATCGTTTTGATGGTGTTTATTGTCACGCTAAGTCAAAGCAGCCACAGCATTCAGCAATACTTAACAGGCAACCTAGCCAGCCTATTAGGCGCTGATGTGGTAATTAGTCATTCACAAGCGCTTTCGCATGAGCAACAGCGAGCCGTTGAAGCCTCGTCACAGCGTATTGTAGAGACGCAAACCGTGTTAACGACACTAACTCATGACCAGCAGTGGCAACGAGTTAAACTAAAAGGCGTTGCAAGTGGCTACCCACTGCAAGGTGAACTTAAAACCACTAAGGTGCTTGGTGGCAATGAACAGATAGTGGAAGGTGGCCCTGCGCAAGGCGATATCTGGTTAGACGCGCGATTAATGGCCAGTTTGTCAGTTGAACTTGGTGATTCCTTAACGATATCAGACCAAACCTTCCTAGTGAGCCAGGTACTTGTGCATGAGCCAGATCGTCTAATGGAAGGCCATAACGTTGATATGCGTGCGATGGTGAATTTGGCTGATTTACAGCAATTGAAATTTGCTTCAGAACTAACGACTTATCGCTACTTAATCGCTGCCGATAAATCACAAATTGGTTCCTTAATTGATTGGCAAAAAACAGCGCTTCCGGCTGCACAGGTCTTTCACAAACAAGGTGCTCATCCGCTTGCATTATTTTGGAAACGGGTAGAAAACTTTATGGGCCTCGCGTCTATTGTACTGTTCTTTATGGCGGCGATTGCCATTGAACAGCTTAGTCAGGTGCAGATTAGAAAAGAGCAATATTTTTCGGCGGTGTGTATGAGCCTTGGCGCGAGCAAAGCGCAGAGCTTCTATTTGTCAGTAACGAAATGGATATTGCGAGTTGCGCTATTGCTTCCATGGGTATTAGTAATTTCAGGCTTGTGTCACTTTTTTATCATCGATTGGCTAGCAAATACCTTTCAAGATACCGCGTTTCAAGGCCTGACTTGGCAATGGAACTGGCGCGTTGCTATTAATGCAATAGGTGCCAGTCTAGTAGTGTTTTTACTGGCGCAAATTCCCGTCTGGTACGGACTAAAACAAACATCGATAGGACAACTATTAAAGCGCAACACAAACACCTCTGCAACTTGGCTGATAAAAGCTTGTTCGGTGGCGATGCTGGCGTTAATTGCCGTTTTTTATTCCGATAATGGTCTATTAACGGTAATGATCTTAGGTTTAGTTTTTGTATGTGTGTCGGTGATTACATTAACCAGCTGGGGCGTACTGACGTTTGGCGAGAAGCTAACCAAGAATGTCTCTGGTTTGTTACCCTTTACGCTATTTATGATGCGCCAGCGTTTAGTCAGCAAAAGTACGCAGATTTTAGGTGTTGGGTTATCAGCTTTTCTGTTGCTATTTACACTTATGTTGATGAAGGATTTGGGTGAGACAATGTCTGCGCATAAGCGACAGCATGACGGCAACTTACTGATTTCTCAAGCGAGCGATAACCAAATAAAGGCGATTGATTTATGGGCACAAGAAAATGATATTGAGATCCGCCAAGCAAAGCCTTTTTATTACGCAAAGCTTATCGCGATAAATGAGCAATCGCTTACACAGCATAGCGATAAGCCAAGCGATACAATGGCAACGTTCCAGCAAGCTATTCGTTTGCATTGGACCGATGGCGTACCAAACAATAATCGTGTATTAGCAGGGAATTGGTGGTCACAAAATACACCTGATTGGCAGCAAATTTCGGTAGAAGAAGAAGTGATGACAGATCTCGGGTTAAACATGGGAGATCAATTAACTTTCTTTATCAATAATCAGCAAATTACATTCACTATTGTTGCGAGCCATGGCTATCGAACTGGCGGAGGTTCAATTACGTTTTGGGTGCAAATGCCAGCGTCTGCGCAATATCATATTGATGCCGCGAAGTATTACATGGCGAGTTTAGAACTTGGCAGTGAACAATTCTCGCTACTGGGTGACTTATGGCAGCAATATCCGACATTGCGCATGGTGTCTTTAAAAGAAATGACAGAGCGTTTTGACCAGACATTGGCAATGGTGACACAAGTAATTAGTGGCTTTTCATTACTCATTATTTTGCTAGCAATTATTGTGACGGTGTCCTCCATTCAGGCGCTTGAAGTGAAAGAAAAGAAAAAGAACAGTATTATTCTAAGCTTTGGCTTTTCTCGAAAAACGACGCTACAGCTTAATGTTATTGAGTGGATTGTTACTGGTGCCATTGCCGCAAGTGGCGCTATCTTATCGACTTACTTAGCTGGACTTATGATTTATAAATCACAATTTTCGCTAACGTATCAGCCTAACTTTGTCTGGCTTGCCTTGACCGTGACGATTATTTTGCTGGCTGTTATCGCCATTGGCGTTCAAGCAAGTAAGCAAAGTCTATCGAGTTCGATAAGAGATTTATTAGCGGAGTAGTTAGTTCTTTTAAGAATAAACGACCCGTTGGGGCGTTTATTCTTATTCATAACTTCTAACATCGTTAATAGTTTATAGTGTCAACAAGTTAGTTAGTATGTTAGAGGTTCTGTAATGGTAGAGATGCCCTGTGACTAGGAGGAAAGCGTAGCCTTATCGTTCGATACTAAATAGTTATATCTAGAGGGAAACCGTGTCACTAAAATCAAATTTTAAGTTAATGGCAGATTACAACCAGTGGGCAAATGAAAACGTCTACTTAGCCGCATCCAAATTGGATGTCGATGAACTATCTAAAAATCGTGGAGCGTTTTTTGGGTCAATTATTGGCACATTAAATCATATTCTCGTTGCTGACATTATATGGCTCAAGCGATTTTCAGAGCACCCATCTAAATTGAAAGCACTTGATCTCGTACGTGATATCAGTAAACCAAAAGCCTTGAATGATATCCTATACCCTGAATTTAAATGCCTTGAGAGTATGCGCATTAAATTGGATGAGCTTATTCAAGGTTTTATACATGAGCTTACAGAAGAAACATTGGCATCTAATCTGTTTTATAACAATGCCAAAGGAGAACCGTTTATTAAAAACTTCGGGCACCTTATTCAGCATTTTTTTAATCATCAAACTCACCATAGAGGCCAGGTTTCGATTCTTTTGAGTCAAGCGGGCATGGATGTTGGAGTAACAGATTTATTGGCTCGTATTCGGAGTGAGTAAATGGAACGAATACTGAAAACTAATGAAAGACATTAAACAATATAGTTAACAAGCGTATTAAGCGAACAGACTGTTGAACTTTTGCTTGGTTCCGCTTCACTTTATTAACTTCAGCTAAGTATTTGTGTGCCCGATGATAAGGGCTAACTATGGGAAGCAAGAATTAATAAAAAAGATTTTAGGGGGTTTTTGAAAAGTACAAATAAATGCCAAATTTATGGTGTTTATATCTTTAGTTCCAACAGCTTTTGCATTTGTATTAAATAAGGATGAAACAGCTTTATTTGTTTCGATTGGTTTCCCTATCATTTTGACTATGCTTTGGTGTGCTACTACTGCATCGAATTCTAAAGAGGGTTTGTAAAATTTACCGTCGCTTCTATTTTAGTTTTCACATCTATTTCACATTCCCTCTGTCATGCTAGGCCCAGCGTCAAGGAAAATGAGTCATAAAAACAGCAAGGCACTTGCTATTGTCAATGCGACCAACATTCGCGTTGTAGGTACTCCCTTTACTGATGATATCCACTATTTCACTTAGTGTATTAGCTTTTGAAGTTAAAGACATTGAGCCGAATGCTGACAAGCGCGTGCTTATGGTGTTATCAAGCTATGGGAAGGAGCAAGGTAAGACGCAACCCGGTTATGAATTTGATGAATTTTCAAAAGCGTATTTAGTGTTTAAAGCAAACGGTGTAAATGTTGATCTTGCTAGTCCTCAAGGGGGCGCGATTGAAGCTGATAAATACGATCCAAACAAAGCTTTTAATGTTGCTGTGCTTCAAGTCAGCATGAGCATGGCGAAGTTAGCTAACACGCTAAAAATAGCAGACGTTAACGCTAAAGATTATCAAGGTGTGTTTTTGTAGGGGAAGGCGATACCGAAGATGCCGTTAGCTCTTAATATTGCAAAGTAGTCACCTAAAAATTCAGGAGTAACAAAGATGAAAGCAAAACTAGTAATCACGTCAGTACTTTCTTTTGGAATAGCGGTTACCAATCCCGTTTTGGCAAATGATGAACAAATTTTATTGAAGTCGTTTCATGACTACGGAATGTCAAAGTGTGATAGTTTTATATTGGAAAACAGTAAGTTGAATAACAACTGGAACTACTTTATCGATAAGCATGTAGGCTTTAATGATGAGGCTTTAACGGAAGTTACAGTCACACAAATTTTTGGTTCTAAAGGCGATACAATAAAAACTCAGGATACTTACATCCAAACCGCAACGAAATGCTTTTTGAGGAAAACTTGGACATTAACATTTTCTGGTTCATGCGCGGAAAATATAGATGGTAATGCTTGGTATGTGTCTACAAAAATGCCAGATAAAGACTATACAACCTATAAAAATGCAGGCGGTTTGGAACTTCATGCTAAAGAAATTTCAATGGGTAATTTCAAAGCGTGTGTACAAGAAGGCTCTAAACGTGCAAATAGCGCACACGGCTAAACCCCAAGAAAATTCTGGCCTCGGTTAAAATACTCTCCTTGTCGCCTATTATTCGTTGAAGGCGGCATCTAAATTAAGGAAGAAGATGAAAATTATTCTATTGCTTTTTACCGTTTTATTCTCTGTCTTCACAGCGAATGCTCAAGTACAGATTACAACAGTAAATGGAAGCCTTAATGAGCTAAAGATTAAATCTGATATAGAAGCGCTACACGAGCAATTCGATTTAACGCCATGGATTTATACTAAGAAAGTCCAAGTCGACGAAAATGCGAAAACGCCGCATAGTCACCCCGTTCTTACAATTAGTACTCAGTCAGAATATCTGTCAAGCAAAATTAAGTTACTATCGAGTTATCTTCACGAACAATTTCATTGGCATGTCATCGTCAATGGTAAACTCACCAAAGAAGTATTTCGCGCAAGGATCAAAGAGTTTTTTCCAAATTTCAAAACTGGTCATCCATATGGTAGCCGAAATGCAGGAAGCACATTAAGTCATGTTATTGTTTGTTATTTAGAGTATGTCGCACTATCAAAACTCATTGGTCAGGATAAGGCGCTCGAAAATATATCCACTAACAATTATTACACTTGGGTTTATGACACAATTAGTAACCCAGAAAACGAAGAAATTCTAGATAGTTTGCTAGAAGAATTTGGCCTTGAATTTCGTGGCCGAGGCAACTAACAGGGCATTTAGTTCAATCAGACCGTTCTCTGGGAGATGCGTAAACGCAGCGCGTTTTCGCCATTTTAGCGATGCATTTTCGTTTGTTCGCATAGCGTTACGAACGGTTTAAATTGGAATAAAATTACTATTCATCTTCAGATTCAATCTATTTAAACTTGATCAACTCACAGTCGCTTCTTTTTTAATTTTCACAACCGTTTCACATTCCCTTTGTCATGCTGCGCGTAACTTCAAGGAGAATGAACCATGAAAGCAGCAAAACACTTATTATTGTCACTGTTACCAAAACTTGCGTTGTTGGTACTTTCGTTACTGGTGATGTCCACTCTTTCACGTAGCGCATTAGCTTTTGAGGCTAAAGACATTAAGGCTAATACGGATAAACGCGTGCTTATGGTGCTATCAAGCTATGGGAAAGAGCAAGGTAAGACGCAACCCGGTTATGAATTTGATGAGTTTTCAAAAGCGTATTTGGTGTTTAAAGCGAACGGCGTAACTGTTGATCTCGCAAGTCCTCAAGGGGGCGCGATTGAAGCGGACAAATACGATCCAAACAAAGCGTTTAATGCCGCAGTGCTTCAAGACATTATGGTCATGGAGAAGTTAGCCAACACACTAAAAGTAGCTGACGTTAATGCTAAAGAATACCAAGGTGTGTTTGTCGTAGGGGGCAAAGGTGCCATGTTCGACTTACCGAAAGATGCCTCGTTACAGCAAGCGATTGCAGATATTTACCAACAAAATGGCAGTGTTGCCGCGGTATGTCATGGCCCTGCGGCGCTAGTTGACGTAAAGCTTGCTGACGGTAGTTACTTAATTGCCAACAAAGCGGTGAATGGTTTTACCAATGCAGAAGAAAAGTTATTCGGTAAGAAATGGATTAATCAGTTTGAGTTTATGCTGGAAGATAAGCTAGTTGAGCGTGGTGCTAAATTTCAATCAAGCCCAATTATGTTAAGTCATGTCGCTGTAGATAGCCGTTTAATCACGGGGCAAAACCCGTCTTCAACGGTAGCAGTGGCAACTGAACTGGTTAAATCAATGGGGATTGAGCCTGTACCTTTTAACGATTACGAAGATGACAGAACTCTAGCGATGGTGGCAAGAGTCTTAGAAGGTGACGATAAAGCGCTAACAACGCTAATGACTCAACAAGGTGACTATCATATCGAATTAGTGGGCATGTACGGTTACTACTATCTACAAACGGTAGAGAATGACGCTGCGCTGGAAAAGTCGCTAGCCCTGATGACATTGGCGCAAGCAGCGATTAACAACCCGAGACTCGATCTGACGATTGCAAAAACTCAGCACAAGTTAGGGGATGATAAGGCTGCTATTGCAACGCTAAACCAGCTATTGGCGAGTAAGCCAGACTTTGAACCGGCACAAGAGATGTTAAAAAGCTTATCGTTGTAGTAACTTAACCTTTTGCTTTGCCTATTCTGATAAATAGTGATGGCAAATAGCTAAAACCTGAAGTTAATGCTAGAAGTTAAAGCTAGAAGTTAAAGCTAGAAGTTAAAGCAAGACAAGATAAGTAATGACTGAATAGGAAAGGTATGATATCGACACAGCAAAAATTGCAGATATTATTAGTTGAAGATCAAGCCAGTATCGCTAGCAATATCGACGATTACATGGAAGAAAAAGGCCATGTGCTTGATTTTGCGACACAAGGAGAGCAGGGCTTATCACTAGCACTGAGCAATTTTTACGACCTCATCATTCTCGACATTAATTTACCACTGATGGATGGCTTGACGGTGTGTCAGCAACTTCGCGAGAAAGCTGACCGCCACATCCCAATCTTAATGCTCACCGCTCGAGACAGTATTGACGATAAAGTTGCTGGCTTTAACGTTGGATCTGACGACTATCTCACTAAGCCTTTTTCGCTACAAGAACTGGAAGTCAGGTGTCTTGCGCTTTCCAGGCGACACTTATTACAAACCAAAGACGTAATGACGCTTGGCCCTTTATCTCTCGACAGAAAGCGTAAAGTGATAATGCGTGAAGGCAAAGCGTTGGACTTGCATACCATGGGGTACAAGCTGCTAACAGTATTGGCGGAAGCTTACCCGCAGGTTGTTACTCGTTCAGAGTTGAGTGCAAAGTTGTGGGGCGATGAACCCACAGAGTCGGATGCTTTGCGCTCTCATATTTATCAGTTAAGAGCTGTGTTAGATAAGCCATTTTCAAAGCCACTACTTAAAACAGTCCATGGCGTCGGATTCATTTTAGATATTCAAGATAAATAATCGCTACGAAAGTTAGCGCTTGGGGAAGTATGAATAGTCAACCTAGTGTAAATGAAAGCAGCTTACACAAACGCAAGAGTTACCATAGATTGAGTAGCCAAATTGTATGGCGATTCTGCCTTTTTACCGTATTTTTATCAGCAACATACGGCATGATTTCATTTATTTTGATGTATACCTTAGAAGACAGTTTTATCGAAAAAGGCTTACAGCAAGAGATTCGATATTTGACCACTGGCTATGAAAGCACAGGGCAATGGCCAGTACCTCGCCGTTCAAACTTATCGCTTCATCTTACCAAGAAAACTTTCCCTGAAGAAATACGGCAAACGGCTATTGATGAGCCGGCACGCAAGGAATTTTATGGTGAAGAGGAACGTCACTACCACGTTATTCCGTTGCAAGAATATAAAGATGTGTTTTTAGTTGCCGAAGTTAGTGGCGACCTTTTAGTAAGACCCATTCGAGGCGGTGTCATTCAGTTTCTTGTGGTTAGTGGCTTTATCGTTACCGTGATCGCTTGCTTGATTGCTTGGCTTGTTGGCAGAAAGACGGCAAAACCTTTGAGGAAATTGGCGGATTTAGTTGATGGAGTAGCCCCTGAGCAAGTGCCTGAGCACTTTGCAAAGCAATACCCAAACAATGAAATTGGCATTTTGGCAACCACATTGGAACAAGCTTTTGTTCGCATTAGTAAGGCGATAGAGCGAGAACGCTGTTTTACCCGAGACGTAAGCCATGAGCTAAGAACACCACTCGCGGTGATAAAAAATGCCGTCGAAGTTTACAAAGCGAAACAGGCAAAAGAAAACCCTGATAACGTTAGTAGCGCTATTGGTGTCAGTGGTGTTAGCAGTGTGGACGGCATGCTCCCAATTGAGCGCATCGCCGAAGCGGCTGAAACCATGGAAAAAACGGTGACAACCCTGCTGATGCTGGCGCGAGAAGAGCACACTGAAGCACACAAAACAGGCGCTAAATCCTCGGTGGCGCTAATGCCATTGATAGAGCAGTCGATTATTGCACATAGTACGTTATTAGATGGAAAAGCGGTTGAAGTGCATATTGATGACAGTTGTTTTCAGTCGGTTGTATGTCATGAAGGTATGCTGAGAGTATTGCTGGATAATTTATTAAGCAACGCGTTTCAATACACCACCGAAGGAGAGGTTAATCTTGCCTTCGAGGATGATGCGTTAATCATTACCGATACTGGGCCAGGCATAGATCCTGAAATTTCCGATGAAGTGACAAAGCCAGCAGTGAAGGGTAATCAAAGTACAGGCTTTGGCTTTGGCCTAGCGATAGTCAGCCGCCTCTGCGAGCATCAAGGCTGGCAATTGAAAGTGAACAGCTCTGACGCACCAAAGGGGACAAAAATTAGTGTCAGGTTAATTAATAAACCTTAACTTTAGTTTTTAATTCTAATCGCAAAGTTCAATCAAACCTGACTAATAAAATGTCCCGAAATCGCTCTTATAACGTGCTTTAGATGTTTTCTCGCGACTTAAAAACTCTTATTCGCAGTCAGAACAAATAGAGCAGCCACATCCGTTAGAAGCTGAACGCTTTGTTTTCACCTTTTACTGGTTAAAGGATATATTTAGCTTGCGCATTCGGCTGCGGAGCGTATTTGGGTTAATTTCCAGTAGTTCAGCGGCGCCATTGCTACCGTGGATTTGTCCATTACAGATCTCAAGCGCATGTTTGATGTGTGCTTTGATCGCATCATCAAGGCTAACAATACTGTCTGGGGTAGAAGAATTACTCGTTGTTATTGATTGCGCTTGATTAGGCTGCTGTAGATCTGGAATTGATAACACTTCTCCTTCATTGATTATCAGTGCTCGCTCAATGACGTTTTCAAGCTCACGCACGTTGCCAGGCCATTCATATTGGCAAAGATCTTCAACTAGCGATGGCGTTAGTCTGGGAGGCTGACCAAGTTTCAGCAGCTGTGCTTTGCGTTTTACGAAATAGTCTAATAGTGCGGGAATATCTTCTTTTCGTTCACGAAGAGAAGGTACCTTAATGGGAAATACACTGAGTCTAAAGAAAAGATCTTCCCGAAATGTTCCCTGTGCAACCATCTTATTTATGTCTCTGTGCGTCGCTGCGATCACTCGTATGTCGACTGGCAAAGTTTCAGTTCCACCGACTCGTTCTATTTCTGAATTCTGCAGAACTCTAAGCAGCCTAACTTGTGCTGCAAGTGGTAATTCTCCTATTTCGTCTAGGAAAATGGTGCCGCCATTAGCACGCTCAAACTTACCTCGCTTCAGTCCAACTGCTCCTGTAAATGCTCCTTTCTCATGACCAAAGAGTTCGCTGTCCATAAGTGATTCGGGAATAGCACCGCAGTTAACCCTGACAAAGGGGCCGCTATTTCGAGCCGAGACGTTGTGAATATAACTCGCAATGACATCCTTTCCGGTTCCTGTTTCACCTAGTAAGAGTATCGGACTGTCATGCTGAGCAGCTTTGCTTGCGAAGGAGAGAGTTGGCGCCAAACCAAAATCAGCGCCAATAATGGTGGAATTGGCGTCTGCCCCCAATTCCTGTTGTAGCATCCTATTCTCTTCAGCAAGGAGGTCTTGCAAATATAGTACTTGACGGTGCTTTAATGTATTACTGATGGATATTGCGCTGGGCCTATCTAGTAACGCAAAGATTTCGGCGTCCATGTCTGTGTATTTATAGCCAGACTCGCAAATGATAACCATACAGCCTAACACTTCATTTTCTAATGCTGGATTCAGCACCATAATGCTGCAATCTAGCGTACCACCGTATGAAAGCACCATTTGTCGAGCAACGTCGTTGTTGGTGAGATCATTAATGATCAGAACAGATGGAGAATCGATATCGGCATTTCGAGCAGCAACATAACGCTTGAGATCAGCGCCTATGGGCACTTTCCTATCAAGTTGTACTCCTCCATTTTTATTGGCTTCTGCCAGTACATGTACAACACCTAAATCGAAGTCATAAGCCTCTAGGAAAGTCCGATCAATAGGTATGTGTGATTCCAACACCTGAAATGCAGCAAAAAGGGAATCTTTGGGATGCAAGTGTCGGCAAATTGCACTGGTGAAGTTATAAAAAAGCTGATGTTTGTTGGACATATCGCTCTCACTTAATTGTGATATTTAACATTATTAAAACCCTTGTTGTTAAATATCACAACTTAATTTGTTAAATAAAACAACTATAATCAAGGGTTCTTTATAAGTTTTTGAAAAACAATGGATTATAAGGTTGGCACTAAACCTGTAATAACTCTTGCATCACAGTAACGGAGTAAAGACAGTATGTGGCTTGAAACACTTACCTTACAAACACACCAATCTAGAAAGGCAGCGATAGAGAAACTCTACCGCGAAATTGAGCGAGACACTGATTTATCAACCACAGCTATTAGTGTCTTTTTCCACGAGAACTCTGTTTTGCATGTTTCCTGGCATCTAGCGCATAAAGGTGAGATGCATAAAAGTTGTTCAATACAATCTGAAAGACTTATTGAAATGCTTCGTCTTTGGGGCCCTGTCCATCACCGTAACTGGCTACCGATGAAAACTACACCCCCTTCAGAATCTAATCTCGGAGACAATTATGCAAATTAAACCAACCATAATAGCACTCGGTACAATGGTGCTTATGACTGCCTGTGGCAGCTCAAATGACAGTGCCTCTTCTCAACCTGGAGTACCAACTCAAGGACCTGCGATTGGAGTTGAGTTTCAAGGTATATGGCAGGCGCCTGGCTACGCTATGAATATCGCTATCGGTACAGATAGCATTAACATCTACCGTCATACTAGCGATTACTGCCTGCATATTAACGAAGAAGATGGAGTAAGTACCTACGATTTACAGCGTTTCTTGCGCCAAGTTGATAACTCGTCAAAGTTGGAATGGTTCGAAGGCTTTGGGACTGATTCTGTTCAGGCGCCAGGAATTCATTTCGAACAGATCTCTGCGTTACCAGCATCTTGCAATAGCAATGTTATATCAATGCTTGATGGTGAAAATAGTAGTTTAGCCCCACAAGAGTTATGGGACTTATACGGGCAAATTTTCTCTGAATATTACGTCGATTTCGCGCAAAAGGACGTCGACTGGCAGCAAGTACTGCATTCGTCAGGCGCCGACATATCTGACGCCTCAGATGCATTTGCTTTGTTTACGGCTATGGAAAAGACGCTGGAGCCACTGGGTGATGGTCATAACTACATTCAAGCAGAACAAGGCTGGTGGGCTAAAACGCTAACCAAGCCAACTTTACTGATGCGCTTAACACAAGAATATGCGGAAAATAATGGATTGCCTTTTCCTATCACGGACGATCTGGTTACTAATGAGTTAATCGAAGACCTCAATGAATTTCTAGTAGAACAGCTGGAGTTTCAGTGGGAGCTGGTATCTGACTACGCAGAAGATTCATCAGATATTAAAATCCGCGCCAACGGATTACTCCGCTGGTACGAGAACCAAGGATTGGGCTACCTGTATATTGGTGGCATGACTGGATATGCAGATCCTGAACAATATGATGGACTAGAGTATGCAGAACAGACGGTTGAAGTCGTTCAAACCGCACTTGATGAAGCCTTAGAAGACTTGAAGGACGTTAGTGGGTTAATTATCGATGTGCGAAACAACGATGGTGGCCATGATTTCGTAAGTCTAGCCATTGCTAATCGATTCACCGATGCTCAAGTCCACGCCTACAGTAAACAAGCTAGAGATGGAAATGGACGTACACCGCTACAAGATGTCTATCTTGAGCCTTATGAAGGCAGCAAATATACAGGCCCTATTGTACTCCTAACTAGTGCAAGCACTGTCTCGGCAGCAGAAGTATTTGCCTTAAGCATGTCTCAATTACCACATGTCACTCTTGTTGGGGAAAGCAGCCATGGCGCATTCTCAGATGTGTTGGAGTGGAGGTTGCCTAATGGTTTTAATATCGGATTATCTAACGAGTTTTATTTGAGCCCTCAAGGTGAATGGTTCGAAGGTACTGGGGTGCCTGTAGACGTTACCGCGCCGTTTTTCACTCCTGAACAGCGCATCGAAGAAATAGATTTAGGTCTAGAAATCGCAATAGCTATTTTCAATGAATAGGCAGCAATTAGGAGAGCAGAAATGACGACATCACCAACTCAAATCCCTCGCCTTGGATTGAAAGGTCATTGGGACAAATTCATTGGTCCAGGCGCAAGCATGGCTGAACATTTAGTAGCCCTTGTTCCGGCGCTACTATTCGGCGGGTTTATAGTGGCAATGGCCTTTTATCAAAAAGCGAATTGGCACTTAGGTCTATATATTGCGGCGTGTTTTCTAGCATTTGATATGGTAGGCGGCATCGCGACCACGGCAACGAGGGCGGCGAAAACCTGGTATCACAGACCAGAGCAGACTTGGCAACAGCACCTTAAGTTTATCGTTCCTCACACTGCTCATTTAGCCTTGTTTGGTTGGCTGTTTGTTGGTGACAACCTTCTGTTTTTTGCTGTTTTTCTTAAGCTTCTACTGATTGGCAGTGTGGTGATTCTTAGCTCAAGTTTAAGAATTCGACGCAGTATTGCTCATCTTTTGGTTTTTATCGCAGTGATATTAGGTCAGCTTGATTTTGATATTGATCCTCTGATGCTTTGGTTTATCCCTGCGCTCTTTATCAAGCTGTTCGCAAGCTACCTTCCTGCTGATGGGTTCCAAGAGGGGGATAGCAAATGAAAACCATCGCCGTAGTGGGAGCCACAGGTTATCTGGGGGCATTTATTTGTCAATCTCTGCGAGAGCAGGGATATGAAGTTCGGTGTCTCGCACGTTCAGAAAAGAAGCTGATTGATGCAGGTATTGCGTCTGAGTCAATTCAAGTAGTCGACTTCACTTCACCTAGCTCACTGGAGGGACAACTTGTCGACATCGACTGCGTTATTTCATGTCTGGGGATTACCCGGCAGAAGGATGGGCTCAGCTATATGGATGTTGATTATCAGTGCAACGCAAATGTACTTGATGAAGCTGTGCGAGCAGGCGTTAAAAAGTTCATCTATGTATCCGTCTTTCGAGGTGAACTTTTAAGAGATATCGATCTGTGTAATGCGAAAGAACATTTCGTTGATTACTTAAAGCAGTCCGGCTTAGCGCATTGCGTCGTTAGGCCAACCGGCTTCTTTTCAGATATGCAGGAGTTTTTAGATATGGCTCGAAAAGGTCGTGTCTATCTTTTCGGCGATGGCTCAAAAAAGCTTAACCCTATTCATGGTAAAGATTTGGCTAATGCCATCGTTGATAGCATCAATAGGGATGAGGCTGTTATGGAAGTTGGAGGTCCACAAATTTTTAGCCACAAGGAAATCTCAGAGCTAGCTTTCGATTCGTTGGGAATTAACCATAAAACTGCGCTCATTCCAGATTGTTTTCGGAGATTGGTGCTGTGGGCAGGTAAACGATTTCTCTCTGAATCGACATTTGGCCCTGTCGAATTCTTTTTAACTGTTATGGCGCATGACATGGTTGCACCAAATCACGGGCACCGAACGTTGGCAGACTACTTTGAGCAACTAAATATCAAAAGCGCGGAGATAAATTTATGAGTAAAAAAATATTGATTGTAAACGCTAATCCTAAAACAGAAAGTTTGTGTAAGGCGTTAAGTGAAAAATATGCGGAAGTAGCTGGTGAGAGAAATGATGTGCGTATCATTCACTTAAACGAGCTAGATTTTCAAATTGATTTAAAAGAGGGATACGACGAAGTTATTCCGCTGGAATGGAGTCTAGAATTTTTCCAAAAAGAACTAACCTGGGCAGAACATGTAGTGATTGTTTCACCTGTGTGGTGGGGAAGTATGCCGGCTAAGTTTAAAGGCCTGATTGACAGAACATTTTTGTCAGGTTTTGCCTTTAAGTATGAGAAAGGTAAAACCATACCTAAGAAGTTATTAGCAGGGCGAACGTCTGAGTTGATCGTTACGATGGACACGCCGCCATTTTGGTATAAATGGATGCAAGGAAATGTGATTTATCATCAACTGAAAGAAACAATCTTATCTTTTTCAGGTATTAAGAATGTTTCTAAACAGTACTTTGGACCAGTCATAAGTGCTTCTGAAAAGCAGGTAGATAAGTGGTTTATACAGACTGAGAAATTAGCAAGAAAACACTAACTCTCTTGCTATTTTACTAACAGAAATGGCGGCCTTGGTTATTTGGCCAGTTTAATTCCTACTCATTCGGGAATGCTCTTTAACTATAATGGATCGGTAAGTTAGTAGTTTCTGTTTATCTTTAAACTGAATATTGGATGAAACGATATGATGAACGTCTTTATACCCTATGTTCTTTTGCTATTAGCAGCTTTTAATGTCCAAGCTAGCGGCTGGAAAGAAGCTAGAATTGAGGTACAAACCTTGTTCAATAAAGCGCTATCAGAAGATGATATTTACAATGCGTCGTGGGCAATTTATTCACCCTCAAAGAAAATTGATTGGCACTTTTCTGGCGGGCAGTTTAGTAGTGGAGAAAAGGTTTCAGGAGCTAATCCATTTTACACTGCTAGTATAGGCAAAACATTTACTGCGACAGCTATTGCCATGCTAAATGAGCAAGGCGATTTAAAGCTAACTGACAAAATTACTAAATATCTACCACAAGAGGTAGTTAGCGGATTGCACGTGCTTGAGGGGCAAGACTACTCCACCGAGATAACGATAGAGCAATTATTGCAGCATACCTCAGGGCTACCGGATTATTTTGGAGATGAAACGTATGATCACCTACCAAATGCAACGGCCTTATTGTTTGCAGAAAAAGATAGGTTGTGGACGCCAGTAGAATTACTGAACATCTCAAAGAAAAGTATGAGGCCGCACTTCGAACCAGGTACGAGCTATCGATACAGTGAAAATGGCTATGTGTTGCTAGGTTTAATTATTGAACAGATTAGCGGGCTTGGTTTACATGACTTTTTTCAGCAACACATTTTTGCGCCATTGAATATGAACAATACATACATGCATTTGCGGGCTAAGCCTAGACTCGCCACAAAGAAAATGTCGGAGATCTACGTTCAAAGTACCGAAATATCGACGTTTAAAAGCTTGAGTTTGGATTGGGCTGGTGGCGGATTAGTCTCAACAGCAAGAGATCTGAATAGATTTCAAATGGCACTGCATACCTTTCAGCTTGTAACAGCCGAAACCTTGAAAAAAATGCAGCAATGGATACCAGAAAGCAAAGGTCTTTATTACGGTTTTGGCTTACGTAAAGTGAGTAGCGCGGAAAGGTTTTCATCGAACTTCAACCTCAACATGATTGGACACACGGGAAGTACATCTTCGTTTATGTTTTATTGCCCTGACCAAGATATCTATTTGTCAGGTACATTTAATCAGATCAATCAGGTACAAAAATCTATAACCGTTCCATTCACCATATTAACCTATTTACAAGGGTATGAATCAAATGAAAAGTAAACTCGTTATTGCGTTAATTCTTATATCAAACGTTGTCTTGGCGCAGGGCAGTCGTACGGAACAATGGAAATCAGACTTAACAAGCTATCATCAGGCATTGGAGCAAAACCATATTGATTTGTATCACCAAATCGACAGAGCTGAGCTTGAGAAGGAGCTCGATACAATTCATGACGCTATAGAGCATTTATCGGACTGGGCTATTGCAGCAAGGCTTATGAAGCTCACGCGACGAATTGGCGATGGTCATACTGCCGTTTCTCTTGCTAATTGGGACACTCATTCGTTCCCAATAGGCGTAGAAAAAATCAGTAATCAATGGCGGCTCGTTAAGGTACCTACAGATCAAAGTAAAATGTTGGGAGCGAGCATTGAAACAATCGATGGGATAAAAATCTCTGATATTGAGCAAAAGCTGTCGCATGTCGCTCAATATGTTGAAAACTCTTATTCTGAGGTCGTTCGAATAGGAAGCTATATGCCAATTGGTGAATTGCTTCACGCGTTGAGCATTACCAATTCACCCAAAAAAGCTGTATTTGGATTACGGACAATTGCAGGGAAAGAGTTGAGTCTGACATTGCCTGCTATATCCAAAACTGAACTAGAACAGCGCAAATATAAGTTCTTAAACGTTACTAGTGAAGCTATCGTTAAGCCTCAAGATGCTGATTTCGAATACTTGTGGTATTCGCCCATTAAAGACAAAAACGCTACTTACATTCGATTTGACAGCTATCCAAGGTTCGAAGAAATGGTGCCTTTTGCTGAGAAATTATTTATGTACACCACTCAAAATCAAAGTGAGCAACTGGTTATTGATTTGAGACACAACGGTGGTGGCGACCTATATATTGGTTTGGTGTTAGCTAATGCACTAAACCTCGTTGATACGGTCAATTGGAAAAATGGAGTATACGTATTAACAAGTGGTGTTACTTTCTCTGCCGGTGCAAGCAATGCAGCGCTGTTTCGTCAGTTGCTCAATGCAACAATAGTTGGCACACCAACAGGCTCAAATCCAACAGGTTACCAAGACATGGGCGAGTTTGTTTTACCTAATTCAAAGCTGCGTATTACTTACTCAAAACGTCTGTTCAGACTTCAAGAAACGTCTACCAATGGTGTTGTCCCAGATATCCTAGTTAAACCTGAATGGAATGCGTACGCAAAAGGGGTCGACAATGTGCTAGAGGAAGTGATCAACAGGCTTAAATGAGCCCATAGACTAGTGCCGGTGTTTTTGCGCATTGGTTAGGGGATTGGCGCTAGCTCGCCAAATTGCAGTTCCAAGCAAAGCTATATTCGAAAAATATGGGTATGCTACCTAATCGAGCCAATAACGCTAATCTGATAGTTGTTTGTAACTACCTAATAGATTTTAAGTTACAGGGAACGTTGTACTGTTTGAAAGTTAGCAATTAAACGTCCAGCGCATGCCAATTTACCTACTTATTAGAACCCAAAAATAATGTATACGGTATCCAAGTATATATCTTTTAATTTTCGGAATACCGAGTAAAAAATGGAGAAAAGTTTGAAATATTTATTGTGTTTCGTCGCGGCCTTTTGGGGCTCAACCTCGATGGCGTTAGAAGCTTCTAAAAAACAAGATATTATTAAGTCATTGATAACGACCATAGAGGCTAAATATGTACTTACTGAGAGTATTCCTCAGATAAACAGAGCACTACTCAGATTACATGATGGCTCGGTGCATAGAGATATAGACTCCTCAGAAGAGTTCGCTTCTTTTCTTACCGAAGAACTGGTTAATTTCGATAAACACTTTGCAATTCAATTTACTTCAAACCGATATGAAGAGGCTCGGCCGACTGTGAAAGAAAGCTGGTTTAATAGACTGGAAAGAAGTAACTCTGGCTTTAATAAAGTAGAGGTCCTCAAAGGAAATGTGGGGTATGTTGATTTTTGGGGTTTCGATGCTTTATCAGAGACGTCAAAACGTACAGCTGCAAGCGCGATACAACTTGTGTCAAATACTGACGCTCTAATTATTGACTTAAGAGATAATGGCGGTGGAAGTGCTGAGATGGTTCAGTTTATTAGCAGCTACTTCCTGCCTAAGAAAACACACTTAAATAGCTTTTATTCAAGGCAGACGGGTCATACTTCGGACTTTTGGACATTTGATGAAGTCGAAAGAGTTTTTCCAGAAGACTTTCCTGTCTACATTCTTATCAGCGCTAAAACTTTTTCTGCTGCTGAGGAGTTTGCCTATAACTTCAAATACCTAGGACGGGCAACAATAATTGGCCAACCCAGCAAGGGGGGGGGCGAATCCATGGCAATGGTTTGAGCTTGGTAATGGGGTCAGAGCTGCGATACCTGTTGCAATGGCAGTAAATCCCATAACAAAAACTAACTGGGAAGGTGTGGGAGTTATACCCAATGTAGAGGTTGACTCTGAAAAGGCACTGTCGGAGGCATATGCAATAGCGCTCAAGCAACTTTCAAAGACCGTAAAGAACAAATTTAAACTCAACGAAATAAATGAAAAATTGAGCGAGTTAACGAGTAATAAATAGCACGCACTTCTAAGGCCACATCAGTTTAAACAAACTCGGAAGTTAGCGATAAATGGCCTAAGCAGTCCTCTGTCCTACTTAGGTCATTTATCGAGAAGTAATTTGCTATGGAATCAAAATTTTTAGCTTACTCAATCCATTGCTACAGATATGTGTAGCTATGCGGTTAGCGCACTTGCGCTGCAAAATATTTTTCTGAAAAAGAAACTATTCATTGATGCGTTTCCATTTCTCCCAGCTAGGCTCATTACCTCCAAAATGATCGACAAGGAATTTTAAGAAGACCTTTACCTTTTCTGGCACAAACTTTCTGTCGGGGTAAACCGCATATAAATCTTTTGATGGCATTGTGTAATCAGTTAAAACGGGAGTGAGTGCCTCGTTTAGAATGTGACTGCTAGCCAAGAAGGTCGGCAGCCTTGCCAGTCCTGCGTTATCAATTGCTGCGTTAACTAGTACATCACTCACATTGGTTACAAAGTTTCCGCTAATTTTAATTATTTCTTTTTCAGACTGTTTCATGAAAACCCACTCAGCGATATTTGTGTGATGAGCGTACAGTAGGCAGTTATGGTCCATTAAATCGGCTGGAACGGAGGGCATACCTTTGTCTTTTAAGTAGTTTTTTGCTCCACATACAACGCTATTTAGGGAGGCTAGCTTCTTTGCAATGTAGGTTGAATCAGATAATTCACCAGTTTGAAGTGCTAAATCAAAGCCTTCACCAATAAGATCTTTTATCGTGTCACTCAATACTAAATCTACGCTGATACACGGGTACATTCGTAAGAACTTCGGAAGGATTGGTGAAACTTGAGATATGCCAAAAGATGTTGGGACATTAACCCTAAGATTACCCGCAGGAGAAACCTGTAACGCCTTTATCTCATTTTCTGCATCACTTATGACTTCTAGGCTAGCTAGCCCTGCTTGGTAGTATCGATTGCCCGCCTCGGTGAGGGTTAGCTTCCTAGTTGTTCTATGTAAAAGCTTAATACCGAGACTCGCTTCTAGTTGGTTTACCCGTTTGCTAACTGCTGATTTTGTAATGTTCAAGCGATCCGCTGCTTTTGAAAAGCTTCCACATTTTACAACTTCGATAAAAAAAGGTATCGCGCTTAGTGACGAGTTGGGACCTAATTGTGTAGTTAAGCTCAACATAATGTTTACCAAAGTGCTGTTTATGTAGATTAAGTATACAGATTATAATAGACAAAACTCAATTGAGACATTCAGTCCCTGTAAGTATGAGTAGTAAGAGAAGAGGAATATCTTTGTTTGACAGTTTTTAAATAACCACTGGAGATAGCCATGAACAAGCACGATTTGATTATTGATCTTTATAAAAATGCAGTTGACAAAAAAGATGCGAATTATCTAGCAACATTATTAACTGAGAACGTGAGATTTCGCATTGGAAATCATGATGAAATTGTCGGTTTAAATAAAGTTATTGATGCTAATAAGAGTTTTTTTAAGACAATTGAAGCCATGAGTCACACCATCGAGAAAATAATTGTCGAAGACGATTACTCTGTATGTCATGGGCGCGTTGATTATATTCGTCTTGATGGAAGCCGAACGTGTTCAATGTTTGCCACTATGCTCAAACATGAAGGCGACAAAATCTCCGATTACTTGGTTTTCGCTGATCTATCTGCGTTGTAGCTTCAGATATCGAACGCGATATGAATCCAACCCTAGCTGCAACCGCATCGTTGGGTTCATTTCGCATTGACGTTAACCGTTTAAAGTCTGTCTAAAGCGATAGTGCTAAATGGCTTAGGGGGAACCATGTCTAACTACATTAAACTTTGGGTGATGGGGTGTTTTTTAGCCGTTTCTGTTATTGTCGCAAAGCATTTAACGCAATTTGGATTCCACCCTATTCACCTTGCAATGCTTCAATCAATTGGCAGTGCTTTCTTTATCGCTATGTTTGGCATTAAAGGTATTCTGAAAAGTTTAAGAACCAATGTTTCATACTATGTCTGGGCATCATTGTTGGGGTTTACGATTCCGCAATTAGTGGTTTTCTATTCAGTAGAACATGTAGGAGTTGGTGTCGTGTCCCTTGCCTATGCTTTTCCACTTATATTCACATATTTTTTTAGTGCCGCTTTGTCTAAAGTAAAAATGCAGAAAAAACCTGTCTTTTTCTTATGTTGTGCATTTGTTGGCTCGCTGTTATTTCTCTACAAGCCAGACGTACTAATTATCAATCAAGAACACCGCATATGGTTGTTGCTTCTTTGTGCTGCACCTTTGGTCATCAGTTTCGCAAACATTTACCGTAGTAGCTACTGGCCCAAGAGCGTCCCTATACATCATGTTGCACTCCTGACAAATGTCATGTCATTTATAAGTTATGTGTTATTCGCTGCGTTTGAATCACCTTATTTACCTGAATGGCGTGACATTGAACTTGTCCAATATGCTTCGATATTTGCCTTTATGTTTATCGCCGCAATAGGCCAGTATTTACTTTTCTCTCTACAGAAGGTAGCAACCCCAGCATTTGTTGGGCAGACAGGAAGTATTACCGCATTTTGCGGTGGCATTCTAGGCTTTCTTATTTTTGATGAGAGCTATCAGGTGTCGACACTCATAGGGTCAATGCTGATATTGTTTGGCGTTGCTAAATTTAGCCAATATCAAATTGGCAAGCAAAGCTCAGTCGAACGGAATAGCTAAAACATCAGGTTGAACGCAAAACTAGCTTGCTAGTTTATTATCCTCAATCGAGTCAATGTGTCTGATTTGGTTGTGTGTGTGTCATATATGTCTTCTAGAGCTCGGATATACTCTCTTAATCTAGTGTTGCATGTATGCTTGTGGCGTGATTCATTCAAGAACATGTGTACAGCAATTGGTTGTTAACTCTAAAAATGAGACTGTTAATCATGAGATATAAGCGCGTCGTATTTATTTTATCTTTACTATCGTTACCTTTAGTTTTGAACGCTGAACAGCTAACTAACAAGCAGGGTAATGTTACACATAATCAAATTAATGCCGCAGGTTATTCAGTTACAAAACCTGAAAACTTTGTGCTGGGCGAAAGTGTTGAATATATTAAAAAAGAGGCTTTAAAGGTCTGTAAGTCAATCGAAGAAAGAGAGATTGTCCCTATTACAGGTCCCCTTGCGAAGCTAAGCCAAAACCAAATTGACTGTGAAGGCTTCTACTATGCCGGAAAACCAAGGTCTGTTGAGTTGGTTTTTCAAGATGATCAATTGGATTTGATTTGGATCTTAATTCCTGAAATTGAAAAAGAACATGTCAATAGTGCAATGACTGAAACATACGGTGCGCCCACTATGGTTGTGGATTACGGAACAATTTATTTGCAAGTAAATGCAGCGGTAAGAAATAAGCCATCTGAGGTTTTATTTGCCTCTTCTAGGCAGACTAAAGCAATGCTTAAAAAGCTTAAGGAAAAAAATTAAAAGCCAATAAAAAGAGGCATAAAAATTAGTGGCTGCTTAAAGTTTTTAGTTTGAGTCATTCAAGTCGAGAACTGCCGCACTTTTGGTAATCAACATGAGACTTATCTCAGTTACGTTTTAACTAAATGAAGCGGTTGGCTAGATTACACTTGTAGTAACCGCTGGTTCAAAATTAGACGTTAAAACAAGTAGAACAAATAACAAACTGAAGCAATGCGTCTTATTTGGTCGCCTTTATGTCATACATGTTTTTGGCGAAATAGGTATACTTTTTTTGTCATACTTTTTTAGGAGAGATCGTCTGTGCATAAAGTTGTTTTTTTAGCGTTTGAAGGCATAGAATTGCTCGACTTGTCGGGCCCTCAGACTGCATTTTACGAAGCGAATTGCATCAGTAATAACTTTTATGAGCTGTCATTATGCGGTTTTTCAACAGAAGTCATCAGATCGGAAGCTGGCACACAAATCATCCCTGATATTTCTATTTATGAACTCGATGAAATCGATACCTTAGTTATTCCAGGGGGCAAAGGAGCACGGCTATTGGCGTTAACAAGTGACGAGAGGCAAGAGCTAAAGAGAGTTGCTCAAAAAGCTAAAAGAGTAGTATCTATTTGTACCGGCGCATTTTTACTTGCTCAGTGCAGTGAAAAAGAATCCCTTAATATAACGACTCATTGGGCGTATGCAGGGAAATTAAAGCAGTCTTATCCCGCATTAAATGTTGATGAACATGAGTTGTATACTCAAGACGGTAAGTATTGGTCCTCTGCTGGCATTACTGCTGGTATTGATTTGAGTTTGCATTTAATTGAACAAGATATTAGTAAAGAGGCTGCTATGCAGGTTTCTAAAGCTATGGTTGTTTATTTAAAGCGTTCGGGCTCTCAATTGCAGTTTTCGGATATTTTGTCTGCTCAGCAGAGTAAAAACCCAGTGATCATTAGCGTTATCGAACATATCAGTAATAACTTAGAGCAAGATTTATCTGTAAACGCCTTAGCTGATAAGGCTTATTTGAGTGAAAGGCAGTTACATCGTCTGTTTGTGCAAGAAACAGGAGAGGCTCCAGCAGCTTTTGTAGAAAAGTATCGTATGAATATAGCTAAGGAGCTGATACTGAATAATCCTGCTCATTTAAAAAGTGTTGCGTTAAACGTAGGCTTTAAAAGTTATGACGGTTTCAGGCGTGCTTTTGAACGTCAGTTTAAAGTGTCTCCCCAACAATTTAAATCTTTATTTCTTGCTAACTAATAGAAGTGTTTCAAGCGTATTTTCACTTCGATTGTATTGCAGTTAAAGTTTGAAGCATAGATGCCTTCATCGTTAGCATGCATAGCATTTTTATAAACTTGTATCTTGTTACATCTTACTAGTTGTTTATTTTTTCGTGCTGGGTAACTTATTACCTCACCCAGAACTATCCAGCATTGTTTGGATTTGGGAAAGACGTCATATACCTCATATGGAACAATTTATTAAGGACATACAATGAAGAAAACGACTTTTCTAATTGGCGCTGCATGTTTAGCACTTGGTCCAGTGGCTTTTGATACAATTGCTTATTATGAAGATCAAACGTTAAAAGCTCATTCTACGGAAGTTTGCAAAGCGTTTAATGAGATTGAAGCACCCTCGTTTGCGGTAATCCCCAAGCGCTACAAGCACGAGGATAAGGTCAAGTTTTTCGAGCTACGAGAACGTTGTCAACTGTCTATTCGGAATAAAGCCTAGGACTCTTCGTCTAACACGGGCTCTATGGCCAGCCAAGGCTCTATATCGTCGGTTTCCACTGCAAACTTGACTGAATGCTCTGCATTGGCTGGCACGTGATACCTCTGTCCATTGACCATTGACCATTGACCATTGACCATTGACCAACGCCAATCCTTTGCGTTTCGCGATTCATGGTTAGCAACAACTCTCCTTTAGTTATGACGCCGTGATTGTCGGTATCATGCGTATGTGGCGGAATTTCAGTGCCTGCTGGATAAGACGCAAATAGCACGTCACAGTTTTTTGCAGCTAACTTGTATGCGTCAAAACGGCCGTCATAAAGCGGTAGTTTCTACAACTATGGACTTCTATAATTTGGGGTCTCTATTACTGCGAGTTTTTTCGTTATCGTTGGTAGAATGACTTTGTTCTTTTAAGGCTTGCTCTAGATTTAATGGCGCCTCTAGCTGTGTATCTTGCGTTAAGGTTTTTGATAAGGCATCTGGAGTAATCCGCTCTTCATTAGTTGGTGTGCTTAACTTTTCTGATGAGTTTACTTCTGACTTTAGCTTTTTGATTGAGTGTATTGCTTCGACATAGTAAGCGGTGGATTCGCCCAGCTTATGATCGTAGGTGATAACGTAATTAGACGTTGTTCCTAGCAATGTAGTTTTAATGGGCGGCGTGTTGTCGGCAAAGGTGATTGCTACCATCGAACCTTCGCCTTTCTTAACTTCTTTGGCTTCTTGGATAGCGAAGACAAAGACATAAATTACTAAGCAAGCGCTAATGATGAAGTAAATTGTGCGGATATTCGCTTTGCGTTTTTTAGGACCCCAGAATATCCACTTCAGTAATTTTGCATAGAAAGGAACGTCGTCGCCGGCGTACTTTTCTTGTAGACGAACCCGGTAGCGGTTACCAATATCAGTAAAATAGAAAATTAAAAACAACAAGAAAAAAGTGACAATAATGTCTGGGTTTTTAATCGGGGTTGCTAAAATATCTTCAAAGGTAACAAATTGCAGAATATTGATATCGAGAGAGCTATAGACAATATGCAGATAGCTCATGCTTGATAGCAGTAACACCAAATAAGCAATGGCGATAGTAATTCCCGTAGAGCGTCTGATAAAGCGAAATAATTCGTCAAACAAATACAGATCTTTCAGCTCTTCAAGGCCATGTTTTTTGGTGCTTTCTTCTACCATGATTATTCTGAATTCGCCGTAAATAAGGAACGTTAATTCAGTTACTTATATCCTAGTGGCTAGACATTAGCAAACATCTCTATTCACTATTTTGTTTTTTAGTAACAGTGTTTTCCAACGGTTGAAAGCGATAGTTGCTGTACGTATCAGTAGAGGTTTCATCAATTTGAGTAAACACGGCAAAGCGGCCTTTCATAGTTAGACTATTTTTAAGGGGCAGTATGGCTTGCGTTATTTTTTGAAAGCGAATATCCATTTCAAACTCAGTAATCTTTGCGCTAAATACAGGTGAAAATGGAGCAGTGTTGGTAATGACAATGTTTTCGATAAACTGCCCTTGTTTATTGTAGTTAAGCTGCCCCGTTAATTGTTTAGAGGCTTTTTCGCCAAGCCTTTCCAAATGAACATTGAAATCGGCTATCGCTTTCACTTCATCTTCAAAAACAAAACTGAGCGTATTAATTGAGACCATATCTCTTAATTTGATGTTAATACTGCCGCTCGATTTTTTAGTTAATTGTTCAGCTTTATTTTTCTGAAATTTTTTCGCTTGCTTAACTGAGGGGGCTTCGCCATTTAGCTTTAGCAAAGTCCATTGCTTTGTCACATCTTTATTGGGCTGAAAGCGCTCTTCAGACCGAGTAATATCTCCTTCTTCGTCCTCGTAGCGGCTGACATCAAAAGCCCAATCTTTGCGAGAAGTGACTTCAAACGCAAGGATAGCAGCGCTGACTTGCTGCTTCATCAATTGAGTGGACTGCTGCCATGAATCATTATTCTTTGCAGGTTTCGCAACTGTTGAACCAAGTGTGATTTTTTCTATCGGCTGGGTAGTTTCTTCGGAGGGAAGAGGTGCCATTTCAGCACTGGCAAAAGCGCAAAAAGCCAACAGAATTAGTGGGATAAATGTTGTATTCACGTTGAATTTCATAGCATGGCTCCTAAACATGATGAGCCATGCTATGCGTTGTCATGTGAAATCAATGTGAAAATTTATTTCCCATGGCGCTATTTTCTTTAAGAACTGTTTCTTTATATATTAGGCCGACTATTTTAGAGGGGGAATGAAATAGTTGGCAGTATGTTTTTTCCATTAAGTAGCGCTAATTGTCTATAACAACTGTGATTTTCTTACCGAGTGACATCGCAAGGTTATTGTCGTAGTAAGCCGCTTCATTAATAAAATGTGGGTATGCTTCATAGTCGCCTTGATAAGTGACTTCACCACCGTCAAAGAGTGTAAATATTGGGTCACCTTTGGTTAGTGGTTTAAAGTCATTGTCTTGTACATTTTTGTGCACCATGCCAATGCGATTTCCAGCTTCATCTTCAGGCAGTTTAAGGCTTTCAATATAGGTGTATGCGTCATACGTAGCAGGTAGTTCGGTGAGCGCATCGTTATTGTAGAGCTCAACAAAATCTAGGATGGTTTGGGTCATCGTTTCCATCCAGTCGAGTACATCTTGGCGAATAACAGACTGCGGCTGTGGACCAATTTCAACAATAACGCCTTGCGACGCAATCGAGGCAAGGAAGTAGTGCTCTTCCATACTCACTTGGTCTTCAAATACCACGACTGCTTCTGGCATTTTTTGTAGTACGTAAGCGCCCATTTTTTTATTAAAGTCGTCTGACTTTAACAGGATAAGGGTAGGGCCCATATTGCTGGTGGTGTTGTGTAAGTCGATAATAAAGTCAGACTTAGCATCGCCTTTTGGACCTAGCTGTGCGTTGATCGCTTTAGCTCTGCTCTGCTCGTAGTTGGCGAGTTCATTATTGGCGAGTGAGTCTACTGTAAACTGGCGGTTCAGGTCGCAATCAATGTATCGTTTGTTTTCTTCAAAAGCTTTAGGGTTGGCAAACACGGTTTCAATATTGAGGCTTTCGCGAGCGAGTAATTCTGGAGATCTTTGCCATTTTTTTAATAAATAAATGCCACTAAATTCGTTGCCGTGAGTGCCACCAACGACGGCAACCTGTTTAATTTTATTCATAAATTACATACTCCCACAAAAAGCATAAAGAAAAGCGTAAATACAAGCGAAAACTTAAGCCTTAACACATAAGCCTTAACACATAAGCCTTAAAAAAGCCTAAACAATAGCTGAAGACAAGCCTCTTATATTACTGCAGTTCAGCTTGCTAGCAAGCGAAAAGTCATACATGAACGCATGATAGCCCCAAAAGAAAACAGAGAGCTATTTGCTCCCTGTTTAGTTGTTGAGTTAAGTTGCTACCTATTAGCACTATTTGTTGTTTTTACTTATTATCGCTATTTGTTATCGATTAGCCCTTCCAAGCCTTTCTTGGCGAAAGAAGGTAGCGCAAATGCAGCGGTGTGAAGTGGCGCATTGTAGTAATCAAAGTCCAAGCCACTATTGGTCACTCGTTCTGCATCAAAGTCGTCAATAGGGTCGTACGTCTTAGATGCGAATGTAAAGCTCCATAAGCCGCCAGGGTAAGTTAGGTTACTAAAGCTGTACAGGTAACTTTTCGGGAATACTGCGTTTAATACTTTTAAAAGTGATTGTTGAATTTCCAAGGCGTACCACGACGATTCGCCTTGCGATACAACAATACCGTCATCAGTTAAGCAGTTAAATACGTCTTGATAGAATGCTTCGCCAAATAAAGGTTGAGCAGGGCCGATTGGGTCTGTGCTATCGACAATAATAACGTCGAATTTTTCTTTTGTGTCTTTTACGAACTTAACGCCATCACCAATAATAAGGTTAATACGCTCGTCGTCTAATGCACATGATGTTTGCGGTATGTGGGCCTTACACGCATCCACTACCATACCGTCAATTTCTACCATGGTGCATTTTTCAACAGATGGGTGACGGATAACTTCGCGCGCTGTACCGCCATCGCCGCCGCCAATCACCAAAACATTTTTCGGGTTTGGATGCACGAACAATGGTATGTGTGTAATCATGTCGTGGTAAGCGAATTCATCACGTTCTGTCACCATGATTAAGCCATCATTTAGCAGCATTTTGCCATGGCCTTTTGTTTCAACCACATCAACAGTTTGGAATTCACTTTTACCTGAGAACAGTACCTTCTCAACTTTAAATTTTAAGCCAAGGTAGTCTTCAAATTTCTCTTCAATCCAAAGATTAGAGTGCATAGTTGTCTCCTGATATATCTAATTCCACCGGCTTAGCAAATTCTGTTTGCGGGCGAATAAAATTGGCAAAGCTCACTTCGTAGCCATTTGAAAGTTGCTCATTGACTAAAGACTTACTGATATAGCTGCTGTCGATGTGCTCAGCTAAGAGTGCTTCAAAGTTGTGTTCGTTAAAGCTCATTAAATCAAACGAGCGAGGCGATAAAATCGCTAAAATCGTCGGTGCTAAACGAATCAGATTCAGATTCGACTCGAACGAGATATAGCTGCTATCCGCTTGCGGGGTAACATGGATAGTAAGATATTGTTCACCTTTGATGGCATTTAACGAATAGCCGTACGGGTCGAAAACGAAATCATCAATGTCAAAACCCGGTAATAGGGTATCGATTGCCAAATAGTCACGAATTTCTGATGCGCTTAGATTAGGCTCGGTAAGCTTTTCAGACGCTATATCGCTAATTTGGTAAGCCAATAGTTCGTATGTTTTGTCTTCTGTTTCGGCTTCAAAATCGTTGTCGAGATGGAAAACGTAGTTGTGGTGACTGTCCATTTCACCAAAACGGTAGGCTTTGCCCGATAAGTATTGAGACAACAACTTTATGTCGTCACCAAAGCAACTAGGTTGTGCTTGGGCAAAATACTCGTTCTTACGTTGATAAATAAGTTGGACAATAGCGTCTGTACCTTTTTGCTCAATAAAATGAGTGACAGAATTGACCAGCTGTGTTTCACCACAGGTCAATATTAATAGTCTGTCTTGCCAAACAAATAAGCTCGACTCCGACAGTAAAAAGGCTTTGCAATGCGCGTTGCTAATGCTCGATAGTATTTTTGCATGGCAACATTCGACAAACTCTGACCAAAACTGATCGTTGATATCGGTTAATAAATTTAGTTTAGAAGCATCAACTAGTATTTCTGCTTTCTTTTCTGAACCTTCAAAAAACAATAGCTAATCCTCACCGAGTGGACAAAAGGTGCGACATTTTACAAATTGCCGCTTAATTTACAATATAAAAAACGCCGATATTAGGTGTTGTTGTTTACATTCACCGTTTTTATGGTTCTCGCTAAACGTTCTTAATTCATTCGAAATGACATAAAACGATAGACTGTAAAAAAATACTATACTTTGATTTCGAATTTTGCATAATTGCGGCAAAAATTTAATGTCGTTTAATTGCCCCTGATTACGTGTATTGGTCACATGTATTAGACACATGTATTGGGCAACTATGATTAGGTGAACCTTGTGTTATCGTTAAAAGCTATTGATAGCGCTTTAGTTAAAGTTGCTACGCCTTATGAATGGTCAGTCGAATCACCCGCAGTTTATGCGGATACTACCCATATTGTTGGTTTTGAATTTGACGGCACAGCATGTTTTAGAAAGGGTACTAAGCATGGTCCTAATGCCTTGCGAGCTGTGTCTGATGGCATTGAATCTTACTCCCCTTACCTAGATGATGACTTAGAACACTACCAATTTGCTGATCTTGGTAATCTGCCGATAGACCTTTCGATAACCGAGGACAGTGAACATTCGCATATAGAACAAGAGTTCCAGCGAGCAATGGACGCCTTTTACCGTCAATTTGAAGGGATTTCGCTTGTCGAGGATAAAGTCAAAATACTAACCATTGGTGGTGAGCACTCTATTTCATACGCGCCTATAAAGCGTTACCTGCAAGAGTACCCTGACATGGTATTGTTGCATTTAGATGCGCATGCTGATTTACGTGATGGCTATTTAGGGTACCACTATTCGCATGCTTCAATTATCCGCCGAGTCGTAGATTTGTTTGGTGAACAGAACCAGTTGATTCAATACGGTATCCGTTCTGGCACCAAAGAAGAGTACCAGTGGATGCACAAGCAAGGCACTATCAAACAATCACGCGCTGAGTTTCTAGATGCAGTAGCATCGATCCCAGATGATAAGCCTGTCTATCTTACCTTAGATTTAGACTACTTTGATCCGAGCTTCTTCCCAGGGACAGGCACACCTGAGCCTGGCGGCGAAGATTTCCACTCATTTGTGAGCCTTTGCAAACTATTAAAAACAAAGCGTTTTGTAGGCTGTGATGTGGTGGAGCTTTCCCCTGAAATTGATAGTACAGGAAATAGCGATGTCTTTGCGGCAAAAGTCGTGAGAGAGCTTTTACTTTGCTTAAATCAACCAAATAGGTAACGTTAAACCAATTGGTTTACGCTTAATTTTTTAGTTCTAGATCTGTCGTTCTAGTTTTGTACTTTTAGGATGTTGTTACATTGAGCCCTAATAATTTATCTAACGCCGAAGCAATTAACGCCGAAGCAATTAACGCCGATACAATAAAGCAATCAGACTCGACCAAACAAGCTTGGCAAATTGAAGATGCGGAGAAAACCTATCGTGTAAAGCGCTGGGGTAATGGCTACTTTGCTGTTGGCCAATCTGGCGATATTGAGGTTACTCCTCGCTACGATCAACCTGATCTTCGAATCAATATGAAGGAAGTGGTTGATGAAATGGTAGCTGAAGGCATTGAATTTCCAGCTGTTATTCGTTTCCATGATATTTTGCGCTCTCAGGTTGAACGATTAAATCGCACGTTCAGAACGACCATAGAAGAGGCTGATTATGAAGGGCGCTACCTAGGCGTGTTTCCGGTCAAAGTGAATCAAATGCGTGAAGTTATCGAAGAGATTGTTGATGCCGGCAGTCGTTTTAACTATGGCTTGGAAGCGGGCTCGAAGCCAGAGCTAATAGCAGCACTGGCGTACAATACCAATAAGCACTCACTGACTATTCTTAATGGCTACAAAGATGAAGAGTACCTTCGCTTAGCCTTGATGGGCTTGAAGATTAACCGCAATATCGTCATCGTTATTGAGAAATTTAGTGAATTAACTAAGCTGATTTCTTTATCTAAGTCTCTGAAAATCATGCCTGTTATTGGCCTTCGTGTGAAAATGATGGTGAAAGGCCGTGGTAAGTGGGAAAGCTCGAGCGGCGAACGCGCAAAGTTTGGTTTGAGCATTGCTGAGATTTTAAAAGCGGTAGAACTGCTTGAAAAAGAAGGCATGACAGAAGCGATTAAGCTTTTACATTTCCATATTGGTAGCCAGCTTACGGATATTCGCGCGATAAAAGAAGCCGTTCAAGAGTCATCATTAATTTATTCTCGTCTAGTAAAACTAGGTGTACCGCTAGAGTATGTTGATGTTGGTGGTGGCTTGGCAATTGATTACGACGGCTCACAGTCGACCAGTGATTCATCTTGTAATTACAGCATAGAAGAGTACATTTCAGATATTGTTTATGGCTTTAAGCAAACCTGTGATTTGGAAGGGGTAAATCATCCTCACATCGTCAGCGAAAGCGGTCGTGCAATGACAGCTCACCACTCATGTGTGGTTACCAAAGTGATTGGCGAAATTCATCCGCGAAGTGCAACTTACAATACAAAAAAGGCAACGGGTGAACACATTATTGTCACCAATATACGTGATATCGAAAAAGACTTGTCTGACGATAATTATCAAGAAGCTTATAACGATATTGCCCAGTTAAAAGAGCAAGCGCTACAAGCCTTTAAGTTGGGCATTATGTCACTTGAAGAGATGGCCAAAATTGAGGTTATTTACTGGCGTATATTGGAGACAATTAGTGGCTTGATTGCTGGGCAGGAGTTCATCCCTGAAGAGTTAAAAGAAATACCTGAAATGCTATCGTCTCAGTATCTTGCTAACTTTTCTGTGTTTCAATCTGCTGCCGATTCGTGGGCTATTGACCAAGTATTACCAATCGTGCCTATTTCGCGCCTTGATGAGAAGCCTACAAAGCTATGTAGTTTAGTGGATATCACCTGTGATAGTGACGGTAAAATTGATAAGTTTATTGGTGATGACGTCGTTGCTAGTAATATCCCAATGCACGCACTAAATGATGATGATTACTTTATTGGCATCTTTTTGACAGGAGCGTATCAAGACGTTATGGGTGATATGCACAACCTATTCGGACGTTTGAACGAAGTGCATATTGTTAGTTACGATGACGACCCGAAAGACTTCTACATGGAGGAGGTGGTTAAAGGTTCTTCGGTGAAAGACGTGTTATCAACCATGCAGTACACCCCTGAAATTCTGGCGCAAATAGTGAAAAAGGAAATTGACGAGCAAATAAGGCGTGGAAAAATCAAACCTCGTGAAGGGGTGAATTGGATAGATTTCTATGAAGACTGTTTAGGTGACTATACCTATCTGAAGTAACTTATCTCAAGTTACCTATCTGAAGTATGTTTAGTTAAACTACTTAAACGAATCGAACATAAAAAAACGAGCTCATGGCTCGTTTTTTTAAGTCTAACTTTTTTGTATTGTCTAATGTGCGCTATCAGCCTGCTGCTCTTTTCAAATAAGCTGGCTTCTCGCCATATTCTGTTACTGACATACCAAACGCTTTGTATAAGGCCTTGGCATTGTTTTCAATCGCAGGAGAAAGTTTGATTACACTGACATCTTTTACCTTTGCAATAGCGATTGCTTGTTCTACTGCTGCTTTACCGAGCCCTTTGCCTCTAAACTCTTCTTTAATAATTAAATCGATAATATGTAGTGCGTTATTTTCTAGGGCGATTAACATACAACCGATGTCGGTCGCATGAATTTTTATTTTGAGCATGGTGAGCTTCGGGTGTTGAACAAAATAGGATTGAATTTTTGCTTGCAGCTGAAGCTCGACAACATTTGCTTGCATGTACTTAGGCAAAGATTCAAATTGCTTTTCAAAATGACGGTGCCAGAAGACGCAAAATTCTTGGTAAATTTTTTGGCTATCTACTGCTCTTAATTTTATATTCATCTATTTTGCAAAGTCGCTATTGTCATGCCTTACACTGTGCTCATTTATTGAGCCGTACTTAAAACCTAACTATTGGTGATAGTTAGTACAACGAATACTGACTTTGTCCCTATTATTTATTGTTAAGTCCTTACCTGCACTTTCCCGTGCCATATAGATAAGCGTAGCTGTAATGTTCGCTTAACTCAATACATGTTAGCATAAATCATACCTAGTCAATAAAAACATGTACTTAGCAACATCTTTGGTAAAAATTCACTTTAATTTGTAAAGTTATTTGACAGCTCCTTAAATAAAATCGATATTGCTTTGATCAAATCGACTCAAGGTTGGGAATATCTCAGATACTTGGCTTTCACTCAGCCCAAACCATCGGGCTAATTGCGCACTATATTCTTCACAGGAGGTCGTCGGTATCATTCTGCCATCACCGAAGTCGTCATTCGAGTTCAACTCCAGTGCTGGCAACTGACCAAATAAACGGCCGCCATTTACAGCGCCACCCATCACTAATTGGTGACCTCCCCAACCATGATCTGTGCCGTCGCCATTGCTGGTGAGTGTCCGGCCAAAATCAGAAGCGGTGAAAGTCGTTACTGCATCACTCAACCCCAATTCATTCATTGCGCTATTAAAACTCGCCATTGCAGCACTTAAACGAGAGAGCAATACAGGGTGGTCTTGCATTTGCCTATCGTGAGTATCCCAGCCACCAAATCCGATGAAAAAGACTTGTCGATTCATGCCGAGTGTATCTCTAGCGGCAATCAGGTTTGCGGTCATTGCCAGCTCCTGAGAGAGCGAATCGGTGCCAAATTCAGTTTGTAGCGCAGGTGTAGTGTCTAAGGCTTGGTTCACCAATAAGGCATTTGTGCGTGCTCTATTCATTATCGATTTGTAGCTATTGCCCAACGCGTGATTGTCGAGTGCAATTAGTTGGTCAAAAATGCTGATTCGATCACTATTCCAATCTTCTTCAGGGTTTAGTGCGCCAAACATAGGCGCTCCTTCTGCCGTCATCGAGTAGGGCTGAATGATATTGCCCGTTTGCATTATATTGTTGCCTGCCAGCGATATGTTTGTAGAGATAGTATTGGCTGATGTATCTGTAATTAAATCAGCCATGCGACCAGCCCAGCCGGCCAAGTCGTTTAGGTTGGCACCACTTGTTTCCCAAAGCTTTTGTTGATCATTGTGTGAAAAAAGCTGAGGCGGGAGGTTCGCGCTATCTGCTTGGATATTGGCCTTTGTGGTTGGCTCGACTAGTGGCCCTACGTTATTGATAAATGCCAGTCGACCTTGCGTAAACAATTCGGCAAGTGGGCTCATGTAACTTGGTACACCGACATTGTAAGGTAGATTACTGACGGTATTGAGGCTGAGTAAGCTTTCTCGTTCAATTGCTAAATTTTGTCTTACTCCTGCATAGGTTTGATAGTCGTTAATATCAGTTGGGATAAGCATATTGTACGAGTCATTTCCGCCATAGAGAAATATGCACACTAATGCTTTGTATCCGTCAAGTGATGTAGACTTTGCGGCGGCATTAACCAAACTCAGTTGCTTGCCAAGCGCAGAATAACTCGAAAGCCCAAGGCTTGTACCGAACATCACTTTTAAGAACTGCCGTTTGTTCATTTCCAAACTCCTAATAAAATCCAGTCATGCTCTGCGAGCTGTGTAATGCTGTGTTTGATTGACGTGGTATTCATCGTTGAATCGCATACTGAGGTGAAGACATGATGAGAAAGATTAAATTAGCAATCCGTTTCTCTGGCTCTGCGTACTCATCTGCTTCATATGCATCAACGAGCAAATCAATTGCTTCGTCGTTCAGTGCACCAGCGGTTAGCACTAGGTTTAAATGTGCTAGTAGCGCTTCGCTACCGTCTTGTTCTACGAGAGTGACTTCTTCCGTAATATCGATGAACATGTCGTCATCTTCGGTGATATCTGCGTCACTTGGGTCGCCAGAGAAGGTTCGCCATAACCCGTACCAAGCAAAAAAGTTAACGGTATTGGTCATGGTGGAATCAGTGGCAATTTGTAATTCTGGTGCGAGTAATCCCGTTTCGGACTCCAACTTGATAGGGCTGTAGTCTGGACGATAAAAGTTAAATACTGATGGCGATGCTACCGGTGCTTGTCCAAAAAAGTATTCTGGCCAACCAAAATCGATACGCTCGCCTACATAAGTAAGGTTAAATGCGCGCCACATATGTGCCGCTCGAATGATAGGCTCTCGTACTTTTCCGAACGTTGTGGGTGCGTTGATGTGGCCTGATTGCGCCTCTTCATCGAGTAAAATCGCTTTAACGACCGTTGCCAAGTCACCTTGCTCGCCACTACCGTTATCGAGAAAAACGTTAGCAATGCGTTCTACATATGCGGGGGAGGGGTTGCTTGTTACCAGCTTTTGAATCAATTGCTTGGAAATAAACGGGGCTACGTTGGAGTGGCTTGCAAGGGCATCTAACGCTAGGGCTAAGTCCTGCTCTGCGGTTTGATTAGCAGGTAGAATAACACCAGAAAATAGCTGCTTTTCGTTACTATCGTGATACTCATCCACCGCACCCATGGGATCAAATAAGTTAAAATTCTCCCACCATCTATACCAAGTTTGCGCCGTTGTCCCGCTGAAGTGCCAGCCAGTAAATACATGAGCGAATCCCTTGATAACCGTCTGATCGTAGCTGGGAATAGGTTGTTGCTCGGCATCTAGTTTTTCTGTGCCGTCTAGGTTGAGCTCTACTAAGCCAATACTAAAAAGTTGCATGACTTCTCGGGCGTAATTCTCGTCTGGGCGAATGTTTCTTTCTTCATCAGGTTTTTCATTACCTAACATGCTTAAATACACACCCATTGCAGGTGACAGGGTGACAGCTTCAAGGAGCTCTCGATAGCTACCAAAGGCATGTTCAACGAGTAAATCGTAGTAGGCGGTGAGTGCTTCAGGATCATCGGCTAATACGCCATTAAATTCTGATACCACCATAATTTCACTCAGTGCAAACGCGACTCGTTGGCGCAACTGATCTGGCGCGTAAAGCGCTCTATGCCACCAAGCCGAAATACGGTAACTTCGCCAAAAGTCTTCATTGTCTGCGTAGGGCTCAACGAGAGGCATATGATAACTTGGGCTTAAGTCGATTTGCTCGTCGATCCAAGCTTCTTGTCCAAGGTCAACAACTGCAACAATATCTTCGGGTGTGGCGCCAAAGCTTGCCTGATTAAGTAAGCGGGCAGCTGCTATTGGCGTGTTTTGTGTAGGTGGTTCATCTGTTGGCTCATCTCCGGAGTCGCCTTGATCACCTGCGGGTGGAGCTGATGGCGGTGCTGGTGTCTCTGAAGCACTGTCAGAGCCTCCGCCACCACAACCATAAAGGGCAATACCAAGCATCATCAGCATTGATAATGTGCGAAAAGTTAACATCATAAATAACTCCCTTTAAAGGTCACTGCTTTTGAAATAACACGTATGCACGCAATGTTGGATTTTTTGAGTATAGCGCAGTTATCCGTTAATTTTGTGCTGCATTTAAGTACTTACGTTGTCCATTTAAATTAATTTTTAAGCCAGCGTTGTTAGCTGATTGATAACTTAGCCTAACGGTAAATTTGTGATTAATTGGAAAAAATAAAAATAAATTGTGACGAAATGATATGTTGGTTTGTCTTTGTTAGTAAAAGCAATGAAATGCTTGAAACAACAGTAAGGAACTTGGGGAAAAAAGCTGTTCTATGAAATCATTTGGAAGAGAGTTAAACAAGGAGCTGATTGAGCTTGCTAAGCATGGCGATGGCCGTGCATTGGAAGCTATTTACAATCACTACGTTAACGATAGTTATCAGCTTGCCTACAAGTTTGTTTATGAGCCCTCACTTGCCGAAGATATCACGCAAGAAGCCTTTATTAAGGTGATAAATAATGTTCATCACTATCAGTTTAATGGCAGCTTTTCAGGATGGATAAGGCGGATTGTGGTCAATGAATCCATCAACCGCGTTAAACATGAAAAGCGACTTGAAGTTATTTTCTCGCTAGGAGGGGAGGACGTCGACAATATGGAGCTGTTCAAAAGTAATTGGCTTTCAGAGTGTCGAGACCTTGAGTGGTTGTTAAAGCAATTGCCATTGATGCATCGCACTGTACTCGTACTGCATGAAATAGAAGGGTACAAGCACAGAGAGATCGCTGAGATGTTAGATAGAACAGAGAGTTTTTCGAAGATGACGTTATTGCGGGCATTTAAACAACTGAAAGAAATATCAAGCCAGCAGGAGGTGAGTTATGCACTTAACCGATGAAGAATTACTGGCTCCCACAGAAGCGCAACAAGTACACCTAATAGGTTGCAACCTTTGTAGCCAACGTTATGAAAATTTGGTGGCGATGCGAGAGCAGATGCAGGCGATACCGTCGAAGCAAATGCCGAATCGCAACTGGGCAGAAGTATTTGCCCACTATCAACCGCCGGAAAGTACAGAAACTAAAGTCGTTAAACTTAACGCTAAACAGTCAGACAAGAAATTCTGGTATTTAGCAATGCCTTCAATGGCAGCGTCGCTGCTAGCGGTGGCTATGTTGGTCAATGTGTATATGAACCACCAAGCACGCCCTACTGAAATTGAAGGGCAAATAGCTATTTTGATTAATCAAACCAATATGTTGCAAGCGCAATTGCTGGAGTCTGGTGGTAGCCAGGCTGGTCGCTCGGTTCAGCTTGCCTCGGTTCGGTATCAAATGAATCAAATTGATAGCACCATTCAAACGGCGTATTTGGCCAACGAATCTGAACAAGTGATATTGGCTTTGTGGCAAAACAAAGTGTCGCTGCTTCAACGTCTAGTGGAGCAATCAATACAAACAAATGTGTTAAAAGTTTAAGTTGTAACTTAGAAAGGAAGTCAACATGTATCGTAAACTCGGAGCTTTGATCAATCTGTTTTGTTTTAGCGCTTTTGCCATGGCTGCTAATCCGAATGATTTGGTCATGTCCATAGGGAATAGCTACACCAAGGAATCTCAGGCACTGTTTAAATCGTTAGAGGAACAAATTATTGCAACCTTGATCGCGGTATCAGAGCAAGAACGTAAAGCAGGTAAGTCATTAAATAACTTAGATTATCATTTGGATATTCCAGCAAAAGAACATACCGATATTGGTATGCTAATAAGTTTGGATAATGCCAAAAAAGGGTTCAACGTCGTATCTGTGACAGATGGTGGTGCGGCCCATAAAGCAGGGCTAAGGGCAGGAGATGTGATTAACGCCATTAATGGTGTCGAGGTTAGCACATCAGAAATAGAGAAGAATCAAACGATTAAATACCTTTGGGATTTTAAACCTCAACAGATCATCGATATTCAATACAGTACAAATGGTGTAAGAAAAAACACGTCTTTTGCAGTACCAGGGATTAAGGTACCTTCGGCATCGCTTACCGTGAATTTTGAGCCAACGACGATAGCTAATCAAAGTGCAGCAGAACAGTGCGGCCAACTAGAACTGAAGTACTGGCCTGAAGAAGACGGAGATATCTACCCGTTAACGCTGCTTAAAGTGAATGGTCAAAATGTCCATAGTAACTATATTCGCCGTAAATTTGCTGCCGGTAATTATCGATTTGAGTTTGGTGTTGTAGAGAGAGATCGCGTGATATCGGGCAAAGTGATGGATGTTAAAGCAAGGGAGACGTATAGCTTCACCATTGAGCCAAATGTTAAGTATTACATAGGGGCATATAAGTCCGTTAGTGATAATGCTCGTTCTTGGCAAGATAGCGAAACCGGTTCGAAAATTAAAAGACGTAAAAGTAAAGAGAACTACACCCCTGTGATTTGGCGCACAGAAAAAGCTGAATGTCGTCAGTAGCGAGCTACATGCGAGCCAAAACAAACTTCCCTCCGAGCAGTTGGTGTTAGTCAGTCGCTAACTGCTCATTTTTATCAACCGCCCTACATCCTCCTGCATCATGTTACTCGTTAGCTTTACTAGGTCAGCTGCTTTGGTTGAGCGTTAATTTGGTTGAATGTGACATATAGTTGCGCTTTTTTTAACCATGCGCTTAGATAATAAATAGACGGCGTAAGCAAGGGCATAGTTATCTCAATCTAGCTGTTTAAGTTTAATTGTTTAAGTCTAGTTGTTTTAGTTTGGTTATTTCAGCTGAAGTAGCGCTTAAATGTAAGGGCCCAATTGATAGCTAGCCTGTGTCCCCAAATTGAACTGATGTCACGTTAAAAGAATAACTATTATGAGTAACGGCAACACCTTTATCGCAGCAAACGGCGAAGTTTATATCGATAAGAAACGATATGCTTGGCTATTTTCCTTCTTAATTCCTGCTACGAATGTTGCGGGTCCACTGTTATATATGCAGTCGGGAAAAGAACTTCATTTGTGGTTGTTCATTATTTTTTGGTATGGGCTTTTCCCTGTCATTGATGGACTTATGGGGGAAGATACGAGCAATCCCCCAGAGTCTGTCATCCCGCAGCTAGAGAAAGATATTTATTATCGGGTAATTGCCTTATTACATGTTCCGGCCGTGGTCTGCACCTTTGTATTTTTAGGCTGGTTTGTGGTCAGTCACGAGCTTTCAGTGCTTGGTTACTTTTGCGTAGCATTACTTGCAGGCTACACCGGTGGACATGGGTTAAACATCGGCCACGAACTTGGGCATAAACGTCAACCTCTTGACCAGTGGATGGCAAAAATTGTTTTGGCACCTGCGGCTTATGGTCACTTTTTCATAGAGCACAACCGCGGACATCACAAACATGTTGCAACACCAGAAGATCCGGCTTCAGCGAAAATGGGGGAGAGTATTTATCAGTTTGCCTTGCGTGAATTACCCGGTGGTTTTTTTAGAGCGTACTTGGTTGAAAAGCAACGATTAGAAAAGCAAGGGACATCTCCATGGACTTTGGCTTGGATACTGGACAATGAATTTATTCAAACGATGCTAATGACCTTAGGCGTATATTTAGCAATGGCAATTTGGCTGGGTATTGAAGTTATTCCTTATTTGTTAATCGCAGCATTTTGGTCAATGTGGCAATTAACATCTGCCAACTATGTAGAACATTACGGATTGAAACGAAGAAAGACAGCATCAGGACGATATGAGAAGCCACAGCCACACCACAGTTGGAACAGCAATCATATCTTTTCAAACTGGGCGCTGTTTCATTTGCAGCGCCACTCTGATCATCATGCCAATGCCACTAGAAGTTACCAGTCGTTGCGACATTTTGAACACTTACCGTCATTGCCCAATGGTTATTTCGGCATGTTCGTTTTAGCTTATGTGCCTTGGTTATGGTTCAAAGTGATGAACAAAAGGTTAGTTGCTGTAACTAATGGAAATATCAAAGACATTAATCTATTACCTTCAAAGCGCGAAACTTTGATTAAGCAATATAAATTGCAAGACAAAGAGTAGGCATTGAAGTGCCTTGCTCGCCGTCGCCTAAATCTCGTCGCCAAAGCCCATATTGCCCGTTTGATAAACCAAAGTGTTAGCGTCATGCGCAGATTTGACGATGGATAATGCTTTCGTATTTACATGATATCGATAGACTTTATGACACAGGTGAAAATAAAAGTCGCTTTGAAATTCAAGTAGGAGATGCTCTCGATGATTGGAGTGATGGTGAAGTTGTTAGCAAACTGGTGCAGTTGTTGGGCTAATGGTAACGTCGCTAACGTTAGCTAAATAGGGCGGCTGTTCTGATATTGCAATAAAGTATTACTACAGCTCAATATCTAAATTTATTGACTATACTTTGCTAAACGTCTTATGTGAGTAGGTATGCTAATGCTTTATATAGTGGATGATGATATTGAGTTTTCTTTATTGTTGCGCGATATTTCTTCCCCGCATGTACCAGCTCTAGAGGTATTTCACGAGCCTATTTCTTTCTTTGACAAGATCGAGTTAACGTCAGCAGACATTGTTATTTTAGATATTAAAATGCCTAAAATGGACGGCATTGAAGTACTTCGTGAACTTGCCGGCAAACGGGTAAGTTCGTCACTTATTCTTATAAGTGGGGTGGAGAGCGGTGTCCTTAACTCTACAGCGATGTTAGCAAAGGAATTAGGGTTAAACATTGCTGCACAGCTTCCCAAGCCCTTTCCTCCGCAAAAACTGGTGGATGTTTTAACCAACATTATTTCAGATGATGAAGTAAAATCGTTCAAACATACTGACCATAACGGTGGTGAGGTATACAGCTTTAGTAAAGCCGAGATTGAAGACGGGCTAAGCAAAGGGCAGATAACGCTTTTTTATCAACCACAAATAGACTTAAACACTCGTCAGCTGTGTTCTGTAGAAGGGTTGGTAAGGTGGAACCATCCGACACTGGGATTGATTCCACCCAATCATTTCTTACCACAGGTGAATAAACGCAGGCTTTTAGATGCGCTAACTGACCACGTTATCGAATGTGCAATTAATGCTGAATCTGTTTGGAATAAGCTCGGTATCGAAATAAATACCTCTATAAATGTTAACGCGAGCAATGTGATTAATTTATCATTGCCAGAAAAATTGGAGACACTGGCAAACAATGCCGAAATAACACCTTCCAAAATATGTTTAGAAGTCACAGAGTCTGAATTAATGACGGAGCTTATTCCGTCAATGGATACCCTTACGCGATTACGACTAAAGGGCTTTAGGCTTTCTATTGACGACTTTGGAACAGGTTTCTCGTCCCTCCTGCAGCTGTACAGAATTCCCTTTACAGAATTAAAAATAGATCGTTCATTTATTAAAAACCTAGCGACTAATTCTGAATCTAGAATTATCGTCGAAACATGTATTTTACTTGCCCATAAACTAGGCATGAAAGTTGTCGCTGAAGGCATTGAGGATAGAGAGACTTTCACCATTCTACATGAGCTTGGCTGTGATATTGGCCAAGGTTATTATTTTTCAAAACCCCTACCAGAGCATGAACTTCATGTCTGGTTGCATGAGAATAAGAAAAGAGCACTCGTCGCTTTATGACCATAAGAACGCTGACACTCCTGCTATTGTTAGTGAGTTCTTCACTGACGATCTTAAGTTTTCACATTATCCATATTAAACACGAAAGAGAGTTGTTGCTTTCTAGAAGTGTCGCGCAACTAGAGTATGTTGCCGCGATTCAGCACAAAAGAATTACAGACTTGTTGGAAAACTACAAAGACACTGCGGCTTTAATGAAAAGTGACTTCCAGCTTAGGTCGTTAATTTATAACGGAAAGTATGCAAATGTCGATGAACGAAGAAAAGCTATTAACCGTATTTTGCAAGGTGCAGTTGACGCAGTGCCTTACATTTCATCTGCTAGTGTGTTTAACCGTGACAGAAATTTAATTGCGTCGACATCAGCGATAAACAGCGTTGTTGAGATTGATGAAGTCTTGGCGAGTGAGTCGCAATATAAAGTGAAGTTTGTCTCGTTTAATGGCAAGTCTTATGTCGTGTTTGTTGAATCGGTTGAGCTAGACTCAACTATCGTTGGGTACATAGCATTAGCATTTTCTGATACTCAATTATCAGAGATTGTTAGCGACTATACAGGACTGGAAACTTCTGGTGAGATTGTATTGGCTGCACCCAACAAAGAGGGGGATGCCATCTTTCTTACGCCGACGAGGCACGCCCCTAATGTGGCATTAGCGTTAACTATTCCGCGCAGTAATTTAGAAATCCCCATTACTCACGCGATGAATGGCGTGAATGATGTATTTGAAGATTATGTTGATTACCGTGACATTCCAGTGCTTGCTATTTCACATCATATCCCAGAAACCGAATGGGGGATGATTGTTAAAATTGATAAGTCAGAAGTTTTTGAACAGTTGTCGGCATTAAATAATCAGTCGCTAAAAGTACTACTTTTTACATTCGTGATTGCATTATTCATTTCATTGTTTGTTGTTAATCGATTAGCTCGACCTTTAGACGCCTTCATCAAGGCGATGTCTGATACCGCTAAAGGAAATAAAACTACTTTAAAACTTCACTCAAAAATTACTGAAGTGAATGAGGTGATTTCAGCCTTCAACTTTATGATTGGAAAAATTGAGCAAACTGAAACTAGCTTGCGTGATTCTATTAAGGTACTTACGGAGTTGAATATTAAACTGGACTCCGAAGCAGAACGATTTAAACGTTGGAAAGAGTCTAACTTCATCGGCATTATACATTCTGATGCGCAAGGAAACATTTTAGACGCCAATACAACCATGTTAGATATGATTGGCTATACGCGCCAAGAGCTTGAGGATAATCAGATAGATTGGAAAAATCTCACGCCCAAGGAGTATTTACCATTAGACCTAAATGCGATTGATGAAGCCAACCAACAAGGCTACTGGACTCCGTTTGAGAAAGTATATATTCACAAAAATGGGCATAAAGTGCCCATTCTCATTGGTGGTTCGATATTTAAAGAAGACACACAAGAATTTATCGTATTTGTCGTTAACCTGTCAGAAAAATACCAGCAAGTTAGGGAGTTGGAAGAATATAAAGGGATCATTGAAAACTCACATGACATGCTGGCGTTTGTCGATAAAAACTATCGTTTTAAAACGGTTAATCAAGCTTACCTGAGTTTACACAACAAGAAGCGGCATCAAGTTATTGGACATCAACTGCCAGAGATTATTGGTGAAGAGTTCTTCTTTCAGACCATTAAAAGCAAAATAGATCTAGCACTCGAAGGGGATAAAGTGAGCTTCATTGAAACCGTTAGGGTAAAAGACGGCACTCAGGTTGTGACGCTTAGAATTTCCTACATCCCTTATCGCACAAGTAGAGGCGAAATCATTGGGTTTATTTTTAAAGGTGAAGACATTTCCGAGCTTCAGGCAAAACAGCGAACCATTGAACTAAAAGAAAAAGAGCAAAAACAGATAATTCAGTCAATGCTTGAAGGTATTTTCACTGCAGATAGCACAGGAAAAATATTATCCTTTAATCCAGAGGCCGAGCGTATCTTTGGTTACAAGGAGGAAGAGATTGTTGGCGAGAGCATTGACCGACTGACAGAAGAAGTGACACATCATGCTAAAATGATGAAAAATTATTTTGCCACAGGCGTTTCTCATGTCATAGATCACCACGTAGTGAGGGCGATTAATGCTAGACACAAAGAGGGTCACCTTTTTCCTATCCGAGTGGCGGTGGCGAGTATGCCACTGAATCAGCATGGGGAACGGCATTTCATCGCTAATTTTCAGGACATGAGTGAATATGAGCAACAAAGAGCGCAGCTTAATAGAAGCCTTAAACTGGATTCGCTGGGCAATGTCGCAGGCGGTGTAGCTCACGACTTTAATAACATACTCGGCATTATAGTAGGCTATGCCAGTTTGCTTTCTTGCAGTGAATTAGATAAGCAGCAAACTTACATAGAGGCGATTGAGAAAGCGTGTGATAGGGGGCAGAAATTAACTAAAAGCTTGTTAACGTTTGCTAAAAAAGGCAACCAAGGCGCTTCCAAGGTGAATATCAATCGTTTAATTGCTAAAAACCGACAACTCTTAGAAACCGCCATTACCTCTAAAATCATACTTAATCTTGAACTGGCAACATGCGAGTGCATTGCAAATGTTGAAGAAGATTTGTTTGAGAATATGCTCCTAAATATGTCTATTAATGCGATGCACGCTATGCCAGACGGCGGCAGTGTCACCATCGCTACTGAGTGCATGCACTTATCTTCAGTTCAAGGAAATCGGCTAGCGCTAAAAGGTGGGAAATACATCAAACTCACTATTTCTGATACAGGTTTTGGAATTCCAAAAGAGAATATCGACAAAATTTTTGATCCCTTCTTTACGACAAAGTCCGACTTTGGTACGGGGCTGGGATTATCGCAATGTTATGGCTTTATCAAGTCATGCGGTGGTGTCATTGACGTTACCTCTAAAGAGGGAGAAGGTACTGTCTTTGAAATTTTTCTACCGTGTATGGAAAGTGAAGAAAAACCCGTTATCCAAGAAGAAAAGTCTATCGGCGTACCGTTATTAAACGGTATTAAAAGTGCCTTAGTTATAGATGATGAAGACGATCTTAGAATCGTTATTCGCTCATTTTTGGAGGCTGAAGGTATTAACGTATTTGATACAAGTGAGCCTAAAGAAGCGATATCTATTGTCGAATCTGAAAGTATCGATGTTTTGATTAGTGATATAATTATGCCTCAGATTAGCGGCTTAGATTTAATGCAACATATCAAGCAAATTAAACCGCAGATGCCTCACTTGTTTATTACTGGCTTCTTTAGTGCCGAGTCTGACGCAGCTAAGTACGATGAAGAAGAAGTCTTATTTAAACCGTTCACCAAGAGAGACTTGTTTGAGAAATTAGTTAACATTATTGGAAATTAATATTCTAACCAGAACAGCGTTTTAAATGGACCTGCGCGTTAAATAAAATAGGCGCCGTTAATGTTGGGCGCCTATGTTTGGCAATCTGCTTACAATATTCTGAGCTCTTTTTATTTTCAGCTCTCAGCTCTCTTTAGTGTTTAGTATCGGTGCTTTTTACTCCGAGAGCTCTTTAATTCAGAGGTTGAAGATTGGGTATCCACGTTTAGCTAGTCTTCAATTTATTGAGTAATTCAATGAGTTCGCGTGAAGACTCATGGATATTATTGGCACTCATTTCAGAAGCCTCTGAGAGTATTGCCACCTCGTTGGTTGAATCACCAATAACCACCATATTCTTATTAAGCTCCTCGGATACTTGGCTTTGTTCCTCCGCAGCGGCAGCAATTTGAATAATATGTTGGTTGATTTCCTCGATTTGCGTAACGGTTTCTTGCATCTTTTGAAATGCATCTGTCGCGCTAGAGGCGGCGTTATCAGCTTTCAAACTACCTTGTTCAATAATATCAACGGTATGTGATACTTCTTGTTGTAAGGCAGTAATCACCTGCGATATCTCATCAACCGATTCTGCAGTTTTTGATGCCAGCGCTCGAACTTCATCTGCGACCACGCTAAAACCGCGACCATGATCGCCCGCGCGCGCTGCTTCAATAGCTGCATTCAGCGCAAGCAAGTTTGTTTGCTCCGCAATGGAGCCGATAACGTCGAGTATTTTCCTAATATCGTCACTGCGCACCGAAACCGCTCTCACGGCCTCTGATGCAGAGCTAATTTCTTGGGACAACTCAGACGCTTGTTTGGACGCCACAGAGACTTCACTTTCCGTGTCTTTTACCGATTGAGTAGCCGCGTTTGCGTTATCTGCAGCAGAAGATGCGGTGCTTGCAACTTCTTGTGCAGTTGCTGACATTTCGGTAATTGCTGTCACAATGGTATTAACTTCTGCTTGTTGAGTTGAAATATGCAAATGAGTTTTTTGCGCGTTTTCTTTACTATCCTCACTCATTTCCATTACACGAAGGCCAGATTGCTTCGCGAGTTCTAATAATTCTCTAACTTTTTCTCTAAATTGATTGAAACTATTACTTAGGTTTATCAACTCGGCGTGGGAATGCACGTCTATTGCTTGTGTCAAATCACCACCTTGGCCAGCAAGCTCTGCCATGCGATCGGCGACCATCTCTACAGGGCGCACAATGCCGCGAGTAAAAAGCTTGATCAGCAATAATGCAACAATAATCAGAATAACAGCGACAAATAAGGTAGTTGAAAGAATGCTTGCAACTTCGCCCGATATCATCTCTGATACTTTGGCAACCGGTTGCATAGCGGTATTGACATTAATACCGACAATTAACTGCCACTGAACACCAGCTGTAGCGATATCAATTGGTTGAACAACATACATAAAATCGCCAATAGTGGTTGTCTTATCTTGTCCCGATGTTGCAAGTAGCGCGGCACTGTTTTTAAAAGCATCTTTAAATGGCTTAGCTAGACCTTTCTCATCTTCAGTTGAGGCGGCAAGGAAGCCTTGATGGCTAACAACGTATACGCGAGCGTTACCGTTGTAGAGCGAACCTTTTAGCTCGCTTGCTAACTTTTGCAGGATAGGTAAATTCAGGTCTGCACCGACAACCCCTCTAAAGGTGCTATTGGCGATGACAGGTACGACAAGGCTTGTCATTAATTCACTGTAACCAGGGCGAATCTCATAGTTATAAGGGTTTGATGCACAGGGCTTCAAGCTGTCCATTGAACACAAATACCACTCGGCGGCTCTAAAACCATATTCATCTAAAGTAGCATCATGTTTTTCGGTGGCACTTTCGACAACCACTTGTGAAATATTGCCGCTGTCTTCTTTGACAAAGTACACCTCAAAGCTACCATTGCCGACTACAGAGTGGTTGTAGCCCTGAGTGTATTCGCTGTCTTTGCCGTCAAATTGGTTATCTTCAAACTGAGCATATAAAGACGAGGTATTGCCGAATTTCAATGTGCTGCTAACAAGTGCTTCTACTTGATCGCGATTTAAAGGTTCAGGGATATCTCCCTCTATATTGCTTTTTATTTGATTAGCTAAGCCTGCGGGTACCGAAAATGACTGCTCAAACAAACTGCCAATTTCTGCGGCTATGGTGTCAGTTTTTGAGCGAACAGTGCCTTCGATTTGGCGAGAAACTTCGCTGCTTACTTGGTTTACGATGACCTTTTCAGTATTGCCTAGTGAATAAGCACTAACCGCCATGTAACATATCGACATCACGATAAACAGCGCACCCACAACAGATAACAACTTAACCGATAGACTTTTTTCTTCAAACATTTGTCGCGTACCCTATTAACTTTATTGTTCTTTACTTGAAGTCGGTATTACAGCCCGAAAGTGTAGCTAACCGTACCTAACAGTTTTACGTCATCGTCGTAATCCAAATCCGTCTTTTCCACGGAAACGGTGAAATCTAAACTTTGCCAACTAAATGCCGTTTCCGCTTTTGCGTGCATGTAGCTGTCATCATTTGTATCCCATTCGAACTTATCGTCATCCAAGCTCGTGGAACGATCGATTTGAAAGGTCAAAGAGACATTGTCATTGATTGAAAAGCTATGTGATAAAGCGAGGATATAATGGCCAGCATCAGTGCCAGCGTAGTCATTGGTATACCACGCTTTGATTTGCGTAGACTGATACCCCAAGGCGAGATAGAACTCTGTATAGTTAATGTCGCTGCTACCACCGCCGCCTATGTAGGTATAATGTGCAACGCCTACGTCATAAAACATATCTTCATTAATACTGTTAGAAAAACCACCGTAATAATCAATTTCGGCATCTGTATCATCGCCAAAATCAACATTCGATGCCCAACTTCCTGCATACCAGCCGAATTCGTTAGACCAGTCGATACTGCCTTGAATGGCAGGATTCTCATCTGTTTGAGAAATACCGTTGAATAAATAATCGGATGCCGCTGTGATAGTAACTGACACTTCTGCGTGACTTTGATAAGACATTAACGAAGAAGCAACAGCGAGTGCAGGTAGCCAATGTTTACGAGTAGGCATATTTTTTTCCTTAAACACTTTGTTGTTCTAATTAATATAGTTTGGTTTTCAAAGACGTGGGTTAAAAAACTGAGAAATTTCAGTTAATTTAATCGACATTTCTAATCTGGCGTTAATTTTTGCCTGCGCATCGCTTAATTCAACAGCGAGTGCAATATTCATTGAATACCAATACAAAAGACAACGAAGCGATAATTCTGTATAATCCGCGCACTTAAATTTTGACCAACGCATTAGGGCACACAATGACAGTTGAGCAGTTTGACCCAAACGCACCAGCGGGTGCGAAAAGTGATATCGCTAAACAAACCACAACACTTGAAACACCAAAGCAAGTGATTGCTGAGCAAGCAAGTGGTATCGACCATTCAGAAACAAAAGGTTCTCGCATTGGCTTTGTTTCGCTTGGCTGTCCTAAAAACTTAGTTGATTCAGAGCGTATTCTTACCCAGCTTCGCACCGAAGGTTATGACGTTGTACCAAGCTACGATGATGCTGACATGGTCATTGTAAATACCTGTGGCTTTATCGATTCAGCGGTACAAGAGTCGCTTGATACTATCGGTGAAGCATTAAAAGAAAACGGCAAAGTGCTTGTAACGGGCTGTCTTGGTGCGAAAAAAGATGAAATTGTAGAACTGCACCCGAACGTACTTGGTGTAACGGGTCCACATGCTTATGACGAAGTGTTAACTCAGGTTCATGAACATCTTGAAAAGCCTAAGCACAATCCATTTATCGACCTAATTCCAGACCAAGGTGTAAAGCTAACGCCAAAGCACTTTGCATACCTAAAAATATCGGAAGGTTGCAACCACCGCTGTACTTTCTGCATTATTCCGTCAATGCGTGGCGACTTAGATTCTCGTCCTGTAGGTGATGTTTTAGGTGAAGCAAAACGCTTAAAGAATGCTGGCGTTAAAGAGGTGTTGGTTATTTCGCAAGATACGTCAGCCTACGGTGTTGATGTAAAACACAAGATGGACTTCTTTGATGGCATGCCGGTTAAAACACACATGAAAGCGTTATGTGAAGAACTGGCGAAGCTAGGTATTTGGGTACGTTTACACTACGTATACCCATATCCGCACGTTGATGACATTATCCCGCTAATGGCAGAAGGCAAGATTCTGCCTTACTTAGACATTCCATTCCAACATGCGAATAAGCGCATTTTGAAGCTGATGAAACGCCCAGGTAGTTCTGACCGTGTATTGGAGCGCATTAAGAAGTGGCGTGAAATCTGTCCGGAATTAGTTATTCGTTCAACCTTTATTGTGGGTTTCCCTGGTGAAACCGAAGAGGAATTTGAAGAGTTATTAGACTTCTTACGCGAAGCTAAGCTCGATAGAGTAGGTTGCTTCAAATACTCACCAGTAGAAGGTGCAACGGCGAATGACTTACCTGATCATGTATCAGAAGAGGTGATGGAAGATCGTCTCCAACGCTTTATGGCTGTGCAAGCTGAAATTAGTGCGCAAAAGCTACAAGATAGAATTGGTCAAGAATACTTAATCTTAGTTGACGAAGTAAATGAACTTGGCATTGTAGGTCGTTCATACACCGATGCGCCAGAAGTTGATGGTAAAGTATTCTTATCTGATGACTACGACGCGGAACCAGGCGATATGCTTTGGGCTGAAATTATTCATGCTGATGAACATGACGTTTGGGGTGTGCGCGTTGAAGATGACGAAGCGGAATAGCTGCTAACATCAACTGCAAAAAGCTAATCTATTGACATCAAAAAAGGGGCATAAGCCCCTTTTTTACTATATAAACATTGATACCTTGCACCTTGATTACTACTTATTAATCATCTTCGTTCGTAAAAATGGTCATTTGGTTTCGACCATTTTCTTTCGATTGATAAAGTGCTTTATCCGCATCATTTATTAACGATGTCACTTGATATCCAGAAGTTCTCGTTGTCGTGATACCAAAACTCGCAGTGATCTTAAATTGATTACCAGAATCAGCGGTATCAATGGCCTCAATCACTTTTAAACATTTCTCAGTCACGAATGTTGCTGCTTGAATATCACAGCTAGGTAGCAAGATAACAAACTCCTCACCACCCAAGCGAGCGAAAATATCATGGTCACGAATGCAAGGTTTAACCGCTTCAACGACTGCCTTCAGTGCCCAGTCTCCGGCTGCATGACCATAGGTATCGTTAATCGATTTGAATTTATCTAAATCGAGAATAATGCAGCTAGCTGTTTGATGGGCTCTTTCAGCCAATGACATTGTTTCTTCAGCGAGTGCCATGAAGTGACCACGGTTATTAATTTTGGTCAGGTGGTCATACTCAGCTAGTACTTTTAAACGACGTTGAGAGTGCCAAGAGCGATATCCGAAGAAGGCGAGTAGGACAACAATCGCTGATAGCAAAGTTGCGATTAAACGGGTGTTTTCTGCTTCTGATTGCGCAAGAGTTTGCTCTGTTTTTAAAAGATCATTTCGGCTATTTAGGAGTTCGTTTTCTTTATTGAGAAGTTCAATCTTACTCTTCTGCTGCAACGATTGATTTTGTGCGAGTTGAAAAGCGATTTCTTTAGCAGAAACTTCATCTAAATGTGCTTGTTCAGCTAATGAAAACTTCTCGTAATGTTCCAGTGCTTGTTGGTAGTTTTCTTCCTGTTTGGCGATTTTGTAAAGTACTTCATTTGCTATTGCCGTTGGCTCTGAAAACTCTAGTGATTGCGGTGTGTTGACGGCTTTAAGTGCGTAAGATTTCGCTTTATTTAGGTTGGCGGTTTTAAAATACGATAGCGCTAATTCGGCGTAAACGGCGGCAATTATTCTAGGATACTTAGTGTCTTCAATACTTTTTATATGGACTATCAAAGAGGTAATCGCGTCTATATATTGCTTATTTTTATTTAGTGCTTTGGCATGATATAGCCTAGTAATGTGAGCCCATAGGTTTTCATTAATTGCTTCACATGTCGTAATCGCGTCATTTACTTCAAAACTATGGGGCTGAATCCGGTCAGTGTACAAACCTGACTCTATATATATTTGTTTGGAGACGCATAAGGTTCTTCCTTGAAGTTTTAAGCCTTTTAGTTTACTTGCAAATTCAAACGCCGATTTATGTTGGTGTAACAGGTTTAAAGTTAAAGCAGCAGTAATATAACCAGTTGCTAAAATTTCATCGCTTCCCTCTATTTCAGCAAGCTCAATTCCTTCATTTAGTTTTTCTAGAGCTAAACTCCAGTCTTCTTTTACTGCAGCACTATTAGCGATAAACAAAGCTAGTTTAATTTTAAATGTAACAGGTGTATCCGCTATACTGATTGCTTTAGCCATTTCAATAGCTGTATTGATATCTCCTGCAAAAGTCCGTTCATAGGCCTTTAAATAATTAAGTTGGGCGAGTTGAAAAGCAGTTAATTGATTGCTATACGTTTCTATTTTGTTGAGTTCAAAAAGTAAATCAGAGGGGTTGCTGCTTTTAATTTGCTCAGCTTTTTCAAGCATCTGATCTATAGTGAGATCTGTTGCGTGGTTATTTAAAATGACGGAAAAAAATAAAGCCACTGATAGAATCAGCGGCTTATTAAGTATTACTTGTATCATTAGCTATTGGCGGCTATTTTTGATTGTGTACTTTCTTTCGATTCGTCATTATCTTCTTCTTTTTCTTCTGACTCATCATCTTCAGCTGGGAAAATTCCACAAAATACCTTAGCCCTTGCGTTTAGTGCTTCTTTTATCGCCTCAATATTCTTGTTTAATAGTTCCACTTTTAACGTATCGTCTAATTGACTTTCAACAATCAGCTTTTCTATTTCAGCTTCATTTAATAAGTTTGCTTTGGTTGCTAATTGCTCTAACAAGTTAATTATATTTGACATTTTTTTCCTTCTCTTACTTAACTAATTGTAAATATCTTTTATCTATATCGTTCAGGTATTTTAATATCAAGCCGTTTTTTTCTAATTTACGACTCGGCGGAATAACTAGTGTCGTTTGTTGGCTTACATCAGCATCTGGAAGCTCTTTTAGCGCGATAAACTCTTTTCTAATTGGCTCAAGCGGAATGGTTGCCGCTTCGTATAAGGTAACTTGATGATCTAAGCTATAGTTTTCTGCCAGTAAATCTACCAGTACTTTTCGGTAGCGTTTATCAGTGACCACTTTCCCCAAAGACTTATCACCCGCCATGCCTACTTGCCACAGTACTAAATAAGCAGAAGGGTCGAGTTGGCGCTTATAGAACATAAATTGACTGGTTTCATAGTGCTGAATACCAACTTTGCCAGGATCTATTAATAGATCAGCGAATAAGCAATCTGCGGCAGAAACGCCTGGTTCCATTAGCGCTGTATAGCCTTCGTCAATAGCTATTTTAATTGCTCTGTGAGCGACGCAAGCAAATACGCCGGGGTGACCATAAAATACCGCAACTACTTTTCTACCAAGCCTTACTTCGGTAAGAATAGCTGTGACCATTTCTTGATAGGTTATGTTTCGAGATTTCCCAATGGCATAATAATCCTGCAAGTTGATTATATTACTATGCTTTTGCTCCAACCATTTCTCGGTAATACCGCATGAAAGTAAAGAGAATACCACGTCAGCTTGTTCAATATGGCTGTTGGAAATTGGCGTAATATGTGCGGCTAGTTTCATACCTGAACCAACACAAACAAGACTACCTGACACTTGAGAGCTTCCATTATTATTTTTTTAATTTATACAGCATTCTAAATACGATTTCAGTAGAACTTTTATACAAATGGACAAAGTTGTTATGCAGCATGCCAATTACTTGGTAATAGTTGAAACTCTCTTTTATCATCCACTAATTTTATTAAGGAGTCATTAACAAAACCAACACGTTTTATAAATTTAGTAACAGCTAGGTTCGATTTATTAAAAGTGCAATAGACTGATTTTACCTTTAGTTGGTCAAGACAATAACCGGCTAAACCTGAAATTGCCTCAACTGGAATTTTTCTACCATGTGATTGTTTAGTAAGCATAATACCTAACTCAACTTCACCTAATTCCGTTTTCGTATGAAGCTCGCCGGATATTATTTCTGTTTGTCTAAAATCTGCTGATTGAATACCAACGCCAGTAATGTCCGACTTATCAATAATTACCCATGTCATTGTTGAACCTTCAAGGTGCTCAATACTTCTTTGCATTGCTTTTATAGTTGCATTGAACGCTTTGTTTGCTTGTTCCAGCGTGAATGGTTTGGCAATTAAGCGCATAGTTTTAGCATCTGTATATAGGCTAGTGTATAGCTCTCGATCTTCTTCTTGAATAGGACGAATAATTAATCGCTCAGTTTCAAAAGTAAAATCGATATTTTCAGGTAATCTAAATTTGCTGTGCAAAGCGAATCACTCCTGTGTCAGCAACTGTTCTGTCGAACACGGTGAAATAGTTGGTGATTAATGGCAGGCCAACAATGGTCTGATTAGGCCAGTTAGGCAATTGGCTTAATAACTTAAAGCATGCCTTACCTTTCTCTGGCGTGTTTAATTGCCAGTAATGAGTGGGTGGGCAAACAAGTTCAACTGGCTCGTTATTTTCCCCCTTGAATGTAAAGGTAATGTCTGGCCAATCAGCTAGGTTGAGCTTGCTTGAATCAACGCCTTTGTATTGCTGTTCTACGCTACTAAATGGTGTCAGTAAGCCTTCAAAGCTCGCGTTGACTTCATTGAGGTCTTTGATAATTTGCTGGTATAGGTCGTGAGTCAGCACCGTAAGGCTTGCCCCCGTATCAATAATAGCGTTGGTAAAATAAGCGTGAACGTCTTTGTCAGCGAGTGGTGCCGCAGAAATTTGCGTATTGTCTCCTACTTGAACTGATACGAGTTCAACGTTGTAGTAGACATCGTGTAGCACTTTTATCGTTTTAAACGTTCCTTGATAGCGATCTGTTTGAGACTCACCACCGCCCAGCGTTAAAGCCCCTTGGTTCAGTGGATCTTGCTTTAATTGTGCGACTTGATTTGAATTTGCAGTAACGACATTTATTCCCTCAGAGGCCACATGCACACTAGAGCGTTTCGCATAAAAACTAAAGCGGTTCTCTACAATGTGTTGTTGCGCAATTTGAGTAAATACAGGGCTAATATCGTGCTCTGGGTATTGCCACAAAAACGATTTGAATGCTTTGAGGTCAATAAAATTAGGCGGCGTGCTTGTCGTTGATGTTTGTGCCTCTTTGCCTATGTTAAACGGCCACGGGTAACTTAATGCGCTATTGGCTTTGTCTGGTGTATTACTAGCGTTGTGGAAATAATCGCTTAAATCAAAGCTCTTATTCAGGTGATGATATGCTAAACCCAGAATGCCATCGGCGTCGCCAAAAGTACTTGTGGGTTCTGCTTCAACTATTGCGATAGCAGTGTCTGCGACTTTGGTTTGCTCTTTAAGGTCATGCGCGTGATCCAAAAAGTGTATTTGGCTATGAATGACCGCGCCAGCCCAACCTCCTATGCCGTAATTAACTTCCTGCACGACTGGCGTAGCAATTAAACTGGTATCTTTTTCCGGCTGATAAGCTTTGGGTTCAACAACAAGCGTGCTGCTTCCTGTGTCGACAATAAGGTTTACTGGTGATTGCTCACTGCCGATGTAAAGTGCTGCAGTATAGTCACCTTTGGCGTATACATTGGTGAGCGGCAGGGTAATGGTGTTCATGGATTGTTATTGTTATAGATATTTAGTTGTTTAGCGCACATTAACATAATGGTTCGACAAGCTCACCATGTGTGTTTCCGCTCGTACACCCTGAGCTTGTCGAAGGGAGCTTGTCGAAGGCGTTTATGGTTCGACAGGCTCACCATGCGTGATTTCTGTGCTTATGGTTCGACAGGCTCACCATGTGTGTTTTGGAGCTCAACATGTTTGTTGCTAATACTTACCGAGTATGTTTTCACTCATACACCCTGAGCTCGTCGAAGGGAGCTCGTCGAAAGGGGTTATGGCTAGACAGGCTCACTATGCGTGATTTCTGTGCTTATGGCTCGACAAGCTCACCATGTATGTTTTGGAACTCACTATATTTGCAGCTGAGACTTATCGAGTATCTTTCCGCTAGTACACCCTGAGCTTGTCGAAGGCGTTTATGATTCGACAAGCTCACCATGTGTGTTTTGTAGCTCAACATGCATATTATCGAAGTTTACTGCGCACCTATAACAATAACTGGCTAAACTTTAATAGATGAATCTAGTTAAAGCATAAAAGGAATTATGCATGGTTTATTGGGTATATATGCTCAAATGTAGCGATGGAAGTTTTTACATAGGACAAACTAGCGATTTAGAACTTCGCTTGTATCAGCACCATCAAAGGTATTTTCCCAAGTGTTACACTGCGTCCAGATTGCCTGTGAGTTTGGTTTATCAAACGTCATTTGAATCTCGGTACAGTGCGTTAGCACGAGAGCGACAAATTAAAAAATGGAGCCGTAAAAAGAAGCAGGCGTTAGTTGACGGGGATTGGGCTGAATTGTCGAACTTGGCTAAAAGTAAGAATTAATGGTTCGACAAGCTCACCATGTATGTTTTCTGTGCTTTATGGTTCGACAGGCTCACCATGTATGTTTTGGAGCTCACTATGTTTGTAGCTGAGACTTAACAAGTTTGTTTCCGCTCATACACCCTGAGCTTGTCGAAGGCGTTTATGGTTCGACAGGCTCACCATGTATGTTTTGGAGCTCACTATGTTTGTAGCTGAGACTTACCGAGTATGCTTCCGTTCATACACCCTGAGCTTGTCGAAGGGGGCATGTCGAAGGGAGCTTGTCGAAGTGAGTTATGGTTCGACAAGCTCACCATGTATGATTTCTGTACTTTATGGTTCGACAGGCTCACCATGTGTGTTTTCTGTGCTTTATGGTTCGACAGGCTCACCGTGTATGATTTGGAGCTCACTATGTTTGTAGTTGAGACTTAACAAGTTTGTTTCCGCTCATACACCCTGACCTTGTCGAAGGGGGCTTGTCGAAGGGAGCTTGTCGAGGTCTGTTTCAAAGCGGCTAAAATAAAAACGCCTCGAGTCGAGGCGTTTCGTCGTACTAAAAAGCAAAAATTGGCTTTAATGAAAAGCTAGAAGCCACATGTGCGGCCTTCATTCTTCTCTTTTAACCAAGTATGCAGCGGTGCGAAGTAATCAAGGATAGCCGTAGCGTCCATTTGCTCATTACCTGTCACCACTTTATACGCTTGCTGCCAAGGTTGGCTTGAGCCCATTTCTAACATTTGGTTAAGCTTACTACCTGCTTCTTTGTTGTTGTATATCGAACAACGGTGAATTGCTTCGGTGTTGCCAGCGATTTCACATAAAGCGCGATGGAATTCAAATTGCTGAATATGTGCTAAGAAGTAACGCGAGTATGGCGTGTTGGCAGGTACGTGATATTTGGCACCCGGATCAAAGGCATTTGCATCGCGGTCTACTGGCGCTGCTACACCTTGATATTTTTCACGGAGCTCCCACCAAGCTGTGTTGTAGTTTTCAGGGGTAACTTCACCTGAAAATACTTTCCAACGCCACTGGTCAACTAACAAGCCAAAAGGAATAAAGGCAACTTTGTCTAATGCCATCTTCATAAGTAAGCCGATGTCTTTTGACTCGTCTGGAATGGTGTCAATTAGACCAATTTCTTTCAAGTATTTAGGCGTAACAGATAGAGCGATGGTGTCGCCAATGGCTTCATGAAAGCCGTCGTTCGCCGATGCTTGGTAAAACACTGGTTGGTTTTTGTAAGCACGTTGGTAAAAATTGTGACCTAACTCGTGATGAATTGTTGCAAACTCTTCACCTGTTTTCTGGATACACATTTTAATGCGGATATCGTCTTGACCGTCTAAGCTCCATGCTGAAGCGTGACACATGACATCGCGATCTTCAGGCTTGGTGAAGAGTGATCGCGTCCAGAATGTTTCCGGCAGCGGATCAAAACCTAACGAGGTAAAGAAAGTTTCAGCACCCTTAACCATTTGGATTTCGTCGTAATTATGCTTTGCTAATTGCTCTGTCACATCGTAACCCGGATCAGCATTTTCAGGTGCGACGAGGTCGTAGATATTTCCCCATTGCTGTGCCCACATGTTGCCAAGCAGGTGCGCAGGGATTGGACCGTCTTGTGGTACTTTATCTTCACCGTAATGTTCGCCTAACTCAGCACGCACATAACAGTGTAGGTCGTCATAAAGTGGTTTAACTTGTCCCCATAAACGGTCAAGTTCTTTTGCAAAATCGTCTGCAGGCATATCGTAGTTTGAACGCCACATTGCGCCTAAGTCTTTGTAACCAAGACCATTTGCCCCTTCATTAGCTAGTTCAACTTGACGAGCGTATAACGGCTTCATTTCAGGGCTAACTTCACGCCAACCGGTCCAGAGCTCCAATAACTCCTCGTAATTACGTGAAGTTGCCATTTTTCGTGACATTGCGACTAGGCTGAGGTCTTCACCTGCTTTGGTGGTGTAAGTTCCCTTGCCGTACATAGCACCCATGTCTGCGCCTAGTTTTGCCAGTTCAGCTGACTTTGCTGAGTCTTGTGGTGCAGGGATCACTAAGCTTTGTTTTAAGATATTTAATTTCCTGCGTTGGTCTGCGGTGACCTCAACATCGTCAAACTTTGCTGCTTCCATTGCAAAACTAACACCAGCTTCTGTTGATTTTTGTGCAGCCTCAGAAGATAAAGCGGCGGTGTCTTCAGTGATAAAATTCTGATAAATCCACTCAGCTCTAGCACCTTCAATGTTGAGCGCGTTTATTTCTTTCTCCACCTTTGAAAGAAATGCTTCCGCGTCGGCGCTTGTTAATGGTGCTTTTACTTCCGAAACATTTGTTGCGCTTTGCGTGTTTGTTGTTGTATCTGTTTCTTGGTTACATCCGCTCAATGCGAGGGTCAAGGCGCTAGCGATTGCAGTAATTTTGAGTATAGATTTCATGATTTTATTTTTGATTTATGGTTGATGGCAGTACGAGTATAAAACAGTGATGAATTTTTTAAAGCATTGTTAACAGATAAGAAGAAACTGAGTTGATTTAATCACTTAAGTGGTAAAGTGATAAGGCAATAAATGGTTCGGCCACATAGATAAGCTATGTGGCCGATATTCATGAAACAAGGAAGTTTGCAAAGCGCCTATCTGCAAATAAGCATCAAGCACTTTTAAGTGTAGACTGTTATTTTTGATAAGCTAAAAAATTTATTAATTTTTTATAACATCAAGAAAAGATTAGAGAAAAATTATGCAGCAGGTACACGGTTACAAAAAAAAGCCCGACAGCGAGGGTCGGGCGAATGTAGGAATCATAGCGCTAGTTACGCTATGAAAAAACTCAGTGACGATTGACAGATCTGATCACCGAGCAGGGAGAAGTTTCAATACTTATTCTGAACACTGTTGAAACAAAAAGTTCAGCATAAAACTCAAAAAATTGAAAAAAACTTAAAATCTTTTTCTTAGATTTTGATAACGCTCTATTATTTCTGCAATGGAACTGCGAGCATTACCATCTCAGCGTTTAGATCTTTCTATACGCGCCAGCCATTGACGTGGCTATGGCAGTTACGCTATTTTAAACGCACGTTTAAACTGAATGTTTAAATACTGTAGTAACTGGGTTAGCGACAAGTGTATGAGTACAAAAAATAAAATTTTAGACGCCGCAGAAGACTTATTTGCAGTCAAGGGCTTTAATGGCACATCATTGAGAGAAATAACCAGTCAAGCTGAGGTGAACTTAGCAGCGGTTAATTATCATTTTGGTTCTAAAAAAGAACTCATCAAAGCTGTAATGTCACGCTACATGAATGAACTTGCGCCCAATCTTGAAACAGTGCTATTGGAAGTTTGTGAGCAAGACAAACCAACATTAACACAAGTGTTTTCAGCGTTTGCTGAGCCATTATTGTCGCTGAACGATTTTCGAGAGAACGGTACCAGTAACTTTTTACAGTTACTAGGTCGCGGTTATACAGACAGCCAAGGCTTCTTGCGCTGGTTCTTAACGACTCAATACCCTAACGTTATTCAATACTTCGTAGATGCAGTTCACAAAGCTTACCCAGAGCTATCTGCAGAAGAAATGTTCTGGCGTCTTCATTTTACGATGGGAACGATTGTATTTACGATGTCTTCAAGTGAAGCACTACTCGACATCGCCAAGAGTGATTTTCATCAAGATGTAGAAATCGCTAGCTTGATTGAACAGGTAATTCCATACATCGCAGCGGGCGTAGCCGCTCCAGTTGGCGGTGCTCGCACATAAACACTGAAAACTGGTTTGTTATTGAAGCGGAATTTAATATCATTAAATTCCGCTTTTTTGTGCCAAAAACTAAAGCTAGAAATAAAACTAAAACAATAAAAGGAAGACAATGGGTCCAATAATGTTAGATGTCGCAGGGACATCTTTGAGCGCTGAAGACAAGGAATTGTTAGCTCATCCGCTGGTCGGAGGGTTAATTTTATTTAGCCGTAACTATGAAAATCCTGAGCAAATAGCCGCGCTTAATGAGGACATTCGAGTGTCTGCAGCCAAGCAATCTGGCAAAGAGATTCTTATTGCTGTAGATCATGAGGGTGGCCGTGTACAACGTTTTCGAGAACACTTTTCTGCATTACCCGCGATGGGTAAATTATGGGATATGGCTGCTCAGTCAGAAGCGAAGGCTATCGAGCTTGCGAACTACGCTGGTCAGTTAATGGCGATGGAGGTCATGTCGGTAGGTGTAGATATAAGTTTTGCACCAGTCGTTGACGTTGACGGCATTAGTGATGTCATCGGAGACCGGGCTTTCAGCAGTGACCCCAAGCGAGTCGAGGCTTTAGCTAGAGGCTTTGTTCGTGGTATGCACTCTGTGGGCATGAAATGTACCGCAAAGCATTTCCCTGGTCATGGCAGCGTAAAAGAAGATTCTCACTTTGCGCTACCCGTTGATAAGCGCTCAAAAGCAGAAATACTTGGCTTTGATATGGAGCCTTTTCGCCAGTTGATGACGGGTGGTTTCGTCAACGCGGTAATGCCTGCCCATGTTATCTATCCTGAAATTGACGATAAGTCAGTGGGTTTTTCCACCTTCTGGTTACAAGACGTATTGCGCGATCAACTAGGTTTTGATGGTGTGATTTTTAGTGATGATTTGTCAATGGAGGGTGCTGCGTCAATTGGTGGATTTGTTGAGCGTAGCGAAGCCGCTCAGCAAGCGGGTTGCGACATGCTATTGGTTTGTAACAATCGCGACGCAGCTATCGATGTAATCGACAATGCCAACATAGGTGTAATCGATGAAAGTACAAAGCGTATAAAATCGATGCTCTCAACGACTCAAATTCGCTATGAGCAATTGCCGCAGCTTGCTGAATGGCAAACGGCGAAACAAGCCCTAGGCATTGGTTAGCGGGAGAAGCGATATGAAATCAGAACAGTCTTCAAATTCAACCGTTAAAACGTTACTTTCCAGCAAGTATTTTTATCTATTCTTCGGTATTTTTGCTTCTGTAGTACTTTACTTTGTGCTGATTCAATTGGGGCTTGATTATTTACCAGCGGTAACCGCCGCAATTACGGCGTTAACGGTTATTTGGTGGGTGAGCGAAGCTTTGCCAATTCCCGCAACGTCGTTAGTACCATTTGCGTTACTCCCTTTGTTTGGAGTGATAGACCACAAAGCTGCAGCATCTGCGCTCGGCAGCCACGTCATCTTATTGTTGATGGGCGCGTTTATGTTGTCAAAAGCGCTTGAACGCTGTGGTGTTCATGAACGGCTAGCAATTTACATGATTCGCTTTGTCGGCTTGTCGAGCGGTAAGCGTTTGGTTTTCGCATTTATGCTTGCTTCTGCCATGCTGAGCATGTGGATATCGAATACCGCTACTACACTTATTTTACTGCCAATTGCTTTGGCTATCCTCGCTAAAATCGACAATAAAACGCTCGCCTGCGCGCTGATTCTCGGTATCGCTTATGCCGCCAGCTTAGGCGGTGTTGCTACACCTATTGGTACTCCACCTAATGTTATTTTTATGGCGGTTTACCAAGAAAATGTTGGCAAAGAGATGGGCTTTTTAACGTGGATGAAGATCGGTGTGCCTATCGTTCTATTATCTTTGCCGCTAATGGCGCTTTGGCTAACCCGTAATGTGCGTACTTCATTGGATATTGAGTTGCCAAAACTTGATGCGTGGCGAAGCGATGAAAAACGTGTGCTGGCGATATTTGGTTTAACAGCATTGGCTTGGATTACACGTCAAGAGCCTTTCGGAGGCTGGACTGGTTTATTGGGGCTCAAAGGCGTCGGTGATAGCACGGTAGCACTTGCTGCTGTAGTGATAATGTTCATGATGCCTGATGGTAAGAAAGACCCTGCAAATGGCGGCAAGCAAGGGCGTCTAATGGATTGGGAAACTGCCCAGACAATCCCTTGGGGCATGTTGCTATTATTTGCTGGTGGTATTGCCATCGCTAAAGGTTTTGTCGCATCAGGGCTAAGTGGCATGCTTGGTGATTGGTTATCGTCACTATCTGCAATCCCGGTTGTGGCTATGATTTTAGTGATTGGCCTAGTTGTCACGTATCTAACAGAAATCACTAGCAATACAGCAACAGCGACTTTATTACTGCCTATACTGGCTGCAGCAGCCATTTCGATTGATTTAGATCCACTTATCTTTATGATTCCTGCAACGATTTGTGCTAGTTGCGCATTTATGCTGCCAGTAGCAACAGCGCCTAATGCGATTGCATACGGGACAAACATGCTACAGATAAAAGATATGGTGCGAGAAGGCTTTATATTAAGCTTGCTAACGGTTGGGGTAACAACAGCTGTTTGTTACTTTATGCTGGTAAAGTAGGTGTAAGCACGTAATTACTGTCTGTTTTTTCTAGCATGAACATAGAAGTAAAAAAGCCGCTAACTTAATACTAGCGGCTTTCTTCGTTTTTAAACGTCAGCCAAATTTAGCTGTCGACTAAATTTAGGTGTTGGCTAATCTGGATGTGGGTAAGAACAGCCTTAGTCGACGTAAAATGTTTGGTTAAACTCTAAGGTTTGAGTTTCAACACCATCGGTAATGGTGAGTTCAAACTTAACCTTTTCCTTGTCGCGAAAACCTAGTTGCGCTAAGTAATAAATCGCATCGCCTTCTTTTACTTCTTCAAACTCTAATCGTTTGTATTGGCCTGTTAAATTTAGCGCTGTGCCCATTATGGCAACTTTTTTAGCTGGCTTATTGGGCTTAGTATTATCCATCACCGAAATGTTGATTAGAGCGTTGTATTTGCTGCGCTCAATTCCGTAGGCTTTAGCGACCTGTGGCGTTAAGAAGGATGCTCCGATAGCCATGTAGTGAACATCCATATTGCCGAGCTTTTTCATGTTCTCCGCTTTGGCTGCAAAGCTAAATGTCAGTGCGACTATTGTAAGCAGAGCGGTAGCAGCCTTGGCTAACAGTTTAGTTATTCGAGAAGGGCGGCTGGTCATTAAAGTCATTAAGGTCATTTGTAGCTCCTTTGCGGGAGACCGTCAGAAAGGTTAAGTATAGTTAATCGTTGTGTTTAAATCGCGAAGCGCCTCGAACCCTTTCTATGACGTGTTAAGCACGTGGCTATAGCACGTAGTTATAGATAGGGGAAAAGGCGCTTTAATATTTCGTTTTACAGAACATTCCAATATGGAATAGCGCCAGACAATAAGATGTTGATGACGTTAAGCAATAAGAATGCGACTAAAATCGATAAATCTAGACCGCCAATTGCTGGTACAACCTTCCGAATAGGGCGTAAGAACGGATCCGTCAATTGCTGGAATATCACCATCGTCGGGTTGTAGCCTTGCACAACCCAGCTCATCAATGCCATTACTAACATAATGATAAATAGCAAGAAGCCTACTTGTTTGATAAGCGCTAATACGCCAAAGTAAGAGGCCGATAGCACGTCAATTGGTCCACCGTTAAGTACTGGGATGACAATAAATTCAAGAATAGAAATGACAAGTGCGATTAATACTGTCGCTAAATCGATACCACCAAAACCCGGGATCAAACGGCGGAACGGGACAACAAGTGGGTTAGTCACCTTAACTACAAATTGACTAAGCGGGTTGTAGAAATCAGCTTTTACTAGTTGCAGCCATACGCGAAGAATCAAAACGATGACTAACGCATCGAAAAAGAACCTCAGCAAATAGTTTATTGCTTCCATTGATAACTCCTTAACTTAATTGGGCTAAATCATAGGTGAGTGCAAACTTTTGATCGAGCCTAATTTAATAAAAATTGTAAATTATTCGTTCAATCAGCACTTTACTGTTTTGTAATTCAATCAATTGGGTGCTGAATCTAAAAAATTGATGATTTAGACTTATTCGCCTTTTGCCATTTCCTTAGCTCGACTAATAGCCGCTTGCATGGCATCGCTCACTAAGTCTGATAAGCCACCTTGGTTGAAGCTATTTAGCGCGGCTTGCGTTGTGCCCCCTTTTGAGGTGACATTTTCCCGAAGCTGGCCAATTGAAATGTCATTTTCGGCAACCATATGCGCTGCACCTAATGCGGTTTGCTGCACTAATTCTCGTGCTTCTTGCGCGCTAAATCCTAAACGCTCTGCTTCTGCCGCCATCGCTTCCATAAACAGGAAAAAGTAAGCAGGACCTGAGCCCGATACAGCAATAATGTGGTCGATTTCAGCTTCCGACGACAACCATTTTACGATGCCCGATGCTTTCATCAGTTGGTCAGCAAACGCTTTTTGTTCGTCATTTACTTGTGGCGAGGCATAAGCGCCAGATACGCCTAAGCCAAGTTGAGATGGGGTATTCGGCATAGAGCGGATGACAGCAAAACCGTCATCAGCTTTCGTTGCACCCAAAGCACTTTGAATTTGTGCCATGGTGGTACCAGCGGCAACCGAGATAAAACACTTATTTGAAATATCTAAAGTATCTGCGAACTCTTCACAAACGCTGGCGATTAAATGCGGTTTCACGCCTAAAACTACGTAGTCGGCATAACCTGCCGCTTCGATATTGCTTTCAGTTTGTTTGATGCCATATTCGCTGGCTAATGCCTCGCGTTTTCCTGGTGATGGATTAGAGACAATGATGTCATTTGGCACAACGCCATTTTTAATTAGCCCAATGATGATGGCACGGTTCATATTACCAGCGCCGATAAAGGCAACTTTATTGTTCATACAATTCTCAATTTATGTACTTTTAATGCAAAGGGGAATACACGTTAATTTACGATTCTCAGCGTTTGGTTCTCATCGAATTTATGGTGCGGCTCACAGGGTGTTGATTTGCTAATCTCGCTTGCCAAAAATCGCTGTGCCGATTCTCACCATTGTAGAACCTGCAGCAATGGCATCACCCATATCGTTACTCATCCCCATTGATAAAGTATCTATGGTTGAATACTGACTTTTCAAGCGAGTAAACAGTTGATTCATCTCCTCAAAAACAGCTTTCGGCGCATTTTTCTGCGGAATAGCCATTAAACCACGAAGGACCAAGTTAGGTGATTGATCGACAAACGCTGCTAATTCAGCCAGTTCATTAATGGTCGTGCCAGATTTAGCTGATTCTTCGCTAATATTCACTTGTAAACAGATGTTGAGGGGAGTATCTTGACCAGACCTTTGATCATTGAGTCGAGTGGCAATTTTTATTCGGTCAACACTGTGAACCCAAGCAAAGTTCTCTGCAACTAAGCGAGTTTTGTTTGATTGTATCGGGCCAATAAAGTGCCAGCAAATATCTGATATATGAGACAATTGTGCGATTTTATCAACCGCTTCTTGTACATAATTTTCACCAAAATGGCGCTGTCCTGCCTGATACGCCTGCATCACCATCTCTGCCGGTTTTGTCTTACTTACTGCCAAAAGCTGAACGTCCTCAGGATGTCGTTGCGCCGATTGGCAAGCATTAGCGATGTCTTGGTGAATCGAATTCAGATTGTCTTTAATGTTCATTGTTTAAATAAAATTTACCCAAAATAAGAGGTTCTTATGGATATTACCGAATTATTAGCCTTTAGTGTTGAACATAATGCATCTGATTTGCATTTATCGACAGGTACACCACCATCAATTCGTGTTGATGGCGATGTTCGAAAACTCAATATTCCAGCCTTTGATGCGAAAGATGTGAATGCCTTAGTGTACGACATTATGAGCGATCGCCAACGAAAAGAATACGAAGAAAACTTAGAGGTCGATTTCTCGTTCGAAGTACCCAACTTAGCGCGTTTCAGGGTAAATGCTTTTAACCAGCAACGCGGTCCATCAGCAGTGTTTCGTACAATCCCAAGTAAGGTGCTAACGCTTGAAGACCTTGGTTGTCCTGATATTTTCCGCGATATCGCTGATAACCCGCGTGGCTTAGTGCTAGTAACAGGGCCAACAGGTTCTGGTAAGTCGACCACGCTTGCAGCAATGGTTGATTACATTAATTCAAACAAATTCCACCATATCTTAACGATTGAAGATCCAATCGAATTTGTTCACGACAACAAAATGTGTTTAGTTAACCAACGTGAAGTTCACCGAGATACCTTAAGTTTTGACGCGGCATTGCGCTCGGCACTTCGTGAAGATCCGGATGTCATCCTCGTTGGTGAGATGCGTGACCTAGAAACAATTCGTTTAGCAATGACCGCAGCGGAAACGGGTCACTTGGTATTTGGTACGCTGCATACCACCTCAGCACCGAAAACCATTGACCGTATCATCGATGTGTTCCCTGCAGAAGAAAAGTCTATGGTGCGCTCTATGCTGTCTGAATCGCTGCGAGCTGTAATTTCACAAACGCTCGTGAAGAAAGTAGGCGGTGGTCGTGTAGCGGCTCACGAAATTATGATTGGTGTACCAGCGATTCGAAACTTAATTCGCGAAGACAAAGTAGCGCAAATGTATTCTGCGATTCAAACCGGTATGTCACACGGCATGCAGACGATGGATCAATGTTTGATGAACTTAGTTAATCGCGGTTTGATTACTCGCCAAGATGCAGCGGCAAAAGCGGCAGATAAAAACCAGTTCCAAGGCTACTAAGTCAAGGCTACCCAAGCTTAATTAACAAACATCCTTGGCTGTTCGAGAAGGGCAGCCAGAGTTTAAGGAGTAATGATGGACTTTCATCAACTATTAAAAACCATGGTTGAAGCAGAAGCCTCAGATATGTTTGTCACCGCTAAACTGCCGGTGAGCGCCAAAATAAATGGTGAGCTACAACCTATTGATGCGGAGACCTTGTCTGCTGAGCAAGCTTTAGCGTTAGTGCACGATGCAATGAACGACAAACAGAAAGCAGAGTTTGATAAAGACAAAGAATGTAACTTTGCGATTTCGATTGATGGTATTGGTCGTTTCCGTGTCTCTGCATTTTGGCAACGAGATATGGCAGGTATGGTTATTCGTCGTATCGTGACAGATATTCCTGATGCTGATGATTTAGGTTTACCGTCGGTGTTAAAAGATGTTGTCATGTCAAAACGTGGCTTAGTGTTATTTGTCGGTGGTACCGGTACAGGTAAGTCAACCTCAATGGCGGCGCTAATTGGTTATCGCAATAAAAATTCACGAGGGCATATTCTCACCATTGAAGATCCGGTGGAATTTGTTCACGAGCATGGTAAGAGTATGATTACTCAACGTGAGGTTGGGCTTGATACTGATAGTTTTGACGCCGCGCTCAAGAGCTCGTTACGTCAAGCACCTGATGTTATTCTGATTGGTGAGATTCGCTCTCAGGAAATCATGGAACATGCATTGTCATTCGCGGAAACTGGTCACTTATGTATTGCTACACTGCATGCGAATAATGCTAACCAAGCGATAGACCGTATCATGCACTTGGTGCCAGCCGACCAACATCAAAAATTGCAGTTTGATTTGGCATTAAATTTACGCGGTATTATTGCGCAGCAGTTGATTCCAACTAAAGATGGTAACGGGCGTGTTGCAGCGATTGAAATTTTGCTTAACTCACCATTTATTGCTGAACTCATCAAAAAAGGTGATGTGGGTAGTATTAAAGAAGTGATGGAAAAGTCGAATGAATTGGGCATGCAGACATTCGACCAAGCCTTGTTTAACCTCTACCAGCAAGGCCTTATCAATTATGCCGATGCATTGCATCACGCTGATTCTCCGAACGATTTACGCTTAATGATTAAGCTTCGCTCGAATGATCAAGGCGGTGTTGGCGGTTTAGCTGGCGTAACGCTTGCCGGTATGGATGATGAAAACGCAGATAAGTTTTAATTTGCCTTAGTAAGCCATAGAAGGTCGCATTTGCGGCCTTTTTTATTAGCCAAAGAAAATTTTAAGCCAAATGTTATTCAATGCCCATGATTAACAGCCAGCATGGGATGGTTATCACAGAAGCTAGAGTACTTACCACTACGGTACTTGCAACCGCCTTTCGATGAACCTGATGCGTTTGAGCAATAATATATGCATTTACGCCAGCAGGGCAGGCACTTAGTATCACTAAAACTTGCACTACCAGTTGTGATAACTCAAATATTTGGTTAGCGGTAAAATAAACCAGTGTTGGCAGTATAATGAGCTTAATTATGCTCGCGATTGCAATAAAACGCCTTTCGCCACGAATATCATATTTGGCTATTGATGCACCTAGAGCGATAAGCGCTAGAGGAATCGCTGGCTGACCGAGCAGAGACAGCGAGTTTGCCGCCATTTCAGGCATAGGCAACGAGAGAATATTAAATAAAAAGCCAGACAAAATCCCCACAATAAGCGGATTACTTAAGTTTTGCTTAATAAAGCCACGCCAATTGAATTCATCACTTGTTGCGATGGCGCTGGTTAAGCCAAAGAGCATAGCGCTGTGCAGTGTCACGATAAGAAAAATGATGGGTAGGGCTTTGTCACCAATGGCTAAAAGCAGGACTGGTAAGCCAACAATAATGTTATTTGAATAGCTTGCGCCAAGTGCGAAAACGGCTGAGGCCGCGCGACTCTGTCGATACTCGTTGTGTAAGTAGTAATTTAGCATAAAGCCTAAGGCAAAGCAGGCTAGCACTGGCAGATAGAAAGATGCAAATAAGGTGGGGTTTAGTTGACTCGATAGGTCTGCGGTTGCCATTCGGTAAAACAAAAACGCCGGAATAAAAACGGCAAATGTGATTTTGCTTAATCCGTCGAGTTGGCTTGCGTTTAGCCATTGCTTTTTCGCGATTAAGTAGCCTATGAGTGCTAATGCTATTAGCGGGAAAATAATTGGAATAATATTCATGGCACTTAATTGCAGTTCTTATATTTCTGAGTGATTGTGTTTTACAGTGAAGGTGCTTTTCAGTAAAAGTGTTGATTATTTACTGTCTAATTTTTTCACTTTCAATAAAGGGTATTAATCGTAAAGCTGTTCGAAATAACTTTCGATGATCAGCTGTGCTGACGCTGCATCGACATTATCCTTTTTTAAATTGCGATAGCCACCTGACGCGAATAGCTGCTCTTTAGCAGCAGCAGTGGTTAATCGTTCGTCTTTAAATTCGACTGCTATACCGAATCGACCAAAGACGCGATTACCAAACTTTTTGGCGTCACGTGTAAGCTGTTGCTCACTGCCGTCCATATTAAGTGGCAAGCCAACAATAATATAGTCTGGCTGCCATTCATTGATGTATTTGGCTAAGTCATCCCAATTGGGAATACCTTCCTTAGCTTTAACTGAGCCAATTGCACTGGCAGTGCCAGTAATCTCTTGACCAACGGCCACACCAATGTATTTCTTACCAAAGTCGAGTCCAAGTGCAGTGCGCTCGCCAACGGGCTTTTTTGATTTCGCCATATTTAATAACGTAGTGTTTTCTGAGTAATTTTAGATAGTTGCATAGTTTGTTATGTTAAACTATGCGTGTCGTAAATTATGCGTGTCGTAAATTATGCGTGACCAATATCCGACGATAAATGCGCGATATCTATACCGAGTTTTTCTGTTGCTTTTAGCCAACGGTCTTTTATTGGCGTGTTAAACAAAATATCCGTGTCTGCAGGAGTAGTAAGCCAAGAGTTTTCACTGATTTCTTTTTCAAGTTGACCTGGTCCCCAGCCAGCATAGCCTAAGGTGACCATAAATTGCGGCGGTGCTTGCTCAGTACCCAATGCCATAAGGATATCTTTTGACGTGGTAATCATTACATCTTCGCTAAGGGCAAGCGAACTGCTCCAACAATTTTGTGGACTGTGCAGCACAAAACCACGTTCTTGCGCGACAGGGTCTCCCGTTAGCACACTTTGCTCAAGCGATGGTAGCTTAGGTTTTTCCGAGTCTACTTGCTCTAATAACTCATTTAGCGTTAAGCCAACAGGTAAATTGATGATAAGCCCCATGGCACCATCATCATTGTGCTCACAAATGTAAGTGACCGTTCGATCAAAGAACGGGTCACCCATCGCAGGCATGGCAATGAGGAGTTGGTTTTCTAAACTTTCCATTGGTTACCTCGCTTTACTGACATCACTACTAGCGCCGCTATTGGCGCTCACTTAATACTTCTTCGATTGCATCCATTAATTTGCCTGCAATCTTAATTGGGAAAGCCGCTTCTATTTCGCGGATGCAAGTTGGGCTAGTAACGTTAATTTCTGTTACTTTGTCGCCGATAACATCAAGACCTACAAAGTATAGACCGCGTTTTTTCAGCTCAGGTGCAATTGTCTCGGCAACTAATTTGTCGCTTGCTGACAATGGGCGTGGTTCGCCACTGCCACCAGCAGCTAAATTACCACGTGTCTCACCCTGAGCAGGAATACGCGCTAAGCAGTAAGGCATTACTTCACCGTTAACAATAAGGATACGCTTGTCGCCGTCTTTAATTGCCGGCATGTACTCTTGTACCATTGCATATTGGCTGCCGTGATTGGTGAGGGTTTCAATAATAACACCTACGTTGGCATCACCTTCTTTGATGCGGAAAATAGAAGAGCCACCCATACCGTCTAATGGCTTAATGATGACATCTTTATTTGCATGATGGAACGCACGAATACGTTCATCGCTGCGTGTTACTAGTGTTTTTGGGGTCAACTCTGGGAACCATGCGGTAAATAGTTTCTCGTTACAGTCACGCAAACTTTGTGGTTTGTTGACGATTAACGTCCCCGCTTCTTCGGCACGCTCTAGCATGTATGTGGCGTAGATGTATTCTGTATCAAAGGGAGGATCTTTACGCATGATAATCGCGTCTAGGTCCGCAAGGGCAACATCTTGTGTTTCACCTAATTCGTACCAATGATTGGCATCATCGAACACCTTTACTGGCTTAACACTAGCGCGACTTTCACCTTGTTCGAGGTAAAGGTCTTGCATCTCGATATAGAAAATTTCATAGCCGCGCTCTTGAGCTTCCAGCATCATTGCCATGGAAGAATCTTTCGCCACTTTTACTGTTGAAATTGGGTCCATCACAACCCCAAGTTTTATCGCCATATTTTTTCCTGCTGAATTAGTTCCTGCTGAATCTGTTCCTGCTAAATTTAGTCCTGTTGAACGTAAAGACTTATAAATCGCCAAATCGGCATTGCAATGCCGTAATTGCTGTCAACGCTGCTGTTTCTGTTCTTAGCACACGCGGCCCCATGAGGACGTCGGTATAACCGGCGTTGCTAGCTACTTCAATTTCTTCATCACTTAAGCCACCTTCTGGGCCAATAAGCAATCTGACGCGATCTGTTTCGATTGGCAACGTCATGATTGAATGCTCTGCGCGTGGATGTAAGTTTAGCTTGAGCGCCTCAGTTTGCTCAGATAACCAATCGTTAAGATACATTGGTTCTTTGACCTCTGGCACTGTCGCGCGACCACTTTGCTCGCAAGCGCTGACAACTATTTTCTGCCATTGCTCAACTTTCTTTGCTAAACGTTCACCGCTGAGCTTCACACCGCATCGTTCGGTAAAAAGTGGTGTGATAGTGTTAACACCAAGCTCTACTGACTTTTGCAAGGTAAAATCCATTCGGTCACCGCGAGAAATACCTTGTCCCAAATGAAGGTTCAACGGAGACTCGTTATCAATCGCTTGTGATGATAAGACCTGAGCAAAGGCTTTTTTCTTTGCAACATCTGTTAGCGTTGCCGCATAGTCGTGACCATCACCATTGAATAAGGTTATCTCATCACCATCGGTAAGGCGGAGAACGCGCACAACGTGGCCGAAAGCGTCGTCAGAAAGCTGGATTGTCGTATCAACCGTTAATGCTTGGTCAATATAAATACGAGGGTTTCGCATAGAGAAGTAATTACCAGAAAATCAGCTCGTTAGAATACTATCAACATAGGGGCGTCACCGCTAAAAAACAAGGGCAAAGACAAATTCAATTGTTTTGCCCATATGAATCGCATTAAGTTTGGCCGCTAGGGTTTTTAGTGCTTTATCGCCTCTATTCGTTGAGCTTAAAAAGTCAGCCTAAAAATAGTACCTGATGAATTGACAGTTGGTGTGTTAAGGGACGCTTTACTTTGTATTTCAGCTTCGCTTTCAACGCCGTTTAAGTCATCGAGTGCATTTATCGAAACGTCAGCTTTTGCACTATCATTTGCTAGGCTAACATAACCGCCGTGAGCCAACATAATTTGCCGTGTCAGTGCCAGTCCAACGCCAGAGCCTTCACGTTTAGTGGTAAAGAACGGGACGAATATGTTGGCTTTCACATCTTCGTCAATGCCACAACCGTTATCGGCAACTTCAATGACTACCCGGCCACGATTATTTAGGGAAGCCTCAACAGTAATATACGCGTTATCGGTATGCGCAACGGCATGTTCGGCGTTTTGCAGCAGGTTAATAAGCGTTTGCGTTATCATCTCTTTATCGGCATCAAGCGCGAGTGATTCGGGCGTAACGTTAAACTGATATTGAATATTCTTATCTTGCCAATGTTGGCAGGCAAGTAATTCAATTTCTTTTAGTAATGGCAGCAGTGCAATCCGCTGTTTATTCGGTTCTGGTAGACGAGTTAAGCGCCTGTAGCTAGTGACAAATTGCATTAGTCCGTCACTGCGTCGTGCTACCGTATTAACCGCATCTTTTACATCGCTGAGCTCTTCAACGAGATATGGCTGGTTTGACAATTGTTCCGCCACATCATCGACCAATACAACCGCTGTTTGTGCTAGTGAGGCAACCGGCGTAATGCTATTCATAATTTCATGAGTTAATACGCGCACGAGGTCTTGCCACGCTTCTAGTTGCGCTGCATCGAGCTCTGAGCGAATATCTTGCAAGCTGATTAGTATCTCTCTTTGCTGCGCGACAATAATTTCGGTGGCAGCAATACTCAGTTGGTGTTGCATACCATCAATCACGATAGTAATGAGTGAGCGTTCACCTGGCTTTAGTGATAATAGTTGTTGTGCAAAGTCTGGGTGAAACTGTGCTAAGTCTTCCGATTTGGTTACTGCATGAGTGCCGAACAATCGTCTAGCGCTATTGTTCCACAGCGTTAACTTATCCTTGGCAGTAATACTAATTAAAGGCACAGGGACGTGTTCAACGACCGCTTTTATATGACGAAGACTTTCTTCTTGTTGCGTGCGTGCTTGTTGAAGTCTATTGAGAATATCACCAAATGCTTTGCCGAGTTCATCAAATCCCGCACCAAGCCTGCTTAAGTCAAATCGTTGAGAGTAATCAGCGTGTCGTGCTGCATCAAAAAAACGCACTAGCTCAGCATTTGTTCGAGAGACAAAGCGAACGAGTTCGAACAATTGCCCGAATAGAATCAATGTGATTAAGATGCTAGCCATATGATAGCCAGGCCTGCTCAGCAACATCGCCAATAATATTGCAGATACCATTGCGAAAATGGTGCGACCAATAATCAGTAAGGAGAAACGTTTAAAGCCCATGTTTTTCCATCCTACGGTAGAGTGCAGCGCGAGTAAGTCCTAACTCTTTGGCTGAGTGACTAATGTTATATTTGTGCTTGCGTAGTGCTTGTTCAATCGCCATTTTCTCGATGGCTTCTAAGTTGAGTTCGTCTGGTAGCTTATTTCCTGTGCTGTCTTGACTATCTGAAACGCTTATATGGTCGACATTAAGTGCTGCTTGGCTCGTTAGCTGAAAGTCTTCGGGCGTTAGCTCACTTTGCTCTGACAAGATAACCGCTCGTTCGACGGCATGCCGCAATGCTCTAATATTTCCTGGCCAAGCGTAGGCAAGCATCGCCTGCTTTGTATTTTCTGCCAGCGTTAGGTCATGCTTTTGGTACTTTTTACCGTAAACAGCAATAAAGTGGTGCGCTATATCGAGAATATCTTGGCCACGGTCACGCAGCGCTGGCAGTGTAATTTCAACGGTATTGAGTCGAAATAATAAATCCTGCCTAAAATAATTTTCGTCGGTAAGCTTCGCTTTCTCAACATTGGTTGCAGCTACAATACGAACATTGAAAGATTCCTCGGTATTGCTGCCCAGCGGAGTGACTTTTCTTTGCTCCAGCACCGTGAGTAATTTGGCTTGCAAGTGAAGCGGCAAATTACCTATTTCATCGAGAAAGAGCGTGCCGCCCTCAGCGGCTTTTATCTTGCCAATGCGATCTTGATTGGCACCAGTAAATGCCCCTTTTTTATGACCAAAAAGCTCACTTTCAAATAACGTTTCTGAGATGGCACCTAAATCAACAGACAAGAAAACACTATCTTTGCGTGGGCTATGCTGATGAATATCTCGCGCGATAAGTTCCTTACCTGTACCATTCTCTCCCAGAATTAATACGTTGGCATCTGTAGGCGCTGCTCGGCTCACTAAAGAATGAACATGCTGCATCGCTGCAGATTGTCCTATGATGCTTTCGTTACTTGAAACGGTGGCTTGCACCAAAGCCTGATTAGCGACTTTAAGCGACTGAGATTCTTGGCGTGTGCGCTTAAGTTCCAGCGCAGTTGACACCGTAGCAACAACCTTCTCGTTATGCCAAGGCTTCGCGATAAAATCGGTTGCACCTTGCTTGATGGCTTCTACCGCGACATCAACACCGCCGTGAGCGGTAATCATCACGACTATAACTTCTGGTTTTAGCCGCTTTACTTCGTTGAGCCAATGGAACCCTTGTGCGCCAGAGCTCTCTCCGGGTCCAAAGTTCATATCGAGCAAAAGAACATCGTAGTCGTTTTGTTCTAGCAATATGGGGAGCTGTTCTGGCCGATTACAGATATCTACCTGAGAAAACTTTCTTTTTAGCAATAGCTTACCGGCAACGAGAATATCCTCATCATCATCAACGATAAGAATATGTGCTTCTTTTTTCATCGTTCTGTTCACTTACTTTCTTTGAAACTGTTCATTAACGTACACCTACTGTTCGAAAACGTACAGTTATTTACCCGTTAAATTGGTCGGTAATCAATAAATATCTTTTAAAACAATTGGTTAGTGTTTTGGCTTGGTTCTTGTAGTTGTCTTTGTTAGTTAATGTTTAATCTTGAGTGCAAGGTATGTGCTCAAACGGCAATTGAAAGAATATAGAGAAAAGTTGCAATGAATAATTCACTTAAAGCAGTTCAAGACAAGCCAACCCAAACCGCAGCAGGTGCTGTTACCGGTGCTGGTATGGACCGCAAGGTTGAAGTAAAGAAAACTAAATGGCACAAGCAAGGTGCTGCAGTATTAGCTGGGGCTGCGCTACTTTGGTTTGCATTCAACCTTAGCCAACAAGGTTCAGGCAAAGTACTGGCAGTTAATAGCGAGCGAATTGTAGTATCAAAAGTTACCTCTGGCACATTTGAGGACTTTATTCCGGTAAGAGGACGTGTCGCGCCAGCTAAAACTGTTTTTTTAGATGCAATTGAAGGTGGTCGTGTAGAGCGCATCTTAGTAGAAGATGGTACAGAGTTAAAAGCTGGCGAGCTCATTGTTGAACTCTCTAATGCTTCACTGCAGCTCAATGTCTTGGGTAACGAGGCAAGGGTCGCGGAACAGCTCAATAACATGCGTTCGATAGAGCTGAGCCTAGAGCAGAATAGATTACGCCATAAAAGCAACTTGATTGATATTGAGTACCAAATCAAATTGCTTACCCGTCAATTATCTAGAGAAGAAGAACTTGTAGCTAGTGGTGCTGTGTCTAAATCGCAGTTTGATGACACGCGAGACACACTAGATTGGTACAAAAATAGACTCACCGTCACACTTGAGAGTCAAGCCTCGGACACTCGCATGCAGGAAGAGCAGCTGAAGTTTTTGAAACAAACCAGTCAGCGTCTAGAGAGCAATCTCGCGATATCACGCCAAAACCTAGAGAACATGAATGTTCGCGCGCCGGTAGATGGCAAGTTATCTGGCTTTAACGTTGAGATTGGCCAGAGTATTGGCCGTGGAGAGCGTCTTGGTCAAATTGATACGCCAAATGACTACAAAGTCACGGCCTTTATTGATGAATTCTACCTAGGTCGCGTTGATATTGGCCAATCGGCAACATTCGATAAGTACGCACTCGAAATCAGCAAAATATATCCGCAGGTGCAAAATGGCCAGTTTGAAGTGGACTTCAAATTTGTTGACCAACAGCCAACTGGTATTCGTCGCGGACAAACGGTTCAAACGCGATTAACACTTGGCGATGCAAGCTCTGCACTGCTTATCCCTAACGGTGCCTTTTATCAAGATACTGGTGGTAACTGGGTCTTTGTTGTCACAGCGGATGGTAGCGAAGCCGTTAAACGCAATGTTCGTTTAGGTCGCCGTAATAATCAATTTATCGAAGTTATTGAGGGCTTGGAAGAGGGCGAAAGCGTAATCACCAGCCCTTACTCAAGCTATCAAGATATGCAGCGATTGTCTCTCAGCAGCAAGTAACAATAGCCCCAAATTTATTTACAAGAAACGCAATACAGAATTTAAGAAAGGAATGATAACAATGCTAAAACTACATAACTTAACACGTGTTTATCAAACAGAAGACGTTGAAACATTGGCTCTTAACGGCGTCAATATTGAGATCGCACAAGGTGAGTTTGTCGCCATTATGGGACCATCTGGCTGCGGAAAATCAACGCTGCTAAATACCATTGGTATGCTCGACTCGCCAAGTTCAGGGCAATATGTTTTTGATGGTGAGGAGATTTCAGGATACAGCGAAGCCCAGTTAGCGAATATTCGTAAGAAGAATATTGGATTTATTTTCCAAAACTTTAACTTAATTGACGAGTTAACAGTTGAGGAGAATATTGAACTAGCGTTGTTGTATCACAACATTCCTGCCGCAGAACGCAAAGCACGCGTTGAAAAGGTTATGGACCGCGTTGGTATTGCACACCGCGCAAAGCACATGCCTAACCAGCTTTCTGGTGGTCAGCAACAGCGCGTTGCCGTTGCTCGTGCAGTGGTTGGCGATCAAAAAATGATTCTAGCTGATGAGCCAACGGGTAACTTAGACAGCGCACATGGTCAAGAAGTCATGGAAATGCTGCAATCGCTGAACCAAAGCGGTACCACTATTGTGATGGTTACCCATAGCCCAGCGCATGCCGACTTTGCTAAACGCACGATTAACTTGTTTGATGGTCACGTGGTGACTGAAAACGTTCGTGCAGCATAGTTTCGTGCAACAAAGTTTAGAAGAGTGCAGGAGGCTCCCATGTTTAAGAATTATTTAATTACCGCTTGGCGAAACATTGTGAAGAACGGTGTTTTCTCAGCCATCAACATTTTTGGTTTAGCTGTCGGCTTAATGAGCTGTATTTTAATTATGCTGTTTGTGCGAGCTGAAACCGGCTATGACAAATGGCTACCTCAGAACGAGCAAGTGGTTAGGCTTCACACAGCTTACACTATGCCAAATCAACAGCCTTTCCTGACGGTAAGATCTGCTGGCCGAATGATGGAAGCATTGCGAGATTATGCTAAGAATGAAGTTGAAACAGGCGTACGCTTAATCCAATGGAATTTAACGGTGCGCAAAGGTGAAGATGTTTTTGACGAGTCTATCACCATGGCTGATGGCAGTTTCTTAGATGTCTTCCAATTGCCCTTTGTGCATGGCGACCGTGAAAATTCATTTAGCCAGCCGATGAACCTGGTTGTTACTGAGGAACTTGCCAACAAGTACTTTGGCCGTACTGACGTTATCGGCGAAACACTAACGGTTTGTTGTGTAGGCCCTGCTGGCCCCGTTGACGTTATGATCACGGGTGTAGTTCAAGACCTGCCAGATGAGACACACCTCAACATCAATATGTTGTTTTATTTACAACCTGCGTTATTTCCGCCGGGTAACAACGTATTGGATACTTGGACTAGTGTAAACGTATACACATACTTCAAATTGAATGCTGGCGTTCGCATGTCACAATTCCAAGAGCGCATTAACTACTGGCTAAATAATGAAAGCCCGTTAAGAGAGATGTGGAAGCAAATTATTGGTGACAAAGCCAGTGGCATGGAAGTGACGGACGTTTTTAATCTGAAGCTGATGAAGCTGACAGACCTTCACTTAAATGCTAAAGATGATGCTGGCAACATGGGAGATTTAACACCCATGGGAGATGCAGACATGATCAATACCTTCTCTGTTGTTGCCCTAATCGTGTTGGTGATCGCTTGTATTAACTTTATGAATTTAGCAACCGCTAAAGCCAGTAAGCGAGCTAAAGAAGTCGCAATGCGTAAAGTGTTAGGCGCTTCACGAAAGCAAGTTGCTGTGCAGTTTTTAAGTGAAGCTATCACCTTAGTATTCATTGCCCTAATGTTTGCCGTAGCAGCGTCAGAACTTGTGTTACCACTATACAACGAAGTCATTGGTATGGACTTGCAACTGCGTTTGTTCGATGACCCAAGCTTACTGTTAGTGCTTATTATGATTGCGACAGTAGTCGGTATTTTAGCGGGTATTTACCCAGCTCTTTACTTGTCGCGTTTCTTACCGGGACATATCTTAAAGGCGAGTAAAAGCAGTGAATCTGCGAGTTCTGCAAAAATGCGTAGCATATTAGTTGTTTCACAGTTTGCAGCTTCAATTACGCTAGTTGTCGCTACCTTAGTGGTTTATGGTCAAACGCTTTACTCTACGATGGCAGACGTTGGCTATAAAAGTGAAGACAAATTAGTGCTTAACATTCGTGGTGCTGGCGATGGTTTGCAAAGCCTGCGTCAAGAGTTGCTCAATTTACCAGAAGTTGAGTCGGTTACTTTTAGCTCTGAAGCACCTACTCAAGATAATGAAAACAACAACCGTTTCACATTACTCGAGCCAAACGAAAATGGCGACAAAGTAGAGCCTGTTTTCTTCAACTACCACGATATGGATTATGGTTTCTTTGAAGCTTATGAAGTAACGCCTATCGCTGGTCGTGTATTTAGCGAGGAATTCGGCAGTGATAAATTTGAAGCACTTCCTGAAGGCAGTGATGAAATGGGAAAAGCCAGTATCATACTAAACCTAACGGCAACGAAAAAATTAGGTTTTAGCAATCCTGAAAACATCATCGGTAAGACGTTAGTGAGTGGCCGTCATCACTTCACTATTGTGGGAGTCGTACCTGATATCCACTTCCGTTCAATTAAGTTTGGTATTCGCGCCACGGCATTTACGCTAAACCCGGATCGTCTGCGTGTTGCCAATATTGCGTTTGAAACCGATGACGTACCAGCGTTGATCAGCAAAGTAGAGCGTGTGTGGAAACAAAATGTGCCTCAGCACCCAATTAATCTGCAGTTTTTATCAGAAATGATGGCTGCGCAGTATCAGGATGAGCGTACAACCGCACGTTTATTCTTGGCATTCTCTGTTCTAGCTATCATCGTCGCTTGTTTGGGCTTGTATGGTTTATCAGCATTTACTGTAGAGCGTCGAACGAAAGAAATCGGCATCCGTAAGGTGATGGGCGCTAACGTATCAGATATCGTTAAGTTACTTATCTGGCAATTCTCTAAACCTGTCGTGCTTGCCAATTTCATTGCATGGCCAATAGCCACTTACTTTATGCTGGGATGGCTGCAAAACTTCCCGTATCGAATCGATAGCTGGATAATTGCGCCAATCTGTTTAGGGGTAGGGTTGTTGTCATTGCTAATCGCGTGGGCAACAGTTGGTGGAAATGCCGCGTGGGTCGCGCGCCAAAATCCAATTAAAGCTTTGCGCTATGAGTAGCATTGCTATGTAAGGCATCAGTTTGCAGACAATAAAAAAGGAGCTCATTAGAGCTCCTTTTTTGATTTGGTAGTAACTAGATTACAAACCAGCAGCAGATCGCAGTGCGTCAGCTTTGTCTGTTTTTTCCCAGCTAAATGCTGTGAACGTTTCACCGTCGACAGTTTTTTCATAAGGTTCACGGCCAAAGTGACCGTAAGCTGCTGTCTCTTGATACATTGGGTGAAGTAGGTCTAGCATCTTAGTAATGCCGTAAGGACGAAGATCGAAGTGTTCGCGAACTAGTTCAACTAGCTTCTCTTCAGACACTTTACCTGTACCAAATGTTTCAACCGTAATCGAGGTTGGCTCTGCAACACCAATTGCGTATGACACTTGGATTTCACAGCGATCAGCAAGACCCGCTGCAACGATGTTCTTTGCAACGTAGCGACCTGCGTAAGCAGCACTGCGGTCAACTTTTGATGGATCTTTACCAGAGAATGCACCACCACCGTGACGTGCCATACCGCCGTATGTATCAACGATAATCTTACGACCTGTTAAACCACAGTCACCAACCGGTCCACCGATCACGAAACTACCTGTTGGGTTAATGAAGTACTTAGTTTCAGGTGTTAATAACTCTTCAGGTAACACGTGCTTGATAATGTTTTCCATTACTGCATCGTGAAGCATGTCTTGAGAGATATCTGGATTGTGCTGAGTTGAAAGTACAACAGCATCGATTGCAACAGGCTTGTTACCTTCGTAAACGAATGTTACTTGCGACTTAGCATCTGGACGTAACCACGGTAGTACACCTGATTTGCGAACTTCAGCTTGGCGTTCAACAAGTAAGTGAGAGTAGTATAGCGGTGCAGGCATGTATGTTGGCGTTTCATTAGTAGCGTAGCCAAACATCAAGCCTTGGTCACCAGCGCCTTGTTCTTCAGGCTTTGCACGGTCAACGCCTTGTGCGATTTCTGACGATTGCTGGCCAATTAGGTTCATAATGCCACAGGTTTCGCCATCGAAGCCTACTTCAGATGAGGTGTAACCAATATCGCAAATTACTTTACGCGTTAGGCTTTCTAAATCAACCCAAGCGTTGGTAGAGATTTCACCTGAAATGATCGCAACGCCAGTTTTAACCATGGTTTCACACGCTACACGTGCGTTTTTATCTTGAGCGATAATAGCGTCTAAAACTGCATCTGAAATTTGGTCTGCAATTTTATCTGGATGACCTTCTGAAACTGATTCAGAGGTGAATAAATGTCTAGACATAAACTCTCAATTTCCTAAAAGTAATACTGTAAGCTGAACTAACTGGCTACAAATTCTAGCCCTAACATTAGTCAGACAATGAGTTTTTCGCAATTCTAACGGAAAAGGTGAATAAAAGAAAGTTTTACGCCTAGACGTCTAAATGTCTCTAGGCTTCGATGTCAGCTTCTATTGACACACTTTCCGACCAGAACTTTGGCAATACGTTTGCGATACTTTGGTATTCACCAGTCGATAACACCTGATATTGGACACCAAAATTTTCGATGTTGCCATTGCTTGAGCCAGCTAACATGTCTCGGCTTGTCAATTGTCGAGTTAACTCTTTAGTGACTGGCTCTGATGTTTCCAGCAGTGTTACGTTATCGCCCACGATTTGGATTATTTGGGCAGAAATTAGTGGATAATGTGTACAGCCTAAGACCAAAGTGTCGATACCTTTAGCTAATAAAGGGGTGAGATAGGCCTTTAGAAGGTCATGACAACCTGCTGAGTCATGCTCACCTTTTTCGATTACCTCAACCAAACCTGGGCAAGCTTGAATATGAACGGTTGCATCACCTTTATGTGTATCGACAAGCTTAAGAAAACGTGGGTTTTTTGAGGTTGCACTTGTCACCATAATGCCAACAGATTTAGAAGGAGATAGTTGTGCAGCTGGTTTGATAGCTGGCTCAACTCCGATGATTGGTAAATCAACTCTTGCTCTAAGTTGCTCTATCGCATTTACCGTAGCGGTATTGCAGGCAAGTACAATGGCTTTTGCCCCCAATGATACTAAGTAATCTGCAACTGAATTTACTCTATCAATAATATGAGTTTCGCCTTTGTCGCCGTAAGGTGCATGCTTGCAGTCTGCTAAATACAAAATATTCTCATTAGGCAGCGCTTTTGCGACATGGCGTGCGATAGAGATACCGCCTAATCCTGAGTCGAAAATAGCAATCGGTTTGTTGGCTGAGAAAATTGTTGATTGTTGATGGACTGAAGAGAGCGAACGGGGAGGCATACGAATATATTTATTGATAGAAAGCTTAGCAGAACTGTCGTTATAGATAGTTAGCGTTGTGTTGTAAAGAGTATATAGAAATTATTGTGGGAAAGCTGCTTCCAGAATGCCGTAGCCAACTGTAGTCCTGAACACCGTGTGTTCAGGGCGGAAATTGCGCGATGGCCGTAGGCTTCTCGGTACGAGCCGAGCCTGCTCAATAGCTAAAGATTAATTCCCTTAGGTAAAACTTATCGGCTCAGGGACATAGTTAACACACGAACATCCCAGAAGACAGAACTTGATTATAGCAAATCGTCCTTCGGAATTAAGCTTTTTATTGTCTTGAAAGTTTGTTTGCTGGAGATTTATGCGCTTTGCTCAATTTTTCAATTATTTAGTGATCAAATGCCACTTAGTTAGGAACAGTACAAGGGTTGTAGTTCGGATCTTCAAGCAATATTGATACCTCGTCAATCAAGTTTTGATAGGCGATGATCTCGCCAAAATTTATTCCGTCTTCGAGCCAGTTTGATACTAATGCCTCATCAATTAGCCCAATTTGACTGCGACTATCGGAAACTAATAGGGCGGTTTCGTCAAAATCGTCGAGTGCTCCTGTTGAAACTCGCTGGGTATTTTCTTGGCCTGGCGTTTGTTCATAAAAATGTGACGTTAAACTTGCGCCAAAACTTTGTAATGAAATTGCTCGACCGCCAAGAAACATATTCTCCGCCAATTGCTTACAAACTTCAGATGAGTCATTGTTCAGTTCAACAGATTGCTGACAGGCACTAAATACGTCGCTGTAACCGGTGGGGTGAGATGCTAAAAGGCTGCTTGCTATCAAAAAGCGTTGTCGGAATGGGAGCTGTAATCGGCCAAAAGAAAATTGTTCAAAGTCTTTGATGTATTGAAAGAAGTATTCATCGAATCTCTCTTTGGTTGCGGCAATTTCTAACAAGCGTGCGTGGTCAGCAAGGTTTCCTTGCTTTAACGCTAATGCAGATAATTGAAGCCATAAAAGTCCATTGTCTTCATCAGCAGCCACTACTTTATCTTCAAGCGCTTCTTTACAGTGGGTACTTTTAGGCAATTGATTACACTGTTTTAGCAGTTGGTGTAAGGCTAGGGGAGCATTAGGGTTTTGGTTTAAGTAATCTCGATAAAAAGAGAGTTTTCTTTTTATCGTGGTTTCGCTTCTGCTTCCTACTCCAAAGGTATAAACGTGCCACTGATCGTCGATATCGTCTGATTTCACTAAGTCGCTAAAATGGTTTCTCAGCGAATCGTTTCTATTATTTATCGCTTCGTTGCTAAGCGGGCTAGTTTCACATAAGCGGGTATCTGCAATCCAACGATTTGGAGTAGTGGTTTCGACAGGCTTATCAGCCTGCTTAGCTTCATTGCCCTTATTTTCTGTGTAAAAAGTACTTTGGTTTGCAATAGCGTTGAGTACGTTTTCTTGTTTTTGAACGTCATTAGGAGCGAAACGCTCATTCTCCAACGCTTTATCGGACGAAAATATTTTATCGAGTAAAGGGGATAATGCTGGGTGCAGATAATAGAAGTAACAAGCTAGTGACAAGATTAGCGTAATGAAAATCCATGCTCTGTTATTCAATTTGACTATCTCAACTCATATTTAACAACCAAAAACTACCATACATTTTTTCTAAAATAGTGTCATCGTGAGATTTGCGTGAATATACATGCGGTGCTTTGAAGTAGCCCTTGGGCTTGGGGTTGGATTTGGACTGAGAGTACTGACAGGAAAACTGTAAGCCAATGCAATATGTGAGAAGAATACTAACAGGCCTTTAGATACAGGGGCGTCTACATACTGAGGTATTTAAATGCTGTGGCGCTATAACGTCCGTGTGTTAGGCAGACTTGATGTGCGGTGCTAATGCTTGTTCGATTGTTGATTGCAATAATGCGATTTGATTGGCGTTTTCTTCACGTTCTTCTTCGAGCGCTTTTTGTACTGACAACAAATCGTTAGCTAGGTTAAGAGCTACCATCATCATCATTTGCTCAGGTGTGTTAATAACGTCTGAATTTCCAAGTTGCTCGACACGCTTGTTTAGTTCACTAGCGGCAGCAAAAAGTGCGCTTTCCTGTCCCTTCGGGCAAGCGATCTTTACTTTTTTTCCTGCGATAGTAACTTCTACTTTGTTGCGCATGTCGGCGCTAATCCCTTTAAAAATAAGCGTTATTCTTGGCACTATAACCATCTGACACAGTGGTTGCAAGCAATTGTCTTGTGTAATGCACGATAATTGTGCATTCGTATCTAAAGTGGTGTTTTTTTCTACTAAATTTTGTATCTGCATCGTATTCAGCCTTAGCGTGTAAGCAGTGCAACCACTGACAAACAACTCATTGAGTTTTTGGGAAAATATATTTAGCCTGCTAGGAAAAGTGTTTTAGATAAAATTGGCTGCTTAGGGTATTTTTCAGCGTATTTTGGATAGACTTTTACTGGTGTCAGCATAGTGAGAATGTTAGGATTAAGGCTATCTAATCAATGACATTTGTGAACTTTTATGTCTGAACAATCTTTACTCGAATTTGCTGATGTACAAGCGACTTTGAGTGCCGAAAGTGTGCAAGCACACGCATCTGAATTACACGGTATTTTGACTGGCTTAATTGCGTCAGGTCATGAGTTTGAAGATACTGAATATCTCGTTGTTATTAACGATATGATGAACAACGGTGAAGGCTTGCCTTTGCAGTCGAAGGGAACAGTAAAACAGCTATACAGTGAAATTTGGCAAACCTTACTTGATGATTCATATGGCTTTAAACTGCTTCTCCCTGATGATGACGATACCATCGTTGAACGAGCAACAGGACTAGGCCATTGGGTTCAAGGCTTCAACTTAGGCTTTGGTATTCAACAAAAAGATACCGCCATCGCTTCTGAAGATGTAAAAGAAGTTATCGCTGACTTTGCTGAGATTGCTAATTTGTCAGACGAAGTCGACGAAGATGAAGCTACAGAACAAGCCTACTACGAAATTGCTGAATACGTGAAAGTGTCAGTATTACTGTGCTTCTCTGAGCTTGGTTCAGCGCCAAGCACCCCCGATTCTGAAAACCAACGCACGATACACTAAATGATCAAACACGCTTTGTTACCAGCGAGCGAATTTGCTGCGCGTAGAGCAAAACTATTCGCTAAGCTTCCTGCATCTTCATTACTTGTTGTTCGTTCTGGACATGAACAGACGCGCAGTAATGACACGGAATATCACTTTTGTCCTGATAAGAATTTCTTTTATCTTTGCGGCTTTCAAGAACCTGAAGCTATGTTACTTTTAGTAAAGGGCGATACTGAGCAGACAATTCTCTGCTGCCGCGAGAAAAATCCGTTGCAAGAAGTATGGCATGGCAAGCGAGTCGGCCCGGAGGCCGCAGTTAGTCAATACGGTGTTGATGACGCGCTTACATCAAATGAAGGCGATGATGCTATTGTTGATTATTTATCTCAGGTCAAACATTTATTTGTTTGCTTTGAGGATAATGAGCTTATGGCAATGGCACCTGAGTGGTTGAGTCAAGTTGCAGGCGAGCGTCGAATTGGTAAAAATCCTGCTAGCAACATTTCTGATGCTGCACCACTTATTCACGAGCTTAGATTAATTAAGTCTGACGCAGAACTAGATGTGATGCGACAAGCTAATGAATTGAGTGGGAAAGCTCACCAACGAGCGATGCTTGCTGCGTCAGATGGTAAGTTTGAATATCAAGTAGAAGCTGAATTGCTCCATGAATTTGCGATAAACGGTGCACGTTTTGCTGCTTACAATTCAATTGTTGCTGGCGGTGATAATGCCAACATATTGCACTACACGGATAATAACGAGCAGTTGAAGAATGGTGAATTGCTATTAATCGATGCAGGTGGTGAGCTAGCAGGCTATGCCGCTGATATCACACGTACTTTCCCTGTTAGTGGAGAATTCACAACGCCGCAAAAAGCGATTTATCAATTGGTATTAGACTCGCAATTAGCTGCTATTGAGGCAATTAAACCGGGGCAAACACTGTCTGCTTTGAATGATATTGTCTGTAAGGTATTAACCGAAGGGTTAGTGTCGCTTGGCATTTTGCAAGGCGACGTTGAAGAGCTTGTTCAGCATAAAGCGTGTAAGCAGTATTTCATCCACGGGTTAGGGCACTGGTTAGGTTTAGATGTTCATGATGTGGGTGATTACCAGTCAAATGAAAAACGTCAGCAGTTAAGGGCATTTGAACCGGGCATGGTGATGACCATAGAGCCAGGTTTATATATCCCCATGGATGCAGATGTCGATGAACAGTGGCGCGGTATAGGTGTTCGAATTGAAGATAATATTGCTGTTACCGAACATGGGTACGAAAACTTAACTGTAAACGCACCTAAGACTATTGATGACATTGAACGTTTAATGGCTGAACGCCTGAACTAGCAAGGGCGGTTGCACGTAAGGATAGCTTTAAAAGCCTCAGTTTTTTAGCTTGAGTTCTTTAGCTTCAGTGAGCTTGAATAGTATTTGTAACATTATCTGTGACATGGGTTAATGCAGTTGGAAGATAGCCAAAACAACGTGAAAAAAGAAGGTAATGAGGTAAAGCAGTCGAACGGCAACAGTGTCTTCGATATCGTCATCGTAGGCGGTGGTCTTTCTGGCTTACTGACTGCTACCAGTTTAATGAATCATCCTGCGACGGCTCCTTTGCGCGTCGCTATTGTTGACGCAAATGAGGTGGCAGCTGAGCCACAATCCAGTAAGTCAGCCTTTGATGATCGGGTAATCGCGCTTGCTCATGGCAGTGTCGAATATATTAAGTCTCTAGATGCTTGGCAATATATGTCGCAAGATGCGGCCGCAATTGAAACTATCCATATTTCCGACCGTGGTAATTACGGAAAGGCGCGAGTCAAAGCTATAGACCATAATGTTGACGCATTAGGACATGTTGTGCCGCTGGCTAGCATAGCAAATGGCTTGTTATCTAAGCTTAATCAACTTCCTTCTATTTCGTGGTTTGCGCCACGCACTATTGATACGATGACGTTTCAGCCTGAACACGTTGAAATTGAACTAGATGGCAATGAGCCTATTAAGGCTAAGTTGGTTGTTGCCTGTGATGGTGGGCAATCTGTTTGCCGTAAAGCTGCTAATATTTCGGCCAAGGTAAGCACGTACCAACAAGTTGCTGTCATCGCGAATGTCGGTGTAGAGAAACATCACCAGCACAGGGCATTTGAACGTTTTACGGAGTCAGGCCCTATTGCTATGCTACCAATGCAAGGAAAGCAATGTTCTTTGGTATGGACCTTAACACCTGAACAGGCAAATGAAGTTAGTGAACTAGATGACAACGGGTTTTGCCAAGCATTAACAAAAGCTTTTGGTACTTGGCTTGGTGCCGTTACTTCTGCGAGTAAACGCTCCGTATTCCCTCTATCACTAGTGCAGGCTGAACAGCAGACTTATCACCGTTTAGCGCTTGTTGGAAACGCTTCTCATACCATTCACCCAATAGCAGGACAGGGGTTTAACCTTGGAGTTCGCGATGTTGTTGCACTTGCAAAATTACTGCAACAAGCAGGTAGAGATTCAGTAGATGTAGGCGCAGCTAAAGTGCTCAATCAGTACCAAATACAGCGAGCTGATGATCAGCAACAGGTGATCACGTTAACTGATTCGATGGTGCACCTGTTTTCTAATGACTATGCATCGTTAGTCGCTGGGCGTAATATTGGCTTAAGAGTAATGAACTATCTAACGCCATTGCAGCAGCGCTTTGTTAACAAAACTATGGGCTACTAAACCTAAGTTATCCGCTGCGTAGCACTGCAATACTTAACGTTAAGCCATGAAATAGCGCTATCTAAAATAGCGTTGGAAAAACAGAATTAGTAAACAAGAAATTTATATGCAACGAATGCTAGCCAATAGAGCATGATATTCGCTGCGGAGAGAGACAATGCAAAAATATGATCTATTAATCGTTGGTGGCGGCATGGTTGGCTTAACGCTTGCACTTGCTGTGCGCAAATTAACAGGTCAAAGCGTTGCTATTGTAGAAGCGAATACACCGACGCCACTCAATGATAAACCAGAGCTTAGGGTAAGTGCGATCAACGCGGCGAGCGAGCAATTATTTTCTTCGCTTGGTGTTTGGCAAGATATTGTCGCGCAGCGCAGCCAAGCCTATACGCATATGCATGTGTGGGATAAATCAGGCATTGGGGCTCTCGATTTCGACATTAACGATCTTAGTGTTAAACGCAATAGAGAATCGTTAGGCCATATTATCGAGAACAAGGTTATTCGCAACGCTCTTTGGCAAAAAGCGGAACAGGATAGTGGTATAGCACTACTAACTGACAGTAAATTGACTAATATCGCCTTTGGCGAGCATGAGGTATTTGCCAGTTTTGAAAGCGGTATGCCGGTATTAGCTAAGCTGGTTGTTGGTGCCGATGGAGCACACTCTTGGTTGAGACAACAGATGGATATACCTATTGCCTTTCGCGATTACGATAACCATGCGCTTGTCGCAACGATTAAGACTGAGCTTGGCCATCAAAACACAGCGTGGCAGGTATTTTTGCCAGAAGGACCATTAGCTTTGCTGCCGCTTTATCAGTCTGATTTATGCTCTATTGTATGGTCGACTTCACCAAGTGAAGCAAAACGTATCAGCGCGCTGTCTCCAGAAGCTATGGCAAAAGAACTCACCGCTGCATCAGACGGAAAACTCGGCAATATCAGCATCGAGAGCGAGGTAATTAACTTTCCGCTCAGTATGCGACTAGCTCACAGTTTCGTTAAAGGAAAGGCAGTACTTGTAGGTGATGCAGCACATACAATTCACCCATTGGCAGGACAAGGTGTTAACTTAGGCTTACTTGATGCGATATCGTTAGCTGAAAGCCTCGCCAATGAATCATATGCAGCAGCAACCGACCCGTTAGCGCGTCAGCTAGCACAGTATTCACGATGGCGCCGCGCGGGCGCGGCAGATATGGTTGCTGCGATGGAAATAATAAAGCAAGCGTTTACTCCTCAGCATCCTGCATTAAAGCTCATCCGTGGAATTGGGATGACGGCAATTAGTAACTTAGGCCCCGTTAAAGACTTAATGATTAAACAAGCGTTAGGGTTAACTGGCGACTTGCCTGACATGGCAAAAGCATAGCTGATATTTGGGCGTCCAGCCTTAGCTTATTAGCATAGTAGAAGTTGAAGTCTTACTGGCGATAACACTTATTTTTAATCAATTTGCTCAAGATAAGCGCTCAAGAAAAACATAAAAAAAGCGGAGCCAAATAAACGGGCTCCGCTTTTTGTTAATAGAGATTTAGAAGCTTACTTCAAAACCTGCTAGCTGTTAGTTTGAACCTTCATCACTCTTATCTTCTTCTGATTCAGATTCGATATCAGTAATTGAAACTTGACCTGAGTGGCTCAAATGTTCAGCGTGAATTGTCTTAAGTTTTGTCACCATCTCTGGTGAGAAGCGACCAAAGTTAATCGCTCGCTGCTCCATAAATGACGATGTTACAGTTAGGTTGATATTACCGTAGCCGCTAGAATCGCGGTCAAGATTTTGATCAGCACGGCTAGCAGAGTCCATTAGCGCTGCATTGTTGTTGGCAATTGCACCACCAAATTGGCGCTCTGTGCCGTAAACATCAGCAATTTTCCAGTTACTGATATTCGTTCTTACACGCTTAGCGTTCTCTAGGTCGTAACGCAGACTACCTTCCAAGTACTGTAAAATATGGCGGTTTAAGTCTTCATCAAAATTTGGGAAGTAAACTTCATCACGCTCGTAAAGACTTGAAACACGGAATATCTTTTTCTTGGTATCAGCAAAAGTACCACGGTTTGAGTTAACAAAATTCGTTGCATTGCGATCTAACTCATCCCAAACCGTTTCACCTGTAAACGCTCGATTCAAGATGTTTGGACCTGCAATAATTCCTTGATAGAAACCGTAGATCAATACCGGTTTGTAGCCGAACTTTTCAGGTACAATTTTATATTTAATGTCATTTAAGCTGAGTTTTTCACCAGCAACGGTAATTATTTTCTCGTCCAGTGGTGAGTCGCTATCAGTTATGAAATCTTCTAGCTTGCGAATTGGGTACTCGTCAATAATTTCGGCAATGATGGTCGCGTTATATAGGTTTAACCAGTACGCTAATTGCTCGTCTTTGCTAAAGAGCTTTAACGGTACCTCTGACGGCACTTTTTGCAGACTTTCACTAATATTTCGGAAGTGTTTTTTGTGCTCATCTTTCTCAAATGACTCGTACAAGAAACGGTTACCTTCCAGTGCCGTTAACTTGTTGATGTTCGCTTTTAATCGCGTGCCAGTTTTTGCTTTGCCACTTTTTGCGATAGCGCGAGAAGAGCGACCTGCATTGAGCACGCTCGCACGCAGTAAATAGGTGTAATCATCGTAGTTAATTTCGTAGGTAGAGCTGCGGTCATACCCTTGAAAAACTTCTGGTAGATTTTTCTCATCTGCTTGGCTAGCGCCTGACAATAGCAGTGTCATACCAGCAAAGGTAGATAAAAGATGTTTAATAGCTTTTGGCATATACAATTCCTTCAAATATGCTTAGTTGTTAATTTTTCAATGTTTTTTTAAGTAATAATGTGCTAATCATTAAACTAAAGCTGATGTTTAGCGTAAAAAAATGGGCTTTCGCCCATTTTTGCTTAGCGTTTTGCTATTGCTTAATTACGGTCGTTATTTTCTTCATTTGTTTCTGCCTCTAAATCAGTAATAGAGACCTTACCTGAATTACTTAAATGTTCTGCGTGCATGGTTTTCAGCTTAGTGATCATTTCAGGTGAAAAACGTCCAAAAGTCACTGCACGTTGCGCCATAAATGAAGACGTAACGGTTAGGTTAATGTTACCGTAGCCGCCTGAATCATCGATTTGCTCTTGACGACCAGCAGAATCTATTAAAGCTGCCGCGTTATTACTAACACCGCCTCCATATTGGCGTTCAGTACCGTAAACATCAGCGATTTTCCAGTTACTGATATTGGTTCTTACGCGCTTAGCATTTTCTAAGTCGTAACGCATAGAGCCTTCTAGGTGCTGCAAAATATGACGGTTTAGGTCTTCATCAAAGTTTGGGAAGAAAACTTCATCACGTTCATACAGGCTAGAAACACGGAATGTTTTTTTCTTGGTATCCGCAAAAGTACCGCGGTTAGAGTTAACAAAGTTGGTAGCGTTGCGATCCAACTCATCCCAAACCGTCTCACCGGTAAACGCACGATTTAAAATGTTGGGAGCTGCAATAATCCCTTGGTAGAAACCGTAAATAAGCACAGGTGAATAGCCAAATTTCTCCGGCACTATTTTATATTTAATGTCGTTAAGGCTTAGCTTAACACCGGCAACGGTTAACTTTTTCTCTTTCAGCGGTGAGTCGCTGTCAGTTAAAAAGTCTTCAAGTTTTCGAATAGGGTATTCATCAATGATGTCGGCGATAATTGTGGCATTGTATAGGTTAAGCCAATACGCCAATTGTTCGTCTTTGCTAAAGAGCTTTAACGGCACTTCTGAAGGTACTTTCTGAAGGCTTTCACTTATGTTTCTGAAGTGGTGCTTGTGGTCATCTTCTTTGAATGACTCATATAAAAAGCGGTTACCTTCTAAAGCAGTGAGTTTATTGATATTCGCTTTTAATCGCGTACCGGTTTTCGCTTTACCAGCTTTAGCGATGGCTCGAGAAGAACGGCCTGCATTAAGTACGCTGGCACGCAGTAGATAAGTGTAATCGTCGTAGTTGATGGCGTACGTAGAGCTTCTATCATAGCCTCTAAATGGCTCTGGTATGTTTGCTTCATCAGCAGCTGCAACACTTGAAAAGCCAATTATTGCAACGAAAGCACTTAGTATTATTTTTTTCATTCTGATGTCCTTATTGACGCTTCCACCGTTTAATTTATCAACTATAAGCGACAAGTAAATAGCCAAAGACAAAACAATCGAGATTAATTCTCATTTTCGTTGTTTTTAGTTTCCACCTGCTCGATAGTGATATCGGTAACAGTTACATTGGTTTTATTACGTACATGGCCATCTCTTAGCAGTTGTAGTTTTTCAAGCACGTAAGGTGAAAAGCGCCCGAGCGGTTTTTGCTTTTCCAAAACCATTGCCATCACAGCTTCTCCACCTAGTGGGGTATTACCTGCGCCGCTGCTTGTTTTTACAGCATTTAACATGGCTGCGGGGTTATCGCTAATACCGCCGCCGTACTCTCTGTCTGTGCCATACAGATCAGTAATGCGCCAGTTGTTAATGCGAGGCTTTAAGTTGGTGGCATACTTAAGCTCAGTTCTCATGCTACCCTCTAAGTGCTTTTCTAAATGGCTATAAAGTGTTTTATCAGCTTTTTCGAAAAACACTTTGTCTCGCTCATACAGCTCTGAAACGTAAAATCTACCTTGATGATCGAGATAAGTTCCTCGATTAGAGTTTATAAAGTCGGTGGCAATTAACGACAACTTTTGCCAAACGTGCTGTCCAGTAAATGCTTTGGTTTGAATACTCGGCCCACCGATATGCCCTTGGAAAAAGCCGTAAACAAGTAGCGGGTCGTAGCCAAATTTTGCAGGTACAATTTTATACTTGATGTCATGTAGGCTGATATCTATACCTGCAACTTGTAGCGACTTTTCGAAATAGGGAGAGTCACTGTCGTTGTAAAACTTCTTAAGTTTCTGTACTGGGTAGGCGTCAATAAGTTCACTGATTAGGGTAATATTGTAGAGGTTTAACCAATAGGCGAGCTGTTCGTTTTCTGGCCATTGTTGGAAAGGGACTTCACCGGGTAAGGTTTGTAAGTTTTTACTTATCTTTTCAAAGGCCGATTTTTGTGGTTCCTCTCGATAAGACTCAAAATAAAAGCGGTTTGCCTCATTAGTGGTGATTAACGCGAACTTGGGCTGACGGTCTTTTAGCCTTGTCCCTGTTCTGGGATCGTCGTTTTTTCCAGCAATACGAGAAGAGCGGCCAAAATCCATAACACTCAGATCTAACAATGCATCAAGGTCGTCATAATTAATGCGTAAATCAATTTTATTGTTGTGACCTTGAAAAGGCTCGGGTAGGGAGGTTTCATCAGCAATTGCACTTCCCATTGATAAGCCCAGTATTAGCAGAGCTTTCTTAAAAAGATCCATCTCTATCTCCTTATCCATAAAATGAATGAAGCAAAACTAACGTTTGCTACCTGTTTGTCGAATAATTCGACAAACATCAACTCTACCATCATTCGTAGTTTTGTAAAGTTATGAGAACTATAGCTTTTATTAAATTGCGCTTGTTTTCTTGTTAGTTACAGTGATTGTTATCCATTTGTTTTACATAAAAAATCCTGACCAGTTGTACAAGAAAAAATATTTCAAATTTATTGCGGTTAGCGTCGCAGTATCTCTAGCGCTTTTGAGTTTAGTTTTATAAATAGGTGTTTGTAAGAATTATGTTCGGAATAAATGGTATTTATTGGTTTTGTGTTCGATTGAGGTGCTTTTTGTTGTTGAATCACTGAACTGCTTTAAATATAATTTCGCGCAAGTTTTGTAAATCCAATGTCTATACTCTACTGTTCTTCAGTAGCTGCTAATAGCGTTCTAACAAGAGTGAAAACAACGATGACAAACAAAACCGTTCTTCATGCCAAGCACTTAGAAGCTGGCGCTAAAATGGTTGATTTCCACGGCTGGGAAATGCCAATTAACTATGGTTCGCAAATCGAAGAGCACCATGCTGTTCGCCAAGATGCAGGTATGTTTGATGTATCACATATGACCATCGTTGATGTAGAGGGTGCTGATGCAAAAGCATTCCTTCGTAAACTTGTCATTAACGACGTTGATAAGTTAAACGTTGCAGGTAAAGCACTTTACACGGGTATGTGTAATGAAGAAGGCGGTGTGATCGACGACCTTATTATTTACTTTTTCAACGACACTAGCTACCGCTTAGTGGTTAACTCTGCAACTCGTGAAAAAGATTTAGCTTGGATTGCTACGCAGTCAGCAGATTTCGCAGTAACAGTTACCGAACGTCCAGAGTTCGGCATGATTGCTGTTCAAGGCCCAGAAGCGAAAGCGAAAGTGGCGACCATTTTAAACGCAGAACAAAATGCCGCCGTAGAAGGTATGAAGCCGTTCTTTGGTTTACAAGCTGGCGAATTGTTTATCGCAACGACTGGTTACACTGGCGAAGCTGGTTACGAAATTGTTGTACCAGAAGCGCAAGCAGCTGATCTTTGGCAGCAACTATTAGATGCGGGTGTTAAACCAGCAGGCTTAGGTGCTCGTGATACGCTTCGTTTAGAAGCTGGCATGAACTTATACGGCTTAGATATGGATGAGTCTGTAACGCCACTTGCGGCAAACATGGCTTGGACAATTAGCTGGGATGACGAAGCGCGTGATTTCATCGGCAAAGCAAAATTAGCAGAACTTCGCGAAGCTGGCTCAGAGCCAAAATTAGTGGGTCTTATCTTAGAAGAGAAGGGCGTTTTACGTTCAGGTCTTAAAGTTGTGACTGAGCACGGTGAAGGTGTAATCACTTCAGGTACTTTCTCTCCAACGCTTGGCCACTCAATAGCCATGGCTCGTGTGCCACGTGCAGTTAAGTTAGAAGACACAGTACAAGTAGAAATGCGCAAGAAGTTGGTTGACGTAAAAGTGATCAAGCCAAGCTTTGCTCGCAACGGTAAAAAAGCATTCTAATAAAGCCTTTATGGGTTAGGTCAACTCTTCGCTTGGACAGAGTTGACCTGTGAAGTAAATCCTCTATATTTGAGCTTGAGTACTTCACTTAGCGAATTAAATTTTAAAGATAATAATTTAGGAACAAAAAAATGAGCAACATTCCTTCAGAGTTAAAATACGCAACATCCCATGAGTGGGTTCGTAACGAAGGTAACGGCATTGTTACTGTAGGTATTACAGAGCATGCACAAGAGCTACTAGGTGACATGGTTTTCGTTGAACTACCAGAAGTTGGCGAAAGTGTTAGCACTGGCGACGATGTAGCTGTTGCAGAGTCAGTTAAAGCGGCTTCAGACATTTACGCACCAATCACTGGTGAAGTTGTTGAAGTTAACGAAGAGTTAGAAGACTCTCCGGAGCTTGTAAACTCTGATGCATACGGTGACGGCTGGATGTTCAAAGTCAAAATCGAAGATGAAGGCGAGCTAGAAAGTTTGCTTGATGCTGAAGGCTACGCGAACTCTATCGACGAAGACTAATTTAGCGTTGCTAATCTTGTTTAGGCTGCATTGCCTGCGTAAATGAACTCAATCACATAGTTATCTATGCTCATGACTTCATTGACTTTGACGGCTTTGCCTAAACAAAGATTATCTTAGCTATAAATATAGCTAAGTGGAAACCTAATTTAATCAAAGATTTATATAAAGCCTTAAACTGCAACTAAGTTTGGGGCTTTCTTTTTAAATACGTACTCAAACGTTTGTAATTTTTTAAGTGAAGCTGTTTTATGACTACCGAATCTCACGCAAACCAAGCGCTAAGTGATTTAGAGCAAACTCAAGACTTTATTCGTCGTCACATTGGTCCAGACGAAGCACAAACTCAAGCTATGCTAGCTGAAATCGGCGCTGACTCCGTAGATGCATTGATTGACGAAATTGTTCCTGCAAACATCCGTTTAGCTGACTTACCTGCGATTGGTGAGAGTAAAACAGAAGTTAAAGCATTAGCCGACTTAAAAGCTGTTGCTAGCAAAAACAAAGTAAATACTTCTTACATCGGTTTAGGCTACTACGGCACACTAACGCCAAACGTTATTTTACGTAACGTATTAGAAAATCCGGGTTGGTACACGGCTTACACGCCTTACCAACCAGAAATTGCACAAGGCCGCTTAGAATCACTGCTTAACTATCAGCAAATGTGTTTAGACCTAACCGGTTTAGACCTAGCATCTGCGTCATTACTTGACGAAGGTACGGCTGCTGCCGAAGCAATGGCATTAGCTAAGCGTGTATCGAAGAATAAAAAATCAAACGCATTCTTTGTAGCAAAAGAGGTTTACCCACAAACAATTTCTGTTGTTAAGAACCGCGCTGAGTTTTTTGGCTTTGACATCATCGTTGCACCAGCTGCAACGGTCGGTGAGCACGACGTATTTGGTGCATTACTGCAATATCCAACGGCAACAGGTGAAATCGTTGATATCCGCCCATTAATCGAAGCGGTACAAGAGAAAAAAGGTATTGTTGCGGTAGCTGCTGACATCATGAGTTTAGTGCTACTGAAAGCACCTGGTGAATTAGGTGCAGATGTAGTGATTGGTTCATCTCAACGCTTTGGTGTTCCAATGGGGTACGGTGGTCCACACGCTGCATTCTTTACAACATCTGACAAGTACAAGCGTTCAATGCCTGGTCGTATCATCGGTGTATCAAAAGATACGCGCGGTAACAGCGCACTTCGCATGGCGATGCAAACGCGTGAGCAGCATATTCGTCGTGAAAAAGCGAACTCAAATATTTGTACTGCGCAAGTATTACTAGCGAACATGGCAGCGTTCTACGCGGTTTACCATGGTCCACAAGGCCTTAAAACAATTGCTAATCGCATTCACCGTTTCGCAGACATTTTATGTTTAGGTACAGCAACAAAAGGCTTACAAGCCATTCACGCTAACTACTTCGACACATTAACATTCAACGTTGACGCTATTGATGGCTTTAGCAAAGATGAGATTGTTGCGCGTGCTTTAGCAGCCGATCTTAACTTACGTACTGACGTTGAGGGTCAAGTAAGTGTTTCACTTGACGAAACAACAACTCGTGAAGATGTCGCTGTATTATTCGATGTACTACTTGGCGAAGGTCATGGCTTAGACGTGGCTGAGCTAGATGCGAAGATTATCGAATGTGGTCACTCGTCTATTCCTGCTGAACTAGTGCGTGAATCAGACATTTTAACGCACCCAGTATTTAATTCTTACCACAGCGAAACTGAAATGCTTCGCTACATTAAGAAATTAGAAAACAAAGACCTTGCGTTGAATCACTCAATGATTTCGTTAGGTTCTTGTACCATGAAGCTAAACGCAACAGCGCAAATGATCCCAGTATCATGGCCTGAATTTGCGAACATGCACCCGTTTGCGCCAGTTGACCAAGCTCAAGGTTACGCTGAGATGATCAACGAATTGGGTGAGTGGTTAGTTGAGTTAACTGGTTACGACAACATTTCAATGCAACCAAACTCAGGTGCTCAAGGTGAGTATGCTGGTTTAATCGCGATTCACAAATACCACGAGAGTCGAGGTGATGCGCACCGTAACATCTGTCTAATTCCTTCATCTGCACACGGTACTAACCCAGCGTCTGCGCAAATGGTTGGTATGAAGGTTGTTGTGGTTGACTGTGATAGCAGTGGTAACGTTGACATGGCAGACTTAAAAGCGAAAGCTGAAGAAGTTGCAGAGAACCTATCGTGTATCATGGTTACTTACCCGTCTACACACGGTGTATACGAAGAAACAATTCGCGAGATTTGTGAGATCGTTCATGCAAATGGCGGCCAAGTATACCTAGACGGTGCAAACATGAACGCACAAGTTGGTGTTACATCTCCAGGCTTTATTGGTGCAGATGTATCACACTTAAACTTACATAAAACATTCGCTATTCCTCACGGTGGCGGCGGCCCAGGTATGGGGCCAATTGGTGTTAAATCTCACCTTGCGCCTTTCTTACCGGATCATCCACTAATTACTGTGAATGAAAACACTAAAGGTAACGGTGCTGTTTCTGCCGCGCCATTTGGCTCTGCGGGCATTTTATGTATTTCTTACCTGTACTGTGCAATGTTAGGTAAGCAAGGTGTGACTGATTCAACTAAGTATGCAATTACTAATGCTAACTACTTAGCGAAGAAGTTAAGCGAGCATTTCCCAATTCTTTACACTGGCGCGAACGGCCGTGTAGCGCACGAATGTATTGTTGATATGCGTCCGCTTAAAGAAGCGTCAGGCATCACTGAAATGGACGTAGCGAAGCGCTTAATGGACTATGGTTTCCACGCGCCAACAATGTCATTCCCAGTAGCCGGCACATTAATGATTGAGCCAACTGAGTCTGAAAGCAAAGTTGAGATTGATCGCTTTATTGAAGCAATGGTGTCTATTCGCGATGAAATCCGCAAAGTAGAGCAGGGTGAGTGGACGATTGAAGATAACCCGCTTCATAACGCTCCGCATACGCTGGCTGATATTACAGACCCAGAGTGGAACCGTGCATACACAACTGCAGAAGCTGTATTCCCAGTACCTGCTGCGGCTGCTAACAAATTCTGGCCAACAGTTAACCGTATCGATGATGTATACGGTGACCGTAACCTAGTTTGTTCATGCCCTTCTATTGATACGTATAAAGACTAATTGGCGTATTTGAATACGACAATTGAAGTTGGAAATTTCTAAAATAAAAAAGCGAGCTCTATGAAGCTCGCTTTTTTTATGTTTGCCTATCAAATCCAACAATTCGTTATCTTAGGTGCACTATTGATACAATCTATTAACTAGCATTAGTTGAAATCATGAGTTTGCCACATTCGGCGATTTAGAACTCATCCCAATAGGGTGTTTCTCCATAATACTCACTAATAAAATCAATAAATGTTCTAAGCTTGGTAGCCATCAATTGTCGGTGAGGGTAGACGGCGTAGAGTCCAAGTCCTTTGGGCTCATACTCGTTAAGTATCACTTTCAATTTTCCTTTCTTTATCGCGTCACCAACAAGAAATGTGGGTTGAAGTGCATACCCGTCACCAGCTATTGCAGCCTGTATCAAAATGTCGCCGTTATTACTGGAAATACTAGTCGCCTGCTCTTTACTAGCTGCTTTTAGGGCGTCAAAAAGGGGTGATGGGGTCTGATCGTAAGTCATGTAACTGTAATGAAGAAAGTGCTCAGGTATGAGTTGTTCTGGGTGGTCAGGTATCCCGTTACGTTCTAAGTACTCTGGTGATGCAACTAAAACCAACCTTATTGGCGCTATGCGCTTAGCGACCAAAGAAGAGTTTCTCAAATGACCAATTCTCAATGCTAGATCAAAGCCTTCTTCTACTACATCAACTTTTCGATCGTTAAGTTGTAAATTTATGCCAACCGAAGGGTATTGCTTTTTATAATCGCTAATGAGAGGTGCTAAGTGTTTAATTGAAAAAGAAACGGGGGCATTGATACGTAATAAGCCCTGAGCTTTACTCTTCAATTGTCCAAGTCCACTCTCCATATCTTGCAAACGGTCAAGAACTTGTCGAACGTGCAGTACGCACTGTTCACCAGCTTCCGTTAGGCTTACTGAGCGTGTCGTGCGATTAAATAGCCTGACTCCTAAGTGCCCCTCAAAATCTGAAACATATTTACTAATAAGTTGGTTTGAAGTCGCTAGCTTTTCTGCTGCTTTTGTAAAACCACCTTCTTCAGATACTGCAAGAAAGGCTTTCATCGTTTCAATTCTATCCACTTCTTATCTCTCTTTTTACTCTATTGCAAATATATTGTTTGTAATCATTCAATGAATGTGGTGTTTTTTAAACATTAATTTGGAAGTATTCTATTTTCAAGCTGATTTGAGCGAATTACACATTTTATATTTGAAGAGGAAATGAAAATGAACAAATTAACGTTAAACACTTTATTTAAGTCTAGTGCAGGTTTTAGCTCTCTGGCTTTACGTATACCAGTAGGCATCATTCTGGCGGCTCACGGCGCACAGAAATTGTTTGGTTGGTTCGGTGGTTATGGCCTAGAAGGCACTGGTCAGTGGATGGCAAGCATTGGATTAGCGCCGGGCTACTTAATGGCATTGATGGCCGGCAGTGCAGAATTCTTTGGCGGAATAGCATTAATTTTGGGCTTTCTAACACGACCAGCAGCAGCTGTAAGTGCTTTTACAATGTTAGTGGCGATCTTTTTTGTTCATATTAACCACGGTTTGTTCATGAGCAATAACGGTTATGAGTTTGCACTTAGCTTGTTTGCAGCTACGCTTGCTTTAGCGATTCAAGGTGGTGGACGACTATCTGTTGATAAAAAGTTGAGCAGTTTGTTAAGTCGATAAATATAGCGATTGACACGCTTAGAAAGAATTTTTATACAGTTAAAAGATTTTAAAACCGGCTTTTTGCGACACTTTTAAAGCCGTTAGATAGGAAAAGGTGAAGTTATGTTAGTGAATGGTCAATGGCAAAGTAAGTGGGATCCTGTTCAGAAAAAGGACAGTGAAGGAAGATTCATCCGTCAAAGCAGTGCTTTTACAAATCGTATTCTCAATGCGCAAACAGCGGTTGAAAATGGCCTTAGATTGTATGTTGCATATATTTGTCCTTGGGCGACGCGCACGTTAATCGCACGTTCGTTACTAGGATTAGAGCAGGTAATTGAAGTAAACGTGGTGGAACCTCAACTGGGTGACTTTGGTTGGAAGTTTGGCTCATTTCCAGGCGCAACTAACAGCGGTATTGAGGGAGTTGAGTTCGCTCACCAACTTTATACAAAGACGGATAAACAATATACGGGGCGAGCGACTGTACCTGTCCTTTGGGATATTGAGGGCGATAAGATCATCAATAATGAGTCAGCAGATATATTGCGTATTTTTAATGATGATCTGAGACCTATCCATAATTCTGACGTTAACCTTTATCCTGATGCATTAAAAGCTGAGATTGACGCTTTTAATGAGAGTATCTATGACAGTGTAAACAACGGTGTTTATCGAGCTGGGTTTGCTTCAAGTCAACAGGCCTATGACGAAGCAATGGCTTCTTTGTTCGACCGTTTAGAGACACTAGACGAACATTTCCAGCAAAACGACTACGCCGTTGGCAACCAGTTAACAGAAAGTGATATTCGCTTGTTTGTCACTCTTGTACGTTTTGACGTAGCCTATCACGGTTTGTTCAAAACGAATGTTAAGTCAATCAGTGACTATTCTGGATTGTCAGCGTATTTAGAGCGTTTGTTAAAAATTGATGCTTTTGCAAAGAATACTCGCGTAGACCATATCAAAGCAGGTTACTATTCGATTAAAGCGTTAAACCCTTCTCAGATTGTGCCGAAAGGGCCACAACTTGATTGGTTTAAATATTTGTCGAAAGGGGTTTAAGTTAAGCTAAGCTAATGGTTACTCCCTATTGTTCACCTTTTTAAATTTATCGGCTTTTCTATTGCTTTGCTTCCCGTGAAGTTAGGAGAGCCGATGAACGATTGCATCGATAATATGATTGTGCAGTCGCCATTAGTTAATAAATGATTCCTTATTTTATTTTAATGCACTGTTTATCAGTTAACATTGCATTGTTGTTTGGCGGTATCAAAGTTTTAATGAGTTGTTTCTAGTGCTTTTATGAAGTAAGCGGAGCCTTTAGCTGCTATTTCAGGAGGCAATAATAACCGCAATTGGGCAAGTAGTTGCCGCTTTCAAATATATTCAACGTTAGTTTTTCGTTACTACTGAGGAATTATACCTTTGGCATAAACTTTGTAATGGTGCTGTTCAGATAAAGCAATGAGCGATAGCAATGAATGCCATTAACAGTATTTCATCAAGTAGTGCGAATACGCTGAGTTATTACACTCAAACTCTTCCCAATGAACACAATGCTGCCGAGCGCAAGAAGAATGTATCAAACAATGCCGATACCGTGTCAATTTCTGTTGAAGCGCGAGCCGCCGCAGAAAAAGACAATACTTCCACTTCAGAAAGCAAAGGCAACATTTACACGCTTAAATATGGTGATCTAAATGCGTATGAGAATATGACTTTCATGGAAAAAGCCTATCAATCTGTTATCGATAATCGAACGGGTCTTGACAGGGAAAAGGTCGAGGAAATAAATGAAAAAATGGAAGCGATCATTAATGACAAAAGTATTCCCGCGGAAGAAAAAGCACAATTATTAGAAAGTTTAGCAAAAGCAAAAGAAGCTCTATATAAGAAAGCGGCAGAGTTGACAGAAGAGCAAGCTAAACTCAAAGAAACTCAGGAACCCATGAAGGCCTAAACATTGCGAAACTGAAGTGTGTTTAATCCATATATATTAATAATTTATCTGAAGAAATAACGATGTTAATCAATAATCAAGTAAGCTCGGGCGAGCAAATTCTATCTGACACGAAAAGAACCACTGTCAACGCTCTAGGTGGAACTAAGTTTGAAGATTATATGAAAGCTTTAAGCTCATCCACAACAACAGAAATGACAAGTGTCGATGACAACGCGAATAAACCGAAAGTAGCGATGGACACGAACAAAGGCACTGTCGAAATGAGTCTTGATGACTATTTCACGCCTAAATCATATGCCAATGACTCTGTAAGCTTACTTGACGTGCCACTATTGCTCCCATCAGCGCATAATGTAGATACGTTAGCTAAGTATTCTGAACAAAAGCTTAAAGGGTTAATGGATCAATATGATATTCCGGCTCCGCCGGCAACGATTGAATTTGATCAACAAGGTCAATTGGTGCTTCCGTCAGACTACCCCTATGCAGCTGAACTCAAACATGCGTTGAACGAACAGCCTCAAATTGAAAAGGCGTTAAGTGCTACAACAGCACTCGCTAGCCACTACGCAGGGATAATGGAAGGTCAACCTTTTAGGGACGAGATGTCAACGGCTAGAACACAAGCAGATCGTGAGAGAATAGCAGAAAAGTATAGCTACTTGTTTGATGAGAATAGACCACCAGTTCATATCGTACTATCGTTTCTTGATGACGGTAGCATGTTAGTCGGTGGAAGAGGAGGGGCGGCAGGCAGTCAGACTATGTTTGAGACGTAGTCATTGGCGTTAATGTCGCGTTTTTAATTCTGGATTAAAAGCGAACTCTACGCAGCTCGCTTTTCTGGTCTTTTAGTTTAGAAGCTATTTGCCACTAATATGCGACGCCTATACGTTTGTTCTGATTAGCAGCTTGTTCTAGTTCATCAACGAATGCCACTGCATAATCGGCGACAGAAATTCGGCTATTGCCTTGTTCATCCGTGATTAGCTGTTCACCGCCAAGGCGAAATTGATTGAGCTTATCACCTGGGAAAATCTCCGCAGCAGGGCTAATGAAAGTCCAATTCAATGAGCTGTTCGATTGTTTAAATACGTCTAGTGCTTCACCTTGTGCTATGGCTTCGTCTTTGTATTCCTCTGGAAATTCTGCGGTATCAACTAACTTTAAGTTAGGAGCGACTTCGAGGGAGCCAGCTCCACCTACCCAGAGTAAACGTTCAACTGTTGTGCTTGGTAATTCTCGCAGTAAACGTTCTGCGGTATTTTTTACGATTTCGTGATTGCCAATTGCGCGGCCGCCAATCGCAGCAACAAATACAGTTTCGTCGCTAACTAGGGAAGTTAGTGATTGTGACGCATCGTTCAAATCAAATGATTTGGCAGCTACGCCAGCAACATTATACTTTTCGTGCTCACGCACTAAAGCTGTAATTTCGTGTCCTCTTGATTTTGCTTCCGCGACAATATGACTGCCAATCCAACCTGATGCGCCTAATACGATTAGTTTCATAATATTTTCCTCTAGGGGGGGGATGTTTTGAGTTGTGTCTAGATTAGAAGAAAACTAAGATGAAATAATCAGTCAAAAATGAAATAGATTGTATCTGTTTTGCAATCTAATTAATGGTGAGCCAGCAAGTAATGGATCGTATCACTGCAATTAAAAGCTTTGTCGAAGTAGCACATTTACTGAGTTTCACAAAAGCTGCTGAGCAACTTGGTTTAAGTCGTCTTCAGGTTACACGCCATGTTCAAGAGTTAGAAAAGTGGCTTGAACAAAGGTTATTGCATCGCACCACTCGTAAGGTGAGTTTGACTCAACAGGGAGAGCAAGCATTAGTCCGCTTTGAGCGAATTTTAGATGAAACCAGTGCTTTGGTTGCAGAGAGTGCTAATGATAAAACTAGCCTTTCTGGAACGGTTCGAATTTCGAGCCCCATCGGTTTCGCACAGAGAATGCTTGCTGATGCCGCCAGTAAGTTCATAGCTCAAAATCCGAATGTTCAAATCGACATTCATGCCAGTGATAGTTTTTCCAACTTAGTTGAACAACGAATTGATATTGCTTTGCGTTTCACGAATACACCCGATGAAACATTAATCGCCAGACCGCTAATGGCTATCGGTGCGTGCATCTGTGCATCCAAAGATTATTTAGACAAAAATGCAGTTCCTACACAGCCTGAAGAGTTAAAAAAACATCCTTGTTTGGTGCATTTATCAAACGATAAATGGCGATTTATAAAAGATGACCAAAGTGTTGAAGTGAAGGTAAGTGGACCATTAGTTTGTAACGATGTTACGACACTCATTCAAGCTGCAATTAACGGAGCTGGGATCGCGTGGTTGCCATACGACATAGCGCGAAACTACATAGCAGAGCAAAAGCTTAAACCCATTTTGCAAAGTTACAAGCTTGAGAGCAACAAACTCTGGGCCGTGTATTTATCTAGAAGTTATCAGTCTCCAGTTGTAAGGGCTTTTATAGATTTTATTGCGGAACAATGGCAACACGACATTTTGCCTTTTGATTGAAGAGACCGATGGTGTTGTAAAGTCTCTTATTCAATATGGGAATAGGAATAAGATTATCGTCGTTAAAAAACAGTATGAACGCATAATGGTTTGCGGGTAGTTAAACAAACCTCCTTTTTGGCCGACAACAAGGAAATGGCTATTTTCAAGGAAAGAATATGAGTATCTCCCGCATCGAACAAAGCAATTTCAAAATATACTCACCTTATATTTCCGCAAGCAAAGAAAAAGACAAAAAACAAGAAGGCAATAAACCGGAACAAAGTGAAGATACCGTCACTATTTCGGCAGATAGTTGGCAAAAGTTGAAAGGTTCTAACGAAGAGGGGGAGAGACGAATCAAAGCCTAAGCATATTAAATTAATGATCGAGGCTATAGAGCGTCTTGTTGAACAGATCACCATAGCAGAAGAAACGCTGGTGCAGGCGAAAAAAGCTGAGTATGTCGATGACGAAACACGGAGAACGGTGATAGAAAGGCATCAAAGCTATTTAAAATCTCAGGAGACCGTTCGATTTCAAGCACTTCAATCATTAAAGAAGCGATGAAAGAAGCTGGGGTTTCTGAACCAAGTATTATTACTGACTTAATGCGCTAAGCTTTCTTAAGTCATTGGCTGAGAGTATTAACTCTGTCTAACTTGTTTTGGATTACACTTAACTCAGTAATATCTATTTAGTCAAAAACGTTTGAACAGTTACCTTTGAATTCACACAGAATGCGCTTCGTTTTAATTTTCAATAGCGGTTTTTCACATTCTCGTTAGTATATATTAAGGGTATTTTTGCATGTACATTGTTTGTGTGTTGGCTTTTAATGACGTCTATTGTTAGAAAAGAGTTGTCGTGCTGAATAACAAAAAAGAAAAACAATAGACAGATTCAATTTTAGCCCCTGTCTTAATAATTTAAAGAAGTGAACCTTTGCGTTCACGCACGCATATATACTACTTTTCCTATCTTCTTTGTTTTCATCCAAACTTTTTAATTTTCAATAAAATAAAATACCAACTCCCTAAACATTCGATTGTTTTTCTTTTCATGGATGACATATGATAAGTAATAACTACACTCTATTACGCTTCTGTCGTAGGTATAATTTTACGCCGTGTCTTTTTTAAATAGTAATACATCCAAGATATGTGTTTTCGGCGTATTAGCCATTTTATTGAATCTATTCCCCGTCAGCCTAATTAGCGGCTCAGAGCTTATTTTCGGTAATGTTTTGGCGGTAGCAGTAGCGCTGTTGTTTGGCATAAAAGCAGGGTTATTCGTAAGCTTAAGTGCATCTTTAATGAGCTACTTTAGTTGGGGACATTTTCTGTTGCTAGCGCCTTTTGCTATTGAGGTGTTATGTGTGGGGTATGCTCGTAAAGTCAATCGCTCCCCATTGCTAATTGGTCTTATTTATTGGTGTACGCTGGGTGTCTCGATTGTCGCAGTGGAGTATTTCTATTTCACCGATTATTTAGATGAAACTCGTAATGCGATTATTATTAAATATCTGCTGAATGGGATTATAAATGTATCGGCTGGCTATGTTGTAGCATTGGCATTAAGTGGTGTTTTCAATAAAACACATCTATTCCAGTTAAGGCTAGCTAGATTAATCACTTTAGTCGTATTTATGGCTGTCTCTTTTTCTGTATTGCTGAACTCTTATTTCTGGTTGCAAGAAACAAAACAAGACAAATTGACCCATTTAAAAGAGTCATTAAGTATTGATGCCCAGCACGTCGCAACAGGCATTGAAGAGTACATATATAAAACAAGTGATGCGCTCGCACTCCAAGCTGAACTATCTAGAGACATGATAGTTTGGGAAGATTTCGAGCGCCAATTGCAGCTTATTGCTCAGCATCAACATAATATATTGACCATGTTAGTAGCAGATGAACAAGGCGATATTGTCGCTACGTATCCCAAGTCTTTATTAGCCTTAGTCACTAAAGGTGATAGCAGCTTTTCGGTAGAACACAGGGACTATTTTATACAGGCTAAAGATACAGGTATGCCGTTTGTCTCTGATGTATTTCAAGGACAAGGGTTCGGCGACGATCCTATAATTGCACTGTCGTCTCCATTATTTGCCAATAATGAATTTCAAGGGATTATCGAAGCTTCTCTGAATTTGGATCAGTTTTCCTTGCTTGATAGAAAGCTGGTTCATCCAGAGCAAAGCCTTCTTGTGCTAGACAAACAAAAGCGAGTGATATACTACTCAGAGTCGCTTAACTATCAATTTTTGCAACCGCTTGATAACGCAGAGGTGTCTCGTTTTATTGAAGCTCCCGACAATTACTTTTTTGTAAACCAGTTTGGTAAGCACATGATTGCCGATGGTTTTACGCTACCATCACTTAAGTGGACAATTATTTCAATGGTACCAAGAAGTGTTTATGAGAGGGAGCTAGGTATTCTCGTCCAGCAGTCTTTGGTAATACTTGCGCTATCAGTCGCATTTTTCTTGTTTGTGGCCGATAGAATTGCGCGCACGATGAGCCAGCCGATCACTAGTCTCAGCAATGCCCTTACAAAAGCAAATAAAAGCGGAAAGTTTGAAGAGCTTCAGCTGGATGTGCCGGAAAGTGTATTGGAGGAGTTCAATGAATTAGTCCCGATTTTGAATCGATTCTCTGGCGAGCTAGCAAGGACTTTGGAGTCTTTAAATAAGTCAGTTAGGCATTCAGCCAAGGTGAATATTCAGTTAGAAAGGCTCAATGGTGAATTAGCTAGTAAAGTTGAAGACAAAACCAAGGCGCTATCCAGTGCGCTGAAACAGGCTAAGATCGCAAATGCCGCGAAAAGTGACTTTCTGGCAAACATGAGTCATGAAATCAGAACCCCTATGAACGGTATTGTTGGCACTATTCAGCTATTACAAAAAACGCCTCAAAATCAGGAAACACGTGACTTACTCGATAGAGCAATGTACTCGTCGAACGCCTTGTTAGCACTTCTTAATGACATTCTTGATCTAACCAAAATTGAAGCGGGTAAGCTAGCACTAGAAGAGATCGAATTTAACTTAGAACCTTTGTTGGAATCAGTCAGTGATTCTGTACAAGCGATGGCAGCGGAAAACGGCGTAACTGTATCTATTGATGTTGAACAAGGCTTTTTCACTACTCGTGTTGGCGACCCAGTAAGGGTAAGGCAAATACTGCTCAACCTTGTGTCAAATTCGGTGAAATTTACATCAGACGGAACCGTGCTCATTACTATAGCTGAAACTGAAGATGAAGGCCTTTGTATTGAAGTAAAAGACTCAGGAATAGGGATGTCTAAAGAGGCGGTTGACCGTCTATTTAGCCGATTTGAACAGGCTGATAGCTCTACGACACGAGAGTATGGCGGTACTGGGCTTGGTATGTCGATTACTCAGAATTTGGTTGAAATGATGAAGGGTGAAATTAGTGTCGAAAGTGAAGAGGGGAAAGGGACTAAAGTCAATGTAGTACTGCCACTTCAGCGCGCCACCAAGATTGTTGAAGAAATTAATGGGCAGCAGGACCATCCTGTTCCTGAATTACATGGAAAGAAAATTCTCTTAGCCGAAGACAATAGAATTAACCAAGTCATTTTTTTGTCGATGATGAAAGAAACAGGCGCTGAAATAGTTATTGCAGCTAATGGTCAAGAGGCTGTCGAGCTTGCCTCTGAAAATGTATTTGAGCTTATTTTCTTAGATATTCAAATGCCGGTGATGGATGGAATTGAGGCATGTCAGTTAATACGTAAGGAAAATCAATTTATTCCGATAATCGCAATTACCGCAAATGTGATGGAAGCAGACATAAATCGTTATCTAACATGTGGGTTTAATGACCATATCGGCAAACCTGTTAAAATGAATGAGCTTTATCATACAGTCACTAATTTAATAGCATGACCCTGTTTGTTATTTAGACAAGCATCATGATTAGTGAAAACAAACTGATTTTATCCACACTGATTTCATTAACAAACTAACCTCGGCATATATTGATTTGGAACGTTTCTGATGATTACGGCGTTTTATCGAAAATTACGAGCCTAATGGTTGTTATCATTTGCGCTGTAACTGCCGGTCAGGTAGGCGATTGCCCCCATAAAATCCAGATACCTGGTATATCACCAGAAACATATCTAACTTTGTAGTTACTTGTTAAAAATATAAAATACTGATAGAACAGTCATATAGATAGCAGGGCAGTGAAGTTCACAGTACAGGATGTATGCATGGAAGAAGAGATCAAAGCCTTAAAGGCTGAATTGGAGCTGCTACGGCGTCAATTCAGCCAACGGGTCAGCGAAGTTGAAGCTCGATTAGACTACCTCATTGCCCACAGAGATATCAGTCAAGAACACACTATCCACGACAAGTCACTGCTTGAAAGCCATGAAAATCTCCAGCAGGTGCGATCAACAGAACCTGTTAATACGGCTAAGGATGCCAACGAAGCTAAGCAAGCTATGCAAGCTAAGCAAGTTACGCAAGCTAAGGAAGAGCCTGTAGCTGAAGCGCTAACAGCCAACGCTCCCGAATATGTCGCTGCATTTATGGCTGACAAGCCAACAAAACCAGCTAAATCTAGTTTTATCAATGTGTTATTTGTGTCGCTAATGGCTCATATTTTTGAATGGTTTACTCCTGTCACTAATATTTATCAGTCATACAAAGAGCGCGGCATGCTGGGGATTTTGATCCTAACTGTTTCTGGCATCGGATTAACACTTGCAGGGTTCGGCTACTTAATGCAATTGCTGATCGACCAACTCGATGTCGGTGCAAAAGCCTTGTTAATGTGCTTAGCTGCGGTGCTAGTGATTGCCCTAGGTGTTGGCTTGAAAACTAAAACGAAGTTAAGTGAGTTCGCTACAGCCATTGTCACACTTGGGATATTGCTAAGTTACAACACGGTTTATTTTTCTGGCAGTGTCTACGAAATTCTTCCAACGCCATTTGTACTCTTGGCTTATTTGGGAATTGCGATATTATGTCACGGTATGGCGTTGTGGCTGGATACTAAAATTGTCGCGGCACTCGGTATAGTCGGCATTTCAACAATGCCAATTCTTTCCAATACGATTCAAATTGAACCTGTCTACTATCTTCTTTCACTCGTCTTTGTCGCCGCAAGCAGCTTAATACTGGCGTTTAGGTATGTCGGTCAATGGTTAGCAAATATCACACTGGCATTTACGCTAATATCGATAGAGTGGGTACTGGGTCTTGAAGGCATCATCATTTCTGGTTGGTCAGTCGAAGCGTTTTACTTACTGTTTTTTGGCTACGTGATAGCAACTCTGCACCGGAGCAATAGTTTAGAAAAACCAACATTAGTGTTTCTCGCAGCAGCCATCGGCTCAACGATATTACTTACCTATCAGACAACCGAATTTTTTGCTTATCACATGAGTTTTAGCTTCGGTCTTAACACGCTATTGGCTTGCACTGCTGCAATATTTTTCTATCGTTTCAATCGAGATTTGGCTGCGCTACTTGTACTCGTTGCCACCGTATGGGCGGTACTGACAGTTGTTAGTTTGGTGTCCAGCGCTTATTGGGGCATAGCGTGGGCAGCTGAAGGTATGTTGCTGCTGCTTATCGGGCGTAGATTCTTATTTTCTTCTGCCGTCAATCAGGGACAATTGTTAATGGGCAGCGCAATAATCTATTCACTAGCGGGTTTGAGTGTGTATTTCCCTTTACCTGCCCTTAAATCATTTGATGGATGGTTTCTGTCTTTATTTGTCGTCGTCACCTTGGCGGTATGGCAACGTGCTATCAATGAAACCAAGGCATTCAATGATGTAACCCGATCGAAAGTAAAGCCAGCCCTGCAACTCTTTGAGGTTGTGTGGGGAGTAGTATTAGCTATGGCTGCATTAGATATTTGGCTGGGTAATTGGACAGGTTCAGTTGTAATCATTGCTCAACTGGGGTTGCTTTATCGAGCGAGATATTGTCAACAGGTATCCATAGAGTGGTTTGCCGCTTCGCTTATCTTAGTACCACTGTTTTATGCCTTTGAAGGTGCTTTGATGGTTGATAGCTATCGATTTATGGCGTTACCGTTATTTGCTAAGTTATCTGTTATTTCTGCATTTATTCAATTGTGGTTGTGGTCTGAATTTTATCGTCGATTGCAGCCCAATAGTGAACTAAGCAAGATAGCGGAATCGGCGAGAATTCTATTTTACTTGTTAATACCAATTTGCTGGATAGGTTCTGCAATTCGTCGATTTGATCTTGATGCACTGATGGTACTTTGGTTGTCGCCATTGTTAGCGCTCATGCTTGCTAGAAAAATACAGCACCGTTTCTTAATGCTTGAAACTAAGATACTAACCGTATTATTCAGCATAACTTCTGTTGTATTCATTGGCTTCTTATCTACTGTTAATAGTTTTATTTCGCTATTCGGCTTTGCTGTCTATTTTGGTGTTGCCTATTGGTTCAGTCGCAAGGATTCATCGCCTCTATCTAGATTTATTAATAGCTGCGGTTTTATTGCCACAGGAATTGTCGTGCCGATTATGATAGCTAGCTTAACTGATGAATTATTACTAGGCGTTGTTACCGCCGGTATATACTGGTCAGCGGCGCTAAACCTAACAAGGAAATATCAACTACTACAGCACAATGAAATAGTTATTTCAGTGGCTAATGTATTGCTCGTTCTCGTGACATGGGCGCTCATACCGTCAAATGTTGAGTATGTCCTTATTCCATTGATATTTATTGCTGCTGCGCTTTATCAAAGAGAACAAGCATTTAATAGGTCTCGATTTGGACTAGCGTTTAACGGGCATGCAGACCTGTTGTTGCACTCAGTGGTCGCGATAACCTATGTGCTGTGCCTGATTGGGCTTGCTGACTATCGTTTTGATTTATTGATTGCACCTTTGCTCGCTGTGCATGGCGCGATGATTCTGTTTTTGAAAGACAAACGTTTAACAACCGTAAAGTATAGCTTTGTCTTGATTGGACTAGGTGTGCTCAAGCTCGGGTTCATTGATGCCGCCAATGCACTATTGTGGCAAAAGGTCGTACTCTTTATGGGAATAGGTGTATTTATTTTGTTTGCTTCTTTTTGGTATCAAAAATTAGCGGATAAACCAGAACAAGCGCAGCTACTGGAGTAGGTTTCTAATGCTGAATAGCAACTAAGTTTTACCGAAGTGACAGTTGCAGCGATATCTCAGTAAAAATATTTCTAATAACCAGCTATTGTTGGCGTTTCTACTATGGTAAAACGTCACAATTAAACACGAACACTGGATATTTATCGTTGCAAGATATTGTCAATGAAATAGCTGAGCAGATAAAAGCTGAAACTGATCGAGGAAAGGTCGCTGACTATATTCCCCAGCTTGCTGCTATCGACCCGAATCAATTTGGTATTTCGATTGCTTTGCCTACTGGAGAAGTCTTTAGCGCCGGTGATGCTAAAACACTCTTCTCAATTCAAAGCATTTCAAAAGTATTTAGCCTGACGGTAGCGTTAGGAAAAATGGGCGATGCCATTTGGGCGAATGTTGGCAGAGAGCCGTCGGGTGACCCGTTTAATTCTATTATTCAACTTGAACATGAACACGGCATACCGCGTAACCCGTTTATTAATGCGGGTGCGATTGCGGTTGTTGACGCGATTATGATGGGGCATGAGCCAAAAGAAACCTTGGCGGAAATTTTACGTTTTGTGCGCTTTATTGCCAACGACGATACCATAGCTATTGACGAAAAGGTTGCATTGTCTGAACTTGCCACAGGGCATAGAAACTCCTCGTTGGCACATTTTATGGCGTCATGTGGCCGGATGAAGCATTCAATTGAGAAAGTGTTGGGGGTTTATTACCACCAATGTTCGATCTCGATGGACTGCGTACAATTGGCAAAGTCAGGTTTGTTTCTCGTCTCAGGTGGTGTGAATGAAAGCACAGGACAGCGCGTTATTTCAGAGCAACGTGCAAGGCGTATCAATTCTCTCATGATGATGTGTGGCCACTACGACGGTTCAGGTGAGTTTGCATACCGCGTCGGTTTACCCGGAAAGAGTGGTGTTGGTGGCGGTATATTAGCTATCGCACCGGGCATAGCGTCAATTGCTGTATGGTCGCCGGGGCTAGATCGTATTGGCAATAGCAAACTTGGTACTAAAGCCCTTGATATGTTGGTAAAACGCACCTCTTGGTCTGTTTTCTAACATAAATGGCAGCAAAGACTCGAAAACCGAAAGGACAGGGAAGTATTGCTTTACCAGTCCTTTCAACTGCTAATTACCAGCGATTTCTTTAATTTGCTGAAGCGTAATTTCAAGCGTTTCATCGTTGACGTTGAACCACGCTTGCCCATCTTGAATAGTTACTTGAATATGCATCTGTCGAGTGGCTAAGTTGGCTAGTTGCTCCATGGCTTCGTCACTCACGGTAGCAATGGATAAATTTTTGCGCATGTTGAGTGCGTTCTGTTCTTTCTTCCACCACTCGTCAAAAGCATTGTTGTCGTAGCTATAAACCAGCATTTGCTGTGCTTGGTTACAGCCCTTTTTAATACGTTGCTCAGATGGTTGACCCAATTCAATCCATAACTCAATTTCGTCACTGTAGCTTTTCTGCCACAAATCTGGTGTGTCGACATCACTCAAGCCCTTGGTAAATTCAAGCTGTTCATGAGCATTGAATGCAAAGGCAATAATGCGCAGCATCATACGTTTATCGCTTTCAGATGGATGCCGCGCGATGGTAAGTGAATGGTCGGCGTAATAGTGTTTGTCCATATCAGAAATGGATAGATCGACTTTAAATATTGTTGCTTTAAGCGCCATAAGAGGTGTTCATAAATTGTGGTGGCGGGATTATAACAGCTATCTCGCAAGTGTTTAGTGGCTTCTGTCGCACTGGCATCGTTCACACTAAGAGTATCTGCTCGAAACTATGTACGAACAGTCGCCTCAAGCTTTCCCAAAACACGTAAATTCTCTTCCTAATTATTTACCCGTTCGACCTTTTGGTAGCGGGGTTGAAAATACTAGGAATATGAAAAAGATGAACAAGTTAAAGATTAACATTGTTGCGGTTGCATTAGCGTTTTCGTTTATGGCGCTTGTGGGATTTTCTTTTACGAGTTATGCAGCTGAGAAAGAGCTGTCTCAAGCTGTCGCTGTTGACTTACTTATTGGGTCGGATGATATTACGGGAGTTCGCTTAGCGTATCGGCCTCATGTCTATCAAATTGATCAAGTGCCGTTTTTTGACAACCTTGAAATATACTGGGAAGTAAGCGTTAACTTCTGGGAGTTTGGTGAATCGAACCAGCACGAAACGAACTACGTTTTGGCGTTTTCACCGGTGATCGGTCAAACGTTTTACTACGTTGATGGCAAATATCCGCTTCGATGGGAGTTTGGTATCGGTATCTCCTTGGTTGAAGACACGCGCTTTGCGGGGAAGGATATAGGCTCTCATTATCAGTTTGAAGACAGGCTAGGGTTGGCTATCGACTTTGGTGAAAATAACAGTCAATCTGTGGCTATTCGTTATATGCACTACAGCAATGGCGGGCTCAATAGCAAGAATCCGGGCGTGGATTTTCTCAATATGTCGTACGCGTATTCTTTCTAGCAATAGGCGTAATTTATTTAAGTGGTTTGGGTTTGCTTGATTTAATGACGATTTAGTTGCATAAATTATTGATGCAAGAATCTATGCCGAAATTATGCCGAATAACCTAAGTAATTGAAAATGTTGTTTCTAACCAAATTAATGAATTGGGTAGCCGGTGCATGGACTATCCATAATTCTCCTACCTTTGTTGCCGATATTCAGCAAATGCTTGGTGAAATTAAAGAAAAGAATCAAAAGATAGTAGGGAGTATTTATGCAAGCTCTGGCTATAGCAACCAAAATTTGGTGGGCAGGACTGTCTACTTTGCCTACGACTGCTTAGATAGAGTGATTGGTATGTATCCTGACAAGCAATTAATCACTGCTTTGCTTAAAGAAATCGCTGAGCGCAAATACGAATTTGAGCAAAGTGAGTATGATCCTGATGGGATTGTTGCTGGCACATTAGTAGATATTGAAAATGCGTTACAGGAGAAAGCCCGCAGTGTTGAGTAAAGGTTTAGAACTCTTTGCTTCATCACCAATGAAATAAGGGACTTGAACAATGACGTTGTCGTGTAAACTCAATATGTTAGCGAAAGTAAGTGTTTGTATCGTGTCCCTGACTTCAATACAGAGCTTGGCGACGCGGAGTGTGACGTGGCAAACGTATGATGATATGAAAGCGGAAGTTTACGCGTTAAGTATTCACCCTGACAACGAGTATGTATATCAGCAAGTTAGACTTATTATCGATAGCCTTCCTCACGTTATAGCGCGCACTCGAACTGCGAAAAGCTATCAACCCGATTTTATGTGGGCATTGAGCTCTTGGGAAATCACACTTGAAACACTTTCCCTATATGTTGAGAGTAACACAGAGGATAACCCCAAAAACGGCCCTTCAAACTATCCCGAATACGCTCTAAAAGACTGTGATACATGGAATTTTGCTTTTGGAATGAGCTGGGGTGAAAACGCAAAACGTTGGGACAAAGACACAAAAGCTTTTTGGCAGCTGGTGACCAATTTTTGTGAGGGGGAAATTCACTATTTCCCATGACTTTCCAAACTAACGTTTAGTACCTAAGTTCGTGCTTCTTAAGCTTTCGATAAAGTGTCCTTATGCCTAAACCTAGTGCTTCTGCTAGCTCTTCAACACTTCCCTCGTGTTGCTTAATAGCTGCTAAAAGGTAGGCTTTTTCGGCTTCCTCGAGCGTAACAAGTGGTTCTACATGATTATCGAGTGAATCATGCTGAACGTGAAGTGGCGCATTTTCTTTTACGTATGACGGTAAATCATCTAAGCAAATCGTATCTTCGTCTGATAACAGAGCCGATTGTTCAATGATGTTTCTAAGCTCTCTAATATTACCTGGGAAACCATACTCTTGAAGTGTGTCAAGTGCTTTGGCGCTATAACTTTTGTGCTTGAAATTAGAATGATTTAAAAAGTAAGCAACAAGCGATTTAATATCGACTTTTCGCTCCCTTAATGGCGGTAAGTGGATCGGAAAACCGGCAATGCGATAGTACAAGTCTTCTCTGAACAAGCCTTGTTCCATTAGTGATTTAAGGTTTTTATGAGACGCAGATAAAAATCTAAAATCAGCTTTTTTTTGTTTTAAACCACCGACAGAACGAAAGCTCCGAGTCTCGAGCAATCGCAGTAATTTAACTTGCATATTCAACGGAACGTCACCGATTTCATCGAAAAATACAGTTCCACCATTAGCGATTTCTATTAAACCTTTTTTGGTATGAGTCGCGCCGGTGAAAGCACCTTTCTCGTGACCAAATAGCTCCGACTCGAACAGTGTTTCATTTAGGCCGGTACATTCGATAATGACAAAAGGCTTTTGGCTGCGGTTGCTACCTTCATGCAGGGCTTTGGCAACAAGCTCTTTACCTGTGCCTGTTTCACCTTGCAGCAGCACGGCAATATCAGATTTAGCGGCGCGATTAATTTGTTTAAGCATGTGTTTAAACGGCTCACTCTCACCAATCATCTTGTCTTTGGCAAATTCAGCACTCGCAAAGTTAATGCGTTCGAGCACTTCTAAAAAGCCAATAACATCGCCGTTGCTATCCTTCACAGGGCGCATCAGGATGTCACAAAATTGCTTGCCTTGCTCAGTGTGGTGAATGTGAACAACGCTAGTCGCTTTTTTAGATTGCAGGCAGGTTTTCATTGGGCAGTCTTCCCCATGCTGGTCGCAGGGCTTCACGCTGTTATGCGAGATTTCATGGCAGCGGCTTTCACCAATGATGACTTTTCTTGAATACAAGTCTTGATAAGCGCTATTGACTGCTTGAATTCGGTAATCCAAGTCTAAAAAGATCACGGGTTTTTCAATTGCGTTGATTGTTGACTGAATAATCGAACTTTCCACTTTTCTCACCTTTCACCTTTTAATGTCAAAAATGACATTTATTTATGACAAATATGACATGGTTTTCGATTTTTTAATAGTTAACTTTTTAAGAGTTTTAATTAAATCAATATAAAACAAACAGTTAAATATATTTGTGGTGCTGGAACAGTTCTTGTTATTAGCAAGATAACATCATCAAGTAACTGGATACCTATGTCATTTGTCAATAAAGCGCTTTACACACTCATTTGGAGCATTTTGCTATGCGCTAGCACGAGTACATTTGCACAAAAGCCAGCATCAGAAGAGCAACTAGGAACTCAAGCGAAGCAGAAAATTCAGCATTTTGCGCAAACATTGAAAGCAAGTTTAACTTCGGCTGTGAAGGCGGGAGGATTAGGGGCAGGTGTTGAAGTTTGCAGTAAACAAGCGCCTGCAATCGCTGATAGCTTATCGACTGACGGTTGGCAGGTATCTCGAATCAGCCTAAAGCCACGCAATCCAGACAATACACCATCAACTTGGCAACAATCTGTACTTGAACGTTTTGAAGCGCAAAAGGCTGAAGGTAAGCCTGTTGATGATTTGGTCTTTAAGACGCAAGACAAGTCTAGCTTTTCTTTAATTAAGGCAATTCCTACTGGTGAGCTTTGCCTTAAATGCCACGGGGCAGCGATAGCGCCTGAGGTTCGTCAAACAATACTACCCGAAAGATCAAGCCACGGGGTTTGCTGTGGGGGATATCCGAGGTGCGTTTGTAGCCGAGAAAGCTCGTTAGCCAGCTATTGGTGGCTGAGTAGCACTTACTAATAATTTGAAAACAACTTTAACAATGCAAATGAAATTGGAGATATAGCATGAATGAAGCCGTAGTCGAGCTGTCTAGGTTGCAGTTCGCATCAACCGCTATGTTTCACTTTATATTTGTTCCATTGACCTTAGGGCTAAGTTTCCTACTGGCGATAATGGAATCGGTGTATGTGATGACAGGCAAGGAAATATACAAACAAATGACCAAGTTCTGGGGCAAGTTGTTTGGTATTAACTTCGCGATTGGTGTCGCGACCGGGCTTACAATGGAATTTCAATTCGGTATGAATTGGTCCTATTACTCTCATTACGTCGGAGACATCTTTGGTGCACCGTTAGCAATTGAGGGGCTGATGGCGTTTTTCCTCGAGTCTACTTTTGTGGGTTTGTTCTTCTTTGGCTGGGACAAAATGTCGAAAGTGAAACACTTATGTGCCACTTGGCTTGTTGCACTTGGATCTAACTTCTCGGCACTTTGGATTTTAGTGGCTAATGGTTGGATGCAATATCCTGTTGGTGCTGAATTCAATGTTGAGTCAATGCGAATGGAGATGACGAATTTCGCCGATGTTATTTTCAGCCCCGTTGCACAAGTTAAGTTTGTTCACACTGTATCTGCTGGTTACGTTACTGGTGCAATTTTTGTGTTGGCTATCTCTAGTTACTACTTACTCAAAAATAAAGAAATAGCCTTTGCAAGACGCTCTTTCGCGATAGCTGCCAGCTTCGGTTTAGCGTCTGTACTCTCCGTGATCGTCTTAGGAGATGAGAGTGGCTATGAGTTAGGTGACGTTCAAAAAGTAAAACTCGCGGCAATTGAAGCCGAATATGAAACGCATCCAGCTCCTGCACCATTTACGCTATTTGGTTTTCCAAATGACGAAACACAGGAAGTGGACTACGCGGTTAGAATTCCGTGGCTCATGGGGGTTATTGCAACCCGCTCAACCACCGAAGAGGTGATGGGCTTAAAAGAGCATGAAGCCAACAACCGCGAGCGAATTGTATCGGGTGTTCAAGCCTATAAGGTACTGGAGCCTGTTCGAAACGGCTCTGCCACTGACGCGCAGTTAGCGCAATTCGAAAAGCACAAAGATGATATGGGGTATGCCATGTTGTTAGAGCCTTTTGCCTCGGATATTACCAACCCAAGTAAAGAAGCGTTAGCAAAAGCGGTAGATTATTCTACGCCCCCTGTGGCACCGCTGTTTTGGAGTTTCAGAATCATGGTGCTGTCAGGGTTCGTCATGCTATTTGTCTTTATTTGCGCCTTTTACTTCTCGACAAAGCATCAAATTACCAAGCCAAGATGGCTGCTTAAAGTGGCTTTATGGAGCCTGCCTTTACCCTGGATCGCTTCTGAAGCGGGCTGGTTTGTTGCCGAATACGGTCGTCAACCTTGGTCTATTGCAGAAGTGCTACCAGTCCACACAGCTGTGTCGAACCTAACTGAAGGGGAAATTTGGCTAACACTAATCGGCTATAACAGTTTTTATACCGTGATGTTTATTATCGCTTTTTATCTCATGCAAAAATTTGCTCGCAAAGGACCTAGTGAAATAGCCGCAGAGCAGGCGCTGCAAGAACAACAAGAGGCAGAGCTATTGAAATCATACAACGCTAAAGGAGTTCAAGCATGATTGATTATGAAATGCTGAGAGTTATCTGGTGGGTGCTTATTGGCGTGTTATTGATTGGGTTTGCTGTCACAGATGGTTTTGACTTAGGTGTTGGCGCACTGCTGACATTAGTTGGCAAAACTGACCAAGATAGACGAGTCATGATTAACACTATTGGCCCACATTGGGACGGTAACCAAGTATGGTTTATTACTGCGGGTGGTGCGATATTTGCTGCTTGGCCAATTATCTACGCAACTGCTTTTTCAGGCTTTTACGTCGCACTCGCGTTAACCTTAATTGCTTTGTGGATGCGCCCATTGGGCTTCGACTATCGCAGTAAACTGCCTAACCAAACGTGGCGAAAAGGCTGGGACTGGGCACTGTTTGCAGGCGGGATTATTCCATCACTTATCTTTGGTGTTGCCTTTGGTAACTTGTTGCTGGGCGTACCGTTTGAATTTGATGAGCGTTTAAAGCCAATTTATACCGGTAGCTTTTTTGAGTTGTTAAATCCTTTCGCAATTTTGGCTGGGCTAGTGTCTGTGGCGATGCTGCTCAATCACGGCGCAACTTGGTTACAACTTAAAACCGAAGGAATTCTGCATACCAGAGCAAGAGTGGTTTCAGTCACACTTTCATTAGCAACTGCAATGCTGTTCATTTTGGCTGGCGCATATCTAGCGTTAGGTGTCGACGGCTATGTCATTACTTCCGTTATTGATTCAGCAGCGACCAGCAACCCTATGGCAAAAGAAGTTACCATTGAAGCAGGTGCGTGGCTGAATAACTATCAGAAGTACCCTTGGATGATAGCGGCACCTGTATTGGGAATTTTCGCAGCAATCGCATGCGCAGTCTTTTCTAAAGCAAACCGAGATGGACTTGCATTTGTGGCAAGTGCACTGACCATGACGGGCATTATCCTCACGGCAGGTTTCTCGATGTTCCCATTTTTAATGCCATCGAGCTCAGTGCCGGCGGCCAGCCTGACGGTATGGGATGCAACATCGAGTTATAAAACGTTAGAAATCATGTTCTACGTTGCCTGTATTTTTGTACCTGTCGTGCTGTCTTACACGGCATATGGTTTCTGGGTGATGCGTGGGCGAATTAAACAAAGTGACCTTAATCAGTCACACGCTATTTACTAAAAAGGGGAAGAACATGTGGTATTTCACTTGGATTTTAGGGGTTTTACTCGCTTGTTCATTTGGCATTATTAATGCCATGTGGCTTGAGGCGACAGAAGACCTAGATAGAGAAGGCGACTAGTTGCATGAAACAGCCAGAAGTAGCATTGCCAGCAGAGGTAGCGAATTTTAAAAAGCTTCAAGCACACTTTCGTCCGCAGGTTATTGTGCTTGTGCTTTTAAAGTCCAGTTACTTTCTTGCACAAATTGTTTGCTTCTGGTTGTTTTCCGCGATGATGCACCAACTTATTGTTGCGCAGCAACATGTCGTTGAATCTCATTTTTATTGGTTTGGTGTTAGTGCATCTTGCTGGGTTTTACTCAGACATACGGCGCAAAACTACGAAATTTCGTTTGATTTTAAGATCAAACAGGCGTTGGAAACACGTATTCATCAGCAATTGGCAATTCAGCAGCAAGCGCTTGCAAACCAATATTCTACCTTTCACTGGCAACAAGTTTTTCTTCAACATATTCCGGCAGTATCAGCATATTTGAGTCAGTACCTAGGGCAAAAATACTTATCAGTGCTAATCCCATTATTTGCGTTGGTGGTGGTTTTTTCAGAAAACTGGTTGGTAGCAACTATGTTATTAGTGTCTTTACCCCTAGTGCCTGTGTTTATGGTTTTAGTGGGGCATCGCGCAGCCAGTATTCATCGAAAGCATTTAGTGAGTTTGGAAAGGCTAGGTGGCATTTTTATTGATAGGCTGAAAGCACTTTCCACAATAACGACCTTTAATCAGCATAAAGAACAGAGTCAATTACTTCACTCTGCAAGCAAACTCGTCAACCAGCAAACGATGAAAGTCGTTAGTGTGGCATTTTTATCGACAACGGTTCTGGACTTCTTTGCCACGATATCGATTGCCTTGGTAGCAGTTTATATCGGCTTTAGTTTACTTGGCGAACTATCGATTGGGCCTGCGATGACATTGCAGCAAGGATTGTTTTTATTATTGCTTGCCCCTTTGTTGTTTTCTGAATTGAAGAACTTAGGCCGTTTGTATCATCAAAAAGCGGAGGCAGAAGCGGCGTGGGAAAGTCTTTTACCTTTAGTTAAGTTAGTTAAATGCTTGCCTGAACTTCATAAAAAAGGAGAATTTAGAGGTATTAATTGGCTTAGTTTTAAAGTCGAGACACCAACTATGTCTGCACCTATGCTGCACTTAATGCCAGGTCAGCGAGTACATCTTCAAGGGCCATCAGGAGCTGGTAAATCTAGTTTCCTGCATGCATTAATGGGCTTTATCGAGTCATCTCACTGTTTATCTGGTAGCAGTGTTTTACTAGGGCAATCGCCTGTTGTTTTACCGACTTCTGTGCGCGACAACCTATCTGTTGGTCACAGCTACAAAGATGAAGAGGTTTGGTCTGCTCTACAAAAGGTACAACTGGATAAGGTTGTCAAAGCGATGCCTCTAGGTTTAGACACTCAATTAGGAGAACACCCACCTTTGTCAGGGGGAGAGCTACAGCGACTAATGCTTGCACGAGTTCTGTTGAAGCCCGCAGACGTTATTTTGTTGGATGAGCCAACAGCACACCTACCTGAAGCGCAGCATGTTGAGCTATCCAAGCTCATTTATGAATTAACAAAAGGAAAGACGGTGATTTGGGCATCTCACAAGGCCTTGCCTAATGCTTGGTTTGATCTCGATTGGAGAATTTCAGACGGGGTCATAAAAACCTATAAAGCGACTATTGGGGTGAAACACAATGCGTAGTCCATGGTTGGCTTTATTCTTGGCAATTATTCATGGGCTTTCAGGCTTAGCTATTCTGCTGATTGCTTCGTGGTTTATCGCGGCCTGTGCGGTCGCGGGTATGGGCTTTAACTATGTGTTACCGGCGGTAGCGATTAGAGGACTAGCATTGCTGCGTATCAGTAGTGGTTATGGTGAAATGTGGTTATCGCACCAACAACTGTTAGCAAAACTTGCAAAGCTAAGGTTGACACTCTTCCAAAATTTAGAAAATCAAACCGACAACTTAAGAGCTACAGAAACTGACAAGCTTAGCTATCAAAGCCAAGATATCGCCTCTATTTGGGTTGGCTGGGTACATCAAAATGCGACAGCGCTCTTGGCAATGTTTGCGATGAGTGTTTTTGTGTTTTTCGCGCTACCTGTGTTTTCGTTTGAGTGGTTTGTTTTTATGGGGTGGAGTTTAATTATATACGCTTGGCTAATGCTCTCTGAAGTTAAGCGGGCACAGCGTAAAATTCTTCGTCGCGCTGAATTTGAATTCAAGATGGAACATCATATTGAAACAGCCCCTATATGGCATATGATGCCTACCTATCAATATCCAAAATGTCATTCTATATATGACGCTGAAAAGCAAGATAAGCAGCGGATAGAGTGGGCGTTTAGCTTATTGCTACTTGGTAGTTTAACCGCACTGTTGTTTGTGATTATAAAAACAGACGCTTTGGTTGGTATCGCTGGTATAGCGCCTGTTGCCTTAGTGCTGCCAATGGCAATGTTGGCTGCAAATGATTGGTTTGGTCGTGTCTTTCACACGAGAAGCAGGCTGCAAGATTATCTCACCAGTAAGACAGGGGTGAGCCAGCAATCGACAACCCAAAATGAACGATTGAATACGCAGGTTAACAGCTTGCAGTTAATACACTTTCAGGTAAATGAGAGTGCGCAAGATAGCGTTGAATTGACGTTGGAGCATGCTAGTTTAACGTTGCTCACAGGTCCTTCAGGAAGTGGAAAGAGTCGATTGTTACAGGCGATATCTGGTTTGCTACCGCATAGAGGACGCAAACTTGTAAACGGCGTAGCTATACAAAGTAATACGTTAGTTAGTGATGTCGCCTACATTGACCAACACCCTTATTGCCTGTCTGGGACATTACGACAAAACTTACTTATTGCACGAGATGATGCAAAGGATTCGGAATTAACGCGTTGCTTGTCGCAAGTAGGTTTGGATGATTTTTCAGATTTAGATGAGTGGTTAGGGGAGGGAGGAAGAATACTTTCAGGCGGTGAGTTAAAACGAATGGGCTTGGCACGTGCGCTACTTTGTCTGCAATCCACTGTGTTAATCGACGAACCGTTTGAAGCCCTAGATGCCGAGAATGTAGAGGTTATTGCAAATGTTTTAAATCAAATGAAGGACGTTAAAAAGCTGGTGTTGGCCAGCCACATCATTCCGCCAAATTTAAGAGTTGATAAGCAAATATCACTCAAAGAAAAGGCTAGTGAGGTTGAATTGAATCCATCGTGTGGAGCGCGCTAGCGTGTCGAGCATTAGCGTTTACCCTATCCTGATATGTTCTGATGTTGAAGTTCCCTGCAATGAATATAGTTGCAATGACGAACTTACCAATACCGAAACTAACGCAAGCACGAAAACAGACACCAAAAGCCAAAAGAACTATTTGGTGGTCAACAGCACTTGTGAATGTGCAGCCCTTGTTATCAACCGTCATTTGATGATTGATGACATCGAGAGAGTTATCGATAAGGTTACTCAATTTCATGTTGAGCTAGAGTGGATTTTGTTAGTCGAAAAGCCAGAACACCCCGAGGTGGTTTGCGCGCTTCAAAAACTAAGTGGTGGTGTAATCGCTGGTGACAAAACCTCGCTCTCCGTTATTGCTCATACTGCGTCGCTTGATGCTTGCCAATTTGAGGAACTCAGCGAACATCAAGTATTTCTATTGGGGCATGTTGAGTGTTTGGTATTAGCAACGAATAGTAAGCGTCAACTTGGCTTTTTAATTGAGAACAATCTATTTGCAAGTGAACATATGACGTCATTGGACGGAAAGCCCAATAGCCGATTGTTAAAGGCGAGCAGTTATACGTTTAACTGAAACACCGTTAGAGACTAAACTTTTCTCTCAGAAACCTGGCAACACCATCCTCGTCATGGTGCCCAATAACTGCAGTGGCAGCATCTTTAATTTGCGGTTTTGCGTTTGCTGGGGCATAGCACTCGTCTGCAATGGCAAACATGCTTAAATCGTTATCACCATCTCCAAAACATATCACAGAATCTAAATCGAGCTGCTGTCTTAACTTCATGATCGCTGCTCCTTTGCTGGCATCAGTGTGGTGGATATCAATCCAGCTAAAATCGCCACGTTCAATAGCTTGGCCGTAGTAGGCGATAAGGTGAGGTAGGTTCGCTATTTTGTGCGCAGCATTCTCAATATCTGGCGTCGGACCTATCATGCTGATGTTGGTAATGTGTAGTTGTGATGGCATTTGGCTCATCGGCAACACCTCTGCGCCTTTTAGCTTACTGAAGCGTTCTAACATTCGTTGCTCCGTCGTGTTTTTAAATTCTCCGTGAAACAGGTAGCGCTGATGATTGTCGTCCATGGCACTAATAAATGGGGTCGCTGAGTCAGCCTCTAGTGCCTTTAAAGCGAGTGTGGTTTCAGGAAAGGTCAAGCTATTATCAAAACTAAAGTGCTCTTTCGTTGGGCACCAAGTTACAACTCCATTGGTATATATCTGGGGCAATGAAAAAGTGTGATCTTTTAATATGGTCGCTGCTGACAGGTAACTACGACCGGTTGCAATAGTGTAATGAATGCCTGCTTCATCCATCGCGCGAAGTGTTTGTAATGTATATTCGCTCAGTCGCGATTGTTTATTTAGCAGCGTTTGGTCTAGGTCAAATACAACGAGCGGCGAAGCGGTTTTTGTCATTTTATGCCTTGATGGATAAGTGTTTATTAATGCAGATGCTTGAGCACGGCATAAGGGTTCTTTCTCAATGGTACTTCTAAACGGTTGTTGCCGTTTTTTGTCCGCTGGCCGACCATTTCATCGTACGCACTTTCGTGCCGAAGGACAATTTCTGCTACGTCTAGTTTTTCAAAGTGCTCGCGCATTTTTGTGAGGTTTCTCGTCGTCAGCGTTTTGTCTTCAGATTGCCAAACCACATGTTCATCACCGTCGATTACCACGATGGCCTGATAAAGGGCTTGTTCTAATGAATTAATGATGAGCTTGTCGATACGCATTGTACTTAGTTGTTTGTATAATAATTTCATACATCCTCTTAACGCAGCATTTCTTTTCAGGTAAGGCTTTCTGCTGCTCAATTACGCTTTAAAAGTAAAATTACGTGATGCACGCTGGTTTTGATCAATAGCTAAGTGTGCGTATTAGTTTATATTGAGTTGTTTAAATCTTGCGATGTTATTGGCAATGAGTACTTTAGGGAAGTGCTGATTAAATGCTGAGATGAGAGCTTCAGCGTTAGGCTTTCCCTTCGAAACAATTAAGTATCCATTAACCGTTTGGAGGTTCGCTAGTGATAGCCAAATTCGATCGGCCAAATATTTATCTTTATTAATCAAATAATTTAGATAGCCTGTTTCAGCGTACAGAGCGTTAACTCGCTTGGAGGCTAACATGTTCGCCCCTGCTGCAGGACTTGTTACTTCATAGGTGAACCACCCCGGTTTGTTTAACGCATTAGGGATATAGCTAGAGCGTTCTATGGCGACAATACCGCCATCCATTTGCTGATATAGCTCACCTTTTAAAGTGTAAATGCCAAGTTGTTGCTTTATGATTGGCTGCTCCGAAAAGTAAAAGATTTGCCTTCGCTCTTCGGTTGGCCACATTCCAGCTATGATACATCGGCCAGCCCCTGCGTCTTGAAGCGCTCTTGCCCAAGAAGAAAATACGACGTCTATTTTAATGCCAGCTATGCGAAATGATTCGATAACGAGTTGATTTAATGGCCCTGTGTTTCATATTCGCTTGCTGAATAGGGTGGTTGCTCTACCGCACACAGTGTTTCAAACGGAGAGCTTTTAGGGGCAAGCCCCTCGATTTCTTCCGCATAGCTTCTACTTACAAACGAAGCGAACAACGCTAATAAGCCGAAAAACCTTTTATACTTAACCATCAAAGCTTGTCCATGAGCTTAATCTAAGTGGAGTCGATAGTTGTCCTCACTCACACCTTATCTTATTTAATTTAGCTTACTGTCTTTCCAGTATTTTGTGCCTTGCAGTGTTGCTTGTAAGGCGAGACCCGTCTCTGTCATTTGATAGACCGAAACTCCATTAATGATAGTACCGGCAGTACTGCCTTCAGCTCCTTTTTTACCAGACTTGGCAGCAGCATCAGCTTGGCCTGAAAAGTCCCAACCTTTTTCGATGAAGTCATTCATGGCATCTTCTTCATGGAAAATAAATACCGCACGAAAGTCCTTAACGCCCAGTCCTATACCAACGCCAACTGTGCCCATTTTCATATAGGTGTTCTTACCCGTTTTGTTGCTATGGACAACGCCTTTACCACCACCTGCAGAAACAAATATAACGTTTACACCGATATTAGAAAACGTGGCATAGCCAACGGCATTGGCGACTTTTGCTTTCGTTTCAGGCTGTTCCTTATAGAGTCTCTGTAGAATTTCACTACTTTCTTCGAGTATTTCTTTTCGATCCTTTTCTGCCCCTGCAAGAACCGGCAGAGAAAAAGTGAGTAGCGTTAAGAATGCCAATATCGTTTTCATTATTGAGCCTTTAAGAACTTGAACCAATGTCTTTGCAGAGTATAGCTGAACTAACGTTAATCGCTTATGTTCAGCAGGCGAGTTTTTAAGTTTGAACTATCCTTAGTGTTAGCTCAACGCTGTGAGTCAGTATGCAGTGGAGACTTAGTTTGGGCGAATACAAATGACATTAATTGAGGAGCTATTATGTTAGGTGAAGACCACTCTCTAGTGAATGAATTTCCGAACTATCGCGACAAAATCTCTGAGCTAAATCAGGCAAATTCTTCTTTCGCTGAAAATGCAGCTAAGTATCATGCACTTGACGCAGAGATAAGAAAACTAGAATTAAGAAATGCGCCAATTGAAGACAGCTCATTTCACCAACTAAAACACGATCGAGCGATGTTAAAGGATATGCTTTATCAACAAATTATCGGTTGAGACTACCTAGGGTTAACCGACCTTAGAAACATGGCTTTTTAACGTTAAGCTGAACTGAAATCACATTGCGAGAAAGAGCATTAGTTCAAACATCGGCAACTAATGCTCTTTTACCTTTTACCTTTTACCTTTTACAAGTGCTACCTAGAGGCTTTTACATTAAACTTCAATCGGCGGTGCTCAACGCTGTTCAATTTCCTAACCGGCCAATAGTCCAATTCACTACTGTCTAGTCGAACGATTATTTATGCATCCCACGAATAGGGTAGTTGTTGTCAGGGTTTCTAATCCAAGCAAGTCCATTGGTAAGCGCTTCAAGTTCAGGTCTTACAAAGGGGTTGTTCGAAATATCGACAACCTGCACAGTACCTTCTTCGTTTACAACAAATAGTCCCGGCTCTGCAAAGGGGTGATCCGTCTCTTGTGGTGACCTAGGATCAGAAATATATACACCTAAACTTTTCATTTGTTCTATCGTTAGGCCATATGCCAATGGAAAACTTACCTCAAGTTGTTCTGCGTGGCTGTCTAGTTGCGTTTTGCTATCGCCAGAAACCGCAATCAAATCAACACCTGTATCAATAAGTTTCTGCTTGAAACTCTCTAGCTGGTTCAAGTATTTGGTGCAAAGTGGGCAGTGGCGTCCACGATATACCACGACCATCTGCCACGACAATCCATTTTCGGGCTTTCCAAGAACTCGTTTACCGCCGTCTTTTAGCTCTACAGTGATCTCTGGAAACGCAGCACCTGCGTGCAATTTTTGAGTGTATTCGTTAGTCATGTTTCACCTGTTATTGCTGCAATTAAAAAAGCTTGTTTAAGTGTGCTTCATAGCGAAGCAGGTCATTTTCAATATCTGCATTTTTCATCACATCGAAACAGGCGAATGTTTCAAGTGGTTGCATGTCGAAAAACTTAAAATTCATATGCATAGGGAATAGTAGATCATCTACCGATTTGCCATTAAAAAACTCATCAACGTCATTGAAAGCTTCTTCTGGTGCGTTAAAGGTAAGTGATATCATGTACTTAGTACCAGAAAGTGTGCCGCCTTTGCCATAATTTTTCTTTGGTTGTTCTGCATTTCGCCCATCACCGTTACAAAGCGCACCGCCCATTCCTGCGGTATAAACCTCGTCCATGTACTTTTTAAACGACCAAGTTACGCCCATCCAATTTACCGGCGATTGAAAGATGACAATGTCTGCCCACGTGTGGTTTTCCAACTCTTGCTCGATGTTAATTTCATCTTGCATAGTAACCACTCTCGTTTCATGGCCTTTGCTTTCCAAAATGTTTACGGCTTTATCTACTAAGGTGGCATTTAAACGGCCTTCAGCAAATGGGTAATACTGGTGTCCGTTGATGATTAGTACGTTGCTCATATGTTCATTCCTAATGTTACGTTTCTCGATTAACTCTAATGTGGTATATTTTAGATACCTTGTAGGTGTTATCAATTAGTATACTTTTGGGAACCTAGTGTTTTGTTGTGAGGTTTTGATGGAAAGTTCAATAAAAACAGATAGTAAAGGACGAAAAAAAGTTCTTAATGCATGCCTTGAACCATGCGCTATTGAAAAGGGCATGCGCTTGATAGGTGGAAAGTGGAAGGGATCAATCATTTATCATCTCAAAGACGGAGCGGTACGTTTTAACGATTTGTCGCGCATGTTGGGAGGAGCGACGAAGAAAATGGTTGATCAACGCCTTAAAGAGCTCGAGCAAGAAGGCATGGTAAAGCGCAACGTACTGAGTGAGCGTCCCATGGCTGTGAGTTATGAATTGACGGAGTTTGGAAGAACAGCGTTGCAGATACTGGATGATTTGAGGCAGTGGTCTGAAACTCATAATATTGAAATTAAAAGTTAGTGCTCAATACTGCATCGGGTGCTTATTTTAGATGCTAAATGCTAGAAGTGAAATGTTAAACATGCGCTTGTGCGCCAATTAAAGTTTACCTGTATCTTCAATTTTATTAGGCATTTTATGAAATAACACTATTGGTGTTGTTGCGAGTAAAAGTTGTTTACCTTTAACTCGTTACGATCTTATTGCGTCCCATTGCTTTCGCTTGATAAAGGTAATTATCAGCCTGTTTTATCGCCTTTTCTGGCGCTATTTCAGCGTTATAGCTAAATAATCCTATGCTGATGGTTACGGCAATACTGTGCTGTTCAAAGTTAATGGTCATCTCCGACACTTCGCTGCGAATGCGCTCTGCCACCTTGTATGACTGATCTTTTTCGAGGTGCGACATAATAACGAGAAATTCCTCGCCGCCCATACGGAAAACGTAATCTTCACTTCGCAGTAATTTTTTAAGTTTAATCGCTATACTTTGCAGCACAACATCGCCTGCTTGGTGGCCGTAGGTATCATTGATTGATTTGAAATAATCAATATCAATCATGAGTAGTGCCATTTGTGACCCCTGTTTAGATACCTCTTTGGTTAATGCCGAGAGTGTATCGCCAAGCGTACGGCGGTTTAAACATTGGGTTAAGTGGTCAATATTAGCTTGTTGTTGCAGTTTGAAATTGGCTTTTGCTAAATCTAACGTGCGCTTTTCTACTTGCTGTTCCAGCGACAAGTTGAGTTTTTCCAGTTCTTGCTTAGCTTCAACTTCAGCAGTTACATCATTTTGTACGGCAAAGAAGTATGCAAGTTTACCGTCCTTATAGATGGGGGTGATTGATAGCTCATTCCAATAGGGCGCACCACTTTTGTGGTAATTGAGGATACGAGTTCTGACTGCTTGTCCTTGCCCCAGTTTTTCACTTAGTAGTTGGACGGTATTGCGATCAGTTTTGTCTCCTTGAAGCACAGGGCCCAGTTTTCCTCCTTTGATTTCTTCTAGAGAATACCCTGTCATACGCTCAAATGAGCTGTTCGCCCAGATAACACGTTTATCTGCATCAGCGACAACCATACCTACTGTCGCTTCTCTGAGAGCTGTGGCAAGAAAATCACGCTCTAAGTAGGTCTTTTCCTTTTCTGTAATGTCTTGAAGAATACCAAATAAACGCACTGGCTTTTGTGCGTTGTCAAGGACGACATTTCCACTGGTTAAAATAAACCGTTCTTCTCCTTTGTGCGTTAAAATCCTTAATTGCTCACACGTCCAGCCTATGCCTTCATGAATAGCTGCTCTTACATGCTGTATGATAATGTCAACGTCATCGGGGTGGTAAAACGCAAGTCCAGACTCGACTTCGGGCTTGTATGTTGCCTTATCTACTTGATGGATATCATATATTTCATCAGACCAGTAAAGTGCTTGGGTGGCGATGTCTAACTGCCAGTAGCCGATTTTAAGTACGCTTCCAGCAGTGGTCGCAAGTTCTGATAATAACGCGTGTTCCTCTGCTTTCTTATGGCTTTCCGTAACATCGGAACAAATCAAAAGAAACGCACTGTTAGAAAGTTTAGGTGACTCTTTGGTCGTATTGTTTTCTTCTGTATGTCCCGTTGTTGACTGCTCTACCTCGATTATTTTTAACGCTATACGACATTCCAACCAATGTTCACAATCATTAGTTTGCAGCGTAATAGAAGACGATTTTTGGTCTTGTTTGTCGACTCGGCTCTCCATGCTTTCTAACAGCCTGTTTAACTTATTGGCATCGTTTGCGCTGAATAAATCGGTGACAGCAAGGTTTTCTTTGTTGTCGGCTAAGCGGAACGCCTGCCAGCCAGCTGAGTTGTAACTTATTTTGCGAACCTCAGAGTCACCGCTATTACTTTCATCAATGCCACCAACAACTGCTATCAAGAAGCCACATTGTTCAAGAAAGTTAATTTTGTCTGGGTTAAATGGAGGCTGTGACAAACCTTGTCCTTTTATTCAATACGACACTTCAGGTGGTTATCAATTAATAGTTACACAAGGTGCGTGATTGCGACCTATATTGATCAATAGTTCTAGCTACGGGGTTTTGCAAGTTACAAACACCAAGAATTGCAAAATAAAAAAAGGCGGCAAAGGATGCCGCCACAAAGGAAACCAACTCGTTCACGAGTGTAGGTTGGGGGGTTGTCAAATGCTAAGTCGAGACAGGCGAGTGCAGAACATAAGAAGCGTTAGTTGCTGCTGCAAGCGTATCTATTGCGTAAATAATTTCCCAGCTCTTCGCTGAGTTCTGTGTCTGAGCCGTTTTCAATTAGGTGCTTAATCGCTCTTAGTTTGTCTACATCGTCAGGCAAGCAAGCTGGTTTCACTTTGCCTTGGTCATAGCGTGCTAAGCTTACGCGATTAGCAAAAGCACGGTCGAGGTACTTGCTTTCAAATTCAGGCTTGGTTGGCAGGTACTTTTGCTTACTGGCAATATAGCCATCTACAAGACCGGATAAATAAGCCTTACATTCGACAGGGGTTTTGTCCTCTCCACAGACTAATTCTGTATTCTCTGACGCTTTAACGCTCAAAGAAGTTAAAAACACACTACTAAGTAACAGAGCTACGAGTCTCATAGCTAATCTCCTTCACTTTTTGTTGAGAGTTTTTGATCAACCAACCACCCAGTACTGCAGCTAAAACAGAAGAAACTAGTACACCTAATTTCACTTGTTCAAAATACTGTGCATCAGCGTTTTCAAAAGCTAATGAACCAATGAATAAACTCATGGTGAAACCGATACCACATAGCACCGATACCGCATAAAGTTGTACCCAATTCGCACCTTCTGGCAATTTAGCGATACCAAGTTTTATCGCTATCCAACAGGCACTAAAAATACCAATTTGCTTACCAAAGAAGAGGCCGGTAATGACACCTAAAGTAACAGGGTGTAGCAGATCGTCCATTGAAATGCCTGTCAGCACGACACCAGCGTTGGCGAATGCAAATATTGGTAAAATGGCAAACGCTACCCACGGCTGAACGCTGTGTTCGAGGTTGAGTAACATAGGGTTTCCGTCTTCGTTCTTGACCTTCATTGGAATAAATAGTGCCAAGGCGAAGCCGGCAAGCGTTGCATGAACGCCAGATTTCAGTACCGCAGCCCAGACCACTACACCTATTAAAATGTAGGCCGCTTGGTACTTAACTCGGCAGCGATTCAATGCGAACAGTCCCACTAGGCCGATAGCCGCAATAATTAGTGAAAGAGTTGATAAATCCTGCGAATAGAACAGGGCAATAATGACGATTGCGCCTATATCGTCGAAGATTGCCACTGAAAGTAAAAAGAGCTTGAGCGAGATAGGTACTTGCTTAGCAAATAAACTGAAAATACCTAACGCAAAAGCGATATCGGTTGCAGAAGGTACAGCCCAGCCTTGTATGGCTTGCGGGTCGTCCATATTGAACCAGACATAACAAAGTGCTGGGAACACAATACCTGCTACTGCAGCAATAGCTGGAAGCATTATTTGTTCGGGTGAAGATAGATGACCGTCAACAATTTCGCGTTTAACTTCTAACCCGACGAGGAAGAAAAATATTGCCATTAAGCCGTCGTTTATCCACAGCAATAGAGGTTTAGCAATTTCGAAGTTGCCGAATTGCACCGCGACAGGAAGGTTTAGAAAACTCTGATAAAGCCCATTTAATGAAGAGTTAGCAACAATCATTGCCATAATTGCGGCAATAACCAATATTACGCCGCCTAGCGCGTCGTGCTGGATCATTAAACGAAAGTTAGCTTTAGTCATGGCATCCTACTCTTCAGACATTAGGCTTGAAGTTATACCCTTTTCGTTTTATTTTTAAAATTCGAATTAAACTTAACTCTTATTCGGAAATATCTGAGATTAACTTGTGTCATGAAGCAACTAAATTACAACCATTTATACTATTTTTATCTAACCGCAAAAGAGGGCAGTATTGCAGCTGCGTGTAAGCTACTTCACCTTACACCTCAAACAGTTAGCGGTCAGTTGGCGACACTTGAAGACTATTTGGGAATGCCGCTATTTGAACGCCATGGAAAGCGACTGGTACTCAATGACCAGGGTAAGATGGTTTTTTCTTACGCCGAAGATATCTTTAGCTTGGGACATGAGTTAACACAGCGTTTAGAGCCAAATCAGCTGAATCAACAAATGACCTTTACCGTCGGAATTACCGATGTTATTCCGAAAGTTTTTTCTTATGATTTTTTAAAACCTATCTTCGATGGTGAATTAGCTATCAAATTAATCTGTCGAGAAGGTGAGCTTGATAGCTTATTGGCAGACTTAGCGCTTAATAAACTGGATATGATTTTATCTGATTGTCCTATCCCACCGGGAAAAGCAGTTAAGGCATACAGTCAAAAGGTTATTGATAGCGGGCTGAGCTTCTATATCGCGGCGTCAAAGGCACATACCTTAAAAGGCGAGTTCCCTCAAAATCTCAATCATCAGGAAATGTTGATACCGGGTGATCAGTCATCAATCAAACTCGCTTTGTTGTCTTGGTTAAGTGACAGAGAACTGAAGCCTAATATCGTTGCTGAATTCGACGATAGTGCGCTTACTAAGCTGTTTGGGCAGGCCGGTTACGGTATTTTCTGTACGCCGACAATCGTTGAAAGCCATGTACTTGAAACCTACCAAGTGGCTGTTATTGGGAGAACTGAAGAAATTAGCGAAGAACTCTATATGATCACCACAGAACGTAAGCGCAAGCACCCTGTGGTTGTATCGTTAACACAGATGGCATCAGAAGTGTAGTCTACCGCTTATCGGTGACAGATTTCTCTAAAATGCTTAGGCCTTGCTCTTTCATAAAGCTCTCGAAGGCTTTTGCGATGAGGCTTTGCTGTCGATCTTTGCGTTGCACTAAGTACCATTGATTGCAAATGGGAAATTCTTTTACGTTGAGTTTAACCAGACCTGGCACATCTCCATAGTCGAGCGTGTGCCGACTGAGTATCGACAACCCAAGGCCAGAAGCAACAGCGTATTTGATGGCTTCATTACTTTCGATAGTCATTTTTTCGTTAAGTGTTACACCGCGCTCTTGGCAAAACTCTTCAATTGTGCGGCGTGTTCCTGAACCTGATTCACGCATAATGAACGGATAGTGAGATAAACGAGCGAGGCTCACTTGCTCCTGCAAGTTCAATTCGTGATTTGCTGGTGCGATGACAACAAGTTCGTTATTCAAAAAAGGTGTTTTTTTAACTTCAATGTTAGTAGGTAATTGGCTGAAAAAATAAAAGTCATCTTCATTGGCTTCCAATCGTTCTTTAACTTCTTTGCGGTTACCAACTTTCAAGTCTACATCAACTTTTGGGTGTTTTTTGCAGAAAGCACCGAGTAATAATGGCAGCACATATTTGGCGGTGGATACAACACAAAGCTTGAGCGAACCTGCACTCAAATTTTTCAAATCGTCGAGTGCTACGTTGAGGTTATGGAAGCTAGTGAATACCTCATTGGCACATTGTAATAGCTCTTTACCAGCATCTGTCAGCGTTACTGTTTTTCCAAACTGTTGATAGATAGGCAGGCCTACGAGTTCCTTTAGCTGTTTTAACTGAATAGAAACCGACGGCTGAGAGATATGTAACTGTTGACCTACCAATGAGATACTCTTGTGCCGTTCGAGCGCTTGTAAAAGCTCTAACTGTCTTAATGTTGGTCGTCTAGATTGCACAGTTACACCTCAAAACGCTTACCTAATCAATATACCTAACAAACATAGCTAATGAACGCTGTCTTAAATTTTCTAACTCAAGGTTCTTAATGCAATGCTAGAAGCTAGAGCTGTTAGCTATGTCCTTCTAGTTATGCCCTTTTAGTTATGCCTTCACTTCGTTGGTTATTTTTGAATATTTGACCTGAGTATAAATAAAAATCTATATAAATAAATAAAAATATATATTGGAATATATTTTTTGCTCACCCTAGACTGATTCCATCGAAAGGAGAGAGATATGTTAGAAACAATATCTAATAACGTGCGATTGCTCGGTGAAGTGCTGGGACAAACAATTGCTAACGACAAAGGTGACAGCTGGGTCGACAACATCGAAGCCGTCCGCTTATTGGGCAAGCGAGTAGTTGCCGGCGAGCCACAATCTGTTGAACAGCTTCAAGCAATTTTTGCGGAAAGCTCAGAGCAAGATTTATTAGTGCATGCGCGCGCCTTCAGTCAATTCCTCAATTTAGCTAATGTGGCTGAACAGCAGCACACTGCTAGCGAGCAAGGTTTAGCTGAACTTGATTTACCACACCCGCTTGACTCGCTGGCTGAAAAGCTAGAAGGTGTTGACGCCAAGCAATTTAAGCAAGCAATCGCTAAGTTGCACGTTGAGCTTGTGCTAACAGCTCATCCTACCGAAATTAATCGTCGTACCTTTATTCATAAATACAATGAAGTCGCTGATGAGCTAGGTAAAGGCGGTGAAGACTTAAGCCCTCGCGTTAAAGAAATTATCGAGCAGGCATGGTACACCAATGAAATTCGTCAGCAGCGTCCGACGCCGCTTGATGAGTCGCGTTGGGGGTTAAACGCGGTTGGCGATAGTTTGTGGCATGCTGTACCGCAGTTTGTACGCGAATTAGATGAGCTTTCTGTGAAAATTACTGGTGAGCGTCTAGCAAGTGATATTGTACCGATTACGATGGCAAGCTGGATGGCTGGTGACCGAGACGGTAACCCATTTGTAACAGCTGTGCTCAGTGAACAAGCCATTTTGCAAGCGCGTTTAATGGCGGCTGAGCTTTATCTAGGGGACTTCGAACAACTTTACCTCGAACTTTCAATGCATAAAGCGACTGAAGAACTGATTGAAGCTGATGTTGAGCGAATCGGTCCATATCGAGCAATCCTAAAAGACATGGTCGGTAAGTTAAAACAGACGGTTGCTTTACTGCGAGAAAGTGAAACAGCTGGTGCAATCTCTAGTTCAGAGCAGTTACTAAAACCGTTAGTGTTATGTCGAGAGAGTTTGATTGCTGTCGGTTTAACGCGTGTCGCAGATTCACGCGTATTAGATCTCATTCGTAAAGTGCAGTGTTTTGGTATTTCCTTGGTGAAGCTCGATATTCGCCAGCATAGTGAAAGACACGATGATGCCATTGCTGAAATCGTCTCAATGTTGAGTCTGGGGGATTACCATACTTGGGATGAGGCCCAGCGTGTAGAATTCTTGTTGAGTGAAATATCCAACCCTCGCCCTTTGCTGCCAAATATCCAGTGGAGCAGTGACACGCAAGAAGTGCTCGATACCTACCATATGGTGGCGAAACAGCCTAAAGAAGTGTTAGGCATTTACATCATCTCAATGGCGAGTAAAGTCAGCGATGTGCTCGCGGTAAACTTACTGATGAAGGCGACAGGCTTTACCTGGGAAATGCCAATAGCCCCACTTTTTGAAACTCTCGATGACTTGAATAACGCACCTAGCGTAATGAAGTCGCTATTGAGTGTAGAGCAATACTTAAATCGCTGTCAGCGCAAGCAATATGTCATGATCGGTTACAGTGACTCTGCAAAAGATGCTGGCGTATTGGCGGCTACTTGGGCGCAGTATCAAGCGCAAGAAGCCTTGGTTGAAGTGTTTAACGAACGCGAAGTTGAGCTTAAACTATTCCACGGTCGAGGCGGTACAATTGGTCGTGGGGGCGGGCCAGCGCATGCGGCAATCGCATCACAACCGCCAGGGACATTGGACGGTGGTTTGCGTGTAACCGAGCAAGGCGAAACGATTCGATATAAATTCGGTTTACCTAATCTTGCTGTTCGCAGTTTACATTTATACGCTAGTGCGATTTTAGAGAGCTTAATTACGCCACCGCCTGAACCGAAAGTGCAATGGCGAGAGCTAATGAATGAAATGGCTGATTTTAGTTGTCGTGTTTATCGCGGTTATATTCGTGAGCAAGAGAACTTCGTTCAATACTTTAGGCAGGCAACACCAGAACAGGAGTTAAGCTCTTTACCGCTGGGTTCAAGGCCGAGCAAACGCCGTTCTGACGGTGGTATTGAATCGTTGCGTGCTATTCCATGGATATTCGCATGGAGCCAAAATCGCTTAGTATTACCTAGCTGGTTAGGGTTAGGGCAAGCAATCGATCAGTTTTACGGTGAACACAAAGCCTTGATGGCTGACATGCTTGAGAATTGGCCTTACTTCAAAGCCCGTATCTCGCTAACTGAAATGGTGTATCTCAAGTCAGATACTCAACTTTCTGCGCTTTATGATAAAGCACTTGTAGAGCCAGAATTACAAGCGTTAGGTAATGAGTTACGACAGCAGCTTAAGCAAGATGAGCAAGCGGTTCTTACCTTGTTGAAACAGGAACAGACGCTAGAAAATGACCCGTGGAATTTAAGCTCATTCAACTTGCGACAACCTTACTTAGTTCCGCTCCATTTGCTGCAAATCGAAGCGTTAAAGCGTTTACGTGAAAAGCCGGAGCATCCAGAGTCAGAACAACTCTTGATGGTGACAATGGCGGGTGTTGCGACAGGTATGCGCAATACTGGTTAGCCTGAACGCACGAATGGAAATTGAAATATCAGTAGAAGGAGAGCAGATTTGCTCTCCTTTTTTTGTTTATTACATTCCAACGTATTTAATTCGCCGGTGGTTTTTGTCGGAGGGACTTTTGCTGAGCTGCATCTGTTGTAAAGTCATCTTCAACGGTATAAATAGTTTGTGACGGAAACGCGAAGCCACTTCCGTGCTCTTCAACAATGTGTGAAAACGACAATAGCAACTTTTCCTGTTTCTCGAGGAATATTTCATAGTTTAGCGCGCGAATATAGGTCATCACTTCAACATCGAGAGAAAAAGCACCATAGCCAATAAAACGAACTCGAGCAGGCATTGGAATGACGAACTCGAAAGAGACTAAGTTTTTGCGCAGAGCAACAAGTAAGTCTTCAAGCTTATCTATTGGTGTTTCATACCTGAGGTTCAAAGTAGTTTTCACTAAAAAGCGCTGACGACGGGTAAAGTTCTCAATTTGCTCGCCACTTAAGACACCATTAGGGATAGTGACTACTGTGTCCGACAAAGTGCGCAGACTCGTGGAACGCATGCCGATATGCTCGACTGTGCCTTTGCAGTCGCCAATTTTACAGAAATCGCCAACTCTTAGCGGTTGATCAAGGACAAGCATAATACTGCCGACTAAATTTTCGATGGTTTTTTGCGCCCCTAGTGCTAGCGCAATACCACCTATTCCCAGCGCAGCCAACCAAGTGGACACGTCATAACCAGAGGTGTCCAGCAGAATGATGACCGCGAGCGTAAACAGAACAACTTTGGCGCTGGCGCGCAGAAAAATAACTATTGAAAGGCCACCAACTTTATTCTTCTCACGCAAGTACTTTTCACTATGCTCGGCAACTCGATTAACCAAAGACCACACAAAAATAAAAAAAGCGATCCAAATCAGGCTAATGGTGAATACGCTAAACGATTGACGAATCAGAATGGAAAGGCCAGCAAACCTAGACATGAAAAGGAAAATGACAACGGCTATGACAATACATGCGGGGCGAAGCATGACGTCAATAATGTAATGGCTAACGGTGTTCTCGGTAATTTTGGTATAGCGCTTAATAATAAATAGTGAACCAAATGTCATTGACCAAGAAAACGCAAACGCGATAATGGCAAATATTGGTAAGCTCAACCATTGTCCAATTGGTGCGCCGCGCCAAGATTGTGTTGCCAATATTTCAGGTAGTAGCTGTTCTATTATGGTCTGGTGCTGCTCTGGCATGTTCTCGTAAATGGCGAGAACAGTTTCTCTCGCAATAAACCATTTATAACGGCCGTCTTCTTGTCGAATACGGATGAGTATGATGGGGACATCACCGCTGATAAGTTTGAACTCACCAATTTGCTCATTCTGAGCAGCGAGTCCGGACTCTGCGTTGCCTTGTGGAACATTCGATAGTAAATTTGCCGGCGTTAGCGTGCCAAATTCATTGAGCAGTGCGGAGAAATTGTTTGCGACTAGCGTGACCTTGTATTGTTTGTATGTACGGTTAAAGCGCTGGTCGAACATATCACTAATGTCACTATTGTCACTCATACTCAGGCGCTGAATAAGGCGTTGAGCAAAGTCTCTTGGGGATTCTTGCGTATCTACGGGAACTGGCGTGGTATCTGTCGTCGGAATGATATCTTCGGGTGTTTGGGCAAAGCCTGCGCTTTGAAAGATAATAAGCATCATCCATAACAACCCATTTGCAGATAAGATCTTCAGCACTGCATCAACCTCTTTTGTTGTAAAAAACTCTCCAATTTCTAGCTAGCCTAGCAGCTAGTCAGAATTTTGCGTGCATTAAACAGCTTTTAATGTGGACGGAATTATTAAATTTATTTCTACAACCCCTTGATAAATTTCCGCTAAAGTTAAACTGTGTTCGCAGTTTTACGCGTATAGTTCTCATTAATTCGCCACGGACTAAGCGCCGAAAATAGTGTGAATTTGTTAAAAACAAAGTATGGAATAGGAAAAGGAACCATTATGAAGTTTCACCAGTTTACTGTGTTACTTTACGTCGTTGCGTCATTATCTATTTGGGTTAACGCAAAGGCTATTGCCAATGAATCTGGACACTCAACTGCACCTCCATTGAATGCGCTCGAATCTGACCCCAGTGTGATGGGCTGGATGTCGGGTTTTCCTCCGACGAAAGACAAAAGGGTGATGCAGCCGGATAGTAATTTCTTTAGTTTTCCAAAACTCCGCTGGTCGGTGTGCCATATGCAAGAGTTGTTACCGACAACCGCCATTAAACGCGATCCTTACGTTGCCCGTCCTTTCGAATACGAGTTAGTGAAGGGCATAGATGGTGTAACTTTTGTGCCTATGGGTAGCAACACGGCCATGAGTTGGCAGCAAAGCTTATTAGCTAATTACACTGATGGTCTGATTATTTTGCACAAGGGCAAGGTGGTATATGAATACTATACGGGCTGCTTGCAGCCAGATAATTTGCATGCCGCAATGTCCATGACAAAATCACTCACAGGGTTGGTGGCGCAAGTGCTAATTGAAAATGGTCAATTAGATGAGCACGCGAAAGTTAAACGTATTATTCCAGAATTGGCGCAGTCTGCTTTTGGCGATGCGACGGTTAGACAAGTGATGAATATGACCACAGCATTAAAATACAGCGAAAATTACGCCGACCCTAATGCTGATATTTGGCAATATGCCTATGCTGCCAATCCACTTCCTAAGCCTAGTGACTACAGCGGGCCTGTTGGTTACTTCGAATATTTACAGACGGTGAAAAAGCAGGGGCGACACGGTGAGGCGTTTGGCTATCGTACGGTTAATTCTGACGTGCTTGGTTGGATTATCGCAAGAATAACCAACAAACCATTCAGCCAAGTTGCCAGTGAAATGCTTTGGCAGCAAATAGGAACAGAGCATGATGCCAATATTACGGTTGATGCACTCGGTACACCGTTTGCCGGTGGCGGCTTAAGTGCGAGTTTAAGGGATTTAGCTAGGCTAGGGCAGCTAATGCTAGATGATGGTAGGGTTAATGGTATTCAAATTATTCCAGAAGCGGCTATCGAGTCGATTAGAGGAGGTGGCAGTAAAAAAGCGTTCGCCAAAGCTGGGTTTCCAACATTGGAAGGTGGTAGCTATCAAAGTATGTGGTGGGTGTTTCATAATGAGCATCAGGCCTATGCAGCGCGAGGTGTTCATGGTCAGACTATTTACGTTGATCCGACAGCAGATATGGTGCTAGTGAGGTTTGCGTCATTTCCAACATCGGCAAATGGCAAAATCGATCCTACGTCTTTACCTGCATATCAAGCTGTTGCAGAGTATTTGATGGGGAAATAATCGGTTTATTGAAAAATCATAAACGCAATAAAAAGCCCGGTTTTTTACTATATCCTCGAGTTAGCCGGGCTTTTTCGTTAGTTTTTTGTTTTCAATAGGACTTTGAACTTAATTCGATTTCGAGTCATCGAGTAGTGCATCGTCCTTATTGACACTAGCTTCATCGTCATTTTCGATGTCAGTGATAGTGACTATCCCAGAATGCTCTAATCGCAACTCATTGAGTTTTTTAAGCCAGTTCATTTGCTCAATAGAGAATCTACCATTGTGACCAGCAAGCTCTGCCATAGATAGACGAGCGACGTCTTGAAAACCTGCATTGCCGGCGTCTCCACCTGCTCTCGGGCCAGTTGGACGAGACGTAAGTACTTCACCATCAAAGTGCAATTGTTCACCTGTAGTTTCTGGTCCACCGTATGGATCTAATAGCGCCGCTTGATTGGTTGCTACACCCCCACCGTATTGGCGCATAGTGCCGTACACGTCAGTAATATTCCAGTCGTTAATATTGGCTTTAATTCGCTTAGCATCTTCTAGCTCGTATCGGGTATAACCTTCTAGATGCTCAAGTAGGTGCGCTCTTAGATCTTCGTTAAAGTCTGGAAAAAACACTTCGTTTCTTTTGTACCAACTCGAGACGCGAAACGCTTTTTTATTTTTACCGTACGTACCGCGATTGGAGTTCACAAAGTTTACAGCATTATCTGCTAGCTCTTCGTAAACATTGTCACCCGTATAAGCTCGATTTTTTAAATTAGGTGAACCTATAATGCCTTGGTAAAGCCCATAGATAATCAACGGGTCATAGTCGTACTTCTTGGCTAGTATGCGATATTGAATGTCGTTTAAACTCAACTTGACACCTGATACCGTCAAAATGTCCTGCGCCATAAACGAGTCGTCGTCGAATAAATCTTTGAGCTTCTTAACTGGGTATTGCTTGCTAAGCTCATCAAGCACGGTGATATTGTAGAGATTAAGCCAATACGCTAATTGCTCTTCTTTGCTAAATGCGCTTAACGGCATTTGGTCTGGAATTGCCTCCAGGCTCAGCCTTATATCGCTAATTAGCTGTTTGTATTCCTTGTCTTTAAAAGCTTCAAATAAAAAGCGATTACCTTCGAGTGCTGTAAGTTTATTGATATTGTTTTTCAAACGAGTGCCAACACTGGCCTTACTTTTCTTAGCTTGTGCTCGACTCGATTTGCCCATTGGCATGACAAAGGTTTTTAGAATCGCATCGTAATCTGTGTAGTTAATGGCATAGTTAGAACGAGAATCCTCCCCCATGAACTTCTCAAACTCACCATTGTTAGACGCAAAAACATGACTAGATACGCATACACTTATCACGGAAATGGAAAGGTATTTTATTAGTTTCATTTAACTTCCTTGCTTCGTTTTAGTGCGAAGATACTCTTATAGTAGTACGGCGGAATGCCAATGTTGTCTAGTACTTTTTTTGACCCGTTGTTCAAATGTTAATTGGCATTTGGCGTTTGCACTTTGTGACGCATCGATGGCAAATTCGATGTCAGCATTGTTGAGCTGATGAGGAATTCATTTAGACTTTCTGATTGTTTAGCGATCGCTAAACAGATCGTTTTCTTTCAGGGGATCTTGATGAAGGCTGCTAGATGCGGTGGAAAATAATGCAACGAGACCAATAAGATAGCAACTTGGTGAGTTAAAATACTTATACCCAGTCACAGAAAATCAAGTGTTGTTCAAAGCTTATTCAAGACGATCTTTGCTTCAAATTTAGATCAAGGTTGGCCTGTTCGTGAGATAAGGTTTATTTCAAATAATTCTTGCTGGTTAGGCTTGATAGTTTTTTCTGCTTTCTTTGCTCTTTTTTGAACTCTGCTTTCTCGACATGTTTTGTTAGCCATTTCGTCATTTTCTTCATAAGTATTGGTGGAAAGTCATGCCCCATGCCGTCGACTACTTTTAGTTTGGCCTTCTTTATTTTGTTCGCTGTATCAACACCTGCGCGTAACGGGATAATCGGGTCTCTTGAACCATGAATGACTATAGTAGGGGCCTTAATCTTTTTGACCAATTGTCGTCTGCACCCGGCGGCTGTGATTGCGGCGAGCTGTCGTTGGAAAGCTGCGGGGCTGTAGTGGCGTTCTACCGTAGCTGTTGCTTGCTGATGCAAGGTAGCTTCGTCTATCGGATATGCTGGGCTACCAATCAATTGATTAAGTTTTACGTTGTAACGAATTGCTGCTTCCTTATTGTGAGAAGACGGGCGCTTAGCAAGTTTTAGCATAACTTTTAAGTTCGACTTAGATACTTCTGGATAAGAGCTTGTCGACATAATTGATGTTAAGCTCAGTACTTTCTTTTTATGCTTAGCAGCAATAATTTGTGCGATCATACCGCCCATAGACGCGCCCACTAAATGGGCTTTTTTTATTTTCAGCGCAGACATTAGCTCAATAACATCGTTCGCCATGTCTTCGAGTGTATAGGGAAGGGAGTTTCTAAGTGGCAGCTTTCTACCTAACCAAGTTTTCAGCAGATTAGGTTTGCCGTAGCTATCAAACTGGCTAGACAGTCCAACATCTCGATTATCAAATCGGATAACCCGAAATCCATTATCTACAAGGCCAAAGTACAGTTCATCTGGCCAAACTGTCATTTGTGCGCCTAGCCCCATGATTAACACAATGGTTGGCTGAGACTTTTTGCCTCTATCTTGATAATGGAGTGTTATGCCGCTAGCGGTCTTTATCTTGCGCATGAGTGGATATCGGTTTGTCGAATGAGTACGAGTAACATCTATACGTGCTGATTAGGATGACGCGGACGCAACCTGTCCAAAGATAGCGCTAAAACTAGCAGAGAAATATTAAATTTCGATGAATAATAACTAACCTGAACTCGGGATAACAAATTACTTTCTAACGGCTATTTATCCTGATTACTGCGTTAAATTCACTCACAATAGAATAACTATTGAGGAGTAAATTTGCCTTGTACTAAGAATAAATTTCTCGCTAGAAATATAAACTATTAATATTGTTAGCATTTAGAATATATTCGCTAACTTCTTAACCCGAGTTCAGGTTAAATAGCTTTTCCGTAGGCATTAACATTAGTAGGCTTTACACTACGCACCCTTTGATTGTTTTCTTTAATGAACAACTGATAGTGAATTATTAATGCGTAACTTGAGACAAACTATTCATCCGGCAGTAAACCTAGATAAAGCGAGCTATTTCACTCGAGAAGCGACTCGAGCCATTGTGCTTGATGGTGAGAATATCTTATTGCTATTTACTGAGCGATATCACGACTATTCTCTGCCTGGCGGCGGTATTGATGAAGGTGAGAGTAAAATTGACGGTTTAAAACGTGAATTGTCAGAGGAAACTGGCGCACAAAATATTGCCAACATAAGTCCATTTGGCCTTTATGAAGAATACCGACCTTGGTACAAGGATGATGCTGATGCAATACACATGCTGTCTTATTGCTATACCTGTGATATTGATTCGACACTGAAAGAGACTTCTCTTGAAGCGCATGAGATAAACAATGGTATGCGTCCGATATGGATGAATATTCACCAAGCGATAGCGCACAATGAAAAGACCATTGCTGAAAGTGATAAAAAAGGCATGTCGATTGAGCGCGAGACGTATCTGCTGAAGCTTATTGTCAAAGAATTACTCTAGCAACTCACTTGCCGGCGTGGTCGGCAAGGTGGTTTTCTCTTCCTATTAACTTTTCTTGCTATTAGCTTGTTTTACTATTAGCCAGTCTTACTGGGCTTTTCTTATTTATCTGGCAGGGCGAATCTACTTTGCCCATCAAGCTCACTCCTAACTAATAACAAGCTCACATTAAGTTAGCACCAAACTAATACCAAACTAATACCAAACAAATAACCACTGAACGAATATCGAATTAATATAAAACAGCGAACTAGCTCTAAATTAACCATTGACTTAAATTATTACTATTCGTTTATCGTAATCAGTAAGTTAGTCGTCGCAAATTGACTGAAATCTAGATTAAGATAATATACTTTAATGAAAATAATTATCATTTAGGGACTTAAAAGATATTCATGAGAAAGATTACTTCCCCCATCAAATCTTGTTACCTGCTCGGCTGTTTAGTTTTAATGTCATTTACAAGTTATAGCGCAGTAGCAAATACAAATACTCAACCAGCTGAAGTGGAAGTTATAAAGGCTGAAGCAGATATATCCCAAGCAACCTTAACGTTAATTGGTACAGTTGAGGCAACACAAAATGCGCAATTAGCGCAGCTCGAGTCTGGTGTTGTTGCTGAGCTATCAGTGGAAATTGGAGATGAAGTAAAACAGGGCGATAAGCTATTAGTGCTAGACACTGAACTTGCCAAACACGGTGTCGTTCAGCAGCAAGCATCAGTCGCAGCTGCAAAAGCCGCATTAACAGAAGCTGATCGTTTATTGGCGGAAATTATCACCTTGTCTAAACAACAGCTAGTGGCAGAAACCCTGATGGCAGAGCGTCAAGCAGATGTCGAAATTGCTAAGGCAGAGCTTAGTCGAGAAAATGCATTGTTAGCGCAAGAAAAGGAGACGCTTGACCGCCATACGTTGTATGCGCCATTTTCTGGTGTTATTGCTAAGCGCTATGTCAATTTGGGTGAGTGGGTTACGCAGCAAACGCCAGTTTTTAACTTGGTAAAACAAGACGATTTAAGGCTTAATGTCGCAATTCCTCAAGAGTACTCGTTTGCGCTTAGTTCAAGCGACAGTGTTGCGGTAAAGGTAACTCCAGATTTCACTCAGGCTGAGTCTATCGATGCAACCTTAAACCGTATTGTGGCTGTCGCTGATAGCAGTAATCGCACTGTGACTGGACTCGTTTATCTTCCGAATAATAAAAACTTTATGGCGGGAATGTCTGCGATGGCTGAAATTAGTGTGCCAGCCAGTGAACAGGAAACCGTATGGTTGCTTAAGTCTGCGATAAAACAGCACCCAGATGGTGGTCAAAGTGTATTTTCAGTTGTGTCAGGTAAAACGCAACGTCACCTGATACAAACAGTAAAAAAGCAGGGGGACTGGGTAGCGGTTACTGGCGTGCCTAACCAAGCAAATGTTGTGGTTAGTGGTGTAGCATTGTTAAAAGACAATGAACCAGTCCGTACTAAGCCTTCAAACAAGTCATTAACGCGTGGTAATCAATAATGATTGCTGCAGCCGTAAACCGAGGAGTTTTAGTTGCTGTGGTGGTGCTTATCACCACCATTTTAGGGCTGGTAAGCGCCCTTAATATTCCTGTTCAAATGATACCAGACCTTGAAGTGCGAACTATTACCGTGCAGACAGGTTGGCCTGGTGCAACACCACAAGATGTTGAAAAAGAAATATTAATAGAGCAGGAACGCTACCTGCGCAGCTTGCCAAACCTCACGCGCATGGTGTCATATGCTGAAATGGGTGAGGCTAATATCGAGCTAGAATTTCCTTTTGGTGTTGATGCTAACGATGCATTGATTCGCGTAAATAATGCGCTTAGCCAAGTACCTGCATATCCCGAGAATGTTGACCAGCCAAGACTTTTTTCCAGTTCTTTTTCTGGCAATGCGTTTATGTACTTCGTTCTTAAGCCTGTTAAAGGCAATCCGCTACAACTTGACGTGGATTTACTAAGAGACTTTGCTGACGACTTTATCAGGCCGCGCATGGAAAGCGTTTCTGGCGTATCCGAAGTGGGTGTGGGTGGCGGTGCTCAACGACAGATTCAAATTAAAGTAGACGCAGCCCGTCTAGCACAGCGCGGTATTAGCCTACCAGAACTGCGCAGTGCGATTCGAAATAGAAATTCTGACAGTTCTGCTGGTGATATTGAAAGCGGTAAAAGTCGTTATTTACTGCGTGTTATTGGACGATTTGAAGAACTTAGCGAGCTTGAAAATCTAATCATCAGCCGAAAAGACAACGCGAATATTTTACTTAAAGATGTTGCTACGGTGACCTTAGATCACTTTGAAACTCGGGGCTTATCATTTAAAGATGGCGAGCGAACTATCAGCTTATCGGTTCGTCGTGAAAGCGGCTCAAATGTGTTAGCGATTAAAGACGCTATGCTGCCATTAGTGAAAGATATCAACCAAGAACTATTGGTTCAAAATGGCCTAGAGCTTGCTCTCATCAGTGACGACGTTAAATATGTACGTAGCTCGCTAGAAAATGTATGGACTAACCTTGCTCTTGGGGCGTTACTGGCGACGTTAGTGATGTACTTCTTTCTTCGCTCGGGTAAAGCAACGCTAGTGGGTGTTTTAGGGATTCCACTTTGTACCGTCGCAGCATTCTTCGCATTGATGGCCTTTGGCCGAACAATTAACGTTATTTCACTGGCAGGTGTTGCTTTTGCTATTGGTATGACGGTTGATAATACCATCGTGGTGTTGGAGTCGATTGTACAAGCGAAGCGTCAAGGTGTGAGTAAAATACAAGCAGCGATAAATGGGGTCACCGAAGTTTGGCCAGCGGTGCTGGCTTCAACGGCGACAACGGTGCTGGTATTCGCGCCTATCTTGTTCGTTCAACAAGAAGCTGGTCAGCTATATTCTGACATTGCAATTGCAATCTCAGGCGCGATTATCGCGTCAATGCTAGTGGCTATTTTTTTGGTGCCTGTGGCGTTAGCAAATTTAGGCAAGAAGGCAGATTTAAAGCAAGGTAAACAATTTACTTTGTCTGATAAATGGTTGAGCTTAGCCAAAATTTTTACACGCACTGTTAGTCAAGCACGTATTGCTTCAGCGGCGTTTGTTTTGGTCATTTTAGGGGCTGCTTATAGCTTGATGCCTGCCGCGGAGTATTTGCCAGAGGGTGAAGAGCCGAAAGCATTCTCGATGATGATTGCACCACCCAGTTACAACCTCTCTGAGATGAAGAAGATAGGCAGTGAACTAAGGGAATACTTTGACCTATTCGTGAATGCCGATAGTAATGACTTTGACGCTGGTAAAACAAATATGCCACCGCTTGAGTATTACAATTTGTCGGTTTCTGTTGGACGCATTTGGTTCTTGAGTGCACCTGTTGATGCTAAAAATATCAACGAAATGATGGACGCCATTACCGAGAAGTTTAGAAGTTACGAAGGTATGCGTGCATTCTCTTCACGTGGTTCGATTATTTCTAGTAATGATGGTGGAACGAGAGCGGTTGCTGTGGATATTGCGGGTAGCAATATACTTGAGTTGTACCAAGCAGCTGAAGCGGTTTACCAACAAGCCAATGTTGTATTTGAGAACCCTCAGATAAATTCTGATCCCGGTTCACTAACACTTGAACAGCCGCTTATTGAAATTCAGCCGAGGTGGCAACGTTTGGCTGAGCTTGGTATCGACAATAGCGACTTTGGTTATGCTGTGGCTGCCATGAGTGATGGTGCGTACGTTGATGAGTTCATACTTAACGATGACAAAGTCGATATCTTTATGTTTAGCGGGGCTGGCAACGAGCAAAACCTCGACCAGCTTGCCAGTACACCGATTGTAACGCCTGATGGTAATATCTTGCCTTTGCACGCACTGGCGGATCTTATCGAAAGCAAGAATAGTAATTCGGTGCGTCGTGTTGACGGTAATCGCACGGTGACTGTCTATATTATTCCACCTCGAGATGTAGCACTTGAGACGGCGGAGCAAATGGTGAGAGAGCAGCTGCTGCCGACGCTTTGGCGAGAAGGGAAAATTGCTCAAGGCATTAAGGTAAGTATCAGTGGTGCAGCTGATCAACTTGAAGCGACTAAGGCTTCTTTATCAGGGAATTTTGTCATCGCGCTGGTATTGAGCTACTTGCTTTTGGTGGCAATATTTACGCATTGGCGTTACCCGCTATTTATTTTGGCGACAGTACCTCTGGGCATGGCAGGTGGTCTGCTAGGGCTTATTCTGGTTAACGGCGTCAATAGCGTGTTGTCTAGCTTGGGGCTGCCTGCATATCATCAGCCATTTGATATGATTACTATGCTTGGTTTCCTCATCTTGTTGGGAACCGTGGTTAATAACCCTATCTTGATTGTTGATCAAACTCGTCGATTTATTCAATCACAGGGAATGCAGGTGAAAGAAGCGGTGTTTGCAGCACTAAGCAAACGTTTAAAACCGATTCTTATGTCGACGGCGACCACTATTTTTGGTCTTGCGCCTTTAGTACTGATACCTGGGGAAGGTACTGAGTTATATCGTGGTGTCGGTGTTATTGTGTTGAGCGGGATTATGGTGTCGACATTATTGACCTTAACCTTCTTACCTGCATTATTGGTGGCAATCCTCAAAGATAAACCAAACGCCACCGCACACTAGCAAAAAACCTCTATTTCAATATTAAAAGCCGCTTTGGGTGTTATCCAAGGCGGCTTCGTACGATTGTCTACTGCAGAGCATTTTTACATACGTCATGAGATTATCTATGACTTTTATCGTTAAATCAGGCGTAGGTGCTCGCGGCCTAAGTTCTTCACTAAACTAAACTATACTAAACTAAAGTAAAGTAAAAATTTCGTCATGGTCTAAGCGTGATTTTGGAAGCTGAGCGTTGAAATCTGTTTCTTTTCTAAAACCGAGTGAAACTAAGGCTACCGCGGTAAAGCCTTTTTCACGTAAACCGAATTCAGTATCTAATGTTTTTAAATCAACACCTTCCATTGGTAGAGCATCCAAGCCAAGTGCTGCTGCGCCTAGTAATAAATTACCAATATTGAGGTAAACTTGCTTTTCCATCCAATGTTGAAGGTCTTTGAGATCGTACTTATGCATGTCGACGAACATAGAGCGACCACTATGCATCATGTCTTTGAATTCTTCGTTTGCATAACGCCCGTCGCTGTCTTCTTTGTCTAGAACATGACGCAGGTAATCTTCTTCCGCACTTAAGCGCGAACAAAACACGACTACATGTGAAGCGTCTAGAATTTTGCTGGTATTAAATTGATATAAGCCTTCGGTGCTCGATGCAATGCGTTGTTTACCTGCTTCACTATCAGCAATAATAAAGTGCCATGGTTGCAAGTTGGTACTATTTGGGCTTAGTTGCAGCATAGCTTTTACTTGCTCGACCTGCTCTGGGCTTAACTTTTTATTGGTATCGAATTCTTTCGTAGCATAGCGTTGTTCCAACACTTCTTTAATATTCATTGTGTTCTCTCGCCTTTATTTCTATTGAAAGGCTGCAGCATTGACATATCGCAATGATGAGCTGCTGCCTAGCGTTAGTTTTTACAGAATTTATTTTACGAAGGTCATTTCATTAAGCGTAAAGCTATCGACGGCGCCTTCCGTTTCTTCAAGGTAGTCAGCTAAATGCTGGTTGTTCATGTGTTGCTGCCAGAGTTCGCGCGATGCCCAATTTTCGAAAAACATAAAGTGTGCTGGGTTTTCATTATCTTGATGCAAATCGTAATTGATACAACCTTGTTCAGCTCTCGTTGGTTCAATTAGCTTAATTAGTGCATTCTTAACCAATTCAACTTTGTCTTCTTTGGCGATAATATTCGCTACTATGGTTAACGGTGTCGTTTGCTTGTCATTCATGCTCAATTCCTTACCTGTTGTTTATCTGGGGTTGGGGTTGTTTTTCAAGTGTCTAGTTTCAATGTAACGTTTACTAAAAACCTTCTAATACAATTTTTCCAATCGACTTACCTGATTCTAGCTCGGCATGTGCCTTGATTAAGTTGCTTGCGTTAATTTTGCCTAGGTGTTTGCCGACGGTCGTTTTAACTTGTCCTTGGTCAATCAGCTCTGCGACATGGTTAAGCAGTTTATGCTGTGCCTCTATATCGTCTGTTTGGAACATTGAGCGTGTGAACATAAATTCCCAGTGCAGGGAAATAGACTTTGGCTTTAGCTTACTTATATCTAGTGTTTGCGGATCATCAATTAATGCAAGTTTGCCACCTGGTTTTAGCACTTCTACATAGGTGTCTAAGTAACTATCGGTATGGGTTAAACTTGCAATGTGGGTAACTTGACCAATGTCTAACGCATGAATTTGTTCAGTCATTGGTTTTGAGTGGTCTACTACAAAATCTGCTCCTAGGCTTTTCACCCAGTCGGCAGAACTTTCTCTCGATGCTGTTGCGATTACTGTTGCACCAGTTAAAGCCTTTATTAGCTGCAGTAGAATCGAACCGACGCCACCAGCTGCGCCAGTGACTAAAATAATGTCGTCTGTTTTATCGATGTCAGTTGTTTGTTTTTGAATTTGAAGACGCTCAAAGAGTAGCTCGTAAGCAGTAATCGCAGTTAGTGGCAAAGCAGCGGCTTCTGCGTCTGTTAAGCTTTTGGGCTTGTATCCAACAATACGTTCGTCGACTACTTGAAATTCAGCATTGGAACCTGAACGTGTTAAATCTCCGGCATAAAAAACAGTATCGCCCGGTTGGAATAGCGTAACGTCTTCTCCTGTTGCGACAACTTCGCCTACGGCATCCCAGCCAATGACCTTATAGTCGCCATTTTCAGGTGCGACATTCTGTCTAATTTTATAGTCGACAGGGTTTACCGCTATAGCTTTTACTTTCACAAGCAGGTCGTGACCAGCAGCAACGGGTTGTTCAATGTTAATGTCCAACAACGCCTTAGGGTGTTCAATAGGTAAAGATTCAAGGTAACCAATGGCTTTCATAGCTTTCTCCGCAACAATGAGTAAAGGAACGACGTTTGGGATTATGCTGGTATAGCAGTAATCGTTCGAATTCGTTAACGTCAATCCAAGTAATTGATACAGAGTTTAGAACTTGAATAGTTAAATAAAAACAGCATAATGTTTGAATCTTTTTCAAAAATATATTGAAAATTGATTGTGGGTAGAGTCGCATGCAAATAGAAGATTTAGAGGTTATTTTAAAGGTGGCCGAGTTTCGGGGCATAACCGCCGCAGCTGAAAGCTTAGACATGCGTGTAGCGACTGCGAGCGCTGCGATTAAACGTGTAGAGAAACAACTAGGCGCAGAGCTTTTCATTCGTACAACTCGGCAGTTAAGGTTATCGGCTGCCGGCGAGCGATATATTCCAAGCTGCCAAGAAGCTGTCGCTATGCTGGCACAAGCACACCAGCACGTGAAAGAGGAACTTGCGGTTATCGACGGAGAGTTGCGTTTAGCACTGTCTTCAGATCTAGGTCGCAATATTGTTGTCCCGTGGCTTGATGAATTCTTAACTATGCACCCAAGTGTTAAGCTGAAAATCAACTTAAGCGATAGTAACATCGATTTTTATCGAGACGCCGTAGACATCGCACTTCGCTATGGCTCACCAACCGATAGCAATTTATATGGCTTTAAAATATGTGATGTACCAGGGCTACTCTGCGCAACTGAAGAGTACTTAAGCGAGTTTGGTCAACCTAAACATCCACAAGAGCTGGTGCGCCATAACGGGCTTTTTTATCAGTTATACGATGTGATACACGACGTTTGGACGTTTTCTAAAGACGGTGAGTCATTCAAAATCAAGATGCATGGCAATCGAGCGAGCAATGATGGTGACCTCGTTAGGCGTTGGTGCGTATCTGGTAAAGGGCTGGCAGTTAAATCTAGTTTGGACATGTCTAATGATCTCCTTGATAAGCGAGTTGTGCCTGTGATGAATGACTACCAAGCTAGAAAAACGGAGTTGTGGCTTGTGTGCCCAAGCAGGCAATCGATTACACCCGCAGTTAGGCTGTTGCGTGATTTCTTAAAAACAAAATGCCATGAGGTGTTAGAGCGATTGAGGCATGACGGGATACTTCCAGCTGAATAACGAGTTGAGTAATCACTACTTAACAGAAAGTTGCAAATAGTCAATTGCTTAACCACACTAGGAAGTACCTTAAGCACGATATACGCCTTTGGAAGAGGGATTGTTTTATGACTAAAAAGATACTTTTCGCTGTTTTTTTACTAATTGCGATTCCTCTTGTTGTTGCTTTATTTACTCCTGACAGTTATCAAGTAGAGCGGCAAGTGGAAATTAATAAGAGCAAGCGCGAGGTCTTCTCTTACGTTAAGCTACTAAAGAACCAAGACTACTTCAGCAAATGGGCGCAAATTGACCCAAGTATGAGTAAAACCTATCGAGGAATTGACGGTGAAGTTGGTTTTGTCTCTCGCTGGGAGTCATCGCATCCAGATGTGGGGACTGGCGAACAAGAAATTTTGGCGATAGTCGATGGTGAACGGATTGATTACGAGCTGAGGTTTATTGAGCCAATATCGGCGGTGTCGCCTGCGTACATGGTTTTTATTGAAGAAGGCGCCAATAAAACGCAAGTTAAGTGGGGATTTCGTGGCGATATGCCATACCCAATGAATATTATGATGTGGTTTATCGATTTTGAAGACGTTATAGGTACAGACTTGCAAATAGGTCTAGATAACTTGAAAGTTATTCTAGAGGCTCAATAGCGTATCATGTAACTGTGGGCTTTAATTATGAGCTATAGGGACGAGCTTAATGCTTACTTCAATAACGCCCCTAGCATGAAGACTGATAAGTTACTTCGCAAAAGGGTCGTAACCTAGCCACTCAATGACATTGCTATGCATTATCGCCTTGCGTTGTTTTTTGTTTATTACGTGTGCAGCAACCGCCTCTTCGAGCAAAATCCCAGGGTAGCACCCGTCAACTGTTGCCATTTCACCTAGCGGATAGGGATCATCGACACCCCAGACAATTTGCTCAAAACCATTACGTTTTATCATCAGTCCCAGGGTGTGGACATCGTGAACGAGTGTGTCGTAAAACACGTTAGGTTGTCGCACTGTTTCGCGCGGGTGATGGGCGTTAGGAAATAAATCAGGACGACCTTCTACACCTTGAATGGTTCTGCCGAAATTTGCCTGACTCAGCATGCCACCATGTGCAAAGCATGTGCGGACATTCGGAAACTTTTGTGCAAAGCCGTTGTAAGTAAACATCAGGTGAGTATCGGCTGTTTGCGCCATCATCCAAACGAGATGGTGACGCCAAAACTGGTTGGTGAGTTTAACCATCTTGCCAGCATCATATGGATGAATTTCAATGGCTAGATTAAGTTCATTGGCAAGCTGCCAAATAGGTTCAACGGACGCATCACATACAGACAGCCATTCACCATTAGATGCTTGGTAATGAGTGCTTAAACAAAGCAATTTCATGCCCATAGAAGCACAGCGTTCTATTTCATTTAATGCTTGCTCTAGGTGTGCAGGTTGCACAACAAACCCTGTGGTAAAGCTTCTTGGGTGCAAATGCTGAACACTGGCGTTAAAGTCGTTTTGAAAGCGAATAATATCGAGCGTATCTTTTTCATTTACGCCGTTGCAGTAGAGTTGAGAAAGGCAAAGCACCACTTCGTGGTCGATGTTATTTTCCGCCATCCACTCCCTTTTTTCATCGAGGAAGAAACTTTTATCTGTGATAGGCCTGCTCCAATTACCTTGACGCATGAACTGTTTGTCTTCATCGACCCAAAAGAATTTATTGTCTTTCATGAAGCTCGGTATTTGCTTTGGCGTAGGGAGTAAGTGACCGTGGCCATTAATCCGTTTTTTTAATGGCTTCTTGAGCGTTTTGTGTTGAGCTTTGACTTTTTTATTGACCACAGTAAAGAGTACTCTTGTCGATTATTGCTTATGCAGTTAACTGACTGTTGCAAAAATAACCCAATAAAGTCAACAGTTAGCATCATTATATGATGCTAACTGTGATACATAGATTAAATTTTTTTGACGTCCCAGATATGGTAAACGTAATAAACATGCTGCCTTTCATCATGTGAGGCTATTTATGTGGATAATGAGTTTTTCATTTTGGCAAAGTGCTGAACTTATGGTACTTTCAGGCCAGAAAAATTCAGAGGAATAACAATTATGCCAAAGGCGAGTGAAATTAAAAAAAATGCGGCGATTGAATACAATGGCGGCGTTTACATGGTAAAAGATATCGAGCGTTCAGTGCCCCAAGGGCGTGCAGGTGGAAGCTTGTATCGCATGCGTATGTACAATGTTGTGACAGGTCAAAAAGTCGATGAAACATTTAAAGACGTCGATATGTTAAATATGGCAGACCTTATTCGTCGTCCGTCAATGTTTTCATACATTGACGGTGAAGAGTATGTTTTCATGGACAATGAAGACTACACGCCATACAACTTGAATAAAGAAAGTATCGCGGATGAAGTGTTATTCATTGATGAGAATACACAAGGAATTCAAATTATTTTGGTCGATGGCAGTCCTGTTGGCATGGATTTACCTTCAAGTATTGAGCTTGAAATCGTGGAAACTGATCCATCAATTAAAGGGGCTTCAGCAACATCTCGCACTAAACCTGCGACATTGACAACAGGCTTAGTTGTACAGGTGCCAGAATATATTTCTACTGGCGAGCGCATTAAAATTAACACTGAAGAAAAAAGCTTTATGAGCCGAGCAGATAAGTAACTTCTTCTGCGCTAATAAACTTGATAGTTATAGTTGAAAGCACCGCTTAGTCGGTGCTTTTTTGTTGGCAAACTTGGTCGCCGTAGTAGTTGTCGCTGTAGTTACATTCAACTTGAGTTGAGCTGTCTTCAGCGTATTCATTTTTAGCTATGATGCTACCGAATTGTTCTATTAACTGTTTCATGGTGTTGCTCCTGTGTTTTCTTTTTGTTTCTATTGAGAAGTAGGTAACGTGTTTACAGGAGCTAGTATCTACAAAATCATTTAACAGATAAAGTTCATTAAATAGATTGTATTAATAGGTAAAATCGATTAATTAAAAGTGTACCACCTTAAAACTCGCAAGCTGGAAGTTCTAGTAACGTCTCTGATGCAATTTGTCTTAAAAAGCTTTGAGTTTCTTTATCTACAACAAGCTCATCAATATCAGGAACCAGGTCAGCAGGCTGTCCTGTTATCACTTCATAAAATACATAAGCTGTGAGTAAACTGCCGACAGGCGCAGCGTGGTTGCCATCGGCGTGGTAATAATCAAGCGAAGAGTCAATAGTAAGGGCTTTATCCCACGCGGGGCCTATTGGGCTAACACAGCTACGTTGATTATTGGCAATGTTGGTATGAATGTCATAGACGAATTGACCTTCTTGCGTGTCACCTAATTGCGGGTGCTCCGGAAATAAAATGGGCGTAATGCCATTTTCTTTGGCTAATGCAATCCAGTTTTCCGCTGCTTCGGTAGGGTAGATATTTCCACCACTTTGAGAGTATTTTTGTCCTTGTAGTACCAAGTGAGTCCATTCATTTTCTAGCAGCATATCCATAGAGCTAGGATCGTTAAGCCGTTCGGCTAGAAAATGGCGTCCAGGTGCAATCTCTGCGGTGACAGTTTTATCGGGTATTGCGTTTATTATTAATGTCTTTATTAATTCGGCTTGGCCTGCAACGTGGCTATTGCCAAAATAAAGTATCTTATAGTCTTCAGCGTCTTGGTTTTGTGGAATAGCTAAACCAGTATCTTTCGGCGGTGGAGCTTCGTTCAAGTCATCCTTTGGAGCTACGGAGACTTTGTCGCTCCCCCCACTACAGGCCGCTATAGCGAAAAGTGTGCTGAAGATGAAACTGAGTTTAAATGGTGTTCTTTTAGTTGAAGGCTGACGTGGTGTTTTATGTACTTGAGCACTTCTTCCGTGAAATATTTTGAGCATTTTTATTATCTTATTTGTTTTACTTACCTAACATAGCATACGAAAATCAATAGCATAGTTGAACACCTTTTGAGCACACGATGACAAATAAACTTGAATGTACGGAAACTTAACTTAACATTGCGGTTTATCAATATTATTGAATCCAATATATCTTTCTTTGTAGCTGTGCGATAACAGTAATAGAACAACATAAATGTAGAAGTGAAAAGTAAAATGTCGACATATCCAATTGGTACGCCCGGTCAAAAGTGGGGTGAAGCAGAAAAGGCTGAGTGGTTAACAAAGCAAGTAATTAAGCGCCGATATCGTGATGAGGTGTTAGCTAAAGTTGAAAAGCTTACGAAAACATTTGATGTAGAGCGATACGCGAGTTTGTCATACGACACTGAACGCTATCCGCTAATGGTTATTAAAACTAAAGATTGGCGCAGTGAAAAACCTACGGCACTGGTAACTGGCGGTATACATGGCTATGAAACCAGCGGCGTGCAGGGCGCTATTCGTTTTGCAGAGACGAAGATGGAGTTTTATAGTGACAAGTTTAACGTGATTGTCGTGCCTTGTGTGAGTCCTTGGGGATATGAAACGATTAATCGTTGGAATCCAAACGCAGTCGATCCTAATCGTTCTTTTTATGCAGACAGCCCTGCTGAAGAATCTCTAAACTTGATGAATTTAATTGAGAGTTTATCAACAGAATTGCTTGTCCATATTGACCTACATGAAACCACTGATACCGATAATTCCGAATTCAGACCTGCGCTCGCAGCCCGCGATGGCGTTGTAAATACTAATTGGAATATTCCTGATGGATTCTATCTCGTCGGTGACAGCGAAAATCCGCAACCAGATTTTCAACAAGCCATGATTGAAGCTGTGGCGAAAGTTACCCATATCGCCCCACCAGATGAGAGTGGCAACATTATTGGTGCGCCATTAGAGCAGCACGGCGTGATTAACTATGCGTATAAGCCGTTAGGACTCTGCGCGGGTCTAAGTAATGCCAAATATACAACGACGACAGAAGTCTATCCAGATAGTCCAAAGTCCGACGATGAAAATTGTATCTTGGCACAAGTTGCTGCCATTACGAGTGGCTTAGACTTTGTGATAGCGGATAATGCTTTGTAGCGTTTTGTCGCAGAACTTAGCCATAGTTAGCTATAGTTAGCCAGATATTCACTGATATCTGGCTGTAATTTTTGCACGCTGTCAAAGTCTAAAAATTTGTTTTTATTAATTCTTAAAGTTGTGTTTTTTGCCCTTAACTAGGCAATAGTGTTTTGAGTATTTTCGCATCTTCGACAACTTGCTCAGCATATTGATAGCAGCTATCTACTAATGCCGCTGTATTTTGAGGTAGCAATTTAACAACGCCTTGTTCGAATAAAGTTGAACGCCTATCACCTCGGCAGTGGGCTAATGCTAGTGCTTTTCCGCAGGCTGCTGCATAGGCAATTAAGCCATCTTTTTCGGCGGCTTTTTTGCCCAGTCCAATTTGTTCAGGATCAATCCCTACCTTTGCATGGTGTCTAGATCGAACAAGCCAATGATGTCCTCGCCACATAACCTCGTCTAAAACTAAGTCCGGACTGCGTTGCATTCGGCGTTGGCAATTGACGGTAAGGTGAGCTGGGTTGAGCTGATTGATTGGAGATAATTCACCAAAGCTTTCAAGTGGGGCAGCATGACGCTGTTGTTTAACCTCCACAATATGGCATAACGATAGCTGGTTGAGTGAATCGTGTTTTGGGCCTACAAGTAGGTAATATCTATCCATATTGACGGAGCCTGTTCCAGCGTTTAAGCGCAAAACGATGTCGTGAATGGTATCGTCGACATAGGGACTAAACACTGTCTGTAGCTCTTGATATAGCGCGTCATCAAGTTTCTGGTATTTGTCACTTCGCTCGACAAATTTAAATTCCGTATGAGCTAAGTCGATAGCTTTGGCGAGAGCACTTTTGTGAAGAAAATCATCGCCACTGGCTGAGCGTCGCTTGGCTTTGCTTAGAGCTTTATACAGAATGTGATGTTCAGGAAAGTTTTCCAGTGCTTGTCGTCTTGATTCACTATCGTCGATGCCTTGTTGACAGGTTTGCGTATAACTATCAATAAATTCTTTGGCAGCTTGGTGTGTTTGCGACAAGTCAATGACAGGCTTTTCGCTGTAATCTTTCTCGAGAGAAATTACGCCACTTTTCACTAGTTGGCAGTGATAAACCACTAAAAATAAACTGGTAATAAAGCGCGCTAGATCCCAGCTAGCATGACCAACACAAGCATCGTCAAAGTCATTGGGGCTAAAGATGACGTTGTCACCGTGAGAGCCTTCTTCAGTGAGGAAGCCGAAATTCGATGTGTGGCAATCTCCCATAACTGTCGTTAACGGCAGCTCAAGCAAGGGGAGAGGTAATTCAAAATTGCCCGCTTTGATGTCTGCGTACATAAGTGGTGCACTGCCACGATAGAAAACAAAAGGGCTGGTTGCCATTTTTTGGTGCTTTGCAGTGCCTGTGGTTACTTCAACTTGGTCAACGCGTTGGAGACAATCAGCAATAAATTTGGCTCTATCTGTCATTTTTTACCTCGGTACAAATCTTAATAGCGACTTCTACTTATGTTTATGCTTACTCATTCGTTCGCTAATGGAAGTCAACGCAATTCGTGGTGAACTAACGCATACTCTACTTGCTCATATTGTAATAACGGAACGCTTAATGCACTACTTCGCGAAATTGCCGTTTTTGTTATTGTGTATGAGGAGGGCAATTACCGGCCGAATAAGACCTTTTTAAGCTTTATCTTAACTGAGCGCCAATGAGTGAGTGGTACTTTAGGTGCTAGCTCGAGCACGTGCTCATAGTCACTTTCACTCGGGTGCACCTCGCCGCCATGAGCAAGAATTATCGAGTTTGGTGAGAGTGTACGTATCCTCTCAAGTGATGTTCTATATCGGTTTGGATAAAACAAAGGGAAAGGTGGAATGTAGCGCCCTTTAACGGTTACCATCAGGTCGGCGACGTACACTTTATGTGCTGGCTGATGATAAAGGGAAATATCTCTATCGGTATGACCTTGGGTAAATAACACCTGCCAATCACTGAATATTGGCAGTGTCTCTTGGTCATTAAGCTTGATATCTGGAGACAATTTGGGGTTATACCAGAGGTTCGTTTTTGCTTTGCCTTTTCGCTGGCCAACCCAGTTTGCTAACGCGATATCGGTTAGATGCATTAGTTTGCCATCTAGGCCACTGTACCAATGGCCGTCAACGTTTGCGCTTGCTATCTTCGCGCCAGTAATCTTACGTAATTTATGCGCAGCACCTGCATGGTCTGGGTGCATATGAGTAACGACAATGAGTGCTAAAGCTGAGGTGGGCAGGTCGAGTTGTTCCGTGATAAAGCCTGTTACCAAATCTACATCTGCTCGACAACACCCGTCGAGCAACATCAAGTGATCGTCTTGTTTAACTAAATAAATTGACTGAATGTAGCCCGCTAATTCGTAAAGCGTGGTGTTGTCCGTTAACGTTTGGCTTGAGAGTAGCGTCATAAAAAATTCAATGTAGCCTAGAACCAGTTAATAGGGATTATCCAATAAATCCATGGCAGATGGCAACTTGTGGTCTGATGAGTAGATGTGGTTTAAGTTTACTTTAACCTCCCTCTGTTGCCACGAGTTTTGTTTTTCGCTATTTTGGCGATGATCTCCGCATTAATATCGACACCTTGCCAATGAGCAAGATCGATAACACGCAGCACAATGTCGGCAAGCTCTTCACCAAAGTTTTCAGTTGGCTGTTCGCCTCTACATTCATTGACTGCTTCACCAACTTCTGATGCCACGAGTGCTAGTGCCTCTAGCGGTGTTTTGTTGTGCCACCCCATGTCGTCGACCCATTGATAATGTACTTCGGCTATCTCGTTGAGTTTCATCTTTTCGAGGCTTACCGTATATGTCTTTGAGGTTAACGTTGAAGCTGAATCAGTATTAGTATTGATAGCTGTGTTTGGTTTCGCACCTTGTGCTGAATGATGTATGTCCGAACTCATCTTGCTTCGTATTCCTATTTTTAGCTGCTTTTCTATAAGCTTTGATTGCGAAAATATTCTTCAAAGGTAACAATATCTTGATGTATTAGGTAGTGAAAAATTTCCTATGAAACAAGCTATTGTCGGTTATCATTTAGATGAAGAAGGGCATTGGGTAGCCAAGCTAGCGTGTGGTCATAACCAGCATGTTCGCCACAATCCTCCGTGGATAAGTCGCCCGTGGGTGGTGACCGGAGTTGGTCGTAAGCAAATGTTGGGGTTTAAATTAGGTTGCGTTAAATGTCTGCAACAGCAACCTAGAGACTGGCTAACACTCGAAGAAGAGTAGATTACGCCTAAGTAACATGCCAAGCAGTGGTTAAGATATCAGTTCAAGGATAAACAAATGAAAAAAATAAAACATGAGAAAGAGTTGTTGAAGAAGGCGCTCACTGTCGGACAGGCTTACGCGACTAACCGAGGGTATCATACGTTTAGCGCCACTGATTCGCATGACGTAAAAATAGAGTGCATTTATCGATTACTGGTCAATGATAAGCTAGTGATCCCGCTACCAGAAACTGAAGAAAACTCGTTAAATATTAAGAAGCGATTGGTAAAGTGGATTCAACATCAACTGCCGGAAAATCATCCTCTACGCCAATAAAATTAACTTGTTTTGAAGATCTTATTATTATCTGCATATGACGCGGTAAGCCATCAATATTGGCGAAAAGGTTTAGTTAGTGCATTTCCAGACTATCAATGGACTGTGCTGACCTTGCCCGCCCGGTTTTTTGCATGGCGAGTACGAGGAAATAGTTTGTCATGGGCGTTGTCTGAGCGAGAAAAACTCATTCAACCTTACGATTTAATCATATGCACCTCGATGACTGATTTATCAGCGCTAAAAGGTCTAGTACCTGAATTAGCAAGTACTCCTTGCTTAGTCTATTTTCATGAAAATCAATTTGCGTATCCACAGTCAGGTCGAGAGTTCAACTCTGTTGAACCTCAAATGTTGTCAATCTATACCGCGCTTGCGGCAGACCAAGTTGTTTTTAATACTGAGTTTAATAGGCAAACTTTTTTAAGCGGCGCTAAAAACTTGCTAAAGAAGTTACCGGACAATGTGCCAAGGGGAATAGTTGAGAGCATCGAAGACAAGTCTTCGCGTATCTACGTGCCTTTGCCAGATATGGCGCCTTTGCTCGATATAGCGTCTTTGTCAGACAAGGAGAGCAGCTATGAGCGCGATACAACGCAGCCTCTTTCTATAGTCTGGAATCATCGCTGGGAATTCGACAAGGGACCGAGTTTGCTAAAAGCAATAATTAGTTGCTTATTAACTAGAAACCTACCTGTAAAGCTTCATGTTGTTGGTCAGCGCTTTCGCTATACTCCTGAAATATTTGATGAAATAAGGGCGTTATTCAAAAATAACAAAGCGAATAGTAATGTCTCTTTGTCGACATGGGGCTATATTGAAGACAAGCAAAAATACCAAACCTTGTTAAATAACACAGATATTGTGCTTTCTACTGCTAAACATGATTTTCAAGGAATTTCTGTGATGGAAGCTGTACAAAAAGGTTGCATCCCATTAGTGCCGAATCAACTAGCTTATCCGGAAATTTTCGACAAACGTTTCTGTTATTCATTGGCTGAATCAGACGCTGAAACAGCAAACAATGTGCTGTCATCGATTGAACGATATTGCTTGGAAAAGAAAGAGGGCAGATTAACTGGTGCGCCAAACCTAGCGCGTTTTGAATGGCAGGTGCTAAAGCCTGACTATCGAAAGCTAATAGAACAAGTGGCAGGCTTTAAGGGCTAAAGCAAGTCGGCCTAGAATAAATCAATCTAGAGTAAATAGAGCTATAGTAAAACAACTTAAAGGGATGGATAGCGCATGAGTTATTGGCAGCAGGCAAACTGGGCCACATCGGCAAAAGGGAAAAACATCGCGCTTTTTGCCAGTAAACCTCTCGTTGAGCTTGTTGCAGAGAGACCGCTACTGTTTATTGGTGGCGTTCACGGTGATGAACCTGAAGGTGTTGAACTGGCCGAAAAGTGGTTAATGTGGCTCATAGAACACAATCAGCAGTATGATGCACCTTGGGTACTTATTACCTGCATTAACCCCGATGGCTATAACATAAACGAGCGAACCAACGGTAATGGTGTGGATTTAAATCGAAATTTCCCATCGATGTGTTGGAGTGATGAATGCAAAGCTCCTCGATATTTTCCTGGCTCCTCACCAGGCTCTGAACCTGAAATAAAAGCACTGGTGAAATTAATAGAGCAAATCCCACCAGCGTTAATTATCCACTTTCATAGTTGGGAACCTTCTATTGTTTACTCTGGTGATAGTGCTAAACATGCAGCAGAAATTCTCGCTCAGGCATCAGGATATAAAGCACAACCTGATATCGGGTATCCGACGCCTGGCAGCTTGGGCGAATACGGAGCGAACGATCTGGGTATTGGCGTTATTTGCATTGAAGAGCAAGAAGGGGAACCTTTAGAAAATGTATTTCCAAGATTTAAAGCTGGGTTGATAGAATTGATGTCGTCAAAGCTGAAGACAAAAAGTTAAAAGCAATTTAGCCAGTACTTAGTACATTTCGCTAATGTGTTGTATATATAACAATAGTTGAACATGGTGAACACTTTAAGCTTATGAATTATAAGGGGTTATATTTTGGGTCTGAATATTGCTTTGTTGCTGGAATGTTAACGGGAACGCTTTGTCGTGTTGACAAGGCGAATAGGCCAAAAAGGAAATATACATGTCAGTAGCTATGAAAGACAGACCTACTCAAGCTGTGCGTGATGAAGTGATTGATCAACTCATCATGAATTATAGTCATGGTGAACTCTCATACGAAGCGTTTGAACGTCGCTTAGATATTGCGATGGAAAGCCAAGATAATGAAGAAATTGCTAAGCAAGCGGAAGATTTGAAATTAAATGTAGACGAATCTTATGTTGAATCTAAAAAGCACAACATGGCATTTAATTTCGCGCCGAGCAGTGAGCAGGGCACAGATAGCGTTGTAAGCGTGTTTGGCGGCAACAAGCGCTCTGGCGCTTGGAAAGTTGCTGGCGAATTAAAGGTGTTGAGTGCATTTTCGGGCACCGAAATTGACTTCACTAATGCTACCTTCACTCAAAAAGTTACGACGGTAAAAGTGTTCAGCCTATTTAGTGGTAATGACATTTTTGTTCCTGAAAATGTCAATGTTGTTTCCAAAGTGTTTTGTATTTTTGGCGGCGTTGATAATGACAGTCAAACATCGGCAACTATCGATGCTCCTACTTTGGTGATTGAAGGTTTTGCTATTTTTAGTGGTGTTGATATTTCGATTAAACAATCACTTAAAGAACGCTTTGTTGCGTTTGCTGACGGTTTAAAGCGAATGTTTAATTAAGTTTTCTAAAGCCTAAGTCTACTTATCAATAAGTTGATGTTTGGCATTAAAACCAGCGAACTGAATTTAACGATTTGGCGCTGGTTTTTTTATGAGCAGTTGTCGGTTGTTTTTTAAAAACTCTACTATACTTATGCCTGTGTGGGCCTGTCTGACTCAAGCTTGTACCTTGATGGTGAGTTTGAGGAGTTCCAGCTAGCAACACACAAACCGATGTAGAAGCTATCGACAATTCTGTTACTTCAATTATCGGTACTACAATTAAATACGTTGTTTTTATAAGTTTAAGGGAAAGGAAATGGAATATTCGACTCCTAATGCAATACGCCAGATTAAGCATCATTGTACTAAATTAATTCATATCAATGGCCAGCCATCTTGTCCGCTTCAGGCAATGTCTTTCGCACTGAAATATCACAAGCTTGACGTCACAGCTAATGCCAGCTCTGTCAATGTCGTCGGAATTGAGGCCGTCAAAACTCATACGGACTATTTATTGACCCAATAGTAGCTCGCCTGCGGGTCGCGTCGTCTCTGGATTAGCTCGATAAAATTTAACTCTGTAAGGTCACGTGTCTTAGGGTCTGTTGACCTTTGTTTATATTTTATGCAATCGGCTATTTTTAATGTTAGCAAAGCAGCATGGACGTAGTTTGGTCATTCCAAATGAATGAATGCTAATGCAGTTAACGTTAAAAATAGCCATTGTCGCCAGTGCCTATGGGGCTGAGGCCAAAATCACTTTACTCTGCGTTGAAAATTGTTGATTTAGAGGACTAAATGACACCATTTCCGCCTTGATTAAAGTCATTCTATCTCTCAGCAGAATGATTAAACAAAGATAAACAGACCCTAGTACTCAGACAAAAGCTCTGATGCGTAATTTATTATTCGCATTGATACCTCACGATGTATGCCTTGTTCTAAGTGCCAACTATGCCAGTAAAGCTTTTGCACAACGGGATCTTTAGGTAGTAAGTTCACTAAAGTCCCAGCTGCTAAGTGTGGCTTCGCTTGGGTAATAGGCAGCAATGTATAGGCTGCACCTTCTAGTGCTAAAAATACGAAGGCTTCCGATGATCTTACCCGGTGACATGGGTACTGGCCTGCTTGCACATTAAAATGCTCTTCAATGAAGTTGGCGTGCATATTGTCATTGGGATCAAAGTCAACAGCCGGTGCATTTACTAGCGTTTCTGCGTTTAGTCCATTTGGGAAGTAGCGCTGTTTGAATTCTGGAGATGATACGAGCACATAGGGTAAATTGCCCAGATAGGTCGACTTACATCCAGAAATAGCTCTAGCTTGGCTGCTGATAGCTGCAAATACAGCCCCTTTATTCAACAGCATTTGCGTTTTCTTTTCATTGGCGAGGTGCAGATCTAACGTGATATCAGTTGTTTTTAACAACGGCGATATCGCGGGAATAAACCAGCTAGCTAAAGTATCTGCATTAACCGCAATAGATACTGTTAAACTTGATGCTCGCTCAGTAGGGCTGATCTCCTCGCGTAATTGAAATTCAAGCAATTCCACCTGCTTAAAATGCTTGAGCAACTTTTCCCCGAGAGGGGTTAGCTCGATGGGTTGCGAACGAATAAGTAAAGGCTGAGCGTAGGTCGACTCTAAATGCTTAATCCGCTGTGACACGGCAGATTGCGTTATTGCTAGCTTGTCCGCTGCCTTCTCAAAGCTCTGTTCTGTTACAACGGCATTCAATGCTGACAGCAGCTTGTAATCTACATTTTGCATATACATGTTCCGCTTTTAGGGTAGTTCAATAACTTATTCCCCATTACGGGAAAATTACTCACTAACATTCTTTCACACACGCCCTTGTCCTTCTCCATTTCGCATTAATACCCAATACCTAGTATTAGTGTTGCTAATTAAATATTAAATTTATTAATTTTACTTCTAAATGACAAGTGGATAAATTGTCGAGCATTCGAGAATGGCTAGGTTAAATACCAACTTAATGTAATTGGTATAATTTGTAATTAAGGAGAGGTAAATGCTGACAATGGCGAAGGGCTTTTTAATCGGAGCCGGCATGATAATACCTATCGGTGCACAAAACTCTTATATATTGACGCAGTCGATCAAAAAGAACTATCACCTAATGGTAGCGACAATTTGCGTCATTTGTGATTTTACTTTGATGACATTGGGCGTCTTTGGTGGAGGGGCATTAGTTGCGAGTAATGACATTGCCTACTATGCATTAACGATTGCAGGCATTTTATTCCTAACTGTTTATGGTGCCATTTTCTTTAAAGAGTTTCTCAAGTCCTCTATAGGAAACATCGCTGAATCTAGCGTGCCAAGTACTCGAAAAGCCGTGCTATTTACTACACTCGCGGTAACCTTACTAAATCCGCATGTGTACTTAGATACCGTTGTCATCATTGGCAGTATTAGCGGCCAGTATCAAGGTATTGAAAAATGGTGGTTTTGGTTGGGAATATTACTGGCATCGTTAACCTGGTTTTATAGCCTAGCGCTGGCAGCCGCCAAAATGTCACCTTGGTTGAGCAAAGGTAAAGTTCAGCAGGGGATCAACCTTTTTGTTGCCGTTATCATGTGGTCAATCGCGGTATCGTTAGTTGTAAACTTGCTTTAATCACATTGTTTGATTTCAAGTGGCTTAAACGAATAGTAGCAATACAAACAAAAAGGCTCCTGGTGTTTAAATACCAACAGCCTTTTTTTAATGGTCTTCGGCAACATGCCTTCTTATTTATAGGCTTTCAGTAATAATTGAACGGCTGCGAGGCAGAGTAACGGCTTTCGTTTCTCCCATTGCGACTTGCTGATGACGCTCTAGCTGAGCTACAAGTGGTTCCACTACCTCATCTCCCAATTGATAGTCTGAGAAGCGTGTGCCCATTTTTACACCGCGGAAAAACGCTTCTGTCTTTTCAATGGCAAGCTTAATACGCTGTTCATTATCACCATCGGTAATCTGCCATACGCGTTCTGCATACTGAAGCAGCTTGTCTTGTTTTTCGGCGCGCATTTCCCACATCATACGTGGCAATATAATCGCTAATGTTTGTGCATGATCTAAACCATACAGCGCGGTGATTTCATGTCCAATGCCATGCGTTGACCAGTCTTGCGGTACACCAACACCAATAAGGCCATTCAATGCCATTGTCGCACTCCACATGATATTGGCGCGTACTTCGTTATCAGCATTGTCGAATACCTTAGGGCCTTCCTCTATGAGTGTGAGTAACAAGCCTTCAGCGAATCTATCTTGGACTTTTGCATTAACATCGTAGGTTAGGTATTGCTCCATGATATGAACGTATGCGTCGACGATACCATTGGTTAACTGGCGTTCTGGTAGCGAAGCCATCACGCTCGGATCGAGAATGGCAAACTGCGGTTGAACCTTGGGTGAACCGAATGCAAATTTATCTTTGGTTGCTAGTTTTGATACAACCGCAAAGCTATTAGATTCAGAGCCTGTTGCCGGCAAAGTAAGTACAACACCCAATGGGACGGCATCTTTCACTGGTGCGTTCTTCGCTAATATATCCCAGGGCTCGCCATCGAATTTCGCTGCAGCAGCGATAAACTTACAACCGTCGATTACTGAGCCGCCACCTACGGCGAGAATAAAGTCAACATTCTCCTGTTTGACTAACTCGACGGCTTTCATGGTGGTTTCATAACTTGGATTTGGCTCTATACCCGAAAATTCAACAATCTCATGTTCGCTTAATGCATCTAGAACTTGTTGATACACCCCGTTATTTTTAATGCTGCCACCACCGTAGGCGAGTAATACTTTTTGGCCCTTAGTAATAGCACTTTTTAGTTTGGCGATTTGCTCGGTGCCAAAATGGATAACTGTGTTGTTAGCGTAAGTAAAATTAAACATGACGAATTCGTCCTACTGTCAGTGGGTTAGCTTGTTGTTAGATATGTGTGCGGTGTTGTTAAAGATCAATATTCACACATGAAATAGATGGTAGTGTTTTAAAAGTAGTCAATTAAACCGATGTTCACGATATACAGGCAAAACAGGGTATGACAGAAGATAAACTCATCAAGTTGCTGAAAATTTGTATCGCTATCGGGCTATGCCTTTTATTGCTAGGCCACTATTTTTTAAGTTACCTTCATCTACCGGAAAAGATGGGGGTTACTGGAATGGTCATTAGCGCAGCGTGCATCGCTTTTGGTTTGATTTTTAGTTTACCAACTAAAATGTATTTAACATTTCTATTGGTTACGCGTGAAAATAGAGAAACTCAACGACATGTTGAGTTAGAAAAGAAAAAGCGCTAACGCCCCCTTATCGGTTTGAGAAGTGTCATCAGCGATATTTCTTTTTGGCTGTAGTCTTCTTCCTTTGAAACCTGCCCTATACTGACTAGGCGGTTTTTTGTTGGTTATCACAAATATTGATTCAGTCGACCTAAATTATAGGCTATAAACAAGTATGCTTTTAGGATGAGGTTAAATGTTAATCATTCTAGGTATAAATCCTGCTTAATCAGTGGTGTAAGGCCGATGTTGTTATAAAAAGCTACAGGATTGTTCGGTAAAAGTGCAACAGCTCGTTTTTCTGCACTTAAATAGTTCAAAAAACACTCAGTATTTCATAAAAGCGTCAAACAGCTTTCTTAGCATTATGCATAAATATTGAGAGTAAATTAACCAGAGGGGATAGGTTATGTTGACCAAAAAATACTTCAAAACGAAACCAGAAGCAGAAGTCACTTTTGAATTTAGCCGTGATGATGTGAACTCCGTTCAACTGTTAGGTGAATTCAACGATTGGCAGCCAGTTGAGATGAAGCTAAACAAGAAAACAAATGCGTTTAAAGCGAAAATGCGTTTACCTGTTGGTGAAACGTTTCATTTCCGATATTTGCTAGATGGTAAAGAATGGGAAAATGATTATCAGGCTGACCAGTACTTGCCAAATGTTTTTGGTACGGAAAATAGTGTAGTTCACACGCACAACTAGCAGTATCTATCACCGCCCATATATCCTTATCAATACCGCTGGGAAACTAGTGGTATTGATATCTTTTATCTGCAATTAAGTGGTATTGAAAACACTGTTCTGAGTCAATAGTTTTGGCTATTTGTCGATACTTTTACAGGTTTCATTCTTTTCTTTAACTAGCTCGGCCGTAGGGCTTACTAGTGCTTTCAATATAAGCTGATTACACTCCCGTTCTTGCTCTGAGATTTGATTGCTGTCGCCATACGATATTGTTGTTATAACAGGTTGATAGTTCACGGCGGCATTACAGTACATGGTCTTGTACCTTTGCTGGTTTGGCAGGTTATTGCGTCTGTTAGTTAACGCTGTACACAACTGATTGAATAGCAACTTTGCCTTTTGGGTGCAAGCGGTATAGTCGAGGTTGTCAGGTGCGTAGCTTTGACATACAGAGTCGTTTTGCAATTGCCATTGACGGTAATTGAAGGGGATTTCCGTTTGTTGGAACAGTATGGCTACCTCAGTGTTTTCATTCGCTTCTAGTGAAGGCTGCGGTACTTGAATGTTTTCCCCTAGCGCCGCAAGGTAGGCTGTTAAAGCAATTGCTGTTGCCGACATGTTAACGTCCCTAATTAATGTCCGTTATCGTTAAGTTCAATTGAAAATATACAACACCTGAGTATATCTCTTCAATCGTCTATTGCCGAACATTCCTTTTTATTTTCATGTGCGTCCTTGCACCTTACTTCCTTAACTTGGTTCTTCACACTATATCTTCAAAGTGCGGCTTAGCAGTATTTTGCTTGAATGTCTTAATGCTAGCGCCAGAACAATAAGGCTTAGTAGCCAAGTACTTGAACTACCGCCGTGAGCATGGTGTTCTTCGTAGTATTCAACGACATCATAGTTACTGCTTTCTAACGGCAACGCGTAGAGGTTGTTTGTATCATCGCTGCTATATGTTGCGACAATGTCACTATAGCCAACTTCGTACACATCAATTAGCACATCGTAATAGTCACTCGGGTAACCAGTAGCAAGATTCGTCAGTACTTCATATTCGTCTTCGGTTGACTCACCATAGATAGTGAAGCTATCCGTTGTGTGTAAGTACTCCCATGGACCACCGTTTCTGCTAAGGTAAATTTCTGCATAAATAGCAGCTTGATCGGCACCCGCATAGGTGTGAACGTCGGCATCAAAGATTACTGAAAATGTTTGATAGAAGCCGTCATAGTCGAGATCGTCAAACAACACGCTATAGCCGTCGTAGACACTAAAATCGTGGTAAAGACTTCTTGGTGTAAGTGTGACTTTGTTGCTGCTTTTCGCCCTTGTATTACCTTGGTTACTGCCTTTTAGCTTAGCTGCTTGATGTTGCTCTCTCGTTACCGTACTCGTCAGTAATTGCTTTTCAGACTTAAGAAGTAAGGCATGCTTTTCACTGTTCGAGAGAACCTGCTGTTGTTTGACTAACCCGCCCATTGTGAAATGAGTTTTATTGGTTTGAACTTTATTAATTTGAGTGTTAATCGCGTCTGTACTCGTTAGCTCTTCAGCAATTGCTGCTTTTGCAAAACCAATGATAAAGATAAAGCACCATGCACATAAAATAACTTTTAACCAAGTTGCTATCGATAGTTCTTTTTGTTTTGATGTTGTTGCCTTCATAGGTACGCCCCTTGTCATTTAACTTGTCCTAACCTTTTGTTAATGGCATTAGGCAACACCTTTCCTGAACTCATACTGAACTTTGAATTAAGCTAATGTTCAGGTAAATTTCTTTAGCCTTTATCGTGCTCGACCATTTCATCTGTCGCGGCATTCTTTTACACTAGCTTAAAAGCTTAACGTTAAATTTATTAGGTTGTTATGAATAGGTCTGTTGTTTTCTTAGTGCTTGTTATGTTGATGGCTGGAATGCAGCCTAGCAGTAATGCTAGCCCGTATACCTATGCCAACTCGAAAGCCAGCCAGGGGAAACAAATTTCAGCCAAACAGGCAGCTAATAAAGTAAAACGTAAATATGGCGGTAAAGTGTTAAAAGTATCGGCAAGTGGCAATGGTTATCGAGTGAAACTGATTCAGCCTGACGGAAAAATTATCTCTGTTTATGTTGACGGTAATAGCGGAAAAATTAAAGGGTAATAACCGATGCGAATACTACTTGTTGAAGACGATGTGCAGCTGCATGACAACTTAAAAACTTACTTACTTGCTCAGCAATTTAGTGTTGATTCAGCGTTTGATGGTGAAGAAGGGCTGTATTTAGCAAGTGAGCATACCTACGATGCGGCTATTATTGATATCGGCTTACCGAAAATGGATGGCATAAGCCTTATCAGCAAAATTCGCACTGATGGTGTTAAGTATCCTGTTTTAGTATTAACTGCACGAGATCGTTGGCAAGATAAAGTACAGGGCCTTGACGCTGGCGCCGATGATTATCTAACGAAACCATTTCAGCACGAAGAGTTAAAAGCGCGCCTTAATGCCTTGATTCGTCGCTCGGCAGGGCAAGCAAGCCCTGTGATGAGTAGTGGTGCATTATCTATTAATACCGCAAGCCACCAAGTCATGGTCAACGATGTTGAAGTCACGTTAAGTAGCTATGAGTATCGTCTTATTACTTACTTAATGTTGCATTTGGGCAAAGTTATATCTAAAACTGAGCTAACAGAGCATCTTTATGATCAGGATTTTGATTTGGATTCAAATGTTATCGAAGTCTTTGTTAGACGCTTGCGCAAAAAGCTCGATCCCGATGGTGAATTTCAATTCATAGAAACATTACGTGGGCAAGGTTATCGCCTAAAAAATGAAACGTAATTCATTAAGACTCCGACTCGCAGTAAGCGCGTGCTTGCTGCTCATTGTATTGTTACCTGCAATCGGGCTTACGTTAAACAATGTGTTTAAAAAGCATTTGGTAGCAGCCATTGAAAGTGAATTGAGCGCACATAGTTACAGCATTTTGGCGGATACTGAATTCATTGACGGTGATTTGCTATTGCCTCAGCAGTTAATGGAAAGCCGTTTTAATGTGATTGATACCGGACTGTATGCTGTTGTTAATTCGCAACTAGCTGATGAAGCGGAAATTTGGCGTTCGCCGTCAGCTTTGAACTTAGTTCTGTCGAATAGCGATTTCAACATACCCGCAATGGGGCAGCGTTCGTTTTATCCGATATCGGTTTCAAATGGTGACAACAACACGGTCGATAGCCTTTATTTTGTTTCTAGTTTTTCTGTGAGCTTTTCATCACGAGAGCGAGATTTTCCGGTAACCCTTCATGTCATTAGCAGCCAAACACAATACCTTAGATCGCTTGGAGAATTTCAAAGACAACTGTCAACTTGGCTAGTTATTATTGCTGCTGCCTTTATTACCATGATTCTAGGCTGGTTAAGTTGGACGTTAAAGCCATTAAGACACTTAACCAATGAACTTAAAGCGATAGAGCAGGGTGAAAAAGAGAGCGTCAGCGACGTTTACCCTGATGAATTAACCCCTGCTGTTGTCCAGTTGAATCAATTACTTCAAACGGAGCAGCAACAACGTGTTCGTTATCGTAATGCGTTATCTGATTTAGCACATAGTTTGAAAACACCACTGGCTACTATTAACTCGAGCCCTAGCATTACTGCTGATATTGCGTCAGAAGTGACAAAAATTAACGGCATTGTTGAGCACCAATTGAAGCGAGCACAAAGTGCAGGGCAATCGTCATGGCGGTTGAGTATCGATGTAGCGCCATGTGTTGAAAAGCTCATCAATGCTTTTGGCAAAATCTATCGAGAGAAAGACGTTGAGCTGTCAGTTAGCATCAGTGAAAAAGCCAGTTTTAGAGGCGATGAAGCTGACTTATTGGAAATACTTGGCAACTTAATTGATAACGCGTTTAAAGCTGCGGCTTCAAAAGTTTCGGTGGTAGCAAGCCATGATGAAGATTCATTGAAAATAATTATCTCTGATGATGGTCGGGGAATCGATGAAAACCTTCGTGAGCAAATCATGCAACGTGGAACAAGGGCTGATACATATGAACAAGGCCATGGCATTGGTTTAGCAATTGTTCGAGATGTTGTATCTAGCTATCAGGGTAGTATAGGCATAGGTGCTGATGAGACACTTGGTGGCGCCTCATTTACCCTGAACTTTCCTTTGCGATAAACCTTCTTACGCCTTAATCTCTCAATTCTAATTCCTGTGTTCTATTACCTGTGCTCTAACTCTTATGCCCTCACTCCTGCGCACTAACTCTTGTGTTCTAATTTTTGCCTGTTAACTCTTGCGCTCTAACTCAGTGTTCTGGCTTTCAGTTAAAAGGGAGTTCTTAACTATTTTTATCAACTTTTAGCATTCAGGTTGAATTCATCTTGCTTTTTATAGACTGAACTCAGATTAGTCGAAAAGGAAGCTATGAGATGAATAGTCAAACAATTATACCAAAGAGCTTGAAACATAATACGACTGTAACAAATTGCATAAAGGGGCTGAGACTTGCAAAGAAAGGCATAGCTGCATCCCTAGTACTTTCGATGGCTTTAGCATTCAATGTCCAAGCCGATTACTACGACTCAGATGCTGATAGTGAATACACAGAGGTTGAACATTATAGCCAAGCGCAGCTTGCTCAAATGTTGGCGCCAATTGCACTATACCCTGACACTCTGCTAACACATATTCTTATTGCTGCGAGCTATCCACTTGAAGTGGTTGAAGCCTATCGCTTTCAGGAACAAAAGTCGTCTCTTTCGGAACGAAAATTTAAATCAGCGCTAGAGAAGAAAAGCTGGGACGAGAGCGTAAAAGCGCTTGTGCCTTTTGAGCGAGTACTAAAGCAAATGAATGATGATCTTGCTTGGATGCGCGAGCTAGGTGATGCATTTCTCGCCCAAGAGGAAGATGTTCTTGATGCGGTTCAAGCGTTGCGTCAACAAGCCCATGATGCGGGTAGTCTGGACGAGTTAGCCAACGCAAACATCGAGTACGATAAAGAAAAGATAATTATTGTGCCTAGCAACCCTGAGGTGGTTTACGCACCTTACTACGATACGCGAGAAGTCTATGGTTACTGGCGTTGGCATCGTCATCCGCCAGTCTATTGGCACGTGAGCCATAATTTTTACCATCCAATCTCATGGCATGCAGGTGTGCATATTGGCTGGGGATTCTTCTTTAACGCAATACATTGGCACAATCGATACGTAGTCGTTAGTCACCATAGACATTACAACCGTCACTACTATAGAAAACGTCATCACATTTTGTATAGCGATTACAGTAAGCGCTGGCGCCACAAGCCTATTCATAGACGCAACGTTGCTTACAGAAGTGCAGTGGTGAGATCTAAATATGTTGGCAATACTCATCACAAAGTAAAGTATCCTGCATATAAGTATGCACACAACAAGAAACGAGATATTAAAACACTACGTGTAACAGAACATAAACGCGTTGTTAAAAAACTAACGGAGAGACCCAAACCAAATTATAAAAAAACGCATGTTACTAAAGTGAATACACCTAAAAGCAGAGCGGTAAAAGCGAAGGGGAGTGATGTACACAAGAATGTAGACAAGCGTGATAGTTTTCGTACTCCTTCTGCTTCTAGATACAATGACAAGGGGGTAAAGCACTATAAAAAAGGGAGTAGCCACCATACTAAAATTAAAACAGAAGCCAAAACTGTAACTAAAACTAAGTCGACTACAACGTCTAAGTCATACAAGTCAGTTAGGTCGTCGAAACAGGCAAGTAGAGCAAATAAGCATCGCTCATCTTCGGTAAATAAATCGGTAAAAAAGGGACCTACAAAAACGGCGCGAAACTCTCACAAACATCGTTAAGGGTAAAATTAAGGCAGTTAAAGCTAACTGCCTTAATTTTAAAATGAGGGTTCTTCAGAAAGGTATTTTTGATAATCACTGACACCAAAATACCGAATAGACTTTTTATGCTTTACGCGTTTGGCGATGAGCGTCTCACCACTGTATATTTTGACAATTTGTTTATCACCATTACTATCAGCTTCAACACCGTGATCGTCATTAAGTCGTAAGTTATCAAACTCACTGCGCATAATTAACTTCATTATAAATTATTGATCTCCTTTTGAACGTTGTAACCTTCGTCGGTAACAATCTTTTCTAACACTTGCACGCGTTCAGTAAGGTCTTTGACCTGCGCCTGAAGTGCAGAATTCTCATCATTGTTTTTTTGATTAAGGTGAAGCGTCCTTTCTTTAAACTTCAGGTATTTCTGGTACATGTCGTACATTACACCGAAGCCAACAGAAATAAATACTATTAACACCACCATAGTAGTACCTGACATAAGGTATCCCTGCGTTAAGTTGTTAAAGTATCAGTATAAACAGGCAGGTAGAAAAAAGAAAAGACCAGAGAGCGAAACTCGCCTGGTCTTTAAAGGCCACCGTACTTTCTCTTTCAAGCTAACCTATCGGGGTGCTGGCTTGGGATGAGTAAAGAAGTGGAACGAAAACAGGTACTATTTTGCGATAGATGCCAACTCTAATGCGACTTGATTGACACCTTGTTGTTGAATCTTACGTGATAGTTCGGCTTTTTTACTTTGAAGCAAGGAAATGCCTTCAACAATCATGTCGTATGCTTTCCACTGGCCAGTCTTTTTGTTTTGGCGCATTTGAAAGTGGATTTCGATTTCTGGTGCGTTAGCATCTTGGATCTTAGCTGTTACTGAAACTAAGCGCTTGTCGCCAGTCGATCTTGCTTTTTCGTAAACAACAGCTTGACCTTTGTAGCTACCTAAAGCGTTAGCATATGTTCGCACTAGGTATTGGCGCATAGAGCTAACAAAATTCTGGCGCTCTTCAGCTGTCGTTTTCTTTAGGTGCTTACCAAGAATTTTGAACGAAGCGTATTTATAGTCGACATGTGGCATTAACTCTTCATCAACAATCGTACGCATTAGATCAGGAAATTTTTGTAACTCTTTCTGGCTATCAGCAATGCGAGTGAACAGTCCTTGGCCAGTTTGCTCTATAACTTCGTATGGATTAGGCTGATTTTCTGCAGTGACAGCAAAGCTCATACTGGAAAGTACAAGGCTAAAGGCAATGGCGATAAACTTAAACATGTTCTTTTCTCACTTGTTTCTCTAAGTGCAAACCGACCGTCCGGTATGTTTGCTAATGTGCGCTAAACGTATTAATTATGTCCTTAACAGCTATCTCGAAAGGGGGATGCCGGTTAACGCTTGATTAATACGCTAAATTAAAACTGATTACGGATTAAATTAGAGCTAGGTTTATCGCTTTAAACTATTTATATAGCGACAAAGCTCTGCCATCACGGTTTCAAAGAGTGCTTTGTTCTGCGTACTCTTACTCAAATTACTTGAACCGTGGAATGCCGAAACAATAAAGTATGAGACCTGAGAAAAGTCTATATCATTTCGTAATTGATCACTTACGCGCCTAAGGTTCTCTGCTATAAGCGTATTTACCTTTTGTTGCATCGCAAGAATTCTCAATCTGAACCCTTCATCAACGTTTGCCATCTCCTGGCAAAGGTTGTTAAGAGGACAACCACAAATAATATCTTCACAACTCACGTCATCGGCGAATGAACTAAATAACGCAATTAACCCCTCTATAGGGTCATTTTGGGTAACAGCGGGTTCCCACATAGACAAAAATATTGGTGTGAACATTTCTTCAAATACTGCATAACCCAACTCCTGCTTGTTCGCGAAGTGGTGATATAGCGCACCTTTTGAAATATTACACTGACTTAATATTGTCGATAAGCTTGTTGCAACGAAACCGCTTTTACGAATTTCCTCGCTTGCTACCGATAATATTAATTGTCTTGTCTGTTCTGCGTCTCTCATTTGTCGATACTATTGTTACGTTGGAATACATTTTAACCGACCGGTCGGTCTGTTAAAAGTGTTAAAATGATATAGCTTAGTTTATCTGGTAATAAACTAGGAGACGAATATAACAAAGAGATTTATAGAGAGGAAGATAATTACGCTCCTAAATAGTTGATCGCACTATATCTTTTTAATGTTATTTGTGGCTTGCCGTCGGTTATACAGTTGACACTGAGTCTATTGGTGAGTTTTGGTTTGCGAAGTTAGTGCCAAACTGCTTAATATGCTGCTCGTAATCGAGAGTTGATAGTGGCATAGAGAAGTAGAAACCTTGAAACTCCTGACAGCCTAGGTTGAGCATAATATCTTTTTGTTCTTTCGTTTCTATACCTTCAGCTACGCAAGAAATATCTAACTCTTTACACATGAATAGGATGACTGTTGCCAATTTTCGCTGTCTTGGACAGGTAGACACTTTATTAATCAGTGATCTATCGAGCTTTAATTTGTCTATTGGGAATTCGGCAATTCTTGATATGTTGGAATAACCAACACCGAAGTCATCAATTGAAATGGCAAATCCCCAAGCTTGCAACGTTTTCATTAAATTGAGAGAGTATTCTTGATTTTCCTCTAATGCAGTCTCTGTGAGTTCTAGCTCAATTTGTTTTGGACTTACGTTGTATTTAGTTAAATGTTCTATCAATTTAGACATGAAATCTTTTCGGTTAAAATTAATTAACGAAATATTAATCGCTACTGGCACGGTGCTTAGTTTGTTGGCATTCCACTTAGATAGTTGTTGACATACGCTTCTAATGACAAAGTCCGTCAAATCGTCAATCATGCCATATTCCTCAGCGATGGGAATAAAAACTGCTGGCGATATGCCTCCAATGGGACTCTTGTTCCACCGGGTTAGGGCTTCTAGTCCAACGCATTGACCACAGCTAGACAGTTTGGGTTGATAGTATATTTCAAGTTCATTGTTCTTAATCGCTTCACTGAGCAATATAGATATTTCGTGCTTTTCAATAAAGCTTTGGGATTCTAATTTGCTGTAGCTGTGAATAGGAGAAATCTTCCTTGATTGCTTTAAAGCCATTGCCGCGTTATTCATTACAGAGGTTATATCATCTTCACCTGAAGTTAGTCGTTCATAACCAAACAAGAACGAGTGTTTGTACTGCTTATTTTCTATTTCAACAACTGACTCAAGGTAGGGCTTTAATTGTGACTCGATCCTATTCTCGAGTTCTATTGGAGAAGGTGCAAGTGTCAGAAAGGCAAGACGATTTAAACCTATATATGCGCTACATTCAATGAGGCCCTTTATCTCTGTTAGTTGCTGGTATGTATTTGAAATATCGATATTTGATAAATCATTACCATATTTCATTTGGTAGTATTCATTGTCAGCGTCTTTTAATACAACGATATAGTATTGATGCTTTTGAGAAGGTCTTTTTTTAATTATTTCTTTGCATTTCAGTTCAAACCAGTACTTGTTGGGTAAGTTTGTTTTTTTATCAAAAAATCGTAAACGTTTTATTTCGTTTTTACTCTTCAACAAACTACTTTTTAACTCTCGTTCTACCGTGCAATCTGTAAATTCGTAAACAGTATATTGAGATTGCGGTATGGGTTTTGACGTTACCTGCAAGCAAACACCCTTATAATCTACTAGCTTTACAGGGTTATCTGCGTTTTGTTTTGCAAATGAACCTATAATTTTTTCAACTGCTTTATGATTGTTTGCACTGTTTTTTGAAAGTGTAAAAACAGTATCTGCTTGGTAATTAAAGTCACACACTTTGCCTTGTAAGTCACAAACAAGCATAGCTTTACTAGATTCTGTAAAAAATGTTCTATAAAGCTTGTTTTTTTCTCTGAGAAATTTAGCTGAGCGAAGTGTTGTATCGTTGAGGCGTTTAGCGGCAATGCTTGTCCTAGCAACAGCAAGGGGAATACAAATATTGAAAAATAAGAAGAGGAGCTCGTGAATGATTTTATGAGCGTTGGATAATTGGTGCTGAACGCCACTGTAAAGCGATAAATCAATGTTATTAACGATAAGATAATACGGTATAACATTAAGCAAACCATAGACTAGTGCCGTTTTGTAGCCTAACAGTATTAATGCAATAACAGGGCAAGTGTACATGAACATTGACCCAATTTTGGCTAGCTCGATGTCAGTCAAAAACAGGTTCATTGTAACGCTTCCCGAAACTATTAGGAGCAGCAAAGCGTGCGCACAGGCTTTATAATATTTCCTGCTGGCTAGCAGTAAAAGAAAAGACGCACCAAAGAAGCCAAAGGTTATGGCGATATTATGAATTAAGTTGGATTCAATCGATTTTGGAAAAGTGCTTATTAATGCGGTGAGGCAAATTAAAACACCGCAAAATAAAATTATTCTAAGAGAGCTGATTCTCCATTTCGGGACATGTAAACTTGAAGCGTCATTATCTGAAAGTAAAAATAACGAATCTAGGTGCCTTCCTACCAAACTACTAGGCAACTTAGTCTCCAATTTAGTCATTAATGGAATATCATATAGCTGTCGATATTAAAACACTAAATTGATTAAAATCAAAGCGGTAAGTTAGCTAAACCTCAGGTATCTTTTGAGTGATTTATTCACCTTGGCGTCCATATTTATCTGGAGTAAATCAATCAAATACTAAAGAAGTAATGTAACGAAAGAGGCCAAAGGACAATGTATCAACTAAACTTACATGTTTTGTAATAGTAAACTGATTGCTCGATCAGGTTGGTCGGTAAAGACACCGTCAATACCCAATGTGCCAGTAAAGTAACGAAGCCACTTTTCAAAACTCTCAAATTGTTGAGGTGTGTCTTCTAACCTAAAGGTGTAAGGGTGAATCGCTAAACCTGCTTTCTTAGCGTCACTTAGTAGTGTGGAAGGCGATAGATTATCATCAACTAACATTGGAAACCACGGGCCTATGCCATCTGCATAACTGGCTATTTGGCTGGCACCGCCGACTTCAAACATCCAATTGTAATCATAGTTATGCCATTGTTCGTTTACTTTTTCTTTTGTCTCTTGCCAATCGTTGTAGGCGATTAATTGCACTAATTTGATGTCCATACCAAGTGAAGGCAGAAGTGTTCTTTTGATACGCTGTAATTCATTGGAATCGAAGCTTTGCACATAAACGTTATCTTCCTTGTTCAAATAACCTGACGTCTTCAATGCCTTGAGCACTACAAGCGAAATGTCCTTATCGTGTTGATGGTGAAACCAAGGGGACTTTATTTCTGGATAGATACCGACATTGCGGCCGGTAGTTTTATTTAACGACTTGATTAAAGCTAACTCTTCTTCAAACGTGTGTAAGTGAAATGGCGTAACCGAATTATTGAATCTTGCTGGATACTTCATTTCTCCCGTATCTTTCTTACGTTCGTGTACAGACAGTTGTCGTAACTCGTCTAGTGTGAAATCGATTACGTAGAAATGTCCGTCGGCTCGCGCCTTTGTTGGAAAAATCATTGCAACATTGGTCGTGGCATCAAGTGTTAGGTCATGATGAACAATTAGCTGATTATCCTTTGTCATAACCAAGTCTTGTTCAAGGTAATGAGCGCCTTGTCCGTAGGCTAACGCTTTCGCAGGAATAGTATGTTCGGGTAAGTGGCCACTGGCTCCACGATGCGCTATGACGGTGAACTTATTGGGAGTATTTGTGAGCGTAGACTTGCTTATAGACGATTTTCCCGCGTCCTGAGCAAACACAATGTTAGAAGCTATTGATATACACGTTGACGCAGAAACGACTAAAATTAATTTCAAAATAAATGAGTTAGCTTTCATTTTTAGTTTGTATTGTAAAAACAGTAGTTCTAAATAAAGTTTGTGACGATTTAATGAAAGGAGAAAATTAAATATTGGTAATCGAAACATCAGGTCATGGCTATGTAATTCATTTCAAGTCAATTCAAGTCACTTCACTGAAGTATCTGTACAAAGTTGTTTCAATCTAATAATTAAAGGTTAGATCTGATTAGATTTGAATAGAAAGCCTAGAAGCGCGACGATCAGTTTTGTTTCTCCCATCAAGGCGGGCAAGGGTTAGCGTGTTTTTACGTCGGCGTTCCTCTCCGCTACGTCTTTCTTGCCCATCCCAGCTTGATGACTGTTTGCCAGAAGCCTGTTCATCTTTACCTTTGTGTTTGTTTCGATAAAGGATGTGAAGGGAACTACGATCACCCTCTGTCGTCGAAGAGCTTGTGACTTTCGTGTCTGATGGTTTTAGTGAAAATACTTCCATTACTACAACGTGAACTCTGTACCGAAAATGTGTCTTGTTTATATATCGAACACAGAGGTTAAAACTTGAGCGTAAATTCGGTTTAGTGGTAACAGTTGTTGAAAGAAAGCTGTTTTATTGGGTCGGTTCGGTGATCGTAGATAGGAAAGTGGATAGTTACAATGCGCCAAAATCCAAGATGCCTTAAGTTGATTTTGGCGCTACGATTATCGGTTTGCGACTGATTCTTTAGTCGTTTTCGTAACCCCAGGGTGCTTTTGGGGGCGTTATAGCCTTAGTCAGGTCGAAATCGACACGGAACTCTCTACCTTGCCTAACTAAGCGATAGCTAAATTTTTCTGGATAAATGAACATTTGCCAAGTGTTACCAACAGACTGAGGGATACCTTGGCTCACAAAAAGCTCTTTTGAGTATTGATCTGCAGGGAAAGATTGAGCCGTGTCCCAGCCTGCATCGACCGTATGACCACCGTACATAGTCTGTGCATCGTGACTTCCATCGTGGTGACGGTGGTCGTGTTTTAGTGATAAACCTGAACCTGTTTTGGCAATAATCCAAGTTCTAGATGCGTCATCGCCAATATGAAAAGGTACTTGTAGCTCGCGCTCACTACATTTTCTAACGTGCATTATGAGCGCTTTGTTTTTAAATGCTTCGCTAGGGGCATTATCAACAGCTATTTTGCCAGTAAAAGCTTTTCCACAATGCTGTTTTATCGCACTAAAAAACGCATCATGTGTGGCAATAGATACCAGTGGGGCAGGTTGGTGAATACTGTTTTTTTCCGTTGCAACGGCTGTAAGTGTTACTGTTGCCAAGCAGGCGCTCAGCACAAGTGTATTTTTGATTCTTATTAGTTTCATAGGTGCTCCTTTGGCGGACACTATAAAAAGATGAAAGGCTTTTCACAAATGTTCATCCGTGTTTTTTTCTAAACAAAAGAATTGAACATGTTTTATTTGGCACTAAATACGTATTCACTGTCTGTCTCTACAGGTTAAGTCATATAATATGATATATTGAAATTTCCCTTTTCGAATTAAACGCCTACACCACAGATATTTTTGGAAGGTGGGCCCTGAAGGACACTAAAACACGCAATGTCAGCTATGAATACTTCACCTTTATCACACTCCTTATCCTCGTCACTGAAACTAGCATGGCCGATATCGCTTCAGCAAATTCTAGTGACGTTGCTGAGTATGATTGACGTTGTTATGGTAGGACATCTTGGTGATGCAGCTGTAGCGTCTGTTGGTTTAGGAAACCGTGTACAGTTCGTAGTGTTGGTTATCGCAACTGGTTTGTCATGGGGCGTTGGCGTATTAAGCGCACAGTACTTTGGGGCGGGTAATAGTCAAAAAATACGTCATACTACATTGATGGCCGCTGTTTTTGCCGTTGCCGCGTTTACCCCTATCGCGATTGGTAACTATTTTATCGCTGAAACTATTGTTTCTTGGGCCTCTAACGACCAAGAAGTCATTACTTTAGGTGAAGCTTACTTACGTATCACTATGCCTAGCCTGATTTTTGTTGGCATTATTCTAAGTATTGAAAATGCATTGCGCAGTATTGGCCAAGCGAAGCTTCCCATGGCTTTCAGTGTACTTGCTATCACTACTAATATTTTACTGAACTATTGGCTTATTAATGGCGGGTTAGGCATTCCAGCATTGGGTGTTGAAGGCGCTGCGTGGGCTACTTTGATTTCTCGACTTGTTCACTTAGTGCTACTGATTGCTTTTCTTGTGCATAGCAAACATATGTTAGCACCTAAGCGTGACGATTATCTGGCACTAAAAGATGGCAGAGCCTGGTGGAAGCTATTTAATTTGATATGGCCGATGATGATTAGTTTTGGTATCTGGTCGTTCGGTACGCTTGTGTATCAAATCATTTATGGTCAGCTTGGCACTGAAGCACTTGCGGTTATGAGCCTGTTAGCGCCAATTGAAGGCATTTTTATTTCACTGTTCTTTGGATTGAGCTCTGCATGCTCGATAGTTGTGGGCCGACAGTTAGGCGCTGGAAATTTTGACCAAGCTTGGCGAGTCGCTAAAAACTTTATTCTTATCTGCCCATTTGTTGCGCTAGCGCTAGGCGGCTTTAGCCTCCTTATCAAACCACTTATTTTAAGCCCTTACGACAATATGCCAGAGCAAACCTTAATGCTGGCAAATCAAGTGTTCTTACTGATCGCGCTTGGTTCGTGGATTAAGGTTTGTAATATGACAATGGCCTTGGGCGTTCTGCGAGCTGGTGGAGATAACCGCTATTGTATGGTTTCAGACATCACTGGAATGTGGGTCATATCGATTCCACTGACCTATGCAGCTGCAGTAATTTGGCAATTACCACTGATCTGGGTTGCATTTGCAGCTTATGCCGAAGAAATCGCTAAGCTATTTTTATTTGGCGGCAGGGTGCTAAGTAAGAAGTGGCAGCGTAACATTACTTAGCATTTCGGTATCCTTTGTTTATTGTTATTAACTGACAAAGAAGCGTTCAAAGATTGCGTAGCCCCAGCAGAAAACCATCAAACAAAAGGCGATAAATACACCAGCTGAGCCCAAATCTTTGGCACGGCCGATGAGCTCGTCATGCTCAAGTGTAATTTTATCAGCAAGTGCTTCTATCGCTGAATTAATGATCTCAGCGAACAATACAAATGCTAGTGTCATCAGTAGCACCATTAATTGGGTGATAGAGTTGGCGAGAAAGAACGAGATTGGTGTCAATATCGCGCACATCAATAACTCTTGTCTGAAAGCTGCTTCATGCTGGTAAGCGGCTTTAAAGCCTTTGAAAGAGCAGTAGGCCGCTTTCATAATCCGCTTAAGCCCTTTCCCATTTGGTTTTTCTGAATAATCCATTTGTGATGTCATAACGCAAACAAAGTCTCTTTGGTTGTCTATTAGCTATCTGATGCTCTCGTCACAAATTCACTGAATTGCGTTCCGAATAAGACAGTTAATCCAGTAAACAGCTAAACCCTAGCATGTTTCAGAATATTACAACACTACCTGCCAAGTAATTGAATATCATTTTATTAATTATTTGTGTGAAATTTACTAATAAGTAACATTTTTCGCTAATAAATAGCCTTGTGAGGTTTTGGTTATTTTGGGTTTTTACGTAAAGTTTTGAAAAATATATTAAAAATAGTTGGTATCTAATTTGTAATAGCTAAAGTGTTCAATACTGATAAGGAATTAATAATGAAAAAGTTACTACTGGCTTCTCTAATGTTCGCAAGCACACCTTTGTTAGCTCATGATATCAATACCGATGCTTGTGATGTTGACTTGAATGCTGGCGTGAAAATCAACGCTGCAGAAATTAGCTTTACTCATAAAGGACAAGACTTATATCAAATTGTTGGCCGTGATACGTTAATTGTAGATGGCGAAACTATCAGCTTAAATAGTCGCCAAGAACAGTTGGTTGAAGAGTATGCGAGTAGTATTCGCGATGTTGTTCCTCAAGTTAAAGCCATCGCGTTAGATGCATTAGAACTTGCTAATGATGGTGTAACCTTAGCGTTCAATGAATTGCTAGGTGAGGGTAATGACATTGGCGCTGAGCTAAGTAACGAGCTATCAAACATCGGTGAAGCAATCGATATGAAACTTTCTGTCGAAAATGGCATCGAGTTTTCTGAAAATGGCGTTACAGGTGAAGATTTATTTGGTGAAGATTTTGAACAGCGATTTGAGGATTCAATTGAACGCGCTGTTGAAAACTCAATGGGTAGTTTGTTAATTGCTGTAGGTCAGCAGTTATTGATGTCAGGCGGTGACATGGAAGCATTTGAAGCGCGAATGGAAACGTTTGGTGAACAAATTGAGTATCAAATGGAAACTCGTGCACGTGCTATTGAAGATAGTGCAGATGAACTTTGCAATGCGATGATGGAAATCGACGCTTTAGAGACGGCGTTGCAAGACGAAGTTAGTGCGTTATCAGAGACTGACGTACTAAACGTTAAATTAAGCAATCACGACAAAGCTTAATTGCGGTGTGCAAAGCGGCTAGCTAAAGGATTTATTTAGTCGCTATATGATTGAAATAGTTGGCAGGGTATACCTCGACATGGCTGTCGACCTTGCCAGCGAAACCGCCAAAGTCTAATGTCAAAAGCCAGTAGCCCGAATGGGGCACTTTCAGCCTTACTGGCGTATGTTGAAATAACCCTCCAACACCATGCCTTTCACTCGTTTTTTTGTAATGAGCGAACTGTGTCGACTGCATCAAAAAAACGTTAGTAGCATTGCCTTTTAAACCAACTTCTACTACCTGATCTTTATCTAGAAATCCAAGGTTGTAATGCGTAAACTTCATAGCTAATTCATTTCTTCAAAAACTAACGCTATAGCGATCGGGGTCACTATGTATCGGACTAAGGACTAGTTTTTACCATATTTAAACACGAGCACAAAATCTTTAATGACAGGACAAAAAGTCAACTTTCACAGTATCCATGCGTTGTACAAATCTAGAAAGCAGCGAAGTACTAAACCGTTTAATGCACGTGGAAAACAAGTTGTTCGATGCGAATACTGTCAAATGGCAGAGAGAAATTGTATTTGTCAGCTACGCCAAATGAGTAAATCGACAGCAGCATTCTTAATTATTATGCACGATGCTGAGGTATTAAAGCCTAGTAACACCGCAAGACTTATTGCTGATGTAGTGTCTGATACACATGCATTTATTTGGTCTCGAACGGAGCCAGATGAAAAGATGTTAGCCTTGATTAAGGACACAAACTATATGCCAATGGTTGTGTTTCCAAGTCAGTATGCTGGTCCAAAGCAAGTTGTTTTTGAAGAGGTGTTACCAGATGCTCGTTTATCAAACAAAGTTCCGCTATTTATCCTACTTGATGGCAGTTGGCGAGAAGCCAAGAAAATGTTTCGAAAAAGTCCTTATCTGGCTGAATTACCTATGTTAAGTTTCAACGAAGAAGTTAAAACTCACTATATTCGTGAAGCACAAATAGAGAACCAGTTTGCAACGGCTCAGGTTGCCGCAAAAGCTTTGGCTGTAAAAGGTGACCATGTTGGTGCAGAGCATTTGGCTTTATGGTTTGACGTGTTTAACTACCAATATCAAAAAAGTGTTTGTCAACCGAACCGTGGTCGAGTTCATGCACTCGAGGAATATAGCGCATTTTGTCAAAAGGAATATAAATGATGATTAAAACGGAACGACTCATATTGAAGCCGCTGACTATAGACGACTGGTCATTTATGCTCAATTTACTAAACCAGCCGGATTTTATTGAAAATATTGGTGATAAAAATGTGAAAACTGAAGAACAAGCCCGAGAGCATGTTAGTCAGTTGATGAAAACTCACCAAGAGCTAGGCTTCAGTATGCTGTTGATGACCTTAAAACCTGAAGGTCAGTCAGAGGAAAGTGCTGAAGAGAAAGTAGGTGTGTGCGGGCTATTAAAACGAGATTTTCTTCCATATCCCGATTTGGGCTATGCCATACTACCTCAGTACTATCGTCAAGGTTATACATTTGAAGCGGCACAGGGCGTATTGTCCCATTACGATAGTTTTAAGAACATCATGGGCATTACCAGCGATAGCAACACAGGGTCACAAAACGTATTGCTTAAGCTGGGGTTTAAATCTATTGAACCGGTGAAAGGGCCTGAAGATAAGTTGTTCACTGCGTTTGAACTTGCGCGATAATCATAACGATTATCGCTACTTAAATATCAGCCTTCTGGCATCAAAAGGGTTTGGTGCCTTTTTACTAGCGATTTTAAATACTCCCACACATTAGCAACCCGCTTTAATCGCTTCAACTCTGGGTGTGTAATCAACCAAAAGCTTCGTTGAATACTTATCTCTTCAGGAAAGAGCTTTATCAAACTTTCGTCGTTTTCCCCCATGAAACAGGGAAGTATGCCTAAGCCTAATCCTGATTTAATTGCTGTGTATTGCCCGACTACACTCGTACTACGAAAATGCGGTGCGATGTCTTTTGATATTTCATTTAAGTAGCTAAGCTGCTCCGAAAACACAAGGTCCTCTACGTAGGTTACCCAAGGTTGATTAGGTAAATCATCTATGCTCTTTAGCGTTAAGCTGGGTAAAAGAGATTTCGACACATACAGTTGAAGCTTATAATCCGTGAGTTTAGTCACAATCATTGACGTGCTTTTAGGTCTTTCAACGGCAATCGCGATATCTGCCTCGTTCCTACTTATTTTTACGTCGCGGGCAAAAGGCAAAAGGTCAATCGTAATGTCTGGGTATGCGTGTTTTAGCTTGTTTAAGTGGGGCGCGATAAAGAAGTTGCCAAATGCTTCCGTTACACCTATTCGCACTTTTCCACTGCTACCTAAGTTGTGATGTGCTATTTGCTCATAAGCTGTTTTAGCGTCTTGTTCCATTCTGCGGGCTGAAACTAGTAACCTTTCACCGTCTTGGGTAAGCGTATGGCCATTGGCAGAACGTTCAAATAATTGCGCAGCAAGGCTTTCTTCAAGGTGATGAAGCCTACGAGATACGGTGGAAGGGTCCATGGTTAATCGCTTTGCCGCAACAGTTAAGGTTTCGGTTCTCGCAACTTCCAAAAAAATTCTAATATCATTCCAATTCATTCTTGTAATTATACGCTTGCTTTACTTTGTTGCAAATATGCAATCTACTTTGCATTTATGTGGGTTGTTATTGATGGTCTTGGGTTCTAAGTTAGCTGCAAGAATATACAAATCAGAGAGCTGAGTTCGTTATGAGCATTAAAAAGATCCCCCTAATTATTGACGGAAAACAGGTTCAGTCAACAACTACCGAATGGCTAGATGTTTTAAACCCAGCAACGCAAGAAGTCGTTGCTCAAGTACCTTTGGCGACGCCTGAAGAAGTAGAAGCTGCTGTTGCATCAGCACAGGCAGCATTTAAATCGTGGTCAAAAGTATCACTAACTCAGCGTATGCGTATAATGCTGAAATTCCAAGAGCTAGTGCGTCAGCACACCACAGAGATTGCTGAACTCATAACGCTTGAGCACGGTAAAACATTGCCAGATGCAGAAGGTGAAGTAGGGCGTGCATTAGAAGCTGTTGAGAACGCTTGTTCGATCACGCGTCTTCAACTTGGTGAAATGGCAAATAATGCGGCAACAGGCGTAGATGTTTACACATTGAACAAGCCACTTGGCGTTGGTGTTGGTATTACCGCATTTAACTTCCCTGTGATGTTACCTGCATTCATGTTCCCGCCTGCGATAGCTTGTGGTAATACGTTTGTTCTTAAGCCTTCAGAGCAAGATCCGTCATCGACAATTCGTTTCGTTGAGCTTGCACTTGAAGCCGGTGTTCCTGCTGGTGTATTGAATGTGGTTCATGGCGGTGCTGATGCCGTTAATGCATTGTGTGAACACCCTGACGTTAAAGCAGTATCTTTTATTGGTTCAACGCATGTAGGTACTCATGTTTACAACCATGCGAGTAAGCACGGCAAGCGCGCGCAAGCTATGATGGGCGCCAAAAACCATATGGTCATCATGCCTGATGCCAATAAAGATCGTGCAATTAATGACTTACTAGGTTCAGCGTTTGGCGCAGCAGGGCAGCGCTGTATGGCAAACCCTGTTACTGTCTTAGTTGGTGAAGCACGCAGTTGGCTGCCTGAAATTGCAGAGCGTGCAAAATTAATGAAAGTTGGTCCTGGTAGCCAGCGAGATGCTGATTTAGGTCCGGTTGTATCTCCGCAAGCGAAAGCTCGTATTAAAGGCTTAATTGACACAGGCGTAGCGCAAGGTGCTAACTTGCTTGTTGATGGCAGAAACTGTGTCGTTGAAGGCTATGAACAAGGTAACTTTGTTGGCCCTACTATGTTTAGTGGTGTAAGTGCTGACATGGATATCTATACTCAAGAGATCTTCGGCCCAGTACTTTGTGTACTTGAGGCAGAAACCTTGGATGAAGCTATCGAAATTATTAATGCAAATCCCAATGGTAATGGCACGTCGATATTTACGTCGAGCGGTTACAACGCTAGAAAATTTGAAAACGACATTGATGTTGGTCAAATTGGTATTAACGTGCCAATTCCTGTCCCAGTGGCATACTTCAGCTTTACAGGCTCAAGAGCGTCAAAGTTAGGTGATTTGGGACCAAACGGTAAGCAAGTTATCAGTTTTTGGACACAAACTAAGTCTGTAACCGCCAGATGGTTTGAACCAGATCATCAAGCTGGCTCCGAAGTGCACACAACGATAAGCTTAAAATAGACCTATCTTAGATATTAAAAAAAGAGGCGATAACGCCTCTTTTTTATTTTAGGAAATATTATAGTGTTTCACTAATTGAGCGTAATAGCGCTTGTGCCGTTTCTCGCTCTCTAAAAGATCGTTTATTATCCAATGCGCGCTTTAATTCAGTAATCGCTTCACTTCTTCGATTAAGTGCGTTTAATGTATATCCTAAATGATAACTGATGACGGGGTTATCAGAATTTAACGTATGAGCTTTTCTAAGCTGCGTTAAGGCTTGCTCTAACTTTCCTTCCTGCACCATAATCCATGCTTTGGTATCGATAATAGAAGAGCTATTTGGAGCCAACTCAATAGCTTTATTGATGTATTCACGTGCTTTAGCTAAGTCAGAGTCTACATAAATATTGGCAAGATTATTTAAAATATTAGCTCTATTAGGTAAGCTTTTGTCCGCGATTTGCTCGTAGTGCTTTTTAGCAAGTTGAAAGTCACCAGTATTCAAATAGTAGTCAGCCAATAAGTTACGCATTAGCAGAGTTCCACTATCTTGACTTAACACCATTTCGAGCGTTTGAGTAAAGTGTTCTACTTTAATGCCTTGATTGGCTAAGCCATAAAGTCTAACGGCTGCCGCATCGAATACGTTATTTTGAAGCAATGATTTTTTATACCAATCTTGTGCTTTTGTTAAATCCCCCTTTTGCTGCCAAATTTCCCCTTGTAATAAAGAAAGCTCAGCATAATTGGTATATTTTCTAGCAAGCTCACTGAGGTATTTCTGGCTCTCTTCAAGTGGCTTAATTTTAATTGAAAGCTTTAACTTTTCTAATTGCAGTGCTTTAGATTCAGGAGCGATAGCGAGTGCTTTTTCTAATGTGCTATAAGCACCATTGTAATCACCTGACTTTGTTTGGAGTAAACTTACGCGATAAAAGTCATCAGCGGATTCAGCTAAACCAAGCAACACACCGATTGGGCGGCGACTTTCTTCTACACGGTTGAGAGCAATTAGTATATTGGCGCGATATATAAGGTGACGAGGAGAAAGAAACTCTATATCACTCAATCTATCTACTGTGTTAAGGGCTTGCTCATAATCTTGTTTCTCGAAATATAGAGATAACAACAACTCGAGCGCTTCTTGATTTTGGTTTTCTCGCTTCAAAATTTGTTGAACTACATCAATTGCTTCCTGAGTTTTCCTAGTTTCACGAAGCAACTTAGCTTTTAGCAATAAGAGTTGTTTTTGATAATTGCCTTGTTCATTCAGTTTCTTGATGAGTAGGAGCGCTTTTTCTTGCTGACCTAACTTCGCGTATGCATTTGCTAAATTAAACGCATTGGAAAAGTTTTCAGGCGATTTACTATAGATATCACTAAATATGTTGGCTGCCTCTTGGACTTGACCACTCTTTAAATAAATAACCGCTTTGAAGCTTTTAAATTCATTGTTACCCGGTGCTAACTCAATTAATTTTTCAGCGCTCTTAATCGCATTTTGAAAGTCGCCCATCTCTAGGTAGATAAGCCCTTTATTTAAAACGTAATCAGCGGTATTTTTTCCCGTGGGCTGTGACTCCAATACTTGCAAAGCTTCGTCAAACCTTTCCGCTTTTGCAAAAAAGTTTGCTCGGGCGGTCGCCACACGAAGGTGCTCTGGATAAACTTGCTCTAGCTCATCAAGAATGGCTCTTGCTTTGTAAACTTTCCCCGAAACCAAGTAAATATTGAAAAGCTTGATTGATAACCCTAAGTTACCAAAAACTACTTTCTGGTGACGTTCCAATAAGTCTTCAATTTTTTCAGGTTGGCCAAGTTGCTCATAAACTTCACTAAGGAGATTCAAACCCGCTAAATCATTGGGATTAGCGTTTACGTAGAAAACTAGTTCTTTTTGCGCTAATTCTAGATTTCCCTGCATATAAGCTGAGCTTCCTGCTATATAGGCTAAAGAAGTATTGTTGTTCTTTTGAACATCCGTCAACAAAGACAATTTAGCACTAATATCCTGTAATATTTGTTGTGCGTCTGCGAGTTCATTTTGACGGTATAGTAAACGACTTTTCAATAGACGGGCATAGGGATCATTAGGTGTTAGTGCTATGACCTTGTTAATTAAATCTAGAGCACCCTTGTGATCTCGACTTACGGTTAAACTGTGAGCTAGAGTGCGCATGATAATAGGGTCGTCTGGAGCTAACGAATACGCTTCTTTAAAGAAAGCTTGAGCTTTCTTGTCATCACCTATTGCAGCGTAATATTCACCCGTTAAATGGGAAACTCTGGCATTGTCAGGTGCTAGTGACGTTAGATGTTGGATAATTTGGTTAGCGTCAGAAAATAACCTATTGATAACATAATAGTTAGCCAATGAGCTTAACACGTTGACATTATCCGGTTGGATAACGTTGGCACGTTCAATTGCTGCCAACGCAGAAACTTTGTCGTCGAGGTTAAGATAAGCACTGCTTTTGATAAGAAGTGTTTGAGCTTCAACTGCTTCGCTAACTCTCAGTTGATTAAAGTCAAGTAGATCAATTATTTGTCTGTCACGACCAATAAGTAGCATTGCACGTGCTTGGTCAAACAAATATTGGTTTTGGTCGGCACCGAGCAAAGTTACTTCTTCAAATTCCTGTATGCTGTCGCTATACAAACCCTTCTGCAGCAGAACCTGTCCCATTAACACCTTGGACGCGATATCTTCATCATTTTCTTGAAGAGCATTTTTGAGATATATATATGCCTGTTCGATTTCACCACTTTGATATGCTGTCAGTGCTTTTTCAAAGAAGTTATATGCGTAAATAGGTAATGAGGAAAAAGAAAGCGCAATGACAAAGAAAAGCCTGAGCATTGTAATGCCTCTGTATTAAATTAAAGGTTTTAGTCACTTTATAATGACTTTGATAGGCAAGATCAAAAAAAGATGGCTTGTTGCCATCTTTTTTGTTTGTTTTAGCTTTGCAAACTAGACCGTCTTGACAACAAGCCCAGCGCACCTAGCATAATTAGGAATGTTGATGGTTCAGGTATATCCGCAGGAGGTTTACTGACAGGTGTTGAAAAACTAATACCTGATAACTTAAAGCCGTCGTCTCCTTCACTCATGCCCGCCTCTGTTCCGAACATACTATTAAATGCGCTGACAATCCACGTTGTAGAAGATGCTGTAAATCCAACATCTGCGTAGTATCCTGTGCTCGACGTTAGCGCTTTGCCATTACTGAACACGTAATCTGTCATGACTTCTGAACTACCAGAGTCAATCATTTGGTTGTTTTTAATATTATCAAAAGTATTACCGTTAACATCCGTACCATTATTTAACGCAACAAAACTAACCTCGTTCTGTTCTACTGCTTGCTGATGCGTAATATCATAGTAGTCATGCTCGTCTGGTGTGTAAGTGCCGTTAGTAATAACACCCACTTTCTCACCGTTCTCGTATGTGTTTTGATAATTGTTAACATCAATGCCATTTATCCAGCTAAACGTCGCTTGGTCCAACGTAACTTCTTCAGAAAACTCTAACAAGAAAAAGTCGTAATCAGTCCACGACCCATAACAATTAAAGTTATCTGCCGAATGACCATATCCACAGTTGGTCTTAGTTTCGTCTTGATTGACAATTGACCAGCCGCCTAAAAATTTATCGATATCTGCAGCTTCACGAATGTATGGATCTGAATATTGAGCATCAGCTGTATCCGACCAAGCCGATACGCTTACCGTTTGTGTTGTTCCGTTGCTATCATATTCGAGCACAAACTCATTGAAATTACTGCCGCCATCGACAACATTTTCAAAAGTGAGTGTTTCAGTACTCGCTAGTACATTTCCCGTTAGCAATAAAAAGCCACAAACAGTTGCTTTCTTGCATAAGTCCAACATCAAATACTCCATTAAATGTATTTTTTTGATAAAAATGCTTTTAAAAAACATACATTAAGCAATTTTTGTTCCTTTTTAGTTAAGTCTTTGAAAAGTTGTTAGTTATCGTGTTTATTATCTACTGCAGACTAACAGTATGTAAAAAAAACGAACACTGAATGCTTACTAAAGGGGAACCTTCTTAATGTTAAATGGTAACACTTAGTACTTAAAATGAACACATCTGAATAAATGTGACTTTTAACATGCAAAATACTCATGCGACAAGCTGGCAGCATCTTAATGAGCTACTGTTTGCCGAAACTTGGAATGAAAAAATAGGGAGATTTCGTTCAGCTTTTGCTTATCGTGGATTATCTGATGTTCAATACCCTTTGAGTACGACGCTTATGCGTTTAGGCGGTGATTTTAAATTACTTGAGCAACACTTACTGCGCAATTTCGCAAAATACGCTCACAGGAATATGGTAAGTGATGAATCTATGTGGCATTGGTTATCAGTGGCTCAACACCATGGCTTGCCAACGCGCTTACTAGACTGGACGCATTCGCCACTTGTCGCATTGCATTTTGCCACATGTAATACCGATAAATACGATGTCGATGGTGCCATTTGGGCAATTAATTATGAACAATGTCATAACTTTTTACCCAAAGAGTATCGTCAAACTTTGGTTAATGAGGGAGCGAATACATTTACAACATCTTTGCTGTCAACAGTATGTTCTTCTTTGCAAGAGTTATCTGGACATAACGTCCCACCTTTCGTACTTTTCTTCGAGCCGCCGTCGATGGACGATAGGATTATCAATCAATATGCGCTTTTTTCTGTAATGTCGGATGCAACTGTATCTGGTGAACAGTGGGCTGAGCGCTATCCTGAGTTGTGTAAAAAAATAGTTATTCCAGCAGAGTTAAAATGGGAAGTTAGGGATAAACTAGATCAGAGCAATATTACCGAAAGAGTACTATTTCCTGGGCTCGATGGTTTGAGTAAGTGGCTAAGTCGGCACTACAGCCCCAAATCTAACGAGTTTCGCTAAGTGTTTTAAGTAGACGCTAAAAAACAAAAAAAGACGCTTAAAAGCGTCTTTTTTTAATGAATGTGGTGGAGCGGGGGGGAGTTGAACCCCCGTCCGAAAAACCTACATCCTCGGTCCTACATGCTTAGTCGATCTTTTATTTAACTAGTCAGTCGCCGAACGACAGGCTACTTTCTAGTGAGTCTGATACTGTTTCGCGGTTCAACCTCAGACAGGTTTCCCTCGCTAGTCTATTTAGGGTGACCATCACTTCTCACGCCAACAGACCAAGCGTTGAGAGGATGGCTAGCATTAAGCTGCTAGTGCGAACGTTTCGTCGTTTGCAACTATAGTTTTGCGGCTTTTTACCAGGCCAACCGCCCCTGGACATGCACCTTGGGTTTCGTGAATCCCGTCGAATCCTAAATCCGCCCCAAAGTCTTGAGCTTACAGTTAAACTTTAGCATACAACGAGTCGTCAACTAAAGTCTCCGTAGAAGCGCGAATCTTAGTAGAAATTGGCAGGGTAAACAAGCGCTTTATGCTAACCACAGCTTCTTCGTATGTTATTTATACAAATTTCGCGTTTCTAGGTTGAAACGATTTCGTTTCACATAAGTGAGAGCGTGCTTTGAAAGGAGTCCGTCTAACGCTATTACTTACTTATTAACGAGTAAGTAATAAAAAGGTGAAGACTAGCGCTCCAGATTTTTGTTCTTCATCAAACGGCCTTTGTCTATTTGCCACTCTCTGTCTTTAATATCTGCTCTTTTGTCATGAGTTTTCTTACCTTTACCTAAGTAAAATTCAAGTTTAACCCAGCATTGCTTCCAGTACATTGCCGTGGCAATTAATGAATAGCCGTCGCGATCTACAGCACCGATTAGCCGGTCAAGTTCACGACGGTTTAAGAGTAATTTTCGCGAGCGAACAGGATCACAAACAACATGCGAAGACGCTGCGTTTAAGGGTAATATTTCGCTACCCACAAGGTAGGCTTCACCATCTTTGAGCATGACGTAGCAATCAGAAATGTTTACCTTTCCGCTACGTATACTCTTAATTTCCCAACCTTGCAGACTCATGCCCGCTTCAAACTTGTCCGTTAGGGTATAGTTATGTCGAGCTTTTTTGTTGAGTGCAATGGTGTTGCTATTGCTTTGTTTAGATTTTTTCTTAGCCATGTTCTTTCCACATTTAACGGCGGTCATTATACGTATTACATGGGAATTTAAAATCTTAAAGCGAAAAATTATTGATTTTAAACCTCTAATAGTGAGCTTTTTGTGTCTCTTTGATATGATCGCCCAGTTAATGGGGGAGTTAAATGCCATCAATTCATCGAAGTGCGTTAGTGATGCACAGTGTAAAAGACATGTACGATTTAATTAACGACGTGTTAGCGTACCCGCAATTTTTACCAGACTGTAATGACAGTAAAATAATCTCACAGTCAGAAGATTCTATGACTGCTGCGTTGAAAGTGTCTAAAGGCGGCGTAAGCAAGTGGTTTACGACTGAAAATACCTTAGAAGAAAACAAACACGTAACGCTTAATTTAGTCGACGGGCCATTTAAACAGTTGTCAGGCCGTTGGGATTTGACCGAGCTATCTGACGAAGCTTGCAAAATCACCTTAAATTTAGAGTATGAGTTTTCGAGTAAATTACTTGAGATGGCGTTTGGAAAAATATTTAACAATATTGCTAACAACATGGTACAAGCTTTTACTGAGCGCGCTAAGAAGGTATACGGTTAATGACAGATTTAATTCATATAGAGGTTGTTTACGGTACGCCGACTAAACAAGAGTTGCTTTCAGTGCCTGTTTCACAGGGCACCACAGTCGAGCAGGCGATTGTTGAGTCTGGGATTATGGAACTATTTCCAGAGATTGACCTGAAAAAGAATAAAGTAGGCATTTGGAATAGGGCAGCTAAACTGTCTGAAGAATTGCAAGATCTCGACAGAATAGAGGTGTATCGACCGTTAATCGCTGATCCTAAAGAAGTGCGTAAGCGTCGTGCAGAGAAAGCTAAAGAAGAAGGCCGTGCAGACAAAGTGACCGGCGGGCGCGTGAATCCGTTACGAGCTGGCAGTTAGCTCATTGGCGGAGTCTTGCCTTAGTTAAACATGTAAACGAATAAACAAATAAAAAGCCCTGCTTATTATGCAGGGCTTTTTTGTGGGATTCTAATTTAGAGACTAATTTTCGTATGGCGTATTAAAGTTCTCTGATAGTTCGAAATCGCCACTAGCAGATACAAGTAAGCTGTCTTCAAACTTAAGGATGAAATCCTTACGTGTATTAAAATCTGCACTTCTACCTGACTTAAATTGATAGATGTAGTGCCATGTATCGTTTTCAAATGAATCGATAGTTACAGGACTGCCTAAAATAAATTTGACCTGTTCCTTTGTCATGCCCACTTGTAAACGATCGATATCTTTTTGTTCAAGGTAGTTGCCTTGTGGGATATCAATTCGGTATACCCAACTTGAACAACCTGTAGCGGTAAGCGCTAATGCTAATATTGTGCTTCTTAACAACATGAAAACTTAAATTCCTACAACATTTGACAGGGGATAATAACCAAGCATCGAGCGAGTTACAAAGCAAAATATTGATTTAATATAAATTAGCTTAACTCGCTAGTAGTTCTTGGGCGTTTGCCAAGCTGCTGTCTGTTATTGTATTTCCAGCAAGTAAACGCGCGATCTCTTTGACGCGAGCTGCGTTACTAAGTTCCGTTACGGTTGTTTCGGTGTGTTCACCATCTGTTAATTTGGCAACAAACAACTGCTGATGCCCCTTACAAGCTACTTGAGGTAAATGTGTCACACACATAATCTGTGTCTTCTCCGCTAGCTGTCTAAGCTTTTCGCCTACCATAGCTGCCGTTGGACCACTAATACCAACATCGACTTCATCAAAGATCATCGTAGGAGAGATAACTTTATCCGCTAGAATAACTTGCATGGCTAGACTAATGCGTGAGAGTTCACCGCCAGAAGCAACTTTGTGCATCGCTTCGGGTGCTTGTCCGGGGTTAATGCTAACTGTGAAGCAAATGTCATCTTTGCCTGAGCGTGTAGGTTTGTCGTTTTCAGCATCATCAAAGCGAACAAAAAACTCGCCATGAGGCATGTTTAACTCTTTCATGCTAATACTTATTTCTTCGCTTAGCTTGGCCGAATATAGTTTGCGAGATGCGGAAAGTTCCTGCGCCGTTTGATTATATAGGCTCACTGTCTGCTCAATTTCATCTGCAAGGCTTGCTAGTTTATGCTCATCACTACTAATGCTTGCTAGTTGCTGAGATAATTGTTGGTGAAAATCCGGCAAAGCTTCCGGAGCAACTTGATGTTTCTTCGCGAGTGTTATTGCTTGAGAATAACGCTCTTCTATTAAACTAAAAGATTCCGGATCGAGCTCTAATCTCTCATGATAATGACGCAGGTCATTGTTCGCCTCTTCTAATTGGATTACAGAGTCATTAATGATGGTGGCGATATTCGCTAACTGCTCATCATAATGTGCGAGGCTTGCTATCGTATCGTGACATTTCTGTAGACCTGATAGCACATTAAAGTGGTCATCTTGCGATAATAAATGCAAGGTTTCCATGGTATCGGTCAGGATCTGCTGACTATGGCTATAACGCTTGTAATCTGCTTCTAGTGTGGCAAATTCCCCTTGCTGTAACGCAAATTCATCTAACTCAGAAACTTGGTACTGAAGCAATTGTTGCTGTGCTTCCCTTTGCTGCTGAGACTCTTGAAGTATTTCTAGCTCTGCAACTTGCTTGCGATATTGTTGATAGTAATGACTCACATTCTCCAACAAGTCTTTATGTTCAGCATAAGCATCGAGCATTCTGCGTTGTTCAGCAGGCTTTATTATCAGTTGATGATCATGTTGACCGTGGATATTAATGAGGTATTGACCAAGCTCTTTCAATTGAGCTAAGGGAACTTGGCTGCCGTTAATATAAGCCTTAGAACGACCTTCCGCAGATATTACACGACGTAAAATGCACTCATTTTCACTGTCTAACTCATGCTCTGAAAGCCAGTTATTAGCCAATGAGTTAGCACTAACATCAAATCGAGCTGCTATATCTGCCTTGGTTGCAGACGGGCGAACAACGTTTGTCGTTGCTCGGTCACCTAAGCATAACCCAAGCGCGTCAATAGCGATTGACTTACCGGCTCCAGTTTCACCTGTAATCGTCGTCATGCCACTTTGCCAGTCGATATCTAACGATTTAACAATGGCAAAATTTTGAATGGTTAGTTGAAGTAACATAGTCATGTATAAATAAACAGTGTGTAGCTGTTAATTTATACAGTATTAAAAAGGAGTGCAAGCATTAAGCTCTATAAATTTATACATTCTTGAAACTAGTAGAGTTTATTACCCCAACTCAATTTGTTTCTCAGCACGTTGAAATAGTTGTGATCCAGTGGATGAATCAGCCTTAGTGTACATGGACTCTTTTTGATGATTACTTGGTCGCCAGGCATAACCGCCAAAATAACATGTCCGTCACAGCTAACCTGCAGGTTTTCATGGTTGTCGTTGGACAATATCAATTTAATTTCACTGTCACCATCGACGACGATAGGGCGACTAGTTAATGTGTGGGGAAACATTGGTACTAGTGATAACGCGTTCAGGTTTGGCGTCAGAATGGGTCCACCTGCTGACATCGAGTATGCCGTAGAACCAGTGGGTGTTGATACGATAAGCCCGTCAGAGCGCTGACTGAACATGAAGCTATCATCTATGTAAACTTCAAACTCGATCATGTTGGCAACTTTGCCCGCATGGAGCACAGCTTCGTTTACAGCACTATTCGAGCTTTTTAACTTACCGTGTCGATAGACTTCGGCCTCTATAATGAAGCGCTGCTCGCTGCGTGATTCGCCTCGTAAAATCGCTTCAAGCGGCGGAATTACATCTTGCGGCGGGAGGTCAGTAAGGAAGCCTAAGTTGCCACGGTTAACACCAATAACACCAATTTTATAGCCAGACAGTACACGCGCCGCGCCAAGCATATAGCCATCGCCACCAACGACTATAGCTAAGTCAGCAAGATCGCCAATATCGGTGAGCGACTGAATGTTTAGTCCGTCAATGTCGAGTGATTTTGCGACAGAGCGCTCGACAATGACTTGATAGCCATGTGAGGTTAAATAGTCGTGCAGTGTGGTGATAGTAGCGCTTGCGCCTTCGTGATTGGGTTTTCCTATCAAACCAATCGTTTTATATAACTGGCTCATAGAGTTATATGCCTTGTCTGTCCTCTTATCGGCAGTGTCGCCTTAAAAAATGTCGTTGTAAAGGCAGCAAATTAATAATTCTTAAAATTTCTGGCTTGAAACACAGGAACTAAGCCCCATAATTAGCACAATTGTGTTTTACCGGAGAGATTTTCATGACGACAGAGTCAAACGAAAGCGCTATCAATGAAAACAAGACAGCAGAAGAGATTGCTGCTGAAGAAATTATTGCGCAAGCAGAAGAACAAGTAGAAGAGCAACACGAGCATGCTCATGAAGCCATTAGCGCTGAACAAGAAAGAATCAACGAACTTGAATTAGCACTAGCAGCGGCACAAGCCACGGTTGCTGATCAGAAAGATTCGGTTATTCGTGCAAAAGCGGAAGTAGATAACGTTCGCCGCCGTAGCGCACAAGACGTTGAAAAAGCGCGTAAGTTCGCGTTGGAAAAATTTGCAGGCGAATTATTACCTGTAGTCGACAACTTAGAGCGTGCAATTGACGCTGTTGATAAAGAAGACGAAGCGCAAAAAGCGATGTTAGAAGGTGTTGAGCTAACATTACAGAGCTTCTTATCTACGCTTGAAAAATTTGAAGTAAAAGCCGTAGACCCGAAAGATCAGCCTTTTAATCCAGAACTTCATCAAGCAATGTCGATGCAAGAAGTACCAGGCGTTGCGCCAAATACTGTTATTGCCGTTATGCAAAAGGGTTACGAGCTGAACGGTCGTTTAATTCGCCCAGCGATGGTAATGGTCTCAAAAGCACCGAGTGTAGACACTCAAGCTTAGGCTTCTAAGCAGTGTTCAATTGAGCATGAAAAGCAAACAGAAACCAGCATTTATGCTGGTTTTTTGTATCTAAATAGCATGAAAAATTAAGCAATTTCAGAAAAAATTAAAGAATTTTTACAAAATGTGATCTTTTTTTATTTTTTCTCTTGAAAACATTTTCCACGCCCCCACTAAGTAAATCATCTAAGCAAAATTGATTTTTATAGAATTTCGGAGATCCTAACGATGGGCAAAATTATTGGTATTGACCTAGGGACAACTAACTCATGTGTAGCTGTTCTTGATGGTGACAGTGTACGTGTTATTGAAAATGCAGAAGGTGATCGCACAACGCCTTCAATTATTGCATACACAGAAGAAGGCGAGACATTAGTTGGCCAACCAGCAAAACGTCAAGCAGTAACAAACCCTAAAAACACATTATTCGCAATCAAGCGTTTAATCGGTCGTCGTTTTGAAGACAAAGAAGTACAACGTGACATCGACATCATGCCTTTCGGTATCAAGAAAGCTGACAATGGTGATGCATGGGTAGAAGCTAAAGGCGAAAAAATGGCGCCACCTCAAGTTTCTGCAGAAGTACTTAAGAAAATGAAGAAAACTGCTGAAGACTACTTAGGTGAGTCTGTAACTGAAGCGGTAATCACTGTTCCTGCTTACTTCAACGATTCACAACGTCAAGCAACTAAAGATGCTGGTCGTATCGCTGGTCTTGAAGTAAAACGTATTATTAACGAGCCAACTGCTGCTGCACTTGCTTACGGTATGGATAAGCAAAAAGGCGAAAAAGTTGTTGCTGTATACGACCTAGGTGGTGGTACATTCGATATTTCAATCATCGAAATCGATGAAGTTGAAGGCGAGCACACGTTTGAAGTACTAGCGACAAACGGTGACACTCACTTAGGTGGTGAAGATTTTGATAACCGCTTAATCAACTACTTAGTAGATGAGTTCAAGAAAGACCAAGGTCTTGACCTTAAGAACGATGCGCTTGCTATGCAACGTGTTAAGGAAGCGGCAGAAAAAGCGAAATGTGAGCTTTCTTCAGCACAGCAAACAGACGTAAACCTTCCTTACGTTACCGCTGACGCGACTGGTCCTAAGCACATGAACATCAAAGTAACTCGCGCTAAGCTTGAGTCACTAGTAGAAGACATGGTTAAAGCAACATTAGAGCCGCTAAAAACTGCACTAGCTGATGCTGACCTTTCTACATCAGATGTTACTGATGTTATCTTAGTGGGTGGTCAAACACGTATGCCACTAGTACAGAAAGTAGTAACAGATTTCTTCGGTAAAGAGCCCCGTAAAGATGTTAACCCAGATGAAGCTGTAGCTTCAGGTGCTGCGGTACAAGCAGGTGTACTTGCTGGTGACGTAACTGACGTACTATTACTAGACGTTACACCATTATCTCTAGGTATTGAGACAATGGGTGGCGTGATGACTAAAGTTATCGATAAGAACACAACGATTCCTACAAAGCAATCGCAAACGTTCTCAACTGCTGAAGATAACCAATCTGCGGTAACTGTTCACGTACTTCAAGGTGAGCGTAAGCAAGCTCAAGCGAACAAGTCACTTGGTCAGTTCAACCTAGAAGGTATTGATGCAGCGCCACGTGGTATGCCACAAATCGAAGTAACATTCGATATTGATGCTGACGGTATCTTGCACGTGTCTGCAAAAGACAAGAACACTGGTAAAGAGCAGAAGATTACGATCAAAGCATCTTCTGGTTTATCAGACGATGAAGTAGAACAAATGGTACGTGACGCTGAAGCTAACGCTGACGCTGATGCTAAGTTTGAAGAACTAGTGACTGCACGTAACCAAGCTGACGGCATGGTTCACGCTACTAAAACTCAAGTAACTGAAGCAGGTGATGACTTACCAGCTGAAGACAAAGAGAAAATCGAAGCAGCAATTGCCGAACTAGAAGAAGCAATTAAAGGCGACGACAAGGCAGCAATTGAAGCTAAGCAACAAGCATTAATGGAAGCATCTGCAAAATTAATGGAAATTGCTCAGGCTAAAGCTCAAGCACAAGGTGGCCAACCAGGTGCAGATGCTGGTCAAGCGCAAGACGCTGGTGCAGCGCCTGCTGATGACGTAGTAGACGCGGAATTTGAAGAGGTTAAGGACGACAAATAGTCGGACTAGCAAATTGTCGCAGTAAAGTATAATCGCGGCGTTGGAAACGGTCACATAGAAGTCTATGCTCCCTTTTTCCGCCTTGCCCTAATACTTTACTGCTTAAATTTGCTAAGCCCTTGGGCTTAACTGAATCTAGAAAGGAAGCGTCGTTTATCGACGCTTTCTTATATTCAAAAATGTAGAGAATATAGCTGATAGAGCGTTAATCTTTTTACTGGTTTTAATAGCCAATAAACAAATTAATTTTCGGAATTTAGCGGTAAATAGAAAGATTAAATTATGTCAAAGAAAGATTATTATGAAACGTTAGGTGTCGCGAAAGACGCTTCAGAACGTGACATTAAAAAGGCATATAAGCGCCTTGCGATGAAGTATCACCCAGACCGTACGCAAGGTGACAAAGAAAAAGAAGAAACGTTTAAGCAAATTAAAGAAGCTTACGAAGTATTGAACGACGACCAAAAGCGTGCAGCCTATGACCAATACGGTCACGCAGCCTTTGAACAAGGTGGCATGGGCGGCGGCGGCGGTTTTGGCGGCGGCGCAGATTTTGGTGATATCTTCGGCGATGTTTTTGGTGACATCTTCGGCGGTGGCCGTCGTGGCGGCGGTGGTGGTTCTCGCGCTCGTCGCGGTGCTGACTTACGCTATAACCTAGAAATGACGCTTGAAGAAGCCGTTAAAGGTAAGTCTGTAGAAATTAAAGTACCTACATATGTAAGCTGTGAACCTTGTGATGGCACTGGCGCTAAGAAAGGTACATCAGCGAAGACTTGTTCTACTTGTCATGGTCACGGTCAAGTGCAAATGCGTCAAGGTTTATTCGCTGTACAGCAAACTTGTCCAACGTGTGGTGGTAAAGGTAAGGTTATTACTGACCCTTGTAACGCTTGTCACGGTCAAGGTCGTGTACAGAAGACTAAAACGCTTAACGCAAAAATTCCAGCAGGTGTTGATACTGGTGATCGCATTCGTCTATCTGGCGAGGGTGAAGCAGGTGAACATGGTGCACCAGCAGGTGACTTATATGTTCAGGTGAACGTTAAAGAACATCCGATTTTTGTTCGCGACGAAAACCACCTTTACTGCGAGGTACCAATTAGCTTCGCAACAGCAGCGCTTGGTGGCGAAATTGAAGTGCCAACATTGGGCGGTAAAGTTAAGCTTAAGGTGCCAAAAGAGACACAAACGGGCAAAATGTTCCGTATGCGTGGTAAAGGCGTTAAGTCTGTCCGCAGCGCATCTGCCGGTGACCTAATGTGTAAAGTGGTTGTAGAAACTCCTGTAAATCTGACTGGCGACCAAGTTGACCTACTAAGACAGTTAGAGTCTAAAATGGACGCAAGCTCTAAAAAGCATAGCCCAAAAGAGAGTGGATTCTTCGACGGCGTGAAGAAGTTTATTGACGACCTCAAAAGTTAATTAACTCAAAAGCTACTCCATATTTTTAAATCCCGCTTCGGCGGGATTTTTTGTATCGCAAAGCTCTAACTCGAAACAAGGTTGCCAAAATAAAGCGCTAAATTCTCTTAATTATTGCTAAAAAATCTCGCTATAATTAGGTAATAATTTAGCATTCGGAAAAGAAAACTAGTGAAGTACCTAACTCGTCTACTCCTCCCCTTATTAATCGCCTTTAACGTCTCAGCTGAAGAGGAGGCCCCACCTCCGCCATTAGATCCTGCTTATGAAGGTATTCATGGCATGGCTCTTATGCAAAAGGGTTCTACTATCTTTGCTTCCCACATGCCGCTTTATCACAAACCACACGATTATCAGATACTTTATAAAGTTGATAATAAAGACGTGAATTTATTACAGGTGGTCAGAGACAATCCATTGGTAACGATTAAGCCAGAGAAATTTAATCTCCAACGCTTGATTCGAGGACAAGAGGTTGTAGTGAAAGCAGATGTTTATATAGGGCATTTTGAGCGTGAAGGTATGCTAATTTACGAAGGTGTACCAATTACTCTGGCAGAGCAGTTGTTTGTTCGTCAGTTAACTGATTTACAAGAAGCAAGTCGAATTCAAGAATATAGTGCTGTTCCCTACAACAGCAAAAGCGGTCGTTTATACGTACATCATATTCAGCATGCCCCTAGCTTTGATCATATTATTCACGTTGATTTAGAAGCTAGTTGTCCGACTAAGTTTGCAACGTCTAAAGTCGTTCCTGACGAAAAGGAAATTCAATATCGTTTGATTAATTGCGGCACAATGAAACCACTTTATTACGAAGCGCAAGATTTTGTTAAAGGCAAGAAGCATTAGAGCTTGATACTCACTTCAAACTAAGGTTGTGGACAGGCATATTGTCTGCCCACATTTTTTGTTCGAATAGTAAATCTATCCTACTCTTCTTCTGTAAAGTTAGGCAGCACGCCACTGCGGCTATGCTCAAATACTAATGATGTTTCTACCGTTTGTACTTCATCACGTGAAGTGATCGCATCAAACACAAATTTACGTAAATGTTCACTGTCTTTTACCGACATGTGAATGAAGTAATCGTAACTTCCGCCCATGTGGTAAAGACTGACAATTTCAGGCAGTAACAATAAGTCGTCTCGTAATTTGTTGACGATTTCTTCTGAATAAGGCTGCAGGCGAATTGCTGCAATGGCTTCAATATTGCCGCCGATGGTTTTGAAATTGATGTCGACATAAGAACTTTTGATGACGCCACCTTGCTTTAGACGTTTTACACGCTCTAAACAGGTTGAAGGGGCAATATTGATTTTGGCTGCCAGTTCTTTGTTGGTAATGTCGGCATCATTAAACAAGATTGTCAGTATTTTTAAGTCGATAGCATCTAATTTTTTCACTGTAGAACCTGAAAAGTTGTCGTTCTTTTTAATGACAGGCTAGTATTAACACTGCAAGTTCATTAAGAAGTTATTTATTATTGTGTTTGAATATATATCAATAAATTTTGATATTTCCGAATATAGCCCAATAATTTTCAATAAGAAACAAATAATTTAAAAGAATATTTGGCATTGAGATATAGTTTGACATATTATGTCTCGAAATGGACCAGAGGATGATAATTTATGTCGGTCAAGGCAATACAAGACTTTCTTAAACTAGAGGCGGCAAGTGGCATCATATTGATGATTGCCGCTGTTGTTGCGATTGTGCTAGCGAATTCACCGCTAAACACTTATTACGATTTATTACTGCAAACCCCGGTGGTTGTCGCCGTCGGCAGCTTTGAAATAGCCAAGCCCATGTTACTTTGGATAAACGATGGCTTGATGGCGCTATTCTTTTTCTTGGTGGGTTTAGAGCTTAAGCGCGAATTTTTAGAAGGTGACTTGTCTGAACCTGGTCAAGTAGCGCTGCCAGCGATCGGGGCAGTAGGTGGTATGGCGATTCCTGCATTGGTTTATGTTGCACTGAATTATCAAGATCCAGATGCGCTTAATGGCTGGGCAATTCCTACAGCTACAGATATCGCCTTTGCGCTTGGTATTCTTGCAATGGTGGGTAGCAAAGTACCATTACAATTAAAGATATTTTTAACGTCTCTGGCGATATTTGACGACCTTGGCGCCATTATTGTGATTGCGATTTTCTATACCGACCAGCTTTCAGTAACGTCATTAGTCGTGTCGGCGGTTGTACTCGTTATTCTTACCATATTAAGTAAACGTGGTGTTAAAGATACAGCACCCTATATTTTCTTCGGTATAGTGTTATGGGTTGCAGTGCTCAAGTCTGGTGTTCATGCAACATTAGCGGGTGTAGCGTTGGCTATGTTTATTCCTATTAAGGGAAGAGAAGGTGAACCGTCGCCACTGAAGTCGCTCGAACACAACTTACACTCAATGGTAGCTTTTATCATTTTACCTATCTTTGCTTTCGCAAATGCGGGCGTAGATTTATCTGGTGTTGGCATAGACGATGTTATGTCGCCAGTACCCCTAGGTATTATATTGGGCTTATTTGTCGGTAAGCAGCTAGGCGTATTTGGCTTTTGTTTTATCGCCATCAAGGCAGGCTTAGTTAAGTTGCCTGAAAATGTTAACTGGACACTATTATACGGCGCTGCCTTGTTGAGTGGTGTAGGTTTTACCATGAGTTTGTTTATCGGTTCTTTGGCATTTGAACAAAGCGGTGCCAACCTCATTTATCAAGATAGATTAGGTATTATAATAGGTTCAATTCTATCAGGTACCATTGGCTACTTAGTTATTAAAAATGGGGTTAAGCGTCTAAAGAGTTAGCGCTGAGGACTACTGCTAAGAGCTAAAGATAAGAAACAAAAAACGGCGATGCACAATTCGCCGTTTTTCGTTAGAATAGCCGCCAATTTAGTGGTACAGCAACCTGTCGTAATGCATCTAATTGAAGACATCATCGATATTTTTAATAAAACGTTTTATCAATCCTTTAATACACGCTTGGTGAAAGGTGATGATGAACCAATTTACTTACCTGCAGATAACTCAACTAACTATCACCGTATTATTTTTGCACATGGTTTTTATGCAAGTGCACTGCATGAAATAGCGCATTGGTGTATTGCGGGTAAAGAGCGCCGTTTACTTGAAGATTTCGGATACTGGTATGAACCGGATGGTCGAAACGAAGCTCAGCAAAAAGCTTTCGAGCAAGTAGAGATCAAGCCACAAGCTGTTGAGTGGGGCTTGTGTGCTGCAGCAGGCAAGCGCTTTAATGTATCGGCAGATAACCTCGATGGAGCTGAGCCGGATATGCAAGGCTTTAAAGAGTCGGTATTTGAGCAGGTAAAGCAATATCTAAAGGACGGTTTTCCACCTCGTGCTGCTCAGTTAATGGAAGCGCTAAGTGAGTTCTATCAACAGCCAATGCCCACCGAAGTGGATGATTTTCTAAAGGTAAGTCAATGAGCACAAAGTTTAAACTAGGGTTTATCGTCAACCCAATTGCGGGTATCGGCGGTAGTGTTGCGCTAAAAGGCAGTGACGGAGAAGGTGTCGCTGAACAAGCGTTGGCACTTGGCGCAGAAGCGAAATCAAATCAGCGCGCCGCGACAGCACTATCCGTGCTATTGCCCTATAAAAATTTAATCGATGTATACACTGTTTCTGGCGACATGGGACAAGAATGCGCAGAATCTCTTGGTTTTAGTGTTCGCTGCTGTTTAACGGTTAAAGCACCAACAACTGCAGCAGATACAGAACAAGCGGTTGATATGCTACTTAGCGAAGGTGTCGATATCATTATGTTTGCAGGTGGTGATGGCACAGCGCGCAATATCTGCAGCAAGGTGGGAGATGCATGCCCTGTATTAGGTATTCCTGCGGGTTGTAAAATTCACTCTGGCGTTTATGCCGTTACGCCCAAAGCTGCTGGTCGTGTTATTGAAATGATGGTGACGAACCAGTTAGTCACACTTACTGAAGCAGATGTCATGGACATCGATGAAAGCTTATTCCGCCAAGGTGTTGTCAAAGCCAAGCGTTATGGTGAAATGCAGATTCCCAGCGAACTTCGTTATGTTCAATCAGTAAAAGCGGGTGGTAAAGAATCCGATGAACTTGTGCTGCAGGATATCGCCGCTCATGTTATCGACGAGCTTGATGATAGCCTTGTTGTTATTGGCTCTGGTTCTACTACAGCATTTTTAATGGAAGAAATGGGCTTGGACAATACGCTCTTGGGTGTCGATCTTGTGCAGGATCAAAACCTAATCGCCAGTGACGTAACAGAGCCGGTGTTATGGCAGCATATTGAGCAAGCTATCGATAATGGTGTAGACGTAAAGTTGGTGATTACGCTGATCGGCGGACAGGGACATATCTTCGGCCGCGGAAATCAGCAATTAAGTCCGCGTATTATTCGAGCCATTGGTCGAGATAATATCATCGTCATCGCTACTAAAACGAAATTAAGTAACCTTGAGGCACGCCCTCTAATTGCTGACACCGGTGACGAGTCGCTGGATCAAGAGTTATCAGGTTATATGCCAATCGTTACGGGCTACAAAGACCAAGTACTTTACCCTGTGGCAAGCCCTGAATAGTAAAAAACAACGACATTAATCGAGACAAATAAATGAAATTCAATAATTTAACAGAGCTCTACGCATACTTTGATGAGCTCGCTTTCCAAGACGCAGATGCCGATACATTATTTGCCTCTAGTTATATAAGAGGCTTTATTGCCCTTGCCGCAGCTAACCTAGGTGATGAAAGTCAGGCACTTAGTACTGCGCTTTCAAGTGACGTTAGCGAGCAATTGGCGTCGGCAAAGAGTGAGCTTTCGCCACAAGACCAAATCTTAGTACAAAATTATTGGCAGTCTTTGCAACCAGCGTTTAGCTGAGCTAACTCTCTAAATACCACCGCTAGGTATTGAAATCTGAAGCGGCTAGTCTTCGCAGGCCGCTTCGTACGTTCTATCCGTTAACTTTCTACCTTTTACCCCTTAACTTTTAATCTTTCCTTTGATGATGTCTTTGAGAATAAATCGGTTTGGGGCAAGGTTAAAACGCATTTTAGACGGCAATCGATAAGGTAAATTACACAAATCGGCAACGAGCAATTCGCTTACCAGAGGAGCTGAGCAAAGCCCACGCGCGCCAAGTCCACCCAGTACGTATAAGTTTTCATAGTAAGGGGCAGGTGTATCTATCTTCCAGTTTTTATCTTTGGCGAGTTTTCCGTATAAGTCTGGATATAAAGCCGTTTTGGGCATCGGGCCTGCAACGGGCAAGTGATCGGGGGTCATTGCTCTAAGTCTCGCTTTGCTTTCGACGATTTGTTGTGGCGGGATATCAGGCAATTCAGGCAGCGACTGCTTTATCATCGATAGGTTATAACTATCATCTGCTTGCCTCGTCGCTAGGTCCCTGTCGTGTTTATCAAAAGTGGCACCAATACAATATTGTCCGTTGTTTGCTGGAGTTATATAGCCTTTGTGACAAATTACCGTTGATGGGTTATTGTCGCCATCGGCTAATTTGACTTGGCTTACCTGACCGCGAACCGGGTAGGTAGGCAGCTCTGAAAGTGGCGCAATTAAATCGCTGTCGGCACCTGCGCAAACAACTAAGGTTGAAGCGATTATACTCCCTTTACCTGTAGTCAACTGCCAGCGATTATCTTCAAGCTGAGACAATTCAGTAATTTTAGTGTTTGTTTTGATTTTTACCTGACCTATGTCACTAGCTGCGCGAATTAGACTATTCACTAACTCTGCTGGCGCAATCCAGCCCGCTTGAGGGATGAACATGCCGCCATTATTAAGCTTTATACCCGCTTTGCTAGAAGCTTGGTCAGCATTCAAGCTTTCAATAATGTCAGGTGACCAAACTGGCGATTGGGTAAACTTGGCTTGTCGCTTTTTCAACGCATCACTAAAAGAAGACTCTAAGATGCCACACCAGTCATGGCTAAAGTGATAGCCGTCGGCAAGTAACTGGTCATAGAAAGTGCGAGCCGTTTGTAATGCTTCAACATAGAAATGACTAATCTCATCTTGTTGTAGGTGTATCAACGGATAAAGGGCGCCAATGGCATTGCTGGAAGCACCTTGGGCAATGGTTTCATCCTTACATAGCAAAGTTACTTTCACTCCTTGCTTGGCCAGCATATAAGTAAGGCAGGCTGAAGCAATACCACCACCAATAATAGTGACATGCTGAACTTTAGGGGCGCTTGGTCTGAGCAAATACCCTTTGCCATTTGCTGCTTGCTGATACTTGGCTACCAGAGTTTGACGCTTTTTACCTACGGTGACTTTTTTCGCAATTCTAAAGCCGACATTGGTAAGATGACGTCTTACAAAACCTGCGACAGTAAATGTTGCAAGCGTGGCATCGTCAGCAGAAAGTCGCGCAATTTGCTCAAATAAATCAGCACTCCACATATCCGCATTTTGTGACGGAGAAAAACCATCTAAATACCACGCATTAATTTTTTGTTTTTGCGCCAACTTAAGCGAGGCAAAGCCATGAGTTGCATCATCGAAAATAATACACAATGTCAGTTTGCCATTAAGCAAGGAAATATTGCATTTGCCTTCAGGCGAATCTGGATATTGTAATAGCGTTTGTTCAACTAAATGCTGAATCTCTGGCCACATGGTGAGGCTTTGTGCGATTTGCGCTTTAGACAGTGGATATTTTTCAACGCTAGTGAACGTTACGTCTGCTACTTGTTCCGGTCCATGTGCTTTTATTGCTTGTTCAAGTTTTTGCGCTGTTAAGAAAAAGTTGAGCCCTGTGCCGAAACCTGTTTCACCAATATGAATTGGACCGGTCCTGTCTGTAAGGCGCTGAGTAATCTCGTTTCCGTTAATAAATACTTGCTCACTTTGCTGACAACCAGATTCAGTGTCGAAGTATATGTCGTCAAATTTTTCAGAGTAGGGCGAGCCGTCAGCTTGAAAGCTGATGTTTGTATTGTCAGTGGTCACGTATTAATTACCGAAATGATGAAACTGTTGGTTTTGTAATATCTAACTGCTATTTTACCGTGAGAATGAAAACAAAGTCATTGGCATTCACGTATGACGATTTTTTAAATCGCGGTTTTCAGTGTACAAATGTACGCTGGATAGACCAGTCTTGCCGTCAAAAGTCGTTATCATATGCCGGTTTTTTTACTATAAGTGGTTAGAATAAATGAAACGTGTCGTTATAACAGGATTAGGTATTGTTTCTAGTATTGGTAACAATGCAGAGGAAGTTTTAGCATCATTAAAAGTAGGGCGTTCAGGTATCTCACGCTCTGAAAGTTTTGAAGAAGTTGGCCTGCGTAGCCAAGTTTGGGGAAAGCCTGATATTGATTTAAAAGCTCATATCGATCGCAAAGCAATGCGCTTCATGGGTGATGCGTCAGCTTATGCTTATATAGCGATGGATCAAGCGATTGAAGATGCCAAATTAACACCTGAACAAGTTTCTAATATTCGCACAGGTATTGTTGCGGGCTCTGGCGGTGCATCTTCAGCAAATGTTGTGGCATCTGCAGATACACTTCGTGAAAAAGGCGTGAAACGTGTTGGTCCTTACGCTGTACCAAAAACGATGTCGAGTACTATTTCAGCGTGTCTAGCAACACCGTTTAAGATTCTGGGTGTTAACTACTCAATCAGTTCAGCTTGTGCGACTTCTGCTCACTGTATTGGCCACGCGATGGAGCTTATTCAATTAGGCAAGCAAGATATCGTATTCGCTGGCGGCGGTGAAGAAGTTGATTGGTCATTAGCCATGATGTTTGACGGTATGGGCGCATTGTCAACAAAGTACAATGAGACACCAGAAAAAGCTTCTCGTACCTACGATGCAGACCGTGATGGTTTCGTTATCTCTGGTGGCGGCGGCATGGTTGTTGTTGAGGAGCTTGAACATGCACTAGCGCGTGGTGCACATATCTACGCTGAAATCGTTGGTTACGGTGCAACATCAGATGGCTTCGATATGGTAGCGCCTAGCGGTGAAGGTGCAGTTCGTTGTATGCAAATGGCAATGGCTGGCAACGACGGCAAAGGTGTTGAAGGTAAAGTTGATTACTTAAACACACATGGCACTTCAACGCCTGTAGGTGATGTTAAAGAACTTGGCGCTATCCAAGAAGTGTTCGGTGGTGATTCTCCTGCAATTAGTGCAACGAAAGCAATGACAGGTCATGCTTTAGGTGCTGCGGGTGTTCACGAAGCAATTTACTCAATGTTAATGATGGAAAACAACTTTGTTGCACCATCGGTGAATGTTGAAAGCTTAGATGAAAAAGCTGAAGGCTTAGATATCGTGACAGAAGCAAGAGATGCTGAACTTAACTTAGTGATGTCAAATAGCTTTGGCTTTGGTGGCACTAACTCAACATTGCTACTTAAAAAGTATAGCTAGTCGAGTCCTAGTTAGTTAAAAAAGGCCGGGCTGATGTCCGGCTTTTTTATGCCTATTTTCCAATAAATAGATAAGCCCGAAACTCGCTGGCATTTCCCTCTTTTTATGATGCCGGTATTTCGTTAGAATTTGCTCATCTTGCGACTTCCTTCCTAAGTGCTTTTACACAATGAAAATATTGTTTGATGAAAACATGCCATTCGCCCGTGAATTCTTTGAATCTATTGGCGGCGATAAGAACACGCTTGAAGCTTTTAATGGCCGAAAATTAACCGCTGAACAATTGGGCGATGCCGACGTATTGCTCGTTCGCTCGATTACCAAAGTTAATGAAGTGCTTCTAGAGAAAGCTAAGCAACTCAAGTTTGTTGGCACTGCCACTATTGGCGTTGATCATATTGACCAAGCCTTACTGAATGCGCGCGATATTGCTTTCTATTCTGCGCCAGGTTGTAACGCCGTATCAGTAGCTGAATATGTGATTAGTGCGTTAGTTGTGCTTGCAGAACGTTATTTACTCACGTTGAAAGACAAAACGGTGGGTATTGTTGGTGCAGGCAATACTGGTTCTCGATTGAGTGAAAAGCTCACGGCACTTGGTATCACGCACAAACTCTGCGACCCGATATTGGCACAATCAGGTGATGCGCGAAACTTCGTACCGCTAGATGAAGCGCTAGCGTGTGACATTATTTCTCTGCATGTGCCGCTGACTCGAGAAGGGGCACATCCCACTTATCACTTATTGGATGAAGCCCGACTTACTGCACTTTCAGGTGAGCAAATACTGATCAACGCTTGCCGAGGCGAAGTCATCGACAATCAGGCGTTGTTAAAGCTTAAACAATCAGGAAAGCAAACAAAGCTAGTGTTAGATGTTTGGGAAAACGAGCCAAATGTGCTTGAGCCACTCGTACCTTTTGCTGATATTGCCAGTGCACACATTGCTGGTTATAGCTTAGAAGGAAAAGCCCGTGGCAGTGAAATGTTGTATCGTGCATTATGTAAAACCTTAGCGATAGAGCCTGAATTATCGTTAAAACAATTTTTACCAACACCAGCGTTTGATAGCGTAAAAATAAATCAAGATTTTGATGAAATTTTACTAAACCACATGGTAAAAATGGTTTACGATGTCAGACGCGACGATGCTATCTTTCGTCAGCAACTACCTCGCTATGGATTCGACCATATTCGCAAAACTTACCCAGCTCGCAGGGAGTTTTCGTCTTTGGCCTGTTCCAGCGAAAATGCCGAGTTGGATGCGCTGTTTCAGCTCGGCTTTGAACGATTGTGCAACTAGAGGAAAAATAAAAGCATGGCACAAAAATTTGATGTATGTGTACTGGGTGCAACAGGCCTAGTGGGTAAAACAATTATGGAAATTCTCGAACAACGTGATTTTCCTATCGGTAAACTTTACCCTCTGGCAAGTGCTCGCTCAGCAGGGGAGATTATTGAGTTTAACGGTGAGAGCATTGAAGTTATCGATGCTGATAATTTTGACTGGAGCCTTGCTCAAATAGGCTTCTTTTCTGCAGGTGGTGCAACGTCTGCTAAGTATGCGCCAATGGCGGGTGATGCTGGTTGTATTGTTATTGATAACACCTCAGAGTATCGCTACGAACCAGACATTCCGTTAGTGGTTCCAGAAGTAAACCCTGACGCGCTAGCGGAATACCGCAACCGTAATATTATTGCTAACCCTAACTGTTCTACCATCCAAATGATGGTTGCGTTAAAACCGATACAAGATGCCGTTGGTATTGATCGCATCAACGTTTGTACCTACCAATCTGTATCAGGTGCAGGTAAAGAAGCGATGGACGAGTTAGCGAAGCAATGTGCTGATTTGTTGAGTGGTAAGCCAGTTGAGACAAAGAACTTTTCTCGTCAAATCGCGTTTAACGTGATTCCACAAATCGATGTTTTCCAAGACAATGGTTACACCAAAGAAGAAATGAAGATGGTGTGGGAAACTAAGAAGATTTTAGGTGACGAATCAATTTTAGTTAACCCTACAGCGGTTCGTGTTCCTGTGTTTTATGGTCATGCAGAAGCTATCCACATTGAAACACGTACTCAAACGTCTGCTGAAGAAGTTAAAGAATTACTTAGAAATGCACCGGGTATTGTCGTTCGTGAAGCTGACGAAGACTTCCCGACACAAATTGGCGATGCTAGCGGCAAAGATGAAACCTATGTTGGCCGTATTCGTGAAGATATTAGTCATCCAAATGGTATTAACATGTGGGTTGTGGCAGACAATGTGCGTAAAGGTGCAGCAACTAACAGCATCCAAATTGCTGAACTATTGATCGAACAATACCTTTCTTAATTTGACGATAAATACTTAAGTCTGAAAAATTAAGTAATAAAAGGTAAAGAAATTGAGGAGTTAGCCGTTATAACTAATGGCTAACTCCTTTTTTATTGATGTTGCTTTGAAATTGCAGACGATATCGTTGAGCGTTAATAAGCTGAATTTATAAAGGGTGCTCTCGACAAAGACAGTCAACTATTTGCTTGATTAGCATGGTATTTAGTTGATGGTTGGAATAAACTTTGCTTACTCGCAAGAGATAAGAATAGTTCAGTAAAACTGCCAAATTATTGGCAACAATGATAATAACTAGGAAAGTATTAATGCTGCGATTGTTTAGCCTGTGCCTCTGGCAGGCGATGATTCTTGGTGTAGTATTGACTATTACGCCATCTGCTCATGCTCAAGAAGCAGGTATTCAGATCCGTGGACCTAAAAGCACTGATGCTTTTCCCTATCGTCAATACGGCCCTATAACTTCTAGCGATACCTTGTGGAAAATTGCTGCCACTGTAAGGCCAAATCCTACTGTTTCTATATATCAGGTCATGCAGGCACTTTACGAAATGAATCCGGAAGCGTTTGCAAATAACAATCGCAACCACCTGATAAACGGCCAGTACCTACAAATCCCTTCGATTGAAAAAATTCGCATGATCGACCCGTATCAAGCGAAATCTAGCTCTGCTCGTGATGACAAAACTTGGAAAAGCAAAACACAAGCGGCAAAAGTAGCGAAGCAGCAACCAGTTAAGCCAGAAGAGCTATCGGTTAAGAAAAAAGATTTAGATGCCGCGAAAGTTGAAATCAACGAGCAATTAAAAACCTTTGACGAAGACCAGCAACAGCGCTTAGATACTATTCAGCGTGATGTGCTTGATTCAATAGACGGCTTACAGGCGATTTTAAGAGAAAATGAAGAGTTAAAGAAACGCCAGCTTAAATTCAACGAACAAATAGATTTGATGAAAGAAGCTGCAGTTAAAGATAAGCAAGATGTAAAAGAAACACTCGACGCGCTTTTAGCCTTGCAGCAAGAGCTTGCAGCGCGCGAAGAAGAGCGTGAGCGCCAGTTGTTGTTGGAAAAACAGCAGGCTGAACTAGAAGCGCAAAATTGGATGTCGAGTTTATGGTTTAAGGTTCTGATGGGTACCTTGCCAGCATTGCTTATCGCTGGTGGCATATGGGCATTTATCGCTCGCAAGAAAAAACAGGATAAGCCTCAGCCAGAAGCTAAGAATGAAACAAAAGAAGTTGCAGCAGAGCCAGCGGCCGAAGTCGCGGAAATGCCTGTAGAAGAACCAGCAGAGGAATTGTCGCTCGATGGGGAATTATCACTTGATGATGAGCTGTCGATAGACTTAACAGAATCCGACGATGAATCTGATGATTTATTCTCTGATAATTCAGCAGCACTTGATGACGATACGTTACTTGATGATGACCTTTCTGACGATGTTATTCATCTTGATGATGATTTAGACGAGCTTGACGACCTAGAGGATATCTCGCTGGATGATGATCTTGTTGATGATGAACCTTTGGAAGGCGGAGAGCTTGATCAGAGTGACCTAGACGCGCTGTTATCGGGTGATGATGATGGCGAACCGCTTGAAGGTGGCGAGCTAGATCAGAATGACTTAGATGACTTGCTATCTGGCCTAGATGACGACAGTGAGCCGCTTGAAGGTGGAGAACTTGGTCAAGACGACCTTGACGCGTTATTGTCGGAATCTGCATCAGAAGAGGACGATGAGCTTCCTGATGTCGTTGATGACGAGTCTACAGAAAGTGAGCAAGCGACGGATGAAGTTGATGTTGATGCCATTGACGTTGATGCCATTGATGACAATGCCGATGTTACTGATCCAGACGATATCGATGCCTTGCTTGCCAGCGCCAATATGGATGCGGAGGGTGATACAGGTACTGACGATGAAGTTGTTGATATTGAAGACGGTGCGGATGTTACCGACCCAGATGATATCGATGTACTATTAGCGAGTGTTGGTGGTGCAGACAATGATGCTGCCGAAAGTACAGAGGAGGCCTCGGCAGACCCAGCTGCCGATATTGAAGACGGCGCAGATGTTACCGATCCAGACGATATTGATGCTTTATTGGCGAGTGTTGGTGGAACTGACGAGGATACTGCCGAAAGTACAGAGGAGGCATCGGGAGATCCTGTAGCCGATATTGCGGACGGCGCAGATGTTACCGACCCAGATGATATCGATGCACTTTTAGCGAGTGTTGGTGGTACTGACGAGGATACTGCTGATAGTACAGAAAAGGCATCAGCAGACCCTGCTGCTGATATTGAAGACGGCGCAGATGTTACCGACCCAGATGATATCGATGCACTATTAGCGAGTGTTGGTGGTGCTGATAATGATTCTGTTGAGAGCGCAGAGGGAGCATCAGCTGACCCTGTAGCAGAGATTGAAGACGGCGCAGATGTTACCGACCCAGACGATATTGATGCTTTACTAGCGAGTGTTGGTGGTGCTGACAACGATGCTACCGACAGTACAGAAAAGGCATCAGCAGACCCTGCTGCTGATATTGAAGACGGCGCAGATGTTACCGACCCAGATGATATCGATGCACTATTAGCGAGTGTTGGTGGTGCTGATAATGATTCTGTTGAGAGGGCAGAGGGAGCATCAGCTGACCCTGTTGCAGAGATTGAAGACGGCGCAGACGTTACCGACCCAGACGATATCGATGCGTTATTGGCGAGTATTAACGATGAAACTACTTCCAGCAGCGTAGATAAAACACCAGCTGAACCTGCCACTGACATTGAAGACGGCGCGGATGTTACCGACCCAGACGATATCGATGCTCTGCTCGCGAGTGTAAACGAAGATGAAGTAGCAGTGGATGCACTAGAGGGTGAGGCAGAGATCACTGACCCGGATGATATTGATGCATTATTAGATAATATTGGTGCTTTGCCAGCAGCGGCCTCGGTTGTTGATGAAGCTTCTAAAGCAGCTGACGATACTGATACCGCTAAGGATGCACCTGAGTCCTCCGATTCAGAAAGCGAGAAAAGTGACAATCAAGCTCAAATAGAAGCTTTTACTGATGAATACGTAGCTCCTTTCTTATCAGCAGATTTTAGCGAGCTGCTTAAAGACCCAGATGAAGCATCACATGGAGAAGAGCAGAACGTAACTGATGCTGCCATTGAACCTCCGGGCGATAGCGATGTAGACACCGAACTTGCTGTCGAGGAGCAAGACTTTGATATCGATGAACTTATTGAAAGTGTCGAAAAAGCATCTTCAGATGATATGGAAGCGCTCGATATCAGCGAAGAGGAATTGGCTGGTGAACTCAATGCAGATGAGCTTGAAAATTACCCTGAAATCGAAGATATACTATCTGCTGATTTATCAGCGGATGATATCGAAGGTGAGTCTCTAGAGTCGACTTTAGTGGATGCAAGTGAAGAGCTCGGCTCTGAAGGTGATAAAACAGTTGATGAGCTCAGTGATGAACTGAATATTGATGACTTAATTGCTGACATACAGGCAGATGAAAGTGATGAGTTGGATATTGGGGATGATCTATTGGCAGGGCTTGAGGGGGCTGCGGCAAGTGATCAGGACCTTGATTTTGGTTTAGAGGAACTTACCGAGGAGAAAGAGACAACCGTCTCAAGCGAATTCGATGAATCTACCCTTTCTGACATGTTGAGTGAAGAAAAGGACGATGAAGTAAGAATTGAATTATCGCCAGACTTTACTGACACCAATGTACTGTCTGACCTGCTCGACGAGGGCGATTCGACTCGTAAAGAAGTAAGCGAAGCGAATGAAATAGATGATATTCAAGAGCTAGACAGCTTAGATTTTGATGAGTTACTTGCCAATATTGAAGAAGAGACTGCGACCAATGTTGACGATGCAGGCTTTGACATTACCGATGGTTTAGACATTGGTGACGACATCGCTGAAGAGTTACTGAACCAAACGGGCGATGCGCCGAACGACGTCTCGAGCACTGATTCAAATAATGATCAGTTTGAAGCAGACGACGTCGACGACTTTGTTTCTGTCGACTCATTATTGTCGGAAAGCTTAGACGCTCCGTCGCTTGATGAGCCATACGAGCAAACAAATATCGATGTAGGCTTAAGTGAGTTCCCTGAATTTGCAAGTGCCGCAGATCAAGATGAAGATGACAATGGGGTAGCTGCTAAGCTCGATCTCGCCAAGGTGTACTTGGAGATTGGCGACAAAGATAATGCGGAAATTATCTTGCAGGACGTTGTTAAATTAGGTGATCCGCAACAGCAATTTGAAGCGCAACAACTGCTTGATAAAATGTAGGAGCAAGCTGCTTAATAAACTAGCTTACAAAACGCCGCATTAGCGGCGTTTTTTTATGGTTGAACAGTATATTCGTATGCATCGAATTAGCTGTATTTTCCCCATTGACCATCTAGCTTTCAATCTTAAAATTTAGGATAATGCGCGCCCCGAAATGAGAGGTAAGTTAGTATGCGCTATGCGTTAGGTATTGAATATGACGGCAGTAATTACTGTGGTTGGCAAAAGCAGACTCATTCCCCAAGTGTACAAGAAAGACTAGAGAAAGCAGTATCTAAAATTGCCAATGAACCCGTCGAAGTCGTGTGCGCTGGACGCACGGATACTGGCGTAAATGCTACCAATCAAATTGTTCATTTCGATACTAACAACTTCCGCAAAGATGTCGCATGGACACTAGGTGTTAACACGAATTTACCTAAAGATATCGCCGTTCGTTGGGTAAAGTTGGTGGATGAGGATTTTCATGCAAGATTTAGCGCAACAGCGCGTCGGTATCGCTACATTATCAACAACGCACTATTGCGCCCTGCGATATTGAATAAAGGTGTAACTTTTTGTCATTACCCACTTAATGTTGAAGATATGCATGAAGCAGCTCAAGTGTTAGTCGGGGAAAATGATTTTACCTCTTTTAGAACGGTACATTGCCAAGCTAACTCACCGGTAAGAACTTTATATCACTGTAATGTTAGCAAGTCTGGCGATTACATTATGCTGGATGTTAAAGGAAATGCTTTCCTCCATCACATGATCCGTAACATTGCGGGAAGCCTGATGAGAGTGGGGCGTGGGGCAGAATCAATTGACTGGATTGCCGAAGTATTAGCAGCGAAAAATCGCTGTGTAGCTGGCATGACTGCGCCAGCAAATGGTTTATATTTTGTTGATGTTGATTACCCTGATAAATTTGAAATTCCAAAATATCCAATGGGACCACTTTTCTGGGCTGATTAGAACTTTCTGCTTAAAAAGCAAACTGAAAGCTTTTGAAACACTTGCAAATTAACAACACAGACCAGTTTTTTATAACGTTGTAGCGGCGTTCTATGGTTTAATTCGCCGTTAATTGAGTTATCAAGTTAGTTTTCCATAGTTTTTTACCGTTGGTTGGTGCTAAATTAGAGCCCAACGGACGACGAGTTTGCAATAGGCATTATGATAATATGAGCTGGATAGAAAAGATTCTCCCGAAAGCAAAAGGCACAACTAAAAGAAACATCCCAGAAGGTGTTTGGACTAAGTGTCCTTCTTGTAATGCAATGTTATACAAGGCGGAAGTAGAGCGTCAAAACTACGTTTGCCCTAAGTGTGATCATCACATGCGCGTTTCAGCGCGTAAGCGTATTGAAGGTTTCCTAGACCAAGGCGAGCGCCTAGAAATTGGCGAAAGCTTTGAGCCACAAGATATTCTAAAGTTTAAAGATTCTAAACGTTACAAAGACCGTATCACTGCCGCGCAAAAAGCAACGGGCGAGAAAGATGCGTTAGTCGTTATGAAGGGTGAGCTTAACGGCATGCCTGTTGTGGCAGCTGCGTTCGAGTTCTCATTCCTAGGTGGTTCGATGGCCTCTGTAGTGGGGGCACGCTTCGTTCAAGGTGTTGAGTATTGCTTAGAACATAACTTACCGTTTATTTGTTTTTCTGCTAGTGGCGGTGCGCGTATGCAGGAAGCACTTTTCTCGCTAATGCAGATGGCAAAAACAAGTGCCGCATTAGCTAAAATGAGTGAAAAAGGCTTACCTTACGTGTCTGTATTAACGGATCCAACGATGGGCGGCGTATCAGCTAGTTTAGCAATGCTAGGTGACATTAACGTTGCTGAACCAAAAGCTTTAATTGGTTTTGCTGGTCCTCGCGTTATTGAACAAACGGTTCGTGAAAAGTTACCAGAAGGCTTCCAACGCAGTGAATTCTTGTTAGAGAAGGGCGCGATTGATATGATTGTTGACCGAAGAGACATGCGAGCCACGTTAGGGCGTATGTTGGCAAAATTTACAAATCAGCCGAGTTTAGAAGCTAGCTAACATTCAATGACTGCAAATATTCTAAGCCATTGTGACGATTGGTCGTTGTCACAATGGCTTTGTTATTTAGAGACCATACACACAAAAGAGATTGACCTGGGTTTAGCGCGTATCGCGGAAGTCGCTAAACGTCTGAGCATCGATTTATCATTTGGCAAAGTTATCACTGTTGCTGGGACAAATGGTAAAGGGACAACCTGCGCTTTTATTGAAAATTATCTACGTAGCCAGCAATATAACGTTGCGGTTTATTCCTCTCCTCATATTGAACGCTTTAATGAGCGCCTTCGCGTTAACCATGACGAAGTCGACGACTTACCCTGGATTCGTGCCTTAAAACAGGTTGAAGTTGCACGCAGTGAAATATCACTGACCTACTATGAGTACACAACGCTCGCAGCATTTATTGTTATTGGTGAACTAAAGCCTGATTACATCATTTTAGAGGTCGGTTTAGGCGGAAGACTCGATGCGACGAATATTATTGATGCTGATGTTGCTGTGTTAACGACAGTCGACCTTGACCACATGGCATTTCTAGGTAACACCCGAGAAGCGATAGGTAAGGAAAAGGCAGGTATTTTCAGGACAAGTCGGCCTGCAATTATCGGCGAGTTAGCACCACCTGTGACAGTGCTCAATCATGCCAATGATATTTCTGCTATTGTGTGTTGCCGAGACAAAGACTTTACTCTAGTGAACGACGGCAATGCTTGGCAGTGGCAAAGCAAACAGCAGACGTTTTCAGGATTAACGGCGACGCATATTCCACAAAATAATGTTGTTACAGCCATAGCCGCACTGGCGCAACTAGAAGTGCCTTTATCTGCTGAAGCGATTAATCATTGTATATCGGTAACTAAGGTGCCAGGGCGTACTGAAATGTTCAGTGCTGGCTGTGATGTTATGCTAGATGTGGGTCACAACCCACAAGCAGCACGTTATTTATCAACTGTTATTAAAAGTAGAAGTTATAACAAGGTACATGCTGTAGTTGGGATGCTAGCTGATAAAGACAGTACATCGACGCTAAATGAAATTAAAGACGCTATTGATAGTTGGTACTTTGCTACCCCTGATAGTCCTAGAGCTGCCACGTCTGAGGCACTTTCTGCTGTTGCTCAAGATATTGGAATTAAAGGTAATTGTTTTGACAATGTCACCGAGGCATTTACAATGGCAAAGCAAGATGCAAGTAGTAACGACCTTATTCTTGTCTTCGGTTCATTCTTTACCGTTGCAGAAATAAGAGCGCTATTACTATCTAATTAGTCTAGTTGTTGCGAGAGGAAGTTGGCTTGTCTACACCATTTCAAAATCGGTTAGTGGGAACTATTATTGTTGCTGCCGCCGTTGTGATTTTTTTGCCTGACATACTCGATGGCGAGAAAGAAAGTTATCAAGCTGATTTTGACGCTATTCCGACAGCGCCTGAGTTTGTTGGTGGCAAAGAGCATAAAGGCTTCCCAAAAGAAAAATTGTTGGAGATGCCGAAAGAATCTGTGGTTGACGAAGAGCCAATAGACGATGCTTTGAACGCACCAGCAGATGCCCAAGCGAACACTAGTAATACCTCTAACACTGAAATAGCAAACACAGGCGATTCTGGTGCTAATTTATCTGAAGGTGCTAGTGATTCAACTAACACGGCAAACTCAACAGAGATGAGTCGTGAGGATGCTCAGGTAGTATCATCACCTGTCACTTCATCAGTGCCATCTGTTGCTGAACAAGATAAGTATGCTTGGGTTATTCACCTTGGCAGTTTTAAGCATCAAAAGAATGTTGATGAGCTTATGAAAAAGCTTAAGGCGAACGGCTACACTGCATTTACCCAGCCAATTAAAACGCAAAAGGGCACTCTAACTAAAGTGATTGTAGGGCCTAGTTTGAGTAAGTCTGAGTTAACAGGGCAAATACCTGCATTAAAGTCGCTGACAAAAGTACAAGGGCGTATCGCACGCTTTAAAGTAACAAAATAATAAAAATTGTATGATACCGGCAGCGCTTCTGATAGAATTCGCGCCACTAATTTCTTGGGGTTACTCAACACATGGTTTGGATAGATTATGCCATTTTAACGGTTATTGGCATATCAACCTTAATTAGTCTGGTTAGAGGTTTTGTAAAAGAAGCGATTTCACTCGTTGTCTGGATCGGTGCCTTTTTTATCGCCAGTACCTTTTATCCAAATCTCGCTACTCTTCTTACTAATATCTCCGATCATTTTTTGCGAAATGCTGCTGCAATAGCAATACTCTTTATCGTCACTCTAATTCTTGGCGCAATGGTTAACTATGTTATAGGTCAGCTTGTACAAAAGACTGGGCTATCTGGTACCGATCGCGTGCTTGGATTAGCGTTTGGTGGCTTACGAGGCGTATTGATTGTCAGTGCTATTTTATTCGGTGCTGACGCATTTACGGGTGCGGCAAATACCGAATGGTGGCAAGCATCAAATTTGATTCCAGAGTTTAAATTAGTGATCGAGTGGTTTTTTGAGTACCTCAAACAATCCTCAAGTTTTTTAAACTAAGCTCACTCGGCGGAGAAAAAGTTCATGTGTGGTATTGTCGGTATAGTAGGTCAAACACCAGTAAGCCAGTCGTTATACGATGGCTTAACCGTGTTACAGCATCGTGGTCAAGATGCAGCAGGTATTGTCACTATTAGTGAAAACACCTTCAGACTACGTAAAGCAAACGGGTTGGTGAAAGATGTATTCCATACTCGCCATATGCGTAGATTACAAGGTAATGTAGGTATTGGTCACATTCGTTACCCTACAGCTGGAACATCTAGCTCATCAGAAGCTCAACCATTCTATGCAAACTCGCCATTTGGTATTGCATTAGCTCATAACGGTAACTTAACTAACTTTGAAGAATTGAAATCGTGGTTGTTCAATACTGCACGTCGTCACGTGAATACGACATCTGACTCTGAATTACTGCTTAATATTTTAGGTCATGAGTTAGCTCAATCTGAAGCCCTTAATTTAACACCGGAAGATATTTTCAAAGCGGTTGGCAAAGTACACGACCGAGTGCGTGGAGCTTACGCGACAGTTGCTTTAATCATTGGTCACGGCATGGTAGCGTTCCGCGACCCTAATGGTATCCGTCCGCTTGTGTTTGGTAAGCGTGAAACGGTTAACGGTACAGAGTACATGGTAGCATCAGAGTCAGTAGCGCTTGATGCTTGTGACTTTGAGTTTGTTCGTGATGTCGCACCAGGTGAAGTTATTTACTTCACAGAAGATGGCAAGATATATAGCCAGCAGTGTGCTCAATCACCAAATTACAGCCCATGTATTTTTGAGTTTGTATATTTTGCTCGCCCAGATTCAACGATTGATAAGATGTCGGTTTACGGTACTCGTGTAGAAATGGGTAAAAAGTTAGGTGAAAAAATTGCACGTGACTGGGAAGACTTAGATATTGATGTTGTTATTCCAATCCCAGAAACATCATGTGATATTGCATTACAAATTGCCCACGAATTAGATATACCTTACCGCCAAGGTTTTGTTAAAAACCGTTACATTGGCCGTACATTTATCATGCCTGGTCAAGAAATGCGTAAGAAGTCAGTGCGTCGCAAGCTAAACGCTATTAGTGCCGAGTTTATAGGCAAAAACGTATTACTCGTTGATGACTCTGTTGTACGCGGAACTACCTCTGAGCAAATCATTGAAATGGCACGTGCAGCTGGCGCGAAAAAGGTATACTTTGCCTCGGCAGCACCAGAAATTCGCTTCCCGAACGTATACGGTATTGATATGCCAAGTGCAAATGAGTTAATTGCACACGGCCGAGAAGTTGAAGACATCTGTGAAATTATTGGTGCTGATGAACTTATCTTCCAAGACATTGAAGACCTAGTTGAAGCGGTTCGTTCTCACAACCCTGAGATCAAAACGTTTGAGACATCAGTATTCAATGGTCGCTATATCACGAATGATATCGATCAGAGTTACTTAGAAAAATTAGACGCTGCACGCAACAACGAAACGAAAGAGTCGACTGATAAAAACGCTGACTCGATCATTGATATGCATAACGAAGGTGCATAGTTAATAATATTTTATTAAGTTAAATTGTTATTTAACACTATTCGTTCAGTTGAGCATTAAAAAAGCACCCAAAAGGGTGCTTTTTCGTCTCTATCGTATGTCGCTTTAAACGTATTAAGCTACATATTCTGGGCCAAAACCCATACTCCACATAATTGCGCTTGCTGCCATAATGGTAACAAGCAAAACAAGGCCGCATGTAACTACCGAGCTAGAGTAAATAAACCCTTCCTCTTCAGGAATGTTCATCATAATCGGTACACCTGAATACAATAGATAAACTGAATAGCAAATTGCTGCAATACCTGCGCATACCACGAACCAAAGCACAGGGAACAATGCTGTTACACCAACCATTAGTAATGGTGTAGCTGTGTATGCTGCCAACTCAAGTGATTGTGTCCACGTTGGATCAGAATCAAAAGTTTTTGCCATCCAATGAATTAAATATGCCAATGCAAATACGCCTAAAACCAGAGCGAAGTACATGCCGACAGACATAATCATCGCGCTTGATTCGGTAAGCCGAATAGGATCATTTGCTCCGATAGACCAGCCAATATGTGCTGCGGCATAGTAACCGCATATTGACGGAATAAGCGCCACTATAAGAATGTGGGCTAGGCTGTAACTTAAACTTTCATGGCGTTTCTCAATCGTTTGCCATTCTTCACGCGGGTGGGCGTACAAGCCCCAAATGTGATTTAAGATCATAGTAATGTTCCTCTCGCTGTCCCCGATTTTTGTACAATGTTGTTTTTATTTTTAAGTTGCACTACGTCCGTCAGTGATTATTGTGTTTTTTAATACTGACTATTTATTTATGTAATACGGTTAATAAATAGTCAAGTTAAGAGTGCAAAATAACCATTTTAATTTTGTGGTTAAGAATGAAGGCTTAAGAGAGGTTTTAAGGCTTAATAGAAGATTTGGGGATAAAGAGGGGGCTAAGCGACCTTTATCCTCACTATGTTCATGATATCAATTTCAAAGCCCGCTACATTTTCCGTTGCTATGTAATAAGTGATGTTCACGCGTTGTCCTTGGAGAGATTTATAAAGTTGCTTTCGTTTGTATTTAAACGGCGTACTTATATTCTCTAACATCAGTGTATTGATATACCAATCACCATCTTCTCGTTGTACATGAGACTCCACTTTAATGTCGTTTGTATGGATGAGCTTTTGGTGCTTATTAAGCATCTTGTCTACGTCGTTTTTCATGATCTACATCAGTAGCGATAAAGGATTCTGCTATCTTAATCGCAAAATGACTAGTAACCAATGGCTAACACTTTTAAAATAGCGCCGATTTTTCTTTGAGATATTTTCAATGAGCCACGAACAGTTATTAGCGCCGATTAAAACATTTTTGCAGGCTGAAACCCCTGATGCTTGGATAGAAAAGGCTAAGCGCCCTGAAAATTTGCCTATGCTCCTCACCGACCATTTGATTTGTGAGTTAAAAGCAGCGCAAACAGCAATGTGGTTACTTCGCAAATATGCCGCTGACAAAGCAAGTAGCGTCGCTTTGCTTGATTGGTTGCAGCCATTCGAAAAGTTTGTTTATCGCAAAGAAGGGGATTTAGCATCACTTGCTAAATCAGAAAAGCTAACGAAATCGATACTTACCAAAGCAGATACTTCATACGGGCAAGACTTAATTGATAAAATGGTTCTTTTGATAAAAGAAGAACTACACCACTTTTATCAAGTACTTGAGATTATGACAGACCGCAATATTCCTTATGAGAATATTACTGCTAGCCGCTACGCGAAAGGTATGATGAGTAAAGTTCGTACTCATGAGCCTGCAATTCTTATTGATAAATTGATTTGTGGTGCCTATATCGAGGCTCGTTCGTGCGAACGTTTTGCTAAACTTGCTCCGCACTTGGACGATGAACTCAATAAATTTTACGTATCGCTACTCCGCTCTGAAGCCAGACATTATCAAGATTACTTGGCTTTGGCAGAACAAGTGGCAGGGCATGACATTAGCGATAGAGTTAAGCTTTTCGGCGAAGTAGAAGCTGAGCTGATTTCTTCACCAGATGACGACTTTAAATTCCACTCTGGTTGCCCGTCCTCATAAAACAGGTTTTAGCGGCTAACTTTGATTTGTCGTCTATTAACTGAATTGCCAATAAATGGTCGCGTTTTACTAAACACGACCATTTTTAATTTCACTAACTGCTCAGGTAATACTCCTCGTTACAATATTACGCTTGCTTGCGTTGTCTAAGGTTGGCTATTATCGAAGCTAAAATAATAACTAACTTACTTACCAAGGACGTATACATGCGCGTTTTAATCCCTACCTTATGTGCTCTCGCTGTGCTTTCAGCTTGTCAGCCAAATAATCAAGAAACTGAAACTACTAAAGCAACCAAACCTGCTACGCAGGTAGCAGAAACAGCAAAGGCATCTGCAGCTCAGAATGCTGTGACATCAGAAGTCGTGTCTGAGTCTGAAAAGTTAAACCTTTGGTTTAACAAAAAATATGAAGAGCAGTTACTTGAAAATCCATTAATGCTGACGTTCTTAGGGCGAAAGGAAAAGTACGACGAGTTTAATGTAATGACTCGTGAAGAAGAGCAGAAACAACTTGCGTGGCAGAAAGCATCTGTTGAAGAAATGAAAGCGACTTTTGATTACGACAAGCTTGATGATGAAGCAAAAGCGTCTTACGACATCTGGGTTTACCAGTACGAAGAAGCGAAAGAGCAAAATGCATTTCCGAACAACAGTTATGTATTTACTCAAATGAATGGCGCACAAGCATTCTTGACCCAGTTTCTTATTAACTTTCACAAAGTTGATGAACTGTCAGATATGGAAGCCTACAACAAGCGTATTGGTGGTGTAGCGCAAGCTTTAACTGACCTATTGGTCATTGCCAAAGAAAATGCTGAATTTGGCGTTAGACCACCAAAATTTGCTTATGAAGGCGTAATTGAACAAGCGAAAAATGTCATTACAGGTCAGCCTTTCGATGATTCTGAAAATGACGCACCATTGTGGGCTGATGCCAAAGCAAAAATTGATGCGCTTGTTCAAGCGGAAAAAGTTACCGCTGAACAAGCAGAAGCACTAAAAGCTGCTACGAAAGAAGCGTTATTGACACAGTACCAGCCTGCATACCAAGCGCTTGTTACTTGGTTTGAGCAAGATATTGCCAATACCGATGAAATTGCAACAGGCGTTGCTAAGCAGCCGAACGGCGTCGATTACTACAATATGCGCCTTAAGCATTCAACGACTACGTCATTAACAGCAGAAGAAATTCATAACATTGGTTTAGCAGAAGTTGCGCGTATTACTGATGAAATGATTGCGATCAAGGAGAAAGTTGGCTTTGAAGGTGACTTGCAAGCCTTCTTTAAGTTTATAAAAACAGATCCGCAGTTCTTCTATCCAAACACAGATGAAGGTCGCCAAGGCTACATTACCGATACTGAAGCTTACTTGGATATTATCAATAAACGTCTACCTGAGTTCTTTGGCATTTTACCCAAAGCACCACTTGTGGTTAAGCGTGTAGAGCCGTTTAGAGAGCAAGATGGTGCTGCTCAGCACTACTTCCCTGGTACGCCAGATGGCTCACGTCCTGGTGTGTACTACGCGCATTTATCTGACATGAGCGCGATGCCGAAAAATGAAATGGAAGGTATTGCTTACCATGAAGGCAACCCAGGTCATCATATGCAAATATCAATTGCACAGGAGCTAACCTCAGTACCTACTTTTAGAACACAAGCGGGCTTCACTGCTTATAGTGAGGGTTGGGGTCTGTACTCTGAGTTGCTGGCAAAGGAAATGGGCGGATATCAGAATCCTTATTCTGACTTCGGTCGTTTGGTTAACGAAATCTGGCGTGCTGTTCGTTTAGTCGTGGACACAGGCCTTCACGCCAAAGGCTGGACTGAAGAACAAGCATTTGAATATTTCAAATCAAAAGCACCAGTAGCCGAAGAAGCGATTCGCTCTGAAGTACGTCGTTATATTGTTTGGCCTGGTCAAGCTACGGCTTACAAAATAGGTATGCTTGAGATGCAAGAAATGCGTGCTAATGCAGAAAAAGCACTGGGTGATAAATTCGACATTCGTGGTTTCCACGACACTATCTTAGGTGGTGGTGCGATGCCATTACCAGTGCTCGAGAAACGTGTAAATGATTGGGTTGTTAGTGTTCAGACAAAAGGTTAGATAAAACGTCTAGCTCAATTGCGGTAATTAAAAAAAGCCTGAATATCAGGCTTTTTTTAATGTTCATAAATTAACGAATAAACACACAAACACTTGCTACTCAAAAGGTTGGTTAAGTAGTTTGTAGCCATCAGGTGTGAACTTTAACCAAGCACCTTGCTCGTACCAATCGCCAAGTACGACACGCGTGTTATTACGGCCTTGATTATCAAACTCATGGACAGCAGGGCGGTGAGTATGGCCATGAATCATTAAGTCGCATTGTTGCTCAGTAAGGCAGCGTTGCACCTCTTCTTGTGTCACATCCATAATGTCTTGCGATTTCATCGCAGTCGATTCTGCACTTTGTTTACGATAATTGGCTGCAATTTTTTTCCTAACAAAAAGCGGTAAGCTCTTAATCATCGCTTGCCACCACCAGCTACGAGATTTCTTTCGAAACGCTTGATATGCAACGTCGCGAGTACAAAGGGTGTCACCATGCATTATCACTAACTCTGTGCCATAGAGATTTATTTTCTCTATGTCATTCAATAATGTCATGCCGCAGCGCTTGGCGTAGCGCTTTCCTAATAGAAAATCCCGGTTGCCGACTATGAAGTATATTTCTGTTGTTGAGCTTAATGCTTTGAGAGCCGTTGCGATGGAATTGACGAAGTCACTATCATCATCATCACCAAGCCAATATTCGAATAGGTCACCAAGAATAAATAGTTTATCGGCTTCAGGCGCTTGGTTTTTAAGGAAAGAAAGGAAGCAGGCGGTAATGTCGGGCCTATTTTCTGCTAAGTGCAAGTCAGCGATAAAGTAGCTGACTTGCCCGTTATTATTGTCGTTAGTCATTAACAATAAATTCGCTGTGGCTGAAATTATTCAACAACCTTGGCAGATGTTACGATGATTTCATCTTTTGGTACATCATCATGGAAGCCGAAACGACCTGTTTCTGCTAATGCCATCTTATCTACAATGTCCATGCCTTCAACTACTTTACCAAAGACACAGTAACCCCAGCCTTGTACTGACTCGTTTTTGAAATCTAAGAAGTCATTATCGACTAAGTTAATGAAAAACTGTGCAGAAGCTGAGTGTGGATCTTGCGTACGAGCCATTGCTAGTGTGCCACGCTTGTTACCTAATCCGTTGTTTGCTTCGTTTTGAATAGGCTCGCGTGTTGTTTTTTCGTCCATACCTGAAGCAAAACCACCGCCTTGTACCATGAAGCCTTTAATAACACGGTGGAAAATCGTACCGTCATAAAAATTTTCTTCTACGTACTGTTGAAAGTTCTTTGCTGTGACAGGTGCATTGTCAAAATCAAGTTCTACTTTAATGTCACCTAAGTTTGTGCTGAAAATAATCATGCGTTATTCCTAAAAATTAATCGTCGCGGGATTGTATCGTAAATATCATCAATTTTCTCGTTTTCACGTTTTTTCTTATTTGGTTAGATAAGCAGATGAATCCTAGTACATGTTGAGCTACAATGTGCGGCCGGTCTGGCTATCTTCAGGCCAAGGTTAATCGACACAAGTGGTTCATCAACAAAATAAGGAACAATTAGTCACATGTTGCAAATATACAACACACTTACCCGACAAAAAGAAACGTTTAAGCCTATCCAAGCTGGGAAGGTGGGGTTATATGTTTGTGGTGTAACGGTTTACGACTTGTGTCATATAGGCCATGCGCGCACGTACATTGGCTTTGATAACATTGTTCGTTACATGAGATTCTCCGGTTATGACGTTACATACGTGCGTAACATTACTGATGTTGAAGATAAAATTATTAATCGTGCGAACGAAAATGGCGAGCAACCAATGGCGCTAGTTGAGCGTAACATTGGTGAAATGTATAAAGACTTCGATGCGCTTAACCTTTTAAGACCTGACATTGAGCCTCGTGTTACAACACATATGAATGAAATCATCGAGATGATCGAAACGCTTGTTGAGAAAAAACACGCTTACGTCACTGGTGATGGTGATGTGTGGTTTGATGTGTCTAGCTACAACGAATACGGCAAGTTAAGTGGCCAAAACTTAGAGCAACTGCAAGCGGGCTCTCGAGTAGAAATTGACGAAACCAAGAAAAGCCCATTAGATTTTGCATTGTGGAAATCGGCAAAACCTGGTGAACCTTACTGGGAATCACCATGGGGTAATGGCCGACCAGGTTGGCACATTGAGTGTTCGGCAATGAATAAAAAAGAGCTAGGCGAGCATTTTGATATTCACGGCGGTGGCTCAGATTTATCGTTCCCACATCATGAAAATGAAGTAGCGCAAAGTTGCTGCGCATCTGATACGCCGTACGTAAATTACTGGATTCATACCGGTATGGTGCAAGTGGACCAAGAGAAAATGTCCAAATCACTAGGTAACTTCTTCACTATTCGTGAAGTCCTTGAAAAGTACGATGCTGAAACTACGCGTTTCTTCTTAACATCGGGTCAATACCGCAGCCAGTTGAACTACTCAACCGACAACCTTGATCAGGCAAGAGCGTCGCTAGAGCGAATTTACACGGCATTACGTGGTATCGAAGTATCGGCTGATTTTGTGTTAGACAAATCACACCCGCAAGTTGTTGAATTTTGCCAAGCGATGGATGACGATCTTAATACGCCACAAGCAATCGCGGTATTATTTGAGTTGGCGAAACAACTCAATGTTGCCAAGCAAAGCGACGATGCAGCGCTAACCAATGAGTTAGCAGGTACGTTATTAGCGTTAGGTAACTTATTAGGCTTGCTTCAACAAGACGCTGAGCAGTTCTTGCAAGGCGGGGGCGACGATGATGAGGTTGCAGAAATCGAGGCATTAATTGCTCAGCGCAATCAAGCACGTGCAGATAAAAATTGGGCACTGGCTGATGAAGCGCGTGATAAACTAAAAGCTATGAACGTTGTGCTGGAAGACAGCGCAGGCAAAACGACTTGGCGTAAAGCCTAAGACTTCGTTTCGCTTAGGTCTTAACCAAATCCAAAATTCGCACTAATAAAAAAGGCTCCAGTAGGAGCCTTTTTTATGTCTAACATATGATTGATGTTAACTATAAGGAGCAGTGCGTTTTAAGATTTTCCAAATTCTTCGCACGCAATTAAAGTATTTTCAATTAGGCTTGCAACAGTCATTGGTCCAACGCCACCTGGCACAGGTGTAATAAAGTTAGCCTTGTTTTTTGCAACATCAAACTCTACGTCACCCACCAGCTTACCTGAATCTAAACGGTTAATACCTACATCGATTACGATTGCGCCATCTTTAATCCACTCACCAGGAATAAATTCAGGTTTACCTACAGCGACAACCAATAAATCGGCATTGCGAACTTTGCCTTCTAAGTCTTTCGTAAAGCGGTGTGTAGTCGTTACAGTACAGCCAGCAAGCAACAGCTCTAATGTCATAGGACGACCAACAATGTTAGACGCGCCTACTACAACAGCTTCTAAACCATGAGGTTTTACACCCGTTGATTCAATTAAGGTAACGATCCCTTTCGGTGTACAAGGGCGAAGACCCGGTTGGCGCAATGCTAATTTGCCAACGTTAGAAGGGTGGAAGCCATCTACATCTTTTTGCGGATTAATGTGCTCAATCACTAAGTTTGGATTTAAACCTTCAGGTAAAGGTAATTGAACTAAAATGCCGTCAACTTCGTCGTCATGGTTTAGTTCTTCTATTAAGGCAAGTAATTCTGTTTCAGATGTTGTTTCAGCTAAGTCGTAAGAGCGCGATACAAAGCCCACTTCTTCACATGCTCTTCTTTTACTACCTACGTAAACTTCCGATGCTGGATCGTTACCTACTAAGATAACAGCAAGACCAGGTGCTCTTTTACCTGCTGCTACTCGTTGAGCTACTTTTTCTTTAACTGAAGTACGAATGTTTTGCGCGATTGCTTTACCGTCTATTAGTTGTGCCGTCATAGTTCTTTAATATGTGAGAGGAAAATCATCAATATTTTCGCATAAAAGCTATTAGTGGTGTAGTTGAATAAATAATAAAAAACAAAAAAGATGATCCAACTATGTAGTGCAAACATATAGATATTTTATAAAATTCGCTCGATCTAACGCTTTTTTATACGTGTTGCTTTAAAAGTGACCGAACAGTAAAAAATATTTGAAAAAGTGTTTGACGAGTCTGAGGCAACTCGGTAATATCCGCACCCGTTGAAGCGACACAGCTTTCAACAAGCAAGTCGGTGATTAGCGCAGCTTGGTAGCGCACTTGGTTTGGGTCCAAGGGGTCGTAGGTTCAAATCCTACATCACCGACCACTTTACTTCCTTAAGTAAAGTGCGCACTTGTAGGTAATGTGCGCCCTTAGCTCAGCTGGATAGAGCAACGGCCTTCTAAGCCGTGGGTCGCAGGTTCAAATCCTGCAGGGCGTGCCATTCAGTGGTGGCTATAGCTCAGTTGGTAGAGCCCCGGATTGTGATTCCGGTTGTCGTGGGTTCAAGTCCCATTAGCCACCCCATCTTATCGTCGGTGATTAGCGCAGCTTGGTAGCGCACTTGGTTTGGGTCCAAGGGGTCGTAGGTTCAAATCCTACATCACCGACCACTTTCTCTTTAGAATCATTCAAAATACTATTAATCTACGTTTTTCAAACAATTAGCATCTTGCTGGTTAAGTTGTTATTTAATTCCCCTAAATGTCTGAATCTTAAGCTGATTTAAAATAATTCGGCGATAAACTCGACTCTATCAAAAAGCATGGCTATAATTGCGCGTCATTATTTTTAATCTGAACATCTTTTATTCAGGTTTTCCAAGCCTAAGCGGTTAAACCACAAGGGCTAGCAGCATTTTCATGGTGAGAAATTGCTTGGATAGATAGATGGAAAATAGGAAGCGTGATTAAGACGCTAAATTTGAGGTATATAAATGCAAGTTTCTGTTGAGACTACACAAGGTTTGGAACGTCGTTTAACGATCTCTGTTCCTGCTGAAAAAGTAGATGTTGAAGTTAAAAACCGTCTTCGTCAATTAGCTAAGACACAACGCATCAATGGTTTCCGTCCTGGTAAAGTGCCACCGTCAGTAATCCAGAAGCGTTACGGTAAAGCTGTACGTGAAGAAATCACGGGTGAATTGATGCAGCGTAACTTCGTTGAAGCTATCATCGCTGAGAAAATCAACCCAGCAGGTCGTCCTAACTTCGTAGCGAAAAGCAATGAAGATGGCCAACCATTCGAATTTGAAGCAACATTTGAAGTATACCCAGAAGTTGAAATCAAAGATTTAGAAAGCATCGCTGTTGAGCGTCAAGTTGCAGAAGTAACTGACAAAGACATCGATGAAATGTTTGTTACATTACAAAACCAACATAAGACTTGGAAAGAAAACAAGCGCAAGACTAAGAAAGGCGACAAGTTAACTATCGATTTCTTAGGCCGAGTTGACGGTGAAGAGTTTGAAGGCGGTAAAGCTGAAAACTTCGAACTAGAGCTTGGTTCTGGTCGTATGATCCCTGGTTTCGAAAAAGAAATTACAGGTATGAAAGTTGGTGAAGAGCAAACAATCAAAGTAACTTTCCCGGAAGATTACCACGCTGAAAACCTAAAAGGTAAAGAAGCTGAGTTCGACATCAAAGTTAACAAAACTGAAGGTCCTGTACTTCCAGAAGTTGACGATGAGTTCGCTAAGCTATTCGGTGTAGAAGAAGGTGGTGTTGAAGCACTTCGCGAAGAAGTTGCTAAAAACATGAACCGCGAACTAACTCAAGCGATTAAAGCTAAAGTTAAAGAGCAAGCAATCGAAGGTTTACTTGAGAGCAACGACGTTGAATTACCAGCTGCATTAGTTGCACAAGAAGTTGACGTATTACGTCAGCAAGCACTTCAGCGCTTCGGTGGTCAAATGGACCCTAAGAACTTACCACAGCTTCCAGCTGAAATGTTCGAAGAACAAGCTAAGCGTCGCGTAAAAGTAGGTTTATTACTTGGTGAGATCATCAAAGTGAACGAACTTAAAGTAGACGAAGCTAAGGTTACTGAGCTTATCGAAACTGCAGCGTCTGCGTACGAAGATCCACAAGAAGTGATCGAGTACTATAAATCAAACCAAGAAATGAATCAACAAATGCAAAACGTTGCTTTAGAAGAGCAAGCTGTTGAATTCGTTCTTGAAAAAGCAAAAGTTACTGAGAAGAAAGCTGGCTTCCAAGAGATCATGAATCCAGAAGCAAAATAAGCTTTTCATTGACAATATGCTAAGCAGTAGCTTAAATGGCTTGTATGGAATCATATGAGCCATTTTTTTTATAATAAGGAAAATCTGTTGTTTAATTCTCATCTCAATTCTCCTAGCCAAAGTTCAATTATCGAAGACGCATTAGTTCCAATGGTTGTAGAGCAAACCGCCAAAGGTGAACGCTCCTACGATATATACTCTCGCTTGTTAAAAGAGCGCGTTATTTTCTTATGTGGTCAAGTTGAAGATCACATGGCTAATCTTATTGTTGCGCAGATGTTGTTTCTTGAGTCTGAAAGCCCTGAAAAAGACATTTTCCTTTACATCAACTCGCCGGGTGGTTCTGTAACCGCAGGTTTAGCTATCTACGATACGATGAAGTTTATTAAGCCTAATGTCAGTACTGTATGTATTGGCCAAGCGGCAAGTATGGGAGCATTCTTGTTATCAGGCGGAGAGAAGGGTAAGCGTTACTGTCTACCAAATTCTCGCGTGATGATTCATCAACCACTAGGTGGATTCCAAGGTCAGGCGTCTGATTTTGAAATTCATGCAAAAGAAATTTTGTTCATCAAAGAAAAATTAAACCGTTTAATGGCTGAGCATACAGGCAAGCCATATGAGCAATTAGCTCAAGACACCGACCGTGATAATTTCTTAAGTGCAGATCAAGCGGTTGAATATGGTTTAGTTGATGCCATATTAGAACATAGAGCTAACAAATAAGGTTGTTATCTAAGTATTTTGTGAAATACTTATTTGTTAAGCGTATAAGTTAAATGATTAGAAAGTTTAGAGGTACCGTATGACCGATATTACGAAAGGTGACGGTGATAGCGGAAAGTTATTATATTGTTCTTTTTGTGGCAAAAGTCAGCATGAAGTGCGTAAGCTGATTGCTGGCCCTTCAGTGTTTATTTGTGATGAGTGTGTCGAACTATGTAATGACATCATTCGCGAAGAAATCAAAGAAATCGCACCGAAGCAAGACAAAGAGTCTTTACCTTCCCCTGTTGATATTCGTGCAAGCCTAGATGATTACGTTATCGGTCAAGAGCATGCGAAAAAGGTATTAGCTGTTGCTGTATACAACCACTACAAGCGTTTACGTAATGGTGATAGCCACAATGGTGTTGAGTTAAGTAAGAGTAATATCTTATTAATCGGTCCAACAGGTAGCGGTAAAACGTTACTTGCCGAAACACTAGCTCGCTTATTAGATGTGCCATTTACTATGGCAGATGCAACGACATTAACCGAAGCTGGTTATGTTGGTGAAGATGTTGAAAACATTATCCAAAAGCTGTTGCAAAAATGTGACTATGACGTTGAGAAAGCACAGCGTGGTATTGTTTACATTGATGAAATTGACAAGATATCGCGTAAGTCTGATAACCCGTCTATTACACGTGATGTGTCAGGCGAAGGTGTTCAACAAGCACTTCTGAAGCTGATTGAAGGAACTATTGCTTCTGTACCACCACAAGGTGGACGTAAGCACCCTCAACAAGAGTTCTTGCAAGTAGATACATCGAAGATACTATTTATCTGTGGTGGTGCTTTTGCAGGACTAGATAAAGTGATTGAGCAACGTTGTGAAACTGGAACAGGTATTGGCTTCGGTGCTGAAGTACGCAGCAAAGATGAGCATAAATCACTGACTGAGCGTTTCCAAGAAGTTGAGCCAGAAGACTTAGTGAAATATGGATTAATTCCAGAATTCATTGGTCGCTTACCGGTTGTTGCTACATTAAGCGAATTAGATGAAGATGCACTCATCCAAATTCTTCAAGAGCCTAAGAATGCGTTAACTAAGCAATTCACAGCATTATTCGATATGGAAGATGTTGAGTTAGAGTTTAGAGAAGATGCCCTTAAGGCAATTGCAAACAAAGCAATGGTCAGAAAAACAGGTGCGCGTGGTTTACGTTCTATCGTAGAAGGTGTATTACTAGATACAATGTACGAATTACCATCAATGGAAAATGCGTCGAAAGTAGTGGTTGATGAAACCGTTATTACGGGTGAATCTAAGCCGATTATTATTTACGAAACGCCGCAAGACCAAGCAGCATCAGATAGCTAAGCTCGACAACAAAGAGTGCTAGCTAAAAAACAGAGTTGACTAAAGAGCCTTCGGGCTCTTTTTTATTGCCTTTATTTCACTTCTCCGTTGAAAGTTCTTTTAATATCCCCATATACTTTTTAACGTATTATTTTCTCGAAGAATCTGTTTGTTGTAATAGGGCAACTTACTGATTTCTTATTCTATTTCAAGAGAGTTATCTATGACCAATGAATTGTCAGGTGTAGTTGAAATCCCGGTACTCGCGTTACGCGATGTTGTAGTGTATCCACAAATGGTCATCCCATTATTCGTTGGTCGCGAAAAATCCATTCGTAGTTTAGATATTGCGATGGAAAGCGATAAGCAAGTATTCCTTGTGGCACAGAAAGATGCCGCCGTCGATGATCCGACGTCAAGTGACGTATACGAAACTGGTACAGTTGCTTCTATTTTACAAATGTTAAAACTACCTGACGGTACTGTCAAAGTGCTAGTTGAAGGGGTTAAGCGTGCCCAAATTAAAGATTTTGTCGTTACAGAAGATTACTTTACGGCAAACGTCGAATACTTATCATCAGAAGGTGTTGCTGATGAATCTAGTGATGTGTTGGTGCGTTCAGCGATCTCTCAGTTTGAAGGCTATGTCAAACTCAATAAGAAAATTCCACCTGAAGTGTTAACGTCATTATCTGGCATTGAAGAGCCGGAGCAGTTAGCAGACACCATGGCTGCGCATATGCCGCTTAAACTTCACGACAAGCAAAAGGTACTTGAGACCAACAACGTGGCAGAGCGTTTAGAGTACTTGATGGCATTGATGGAAGGTGAAATAGACTTACTGCAAGTAGAGAAGAAGATTCGTACACGTGTTAAAAAGCAGATGGAAAAGAGCCAGCGTGAGTATTACCTGAATGAGCAAATGAAAGCTATTCAGAAAGAACTTGGCGAAATGGATGATGTACCTGATGAAGGCGAGCAACTGCTGAAGCGCATCGAAGAAGCGGGTATGCCGAAGGAAGCCAAAGACAAAACCATGGCTGAACTACAGAAGCTTAAAATGATGTCAACGATGTCAGCTGAAGCTACGGTAGTGCGCAGTTACATCGATTGGATGTGTAATGTTCCTTGGAAAAAACGCAGCAAGTTGAAGAAAAATTTAGCCTTGGCTGAAGAGGTGTTAGAGAAGGATCATTATGGGCTAGATAAAGTCAAAGAACGTATCATTGAGTATCTAGCTGTACAACAACGGGTTGCCAAGTTAAAAGGGCCTATTCTTTGTTTAGTAGGGCCTCCAGGTGTCGGTAAAACATCACTTGGTCAATCTATTGCAAAAGCGACTGGTCGTAAGTACGTGCGTATGGCGCTTGGCGGTGTGCGTGATGAAGCGGAAATTCGTGGTCACAGAAGAACATACATTGGTTCATTACCGGGCAAGTTAATTCAAAAGGTGTCAAAAGTCGGCGTGAAGAATCCACTATTCCTTTTAGATGAAATCGATAAGATGGCGTCTGACATGCGTGGAGACCCGGCTTCTGCATTACTTGAAGTACTTGACCCAGAGCAGAATACCAGTTTTAACGACCACTACTTAGAAGTGGATTATGATTTATCTGATGTGATGTTTGTTGCTACGTCAAACAGTATGGATATTCCTGGTCCATTACTCGATCGTATGGAAGTGATTCGTTTATCTGGATATACGGAAGACGAAAAGCTCAATATTGCGAAGCGCCACTTGGTGCCAAAACAAATTGAACGAAATGGTCTTAAAGAAAAAGAAGTGAGCATTGAAGACAGTGCAATCGTCGGCATCATTCGTTACTACACACGTGAAGCCGGTGTTCGTAGTCTAGAGCGAGAAATATCTAAGCTATGTCGCAAAGTCGTAAAAGCTATCTTGCTAGATAGTAAAACAAAACACATTGCCATTTCAGATGAAAACTTAAGTGATTTCTTGGGCGTTCAGCGTTTTGATTACGGTAAGGCTGACGATCAGAACCGAATTGGCCAGGTAACAGGGCTTGCTTGGACGCAAGTCGGCGGTGATTTATTGACTATCGAAACTGCATCTAACGTAGGTAAAGGTAAGTTAACTTACACTGGCTCACTAGGTGATGTGATGCAGGAGTCTATCCAGGCTGCGATGACTGTAGTACGCAGTCGCACAGATAAACTGCGTATCAACGAAGATTTTTACGAAAAACGTGACATTCATGTTCACGTGCCTGAAGGTGCGACGCCAAAAGATGGTCCTAGTGCCGGTATTGGTATGTGTACAGCGTTAGTCTCGAGTTTGACAGGTAACCCTGTGAAAGCTGATGTTGCGATGACAGGTGAAATTACATTGCGTGGTGAAGTATTAGCGATTGGTGGTTTAAAAGAGAAACTATTAGCAGCACATCGTGGCGGAATTAAGACCGTTGTTATTCCTAAAGACAACGAACGTGATTTGAAAGAAATTCCAGAGAACGTTAAGCAGGACTTGGCTATTCATCCGGTGAAATGGATTGATGAAGTGCTTGAGTTAGCACTTGAACAGCCTGTAGATAAATGGCAAATAGATGAAAAATAGAGCGTTTGTAAACGCTTTTTCATGCGAAAAGCGAAAAAAAAGCAAAAAAATCCCAAAAAATTGCAAAATTCGCTTTTCAAACGCTGAAACTGTGGTAAGTTAAGAACGCTGATAGCGCTAGACCTCAATGTTAATAGGGGTTTAGGCTTAAGATAATAATAAAATTATCTAATTATTTTTTCTTTAACTCAGTGCTTGATGTTCAAAAAGAAGCTTGTTATAACGTTTCTGCAGGACGCTAACAACAAATGATAGTGCTGAATAATAACAATTGAAGGGGAAGACACTGTGAATAAGTCTCAACTAATCGAGAAAATTGCTGCTGGTGCAGATATCTCAAAAGCTGCTGCTGGTCGTGCATTAGACTCATTTATCGATGCAGTTACTGAAGAATTAAAAAGTGGTGAGCAAGTAGCTCTAGTTGGTTTCGGTACTTTCTCAGTACGTGACCGCGCTGCACGCACTGGCCGTAACCCACAAACTGGTGCAACTATCGAAATCGCTGCGGCTAAAATTCCTTCTTTCAAAGCTGGTAAAGCTTTAAAAGACGCATGTAACTAATCACAGTTTCATTCGTAAGAATTTAAAGACCACCTTCTAGGTGGTCTTTTCTTTTGTGCCTTTGTAAATCACATAGTTAATTAGTTCATTAGACAAGTAGAGTAAGCCACATTAAATAAAGGCTTGAGGCAAATAAAATAGCGTATTTTTAAGCGCAGTGACTTCAAGCAGGGCGCTCGATCTGATAGAATCGCGCGAAACGAAACGCACATTCGTGTAAAAGAGAAAAAGATGTTAGAGAATATTAGAGAGAACTCTCAAGGACCAGTAGCAAAGGGCATCCTTGGGCTTATTATTTTAACCTTTGCTGTTGCAGGTATTGGTGGCTACACCTCGTCAGTGGATACGTCAGTAGCGGAAGTTAATGGGGAAAAAGTTTCGCAACGTGAATTCGATCAAGCATACCAAGCACAACGCAATCGTATGATGCAGCAGTTTGGTGATATGTTTGATACTTTAGCAGCTGATCCAGCCTACATGGCTAACTTTCGTAAAGGTGTTCTTGATAACATCATTAACGAAAAGTTACTAAACCAAAACGTACAAGATTTAGCGCTTCGTGTTTCTGACGAACAACTCAAAGATACTATTCGTGAGATGCCAGAATTCCAATTGAACGGTGTTTTCGATAACAACCGCTACTTAGCTGTTATCAATCAAGCTGGTTTCTTCCAGTCATCTGATTTTCGTGATTATTTACGCATCGAAATGACACGCCGCCAACTTAGCCAAGCGCTTGTTGGTTCAGAGTTCAGCCTACCTTACCAAACGTCTCAACTTACTGCGTTACAAAACCAAACGCGTGATATTGCTTATGCGACTATTAGTGCTGAGCAATTTAAGGAAGGTCTTGAAGTTACTGATGAAGAGATTGCAGCTTACTACCAAGACAACCAGTTAATGTTTGAAAACCAAGAAAAAGTGAAAGTTGATTATGTAACACTCAACGTTGCAGAAATAGCTTCAGGCATTTCAGTTTCAGACGATGAAGTTAGCAAGTACTACCAAGATAATATGGAAGAGTACCGCACTGAAGAGCAACGCCGTATCTCACATATTTTAATCGAGTTCGGTGATGATGAAGCAGCAGCAGAGCAGAAAGCGGCAGCCGTATTAGCTCGCTTGCAAGCAGGTGAAGATTTCGCAGAGTTAGCGAAAACAGAATCAGCTGATACATTCAGTGGCGAAAACGGTGGTGATCTAGAGTGGATTGAGCCAGGTGTAATGGATGAAGCATTCGACGAAGCAGCGTTTGCTCTGACAGAAGCCGGCCAAATTACTGACTTAGTGAAAACAGGCTTTGGTTACCACATTATTAAGTTAACAGAGTTAAAAGCTGCTGAAACGACAGCGTTTGAAGAAGTGGAAGAGCAAATTGCAGCGCGTTTAGCAAGTGATAAAGCACAAAATCAATTCTTCGAAATGCAACAAGAATTGGCACGTGTTAGCTTTGAATTCCCAGACAGCTTAGATGATGCAGCTGAAGTTATTAATGGTTCAGTAAATACATCAGAATGGTTAGCGCGGGGTGGCAATCCTGCACCGTTCGATAGCAATAAAGTTATCGACGCAGCGTTCTCTGATTTAGTGTTACAAGAAAACCTTAACTCAGATGTTATTGAAGTGAACAATGACATGGTTATGGTTGTGCGTATGAACGAATACCAAGAAGCTAACGTTAAGCCACTTTCGGAAGTAAAAGCACGTATTACCGACATCTTAGTCAATGAGAAAGCCACTGAGAAAGCGGCAACTGTTGCGCAAGAGCTAATTGCTAAATTGGTTGCTGGTGAGAGCATTAGCGATGAAGTTGCGGGATTTGGCGGTGAATTTGTTAGCCAAGCTGCAGTAGCTCGTTTCGGCGGTGATATCGATGGCGCTATTGTAAGAAAAGCATTCGTGCTTCCTCACCCTGTTGAAGGCAGTGTAAGTGCAGAAAGCGTTAACTTACCGAATGGTGACCTTGCACTTGTACAAGTTACTGCTGTACAAGCCGGTGAAGCGCAGGAGATTCCTAACTTAGCAGAGCAGAAAGCTAACCAGTTAGCTCAATCAGCTTTCCAAGGTTATGTAGAGTCACTTAAAGCGTCTGCTGAAATCAAGGAAAGTGAAGCACAAGCAAGTAACAGTTTCTAATAGAGAACCTGTGTCTAGCAATAAAAAAAAAGCGCCTTTATGGCGCTTTTTTTGTTTGTGCTAGTATCAACTAAGTCAGTAGATAATACCCAACCACTATAGCTTACCAGCGACTTGTAATTGCTGATTCATAATGAGTTTTCGGGTGTACTTATGCTTTGGATTTTTTAATACTGTATTCGTATCGCCACTTTCTACTATTTGTCCTTTACAAAGCACTAGTACATTGTCACTGAAGTGACGAACGATACCTAAATCATGTGAAATTAATACAAAAGCCAATCCCATCTGCTGCTGAAGGTCTAGCAGCAAGTTGATCATTTGAGAGCGCAGAGAAGGGTCTAACGACGCGAGTGCTTCATCTAATATGACTATCTGTGGCGAAAGAATGATTGCGCGAGCCAGCGCGATTCTTTGCTTCTGTCCACCCGAAAACATATGAGGATAGAAATTCATATGCTCAGCAAGCAGTCCGACTTTTAACAAGGTTGCACTGATTAATTGGCTGCGCTCAAGTTCATTGAGCTCGGTGTTTAATTTAAGTGGCTCATCAAGCAATTGACCTATGGTAAGACTTGGATTCAGTGTGGTGGATGAGTCTTGGAATATCATACGTACATGCTGGCAACGTTGCTTAAAGTTACCCGCGGCAAGCCCTTGTCCGTTGAGCTTAATTTTACCGTCTGTTGGCTTCTCTGCACCAACAAGTAGCTTAGCTAATGTTGACTTACCAGAGCCCATTTCTCCAACGATTGCGAGCGTTTTTTTCGCTTCTAGTGTAAATGATACGGGTTTAAGTGCGACAATCGCTTTACGCTGGAACCAGTGATTTCTTACCGTGTAAGTTTTACTTAGCTCTGAGACTTCTAATAAGGCGCTCATCGGTAACTATCCTTGAGGTTAAAGTGGCAACTTACTTGGTGGCCATGATAATTTTTTACTTTTGGCGCACTTACGCAAGCTTGTTGAGCTCTTGGGCATCGAGGACCTAGTCGACAACCTATGGGCAAGTGTTGAAGAATAGGTATGCTACCCGGTAAAGCCATTAAGCGAGACTTCGCTGGTACTTGGCTATTAGCCTTAAGGCTACTGTCTAATAACGCTTTTGTATAAGGGTGGTAAGGCTGTGTAAATATTTGCGAGGTAGTTCCCGCTTCGACAAACTGCCCGCTGTACATTACTGTAATGGTATTGGTCCAGTGTGTAATACTTTCTAAATCATGGCTGATTAGCAAGATGGACATATTTTTGAGCTGATTTAGACTGGCCAACAGGCGGAAAATTTGCCCTTGATTGGTGCTTTCCATTGATGCAGTCGGCTCATCTGCAATCAGCAAAATTGGCTGACGTGCTAAGGCCATCGCTATCATTACGCGTTGACACATCGCTTCTGTCAATTGATGCGGGTAGCTTTTATTACACTTTGTATGTTGCTTGATACCTACCTTGTGGAGAAGCTTTATCGCTGCCTCTTTTCGCTGCTTTCTGCGCTGCCAAAAATTGCCTGTTAATAGGCTATTGTCGATGGCTTCTTCCAGTTGTTCACCGATAGTCGTTGTAGGATCTAGGCATGACATAGGTTCTTGAAAGATCATTGCGACATCTTTGGTAATAATGGCTTTCCGTTCTTCTAGTGGAAGGTGAAGTAATTCTTTTCCTCGCCAATGAAAACGGTCGGCGCTTACTTTCCATTTGTCATCTAGTACGCCAATGATGGCTTGCGCAAGTAGTGATTTACCCGAGCCCGATTCTCCTACTAGGCCCCTTACTTCTCCCTCTTTCATCGATAAACTCACGCGATCTACCGCCAGCGTATTTTCGTTTTTACCAACGAGCTCGATGGATAGATTACGTATATCAAATAAATTCATTAGCTATCCTTTCGCTGCTTAATCGCATGCCGTAATCCCTCGCCAACAAGGTTAGTGGCGATAACGGCAAATAAAATAGCAAGGCCGGGTAAGTAAACTGTCCAAGGAGCGATGTAGAAAAGATCAAAGCCACTGGCAAGCATTGCCCCCCATTCTGGCAGCGGAATAGGCGCGCCGAGCCCCAAGAATCCAAGAGCTGCTATATCTAATATGGCCGCAGACTGAGCGAATGTAGCCTGATTTACGATTTTCTCGATGATGTTTGGCATCACTGAGTGCAGCAGGATACGCAACTTACTTGCACCATCCAACTTAGCGGCGAGTACATATGTTTTCGCAAACTCCTCTTTTACCGCCCCCCGTGTGATATGAATAAATTGTGGTATCAAAACCATCACAATTGCCCACAAAGTGTTGCTTAAGCCCGGGCCCAAGATTGCAACAATGATGATAGCCAGTAAAAGAGAAGGAATGGATAACACGACGTCGAGGAAGTGATTTAAGAAACTTGATTTTACGCCTTTAGTTAACGCTGAGAGAGACCCTATGAACACACCAATAACTAGAGCAATTAATACAACAACAAAGCTTAAACCAAAGGTAAGTGATGCACCATGCATTAACCTGGACAACATGTCACGACCTAAATCGTCAGTTCCCAGTAAATAACTGATATTACCTGCATCATCCCAAGCTGGCGGCAGTAGCGCCATAGCAATATTACTATCTACTGAAGAATGGGGCGCCAAAATCGGTGAGAAAATCGCTAGCATAATTAGAAATGTAAAAGCACCTAAGCCAATCATAATGCTTGGTGTGCTGCGAAATACTATCCATAATTGCACTAACGGCGACGGGAATTCTTCCTCTAGATATATCTTATCGCGAGCCATATTTTGCTCCTCGCGCTAATGGGTTCAGTAAGGCATAGATATAGTCAGTAATGATGTGTACTACGAATATAAATGACGATAAAACCAATAGACCGCCTTGAATCGAGGTGTAATCTCGTTGATAAATACTTTCAATTAACCAGCGACCAATACCAGGCCAGTTGAAAATAACTTCTGTGATCATGGCAAGTGTTACGAGGTTTGCAAACTGTAATCCGATATGTTGAATCACCTTGATTAGTGAGTTTCTTACCGCGTGTCTAAAGATGATTTGATTAAAGCTCAGGCCCTTTGCGCGAGTAGCTTTAATGTAACTCGTTTCAAGTACGGTAAGCATTGCCGTTCTCGCTAACCGAATGAAAATAGTTGCTGGTGCAATGGCAATAACAGCGGCAGGTAAAATAATGTGCGCAAATGCATTTTGCAATGCGTCCCATTTATAATCACTGCTGCCCACAAGAATATCGTAAAACATAAAGCCAGTGCGTGGCTCAATCTCATACAGCAAACTAATTTGCCCACCAGAGGGAAGCCAGCCAAGTTGAATGGAAAACGTTAGAATTGCCAATAAACCTAACCAGAATACTGGTATTGAATAACCCACCATCGCAACGGCCAATATCGCGTTGTCGATTGGTTTTTTGTGGTTAATCGCAGCGATAAAGCCGATCGGGATACCGACGATTGTAGCAAGGAAAAATGCAAATAAGCTCAACTCAATAGTGGCGGGCAGCAGTCGCAATATTTCGTTAAAAATATCACTTTTCGTGGTCATTGCTGTGCCTAAATTACCAGAGAAAATCTGTGATAAGTATGCAAAATACTGAACCACAATATTACTGTCTTGCTGATAAATAGCAGCTAGAGAATCGCGAACAGAATCAGAGGCGTTGAGTGCGCCCGTTAAATTAACCAGTTGATCACCTGGAAATAGAAATGACAAACTGAAGCTTAATAGCGTCAGCAGAAACATGGTAAAGAAAAATAAGTTTAAGCGTCTTAAGGTAAAAATCAGCATTACAATTTGGTTACCTCAGAAAAATCGATTCCGCCAAAAGAACTTAAAAGTTGCCCTTTAACTGCTTTGTGGCGAGCCTGAAAACGTTTTGAGTGGGCAATCGGAAGCAATGGAATTTCTTGTTGGATAATATTCTGTGCTTGGCGATAAAGCGCTCGTCGTTGGTTAATGTTCGTTGTTTGAAGCGCCAATTGGATTAGGCTATCGAACTCTTGGTCGCACCAAAAAGCTCGGTTACTGCCTGTTTCTAGCGACTTGCAACTTAACAGTGGCGTAAAGAAATTATCCGGGTCAGGGTGGTCGGCAGACCAACCTAGCAGGACAGACTGATGCTCACCTGCGTTTAATCGTCGTAAGAATGTTGCCCACTCGTACGACACAATGTCTACTTTTACCCCTATCTGGCTTAAGTCAGCTTGTATTAGTTTTGCCATAGTGAGGGCATTAGGGTTATATGCCCGCTGTACAGGCATAGCCCATATATCAAAACTCAACCCGTCTTCAACGCCGGCCTCTTTGAGTAATTCCTTTGCTTTGCTTGGCGAATACTCTAATGCAACCAGAGTATCGTCATGTGCCCAAGAGCCCTCAGGTAGTATCGATGTAGCAACTTGCGCTTGGTCGCGATAAATAGCAGAAATAATTGCTTCTTTATTAATTGCGTGTGATATCGCTCGGCGGATGATTGGGTTATCAAATGGCGGCTTTTGTGTATTGAAACCAAGATAACCGATATTAAAGGCAGTCACTTGCTCTAAGGCTAATTCTGGATTTTCTTGAATTTTTTGAGCAGCTATAGGATAAGCGATTACGTCACATTCATTGGTCAGTAACTTTGTTAATCGACCTGTATCACTTGCAGTAATATCGAATACGAGTTGCTTAATGGCGACTTCGTTACGCCAATAATTTGGGTGTTTGTAATATCGAAGTACAGAGCCAGCTTGATAAGATTTGAGTTTAAATGGTCCTGTTCCTACAGGTAATGTATCGATATCTGATTTTTGATTTTGATGTGCCAATTGCTCTGCATATTCGGCAGATAAAATAACGGCATAATCGGTTGCAAGGTTTGCTAAAAAAGAACTGTTTGCCTGATTTAACTTAAATCGAACTGTGTAGTCGTTAATTTTTTCAACTTCGTCAACTAGGTTGGTAAAGCCCACGTTTTGGAAGAATGGGTAACGTCCACCTGATACTGGGTGATAAGGGTGCTCTTCATCCAGAATTCGTTGAAAGCTGAAAAGCACGTCATCGGCGTTGAACGCTCGCGTAGGCGTAAAATAATCAGTTTGGTGAAATGAAACATCCTTTCTTAGGTAGAAAGTGATCATTTTTCCATCACGGGTTAAGTGCCACGATTTAGCGAGTGCTGGGACAATAGAATTATCTTGCTTGTTGAAGGTAATGAGTCGGTTGTAAACCTGATTAGCGACAGCATCAATGGTAGTGCCAGACGTTACAGTTTGTGGGTTGAAGGAAACTGGTGAGCCTTCCGAACAATAAATTAAGCTATCGTTGGCGATCGTTTGGTCATCGCTATTGCAACCGATTAAGGTCAGCGACACCAAAGGTGCCGATAATATAGATAAAGCCTTGGTTAGCCAGGGGCTAGTTTTCATCAATACCGTTTCCGTCAAGCAAATTGTACTTCTTCAAATAGCCACGTAACTGGTGATATGTCAGTTCCAGCGCTTCTGCTGTTTTCTTTTGGTTGAATTGACATGCGGCTAATGCTGATTTTATCAGCTTTATCTCATAATCTTGAGATAAATCTTTAAGAGATAATGGGAAATTTGGTGTTGCTTGCTGAATTGACTGCTGAATGCTAGCAACATTCATCGCTTCACTGGCTTTAGAACCGAGGTTTTCTACTTGACTATCAGCAGGTTTTTCTACGATGCGTTCTACCACTCTATCTTGTGTTTTAACGCGTTCTTTCGGACGATAAGGCGACTCGAATGGATCGATAACTAATTCATGCACCGGAAGGTGAGGGTTATTGCAACGATATACACTTCGCTCTACCACGTTTTTGAGCTCACGGATATTTCCGGGCCAATGATATTCGAGCATCGTACGTTTTGCTTTTTCCGTAAAACCACTGAATAACTCAAACTCTAGCTCGCGTGCCATATTAATGGCAAAGTGCTCGGCGAGTATCATGATATCTTCAACACGCTCACGAAGTGGCGGTAAGGTAATTACATCAAAGGCTAGACGGTCGAGTAAATCAGCCCTGAATTCGCCTTTATCTGCTAATGTTGGTAGATCTTCGTTTGTAGCGGCGACAAGTCGAGTATCTGTTTTAATGGTTCTAGAGCCACCAACACGTTCAAACTCACCATATTCCACTACGCGTAGCAGTTTTTCTTGGATAAGCCCTGAGGTATTGGCGATTTCATCGAGAAACAAAGTACCTTTATCTGCACGCTCAAATCGACCTTCATGGCGTTTGTTAGCACCAGTAAATGCACCGCTTTCGTAACCGAATAACTCACTCTCTAGTAAGTTCTCATTTAAAGCTGCACAATTGAGTTTTAAGTAGTTCTGTTCCCAACGCTTTGAAAGGTAGTGAAGGCGGGCAGCAACAAGTTCTTTACCTGTTCCACGCTCACCAATTATGAGTACAGGTTTACTGAGTGGCGCAATTTGCGAAATTTGCTCGAGTACCTCGAGAAAACTATTTGATTGTCCTATTAAATTATCCTGTTGGTTAAAACGCGCCATATCCTTCCTAATAATTAGTTTATTTCGCTAACAAATAGTGTATTTTATTACTCCTACGGTTTGAAGTGTTTTTGTTAAAATAAATAAAAGCTATAAATTACATATATTTAAGTTGTTATTATAAACTTGGCTTGGATAATGAATAGTTAACTGCAAATCAAAATGTAAGTTCACTAAATTGAGGAAGTTGTTATGGGTGTATTTTCAAGATTTACAGACATCATCAATTCGAATATCAACTCATTGTTGGATAAAGCGGAAGATCCTGAAAAAATGGTTCGTCTTATTATCCAAGAAATGGAAGATACGTTAGTTGAGGTGCGTTCAAGCTCGGCGAAGACTTTAGCCGACAAAAAGGAACTTTCTCGTCAAATTGCGCGCTATCAAAAAGATGCTGAACAATGGCAAGAAAAAGCTGAGTTAGCATTAAGCAAAGGTCGTGATGACCTAGCAAGAGCTGCATTAGTAGAGAAGAAAAAGTGCAGTGAGAGCGCTGAAGCAATGGAAGATGAGTTGACACATGTTGACGACCATATCGCTAAGTTACAGGATGAAATTACGCAGCTTCAAGATAAGCTAGCTGATGCTAAAGCGCGTCAAAAAGCAATCATCATGCGTGAGAAAACTGTAAGTTCACGTTTAAAAGTGAAGCGCAATATTGATAGTGGCAAGGTAGATGACGCGTTAAGCCGATTCGATCGCTACGAACGCAAGATTGATGACTTAGAAGCGCAAGTAGAAGCACAAGATTTAGGCAGTAAGTCTCTTGCAGATGAAATCGCTGAGCTCGAAGGAGATGAAAAAATCGACGATGAATTGGCGCAATTAAAAGCTAAACTTGATAGCAAAGACAAAAAATAATTAGCATCTCAACTAGCGTTCATTAAGGAGAAGTATTGTGGAAGAGATTATTGTAGCCCCCCTTATCATATTTATGCTGGTGGTCGCGCCTATTTGGTTGATATTGCATTATCGAAGCAAACGCCAAATAAGCCAGGGTTTATCAGAGGAAGAATATACCCAGCTTTCGGAATTATCTGAGCTGGCAGACAAAATGGCAGAGCGCATTAAAACATTGGAAGCAATCTTAGATGCGGAAAGCCCAGATTGGAGAAACAAAGTATGAGTAAACGTCGAGGAGAGCTATATCGTATCCCTAACCAGGGAAAGATAGCCGGCGTTTGTGCAGGGATTGCAGATTACTTTGGCTGGGAAATCTGGTTAGTAAGAGTGTTAATGGTATCAGGTGTATTGTTTGGTATTCCGTGGTTAGTATTTTTATACATCGCGGCGTGGTTTATATTAGATAAAAAACCAGCTGCAACCATCAACCAAGATATAAATGATGAAGAAGAGGCAAAGAAAGCCGCGTTTGAAAAGGAATTAAACGCAGAGCCAATTCGTGTTAAAGCACGTGTTTGGCAGGCAGGTGAACCACCGAAGCAGGCGTTTCACGACATTAGAAGTAAATACATGTCGATGGAGAAAGAGCTGCGTATGATGGAGCGTTACGTAACCTCACCAGAATTTACCGTTTCTCGGGAAATCAATAAACTATAAAGCGACCTATGGTCGCTTTATTTTTATCTATTATTTACTTGTTTTTTATCGGCAAAAACCGATAACATCAAGATAGAATTAAGTATTAACCCCCTAAGTTTTATGGCTATTTTTAGCTCAGATTCACTTGATAGCATCAAGTTGAAAGCATCAGATATTTTAAATAGAACACTCGACAAGCAAGTCAATTTGGCAGTTACTGGACTGAGCCGAAGTGGCAAAACCGCATTTATTACTTCTCTGGTTAATCAATTAGTTAATGAAGGTGCGGAGGCACAGCTTAGTTTTTTTGAGCCCGTTCATCAAGGCAGGTTTATTGCGGCTAAACGCGTTCCGCAAAAGCACATTCATGTTCCACGTTTTGATTATGATGGCTCTCTTGATTGTTTTTGTCAGAAGCCGCCATCATGGCCTGAGCCGACAAAAGGTATTAGCGAGTTAAGAGTAGCAATAAAATATCGCCCTCAGAATTCTGTACTTAAATATGCGACGGATGTAGCAACGCTAACACTAGATATCACGGATTATCCTGGAGAGTGGTTGCTAGATCTGCCAATGCTTGGTCAAACGTTCGAACAATGGTCAGAAAAAATGCTCTCATTGCTGGCCCAAGAACCAAGAAAAACCATGGCAAATGAGTGGTTGAAAAAGGTTGCTGCGTTAGACCCGTTTGCTCCCGCGGATGAAGTACTCGTGGCAGAACTTTCGAGAGAATACACTAGTTTGCTGCATCTATTTCGTGAGAAGTTAGGTTTGTCCGTTATCCAACCAGGGCGATTTATTTTACCGGGTGATTTAGCTGGCGCACCTATTCTGGAGTTTTTCCCATTTACGGCGATTCAAGGGCTTGATAAGAATGCCTATCAAAATGCCGATGACGATACTATGGTTGGCATGCTAAGGGCGCGCTTCTTAGAGTATAGAGAACGTGTTGTTAAGCGTTTCTACAAAACACACTTCTTGAATTATGACCGCCAAATCGTTCTCGCTGACTGCTTGACCCCGCTTAACAACGGCAAGGAGAGCTTTGAAGACTTACAAATGGCGATCAACATGATTTTAGAGAGTTACCATTACGGCAAATCAAGTCTGTTAAATCGACTGTTTTCGCCGAAAATTGATAAACTCTTGTTCGCCGCTACGAAAGCTGATCATGTAACGCCAGAGCAGCATAGCCGGTTGACAACTTTACTTGAACAGTTGATTAATCAGACTAAGCAACAACTGAGATTTGATGGTATTGCAATGAAAACACTGGCGATCTCTTCGGTTAAGACAACGGAAAGCGGTAAGAGTGATTACCAAGGAGAGAAAGTACCTGTCATTCGAGGCAAATCGTTGGCATCAGATAAAGTGGTTACCTTGTTCCCTGGTACGGTGCCTACAGAGTTACCAGATAATGATTTTTGGCAGCGGCACAAGTTTAATTTTGTCAGTTTCGCCCCTAATCTGGCTATCGGGAAACATCAAGTATTACCGCATCAGCGCATAGACCAAGTCTTGCAGTTCTTGCTAGGAGATAAAATGTCATGACCGAGCCTGATAAGTTCCAACAACAAATTTTATTTGATGAGCCGGAGATAAAAGTTCAGGGTTCGGATAATGATACGAGTAATCGTCAACAGCTGGTTATCGAAAATGATACGTGGCAAGCAGACTCAGAGGATATCGAGTTATTGTCGACAGATATCGAAAGCAATGGGAAGACTAGTTTGCTATTGAAAGGTGCGCTGACAGTCTTTGCTGCGATTATTGGTATTGAGCTAGTCGACTTTTTCACTACTGGTTTTGTTGAGTCGCCGATTATCACATCGCTTTATGCCGCTTTGCTTTCGCTCATTGCCATAATTTGTGCAGGGACCGTATTTAAGGAGTTTTCTGGTTTAAGACAACTAAAGAAACAAACGGCTTTAAAAGAGCAGCTTGTTGAGTTGTCCGAACAGCAAGGCCATGGACAGGCTGGAGAAGTATTAGCGAAAGTAACAAACTTACTTGGTAACGATCTATCGGTCAGTCAACAAGAAGCATGGCAAGCGACGCTAACCAACGATTTTCAAGATGATGAGCTAATAAAACTCTATTCTAAACAAGTACTCAGTGAAACTGATCAAAAAGTGCTAGCTGAAATTGCTCGTTCGTCATCTGAATCGGTCGTATTAGTTGCACTCAGTCCTGTTGCGCTGCTTGATATGATGATCATGCTTTGGCGCAACCTTCGCCTAATTGATAAAGTTTCAGGTTTATATGGTTTAAAGTTAGGCTATTGGGGGCGCGTTAAACTCATTAAACAAGTTATTGGCAATATGCTTTACGCAGGTGCTAGTGAAGTGGTCGCAGATATTAGCGTTGATGCTTTGGGTGCAGATTTATTGGGTAAGTTATCAGGGCGTTTAGCACAAGGACTTGGTGCAGGAATGTTAACTGCTCGTCTAGGTCTCAAAACGATGCATATGTGCCGCCCAGTACCTTTCGACGAGAATGCGCCTCGCTTATCGCAAGTACGTGCACAAGTAGTTAGCCAGATTAAGCAACTTGCGACACCCGCTAAGTCAGGTAAATAAAGGGCTATCTTTGCTGCAGGGCAGGCTTAACTTGCCCCTATTTTCCATTCAATACACTTTCTCACTTGACAATTAATGTACAGATTAATGTACGCCTTTTCATAATGGTTAAATATCGCTCAGCTGTGTTGATCTTTTATTCTCTAAAGCCCTTAACTTAATATGTGAGCAACTAATGTGGACTTCCACACATAAATACAAAAGGTTTACAAATGGGCAAGGCGACTAAATATGTCTCCAAACAAGCTGACGAAAATGGTGTCATCCATTGGACAGACGAAGAAAATGAGACATGGCAGGCGTTGATTACCCGTCAGCTGAAATGCGTTGACGGTAAAGCTTGCGATGAATACATGCATGGCTTGGAAAAGCTGAACTTACCAATCGACCGCGTTCCTCAACTAGAAGAAGTAAGCAAAGTACTTCGCGTTGAAACAGGCTGGGAATGTGCAGCTGTGCCAGCGCTGATTGGCTTTGGCGAATTTTTCCGTCTTTTGTCAGAGAAGAAGTTTCCGGTAGCGACTTTCATCCGCTCTAAAGATGAGTTTGATTACCTACAAGAACCAGATATTTTTCATGAAATTTTTGGCCACTGCGCAATGCTAACAAACCCTGCGTTTGCTAAGTTTACAGAAGCTTATGGTAAATTGGGTTTAGCTGCGTCGAAAGAAGACAGGGTATTCCTTGCTCGCTTGTATTGGTTTACCGTTGAGTTTGGTTTAATGAAAACGGAACAAGGCCTTCGTATATACGGTGGCGGTATTTTGTCTTCGCCAGGTGAAACAGAATACGCAATGCAAGACGGCCAAGCTGAACGTCGATTCTTGACTAACGAAGCTCAAGTCGTCGATGTACTTCGAACGCCATATCGTATCGATATCATGCAACCTATTTATTTTATGATTGAGAAAATGTCAGATCTTGACGCTATTCGAGCGCTAGATTTAATGGCATTGGTAGAACAGGCGAAAGCGCTTGGTCTGCATGCTCCTAAATTTCCACCAAAAGAAAAAATTGCCAGTTAAGGAATTACAATGAGTGATACATTATCAAGCCAAAAATGTGAAGCTTGCCATGTTGATGCACCTAAAGTTAGCGATGAAGAGCTAGCCGTACTGATTAAAGAAATCCCAGACTGGGTACCTGAAGTGCGTGACGGTATTATGATGCTAGAGCGTGTATACAAATTCAAAAATTATAAGTTAGCGTGGGCATTTGCGAACAAAGTATCTGAGCTTGCAGAAGAGGAGTTTCATCACCCGGCAATTTTACTCGAGTGGGGTAAAGTTACGGTCACGTGGTGGAGTCACTCGATTAAAGGCCTACATCGCAATGACTTTATTTGTGCTGCAAAGACAGACTTATTGTTAAGCGAATAGCACTTACTTACATTTTTAACGTGAATGGCGATTAACAAATCGCTTTATTCTTGTAAAAACTAGTTTACAATAGCCTCCAATGTGACAATGAATGTAACAGTATAAGTTACAACCAACAGCAAGGTTACAACGGGGGCTTTTTAATGCGTTTGGAAATTGTTTGCGAAGACCGTGTCGGTATCGCACAAGAAGTATTAGGCGTTTTTGTTGAATATAAAATAAATATTAAAGGGATAGACGCAGTGACTGAAACAGGTCACATTTTTGTACATATTCCTGATCTCGAATTTTCTGATTTACAGTCTTTTATGCCTCAGCTTCGACTGATTGATGGCGTTGAAGATGTTAAAACTACGCCATTCATGCCATCTGAGCGCGAGCGTAACGAGCTATCCACTCTAATCAAAACTTTCCCAGACCCATTTATCTCTATTGACACTAAAGGAAATGTTCGCGGTGTTAATGAGGTGGCAATCTCTTTGATTGGCGATCAACTAAAAAACATTGTTGGTGAAAGCTTAGGACAGTGGTTAAAAGGGTTTAATGTTACCCGTTGGTTAGAGTCAGACGAGTTACTTGCACAAACACGTCGCGTAAAATTTAAGGACGAAGACTTTGTCGCAGACATTTTACCGGTAACGGTCGCTGGTGAAGATGGCCGCACCGTGAATGCTGGCGCAATGTTCTTATTGAAATCAGAAGCCCGTCTAGGGCAGCAAATGAGTGCCTTTAAGCAAGCTAACGATAGTAACTTTGCTGGCATTCAAACGTCTAGTAGTGCGATGCGTAAGGTTGTTCGAGAGGCCAAGCGTATGGCTCAACTTGAATCAAGCATGTTAATTGTTGGTGAAACAGGCGTTGGTAAAGAACTTATTGCCAAAGCCTGCCACGATGCGAGTGACAGATCAGAACATCCATTCATGGCGTTGAATTGTGCTTCTTTACCTGATGATGTAGCTGAAACAGAACTTTTCGGTTGTGGTGCTCAAGGTGAAACTCAAGCAAAGAAAGGCCTATTTGAAACCGCTGACGGTGGCACAATTTTCCTCGATGAAGTAGGGGAGATGTCGCCTAAGTTACAAATTAAGTTGTTACGTGTGATTCAAGATGGCAGTTTCAGAAGAGTGGATGACGAGCAGGAAATTAAAGTAAACGTTCGTTTTATCAGCTCGACTAATAAAGATCTGTTAAACATGGTCTCCCATGATGAGTTTCGTGAAGACTTATACTACCGTTTAAACGTACTAGGGTTGAACATCCCGTCATTGCGTGAACGTCGCGCTGATATCATCCCATTGGCAGAGCACTTTATCGCTAAAGCAGGCAAGAATATCGGAAAGTACAACTTATCGATGACCGAAGATTGTCGAGATTTTATTGAGCATTATCCATGGCCCGGTAATGTCCGCCAGCTTGAAAATGTTTTAATTCGCGCAGTGTCTTTACTTGAAGGCAATTTAATTGAAACCGAGCATTTGCAATTGCCTGCTTACACGAGAGAGCATGGATACCTTGAACAAGAGTTTGAAGGAACGCTGGACGGCGCGGTGAAACAATTTGAAGCTGACTTATTAAGAAAGTTATATCCTGCATACCCAAGTACTCGCCAACTTGCCAAAAAATTGGGCTTAAGCCATACGGCTATCGCCAATAAATTGCGCGAATACGACATCAACAAAAAAACCGTAAAGATTTAATTACGAGGTAAAAATTGCATTGAGCCCAGCTATTATTGCTGGGCTTTTACTATATTGCGCACCTAAAAAGTTATTAATAGCTAAACTCTGCTACTTTTTATGTAAACAATAAACAACAACTTCTGAGAAACACAAGATTCTTCAATGCCGTGGTATTTCGTTAAACATGTCGTACAATCAGCGCATTCTTAACTGCTGAATAAATGGCAGAAACTTTAGGGTGTGTTGATCTTTCAGGGTTAACTTTTGTTCGAATTAAATGCATTTTTATCGCGGCACTTGTGATACGCATAGTTATTCTACGCACAGAGCAAGTACCGATTATTATGCTCCTGCATAATCTTTGTACCTGCATCCGTGCAGGCATCAATGAGAAAAATGCATTTAAACGAATCTAAGAGACAGCATTTATGATGCCTTTCTACTGCGTTATAGCTTATTTATGTGGAATAACCACACGACATAAGCTCTGCCTTGTATAGGAACATCATAAATTGCTGCAAAAACAACCTCGAAAGACCACACGCCCTAGCCAAAACCCTAGATAATTAATTGATTAATATTTGACTAGCAAAAGTGCCTACAGTGCCTGCAAGAACGTCAAAACAAGAAATAAGCTAAAGCATTACAGTTAGAAGGTTCGATATGAAATTAGCAACTCTTAAAAACAACACGCGTGATGGTCAACTAGTAATAGTTAGCCGCGATTTAAAGAAAGCAGTCGCAGTAAAGGACATTGCGCCAACACTTCAGTTTGCGCTTGATGACTGGGCAAACTTAGCGCCTAAGCTTGAAAAAGTGTATCAATCATTGAACGAAGGCCAAGCAGAAGCAGCGTTTGATTTTGTCGAAGGTGATTGTGAGTCACCGTTACCACGCGCTTATCAATGGGCTGACGGCAGTGCGTACGTAAACCATGTTGAATTGGTGCGTAAAGCGCGAAACGCTGAAATGCCTGAAACATTTTGGACTGATCCATTAATGTATCAAGGTGGCTCTGATGCGTTTATTGGCCCTAAAGATGATATTCCAGTAGTGTCAGAAGACTACGGTATTGATTTCGAATCAGAAGTCGCTGTAATCACAGATGATGTTGCGATGGCTGCATCGCCAGAGCAAGCTAAATCTCATATCAAACTTATCATGCTGGTTAACGACGTATCGCTACGTAACCTTATTCCAGCTGAGTTGGCAAAGGGGTTCGGATTTTTTGGCAGTAAGCCTTCTAGTGCTTTTTCACCGGTAGCTGTAACACCAGATGAATTAGGTGATGCTTGGGATGGAAACAAATTACATTTACCACTAACGACTCATTTAAATGGTGAACTTTTTGGCCAGCCGAATTGTGGTGTCGATATGACTTTCGATTTCCCTACAATCGTAGCACACGCAGCTAAAACGCGTCCGTTGTCTGCTGGCTGTATCGTGGGCTCTGGTACCATTTCAAATTACGATCGTTCTGCTGGTTCAAGCTGCCTAGCTGAAAAACGCATGCTAGAAATTATTGCAGATGGTAAGCCAAGCACTTCGTTTATGAAGTTTGGTGACACCGTAAGAATTGAAATGTTTGATGCCAATGGTGACAGCATTTTTGGCGCAATAGACCAACAAGTGATTCAATATCAATCGGCTGATAACCAATAAGTTTAATGTAAGGGAGCTTAATTGCGATGAAACTCTATGGATATTGGCGTTCTTCCGCAGCATATCGGGTACGTATAGCTTTACACTTAAAGCAAATTGCTTTTGACTCGATTCCGGTTCACTTAATTAAAGATGGTGGTGAGCAGCACTCGTCTGCCTATGATGAGTTAAATCCTGCGCACCTTGTGCCGACACTTGTTGATGAGGAGTTTACGCTTCATCAGTCGCTAGCCATTATTGATTACTTAGAGCACAAATGCCCATCGCCAAGTGTTTATCCGTCAAACCCTCAAGAAAGGGCGATTGTATCGGCACTCGCATTCGATATTGCTTGTGAGGTTCATCCGATTAACAACTTGCGCGTTCAGCAGTACTTAGTCAATGAATTGAGCGCAACAGACGAGCAAAAGTCATCTTGGGTTAATGATTGGATCTCGAAAGGCTTTTCTGCATTTGAGCGTCAGTTACAAAAGTACGCTGGAGAGTTTTGTTTCGGCAATACGGTAACACTGGCAGATATCTGTTTAGTACCACAGGTTTACAATGCAAAACGTTTTAATGTTGATATGTCGCCGTATCCATTAATTCAACGTGTGACTAATCGATGTAACGAACTTGATGCCTTCATAGCAGCCTTACCAGAAAATCAAGAGGATGCGCTTTAGGATTTGTTGGCCTTTGTTTATATTTTCTGCAATAGATTATTTTTAATGATGGCAAAGCAGCGTGAACGTAGTTTGGTCATTCCAAATGAGTGAATGCTAATTGCCGCTAGCGTTAAACATAGCCACTGCCGGAAGGGTTGAGGCCAAAATCACTTTACTCTGCGTTAAAAATCGTTAATTTAGATCACTAAATGACACGATTTTCGCCTTGATTAAAGTCATTCTATCTCGCAGCAGAATTATTAAACGAAGATAAACAGACCCTAGTAACGACACAAAATTACAAATCTTTACTAAATTCAACAATAAAAGAGAAGCTTGCTTCTCTTTTTTTTTCCTCATTTGGTAAACTTTCTGGCAGAATATTATCTAAATAGCAGTAAGAAGAACGTTTGAGTCTATTGAGCGTTTAAATCATTAGCCGTCGATTAAGGTCATAGTAGTCTGTATGGAAAATCATAATCCGCAAGAACCCGTTACCAGTAAGCGTCAGTCCATCATCCTTGTGGGAGCTCTCCTTGTCATCATCGTACTAGGTGTGATGACATTTTTATTTAAGTCTGACGGTGGCTCATCTAACATTACAGGAATTGAAACTCAAGAGCCTCAAGAGGTTGTTGCAGAGCCAGTAGTAGAGGAAGTAGTCGAGGAGACAGTTAATACGGTAGAGCCTGAAGTGGTTGAACCGAGTATTACAGAAGACAATGTTGAGCCAGAACCTGCCCCAGAAGAGCCGGCATTTGTGCTGCCGCTGTTGAGCGAAAGTGATGCATGGTTGAAAGAAAAGCTTGCGGAACTTACTTGGCGAAAGGAGTTGCTGAAACTCGTAATAGACGAAGACATGGTTCGTCGCTTAGTGGTGTTTACCGATAATTTTACGCAAGGCAACTTAGCGTATGAATATAGTCCATTGGTAAGTCCTAACACTAAGTTTTCGGTTGATGAAACGATGACTTCAGAGGTCGATGGCAAACCGGTGTATGCGTGGGATGAAGCGCAAGCTAAACGATTTAGTTTGTATGTTGATTTACTGCGTTCATTTGAGCCAGAAAAGTTAGCACAATGGTATGTTGAACTTAAGCCGTTGATTGCTGAAGCCTATGAAGAAATAGGTTACCCAGACGATAACTTTACGGACACACTGCAGGACGCGATTGTGCGTGTGTTGGATATGGAATTACCAAAGCAGGATGTCGCTTTAGTAAGACCTAGTGTAATGTTTAAGTATGCAGATGAGGAACTTGAATCATTACCAGCATCGGATAAATTGTTACTGCGTATAGGGAAAGACAACTTACTAATTATTAAGTCTTTCTTGTTAGAGTTTAGTGATGCGTTAGCGAGAGCTGAGAGCGAAAACTAAACATAAAAACATACCGACTCCTAAGAAAAATATAAAAATAAATAAAAGGTGTAATTGGGATGTTACCAAAAGCAAATCGTACAGTTGCCAACAAGATTGGCGCTGGATTATTAAAAGTTTTAGGGTGGAAAATTACCGGCTCGCTACCTTGTGAATCTAAGGTTATTTTTGCAGTCGCACCGCATACGTCAAATTGGGACTTTGTAATTGGGGTCGCAGCGATGTATAAGTTGGATTTAAAAATTAGCTTTCTTGGAAAATCTGCTATTTTTTTCTGGCCGTTAAAGCCGTGGCTCGAGAGTATTGGAGGAATTCCTGTAGACCGATCAAGTGCTCATGGCGTGGTAGGGCAAATGGTTGATAAATTCGAACAGTCAGAGGCTCTGGCTTTAGCTTTGGCGCCAGAGGGCACACGAAGCAAAATCAAACAATGGAAAACGGGCTTCTTACACATCGCTCATCAAGCGAATGTACCTGTTGTCCCTGTTAGTTTAGATTTTAAATTGAAAGAAATACGTTTCCACCCTGAACGCAGTATCGGCGAAGATATCGATTTTGAGCTAGCTTCGATAAAACAAATTTTTACTACGGTTTGTGCAAAAAATCCGCAAGCGTTTTAAAAGCAACAAGTATTGCTTGCAACCGTACCTTGCTTTAGGGATAATTCGCGCCGTTAGCAAGTTTGATGTCTCTGACATAACGTATTGGCGTTGATGAACTGCTAGTTTTATGGTGACCTTTTCGGTCCCTCCGCAATGATACTCTGCGAACCCGGCCAGGCCCGGAAGGGAGCAACCGTAGTAGACGACTCATGTGCCGGAGTGTGGCTGGAAAGGTGACCACCCAATATCTTGTCAGATCTATCTCATTTTCTCTATTTTAGTTAACTACTTAAACGTCTCGATTTTATTTATCCGATTGCTGCTTTCTCTCTGGACAAAGGTCTTCCGTTAATCGCTTTAAAAAGAAGAGTTTTGTGGGCTAAGTTTTCTTATGTTCAAACAAAAAAGCTCCGGCTTAGCGGAGCTTTCTCAGTAAAAAAAGAGTACGGGCTTTACACGTGAGCCTTCATAAACTCGAGCCCTTTCTGGATTGCTACTTTTACTTTACTTTCCATCTCGAAGCGCTCTGACGCTGGGAGATAAAAAGCCATATCAACTTCGTGGCGTATGTAGCGCGTTGGTAATTGATTCAATACAATGCAAGTTAAGTCGGCTAGAAAGTCTGAATCGTGTTTGTCTTCAAGCTTCAATACACTAAATTGCTCTACGACCAAGTTTTCATAATAGTTGTGGATGTCGTCAGAAATTTTCATTCTTATTCTCGAATAATGTTTACCTTGAATTAAAGCGTAACGCGTGTTCTGAAAAAAAGCTAACGTTTAAGATCAAATAAAGGTTATAAAATAAAGGGGAAAGAAACTATCTATAAAAAAAATGAAAAAAGATATAGCACCTTGTTACTACGGGGATTATTTACAGTTAACCAAGTTTCTCGATAGCCAAAAGCCCGTTAGCGGCCAGTATGGTGAGGAAGCTCACGATGAAACATTGTTCATAATAGTGCACCAAGCCTACGAGCTATGGTTTAAACAAATACTTCACGAACTAGCCTCTGTAATGTCGATTTTTGCGCAAGACGACGTTAAAGATCAGCAACTAACCAAAGTCGTTCACCGCTTAAAACGTGTCATTAAGATTCAAGCATTATTAAATCAACAGATCGAAATAATGGAAACTATGACGCCACAAGACTTTCTCTCTTTCAGGAATTTCTTGGTGCCGGCTTCTGGTTTTCAAAGCCTTCAGTTTAAAGTATTAGAAATTACTTTAGGCTTAAAGTCTGAGTTTCGTATCGATTTTGATAAGCAGTCGTTTTACAACCGCCTAACAGAAGAGCATCAACATTTTCTGAAGGAGTTAGAGCAACAACCTAGTTTGTTTGAGCAAGTTGAACGCTGGCTAGCGCGGATGCCATTTTTAGAATTTGGTGATTTTAAATTTTGGTCGCTATACCAGCAGGCCACAGATGAAATGCTTAACGAAGAACTTGCAATAATCCAAAACAACAGCTTTCTGACAGAGAAGGAACGTGATCAGCAACTCAGAGAACACAGTGCAACCAGAGCCAATTTTATGGCGCTCCTAGACGAAGAAAAGTTTGAGCAAGTCAGAAAAGAAGGCCGTTTTAGACTGTCCCAAAAAGCGACACTCTCTGCACTTTTTATTAACATGTATCGTGACGAACCAGTATTCAATTTACCTTTTCAGTTCATTACATGCTTAACCGAAATTGATGAAATGCTCACCTTATGGCGGTACAAACATATGATGATGGTTCAACGCATGTTGGGAAGTAAAATTGGTACAGGTGGTTCATCCGGTCATGACTACTTGCGCAGAACAACAGAACGCAATCGTGTCTATCAGGATTTCTTCAATTTATCGACGTTTCTCCTGCCGACAGCTGTGTTGCCAGAATTACCTGATACGGTAAAAAAGGCACTCGGTTATCATTTTAGTTAGTGGCTTGAAGTATAAGTTTTTATTGAAAAGGTGGGGGTAGGTGAGACTGAGTGGTAGTGTGAGTGTAAGTGAGCTAATTGTTTCGTTTCTCGGCTAGCTCAATTTCGCGCTCAATGCCAGTAATCGCTTGCCTGCATCTTCCTAGCCGTTGGTGCAGCGCGAGAATTTCCTGGCTCAGTTGTTGCGAGCTAGTGGTGTCGGCCTCAGCTCGCTTATATTCTCGTTCCGCAATCATCGTGGCTAAGCGCCTTTCAAACTCGTGGTGTTCAGCAAGCTTGGCATATAGTTGATGTGTCGGTAGTAGAATTGCCTGAGCAGCTTGCTTAAATTGCGCTTGCTTAGTGTTAGCTTTCCGCGCTCTATTTGCGATAAATTTTTTGCGTCTAGCTTTATTAGCTTGCATTGCTGTTAGCAATGATGAGATTTGCAATTCTATTTGTTCTACAAGTGTTTGCGTAATTGGGGTCTGTGCAATAGACAGACTTTCTTTATCGATTAGTTCCGTTAACTGCTTTACCTTGCCATCAATTTCTTCCACATAAGCAGAATATCGGCCACTTCGTGTCGAAAATAGGTGGTCGCTAAAGATCGCTTTGTCCTCAAATTGGTATTGGTTTCGCCCATGTTGATTCTTGCTATCGAGCGCTTTGGCATCGAGCTTGAGCTGATCAACTATGGATTTCAATCTTTCTACTATGAGTGAAAACTTCATCTTTAACGTATTACTCTTTGACAGAATTGTTATGCTTGGCTAGAACCATGCCTGATAGGCGAGGTTAATGGACATAATAATAACAACGGTAATAAACACAGGGCGTATAAAGCGGCTACCAAATTTTATTGCCGAATGTGCGCCTACCCATGAACCCAACATCAGGAACCCGCCCATTGCTAGTCCCAATGCTAAATTAACATAGCCTAAATAGATAAAGGTAAATAATGAACAAAAGTTGCTAACAAAATTACAGCCTCTTGCTAGACCACTGCTGTAAAGCAGGTTCATTTTGTATAGCGCACTACTAGAAGATACCCAAAACGCGCCAGTGCCGGGACCAGCAACACCATCGTAAAAGCCCAGAGTAGTGCCTTGGATAGTTTGTTTTAGTTTGAGTTGCTTATCTTTGACGGGCAATCCAAGTTCTTCTTGGCAGGCGTTTTTACTGATGAGAGTATAAATAGCAGTTGCGATGATAACGATAGGAAGGGCTCTTTCCAGCCATTCAGTTGATATAAAACTGACAATGATTGTGCCTAAGATTGAGCCTACGGCAGTAAATATAATGGCATGCTTCCAAAAAGCAGGGTTAAAGAGCTTTTTCTTGTAAAAGGTATAAGACGCAGTGCAGGTGCCAAATGTCGATGCGAGTTTATTAGTACCTAATGCAACGTGCGGGGGTAAACCTGAAGCAAGTAAAGTAGGGACTGTCAGCATCCCTCCGCCGCCTGCGATCGCATCAATAAAACCTGCGATAAAGCCAACGCCACAGATTGTGAGCCACATGGCTAAGTCTAGCGACGACTCCATTTACTAACCTTATTCATGATAAAAGCAAATTCTAACATAATGTTAAAAGAGAGAATTGAATTAATTTTTAATAACTAATGAGGTTTTTGTATTTAAAACACCAAAACAATAAAAAATCGCATTAACTGCCATGTTTGGAGTGAATAGGGCGAATTCAAAAAATTAAAGAAATGTAAAAACAATGAAACCGTACAGTTATATTTACGTGATTTTTCGGGGGGGTGTTGAAGATATTTAAACCATAAATCCACATTCTTATTGTCATATAATTGCAGATTGCATCTCTTAAGTTGTTGAATCAACTGGGCTAACGGCGATTGGATTGGGTTTTGGTCAGTCAAACGAAATGTAAGTGATTCGACTATTATTTTGTTTCTATAAATTATTAATTTTCAACTGTTTAAATAACGTACAAGTCTCGTGGCTATTTGTTTATGCTTTTTAGTTTCAATTTATGACATTTGTAACAAAGAGTGTGTAATTGGTGTTGACGCTAGAACAAAATTACGTTTAATATCCTAAGCGACAGATCTGGTCTTAGACCGATATATAAAAAAACTAACAAGGCAATATATAGCCTTGAACTCAAAAAACTAAAATCACGAAAGTGATCCAGGGAGTATAAAACATGTATAGCAATAGCAAAGTAGCTAAGGCTGTTCGTCTTGCTACCATTTTTGGTGCAAGTGCGGCTGCCGCTGTTTCAGTTCCTGCGTTCGCTGCTGACGAAGCAGCAGAAGAAGTAGAGCGCATTGAAGTAACAGGTTCTCGTATCAAACGTACTGACATGGAATCTGCAAGTCCAGTACAAGTAACATCTCAAGAAGATATCAAACTATCTGGTTTTACTCGTATCGAAGACCTTCTTAACAACCTTCCACAAATCGAAGCAGCGAGCACAGCGTTCCAATCAAACGGCGCTACTGGTACTGCTAGCTTAGATTTACGTGGTATGGGTTCTAACCGTACGCTAGTTCTAGTAAACGGTCGTCGTCTTCAGCCAGGTGGTGTTTACTCACAATCTCCAGATATCAACCAAATCCCAGCTGCTTTAGTTAAGCGTGTTGAGGTTATGACTGGTGGTGGTGCATCTACTTACGGTGCTGACGCTGTTGCTGGTGTTGTTAACTTCATCATGAACGACGATTTCGAAGGTATCGAGATCTCTGCTGGTGCTGCTGGTTACCAACACGACAACGACAACTCTTACATCCAAGGTTTAATGGATGAGAAAAACTTCGATTACCCTACAGGTAGTGACGGTATCGACGGTAAGTCATACAATATCGATATCACTATGGGTGGTGCTTTCGATGGTGGTAACGGTCACGCTGTTGCTTACGCTACATGGCGTCGTAACGACGAGCTACGTCAAGGTGCTCGCGACTACTCATCTTGTGCATTAAACGATGCTGGTACTGCTTGTGGTGGTTCTGGTAACGCAGTAATCCCTAACTTCTACTTAGGTGGTGTAACTGCAGATGGTGATTTTGACTGGGGTAACTGGGATTACTTAACACTTACTCAAGGCAGCAACTTCCAGCCGTCTTCTGGTAACCTATACAACTACGCACCAGTTAACCACTTCATGCGTCCAGACGAGCGTTTCACATTAGGCGCTTTTGTTAACTACGAAGTGAACGAGCACTTTGCTCCGTTCTTAGAAGTTAGCTACATGAATGACCGTACTGTTGCACAAATTGCAGAATCAGGTACTTTCTTCGCAGAAACTTATGTTTTACCTGTATCTCAGTTAAATTCAGATCAGCAACAATACCTACTAGATAACTTCGGTTTAACTGCTGACGACGATTTCGCTACGTACATCGGTAAGCGTAACGTTGAAGGTGGTCCACGTGCTTCTAACCTAGAGCATAACTCTTTCCGTATCGTTTTCGGTGCTGAAGGTGAAATTAACGACACTTGGTTCTACGAAGCGTCATTAAACTACGGTGTTTCTAACTCATCAGCTGCTTACATCAATGACTTCTTCGGTCCACGTATCGCTGAAGCAGTTGATTTTGAACTGTGTGCTGAAACAGCTGGTTGTATCCCTTACGAAGTATTCACTTACCAAGGTGTTACACAAGAATCTGCTGCGGCGTTAACTGGTACAGCTATCCTTAACGGTCAAGCAACTACAATGGTACTTAACGGTTTCGTTACAGGTGAATTAGACTTCACTCTACCAGGTGCTGACTCTCCAGTGGCTGTAGTAGTAGGTGCTGAGTACCGTGAAGAAACTTACGAGCGTTTATCTGATGAAGTTTTCGCTCAAGGTTTATTACTTGGCCAAGGTGGCCCAACAGCGAGTATTACTGGTGAATACGACGTTACGGAGATCTTCGGTGAAGCAAGTATCCCTGTAATCGAAGGTGCTGAGTTCGCAGAGAGCTTAGTAATCGACTTAGGCTACCGTTACTCTGACTACAGCAGCTCAGGTACAGATTCAACTTACAAAGTGTCTGTAGACTACGATCCGACAGAAGATTGGAAACTACGTGCAAGCTACAACCGTGCGGTACGTGCGCCAAACGTTGGTGAATTATTCTCTCCTCAAAACTTAGGTTTATGGGGTGGTGTTGACAACTGTTCAGGCGCAAATCCTGTATGGACACAAGCACAATGTGCTAACACGGGTGTAACTGCATCACAATACGGTAACATCACTGCTAGCCCAGCTGGTCAATACAATGCTATTTTCGGTGGTAACCCAGAGCTAGACCCTGAAGTTGCAGATACAATCACTGTTGGTGTTGTTGGTAACCCATTCGAAAACTTCAACTTCTCTGTTGACTACTGGAACATTGAACTAGAAGATGTAATCGGTACAGTTGACCAAGAAACTACCTTAGAGCAATGTGCGCTTACAGGTAATGCTGCATACTGTGGCAACATCGTACGTAACGGTGCTGGTAGTCTTTGGTTAGGTCAAGAAGGTTACGTTCAAGCTACAAACATTAACTTAGCTGAGCGTCACTGGGAAGGTATCGATATCAGTGCTAACTACTTATACGAAGGTTTATTCGGTGGCACGTTACGCGCTAACATCATCGGTACTCGCATGTTAACTAAAGAGTACACGCCAATCCCAGGCAACGATACTGCTACTTACGATTGTGCTGGTAACATCGATAACGGCTGTTTCGCGCAACCAGAATGGCGTCACGTTATGAAAGTTTCATACGATATGGATACTTTCTGGACGGCTTCTGCAACATGGCGTTACTACGGTGAAGTTGAGTACACTGAAGGTGTAGATACTTTAGTAGATGACGGCATTAGCTCACAAAGCTACTTAGACCTTAAAGCTGCTTTCGATGTTAACGACAACGTTTCATTCCTAATCGGTGTGAACAACGTTCTTGATAAAGAAGCTCCACTAGTAGGTAACACGTTATCAACTAACGGTAACGCTGTAGCTGGTTTCTACGACACATTAGGTCGTTACATCCACGCTAACGTAACTGTACGTTACTAATAACTAATTAAGTTATTAAGCTGAAAAACGGTGGGCCTTGCCCGCCGTTTTTGTTTTTGTAACCTATAGAAAGAAAAGGCATGAGTACAGAAATTAGCGAGTTAGAGAAGAAGATACAGGCAGAACCATATAGTATGCGGTGGGTCGAGTTGGCAGCTCAATATTGGCTAGCAAAAGGTCAAGTTGGAAAATCTGCAGAAGTATATTTAGATTATATAAAACGATGTCCGGAAGATGCAGATGGCTGTTTTAACTGCGCTTATTATTTGAAACATGCAGAACAATATGAGCTAGCATTAGATTACTACCAACGCGCAATAGACAAAGACATTGCCGGGCAAGAAGAAGTCTATTTAAACATGGCTATAGTTCACTCTGACGGATTATATAAACAAAATGAAGCGAAGCATTTATTAGAAAAAGCTCTTCAACTGAAGCCACAATATATTCCTGCACTTTATAATCTAGCGAATATTTATGAAGATCTGGGCGATAAGGAAAATGCTTTATTGTATTTTTCTAAAATTGAAGACATTGATCCAAGTTATGTTGATGCGAGCGCTCGAATTCTGCAGTTGAGGAAGAATAGTGAAAACGATAGGAAGGCGATTGAAGCATTACAGCATCGACTATCGCGTACAAAGTTAACACCAGACCAGATTATTAATTCATTGTATGCGCTTGGAAAAGCATATGACGATATGAAAGACTACTCGCAGGCTTTTCGCTTTTTCTCTTTAGCGAATGAGCACGACAGTAAAACATTACCTCAGTATGATGCCACGGCAGTTTCTGAATTCTTTAAAGCAGTCAATGACGAATTCTCTGAGAAAACTTTAGGGCAGATAACGCCTAATAGTAACTCTGCAGAGAAAGAGGAGAGAACCAATATATTTATTTGTGGCATGTACCGCTCAGGATCCACATTAATTGAGCAAATATTAGCTAGCCACAGTTCTGTGACAGCAGCCGGCGAGCAGACATATTTCCCTAAAGTTATTGCACAAGGCTTTGGCAATTTCCCTTTTGATAGAAAACACGACCTAAACTACTCGGCAATTGCATCTGATTACCATCGCAGATTATCTGAACAAGGATTTAGCAGTGGAGTTATTACAGACAAGCGAAACAATAACTTAAGTAACGTTGGTTTTATCAAGCAATGTTTGCCAAATGCGAAATTTATTTTTACCAATCGGGATATTAGAGATAACTGTTTATCTGTCTACTTTCTGAGACTAGGCGCGTCAATGAATTACGCAACCAACCTTGCTAATATTAAACACTACTATCAAGAGCAACAGGCGTTACAGCAGCACTGGAAGTCGTTATTTCCTGAAGATGTCTATTTAATAGATTATGAGGCATTGGTCGTTGAGCCGGAGGTCGAAATTAAAAAACTTTTAAACTTTCTTGAGTTGGAGTGGCAGGATGATTGTCTAGATTTTTATAAAATCAAAAACTCAGTGAAAACAGCGAGTGCTTGGCAAGTAAGACAACCGCTGTATCAATCTTCTGCTGGTCGATGGAAAAACTATGAAAGTGAGTTGTCTGAATATTTTAGTGGTTGATGTCCTCGCACTTTCTTCTAACTGCCCACTTCTAGTTGCTAGCTCCTAACAGTCCGTTCATAGATATTAAGTTGATTGCGTGACTGTTAGGATATTAACTTAATAGGATTAATTGATAGGGAATATATCGCAAGGCGCTGTAATTCGAACATCATTTGAATGAAAGCTATTCGTACCGTGCCAAATGTAGCTTGGAAAAAACACACACAAACCTTCCGTAGGACATACCTCTTTTCCGATTTGTTCCCTTTTTCCTAGCCCAAGTGAGGTTTGGCCGAATTTAACCCAACCAGATTTAGTTTTATCATCAGGTGTAATTTCTTTCGGCACATTAATGTAAGTGGGTCCGGATAGCCAGCCATCGGGGTGTACATGATTAGTATGATAACCTTCGCCTTTAAGCATAACAGACCAGCAACCACCGATATTAACTTCTTTTGTTATTCTGCGAAGTAGAGGGTGGTTTTCATCAAATGTTAGACGGCTTAAGTAATTGGTTATATTTCTCTCTAACGATGCTTTGTACTCTTGAATAACCGAATCGTTAAGGGTGAGCAAATTGCCTAATGTTTGTGTTCCGCCTCTAACACTCTGATCTAGTGGCCTATCATCGGATGTGTGAAGACTAATTAGTTTTTCTTTGAGTACACTTAAAAACGCATCTAGTGATTTGTAATGACTAGGGTAGGCTAGTGGGGCAGCAACGATAAACTTGTCGTAATCATTTAACCACTCATGTCTATCATCCCCTCTTAAACGCCAATTTAATCCCTGATATGCCCAAGCTTCTTGATTGTCTCTGTTAAGTTTTATTGCGTGGGCTAAATGTTTTTCCGCTTCTTCATATTGCTCGGCTTTAATCGCATTGGCGGCCAAGTCTATGCGAAATCTACTGTTATCTGGTGCCATATTAACCGCATCAAAAAGCATATTGTTAGCTTTTTCTAGGTTTATATTTTGCTTAAAGTATATTGTGGCAAGTTCGTGCGTGAGATGGGCACTGTTTGGGTATACTTTTATCGCTTCTTCGATTAGTTCCTGAGCTTGAGAATATGACTGCGCGAGTATTAATTGAGCTGCTTTAGAGTAATATACTTCGTGAGGAACAACTTGCTCCTTCTTTATTGCAACGTCATAGCTTTTCAAAAATTCATTTTTTCGATTTGATTCCCAAAGTCGAGAGTTTAACGCTTCGTGCGCTAATGTATGATTAGGGTCCAGCTTTATTGCTTCCCGAATGGCTCTCTCAGATTCTTCAAAGCGTTCCGCGTCGTGCAGCGCACAACCATAGTTGCAATATACATCGGGTGTTCTTGCGCCGTTGGCTAATAGGAACTCATAGCTTGCAATAGCCTCGTTCGTCCTTCCTAGACTTCTTAGCACTATAGCCTTGTTAACATATGCAAGTAGATTACGTTGGTCACTAGAAATGGCTTCATCGTAGAAGGTTATCGCACTCTCGAGTTGTTGAAGTTGCTTATAACAATTTCCGATTTTTACGAAAACATTACTTTTGCTTTGAGTATGAGGTAGCGCACTTTTTAGATGATTTAGAGCACTATGGTTATCTTGAAGGGCAGTACAAACCTGTGCGATTTTTAACTTTAGGTTAAGGCTTGTTACATTTTTTGCTATTGCTTTTTCTAAGATTTCTTTAGCTAGTAACAATTCACCAAATGTTAAATACATACTGGCGCAGTTAACGTAATACTCAGGATTGCTTGGCGATAGTTCTATTGCAAAGTGAAAGTGTTTAATAGCCAGAGGTTTTTGTTGCAGCCTTTGATGTGAAATTGCTTTTAAATAGTGAGCGTCAGCAACGTTAGGAGAGTGTTTCAGTATTGTCTCACAGTGTTTGATTACTGCTTTGAACTGATTAGACTGTAGTAACTTTAAAGCGTTACTAATTTGTGGTTGTACGTTATTCATACAAAGAGTGTAACTGAGCTAAATATGCAATTTAAAGCAAATGATTAACTTTGTCTAATCAGTCACCAACAAAGAGAGTAAGCGCTGGCTAATTGTTGAGCTGGAGTGCTTTATTGTTATTCAGGTTGGCTAAAAAATGTAACGAAATTTGTGACAATTAGCAGTAAATATTGACAAACTACGAATGAATTAGTAAAACGTCTGTCTGCGTTTTTTAAATTAATAAAGGATTGTGAAGAACGGCTACCGCAAAATTGGCAAATGTTAAATATATTTTAGAAAGTTTAATAAATTGTTTTGCTATTGTTTTAAAAGTAATCAATAAGAAACAGTTTAGTAAATTTATAAGATAATTAGTCCAGTTTTTAATTCTTCTAGGTTGACACTACAACTGTCGTCTGGGAGTATTGGTAAGTTGTATTCACTATAATTAAATCCTTTTTAATGGCAGATTTTAAGTCCACAACTACGTGGGTTTAGAATTCTTGTTATCTAAGTTAAATAGCAATTGGTTGGGAACTATGTCCAAAATAAGTAAAAAAAGCCTTATCGCATCGACGATAGCGGGTGTTTTAGCTTTGGCTGGTAGCAATATCGCTGCTGCTGATGCTTTAACTGATTTACAAAAAGCTGAAGCGCAAATCTTCAAAGCGTCAGCTAAATCACAAAGCAAGATCGATAGCATCTACGAACAAACTCAAGATTTATTAGCAGATTACCGCACTACTGTTGATGAAGCAGAAGTTTTATCAGGTTACAATGATCACGTACAACGCATGGTTGATGACCAAAAAGCAAACATTGCATCGTTACAACGTCAAATCGACGGTATCGATAGAATTAAGCAAGGTGTTGTTCCTTTAATGTACAAAATGATTGATACATTAGAACAATTCGTTGAATTAGACGTTCCAATGAACGTTGATGGTCGTAAAGAGCGTATCGCTACATTACGCGACGTGATGTCTGATTCAAACGTAACAACATCAGAGCAGTTCCGCTTAGTGTTAGAAGCTTACGAAATCGAAGCTAACTACGGTACTGTATTCGACGCATACCAAGGTGAATTAGACTTAGGTGATCGTGTTATCACTGCTGACTTCGTTCACATGGGTCGCGTTGCTCTTATTGCACAATCTTTAGACTACAAAGAAGCTTGGGTTTGGAACAATGGCACTCGCTCTTGGGATACTTTAGGTGATGAGTACGCTAAAACTATTACGGATACTATCCGTATGGCGCGTAAACAGCTTCCTATGGACCTAACTAAACTTCCAGTATTTGCAGCAGGAGCACAATAATGAAAAAAGTAATTAATTTCGTATTGCTTGCTGCTTCTATGTCAGCAGGCTTCGCAACTTCAGCTAACGCTAACGAGTTAGACGACTTACTAAAGCAAGTTAAAGCTGACCGTATTTCTGAAGCTAAATTAGACAAGCAACGTGAAGCAGAATTCGTTGCAGCTCGTGCAGACAAGCAAGCGCTTTTAAACAAAGCAAAAGCTGAACTTAAAGCACAGCAAGATCGCAATGCTCGTTTAACTAAAGAGTATGCTGCAAACGAAATCACACTTGCACAAAAAGAACAAGAGTTAGATAACGCGCAAGGTACGTTAGGTGAGATGTTCGGTGTTAGCCGTGCAGCTGCTGCTGACGCGTACGGTATGATCGCTACATCAATCGTTAGTGCTCAATTTCCTGGCCGTGGTGAAGCGTTAAACCGCATCGCTAACTCAAAAGAAATTCCTTCATTACCAGATTTAGAAGAGTTATGGTTTGCTTTACAAACTGAAATGACTGAATCAGGTAAAGTTGCACAGTTCCAAACTGAAGTAACTAACCTAGACGGTTCTAAGTCTAACGAAACTGTTACTCGTGTTGGTACATTTAACTTAGTATCTGCTAACGGTTACTTAAGCTTTAACGATGAGTTAAACCAAGTTCAGCCTTTAGCTAAACAACCTGCTGGCTACATTTCAAGCGAAGCAAAAAGCTTCTTCACTGAAACTTCAGGTTACGCTCCGTTATACCTTGACCCTTCACGTGGTGCTATCTTAGCGTTAGAAACTCGTAAGCGTACGCTTATGGAATTCTACCACCAAGGTGCTGAAGTAGGTTACGGTATTACTGTACTGTTATTTATAGGTCTTCTTATTGCTCTTGAGCGCATGGTTGTTCTTACATCTGTTGGTTCAAAAATCAAAGCGCAAACTAAGAACATGGACAAGCCAAACAGCAACAACCCACTTGGTCGTCTATTAAAAGTTTACCAAGAGAACAAAGATGCTGACGCTGAAACATTAGAACTTAAACTTGACGAGCAAATCTTACGTGAAACTCCAACAGTTGACCGTGGTATTAACTTAATCAAGATGTTCGCTGCTATTGCTCCATTAATGGGTCTATTAGGTACGGTTATCGGTATGATCATGACGTTCCAAACAATCACATTGTTCGGTACAGGTGACCCGAAAATCATGGCTGGTAACATCTCTCTAGCGCTTGTAACTACTGCACTAGGTCTAATCGCTGCACTTCCTCTAATCCTTGTACACAGCATTGTTGCAGGTAAAGCGAAATCTGTTCTTCACAAATTAGACGAGCAATCTGCTGGTTTAATTGCTGCGATTGCAGAGAAGGAGTCTAAATAATGTTATTCCTGATAGAGCTTTTAGAATCTGTCAGGAGTTTTATTGCGACTGGCGGTAACGTTTTATACTTTGTCGCCGTTGCTCTCTTATTGATGTGGATCCTAATGATCGAGAGATATTGGTTCCTAGCGGCTAACTACCCAAAAATGCGTGATGACATCATCAAGCGTTGGGACGCTAGAGCTGATACTACATCATGGTATGCACATCGTATCAGAGACACATGGATCTCCGAAGCGACAGAAAACCTGGAGCGTAATATGCTCACGATAAAAACCTTAGTGGCTATGTGTCCACTAATTGGATTACTAGGTACGGTAACGGGTATGATTTCGGTATTCGAAACTATGGCTCAACAGGGTACAGGTAATCCGCGTCTAATGGCGGCTGGTATTTCGATGGCAACAATTCCGACAATGGCGGGTATGGTTGCAGCATTATCAGGCGTATTCTTTAGTACACGATTAGACGCTAAAGTTAAACTAGCAAAGGCTAAACTGATTGACAGTTTACCTCATCACTAGAGAGAGTATCGAATGGCACGTAAACGTATTCGAGAAGACGAAGAGGCAGCAATAGATATGACGCCGATGCTAGACATCGTATTTATCATGCTTATCTTCTTCATCGTAACGACTTCTTTCGTGAAAGAAGCCGGTATAGAAGTGAACAAACCAACAGCGGCTAACCAAACAAAACAGAAGTCTGCAAACATCTTTATTGCTGTTAAAGACACTGGCGAAATTTGGTTAGACAAACGACGTGTTGATATCGAGCGTGTTGCAGTGAACATTGAAAAATTATTAGCTGAGCAACCGACTGACGTGGTAATCATTCAAGCTGACCGAGACGCTAAACATGGCGTAGTGACGAAAGTGATGGATGCTATCAAAGAAGCTGGTATTGAACGTATTTCTATTGCAGCAGCTAAGGGGTAATTTATGGGTCGCTTTTTAGTATCAATACTACTAGGCGCTGCAGTTACCTTTGGACTATTTTCCTTTATGGCCTTCCTTATCGCGAGCGGTGACCGCGCGCAGGAAGAACAGCAAGAAAATATCGTGGTGGAAGTTAATACTACACCACCAAAGTCTGCAGCAGAGACACGTCGACGTGTACCACCGCCGCCGCCGCCGCCGCCTAAAACACCACCTAAGCCTCAGGCTCCAGAGCCAGAAGTTAACAATAACCAAGGTGGTATCGAGTTCAATATGCCAGGTGTCCAGCTTGCTGGTGCATCAACAGGTTTATCGGCTCCAGGTGCTGGTTTTGGTCGAGATGGTGAAGCTACACCAATTGTTCGAATTGAGCCTAAATACCCAATTCAAGCAGCACGTGATGGTAAAGAAGGTTGGGTAAGACTTTCATTTACAATTAACGAAATCGGCGGTGTTGAAGATGTTAAGGTAATCGAAGCAGAACCTAAACGTATCTTTGACAAAGAAGCTAAGCGCGCACTACGTAAGTGGAAGTACAAGCCAAAAGTTGTTGACGGCAAACCGCAGAAACAACCTGGTTTAACAGTACAGCTTGACTTTAAAATGGACGGAGGTAAGTAATGTTTAAAAAACTTGCAACAGCCCTAGTTATTGCATCAGCAGTAACGACAGTGCAGTTACCTTTATCATTTGACGTAAACGCAGCAGAAGCGAAGCAAGAGAAGAAAAAGCGTCCAACGCAACTTGTTGGTCCATCTGTAGGTAAGAAAGTACAAAAAGCTTTCGAGCTATACAGTGCTGACGATATTGATGGCGCGCTAGTTATTCTTTTAGATATCGATGCTTCTAAAGAGTATGATAAAGCCTACGTTAACCGTTTCATTGCGGTAATGTACGCAACTAAAGGTAATCAAGAAGATAAAGCCATTAGTTATCTATCTCAAGCTGTTGAAGCTGACATCCTAAACGAGTCAGATCATGGTGAAGCGATCAAGTTACTTGCTGATTTGCAAATGCAAACCAAAAAGTACGAAGATGCGCTTAAGAACTATGCTGCTTGGATGGAGTTCACTGGTAAAGAGGATGCGGGAACTTACGTAAAGATCGCGCAAGCTCAATACGAACTTCGTCGTTTGGATAAAATGGTTGAGCCAGCGGATAAAGCAATAGCTTTATACGGTGATAAGCCAAATCAAAACCCTTACATTTTGAAATTAACCTCGTACTACGAGCGCAAAATGTACAAAGAGGGTGTTGGTGTTTTAGAAACTGTTCTACAACTATTCCCTGAGAATAAGCAGTGGTGGACACAGTTAGGAATGTTCTACCTATTAGTAGAAGATTACCCAAAAGCACTACAAACGCTTGATATGGCTTACAAGCAAAACTTTTTAGAGAAAGAATCTGAGCTTAAAACATTAGCAAGCTTATACCAGTCAAATGGTGTTCCTTATAAGGCGGCTCGCCTGTTAGAGAAGCACATTAACTCTGGTGAAATTAAGCGCGATGATCAAACGCTATCGTCACTTGCTAACGCGTTCCACGCGGCACAGCATATTGACCTTGCAGCAAAATACTACGGTGAAGTAGCTAAGTTGACTAACGAAGCACAACACTGGCGTAAGCAAGGTATGCTTCTTAAGCAAAGCGAGCAGTTTAAAGGTTCTATCGTAGCGTTGAATAAAGCGTTAGATAAAGATGTGAAAAACAAAGGTTCTATCTACATGAGCCTAGCTGAATCTCACTTCTACTTAGGTCAGTACAAGCAAGCACACGTAGAAATCAAGCGTGCAATGCAAGACCCTAAGTCTCGTAAAGCTGCACGTAGCTGGAAGTCTTTCATCGAAGACACAGCGCGTCGTAAAGGCGTAGCGATCTAAGCATTAAGCGTATTACTAAAAAACCAGCCATTTGGCTGGTTTTTTTATGTCTAGAGTTTTGTGAATGCGCTGAAGTATACTGGGCACTTATCTTCAGCTTTAAATTCGGTAAAGCTTTATAAGGCTTTTGCTAGATGTTCCTCAATAACCGATAAGACTTCGTCCTTTTCTTGTAGTGTTTTAATTTCACTAAATAAGGCATCAGCTTCAGTGAATTGAAGTTTCAGATATCGATACCATTGTTTCAACCTGCTTGAATAATAAAATGGTTTTTGGCTTCCTGTATCCATCAGAATCCAGCGCTTAATCAGCTCACATACCTGATGCCAAGTCATTGCTTTTTCATTTCCCAAGGCTACGTTGGCGAGGTTAGGCGTCGCAAGCGCGCCTCGACCAAGCATAATAAGATCTGTATTAGCTCTTATCATACATGTCTCGATATCATCAGCTGTCCATATTTCTCCGTTTGCAACAACTGGTATAGAAAGCTTACCACGGATTTCTTTTATAAATTCCCAATAAGCAGGTGGCTTATACCCTTGGCGTTTTGTTCTGGCATGGACCGTCAACATATCTGGATTGGCTAATCTCACGGCATCAATTATTTCATCTAGTAAGCTTGTGTCGTCGAACCCCAGTCTAATTTTTGCCGATAATGGTTGACCTGTATTTTTTAACGCACCTTTAACGCGCGAAATGACTTGGAACATCAACTCTGGGTCTTTTAAAAGCGACGCACCACCACGACTTTTGTTTACCGTTTTGGCAGGGCAACCGAAGTTTAAGTCAATGCCGGGCGAACCTAATTGATGTGCTATTAGCGCGTTTTCCGCCATCCAATCAGGGTCTTGTCCCAACAGCTGCACCCTTACTGGGCAACCACTTTTTGTCTGTCCTGCGTTGTGTAATTCAGGGACGATTTTGTAGAAGGTGTGTTCGGGTACTTTTCGATCCACGACGCGAACAAATTCGGCTATGCATAAGTCGTACGAGTTAAACTCTGTAAGCAACTCACGCATTAAATGATCAATAACTCCTTCCATTGGAGCTAGTATGATTTTAGAGGGTTTCAATTAAAGTCATTTAAATTATTTCTGATTTGCTATTATTTTACAAAAGGCTGAAAAAGATCAGAAATATAAATTTTAAAATTGTTGAAATATATTTCTAAGCTTGATGGTCTAGATAAATACACTTATAACTGTATAAGTTAGTTAAAAATATTAGAAGGAAGATATGATGAAAGTTTTAAATCGTTCAGCTTTTGCAGCGTTGCTATCAGTATTTACAGCAGCAATGCTTTTCACAATGCCTGCTAAGGCAGATAATAACCCATTTGCAAGTCAAGATATCGTTGCTAGCTCTATCGCTAGCGGTGGTGAAAAGTGCGGCGAAGGCAAATGTGGTGAAGGTAAAGCTAAAGGCAAGTGTGGCGAAGGCAAATGCGGTGAAGGCAAAGCCAAAGGTAAGTGTGGCGAAGGCAAATGCGGTGAAGGCAAAGCCAAAGCCAAAGGCAAGTGCGGCGAAGGCAAGTGTGGAGAAGGTAAAGCTAAAGGCAAATGCGGCGAAGGCAAATGTGGTGAAGGTAAAAAGAAAGCTAAGGGCAAATGCGGTGAAGGCAAATGCGGTGGCTAAGTCACTATGATTAAAATATAAAAGCTGGCTGAGGCCAGCTTTTTTTATGTGCCAAGTTTTTGTTGTTATAGATAATGCTTGATCTAGATCAAATTAAACTGTTCAAAAAAGAGCAAGTGCTCTATAATTCGCGCTCTTTTGTATTGAGGAGTAACAGAATGGCCAGTAACGAAAATTTCAAAGATAGCGCTTCAAAGCGTCATTTATTCTTAGCATTGTTAGCGCTTGTGTCTATGCCTTTATTACCGATGTTAATGGGTTGGTACACTTACTTAGCGTAATTAAAACCGATTAATGAGCATGATGAATATTTTAGTGGTTGACGATAAACAAGCAGTACTTTCACAGCTTGATAACCTTTTATCACCTTTAGGTCATACGGTCTTTATGGCTAATAATGGCTTAGATGGCTATGAGAAGGTTCAAAAAGAAGTATTCGACTTGATTATCGTTGATCATCTTATGCCATTAATGAATGGTATTCAGATGCTAAAAAACATAAAGCAGCACGTTGAAAATGTACCACCAATCTTTTTCATGACAACACAGGGAAAGGACAACGCTGCAGATTTAATCGAGCAGAGTCTCTGTGATATGGTGCTCGATAAACCACTCGACGAAACACATCTATTATCATTAATTTCACAGCTAAACAAGCAAAATACTCACGCTAGATATCTGTAAAATTGATGCAATTTCATTTATCCTTTAGCGATTAGTTAAACCGATAAAAGATAAAATGAAAGAATCAGATATTACTCTGCTTAAAGAAGCAGTTCACACTATTAAAGATTACCCAAAAGAAGGCATTCTATTCCGTGATGTTATGGGTATTCTAGAAAATAGTGAAGCATTCGCGCTTACTATCAATACGTTAAAAGCTAAATTTGAAAATAAAGGTTTCACCAAGATTGTTGGTACTGAAGCTCGAGGTTTCTTGTTTGGTGCTCCACTGGCATTAGCTTTAGGTGTAGGCTTCGTACCTGTGAGAAAGCCGGGTAAGTTGCCTAGAGATACGTTTGCTCAAGACTATGATCTAGAGTACGGTACAGATACATTAGAAATACACCAAGATGCCTTAAACGAAGGTGACAACGTTCTTATCGTTGATGATTTATTAGCGACAGGCGGTACAATCGAAGCTACCACTAAGCTTATCCGTCGTTTAGGTGCTCAAACTTCTGCAGCGGCTTTCGTTATTTCCTTACCTGACCTTGGTGGTGAACAACGATTGGCTGATTTAGGCCTGGAAATAACAACGCTACTTCAATACGAAGGCGAATAACGCGATATGAATTACCAAGTGTTGGCGCGTAAGTGGCGTCCTAAAACGTTTAAAGAATTAATGGGACAAGAACACGTTGTCTCAGTTTTAGTGAATGCTATTGCGCAACAACGCTTGCACCATGCTTATTTGTTTACGGGTACTCGTGGTGTTGGTAAAACAACTATCGCCCGAATTTTTGCCAAAAGTTTAAATTGCGAACAGGGTGTTACCGAAGAGCCTTGTGGTAAATGTGATGTTTGTGTCGATATCGATCAAGGACGTTTTGTCGATCTGCTTGAAATTGATGCAGCTTCACGCACAAAAGTTGATGATACGCGAGAGATTCTCGATAACGTTCAATATGCGCCGACTCGTGGCAGATATAAGGTTTACCTTATCGATGAAGTGCACATGCTCTCTCGCAGCAGCTTCAACGCGTTGCTTAAAACGCTAGAAGAGCCACCTGAACACGTTAAGTTCATATTAGCGACAACCGATCCACAAAAATTACCGATTACGGTTTTATCCCGCTGTTTGCAGTTCCACTTGAAAGCGTTGTCCGTACAACAAATAGAACAGCAGTTAGAAAAAATATTATCGGCAGAAAATGTCAGTTTTGAACCAGAGACTTTGACACTGCTCGCACGAGCTGCGCGCGGCAGTATGCGAGATTCTTTGAGTTTAACCGATCAAGCCATAGCACAAGGGCAAGGGCACATCACGCTTGCTAATTTACAGCACATGTTGGGTGGAATTGATCAGCATTGGCCGTATAAAATTCTAATGGCGTTGTTAAAAAACGATGCACAAGCGGCGATGGCGCTTTCGAAAGAAATAGCCAGTTATGCACCAAACTACCATCGCTTGTTCGCAGAGCTTATTCAGTTATTACATCACGTTGCGCTTTATCAAGTTGTTCAACAACATTTCGATGTTTCGCCTGAACATGCGACGTTAATAGAAAAGTTTAGCAAAGCGATGTCAGCTCAAGATGTGCAGCTATATTATCAGTTAGCACTAAACGGCCGCAAAGACCTGCCTTATGCGTCTGATGAACAAGCTGCATTTGATATGACAATGTTACGCTTACTGGCGTTTAAGCCTACTCAAGCGAGTGATACAGCCCAAGTTTCATCTCAAGTAGCAAATGAACAAGCTACAATGCAGAGTAGTGTAAATTTTGATGATGTAGAGTTATCTCAGTCGAGCGTTGAACAGCCTCAGAACTATCAGGCATCATCGGTTTGTTCCGAAGCTAAACCAGAAGCTAAACAAGAAACTGAAAGCAAGCCTGAAGATTCAAGCTCAAGTGAGATTCAAACGGAAGAACTTACTTTAAGTGGTATGCCTAATGATGAAGCGCTTGAGCAAACGTTACATCAAGAAGTTGCTGAGATTGAGCAAATGGCGGCAAGTCAAATGCCTTCCTCAAAGGGTTACCAAGGTCCCGAAAATGTCTTATCAGCTGATGACGAGTTGCCGGTTGATGGCTCTTTATTTGATGCTTCTAAGAGGGGGGCGTTAGACACTCAACAAACACCTGATGCAATGGAGCAGCAAAGCCCAGTAGAAAGCGCTTCCCATGCTACGCTATCTGAAGAAGCTGGATTGGTTGAAGGGCACAGTGTTACGTCGGTGCCTGGTGCTCAACCCCCAGAAAATAACGCTGTTGAAGTATCAGATGCTGAAAACAATGAGCAACCAGAGGCAAGCATAGAGGCACCTATTAGTGCTCCTGTTGAGCTGAGTGCGTCAGTCGAGTCAGCGTTAGCGACGCGCAATATGTTGCGTAGTCGCAAGCGAAAGCTGGAGAGCGATGCAAAAAAGTCTAGTGGCGCTGAAGAGCGTCAGTCTGAAGCACAACAAGTCAAGCCTCAACCAGCACCTGATGTGCCTTCTATAGAGACACTTCCTGAAAAAGGATTCGTTGTTGATTCTATTGATCCAGCGGTTGTAAAGAAAGCGAATCAAGTAGACAAGTGGGCGAATATGATTGATACCATGGCGTTAAATGGACGCCTACGGGTACTAGCACAACATGCCATCATTAACCCAATGAGTTCTGATGAACAGCTGGTACTATCGCTTAATCAGTCTGCTAAGCATTTAAAAACTGAAGTTGCTATGGAGCAGCTTCAGGCATTCGTCTCTGACTATTTTCAGCAGCCGATGGAAGTTGCCATTGAGCTTGTCGACGATACAGAAGATGACCCGTTAAAAATTCAAGGACAAATTAATGAGCGTCGTTACGAATACGCCAAGTCTTTGTTACAACAAGATCCGTTAATTCAAAGCTTACAGCAGCAATTTCAAGCAGAGCTTGATGAGTCCACAATAATTGCCCGCTAAACTACCAATTCAATACGGTAAAGCTTGAATTATTCACTAACAGCCCTTATCTTTAGCGGCAAATAGCATTTGGAGAAAGTATTATGATGAAAGGTGGCATGGGCAATTTAATGAAGCAAGCCCAGCAGATGCAAGCGAAAATGCAAAAAGCGCAAGAAGAGCTAGCAAATATGGAAGTTGTTGGTGAGTCTGGCGCAGGCATGGTGAAAGTAACTATGACTGGCTCTCACAGCGTTCGTCGTGTAGAGATTGACGAAAGCTTAATGGAAGACGACAAAGAAATGGTTGAAGACTTAGTAGCTGCTGCGTTCAATGACGCTGTTCGTCGTGTTGAAGAGCAAAACAAAACTAAAATGTCAGAATTAACAGGCGGTATGCAGATGCCTCCTGGCATGAAAATGCCTTTCTAGATACTCGATTGTTTTAGCTTAAGAAGTAGACTCCGCTTTTCAGCGTTGATCATTAAGTGATTCCTTTAACGCTGCGTAAATTACTTAGTAAGCCTCAAATGAAAAAGCTCAAGTAGAAATACTTGAGCTTTTTACATTGTGGCGTTCATGTATAGCGAGTTTAAAATTAAAAAAATTTCAGAGACTAAAGCTTAAAGTAGTTTACTTCTATCGATACAATTCAAATCACGAAAGGTCGCCATCAGTCTTTCGGTCATACTTTGTTCGGCTTTATTAAGCCACATTCTAGGGTCATAAAACTTCTTATTGGGCTTGTCATTACCTTCTGGGTTACCTATTTGTCCCTGCAAATAATCCGAGTGTTCCAGATAGTAGTCTTTTACGCCATTCCAAGTAGCCCATTGGGTGTCAGTATCAATATTCATTTTAACGGCACCAAAGTTGATGGCAGCTTCAATATCCGCAATATCTGAACCCGAACCACCATGAAATACAAAGTTAATAGGCTTTGCTGGCAAGTTAAATTGCGTAGCAACGTACTGTTGAGAGTTCTTTAATATCTCCGGTGTTAATTGCACATTACCAGGCTTGTAAACGCCATGCACGTTTCCGAAGGCGGCGGCAATGGTAAAGCGATGGCTAATTTCACTGAGTCGTTGATATGCATAGGCAACATCTTCTGGTTGGGTATACAAAGAAGAATTATCTAAGTGACTGTTGTCAACACCGTCCTCTTCACCGCCAGTGCAACCGAGCTCTATCTCCAATGTCATGCCAATTTTACTCATTCGATCTAGGTAATGACAGCAGGTATCAATATTGTCGATAAGTGACTCAGCGGATAAATCAATCATGTGAGAACTAAATAACGGTTTACCAGTTTGCAGGTAAAATTGTTCTCCTGCGTCTAACAATCCATCAATCCAAGGTAAAAGATTACGTGCAGCATGATCGGTATGTAGCATGACGGGTACATCGTAACAAAGTGAAGCCTGATGAACGTAGTGAGCAGCTGCTATCGCGCCTTGTATTGCATTACCTTCGCCAGTTAGTGACAATGTTTTGCCAATAAAGTAAGACGCGCCACCATGCGAAAGTTGAATAATTACCGGAGAACCAGCCTTCGCTGCAGCGGCTAACGTTGCATTAATCGAAGATGTGCCAATTACATTCACTGCAGGATAGGCAAAGCTCTTTGTGCGGGCTAACTCAAATAAATGACTAACTTCTTCGCCTGTTGCAACTCCATTTGTGAAGTTAGCTTTATTTAGGGGATGGTTCATAACCTATCTCAATCCTTACTTTCACGTTAAATTGCGGCTACACAAGCATCGGTAATCGCTTGCCAGTTCTGCTGTTCAACCCAGTCGTTTTTAGCAACCCAAGTACCACCAACTGCGAATACATTGTTAAGCGCCAGATAATCCTGTTTATTTTCAGGGCTTATTCCGCCAGTGGGGCAAAATGAAATGTCGCTGAAAACACTACCAACTGCTGCTAGAAACTTTGCCCCGCCGGATAGAGAGGCAGGAAATAATTTCTGCTCGGTATAACCAAATTCACGTGCGAGCAGAATATCACCGGTGTTAGATACGCCCGGTAGAACAGGAACCGGCGCACTTGCAAGTGCTGTTAGCAGTTTTTCAGACACCGCTGGTGTGACAATAAAGTCAGCATTCACTGATAGAGCTTGCGTTAATGTTCGCTCATTGGTGATAGTGCCGGCGCCCACTTTCAGTTCTGGTATTTCATTTTTAATTGCTGAAAGGGCGGCTAACGACGCGTCAGTGCGTAATACTACTTCAACGAAGTTCAATCCAGCTTGGTGCATGGCTTTAGCGATTTGCACCCCCTGTTGCTCTGAATTTGCCGTAATAATTGGCAGTAATTGTTGTCCTGCCATCAGTGATGAGAAAGATTGCATGAGAAACCTTGTTAAATTAATAATTAATGTAGTTAGTTGAATTAAGGGGTGACACCCGATATAGGTTGATAGTGAAAATCACCGAGATCAGTGTGTTTTAGAAAATGCGCTAATTTTCTTAGCGTCGCACTCGGCTGCCACTGATTGTCAAATGTGAATCCCTCAAGGCCTTTTTGCCTTATTTCTATCAGCGTTTTACTGGGGAAGTTATCAGTTAGCCAAGCGTATTTATTGGGATGGTTAATACCGGAAAAATAATAGCGATCGCCGTATAGATTTGCCCTATTTCGCGAGCTGTCAGGGTAAGTTTTTCTAAAAATCGGAAGGTCTGCTAACCGCTCAGAAAGTACAGCGTCAAGCAGATAGAACTGTGCGTCATAATGGCGTCTGCCAAGCCAAAAGCCTTCCACGCCATCGAAGCGACTTTGGCTAACAACAAGTTTGTGTTGTTCGTCTAACTCGCCGTCGTGCCATAATGTTGCCGTTTGCTTGTGATTGTAAAAGCTAGAATGCTCAATTAGCGCAGTACCACGAGGACAAACCATGTCGGTATAACCTTCAAAGTGACAATAGGAGTGGTAATATTTACCAGAAGATTTATTCCATAAACTGACCGTATCGGCGCCGTCAGCGATCATAGTGCAATTATTGAAAATGATTTCATCTGAGTTTTCAAAGCCCCGAATAGCGAATTGGTGTGTATCGGTTTGGTGCAATCTGCCATAGTTATTGATGACAGATAAATTCACCAGTGTAATGTTTGTGGCACCGACATTAATGACTGCTGCTCCCCAATCTGTCGGGTGTTCCGCCCGCCAGCGATTTCTCGCTTGAGGATATGTGATGAGTGTATTTTCTTGAGAACTGCCCATTAAGGTTAGGTTGTTACGTGCGATATAGAGCTTTTCACGATAGGTGCCAGGTTTGATTAGAATGACAACTTCTTTGTCATGGCTACTGGCGTCGATAGCTGACTGTATCGTTTGAAATCCTTTTTCACTTTGCTGATCGACAACGTAGATGGTTGGCTGATATTTACCTATCTGAGGGACTTTTGCTTCGGGCTTAGCGTTTGCGCTTCTAACACTTCGTTCAGCGCTCTCTATGCCGGATAGCTCCGGGGCATTTACTACTCCAGCGTGAGGGCCATCAGTAAAGCGCTTGGATACGCTATTTCCTCTCGCTGATGCATCAGTAACTGTTAGAGCACAGAGTAATACGATAAACCCCATTATTGTGGAGCGGGCTAATTTGCAGCACAGCAGCGCTGAAATCTGTAATAGATAGTGTGAAATCGTGTAGAAGAATGGGCTCAAATAAACTGAGTTGATTGGTAAATTGCTTACATTCATCATCGAGCCCCCTTACTACTTGATTAACCTAGTGCTGCACCAGTAAGCGGGGAGACTTGGTCGATGATTGTCTGACTGTCAATATCGACAATTGCACCTTTTTGTTGGATAACCTGACCAGCGGTGAGGTTGCCTGCTTGTGCGCAAGCAGCTATTGGCTGCTTACGTAACCAATAGCTTAAAAAGCCAGCGTTGAATGAATCCCCCGCAGCAGTCGTATCGACAACGTGTTCAATTTTGTCTGTGGTGAACAAGCTAGGTTCATCTTTATTACTGTACTGACAGCCATTAGCGCCATCTTTAAGAACGAGTTCTCCAACGCCGAATCGTTCGAGGCGAGATCGGCATGACGCGAGGTCGTCATCTTGCCAAAGTGCTTGTTCATCATCCAATGTCATTAGCGCCAGATCCGTTATCGCAAGGATCTGTTTATTAATGTTTTTAGCGCGTTCTAGACTCTGTTCTGCCGACAATTTAATTTCAGAACCTGAGTATTGCCAGAGGGCGGGGCGGTAATTACTGTCATAGATAATTGCTACACCACGTTCGTGCATCTCGGTAAGTTTTGCCAATAAGGCCTCGCAATCGGCGGCTGGAAGAATCGCGAGAGAGATACCAGACAAGTAGATGGCATCGAAACGTTCGAGTGCTTCAAATACATGATTAACATCAGCGTGCTGCATTAGGTAACGTGCGGCGGAGTCATTGCGCCAGTAATGGAAAATGCGCTCGCCTCGAGCGTCATTTTGAATCATGTATAGACCAACGCGTTTGTTGGTATCTTCGAGTACATGTGTTGTATCAATGCCATGATGTTGCCATTGTTCTACGAGTGCATCACTCAGAGCATCTTGTCCAACACTTGAAACAAAGTGGACATTGATTTCATCCTTAGCAAGCTTTTTAAGATAAATTGCGGTATTAATAATGTCGCCACCAAAGCTTTGCTGCATTGTTTTAAACGGTTGGCCAGAAAGCTCAATCATGCATTCGCCAATAACGGCGATATTGATTGTACCCATTTATAGTGTCACCCCTTTCTTCCAAATAGCGACTTCACGGATATTATTTTTCTCGTTGCAGGTTTGCTCGCCATTGCAAATATTGACAAGTAACTCAACAAATTGTTGGTGAGTTTCCAACATAGATTTATCTTGAATTAATACGCCTGCATCAAAATCTATCCAGCGCTTTTTCTTATTGGCTAGCTCTGAGTTTGTCGCTATTTTTAACGTCGGTACAAAGCCGCCGTATGGCGTACCTCTGCCGGTGGTAAATAGCACTATGTGACAACCTGTTGCAGCAAGGGCGCTTGTGGCGATAGGGTCGTTACCCGGCGCTTCAAGTAAATTCAAGCCAGGTACTGACAAACGTTGACCATATTTCAAAACCGCTTGCACTTGCGAACTACCGGCTTTTTGTGTGCAACCGAGTGACTTGTCTTCTAACGTTGTAATGCCACCATCTTTGTTACCCGGTGATGGGTTTTCGTATATTGGCTGGTCATGATCGGTATAGTAGCGTTTAAAGCCATTAACCATGTCTACCAAATCATAGAAGGTGTTTTTGTCTTTACAGCGAGACATTAAAATCGTCTCGGCACCAAACATTTCAGGCACTTCAGTAAGTACAGTAGTACCACCTTGCGCGATTAAATAGTCGGAAAAGTATCCTAAAAGTGGATTGGCCGTTATGCCTGAAAGACCATCGCTTCCTCCACATTCTAGGCCGAACTTTACTTCTGATAATTTGCCGGGCTCACGTTTGTCGTGCTGGACGGTTTGATAGATTTCTTCTAATAGAGCGACACCCGCGTCAACTTCATCTTCAACCTGCTGGGTCACTAGAAATTTAACACGATTGCTATCAAAGTCGCCTAATCCCTCTTTAAAGACAGAAAGCTGGTTGTTTTCACAACCTAAGCCAACTACTAGTGCACCACCAGCGTTTGGATGCAGCACCATGTTTTGAAGCAAAATACGCGTTGTTTCTAAATCGTCGCCAAGTTGAGAGCAGCCAAATTGATGTGGAAAAACATGTACGCCATCAATACCAAGATCAGGGTGGTTATCAAGAAATTCTTGCGCCATTTGAGCTATCATGCCATTGACACAACCAACGGTGGGGATCAGCCAAATTTCGTTGCGAATGGCGACATCACCATTAGCACGGCGATAAATATTTACCTTAGGAGACGCCAAAGCTTCTGCTTGGTCGATAAAATCTGGCTCGTATTTGTAGCTTAATTCGTCGTGTAAGTTTGTCTTGATAGTGTGGGTATGAATCCAACCACCTTGTGGAACATCAGCAAGCGCGTAGCCAATAGGTGCGCCATATTTGATGACTTGATCACCTTGTTTAATGTGACTAAGCGCAATTTTGTGACCTTTATTGATGTCCTCGGTTAAGACAAGGTTCACTTCATCAACTTGCACACTCACTCCTTGAGGTAAATCTTTAAGTGCAATAATGACATTGTCGTTATGGTGCAGTTTAATAGCGTCTTTCATAAGATTAACCTTCAAGTGACTCAGTTAGCACAGCGGCGACTCCATGCGCTAACATTGCTGATAATTGCGTTGAGACAACGTCTTGTAATCCATCGACTTCAGTTAAGTCCATTTCCCAGTGCCATGCTGCCGACAATACTTCGCCGACTAAATCGTTTGTTGAAATTACTTTGTCATCGTGTTTTGACCAAAGTACTTTAAAACGCGCTAACCACTCTGGGCTGTCCGACAGTTCAATAGCCTCATCATTACGCACACCTCTATAGAACAATACTTGCCCAGCAATCGCATTGGCGACCATTACTGGCACGCTGCCTTTGTCCTCTACGTATTTTAGAAGCTGTGGTACAAGTCGAGTTTTAAATTTGGTCATGCTATTGAGTGAAATAGACATCAATAAGTGACGGATGTACGGGTTTCTGAAGCGGTTGAGTACATCCTTGGCAAACGAGTTCAATTCGTCTTCCGGTAAATCTAGCGTTGGAATGATTTCGTTAAAAATTAGCTCAGTTAAGTATTGCTCGAACAGTGGTGATTCCAGTGCTTCACCAACAGTGTCAATGTTTGCCATATACGCGAGCGGTACGAGTGCCGTATGCGCACCATTTAAAATCGCGACCTTACGTTGCTTGTAAGGGGAAATATCATCAACGATTTTAATGTTTAACTCTGAGCCCTCTAGGCAAAGCAGATCAGCTAAATGAGAAGGGCCTTGAATAACGAACAAATGGAAATACTCTGCGGTGACAACGAAGTTATCTAAATAGCCGAATTCCTGCTGTAGCGAGTCGTGCTCTTCACGCGGAAAACCTGTAACAATGCGGTCAACTAGGCTCGAGCAAAAGTAGTTAGCGTTTTCCAACCAGTTAACAAATGCGTCTTCCAGTTGCCATAACTTGCAATACTCAAACACGATTTTTTTCAATTTTTCGCCGTTATAGTCAATCAACTCACATGGAATAATCACTAAACCTGCGTCATTAGCACCGTTGAAAAACTGGAATCTGTGGTATAGCCATTGAGTAAGCTTGGCAGGAAAAGCTTTAGCTGGTTTGTCGGTCAATCTGTCTTCAGCGATATATTCAATGCCTGCTTCAGTAGTATTTGAAAATATGATTTTGAGTTCTGGGTTTTCCGCTAACGCCATATATTTATCAAATGCTTTGTAGACAGGGATTTCTTCGTTAATGCAGCTAATGATTCGTTTGTCTGCAACGGTTTCACCTTGCTCATTCAAGCCGCGAATAACGGTTGTGTATAAGCCATCTTGAACATTTAAAAGTGGAAGTGCGTCGTAATCGATAGGACGAATAACGGCAACGCCGGCGGCTAGTTCACTCTTTTCGTTCAATATATCTATCTGCCAATCAACAAAGGCACGTAGAAAATTACCTTCGCCAAACTGCATTATTTTAGTTTTGTACTTGTTTTTATTGAAGTTATTTCTATTTAGCGTCTGCATTTTTATCTTCTCTGTAGGTTCTGATTGACTGCCTAATGACTAAATCTTATTACTTAATGCCACCGGTGGCAAATAAAATTTGACAAAATGCTACCGGTAGCAAAAAATAGGCTTAAGCAAAAATGGTAAGAAGAGTGTTTCGTCCATATGTTCGTGAAATAGATGACGGCAGTGATCGAACCTTCTACAACCCAGCATTCTTACATGCCATTTAATGAACGTTTTATTAAAGTCAATTTGAGAGATGAAGATGATTTCACAATTATTTAGCTTGCAAGGTAAAACAGCGTTGGTGACTGGCGCTAGTCGAGGCTTAGGTCAAAGCATTGCTATCGGATTAGCGGCTGCAGGCGCGAAAGTCATTTGTAGTAGCAGTCGAGAAAATGGTTGTGAAGAGACGGTTAACAGAATTCTCGCTGCAGGCCATGAGGCTGCGAGTTACAGTAGTGACCTATCAGATGAAGTATCGGTTCGTCAGCTAGCTGATACGGTATTAGAAGAATATGGAACGATAGACATCTTAGTTAATGTCGGCGGCACAATTTACCGCAGTCCTGCGGTCGATTTTCCTTATGAACAGTGGACCAATGTGATGAAAGTCAACGTAGATGCAAGCTTTATCCTCGCACAACTTTTGGCCCCAAGTATGATGGCAAAAGGTCAGGGGAAAATTATTAATATTGCCTCAATGCTGTCATACAGTGGCGGTATGACCGTACCTGCATACACTGCCAGTAAACATGCTATTGCAGGCGTTACTAAGGCACTTGCTAACGAGTGGGCAGTTAATAATATTCAAGTTAATGCCATCGCACCTGGCTATTTTCGAACGGATAACACGCAAGCGCTGCAAGATGATGAAACTCGTAATGCAGAGATTGAGAAGCGCATTCCAGCTGGGCGTTGGGGTGAGCCGGAAGACTTAGTTGGTGCAGCAGTATTCTTAGCGTCAAAGGCGAGCGACTATATGAATGGTCACATTATGGCGGTTGATGGTGGTTGGCTGGCGCGATAGCCGAGTGCCATATGTTGAGCAGAGTAGTAGCGGGGGAAATATGACAACAGAATTTGAAAATAGATATGCAGTTGGACCAAATGAAGTTAAAGGTTTCGATACACAGCAATTACGGGATGAGTTTTTGGTCAATAAGTTGATGCAGGCTGATAAAGTTTATTGGCTTTATACCCATTATGAACGTTTTATGGTGGGCAGTGCTGTGCCTGTAACCAAGTCGCTGGCGTTAGAAACGTTAGACGCGCTCAAGCAACCATCGTTCCTGCAAGGTAGAGAGCTTGGCATCATCAACGTTGGGGGAGAAGGCGTTGTATTGGCTGACGGTATTGAGTATTCGCTTGGCTTTAAAGACGCACTTTATTTAGGAAAGGAAACTCAAGATGTGGTTTTTACCAGTAAAAACCCTGATATGCCGGCTAAGTTTTATTTAAACTCAGCACCTGCCCATCGAAAATATCCGAATAAATTAGTCACTAAAGCAGACGCTAACGTGCTTCATATGGGGAATCTCGATACTTCCAACGAACGTGATATCAACCAAATGTTGATTAATACCGTTATTGAAACCTGCCAGTTGCAAATGGGGTTAACGGAGTTAAAAACCGGAAGCGTGTGGAATACCATGCCAGCGCATCAGCACGATAGACGTAACGAGGTGTATTTTTATTTTGAGGTCCCTGCTGAACAAGCCGTTTGTCACTTCATGGGAGAGCCACATGAGACGCGCCATATATGGGTGCATAATGAGCAAGCTGTTGTGTCTCCGCCTTGGTCTATTCATTCTGGCGCTGGCACACAGAATTACAGTTTTATTTGGGGAATGGCTGGTGAAAATCTTGACTATACCGACATGGACTTTCACGCGCCGACTGCGTTGCGATAATAAGGCTTAGCAAATGAGATTTTTAACCGTTGTAATGTCGATACTGGTACTAGCAGCCTGTAATAATCAACAAGAAAAAACGACATTAACATTAGGTCACACTCACAATACGCGTCATGTCGTGCATGAAGCTATGGAGTATATGGCTGAACGTCTGGCGCTTCATTCAGATGGTAAAATGGAACTGGCTATTTATCCTGGCGCCATGCTCGGATCTGAGCGAGAAATGATCGAGCTACTGCAAATCGGCAGCTTATCAATTACCAAAGTGTCAGCGAGTCCACTTGAAGGTTTTGTGCCAGAGATGGCCCTTTTTGGCATTCCTTACTTGATGAAAAGTCGCGAGCATTATTGGCAGGTACTTGATGGCCCTATAGGTCAGGATTTGCTCGATAAAACAAAAATCGCTCGCCTTAAAGGGCTAGGTTATTTTGATGCTGGCAGCCGCAGTTTCTACTCGACTGAAGGTCCTATTTTAAGCCCAGATGATTTGACCGGTAAAAAGATACGGGTGCTTAATAGCCCTACATCTATGGCAACGGCAAAAGCACTAGGTGCAGCGGCGACACCAATTGCTTGGGGAGAGCTATATGCTGCCTTGCAACAAGGTGTTGTTGATGGCGCTGAAAATAACCCACCGAGCTATTATATTTCTCGTCACTATGAGATTGCTCCTTACTATAGCTTAGATGAACATACCTTCGTTCCCGATATTATTATTGCGAGTTTACCGGTTTGGAATAGCTTATCTAGTCAAGAACAAAAATGGCTCACACAAGCAATGGCAGATGCTGTCGTCTATCAAAAATCTCTTTGGGAGAAAGCGTCAAATGATGCGTTAGAGGCGGTTAAAGCTGCGGGTGTTAAGGTCTATTATCCGGACAAAAAACCATTTCAAGAAAAGGTGGTAGAGTTTCACAAAACGTTCGAAAACAGCCCTGTCGCCGAACAAATAAAAATAATTAAAGCTATGTAGGTGGTCGACGTGGAGACAATAGTTAATCGAATATCCTTTGTACTAGAAAAGTTGCTCATGGTCATGATGCTCGCCATCGTACTAACGGTAACTTGGCAAGTATTTTCTCGTTTTGTGCTTTCTGATCCGAGTTCATTTACAGAGGAGTTGTCGCGCTATCTACTGATTTGGATTGGTATCTTAGGAGCTGCCTACGCTTACAAAACGAAAGCGCACTTAGGCTTGGATTTATTTGTTGAAAAGATGACTGGTGCCAATAAAAAAATGACACTTATCGTCATTGAGCTTGTCGTCATGGCTTTTGCCATTTTGGTGATGATTATTGGTGGTTTTTCTCTAGTAAGCATTACGTTGGAGTTAAAGCAGACATCCGCCGCATTAGGTGTGCAAGTTGGTTTTGTTTATGCAGTGATTCCGCTGTCTGGTTTATTGATCATTGTATTCGCGCTCAACAATCTTAAGCGAATTTTATCTGAAGGGGCTCACTAATGGATATTACACCTATTTTACTCTTAGTAATTTTCTTTACGCTCCTTTTCATCAACGTACCGATTTCTATCTGTATTGGTGTCGCGACACTTGCCGCATTACTACTTCATATTGATTTTATTCCTGCAACTACAACCATAGCTCAGCAAATGGCTGGTGGTATTGATAGTTTCGCATTGTTGGCTATTCCGTTTTTTATCCTTTCGGGGCTGATCATGGGGCAGGGGGGAATTGCGAAACGTTTAATTGAATGTGCCATGGCCGTTATTGGCTCTTTACCTGGTGGTTTGGCTTTGGTTAATGTTGCATCGTGTATGATGTTTGGAGCAATTTCTGGTTCTGCAGTCGCGGCCACCTCTGCAATTGGTAGCTTCATGATTCCTGAAATGAAAAAACATGGCTACGATGAGAATTTTGCGGCATCAGTGACAGCAACATCGGCAACTACCGGCATGTTAATTCCGCCGAGTAATATTTTGATTATTTACGCTATTGCCAGTGGCGGTGTTTCCATTGCCGCTTTATTTATTGCTGGCTATCTACCCGGTATTTTGGTCGGTTTAGCGCTAATGGCTGTTTGTTTTGTTTATGCATTGAGAAAAAAATATCCGGTTGCCGCACGTTTACCATTACCTATTGTTTTTGAAAAAGTGGCTGCCGCGTTACCGAGCTTGTTTTTGGTATTTATTGTTATCGGTGGCATTATTTCCGGTGTGTTCACTGCAACAGAAGCCGGTGCTATAGCGGTGTTGTATGCACTAACATTATCGGTATTTATTTATCGGGAGATATCAGCTAAGGACCTACCGGCTTTATTGTTGAAAGCCTGTGAGACCACGGCGATAGTGATGTTAATTATCGGTGCTTCGTCAGCGATGTCTTGGTTATTATCCTATGCACATATACCGCAAGCAATTAGTGATTTCTTCCTGACACTAAGCGATAACCCTATTATTATATTATTGCTTATCAACCTTATTTTGATATTGGTTGGTGCGTTTATCGATATGACACCTGCGGTCTTGATTTTCACTCCGATATTTTTACCGGTAGCCGTTGAATTAGGTATGTCGCCAATTCAATTTGGCATAATGATCGTTTTAAATTTATCTATTGGTTTGGTGTCTCCACCGGTAGGCAGTGTGTTATTTGTCAGTTGCGCGGTGGCGAAAACATCGCTACATAAAATGATCAAGCCAATGATACCGCTTTACTTTATGATGATTTTAGTACTGCTCTTGGTCACATATGTCCCCGCGATAAGTGAAGCTTTACCTCGCTTTTTTGGATTAATTTAAGACTGATAAAGCTGCTGAAATTAGAGTACAATACGCCGGTTATTGCTTAAGTCGTGCTTAATATTGAAGAACAACACTGAAAATAATAAGAATCACAATGCAAGATAAGAATATTACTATTAATGATGTGGCCAGAGTTTCTGGCGTTTCAAAGCGTACGGTTTCCCGAGTTATCAACCGATCTTCTCTCGTGGGGGAGAAAACGAGGGAGCATGTTGAAAAGGTCATTAAAGAGCTTAACTTTGTGCCTGATAAGCAGGCGCGTGGGCTTGCATCAAGCCGTTCTTACCTATTGGGTCTTATCTATGAGCACTATGATTCACTCTCAATTGAACAAGTTCAGAGCGGCGCATTAAGTGTTTGTAGTGAGCTAGGTTACGAACTTGTTGTGCATCCTTGTAAGTCGAGAGAAGAGAACTTTATTGAAGAGTGCCTAGCGTCAATTGCTAAGTCTAAGCTTGATGGCGTAATTATTGTGCCGCCAGTATCAGAGAACAAAGCGTTAGCTGCTGCTTTACGAGAGATGAATGTTCAATATGTGCGCATAGCATCCGTTGATTTTGACGACGAAGACAACATCGTTGTTTCAGATGAAAGAGAGGCAATGAAAGGCATGGCTGACCATTTTATTGAGCTAGGTCATCGCGATATCGGCTATATTTCTGGCCCATTGCGCTATACCTCGTCGATGGAGCGTATGGACGGCTTTCTCAGTGAATTAAATAGTTGTGATATTAATGTGCCTAATATTCGTATCAAAGAGGGCGAGAACAGCTATGAAAGTGGGTTTAAGTGTGCCATGGAGCTTCTGTCGGAAGACGAGTTACCAACGGCTATTTTGGCCAATAACGATGAGATGGCGTTAGGCGTTATTCGCGCAGCTCACGACTTGGGAATCAAAGTACCTGACCAATTATCGGTCGCTGGATTTGATGACAATATTTTAGCTTCTCGCGTTATTCCAGCATTGACGACTATTCATCGACCAATAGACAATATGGCTGCTCTCGCGACACAAAAATTAGTCAATAAAATTCAAAGTGAGCAAAGCCTACTATTAACCAAAGAAACGGCCGTGAAGCCTTATTTGGTGGTGAGAGAGTCAACCAGTAAAAATTCAACGTAAACACATTCGTCAGAGGGTTGTCTCTATCCTCTGTTATTTTGCAAGATCCCGCTCTACCGATAGATGCTGCTTAGAGCTGGCGCTGATAGGCTACGCCCATTAAGGGCGTTAAACGCTATACTTCGATTGATTATTCCGCATTGGGCTCGTTCTCAATCACATATCCTAACGATATTATTTCCTCAATTTAACAGCAGTTATTGTGTGTTTTTACCATCAATTCCATTAATACCATCAATACTGTCAATTCAATGTTGCAGTAACAGAGTCAAACCCACAAAAAAAGCTAGAGGAAATTCCTCTAGCTTATTTCTACTTCAGCTCTGACTTATACTGACATCTTCCCAATTATCAGGGGCTTTAGCTTTTTGCTTTTTTATTTAAGGTTGGTTCAAATATCCTTTGTAGCACTAAGCAGTTTGAATATTTCTATTCCAGATAGAACAAACGCACCATTGCCTTTAGGGTCATTCTGCCAAACTGGCTCAGTAATGTAGTACTTGTAACTACCATCTCGGCCAAAACCTAACCCTGCTACGTAACACTGCTGGGTCATACTAATTTCTCCATTTGCATGTACAAGCATGAAATTGTTTAGCATACCTTGGTAAGCGTTTAGCGCAGCGTCTTTATATGATGCGCCAATGTATCCTTTGTTGATTGACTTCGTTAAGAAATAGGTGAACATCGCTGTCGCAGTTGACTCTCGATAATTACCGACAGCGTTTGCTTTGTCCATTACTTGCCACCACGTACCAGTATCTGGGTCTTGAAACTTGATGAGGTCTGCCGCTGCTTCTTTTGCTAACGCGATAAGTGGGGCTCTAAGGTCAACTTCTTCGGGCGGGATGATGTCTAGTACTTCGACAATAGCCATCATGAACCAGCCCATGCCACGTGCCCAAAATTCAGGTGACAGCCCAGTCTCTTTGTCTGCCCAGTCTTGCTGTTTGCTCTCGTCCCAGCCGTGGTAGTAAAGACCCGTTTTACCATCACGTAAATACTTACGCGTTAATACAAACTCATTAACAACTTCTGCCAGTGTGTGGTGTTGTTGCTCTCCTTGCTCAAACATTACCGCATATTCTGCAAGGAATGGCATGCCCATATAAACACCATCTAGCCAAAGTTGGTTGGTGTACTTTTTCTTGTGCCAAAAAGCGCCTTCGGTTGTTTTAGGATGGTCTTTTAATTGTTGTCGTAACGTGTCGGCAGCAACCTTGTACTTCTGCTCACCTGTGCGTTGGAAAAGCGTCAATATATTTCGACCTGGCGCAATATTATCAATATTGAAATTGCTGGTTTTGTAACGACCGATTTTTCCTTCTTCGTTAACGAAACTGCCTGTGACTTTCTCAATAACCTCAGTGTAGCTAGGATCGTCTATATAAGAAGATAAACGCTGATACATCAAAGGTTGAATGCCAATGATGTCATACTCAAATTTGGGTTTGCGCTGGCGACTTACATCCCAGCCGTCGTAGTGATAGCCTAAGGTTTTGCGGTTAAGCTCAGAATCAGCAAGTCTTTTACTCCAATTTAATGCAGACTCTGCGCTTAGTGGCTGTTTTATGGCTTTATTTGTAAGGGCAGTATTTATTAAAACGCGTGGCGCAATTGTGAGTTGCTCAGTTGTTTTTTCTAGATAATCAATAAATGACTGCTTATCACCAATACCGCTTTCCGGCTGCCAAACTGACGCAAAGTAATATTCTACCTGTTGTTGGCCACTGTCACCTTGAGGTCTCAATATCGCAAGATAGTTCTTTTCGTCTTGCGTTACTTTACTAAGCTGATTTTTCTTAAAGAAAACGGCCATGCCTAAATAGCTGCCATCCAACGCTTGTTGGCCCCAACTTGCGATATAGCTATAGGCATGGCCTGTAACATTGGTAGACCCCTGAATAAATTCGGTGTTTTTGTGTTTAACGACACCTGTGGCAATATTAGGCACATCTTTTTCGAGTGATAAGTTGACCTTGGCGAGACGGCTACCGGCATGCATGCTAATGTTTGCGATAAGATTTTGCTGATTCAGGGCATTGTTCCAGTTGCCATACTGGATTTGAAACGCTGAATAGATATCGCCATTAGCGGTAATATTCGCGTGCCATGACTTTACGTCATTCACTAGTGATAATATGTTATCGTGCCAAAGGCCGAATCCACCAGCGCCAAGCGAACTACCCACTTTAAGAATGTCCATTCCCCAAGGTTGCATTTCATGATAGGAAGCGTAACCATCTTGTCCAACTTTCTGTAGAATGGGTTGCTCAGTTTTTTTGCCAAATATGTCAAAGCCGTTACGCCAGTCGAGATACACTCGATAACCAACCTTATCAGATTCGATACCAGGACCTTCATAACGAATCCAATTCGAGTGGTCTGTGTAGTGGGGCGGCGGTGTTAGCTCATTGACGTTTTGAAATTCACCGCCAATATATTCTTTAAATGCATCTGCAGGTTTGTGTTTAGGTGGTTTTGTGTGGGCTACCCACTCGCCACCGGTTTTGTGAGAAATTTCAGCTTGCGTGAGTTTTGGCCAGTCGATGCGGTTAGCGCTAGTATTTCCGAGCGTTAGCATGTAGTTCGCTGACATTCCCGCGGGTAATTGGCTCATGAACATTACGCCATCGAGTGAGCCATCGTGATCCTTATCGATCAGTTGGCTGATGACAGAACGCTTGTTGTCATCGTTAGTAAATACACTCAGGTTTGCTAAGTTCGATTCTGTTCCTGTTAACCCCAAATCATAGAAGCTCAGGTAAACTGGTTGCTGGCTTCGATCAAAGGTCGAAGGATTTGTTACGATGACCGATGCTATTTGTGTTTTTAGGTCGCTAGTTGGTGCTTTTGCACCTGTTTGCACATTCGAATCAGTTTTTACATCAGTTTGCTGTGGTGAACAGGCAATTAATCCACTGGCTAGCAGGGTAGTGACTAAAAGCGTTTTGCCTGAAGATGTAACCGTGTAATTTATCATTGTAATGTTCCGCTTGTAACTGTCTGTTGTAATGTTAAATGCCGACGTTAGCCTTATGACGATAGTTCAGCGCTTGCACTTACAAGCGCTGTTATTTTGCGCTAGTCGATCTTGTATGCTTTTTTGACAAGTCCATAGGTTAACTGATAAGCCAGCGTATGTGCTTCAGTCAGTGTAATTTGGTGATTTGTAACTAGTTCGGCTAAGTATCGACAGTCAACGCGGCGAGCGACATCATGACGCGCAGGAATCGATAGGAAGGCGCGAGTATCGTCGTTAAAACCAACAGTGTTATAAAAGCCTGCCGTTTCGGTGACTTGTTGACGGAAGCGAAGCATACCTGCTGGGCTATCGTGGAACCACCATGCGGGTCCAAGCTTCAAGCTTGGGTAATGGCCGGCTAAAGGCGCTAATTCTCGACTATAGGTGGTTTCGTCTAAGGTGAATAAAATAATGTTCAACTTAGGATCATTACCGTATTTGCTTAGCAGAGGCTTTAACGCATTCACATATTCTGTTTGGCTTGGAATATCGCACCCTTTGTCTCGACCAAAAACATCGAATATAGGTTGATTGTGGTTACGATGTGCTCCTGGGTGAATCTGCATAACTAAGCCATCTTGAATGCTCATACCGGCAAGCTCAGTGAGCATTTGCCCACGGAATAGCTCTTGCTCTTGTGGTGTGGCATCGCCCGCTAGGCATTTGGTTAGTAGTTTTTGACACTCTAGTGGTGATAAGTCTGCTGTAATTGCAGATGGATGGCCATGATCTGTTGCTGTCGCGCGTCCTTCCGTCTTAAAGTATTCGCGACGGGCTCTTATTGCATCTAAATAGCCTTGCCAAGTTGCTGTGTTTTCATTGGTCAACTCACCGAGTTTTGCAAGGTTTTCGACAAAGTCCTCACGACTTGCATCAACTACATCGTCAGGGCGGAACGTGGTTATCACGCGTTTTGCCATTGGCGTATCTTTGATGGCTCTGTGATGAGGCAGAACATCTAGGGCACCTTCTGTCGTCGCGATTAACTCAATGTTGAATCGGTCCATTAACGCATGCGGTTTATACTCAGGCGTGGCAAGTTGTGCAGTAATGACATCATAGTATTGTTGAGCATTCGCGGAACACAGCTTTTCGGTAAAGCCAAAGACTTCACTGAACACAGAGTCTAACCAATAGCCAGACGGTGTGCCGGGGAACAAATGATAGTTATCGGCAAATATTTGCCATGCTTTTTTAGGATCAACAGAAGCAGCTTGCGCTCTGTCACCCTGTAACCCATGCTGTGGAATGCCTAAATCTGTTAGCTTGATGCCTTGGCTGTATAACATTCTAAAGACATAATGATCAGGCTTGATGAAAAGCTCTGTTGCATTGCCAAAGTTCTTATTTTCATTGAACCAACTGGGATCGGTGTGTCCGTGAGGACTGATGATAGGTAAGTCTTTTATTTCGTTATAAAGCTCACGTGCAATTGCTACAACTTTTTCATCGCTAGAAAATAAGCGATCTGGATGAAGTGATAAAGGTTGAATAGGAGCAACCATAATGTTTCCTCAAAAAGTAACATCTTTTCTGTTCATTTGCCGTTTACGGAGCGCAAAGAGTTTTCGCAAAGTTGCTTTTAACCATGGGTTAAACCGTCGCAATAAACTCATGAACAAATATATGTAAATGGTTTTTACTTAAGCCGGTAATACCAGTGCTTGTTTGTTTATGGTGACGTTTTCAAGCGTAAAGCCGTTCACGTTCTTCACAATTGAAGCTTTCGCCACGTCGATAAAATGACTATCAATCAAGGTGATATCGTAAATAGGATCACGTTCAAAACCTTGAAGGTAGAGTGCCTTACTCAACACTTTTTTACAGTTGAGGCGCTCTATAACGATGTCACGTACAATGGGGTCAAAATCACCTGCATCACCTTCTTCATAGAAGTAGTTAATGACGATGGCGTTTTTGACGGTGCCTACATTGATGTCTCGATACCGTAAATGCTCGATAACACCACCTCGGACAGAGTTAGTTTTAATGCGAATAGCACGCTCTAAATGTGGGCTGTCCATCTGGCAATTCTCGACGAAGACGTTATTAACACCTCCGGATATCTCACTGCCAATAACAACCCCACCATGGCCCTCTTTCATTTGACAGTTGGCTATGACAATGTTTTGGCAGGGGGTTGCAAGTCTGCGTCCGTCTGCGTTTCGACCAGATTTGATGGCGATGCAATCATCACCGGTATCGAAATGACAATCTTCGATGAGCACGTGGTCGCAACTTTCAGGATCACAACCATCGGAATTAGGACCGTGAGAGAAGAAATTAACCTTTCTCACTGTTACGTGCTTACATAATACTGGGTTGACTAACCAAAATGGTGAGTTCCTGATGGTCACACCTTCAATAAGCACATTCTGGCAATCGTATGGCTGAATGAATGGTGGGCGTAAATAAGCATCTTCACTGTAATGGCGATCTCTAACGGGCACATTATTCTCTGCATCGTTGAATAATTGAGTACGGGCTGGCTTTTGGTCTTCTCCAGCGATTAATTGCCAATGCGCTTCTTTGTGAGGTCCTTTCCATGGCCACCATGTGTTGTTGTCAGCATTACCTTCTAACGTGCCATTTCCCGTAATCGCTATATTTTTTTGTTGATAAGCATAAATTAGCGGGGAGTAACCCATAAATTCGACACCTTCCCAACGGGTGAGTACTTCTGGGAGGTAATGTTGGGGGTCTGTTAGAAAGCTTAATGTAGCACCATCAGCTAAATGTAAGTTGACATTGGAAAGCAGGTGAATGGGTCCAGTGATAAAGGTGCCTGATGGTATATAGACTGTGCCGCCACCGGCTTGATGACACGCTTTTATGGCGTTGGCAATAACATCAGTATTGATGAATTTGCCATTGTCTTTTGCGCCGAAATCAACAATGTTAAATTGCCTATTCGGGAAGCTTGGCAACGTTATCGCTTCACGAATTCGCTTTGCTTTTGCCCAATCACCTTGATAGTTGACATCATTTACTCGTTGATTGTTTGTTGATACTGACCTTGTTGACAGTGATGAACAAGCGATTAATCCACCGCTCATAATACTCGCAGTAACGATACCGCTTGCTGCGAAAGCCTTTAAAATTTTTCTTCTTGAATTATTCATTTTTTATCAATTCTGGCCTTAAGTCTAAAGTATTTAGTCATCTTCCAATGTCTTTTGGCAATAGCCGAATGTCCGTGCTTGAAGCTATGCTTGGTCTACTCATCTCAGATATTGTTGCCACCGGTGGCATTTGTTCTTAGAAGGTAAACGATAGACTAAAGCATGTCAATATAAATACGTTTGATTTGGCGATGAAAACGCTGATTTTATTGGCTTGTCAGGCGTATTTAGAGCAAAGTAACCGGTGTTAGTCATCAATTGTATTTCTCTAAAATTCAATCAATAGAAAACACCCTATACAAATTACGCTGAAAATAAAAAAGCCACCGTTTTTTATTCGGTGGCTTTTGTCTATCGTGATTTATTTACTAAAGGTTGTAGCGTACACCCAAGAAGAACTGTGTGCCTGTGTGGTTATACTCACGCATCAAGTTCAAGTCACCATCACCTGTCGTATACAAACGCTCGTATTCGTCAGTCACGTTAATCACTTCTAATGTGAACGTTAAGTTTTCACTGAAGTTGTAAAACGCTGAGATGTCTACGTGCGTAGGACCAGTGGTACCGTGCTCTGCATTACCGTTACTGCCAGTAAAGTCTGTGATGTAGTCATCACGCTTGTTGGCTGAAACACGTGCACCGTAGTTATCTTTCTCATAGTACACCGTGAAGTTATATGAGTTTTCAGATAAACCTTCGATTTCACCTGAGGTGTTTACGCGTGTGTAGTTTGCGACAACACCTAAGCCATCAAATGGCGCAGGTAAAAATGTAAATGGTTGCTGATAGATAACCTCAAAACCACTTAACTGACGCTCATCAGTATTTACACTTGTGAAGTGCTCATATGGCGTTGTCCGCGGGTCTAATGCAATCAATGGATCGTATTGCGGGTCAGAATCAATGAACGGGTAGTATGCTTCATCGACTAAACGCTCTTCTGAGTCACTCTTAATCCAGTCGTCAATGTCTTTGTAGAACACAGTTGCTGCAAATAGTGATTCTTGATTGAAGTACCATTCGACACCAAAATCTACATTATCTGACACGAATGGTTTCAAGAACGGGTTACCAGTTCTAACAGTACCATTAATGTATGAGAAACTCGGGTTACCCGGGTTTAACGAGCTTAAGCTAGGACGGGTAATTGTCTCTGACATACCTAAACGCACAATAATGTCGTCAGTCGCTTCTAGGGAGAAGTTAATCGCTGGTAGGAAGTTTTTGTATTCGTTCTCGATACTCACTTTGTCTAAATCAATCAAACCCGTTGATGTGGTTTTTGACTCGACATAGCGCATACCAAAGTTTGAATTCAATGTCATACCTGCAATTTCAGTACTATTAGTTACTTCAACATAAAGCGCAGATGTTTCTTCTTGAACCTTCCACGTTTGGGCTGTACGCGGTGTCCAGGTTGTTGGCAGCAATTGATCTTTGATAGCGTTGAAGTCAGCTACGATAAATGATGAAAGTGGACCATCAAAACCGTTGCCAAAGTCATCGACAGGCATATCGTGAGCAAAGCCTACAGCAGAGTCTTGGTCAGGGAAGCCGTTAATTTGCTCTTCTGAGTAATCAACTACGCGATCATTAAAAGCAAGACCCGTTTTTAAAGTGATCTCGTCACCTTCATAAGTAAGATCAAGTTTTAACGTATCGTTTTCGCGAATTACGTCTGTTGCTCTTAAGCGACCATCACTTAAGTTGTACATGGCAGGGTCATTAACGTCATAACCATAACTCACTTCTGGTACATTCGCATTGTTACTGAAGTCGAAACTGAATGTGTGCGGTGTGCTATTGGTCATGTTGTAGCGGTATTGTTCAGAGCGAGCGTCTGACTCAGCTGTACCGAACATGGCATCTAATTTTAGCTCGTCATTAATATTGTATTCTGCTGATAGTACATATTGGCTAAATTTGGTTTCCGAAATTTGCTGGCGACTTTCGATACGAGATTTAATCCCGTCATAAGTACCTGCTAACACCTGACGACCGTTAGGGTGCACCGTAATCGCGGTTGGCGTAATTTCGTCGAAAGTGCTTCGGAACATTTCGAAGAAGTTATACATTGTACGCTTGTTATCTAGCGTTGAATGCAAGGTGTCAAACGTAATTAATAAATCTTCATTAGGCGCATATTGGAATGAACCAGTAAAGCCGATACGATCCTGCTCGTTACCAAAGTAGTCGGGGCGAGGTAGACGCGGTGTCCATAAGCAGTTGATTGGATCAACAGCAACACCGTCGTCCTCACATGTACCGACATCAGGTGTACCTGTAACAACAGTGTTTGATGTGTCTGCAAAAACACCTCCACCGTCTTTTACTGGCGTGGTCCAACGCACTGTACCAAAGCCTTCTTGGCGAACCGTTCTTTCTGACTGTGCAAGTGATAGCAGGACGCCGAAAGTATCATCAGCGAAGGTATTGCTGACCATTACGGCAAATCGAGGGTCGACTTCTTCAGTGATCTCGTTATAACCACCTTGTGCGGAAGCTGCTAGATGTAAACCAGGGTTGTCGAAAGGTTTGGCTGAATATAGATCTACAGTACCGGCGATACCACCTTCTTCCATAGAAGCTGTTGGCGACTTTTGAATATCAACGCGATTAAATAACTCTGACGCAAATACGTTAAAGTCGAAAGAACGACCACCGTTTACACCGCCGCCAGAGTCGGTACCATCGGTACTTGCTGGTACTTCCATGCCGTTTAGCGTGGTGCGAGTGAAGCTTGGACCTAAGCCACGTAGTGTAATTTGACGACCTTCACCACCTTCACGACTGATGGCAACACCCGGTACGCGCTGGATAGATTCCGCGATGTTTAGATCAGGAAACTTACCAATGTCCTCGGCTGCTATTGACTCTTTCGTATTAACTGATGCTCTTTTTTCCATCAAAGAGCGAGATAAAGAGCCGCGATAGCCTTTAACCTCAATAACCTCTACTTCTTGGTCAGCAACGTCGCTAGTTGCTTCCGCAGCCATAATATGAGTACTGGAAAGTGACAGCGCGATAAGCGCCGCTAACTTGTTATATTTATAATTCATCTTCTCCTCCCGAAGCCTTTATTATGTTTGTGGAACTGCTTAATCCTCAAACGATTTTTTTATATACATCAATTTTATAATTGAATTTCTACCGTTATTGGCTTGCCTCTCGCTGCCAAGAAAGCTCGCCGTTGATGGTTTGATGCTGGACGCTCACCTGCTCGAAACGAACGTTTAAGGCGTTTTCAACATCAAAAAGTTGCTTGTTGTGTTTAATGGTTATGTCCTTAAAGCTCACGTTCTCTAAAGGGAACTTATCTGGAGCTCTAACGAAAAAACTGGTACCGATTTGTTTTGCAGAGATATTGCTAAATTGGATATTGCGATAGCGGGTTTCGAAGTTACCGCCTAATTCTGATGGGTAATTAAGCTGAAACCAAAATAGGGTGTCAAACTCACCAACATCAGCTCGCTCAATATAGATGTTTTCTACTACACCGCCGCGGTCTAGGTTTGACTTGAATCGAAACGCCGCATTGCCCTTAGTAAAGGTATTTTGATAGAAATAAACGTCACTTATACCAGCAGCCATTTCACTGCCAAGACCGATGCCATCTTCGCCTCCCATCACGTTATTTCTGACCACGATGTGTTGGCTTGGGCGGGCAATGGTTCTGCCATCTAAGTCACGTCCCGACTTGATGACGACAGAGTCATCACCCGTTGAAAACTGATTGTTTGCAACTATCACGTTTGTACTGGATTCAATATCTACACCGTCATTGTTTGGGAAGTGGCTATCGACGTTAAGGTTAGTAATGGTCGCGTGATCGGTATAAACGATATGGTTAACCCAGAATGGGGCATTTAGTGCAGTGTAACCGTCTAGTAGGACACGTTTGGCACCGAATATTTGGATGAGGCCTGGGCGAAGGTATGAACCTTCTTGATACACACGCTCTGTCACAGGAATGCCATCAAAACCTTGTTGGCGCAGTTGGCGAATATCATTTCCCTGAAGCTTATGCCAAAGATGGAACTTGCTGCTAGCGTTGCCATCGATGGTACCTTTACCTGTTATCGCAATATCCTCGACATTAGCGGCGTAAATGAGAGGAGAGTAGTTATAAACTTCAGTACCTTCCCAGCGCTGTTTTACTGCGGGTAGGTAATGCTCAGGCTCTGGAGAGAATAGGAGCTTCGCCCCGGCATTAAGGTGTAAGTTAATTTTACTTTTTAAGTGAATAGGACCATTAATGGGCCATATACCTGCCGGGATGATAACTTTTCCGCCACCTGCCTTATTAGCAGCAGCTATTGCTGCTTTGATGGCAGGTAACAAATCATTTTTGAGACCAGTGTTGTCGCCATAATCAGTAACGATAAATTCTTGAGAAGGGATGTTTGGCAACTCGATGCGGTTGACCACAGCGCTGATCGCTTCATTAATTTCTTGAGGCGATTTATGAGCAAGCGCAGTTGTACTAAACAGACATAACGTACCGATGTACAAACTAGCAAGTGTGTTTTTCGTTATTCCTAGCATCAAACCTTACTACCTTCATTACTCAGTTATAAACAACAATTAGTGTGAATTAATAAAATTTCTCTGCCCTAGGTATCGACTACTCTTTGCAACTTAGTATCACAATCCATTCATTAATCACTTCCAATACAAACGTCCAAATGATTACGGATTGCTCAAATTGCTACCGGTGGCAATGTAAATTTAGCTAACTTTGCTACCGGTGGCAAGTTGTTTGTTAAAAAAATGTCAAACTTGTTGTTTATATCTCATAACTTTTCATTTTATTGATTTTAATGTTAATAAATACAATGCGTTAAGATTCTTGGATAAGTTTCAATAAAAAGTGTTATTCGTATTTTATTGGGACAAATAGAGTGCTGTCCTGAATTATTTTGTGATTTCATTTACTTAAATGAAAATGTCCCGTCATTTTGGAAGTATTAGCTAGCGACGCAGTAGGGAATGTAAGCAAGTAAACGAAGGTGTCGATTCGTAGATGCCGCACTAAAAGTAACTGTTTAGTCAGGATGGCGAATGTAACCTAGCATTATTGATTTATGCAGAGTAAGTTAATTTATTTCAATCATGAGGTCGGTCGTCGATTGATAAGTGCAAATTGCCGAATGCATAGTTCATAATATATAGCTCAGAATAAAAAGTTGAGAGTTAAGCGAAGTAGAGTAGCAGCAAATACTGCTACCCAGCGTTAGTGATAATCGTATAATTCAGAAATCAAGATTTATACGTGCTGACGGACAAATGCTGATATATTTTCGTCCTGACTATAGTTAAAGAAACACTCTTGGAATCGAGGCCCGCCAACGGCTTGTCTAATTAGCTCACCGTCAATACTTTTCAATGCCTCTAGGTAATCTTTGGCAACGTCTTTTTTGAGCTGCTCCAGGATACCGGCATTTGTGACTTGCGAGTCTTTGCGCTCAGGTGGGTAGCCTTGACCTTTCACACCGGTAAAGGCTTTCTCGAAAATGTAGCGAATGTTTAATTCTGCCCCCCAGCCAAAACCTTTAGCGTAAGGTAGCGCTAGTGCATTTCCGTTGTTAATTTGGGCAAATAGATAGGCATCTGAAGGGTCGATACAGTAGCCGCAAGCCACGCCAGGAAATGCATTCGATGCCATCAATGCACCTTGACCTGTTCCACAGCCGGTAACAACGAAGTCAACTGCTTTGGCATTAAGTAGCAAACTCGCCATAATACCAAGATGAATATAAGTGAGGCGGTGGTCATTATCACCATCCATGCCTACGTTGAATACCTGATGTTGCTGTTCACTGGCAACAGCTTGCAGTTGTTCTAGGACTATTGGGTTTTTTGCTGCTTGTGAGAATTCATTCATTAATGCAATTTTCATGATGTCTCCTAATTTTGTGTTGAGGGTTTGTATTCTGGGAATACGGTTTATGCTTTGTATAAAAAGTAGCGCTAAGGTGTGAAGCGACCAATGCCTGTTTTGGTTCTCTCTACTTTTTGGATTGTGCCGTCAGCATTGAAGTACAAATACTCTGCTGCTACATGACGTTGCCGTTTTCTATGTGAGCAACCTGACTCTGGTGTTTCAATCCATCGATGATAGAACAAGAACCATTGCCCCTTGTATTCGACAATTGAGTGGTGATTATTGGCCTCATGTTCTTGCTCCATGATGACGCCTTTGTATTGCCATGGGCCTTTGGGCGATTTCGCCATGTAGTAGGTCAATACGCGATTATTTTCTGGCATGGTGTAGTAGTAGTTGTCACCGCGTTTAAACACCCAAGGCCCTTCCATTTTGGGTTCGTAGCCACCCATATCCATTTTTTCCCATGAGCCTTTAACACTGCGCATATCGTCAGCGAGTTCAATCACATGGTAGTCATGATTTTTTGCATGGACATAAAGGTAGGCTTTGCCGTTATCATCAATAAAAAGCGCAGGATCATTTGCGTATGGTTGACGCCAAAGAGGCTCGCCAATCATGTCTTTAAAAGGGCCGGTAGGGGAGTCACTTTCAGCAATACCTATTCCCATCCACTTTGTGCTGTTTTCAGGGTTAACCCTGTCTTTATGGCCTGTGCCAGCGGGAAATACGAAATAGTACTTCCCATTTTTGTAGGCTGCGTCAGGTGCCCATGCATAGTTGTCAGCCCAGCTAATGTCGTTAACTGAAAGCACAGGGCCATGGTCTGTCCAATCAGCCAAGTTATCAGAAGAGAATACATGCCAATCTTTCATCCAAAAATCTGGCTGACACTCTTCATCATGGGAAGTGTATAGGTAGATACGCCCATCTTGCCAAACATGTGCCGACGGATCGGCGGTGCGAATGTTACTGCCAAAATCTAAGGGATTACTGGCAAAACAAGTATTCGCCAATAATGTGCTACAAATTAGTGGGGTAGCAAACTTCAGTAATTTGTACATCTACATAGCTCCGGTGCTTTTTGATAGCGAGTTAAAATGAAAAAACACAGCTCAAAGCGCAGTCTATTCCTTGAGAACAACGCTTTGGGCTGTGCGAGGGAGATCAATTTTTTTTATTGATACTCGGTTTTTACTTATTTTTGTTATTTGCTCTATTCAATGGTTAAATCATCGATGGTAATAGTTGCATCGCTTTCTGTTCTAATCGTGATGAAAGAACTCGCCGAAGCGACTAAGCCATCTACCACATAACGCTGTCCCGGCGTATGATCTTTCAATGCGACAGAGTAAAACTTAGACGCTCCACCATTAATCGACTTACCGCTACTTGAGGTGTTGTTGTCGACGTAAATCTGAAAGTTTTTATCTGTGTTGCCAGCTATTGCTACAACCGTAAACGAAACTTGATAGTTATTGGTCAAATCGAAAACACCTGTTGTTGTGGTGTCTTCAGCCGTTGTGCTCACGTCAGGCGTGGTGTTACCTATACTGATTCGCGCGCCCGTCATTGTGAGTTCGCCACTTGCGACTTCTACGCTACCTGTGACTCGATAAAATAGTGGTGTGCCGCTGCCAGCTGCACCTGATAAGTCGCGGTAGCTGTTGCTGAAGAATTCTTCTGCGTTAGTGGCAGAGAAGTTTTCATTAAACGGTAAACCTATTGCCTCTTGTACTGGCGGTTCTACTGCACCACTATCGTCTGCTATCGGAATATCAAGGTCGCTTTGGTCGATTTTATTGACGCCAGCATTAGCAAGTACTTTGGCTTTTACTTCATCAACAGGGTCTAAACTATAGCTATAGGGTACGACGTAGCTGCTGGTTGATACGCCGTCTTGTGCACTAACATCGCCTGCATCTGGCGTTGTCCATGTCACGCCCTCGCCGAAGTAGTTACCACTTAAGTTCCAATAGCCATTTTCCGCAGAATAGAAAGAGACAATTGGATTTTTCGTGTTCTCAAAAACGTTGTTTTCAATTAACAGTTCGGCACCCATGCGAGCGTTAATCGCCGTAGAGCTGATATTGTTAAAATAGTTATTGAACAGGTGTCCATAGCCAAACCTAAATAAAGGCACACGCGAGGTTAAGTTTTCAAATCGATTGTGATGGAACGTGATGTTACGGTTTTTGTTCGGGTTGCTATCATCATCGCTGTGACCATGCAATGACGTTTTTTGGCCGTCATGCAAGTAGTTGTATGAAATAGTGATGTTCTCAGCACCTGATTTAGAGTCGAGTAGTCCGTCATAGAAATCTTTATCTACTGATAAGTCAGCATAGATTTCATTGTGGTCAATCCAAATATTTGAAGTCGTTGAACCATCATCATCACCTTCAATTGAAATACCGTCTTTACCTCCGGTTAATACTTCGTGAATGGTTAAATTCTGAATGATGATGTTGTTTGCGCGACGAATACTGATGCCAATACCGCTGAATTTACCGCGATCAGCGACACCAATGATTGATACGTTATCCATATCTTTAATATTGATCGAATCGCCGCTACCGCCAGTATTGGCGTCAGTAATGGTACCGTCGACATAAATAGTGACAGGTGTATTGCTGTTTTTGGCATTGTCTAAAGCATTGATTAATTCTATGCCGTTAGTCACGGTGACCACATCACCGCCTTCGCCACCCGTGACGTCAAAGTTGTAGCCCGCAAAACCTAAGTCCTTCACTACTGGTGAAATCGCTTTTGGTGGCTCTGGCAACGTCGGTATTGCGAGTGGTTCTGGTGCCCAACCTGCATTATTATTGTAGCTTGCAAAGATTACTGCACGTGTTTGGTAATTTGAGGCTTCTTCGGCTGTAAGCTCATAACCGCCAACCCGAGTTGAAAGGTCAAGCGGGTTACCAGCCATATCCATACTGCCGAATTCGCGCCAACCACTCAGTAGTGTTGCTACCTCAGGATTTGAAGCTGGTTGGCTGTTAACGCCTTGAGAAGCCCAACCGATATCGGCAATATGCGAATCAAATGTGTTATTAATCAGTATGATATTGTCATAGTAGGATGAGCTGCCACCACTACGAGCAATGTAAGTTGAGCCATCGGCAACGGTATTGCCCAGTGGCCCAGGACCATGAGTAAAGTCACTGTTTAAGAACACAAAGCCCGGATCATTCTCATTTGGCACCCTCGCTTGCAAAACGTAACCGCCGCTTACTGGTGTGTCAGACGCACCATTTTTAGAATCACCAATGGTGCGAATTTCACTACTTTCAAACAGCGCAGCTACAGGGTAGCCCCATATAAAATCAACGTTACCGGCAACTAAGGTGTTATAGAACCAAGTGTAGCCTTTCACTAAAATAGTGTCTTGCTCACTGATAAAGTTCATGTTGTTGGCAACTAAGCGATGGCTACTATTGAAGTAGATTGCCTCTGCTTGATTTGATACCGATGCATTGCGGATGTGGGAGTTTTTCAACGTAAAGTTATTAAGCACTAACATATCAGCACCTTCAACTAAGAATACTGGACGCCCGCTAGAGCCACCGTTAAAGCTTTCGTAGTTGTCGTAGTGCACAACCGTGTTTTCGCGGCTCTCACCTTGAATGGTTAAGTTGTTCTTGTTACGCAAGTAAAGCAACTCGTGATAAACACCGTCTTTAACAGAGATAACAGCAGGGGCGTCTTTCGCGACATTTTCCATGACGTAGTTAAGCGCACCTTGCACCGTTCTAAAGTCAGCAGCCCCATCGTCATCAACAAGCACATCATTGCTGGTTGGAGCGGTAAACTTGGTGGTAAACGACCAGCTACTATTTGCGCCTAGGCCGTCAAACGGTGTGCCATTTAATTCAGCGCCTTTTACCACATCGTCGCCTATGACAACGTAGTAGCTTTGGCCATAGGTTAAAACGTTATTTCGAGGTGATATATGTAAGGTATTACCGTCTAAAGTAATCGGTGTGTAATTGACTTCACGATTACTGTCTTGGCCTACATAACCTAAGACATTGACATTGGTACCTACTTTAATTGTATCGACTAAACTATCATCACTCGCATTATATATGTGTACTTCACCTAATGTGCCAAGGCTAGGTTCATTGTCGAAGGTGATCGACAATTGTGTATCAATATATTGTTCAGTGCTGCTAATTGCTGGGCTTAATTTTCCGCTCAGACTGCCGTATTGGGTTGTTGGCATTTCGAAACCAGGTTCGACGTTAACTTCTATCGTTCTCACGATATTTTCGTCAGAGCCTGAAACGAAGGTAATCGTTGCAGAGCCTGTGCCTGTTGGCTGAATAGTTACGATGTTGCCATCGATGCTTGCCGATACTACCGATTCATCGCTAGAGCTCACGGTAAAGCTATCTACAGTTTCGCCATCATCTTGGAATGCGCTAACGTTGATAATCAGCGCGTCACTTGATGTGGTTGTTGCCCAGTTTGGTTCTTTGTAATCAAGTGTCAATTGAATAGGTTTGACACTAGGATCACCAATTTTTAAGTTATCAAGTTCGAATGAACGGTTGTTGGTGAAGATGCCGATTAAGCCTTTCATTGAGTATGTGGTGTCAGTTGTCGTACCCATTTTTTCGCCATTGAGGTACACCGTTAAGGCATCGTCAATCATCTCAAATCGTGTGGTATACCAAACTCCGTCTTCCGTTCCTCCTTTCTCACCAAGCAACAATGGCGATTTCTTTTGAACGGGACGAGCTATTGAGCCATTGGTTGTTACAGCAACTTCAACTTGTGTGCTACTGGATGAGTTTTGCAAATTAAGACCACCAGCGAACCAATTGCCTTCACCTTCATAGCGTCCCATCAAATAAAGCTGCTTGTTACGAGTCGTGCTGTTTTGACGTGGGCGAATATCAGCTTCGATGTAGTAGTTATTGCTTGGAACATTTGCCATTACATCGTCTTTGGCAAGGATGATTTCACCGCCTTCACCACCAGCGGTGTAGCGCATGACCTTATTACCGTCGTCTAGGGTAAGCACGTCAAACTGACCAACAGCTCCTGAAGTATTTTCTGGCTTAGATAATATGTTCCAATTGTCTAGTGTGCCTGAAGAAAAATCATCACAGAAATACAAGTCGCTAGCATCATCACAGCTATAGCCTGATGCCTGATCTAAATATTCAATGCGCAGATTGTCGATAACGACAACCCCACCGCTTTCTGTGCGAAGTTGCAGGAATGACGTTTCAGTCGCAACATACCCCGGGATAGTGAGTGTTTCACCGTCCACTAAGTCTGCAATTTTGCGGCTAAAGAATTTCGAACTACCGCCATGAATTGATTTAGAACTGCTTGATGTGTTGTTGTCCACATAAATGATGAAACTATTGTCTTTGTCATCGGTGGGCTCATCAGCAGAAATTATATCGACCACGATATTATAGGGTTTGCTTAAGTCAAAGACACCGGTGGTGACGGTATCGTCGCCACTTGTGTCAACTGCTGGCGTACTATTACCCCAAGTAAAGCGGCCGCTGTCTAATGTCAGTTGATTATCTTCAAGTACTACGGTGCCACCCGTGCGAGTGTACAGAGGTATTGTTCCGTCTGTTGGTAAGCTCTTGTATGTGGTTGAGAAAAAGTCTTCTGTCGTGTTGAAGTCTTCTTCCGCAAATGTCACACCCGATGTTGGTGGTTCATCAACTGGTGGTTCAATGTCGGGTACTTCGGTGGCAACGGTTTCAATGGTTAAATTGTCGATGACAATGTGAGCTGCACTATCGGTACGCAACTGGAAGAATGAGTTCTTAATCTCTGCATTTAATATGCCGCGAGCGTCTGCAGCTGTAAGATCTGAACCAGTTACGACATCTTCGCCAGGTACGTAGGTGTAGCTAAAACGTTGACCGGCAGGATTGTTTTCTTCACTTATCGACTTGCCATAGAATTTCGAGGCTGCGCCATGCACGGAATTGCCTTGACTTGTGGTGTTGTTATCAACGTAAAGTGAAAGTGAACCAGCGCCGTTATGGGAAATGACATCAAAACTAATGGTGAAGCCTTCACTGATATTGTAAATGCCAACACCAGCAGTATTACTTGATGAAGTGTCAATACCAGGGACAGTGTTACCTATACTAAACCGAGCACCTGCCAATGTCATTTGGCCTAGAGACTCGTCAATAGCGGGTGTTCCGCCAGTTTTGTAATAAAGCGGGCCAGCTCCTTGCTCATCACTCAGTTTTTTGTAGCTCGAGGTGAAAAAGGTCTCAATACTGGTATCAAATGCTTCACTGAGGGCAAGGCTTTCTTGGTCTGCGAGTGCTTCTAGCTTTTCTAATTCAATATCTGCTTGGGCTTGTGAGAAGACGATAATATTATTTTTTGCATCTTCATTATTGTCACAACTTAACACCAGTGAGGCTAAACCTGAGGCACTATCGGTCGTACAAACGCTATATGCGTCTGATACCGTATTGTACGAACGAGAAATTAAGTATTGCGTTTGGCTAGTGTCGCCTTCACCTGTTGTCATGGCGAGAACGCGATTACCGAACATAAATTCGTAGCGACCATTGATCACCTCACCATCGCCGTTTTGCTGGGTAAAAGTGCCTGCTTGATTGTTATCTTCATCATCTGGTGCAAAGGTCAGATTCTCTAGCGATGCATTACCAGATTTAACAAGCGGGTTGTAGACTTCACCACTGAAGTTGCTGGTATCAAAGGCATTGGGCTGGGTATCGTTATATTCAGCGTAGAGGTAGTCGACGAAATGAAGAATCGCTTGATCACTGGATACTAGCGTATCTGAACCTCCGGCATTTGGTAGCCAAGTGTTGACTGCAGCAGCAAAGTCATCAGCTGAACGACTGAAAAAGTCAGTGACAGTTTCACCTTCAGCAAGCGTTAATTCGGCAACATTTGCTGCGTTAGGGCTAATCGATATGCCATTGGTAGGGTCACCATCATTATCCAGTGACTGTAATAGTCTTAACGTATTGATAACTGCTGGATGGAAGGTCGTGTCAGTGGAAAACACTTCCATTGGAGTAATGATGTTGGCTGCCGCAACACTTGGAAATTCTATATCACCAATGAAGAAGGTTATAGCCTCACCGCGAAAATAGTTAAACTGGCCACTATCATTCGTGACGCCATCATTAACCGAGTCACTGCGATAACCTAAACCAGATACCGGACTGTCGACAAATACCCCCTGTATTGCTGGTAGAGGCTCTTCTTTGACATTGATCGTGCTGTCTGCGCCACAGCCTGCGAGAATAGCAGCTGTAACTAGACTAGTAACAAATTTTGTATTGTTGTTCATACATCCCTCCCGAGGATGAGTTTTTATTCTTATCGCGGCAAGCAAACACTAACCCCCCGGTTTGCTTGCCTCGCTTGTTATTTGAACGTCCTAATAAAATGAGTAGTTGAAACCAAGCTGGTAAGTTGAGCCGTAAGCTTCACGTTGATAAAGCACTTCGCCACCGGATAGGCTATTGCCAGAGAAGTAACGTAAATCTGCTTCATCAGTAATGTTGATGGCGTCAAAGTAAACGGTTAGGTTTTTAGTGAGTTCATATTTGGCTTTAAAATCAAAGGTCACGATGTCGTCTTGATAAATATCAGACCAAGATTTACAGGCTTTGGGATCATTTGAAGCGGCGTCATCTGGACAAGAGCCAACCTCTTCGAGGATTTTTGAACGATAGTTGCTAATCAGGCGAAGCGACCAGTCTTCGTTTTCCCAACCGAATGCGATATTACCGGTAAAGTCTGCTTGACCAGGTAATGGCATCTTGTCTTTGCGAATACTGCCGTCAAGCTCGGCTTCACTGCTAACGAATGTCATGTTGCTTTGCCAGAACAGTCCATTTTCAAAGAACTGGTTGTAGCTAACTTCCATCCCGTAAACCGTCGCCTTGTCACCATTTAATGTGATATCTACTTGGTTGAGTTGTAAGTCTTGAGGAATTGCAAATTCTGCTACCTGATTGACCGGCAAAGTTAGCGGTAATTCGTCCAAGCCCATTGAAATACCTGAAACATCAACAATAAAGTTATCGATGTCTTTATAGAATAGAGCGACTTCCATGAAGAGGTTCTTTGATGGGTACCAACCAATAGATGTGTCAAAGTTATTAGACGTCATTGCCACTAGGTTAGGGTTACCTACTTGAAGCACGTTGTCTGGGCCCAAGATATAGTTTTGTAGCTCTAATGCACTCTGTCCTTGTGGTGAGTTGTAACATTGCCCGTTAGTTGGATCACATAAGCTAATATCGCTGTCAAACTTTGCAAACCCCCGAGCCTGCTTAAAAGAAGGGCGGGTATAGCTTGTCCAAAGTGCACCACGAACTAAAATGTCGTCTTGCGGTTCATAACGAACGTGAATGCTTGGGAAGTATTCACTGTACTTTATTGACGCTTCAGGCAACGGCACTGCAATATCTAATGTATGGCTGCCACCGAAATTCCAATCGTCGTTTTCTAGCGATAGGAAACCCGTTGACGAAAACTCAGTATGAGCATAACGCACACCGGTTATGACAGTTAGATTGTCAGATAATGGCAACTCTGCCATTACATAGGCTGCGTACGTGTCTTCGTTTAGCGTGTAATCTTCTTTCGTACTATCGATTGAAATTTCGCCACCGGTGGCACTTTCGCGCGTGATAACGGATGAGTCAACAATATATTCGACGTCTTGACGAGTAACGAAAGGGTAGCTGAAATGGCTGTCAGGTACGCCAAAGTCGTAGTCAGTAATATTGGAATTAACAACGTCAATACAGGTTTGATTACCTTGACAGTCTTCCTCATCAGGCCTGTAGCTCCAGCGGTCCTTGTCACGATAATGCTCACGTTCGTTGTAGGTAAAGCCTACCTTGATGAAGTTTAGGTACTGCCAATCAAATTGCTTTTGCAGGTTTGCTTTAATGCTTGTTATTTCGTCGGTTCTAACGCTGTCTTCCATGAATAAGTTGTCATATTCCATGTTAGACAAGTCAGAGATATCGCCGTCAGCCTCTCCGTTAAATACGTCACCATTAGGATCGAGTTCGAAACCACCAAGCGCTGCTGCTTCTGCTGGTGTTAACACTTCAGCAATGATGTTGTCTTTACCGGCACGGCCATAAACAATGTTCTCACGTTCTCTAAATTGAACACGACGATCACCTAACGACTCGTTCTCAGTCTTGGAATACGCGTACTCATAGTCTAATATCCAAGAATCATCAATATAGTTTTTGCCACCAATACTGTAGTTGGTGGTCGTTGTTTCGTCTTCTTGGATAAAGTACTGATTCATGACGTCAATATCTGACAAGGCGAACTCATTGGTTTGAGCGTTAACGAAAATGACTTCATCGTCTTGGTCGCCATTGTAGAAATTAAAAAATTCACGCAGCGCGACATCTTCATCGGTATAGTTTGAGTAGTTTCCACGAAGGTAGTAGTAGTTATCTTCGTCTGGTTTAAACTCTATATTCAGTGTCGCTGTCGTTCTCTCGCGATCAGCAATCTCTCGGCGATTCTCTAATTGAGCTGGAATCAAAATTTCTGGTGCTACAGCCAACTCTTCTTCGGTTAACCCGATACCGCCACTGACAAAGTTAAGGTCTCGTGTGCTGTGATGACGCTTTTCATCTACTATTGTTTTGCGGTCTTCATATGAAACGGCAAAACCGATGCCTAGCTTCTCGTCTAGCAATAACTGAGTGCCGTCAAGGCTAAACTTAGGCGAGTGTTCTTCGCGCATCTCGCTATAAGAATTTTGGAACTTAACTTTTAACGTATCTTTTCCACGGTCAAATGCTGAAATGGCTTTTATGTTTACTGCGCCACCTATAGAGTTTAGGTTCATTTCAGGGGTAAGCGTTTTGAATACCTCAATAGCACCTAAAGAATCACTGGTGATGCCATCTAAGCCAATCTTGCGGTCGTCACCTGCACCAGATAGCTCAGCACCATTCATATTAACGGCAACGAATTTAGGCCCTAAGCCTCGAACCGCAATGTATTTACCTTCACCTTCGCTACGCTCTAGGGTTACACCCGGAACACGTCGCAGAGACTCCGCTACGTTTTGATCGACAAAGTTACCAAGGTCATCGGTAGCAATAACAGAGCTAAAGGCTTTGCTATCACGTTCCATTGCGCGAGCTTTCAAATCTGCTTGGTAGGTGCCTGTAACGGTAATAACTTCTACTTGCTGTAATACTTCTTCGTCTGAGCCATCTGAAGATGGTTGACTCATAGCAGCTTGACTATCGGCACTACTCTGTGACGCTTGTTGTTTATTTGAATCTGACTCGGCGGGCAGCTTACTCGCATTTTGAGCGTAAGCAGGAAAAGCTAATGCCAGCGCCGCTGCGATCGCAGTGAGTTTCATATTATTCATGATCAGTCCTTTATCAGGCTTTTTGTTATTTGTTTTCGACATCTCGATATACCCCGATGACATTATCGATTAAATCTTGCCACCGGTGGCAAAAAAAGTTAGCATCAAAATATATAATTTGTCAATTGATTAATTTATCGACGAAACAAAGATAGAGCTTAATGAGGAAAATTCTTACGAATTATAACAAGGTTAGCCATTATTTAGCTTGTTTTTAGTTGTTATCAATCTCGTGTATATCGCTTAAGTTTTTGATAATTAATTTAATTTTAAAGGGAGGTTAGTACGTAGGGTTATGTTGAAAATTCTCTTTACGGTGGTTTGGTGCGTTGCCGTGACAACGATAAACCTAAGTTTGGCAAATGAGCCAGAATTAGCGTTTCCGGGAGCAAAAGGTTTTGGCAAATTCACACAAGGTGGAAAAGGAGGCAAAGTCTACGTGGTAACTAGCCTAGAGGACGATCCAGCTGCGCCCAAAGCTGGCACGTTACGACACGCTATAAAACAAAAACATTCACGTATCGTTGTCTTTAATGTTTCCGGAGTTATACAACTCGGCGCTCCGTTAAAAATATCGCATGGCAATATCACAATCGCTGGCCAAAGCTCGCCGGGGGGGGTTGTTATCGCCGGTGCACCATTCGTCGTTTCTAACGCTGAACAGGTGATTCTTCGTTATTTACGCTTTCGTTTGGGAACTTTCGGCTATGCTGAGGATGCGTTAACGGTTGTTGGTAGTGAACAGGTTATTGTTGATCATTGTTCGATGAGTTGGTCGGTGGACGAAACGGCGACTTTCTATCGAAATCGAAACTTCACTTTACAAAATTCTATTGTCTCCCATAGCTTGAATCAATCAATTCATCCTAAAGGCGACCATGGTTATGGCGGTATTTGGGGAGGAAAAAATGCATCGTTTATTAACAACATTGTTGCCAACCATAAAAGCCGTACGCCGAGAATTAACGGCCACCGGCTTAGGTCTGCTTACCCTGTTGAAGATGAATTTGTTGAACTCATTAACAATATAATTTTCAATTGGGGAAGCAATAACGTTTACGGTAGTGAAAATGGGCGATTCAATCTAATTAACAATTACTATAAAGCGGGCAAGGCAAGCAAAAGAAAAAAACAGTTTGCCGATATTTGGTATTCGCCTCTGGTTAATGGCTATCAAGTTTATGTCAATGGCAATGTTTACGCTGGCGATGAAACGCTGAGTAAAGAGAATTGGCGTGGCGTATTCTATCGACAAGCCAAAGACGCCAAAAGAGCTCAGTCGACGGTCGAAAGCTCTTGGTTAAGTCATAACCCATTAACGCCGAGTGATGGAAGTCGCATAGAAGTTGATTTCAACGGTGCGAAACCTAATTTTCAGCAGGTGGTGAAGTCTAAGTCAGTGGGTGCCAATAGAAGTGCTCACGGTGAATTTATTGATTCTGTTGACGAGTTGGTTTATCAGCAGCTTGCTAATGACATTGTGGTTAAAGGCAAAGGCTTGATTAATCACGAACGTGAGTTAATTGGCAGTTGGGAAAAATACAGCCTTCAATTCCAGAATGCAAAGCCAATATTAGATGAGAACCTTGACGGAATTGAAGATAACTGGTTCAAGTTGATGACAAAGCGTGCGCCTGATAGCAGCTATCACGATTTATTAACGCAATACTTATTTATGCTAACAAAGTCATGATGTTATGAAGGAAAATATGTTTATTCAAAAAGTAATTTATCTAGTTCTAGGGTTAGTTTTTATTTCCTTGCAAGCCCAAGCCCAAGCCCAAGCCCAAGTAGAAGCAGGACCTTCAAAACAGCAAAGGCCTACGTACATCTTTATGGCGGGAGACTCTACAATGGCTATTAAAGCTGTTAAGGATTACCCAGAAACCGGCTGGGGAATGCCGTTTAGTTATTTTTTTGCCGACGATATTATTGTTGATAATCGCGCTAAAAATGGGCGTAGCACACGCACTTTTATCAGCGAGGGTCGTTGGCAAGGAATATTGAGTGAACTGCAAGCAAACGACGTGGTCATTATCCAGTTTGGTCATAATGATCAGTCTAAGCACAAAACTGACCGGTATACGACGCCAGAGCAGTTTACCGAAAATTTGAAGCGCTTTATCCGAGACGTTAGAAGCAAAAACGCCAAGCCGGTGCTAATGACTCCTATTACAAGACGCTACTTTAATGATGATGGCACAATAAAAGATACGCATCCTATCTATGCCGATTTAGTGAGAGATGTTGCCAATCAAACGGGTGTAAGTTTTGTGGATATGGAACGTGTTACCCAAGCATATTTTCAAGCTATGGGGGACGAGTTGTCAGCACTTCGCTTTATGCACATTAAACCTGACTTGCACCCCAATTATCCAAATGGGGTAAAGGACAATACCCATTTAAATGCGTTAGGGGCTAGAGAAGTTGCTCAACTCGTGTTGGCCGAGCTTAAAACATTAAACCATCCGCTGGCGAAGCGACTACGTGACGTTGATCCTAAACATTTAAAGCTAAGCTATTAGTGCTCTATTATAAGCCTTTGAGAAAACCTCAAAAAAAACGCCCTATATTGGGCGTTTTTTCGAAATAGCTATCTTGCCTGACTAGGCTTCGAACATCGCAGAGATAGACTCTTCGTTACTCACACGGCGAATTGCTTCTGAAAGCATACCGCTCAAGGTAAGTTGTCTTACACGGCTGCCAAGTGCCAAGATCTCATCTGACAACGGAATAGAGTCAGTCACGATTACTTCATCGATTACAGACGCTTTTAAGTTCTCAGCAGCATTGCCTGATAATACTGGGTGAGTAGCGTATGCATAAACGTTTTTCGCACCGTGATCTTTGAGTGCAGCAGCAGCTTTTGCTAACGTGCCGCCAGTATCGATCATATCGTCAACGATAATACAGTCACGACCTTCAACGTCACCAATGATGTGCATAACTTGAGCAACGTTCGCTTTCGGACGACGCTTGTCGATAATTGCTAAATCAGCATCATCTAGTAACTTCGCTACTGCGCGTGCACGAACAACACCACCGATGTCTGGTGAAACAACTACTGGATTTTCAAGGTTCTTCTGTTGCATATCTTCAAGAAGAATTGGTGTACCGAAAACATTGTCTACTGGCACATCGAAGAAGCCTTGGATTTGCTCAGCATGTAAGTCAACGGTTAGAACGCGGTCTACACCTACGCTTGAAAGGAAGTCAGCAACCACTTTTGCGGTAATTGGAACACGAGCACTGCGCACACGGCGATCTTGGCGAGCGTATCCGAAGTAAGGCATAACCGCAGTAATACGTCCAGCTGATGCACGACGTAATGCGTCAACCATGACGATAAGTTCCATTAGGTTGTTGTTAGTTGGAGCGCAAGTAGATTGGATAATAAAAACGTCTGCACCACGAACGTTCTCAGTGATTTCAACACTGATTTCACCATCGCTGAAACTACCTACTTTTGCTTCACCTAAACCGATGTATAGGCGGTCTGCAATTTTCTTAGCCAGTTCAGGGGTGGCGTTACCCGCAAAAATCTTCATGTCAGGCACTGTCAGTTCCTCAGAAACTTGTGACATTAAAAGTTCACACTAATACGTTAGCATAGCCAACTATTAGCAAATTATTCATTTTTCGCCAGTAGCCTGCGTCAATATGTCTAGCGCAGTATGTACTGGAGATTGGTTGACACCTTGTGCTACAAACGAGTCAATTTCTGGAGGCAATTGAGCTTGGATGTGGCAAGCCTCTTGTTCAGTAGCACATCGAGTGAAAATACACGCACCTGTACCCGTCATTCGAGACGGCGCGTATTCTATCAGTGTAGAGAGCAAGTTGGCAACCTCGGGGTAGTGTTTTATCACCACCACTTCGCAATCGTTCTGACGGTGTTCTGGATCTAATTGTTCTGCTAATATCTTGGGTGTATTTCTTGGTAAATCAGCGCTTTGGAATACTTCCTGCGTAGAAATATGGCAATTTGGTTTACTCACTAAATACCAAGCTTCTTTTGGTGACGCCGGAACTAGTTTTTCGCCTACACCCTCAGCGAATGCGGCGATTCCTTGGACAAATATTGGTACATCAGCGCCTAAACTTAAGCCAATGTCGGCAAGTTCTTGAAGTGATAAGTTAAGTTGCCAGAGCTTATTTAAGGCAAGCAGCACAGTTGCTGCATTGGATGAACCACCGCCAATACCGCCGCCCATCGGTAGAATTTTTTCTATTTCAATGTCCACACCGAAAGACGTGTTATTGAGCGGCATGAGTTTTTGCGCAGCTTTTACAATTAGGTTGTCTTCGTCAGGTACACCTTCGATTGGTGTAACTAACTTGATGCGATTCTCATTGGTGAGTGTGAAACGCATTGTGTCGCCGTAATTTAGAAACTGAAATAGCGTTTGTAACTCATGATAGCCATTTTCTAGTTGGCCATTAACGTGAAGAAATAAATTGAGCTTTGCAGGTGATAGCAGTTCAATCGTAGGAAAAGGAGTGTTCATTCTTGTGCCTTGCTATGAGTTATCCTAAATTCTGGTGTTTAAAATATCGGTTCTTATTCTATGATTTTGTGCGTCATGCTAGTATTTAAATTGTCCATTTTGAAATCGATAGCTTAATGAGCAGTCCATTTTGCTTGATAGTTAGCATAGTAGGCATCGCTAGATCATTTATTGCTTTATATCGGCTAAAGCTAACTAGCCATTCTTGCCCACTATAAAAGCTTTTCATCGACACCGGTAATTGTGTCTCTTCACTAAATGTCATTGTGTCTTGGTTTGAATAGGGCAGTGCTTTAATCCAATAGCTAAGCGCTTCGCTAGGAAAATTCAGCCCCGTCAATTGCCAAATCAAGCGGTCTAAGTTGTCGGTTTGATATGTTTCGCCATCGACTTCTAATTCATGTAGCTCGTTCTTACTACCAAGTGCTCTACTTTCTAGCGAGAGTACATTGATGCCTAGGAACGTATTAAGTTTAAGTTCTTGGTTATCTGCACGCATTTGCCAATTTAAGTTGACGCTTTCTCGCTTGTCTTTTTTGCCCTGACAGTCGTTTTCTGTGCATCGTTGGATAAACGCAATTTTGCCGCGAATACGCCAATTATCAAGCTGTTCAAGCTGAGTCTTTCGTGATAAATGATTGGTGTTGTTGAGCTTTTCTTGCTGCGTTTCGGGCATTTGAGCACAGCCGCTTATCAATAAAAATGAAATACAAGTGAATAAGTACAGCGGTTGACGCTTGAATGAATGATAAACAAAAAAGAGATTATTCAACGCCTAGCCTTTGATGTAGGTAAAAGAAATGCAGTATATATTTGAACACAGTCACTTAGCTACTTTCAATCACCTCAGATATTTCGTAAAATTACCCGCATAATTTGTCAGAGATTTGTTTGATAACTTTTTCTGACGGTAACCTTTCATTTGCCCGTTATCTGAGTGTTTAAAAGTATTTAACTGAGCCTCATTGATATTGCGTTAGGCTGAATTACGAAAAGATGTCCATAGTAGCTGTTGGTATTAATCATAAAACTGCACCGGTCGCGGTAAGAGAGAAAATTTCTTTTAACCCTGATCAGTTAAGTCATGCGTTACAAGAAATGCTCGACAACGTCGCTTGCAATGAGGCGGCGATCTTATCTACGTGTAACCGCACAGAGTTATACCTAGTAAAAGATGCCAACGCAAAAGAGGTACAAGCGCGCGTTATAAACTGGTTAGAACAATACCATGGTGTTCCTGCGTCGATGATCGCGCCAAGCCTGTATTGTCATACTGACAAGCAGGCGGTTAATCACATGATGCGCGTTGCCTGTGGCTTGGATTCGCTAGTATTAGGTGAGCCGCAAATTCTTGGTCAAATGAAACAAGCCTACTCGCAAGCTAAAGCGGCGGGTTCAATGGCGCTGGTGATGGACCGTTTATTTCAGCGCACTTTTGGTGTTGCGAAACAGGTTAGAACCGATACGGAAATTGGCGAAAGTGCAGTTTCAGTCGCGTTTGCAGCGGTAAACTTAGCGAAGCACATTTTTGCTAGTTTAGAAAAAGCACGTGTTTTGTTAGTAGGTGCTGGTGAAACTATCGAGTTAGTTGCTAAGCATTTATACGATAACAAGGTTGGTAGTATTACCGTCGCAAACCGCACACTTTCTCGTGCAGAGGGCATGGCACAAAAGATTGGCGCAGATGTTATTACACTGGCGCAAATACCAGAGCACCTTGCCAAGGCTGATATCGTAATTAGCTCAACAGGCAGTACGTTACCTATTATTGGTAAAGGTATGGTTGAAAGCGCATTATCGCACCGTAAGCACCAACCAATTTTTATGGTTGATCTTGCTGTACCTCGCGATATTGAAGAACAGGTATCAGACCTCGACGATGTGTTCTTGTACACAGTTGATGATTTGCAAAGCATCATCGCACAGAATATTGAGAATCGTCGAAAGGCCGCTGTGCAAGCAGAAGGTATTGTCTCAGAACATTCAGACGGTTTTATGGCTTGGTTGCGTGGTTTAAATACCCAAGATGCAGTCCTGAGCTACCGCCAACAGTGTATGAGTGAGCGAGATGTGTTACTCGAAAAGGCACTTACTCAACTTAAAAATGATAAAAATCCAGAAGCTGTCGTTGCTGAATTGGCAACTAAGCTGACGAACAAACTAATGCACGCACCAACGAGTGCGCTTCAGTCTGCCGCGCAAGGCGGTGAACTCGATAAATTAATTTATTTACGCGATATTTTTGATTTGGACAAACCAAACAACTAATATTGCGCCAAATCATAGAAAGATAGCTATCCATGAAAGAATCTGTATACCGTAAACTAGAAGCGCTAGTTGAGCGCTTTGAAGAAGTGCAGGCGTTATTATCTGACCCTGACACGATTGCTGATCAAGAAAAGTTTAAAGCCTTGTCTAAAGAGTTCTCTCAGCTAGAGGGCACAACTAAAGTATTCCAATCATATCAAGGCGCTCAAGACGATCTTGAAATGGCCAATGACATGCTTAAAGACAGTGACCCTGACATGCGTGAAATGGCGCAAGAAGAGCATAAAGCTGCTAAGCAAGCCATCGAAGAACTTGAGCAAGAGCTTCAAATTCTATTACTACCTAAAGATCCAAACGATGATAACAACTGTTTCGTTGAGATTCGTGCCGGTGCTGGTGGTGACGAAGCTGCTATTTTCGCAGGTGACTTATTCCGCATGTATTCTCGCTATGCTGAGAAAAAAGGCTGGAAAGTAGAAGTCATGAACATGAACGAAAGTGAGCAGGGCGGCTATAAAGAAATTATCGCTAAAATTAACGGCGAAGGTGTTTACGGCGAAATGAAGTTCGAATCAGGTGGTCACCGTGTTCAACGTGTACCTGAGACTGAATCACAAGGCCGTGTTCACACATCTGCTTGTACTGTAGTTGTTATGCCTGAAATTCCAGAATCAGAAGCGATTGAAATTAACAAAGCTGACTTAAAAGTTGATACCTTCCGCGCCTCTGGTGCTGGTGGTCAGCACGTTAACAAAACTGACTCAGCGATTCGTATTACACATATTCCAACGGGTGTTGTTGTTGAATGTCAGGACCAACGTTCACAACATAAAAACCGTGCGCAAGCGATGTCAGTACTTCAAGCACGCTTACAGCAAGCAGAAGACGACAAGCGCCGTGCAGAAGAAGAGTCTTCACGTCGCAGCTTAGTGGCAAGTGGTGACCGTTCTGAACGTATCCGCACGTACAACTATCCGCAGGGTCGTATGACAGATCACCGTATTAATTTAACCTTGTACCGCTTAAATGAAGTGATTGAAGGTAACTTACAGTTGGTGATGGAACCAATCCTTCAGGAAAACCAAGCGGACTTATTAGCGTCGCTTGCGGATCAAAACTAATTTGTCGTCATACTTACTGTATGTTGACAAGCAAATCACCTATGACGATTGCTGATTTAATAAAGGCTGCAAGTGAACAACTTGCAGCCTTATCTGATTCTGCATCCCTCGATGTAAAAGTGTTGCTAGCCCATGCACTAAATAAAGATACAACGTATCTCATTACCTGGTCTGATAAAGCGCTTTCTGACCCCCAAATTAACGACTTTGATAAGTTGCTAAGTCGTCGTTTGAGTGGCGAGCCAGTTGCTTACATCGTTGGCACGCGCGAGTTTTGGTCTTTACCGTTTTTTGTTGCACCTTCGACATTGATTCCAAGACCAGATACTGAAACATTAGTGGACTTAGTGCTATCTCATTTCCCGCAAGCTAACTTGTCATTGTTGGATTTAGGAACGGGAACAGGAGCTATCGCACTGGCACTCGCATCCGAGCAGTCGCAATGGCGAGTGCAAGCGGTAGACGTTAACGAGGATGCTGTTGTCTTAGCACAGAAGAATGCTGAAAATCTCGACTTAAGTCACGTCAACATATACCAGTCAGATTGGTTTGGCTCAGTTAAAGCCGATGCAAGTTTTGACGTTATCGTCAGTAATCCGCCGTATATCGATAGTGAAGATCATCATTTAGATGAAGGTGACGTAAGGTTTGAACCTAAATCTGCATTAGTTGCCAAGCAGCAGGGCTTGGCGGATATCCAACATATTTGCACCGAGGCTACTCGATATTTAGCCCCAAATGGTCGTATTTATATTGAACACGGCTTTGAGCAAGGGACTGCAGTTCGCGATATCATGCAACAAGCGGGCTTTGAACAATGTACAACGGTTCAAGATTTGGGTGGTAATGACCGAATAACTTGGGCAATATTAACCTAACCAATACTAACTTAGCCAAAACGCAGGTTTAAGTGCTGCTTTAAGCACGGGTTGAAGCTAAAAAGCTCGAATGCTAAGGCTTTTAGGTTTTAAACGCTAATCGTTGTAAACCTCAATGAGTAATGTAACGTAGCTTCATGAAGTGCGTTTAGAGGGCAGACAGTTACCAATAAACCATTAATAACAAAGAATTATCAACAAAGAACTTTCTATAAAAAACTTTCTATAAAAAACAATAATTTTTAAGGGCATTATTTATGAAACACTTTCACATGCTACTCGCTATCATTAGCGTGAGTTTTTTCACCTTGAGATTCTTTTGGCTTATCAAGTCACCAGCGATGCTAGATAAAAAGTGGGTGAAAATCTCACCACATGTTATCGATACATTCTTACTAGGCATAGGCGTCGTAATGGCGGTAAAACTAGCGATTAATCCTGCTGAGCAGCTATGGTTAGCTGAAAAAATTATGGCGATTGTGGCTTATATTTTTACAGGCCTTTACGCGTTAAAATTTGCACGTAACCGTACGATGCAAATATTCGGCTACGTTGGTGCGATGGGCTGGGTAATGCTTGTGTTCAAGATTGCACATACTAAACAAACATTTTTCTTTTAGGCCACTTTTTCACCGTTAATTAGATGCGCCAATTTATTTGGCGCATTTACCTTTAAATGCGATAATTCGCCCCCATTTAGCCCCTTTGATTGTAATTTGAGTAGTTGTTGTATCAATGAACGATTTGTTGTTGTCGGAGATAAATACTGAGCGTGAAGACCTTTTACGTGCGGTCATGTTAATCGAAGAATTCATCTTTGAAGAAAAATCCGGCGTACTTCCTTTGATTGACGAAATGGTTGATTATTGCGAGCAAGAGCTAGCTGATGTCGAAGAGCCATTAGCTAAAGCAGAGCATCTAATTAATGTCTTATTTTTAGAGCTACTCTTTATCGACACCAAACGTGATGTTTGGCCTGTTTCAGCTTTCCAATCAGAGTTTGGCGTAGCCAATCGCGAAGTGCATCCCGTCCTCAAAGCGATCGTATTAAAAAGCATTTGCGAGCAAGTCGGCTTTGAGGTCGACCTTGTTTTCGTACCTGAAAAAGTCATGCTGCGTTTAGTGTGCGATCAGCAATATGCCATCATTTTCGATCCCATGACTGGTGAGTCTCTTAACTGGGAAGAGTTGGATAATCGCTTAGATGAAATCGCGGAAGAGCCAAGCACGTATTTAGATGCAATGGACACTAATGCAGTGGTCGTTGAATATCTCACAGGCCTTAAGAATGCGCTGATTCACGAGAAGCAGTACACGTTAGCGCTGAAATGTGTAGATGTTTTGATTACGCTAAAACCAGAAGATCCATTTGAGCGACGAGATCGTGGCTTTTTGCTTCATCAGTTAGATTGCTTTAAAGTGGCATACGATGATTATCAGTACTTTGTTAATCAATGCCCGCAAGACCCAGCGGCGCAAATACTAAAAATACAACTAGAAAATATAACAATTTCCAATACAATTTTACATTAGTTCACGGAGCCTTAATGACTCACAATCCTTTAATTACTAACGATGCAGTCGTGCTCGGCATGCTCGCATTGATACTTGGTGCAGTGTTTAAAACTGCACACAGTAGCCATCCATTTTGGCGCAAGTTTTACACTTACATTCCAGCTTTACTACTGTGTTACTTTATTCCATCTCTATTAAATACATTCAATGTTGTTGATGGTCACAGCTCAAACGTCTATTACGTAGCATCACGCTTTTTGTTACCTGCGTGTTTAGTTTTACTCACCATTAGTATCGACTTAAAAGCGATTCTAAACCTTGGCCCTAAGGCCTTAATTATGTTCTTAACCGGTACGCTTGGTATTGTAATTGGCGGTCCTATCGCTATTTTAGTGATGAGTGCGATTGTGCCAGAAGCTATTGGCGTAGATGGTCCCGACGCTGTTTGGCGTGGAATGACGACGGTTGCTGGCAGCTGGATTGGCGGCGGTGCTAACCAAGCATCAATGAAAGAAATGTTCAACGTAGGCGGTGATATCTTCTCTGCCATGGTGACGGTTGACGTTATCGTAGCGAACATTTGGATGGCGATCCTTTTATTTATGACGGCGCGACACAAGCAGATTGACGCGCGTACAGGCGCTGATACATCAGCAATCGAAGAGCTGAAACAAAAGGTAGAAGAATACCAAGCGCAAAACACTAAGACACCAGAACTAGCTGATTACATTAAAGTGATAGCTATCGGTTTTGGTATCACTGGTTTTGCTCATTTCTGTGCTGACTTCCTAGGACCATACTTTGGTGCGAACTTCGCTTGGGCGCAAGAGTTTAGCTTAAACAGTAAGTTCTTCTGGTTAATTGTTATTGCAACGACGATCGGTATTAGCTTGTCATTCACGCGCTTCCGTGAAATTGAATCTATCGGTGCGTCTAAAGTGGCGCAGAGCTTTATTTATATTTTAGTCGCATCTATTGGTTTACACATGAACGTGCTTGCGATAGCAGAGACACCGATATTCTTTGTGTTAGGCATGATTTGGATGTTAATCCATGCATCACTCATGTTAATTGTTGCTAGAATTATTAAAGCGCCATTGTTCTACATGGCTGTGGGCAGTCAAGCGAATGTTGGTGGTGCTGCGTCAGCGCCTGTAGTTGCCTCTGCTTTCCACCCGTCATTAGCACCAGTCGGTGTTCTGCTCGCGGTATTAGGCTACGGTGTGGGTACTTATATGGCGTATTTCTGTGGCTTGTTGATGCAAGCAGTTTCAGGTTAAAACGAAGGATATTAAATGACAATTGAAATGGTTAACGTAGCAGGCGTTGAAGTCGCTAACGACAAACCTTTTGTACTGTTTGGCGGTATGAATGTGCTTGAGTCTCGCGATCTAGCGATGCAGATTTGTGAACATTACGTTGAAGTCACGCAAAAGCTGAACATCCCTTATGTATTTAAGGCATCGTTTGACAAGGCGAATCGCTCTTCGGTGAACTCTTACCGTGGACCAGGCTTAGACGAAGGTATGAAGATTTTTGAAGAGATTAAATCAACCTTCAATGTGCCTATCATTACTGACGTTCATGAACCGTATCAAGCTCAGCCTGTTGCTGATGTTGTCGACGTAATTCAATTGCCTGCATTCCTTGCAAGACAAACTGACCTAGTTGTTGCGATGGCGAAGACAGGTGCAGCAATCAATGTGAAAAAGCCACAGTTTTTGGCTGCACATGAAATGCGTCACATCATTAAAAAGTTTGGTGAAGCGGGTAATGAGCAAATCATGTTGTGTGAACGTGGTAGTTGTTACGGTTATAACAACCTTGTGGTTGACATGTTGGCAATGGATGAAATGACCAGCTATGCACCAGTGATTTTCGATGCAACTCATGCATTGCAAAAGCCAGGTGGTCGCAGTGACTCAGCTGACGGTCGTCGCGCACAAGCAGCGCAATTAGCACGCAGTGGTATGGCATTAGGCATTGCTGGTTTGTTTATCGAAGCACATCCAGATCCAAGTGTTGCGAAATGTGATGGTCCATGTGCATTACCACTAGATAAGCTTGAGCCTTATCTCGCACAAATGAAAGCAATTGATGATTTGGTCAAAGGCTTTGAGCCACTAAACACAGAAGGATAATTGCTTCTGTTGCTAATCGCTTCTGTTAATGAAAAAAAGCGCCTTTTGGCGCTTTTTTGTTAATCGTCACTTTGTTTATACTAGCTTTTTACCTGATGCACATTTAGCTAGCCTTAGACAGGTTATCCAACAATTTCTTTTTGCACTCTCGTGAATAGGTATTAGATACATTTTCTGCGAGAAATGTTGAAGTAATGCCCGCAATTCGCTTTAAGTTAGCCTTATCCTCTTCAGTCCATGTTATTTCATCTCCTGTGCGCTCACAGCAAATAACACCTAAAGGATCAAAGTCGTGGTAGAACGTAAAGTCTAATAAAGAATGAACATCGAATACATCAAAGTAGCCTTCGTTAAAGCAACTCGCTACATCACAGTTTCGTGCATTTGATGCGACGAGAAATCGATTACTCAATACATGTTCAAAATACTCTTTGTAGTCATCTGCCAATAACGATAGGCCATGTGACGAGTCATTTAATGCGTCTACCCCCTGAAGTTGCACCATCTCTTGGTAGTCTTGACTGAATAACCAAATACCAACACGGTTGCAATTAGGTATGAAGGTCTTCACTGCACTGCATACCATTTTTAATTTTTGTTCAACCGACTTCCTAGGGTTGCTCAATTCAATCGATAGTGATGATAAATGCTTCATATCAGCCCTTTTTGAATTAATCACGCCAGTATTAAAGATACTCTTAAATTCGTTAAAATGAAATACAAATGTAAAATATATGTTAACGGGCTGGGTTGTGCACTGAAATCTATCGACATTTGTTTCTTGTTCATTGCTTCAAATATTGAGGTTGGGTTGTTAAACTGCGTCCGTTATTAAGTTTGTTTTGGTTACTTATGAAATTTAGCCCTCTCGTACAAGAATTAATAGAATCCCTAAAGTGCTTGCCAGGCGTTGGTGGAAAAACCGCACAGCGTATGGCTTTTCATCTGCTTGAGCGAAATCGAGTAGGGGGCAGCAAGCTAGCTGAGCAATTGGCTAAGGCGATGGAGAATGTGGGACATTGTCGTCAGTGCCGGAATTTTACTGAAGAAGAGCTGTGTCAGATTTGTCAAAGCCCACGCCGCCAAGATTCGAGTTTACTTTGTGTTGTGGAAACACCTGCTGATGTTATTGCTATTGAACAGACGGGAGACTTCCAAGGGCGCTACTTTGTGTTAATGGGGCATCTTTCTCCTATTGATGGTATTGGGCCAGCAGATTTAGGCCTAGACTTACTCGACCAGCAGTTACAGTCGGGTGATATTGAAGAAGTAATTCTGGCGACGAATCCTACGGTGGAAGGCGAAGCTACCGCTCACTACATCGCTGAAATGTCGGCCAAATATCAAGTCAAGTTGTCGCGTATTGCTCATGGCGTGCCTGTCGGTGGCGAGCTGGAGTATGTTGATGGCAACACGCTTTCTCATGCCCTAACAGGCCGTAAAAATTATCAACTATAGCCTTGCGGGCAAATAACGGTTACCTTAGTGGGTATTGTTATGAATGTTGTAAATGTTTAGATGCTCGAAATTAGCATTACACAGATAAGAAACCGTCGCTCAAGGCCAGACAATTTAAACGCTGGCTCTTTGTATTCTCGCTTCTTTCTCGCATTATTCAGCATCATCATCACTTTAGTCTCCTTATCATCGACAGCGCAAACAAAGCACTACTCACAAGTTCAAAACCTACCTAAACTTAAAGTCGTAACCGAGTTCTGGCCACCATACAATTATCTAGATTCAAACAATGAGTTCTCTGGTAGCTCAACAGATTGGGTTAAAGCCGTTTTAACTGATGCTAATGTTGAGTATGACATCACGCAGTATCCTTGGAGTAGGGCTTATCAGATAGCCCAACATACACCAAATGTCCTTATTTATTCGATGTTCAAAGCAAAAGAAAGGGAAGCAATGTTTGATTGGCTTTGCCCTTTGCCCAAGTCACCAAAATTTACCGTGTTCAAACTTGCGGAGCGAGACGATATCGAGATTAATTCGATCGCAGATATCGAAAACTATACGGTGTCTGTCGTCAGAGATTCATACCCTCACATCTACTTAAAGTCATATGGCCTTAAAGATGGCGAAACATTAAAAGTGAGCCCATCACTTGAGCCTATGTTATCGATGATCGAAGCGAAGCGAGTCGATTTATTGATTGGCGTAGAAGGTGGTTATGTAGACCGTGCAACGCAAGAGCGCTGGCAAGGCAACCTGATAAAACGTGCTTTCACCTTTGATAACCCGGTAGAGCTTTGCATGGGGGTTAGCAAGAACACAGATAAAGCCCTCCTGAAAAAACTGACTGAAGCCCATCACCACCAATTATCATTGCGTTAAAATTCACCACTTAATCGAAGAGTTAATTTTTTAGCTTGAATTCAATTTTTCTATCCCTATATCTGAATTATTGCTGGCGATGGCTTTCTTAAGCATCGTCTTTAATTATCGTAAATAACGAATTCAGATAGGAGATGTTTCAGATGTCTGAGACAGGTCAAAAAGAAGTTCATGGTTTTCAAACCGAAGTGAAGCAATTGCTTCAACTAATGATCCACTCACTTTACTCGAACAAAGAAATTTTCCTTAGAGAGCTTGTTTCAAACGCGGCAGATGCGTCAGACAAGCTTCGCTTTAAAGCACTTTCAGACGCTAACCTTTTTGAAGGTGACGGCGAGTTGCGCGTGCGCGTAAGTGCAGATAAAGAAAACAACACTGTCACCATTTCTGATAATGGTATTGGTATGACTCACGATCAAATCGTTGAGCATTTAGGTACTATTGCTAAGTCAGGTACAGCAGAGTTTTTCTCAAAGTTATCTGGTGACCAAGCGGCAGACTCTCAGTTAATTGGTCAGTTTGGTGTTGGTTTTTACTCGGCATTTATCGTCGCTGATAAAGTGACAGTGCGCTCGCGCGCTGCCGGTGTTCCAGCATCAGAAGGTGTTGAATGGCAAAGTGAAGGCGAGGGTGAGTTCACGACTGCCAAAATCGAAAAGCCAAACCGCGGTACAGACATCATCTTACACTTAAAAGAAGATGAAACAGAATTTGCGGATGATTGGCGATTAAAGTCAATTGTGACTAAGTACTCAGATCATATCTCTGTTTCTGTTGAAATGTTGACACCAGAAGTGCCAGCAGTTGAAGCACAAGCTGAAGAGAAAGATGAAGAAGGCAACGTAATTCGTCCGTCGATTGAAGCCCGCGATGCTGAGCCTGCGAAGTGGGAAGCAGTAAACAAAGCAACAGCGCTTTGGACACGTGAAAAAGCTGACGTTTCAGACGATGAATATAAAGAATTCTACAAACACGTTTCTCATGACTTTGCTGACCCATTACTTTGGGAACACAATAAAGTTGAAGGTAATACTGAGTACACGTCATTACTTTACGTACCAAGCAAAGCACCGTTTGACATGTACAACCGTGAAAAACAGCACGGCTTAAAACTCTATGTACAGCGCGTATTCATTATGGATGACGCTGAACAATTTATGCCAACTTACTTACGTTTCGTTAAAGGTTTATTAGATTCGAATGATTTACCACTAAACGTTTCTCGTGAGATTTTACAAGACAGCAAAGTAACGCAGGCGATTCGCAAAGGTTGTACTAAACGCGTACTTAAAATGCTTGAAAAGCTTGGTAAGAAAGACAAAGAGCAGTACCAATTATTCTGGAACGAGTTTGGCCAAGTGTTAAAAGAAGGTCCAGCTGAGGACATGGGTAACAAAGAAGCGATTGCTAAGCTACTTCGCTTCGCGTCAACTCACGAAGACTCTTCAGTACAAAGTGTGTCACTAGCTGATTACATTGAGCGTATGAGAGAAGGTCAAGACAAGATCTTCTACGTGGTTGCAGATAGCTTCGATGCGGCGAAGAACAGCCCGCACTTAGAAGTATTCCGTAAGAAAGGTATTGAAGTATTACTACTGTCAGACCGTATCGATGAGTGGTTAGTTAGCCACTTAACAGACTTCGACGGCAAGCAATTACAATCTGTAGCTCGTGGTGGTGTTGACTTAAGTGCGATGGAAGACGAAGAGTCTAAAGAAGCACAAGAGAAGCTAGAGCAAGAGTTTGACTCAGTTGTTAAGCGCATGAAAGAAGCGCTAGGTGATAAAGTGAAAGAAGTGAAAATTTCTAATCGCTTAACAGACTCACCAGCAGTTATCGTAACGGCTGAAGATGACATGAGCATCCAAATGCAGAAGTTGATGGCATCTGTAGGTCAAGAAGTGCCTGAGTCGCAGCCAATTTTTGAAATTAATGCTGAGCACGAGTTAGTGAAGCATGTTGCAGACGAACAAGACGAAGACAAATTCACACAGTGGGTTGACGTATTGTTTGAACAAGCAACACTAGCAGAGCGCGGTAGCTTGAAAGATCCAGCATCATTCGTGGCTCGTCTTAACAAGTTAATGTTAAGTCTTACTAAGTAAGGCACAAACCGTATATTAAAAAGGCGCTTAAAGGCGCCTTTTTTGTATCTGTAATTTGTTTTATAGCGATTCCATTAACTGAGAAATCGCCATCTTTTGTGGCGCATTGTGTTAATCAGCATAAGTAATCCAGACAACACGATAAAACAACCAATTGATGAAGCTAAAATAACGAGCGGATTATTAAAGTTAGAGCGATCTTCATAGTCCATGATATGAAGCATCCAAAGAAAGTCGAACATGCGCCATATATCGCTGCGTACAGCGCTAACATCACCTGAAAACCCAGAGATATAGAGGGTTGATTCAAATAGGTCGTCATACGTTATTTGCCAAACGGGTAATGATCGGCTGCCTAATTCTGCTGGCGCATTTTCCTTTGTGATCCAACTAACGTTAGCTATGTTGCCTTTTCCTAAATAAACCGAGGTTGCTACACCTCTCGCCTCAATTTCAGATAGCGGAGTTAATGGCTGTCCTGTGTTCCCGTTGAGGTAAAGCGTGCCGTCTTTTCCTGTTAATCGATAAACTAATTGTTCACGTAACTTACTAAGTTCGATCTTGGTGATATCGGGGTATTGCTGGCTTACGCTATCGATAGGGAATACTCCAAGCGCGTTAAGCGGCTGGCTAGCTGGCTTGTCAACGAGGTGTTGGCCACGCACAATATCAATGGGGACTGCGGTCATATAAAGGCCGCTCACCATCCAAAGCAATAGCTGAAGGCCTACGAGCGTAGCGGTAATTTTGTGGAGCTTTCTAACAACACGAGACAATTTCATTTGTTATTGTTTTAATTGGGATTTAAATAAGTTTTTGTTGTGAAGAAGACTATAGGCTTAGGCTGATTTAAATACAATGCTTTGTTAGCGCGAGCCAACGCGCTAATTTATGTAGCGACTAATGAAGTAGCCAATGTAGTAACTGATGCAGCTAATATATGGATTATATTACGTTAATTCGCTTGGCAAGTGCTTCAGCAAAAGCACGGTAACCTTGCGCATTTAAATGTACTCCATCTGATTTCAGTGCAGGCGAACCTAAAAGGTCCGTTAAAGATTCCAAATCAGAGACCAGATTGTATTCTTCGGCGAGCTCTTCGTAAGCAGGGAAGGTTGATAAAAGTATCGCTGGCTTTGGCACTCCTACCAACAGCACTTGTGCACCATTGGATTGGATAAGGTTAATCATGTTCGCTAGGTTGGCTTTAAGTTTTGCCTTCGGTAATTTGCGCAGCAAGTCATTGCCTCCATGGCAAAGAATGACTAAATCAACAGTGTTAGTAGCCAAATAACGCTCAAGTCTTTGCAGCCCTTTTTCACTTACCTCTCCTGAAACACCTTCATTAATGACATCAATGCCTAAAATATTTGATAGCTGACTAGGGTAACTCTGTGCTTTGCTAGCACCGACACCTTGGGTAAGGCTATCGCCAAAAGCCAATATTTTACTATTTTTGGCGACAATAATACGCTCGGGTTCGCTTGAGCAGCCCGAAAGAATTAAAAGTAAAACAACCGATTGAAAAAATACTTTAAACATATGAAGTCTTTGCTTTATGGAAATGCGATACGTCACTGGGCGTGTATAGTTAGACATGTTGATCGAATAAGATAGTATTGCCGTCAGGATCTGTTACTGAAAAGCTTGCTGGTCCTTGTTCCGTTTCTATTGCATCCGCTTTAACTTCTATACCTTGTTCACCAAGCTTTTGGTGAATATCTCGCACGTCATCAAATGTTGTTAATGGGCTAGCATCAGTATCCCAGCCCGGATTGAAGGTGAGAATATTGCCTTCAAACATGCCTTGAAAAAGTCCTATGTTGGTATCGCCATTCTTCATAATAAGGAAGTTATGCGCCATTTCGCCAGCGTATACGGTAAAGCCAAGTTTCTCGTAAAACGCCTTTGACGTTGCTAAATCTTTGACTGATAAACTAAGGGAGAAGCCACCAAGTTTCATGATAATTTCCTGTTGTCATTGTGTTTATTGTTCTTTTCAATTTAGGTGAACTTGAGTTTCATTACCAGCTTGATGTAACTAACTTACCTATTGAAAATTCTGCCATGCCACAAGGGGTGTGGACGTAATAGCATACGACTTATTAGACATTAGTCGAAAAAACCACCGTAAAAGCCCGTTTTTTGATCTTCTCTATGAAATGTGACTTGTTTGGCTACTAGTGAAAATGTATAGTGTGACACTTTAATTAATCGGCAGAAAAATAGACCGATTTGGCTGGCTAATTTCATCGTTTGTCAGCTAAGTTATACAGGCAAATTGGTTTATAAATTCATAGGGCGAACTTTTATGCGCATTATCTTGTTAGGTGCTCCTGGAGCAGGTAAGGGCACACAAGCACAATTCTTGATGTCTAAGTACGGCATTCCACAAATCTCTACGGGTGACATGCTCCGTGCTGCTATCAAAGCGGGTACTGAGTTAGGTAAGAAAGCTAAAGAGGTGATGGATGCTGGTCAATTAGTATCAGATGATCTAATCATTGGCTTGGTAAAAGAGCGCATCGCACAAGAAGACTGTAAAGACGGTTTCTTACTAGATGGTTTCCCTCGCACAATTCCTCAAGCTGATGCAATGAAGGAAAACGGTGTAGACGTTGATAGTGTTATCGAATTCGACGTTGCTGATGAAGTTATTGTAGAGCGCATGGGCGGCCGTCGTGTTCACCCAGGCTCTGGCCGTGTTTACCACATCGTTTACAATCCGCCAAAGGCAGAAGGTAAAGATGACGAAACAGGTGAAGACTTAGTTATTCGTCCAGACGATGAAGAAGCTACAGTTCGCAAGCGTTTAGCAATTTACCACGAGCAAACTAAGCCACTAGTAGCATACTACCAAGCTGAAGCGAAGGACGGTAACTGCAAGTACTTAACAATTGACGGTACACAGCCAGTTGACGAAGTAAGCGCTAAGTTAGCTGCTGAATTAGGTTAATCCGACGTCGTTGGTCTAAACCACAAGTTTATTGAAAAGCCCGCCATATGCGGGCTTTTTTGTGCCTCAAATCTATACCTAGCAATTATACCAATCATCTTTAAATGTGCTCTAATTGGAAGACATGCTGTTGTTATCGTTGACGGTGCTGGCTGGCACACCTTTGATACCGCAGCGCCATTTGATAATGTCACGCTTATAAAGCTACCACCATATTCACCAGAGCTAAATCCAATTGAACAAGTCTGGAGCTGGATACGTCAGCACTGTTTATCTAACAGAGTTTTATTATTTCATGTGCAACATGGTGTCACTGGAGAAGAGGAACAACCACTCAATACATGGAAGATACTTTATCTATCGCTCGAAAATGAACAGGCATTAAAAGCACGTTTTGAGCGCATGAATAATGCCAAAGCGTTGCCTTAATATGTCGAAATTTACATACGAGATGTTTTAGGAATTGAGCTTAAAAGACGGTTTTCCTAACACGGTATTATTAAGTGGTGATGGTTTGATTCGGCCCCAAGAATTTTAACTCGCCATCAATTAGTGTTCGATTAGTAGTAAATACCGGACGATAGCACAATTATCCGATTTGAATTTGCTAAATAATCTGAAGTTTAAAACGGTTTACAAAGGGTTTAATGGTTAAATTTATGATAGAAAACCAACGAATATTGACTCTTGCACTAAAACAGCCATTGCTCAAATTTATATTCGTAGCTTTTACATGTGTTATGTTCAGTGCTTGCAATGATCATGCAGAGCCTTCGCGTCAATTAACTGTAGAGTTTGCCGAGCAAGCTTTAGAGGGCTTGATCAGTAACAGAGTTGTCGTCACAGCTGATGGAACTGTGTTGGTTGCAACGGACCAAGGTGCATATAAATCAATTGATAAAGGGGATAGTTGGCAGTTAATTTCGCCTGGGAATTGGAATATCAATGACATTGTTGAAATAGACACATTACATTTCATGATATCAGGGAAGAATAGAGAAACCGCTTTTCTTAGTGAAACTTTTGATGGTGGTGTAACGTGGCATCAATTGAGGACGAATTTTGGTGCTCAAGAGAGTCGAGGCTCACAGCTTATCAATAGATTGCATTGGGATGATAACACTCAAACTCTTTTTGGTGTTGGGATAGATGTTCTCGCGAAATCACTTGATAAAGGTATCAATTGGGAACTCGTGTCAGGCATTTGGAATGGTTTTGGTTCTGGAATGAGGTCGATTGCTTATTCGAATATTCAAAATATCGCGTTTTATGGCGGACAAGGCGCCATCGAAAATCCAATCTTAAAAAAAGTAGATGTTTATACTGCTAGTGAAGACTTTATTGATGTGACACATTTGTTACCAGCTCCAAGTACGATTGAAGAAATACAGTTTGACTCTCAGAATGAGAATACACTATTTGTATCTGGAGAAGGAGGAATTATTACCTCTAATGATTTAGGGGCGACATGGACTCCCTTACTCATTAATGATAACTCTCGCTTTTATTTTGATTTTATTTTAGACGAACGCTTTTCAGAGCATATTTATACCGCTGGCTGGAACAAGCTATTTACTGACCCTCAACCTTTAACGATAGAACTGAGCATAGATGGAGGAGTAACTTGGCAACAGTTTACCCATCCAAATCAAAAGCTTTTTGGTGGTGTACGAACAATGGACGTACTTTATGAAGGTGATGAAGCAATACTCTACTTTGGATTATACAAAGGCGGTGTTATGAGAGCATATTTGAAATAAGTTAATTGGATTATTGATGCTTATGAAATAATAAACCGTGTAGATATAGGATACAAAAAACTTGATTTACAAAAGGGGATGATAGGTAATTTATATTTCAATAAAATTACGACAGAGCATTACCGCATGCAGGCTAAACTTTTCCTACTTTTATTACTTTTCTAAAAAGGGTAGATAGATTTTTAAGAAATAGTACGCAATGCACTCTCCTTTAAGGACAAATATGCGCTACTAGAAGTGTATCATTTACGAGAAATATTGTTATGAAATAAAGGTTTTATAATTCTGGTTGTTAATTTGTTTAACGAGTTCGAAATGGCTGTCATAATAGCTTGATATATAAGGATAGTTGCAGCTTAAATATTACTGGTTGTGCATAAGCATACATCTTTATTCAATTACCAGTGATGTGATTAGTGGCAATAAATCTATCTATGTTCGACTAATTTTCAGAAGCAAACTCTTTCCACGCAGCCATTGCACAGTCAGCAACAGCAATAAGTGTATTACGAGGCGCTGCATCTTTGGCGGATTCCTCAGTTGAATCACAATATTCAGCAACGAGTAAATGGCAGTTTTCGGCGTTAACCAGCTCTGCGATATCGTAATAATGAATTTCCCCCTTTCTTAGCACCGTGGTTAACAGTCTCTCGGCACTAATTACGCCCTGTTCAAATGCTAGCAGAGTAGGAAGATCGGAGAGGGAAGCAGGGCGGAAACGAATACCGTCTGACATAAAATAGCTCCATGATAATAGTTAGCGGGCAGACATCCTTGGCCCTAAACACGGATTAGAGTGTCGTTGAGCTTACGGTGATTTTGCCATACAGGTATTTGATGATATCACGTGTTGTCATAATGCCAATTGGCTTTTTAGCTTCATTAACAATTGGTAAGCAGGATAAATTATGTTGATAAAAACGTTTAACGGCGGCTGCTAAACTCGATGTGCTTACTAGGCTGATGGGATTGCGGCTGGCGATTTGGTGAACGCGCTTATTTAATGTGGCTTTGTCTTTATCTGTTTCCGATGCAAGTCCAATATTGGGGCTAATTGCTTTGAATAAATCACGATCAGAGAGAATTCCGGTCAGCTCGCCTTTGCTGTCTACTACAAGCAAGTGGTGGAATTTGTATTTGCAAAACAAATTGTACGCAAGGCTTAACCTGTCATCTAGGTGAATCGTTACGACCTCTTTAGACATCAACTCGGTAATAGTGGGCATAAATAAAATCAACCAATAAGTTGCGAAATTAAACGGCTTATTGGTTGATTATAATAGGTTTTACTAATTCAACTAGTGAGTGCTAGCGAAAACTCATGCTATGCGGCTTTTTCTCCAGTAGCACTGTCGCTCTCAGACTCAACTTGTCTAATAAGGTAATCAAAAGCTGCAAGGCTTGCGTTAGCACCAGCGCCCATGGCAATGATGATTTGCTTGTAAGGTGTTGTTGTTACATCACCCGCTGCAAACAAGCCTTCCATCGATGTTTCACCTTTCTCGTTAACAATGATCTCGCCACGATTTGTCAGGTCGATATCGCCATCTAACCATTCAGCATTTGGTACTAAACCGATTTGAACGAAAATTCCGGCTAGTTCAACTTTGTGGCTATCGCCTGTTGCTCGATCTGTATACTGAAGACCGGTAACCTTATTGCCATCACCTAACACTTCTGTTGTTTGTGCTTGCGTAGTGATGGTGATGTTACCCATTGAATTTGCTTTACGCTGCAATACATCATCGGCACGAAGTTTAGAGTCAAACTCCAACACTGTTACATGTTCAACGATACCTGCGAGGTCGATAGCTGCTTCAATACCTGAGTTACCGCCACCGATAACAGCAACTTTCTTACCTTTGAACAGTGGGCCGTCACAGTGCGGACAGTACGCTACACCTGAGCCTGAGTATTCTGCTTCACCAGGTACGTTCATTTTTCTCCAGCGTGCGCCAGTGGCAACAATAATACTCTTACTGTTCAGTGTTGCGCCGTTGTCTAACTCTACGCTTAGCTTGGCATTAGGTAGGCCGTTATGTGTGTTGTCCTTAGATAACTTAACTGCTTTTGAGCCCGTCATAATGTCAACGTCGTAGTCTTTTACGTGCTCTTCTAAGCTTGCAACAAGCTTAGGACCTTCAGTTTTCTTCACTGAGATAAAGTTCTCAATGCCGACGGTTTCTAATACTTGGCCACCGAATCGATCTGCCACGATACCTGTTTTAATGCCTTTTCGTGCTGCGTAAACCGCTGCTGACGCTGCAGCCGGGCCACCACCAACAATCAATACATCAAATGCTTCTTTCGCATTAAGTTTTTCAGCTTGTTTCGCGCCAGAGTTTGTATCTACTTTCTTTAAAATATCGCCAAGTGTCATACGACCTTGCGAGAAGCTTTCGCCATTAAGATAAACACTTGGTACCGCCATAATGTTGCGGCTAGACACTTCGTCTTCAAACAAAGCACCGTCAATCATGGTATTGGTAATGCTTGGGTTAATCGCTGCCATGATGTTTAGCGCTTGTACAACATCTGGACAGTTTTGACAGCTTAATGAGATGTAAGTGTCAAAGTGGAATTCACCTTCAAGCGACTTAATTTGCTCAATTTCGTCTTCTGTCACTTTAATTGGGTGACCACCACTATGTAACAACGCTAATACTAATGACGTGAATTCGTGACCTAGTGGAATACCAGCAAATGTCATTGCCGAACCACTTTCACTGTGCACTGTCATCGAAGGAATGCGAGCATTATCGTCGCTACTATCTGTAATGCTAATTAGCGACGAAAGTTCATTAATTTCTTCCGCTAACTGCTTTAATTCTTGAGATTTTGCACTGTCATCAACTGCTAGGCTTAAAGTTACTGATTTAGTCAGGTTAGCCAAGTAAGTTTTAAGTTGTGCTTTTAGTTGTTCGTTTAACATATCAACTCCTAGTGCCCATAAGGCATTGACGCATTGGCTACACCAGTGATGCAGCAAAATTTAGATAAAAAAGGCCTAACTCAAAAATGAGTCAAAAGAGTAGGCCGTCAAATTTAATGAAACTTGGGAAATATACTGGTGTCAGCAGGGAGAAGCTGTCACCAGTATTAGCTATGGCCGAGCGCTAAACGCTACACCGTAAACACATGGTTTGAGGCGGTTCAGCGCAGCCTTAACTAGAGAGTAGGTTTAGATTTTACCTACTAAGTCTAATGAAGGAGCTAATGTCTCTTCACCTGGTGTCCATGCAGCAGGACAAACTTCGCCGTCGTGCTCAGCTACGTATTGTGCAGCTTGAATCTTACGAACTAGTTCAGCAGCAGAACGGCCGATACCTAGGTCGTGAATTTCAGCAACTTTGATTTCGCCTTCTGGGTTGATAACGAAAGTACCGCGAAGTGCTAAACCGTCTTCTTCAATCATAACACCGAAGTTACGAGTGATTGCGCCAGTTGGGTCGCCAATCATTGGGAAGCTGATCTTACCAATTGTGTCTGACGCATCGTGCCATGCTTTGTGCGTGAAGTGAGTGTCAGTTGATACAGAGTAAACTTCAACGCCCATTTCTTGTAACTTAGCGTAGTGGTCAGCCATGTCACCTAATTCAGTAGGACAAACGAAAGTGAAGTCAGCTGGGTAGAACATAACTACAGACCATTTGCCTAATAAGTCTTGCTCGCTTACTTCAACGAAGTCGCCCTTGTGAAATGCAGTTGCGTTGAATGGTAAAATCTTTGTATTGATGATTGATTGAGTCATCTCTTATCTCCGTTGTTTTTAACTTTAAAAAGTGTCTTTGTTGTCTACGGAAGAAATAATAGTAAAGTTTTTCATATTGCGAAAATTAGTTAATTAGATTATTACAATCGAAAAAATCGATTAAGGTTGTAGGAGGTGAATAAATAATTGGCGGATGTTGTTTAAGTCGTGACGAAGCAAGCATTTTGCAGCGTTCATCCTAAAGTTGTTGATATTCCGCAGAGGCGCTTCAGCTCTATTAACAAAGCGGGTAAAGCAACCTTCATATAAAATTAGAAAAACTTGCGGTATAACAAAGTTCTTATTTTGCAATCGTTTAGGTGGTGTGGTTAGAATATGACCTAGCAATAAACGGAAAAATAGTTTTGCTGAGGGTGGGAAGCTTTCCTATTAACAAACTGTTATGTGTTTTATCAATTCAGGAGTCCATAAATGGATCTTAAAGACTTTGTTTCAGAAACGCTTGTATCAATAATTAGTGGAGTTGCAAATGCGCAAGAAAAGGCTAAGGAACTCGGTGCAAATGTGAATCCATCAGGCCTTATGAGAAACGCATCAAATGTTTCTAGTAATGCAATATGGGACAATTCAAATAACAATTATGCTCAATCTGTAAATTTTGATGTGGCAGTTACTGCTGAGGATACAGCAAAATCTGGTGCTAAAGTTAAGGTTATTGCTGGTATATTTGGTGCCAACGCAAATACTGAAAGTGGCAATAAGAGTAGCCTGGCCAGTCGAGTTCGGTTTTCTGTTCCTGTTTTACTCCCACCTCAAGATATAGAAAAACCTGAAGCAGGAAGAAGCAAAGCTGCGACTAAAAGAGTAATTGGCCCTTAATCATATAAACAATTGTTTGATACTGGACAAAATTACGTTGGCTTGGCTCGTTTGTGCTTAGCTTCCATATTAGCTAACTAAATTCTGCCTACTAACCTAGATTAAAGCGATGGCTCAGTTTATTAAGACTGGTTTGGACTTGTCTTCAAATTTACCTGAGAAATTAGTGTTTAAGAGCATTAAATTAGGACGCAAGACGATGCGTCAACACATCAATCCACATAATAACAAGGAAGTTCTATGAAAAGATTGACCGCGATACTCTTAGCTGCATTGTTACAGTGTCTGCAAACAGCATCATATGCTAGTAATGAGCTCGCTTTTCCGACTGAAAGTCAACGAAAGGAAATAGCTGCTCAATTGTTTTCTGGCGTAGAAAGCATTGATGCGATGACGATTGACCTTCGTAACAAAACAAGACGCATTGATTGGGACACCTATAAGAAGTTAGCGAGTGACAAAATAGCTAAAGCCGCTGATTGGGACGCGCTGTATCACGCAATAAGTAACATACATTTTGGTATCTTAAATCGGCATTCATATCTACTCGTTCATGACAACATTCGAAATAAGTTAACCAAACGAAATCGATGGCCCAAGGTAGAGTTTGGGTATACATGGCCGAATGTTGAGTTCTTCTCTCTTGCTAATAGCAAGTCCATAGCTTCAATAAACAACGCTACAATAGCCGATATATACGACGAGTTTTTCAATCTGTACTGTAATGACGTTCACCATTCAGGTTGTTTAGGGATGTTTTCGAGCTATTTGGAATCGGGCTATATGTTTTCTGGTAGCCGCGAAAAGCTAGTCGTAAAGTACACAGATGGTAGCTCTGAAACATTTAACAGCAGCAATCAACCCAACACTCAACTCACTAAGCAGCAGCCAATCAATTGCTCGTTGCTATATTCGTCTCTTGATGTCGACCTAATCTATGATGGCAGCCAGTCATGTCTCTATGAATCAGCCGATACTTATGTATTGAAAATATTCTATTTTGGCAACTGGGGAACAAACCATGAGGATATTTATTGTGAAAATACGAACGAAAAAGGTATGTGCTTTGACATTAATGAGATCAAGCGCATAACTCGCAGTTCGCCGCTAAAGTCTCTGGTAATCGACCTTCAGGATAATGGCGGTGGTACGGAGAATACGCCTTGGATTGCTGCACTAACGACTAACGGATTTAAAGATAACTTAGTGGCTTATCGAAACCTTTCACTGCTTGCTAACCCTGATATTCGAGAGAGTGCATTTAACTACAGTGAAAGCGCAGAAACTTGGTACCAGAATATTGTTAAAAACGTTGATACTGGAAGCGAATTCTTGCCGATTCGTCCAGACTTTTGCCGAGGTTCGAAAGCGTGTGATATCAAGACTGTTGAGTCATCAGACACACCGATAAAGTACAAAGACTTAAAGTTAGTCATAAACCGAGGCTGTGTCAGCTCTTGTGATGACTTTATCTGGCGCACTCGTCAGTTTGCTAATGCGACGACATATGGTCAGCTATCGGCGACCGATGGTGCTTATGCTCGACTCAATGGTTATCTGTTCATTAACAAAGCGGGCAAAGTAACAAATATTATTGCTGGTGAAGGTGAGGTTCCACCGGTAGAACATGGAACGCTGTTGGTAACTTATCAGGTGCCAATTTCCAAAACGGTTAATATCGACGGTGAAGTCTTGGAGGGCGCCGCCAATATTCTTGACTACCCATTACCTGTAAACAAACAGAATTTTAAAAACCTGACGCTTGATAATTTAGCTAGAACGTTGACGTTCTAGCTATCTTGGTGCTTCCCGCTACCAGCAAAGGCTATTGGTGGTTGGCTAAAACCTGTTATCACACATAAAACAACATCAAAAAGAAATGACATGTCGCGCCTGCTAGCACAAATAGGTGCCAAATGGCGTGGTTAAACGGAATGCGTTTTTGTACGTAGAAGATAACGCCAAATAAATAACATGCGCCGCCAATGGCGAGTAATGCTAACCCTCCAGCCGGCAGTGACAGGTATAGTTTGTGGATCACAGTGAGTGACAGCAGGCCCATGCCGACATAGGTTATCAATGACGTTATTTTGTACTTATGGCCGCATGTCACCTTGAAAATAATCCCACCAATAGCAATCGTCCAAATAAGTGCGAGTAGGGTATAGCCCAATGTGCCAGCCAGCGTTACTAGCATTAGCGGTGTATATGTACCGGCAATAAGCAGATAGATAGAGCAATGGTCAAAGAGCTTGAACAGCTTTTTTGCCTGCTCGTGGATAAATGCGTGGTAAAGCGTGGACGAGAGAAAAGCTAGAATCAGGGTTGCACCGTAAATCGCGAAGCTGGTGACTTTAACCGCATCTTGCTGCATGGCGGCATATGTGACAAGTAAGGTTAAGCCAGCAACACTGAGTAGTGCACCTATGCCGTGGCTCACTGCATTCGCGATTTCTTCTGTGATGCTGTATTGATGTATTTCAGCCATGTCTGTCTCTGTTTACCGATAGCTAGTCTGTCTTTCGACTATTACCATTAGTTTGAATTAAAGCGCATGAATTTAAGCTTACACTTGTACGCTGAAAAAGATTCTATCAAAGTCGAATGATTAACTCTAGCAACCAAATGTTTCAATTGTTATAAAAAAAAGGAGCTATAAAGCTCCTTTTTATCGTTTGTTAAGCATTTAGCAAATATGTATTACCAGATTTTTACGCGTTGCTCTGGTGCGATATACATTGCATCGCCTTCTTTCACGTCAAACGCTTTATAGAATTCATCCATGTTTGACAGTGAACCAATCGCACGGAATTCAGCTGGCGAGTGAGAATCTGTCGCTACGCGGTTACGTAGTGCTTTCTCCACATATTTAGCACGCCAGATTTGTGCGTAACCCATAAAGAAGCGTTGGTCACCTGTTAAACCGTCAATAACTGGTGCTTCTTCACCGTTTAGTGATGCCTTATAAGCTTTGTAAGCGATAGTTAAGCCAGACAAGTCACCAATGTTCTCACCTAGTGTTAATTCGCCATTAACATGCAAATCATCAAATACTTGGTAGTCGCTGTATTGAGATACTAAGTTGCTGGCGCGCTTCTTAAACTCTGCTAAGTCAGCTTCAGTCCACCAGTTACGTAAGTTACCTTCTGCGTCGTATCGGCTGCCTTGGTCGTCAAAACCATGGCCCATTTCGTGACCGATAACCGCGCCAATACCACCGTAGTTAACGGCATCATCTGCATCCATGTTAAAGAATGGCGGTTGTAAAATAGCAGCTGGGAACACGATTTCGTTTACCGTAGGGTTGTAGTAAGCATTAACCGTTTGTGGTGTCATACCCCATTCCCATTTACGAATAGGGCCACCTAATTTCTCTACTTCTTTGCTGTGAGCGACTTGGCCTGAACGAACAATGTTGCCCACTAAATCGTCAGACTTTATGGCTAGCGCTGAGTAGTCTTCCCACTTGTCTGGGTAACCAATTTTTGGCGTGAATGCCGCTAACTTAATTTGTGCTTGTGCCTTAGTTTCATCTGACATCCACTGTAGATTGTCGATTGATTTGCCGTAAGCACTGCGTAAGTTTTCAACTAAGTCGCTCATGCGAGATTTTGCTTCAGGCTTAAAGTGGCGCGAAACATAAACTTTACCGATGACTTCACCTAAGTTGCTGTTTACCACACCTACGCCACGTTTCCATTGTGGACGTTGCGCTTCACGACCGTTTAACTGCTTAGAGAAGAAGTTGAAGTTTTCTTCATCGATAGCACTCGTTAAGTAGCTTGCGTAGGCGCTTAACGTATGGAATTTCAAGTAAGTTTTCCAGTCTTCCATCGATGTGCTAGCAATAACTTCACCTAGGCCTTTAACGAAGTCAGGCTGGTTAACAATTAAGTCTGCTTGGTCTGCAACCCCCTGAGCCGCAAGGTATGCTGTCCAGTCGATATTGTCACTAACTGTGTTTAACTTGCTTACGTCAAACTTGTTGTAGCGCTTTTCGCTGTCGCGTGATTGAACACGTGTCCAGTGGTAATCTGCCAATTTGGTTTCTAGCGCCAGAATAGCTTCGCCAGCTGCTTCACCGTTTTCAAAGCCAGCAAGCTCGAACATTTTAGCGATATGGGTTTTGTAGCCATCGCGCAATTGTGTGAAGCGCTCCGCTTCATTGAAGTAGTAATCTTTGTCAGGTAAACCTAAACCACCTTGCCATACGTATGTTGCGTAGCGGCTAGAGTCTTTAGCATCAACATTGATGTACAAATAAAGTGGCGATGTAATACCTGCTGATTGGTATTTACCAAAAAATGCCATTAATTCTGAAGGCGTTTTCAGTGCTGCAACTTCATCTAGCATTGTTTGAATTGGTGCAATGCCTTTAGCGTCACGTACTTCTTGATCCATAAATGAGCGGAATAAGTCGCCCACCTTTTGCTCGTCACTGCCTTTGGCTAGGTTTTCAGTCGCTGCTAACTCTTCGATAATGGCACGTACATTGTCGTCGGCTTCATCGCGTAAGTCGTAGAATGAACCAATGGTTGTTTTGTCTGCTGGGATATCATGACTATTTAACCAGCCGCCATTTACGTAACGGTAGAAGTTATCTTGAGGGCGAACGTTAAGGTCCATATTCGCTTTAGTAATACCAGAACTAAGTACGGCTTTAGCAACTTCAGTTTGCTTTGCACCAGTATCTTTTTCGACACTGCTAGCGTTGTCTGCTGACGGGCTACAAGCGGTTAATAGTAGTAATGATGAACATACTGCTGCACTCACAGTAGAGGTGAAATTAGTTTTCATTGAGGTGTCTCTTGGTTATTTATTATTGTTTTTTGTAGTTATTAGTAAGTACTTCGCCAGAGCGAGATAGTCAAATAGTAATAATTGCCTCCCATAAAAGCTACTTAGCATTAATCCTATTTACATTGTGAAACAATATTTTCGTTTATATAGCGGATGAGTGTTACTGACTTATATTGGGACTCTATAGTGGGCGCAATCAGGCTTGTTGGTTAGCGGTTTTGACAAAAAGGTTGACCGCGCATTCACACATTTCTTCAACACTGCTCGCATCTGCGTAGATGCCATCGATTAGCAAGCGGGCGATACCATGAATGGTTCCCCAAGTAACTTGCGCTAAACGCAGTGTTTTTTCGCCTTGCGGAAGGATGCCGTTTTCTTGCCATGTCTTGGTCATTTCCACTTGGTGTTGGAATGCAGGGTAAGCGACATTGCGCAGGTCGTCGGTTGGTTTATCGTTTTTCCAAAGAGTACTACCGAACATGAGATCGTAAAGAGCAGGGTTGTTGGCGGCAAAATCGATATAGTTAAATACGAACTGACGGTATCTGTCTTCAATCGGCAGGCTGTCATCGTTAAAAATAGCTTGCTCTCGTTCTTGCCATGTTAAGAAGCCTTGCGCGGCAACGGCGCATAGCAGATCGTGTTTGTCTTTGAAGTGATGATAAGTCGCGGTACGAGAGACACCGACGATTTCAGCTAACTTTCTGAGCGACAGTGCTTCGACACCACCATCTTTTATCATCGCGGTAGCGGCTTTCAGTAAAGTAGGGCGCAGATCACCGTGATGGTACTTTGGTTTGCTCGAACCTGCTTTAGCCGAGCCAGACTTAGCCTCAACTGATTTGGCCGAACCTGATTTTACTGAGCTTGATATTGTTGAGTCAGACTTTGCTGTATTAGCCTCAATCTTTTGTGTTGCTTCTGGCTTTTGTGGTGCTTGTTCTTTACTGCGCATATTAAAGTGTTTTTCTAGAACGAACGGCAACGTTCGCAAAAATAAGTCCTGCTACTAGTGACATGAAAATCAAGAAAGTTTGCGAGCCAATATCACTCGCATTGATCACGTTTATGCCTGAAACGGCACTACTTAAGCCAATATATACTTTACTGCCCGGAACTAAAACAACTAATCCTAACAACATCACAATACTACTCGGTAAATTCATCAGGCGAGCGTACAAGTTACTGTAAACACCCAATGCAAATGCGCCCGCAAAAGCACCCATAGCTACCCCTAAATATGGCGTGGCAAGTAAGGTTGCACCAAAGGCGACATAGCCAGAAAAAACGCCCCAAATAGCGTCTTTTGGTCTTACTTGGAACAGTACAACAAGACTGATGGAAAGAATGGTTACTGCCGCCCAAGACGTCCAATCAGGCGTTATTTGTGGTTGGACAAAGTCGCCCACTCCCCAAAAAAGGCTACCAATTGCAATACCTAGTGCAGCGCCAAAGTAGAGTTTAAACAGCACCATAATCGCATCCATGATGCGAGCAGTGCCGGAAATTAGATGTCTGGCTGCCAACTCGGATAAACCTAAGGTCAGTGCTAGACCAGGAATAAACGCAATGATGGCGGAGAGTATCACCAAGGGCATATTGATATGAGGATCAAGGTTGGTTATTGCGGTCGCTAGCAATGCAACCACTAATGCCGATAGCGGTTCGAGCATTTCAGTCACGCGTTTCGAACGCTCTGACCAAAAGACAAATAAACAGACGATAAAGCCCAGCAGTGTTGCCCAAAAGACATCGTTCCAACTGGTATGCATGATCATCGCAAAAGCGCCACTAGAAGCGCCAAATGCTAAGAACGTAATAAAACGGCTATATGGGCTTGGCTTTTCATATATTTCTTCTAGACGTTCAATCGCTTCGTCTAGCGTGCGTTGACTAGAACTTAATTCGTTAACGAGTTCATCGGTTCTTGCTAATGAACCTAAATCAAGGTCGCCCGGCTTTACTCGAACGATATAGTTATGTTCGTTGAGTTCTTCGTCGATCAGGATAAAAGTTAGAGAAACAGGCGTGATGATAAAAGACGCTTTTATGTCTAGAAACTGCGCTACGCTTTGCAAATGTGCTTCTGAACGAAAAGAGTTGGTACCAAATTTATGCAGTGCTTTTCCTAAGCTAATGATAAAGCGTCGTTTTTGTTTGAACTCATCACTTTGCACCATGGCGTATTTTCCTGTTTAACTGCGCGATAAATTGGGTTCAAACCTTGGCTTTAGCCTAGGTTTTGATTATGGTAAACAATTCCCGATATTTTTACAGGTAATTGTGAAAAAAGCGCGTTAACTGATTAAATTTCAAGCGCTTGAGGATAGTATATGACACTTTTGATTATTTTGGCGTTGGTTTTTGGTGGGGTGGCTCTGATGGTGTTTTTCGGCGAGAAACATGCTAAGCCGCTGGATGAAAAAACACAGAACAAATACAGTAAAATTATTATTGTTTTAGTTTTTGCTTCATTGATTCTCGGTATCTTCAATAGCATGTAGTGGTGATATTTGTTTTATCGTTTCTAGTCTCTTCACTCTAGCCCCAAGTGCTTGGCATTGACTTTATAAATGCCAATGTTCACTTGTTTCATTTATGACTTCGCCGCTCGTGTTGTAAGTTCGCTCTGTAACAATGACTTGCTGTTGGTTGTTAATGGTCAGCACACAGGATGACCGCGTGCCATACTCTTCGCCGACGATAAAAATGGCGCTCAGCTTCCTCTCCCAGTCGGAAGGGAGCCCTGTTGATGGTAGCAAATGGTCTGGGGCTTCGGTTCGATCGTTCAGTAAATTAAAGAGTGCTTCGTGCTCTACTGATTTTGTCTCTTCCACATATCGAGCGAGTGCCTGTTCGCCTTTAGCCATTTTGGGCCAAATATCATGTACAGGACCATTACATAAACTAAAGCAACCTTGCGTAAAATGGTGAAGTTGATCGTTAACACTGTCGTAGCAAGAAAGCTGACGACTATCGCCAAAGAGTAGGTTGTAACCTAAATATTGACTACGTCGTGTATGTAACTGCTCTGAAAGTAATGAGTCTTCATTATTTAATGCAGACAGCACCAGTTCACCTCGGCTGTGCTCATTACCTGAACTTTGCTGCGGGATCAGTCGGTAATTGGTGAGTGCCGCGAAACGTCCTTTTTTGTTAACTCCCATCCACGTGCCACCAGCTTGTAGGTCTTTGCCAGCAAGAATTTCAGGAGCTCTTTCCTCTTTGCCCCACCAATTTATTGGTGCTGTAGGCCGTGCATGGAACTCATCTCGGTTGGCAGCGATGATGAGAGGGTAGTCGGGGTGTTGCCCCATGGCGACGAATAAAATACACATAATGGGTTTAACAGGTTAATAGGCAGACAAAAAACGAAATATTGCTATAACTTAGCTGATAGAAGCCTTTAACAAAAGTAATGGCTGCGCTAAAGTTGTCGTCATTATCGTATTATCTCCCTAGGAATGGCTTATGTTCGAACTTCCTGTATTAGATTTAAAAAATAAAGTGTCAGAGGCGGAGTGGCAAACTCGCGTTGATTTAGCGGCTTGTTACCGCCTAATTCACTTGTATGGTTGGGATGACCTTATTTATACCCATATTTCTGCACGTATTCCGGGTACTGACGAATTCTTAATTAATGCATTTGGCCTTGCATTTGATGAAATCACAGCATCAAATTTAGTGAAAATTGACTTAGCTGGGAATATCTTAGACAAAGATTGTCCTTTCCAAATAAACCCAGCCGGTTTTACTATTCATAGCGCAGTACATGAAGTGCGCCATGATGCAATGTGCGTAATGCATTTACACACCAACGAATTGATTTCAGTTGCTACACTGAAAGACGGCTTACAACCACTTAGCCAGTATGCAGCGTTTGCGCTGGCGTCGATGAGTTACCATGGCTATGAAGGGTTAGCGGTTAACGAAGACGAAAAAGTCAGATTGCAGCAAGACTTGGGCGAAGCCAATTTTATGTTGCTTCGTAATCACGGTGGCCTTACTTGTGGACAGACGATTGGCGATGCGTTTATGCATATGTACGATTTAACTCGTGCTTGTCAGGTTCAATTGCAGGTGCAAGCGACAGGTCAGGCGATTGTTGAAGTAGAGCAGAGTGTCGTTGACGGTATAAAGGCGCAGGCGAGTGTCGTACATACGGGTTTAACGGGTGGGCAAAAAGCTTGGCCAGCAATGTTGAGAAAAATTTACCGACTCGACCCGAGCTTTGCATCTTAAAAGGCAACTAATTAACTTTACTTGCAAATGCCCTGAAATAACCCGAAGTAGATTTAAAATAGACCCAAAAAGACCAAAAAAATACACAGTTTAGATTTAGAGATTAAACATGAAAATTACCCACGTAGAAATATTTGATATTCATTGCCCAGAGCGCCCACCTTGGAACCCAGTATTTGTTCGTATTCACACTGATGAAGGTATTCACGGTGTGGGGGAAGCGGGCCTAGCTTATGACTGGGGTCATAGTGCGGCTGCGGCAATGATTAAAGAAATTTCGGAAGCGGTATTGATTGGTTTTAATCCTTTCCAAACGGAATTGCTTTGGTCGCGTATGCTCAGAGAAAGTTTCTGGGGGCTTGGTGGCGGTCCTGTGTTGTACGCTGCAATGAGCGCTATCGACACGGCACTGTGGGATATTAAAGGTAAAGCTCTGGGCTTACCTGTTTATCAGTTACTTGGCGGTAAAACCAATGCCAAGTTAAGAACTTATGCGAGCCAGCTACAATTTGACTGGGATAAAGAGTGCAAGAAGCTGATTGAACCAGCGGAATATGCGGAAGCTGCACTTAAAGCGATGGCTGAGGGTTATGACGCTGTTAAAGTTGATCCGATAGTTTATGATGCTAATGGTGAGTCGTCGTTCGACCGCACCAAGCTCTTTACTAAACCGCAAATGCGCTTGTTTGGTGACAGATTAAGAGCTATTCGTGACGCTGTTGGCGAAGATGTTGACATTATCTTTGAATCTCACTCGTTAATGGGCGCTGCATCAGCTATTCAAATGGGCGAAGTTGTCGAAGAAGTTGGCTGTATGATGTACGAAGAGCCAGTTAACTATTTGAACTCTAAAGTTCACAAGAAAGTGTCAGATCGAGTGAATGTACCTATTGCAGGTGGTGAACGCCTGTATCATCGTTGGGATGTGCGCCCTTATTTTGAAGACCAAAGTATTGATGTACTACAACCAGATGTAGGCCTATGTGGTGGTTTTACTGAAGCGAAGAAAGTATGCGATTACGCAGACACCTATGATATTCGCGTTCAAGCTCATGTATGTGGCGGTCCTGTCGCGACAGCGGCTTCATTGCACTTAGAAACTGCTATTCCTAACTTCCTTATTCATGAGCATCACACCTACGCGATTAAAGCATGGAACCGTGAGCTATGTATTCAAGATCCACAACCAAAAGATGGTTTCTTTGAGGTGTCTGAAACACCAGGTATCGGCATTGAACTGAACGACGAAGTGGTTAAGCACTCTCCAAACGTTACGGTTAAGTAAGGTTTGTATTCTTTTGAATATCGTTTAATTGCGGAGGGTTAAAATAAATGCAGACGATCAATGAAAATGCTTTTGGTAAGGTGATGCTTGCAGACCTAGGCAATGGCTTAGAGCAACTCATTATTGAGCATAAAGCTTTTAACGCTCGCGTTAGCTTGTATGGTGGCCAAGTGCTGGCATGGCAACCAGAAGGTGAAGAAGAAGTTTTTTGGCTGTCAGAAACATCGTTGTTTGAACAAGGTAAAGCAATAAGGGGCGGCATACCGCTTTGCTGGCCTTGGTTTGGCCCATACAAAGATGGTGGTAATCACGGTTTTGCTCGTCAGGTAAATTGGCAATTTGAGCTGGGTGAGATAACTGAAGAGCATTGTGAATTAACCTTAATATGGGAAGGTGAAAACCAGCATCCTTTATGGCCTTATCGAGCGAAAGTTGAGCAAAAGCTAGTATTTGGTAAGACGTTTTATCAAGCACTGAAAGTGTCCAATTCATCGGACAAACCTTTCGAGTTTAACGGTGCATTACACAGCTATTTTAATGTTAGTTCACCTGAAAATGTCACTGTGCCAGCGTTAAACAATGTGCCGTTTTACTGCAAGTTGAATGATGCTGACAATCAGCAAGATTCACTTACCAATATCGTTGGCCCATTGGATAGAGTCTATAAGACAGGGGCTGCGATGGAGATTGTCGACAGTGGTTTAGCACGCACTATCGCGCTTGATGTCGAGAGAGTGAGTAATTGGGTGTTATGGAATCCTGGCAAGGAAACTGCTGAAAACATGGCAGATGTTCATGCTGGTGGTGAAGATGAATACATTTGCTTAGAAGCTGCAAATACTGAATGGATATCGGTAGCGCCAGGATCGGAGTATTCATTTAGCCAACACATTGCTGTTCGCTAAATTAGCAATTTCAGCTATCTGTATGCTTCTTTTAACCTACAGTTAGCTGATCAGTTTTATCATCCCTCTTTTCGTAGGTGATGACTTGGTTACGACCGTTTGTTTTGGCTAAATATAATGCTTGGTCGGCTTTTTGGATGATATCATTTAACGATTCATTTTGAAGCGAACCTTGAGCAATACCAAAACTTACCGTTACGAAGAAATCTTCGTTAGAGCTACTGACATTTATCGTCGCTGATTCAATTGTTTTACGGATGCGCTCAGTGATCTCTTTCGCCTGCCCACAGCTTGTTTCCGGCAAAATCATTAAGAACTCTTCTCCACCCCAACGGCTAACAATATCAACCTTTCTTAGTGCCTCCACTAGTTTATTCGCAACAGACTTTAGAACTTCATCACCCACTAGGTGGCCATATTTATCGTTGATATTTTTAAATTTATCAATATCAGCTACGACAACTGAGACGCTAGTGAATTCGCGGCGTATATCTTCAATTTTCCAATTAATATAGCTGCGGTTAGGAAGTTGAGTAAGAAAGTCCGTTTCTGAGTTTTGAACAACATTGGTTTTGAAAACTCGCAAGATACGCTCGAAAGCGATATACAGTGAAAGTGCTACTAATAGTAAAATGACGACTTTGCTGGCGACTAGGCGCCAATAACTCGTTTGCAGATAGTGTGGCGGTGAGACAATATACATGTCCCAACTAAGCTCTGGCAGCGGTAATTTACTGACCATAAACTGTGCGCTTTTAGTATCGACTAGCTGACTCACTTGAGCGCTGTTGTCTTTTGTTTGATAGGCATTAAACCATTCAAATTCGGTGAGGTTGGTTATTTCGTCTTTGCGGTGGTGACTATGGGTTTTCATCGTAATATCTGATGATAGGGTGATGTCGTTATTCTGATCAGCGACGAAAAGCTCCACACCGTATTTATTTTTATATGTCTCAAAGCGTTTAGCAAAGTGGTCTAGATCTACGGCGACACCTGCAAAACCGAGAAATTCACCAGCTTCACTTTTAATCTTAACGTCGAAATAGAGGTGGGGGTTCTCGGAATTTCCAATGTCCGCGTAATAATCAAGCGATTGATCTTTTAGACGGCGATACCACTCTGCTTCATCCTCTGCAAGATTTAACTGTTTGCCGTTTGAGTCAAGCATGAAATTGTGCTTTTCGAGTGCTAAGAATGCGAGCAAATTGTATTTGTCTTGGATGTTTGTCAAGTAACCGCTGACCTTCGATTTATCTATTATATTTTGTTGTGCAAGGTCAGTAATAAAATAATCATTTGCCATGTAATAAGACACCTGAAGCGGTCTTACTATTTCACTGTTCAAAAGTGTTACTAGTGGTACGATGGTTTGATGCTGGTGATTGGCGTGATCGCGGGTAACTTTATTAAACGTAAAGTAAGAGGTCGCCATAATGACTAAGATCGTGGCGATAAAAACTAGAGATATCTGTCGATCAAACCGCTTTACTAAGGTCAAGAGTACTTCCTATGACATTGTTAAATTAGTGTTAACGCTTGAGTTACTATATTTATCTATCGGCAAACATGCAAGATTCTACAAGTTAAATTTAGCTTACTCTTAGGTGTTTATTGATAAGTGATTGGGTAAATGGGATTTTTAGATAGAAGCCTCTTGGCAGTGTTTTAAACGGACGGCCGTGTTTATCAAAGGCGTCAGTTTTTACCTTGCTATTCGCTGCTTTGGGCCGCAACTGCATAATCTGTCCATGTTTACCGCTGATATTCTCTACTTCACCCAATACAATCATATCGGTAAGTTCTTGCCAATCATTTGCCAACAGCGCTTCTTCTTCTGCCGATGGTGACCAGATAAAAGGTGTCGCTACGATGCGATCTTTCACTGGAATTTGTCTTTCGGCGACAATGGGTACCCAAAGAACACGTGCTAGTTTGTGTTTAACGTGACTGCTTTGCCATGTTGTACCAACAAGCCCAATGAGCGGAGCGACAGCGACAAAAGTTGTTTCAAGGGGCTTACCTTGCATATTAATCGGTATTGTTTTGAGTTCGATACCAAGTTCAGGGAAGTCGGGCTCTGGCTTTGAACCTGCTGTAGCGCCAAGCACGTGTTCTAGTAATAATCCTGACCAACCTTTATCTCTGTCTAAATTTGTGGGTACTTCAATGCCAGCTTGCTGCGCAATTTCACCTAATGTTAATCCGGCTAAACTTTGTGCGTTGGTGACTAATTCGGTTTCGTTACTCGGGATTTTGTTTACTGAGACGATCATGCAATTCGATACTTTCTATAGGTGATGGCATTCTAACCTACTTATTTAGAAAGCGAAAAATAATGTCAGGATTTATTTGCTCAGGTCGCAAGTTTGTGGAAGAATCGAGGCAACTAAGAATTTTTTGCTGGGAGTTCCTGTGATAGATGCCGAAGGCTATCGAGCCAATGTCGGCATAGTAATAATCAATGACAGGGGACAAGTATTTTGGGCAAGAAGGTATGGTCAACATTCATGGCAATTTCCTCAAGGAGGGATTGACGAAAACGAGTCAGCGGAGAAAACACTTTATCGTGAATTGTACGAAGAAGTAGGTTTAAAACCTGAACACGTCAAAATTGTTGCAACTACCAAACATTGGCTGAGGTACAAATTACCGAAACGATTTATTAGGCATGACAGTAAACCCGTTTGTATTGGACAAAAGCAAAAGTGGTTTTTGTTAAAGCTTGTCGCAGAAGAATCTGCAATCAACCTGTTACATTCAAATCACCCAGAGTTTGATGACTGGCGTTGGGTGAGCTACTGGTACCCTGTGCGTCAGGTTGTATCGTTTAAAAAAGACGTTTACCGAAAGGTGATGAAAGAATTTGCCTCTCAGGCAATGCCATTTCACCGCCAAGACAGACGTAAACGTAGAAACTGATTATTATTATGTATGATTAAATCGCTTACCTTAGGTAAGCGATTTCGTTTTACGCGGATAATGTTTACGCGGTTAAACTTAATTTAACGTTAACGAGTTGGACAATGTTCAGTTGAATAAAACTCGATTCAGTTTTTACTAGTTTATTGTTGCGTGAATGAAAAACTATAAGGAATTGCATGTTAACAACCCTTCGTAAAATAGTGCTGCAGTTTAGTCAGGAGCCGGAACTTGACGTTGCGCTCAAGCACTTAGTTACGCAGGTAAAGTCTGCAATGCAGACTGATTGTTGTTCTATTTACCTTGCTGATTATCAACAGCAACATTTTCTGTTGATGGCTTCAGATGGTTTAGCCTCAGACTCTTTAGGCCATACGACCATTGGCTTTACAGAGGGGCTAGTTGGCTTAGTTGGTCAACGTGAAGAGCCGTTAAACGTAGCCAATGCTAAAGCGCACCCTCATTTTAAGCACACCCCTGAAGTTCAAGAAGAAGAACTCAATTCTTTTTTGGGTACCCCTATTATTCACCAGCGTAAGGTGATTGGCATTTTGTCAATTCAGCAAAGAGACGCGCGTAGTTTTAACGAGAATGAAGAGGCTTTCCTTGTAACGCTTGCTGCTCAACTTGCGATGGCACTTGCCAATGCAGACAAAAATATTGGCGTTAACTACCAAGAACATCGGCCATTTCAACAGTTAACCGGAATCCCTGGCTCTCCAGGTGTTGCAATGGCGCCTATGATGGTGATTCAGCCGAAAGCTGATTTACAACGTCTGCCACTTCAGAAGGTGTATGCCAGTGTTGAACAAGAGCAACGCTTCCATAAAGCTGTCTTGAAAACACGGGTTGATTTTGAAGCGATGAGCTTAAAGTTAAGTGGTGTAGTGGGACAAGAAAGCTTAGATATCTTCGAGATGTACAAGCAGTTACTCGATAGTGCCAATATTGGCCATGAGGTCGAGGAAAAAATAAAGACGGGTTGGTGTGCAGAAAGTGCATTGAAGCTAGTGATTGATCACTACGCGATGCAATTTGAAGCGCTTGAGGAGCGTTATTTACGCGAGCGCGCCAGTGATATTCGTGATTTAGGTAACAGAATACTGTTTAATCTTCAGCAATTAAGCTTTGAAGAAGAGCCATTGCCGGAAGAGTTTATCCTTGTCGCAAATGATGTGACTGCCTCAATGATCGCTGAGTATCAGCATAAAGGCATGAAAGGTATTGTATCCCTAACGGGCTCAAATAATTCACATGCGGCTATTTTAGCGCGGGCGATGGGATTGCCCGCGATTATGGGAATTAACGCGTTACCGCTTAATCAAGTTAACCAGCAACCGGCAATTGCCGACGGTTATAGTGGCGATTTATTTATCTCGCCAGACAACTCGCTTATTCAGGAATATCGCCACTTAATTGAGGAAGAAACTGCGTTATCGGAAAAAGTAAAAGCAGTTGCACATCAACCAGCGATAACGCCTGATGGCAGGCCGATCGAATTGGTACTAAATGCTGGCTTAAGTGCGGGATTTGAGCATTCTCAAAAGGTTGGGGCAGTTGGTATCGGGCTTTATCGAACCGAAATTCCATTTATGAACCGCAGCTGTTTTCCCTCCGAACACGAACAAACCCTTTGGTACAAGGAAGTGCTGTCTGCATTTCCAACTCAAGCGGTAACCATGCGTACTCTTGATGTAGGTGGAGACAAAGCCTTACCTTATTTTCCTATTACGGAAGATAACCCGTTTTTGGGATGGCGCGGTATACGTATTACGCTTGATCATCCTGAGATATTTTTACTGCAAGTACGCGCTATGATGCGTGCTAACAGCGAGTATAAAAATTTAGAGGTTATGCTACCGATGATCTCAGGTGTTACTGAGGTTGATGATGCTGTTCGTTTGATTAATCAAGCCTATCATGAGCTTTGTACTGAGCTAGGTCAAAGAATTGCAAAGCCACGTATTGGTATAATGCTGGAAGTACCTGGTGTTATATATCAGCTCAAAGAATTGGCTCAGCGGGTAGACTTTTTCTCTGTAGGTAGTAACGACTTAACCCAGTACTTATTGGCGGTAGATAGAAATAATGCGCGTGTAGCGAATATTTATGATTACTATCATCCGGCGGTATTGCGAGCGCTAAATACGATAGCAGAAGAGAGTCATAAATACCTAGTGCCACTATCTTTGTGTGGAGAATTAGCCAGTGAGCCGGCTGGTGCGCTATTATTATTAGCAATGGGCTATGATAAGTTAAGTATGAACTCATACAATATTGCCCGTGTTAAGTGGGTGATTCGTCACGTGAAAATGCAACGAGCGAAAGTCATGTTGTCTCACGCACTGACATTAACAACTGCCAAACAAGTACACAATTATTTAAATGAACAGCTCGAACAGTTGGGCTTAGGTGGCTTTATTCGAGCTGGTATGTAACGACCTGCTTTCATAAAAAACTGTTGAAATATATTTCATGTTAACACTGCTTTTTACCGTTTGCCTTTTGCTAGGCGCGCTTGTCGGCTTTCTGGCTGGTTTGCTAGGTATTGGCGGTGGCTTAGTGATAGTACCTGCACTAGCTTACTTGCTGCCTCATGTCGGCGTAGAGCACGAGCTAGTAATGCCTATGGCTCTTGGCACATCATTAGCGACCATTGTGGTTACTTCTATCTCCGCAGTACGTGTCCATCATAAGAACAGAAATATTCCTTGGCAATTAACACGTGACATATTAGCGGTAGTTGCCTTAGGTGCGTTAGTTGGCGCCTTTATCGCCGATGAATTATCAAGTACCGCGCTAGCTTATATCTTCGCTATTGCTGTGAGTTTGCTGGCGATTTATATGTTAGTGTCGATAAAGCGCGTGAGTAGTAGAGAAATGCCCAGTGTCGCGAAATTACAAGGCATTAGCTTGTTCACTGGCGTGTTGGCGAGTTTAATGGGAATCGCTGGTGGCGCAATACTTATTCCAATACTGAATTTCTTTGGTATGCAAATGCGACAAAGTATTGGGGTAGCAACAGCCGCTGGTTTGGTTATCGCGCTGTTTGGTTCATTGGGGTATTTTATTACTGGGCTTGATCAAGAAAACTTACCAGCATGGAGCTTAGGTTATATCTATCTACCCGCATTACTTGGTATCAGTTTAACCTCGACATTATTTGCACGGTACGGCGTGAAACTATCAAGTAAGTTACCGGTGAAGACACTTAAAAAGTGTTTCGCATTGTTTTTAATCGTAGTCGCGATAAAAATGGCTACAAATTAACACTGAGATTTACTTTTAGTAACTAGTATTTAGCTACTAATGTCGGCATAATTTGTTCATTATTTTAATAACAGAATGCCAATGCTTAATTGGTCAGTAGTTAGATGTCATCTCAATTTATTCAATTTCCTCAAATAGATCCTGTTATCTTCAGCTTAGGACCATTAGCTGTTCGCTGGTACGGGTTGATGTACTTACTTGGCTTTATTGCCGCATTGTTTATCGCTAATCGAGCAGCAGATAGAAGCCAAGGTTTGTGGACGCGCGATCAGGTCAGTGATTTACTATTTTATGGTTTTCTAGGGGTCGTTTTAGGCGGCCGCGTTGGCTACGTATTCTTCTATCAGTTTGACTTTTTCTTAAGCGACCCATTCTACCTGTTCAAAATATGGGAAGGTGGAATGTCGTTCCACGGTGGTTTGCTGGGCGTAATCACTGCAATTTTCCTATTCGCAAAGAAAACCAATAAACAGTTTCTCGCTGTCGGGGACTTTGTTGCGCCGCTCATTCCAATTGGACTTGGGTTAGGGCGTATCGGTAACTTTTTAAACGCTGAGCTTTGGGGAAGAGAAACAGATGTGCCTTGGGCGGTTATATTCCCTAATGACCCGCTTGGTTTACCTCGTCACCCTTCGCAACTTTATGAGTTTGCGTTAGAAGGCGTTGTACTATTTGCGATTTTATTCTGGATGATGCGTAAGCCGAGAGCGCTTGGTTTAGCATCGGGTACTTTCTTAATTGGATACGGTACCTTCAGAATCATCGTAGAGTTCTTCCGTGAGCCAGATGCACACTTAGGATTTATTTTCTCTTACATTTCTATGGGGCAAATATTAAGTTTACCTATGGTTATTGCAGGCATCGCGATTATTCTTATCGGCGCGAATTTGCAAAGCAAGGCGAAGATTAATGCGGGCTAAGACGCTATAGATTTTGAATGTAAGGCTCATCATATTGACTATGGTGAGCCTTTTTTTATGCACTTAGGGCATTGGTTTTTACACGCATAACCTTGTACTTTTCATTCTTACAAATCACCAAATTGCCTCTCGTACAGCATAGTGAACTAAGGTACAATTTATTCAAGATTCAGCGTGAATGTAGATTCATTCGCGTGTTATTCAGCTCTTAAGAGAAGTGGCATATTAGTTATGAAAAACTATCAAGAATTATTACAAGACGTACTTGATAATGGCGTCCAAAAGGGAGATCGCACAGGAACGGGCACTTTGTCTGTGTTTGGTCGCCAGTTTCGCTGTGATTTAAGCAAAGGTTTTCCATTGTTAACGACGAAAAAGGTTCACTTTAAATCGGTTGTTAATGAGCTTTTATGGTTTATTTCGGGTAGCACGAATATCAATGATCTGGAAGCAACTATTTGGGACGAGTGGGCGCTTGAAAATGGCGAGCTAGGTCCAGTATATGGTAAGCAATGGACCGCATGGGAAACTAAAAGCGGTGAAACTATTAATCAGATAGATTATGTTGTAGACCTGCTAAAAAACAACCCTACATCAAGACGTATTCTATTTCATGGTTGGAATGTAGAGTACCTTCCTGACGAGAAGCTTAGTCCGCAAGAAAATGCTGCAAAAGGAAAAATGGCATTACCGCCATGTCACTTGCTATATCAATTTCAGGTGATGGATAACAAGCTTAACTTAATGTGTACTATTCGCTCGAATGACCTATTCTTGGGCAACCCATTTAACACCGCACAGGCGGCGCTTTGGGTGCACATGCTCGCACAGCAGTGTGATTTAGAGGTAGGCGAACTTATCATGAGTATTGGCGATGCGCATATCTATTCAAACCATCTTGACCAAGTAAAAGAGCAGCTTTCAAGAGAGCCAAAGGCTTTGCCTGAGCTGCGCTTAAAGAGAAAGCCGGCTTCAATCTACGATTACAAATTAGAAGACTTTGAACTTGTTGGATACGATCCGCACCCACCGATTAAAGCCCCAGTTGCTATCTAGTAGTTAATAAATAGTAATAGGTTGTTAGTTTGATGAGAAACGGCGCAAGTATGCGTCGTTTTTTATTTTCGTAAATATAGTTGGAACATTAATTTCAAATTATTTTTTGACAGTCCCATATTCGTACGCTAAACCTATAACTATTCAAGGATGAATAGTGAAGCCAGTTCACAATCATGGTTTCAAGCATTGAAAGGAAGCGTTCCCTTCACATGTATAGTCCTCAAGCTATTTTGAATGTAACACCAACACTCATTTGTTGGTCGTAATATTCTAGCGGCAGGGCGAATAAACTAACGAATATATTACTACAGATATAGTACAGACCTCCCCGGCAACTCTTAAGGTTTATTGAGAGTCGTGTCGTCATTATCGAATTTCTTTAGCCGCTTAGCCGTTAGATAAGCTGTTAGAAATTGAGCTAAGAATAGAACTGTTTTAAAACTTTAATTATGTATTTGGCTTCCAGCGAAAGCACAAATCAGAAATGAGAATTACATCATTTAAAGTTGCAAATTTTTCTTGAAGGTTGCTTGAGCTTTCAAGGGAATAAATCGGTCACTTTTCGCTTAAACCTAGCGAGAACAGTGGAGAGTGACCTTTTAACCGCTAATTTAAGTGAATGAATTAGCTAATCAATAACTCAGTGCTCAAAACCGCACTGGAAAATAAGGAAATACAAATTATGCGTGAATTAAGCGTAAATGAATTTGCATTAGAAAGAGAGTTAACAGAACAGGAAATTAGAAGTGTATTGGGTGGTACATCACTACTAAGCAAGGATGCTCCTTCAAATAGTGAACTATACTTTTTGGACTATATTATTGATTCAATATGCGGACTTGATTATTAGAGAAAAGCATTAATATATAAACTTTTTATCGTACTTTAGAGTGAAGGCGATATTGGTTTTTATTACTTTATTGCAAAAAATGAATGGCTGGCTCTTATTTGAAATTGCTGTAGTCAGCTTAATTAAATGCTCTCTACATATCTTGTGTGAGCAAAAACTTTGGCTTTAATAAAGGCTGAGTACAAGGAGTGTTAATTTATGCGTGAACTAACCTTAAATGAATTAGAAGAAGTAAATGGTGCTTTACTTGCAAATATTGGTATGGCAATAGTAGGTGCTGCTGGTGCGATGGCTAGTTATGCTATTGGTGGTGCAATGAGTGGTAAACTCTCAGGCAGTGGCTTCGCCGGAGCAGCTACGACAGGTGCTGTCACAGGTTTTGGAGGCTTTACGCCACAAGCAGCTTACGTAGGCGCTGCTGCTGGAGCAGCTGTAGCATCTTCATTGGATGACGGCTGATGAACAATAAACTCAAACATATGATATCCGTGGTGATTAGCTGTATTTTAAGTGTCACTTTTGTCTCGATATTAGATGTTTTGTTCTCTATTCACGATGTAAGTTTGAAATTAACCTTAGTGGCCTTTCTGAGCGCTGTAGGAGCAACCAGCTTGTACAATGCTTTAGTTAAAAAAGAAAATTAAGAATAAATTTTACTCGTATCTTTTGGCCCATTGGCAAAGTAATGGGCCATGTAAATGAGATTTATATTTGCAAGCCAGATGTTTAATTGTGGTGTGATAGCCCTAAGTAGAATTTTTATGTCTACTATTGTTTATGCCTACTATACTAACAAAACGAATTTTCCTAACCCAAGAGAGGGCTTTACAAAGTACCTCAACCGAACATATTAATTTTTGCAACCTGCCTGAATTAAAAGGTTTTATTGTTTCAATTAAATGATTAATCGATTCCCATTCTGCGTTACGCGTATTAAAGTATCTATCTGCAATCTAATAACTTATAAAAATAAAGAGGAAATTTATGGGGTTTAATCTCGATATCACAGGTCTCTATGCGGGCTTGTTGGCTATATTACTTGTTGTATTGTCATTTAACGTGATTCGCTTTCGCTTAAAACACCGAGTGGGAACAGGGCATGGTGATGTTAGTGAACTGGATAAAGCAATTCGAATTCATGGCAACTTTAGTGAATATATGCCCATCGCATTGGTGTTATTGGGCGTATTGGAACTTGGCGGATTAGCAGATACTTGGTTACATGTATTCGGTGCAACCTTAGTTGTTGGTCGCTTACTTCATGCGGCAGGTTTGAGTAAAACAAAAGGCACTTCATTGCCACGCCTTGTTGGTGTGTTATCAACGTTTATTGTGTTAGTGATTATGGGCGTTATGACTATTATCCAATTTATTGGCTAATGGATATGGTCAATGGGCAATATTCAATTGTTTTGCTTCTTCTGGCACTAAGTTAAAGTGCCAGAAGCGGTCTACTAAGTTTTGATTTTCTTACTTTCTCAGCATACCTACATGAGGTATACCGTCCTCTAAATAGCCCTCAGTAACTACTTCAAATTGATGTTGCTGATAGAATTTCACTAAGTGTTCTTGAGCAGATATTTTGATAGTAGACGTGTTTAAATGCTCCTCGCAAGCATCGATTCCTACCTTAATTAACTCGTGGCCTAGCCCTGTTCCTCTGGCACTCTCACTTATAACAACGCGCCCAATGCTCGGATATTCTTCATAACTTGTACCCTTTGGTAATATGCGAAGATAAGCTGCTAAAGCACCATCTTTATAAAAAAATACGTGCAAAGTATCAGGGTGTCGGTCTAAATCATCTAACTCTGGGTAATAGCATGTTTGTTCAACAACGAAAACGTCAACGCGAAGTTTAAGTATGTCGTAGAGTTCGTTTGTGGTGAGTTCAGAGAAGTGTTTGATTTGCCAGTTCATGGAAGCTTAATTGTTACGCTAAAAATATAACTAATATTCAACCATGAACTAGCTGTTAAGCCAACAAATTAACTGGCTTTTTGTAATACCTTTAAGCAACCTTCGTAGTTCTTGCTATCGAGATAAGTGACCATCTCTTTCTTATACTGCGGAATATCAAGATTAGGAAACTCTCGAGATATTACACCAGATAAATCCTCTGGCGATAAATAGAGAATATAAGCTAGTGGCAAAAACTCGGGGTTGAAATCTTTCTGGTAAACGGTAGCTCTAATTTGGTGAGCTGAATAGAATGGAAATGCGCCGTAACGCTTCTCAAGTGTCGGTAATAACTTCGTGCCGTACTTCTTTATCGACCAATATTTTAACATAGCTGATCCTTAGCTTTATGCTGTTTCTTTAATAAAGGTGGAGTGAAAGTATACCGCGACAAAAAGGCAATTCAAGAGGCGCTTGTTAACTTTTTTTTAACTTTTACTTAAGCCTTTGACTAATTGAATAAAATAGTTTGTTAAGAGTTTTTGATTGGTCGTTTAGATAATTTATTAACTTTCTTAAAAATTTTTAATTTGGATGACAAAACAAAATGTATAGCTTATTTAGAACCATCCAAATGGTTAAATTTGTACGAGAATTGATCGTTGTATCTAGGTACAAGGGAGTTTGCACCTAGATACAGTTGCTAGAAGGGCACAGTAGCTAGAAAGCTATTTCTGATGACGTTTTTGCAATACAGCCATGACCTCAGCTAGGCTCACACCTTTATCTTGAAGTAATACCAGTGTGTGGTAAAAAAGGTCCGCACATTCGCCCAAAAGGTCTTCTTTGGTCTCAGCTACTGCGGCAAGTGCCACTTCAACACCTTCTTCGCCAACTTTTTGTGCTACCTTAGTCGTGCCTTTTGCCAGTAGTCTTGCCGTATAGCTTTCCTCAATAGGGTCGTTCTTACGTTGTTCAATGAAGCGCTCTAAGTACGAGATAAAGTTCTGCTGTGTAAGCTGCTGCTCAGGAAAACAAGATTCAAAACCTAAATGGCATGTCGGCCCATTTGGATTTGCCGATATGAGTACGCTGTCGTAATCACAATCGGTAAGTACTTGAACCACATCTAGCGTGTTGCCAGAAGATTCACCTTTCATCCAAAGACGCTGCTTAGAACGACTAAAGAATGTTGCTTTGCCAGATTCTAAGGTTTTCTCTAATGCTTCTTGGTTGACGAAGCCTTGCATTAATACCGCACCTGTCGCGGCGTCTTGCACAATAGTAGGGATCAAATTATCCATTTTTTCCCATGCTAGTTTATTGATGTTATCAATGGTGACTATCACGGCTAAATCCTTATTTCTATGTTGGCCGCCTTAAGCGACTGCTTTAATTCATTCATATCGATAATACCTTTGTGGAAGACACTTGCAGCTAATGCTCCATCAACATCGGCTTTGCTAAAAACATCGGTAAAGTGAGCGATTTCACCGGCACCGCCAGAAGCGATGAGCGGAATATTCGCGGCTTCTCTTGCCAGTGTAAGCTGCTCAATGTCATAGCCTTGGCGAACACCATCTTGGTTCATACAGTTCAGTACAATTTCACCTGCACCGAGCTTTTGCACCTGCTTTATCCAATCTAGAGTTTCCCACTGCGTTTTTTGTGTGCGGCTTTCATCACCAGTAAATTGATAAACCTGATATTTACCAGTGTCTTTATCAAAATAGCTATCGATACCGACAACAACACATTGCACACCAAATTTATCGGCAAGGCGTTCAATTAAGCTTGGGTCTTGCAGGGCAGGGGAATTGATACTGATTTTATCTGCACCCATCATTAATATTTCTTTCGCGTCTTGCTCAGACTTAATGCCTCCAGCAACGCAGAATGGAATATCAATGACTTCAGCAATTCGGCTTACCCAGCTTTTATCGACAACACGACCATCAGAACTTGCTGTGATATCGTAAAACACTAGTTCGTCAGCACCTGCTTGCGCATATTTTTCAGCCAATGGGACGATATCACCAATAATCTCGTGATTTCTAAACTTTACTCCTTTAACGACTTTACCGTCGCGGACATCGAGACATGGAATTATGCGTTTGGCCAACATTGCAATGCCTCCTCTAACGTAAATTTCCCTTCCAATAATGAACGTCCTAAAATCACGCCGCTGACTCCCGTCGGTTTAAGTGCTTCAATGTCTGCTAACGAACCAATACCACCCGATGCTTGCCATGCAATGCTTGGATATTGCTGACAAAGCTCGCTGTATAGCTCAACGTTGCAGCCAGTTAAAGTACCGTCTTTGCTGATGTCAGTACAAAGCACATGCTTTAAACCGGCAGCGATGTAGTCATCAAGCAACTCTTCAAGATTGACACCACTGTCTTTTATCCAGCCATGAGTAGGAAGCGTTTTGTTACCTTGCTCGTCAATTTTAACGTCCAAAGCCAACACAATTTTCTCGCCACCAAACTCGACGATCCAATCTCTAACCAACGCTGGCTCTTTAATGGCTAAACTGCCAATAACGACACGATCTGCGCCGAGCTCGAGTAAATCAACAACATCTTGTTTACTGCGAACGCCGCCACCTACTTGTATTGTCATCGTTGGGTGATTGACTAACGTTTTTAATAACGTTAGCTGACGTTTGGTACTGTCTTTGGCACCGTCTAAATCGACAAAGTGCATGACTTTTGCACCCGCGTCAGTATAGGCTTGTTGGCGTTCAGCAGGTGTCGTTTGGTAATTAGTTTTTTGGGCGTAATCACCCTGGTAAAGGCGAACCACTTCACCGTTAATTAAATCTATTGCAGGGATCAGCACCTTACATCTCCAAAAAATTCTTTATGATTTTACTGCCATTAGCGCCTGAGCGTTCTGGGTGAAATTGACAGCCGATGAAATTGTCTCTCACTATCGCTGCTGAAAATGCACTACCATACTCGCAAGCTGCTGCTGTGTAGTCGCTAACAGGTGCAGCGAAGCTGTGAACGAAATAGAAGTAATCGCCGACATTTACCCCGTTAAAAACGGGGTGTTCAATGACAGAGGTTAACGTATTCCAGCCCATATGAGGCAATCTGTTACCATTTGCTTCAAGTGGTTTTACTGATGTTGGTACCAGATTTAAACAGTCGATAACTTCGCTGGTTTCACCCACAGAACTTTCTAGTGAGTCGCGACACATTAGTTGCATGCCCAAGCAAAAGCCTAGTACAGGTTGTATTAAATTCTGGATCGTTTCTATTAACCCTTTATCGGCAATATTTTTCATCGCATGCTTGGCATTACCTACACCCGGAAGAAAAACCTTGTCGGCTGATTTGATGATGTCAATGTCATCACTTATAACAGCGTCATAGCCGAGACGCTTTATTGCGAATAATACCGACGACAAGTTTGCACATCCGGTATCGATAATCACATTTTTCTGATTCGTAGCAGATAGGCTCATTACAATGCACCTTTAGAACTCGGTAACGTATTGCCTTTTACCTCAATCGCTTGACGTAACGCTCTGCCGAACACTTTAAATAAACTTTCTACTTGGTGGTGGCAATTTCCTTCGCTAGTCGATAAGTGAAGTGTAATCGCCATGCTATCTGCAAGAGAGCGGAAGAAATGCGACACCATTTGTGTAGACATAGTGCCAACGCGAGAGTCGGTGAACTCAGCATCAAACTCGAGCCAAGGGCGGCCCGATAAATCAATTGCACATTCTGCTCGACATTCATCCATTGGTAATACAAAACCGAAACGACCAATACCGCGTTTATCACCTAAAGCCTGTTTTAACGCTGTGCCAAGTGCAAGTGCGGTGTCTTCCACACTGTGGTGCTCGTCAATGTGGTAATCGCCATCAACCGAAACGTTCAAAGAGAAGCCACCGTGCGTTGAAATTTGCTCTAGCATGTGGTCGAAGAAGCCAAGTCCAGTGTTAATGCTACTGCCTGTGCTATCTAAGTTTACATCGATGTTAATGTCAGTTTCTTTGGTTGTGCGGGTGACGCTAGCCTTGCGCCGACGTGTCAACAATTGCTGCTCTATGTCCGTCCAATTGTTGTCTGCACGGTCGTAACGAATACCTTGAATGCCCATGTTTGCGGCAAGCTGCATATCAGTCTCTCTATCGCCAATGACATAGGAATCAGCAAAATTAATTTTGCCTTGCTGTAAGTATTCTGCGACAAGACCTAGTTTGGGTTTTCGACAACTACAGTTGTCTTCTTCAAAGTGAGGACAAAGAAGCACCTCATCAAACTCAACACCTTGTGAACTGAAAAAGTCCATCATCTTGTTGTGAGGTAAATCAAAGTCTGCTTGCGGGTAACTGTCAGTGCCTAATCCGTCTTGGTTTGACACCATGACTAATCGGTAACCTTTAGCTTGCAATGCTAGCAATACAGGAATCACTTTTGGCTCGAAAACCAATTTCTCTAATGTATCAACCTGAAAATCAATCGGTGGCTCTTCAATTAGCGTACCGTCTCTGTCGATAAATAAAATGTTTTGCCCTTTCATGAATTAGTTTTCCTGTGTTACTGCATTAACAATTTGTTGTATGGTTTTTATCACAATATCCATTTCTCGCTCACTGCCGATACTAATACGCAAACAATTAGCTAATTGTAGCTGGCTTGATTGATCGCGAATTAAGATGCCTTCTGCCTTTAAACCAACGAATATTGGTGCCTTTAATGGTGTTCTGAACAACACGAAGTTTGCGTCAGATCCAAATACTTGCTCACACCAAGGTTGAGCAGCAAGCCAAGTACTTAGTTGTTCTCTTAATACGTTTGATTCTGCTACTCGCGTTTGAGTAAGCGCCAGGTTGTCACCTGTCAACGCTTGGCTAGCGATTTCAGCAACGGGGGCAGATATCGGGTAGGGTGCAATGACTTTTGATAGTAGCGTAATGATTTCAGCTGACGCTAGGGTAAAACCGCAGCGTAGACCTGCCAATGCAAAGGCTTTAGATAAGGTGCGTAAAACGATTAGGTTATCGTATTCACCTAACAGATCTTGCACAGAGTCGTTAATAGAAAACTCGATATACGCTTCATCAACAACCACAATGGCTTTACCTTGTGACGCGTCTAGTACTGCTTTGATTTGCGCTAACGGTAGCAGATTGCCGGTTGGATTACCCGGCGAACAAAGGAAAACGACTTTAACTTGGCCGTTTGTTTCCGAAGCGTTCGTGCCATTATTTAATGCGCTATTAATGCCATCCATATCAAGCTGACAATCAATTTGAGGAACTTTAACGATTCCCGCACCGTGATTTTCGGCGCTAATCGCATACATGCCATAGGTTGGAGGACAGATCAAAATGCTGTCTTGGTAAGCTCGACAAAATGTACGAATGATAAGCTCGATGCCTTCATCTGCCCCGCGTGTTGCTAAAACCTGCTCCGCAGGCAAACGGCTGTAATCGCTATATGCACTGATTAAGTTTTCGGGCTGAAAATCTGGGTAGCGATTGATGCATTCAGCTGACAATTGATATTCACCTTGACCAGGCGCTTCATTGGCATTGAGCCAAATTTTATTGTTGAAATCGCTGGTCGGTTTGCCATCTGCTTTCTGTAAGCGTCTTGCCGATTGGTATGGCACCATATCAACAAGCTCTGGTCTAACTAATTGATTAATTTGTTCACTCATGGCGCTATTCCTTGTCATCCTCTAGACGAATTGTTACCGCTCGTTGGTGTGCCATTAACCCTTCAGCATCAGTCAATTCGACGATGGCAGGGGCCAAAGTAGCAAGTCCTGCACGGGTAATAGTTTGCACCGTGTAGCGACGAGAGAAGTCGGCAAGCGACAGGCTACTGACAACCTTTGAATATCCATAAGTTGGCAATACGTGGTTAGTGCCACTTGCGTAGTCACCAGCGGATTCAGGCGTGTAGGCACCAACAAAGATTGAACCTGCGTTACGCAGTTTGCCAATTAGGGCATCAGCATTCTCAGTTTGTACAATCAAGTGCTCAGGACCATATTGATTAGACACTTCAATCGCAATCTCAATCGAATCCGTTAATATCAGACGACTTTTTTCTAGAGCTGCTCTAGCTATATCGGCGCGAGGCAGCTGTTCTAACTGTTCGGCAATAGCAGCGCGAACATTTTCGATTTGGCTTTCACTATCAGAAAGCAGTATCACTTGGCTATCTTCACCGTGCTCTGCTTGAGATAGAAGATCTGCAGCAACAAATGCCGCATTTGCTTGCTCATCAGCAATAACGAGCACTTCCGATGGACCAGCTGGCATGTCAATGGCAAAGCCCGGGATTTGTTGTGAAAGTTGCTTCTTAGCTTCGGTAACAAAGCGGTTCCCCGGACCAAATACTTTATTGACCGGCGCAATAGTGTCTGTTCCTAGTGCTAACGCTGCAACAGCCTGTGCACCGCCGACAGCGTAGATTTCTGTGATACCACAAAGTTTTGCTGCGGCTAACACTTCTGGTGCAATATCGCCATTCTTGTCAGGAGGAGAAACCAGTACTTTACGCGGGCAGTTTGCTAGTTCTGCTGGTACGCCTAGCATTAACACTGTAGATGGCAATGGCGCGGAACCTGCGGGGATATAGAGCCCAACCGCTTCAATCGCTTCTGTTTTCAGTGTACAGGTTACGCCAGGACAAGTTTCAACGGTGATATCTTCAGCTGTTTGTGCTTGGTGAAATCGTTTGATTTGACCGTAAGCGGTTTCAAGCGCATCAAGTCGTTTAGCGCTTAAGCTTGCAACGGCTTGTTCAACTTGGGCTTCCGTGACTTTAAGTGACGCTAACTTCGCACCATCAAAGCGTTCGGTTAGATCCATTAGCGCTTTATCACCGCTTTCCATTACTTGGTTAATAATGTTTTCCACTTGCGTGGCTAACAGCCCACTTTCGCTGATAGCTGGGCGGGCAAGGGCGTTGCTTTTATCTTGCTCGTTTAAACTAGACCAGACTGTCGTGGCCAGTAACTTGGCTTGTGCCCCTTGACTTGTCTTTGAATTTTCCAAGCTCATGACTTAACCCATCATTTTTTCGATTGGCATTACTAAGATAGAGTCACAGCCAAGCGCTTTAAGTGCTTCCATCGTTTCCCAGAAGAAGGTTTCAGTAGCAACAACGTGCACAGCCACAAGGTCATCGCGTCCCGCCAGCGGCAATACTGTTGGCGTTTCTTTGCCCGGCATTAAGTTGCTGACTTCTTCAATCTTGTTCTTTGGCGCGTGTAGCATGATGTACTTGCTTTCTTTAGCTTTCATCACACCTTGAATACGTGGTAGAAGTGTATCGAGAATTGCCTGCTTTTCTGCATTAATTGTCGTGCTTGACTGAATCAATGATGCTTTAGAGCGATAAATTACTTCCACTTCTTTTAAACCGTTAGCTTCAAGCGTGGCACCTGTCGATACTAAGTCGCAAATACCGTCAGCTAGGCCGACGCGCGGTGCAACTTCAACTGAGCCTTTTAGTAGGCAGAAATCAATGTTAATACCGTTTTCTTGCGCAAATCGCTTAAGCAATTGAGGGTAGGTGGTCGCAAAGCGCAAGCCATCTAGCGACTTTATACCTTGGTATTCAAACTCTTCTGGCATAGCAAGTGAAAGGCGGCAGCCGCCAAAGTTTAATCCTGTTGTTTTAACGTATTCGGCTTTTTCGCCGAGTAGGATGCGTTCAAGAGCTGTTTCTTCGAGGGTGTTGTCACCGACAATACCTAAGTCGCAAACCCCGTCCATTACTAAGCCGGGGATATCACTTGAGCGAACACGCATAATATCAATAGGCATATTGGTGACATGAGCAAGTAATCTTCTGTCGGCAACGTTGAGCTTTAAGCCGCAGCGTTTTAATAATTGCTGTGTTTCGTCACTTAAACGACCAGATTTTTGCATGGCGATACGTAAGCGTGTTTCTGTAGTCATGATTCCATTTCCTAGTATGGGTAAACTTAAATTTAAAAGTCCTAAAACGTAAAAAACCCCGAGAGAGTTTGACTCTTTCGGGGTTTTTTGGAATCTGTTTAGAATTCACATGCCGCTGAAAGAGCCCATAGCCCCTCAGCGAATAAACCTGAGCGGCTAATCCGTATGATGGTGATGATGGATTGTGCTGAGGTTTAATGTCATTTGATTTCCTATATAAATCTTATTTGTGTCTCTTCTATGCTTTCGTTTGGTCTCGCCTTTCGCGATACATCTTATCTCGAACCAGCTTGAAGAGAAAATTAGAGCAACAACTCTTAGTTGCTAAATACCATACTGGCATTGAAAAATTCATGCAAGCGTTAATCGTGATTATTTTATTAACAATTAGTGACTAAGTTATGCACTTTTGCGCTAAGCAAAGCCAGTTCGTTATTTACTGGCGCTAGCCAGCCAACTAAGTTTTGAGTTGAAACTCGAGCCAAATACTTAGGTCAACTATAAGCTTTCTTAGGTTTTTTGAAATTTGGCCGATACTTAACGTATAGTTACATTTTAACTGGCTGAAAAGTGAGCGGTAAAAGGCGAGTCATATTCTAGTCTAGAGGAGAGTTGATAATGGATATTTTTACAACACAGCTAACGCGGGTAGCGCCCAATAAAATTAAGCCAGATAAGCTTAAAATCAAAGGCTTAGCAAAGGATGCCAAGCTACAGTCTTTAGATGAGGAACATGAGCACTTTGATGGTCATGAAGCGTATATTGTTACTCAGCAACATGCGGAAAGGCAGTTTCACTCGGACAACGACGAAGCTGAGGAACTGCAGCATTCCAGCCAACACACTAATGAAGCAAAGAACGAAACAGCGCTTTCAGATGCCATCGATAAGTCTCACGTTGCCAACATAGAGTACGAAGAGGATAGCAAAAGCAGTGCAAAAGATGATGCTAACAAAGTCAAAAAAATTAAGCACCTCGATATTTTTGTTTAATCCTTAATTTCTCTCGATATAATACGCCGATTGTTACTTTTAGACACTTTTTATGACATCGGTCACGCACGCATTTTCCTCTCAAGGTTTACTGGCAAAAGCCATTAACGGTTTCTCGCCACGCCAAGCTCAGCTTGATATGGCGTTAGAAGTTGAACGTGCAATAGAAAAGCAATCGACGTTAATTGTTGAAGCCGGAACAGGTACGGGGAAGACCTTTGCTTATCTTATTCCTGCGCTCATGTCTGACAAAAAAGTTATCGTATCGACGGGAACAAAAACACTTCAAGAGCAGTTATTTCACAAAGACATCCCTGTAATAAAAAAAGCGCTGGCGACTCAAGCGCAAATGGCGCTGCTTAAAGGTAGAGCAAACTACCTTTGTTTATATCGTATGGAACAATTTCAGCACTCACGTGGCCAACTTGATGCCCAAGGATTAGCTGACTTTGTAAACGTACGAAAATGGGCAAATAGCACGCAGTACGGTGATATTGGTGAGCTTGATACAATCGCTGAAGACTCTACTATTTTCCCTTATGTTACCAGTACGGTAGACAACTGTTTGGCGAGAGACTGCCCACATATTGAAGATTGCTACCTAGTAAAAGCAAGACAGCGAGCAATTGAAGCGGATGTCGTTGTGGTTAACCACCATTTGTTTTTTGCTGATATGGCGCTTAAAGATACCGGTTTTGGTGAATTGATCCCTAAAGCTGATGTCGTGATTTTTGATGAGGCGCATCAAATCTCCGATATTGCCAGTGAATATTTTGGCGAGTCGTTTTCAACGAGACAGGTGCTTGAACTGTGCAGCGACGTGATTCAAGCCTACAAAACTTCTGTAACTGACGTTAAGCAGTTAGGTAAAGCCGCCGAAAAATTAGAGCGTACCTGTCAAGATTTTCGTCTGATGTTTGCTCATGATCCTGAACGAGGAAATTGGCGTGAAAAACTCCAAAATAGCGGTATTAGACAGGCATTTGAACATATTAAAGAAGACTTGGATTTCTTATATCAAGTATTGAAATTGAATGTATCTCGCAACGAGCTTGTCGATAACTGCTTTGAACGTGCTGTTACGCTATTAGCAAAATACGATATTGTTGCAGATGTTGAAGCATTTGAAGTCAGCCTTTGGTTTGAAACAACGCGCCGCCATATCACTTTGCATCAAACACCGCTGTCAATTGCTGATAAGTTTAGTAAGGTCGTCGCTGACTCAGAAGCTGGCTGGATATTCACTAGTGCAACACTTGCAGTGAACAACGGTTTCGAGCATTTCGCGAGACCGCTTGGCTTATCGCAAGACAATACGTTAATGCTCGATAGTCCATTCGATTACGTGAATCAATCGCAATTAATTGTGCCTCGTTATTTACCAGATGCTAATGATAAAAAGCGCCCACAAGCACTGGTTGATTTGGCTGTACCCTTGATTGAAGCGTGCGGTGGTAGCTGCTTTATGCTGTTTACGAGCTATCGCATGATGAATTTGGTGGCTGATATTCTCGCTGAAACTATCGACAATCCTTTGTTGGTACAAGGGCAGATGGCAAAACGTAATTTGTTAACCGAATTTATCGATAACACTGATGCAGTTTTACTTGCTACCGCAAGCTTTTGGGAAGGCGTAGATGTTAGAGGCGACAAATTAACTTGTGTTATTATAGACAAACTACCGTTCGCTTCTCCTGATGAGCCCTTGCTTCAAGCGCGAAGTGAAGATGCGCGAAGACAGGGAAAAGACCCGTTCGCAGAGATACAATTACCACAAGCAGTCATTGCATTAAAACAAGGGGTAGGGCGATTAATTCGTGATGTCAGTGACAAAGGTGTTTTAGTTATCTGTGATGATCGGTTGGTCAATCGCCCCTATGGCGGTGTATTTTTAAGTAGCCTGCCAGATATGAAACGCAGTAGAGATTTAGCTTACGCTGAGAGCTTTTTATCAGCGATACACAGTGAGAACCAGAACTCGTGAATTTATTAGCTATTGATGCGTCGACAGAAGCTTGCTCTGTTGCGCTTTTACACAACGACAAAATTACCAGTAAATTTGAGCTTTGCCCTCAGTCGCACAGCTTAGTGCTTCTTCCTATGGTAGATGAACTGCTAAAGCAAACAGGAACACAGTTAGGCGATTTCGATGCACTTGTTTATGGCCGCGGCCCAGGTAGCTTTACCGGCGTGCGTATCGGTATTGGTGTTGCGCAAGGGCTAGCATTTGCAGCGGACTTACCAACCATTGGCATTTCTACAATGCAAGCAATGGCACAGCAAGTATTGATGCAACACAATCAGCAAAAGGTAAGCGTTGCCATTGATGCACGAATGTCAGAAGTCTATTGTAGCCAATATCAAGTTGATGAAACTGACGTGATGCAGCTTATTGGCGAGGAAAAAGTTCTTCCACCTGAAATGTTTGCTGAGCATTTATCAGCGCTTACTGAAAGTGAACAAAAAGTTACTGGTGCAGGAACAGGCTGGAATACTTACCAAGCGCATTTTGAAGCGCTTTGTCGGAACATTGATAACATTGAAGTACAGTACCCGCACGCTGAATTTATGTTGCCTCTTGCTAAGCAATTGTTTGAAAAAGGTGAAACACAGTCAGCGGAACAAGCCCAACCTGTGTATGTGCGTGATACGGTATCGTGGAAGAAGTTACCAGGGCGTGAATAATTGGCTGTTCCTTTAGATTTAACCCGAAAGAGTCGCTAATTTAAGCAAGCTTTGCTAGATTATTGATATGGAAGTTAACAATACGTCCCTCTCTTCTCAAGTCGCTGGCCAACTCAGTCAAATTGATCGCAGCCAGCAACAAAATCAGCAGCAAGCAAATGCTGCTGAGCAAGCGCGCGAGCGTGAAAATAGTGAACAGTCGACTCAACGTGTTAATCGCATCCAAGTTGATGAAAATGCGATCGCATTTCTCGAGCGAGAATATAGGCAACAAGCCGAACCTTCGCAACAACTGGTTGAACGCGACAATGAACAACAGGGCAGTGAAGCGCAAAATGCGGGTTATGATAGCCCTCCTGCTCGTAATAATTCCGCTATCAACACCTATCAAGCTGTTGGTGGTCTCGAGCAACGAGACAGAGTACAACAATTACTGGGTGTTGATGTTTACGCCTAACAAAGGCCATACTAGGTAGTAAAATATTTACGTTAGCTTCCTGTTTACGAGCTAGCATTACAACCTAATTTTTATGACAACAATTAACGCCTCTTCTTCATTTTTTCAACGTTATAGTTTCTGGTTACTTCTAATATCAGCTGCGGTGATTAGAGAAATCCCCCTGATTTCATTACCCTTTAATTGGCTTGAAAGTTATTTTCATGAGCTTAGTCACGGATTAGCTGCTTTGGCGACTGGAGGAAGTGTTCTCTCTATCCAATTATTTCCTAATGGAGCTGGGCTTTGCACAACACAGGGCGGCAGTCGTTTTTTTATTAGCTTTATGGGGTATACCGGTGCGGCGATATTTGGAGCCGTGCTTTATCGTTTAGCTAACGTGAATTTACGTATAACACAGGCTGTAGTGGCGCTAAACGTGGCGTTGCTTGTGCTAAGTACGGCGTTTTGGGCTCGAGATTTACTCACCTTAATTATTTTAGTGGTATTAATGGGGTTATTTGTCGCTAAATATAAACTGGGCAACAGTAAGTGGTTTGGCATTGGCTTACAGTTAACAGGTTTGACTGTTTTACTTAATGCGTTATTTAGTCCGTTTTATTTAGTTGATGGGCGACATCGTGGAGATGGTGCTGCATTAGCGTCGCTTACGGGGATTCCAGAAATTGTCTGGGTAGTCGTTTGGGCATGTATCGCTGTCGCTTTCATTTACATGCTTGCTAAACAAGATAACAAGTAATTCAATTGGTATAAGGCACGGAAGAGCTTATGAATACAATAACATCGATAAATCCAGAAGAAGTTTGCTTTGAAATCAATGAGCTCGCATTGCATGGGTTAACGGTAGGTGGGCCGGATGAACCTATTACGCTGTGCCTGCATGGTTGGCTTGACAATGCAGCTAGCTTTTTACCTTTGATGCCTTATTTACCTGACCGAAGAATAATTGCCATTGATTGGCCTGGACACGGCTTTTCATCTCACCGAAGCCAAGATGCCCATTATCATTTTATTGATTGGGTTTACGACTTAGTGCAGCTATTTGAAGTGACTCAGTGGGAGTCGGTTGACATTGTCGCTCACTCGATGGGCGGAATGGTGGCGACCGCTTTTGCAGCGGCTTTTCCTGAAAAAGTTAAATCACTAACTTTATTGGATTCCATTGGATTTGTTGCTGATAAAGAAGAACACACGACGGAGCAACTGCGTAAGGGGCTGGTGAGTCGTGTTAAGGGTAAAACAAAGCAGAAAAATAAGCACCCTTCGGTTGAATCAGCGGTTGCAGCGCGCGTCTCAGTGTCTGATCTTAAATCAGAACAAGCTGAATTATTAGTTAAACGAGGTTTGATGCAACAAGGACATAATTACATTTGGCGAGCCGATAGCCGACTTAGGTTAACATCGCCTTATAGACTCTCGATAAAGCAGGCAAAGCAACTGATGTCTGATGTGAAATGTCCGGTTAATTTAATTTATGGCGATAAAGGCCTCGATATGGTGCAGAAAGGTATTAAAGCGTTTAGTTCGTTATTTGAACAGTTAACCAAGCATGAAATATCAGGTGGGCATCATCTCCATATGGAGTCGCCAGAGCAAGTTAGTTTATTAATTAAACGCTTTTGGCAAGATGTCGGTAGATAGTTACATAAAATGCTAGGATTTTTATTCAAAATATGAAACTATTTCGCACTTTCGAGTAAAAGCTCAGAGGTCGGACGACTATCGTTCAGACCGAACTTAATGGTGGCGTTATCAAAATAGCTTGATAATACTAATAAAACTAAAATGCCACGTGTGTCACGTTTAGAAAGAGGAGAGGACGGTGGAAAAAATTTGGCTTGAAAAAAGTTATCCTCCAGGAGTCCCGCACGATATTGATCCTGATAAATATGCATCGATTGTTGAGATGTTCGACAAATACGTTGCGCAATATGCGGATCGTACATCGTTCATTAACATGGGCGCAGAAATTACTTATCGTGAATTAGAGTTGCAAGTAAGTGCATTCGCTGCTTACCTTCAAAAAGATTTAGGTCTTAAAAAAGGCGATAAATTTGCCATTATGGTACCTAACACATTGCAATACCCAATTGCATTGTTCGGTGCACTGAAAGCTGGCTTAACTGTAGTTAACGTTAACCCAATGTACACAGCACGTGAACTTAAGCATCAGCTTAATGATTCGGGTGCAAAAGGGATGTTAATCGTTGAAAACTTCGCGGGCACATTACAAGAAGTTATTGCCGATACCCCTGTTGAGCACGTTATTTTAACAGCGCTGGGTGACCGCTTAGGTGGTATGAAAGGTGCCTTAGTTAACTTCGTGGTGAAATACGTCAAGAAGATGGTGCCAAGCTTCAGCTTACCGGGCGCGGTGAAATTCAACCAAGCACTTGCAAAAGGTGAAAGCTTAACGCTAGACCCTGTTGAAGTGTCGGGTGAAGACTTAGCTTTCTTACAGTACACAGGTGGTACAACTGGCGTGTCAAAAGGCGCAATGTTGACTCACCGCAATATGGTTGCCAACCTTGAACAAGCAAAAGCTGCCATTAAGCCAATGCTTAACGAAGGTGAAGAAATTGTTGTAACGGCGCTTCCGCTTTACCATATTTTTGCATTAACGGCGAACTGTCTAACCTTCTTAACATTAGGTGGCACAAACTTATTAATCACTAACCCACGTGATATGCCTAGCTTCGTTAAAGAACTTGGCAAGTACCCATTTACTTGCATTACTGGCGTAAACACCTTGTTTAATGGTTTATTGAACACACCAGGCTTTAGTCAGCTAGACTTCAGCAGCTTAAAGCTTGCTCTTGGTGGTGGTATGGCCGTTCAGCAGCCAGTCGCTGAACGTTGGGAAGCATTAACGAAGACGCGTCTTTTAGAGGGTTATGGTTTAACTGAATGTGCGCCAATGGTTTCGATTAGTCCTTACAACTCAAAAGGTTATGATGGTACTATTGGTATTCCAGCATCATCTACTGATATTCGTATCGTACGTGAAGATGGCACAACGGCAGATATCAATGAACCAGGCGAAATGTGGGTTTATGGTCCACAGGTCATGAAAGGCTATTACAATCGCCAAGAGGCAACTGACGAAATCTTAAAAGATGGTTGGTTAGCAACAGGTGACATTGCTGAAATGGACGAGAATGGTTTCTTCAAGATTGTTGACCGTAAAAAAGATATGATTATCGTATCTGGCTTCAATGTTTTCCCGAATGAGATTGAAGAAGTTGCCATGATGCACGAAGGTGTTATTGAGGCTGCTGCGATTGGTGTACCGCACGAAGTAAGTGGTGAAATCATCAAATTGTTTATCGTTAAGAAAGATGACGCGCTTTCTCAAAAAGAGCTTGTCGACCACTGTAGTAAGCACTTAACTAACTATAAAGTGCCTAAGTTGATTGAGTTCAGAGACGAGCTACCTAAAACTAACGTGGGTAAAATTTTACGTCGAGAGCTTCGCTAAGCGCTATTGGTAGTAAAGTGAATACAATAAAAAAGCCGGCAAATGCCGGCTTTTTTATTGTTATTTAACTAACGCAAATTCAAGCGAGAAATAAGGTCTTACTGCGCCTTCATTACTTTACCAGTAACGCCTTTACTGTCGTCTGACATTAAATAAACGTATAACGGCATGATCTCTTCGGCCGTTGGTAATTCCATTTCATTCTCAGCTGGGTATGCCGTTGCACGCATAGCGGTGCGCGTAGCACCAGGGTTAATGGCATTTGAGCGTAAGTTGGTATTGTCATACTCGTTAGCAATCAATTGCATCATACCTTCGGTTGCAAATTTTGACATGCTGTATGGACCCCAATACGCGCGGCCTCGGCTACCTACCGTCGAGGTAGTGAAAATGATACTGCCATTTTCCGCTTCCACTAGAGCTGGTACAAGTGCCTGTGCCAACAATAGCTGACCTTTTACGTTAACTTGCATAACGTCATCGTATGTCTGCTCGTGAATGGCAGTGAAGGGTGTTAGTTCGCCAAGAATTGATGCATTTAGTAGAGCACCATCTAGTTTACCGAACTGGTTAACAATAGTTGATGTCATGTCTACGTAGTTTTGTTTCGTTGCGCCTTTCATATCAAGCGGCACAATTGCTGGTTCTGGTGAGCCAGCCTTGACTATTTCATCGTAAGTCGCTTCAAGTTTTTCAACGGTGCGGCCAAGTAAAATGACTGTGGCACCTAATGATGCATACGTAATTGCTGCCTGTTTACCAATACCGTCGCCAGCACCCGTAACCAAGATCACTTTATTAGCTAAAGAATTTTCTGTTATTTGATAATCGAACATAGTGTTTTTATAGAGGTACACAAAGTGATGACGATTTTACTCTGCGCCACGAGTTGTGACTAGTTGTGAGCAGGAAAAATGTCAAAAAATACCGAAAATATCTAAATAACGTAACGAATTATAAAAAAGCGCTAGCGATTGAAGTCATCTTGAGTTAACTTTAACTGGTCTAACTAGTTAAAGTTAGCGTTGGTACGACCAACGATTTAACTAGTTCATTTATAATAAATAAGTAAGAAATAAATAGACTAGTCTCTGGGGAGAAAGAATGAAAAAGCTAGTTCTTAGTATGGCTATAGCAGGTGCACTAGGTTTAAGTGGCTGTGACAGCGAAACTATTAAAGACGTAGAACAGGACGTCGCGCAAAATGGTCCTGCAACCTTGCCTAAAACACGTGTCGTGTATGATCCTTCAGGCGGTGTGTTGTCTGTACCGAACGACTTATTATTCACAGGTACAACAGATGGTACGTTGAATTTACCTGTAGACGACCCGACAGATTTCTCTGATCCATTAGTTGCTGCAAACGCACTTGACGGGTGGTCAACGAATCAACCATTCGTTATTGACATGGCATTGCCAGCTGGTGTTTCTCTTGATGGTGATAGCGTATTTAATCCGGCTTCTGTTCGCTTATTTGAAGCAAATATGGGCGGTGCTACAGCTACAACGGCTGAATGTCAGGCAGTTTCTCAAGGTTCTGCGTGTAACGTTGTTGGCGAATTAACATTTGGTTCAGATTTTGTTGCTCAGGTCTCAGGTAGTAATATCGCGATAGTGCCGCTTAAGCCATTAAAAGCGAAAACTTCATACATTCTTGTGTTCACCAACTCTATTATGGACAGTCAAGGGCAGGCAGTTGCTGGCTCTACTTCATATGAGACTGTTCGCCAAGATATTAATACTCACCCACTAGGAAGTGAATCACAGCTTGGATTACAAGCGGTAATTAATAGTTTTGAAAATGTTGTTTCGGATGCAGGTGTTAACAAAGATAGTATTATTTACACAGCAGCATTTACAACACAGTCAACGGTAGACGCAGTAGCAACTGTTAAATCAGTAATGGCGCAAAATGCAGCAGCGGGCAATGTGCCACTTATTACGGTAGCAGATAGCGGCGCTTCTGTTTTAGACGTATTAACATTAAATGGCGTTGAAATTCCAGCGTCAGTAGCACCAGTATACAGCACGGGTAACTACTTCAGCGGTAGCATCGAACTACCATACTACTTAGGTGTTCCAACTGCTGAGAACCCATTAGCACCAGTTAACCAATGGTGGTTAGCTCTATGTGACTCTGGTGTAACACTAGCGGGTCTTGCTGCGCAAAACCCTGCGGCAATTCCAGCTGAACCAGTAAGTGAAGATGATGCAATGTGTATGGCGTTATCAGCAGCAGCAGGTTTACCAGCGCCGGGCTTACGTGACTTAGGTATTGATGCTGAGCGCAACATTACGAAGTTCAACCCGTTACCACAAGCACGTGCCATGATGAACCTAGATGTTCAGATGACGACACCTGACGTGACGATGGCAAATGCAGTACGCACGGCACAAGGTTTAGACCCTATTGCTGAGCCAGCGACTGGCTGGCCTGTGGTTATGCTACAACACGGTATTACCTCGAAGAAGGAAGACATGCTTCTGATGACAGGTATTTTATCAATGAATGGCTTTGCAACTGTGGCAATTGACCATCCATTACACGGCAGCCGTGGTTTCGACTTGAACGGTGACGGTATTGATGACTTAAACGCATCGACTGTATCAGCAACTCACTACATGAACCTAGCTAACTTATTAACAACACGTGACAATTTGCGTCAAAGTACTGTTGATATGTTAGGTCTTCGCATGGGCTTAAACTTCGTATTTGGTGCTGACATTAATGGCTCACCAGTGAATGTTGATAGCTCACAAGTACATTTCTTAGGTCACTCGTTAGGTGCTATCACGGGGATTAACTTTATGGCGATGACAAACTTGCCATTAGACCCTGCGGTAGATCCTTTATTTAAAGTTGCGACTAACTCATTAGCTATGCCGGGTGTTGGTGTGGCTAACTTCTTATTAGAGTCTCCGGCGTTTGGTGATTTAATTAAAGCCTTCTTAGTGAGTGCTGCCGTGCCAGAGTTTGCAGCAATGCTTCCTGATAACCCAACGGAAGCTGAATTAGTTGGAGCATTCCAAGCATTCTACGCTGGTGTTGATGCTGCAACGCGTGCAGAGTTAGATAGCACATTCGCTCAATTTGCTTTTGCCGCGCAATCAGTAACCGATGCGGGTGACCCAGTGAACTACGCTGGCATTCTAGCTGCAACGCAAACGCCAACGCACTTAATTGAAGTGGTAGGTAATGGTGCTGATAACTTACCAGACCAAGTGATTCCAAATGCGGTATCATCTTCTCCGACATCAGGTACAGAAGCTGCGATTGCATTACTTGGTTTACCGGGTGTAAGTGAAACTGCGCAAGGTTCTGGTGCTGTTCGCTTTACTGCTGGTCACCACGGTTCGATTTTAGACCCTTCAGCTCGTCCAGAGTCGCCAGACCCACTATTAAGTGCGGCGGCAACAACGGAAATGCAGACGCAAGTTACGACATTCTTCGCAACATTAGGTCAGTTAATTTCAGTATCGAACACAGAAATCGTTCGATAATTTGTAAGTTATTGAAAAAAGCTCCCATTTGGGAGCTTTTTTTTTGTGAATTAGATCTTATATAGTAAGGCGTTAGCTATTCAATATTGATACAGAATCAAACAGGGTCTGTTTCAGTATTGTTTTAATTGGAGAATATTTTGGAATTTTTATACGACTACGGGTTATTTTTAGCCAAAACTGTCACTTTCGTTATTGCCATTGCTGCCATCGTAGCGCTTGTTGCAGGTGCTGCAATAAAGCAAAAAGCGAAGAAAGGCGAATTGGAAATAGAAGATTTATCTGAACATTTTGAAGATGTGGAAGACGAAATTGTTCATGCCTTACTGAGCAAAGAAGAAATAAAAGAGAAAGAGAAGCAAGATAAGAAAGCTGCTAAAGCGCAGGCAAAAGCGATTAAAAATGGTGAAAAGCCAGAAGAAAAGCCACGTATGTACGTACTAGATTTTAATGGTAGTATTGATGCTAAAGAAGTCTCTAGTTTACGCGAAGAAGTCTCGGCGATTTTATCGGTTGCTAACAAAGAAGATGAAGTATTTGTTCGATTAGAAAGCGGCGGTGGCATGGTTCATGGCTATGGTCTAGCGTCTTCGCAATTAGATCGTCTCCGTCAGCGTGAAATTCCTTTAACAATTGCGGTTGATAAAGTGGCTGCAAGCGGTGGTTACATGATGGCATGTGTTGCCAATAAGATTATTGCAGCACCGTTTGCAATTCTTGGGTCGATTGGTGTGATTGCACAAATTCCTAACTTCAATAAGTTACTTAAAAAGAACGATATCGACTTTGAACAGCTAACTGCTGGTGAGTACAAGCGCACGTTAACTATGTTTGGTGAGAATACCGATAAAGGGCGTGAAAAGTTTGTTGAAGAGCTTGAAGATACGCATCGTTTATTCAAAACTTTCGTAAGTGAACGCCGTCCAACGCTTGATATGGCAAAAGTAGCAACAGGTGAGCACTGGTTTGGTACAACAGCGCATGAACTTGGTTTAGTTGATGAGATTAAAACCAGTGATGACTATCTGTTTGAAGCAGCGAAAACTCACAGAATTGTAGGCCTTAAATACGCTGTGAAAAAAGGGTTGGCGGAAAAGTTATCTAAGGCGGCTTCTTTGTCGTTTGATGCAGTGCTGTCAAAACTAACGCAGCGCAACCGTATTTTCCCAAGCTAGCTGAATTGCTCGATTGAATTTGCTAAGCCAATCCATGTTGTAGGAGTTTATTGATGAATCCAGAGTTTTGGCATAAGTGTTGGGAACGCAATACTATCGGTTTTCATCAGCCGAGCGTTCATCAATTTTTAACAGAACAAGTAACAAGCTTATTGAGTAGGGAAGGCTCTGCTAATGCCGAAAAGCCTAATATCTTCATTCCGTTGTGCGGTAAGTCACTTGATATGTTGTGGTGGGCAGAACATGGGAATTTGATTGGCAGTGAGCTCAGCGATATTGCCTGTCAGGACTTCTTTAGTGAAAACCAGTTAACCCCAGAAGTAACAAGCGAGGGGGAACATCAGCTTTATCAGTTTGCTAACTTAGCGATTTATCAAGGTGATTTTTTCCAACTAACGTCTACTCAGTTTCCTCGGTTTGATTATATTTATGATCGTGCGGCATTGATTGCCTTACCACCAGCTTTACGTCAGCAATATGTTAATCACTTAGCAAGTTTTATTGCTGAAAGCACTGAGCTTTTGCTTATCAATTTAGAATACCCAGCTGGGGAATTAGAGGGGCCGCCATTTACTATTTCAGCAGATCTTGTTCACCAGTTATTTAGTGATTTTGATGTGACCGAAGTAGCTGCGCGAGAACTTCAGGGCGACCAATTTGCGTCGAGAGCTTTACCTGTATCAAAGCTTACTGAGCGGTTGTTTTTAATTAAACGCTAATGCATATTCTGGTCGTAACTCATTAAAAGGCGCTTTGGCGCCTTTTTTTATGGCTATGCTCCCCCTAAATAAGCTTTTCATCTCTAATTCGAGCTGCATTTCAGTAACACTTTTTCTTGTATTTATATGTTTATTTGCGGAAGAAACGATCTTTTTATCAAAAAATGATCCTTGGACCATCTGAATTCTTATATTATACTGTTTAAATGTACAGTGTTTCGCATGAGTATGGTGGTATGAAATGACGCAAGTGATCGAACAGTTGAAAAATAAAGCGTTAGTTTGGCAAGGTAATCAGTTTACTGCGACGACAGATTACTTAACTTCTGGCTACCAGGCGTTAGACGCAGCACTCGGGGGCGGCTTACCTGTTAAAGGTGTCATTGACGTTCGCACCATGATGGGCATTGGTGAATTAAGGTTGTTGTTGCCGTATTTAGCTTGTGCATCATCTAAGGCGGCTGTTGTCTTCATTGCGCCACCGTCATTAATGAGTGCCGAAAGTTTAGCGAGTGCGGGTGTCGATATTAAGCAAGTCGTAGTACTCAGTGCCGGTGGCGATGATGCACTTTGGTGTGCTGAACAATGTTTAAAGAGTGGTAGTTGTGCCAGCGTAGTATTGTGGCATCAGCAGTTTGAGATTCATCAAATCAGACGCTTAAACCTAGCTTGTGAGCAAGGTGAGGCTTCCTTATTCATTATGCGTAGCCCTCAGCCTAATACCGTTAGTTTACCTGTCACGTTAACGCTATCGCTTGCACCGAGTACTATTGGCATTAATGTAAGTGTTGATAAGCGTAAGGCTGGCGCACCTGTGGCTCAGTTTAGTGTCGATATGGCAGAGCTTTGGCCTGAATTTGCGAATAAAGACAATATCTCGAGGACTGAAGCTGAAAGAATGGCTGTTCATCGCTCGAGCAATGTTGTGCCGTTTACAGAGCTTAAACGTCGAGCCTAGTTTATGCTCTGGGGGTATTTATATTTTCCACAGTTACAGCTCGACTTACTTACCAAGCTAAATCGTAAGTTAAGCGCTGATGACTGTAATGATGATGGCAATGGTACTAATGACGGTAATTGTGGCAATGATCAAAAGGCCAGCAATAAGCCGATTGCCATCATTGACACCCAACATCACCAAGTTATCCAACTTAACCCCGCGGCTCAACAGCAAGGGGTTAGTTTGATGATGGGGCTCGCAACCGCAGCAGCTTTGTGTAATGAGCTACATGTTATTCCTTACGATGAACGACTCGAACAACAAGAGCTTTCGAGGATCGTTGAACACTTATATGACAACGTGGCAGATATAGCTTGTGACGGAGCAACTGGACTTTATTTGCGTTTTGGTAACATGTTACGTCTTTATAACGGCATAGAACCGTTGGCAGCTAAACTTCATCAGCTATTAGGTGGTTTAGCGGTACGTTATCATTATGCGAGCGCATACAGCCCAACAGCGGCTAAAGTATTAGCAGAGTCAAAGTTCGACTGTTTTGAAGAAGACAAAAAGCGTATCGACAAAGTACTGGCTAAGCTGCCTGTTACTCATGTTTTTAAGCAAACCCTAGAGCAACAGCAGTTGGCTCGCTTAGGTATTGAACATCTTTCACAATTGCAGCAGCTGCCTATTGCTGATTTATCTAAACGCTTTTCACAGAGCTTTTTACACGATTACTTAAGGCTGATGGGCAAAAAACTGATGAATATCGAGTTTTATCAGCCTAAGCCTCATTTTTACTATCACTTAGAGCTCCTTTATGAGATTTCGCGAGTCGAAGTATTATTAAAGCCTGTTGCGCTTGTACTAGATAAGCTCGCACACTTTTTATTAGTGCGAAGCTATGCGAGCCATATGTTGACCTTAACTTGTTACTATCGTGATGGTAGTGATATTCGTTGGGAAATACACAGCGCAGAGCCGTGTGATAGCGCAGCGCAATGGCATCAACTTATCGCTTTACAGTTGGCAAAAATTCGTTTTACTCAGCCTGTGGTAGCAATCGCACTTGATTGCACTCAGCTAGCGTTAAAAACGAGTATTACACCAGATTTATTTGCTGCCAATGTACCTCGCCTAAACCTATTAACGTTAGTCAGTTTGTTGCAAGCTAAGCTTGGGCAGGAACATGTTCAAAAGCTCAACACTAATGCTGAACATCAACCCGAGCTTGCTAATCAAATGATAAGTGTTTGGCAATCTGATAATGAGGCAAACAAACGAGACGTACTAAAAACAGAGCGTGCTGCTTTTCAGCACTTTCCTGATCATATGCCTCATCATAGTTTTAGAAATAAGTCTCAAAATGATCCTCAAAATAGTCTTCAGGATAAACCTGACGACAAGCCTCAAGGTAAATATTTACTTAACCATTCGCCGATTTTGAGACCAAGTTATCTGTTAGTTACGCCAGAACCATTAACTGAAAGGGTTAGTATTATTCATGGTCCTGAGCGGATAGAAACTGGTTGGTGGCAGCAAACTGTCGTGCGTGATTACTTTGTTGCTTATAACGAGCAAAAACAGTGGTGTTGGGTTTATCGAGATCATGAATCACGTTGGTTTCTACATGGTTATTTCGGCTAATGATTTACTCAATTAGGCAAAGTTGATGACAGCATTTTCAGAGCTTATTTGCCAAAGTAACTTCTCTTTCCTTGAAGGGGCTTCACACCCAGAAGAGCTGGTGACACAAGCGGCAGCACAGGGATATCAGGCAATCGCAATCACTGATGAGTGCTCTGTTGCAGGCGTAGTAAGAGCCTATAGCCACATAGAAACAGAGCAACTCAATATCAAGCTGATTATTGGCGCGATGTTCCGGCTAACGTTAGCTGAAGAGTTACATCTAAAGCTAGTGTTATTGTGTCCCAATCGACAAGCCTATGCTGAGCTTTGCCGCATTATCACCAATAGCCGTAGGCGTGCAGAAAAAGGGCAATACCAGCTACATGAGTGGGATTTAAAGTCGGTTAAGCACTGTTACGCTATTTGGGTACCGAGTCACCAGCAGGTAGCTAATGAGTTTTGGGGACCTTGGCTAAAACGTCACTTTGGTTATCGTTTGTATTTAGCGATAAGCCGTCAGCTAACCAATGGGGAGCACCGTTATCTTGAATATTGTCGAACACTGGCAAGCAAGTACAAGATCCCTCGAGTAGCGAGTAGCTTAGCTTTGATGCACAGTAAGTCCCGATTACCCCTGCAACACACATTAACTGCAGTTAAACATAATGTTGCTATCGAACAGCTGGGTTTGAATAAGCTGAGCAATGGCGAGCGCAATTTACGGTCAATTGCCAAGCTTAATAAGCTCTTTGAACCAGAGGAATTGCTCAATACTTGTTTACTCGCAGGACTTTGTCATTTCGAACTATCTGAGTTGCAATATGAATATCCTTCCGAGCTTATTCCACAGGGAATAAGTGCTACAGACTACTTGCGGGAATTAGTGGATAAAGGACAAAAAATTAGGTTTCCTGACGGTGTACCGGAGGACATTGCTGACACAATCGCCAAAGAACTTACCTTAATCACGGAGCTTGGCTACGAACATTTTTTTATTACCATCTACGATATTATTCAGTTTGCTAAAAGCCGTGAAATTCTCTACCAAGGGCGAGGCTCAGCAGCTAACTCTGTGGTGTGCTATTGCCTTGAAATTACGTCTGTTGATCCGAGGCAAATCTCTGTTTTGTTTGAACGATTTATTTCGCAAGAGAGAAAAGAGCCTCCCGACATAGATGTTGATTTCGAGCACGAACGACGTGAAGAAGTCTTTCAGTATGTCTATCAAAAATACGGTAGAGAGCGCACCGCAATTGCCGCGACAGTAATCACTTACCGATTAAAGAGTGCTATTCGCGATGTTGGTAAGGCGCTGGCAATTGACGAAACGCAACTGGACTTTTTCATCAAAAATATTAATCGGCGAGATCGCTCACAGACTTGGTTTACGCAACTCAGTGAACTAGGGTTAGACGCCAATGGCCGCCAAGGACAGCTTTTTATTCGTTTAGTAGAGCAAATAAAAGGGTTTCCGCGTCACTTGTCTCAACACGTCGGTGGTTTTGTGATATCTCGAGGACCGCTTTATGAATTAGTGCCTGTAGAAAATGCCGCCATGGCAGATCGCACAGTTGTACAGTGGGACAAAGATGACTTAAATACATTATCTTTATTGAAAGTCGATATTCTCGCGCTGGGTATGTTAACGGCTATTCGAAAGGCTTTCGCTCTGGTGACAAAGCATTATCAGCGCCCCTTATCGATTGCAGATATCACTCGCTTACCTGACGATGCTGGTGTGTACCACATGGTGCAGCAAGCTGATACCGTAGGTGTTTTCCAAATTGAATCACGCGCGCAAATGAGTATGCTGCCTAGGCTAAAACCTAACTGCTATTACGACTTAGTTGTGCAAATTGCCATTGTTCGCCCTGGCCCTATTCAAGGTGGGATGGTCCATCCTTATCTTAAGCGGAGAAATGGCGATGAACCCATTGAATATCCGTCTGAGGCATTGAAGTCGGTATTATCACGCACTATGGGCGTCCCCATTTTTCAAGAACAAGTGATTAAGCTTGCAATGGTTGCTGCTGGCTTTACTGGTGGTGAAGCAGACCAACTTCGCCGTGCCATGGGTAAGTGGAAGAAAACCGGTGAACTTAATAAGTTTAAGGATAAGTTAGTACATGGCATGCTCGCGAGGGGTTATCAGCCAGATTACGCTGAACAAATATTTCAGCAAATTTGTGGTTTCGGTGAATATGGTTTTCCTGAATCGCATTCAGCTAGCTTTGCGGTGTTGGCTTATGTCTCTGCCTGGTTAAAGTACCATTATCCTGCGGTATTCTATTGTAGTTTGCTTAATAGCTTACCTATGGGGTTTTATTCAGCTTCACAGCTTATTCAAGATGCTAAACGACATGATATTCTTGTGAGTCCTGTCTGTATTAATCAGTCGTTGTGGCATCATCATTTAGTGGAGGTTGAAGGACAGCTCATATTGCAGCTAGGCTTTCGCCTGGTGAAAGGTTTTAACGAAGAGGGCGCAGAACAAGTGATAGCCAAACGCCCCTCAGACGGCTTCAGCAATTTCGCGCAAATACAGCAATTGCAATTACGTAAAGATCAATATCAGGCGTTAGCCAGTGCTAACTGTTTTCAACAGTTAAGTAGCAACCGTTATGCTGCTCGTTGGCATTTACTTGATCAAGATTATCAGTTGCCTTTATTTGCTGATGCTTTAGTAAATGAAGCAGCTTTAAGCGACACTGTTTCAAGCAGCCCAGCCTCAAGTGAGCTTGCCAATGAGCCGATTGCTAGCTCAGCTCGTAATAACTTAACAGTCAATGTAAGTGCTAAAAGTGTAAGTGTAAAAAGTGCAAATGCTAAGCGCGTAAACGCAAAATGCGCAAATACTAAGCATAGTAATGACCAAGCCAATTTATCAAACGTTGCAGAGTCGCCAAGTGTTTATCAAATTGTACCGAGTGAATATCAAGACCTAATAGAGGATTATGCAGCGACAGGGTTAAGTTTGCACAAACACCCAATACAGTTGTTACGAGAAGCGGGGCAACTGTCGCGAGTGACGACCGCTAAAGCATTAAAAACAATTCGACATAAACAAACAGTAACAGTAGCTGGTGTCGTAATTGGTAGGCAAAGCCCAGGTACTGCAGCAGGCGTCACCTTTGTGACTCTAGAAGATGATACGGGCAATGTTAATGTTGTGGTGTGGGTTGCAACTGCACGTGCTCAGAAACAGGCTTTTCTCGCTAGTAAAGTTTTAAAGGTTACAGGTATTGTTGAACGGGAAGGCGATGTTATTCATGTGATTGCTGGGCGCCTTCAAGACATTACAGATACACTTGATGGTCTTAATAGCTATTCGCGAGATTTTCATTAGTAAAATAAGTAAAGCTACATGTATTCAAATCAGCGACGTAATAAAAACCGTAATTACCAAATTAAGAAACGCGGTATTAAAGATGATTATATCGATCGACAAATTAGCGTTATTCATGAGGCGATAGTGGATAAGTTGATTGCTAATCCAGAACTAGTTGCTCAAGTGCAATCACGCTTAGATCATAAAAGAGAAGAGGGCACCATACGTTATGGTGCTTACATTACGTGGACATCTATTTTAGAACTTTATGATGATAAAGAGGCTTTTCGTCGTGGCATTTTGGAAGACTCTCATCAAATGAGACGTCTAAGGCGAACAACGCCTTTCGTCGGTATCCTCAATGAGGACGAACGTAGAGCAGCATTGGACGCCGAAGCAATAGGCACAATAGATAAGCCTGACGTACTTTTTCTTTAAGAAAACTGCAACCATCAAAATGAAAAAGGCGCAGAATAATTCTGCGCCTTTTTGACAGCCCTTTATGAAAGCAAGGAATAAAACTTACTTATTTTTTATTGCTTGGTTAAGCGCCAAAATGCGATAAGCGCTGCAAAGAATAGAATCATCGGATAAAACGCATAAGCGATTAACTCTATTGGTGAGATACCAATGGTTGCTCCAAGCAATAATGCTTGTGCACCATAGGGTAATAAGCCCTGGTTAATACAAGCGAAAATATCCAGTAAACTTGCTGATTCAGCTGGCGTTATTTTTCCATCTTCTGCAAGTTCTTTAGCCGTTTCACCGGTAATAATGATAGATACAGTATTGTTTGCGGTAAAAAAGTTAGCACTGAAAGCAAGGCTGGCAATCCCTAGGCCTGCTGCTCGTTTGGGGTTATTTGGACTTAACTTACCTGCTAAAGATTTTAACTTGTCGGTCAATGCATCTAATCCGCCTTGCTTACGCACGAGTTCACTTAGTCCACCAATAAATAAGGCAAGAATAAACACGTCCTGCACGTTGGCAAAACCTGCATTAATATCTTTTGCAAGCGCAGAAATTTGATAGCCGTTAGTGAATACGCCCACGGCAGCGGCTAGTAAAATACCAATCAATAGCACCACAAACACATTAACGCCGATAAGTGCTAACACTAAAATAACGATGTAAGGAATGAGTCCAAAAACGTCGACAGGCTCTGTGCTTCGGTAGTCAGCATTGCCGCCAAGAATGCTGAAAATGACCAGTGAAACTAGCGCTGCAGGCAAGGCAAATTTAAAGTTTACGCGAAACTTATCTTTCATGTGCGCGCCTTGGCTACGTGTTGAGGCGATTGTTGTGTCAGAAATAATCGACAAGTTATCACCAAAGATTGCACCTGATAAAATACTGCCCGCTACTAATGCTGGATTTAAGCCGGCTGTATCAATAAAGCCCGCTGCAATAGGAGCAATTGCAGCAATAGTACCTACCGAAGTTCCCATCGCAGTTGATAAAAAGGCGGCAACTAAAAATAGACCAGGAATAATTAAATAATCTGGGAAGATAGCAAGGCCGAGTTGCACGCTGGCATCAACACTTCCTGTCGCTTTAGCAACCATCGCAAAAGCACCAGCTAACAAATAAATCATCCCCATGGTGATGATATTGTTGTGTCCGGCACCTTCAATAAAATCATTTACTTTAGTAGCAATGGCTCCTTTACCCATCCATATAGCTACGATAATTGCGGGAATAATCGCGACACTGCCCGGTAATTGATAAAACGCGTAGTCAACGCCTTGTAAGGTTAAATAAATCCCCGTGCCCAAAAACAAGGCTAGGAAAATACCAAAGGGTAGGAGGCTAACTAAACTCTTGTTGCCAGAATTTACAGAAGTTTCGGTCATTATTTATCTCATGTTATTTTTCTTATGCCTTTTTTATATCACTGGCAGCGAAAAAGTCCTAATGCTAAGCGAGCGATTATAAGTGCTAAAACAAAAGAGTCAATCTAGATGTTTAGATGGCTAAAAGTTCGTTTTTAATGAAGGGAGGTAATACGACAGGTTAAAGAGCGGCTGAGTCTATTAAATAAACGCTTGGGTTATTTCTTTTTGTCGAAGTAATAGGGCTACTTTCTAAGCTGTGCTTGTGCTATTCTTGCCGCCAATTTTAGTTGAACATAAATGCGAAGAAGGCAAATGTCTGATAATAAATTTGAATCAATTGAACAACGTGTAAGCTACGGTGTAGGTCGTCAATTAGGTGACCAATTACGTAACAACCCTTTCAAAGAGTTTGACGTTAATGCAGTACAAGCAGGTCTAGCTGATGCTTTAGCTGGCGCAGCAAGCCAAGTTAGCGATGAAGACTTAAACGAAGCATTCGCAGTAGTTTCTAAGAAGCTACAAGAAGAAGAGCAAGCAGCAGCTAAAGTTAAAGCCGCTGAAGGTGAAGAGTTCTTAGCGAAGAATGCTGAGCGTGAAGAAGTAATTGTACTTGAGTCTGGTCTTCAGTACGAAATCATCACTGATGCAGAAGGTGAAAAACCAACTGCAGCTAGCACAGTTCGCACACACTACCACGGTACGTTCATCAACGGTGACGTATTCGATAGCTCTTACGACCGCGGCCAACCTGCTGAATTCCCAGTAGGTGGTGTTATTGCTGGTTGGACTGAAGCATTACAACTAATGAGTGTTGGCGCTAAATGGCGTTTATACGTACCATACAACCTAGCGTATGGTGAGCGTGGCTCACAAGGTGCAATTCCACCTTACGCAACGTTAGTATTCGATGTTGAACTATTAGACATCTTATAATGAAAGAGCCGGGCTAGCCCGGCTTTTTTATGTACACGACTGCATGGAGGCAGGAGATAGAGCGAAGCAGGATGCCCGAGCCGAGGAAGTACGGTATGTCTCGCTACTTGCAAGCTACTGAGTAGCAGGACATCATAGAGCAACGATGTATAGACAGCATGGGGCTCTAGCAGAGGAAGTTCGGTAGGCGTCAATACACAGAAGCTATTGGGTTTAAATCGGTATCACAGTAACCCTTGATTGAATATGATTAATGGCCGTCAAAACGAACAGCACATAAAGCGGCATTGTGAAAAAAATGAACGAAAAAGAACAACAACTCTCACTACTTTACCAGCAATACATTCAAGCCTTTGCTCAATATGATATCGCTGCTACTCGCCAATGTTATCAATTACCCTGTATTTTAAGCACGCCAGAAAAAGTCTTAGTGATCAACTCAGAAGAAGACTTCGAACGCGAGTTTACGCAAATTTTCTCAATGCTGCGCAGCAATAATATTTCAGGCTTTAAAGCGAGTAATGCGAGCTTTGAGCAAGTAGACGACAATATTTATCTTGCACACCTTGATTGGCAGTTTTTCGACGATGCTAATAACCTTTTTACCGAATTTGCAGCAATTTATCATTTAAGTTATCAGAATCAGGCATATAGAATAATTAGTGTTATTTCACACGACATTGGGCAATCGCCTTCATTTACTCACTCGATGTCAATTTTTCAAGAGGAATCATCAATATGACCACTAAGGTTGCGATTTTAGGCTGTAGCGGGCGCATGGGGCGCAATTTAATAAAAGCAGCCGTAGAACATGAACAGATTGAACTTGTGGGCGGTACAGTGAGAGAGTCCTCATCGTTTGCGGATTTCGACTTAGGAGAACTTGCAGGCATCGGCAAAATCGGTTTGAACACTACGACAACATTGGATTCAGTGGGACATGCGGATGTACTTATTGACTTTACCTCGATTGAGTCAACGCTAGAAAACATCAAGTGGTGCCAAGCACGTCAAAAAGCCCTTGTTATTGGTACAACCGGTTTTAGTGATGAAGAAGTTGCCATTATTGATGCCGCAGGCGCTGATATGCCTATTTTGCTCGCACCAAATACTAGCGTAGGGGTAAATTTATTGTTTAAGCTCCTAGAAATTACCGCAAAAGCAATTGGCGACTATACTGATATAGAAATTTTTGAAGCGCATCACAGATTTAAGAAAGATGCACCTTCAGGTACCGCAATGAAAATGGGACATGTCATTGCAGATACGCTAGGTAGAGACCTCGCTAAATGTGCTGTCTATGGACGCGAAGGTATTACTGAAGAGCGAGATCCAGAAACTATTGGTTTTGCGACCGTAAGAGCTGGCGATATTGTTGGTGAGCACACAGCATTCTTTGCAGACCTAGGTGAGCGTTTGGAGATAACCCATAAGGCGTCATCTCGAATGACCTTTGCGCTTGGTGCTATGCGCGCTGCGCTTTGGCTTGCTGAAGCTGAAAATGGTTATTACGACATGCAAGATGTACTTGGCTTGAAGTAATCCATTATAAGCCGCATTAAACAAGCCGCTTGAACGTGATGCGCTGAACACAAAAATTAGATAACTGTTGTTTTTGGCGCTTTAACTGCAAATCATAAATAAAAAGGTGTTTTTTTATAGTTTTCACTGGACGAGACGAGCGTTTGGGCGTAGAATGCGCGGAATTTGTCAAAAATTTGCTTTATGCAAGCCAAAAGACGGATTATTGAACAATTTTCGCGCTTAATAAATCAACAAAAATAAGTTAGATGTTATTGAGTTTACTTTCTTCTTTTCGGAGGCTAAATTGACTAAATCTGCCATTTTGGTGCTAGAAGACGGCACTATATTTAACGGCACCGCTATTGGTGCAGAGGGATTAGCTGTCGGTGAAGTGGTATTCAACACTTCCATGACTGGCTACCAAGAAATCCTCACTGATCCTTCCTACGCAGAACAAATTATTACCCTCACTTATCCTCATATTGGCAACACTGGTACTAACTCAGAAGATGAAGAGTCAGACACCATTTGGGCTAAAGGTCTAGTGATTCGCGACTTACCACTGTTAGCTAGTAATTTTAGAAACGAAGAAAATTTGAGCGACTACCTAAAGCGTAACAACATTTTAGGTATTGCTGATATTGATACGCGTAAATTAACACGTATTTTACGTGAAAAAGGCGCACAAAACGGCTGTATTATTGCCGGTGACAACATTGATGAAGCCAAGGCGCTAGCTGAAGCTAAAGGTTTCCCAGGTCTAAAGGGAATGGACTTGGCAAAAGTTGTATCAACAAAAGAACAATACCAGTGGGTAGATGGCAGCTGGCAGCTGGGTAAAGGTCATGTTTCTCCAGAAAACTTCGATTTTCACGTGGTTGCTTACGATTTTGGTGCCAAGCGCAATATTTTACGTATGTTAGTAGACCGCGGTTGTAAATTAACGGTAGTGCCAGCTCAAACACCAGCAGAAGATGTTTTAGCGATGAACCCTGACGGTATTTTCCTTTCAAATGGCCCTGGAGACCCAGAGCCTTGTGATTATGCTATCGCGTCAATCAAAACGTTTTTAGAGAAAGAACTACCAATCTTTGGTATTTGTTTAGGTCACCAATTACTTGGTTTAGCAAGTGGTGCTAAGACAATCAAAATGAAGTTTGGCCATCACGGTGCTAACCACCCTGTGAAAGATTACGACCGTGACGTTGTAATGATTACCTCACAAAACCACGGTTTCGCGGTGGATGAAGACAATATGCCTGAGAACCTAAAAGTGACGCACAAATCACTATTTGACGGTTCACTGCAAGGTATTCACCGCACAGACAAGCCTGCATTCAGTTTCCAAGGTCACCCAGAAGCGAGCCCTGGTCCACATGACGCAGCACCACTATTTGACCACTTCATCGAATTAATTAAAGCATCTAAATAAGGTTGGGAGATTAACACACTATGCCAAAACGTACTGACATAAAAAGTATTCTGATCTTAGGTGCAGGTCCTATTGTTATTGGTCAAGCATGTGAGTTTGACTACTCAGGTGCTCAAGCTTGTAAAGCGTTGCGCGAAGAAGGTTACCGCGTAATTCTGGTTAACTCTAACCCAGCGACAATCATGACTGACCCAGAAATGGCTGACTCGACTTACATCGAGCCAATTCATTGGGAAGTTGTGCGCAAAATTATCGAGAAAGAACGCCCAGATGCAATCCTTCCGACAATGGGCGGTCAAACAGCGCTTAACTGTGCATTAGAGTTAGAATCAAACGGCGTGCTTGCAGAATTCGACGTTGAGATGATTGGTGCAACAGCTGACGCTATCGACAAAGCTGAGAACCGTGAACGCTTCGACAAAGCAATGAAGAATATTGGTTTAGAATGTCCGCGTGCTGAAATTGTTCACTCAATGGAAGAAGCGAAAGAGACAGCTAAGCGCATTGGTTTCCCATGTATCATTCGTCCATCTTTCACTATGGGTGGTACGGGTGGCGGTATCGCATATAACCAAGAAGAGTTCGAAACAATTTGTACACGTGGTTTAGACCTATCACCTACAAATGAACTGTTAATCGATGAATCACTGATCGGTTGGAAAGAATATGAAATGGAAGTGGTTCGCGACAAGAACGACAACTGTATCATTATCTGTTCAATTGAAAACTTTGACCCAATGGGTATCCATACGGGTGACTCAATTACCGTTGCACCAGCGCAAACATTAACGGACAAAGAGTACCAGTTAATGCGTAACGCATCTCTAGCGGTATTGCGTGAGATTGGTGTTGAAACGGGTGGTTCAAACGTACAGTTTGGTGTGAACCCGAAAGACGGTCGTATGGTTATTATCGAGATGAACCCACGTGTATCTCGTTCATCGGCTCTAGCGTCTAAAGCAACGGGCTTCCCAATTGCTAAAGTAGCAGCGAAACTAGCTGTTGGTTTCACATTAGACGAATTACAAAACGATATCACTGGTGGCGCAACACCAGCATCGTTCGAACCGACTATCGACTACGTTGTTACTAAGATTCCACGTTTCAACTTTGAAAAATTCGCTGGTTCTGAAGATCGCTTAACGACGCAAATGAAGTCGGTAGGTGAGGTGATGGCGATTGGTCGTAACCAACAAGAGTCAATGCAAAAAGCATTACGTGGCTTAGAAGTAGGCGTGAATGGCTTCGACCCTAAAGTTGATGTAAATGACCCAGAAGCTCGCTCCGAAATTATGCACGAGCTACAAGAAGCTGGCTCAGACCGTATTTGGTATGTCGCAGATGCATTCCGTTTGGGTATGTCAGTTGAAGATGTATTCAACGCGACTAAAATTGACCGTTGGTTCCTCGTTCAAATCGAAGACATCGTTAACGAAGAAAATGCATTAGCAGAAAGCGGTATGGCAGGTTTAGATGCTGCTGTACTTCGCCGCTTAAAGCGCAAAGGCTTTTCTGACCAACGCTTAGCTGATGTTATCGGCGTAAATGAATCTGAAATTCGCAAGAAACGTCATGCAGCAGAGATTCGCCCTGTATACAAGCGCGTAGATACGTGTGCAGCAGAGTTCAGCTCAGATACGGCTTACATGTACTCAACATACGATGAAGAGTGTGAAGCACAGCCGTCTGACAACGAAAAAATCATGATTATCGGTGGTGGTCCAAACCGTATCGGTCAAGGTATTGAGTTTGACTACTGTTGTGTACACGCAGCATTAGCAATGCGTGAAGACGGTTACGAAACAATCATGGTTAACTGTAACCCTGAGACTGTATCAACTGACTACGATACATCAGACCGTTTATACTTCGAGCCAATCACGTTCGAAGATGTACTAGAAATTGTTAACGTTGAAAAACCAAAAGGCGTTATTGTTCAGTACGGTGGCCAAACACCACTTAAGCTTGCTCGTGCGCTTGAAGCCGCTGGTGTGCCAATTATCGGTACATCTCCAGATGCCATTGACCGTGCAGAAGACCGTGAGCGTTTCCAACAAGCGGTTGACCGTTTAGGTTTACTTCAACCAGAAAATGCAACAGTAACTTCTTTAGAAGAAGCGGTAGCAGAAGCGAAAATCATTGGGTTCCCATTGGTTGTTCGTCCTTCTTACGTACTTGGTGGTCGTGCGATGGAAATCGTTTACGACGAAGACGACTTACGTCGCTACATGAACGAAGCAGTAAGCGTTTCAAACGACTCACCAGTATTGCTTGATCACTTCTTAGATGACGCGGTTGAAGTAGATATAGATGCAATTTGTGACGGTGAAAACGTTGTTATCGGCGGTATCATGCAGCACATTGAACAAGCAGGTGTTCACTCAGGTGACTCAGCATGTTCATTACCTGCATACAGCTTAAGCCAAGAAGTACAAGACGTAATGCGTGAACAAGTGAAAAACCTAGCGTTTGAACTTGGTGTTATTGGTCTGATGAACACGCAAATGGCAGTTAAGGACGGTAAGGTTTACTTAATCGAAGTTAACCCACGTGCTGCACGTACTGTACCATTTGTATCAAAGGCGACATCTGTACCACTAGCTAAAGTAGCTGCTCGTGTAATGTCTGGTAAGTCATTAACAGAGCAAGGTATCACGAAGGAAACGATTCCACCGTTCTTCTCTGTGAAAGAAGTTGTAATTCCATTCAACAAGTTCCACGGTTCTGACCCGCTTGTTGGCCCAGAAATGCGCTCTACAGGTGAAGTTATGGGTGTTGGTGAAACTTTCGAAGAAGCTTACGCTAAAGCAAACTTAGGCGCGGGTGTTGTGGTACCTAAGTCTGGCCGAGCACTTATCTCTGTACGCAACAGTGATAAAGAACGTGTAGTTGAGCTTGGTAAGCAAATGGTCGAGCTTGGTTACGAGTTAGATGCAACGCACGGCACAGCAGTTGTACTTGGTGAAGCTGGTGTACCTTGTCGCTTAGTGAACAAAGTACACGAAGGTCGTCCACACATTCTTGACCGTATCAAGAACAGTGAGTACAGCTACATCATCAATACGACTGAAGGTCGTAAAGCGATTGAAGACTCTAAGGTACTTCGTGGTGGCGCATTGCGTTACAAAGTTCCTTACACAACAACGCTAAATGCTGCGTTTGCTGCTTGTCAGGCGCACGCTGCAGATGATCGTGACAAAGTAACGTCAATTCAAGAGTTACATCTACGCTGTAAGTAAACAATGTAGATTTTCGACAAGGTGAAAACTTCACTTTGTCGAATCATGACAGTTTTGTTATGCTTGATCGCATACCGTAATTTTATAAAGGTGGTTAATAGCCACCTTTATCTTTTTGTAAGAAAAAAAGCAGATTAGGAAAAAATCAAAAGCATGAACCAATTTCCGATGACCATGCAAGGCGCAGAAGCGTTACGCGCTGAATTAAATGAATTGAAAACCGTTCGCCGCCCACAAATTGTTGAAGCAATCGCGGAAGCGCGTGAGCACGGCGATTTAAAAGAGAATGCTGAATATCACGCTGCACGTGAACAGCAGGGTTTCTGTGAAGGTCGCATTCAAGACATTGAAGGCAAGTTAAGCAACGCGCAAATTATCGATGTCACTAAAATTCCAAACAGCGGCAAAGTTATTTTTGGTGTTACTGTTGGCTTATTAAACATTGAAACAGACGAAGAAGTGTCATACCAAATCGTCGGTGACGACGAAGCCGACATCAAAAACAACCGTATATCAATAAACTCGCCAATTGCACGTGGCTTAATTGGTAAAGAAGTTGATTCAGAAGTTGAAATCAAGACGCCTGCTGGCCTTGTAGAATACGAAATTATCTCTGTTGACCATATTTAGTCAACATTCGTTATGATAAAAAGCACTCACAGATGAGTGCTTTTTTTGTTGTAGATACAAACAAAAGACTTAACTCAAGCCATTAAGTAGAGGTTGAATAACTCATTATTTAATCTACTATTATTGTAGTGTTTTAATGCTTTAGCCTGTCAAACACATTTCTTAAGGACTTTTCTAGACGGAGTTAACTGAGGCTGAATTGGTTATGAAATTTTGGAAAGCCTGCCACCGCTTTGCTGTGTGTCTTACGTTAGTACTCAGTTTGCCAGCTACTGCGTTAGACGAGGTTAGGTATTCTACCTACGATAGGGAACAGCTCCCCTATGATCGTTATTACATCGACCTGCTAACCCTTGTCATGGAAAAGTCTCGTGATAAATATGGCGATTTTCGTTTGAAGGGGGTTAATGTCGGCAAGACACAAACCAATATTTTTACCCTAATAGAGCACCAGAAAGTCGTTAATATCATATGGACGATGACGTCTAAACAACGTGAAGAGACATTACAACCAATAAGGATTCCTCTGTTCAAGGGAATGGGGGGCTGTAGAGTTTTTTTAATTCGTGATGGGCAGCAAGACAGGTTTGATTTGATAGATGATCATGAGCAGCTTAGAAAGCTATATGCAGGGCAAGGTACAGACTGGCCTGATACTGAAATTTTAGAAGCTAACAACTTTAATGTAGTAAAAGCTAAAGTCCACACTACCTTGTACGATATGTTAGCGAAGGAACGTTTTGATTATTTTCCTAGGGCTATTTATGAAGCTTTTCCTGAAGTCAAATTGCACCCAGAATTAGCTGTTGAGCAAAGGTTTATAATTTCTTATCCTGCGCCGTTTTTTTATTTTATAAACCGTGAAGACACTCGTTTAGCTCAACGTATAGAATATGGTTTAACTAAGATAATGGAAGACGGCAGTTTTGATGAGTTTTTTAATGCTAACCCCTACAGCAAGAATGCAGTTGAACAGGCAAACATCAAAGCTAGAAAAGTCATTGAGCTAGAAAACCCATTGCTAACAGAAGCAACACAGCAAGCACTATCGGCACTCAATAGTAATAGCGCTTGTCACTAGGTTTTTGAGTGCTGAAGAAAATAAATGTCCATTAACAAAAAAGCCACCTAAGGGTGGCTTTTCAATTGATAAAATAGTCGTCAATCTTCTTAATGCTGACGTTAACGGTAAAAGACTAGCCCTTTGGCAATTGAATCTTTTTGTCTTCTGATTGACGGTAAGCGATTAGTGTTTTACCAATAACCTGTACTTTAATCGCATTCGTTTCACGACAAATCGCTTCAACGATTAATGCTTTTGTTTCACGGTTATCCGTAGGGATTTTGACTTTAATTAACTCATGGTGGTTAAGTGCAAAGTCAATCTCTGCGACAACCGCCTCGGTTAAGCCGTTGCTACCTAAAAGCACTACAGGCTTAAGGTCATGTGCTAGGGCTTTTAAATGTTGAAGTTGTTTTTTATTTAGGCTCATTAACAATTTTCGTTACAAGTTAGCTTGAATTCCACTATTTTACCCTTATCTAGTCTGTAATACTATGTCTACCCTTTGGTTTTAGTGACTAAATAAAAACCAAAGTTAATCTAAAGGTTAGCTGAGTGAGTAAAAAAAAGCACAGTGCCAGCAGTAAGCGTTGGCTAGATGAGCATTTTGATGATGAATACGTAAAGAAGGCGCAAAAATTAGGGTTGCGCTCAAGAGCCGTATTTAAAATTGAAGAGATCAATAACAAAGACAAATTGATCAAACCCGGCATGAAAGTCGTAGATCTTGGAGCAGCGCCTGGTGGTTGGTCTGAATATGCGGTCAAGCAAGTAGGGGACAACGGACAAGTCGTCGCATGCGATATTCTTGCGATGGATCCGATTGCTGGCGTGGACTTTCTTCAAGGGGACTTCAGAGAAGAAGCTGTACTTGATGCGTTACTGGAACGCATTGATGGTAAGAACATCGATGTTGTGATGTCCGACATGGCTGCAAACTTTACTGGCAACGATGCTGCGGACTCTGCCCGCAGTATGTACCTAGTAGAATTAGCTCTAGACATGTGTCATCAAGTACTGAAAAAAAACGGCGCATTTTTGGTCAAAGTTTTCCAAGGTGAAGGTTTTGATCAGTTTATGAAGGAAGTAAAAGCTGTATTTAATGTAGTAAAAACTCGTAAACCTGAGTCGTCACGAGCACGTTCTCGGGAAGTTTATCTAGTAGCTACTGGCTTTAAATTGTAGTAAATTAGTAATTAGTTTGGTCGCACCATTATTAGAAACAGCAAGAGGTTGTTAAGTTGAGCGATATGGCAAAAAATCTTATTTTATGGTTGGTTATAGCTGTTGTGTTAATGTCTGTTTTTCAGTCATTTTCTCCAAGTGGCAGCAATGGTCAGCAATTGGATTACACCCGTTTTATTCAGGATGTAAGACAGGGGCAAATCCGAGAAGCAACGGTAGACCGAAATGGTGTTATCGAAGGTACAAAGCGCAGCGGTGAAGAATTCATTACTGTTGTGCCAGGTGGTTACGACCGTGACTTGATTAACGATTTAGTTAAGCAAGGCGTTCGTGCAAAAGGTGAACTGCCTGAAGAGCCTAGCATTCTTACTTCTATTTTCATCTCTTGGTTCCCAATGTTACTGCTTATTGGTGTATGGATTTTCTTCATGCGTCAAATGCAAGGCGGTGGCGGTAAAGGCGCGATGTCTTTTGGTAAGTCAAAAGCACGTCTATTAAGTGAAGATCAAATTAAGACAACTTTTGCAGACGTTGCTGGTTGTGACGAAGCAAAAGAAGAAGTTGCAGAATTAGTTGATTACTTACGTGATCCAACAAAATTCCAAAAACTAGGCGGCCGCATCCCATCGGGTATCCTAATGGTAGGTCAGCCTGGTACAGGTAAAACTTTACTTGCGAAAGCAATTGCAGGTGAAGCAAAAGTTCCATTCTTCTCAATTTCTGGTTCAGACTTTGTTGAAATGTTCGTTGGTGTTGGTGCATCACGTGTTCGTGACATGTTCGAACAAGCGAAGAAATCTGCGCCTTGTATCATCTTTATCGATGAAATCGATGCGGTAGGTCGTCAGCGTGGCGCTGGCCTGGGTGGTGGTCACGATGAGCGTGAGCAAACACTTAACCAAATGCTTGTAGAGATGGATGGTTTTGAAGGTAACGAAGGCGTTATTGTTATTGCTGCAACTAACCGTCCGGACGTACTAGATCCTGCATTACTTCGTCCTGGTCGTTTTGACCGTCAAGTAACGGTTGGTTTACCAGATATTCGCGGTCGTGAGCAAATCTTGAAAGTTCATATGCGTAAAGTCCCTTTAGCTGATGACGTTAAAGCATCAGTAATCGCGCGTGGTACGCCAGGTTTCTCAGGTGCTGATTTAGCAAACCTTGTGAACGAAGCTGCACTCTTTGCTGCACGTGGTTCTCGCCGTCTGGTATCGATGGAAGAGTTCGAGAAAGCTAAAGACAAAATCTTGATGGGCGCAGAGCGTAAATCAATGGTAATGAGCGAAGAAGAAAAAGAGATGACTGCATACCACGAAGCGGGTCATGCTATCGTCGGTCGTTTGGTACCAGAGCACGACCCTGTTTACAAAGTAAGTATTATTCCACGTGGCCGAGCGCTTGGTGTGACCATGTACTTGCCAGAGCAAGACAGATTCAGCCATAGCAAACAGCATTTAGAAAGTAACATTTCTTCGCTATATGGTGGTCGTATTGCCGAAGAGATTATTTATGGCCCTGATAAAGTATCGACTGGTGCCTCTAATGATATCGAACGCGCTACTGGTTTAGCTCGTAAGATGGTGACGCAGTGGGGCCTTTCTGAAAAGATGGGACCAATGTTGTTTGCCGAAGAAGAAGGTGAAGTATTCTTAGGTCGCACGTCTTCTAAATCTATGCATATGTCCGATGAGACAGCTAAAGCAATTGATGGCGAAATTAAAGACTTTGTTGATCGCAACTACAAGCGCGCGGAACAAATCCTAAAAGATAACATGGATATTCTTCATGCGATGAAAGATGCGTTAATGCATTACGAAACAATCGATGCTAACCAAATTGATGACTTAATGGCTCGACGTGAAGTTCGTCCACCAGCGGATCACAACGATTCTGATTCATCAAAGCCAACAAGCGGAAGCAAGGTTGCAGAGGAAGCAAAAGCTGAAAAACCTGAGCCTAAAACGCCAGATTTAGATGAGCCTTCAGACGTTCCTGCGAAGTAAGCCATTCACGTCAAATTAGTGTATGATTAGAGCCCCGATTATCGGGGCTCTTTTTTTATTAGAGCGGTAAGATTCTACGATCGCTAAAATGCAAAACAACTTTAAAACACAATAAAAATGACAATGAACCAACTTAAATGTGGCGATAAAGTCTTATCGTTGGCGACACCACAAGTTATGGGCATTTTAAATGTCACTCCAGATTCTTTTTCCGACGGTGGCAAGTTTAAGCAATTCGACAGTGCGCTACTTCAAGTAGAGCAAATGTTAAAAGACGGTGCCACGATTATTGATATCGGTGGCGAGTCTACAAGGCCAGGTGCTGCAGACGTGTCAGTAGACGAAGAGTTATCACGCGTTATTCCCGTTATAGAGGCGATTAAAGCACGCTTCGATACCGTTATTTCAGTCGATACGAGTAAATCAGAAGTGATGAGCGCCGCGGCAAGCGCAGGTGCAGGCATGATAAATGACGTTAGGGCGTTGCAAAATGATGGTTGCCTTGACGCAATGACAACCAATGACTTACCCATTTGTTTAATGCATATGCAGGGTATGCCACGCACCATGCAAGCAAATCCTCAATACGACAATGTCACCAGCGATATTATTGACTTTATCGCTGAACGCATTCGTGTGTGTACTGAAAAAGGTATCGAAAAGCATCGACTTTTAGTTGACCCAGGCTTTGGCTTTGGTAAAACTTTAATGCAAAACTATCAATTACTTAATCAATTGTCGGCATTTAAAGCACTTGAGTTACCAGTCTTAGTGGGTATCTCGCGCAAATCGATGATTGGTAACCTGCTTGACGCTGATGTAGAGAACAGATTGGCAGGTAGCCTTGCAGCAGCGCTGTACAGTGTTCAGCAAGGTGCAAAAATTATTCGTGTCCATGATGTCAAAGAAACTGTGGATGCTTTATCTGTATTAGCGGCTGCTGAGCAGCCAGAACTGACGCGGGGAAAATAATGTCAGAAAGAAAATATTTTGGCACTGATGGTGTCCGAGGAAAAGTAGGCCAATATCCAATTACACCTGACTTTGTGATGAAACTGGGCTACGCAGCAGGCAAAGTGCTTGCGACTCGCGGTACTAAGAAAGTGCTTATCGGTAAAGACACACGTATTTCAGGCTATATGCTTGAAGCAGCGCTCGAAGCGGGGCTTTCAGCAGCTGGCGTTAATATTGGCTTTTTAGGGCCAATGCCAACACCAGGTATAGCTTATCTTACTAAGACATTCCGTGCGCAAGCAGGTATCGTAATTAGTGCGTCTCATAACCCGTACTACGATAATGGTATTAAGTTCTTCTCACAAAATGGTGAAAAGCTACCAGACGAGGTAGAGCTTGCAATTGAAGCAGAACTCGACAAAGAAATGACGTGTGTTGAGTCAGACAAAATTGGTAAAGCACAGCGTATTGACGACGCTGCTGGCCGTTATATCGAGTTTTGTAAGAGTAACTTCCCAAGTCAGTACTCGTTATCACATCTAAAAATTGTCGTAGACTGTGCAAACGGCGCGACTTATCACATTGCACCGAATGTATTTAAAGAGCTAGGCGCAGAAGTTATCACTATTGGTTCAACGCCAAATGGCACGAACATTAATGACAACTGTGGCGCAACGTCTATGGCGCAAATTCAAGCTGCTGTAGTTGAACATAAAGCTGACATTGGTATTGCGCTAGACGGTGATGGTGACCGCCTAATGATGGTTGATCACACGGGCACTGTAGTAGATGGTGACGAGCTGATTTACGTTATCGCCAACTCTGATCGCGAAGCAGGCACATTGCGTGGTGGTGTAGTAGGTACTTTGATGAGCAACATGGGGCTTGAACTAGCGCTAGCGGACATGGGTGTACCGTTTGCTCGTTCGAAAGTAGGCGACCGCTACGTAATGGAAATGCTACAGCAAAATGCTTGGTATTTAGGGGCTGAGAATTCAGGTCATATTATCAACCTTAATCATACATCTACAGGCGATGGTATTATCGCTGCGTTAAACGTAATAACAGCTATGTGCCGTTCAGATAAGTCGTTGTTGGCACTTCGTGAAGGTATGAGTAAGCTACCTCAGATTTTGGTTAATGTGCGCTTTAGCGGCGATAGTGACCCTATTGTTGCTGATAGTGTCGTATCGGCTGTACACAGCGTAAACGAAAAGCTTGCAGGTAAAGGCCGAGTATTACTGCGTAAGTCTGGCACAGAGCCGCTTATTCGCGTTATGGTTGAAGGGCCAGATCTCGATGCTGTTACCATATATGCAAATGAAATAGCAGACGCGGTTAAACAAGCTTGCTAATTCGTATACGTTTTGCCGACTTGTAGCGCAAGTCGGTTGAATAATCAGCAAACGATCAAGATCTTTTGCGAAATACTTGTAACTTTGCGGCAGGTTAGTTAATATCTCGCCGCTTTAAATTGGGAACTCGACATGAAAAGACAATCAATTGTTGCAGCGAACTGGAAAATGAATGGCAGCTTCGGTTTAGTTACTGAAATGAGTCAAGGTTTAGCCTCGCTGAAATTAGCAAATGATGTTACTGTAGTTGTTTGTCCGAGTACTCCGTTTTTAACTGCGTTAAGCGATGCATTTGAGCATGAAAATATGTCTGAACACGTAAGTGTTGGCGCTCAAAATGTAAGTGAGTTTGAAAAAGGCGCATACACAGGTGAAGTATCAACAAGCATGTTGCAAGCCTGTAAAGTTCAATATGTGATTTTAGGTCACTCTGAACGCCGAGCTATTTTCAATGAAACAAGCACGCAAGTCGCACACAAAGTAAAAGCGGCGCTAGACGCAGGTTTAATACCTATTTTATGTGTTGGTGAAAGCGAAGCAGAAAGGACAGCTGAGCAAACGGAAACTGTTTTAGCATCTCAACTGCAACCTGTAATTGACGAAGTCGGTATCGAAAGATTTAGCCACATCGTTATTGCTTACGAACCAGTATGGGCAATTGGTACAGGTAAAACAGCATCACCAGCAATGGCACAAGAAACTCACGAATTTATCCGTAGCTTTTTGGCCAAAAGCGATGAGAAAATCGCTGCGAAAACTTCCATCCTATACGGTGGCAGTGTTAACGCGAAAAACTGTGAAGAATTATTTGCACAAGCCGACATTGACGGTGGTCTTATTGGCGGTGCAAGCTTGAAAGTCGACGAATTTAGTGTAATTTGTACGGCTGCAAAAGGAACTCAATAATATGTTGTACGAAATTTTAATTGTTATTTACTTGATTGTTGCAATTTGCCTAATTGGTTTAGTGTTAATCCAACAAGGTAAAGGTGCTGACATGGGTGCGTCTTTTGGTGCAGGCTCATCAGCGACTATTTTTGGTTCAAGTGGCTCTGGTAACTTCATGACTCGAGCGACGACTTGGTTAGCAATCGCATTCTTCGGTATCAGCTTAGTGCTAGGTAACCTAACTGCGAACCGCGTTAAAGCAACTGACGAGTGGAACGACTTATCCACACCAGTAGAGCAACAAATTCCTGCAGATGTTCCTGCAAGTGCTGAGTCAGTGAACAGCGATGTTCCAGCGTCTGACGAAGGCAAATCAGACAGCGACATTCCAGACTAAGGATAGCTCGCTACACAGATTTGCGGATGTGGTGGAATTGGTAGACACGCCATCTTGAGGGGGTGGTGCTTAACAGCGTGCGGGTTCAAGTCCCGCCATCCGCACCAAACACAAAAAAGGGCTGCAGTATCGCAGCCCTTTTTTCGTTATAAGACACTACATTTATCTTCCCTTTGTCTGGTCTATGTCGAGTGCTAGCTCAATTAGATAGATAATAACTTCATAGTCGATGACTTTATCATCGCCATCTTTAAATAGATCAGAGAGTGCTACCGAAGTCTAAGCTTGATTTGATAGAACACTTTGAGCAGCTGCGAAATTTCATTTGATATCAATGAGTAGTTTCTATTGTTTGTTGAGCAGCATTGGGGCCATGGGAGCATCTTTCAAAGTTTTCGGGCCAATCCTGAAGCCAATAATTACTCACATTAATTGGTACCCAGTGAGGTAGGTTGGGGTTACATATTGTCAGTAAACGCCGAGAACTTAAGCTGAGAACTTTTAGTGCATCAACAGATGAAGGGTGAGAGTAAAAGAAGGTGTTAAAGCTACCATCCTCGATGGCTTTGTTTAGTCCGTACTCTATTCGATGGGCCAACTCAATGTTGTCTTTATTGACATAGAAAGCTGTCATATTTGGATATATCAATGCCAAAGTAGATTCGAGCTGTACTGCTTTGTCGTTGTAATTGTCTATCTCCTCCATAAGCTCTAATGTGCCTCGAGGGAAGTAGTCAAATCTTTTGTACTCAAGCATGTTGATAAGAGTATTGATACTGCCGCCGGTAACTACCGGAAGCTTGTTACTCCTAAGAATGTTTACGTCAGCCCATTTAGCGCCTTGACCGGCCCTAAAATTCGCCAACTCATTTAAGCTAGAAATTTTAGCAAATTTATCTGCGTCGCTTTTACGAATCATGAACAAGCGATAGCCTCTTAAGCCCTTGGCAATAGGGATTTTTACCGGCAACATGAGTTCATTTCGAGCGTTATTGACGGTGAGGGCAGCAATATCGATTAAATGATCTTTAATGAGATAATTTTCAATTCTTTTGGCGGGTAAGTGTTCTTTTAAAAGTAGAGCTTTGCAATTTCCGTATTTATCTTTAGATTTTTCTAAAACTAGCTGTAGGAGTTGAAATGCATAATCATTCTCGGCGTTCTTAAGGTCAGTTTTTGAAGGGAAGGTGATTGTTTGGGCGATGTTGGAGTTGGCTGCTATGCAAGCGAATATGCTCGTGCTGTATGTGAGTAATATGATCACCAATGCAGTTTTTAACACGACACTCAAGCGTTGACTCCAACTAATAAAAGTTCAAACTTTTCTAATTATAGTTGTAACTTTGCAATGACGTAGAAAGAGTTTTTATTCTTTTAAATTGAAGATCGAAACGCCATTCATGTTTTACTGGCCAATTCCATACTAGAGTTAGTTTCCCGCAGTTTGCTAAAAACAATTTAGTGCTACTTTCTTTTTTTGTCTTTTAGTTTCCTTGTGATTTTGCGCAGATTGCGCTACTGCCAAATCTATCTTGGCATTTTCACATTTCTCTGACAGCTCTTTTGAAAGCAAGTAGCTTTGATCTTTTTGTTGCTGGAGAACGCCTTTAACGCCATTGTATTCGGTTCTCTCTTCAGGAGCTCTGTCTGTCTGATAGGGCTCTGGTGTCGTCGAGTTGCAGGCAGATAGAGCACCTGCGAGTATTAGTAGCGCTGTCTGTTTATTCATGAATAATGGATACAGTTTAATTGGTACTGAGCGGTATTATGATTATCAATAACGCAGTTGCTGAATCCATTTGTCCTTAATGTTTAACTATTCGTATTCATCGAAATGGTAGCTAGCTAGTTTGCGATTAACTAGCGGGGGAGGGGCATAAAAAATGCGGCCTACTGGGACCGCACTCTAATTGTTGAGTTAACTACTTAAAGTAATTGAACTGAGAATTTAGTAACTATCGTTATGAACAGCCTGTACCGCTCGTCCTGAAGGATCTGCCATCTTACTAAAGGCTTCATCCCACGCAAGCGCTTGAGGCGTGCTACATGCTACTGACTTACCGCCAGGAACACACTCAGCCGCGCTGTCTAATGGGAACTTCTCTTCAAACACACTACGGTAGAAGTAAGCTTCTTTTGTATCCGGTGTGTTGATAGGGAACTTGTATTTAGCATTGGCTAATTGCTGATCTGATACTTGTGATTCAACATACGTTTTTAAACCATCAATCCATGAGTAACCTACGCCATCCGAGAATTGTTCTTTCTGACGCCATAAGATTTCTTCTGGTAAATAGCCTTCGAATGCAGAGCGTAAAACGCCTTTTTCGATTTTACCGCCGCCACACATTTTGTCTTCTGGGTTAATACGCATTGCAACATCTAAGAAGTTTTTATCTAAGAATGGAACGCGAGCTTCAATGCCCCAAGCCGACATCGACTTATTGGCACGTAGGCAGTCAAACATATGAAGTTTATCAAGCTTACGAATTAACTCTTCGTGGAATTCTTGTGCGTTAGGCGCCTTGTGGAAGTATAAGTAGCCACCAAAAATTTCATCCGCACCTTCACCTGAAAGCACCATCTTAATGCCCATGGCTTTGATTTTACGTGCCATTAGGTACATTGGCGTTGATGCACGTACAGTGGTGACATCGTATGTTTCTAAGTGGTAAATAACTTCTTTTAACGCATCGATGCCTTCTTGCTCGGTAAAGATAACGCTGTGGTGAATTGTACCTATGCTGTCAGCAACTTTTTGAGCTGCTTCTAGGTCAGGTGAACCTTCTAAGCCACAAGCAAACGAGTGAACTTTTGGCCACCATGCTTCTGAAAGATCATTTTCTTCAATTCGGCGTGCTGCGTATTTTTGAGTGATAGCAGATACTAGAGATGAATCTAAACCACCCGATAATAATACGCCGTATGGCACGTCTGTCATTAAATGACTTTTTACTGAGTCTTCTAGCGCTGCACGTAGCTTATCTTTGCTAGTGTGGTTGTCTTTAATCGCATCGTATTGCATCCAGTTGCGTTGATAGTACTTAGTCATTTGACCTGTTTTGCTATCAAGTACGTGACCTGGAGGGAATTCTTCAACCGTTTTACACACTGGCATTAGCGCTTTCATTTCTGAGGCAACATAGAAGTTACCGTCAGCATCGTAACCCATGTAAAGTGGGATAATGCCGATATGGTCGCGGGCTACAATATATCTGTCTTGTGTTTCATCGTATAAACAAAAGGCGAACATGCCCTGTAGTTTATCGACGAATTCAGTACCAAACTCTTTGTAAAGTGGCAGAATCACTTCACAGTCTGATGCTGTTTGAAATTGGTAATCAACGCCTAAGTTAGCGGCAAGTGATTTGTGGTTGTAAATTTCACCGTTAACGGCGAGTACGTGGCTTTTATCTTCGTTGTAAAGCGGCTGAGCGCCGTGTTCAGTATCAACAATTGCTAAGCGTTCATGCACTAAAATTGCATTATCGCTAACGTAAATGCCTGACCAGTCAGGACCACGGTGACGTAGAAGACGAGAACATTCTAGTGCAGTTGGGCGTAATGCAGACACACTAGTTTTAATATCTAGAATACCAAAGATTGAACACATTGAAGCGCTACTCCTTTTAAAATCAAATTGTGAGCTTCTTAACTGAAGCGAGGCGCCCGAAAAAAACTTAATGCGCTATGGGCAATGCGATTAAGGGTTATCGTTAAAAGTTAAACAAACGGTGGGCCGTCTGCAGTGAATGCGTGCCTCAAACCACACGCCCTATTTAAAATGCCAGCTTTAGAATAAAAATCAACAGTAAATACACATTTTTTGTATATTTACTCTACTTTCCTCCAGATCCCCTGCTCCAGATGCCTTCGTGCAGTTCACCTTGATAGCTAATATCATTGTCTTTGAAGGCCATATCAGTGTTTGCACTTCGCTTGGTTTGATAGTCGTGGTATAAGGCTTTTATCGTTGGTGTAAGTTGGATGATGGCGAAAATATTCACCAGTGTCATCAGGCCAAGTGCCATATCAGCCATTGCCCAAACCTGGAGTAGGGAAGCGTTTGCTCCCCAAAAAACCATCGCTAAATAACAAAAGGTGTAGACTCCACGTCCAATCTTGTTATCCATCTTGAATAGATGCAAATTACTCTCTGCGTATGCGTAGTTGGCTACTACAGAGGTAAATGCAAATAAGCTGATTGCCGCTGCAACGAAGTAAATACCGCCTTCACCAATATGGCTAGTCATTGCATCTTGCGTTAACCGAATACCTTCCATATTGCCAGACATTGGTACATCGGCCAGTAATATAATTACAGCAGTACAAGTACATAAAATGATGGTATCAATAAATACACCTAGCATTTGCACATAGCCTTGTGCGACCGGGTGGTTAGGATTTGGTGTTGCACTTGCGGAAGCATGCGGGACCGAACCAGCACCAGCTTCATTCGAATACAAACCACGTTGAATACCATTTTTAATGGCAGCGCCGAGCGCTCCTGCTCCTGCTTCCTGCAGACCAAATGCCGATGTTAGAATATCCAGAAGCATTGCTGGAATTAAGTCGAAATTCCAAATGGCGATAGTAAGCGCGACTAAAATATAGCTAATGCCCATGAACGGGACGACTAGTTCAGCAAATCGTGCAATCCCCCTAAGTCCACCCATTACAATGATACCGGCCAATATCGTGATAACTAGCCCCGCATAATGCTGTGGGATATCTAAGGCATGGTTAAGGGCATCTGTAATGGTGTTGGCTTGCATTGCACTGAAACTGAAGCCATAGCCGAGGAAGAGGCATAGGGCGAAAGCGATAGCCAACCAGCGTTTACCTAAGCCCATTTGAATGTAGTAGGCTGGCCCACCTCGATACTCTTTGTGGTCATCTTTTACTTTATAAAGCTGGCCGAGCACGCTTTCTGCAAATCCTGTCGCCATGCCAAGAAAGGCAATAACCCACATCCAAAATATTGCGCCAGAGCCACCGAGTGAAATTGCGACGGAAACACCAGCTAAATTACCTGTGCCGACGCGAGCAGAAAGCCCCGTACATAATGCTTGGAACGAACTAATGCCTGACTTGTCGCCCTTCATACTGTTTTTCATCACTGAAAACATATGGCTAAAGTGTGCAAACTGAACAAACTTTAATTTGAAAGAAAACCAGAAACCGGCGAAGACTAGGATATAAATGAGGATCTGACCGTTACCCCACAACAAGTTGTTTACATTGCCTACGATGAGATCAAATAGTTGGTCTGCCATATAATATCCCAGTACTTTATTAGCGTGATTAGCGTGATTAGCGTGTTTGAATTGATTATTTTTGTTTATAGCTGAATAACTTAGCGCATTAGCTTGCCAAACGCACCTTTTGTTTTGCCAAATGAATGCCGGCAAGCATGCATCGTACAGAGCCTCCAGCAAGTTCTATTGTCGGTATATTGAAAGTCTCGAGGGTTACTTTTGAATGCAATAGCTGTTTTTGCTCTATCGTCAGTGCAGAAAATGCTGTTTCAGACATTGCGATAAAACGTCCATTCTTTCCTGTTAACTCAAACATGTTACCTGCAAAGCTTTTTACTTGCTGCTCTGTCAAGGAAACAAGCAATTTGCCAGAACGCCTTATTGCTGTTTTTAATATTTCTCTTTGCGCTTCGTCTTGGATCATTTCGTCACCGATGATGACAAAATCTGTAGTAACACACATCAAAACATTGGTGTGATACACATCTACACCGTTGCTATCTCTCGCATTAAAAAGCAATGGCGTAAGTTGCTGCTGGGAACAAAAATCTTTTAGCGGTTTAATATCAGCTCGTTTAGATGCAGCGACGTAAGCTAGGTGGGCTTGGTGATCAATGACCAATACACCAGTGCCCTCTAGGTACTGCTGCTGTTCCTCCCAGCCGGATAAATCGACGACCTTGTTTACGACATAGTGGTGCTGTAGTTGCTCGATAATATCCTGTCGCCTTTCAAGTCGGCGATTAGGCGCATACATTGGGTATAGGTAAACGCTGCCGTCAGCATGTGCGGAAAACCAATTATTGGGAAATACGGAGTCTGGGGTGCTGATGCTTTTATCTTCAAAAAGATGCACATTGACCCCGAGTTCCCTTAGGCGTTCTGCAATTTGAGTAACTTCTTTGTAGGCCGTTGTTTTAAGTATTTGGCTATCGAGGGCTTTGTCCTCGGTTATTTGATATGCATTGTCATCTGCTGTTTGTGGGTTTGGGGTAAAGTGGTGTGGCCTAACCATCACTACACTATTTGGAGCTTGATAATTCATTGAATAAATAAACATAAATGAACGATGAAGACAGCTTACGCAATGCAAATGTTAAACAAAAAGACAATAATGTGATAATTTGTTGGTTTAATTGTGCAGATTGATGGGTGCTGATGTGCAAAATGATAATTTTGATGACAAACCCTTAAACCCTCATCGCTATGATGCATTGGATCAAGGGTTAATTTCTTTGCTCAGAGAAGACGGCAGGGCATCGGTTTCTGAATTGGCGAAAAAACTAAAAGTATCGCGAGGTACCGTACAAAACCGTATTGAAAAGTTGGTGTCAACTGGCGCTATTTTGGGCTTTACCATTCGAGCACATGAGGGGCTCTCGCAGGATCAGGTGCGCGCTGTAATGATGATTGAGGTAACTGGTCGTTCTACTTCCCAAGTTATTCGGCATTTGAGAGGCATTCCAGAGCTGATAAAGCTTCATACAACAAATGGAAAATGGGACTTAATTGCGGAAATCACAACCGATAGCCTGGTCGAGTTTGATCGTATTTTACGAATAGTAAGAGAAATCGAGGGCATTATTGCCAGCGAAACGAGTATTTTGTTGAGTACTATTTAGCCGATACCTTTTAATTTCAGTGGCTTGTATCAGTGGCTTGTTTCAGTGCCTTATGTTGAGACGCAGTTTCGTGCGGGCAGTTTAGTAGGGAAAATATGAAGGACTAAAAGCAAAAAAGGCCACACTAATTCAATATTTAGTGTGACCTTTCTTTTAAGTGGCTCCCCTGGTCTGATTTGAACAGACGACACATGGATTAACAGTCCACCGCTCTAACCAACTGAGCTACAGGGGA
>CANLNK010000002.1 GCA_947492575.1 uncultured Thalassotalea sp.
TATTCGTAGCCAACTTAGCCAAGCATACTGCCTATCCAGCTGAACTGCGCATTCGCGGTCAATCGATATTTTATATCCCGAGTTAGAGATAGTGAACAGTAATCTCTGCTAGCGTAAAACCAGCAAAGTATTCACAGGCAAGCTTTCATTTATGTATATGATAAAAGAAAGGCTCACACACTCTGCAAAGACAAAAAAACCAGCCTATTGACTGGTTCCTTTTCTCTATCAAGAGAATGTGGCGGACGCGGCAGGAGTCGAACCTGCGACCGCCTGGTTCGTAGCCAGGTACTCTATCCAGCTGAGCTACGCGTCCGCGGTCAATCGATATTTTATATCCCGAGTTAGGGATAGCGAACCTTGTTCGTAGTCAACTTAGTCAAGCATACTGCCTATCCAGCTAACTATGTGTTCGCGCATATTAACTTCTTTAATCAGCCTTAATATTAGCTGCTAACTGAATATTTACCACAAAAGAATGTGGCGGACGCGGCAGGAGTCGAACCTGCGACCGCCTGGTTCGTAGCCAGGTACTCTATCCAGCTGAGCTACGCGTCCAATTCAGTCTTACTTCCACTCATCTTATATCAATAAGAAGAATGGCGGTGAGAGAGGGATTCGAACCCTCGATACAGCTACAAACTGTATACTCCCTTAGCAGGGGAGCGCCTTCAGCCTCTCGGCCATCTCACCTAAGTGGTGCGCATATTAATGGATATAAAAAATATGTCAAACAGTTTTTTTGCTTTTCCATCTGTTTGGTGAGATTTCACACAACACGCTGAGTTTTACAACATTAACCAGTCAATTAAGCAGCAATTCTGAGGAGTAAGCTCATAATTTCCAAACAGCTTTATTTAATTGTATTGAATAAAAAAAGGCTACCAAAAGGTAGCCTTTTCACCAATAAAGTTAAGATTACTCTACTTTACTGAAGTCACCGCCTTTAATGATAGAGAAGTCACCTAATTTAAGGTATTTCTTCACAACATTATGTACGTCTTCTTTGGTTAATTTAGCTAAAGTCGCTTCGTACTCTTTACTAAATTGCATATCTCTACCGTAGTAAAGGTTGCCACTTAACTTAGACACTAATTCACGGTCTTGTGAACGGCTAACACGCTTACCTTGTAAAAGGCCAGATTTAGCAGATTCAACTTCCTCATCAGTAAAACCATCTTTAATTAGACGAGCAAGCTCTTCTTTAAAGCCAACTTCAACTTTGTTTAAGTTTTGAGGAGCACAAATAGCATAAGCGCCCATTGCCGCGCGCCCTTCACTGCTGCTCATGTTAATGAATGAACCAGCACCGTAGCTTAAACCGTCTTTTTGACGTAAGCGCGTTGCTAAGCGGCTGTTAAGGAAACCACCACCAAAGATGTAGTTAGCAAGCTCTAATGCTGGCGCATCTTTACTCTCTAACCCAACAGGTAAAGTCACAGCGGCAACGAATACAGCGTTTTCTTTATCTGGCGTGTTAAAGTCTTCATCCTTAACTTTCATCTTCATGTAAGGGTGCGCTACGCGCTCATAGCTTTGGTTTACTTTCCAATCACCAAACAATTTGTTCAATGTTTTCAGCACAGCTTTTTCATTGAAGTCACCAACAACAGAAATTTGCATGTTGCTCGCACCATAAAATTGCTTATGGAATGCTTTGAGTTCAGCTAATGTCACTTTACTAATAGCAGCTAATTGCTCTTCCATTGTATTTACGTAACGCGGGTGGTCACTATCGAATGGTGCTTGCTTACGGCTGTATGCTCTGAATGCGATTGACTGTGGATCTTGAAGTTGCTGTTCAATATCAACCTTAGAAGTTGAAACTAATTGCTCAAACTCTTTCTCGTCAAATGATGGAGACTTTAATACTTCCGCCATCAACTCAATTGAAGGAATAAGGTTAGCCTTCACAGTTTCTAAACGCGCAGAAACTTGTGTTGCACCACCACCGATACGGGCATTAGTTTTCAGCTTATCAAACTCATCTTTAAGCTGTTCACGCGTATAGTTTGTAGTACCGCGCATTAACATGCTACCTGTTAGGCTACCAATCGTTGACTTACCTTTAAGTGAATCTAAATCACCCATTTGGTTAGCCACGCTAACAACAACAGATTCACCACGTGTCTTTTTCGCTAATAGTGCGACTTTCACACCGTTGTCTAGAGTAACAACGCGCGTGCGGCTATCAATATTGTCGTGACTTGGATCGAAAGCTTCACCTTGAGCAACGTTTTCACGGCCTTTGTAGCCTTCTAACATAGCAGCAACACTTTCAACTTGAGGAATCTCTACACGCTCTGGCTTATCTGTAGGGATAAAACGGCCTGTTGTACGATTGTTTTGTACAAGGTATTTCTCAGCTGCACGCTGAACATCGGCTGTAGTTACTTTCTCGATGCGGTCACGGTTCAAAAACAGTAAACGCCAATCACCCATACCTACCCATTCACTTAAACCAAGTGCAATGCGTTCTGATGAGTTAAAAGATAATTCGATATTTTTGAGAATAGTTCGTTTCGCACGCTCTACTTCTTCATCAGTAAAAGGCGTGTTTACAATAGATTCAACCGTGCTTTGAAGCGCAGTTTGTGTTTTTCCTAAATCAAAGTTCTTGTCAACTTCAGCCATGTAAATAGCTACGCCAGGCTCTTGCCACTGGAAGTTAAAACCGTAAACACGACTTGCTAATTTACCTTCAACTAGGTCTTTGTATAAGCGGCCAGTCGAGTTAGCACTTAGAATCTCTGTCGCTACATCGATAGATGGGAATTCAGGGTGCGAACCAGCCGGAACATGGTAGATGCTGCCAACTAACTGTACGTCACCAACACGTCTAACCGTCACTTGACGCTCACCGTCTTGTGCAGGGTCTTGCGTGTAAAGTGGTTCAATCGTGCGGTCTGGCTTAGGAATAACGCCAAAATACTTCTCTACTAAATCGAGCATATTGTCGTTTTCGAACTTACCAGCCACAATTAACGTTGCGTTATCCGGCTGGTAGTACTTTTTGTAGAAAGCTTGTAAGCGCTCAATTGATACGTTTTCCAAATCTGAACGAGCACCGATTGTCGACTTACCATAGTTATGCCATTCGAAAGCTGTCGCCATCATACGCTGTAATGTCACTCGGAACGGGCTATTTTCACCGCGTTCGAATTCGTTACGAACCACTGTCATTTCACTATCGAGATCTTTTTTCGCGATGAAGGAGTTGACCATACGATCAGCTTCCATATCTAGCGCCCAGTTGATATTTTCCTCTGTCGCTGAAAACGTCTCAAAGTAGTTTGTGCGGTCTGTCCACGTTGTACCATTAGGTCGTGCGCCGTGTTTACTTAGTTCCGCAGGAATATCTGGGTGGCGTGGCGTACCTTTGAACACTAAGTGCTCAAGTAAGTGAGCCATACCCGTTTCACCGTAGTTCTCATGCTTTGAACCAACGTGATAGGTAACGTTTACCGTGACTGTTTCCTTTGTTTGGTCAGGAAACAATATGACTTGCAGGCCGTTATCTAAGCGATACTCTGTAATTCCTTCTATTGTTGCGACTTTTTCTGCCGCCCAAAGCGACGAAGACATGACGCTGGTACAAAGTATCGATGTTATTAATAACCGCTTTCTCAATTGGGTTAAGAACATCCAGTTCTCCTTATATTGGTTTTATTGTCGTTTTTTATACCCATTGAAGTAGTTATTTGATCACTTATATTGAATGATTAGCCTTTGCTGGCGATTGCCAGTAAATGAGAGAAGCATTTGCACTCTACTAATAGATTCTCTCATTTCCCCTAACCCTGTTTCAAAATGATTCAAACCATAATTCATTGGTATTACCACCGCTACCATAACAGCAACTATTTATTAAGTTAATGCTATGTAACAATTTATTAAGTTAGTGGTGTGTAACAATTTTTTACCGAGCAAAAAAAAGGCCGGCAAAGCCGACCTTATTCGAGAAAAATCTCGCTTAGAATTGATTACCTGAAGGCTCAGAATCGCCTTTCTCTGCTTGTATGCGCATGTAAATTTCTTCGCGGTGCACAGATACTTCTTTTGGAGCGTTTACGCCAATACGTACTTGGTTTCCCTTTACGCCCAATACAGTTACAGTGACGTCGTCACCTATCATTAATGTTTCACCAACGCGACGAGTTAATATTAACATTCTACGATTCCTTTAAGTATGAATTGAGATCCACTAAATATTTTTAAGCTAGTAATTTAGGTCAATGACCTTTTTAAGTTAGACTATTTTTCAAAAAAATTCATGAAATAGCTTCATAAACAGCGAAAAAATAACAACTTAGGGTAACGAATCTAAACCAAATCCACTATGTAATAAGCGCATAGCGTTAATTAGATCTGATTCATCAATAACGGCAGAACACGCAGTTGCTGACGTCGAAATTAGTTTCGTACCAATTTCAGCAGATGTAAGTATAGACAGTAACTTACTGGCAATAGTTTCCTGCTTTTTTGGCTCAATGCAAATAACCGAAATTTGGGCAAGACCATCAAGCGTGCGCATACTACCAGAAGTCGGTGCGCTTGTAATCTCTTCGAGTATACTTTTTAGACAAACAATTTTGTCACTAGATATAACAAAGTGATGACAATCACAGCTGTTTTCTACCTCAACTAATTGACTTTTATTTGGGTCAACAAGGGTAAATTCAATACCTTGTTTATTAAGTTCTTGTTTTAACTGAAGGTATTCACAGTCTTTTAAACGTGGAAGTGAGGCAATCGCTCGTTTTTGCAAACAGACAACAGAAGAAACGCTACTGCGAACAGGCAAACTACTCTTTTTATCTAGTGTTTCGGTAGGCGATGTTGTGACAAGTGTTCCTTCACCATGTTCAAAGCTGCTGAGAACCCTAATCGGCATATCAAACTCTTTTGCATACTCAACTGCACGATTTTGCAGTACTTTTGCACCGAGGTTTGCCATTTCCAACATTTCGCTAAAGCTAATAGCATCTAAGCGTTTAGCTTTGGGAATAATACGCGGGTCACCGCTATAAACGCCGTCAACATCAGTAAAAATTTGAACTTCGGCTGCTTTTACAGCTACAGCGATTGCAACCGCACTGGTGTCTGAGCCTCCACGCCCTAACGTAGTAATGTTGTTGTCGCGATCCTGCCCTTGAAAGCCAGCGACAATAACGACCTGTTCTTGCTCAAGCGCTTGGCCTAAACGCTTTTCGTCAACATGCTTAATTCGAGCGGCGCCAAAATGATTGTCGGTCTTAATACCTATTTGATGCGCTAAGAGAGAAATCGCTGATATGCCACGCTTTACCAACGCGATGGCCATTAGTGAAATGCTAACCTGCTCGCCAGTTGCTAAGAGCACATCAAGCTCTCGGGAGGCTGGTACTGGATCTAGTTGCTGTGCGAGCGCAGTAAGGCGGTTGGTTTCACCAGACATCGCTGACAAAACTACAACCACTTGATGCCCCTGACGAACGGTATCAATGACCTGTTCTGCAACCGCTTCAATACGAGAAAGGGAACCTACCGAGGTTCCCCCATACTTTTGAACAATGACTGCCACAAAGACTAACTAAGTTTTTCAGCTAACCAAGGTTGAACAGTTTCTAGTGCTGCTGGAATGTTCTCTGGCTGGCTACCGCCGGCTTGCGCCATATCAGGACGACCGCCACCTTTACCACCAACCTGCTGAGCTACCATATTCACTAATTCACCAGCTTTCACCTGGCCAGTTAGGTCTTTAGTTACGCCTGCAATTAGACCTACTTTACCACCAGCTGCTGTCGCAAGCATAATGATACCTGAGCCCATTTTAACTTTTAGCTCGTCTACCATACCGCGCAATGCTTTAGACTCTACACCTTCTAAGTTAGCAATTAGCGCTTTCACACCATTGATCTCTATCGCTTGGCTTAACAAGTCACCACTTGCTGCAGACGCTAGTTCTTGCTTCAGTGATGCAATTTCTTTTTCTAACTGCTTGGCCTTGCTGATCATCTGTTCAACTTTCGTTGGTGCACCAGCAACGTCAGATTTAACCATTGCAGCAATTGCCGCTAGCGTGTCCGCTTGGCTATCAATAAAGCTTAATGCTGCTTCAGCTGTTACCGCTTCAATACGGCGAACACCGGCAGCAATACCAGATTCAGACACAATCTTGAATAGGCCAATATCACCCGTACGGTCAACGTGAACACCGCCACAAAGCTCTGTAGAGAAATCACCTAAGGTAACAACACGTACTTCGTCGTCGTATTTCTCACCAAATAGCGCCATTGCACCTTTTTCTTTAGCTTCGTCAATTTGCATTAACTCAGTCTCACGCACTAAGTTACGGCGAATTTCAGCATTAACAATGCGCTCTATTTCATTTAATTCTGCAGGAGTTACCGCTTCGAAGTGAGAGAAGTCGAAACGCAGTTTGTCAGGGTCTACTAATGAACCTTTTTGTGTTACGTGCTCACCTAGCACGTTGCGTAATGTCGCATGCAAGATGTGTGTCGCAGAATGGTTTTTAACAATTTTGGCACGACGGTCAACATCAATTTCGGCTTTAATGCGCTGGTTAACACCAATAGCTACCTGCGCAACACCATGATGAGCAAATGCATTACCTACTTTCACGGTATCTGAAACCGTAAATTCACCTTGCTCTGTGCTAAGCGTACCAGTGTCACCCACTTGACCACCAGATTCTGCGTAGAATGGCGTGTTATCAAGAATAACAACACCTTTGTCGCCTGCTTGAAGCTCAGCAACAGGTTCACCGTCTTTAAACAACTCAACTACAGTGCTTGAGAATTCATGTTTCGTGTAACCTTTAAACTGAGTTTGTTTGTCAGTTTTTAGTTGCTCGTTGTAGTCAGTACCAAATTGGCTCGCCTGTTGCGCGCGTTCGCGCTGCATTCCCATGGCAACATCAAAACCATTTTGGTCAATCTTGAGCATACGCTCACGGGCAATATCTGCTGTTAAATCAGCTGGGAAACCGTAAGTATCGTAAAGCTTAAATACGTCATCGCCATCGATAGTATCGCCATCAAGATTAGTAATAATATCTTCAAGCAATGCCATACCACGATCTAGCGTACGGCCAAACTGCTCTTCTTCAATTCGTAGCATTTTTTCAACAACTGCACGTTGCTGAACTAGCTCAGGGTATGCTTCGCCCATTTGCTCAATTAATGCGTTAACAAGTTTGTGGAAGAAGAAGTCTTTAGCACCTAACTTGTGACCGTGACGAATTGCTCGTCGAATAATACGGCGCAATACGTAACCACGACCTTCGTTTGATGGCATAACACCGTCAGTAATCATAAAGCTACAAGAGCGAATATGGTCAGCAATTACACGTAATGACTTATGCTCTAAATCGTTACATTCAAGTAACTTAGCAGCAGCACCAATCAAACCTTGGAATATATCGATTTCATAGTTGCTGTGCACGTCTTGCATAATTGCAGAGATACGCTCTAGGCCCATACCTGTATCAACAGAAGGCTTCGGTAATGCTTCCATCTCGCCGCTTGCGTGGCGGTTAAACTGCATGAATACAAGGTTCCAGATTTCGATGAAACGATCACCATCTTCTTCAGCTGAGCCTGGAGGACCGCCCCAAATGTGTTCACCGTGATCATAGAAAATTTCAGAACATGGTCCACATGGACCTGTATCACCCATCGACCAGAAGTTGTCAGAGTCGTACTGCTTGCCGCCCTTCTTATCGCCGATACGGATAATCTTTTCAGCTGGTACGCCAACTTGCTTATTCCAGATATTGAATGCTTCATCATCGGTTTCATAAACAGTCACGAGTAGTTTATCTAACGGTAGCTCAAGTACTTTCGTCAAGAATTCCCATGCGAATTTGATCGCATCTTCTTTGAAGTAATCACCAAAGCTGAAGTTACCTAACATTTCGAAAAATGTATGGTGACGTGCTGTGTAACCTACATTCTCTAAGTCATTGTGCTTACCGCCAGCGCGCACACAGCGTTGAGAAGAAGTTGCACGAGTGTAGCTACGCTTTTCTGCGCCTAGGAAGCATTCTTTGAATGGCACCATACCTGCGTTGGTAAATAATAATGTCGCATCGTTACCGGGTACGAGTGAGCTACTTTGCACTATTTGATGTTGCTTAGTGGCAAAGAAATCTAAAAATGCTTTTCTTATCTCAGCACTACTTCTAATCATGTTAAATTCCAAACGTTATTTAATATTCTACTTTCAATGCCGAAAGACACTCATCAATCGAGTAACCTCGGTATTGTAAAAATCTTAATCTTTTTGCTTTGTCTTTGGCGTCTTCGGCGGCTGTATCACCGTATTTTTTCTGATAGGCCAGCTCAGCTTGCAAATACCAATCTACTTCTTGCTCTGCTAACACTGCGCCATAGATCTCTTGCGAAACACCTTTGTGTTTTAGTTCTTGCTGAATATGCTGCCAGCCGTAACCTCTGCTGATTTTGTTGCGAATGACACTCTCGGCAAAACGTATATTTGAAACGTAATCATTGTCCAGCAAAAACTCAATCACAGGGGTGATTTCTTCTGACTCAAATGATTTGGTTAATAACTTCTGACGTAATTCTTTAACTGAGTGTTCACGTCGCGACAAAAGACGTATCGCAGCATGTAAAATTGATTTATTCAAAGAACCAAAAAACAGACAAATAATAGTCGGTATTCTACCTATAAACCACGGTTAATGTGTAGTTATTTATTCTATTTTAACGAAGGGTCAATCGCGCACAAGCGACTATAGCCGATAGGCGCAATCGATATTATGAATATTAGACAGGGAAACTATTTATAAGCGGCAATCAAGGTTCTTAACCAACGATCTTCAGTAATAAAACGCCATGATAGGTGTTTATATTTTTCATCAACACCACGCGCTAATATTTCAGCTTCAGTTTTACCTTCAGCAAGCTGCTGTTTTACCAGCTTTGCACAATCTTCAATCATGGTGACAAAGCTTTGTAAGCCCGCTTTATCGGTTAGTTTGCCATGGCCCGGTATAACCTTCACATCATCAGGGAAATTTTTGATCATGTATTTCACGTTTTTCACATAGTCATCTACATTCCCGCCACCTTTCATATCGACGTAAGGAAAGCCAAGTTCAAAGAACAGATCACCTGTGTGAAGTACATTAGCTTTTTTAAAATAAACAATGGTATCGCTATCTGTATGGCCTGAAGGCAAGTGGGTTAACACAACCTTTTCATCAGCTAGGTGAATAGTCACGCCATGCTGATAAGTAACAACGGGTAAATCTTTTTCACTGCGCTTACTGTCGCCAGCGATTCGCTTTCTGACGTTGGTGTGAGCAAATATAGGTGCTTGTTCCGAAAAGTAGCTATTTGAACCAGTATGATCGCCATGGTAGTGAGTGTTGACTACATATTTGAGTGGCTGGTCAATGATGTTTTTCATTGCCTTCTCAATTTTTTCCGCTAACGGTGCATACTGGTCATCAACGAGTAATAAGCCCTCTTTCGTAGCGAGTAACCCAATATTGCCGCCACTACCTTGAAGCATATAAACTTTATCTGAAACCGGTGTCACTGATATCTCTACGTCTTTAAAACGTTCCGCAAATGCAGATAAAGGCATAAGTGCAGCGGTCGCTGTAACAAGTGCCACTTTCCTGGACACAGACTTAACGCTTGAAAACTTCTTACTCAACAAATTAATCATAGTTAGTGCTCTTTTTATTTATTTTCGTTAGCCAATAATCGATTGCCAATTTCTCACATCTAATTAGTTTTACGCTCGTTCTGCTTAAAAAACCAGCTTGGTGTAGGATTTATACCAGTTGAATTACGGATAGGAATGATAAATAGATCTGGTCAACTAGCGCAGCTAAAGCTGCGTTTAAAAATATGATGTTAAAGATAAAAACGCTATGAAACGTAAGCCGCAGTTTGAGCTAGGAACTTGAGCCAGGAGTTTGAGCTAAACACTTGAATCAGACACTTAGCTAATTGTATTTGCGATGATTAATTGAGCATGAACGACATTTGTTCAAAGTACTTTTCTTTTCCTTCAGCTCCTGTGCTTTCGGTTTCCTGGCTTTGCTTGAAAGCAATAAAAACGCCAAGCAACCTTACCCCTTTCCCATTGCCACGTAAGATGGCCTGTTGCATTAACTCTGCAAGTCCATCTGCATTTACATAACTGGATTGATGCTCAATTGTTGTTTGAGTAAAGTCAGCAAACTTAACTTTTACTCCTTGCTTAGCGACAATGCGTTCTTGGTGCTTCACCATACGTCCTTCTAGTTTTTCTATAAGCATAGGTAGCTTATCCAAACACTCTTCAGCAGTATGTAAATCGTCGGCGAAAGTTCGTTCAACGCCCACAGACTTTCTAACGCGATCGGTTTTTACATTGCGTTCATCGACACCGTAAGCATATTGGTGAAGCCTCAACGCAAAACTGCCAACCAAACTTTGCAATTCAGCCATTGGAATGGCGCGAATATCTGCACATGTCGTAATGCCAAATCGAGCAAGTTTCTGCTCTGTTTTTGGACCTATGCCTGGGATTTTTCTCACGGCTAAGAATTCAACAAAATCGCTAACTCTATCCGGTGTAATAACAAACTGGCCGTTGGGTTTATTCTCGTCGGATGCAATCTTAGCGAGGAACTTACAAGGCGCGATACCTGCAGACGCTGTTAGATTTAATTCCTGCCAAATTGCACGCCGGATATCCTTGGCAATAAGGGTTGCGCTGCCCCTAAATTGCTCGCAGTGAGTAACGTCGAGATAAGCCTCATCTAACGATAGAGGCTCGATGAGATCTGTATAGCGAGAAAATATTTCTCGGATTTTGGCGGACACTTCTTGATAAACCGCCATACGACCATGCACAATTCTTAAATTTGGACATAACTGCTTAGCTTTAATTGCAGGCATTGCAGAGCGAACGCCAAACTGACGAGCAATGTAATTACACGTACTTAGCACGCTACGTTTACCCTCCCCTCCAACCGCCAAAGGGATATCGCGGAGGGTAGGATCATCACGCATTTCCACTTGCGCATAGAAGCAGTCCATATCGATATGAATTATTTTGCGCATTTTTTCATTTCAAATTTGGTCGCTACAAACTTAGTAATTATATAACCAGTCTTGATAAGCTCAGTTATTACTAGAGCTGCCATAACTGTATATTTAAACAGTAACATTAAATAGATTTACTGACAAGAAACAAAAAAGGCCGCTAATGCGGCCTTTTATATAAAACTTTGGTTAGATATTTTTAATATCAATGGTATTTTTCTGCTGTGCTGCTTTACGCTCTCTTTCTTGGCGCTTTTCACAAGGATTGTCACAGTTACACGCTTTATCAATGCCTAGCGTACCTAAACCACCGCAACTACCAGCTAACGATTTTTGCTGAAAAATGTAACCTACACCCATACCAAGCGCGATGATTAAAAACAAACCTAAAGTAATTAAGAAAACAGTCATTATTTTTTCCAAGCAAAACTATCTAATAAAATAGCAAATAAGCATTCAACCAATCGCTATTGTAACCCAATATGTTTATCTAAACGCTGATGTTTTGTAACAAATACTAACCTGTAAATGCGCGAATATAAGCCATGTTTACATCAACGACCAGTAGTCACACAACAATATAGAAACTCAGATGACTACTTCAAATACTGCATGAATTTTACCGTATTAATCTCTTCAAAACCATCATCAGTTTTCGCAATCATCATTACTGCTAGGTCGTGCTGCTGCGCAAATGCTAAGCCCTTTTCCGGGCCCATCACCATGATAGCAGTAGATAAACCGTCTGCCGTCATTGATGATGGATGTATAACGGTCACTGATACTAACTTGTGATCAATTGGTTTCGCCGTTTGCGGGTTGATAATGTGAGAGAAGCGCTTTCCATCAACTTCGATATAGTTACGGTAGTCGCCTGATGTCGCAACCGCATTGTCTTTGGGAACAACGAATTGATGAACGCTGCGTTCGCTGCTGATAGGTTTCTCAACGGCAATAACCCAGAGTGTACCATTCGCTTTAAAGCCTTTAAGGCGCATTTCTCCGCCGATCTCAACGAGGTAAGCATTTATTCCTTTTTGTTCGAGCAGATCAGCCACCACATCTACCCCCCAGCCTTTCGCTATCGTGGATAAATCGATATAAAGCTCAGGAATGGCTTTAGACAAACCATTATCTGTTAGCTGAATATGCTTTAAGCCAACTTTTTCCCTTGCGGCTAATTGTTCTGCGGCTGAAGGAATTCTCTCTGGCTGATAGTCAGGCCCAAAGCCCCATAAATTAACAATAGGACCAACTGTGACATCTAATTGTCCACCAGTCATTTGGCCTAATCGAATAGCTTCAGTAAGCACCGTGCGAAAGCCTTCTGATATAGCAACAGGCTCATTTCCAATGCTCGCGTTAAACAAACTCAACTCAGAGTCTTTCTGGTATGTCGACATTTGGTTGTTAACTTCAACTAAAGCATGGTCAATATCCGCTTGTAACGATGTGAGATCGTATGCACCTTCTCTAGCAACAATTTTCACGTTATACGTTGTGCCCATCGTTTTGCCCTGAAGATGAAACTCTTGATTGGCATTAGGGTCTTTTGCGGGAAAACAGCCGGTTAGGACGATTAATAGAATTGTGTAAGAAAAAGCTTTCAACGCGCTCATAAGTGCCGCCATTAATAAAGGTAAGCTATCAAAATTTGGTCGTATTCTACAAAAATCAGGCAACTGGCTCAATTGATGCGACCAAAGGTTTTAACTTTAATTTCAAGAACAGCTATATTTGGTACCAATTGAAATAAATATCTTAGCGAATGAAAGAGCGACTAATACGTTAAGCCATTTAGTAGTGACTTACTGATCCGATATTTAATTCAATTGGTATAACCCCAAGTTTAATTCATCTGAGGAACTGGATATGAAAACTAGGCAAAAAGCCCTAGCTGCTCTCTGCGCAACTTTTACACTTTCCCCACTTGCAATCGCAGATTCTTTCAATTTCAAAACATCATTAACGGGTAATGCTGACGCCTTAGTACTATTCCAAGGTACTAAGGCTCAATCAAGTCAACTAAGCGCCCTTGATCAAAAAAGCCAAGGCCAACTATCTAAGGCATTAAAAATTAATGACTTTAAGGGTGACTTCAACACATTTACTGAAGTCGTCGCACCGGTAGGGTTAGATTACGACCGCGTTTTGGTCGTCGGTTTAGGTGATGGTGATTTAGGTCAATCAGAGCTTACAAAGTTAGGTGGTAATGTATCAGCTCACCTAAACAAAGCTTCAATCAACAATATCGAAGTTGATGCAGAAGCAATGCAAGCAAATCAAGCGGCGTATCTAGCTCACGGTATTAACTTACGTGCTTACAACTACGATAAATACAAAAAAGCAAAATACCAAGAAAAGGCCTATACCTTCGACGTAAATGCTGTCGACGCCACTGAAAAAGCATATGAACAACTAGAACACATTCAGTCTGGTATGTTTTTAGCGCGCGATTTAACTAACGAAGTTCCTTCAGCATTGACGACTGAAGACTTTGCCAAGGAAGCGAAAAAACTTAAGAAGCTTGGTGTCAAAGTCACTGTACTCGACCCTAAGGCAATTAAAAAGTTAGGCATGAATGCGCTAGAAGGCGTTGGTCGTGGTAGCACAGAAGGCTCTCGATTAATTGTTGCACATTATAAGAATAGCGACACAGCGCCGATTGCTGTTGTTGGTAAAGGTATTACCTTTGATTCAGGTGGTTATCAAATTAAAACAACTGAGTCTATTGTGCGCATGAAATCAGATATGGCTGGTGCTGCTGCTGCACTGGGAACGGTTAAAGCGCTTGCTGAAATGAAAGCAAAAGTAAACGTCGTCGCGGTCATGGGTATGGCAGCAAATATGGTTTCTGAAAAAGCACAGGCGCCAGGTGACGTGGTTAGAACTGCAGAAGGTTTATCAGTGGAGATCACGCATACAGATGCCGAAGGTCGTTTAGTGCTAATTGACTCTATGTGGTATGCCCGCAAGAAATTCGAACCTAGTGTAATGGTTGATATCGCGACACTTACTGGTGGTAAATACCGTGCGCTTGGCACAGAGCTTGGGGGGTTGTTCAGTGATGATGAAGCACTCATCAAAGAACTTACTGATGCAAGTCATGTGGTTAATGAGCCGCTTTGGCGTTTACCTTTAGGTTACAAAGACAAACTGAAAAGCCCTATTGCGGATTTAAGAAACACTGGTACGGGCGGTCCAAGCGCTACGACTGCTGCCACTTTCTTACAACAGTTTACGGGTGATACTCGTTGGGCACATATTGATATGGCAGGTAATGCCTTGATGCCAGCGTCGAAAAATGAATACCCTGTTGGCGGCACTGGATACGGTGTTCGTTTACTTACGGAGTGGATTTTAAACCATCATCAAGCGAAGTAGTCCCTGCCATTAAGGACGACAAAGCCCTGATAAATATCAGGGCTTTTACTATGAGTAAACTAGCTATAGATTAAAACTCAAAAATTTGTATGTAATCATGGAATGGACCGCTGGTTCCAGTGTTCCCTCCGATAACATATGTCACATCTGCTAGCGTAGTCGCTGCAGTATGTCTACTGGCCTTGTATCCAATTTCAATCTTTTCCCACTGTTCATTTCTAAAGTCATACGAATAAGTTGATTTCAAATTATTGTAATCACCAAATACAAATAGCTTGTCTTTTACAACTGTTACAGAGTGCGCACTGATACCAACCGGCATCGGTGGGAGAGACTCCCACTTGTTTGATCTTGGGTCAAACTTTTCAAACACGTTAAGCGATGTTTTTCTATCATATCCCCCTACCACATAAATATTGCTATCTTTGACGACAGCGCGCGTTGTTTTAGCGGTCGGCATATCACTGGCTCTAAACCATCTCTGAGTTTTAGTATTGAAAACAGCAACTTTAGCCGTTGGCGCCAATTTCCCTTTTTGTGGGTAAGCTCCACCGAATACAAAAATTCGCTCATCAAGAAAAACGGCACTATTAATACGAGTTGGCAACGGGAGCGAAGTTGTAAAGCTAACTTCTTGAGTGAGTGTATTAAAAACTTCAACTCTATTCTCATACCTCGGAGTGCCAAATGCGTAACTAATGCCCCCCAGAATGTAGATTGAGTTTTTTCCATCCCAAACAGCTGAAAAATAGCGTCTTGGTATTAGCTTATTTTTCAGCACCTGAATTTCTCTAGTTACCGGGTCAATGATTTCAATGTCCGATAAGAACCCTGACTTATTTGAACCAGCGAGCACATATATTTTACGACCATCATTGACAGCCGCATGGCCGAGACGCGGTGTTTCAAGAGAGAAGGGGCTAGTATTGATTGAAGGTTTGGTGCTACAACCACTTAGCATCATCACTAAAAGCAAGGTTGATAACAGCGCTAATTTCATTTTTGAGAATGGCATGATTTTATTCCGTTAAAATACGTTTGGAGCGCTCATTCTAACTTCCCTTTCATATAAAGCTAATAAAAACTGTGTGAGAATAATTAGGTTTTTAAAGCAACTACGACCCATAAACAAAAAAAGCGGCTATTGCCACTCTTTTTCATACGCTTTTAACCTATCACTCACTAGTCAATACTTATACATTTACCAGAAGTATCACGTTGAGGAAAAATAGCATTCAGCGTTTCATTCAGCTGAGTCCATTGTGTCGCCATTTGGTCAGCCTGCGCTTTGGTGATTAGCGCACCAAACTCAGTCTCTCTTTTAGCTTCAATATTGATGTAGTGGACAATATTTCGATCAATCGAATTTTGAGATTTGTAGTTATTATAAAGGTCGACGATATTTTTCTCAGAGTCATCTACGAAAACAAAGGCATCGAATTTTCTACCTGTTTTACTCAGTAGGTAGTCCAGCATTTCACCTTTATTCATACCAGAAGTCATCATAATGCCTTCCATATAGCTCATCTCTCTTTCTAGCATCTCACGATAAAGAGGGGCTTTCTGGCCAACAGGCGCTAGAGCCGCTTTAGTCAAATCGATACCTTTGTTGTCTAGCTCGCGCTCCGTTGCTGGTCTATATTTAGGTGCGCGTGACGTTAATGCAAAAAGTGTATTTGTCTGTTGCCATGAATTAATGATATTTGGCAGGTTTTCTTCTGTTAGGTTCATCGGTGTTAACTCGTATAGCAACCCTATCGAGTCTTCAAATAGGCAACTAACCTTCTGTGCAGGGCTTGGCTTTATGTCTAGCTTCCCACGTTGCCACTGGTACCAAATATCTCCCCCTAAATCGACTGAGCTAGTCAAAATAGTATTATCGATATCAAGCACAATCAGAACGTTCTCAGCGCCGTATTTTGCGTTTAACTCGTTAACTTTAGCGACAATAGGTTCGTATGTTTTAACTTCCATTCTATTTAATGGTCTATCGGCTGCCATAGTGCTCTGTGCTGCGAACAATGCAGCAAAACAAGTCGCAATTCTTAGTGTTTTTAACAGATTCATTTTAATACCTTTAATTCGTCAAAGAGCTGAGATGAGACATCATCTCTCACCTTTAACTTCTTCCTTCAAAAGCTTTCTTTTTAAATATTATAGAGACAAAAAGAGCGACCTAGGTCGCTCTTTTTCATTTTCGAATGCTAATTCTAATTTTTCAATTTTAGCGCAGTAATGTCATGTTAGTTCAAAGCGGAAGCACGGAGCATACAAACAGTATGTTAGTACTTCCAACGCCGAAATCACATCAGAGACCTAGCAAAAATCTAAAATTAACCACCGAAGTCATCTAGAAGGATGTTCTCATCCTCTACACCAAGATCTTTCAGCATGCCGATAACAGCAGCGTTCATCATTGGTGGACCACACATGTAGTACTCACAATCTTCTGGTGCTTCATGGTCTTTCAGGTACTCTTCATAAAGAACATTATGAATGAAACCTGTTAAACCATCCCAGTTATCTTCTGGCTGCGGGTCAGAAAGCGCTACATGCCAATCAAAGTTATCATTCTCTGATGCTAGCATGTTGTAGTCATCTTCGTAGAACATTTCACGAAGTGAGCGAGCACCATACCAGAAAGACATCTTGCGCTTAGACTTAAGACGTTTAAGCTGGTCGAAGATATGAGAACGCATTGGCGCCATACCTGCACCACCACCAATGAATACCATTTCCGCATCAGTGTCTTTCGCGAAGAACTCACCGAATGGACCAGAAATAGTCACTTTGTCACCTGCTTTCAAGCTAAAGATGTACGATGACATCTTACCAGCTGGTAAAGAAAGGTTATTAGGTGGCGGCGTAGCAATACGCACGTTAAGCATGATAATGCCTTCTTCTTCTGGGTAGTTAGCCATTGAGTAAGCACGTAATGTGTCTTCATCAACTTTTGACTCAATATCGAAGAACCCAAAACGCTCCCAGTCACCGCGATATTGTTCTTCAATATCGAAGTCTTTGTATTTAACGTGGTGAGCTGGTGCTTCAATTTGAATGTAACCACCAGCACGGAAAGGCACTGACTCGCCATCTGGGATACCAAGTTTAAGCTCTTTGATGAATGTTGCTTTGTTATCATTAGAGATAACGGTACATTCCCACTGCTGTACACCGAAGATTTCATCTTCAACTTCGATTTCCATGTCTTGTTTTACATTAACTTGACAGGCCAATCGACAGCCTTCTTTTGCTTCACGCTTAGTAATGTGGCCAAGCTCAGTTGGTAAGATATCACCACCACCTGAGTGCACTTCTACACGACACTGGCCACATGTACCACCGCCACCACACGCTGAAGGAATGAAAATACCTTTGTCAGCTAATGCACCAAGTAACTTACCACCAGCGCCCGTAGTAACCGCTTTTTCAGGGTCACCGTTAATTGAAATAGTCACGTCACCTTCGGCAACCAACTTTGATTTAGCAAATAAGATTACTAGTACCAAAGCGATAACGATTGCAGTGAACATGCTTACGCCGAGAATAATTTCCATCGACTTTTCCTTTACACTTCTCTAGGAGAAGGCGAATAAATAACGCCTTCTACGTTAATCTTACTACAACGAAATACCACCGAAAGAAAGAAAGCCAAATGCCATCAATCCAGTCGTGATAAACGTGATACCTAAACCTTTAAGGCCATCTGGTACATCAGAGTATTTCATCTTCTCGCGGATACCTGCAAGCAATACGATTGCAAGTGCCCAACCAATACCAGAACCAATACCGTAAACTACGGATTCACCTAGCGTTAAGTTCTTCGCTACCATGAAAGATACCGAACCGAAGATCGCACAGTTAACCGTAATTAGCGGTAAGAAGATACCTAACGCGTTGTATAACGGTGGGAAGTACTTATCTAAAACCATCTCTAGAATTTGTACTAGTGCCGCAATAACACCGATGAAAGTGATAAACGATAGGAAGCTTAAGTCAACAGATTGTGTTGGGTCAGTAATACCCAATACTTCATCTAGCGCACCCGGAGCTAATATAGCTTGGTAGATAACTTGGTTCGCTGGTACAGCGATACCCAATACTACAACTACTGCAACACCAAGACCAATTGCTGTACTTACTTTCTTAGATACAGCAAGGAATGTACACATACCTAAGAAGAAAGATAATGCGATGTTCTCGATGAAAATCGTTTTAACTAATAAGGATAAATAATGTTCCATCGTGATTAGTCCTTCTCAACTTGCTCTGGCTTCCACTGGCGAATTGCCCAGATGATTAAGCCAATAATGAAGAATGAAGAGAATGGTAGTACTAATAAACCATTCGCTTGATACCAACCACCGTTTTGAATTAATGGCAGAATCTCAACACCGAATACAGTACCGAAACCTAATAATTCACGAACGAATGCAACAGATAGTAGAATGAAACCGTAACCTAAACCGTTACCGATACCATCCATGAAGCTCACGCCTGGCTTTTCTTTCATCGCAAAAGCTTCAGCACGACCCATTACAATACAGTTAGTAATGATTAGACCAACGAAAACCGATAACTCTTGCGACAATGCGTAAGAGAAGGCTTTCAATACTTGGTCTACCACGATTACCAATGACGCGATAATCGCCATTTGAACAATGATACGAACACTTGATGGAATCTGATTACGAATAATCGAGATAAACAAGTTAGAGAATGCTGTTACGAAAACAACCGCAAGCGTCATTACTAACGCATTCGCCATTGAACTCGTCACCGCCAGTGCAGAACAAATACCTAGTACTTGTAACGCAATTGGGTTGTTATCAACAATAGGACTCGTTAATACTTTTTTAGCATCAGCAGACATTAGTTCAACCCTCCGTTGCGATACTTAGCGATAAATGGCTCGTAACCCTCTTGACCAAACCAGAATTGGAATGTGCGAGTTACACCATTAGCTGTAAGCGTAGCACCTGACAAGCCATCAACTTGATATGCTTCATAAGGGTTACCAGCTTTTACGCCACCTTTAACTAATTCAACACGAACTTGATTTTCTTCGTCGAAAATTTTCTTACCAGGCCATAAAGCAATCCACGCTGGGTTAAGTACTTCTGCACCTAAGCCCGGTGTTTCCTTCATTTCAGCCGTGTAAATTACGTTACGGATTGTATTTAGGTCAGCTTCAACACCTACGTATGCGTACATTAGGTCCCAAAGACCTGAACCTACCATAGGGAAAACAACTGTTTCTACAGAGCCTGCACCATCGCGTACTAAGTAGATAACCGCATCGTGTGAACGACGGTTGATACCTGCTAAGTCATTTTCTGGTTTATCTGACTTCGCTTTATCACGAGAGTTACGGCGCTCGTCGAATAAATCAGGGTTACCTTCAACGAACTCACCAGAGTCTAAGTCAATCATGCGCGCTTCAACGAATTGTTTGTAAGTCGCTTTAATTGACGCTGATGTACCGTCAGTTTTTTCTAATAGACCTGCAGCTTCTAAAATTTTAGTTTGCTGGTCTAATAGTTTGTTAGCTGTTTGTAGTGGCTTTAATTGTACCGCTGCGAACGATACTAATAATGCACATACTAAACATACCGCAAAAACGAAACCTACCGTTTTGCCAAATGTTTCTTTATTAGCCGACACGAGCAACCCTCCGTTTGATATTTGACTGAACAACAAAGTAGTCAAATAGTGGTGCGAATAAGTTAGCGAATAAAATAGCTAGCATCATGCCTTCTGGGAATGCAGGGTTAACAACACGTACTAACACAACCATTACACCAACAAGAGCACCAAACCAGTATTTACCTGTATTTGTAAATGACATAGTCACTGGGTCTGTCGCCATGAACATCATACCGAAAGCAAAACCACCAACAACTAAGTGCCAGTACCAAGGCATTGCAAACATAGCGTTAGTGTCACTACCAATCATGTTGAATAGTGTCGCTGTTACCGCCATGCCTAAGAATACGCTTAGTACGATACGCCAAGAAGCAATACCTTTATAAAGAATGTATGCACCGCCTAGTAAAATCATGGCAGTTGATACTTCACCTACAGAGCCAGGTATGAAGCCCCAGAAAGCATCCCACCAAGCAGCATTCATTGAGTAATCAATCGCGCCAACTTGAGCTGAAGCACCAGCTGCTAAGTGCGTAGCACCAGAGAAGCCGTCAACAGCAACCCAAACAGAGTCACCAGAGATTTCCGCTGGGTATGCAAAGAATAGGAATGCACGGCCTGCTAATGCAGGGTTTAAGAAGTTTTTACCTGTACCACCGAAAATTTCTTTCGCGATTACAACACCGAAAGTAATACCGATAGCTACTTGCCAAAGCGGAATACTCGCAGGAAGAATCAAAGCAAAAAGAATTGAAGTAACGAAGAAACCTTCGTTTACTTCGTGCTTACGAACCGCAGCGAATAGAACTTCCCAGAAACCACCGACAATGAAGGTAGTAGCGTAGATAGGAAGGAAAAAACACGCGCCGTAAAGCATCATGGTAAACCAGCCTGAGGCTGCTGTTAGCTCACCACCAAGTGCGTGGAATAAGCCTACTTGCCAAGAATCAGGTAATGCGTAACCTGCTTGAAGTGCGTCTACCGCTTGGTAGCCGATATTGTACATACCGAAGAACATCGCAGGAAAAACAGCTAACCACACAGTGATCATAATGCGTTTTAAGTCGATGCTATCGCGAATATGTGTTTTACCCTTAGTTACATAACCAGGAGTAAATAAACCCGTGGCAACCGCTTCGTATAGAGCAAACCACTTTTCATGTTTACCGCCTTTTTCAAAGTGCGGTTCAATGTTTTCAATAAACTTTAACAAGCTCATAACTAACCTTCCTTCTCGATAGTGGTTAGGCAGTTACGAAGAAGTACACCGTAGTCTGTTTTGCCTGGGCAAACAAACGTACACAATGCTAAATCTTCTTCGTCAAGCTCAAGCGCTCCAAGCTGCTGAGCACTATCGGTATCACCAGCGCATAAATCGCGTAATAACAACGTAGGTAAAATATCTAGTGGCATTACACGCTCGAAGTTACCAATTGGTACCATCGCACGGGAGGATCCATTAGTTGTAGTTGTCATAGAGAACAACTTATTTTTGAAGAAGTGAGACATGTAAGCACGTGTCACAGAGAATTTGTTCGGACCTGGGTACATGTAGCCGATAAATTCTTTCTCGCGGCCTTCAAGCAGCACAGATACTTGAACGTGGTAACGACCTAAGTAGCCGTGCACGTCAGACGCTTGTTGGCCTTGTAAAAGAGAACCTGATACAAAGCGAACTTCACCGTCAACTGTTGCGCCATTAGCAATTTCAGAAAGGTTTGCACCTAAAACTGTACGTACTAAACGAGGCTCTTTAGCAGCAGGACCAGCAAAAGACACAACACGAGCAGCGTCTAATTCACCAGAAGTAAATAAGTTGCCTACAGCGATAACGTCTTGGTAGTTCAAGTGCCAAACAGATTTTTCAGCACCTACAGGTTTTAAGAAGTGAATATGAGTACCAACAAGGCCAGCAGGATGCTTACCAGCAAACTCAGTTACAACGTTGTTTGCGTTTGTCGGAATATTTGCACCAGGAGCTTTAGAAACAAACACTTCACCTTCAGTTAAACGTGCAAGTACTGCTAAACCATTTTTGAAGGCTTCGCTTTGCTCGTTGATGATAACTTCAGGATTGGCTGCCAATGGGTTTGTGTCCATTGCGCTAACGAAGATAGCTTCTGGTTTTGCATCAACAGCGGGAATCTTGCTGTATGGGCGAGTGCGTAAAGCAGTCCATAAGCCTGATTCAACTAGGTTACTAACCACGTCTTCACGTGATAAACCCGATAATTCTGATGCACTGTAGCTTTTGAAGTTTTCTTGCTCGTCGCCATCAATTTCAATGACAACAGATTGCAATACACGCTTCTCACCACGGTTGATTTGAGATACAACGCCGGCCGCTTGAGCTGTGAATTTAACGCCAGGATTCTTTTTGTCTTCAAAAAGCGCCTGACCTTTCTTAACGCGATCACCTACTTTGACAAACATAGTAGGTCGCATACCCACAAACTCTTCGCCCAGTGTTGCGACGGTTTTGATGGACGGACCATCATGGATTACTTGCTGGGGAGCCCCTTGTACAGGAACATCCAGACCCTTCTTTATTGTAATCATAAACACTTGCACTACTTTGACGGGAGTATAAAACCGCTTTACTGGACAGCCCGAAAGCTCTTCGATAAAGGCGATTTCAGTGTATTTCAGCGACATAATAATTTTTACAAATTATTTGCCACCAGACTTAGTTTAAATTTCAGCCGCGAATTTTAGCACGAAAAAACATAAAGATGCTATCCGACCACGATATTTTTTACTGACAAAATTTGCTAACAAAATACCGCTCAGCTTAAATTTTAGACGAGATACTAAAAAGTGCAGAGAATAAAAAAGCCAGTGTTGAATTACACTGGCTTTTCATGGGAATTATAAAGTTCAACGAGTAACTAACGAAAACTTAAGATAGATGGTTAATTTCAGCCAGCGGAGTTACGTCGGCATCATAGTCAACACCATCAACGCCAAAACCAAATAGTTTCAGGAACTCGTTGTGATAGCCTTCATAATCCGTCAGCTCGTCAATAGTGTCTGTATTAACTTCGTCCCAAATCGCTTGCACGCGGTCTTGAACACTGTCTTCAAGCTCTTTGTAGTTTTGGCTTAAACGGCCAGCTTCGTCTAAACGAGGGCTTTCGCCGAATAAGTTCTCACGGAATAGATCCTGAATCTGTTCAATACATCCTTGGTACGTACCGTCAGACTTCATCACTTTAAACATTGCAGAAATGTAAAGTGGCATAATCGGAATTGCAGAGCTCGCTTGCGTCACAACAGCATTAAGCGATGTCACGTAAGCCTTGCCCGCTAAATCAGCAGTACTTTCGTTGATAGCCTTTGCTGCTCTATCTAAATCTTCCTTCGCTTTACCAATGGTTGCATGACCGTAAATTGGCCATGTTAACTTTTTACCAATGTATGTGTAAGCGGTTGTTTTAAAACCATTTGACAAAACGCCAGCCTCGCTAAGTGCGTTAATCCAAAGCTCCCAGTCAGCACCGCCCATCACGTCAATTGTACCTTGAATTTCAGCGTCATTTGCTTGCTCAACAGACACAGAATCAATAATACGCTTAGACGTATTCAAGTTCTTTGTTGTCACTGATTCACCGATAGGCTTTAACGTTGATGAGTAGACTTCGCCCGTATCAGGATCTGTGCGACGAGGTGACGCTAATGAGTAGATAACTAAGTCGATTTCACCTAATTCTTCTTTAATTAGGTCGATAGTTTTTGCTTTGATCTCATGAGAAAACGCATCACCATTAATATTTTTTGACCACAAGCCAGCTTCATCAGCTGCTTTTTGGAATGCAGCTGTGTTGTACCAGCCAGCACTTGCTGTTTTCTTCTCTGTTGGTGGCTTTTCGAAAAATACACCTAACGTTTTCGCATTTGAGCCAAATGCTGCAGTAATACGTGACGCCAAGCCGTAGCCCGTAGACGCACCAATCACAAGTACATTCTTAGGTTTTGCATCAGCTTGAGTCTGACTTTTTACGTAATCAATTTGCTCCTGTACGTGAGCTGCACAGCCTACTGGATGAGCATTAGTACAGATAAAGCCACGAATTTTTGGTTGAATCACCATATAAAGATAACCTTCTTAGTACAGACGAATCGTGCGGGCGAATCGCCATGAGAATAATTCAAATTGCCGCATAGTGTACTTTGGTTCGCAGATAAAAGAGGTACGAGCAGCAAAACGCCATCAGATGATGGCGTTAATGTTGAAGTTGAAGACCCTTATCTATTTTCAAAATAAGGTTTAAGTGTTTTGTTGTGATAGTCTCGAATATCGGCTAGAAATGCGCTATACGAAGCCCAAACTTTAGCAAATCCATCGTCTGCAGCGACTTGCTCAGCGATAACTTCATCACTGATACGCTTTAACTCAGCTAATACAGGCGCAGGTAATTCTTTGATTTGCACATTGTGTTTTTCAATTAACTGCTTCATCGCGTTATTGTTACGCGCATTGTATTCATCAAGCGTATCTTCATTGACCGCGCGAGCCGCTACTGTGACTATTTTCTGTAAATCTTTTGGCAATTCATTAAACGCTTTTTCATTGATTAGAAACTCTAGCGCGGTACCCGGCTCATGCCAAACCGATGAGTAGTAGTATTCCGCCGCTTGATAAAAGCCAAACGCTAAATCGTTATACGGACCAACCCACTCGGTTCCATCAATAGCACCGCTTTGCAATGCCGAGAAAATCTCCCCGCCAGGTAAGTTAATTGGTACACCACCAGCACGCTGAAGAACTTCACCACCGATGCCAGGGATGCGCATTTTAAGACCTTTCAAATCATCAATAGTCTTGATTTCTTTCTTAAACCAACCGGCGAATTGCGCACCAGAATTACCGCCAGCTAACGGGATGATGCCAAACGGTTTGTAGAGCTCTTGCCAAAGCTCTAAACCACCACCATAGTGTAGCCACGCATTTAATTCCGTAGCCGTCATACCAAACGGCATCGCACCAAAAATAGGTGATGCTGGTATTTTGCCTTTCCAATAGTAAGGGCCACTGTGTCCCATTTGCACAGTACCTTGTGATACAGCATCAAAAACCTCAAAACCAGGCACTAGCTCACCAGCCCCAAAGACTTGAACCTGCAAGCGACCATTACTCATTTCATCAACATATTGTGCAAATTTTTCTGGTGCTAAGCCAAGGCCAGGAAAATTCTTTGGCCAAGAAGTCACCATTTTCCATTTGAATGTCTGTGTCGCAACAGCTTCACCGGAAGATGCAGCCTGTTGTTGATCCCCACATGCTGTTAACGCAACTAGCGCCAGTACCGGCAATATTATTTTTTTAACTATTTTCATCGTTATTATTCCGTGTCTTTACGTGGTATTAATTGCTTCCGTAGATCATTGCAGGTAGCGCAGTGACAAGCTCCGGCCACACTGCCAATACAATTAATAATATCAGTTGTAATACTATAAAAGGAACTACACCTTTGTATATGTCTGCTGTTTTTACCGCTTTATCTGCTACGCCTCGTAGATAAAAGAGTGCGAAGCCAAACGGTGGAGTTAAAAATGACGTTTGTAGATTTATCGCGATCATAATACCTAACCAAATAGGATCTAATCCCATAGCTAGCAGGATAGGTCCAACAATTGGCACGACAACAAAGGTTATTTCAATAAAATCGAGAATAAAGCCAAGAAGGAATATCACAAGCATCACGATGAGCGTGGCACCCAATACCCCGCCCGGCATTTGCTCAAATAAACTTTTCACCAGCTCTTCACCGCCGAAGCCGCGAAAAACGAGTGAAAACAAACTAGCACCAATCAGGATAAGAAATACCATAGAGGTGATTTTAACTGTGCTATCCATCACCGCTTTTAACGAGGTTTTTGTCAGCATGCGCTGCGATAAAGCTAGTAAGGTAGCTCCCATTGCACCAACGCCGGCAGCCTCTGTCGGCGTAGCAAAGCCACCAAGTATTGAACCTAGCACCACAAAAATGAGAAGTAGTGGCGGGACTAAAGCGGAAAACATCAAGCCAGCAATAGACTTATCGCCTGCAATTTCTTTTGCATCTTCTGCGGTAAGCGCTGGCACTTGCTCTGGCTGGAAAATGGCTTTACCTACACAATAGCCAATATACATGAGTACAAGCACTAAGCCAGGTACAACTGCACCAGCAAAAAGCTCACCGACAGAAACAGTTTTCGGACTAAATATTCCCATGTTTAGCTGTGCTTGCTGGTAGGCGCTCGATAGAACGTCCCCTAAAAGAACAAGTGCAATAGACGGAGGAATGATCTGCCCTAAGGTTCCTGTCGCACAAATAATACCGGTGGAAAACTTAGGATCGTAGCCCCGCTTGAGCATAGTCGGAAGAGAAAGTAGCCCCATGGTCACCACAGTAGCACCAACAATGCCGGTGCTAGCGGCAAGCATCATACCTACTAGTGTTACAGAGATCGCTAAACCACCACGAAAACGCCCAAATAGTACGGCCATCGCGTTTAACAGATTCTCAGCGATCTTTGCCCGCTCCAACATGGCGCCCATAAAAACAAACAAGGGTACAGCGAGTAATGTTTGGTTATTGATAACCCCAAAGAGTCTGCTAGGCAGCGCACTCAAAAAAGCGGGTTCAAAAATACCTACCGCTACACCAATACCCGCAAAAATAAGTGCGGTTCCGGCAAGCGTGATAGCTACAGGGTAACCAAGCAGCAATACGCCGCAAACAACGGCGAACATCAGTAATGATATATACTCCATTACTGTTCTCCTTGGCTATCGAGCTCACTATGAGTGAATAGATTTAGCGCATTGCGAATGACTTCGGCAATGCCCTGTATTGCCAATGTTGTAGCGAAAATAAGCAAATATGATTTACTTAGATAGACAAAAGGTAGACCACCTGCTTCGCTCGACTTTTCTTTGATCTGCCATGCTGCCATCACGTAATCGAGGCTAATATAAAAGACAAATACACAAACGGGTAGTAACAGGAATATACTGCCAAACAAGTCAACAAATTGCTTTTTCCGATTGGAAAAACCTTGATAAAAAATATCGACTCTCACGTGGCCATCGGCTTTTAGCGTGTATGCTGCACCCAGCATAAAAACTAAGCCATGTAGATAAAGAACTGACTCTTGAAGCGCTATCCAGCCCATATTAAAGCCATAGCGCAGTACCACTATGGTAAATGTTAAAACCACCATAGCTAAGGTTAGCCATGCGATCAGTTTGCCAAGCGCTTCTGTCATCTGGTCGACGACCCGCACCAGCAAATGCAACCCCTTCATTCATTTCCCCAATAAGTGCCCCTTGTCCGAGTTTTATTAGCCTTAATACAGTTAATTATCGGTATTCTATGTATTTATTTTACGTAAACGGGCTAAGAAAAAATGGCGAGGCAACGTGTAGTTATCATTATTTGAGGATATTAATAACAGAATTGGCCCAGAAAACAAACAGGTAAAGGTGTGGTTTATAGCGTTCGGATTGTTTGTTTTCTGAATCGTTAAACTTCGTAAAATTAACGTTTACTGCCCCCCAGACACTTAGGGGATAGCGGCGTATTGTCGGCATAGTAGTTATGCCACTCTTTTTCAGTGTACGTGTGAAGTGCCAAGGCATGAATGTGTTCGGACAATTCAGTCTCTAACACTTTATTAATCGCGCGATGACGTTTGATTAAGCGCTCCCCTTCAAAGTTTTTGGAAACGATCACAACTTTAAAATGGGATTCACTACCAGGTGGAACGTTGTGCTGGTGACTCTCGTTTACGACATCAAGGTGCGTCGGTGCAAATGCCGACAATAATTTTTCTTCTATTTGTATCGCTATATTCATACATACTCCCTAGAAAAACGTTAGTGTAACTTCCGTTTTCACACTTAACATATTACTTAATTTTAGTTTGTCGCCATCGAAGTGCCAATTATCTCAGGGCAAAAAATTTCTAAAGACGGTTAACTACAGACAAGATAAGCAAATTTAATTGCAGGGCGAAATCTACTGAAAAACTCGCCTAAAGGTTAAATTAATGCGCGGCGATTTTACGCGTTTTGTACGCGGTAAACAATGTTGCCAAGCGTTTTGTGTTTCGCCAGACATTGTCAGTAAACTGCCTGATTTCAATGGAATTGTTAGTTTTTCTGATAATGACTTATGTTTCATCTGAAAGTCTCGCTCTGCGCCCAGTGACACTGAAGCAATAACAGGCTGCTCGCCTAACTCTGGTTCATCGTCACTGTGCCAGCCAACGGTGTCGTTCCCATCTCGATAAAGATTGGCCAAGCATGCATTAAACTGATACCCCGTTGCTTGTTCAACTTGCGTTTTTATCGCCTCAAGTGCTTTTGTCCATGGCAGAGCTTTCATGGTCAAGCCAGAGTATGTGTAGCTTAACTCTTCATCCCCATACCAAGCTTGCAGTCTCGGAATTTTAACTTGTCGCCCGTAAACCTTAATGTCGTCTTGTCGCCACTGAAGCGATTGCTGAAATGTCTCGAAAAACTCATATGCCTGAGATTGCGAAAGAAAGCTTGGGAAATAATGCAGAGTTGCATTAGGTGCGGTGATGTTGATGAGTTGTCTCCTCGATGACCAAATGAAACGATGCTAATACAATGTTAAGACCTAGCTAAATTTTGGGGCTTCAAAACAGCGCTCATCCAGTGAAAACCCAGTTGCTATAAAGCTGCTATATACGTGATAAGGACGCCGTTAAGATTATTTACACCTACCTCATTGGTATTCGTAAGTGAATTTGCGACAATATTGCTATTCTAACGAACTTTTTCAATCACTTTCTTTATGCTAAGCCCTTTTTTCAAACACCAGGGAGGTGTTGACGCCCCGTTGCACCTCGAGCGTTTCCCCCCAGCGCAAGTTAACCGAAGTTTACAAGCTTGGGATGCGACCGATGAATATCTTCTCAGCTACTTAGACGAAAACCAGTTATTGAATGGCTGCAAGAATATTCTAATCTTCAACGATACTTTTGGTGCTTTGGCATGCAATCTTACAGGCCACAAAGTTTGTACTGTAAGTGATTCATATCTATCACAACAAGGCACGCACCATAACCTAGCATTAAATTCACTAGAAGATGCTGATATCCAATGCTTAGATTCACTCGCAATATTACCTGAACATGTTGATATCATCTTATATCGAATTCCCAAAAGTAATGCCTTGTTAGCGGAACAATTAAGTAAGATAAGCGCCCGCTATGGCGAAGATGTTAAGTTCATTGCAGGTGCTAGAGCTAAAGATATTCACACCTCTACCCTTAACGTTTTCGAAAAGTTGTTGGGCAGCACAAAAACCTCACTCGCAGTGAAAAAATCACGCCTAGTATTTTCCGAACTCACAGAACAAAACGCTTTTCAGCAATTGGAACACATTCGCGAATGGACGTTGACCCATGAATCGCTAGCAGCAGAAAAATTCACCATTTCGAACCACGCGGGTGTATTTTCGCGTGAAAGTCTAGACATTGGTGCTCGTGTCTTGATGGCTGATTTACCAAATATTAAAGACGGCGCAACAGTAGTAGATTTAGGGTGTGGAAATGGCGTCATTGGTCTTTCACTGTTTGCTAAACTGCATGCAGAGCAGCATCGCGCCAACATAATTTTTAAAGATGAGTCATTTATGGCTGTTGCCAGCGCGGAGCAAAATATCAAGCAGAACCTGCCAGATGCTATAGACAGCTGCGAGTTCTCAGTGGACGATTGCTTGACTGAGCAAGAATCAAACTCTGTTGATGTCGTTGTTTGTAACCCGCCATTTCACCAACAGCATGCGACAACAGATCATATAGCTTGGCAGATGTTTAACGATGCAAAGAGAGTATTGAAAAAAGGGGGAGAATTGCGCATTGTCGGCAATCGTCAGCTCGCCTATCACGTGAAATTGAAACGCGTCTTTGGCAATTGTAAACTCATCGCCAGCGATAAAAAATTCGTCGTCCTTTCAAGCATTAAGAAATAATACATCACGTAAAATAGATACAAAGAGATAATCATCACAATGTCTAAGATAATGTTTAAAGCAATGTCAAAAGCATCTATGCCGCACCAATTGAATAGGCACCTATTTGCGCTATTCACGGTTTTTACAAGCATCATAATTTCAGGTTGTAACTCGACTCCTAGCCAAGTCATCGTGGCGCCGCAAATAAACCAGAGTGCAAATACACTTTACCAAGGTATTCCAGCTAGCTTTGCCGTTAAAGATTTGCGTTCAAGCAACCATATTATTCAAATTTTGCAAGCCGACAAAGCAGCCAAGGTGCTATCACCTAACCGAGTATTTAGTGACGCAGTAGCTGAGACACTGCGCCCATATCTGAGTGCGCAAGGGCTTAATTTGTCCGGTGGCAATATCCAGATAGAAATTGAGATAGAACGCGCCATGGTCAGTGTTCAGCAAACGATGATGAAGTACGATGCTAATAGTGACATCCAAGTACGTGTGAAGGTTTCAAAAGGTGATAGTGTATTTACCAATGTATTTAACGCCCGTGGCAACAGCAATGGCCCGCTAAGAGCAGACGTAGCTGTATTGGAGCGAGACTTTAACCAACTGCTTGGTAAACTTATTGCCGATATCGCCAATCACCCAGATATGATCAATTTTATTCGGAGTTAAGAATGAGAACTTTTATTGCCCTGCTTTTGTTGGTATTGAGTTGCTCTAGCTTTGCTGAAAAATCAGCGATAGACCCCGACAACCTATTCCCTCTAGTTAAGTTAGAAACCACGAAAGGGATTATCATCGTTGAACTTGACCGTATTAAAGCGCCGTTAACCGTCGATAACTTCTTAATGTATGTGGTTGAAGGCGAGTATGACAACACCATTTTTCACCGTGTGATTGGAGATTTTATATTGCAAGGTGGTGGCTACGACAAAGACTTTACTCACTTAAAAACCTACGACAATATTCCAAATGAGTCGGGCAACGGTTTAAAGAATGAGGAAGGCACCATTGCGATGGCAAAAGAGAACCGCCCTCATTCCGCTAACCGCCAATTTTTCTTCAACTTAGCTGATAATACGAACCTAGACCCAGGCAGAAAATGGGGATACACAGTATTTGGTAATATTGTTGAGGGCATGGAAGTCATGCACGAACTAGGTAAAGTCCAAACGAGTTACAGCGATGTGATGGGTTGGGATGACGTACCTGTTGAACCAATTTTATTAATTAAGGCGACATTGCTACCGTCGGATTTATAGGTAGTCTTTACCAATAACCCGCATTTGTTTCAGTCAAATGCTGGCTATTGAGCCACCATATACATCAAGGCAGCTTTCAAGCGAATAGCTGCCTAGCTAAAAGATTAAATACCCTGCCCGCTCAATCGTTATTTCATTAGAAATTAATAACCTAGCCACAACTGACCGCGAACTTAGTGTAAAATTTATTGTCAATTTATGTAAAGTACTTTGACAATCCACAATTCATGTCCGATAACTATAAGTGAGAACTATAATCATTCGCTTCGATATTGGTTGGTACATCAGGGCTATAATTTTGAGCATACGGTAGGCAAAACAACATGATAATTGAGCAGTTTATCACGGATAAAATATCCCAAATTGGGGCCTATATTACGGCAGTCATAAATCGTTCACTTCACTACACAGAACTTGATCAATTTATACTCGATACCATGGAAGAATGGACGCTGTTATCGGTAACGGATGAAACGCCGAGCAATGCGAAAGAACGGGTGTTTTGGCATTTAGTTCATGAGATTAGTTTGCATGGTGCCCAAGCGTTAAACTCTGATTTATTTTTCAGAAGCGAAATTACCACCTGCTTAGACTTTTTTTCAGGACGCGGCAGCTATCCGATTGATTGTATCGGCTGGCGACCAATTGCTTAACATCACCCTCCCGAAACCTTAATTCAAACTTTTTTTAATCTTCAGCCTACGCACCTTCACCACATATTTCATGTAACTCTTTCAACTTTGGAGAAATAGCTTTAGTCACCTAAAGCAGTTTGATAGGCTTATCCTAATTTTTGCAATCATTTGTTTGTATGTCCGCTCCTACATCTTTTCGTAAAACACTACATTATTTTAAAAACCCTAAACTACTCACCGTTTTCTTCTTTGGTATAGCCAGTGGTTTTCCATGGGTCATGATAGGTTCAGCCATGACTGGTTGGCTAAAAGATGAAGGCCTATCGCGTTCAAGTATTGGCTTATTTGGCTTAATCTTTGTTGCTTACAGTATTAACTTTTTATGGTCACCGCTTGCTGATCGGTTGCGTATCCCACTATTGACTGCAAGCCTTGGTTTAAGACGAAGCTGGATTATCACCACACAGCTTTTGATCTGCATTTTTGCCGCCTACATGAGCACATTAGATGCGGCACTTCAATTGAGCACTATGGCGTTATTTGGGCTATTGATAGCCGTCAGCGGCGCAACACAAGACATCGCAATAGATGCTTACCGCATTGATATATTAAATAAGGAAGATAGCGAAGCAATGGCCGCGGGTTCTGCGCTTGCTACGGCAGGTTGGTGGACTGGCTATGCCGGGCTGGGCAGTATTCCATTCATATTAGTAACATCACCAAACTGGCAATGGTCAGAAGTATTTTTAGTTCTCTCGGGGATTATGGCAGCGTTAATGGTTACTGCATTTGTCGCAACTGAGCCAGAAAGTGATAGAGCAACAACGCTAGATAAAATTCAACGTGATTACTTACAGGTATTGCCCAATTACACTTATCGCTCGGTGGCCATTTTATGCTTATTGCCGACAATCATCGCCAGTATATTTTACGCGAATATCGGTTACCCTGGATGGCCTACCTCGCTGATAGCAGAACAATATCAATTCGCGGCCATAACCTCAGCTATCGTTGGCCTACTTTGTGTTTTCGCGGTTCAACTTAAAAAACTTAATAGCGCATTGTCTGGCAATAGAGAAAGCGTTTCGGTTTCACTTTCTAGCGCTCAGCTAGCGCCGGAAAATATGGTAAATCAACTAACAGCCTGGCTGTTATCAACCCTAGTTGCCCCTATTCAAGAGTTTTTCGATCGAAATGGCACTAAGTTAGCCCTTTCTATTCTTATGTTTATTTTTCTCTTCAAATTGGGTGAGGCCTATTTGGGCAGGATGTCGATTGTATTTTACCGTGAAGTAGGCTTCACTAACGAAGACATAGCATACTATTCAAAGCTAATTAACTGGGCGACAACGATTGTATTCTCGTTGATCGGCAGCGTATTTACTATTCGCTACGGTATTTTAAAAGGTCTCTTTATTGGCGGTGTCGCAATGTCTGCCAGTAACTTATTGTTTGCGGTTATAGCGGTTGTTGGGCCAAGTAAGCCACTATTTGCATTTACGGTTTTTGTTGATGGCTTTACTTCAGCATGGGGCTCAGTGGCCTTCGTAGCCTTACTGTCAGTACTTTGTAATAAGAGTTTTACTGCTAGTCAATATGCACTAATGGCGTCTTTAGGCACTTTCGGGCGAGTGATGCTTGGTTCTTATTCTGGCATTATTGTCGATCGGTTAGACGGTAACTGGGCACTGTTTTTTGTATTAACAGCACTTATGGTAATACCTAGCTTGTTGTTTTTATACAGTATTCGAAAACCTTTGCACCAGTTAATTGAACAAAATAACTCAGCTAACGCCGTGACTAGCGAGAGTTCAGGTAAACGTGAATCATCTACTTAATTTACTTTTGAATACGCAAATTCAAAGGCTATTTAGGGTTATTTCTGGCGCTGAGAGACTCTTGAACAACTGAACGAAACAGTAAATTGAGTAGGTGTATGAACAAAGCATGGTGCCTTTTCGTACCAAAGAGAGAGAATATGTTCTATGCTTACCAAACTTTAATAAACATTTAACTTTATGATTAGATTATTTTTTTTATTGCCAGTATTAATGTGCGCCATTTGGTGGCTTTATTTAAACCAGAAAGGCTATGGTGTAAAAGATGGCGTTAAAGGCTTTACTTATATTCTTAGCTTTAACGCGGTTATTCTTGGTTTTTTCCTACTAATGATGTACGTCACAAACTGAGGTACATCATTAGTATATTCAACTCAAGAGTTAGTCAGCACCAACGGCATCATTGTCGTCGTGCATCACTAAATCAATAACAGCAACTGCCGACAGTATAAGCTCTGCGTCTTCACTATATTTGATATCAACACCATACGTATCTCCAAAACTAAACCATCGCTTGGATACACATGCTATTTCTTCATTTCCAACAGAAAACAGATACTCATGCGCGAAGAAATCGCCATCGATTACGACTTCAGCTGAAGGTAGTGACAATACGAATCGGCTCTTAAATAGTGGGAAGAAACACTTTTTGATCTTACAACGTGTACCGTCAGCTAAAGTAATAAAGTAAGTAGGTTTCCAGGCTAACAGTTTCTGTTTAATTTTAGCGACTTCTATCTCACTCGCATTCTTGAGTGTGAGCCCCTTACGAATACTAAAAAAGCCACCTTTAGCGATATAAGCTAGGTTGTCGTGTTCATCAAAAATTTGAAAACTATTTCTAAGTGAAAAAACTTTCTGCTTCATGACAAAACGCATAATAAAGTCCTTTATCTATTTTAATTTTTCTTATTCTAGTGCTGTCTTAGCTAGTACAACTTGCCTAGCAGTATCTTCAATAACGCTCAACTGCATTAATGTAGCCTACCCCAACTGAAACAATAATACACCCAGAGCAGCAAAACATAAGACGACAATTCCGATATGCACTTTCACGTATATTACTAGCAAGAAACCTAGAGCCACAGCAGCAAAGTCCCACCATTCTTGCAATGCAGAGCTAGCAATAGGCGTTATGAAAGCAGCAATTAAGAGCCCCACCACAGAAGCATTAATGCCAGACATCGCTCCTGAAACACTTGGCTGACTTGAAAGTTCATACCATGCATGTTGGAAAGCTAGTAGAAGTAAGAATCCAGGTAAAAATATCGCAAGTGTAGCGAGTAGTGCTGTAAGCACAGGCGCGCTTACATCTAGTTGTGTGCCCAGAAAGGTCGCCATAGTGAACATTGGGCCTGGTACTGCTTGTGCTGCCGCATACCCTGTTAAAAATGCCTCACTAGAGAGGTTATCAGCGACGGTTTGCTGAAGTAGTGGCAACACCACATGTCCGCCACCAAACACTAAACTACCAGCAAAAAAGAACTCGTGGAACCAATGCATTAAGTTCTGCCCTTTTGCAAAGAATAAGGACCCGAGAATAAGCACTGCAAAAATAATGAGCGGTAACCAACGAATATTAGCCAGTAGGCCGCCTTCTCCTACTTTTAGCTCTTGGCTTTCTTGGCTAACATGGTTATCTGCATCTTTAGTTAATTGATTGCTACCCTGCATTCTTTTCGTCGATACAAACCCAACTAAAGCCGCCAATGCGATCACCAACACTTGAATCAAACTAGATGAGAAACTCACTAATGCGATCGCTGAAATTAAAGTGATTCCTCTATTTACCCACGATTGGCAAAAGCTCTTCGCCATAGAGAGTATCGCATCTAAAACGACGACTACCGCCAAAAGTTTTAAACCATAGATCACACCCTGAAAGGTAATCGCATCGGCATACTGAAAGCCAACAAACGCCAAGGTCAACATGAGTATTACTGACGGCGAGGTAAAGGCTACAAACGCCGCAATAGCTCCAACAAGACCCGCACGGTGATAGCCAACAGCGAAGCCAACCTGACTGGAACCAGGCCCTGGCAAGAACTGGCTAAGGGCAACAATTCGCCCATATTCAGCTGCACTTAGCCATTTGTGCTTTTCGACAAAGGCTTGTTGAAAATATCCAATATGTGCAGCGGGGCCACCAAAGCTGACACAACCAAGGCTGAAAAATTTGATAAATATGTCGATAATATTTTTCATCATGAGCGCTTAATCAAACATAATAAAATCACTAGAATACAATATTCTAACAGCTAAAAAGTGAAGAAAATACAGACATATTCACGTATCTTCGCCTTCTTTTTTCCACTCATACTGCGGATACTTAGTGGATATAATTTAATCGTCAACGTGACTTTTTGTAATTAAAAATGTAATATTACAAAAAGCATTACATAAAGAGGTTGAGTTATGGCACACGATGAAGATAAAGCACTAGCAGCATTAAATGAAGAATCAGCAGCTGACAAGTTAAGCTTGAGCCAGCAATTAGCGGACGCTAAGAAAGAAATCGACGAGTTAAAAATGCAAATTATGTGGATGGAGCGCTCTTACGAGTAATAACTTCAAAAGGTATTCTTCAGCGCTTAACACAGTAAAAAGAAGAAAATCAGCAATAAAACTTTCTCCTTCAATTTCAGAAAGCCAAAGCAGTATAAAAAAGCCTAATCAATTGATTAGGCTTTTTTATATCTAACATAGAGCTAAATAAATTGAGTTATTAAGCTCAGATAAATGAGAATATTTCTATGAAGTCGCGCGCAGCCTAGTAACCTAGGTGAGCACAACTGACACAGAAAGAGGCTTATTTAGCCAGCTTATAACTAATTTTTATTCCCACTCTATCGTCGCTGGTGGCTTACCAGAGATATCGTAAACTACGCGAGAAATACCATCGATTTCATTAATAATTCTGTTAGAAACCAAACCTAAGAAGTCGTAAGGGAGGTGAGCCCAATGAGCTGTCATAAAGTCGATAGTTTCTACTGCACGTAATGAAACAACCCAATCATACTTACGACCATCGCCCATTACACCTACTGAGCGCACTGGTAGGAAAACAGTGAAAGCTTGGCTTACCTTGTTATATAAATCGTGATTGTGAAGCTCTTCGATGAAAATCGCGTCAGCACGACGCAGTAAGTCCGCATATTCCTTCTTCACTTCACCTAAAATACGAACACCTAAACCAGGACCAGGGAATGGATGACGGTAAAGCATGTCATAAGGAAGGCCCAATTCCAGACCAATCTTACGTACTTCATCTTTAAATAGCTCACGTAACGGCTCAACAAGGCCAAGCTCCATATCTTCAGGCAATCCACCCACGTTATGGTGAGACTTGATCACATGCGCTTTACCTGTTTTAGACGCTGCCGACTCAATCACGTCAGGATAAATAGTGCCTTGCGCTAACCACTTAGCATTTTCGCGCTTACCTGCTTCTTCATCGAATACTTCAACAAATACGTTACCAATGATCTTACGCTTGGCTTCAGGATCATTTTCACCCTTTAAGCGATCAAGGAAGCGCTGTTCAGCATTTACGTGAATAATGTTTAGACCGAAGTGATCGCCAAACATATCCATTACTTGCTGGCCTTCGTTCAAACGCAGTAAACCGTTATCAACAAAAACACACGTTAATCTATCGCCAATTGCGCGATGTAAAAGCATTGCAACAACCGAAGAATCTACACCACCCGATAAGCCTAAGATAACTTCGTCGTCACCTACCTGCTCTTTCATCTTTGCTACAGCATCATCGATAATTGAGCTTGGTGTCCAAAGTTTTTCGCATTGACAAATATCTACAACGAAGTGCTCAAGCATGCGCATGCCTTGCTTAGTGTGTGTTACTTCTGGGTGGAATTGAACACCGTAGAAACGCTTTTCTTCGTTTGCCATCGCTGCATGTGCACAGCTTGGTGTTTGCGCGATAGTTTTAAAACCTTCTGGAATCGTCGCAACTTTATCACCATGACTCATCCAAACGTCTAGTACGGCATTGCCATTATCGCCGATTGAGTCTTCAATATTCTTGAACAACTCAGAAGGCGAAATAACTTCAACGCCGGCGTAACCAAATTCTTTGTGCTCAGAAGACTCAACGCTACCACCAAGTTGCTCAGACATTGTTTGCATACCGTAACAAACGCCTAACACAGGCACGCCAGCATTAAACACATAGTCTGGCGCACGCGGTGAATCTGCTTCTGTTACAGATTCTGGACCACCCGCTAGGATAATACCTGTTGGATTAAACTCTTTGATTTGTTCTTCAGTAACGTCCCAAGCCCAAAGCTCACAGTAAACACCAATTTCACGTACGCGACGCGCGATTAACTGAGTGTATTGTGAACCGAAGTCTAGGATTAGGACTCGAGAATCATGGATATCTTTTGTCATGTAAGATTTCTCTTTGATAGGCTCTTCATGAACAAACTTAATGCTGCGTTATTTTCGCAATAAAACAAACTCATTTACTTCAGTAAACTCATTTGCTCTATTACTCAAAAGCCTTGCCTAAAGTCCGTTCATATTGAGCGTGTAAAATCTAATATTAAAACTGATTTATTATTTAGATAAATCAGCCTATAAAATTTTAAATAAACCGAGAATAATGATAGTTCACAGTGAAAAGTTTTTTAGCAAAGCGGAAGTATGGAGCTTGGTAAACCAAGTGAGCACTTCCAATGCCGATAAAGCGCTTATTCACGAAGAACTAGCTTATTAGAAATTAGCCCATGCGATAATTAGGCGCTTCCTTGGTGATGGTAACGTCGTGTACGTGCGACTCGCCCATACCAGCTGCAGTAATTTTCATAAACTGCGGCTTAGTGCGCATTTCTTCAATCGTCGCACTACCCGTTAAGCCCATAGAAGAACGCAAGCCACCCATTTGTTGGTGAATGATAGCTGCAACAGGGCCTTTATAAGCAACACGGCCTTCGATACCTTCTGGCACTAATTTGTCTGCTTCACCGTCTGTTTTCTGGAAATAGCGGTCAGATGAGCCCTCTTTCTGTGCCATCGCACCTAAAGAACCCATGCCGCGATATGATTTGTAGTAACGGCCTTGGTATAGTTCAACTTCGCCTGGTGACTCTTCAGTACCAGCAAGCATAGAACCCACCATGACACAGTGCGCACCAGCAACAAGCGCTTTCGCAATATCACCAGAGAAACGGATGCCACCATCGGCAATAACAGGAATACCTGTACCTTGTAGCGCTTCAACAGCATCTGAAATAGCTGTTAATTGCGGTACACCCACACCTGTAACGATACGCGTTGTACAAATAGAACCCGGGCCGATACCAACTTTTACAGCATCAACACCTGCATCAGCTAACGCTTTTGCACCAGCACCCGTTGCGACGTTGCCTGCAATAATTTGTAAATCAGGGTACTTATCGCGTGTTTCTTTAACGCGATCAATAACACCTTGAGAGTGACCATGAGAAGTATCGATGAGTAATACGTCAACACCCGCAGCAACTAATGCATCAATTCGCTCATCTGTACCAGCGCCGACACCAACAGCAGCACCAACACGTAAACTACCGAACTCGTCTTTACACGCATTTGGCTTACGTTCTGCTTTTTTGAAATCTTTTACGGTAATTAGGCCTTTTAATTTGAAGGCATCGTCGACTAGTAAAAGCTTTTCAATACGATGTTCATGCATCAAATGTAAAATTTCTTCTCGCTCAGTACCTTCCGTGACAGTAACAAGGTCATCTTTACCTGTCATTAATTCTGCAACTTTCTTAGAAAGGTCTGTTTCGAAACGTAGATCGCGGCTTGTAATAATACCAACAAGGTTGTTTTCGTTATCAACAACTGGGAAGCCAGAGAAACCTTGTTCTTTAGCAAGTTCAATTACTTGCTCGATAGTAATATCGGCAGAAACGGTTACAGGGTGAGAAACAACGCCACTTTCATATTTCTTTACTTGAGAAACATTGCGTGCTTGTTCTTCGATGGTCATATTCTTATGAATAAAACCGATACCGCCTTCTTGAGCAAGCGTAATCGCTAAACGTGCTTCAGTTACTGTGTCCATAGACGCAGAAACCATAGGGACATTCATCGTAATCTTACGGGTTAGCTTAGTCGTTAGGTCGGCAGTATGGGGTAGTACCGTTGAATGGGCTGGTACTAATAAAACGTCATCGAATGTTAACGCTTCTTTGGCAATTCTTAGCATCACAATATCTCGCTTATGTGGGAGGAATGGAGTAAATATTGCGGCCGCATTTTAACCGCTTTGACGTTTAAGGTAAACTTAATTTTTAGAAAAACACGAAAAAATTCGAACACATTGGCGATTAGCTCGATATAATACCTAAATTATAACTTTACTCGCCCAAATTCATCCTGTTATGACAAGTAAACAACATGTTTTGCAAGTTAGTGAACTTACACGAAAAGTACGCTATATATTGGAAAGCGAGATAAATACGATTTGGTTAACTGGTGAAATATCTAACTTCATCGCTGCAAGCTCAGGTCATTGGTATTTATCGCTAAAAGATAGCAAGTCTCAAGTTAAATGTGCGATGTTTAAAGGCAATAATCGCTATACCCGCATTAAACCTCAAAATGGCCAGCAAGTATTGGTAAAAGCTAAAGTTTCTTTGTATGAGCCTCGAGGAGATTTTCAGCTTATTATTGAGCAAATGGAAGATGCTGGCGAAGGTTTATTACGACAGCAATACGAAGCGCTAAAAGCGCAATTAACAAAAGAAGGCTTGTTTCTTCAAGAAAATAAGCAAGCCTTGGCATCAAGCTATCAAAGGATTGGTGTTGTCACGTCACCAACTGGCGCTGCAATTAAAGACATTATCAGCGTACTTAAACGTCGCAGTCCTTCTACTCAAGTGGTCATTTACCCTGCATTAGTACAAGGCGAATTAGCGGCACAAGACATCGTATCTAGTATTGAAATAGCGAATAAACGAAACGAAGTTGATATTTTGATTGTCGGGCGTGGTGGTGGCTCACTTGAAGATTTATGGTGTTTTAACGATGAAAGAGTCGTTAGGGCAATTTATTACAGCCGCTTACCCGTTATCAGCGCTGTTGGCCATGAAATTGATACCACTTTAAGTGACTACGCTGCCGATGTAAGAGCACCTACTCCGTCTGCTGCCGCAGAGCTAATATCTGGCGATATTGAAGACCAAATAGGCAAAGTTCAACAGTACGATAAACGCCTTGCAAGTGCGCTATTAAACCAGCAGCAACGACGCTCAACACAAATAAAACACTTAGCAGCAAGGCTGCGACAATGTGAGCCACAGCGTCAACTGCAAAGTTATAGCCAACTGGCGGATGACTTAGAACGCAGACTCCAACAAGCGATGCTGCGTTACCTTTCACAGCAACAAGCGAGACCACAATATCTAGCCCAAGCACTTAAGCATCTATCGCCTGAAGTGAAATTAAAAGGTTACGAAAAAACATTCAACTCCTTAAGCGAGCGCTTAACACAGGCTGCTGGAAAGCTATTGGCAAATAAACAGCAAAGCTTTGCTCGCCGACTTGAACAACTTCAATTGGTGAGTCCGTTAGCCACCATAGCGCGCGGATATAGTATTGTGAGAGACGAGGATAACAGGATCATACGCTCTGTTAGCCAAGTAGAGGATTCATCGCAAATTTCGGTGCAAGTGAATGATGGTGTCATCGAAGCGAAAGTGACTGCGATTAGTCAAAAGAATGATTAGCTAAAGCTCTGCAACCAAGGCTAAGCTGAGTAACTCGAGTATTTTGTCTTTATCATTCTTGCTAAATTGGACACCAATAGAGAGTCCATCTACTTGCGGCTTCACATTACAAATCTCAGCGGCCAGCTTTACATTGCTTTTACTATGAAACTGTTCAATCACGATATGAACTTCTTCACCTTTATTGATAAGCAACGAATCACCGTTTGCTATATATAGCTGACAACCTTTTACCGAAAGGTCTTTGATCGCTGCCTGCCAGTAGTCTTGTTTAACCTTAATCTTAGATTGAATATCCGTATCGATTCGAATTGTCGAACGCAAACTTTGTAAGCTTACCGTTTTGGGAAACTCCAACACCATGATCCGCGAAGGTATTTGTAGTGTTTGCCTTACCTTGCTGACGAAAGCCACAACAGCACCTTCATGGCCTTCAATAAGCCCTCTAACGGTTATATTCGTCCCTTGAGAAATATACTGGGCGAAAGCGCCTAGTCGATTAGGCTCGGGGAACTGAACCAGCACATACTGTTTTGGAAGGTAGCCAATAAAGGTAGTTCGAAACTTACCTTTCTTGCCCGCAGGTGTAACGATATCAATGGTGACTTGTCCGCCGGCATGCAGCAAACCAAGGTTTCTATTTAAGCGATTAATTACATCAACTTTGACAGGTTCAGCCATTGACTCTACTTGCAGAAATTATCGATCTTATGGGCACAACACTAGCTAAAAATCCCCATAAAATCAATTGGGTTAAAAAAGGCTACCGAAGTAGCCTTTGTCTAGTTCAAGCATTGGAATGCTAGTCTTTTTTGTAACCTTGAGTAGCGCGAGCTAATTTCTTTTGCTCGGTGTAGTTAAGCTTTTTCTTACCTGCAAATGGGTTACTAGTTTCTCTAAATTCGATTTTAATCGGCGTCCCCATAATCTTAAGCGACTTACGATAGTAGTTCATCAAGTAGCGCTTATAAGACGGTGGTAAGTGTTTAGTCTGATTACCATGAATAACAACGATTGGCGGGTTATAACCACCAGCATGTGCATATTTAAGCTTAATACGACGACCATTGTGCATAGGTGGTTGGTGATCAAAAACCGCCATATCTAGGATCTTGGTTACCATCGATGTTGAAATACGCTTAGTTGCAGATACAAACGCTTCTTCAACCGACTCAAACAGGTGGCCTACGCCCGTACCATGTAGTGCCGAGATAAAGTGGATACGAGCGAAGTCGATAAAGCCTAGGCGTCTATCAAGCTCTTTATGGATGTTATCTTTGATTTCCTGATCAATGCCATCCCACTTGTTTACAGCAAGTACTAATGAGCGGCCCGCCTCTAGAATAAAACCAAGCAAGCTTAAATCTTGATCGGTAATACCTTCGCGCGCGTCGATAATCAGCATACACACGTTGGCATCTTCAATTGCACGAAGTGTTTTAATCACTGAATACTTCTCAACAACATCATTAACATTCTTACGACGACGTATACCAGCAGTATCAATTAATGTATATTCTCGGCCATTGCGTTCCATTGGAATATAGACGCTATCACGGGTAGTACCTGGCATGTCATAAACAACAACACGCTCTTCACCTAAGATACGGTTAGTTAAAGTCGACTTACCAACATTTGGCTTACCGATAATTGCCAGCTTAATTTTGTCGTCTTCTTCAGGTGCTTCAATTTCAACTTCTTCACCTTCTTCAAAGATAAGCTCATCTTCAACGTCATCAGCCTCACTTTCTTCGCCAAGTTGACCAAGCGCTTCAATATGAGGAGACAAGGCAAGCGTTAATAACTGAGTTACGCCACGCCCGTGAGCTGCCGCAATCTGATGAACCGTATCACCCAGCCCTAGGCTGAAAAACTCGGCAACAGCGCTATCGGCGTCGATACCATCAATCTTGTTAGCAACCAGAAAGACCTTTTTATCTTGTTTACGCAGGTAATCAGCAATTGCTTCGTCTGCTGACGTTAAACCTGCACGAGCATCCACAAGGAACAGTACTGCATCAGCTTCATCAACCGCCATTAGCGACTGCTCAGCCATTAACGCATCTATGCCTTCTTCATTTCCGTGAATACCACCAGTATCAATTACGATAAACGGATGCTCTTCTACTGATGCTTGACCGTACTGACGATCGCGAGTTAGCCCTGGATAGTCCGCTACTAGCGCATCACGTGTACGCGTTAAGCGATTAAATAAAGTTGATTTGCCAACGTTGGGACGACCCACTAAAGCAACGACAGGAAGCATGAAAACCTCAAATAAAATTCAAATTATTAAACCAAAGCATTCTTAGCATAGATTAAAGAATTGCCTTGTTTAAAAACTAACAACGGCTCCAATGACATAGCATGGAGCCGTTAACATTTAACTTTGTTGTTAGCTATCTTTAACTAACAACTTAATTACTTAACTATAGCTGAAAGCAGCTAGAGTGTTTTATGGTACTTTTATCGCCTGTAACGAACCGTCGCGCGCTTGGCTAACAACCATACCATTAACAACAGTTGGCGTAGCATGGATACCACTGCTGTCGACATTGTGACGAGCAACAAACTCACCAGTATCTAAATCTAAGAAGTGCAAGTAACCTTCAAAGTCGCCTACAACAAGATGATCGCCAACAACCGCCGGCCCTGTAACACCGCGATTCGTAAGTGCGATATTGCTCCACTTTTCTAAGCCATTTAAGCGGTCTACCGCGAAGACATGACCTTGCGTTGTAGTCAAGTAGATAGTATTGCCATCAACCGCTAATTGACGATATGAAGAATACTGGCGTTTCCACTGCTCTCGACCATTTCGAATATCAATTGCAACTAAATTGCCACGTGAAGAAATAGCATAAACCTTGTCACCGTATACTAAAGCTCTCGCATCAACGTCAATCACTCGCTCCAATTCTGTAGAGCCGGTTGCTTCACCTACGTCCACTGACCAGCCTTGCTGGCCTGTTTCTAATAGAAATACGGTAAGTTCACCAGACGCAGTACCGACAATAACACCACCACCGGCAATTGTTGGCTGGCTAATACCACGTAACGAAAGCGGTGGAACATCTAAGTCGACTTTCCAGACTTCTTCGCCGTTACTAGCATTGAATGCCTTTAATACACCCGAAGCCGTATTCACGGTTAAAATGCCTGAATCAATCGCTGCTGGAGCAATTACTTCACCTTTAACCGATGATGACCAGCTTAATTCACCTGTCTCAGCGTTCAGCGCATAAACAAGACCATTCTCACTACCAATAAATACTTTATTGATACCAGCGATAGGACCACCTGCTAATAGGGCTGGTTCGCGGCTATCAAAGAAGCCACGCTCACCTTTGATATCGCTTAGGTCAGCTTGCCATACTCGTTCACCACTTACCGCGTCAAACGCATAAACATTACCATCGCGACTCGCTGTAAAAATTTTGTCGTAAGCAAAGTGCGGCTTTAAACGAGAAAAGTGATCGCCAACACCATCACCTACACTTCTGTCCCAAACAACATCAGGTTCAAATTGTTCATTGATTTCAGTCAACTCTGCAATTTTTGTTGACTCATCTTCTTCATCAGTTGAAGAACATGCCGAAATAACACTTGCCAGTAATATAGCGCTGAGCCATTTCGCGTTTTTTATTGTCGTTATATATTTTTTCACGGAAAAGGCCTGTTATTAAATTGCTGGTGTAGCCTGCGCTAAATCATCTAATTTCATTTGTAGCGTCGGATTTGTCTCTAAGCCACCTGCGTCTGCTGCCGCTTGGTATGCGTTACGAGCAAGCTCTTGCTTACCTTGTTTTAAGTAAGCGTCACCTTTTACTTCTTCTACTGAAGCCTTGAAAGCCGCCGGTAATTCACCAGCTAATGTCGCTAACGCTTTATCAAACGCAGCCATTTCAATTTGAACACGAGCTAAACGAATTGTCGCAATTGCTTTGATTTCTTGGCTTGGCGCGGTATCGATTGCAGTCGACAAGTGTGCTGAAACTTTTTCCCAGTCTTGGTGTTCAGCTGCATCTTTCGCTAAGTTTAAAGCCGTCAATGATGCGTAGCTTGAGTCACCATTAGCTTTAATAAATTCGTCTGCCTTAACCTTAAAGCCTTCGTGATCGCCTGCTTGGCTCTCAATAACTGTTTGGTATTCTGCAGCAACAGCTTCTTCTTGAGCTAGCTTGTTGTCTTTGTAGTAATTGAAACCAATAAAACCAGCAAAACCTAAGACTAAACCACCGATAATGTAGTTACCGTTTTCTTGCCAAAACTTTTTAATCGCTTCAACTTGTTGTTCTTCTGTTTGATATGTTTCCACTTTACTTCCTTAAATTAAACTTGCTAACAGTGGTGCCACGTCTTCTTGCGACACGCGTTGTTGTTCATGTTGACCGCGGAGGTATTTGACGGTGACTTGCTGATTCGCAATTTCATCTTCACCTAAAATTAACGCGACCTGAGCGCCTGATTTATCAGCGCGCTTCATTTGTTTCTTCATGTTGCCACCACCACAGTGACATTGGATACGAGTTTCTGGTACTTGATCACGCAACTTCTCAGCTAATGCGACCGCTTGCATATCAGCACCCTCGCCTAATGCGATTACATAGGCATCTACTTGAGGTCGAACATTGTTGGCTTTCTCTAGGCTCGTTAACATCAAGACTAGTCGCTCAATACCCAACGCAAAACCAATACCCGGTGTGCCTTTTCCGCCTAACTGTTCTACTAAGCCATCGTAACGGCCACCAGCACAAACGGTACCTTGTGCACCTAAGCTGTCGGTTACCCACTCAAATACCGTGCGGTTGTAGTAATCAAGGCCGCGAACTAAACGCTCATTAATCTTGTAGGTGATACCCGCATTATCGAGATAAGACTTTAACTGGTCAAAATGCTCATTGGTCTCGTCACCAAAATAATCACTCAGTTTTGGCGCATCAACTAAGGCTGCTTGCACGTCAGGGTTCTTGCTATCTAACACACGTAAAGGATTTGTGTGCATGCGACGCTTACTGTCTTCATCAAGCTTGTCTTCGTGCTGAGTTAAGTAAGCCACAAGCGCATCGCGATAAGCCGCTCTTTCTTCATTTGAACCAAGTGAATTAAGTTCAAGCGTAACATACTCACTGATGCCTAATTCTTTCCATAATCGCGCTGATAGCATAATCACTTCAGCATCAATATCTGGTGTAGCCATTCCAAACGCTTCGATACCAAATTGGTGGAACTGGCGATAACGGCCTTTTTGTGGACGTTCGTGACGGAACATTGGTCCCATGTACCAAAGGCGTTGTTCTTGGTTGTATAACAAACCATGCTGATTACCAGCACGAACACAACTTGCTGTACCTTCTGGGCGCAACGTCAAGCTATCACCGTTTCGATCGTCAAAGGTGTACATTTCTTTTTCAACGATATCAGTGACTTCACCAATAGAACGTTTGAACAAGTTAGTTGATTCAACAATCGGCATACGAATTTCAGCAAAACCATAGTTGCTTGCCACACGACGCAATACAGATTCAACCATTTGCCAGACATTCGTTTCGCTTGGCAGACAGTCGTTCATTCCGCGTATCGCTTGAATCACTTTACTCACTTAACTTGCTCTCTCTGATAAAATTTCAACGGCGCATTATAGGCGCTATAGGGGGAAACGTAAACAGCTGTGGTGTTGACACTAGGTCCGTAATTCCGGTCTAAAAAAGGTGACAATTACTCTTCGTTTACCGTTTTCACATCAATGCGTTTGTCTTCTGACATCATGTCCGCTTTAGCTCGAATTCGTTGCTCTAATTGGTCGACAAGATCGTTATTATCTAATCGTTCTTTTTGTCGAACGCCATCAAGGTAAAAACCACTTTTTTTGCTACTGCCCGTTAAACCTAGATCGGATACGGTCGCTTCACCTGGCCCATTAACGATACAGCCGATAATTGATACATCCATTGGCGTTAATACGTCTTCAAGACGCTGCTCTAAGGCGTTTACGGTGCCAATAACATCAAACTCTTGGCGTGAACAGCTTGGACAAGCTATAAAGTTGATACCACGACTACGAATTTTCAGCGATTTCAATATGTCAAAACCCACTTTAATTTCTTCAACCGGATCCGCTGCCAGCGATACACGCAATGTGTCGCCAATACCTTCGTTAAGTAGCATGCCTAACCCAATGGCAGACTTAACCGAGCCAGAACGGAAACCACCAGCTTCGGTAATCCCTAAGTGCAACGGGTTGTCGATTTGTTTTGCAAGCAAACGGTAAGCCCCCACCGCAAGGAATACATCAGACGCTTTTACGCTTACTTTAAAATCATGGAAGTTCAATCTGTCTAAAATATCCACGTGACGCATTGCTGATTCTAACAAGGCTTCTGGTGTTGGTTCACCATACTTTTCTTGTAAATCTTTTTCTAATGAACCACCGTTAACGCCGATGCGGATTGGAATGCCCTTATCGCGAGCAGATTCTACTACTGCTCGCACACGGTCTTCTTTACCGATATTGCCAGGGTTAATACGCAGACAATCAGCACCGTATTCAGCCACTTTTAGCGCTATTCGATAGTCAAAGTGAATATCAGTCACTAATGGCACATTCACTTGCTTTTTGATTTCTTTGAATGCTTCTGCAGCGTCCATCGTAGGCACACTTACGCGTACAATATCAGCGCCAACCGCTTCTAACGATTTAATTTGCGCAACCGTTGCTGCTACGTCTGTCGTTAGCGTGTTAGTCATTGATTGAACACTAATAGGCGCATCACCACCGACAGGTACGTTGCCGACCATTATTTGACGAGACTTGCGTCTTTTAATTGGAGATTCTGTAAACATAGATATTTAAATAATTGTTTGAAAACTCTGACTACGTAATCACGAGCTACGTAGACTTAGGTAAGGTGAATTTAGCAATATTGCCGATATTATACCCTGACATGTCGATGGTTTCGCCATTAAAATCGATTGTGACCAACTCTGGCTTTCCTACGGTAACTTTGAATGGTGCTTTGCCAGTTAGTTCCATCACGTAACCTGCTTTTTTAATGCCCCACGCAATGCGTTCGCCATCTCCGTCGAATATATTTACCCAACAATCGCCAGCGAATGTAAATGTAGCCTTCGACAGTACTGGTTCAGATGCTACGAACGCAATATGCGTTTCATCAGCTGATGTTTGAACAATCAATTCGCCATCCGCAACCGCTTCGTGTTGCTCTGGTGAGGACGATAATGAATTCACCTGTTCAGGCTGATTTGTGCCAGTTTCAGCAGTAGTTGGCAATACTTCATCACTAGTGCCTGCCGCGTCCGCTTTCATTGCGCCTTTAATTTCACTCTCAGCAATAGCAGCACCATTGTCTCTCACTGATTCAACCGCTTGATTAGTACGCTCAGTTATGTCATCGAGCAAACTACTGACCCCGTTACTTCTAGCATCCTGAATGTAATATACCAAGGTTGACGCCACAAGGGCCGCCAGAATTAGATAAGTAATCCACATAAGGCGCGTATTCATCGCCTGTTTTTCGGTAATTTTAGAAAAGCTCTGCATCTCGGTACGCTGTTTTACAGCAACGCCGAGCATTTCATAGCTAGCAATAATATCTTGCTCTGAAATACCAACAAGTTTGGCATAATTCTTCAGATACCCTCGGTTGAAGGTATCAGGTAAGCTGTTGTCGAAGATTTCATGCTCTATTTCGTCGACTAGAGTGACACGAAAGTTCAGCTTCTGGGCTACATCTTGCTGACTCAATTTCAGCGCCTGTCGCGCCTCAGCCAGCATTTGACCGGGACCTACAACTTCAATGTCCTCAGGTAGCTCTTGTGACGGTTTACTCATGTGCAGTTATTGCTCTTCCTGCGTTCTTAATTCACTCGGATCTGCTAAATAAATAACATCCCCTATTCTTACTAAAGCTCTATCATCGAGCTCATTCCATTTAATTAACGTGCTTAAGCGAATATTATATCGCTTAGACACCGAGAATAAGTTCTCACCCTTCTCAATAATATGTTGCGGTAGTTCTTCTAACGACTGATAGTCGCTAGCCTCGTCATCTGCTGCTCCGAGAGTAACATGTTTACTGACCAAGTTATCTTCGATAAGTTCAAGGCTTTCGGACACTTCTTCTTTTGCTAGGTCACTTAGCTCATTAATTTCAGCAAACGTTTGCTTCTCTATATCGCCCTGCGTTGCGTCAGTTTCCACCACTAAGTTAGCCTCGACTAGTTCATCCACAGCTAGGTCGGTTTCCTCATTAGCAGTCCCAAGGTCAGAGGCACCTTCGCTAACCGTGTTGTTATCAGCGATTGCGTCACTTGCAGTAACTTCCTCTGCAATTGTTTCTAGATTCTCTTCGATAACGCTTTCGCCAATTGATTCAGGTATGTTAGTTGATTCAACTGTTTCAGCAACTTCCTTCGTCAACGCCAAAGCATCAGTATTTAGGCTCTGCACAGCTTCTTGTGAGTCAGTTTGTTGAGTGCCATCTACTGTAGACTCTTCGCCAAGCTGTTCATCGATAGCGGCGATTTCAGCTTTTGCCAAGGCAATTGCATCAGCAACGGTATCACCGGTTTCAACAATTGGCGTGTCAGTTTCAGATTTAATATCACTCTGTAATTCTGCCGTTTGTTCAGGCACTTCGCGTTGACTAGGCTCTGGGCTCAGCACAACTACCCGCTTAGCAGGTTGAGTCGGTTGAGGTTTAATTTCTGCTGTGCTTTTTTCTTCCGCGTTAGTCTGCGGCAAAGCTTCAGTTCTAGATTCAGATTTAGCTACTTGGCTAGTACGGCGTTTTTTGTCTAGTCCGATAGCGGGCTTATTGTTAGGTGTTAACTTAACAACGCGCTTATTGCTGTCGTTAACTACCTCAGTTGAGTTAAGCAGGCGGTACTTTTCTGCCAACTCGTCTGGTTCAATTTGTGCTAATTGATTAAGAAGGTATTGCTTCGATAAGTAGGCATCAGGGAACATGCTCACCAACATACTACCGTAATTACGCGCTGTTCGCGTATCATTCAACTGTAGATAAATCTTGTACGTAAGCGCCAAAGAATCAGGGTTGAATCGGCGTGTCGCTTTTTCAAATCGGCTAGCAAAACCTAACGCTGCTTGATAATCACCCTTTGCGTACATTAAACGCATCATCTGATATAGGGTCGAAGAGTTCGAAGGATTGTGATCGATAGCTTTTAAAAGATAAGTTTCAGCTTTTTCAAAGTTAGGTGCCTTTAACTGACACAAGGCTAAATTCTCGTAACTTTGCGATACTAAAAGGTAGCTTGGTACCGCAATAGCTCGAAGAAACTGTTTTTCAGCTTCCGGTAATCTATCTTGACGACACAAATAAACACCATAATTATTTAACGTGTCTGCATCATCAGGCTTAATCGAAAGTGCTTTTTCATAAGATGAAACCGTTAGCGTATCTTCACCCACGGTCTCATAATAGTGTGCAAATGCCGTGTATACTTGAACTAAATCTGGAGCGAAACGTTTGGCTTTTTCTAGGTTAAGTTTTGCCTGTGTCGTGTTACCCATTTTAAGGTAACCTAGACCCAATGAAATCCTTGTCATAGCGATTTCGAGATTCGTCGAATCGTTTTCTACAACAGGGGTGTTAGCATTTTGATAATTTTGAGTAACACAGGCCGAGAGCGTGCTTAAAGAAGCCGCTATCACTATAAATTTTAACGCTTTAACCATATTTGATGCGATCGCTTTTGTTGTAATTGGGCGCTCTTCATGGTGGCGGTGCGCTAGCTTCCTGCCACCGCGCCACTTAAGCCGTTCCACCTATTTGCCCGATAATAGTACGCCGTAAACGTATCTAAAACTCGGATAATGCAAAGGTGAAGCCTATATCATTACACCATTTTCACTGAAATTTCTTCAGTTTGCATCTCTTTTTTGGCTGCAATCGCTGCCGTACGCTTAGTACGGTCTAAAACATCACCCGCTAATTGACCACATGCGGCATCAATATCATCACCGCGGGTACGGCGTGTGATAACCGTGAAACCGTATGATTGAAGTACTTTGTCAAAACGGTCAATACGAGAATTACTCGAGCGCTTATATGGCGATCCTGGGTATGGGTTGAATGGGATCAAATTGATTTTGCTTGGCGTATCTTTAAGAGCGTGCGCAAGTTCATGTGCTTGTTCGGTGCTGTCATTAACATGGTCAATCATCACATACTCTACCGTAACAGCCTTCTGTGCTTTTGAACCATCAATGTAACGACGAGAAGCCGCTAAGAAATCTTCTAGTGGGTACTTTTTGTTAATTGGTACAAGCTCATTTCGAAGCTCATTGTTTGGCGCATGAACTGAAATTGCTAATGCACAATCAATCTTCTCTTTCAGCATATCAAGCGCAGGAACAACACCTGAAGTACTTACTGTGACACGGCGTTTAGATAGTCCATAACCTAAGTCGTTCAGCATGGTATCAAGTGCAGGAATGAGGTTTTTCATGTTGAGTAATGGCTCACCCATGCCCATCATTACAATGTTTGTAATTGGTCTAGTACCTGCGATACGTGTTGCACCAATATCATTTGCAACACGCCACACTTGGCCAATGATTTCAGCCATTGATAAGTTGCGATTGAAGCCTTGCTGCGCGGTCGAACAGAAACTACATTCCAACGCACAACCAACTTGTGAAGATACACACAAGGTAGCGCGGTTATTTTCAGGAATCCAAACTGTTTCAACTTCCTGACCACTTTCTAACTTAAGCGCATACTTAATGGTGCCATCGTTAGACACTTGCTTTTGCGAAATCTCAGGTGCAACAATCTCACAGTTACGCGCTAACTTTTCACGTAACTTTTTGTTCAGATTGGTCATTTTTTCGAAGTCATCGTAACCAAAGTGATACATCCACTTCATTAATTGATCGGCACGAAACGGCTTTTCACCGATTGACGCGAAGTACTCGCGTAAGCCTTGATGATCAAAGTTAAGCAGATTCACTTTCGACACTGCATTTTCAGCAGGGTTAACCACTTCAGTCATAAAAAAATTTCTCTAAACAGCAAAAATTAAAGGGCGCAAATTGTACACTTTTTAGACAAGGGAGACAATTTAATCTGGATAATGATAAAAACTCTAAGACATTAAAGCACTTATCATTAGCCAACAAACTCATTACTTTTAGGGCGTGTTAACCTTAGATTTTAAAGCGCTAAATAACGCAAAAGGATTTTACCGACATATCAGTAAAATCCTTCAACACTCAAAACCTGAGTGATTAATAAATCAAAGCTAGTGGCTTTGGGTAATTTGCCGCGCAGAGTATATGTAATACGTGAGCAGTAAATTTCATCGATAAAATGCCAATAGCAAAGATTTATGAATTACCTAAACGCCTAGCGAGTGCGTGGGCAAATCTCTTCGTCAGCGAAGAAGTAAGCAATTTCACGAGCGGCTGACTCTAAAGCATCTGAACCGTGAACAGCGTTCTCGTCGATTGAGTTAGCGTAGTCTGCACGTAAAGTACCAGCTAAAGCTTCAGCTGGGTTAGTAGCACCCATGATTTCACGGTTTTTAAGAACAGCGTTTTCGCCTTCTAAAACTTGAACCATTACTGGACCTGAAGTCATGAATTCAACTAAAGCACCGAAGAAAGGACGCTCGCTGTGCTCAGCGTAGAAACCTTCTGCTTGCTCTTTAGAAAGGTGAACCATTTTTGAAGCAATGATTTTTAAACCAGCAGTTTCAAAACGGTTGTAGATTTGACCAATTACGTTTTTCGCAACTGCGTCTGGTTTTACGATAGAAAAAGTACGTTCGATAGCCATGATAAAGCCTCTTAAATAACGAATTAATAAAATAGGGTATAAATTTTGGCGCGATTATAGACCATTCATTCTGAAAAGCCTACTAAATAAAAAAGCCTCAAAAATATGAGGCTTTTTGTGTGGTAATTAACTAGGCCATTTTTTAACTTAAAATTCCCGTAAAAGCTTAGCGCACTAAAATGATTAAACGCTTAATTTAAAGCGATTAGATACTAATGCGCTTGTATTGACGGTAAGTAGGCTTCCAATAGTTAGCTTCGATCTTGGCCTTAAGTTGCTCTTCTGGCATTTCAAGTGCAAGGCCTTCGCGGTAAGCTACCTGTGCAATACCGAATGCGATCTTCTTACTTAACGCTGCAATTTCAGTTAACGGTGGTAATAATTCACCCTCTCCTGTATTAGCGCGTGGCGAAGCTTCTGCTAATGTTTCACTGGCTACCATTAACATTTCGTCTGTAATGCGATTAATGTTGGCTGCCACTACACCTAAACCTAAGCCTGGGAAAATGTAGCTATTGTTGCACTGAGCGATTGGGAATAGTTTGCCTTGGAACTCTACTGGTGCAAACGGACTACCTGTAGCAACGACCGCTTGGCCTTCTGTCCAAGTAATTACTTGTTCAGGCGTTGCTTCAACTTGGCGAGACGGATTGCTCAATGGGAAAATAATCGGTGCGGCACAGTGACTGTACATGGCTTTGATAACTTCTTCCGTGAATAATCCAGCTTGGCCTGATACACCAATAAGTACGTCAGGTTTGGCATTGTTCATTAGTTCTAATAAAGAACAGTAATCGCCTTCAATCTGCCATTGGCTTACTGTCTCTGCAGATTGAACAAGCTTTTCCTGGAAGTCTCGTAAACCTTCCATTCCTTCAGTTAAAAGACCAAAACGATCAACCATAAAGATTTGGCTTCGAGCTTGTTCAGGGGTTGCGCCCTCGCTCACCATTTGAGTAATAATTTGCTCTGCAATACCACAGCCCGCAGAACCAGCGCCAACAAAGGCCACTTTTTGCTCTGACAGTTTAACGCCTTTAGTGCGACATGCCGCTAATAACGTACCTACGGTTACAGATGCTGTACCTTGAATGTCGTCATTAAAACAACAAATTTCATCTCTGTATTTGGTTAACAATGGCATAGCATTTGGCTGTGCAAAGTCTTCAAATTGGAGCATGACATGTGGCCAACGGCGTTTTACCGCTTGGATAAACATATCAACAAACTCATTGTATTCGTCTTGACTGATACGCTTGTGACGCGATCCCATGTACATAGGATCGTTTAACAGCTTCTCGTTATTTGTACCCACATCTAGTGTAATTGGTAGACAATATGCTGGGCTGATACCACCACACGCGGTGTAAAGCGCTAACTTACCAATTGGAATCCCCATACCACCTATACCTTGGTCGCCCAAACCAAGAATACGTTCACCATCGGTAACCACAATCACTTTTACTTTGTTTTTAGTCGCATTTCGTAGGATATCATCCATATGTTCACGCTCTTCATAAGCGATAAACAATCCACGGTTGCTGCGGTAAATATCAGAAAACTGCTCACAGGCATCACCAACAGTCGGTGTATAGATGATTGGCATCATCTCTTCCAAATGCTCTTGAACTAGTCGGTAGTAAAGCGTTTCATTCTTATCTTGAATGTTACGCAGATAAATATGCTTATTTAAGTTCGTTTCAAAGCGGCTAAATTGCTGGTAACAACGCTCTACCTGTTCTTCAATTGTTTCGTAAGACGGAGGAAGAAGACCTGTAAGGTTGAACTGTTGGCGCTCTTCTTTGGAAAAAGCACTGCCTTTGTTAAGAAGCGGTGTTTCAAGTAGGTTTGGCCCTGCGTAAGGGATGTATAGTGGACGTTTGTTGTCTTGAGTCATAAAAATCTTAATGTTTTGAAGACTAAATGGTTGTTTTTTCAACCACTCTAGTAGGTGTATGTGCGTAAATGGGTGAAGTATAGTTGAGAAAGGTCAGACAAAAAAGCCGACCATTGCATTCGCAAAAGATTTGGCTCGTTGAACGGTTAGCTAATTGTTCATAAATATTAAATTGAAAAAGCAATAGTCGGCCAACAGCATTAATAACAACCACAAAATGACATAACGAGCCTTTCGGCAAAATGCGCAGTCGGTATGCCAAAGCTGATAAAGGTACTGTTTCAAAATGAATTACCAATCATTAAAAACACTATTATCTCGCTGCCGGACTAACAAAATCAATAGTCAGCAATTAACCTCTTTAAGCCTAATAAATAATTGTTAGCAGGGAGCTATCTCGCTTCACTGCTAATCCAATTAAGTTTGCCGATTAATTCAGTAACGCAAAGCCACCTGGTACATGGTAAACATTAGCAAAACCGTTACGCTTTAATGTTTTAGCAGCAGCATCACTTCGCTTACCACTTCGACAAATACAAATGTATTCCTGTGCATCTTTCGCTTGTTGCTGAGAGCTGACAAAATGTGTGATTTGAGTCAGCGGGATATTAACCATCTGCTTACCTGCTACCGAGCTCTCCGGGTAAGCTTCAAACTCATGCGGTTCACGCACGTCTACGACAGTGACATTAGGATGTTTCGCAAAAAACGTTGTGAGTTCATTAGGTGCTAATAAACCAATATCATTCTGGCAAAAGCTAATGGTACCTTGGTCTGCTGCCTGTTCACTTGCAGCAAGCACCTTGTCCATTTCAACTTTCTTCGATACAAAATCCTCAACTGGCGTTTCACCACTTAATACGTTCTTCAATAAATCATTGGTGTTCTTTTCCATGCCAAGCGTCGTTGAGAACAACCCTTGATAATCATGGCGAGGACAAATGATCGTGTCATCAGCAATAACGTGATGAAGCTTTTGCAGAGAATGATACAAAGCTTGCGCACAGCCACTATCACCATCTGTACGCCCTAGCCCACCAATTTGAACCGTATCGCCAGCAAACACATAATCAATATTATCAGCCAATAGCTGACCATCTTGTGCTGTACCGAGCAGATAAGCTTGGCTGTTTGCGCAATAGCCGGAAAGCGGCAATTTGGCTAGCACTTTGCTACCCACCGTAATCGCTGGTACTAAACTTCCGTCAGCTAAACTCACTTGTTGTGAGTTTTCAGGCCAACCCATTTCATCAAAGCGATGGCTAGCTAAAAACTCTGGTACCAGTTCGCGAATCATTTCCGGTTCAAGCACTTGCTGAGTATCCCGTTGCGTATCCAATACCGCTACCACTTGATATTGCTGACAACGAACTAAGCGCTCAAACTTGTTTACCAGCTCTGCGCTAGCATCAATCAACACACATTGCTTACTCGCTTTGTCGACATAGCACCAAGTACATTGTTGATCATATAGCCATTGCTGCAGGCCATCGACACCAAACTCGCTGTTGTCAAAAGTGTCAGACAAAAGTAGGCAGCTATGTTTAAGCGCTGTAACCGCTTGAGTAATGGCGTGACACGCTGCATCGATCTCAGCTTGTGTAGTCGCTGGCCCAAATGAAAGTCGAATAGCAGACTCACTTTGCCAACGAGGCTTGCCCATCGCATCCAGTACGAAACTGCCCGTGACTTTTGATGAACACGCCGAACCAGAACTTACTCGAATTCTCGCCGCGTCAAACAAGTCCATAATGTCCTTGCTCGATAACCCACGCACCGAAAAGTTAAGGGTTGTCGGCAAAGAACAGCTCAGGTCATGATTAAAAATAATGTCAGGAAATGCTTTGGTAAGCGTGTTAACCAACTGCTCACGATAGGCTAATAAGGTTTCATGATCTTTAAATGTGTTATCGCTTTTGTCGTCAAGCAAGCTCAATATAGCTTGCAACGCCGCAATTCCCGGTAGGTTTTCAGTCCCCGAACGGAGACCACTCTCTTGACCACCGCCAGCGATAAAAGGCGTGTACGGTGCACCTTCTCTTACATAAAGCACACCAATGCCTTTAGGTGCATATAACTTGTGACCGCTAAAAGGTGCATAGTCAATCGTTGTTTCAGCAATATTGAGTGAAAGCTTTCCTAAAGCTTGCACGCAATCCACCATCCATTTAACCGTGGCGTTATTATCACGGATCACTTTTTCGAGTAACTCTAGATTCTGGAAAACACCCGTTTCATTATTCGCCGCCATGGTACAAATAATGAGAGCATCACCAACGTTCTGCTCAATAAACTCGGCATCTAAAATGCCTCTCTCATCCACGGGAATAGCAATGACCTTGGCACCAATATCGAGCATTTTATTCCAGTGTTTCAACGTCTCGGGTACCGCTTTATGCTCTGTTGCTCCGTATAGCAGTAGTGGTTCCTCTTGCGTGATACCTGCTTCTTTGGCCGACTGCAATGCAGAAATGATAGCTGTTTGAATACCTTCTGTTGCGCCGCTGGTAAAAGTCACTTCACCAGTAGAAGCGCCAATCACTTTTCTCACCAAAGTACGCGTAGTCTCCAGAATGTACTTAGCTTTAATACCTGTAATATGGCTACTACTTGGGTTGCCATAACATAACTGCATCGTATGCATCGCTGCTTCAGCCGCTTGGGGCAGTACCGGCGTGGTGGCGTTATTATCTAAGTAAATTTCATCTTTTTGAGGCTGAATATCAGTAAGGGAAAGCATAGGACCACTAATTTGTTAACTACTAATTACTTAACTTGGCCTTTGTGACCAGTATCAGTCTCGCGAATGCCAAGTTAAATCGAAAAATCGCGCCCATTCTAACCAGTTATAACCAAAACCTCTATCTTATAATTAAAACTTTTATAGGGGTGGTACAGTCCTTTTTATAACCAGAAGGAATGTTAATACAAAAGTTCGCCTCCGACGGCATATATCGCGTATGAAGAATACTTATTTCTAATGCTGTGCTAACAATAAATCTCACTTGAGCTTATCAGTCCAATAAAGTAGCGTAAGCGTCCAGTGATTAAGAAGTTTAATCCACGCTAAATACCAGAGGTACCGCAAACAGGACTGAATGGCAAAGCAGCGTATAGAAAGGATGAAGCCACAACATGATAAAGTTATCAACGGAGCAAAAGGCCCATTTAACTAATTCTTTGAAAAGTTACTTAGATAAAGAGCTCGCTATCGAGCTAGGAGAGTTCGATGCTGAGTTTCTTTGCGACCACATTATTGAGCACTTTGCGCCTTTCTTTTACAACCAAGGCCTCAGTGACGCACAAGTAGTGCTCTCCCAAAAAGTAGACTTTATCGCAGAAGCGATTGATGAAATTGCTCTACCATTACCAAACGTCTAGGTCTAACTGTACTGGTTTGCTAAGAAATCGATGAGCTTCTAGAGCGCCTCAATTATCGGCGATGCTTACTTGATAACATTTTATACAATAATTTCCTACCGTGTTTTTCTAAGGTAGTTTTTTACATTTATTCTGTATTGGCTTTGAATAATAGTCCCCACCTCAAACGACAATAAGTGATCGCCTTATCTGATAAACGCGTAATACATAACAAGCGCTATTTAGGAGGGTTTCTCATGGTCAAACAACAGTCTTGGCAACTTTTGGGATGGCTCGGGGTCATCCCATTTGTCGCCTGTTTAGTTTTAGCAATGATGAGCATCTCGTTTGGTTCCGTTTCTGCTCTGCAGGTGTTTATTGTTTACAGTGCATGTATTTGTAGTTTTGTTGCTGGCTCATTGTGGATGAAAACGTCAGAAGCAACACCGACCATCAATTATATCTCTAATGTAATTACGCTTATCGCTTTTAGTGCAGTGTTACTGCCGCCAACCATGTCACTAATGCTACTGAGCTTTTGTTACGCGGCACTGATGGAATGTGAGCGATACTTTAAACTTTATAATGACAAACCTGAAGGCTACCAACAAATGCGTAAGCGCATCACTATTATTTTGATATTCGGCCACGTTGCGCTTTTAGCTGTTGTGTGACAAGCACTAACTCTTCCCTCAATCTCCTATCGAGCCTCTGTGACTACTATGACATCTTTGACAATATTTTATGATGGGCAATGCCCGCTTTGTACGCGAGAAATAAATGCGCTGCGCGCAAGAGACAATAAAGCAGCGATGACTTTTGAAGACTTACATCAAGTGGAGCTTACTGAAAAATATCCAATGATACAAAAAGACCAAGCGTTTCAAATGATACACGGTATTCTGGACGGCAAAGTCATCAAAGGTATCGATGTAAATTATCACGCATGGCGTTTAGTTGGCAAAGAGAAGTGGGTCTCGCCATTACAATGGCGACTGACAAGGCCTTTAGCAAAGTTGGGATATCGTTTTTTTGCTCGCTACCGTCACCAAATATCAAGCGTTTATAGCAAAATTACTGGCGAGGAATGCGGGTGCTCGACAGGTCTTTCGCAGCCTACTTCGAAACAGCAACCAAAGGAATGAACATGCAAACTCAATCAGCAACGTTAGTCATCGGCGCCAGCAGCCAAATTGCTCAAGCATTGATTAAGCTGCTGGTCGAGCGGGGACAGAAAGTCATAGCCGTTACTCGCAGTCCATTGGAAGTACCGGAATTAACAAACCAAGAAAGTGTCATAGTCAAAACCTGTAACTACAATGAGGTGAGTATCCCTGAAACAGTCGTCGATATATTTTCGCGCTATCACATAAGAAACATCTACATCTGCAACGGAATCCTACATTGCAATGGTGTTTTTCCCGAAAAAAAAGTTGAAGAAGTATCGCTTGATAGTTATCTCACGGTACTTACCGCCAATACCGTCATTCCGATGCTTTGGCTAAAATATATTGTGCCCCAAATCGAGCAACAAACATCAACACTTACCATTCTCAGCGCTCGGATTGGTAGCATCAATGACAATAAGCTTGGTGGCTGGTATAGCTATCGTTCATCTAAAGCAGCTCTTAACATGGCGGTTAAGACACTAGCGATAGAATGTAAGCGGCGAGCTAAAGCACTTACATTTATTTTGTTTCACCCTGGGACAACGGATACACCACTTTCTAAACCGTTCCAACGAAACGTACCGAAAGGAAAACTATTTAGCTGCGAATTCGTTGCCAAAAGGTTACTTGCATTGGTCGACGGGTACTCTGCGGATGACACTGACGAAGAACTAAATGACTTCGTTACACGTTTATCTGAGCAAGCCGTTCAAGAAGACACAGAAAATTTAAAGTACATAGACTGGGATGGCCAGCCAATTTCATGGTAAAAAGAGTCTTCAGTTTCCTAGCTGTTAATGCGCCATTGGCACAGTTTATTGTTAACCGCGTAAAACGCTAAGTACTCATTTCTTGCGACACTAGCTTTACCTTTTTCATAAATTGCTGCCACGTATCGTCATTTGGGTAATCAGTGGCATACTTGCCATGAAACATCAATGTAACCAACACTTGGTTGTGCTGAAGGTAACAGGTGTAACCATCGATATCATGCCAAGCCGTCAAACCATGCCAGTGATATTTACCTTCTTGCAACTCCCCTTTACTTAACACCTGATTAAATACTGCGAGCCCTTGTTTCACATCAAGTTCATTCTTCATTACAGTGCTTACTCCGTTAAAAACGCTACATTTAAAACTAGTACGTAAAAATGCTGAAGTTAGCTTTCTACTACTCAGCATTCATACTTTATAAACTTTAATTGGCTAGGCAGCAGGACATTGATAGTAAACCACATCCAAATCGCCAAGTTGTTTGTCGTGATGAACATATTGCTTAACGAATTTCATACCAAGCTTAGTCATGATGTTAACTGAGCCATTATTTTCAGGCACTGCGATAGCACTGAACGCATCAATATTGCCATTTTCTATAAGAGCTTGCTTAATCTGAATGGCCGCTTCAGTGGCGTAACCTAGCCCCCACGACTCTCGCTTGAATCGCCAGCCCAGTTCTAAGTTTTTGTACTCAGGCGAGTCGCTAAAATAGTTCATTGGCCTAACGAGCACCCAGCCTAAATAACGATTATCTTCTACAGTAAATACGCCCCAAAGCCCCCAACCTTTTTTGGGGTTTAAAAAGGCATTTAAGCGCGGTATGAACCTCTCTTTTATCTCTGTCATAGTTGTCATATGACCACCATTGATATAGCGCATTACTTCAACATCTTGATCAAGCTCGAACAGAAGCTCTGCATCAGCTTCTGTAAGCAATCGATAATTCAAACGTTCGCTATTGGCGACTTCCATCTTACCTTCCTTTCTTAATGCTATTTTCAATCAAATGTGATTAACGCCGAATAAAAAGCCCACTTACTGTGGGCTTTTCTCGTATTGTAACGCCAACGCGTTACATTAAACGTTTTACTTAGTTACAGGGAAACCACGATCACGCATTAACGCATCAACAACAGCGTCTCGACCGCGGAATGCTCGGTAAGCTTCTGCTGGATCAACTGCATTACGCACGCTAAATAAGTGCTCAACTAGTTTGGCTGCCACTTCTTCATCGTAGTAACCGCCTTCAGCTTCTTCAAATGCTTCTGATGCATCTGATGTTAATACTTCTGCCCACATGTAACCATAGTATGCAGCTGAGTAGCCTTCACCACTGAACACATGACCGAAGTGTGGTGTACGGTGACGCATTACGATAGACGATGGCATATTCAACTTAGCTAACTCATCACGTTCAAACGCATCAGGGTCAATGTTAGCTGGGTCTGTTGTGTGCAGCTTCATATCGATAATCGCCGACGCTAAGTACTCGGTCGTTTTAAAGCCTTCGTTAAAGGTTGCAGCTTGCTTGATTTTAGCAACTAGCTCTTTTGGCATTGGCTCGCCAGTTTTGTAGTGAACCAAATACTTATTGATCACTTCGTCAGTCGTTAACCAACGTTCTAATAGTTGAGACTGGAACTCAGTATAGTCACGAACACCGCCATTTAACGTTGGGTATTCCACATTAGACGCTAAGAAATGCAATGCATGGCCAAACTCGTGGAAGAATGTCTCAGCATCATCAAACGATACTAATGTTGGTTCGCCATCTTTACCTTTAATAAAGTTAGAGTTGTTTGACGAAAGAACGTTTGTTTTACCATCAAACGTCGTGTGGCTGCGATATGTTGTTGCCCAAGCGCCACTGCGCTTACCTTTACGTGCGTATGGATCTAAATAGAATAAACCAATGTGTTCGCCAGATGTTTTATCTTTAACGTCCCAAACACGAACATCTTCATGAAATACAGGTATTGAACCATCAGTAATCTCAGTGAAGTCATAGTTGAATAGGCGACCTGATACATAGAACATTGCTTCTTGTAGCTTTTCTACTTGTAGGTACTGTTTTACTTCATTTGAATCCAATGCATATTTCTTCATACGCACTTTTTCAGCGTAGTAACGGTAATCCCAAGGTTTGAATTCTTTGATGCCATCTGCCTTCGCGATTTCCATCATGTCAGCAACTTCTTGGTCAACTCGCGCAATTGCTGCTGGCCAAACTTTTTCCATCAGTGCGATCGCATTCTCAGGTTTTTTCGCCATGCGATCTTCTAATCGCCAAGACGCATAGTTGTCATAGCCCAATAAGCCGACGCGCTCATGACGAAGTGTTAAAATTTCTTTGATTAATGCGTTGTTATCAAACTCATCACCATTGTCACCACGGTTGTAGTATGTTTCCCATACTTTTTTGCGTAGCTCGCGTTCTGTTGAATAAGTTAAGAACGGGTCCATTGATGAACGCGTATTGGTTACTGCAAATTTTCCTTCTTTACCGCGTTCTTTAGCAGCAGATGCCGCAGCATTTTTGATTGAGTCAGTTAGGCCACCAAGTTGTGACTCATCTAAATACAACACGTAGTTTTCTTCGTCAGCTAGTACATTATTAGCAAACTTAGTATGAAGTTCAGCAAGACGCTGGTTAATTTCTGCATAGCGCGCTTTTGCATCACCTTCCAACGTAGCACCATTACGCGCAAAACCATTGTACACAAGCCAAACTAAGCGCTGTTGGTCCTTGCGTAACGTCTTCATTTCCTCGCCGTTGTATACTGCTGCTACACGCGCGAATAATTTTTCGTTTTGATTAATCTTGGAGAAAAACACTGATAGTTTTGGTGCCATCTCACCTTGAATTTCTCTGAACTCTGGTGACGAATTGTTCGACGACCAAATTCCCCAGTAAGTAAAAATTCGGTCTAAAACGCTGCCGCTTCGCTCCATAGCAACGATAGTATTATCGAAAGTTGCTGCTTCCGGGTTATTAGCAATTGTTTCAATTTCAGCAAGGTTTAGTTCCATCCCTTTCTCTAAGGCTGCCTTAAGGCCGGAAACTTCTACTTTATCAAACGCTGGAACACCCTCGAATGGACCTGTCCACTCAGATAGTAACAACGCCGCTGCGGCGTTTTCGTCAGTTTTTCCTGCTGCTTTTGTCGCCTGTTGTGTAGCTTCTACTGGCTTTACTTCAGCTTCTGTCGAAGCCGCAGTTTCTGTTGACTGGTTACAGCCCCACAGTGTGCCAGATACAATCATGGCACTTAAAAGTTTGTTGTATTTCATTATCGATTTATCTCTCTTACACACTCTAAATTTTACTATTTGATTAGCAGATTTACGTTTGTACAGCTCTTATTGAGGGCTCTGCTTTATCATTTTATCATTGTTATTTTTTCTGCTATCGGTCAATACTATACGAGCATTGTGCCGATAAAACTATTCAGCTTGCCTTAAAAGTTAGGGACCTCAACGCAGCAGTACCTAATTTCACCGGTTTAAAACACGCCTACTCTAGACTTAATAGCGTCATATCACTAGTCCAGTTCAATTCTCCAGCACAACGAAATTGCGTGCTTTGCCTTGGATAACCATAGACATTTACTAATGAGAACTTTATTCTTGCTAACGTTAATAAAAACAATACCTTCAATAGGCATTTCCATGAATAAATTGTTTGCAACAATTCTTGTCGCAAGTATTGCATTGCTTTCGGGCTGTAATGGTAGTTCAGGTGAAAATACAACCGACTCTGGCCCTAATCCAACCCCAACGAGTATTGTACTTGCTATCCAAAATGCTAGTGGCGAAGCCCAGCAGAGCTTTGAAGCTGATGAGGACGTCACTGTTGTAGCGACTCTCTACGATGAGAACAATGCCATCATTGCAGGCAGAACGATCACCTTTGATAGTACGCTAGGGGCATTGTCTGCAAGTACAAAGCTCACCAATAGTGCGGGACAAGCAATTGTCAGTGTGACTAATGATAATCTAGCCGCAGGTGCTGGTACGGTAACCGCTTCGCTAGATTCCCTATCAGATGCCCAAGATTTCGAATTTATCACCGAACCTGCAGAGCAGTCATTCAACATCTCTGCAGAATTACTATTAGGTGGCTTAGCAACAAGCCAGTTTAAAGCTGACGAACAAGTACAAATTAGGGCAACACTTACCAACGCAGACAGCCAACCAATAGAAGGTGAAATCGTAACCTTCACTGCTGATGTCGGTGAACTTGTAACGACTACTGCCCTTTCTAAGTCAGATGGCACAGCAAGCGTAACACTTTCAGGAAATGATCAATTGGGAGCTGGTGTCATTACTGTATCAATTGATGATAACGAGGTATCACCTGCTCGGGTTAATTATGAGGTAATTGCTGCCGACGCTGTGATTGTCGATGAAGGTGTTCGTATTGGTTACGTAGACGACAACGACAACTTTGTTGAAGGTGAAATTGCGCTAGGTACCGATAGCATTAGCGCTGGTGGCACCGTAGGCCTTAGCGTTGCATTAGTTGATGGCAATGGCGATTTGGTAACAACCCCAACAGCTGTGAGCTTTACCTCTAACTGTGCGCAAAGTGGTGACGCTAATCTTGACGATAGTGTGTTTTCCATTAAAGGCTCCGCCAATGCGACTTTTGAAGACATAAGCTGTGCTGGCTCAAGCGGTATTGACGACGTTATCATAGCGTCTATTACCGTTAATGGTATCACCAGTACTGCATCAGCGGTTATTTCAATCGCGGGAGAGTCGCTAGGATCGATTGAATTTATCTCTGCCGAACCAACCTCGATTGTGCTCAAAGGAACAGGCGGTCAAGGTAAGCAAGAAACGTCAACCTTAACCTTTGTGGTAAAAAGTGCACTAGACAACCCACTTGCACAACAGCAAGTCGATTTTGTACTAGACACAAGCGTAGGTGGAATTTCACTAAACCCAATGTCAGGTTTGACGAACAGCCAAGGTGTAATCACCACGAAAGTGACAGCTGGCACTGTGCCGACTGCGGTGCGTGTTACGGCTAAGTCTGCGATGACTGTTGATAGCGAAACAATTGAAGTACAAACCCAATCCGACTTGTTATCGGTTAATACTGGCTTACCAGAGCAACGCTCACTGACCATTTCCACCAGCATTCAAAACCCTGAAGCTAATAGTATTAATGGTGTTGAGGCGACAATTACCGCCCAACTTGCTGATAACTTCAATAACCCAGTACCTGATGGTACCACGGTGAACTTTACAACCGAAGGTGGCATGATCCAGCCAAGCTGTACGACAACTAATGGTGCCTGTTCAGTCACTTGGACCAGTGCGGAGCCAAGAGTGCCTGATCATCGTATTACAGTATTAGCTACCGCACTAGGTCACGAAACATTCTTTGACACTAATGGTAACAACACCTTTGACGATGCCGATGGCGATGCGATTGTAAGCGATGCAGTATCTTCAGGTTTTGGTCGTTCAACGGTGCAGGCGTCTGGTTTTGTTGATATGTCAGAAGCGTATCGCGATGACAATGAAAACCAACAATATGACAATGGTGAGACCTTCTTAGACTTCAACAATGACAACGCATTTAGCACACAAGATGGACTATTTAACGGCCCTCAGTGTCAAGGTGACAGCTGCGCAAGCGAAGGGAACCAAGCTATACACGTGAGAAAATCATTAGTCATGGACATGGCAAGCTCTAGCGCTTTATTTAGTTTAACTAATTCTCAAAATGGCGATGTTTATGAAAACAATGACACAGGCGTAAGTGCAACGATTCCTGATATAGCCGACGGCAGCTCAATTAATTTCAATCTGTATATCGCTGATACAGCAAATCAGGCGATGCCTAGAGGTACCCAAGTGTCAATTTCCAGTACTGTAGGTGATTTACAAGGGATTACTAGCTTTACGGTGCCAGACACATTAAGCCCTAGCACCATTAGCTTTGTAATTATTAACCCGCTAGAAGGCGACCCAGAGACTGGCGTATTAGAGATAACCATTACCTCGCCTTCAGGTATCATTACCTCTGCAATAAAGAGTATTGACCTGTTATAGAGTCGAATACGGATTAGAACGTAACTTCTAACCAAAAGACTTATTAAAAAGCCAACAAAAAGCCGCGTTGTTTTAACAGATATCAGTTAAAACAACGCGGCTTTTTAATTCCTTCAAGTTCAATTATTTCAACGAACTAAACAACTCAAAAATAGCGATCTTTAACTTTGCCATACTGAAAGTACCCCCATTGCCCTACTCTTCTTAGCGGCGCTAGCGGAAACTTAGGCAAGTGGCGATTAAAAATTGGTAAATCAGGTAGCTGTTGCTCTGCGACACTATCAGCAAGACGTTTGCCTGCCTGTGCAGAAAACGACAAACCAGCGCCGCAGTACCCCATCGCATAAAAGATGTTTTGAGAAGGGTTATGGTGAATATGAGGAATATCGTCAAGCGACATACAAATCCAGCCAGCCCAAGCATATTGGTAATTAAGTGTTTTTAGTGAGGGAAAACTTTGTTTTAGCACTGAAAGTAAACGATCAGCGTAGTAAGGATCTTGTGCTGCTTTCCCAGTAATCGCCCCACGACCTCCAAACAAAATTCGATTATCAGGTAATTTCCGGTAGTAGTATTTGAGCGCTCTCGTGTCCATCACTACATTATTGGTCTGCCAATTACACTGACGAATTTGCTCATCAGTCAATGGCTCAGTAACAATAATTTGCGATAACACAGGCAAGAAGCGATTGTTTACAATATGATGGAAGCCCTTTGGCGTATAGCCATTGGTCGCTAACACGACCTTTTGTGCGCGCACTTCGCCCTTGGGTGTACATAGTACCTGACGCCCTTTGTCTTCACGCCATGAAGTTACCGGAGAGCCTGTGTAAACTGTGGCACCTGCTTCACGCGCTAGCTTCTGGTAACCCCATGCAAGCTTCAAGGGGTTTAAACCAAAGCCATCCGTATATCGAATCGCTCCAAAGGCATTTTGATCGTCCATGTACTGACTTCTAACTTGCTGTTGGTCCAGTATTTCAACCTGATAATTAAACTGCTTTCGTTGAATCTCTGCCAGATTAATCAGCTCTTTTAACTTGTTCGGCTTGTGCGCAACTTTAATATAACCCGGTGCTTGCTGGTCGCAGTCAATCCCCTTACCAATGAGGTCGTTAACGGTATCGACACCCGCCGCCATTTCGTCGTAAATGCCACGCATAACCTCTTCGCCCCAATCACTCGCCATTTGCGTGAATGATTTTCGGCCAGAGCTCTTAAGTACAAAGCCCGCGTTACGGCCACTGCAGCCCCATGCTGTCTGGTTAGCTTCGAGCACAACCGCTTTGATGCCGTAATTGTTGGCAAGGTGATACGCGCAAGAAAGGCCCGTAAAACCAGCGCCAATAATCACAACATCGGTTTCAAGGGTTTGATTCAACTGTCCATCGTTCTCTGGTGCTTCGCCAGAAATGTCAGCCCAGTAGCTGTTAGGGTAACTGTCGTTTACGCCAGGAATTTTGTCATGTAAAGGATCGTACATCGTCAATAAAGGGTGCGGAGGTGTTAAAACAGTGGCAAACTATGCCATTATTTTTGACGTTAGTTCAAGCGGATAAGCGCAATTACTGAATGATATGACAACAATAGTTTATAGAGAAATTACCGAGCACGATTTTGCTCAAGTGATCGCCCTCGCCAACCATGTACATGGTGACGGTTACATGGACATGGATAATACGCCTGTTTGGGTCAATAAAGGTATTAAAGATGATATTAATGCTGGCTTTGTTGCCCTCGATGGTGAAAAGCTCGTCGGGTTTAGACTCACCTATGCCGTTGGTAATTGGGAGATAGATAAATGGTGTAGTCCTGAGCTATGGCAGGTTTCACCACAAAGCGTATGCTATTTCAAATGCAACACGGTAGACGAGAATTACCGTGGCTACGGCATTGGCAGCGAATTACTCAAACGCTCAATCGCTGCGGCACAACAACAAGGCGCAAAAGCAGGTGTTAGCCATTTATGGAAGCAGAGCCCAGGCAATAGCGCAGTAAAATACTTCACTAAATGTGGCGGCAAGCTAATTAAATCACATCCTGACAAATGGCGCGAAGACGCGCTGAATGGCTACGACTGCATCTTATGTGGTTTTGACTGCCACTGCGAAGCGGCAGAAATGATGATTTATTTTGAATCCTAGTTTTTCCTTAAATCTATCTCCGGCGCAACAAAACCAAAAGGCAGCTTTAAAGCTGCCTTTTTACTATCGAATTATTACAACAAATCCCTTATACCAATTTAATTAAATATTTGACTATTCAGCGAGAATTAAAAAGCTTAGAGGCAAGACGCTGATTGCAGGTAATGGTTATTCCCTTGTCAAAATCAGCAACGCAGCATATAAGCCTTTTTAAACTCGCCCTTGGGAGCTCGTCAGGAAAGTGATAACTTCACAAACTTCTTTGTAGGAGAAATACTACAACGGCATCACTTTGCTTTGTTCTAACTTCCCTGACGTAGCTCTGAATAGATTAAATATTTAATGCAATTGGTATTACAACAAAACTCTTAAAAAAGCCTTTTGCCGATCGACGTATTCAAACCACTATTCACTTTTAACCTCGAGGCTTTTTCGGATCTATGTGCTTTATATTGATAAATAATCCAATCATGGCTGCTATCAATGCAGCACTTGCTGCAAAAATGAAAGACTGCTCTGCACCAACTCCATCTAGCCATAGTAAACCAGCTAAGTAGGCTCCAATCGCTCCGCCAATGCCGTAAACCCCACTCACATATACCGCCTGAGCCCTATTTTGCTGTGCAGGTGTAAAATGGCGCTGAATGTATTGCATTGAAGCACTGTGATACAAGCCAAAACTCGCGGCATGTGTTATCTGCGTTATTACTAAAAGCCAAGCGACGTCGCCGAAGTAAGCCATTAAATACCAGCGTAAAGCGGTCACTAATAAGCTAAAGACAATCAGCACTTTAATTCGAAAGTTCTTGAATAAGCGTCCCGCGATAATAAAAATTCCAATCTCAGCAATCACTGCAACTGAGAGTAGAACGCCAACGGCATAGCTTGGATAAGTTAGATCGCGAAGATAGAGGGCGAAAAAGGAATAATATGGCCCAAAGCTCAGTTGTAACAGTAAGCCAGCGATAAAGAATAGTAAGAAACTTGGCGCGATAAGGCGTGACACAATACCGCTGTCGTCAGGACTTTTCGTTGCTGCTTGAGAAGCTTTAATATCGTTAAGCCAAAATGTTGATAGCCAAAGCCCCAACAGGATAAAAAAGCCCAATGCGATAAAACTTTCACTGCCAAATATCCCGATGACTTCAGCAGATATCATCGTAATGACGATAAAGCCGATACTGCCCCACAGCCGAATACGGGCATAGAACTTTGCACTTCGACGTATCGACATTAAGGTGAGTACTTCCAGCTGTGGCTGCATACCCGTCCAAAAAATACTGAAACACGCTAATGTAATGGTGATCGGCCAGTATCCATCAACAAAGAACAACGCAATAAAGCTTAATAGCGCTAACGTTGCACCTAAACGAATATAAGGGAGCTGTTTACCTGTTTTATCGGCTAGCATTGCCCAAAATGTGGGCCCAACAATGCGCGTTGCCATAAACACCGCGAGAATCTCACCCATTTGGAGCGAATTAAATCCTCGCCCTTCAAGAAAAACGGCTAAAAATGGCACAGCCAATCCGAGCACCGCGTAGTACCAAAAGTGGCTGTTAGATAAACGTATGAAGTTTCGAACGTTATAGAAAATAGCAGGCATAAATTTAGAAAAGTTGGAAAACGATGGTCAGTATATCCGGCAACAATGCAAATGCTAAGCGTCTTTAAGAATAAGGTTTACCCTTAGTAGACATAAAGTCGTTACCAGAAAAACAAACGGCTCGTAATAACGAGCCGTCAACGCGAGTTTGGTTAGATTTATTTCAGTCTACTCAATGATGGGGGTCGAGCATTGCACATCAGCATTCTGGCCACGATGTCTCAAAAAGTGGTCCATCAAAGTTAACGCCATCATTGCTTCTGCAATAGGCACAGCTCGGATACCAACACATGGATCGTGGCGTCCCTTAGTAATAATATCCATTGGCTGCCCGTCTTGGTCGACGGTTTGACCACTAACACCAATACTCGATGTTGGCTTTAATGCAATATTAGCAATAATCGGTTGGCCTGAAGAAATACCACCAAGTACACCGCCAGCATGGTTACTACTAAAGCCTTCTGGCGTTAGCTCGTCACGATGCTCAGAGCCCTTCTGATTAACAACGTCAAAACCATCACCAATCTCTACGCCTTTTACCGCGTTAATGCTCATTAAGCTATGTGCAATTTCAGCATCTAATCGATCAAAAATAGGTTCACCAAGACCAACAGGAACGCCTGTCGCTAAGACAGTGATTTTTGCACCGATTGAATCTTTTTGTCTGATAATACCTCGTAAGGTTTCATCCAACTGCTCAAGTTTTGACGCGTCCGGGAAGAAAAATGGATTAGTTTCAACGATGTCCCAATCAAATTGCTCAGCTTTAACATCAGCAATTTGCGTTACACAGGCTTTTATTTCTACGCCCACTTTTTCCTTTAAGAACTTTTTAGCAATTGCGCCAGCGGCAACTCGCATCGCAGTTTCACGAGCAGAAGAACGTCCACCACCGCGGTAATCTCTAAAACCATACTTTTGTGTATAGGTATAGTCAGCGTGTCCTGGTCGGAAGCTTTGTGCAATGTTGCCGTAATCTTTTGAACGTTGATCGGTGTTTTCGATAACTAACCCGATTGGTGTGCCAGTCGTTTTACCTTCGAACACACCCGACATGATCTTTACTTGATCAGCTTCACGGCGTGCAGTTGTGTAACGAGATGTGCCAGGTTTACGACGGTCGAGATCTGCTTGAAGATCAGCTTCTGTTAATTCAATACCTGGAGGGCAGCCATCGACGATAGCTCCTAATCCTAAACCGTGACTTTCACCAAACGTGGTGACTGTAAATAATTTTCCGTATGAATTACCCGACATTATCTAACTACTACCTGTTTATTAAAGATTTCTTGATAAGCATCTAACTGTTGCTTAGTGAGTACAAAAACACCGTGTCCGCCACGTTCAAACTCAACCCAATGGAAAGGAACATCTGGGTAGGTTGCTTCGACATGAATCTGAGAGTTGCCAACTTCACACACCAATATACCATCGTCAGTTAAGTGTTGTGCGGCTTTGGCCAATATTTCACGTGTGATATCTAATCCGTCGTGTCCAGAGCCCAATCCCATCTCTGGTTCGTGTGTAAACTCTGCCGGCAAACTGTCAACGTCTTCCTGGTCTACATACGGAGGGTTGGTTACGATTAAATCATATTTTTCTTGTGCAACAGAAGCGAAAAGATCAGATTGAATAGGAATAACTTGTTCCATTAAACCATGACCTTCAATATTAATCTGCGCAACATTCAACGCGTCAATCGACAAGTCTAATGCATCTACTTCTGCTGTAGGGAAAGCATAAGCACAAGCGATTGCAATACAGCCACTGCCAGTGCATAAATCGAGAATACGCTTTGGCTCTTCTGTTTTTAAGTACGGTGTAAACTTGTTGTCGATAAGTTCCGCTATCGGTGAACGAGGCACAAGCACTCGCTCATCGACATAAAATGAAAGGCCTGCGAAGTTCGCTTGATTAGTGAGATAAGCAGCAGGTAACTGCTCTTGGATACGACGTGCTATCAAGGAAAACAACGCTTCTTTTTCTGGAAAAAGAAGTTTAGCAGCTTTAGCTTGCTCATAACGTTCCACCGGTAATGCGGCTGAAAACATCACAAGATTAATCGCTTCATCCCAAGCATTATCTGTCCCATGACCAAAAAAGAGATCTGCACGATTAAACTCGCTTGCCGACCAGCGCACCCAGTCTTCAATACTCGATAATTGTTCAATAATGTCAGCGTCAGTCATAGTTTTTCCGGAAAAGTGTTTAGGCTGTAGGTACTCCTAGCAAATATAAGATAGCTAGCTTCACTTATCATAAGAGGATTAGTCAGAAATCGATTACAGCCGAAGACAAAAATAGCTGGATAATATATCATTAATTATCCGATAAATGTCGACCTTTCAGATGAAATTTAAAGATTTATTGTCAAGCGATGAAAAACAACTTTTCAAAGAAGCTGCGGCCAATGTAAAGCAGCTAAAGCAAGACAAAGTTGTGCACCGTAAACCTATACCGCAGCAAAGCGCTAACCGTCAAAACCATTTAACAACTCGCCAAGGCGCAGAGTTCCATTTTTCCGATGAGTTTGAACCTGATCTTTCACATCAAGGTCCGATGAAATATGTGCGCGAAGGTGTCGATAGTTATGAAGCAAAAAACCTAAGACGCGGGGTTTATCAACCGGAACTTATTCTAGATTTACATGGACTTAACCAAGAGCATGCAAAACGAGAAATTGCTGCGCTTTTAATTGCTTGCCATAAAGAACACGTTCGCTGCGTTTGTATCGTGCATGGGATTGGCAATAGAGTATTGAAAAACAAAGTGCCGCACTGGTTAGTGCAACACCCTGATGTCTTAGCGTTTCACCAAGCACCTTTAGAATATGGCGGAGATGGCGCTTTACTCGCGCTAATAGACATTAAAGATAAATATTAAAGCGGATTATCTTTATTAAGTTTGCTGAAAATAAGACCTAGCAAAGGTCTACTGGAGAGACCATGCGCACCAACTCGCCTTTCATCGTAGCTAAATCGTAATTAATTTCAGCCACGCTTGCTGTCTGAAAAAGCGGGGCTTGTTGATGTGATGTTAACTCTGAAGTTAGGTAACTCACTAGCGGCATATGCGAAACGATAAGTAAACGTCCTGTCTGGCCGTTAGCACACTCACCATCGATAAAGTCGTGCACCTCCCCTGGCGAACCAGATGGCGTTATAAACGACAAGGTTCTATGCGCTTCTTTGGCAACAGAAGACTTTGAGACAAAAGAAAAAGTTTGTTGTGCCCGTACATAAGGGCTTACCCAAATAGCATCGAACTCAAGCGACATTTTTTCCATCCACTTTCCCATGAGTTCCGCCTCCAGCTGACCTTGGCTAGTCAGTGGTCGCTGTGCGTCTGTTTCTGCCTCCATGCTGGCTTCGCCGTGACGCATAATAAAAATCTGCATAGTTTATCTCCCGCACATCAAAAAACGCGGTTCACCAAAAAAATTCCAGCTATAGTAAAAGAAAGTATGGAGAATTAGTAACAACGCTTAAGAATAAATTAGACTCGTGTTATTCCATGAGGTAATTTATAGCAAAAACATAATTATAATTAAAATTACTAACACAAATTTCTGATCAGTGGTTCGATATAAGTGTTTGATAGGAGTTTATTGTTGAAACAAAGCCCTAATGACAAAAAACACTACCTTCCCATTACATTAAACAATGGCCTTAGAGTTTTACTCATTGAAAATATGGAATCGGATAAAGCTGCTGCAGCGCTCGCTGTCAACGCAGGGCATTTTGACGATCCTAAAGACCGAGAGGGCTTAGCACATTTTGTAGAGCACATGTTATTCCTGGGGACGGAAAGATTTCCAGACGGCAGCGAGTATCAGAAATTTATCAGCCAACATGGCGGCCACAACAACGCATGGACTGGCACGGAACATACGTGTTACTTCTTTGATATTCATCACGCTCATTTAGCGCCCGCACTAGAACGATTCGCTGATTTTTTTATTGCGCCATTGCTATCTGAAGAGCTTGTTGATTCTGAACGGCAAAATATTGACGCCGAGTTTAAGCTTAAATTAAAAGATGATATCCGCAGGCTATATGATGTTCACAAAGCAACCGTAAACCAGGCACATCCTTTCTCACAATTTTCTGTGGGTAATTTACATACCTTAGGAGATACAGATGCAAGCAAGGTCAGAGATGATATTGCCGCCTATTTTGAACGTTACTATCGTGCGGAATTAATGACGTTAGTGATTGAAGCGCCTATTCCTGTTCAATCACTGAAAAAGTTAGCTCATCAATATTTTGAAGCCATCCCCTCAGGTGGTCAGAAGAAAAACATAACGCAACCTCTGTATTTGCCAGAGCATTTAGGTGTCGAAATAAGCGTTCAGCCGGTTAAGAATGAACGTCAGCTTATCATCAGCTTCGCACTACCTAGCATCGACAAATATTATAGACACAAGCCAGAGTCATTACTCACTTACCTGCTAGGCCATGAGGGGAAAGGCAGTATTCTTTCTTACTTGAAGACTAAACAGTGGGCGCTTGGTTTAACGGCTGGCTCGGGCATAAATGGCTCTAACTTCAAAGATTTCAACATCAGCATTTCACTGACGGAACACGGTGAGCAGCACTTAGACGATGTTATCGATGTGGTATTTAGCTACATTGAATTGCTAAAAACACAACCATTGCCTCATTACGTTTATTATGAAAAACAAAAACTGGCAAATGTCGCATTCGAGTACCTCGAAAAGCTAAAACCCATTGATTCGGTTAATCAGCTAGTTGTCAGTATGCAACATTACCCTGTTGAAGATTACATTTTTGGTGATTTTGTCATGGAAGGTGTATGTGAATCTTCGGTAAATGAAATACTTTCTTTTATCCACATTGAAAATTGCCGCATCATCAAAATAGGACAAGACCACGACTGCAGCAATACGACGAAATGGTACAAAGTCCCCTACCACCTTGAGAGAATTAGCAACGAAAGAATTAAAGCAATTAAAGACGTCAACGTACTTCCAGAGTTGCACCTGCCCGATGAAAATCCTTACATTGTTGAATCGCCGAAAGTACATCCGCATTCCCTAGCCTCCAGCATACCTAGCATGCTGGAAAGTGAAAATGGGCTTTGCGTCTGGTATAAGCAAGATACAACATACAAAGTACCCAAGGGATATATTTATATTTGTATAGACTCTCCAGTTGCTGTTTCCTCTAACGAAAACATTGCCATGACCCGTCTGTTTACTGATCTATTTACTAGCTTAGTAATAGAGGAGCACTACGACGCAGAGTTAGCAGGTATTCACTACAATTTGTATGCGCATCAAAGTGGCATCACATTGCAATTGTCAGGATTAAGCGAAAAACAGCCATTATTATTGGCCAAACTATTAAACAGCTTAACCGAGCAACATTTTGATGAAGCGCAGTTTTTACTTATTAAAGCGCAACTACTTAAGCACTGGGACAACGCGGATAAAAGTAAGTCAATTTCACAGCTTTTTTCTCGCTTGAGTGCTTTTATGCAACCTAATAACCCTTGTTCCGAAACTCTCAGCAAGGCGATGTCATCAATCACCGTTGACCAGTTTAGGGGGTTTGCCCGCAAACTTTTCGAGCACGTTACCTTAGAGGTGCTCATCCATGGCAACTGGCTCGAGTCACATGCGCACGAAATATCAGGCGTCATAAAAGAAGCATTTGGACACAATTACGACAAACGTAATCAAGTAGCATGTCCAGTTACAGACTTAGCTGATCAGCAAGAAATTATATTACCCGTCTGTTTACCCAACCATGATCATGCCGCGGTATGTTATTACGCTGTTGAAGAAAAATCAGAACAAGCAACAGCTACAGCTATGATTACGAGCCATTTATTGGCACCTGTTTTCTTCCAAGAGATGAGAACTGAAAAACAATACGGTTACTTGGTCAATATTGGTTATATTCCCATTAGTCGCTATCCAGGAATAGGATTTTACATCCAATCACCCAATACTTCTGCAGAAGAGTTAACCGAAGCTATTGATGATTTTATTACCAATGCTACAGAACACATTGATGATATCGATAACGAGCAATGGTATATCTTCAAACAAGGCTTAACAGCTCAATTGCAAGAAAAAGACACGAGCCTGCGTACTAAGAGCCAAAGATTTTGGGCAGCGATAAGTAATCAAGATTACCAATTTAATCGAAAGCAATTGTTACTCGATGCAATCAATGAAATCACGTTGGAGGATATAAAAGTCTTTATTCGCACAAACCTGCATCAGCAAGTCAATAAAACTTTTACTTCTAGAGTTACCTTAATCTCTTCGCAGCAAAAAGCGATAGCTGAAGATTGGCACAAACGACCTGCTTTGGTTCTAAGTGGTAGCGAAGCGTTTAGCCAGCCTTTAAACCTGAAGTACTGATGGATAATCGGGTGCTAATTCCGCTTTTGGTGTAATAAAGCAGGCACAAACCGTAACTGCTTAGCTTTAAATAAACTTAGCAGTAAAAGCACTAAAGTAATCTAGCTCTTTGCCGATAAACTGTCAGATATCGCCATACGTTGATTGACTTGTGAGCAAGCATTCGCTTAAATGGTGGATGCACATAATAATAAATGCCTCACGCTATCGAGTAGAGGCCGATAACGTTAGGTAATAGGTTGTTTTGTGAAGTCTTTTTTGTTGTTTACCTTTTTGAAAGCCATTTTTTCCCGTTTACCTTCAGTTGTTTTACTACTTACTTCTCTACTTTCTGCGTCAGTTAGCGCATCAGAAAACACCAAACAGCTAAGCTTCAAACAATTTTCAACTGCAGACGGACTTTCTCAAAGTTACGTATTTTCAATCGTTCAAGACAGCCAAGGATTTATTTGGTTTGCTACTCAAGATGGCTTGAATCGATATGATGGTTTCGAGTTTGTTCACTACCGCAATGACATAGATGATCCAAGTACACTAGCAGACAACTTTGTACGCACACTATTCATCGACAGTAAAGGGGTGCTTTGGGCTGGTACAGCGAACGGTCTTAGCCGATACAACCGAGACCAAGACAACTTTACTAACTTTTTCTCAATTACAAATGATAAGAATTCTCTTAAAGACAATATCGTCTGGACCATATATGAAGGCCAAGACAGAAACGGGGCTCACGAGCTACTAGTGGCCACTGAAAATGGCTTACATCGCTTTAACCCAACAACACAAAATTTTTCGCGCATAGTCATCGACGATATTCAAAATTCACTTGTCGAAATAAAAACCATCTTTCAAGACAAAAACGATGATTATTGGTTTGGCACCTATGAAAACGGCATATACATCGCAAACCAATCTTTAACTAAAGGAAAGCATCTAGATGCAAAAGGGAATGTCTCAGCAAAGTGGGGCTTTGCTATTGGTGCATCGGGTATGTTTGACTTTAAAGTTATCGACGATAACTATTGGCTAGGCACAAACAACGGTCTCTATATATTCTCGCCGAACCAACAACTACTAGCACATAAAACGTTTGAATCAACCCAAGGAAAGTTACTATCGAATACGATAAGAACTGTCACGGAATATGACGAGCACTCAGTTATTTTGGGTACATCCAATGGGCTAGTATCGGTAGATCGTTACGACTTTAACGTATCAATTGCATTAATGAATACTAATCATTCTGAAGATATATCGAACACCATCATGTCTTCAATGATAGCTAGAGATGGCAGCCTATGGCTGGGTACATACAACGAAGGGGTCTATAAAAATAATCCAAGCTTTAGCATGATTCAGCGAGGCATTAGCCACCTTTCCGGAGATGACAATTCCATAAGCCACATAGCAGAATTAAGGAATGGAAAAATTTGGTTTCTCAATGAATCGGGCGAGATATTGGAATTGTCGCCTAATTCATCACAAGTAAAAAAGCTTTCAAACATTGGTAATGTTAAACAAATTATTGCTCTAGAAGACCAAGAAAAGGTACTTATTTATACAGATGAAGGTCGCCTCTTTCAAAAAACAACCACCATTGACGTTATATCAGAGGTTCAAAATTGGTCTAGTGAACGAATACCTCCAAGCGATTCTTTGATCCACTATTTCAACGGCAAAGTTTGTTTTATTAATAATATTAGTTGGCTGTCATGCACAGACTTGAATTCTGGAGTTCACACACAAGCGTTACCAGAGGGAGAGGAAGGATTAACAGCTGTTACTGTTCAAGGTGACGGAACATTACTTTTAGTTACCGAGAGTAATAATATCTATCAATATCAAAAAACTGCGAATAAATTCGATTTTGTTTTTTCTTTAGATACCATCAACAAAAGCAATTTCCGAGCAAAGAGTATAAAAAGATCCAAAGGATATATTTGGCTTATATCACATAGTCATGGACTACTAGCAATCTCAACAGACTTAAAAAGAAGCTACCTATTTAACGAAAATAATCAACTGATCAATAACTACATCTCCGATATCGTTATTGACCTTGAAGGAAATGTTTGGGTCGGGAGCAACAAGGGAATATCTGTCATTGATACATCTCAAATGGCAGTGCGAAGAGTAGATATAGATTTTAACGTTCCGAATATCGAACTCATTAATGAATCTTCTAGTTTAACAGCAAAGGGAGAGATACTTTTTGGTAGTGCTAATGGATATTTCCGTTTGAATCCAAGTTTAATCATAAAAACTAAACAGACACTCGCTACACCAGTCATTACCGATATATCAATTGCAAATAAGTCTTTAACTTCAGCAGACCTCCAAGGCAACCCAAGCACAATCGATCATATTAATGTTGCGTATAAACAATTCCCACTTAAACTTAGTTTTGCTTCACCACTAAATAAATTCGCCAACCAAACTGCATACCGTTACCGATTAGACGGCTTAGAAGAAGCGTGGATTGAAACAGATATTTACAACCGTAGTGCAACCTATACTAACTTAAGCCCTGGTGACTATACGTTCAAACTAGAAGTATTCGACACGTTTAACCCTTTGGAAAAACGGAGCACAGATTTAAAAGTAACAATTCTACCTCCGTGGTGGCTAGGTAAAGGGGCTATTGCTGTTTATAGTTTGGCGCTATCGTTACTGCTATTGTACTTTTTGCAACAACTCAGACATAGACAGCAGTACCACAGTCAAATCAAGCAAAGTGAAGAACGCTTGAAGCTATCCCTTTGGGGCAGCGGTGATGAAATGTGGGATTGGAATATCAAAACTAAGAAGATATTTCGTTCAAATATTTGGGGGATTCTAGACTTTCCGCAAGACGGTACGCGTAATGTAGGAACCGATCAAACCAATATCCATCCGAACGATTTAGACCACGTCAAAGATGCTTTAAATGCGCATTTTGATCAGGAAACTGAGCACTTCGAGATTACCTATCGCGTAAAAAATAAAAACAATCAATGGGTATGGGTACTTGACCGAGGTAAAGTCGTTGAACGAGATGAGAATGATCAACCTTCTCGGATGACGGGTACTTTGAAAGACATATCTCATATCAAGAAAGCTGAAGAACGCTTAAAGCTATTTGCTAAATGTATCGAAAACATTTCAGATGCCGTCGTCATTTATGATCGTCAGTTTACTATCGTAGACGTCAATAAATCTTTTGTCCGAATTACCGGCCGCAGCAAGACGGAAATGTTAGGAAAGTCGCTCAAATTTGAGCGCTACCCTGATACGTTCACACAGTCCATTAAGAAACATCTAGTTGTTAACGGTAACTGGCAAGGTGAAATTGAAAGTAAGCGCAACAACGATGAAACGTACTACACAGATCTTGCTCTGGATGTCATTAGGGATGGCGGCAATAATATATCCCACTTTGTCGGTGTCTTTTCAGATATCACAGAACGCAAGAAAACTGACGCAGACTTAAGAAGACTCGCTAATTCAGATACACTGACAGGTTTGCCTAACCGCTCTTTCTTCCAAGCGAACCAATTAAAATTAGTAAAGAGCAAAGTGCCACACGCACTGCTCGTTTTCGATCTAGACAACTTTAAGAAAATCAATGATTCGATGGGACACCAGGTTGGTGATAGCATCCTCATCGAAGTTGCTAAACGCATTAGTAAAATCGCCAGTAAGCGAACCAGCGTTTATCGTCTTGGTGGTGATGAATTCAGTGTGATTATCGAAAATACCAACGATATTCATACCATTACATCCTTGGCAAAGAGTATTTTGAAACTGATCGCACTGCCTTTGAAAGTCAAGAATCAAGAGCTCGTGCTATTTAGTAGTATTGGTATAGTGCTTTACCCAGAAGACGGCGCTAGCCCACAAGAATTGCTGAAAAACGCTGATACGGCCATGTATCACGCCAAAAATAGCGGTGGTAACCGCTATCAATTCTTCAGCGATTCAATGAACAAAGAAGCAGTTCAGCGAATTCAGGTAGAGACATTGATTCGTCATGGCTTAAAAGATGACCTTTTCTCGGTGTTTTATCAACCGAAAATTGATATCGCGACAGGCAAAGTCGCTGGTATGGAGGCACTTGTCCGTTTTGAAACCCCTACCAAGGGAATTATTAGCCCGCTTGTATTTATTCCCATATCAGAAGAAACAGGACAAATCATCGATATCGGTGAAGTCGTCTTGAGAAAGTCTTGTTACGCCGCTAAGCGCTGGGTTGATGCAGGACTATTTGATGGCCGCGTTGCGGTTAACTTATCAGCGGTGCAATTTACCCAGCCTAATTTAGTAAAAACGATTGCTGCTATTTTACAAGAGAGTCAACTACCAGCGAAATATCTCGAGCTTGAGATCACGGAAGGTACGGTAATGGACTCTCCACAAGAAGCCATCGATACCATGTTACAAATACGTGCCATGGGTATACATTTATCTCTCGATGACTTTGGTACCGGCTATTCATCACTTGCCTACCTAAAGAAGTTTCCGCTTAACACGCTTAAGATTGATAAAGCATTTGTTGACGATATTGAAGTATCAGAGCAAGGTCGTAATATGGTAGCAACAATTGTCACCATAGCGCATAACTTAGGTATGCAAGTTGTAGCAGAAGGTGTTGAAAACAATAATCAACTGAACTTTTTGTCAGGGCTTGGCTGTGAGCAACTTCAAGGATACTTGTACAGCAAACCATTGCCAGAACCAGAATTCCAGAAGTATTTATTAAGCTACCAGATCACAGATAAATCAACCAGTAAGCTGCAGTCATAATTTTGCATGTAATTAGGCATTTAGTTAGGCATGTAGGAAAACACATAGCTAGATAATTTCAGTTTAGTATTAGAGTCTAACTTAATAACTGCTGAGCACTTCCAAAAGAACTGTATTAAACCTAAATTCCATACACTTATATAAAAGCGGCAATGTCATTAATTTGACCATTGCCGCTTTTGTTACTTCATGGGCGTCAAAAAATAAAACACATCCAAACAAAACACAATAAACCATTGTTTTTTATTTACTTTATTTAGATTTCAAACATCAAAAACTCAATTGGCATACATCTCGCATTCCTAGTGGTGTAATAACAATAAACCACAAGGAAAACACCATGTTAACTGAATTAGTAATGTCAGCGGTATTAGCATTAACGTCACCAGCGGAAACGTCTCTTGAAAATACTTCAGTCGAAGCTGTTGGCCAAGAGCAGCGTATTGGCACAGCTAAGAAGCAAGTTCGCATCGGCACTGCCAAGAAACAAGTTCGTATCGGCACTGCCAAGAAACAAGTTCGCATCGGCACTGCCAAGAAACAAGTTCGCATCGGCACTGCCAAAAAGCAAGTTAGAATAGGTACAGCTAAAAAGCAGGTTCGTATCTAATGATCAAATTAATCAAATCCCTTTTCACTGACGTGAAAAAAGAAAATAAGATTGCTAAGTCGATTGAAATCAAAGAGATGCCTGCCACTGACTGGTGGAAATAATCTATCTCTTATATAAGTTGGAATATGCTACACGGATGTTAGCGTATTGAATTTACGGGATTAACAACCCCACACCTTCCCTCTCAAATCAAAAGAAAATTCAGACTCAACGCCCAAACCTGTTTCCTTAACAGCAGAAGGAATGAGGAATCATTCTCTAATTAAGCACGGAAAATCAAACAATCCAATCCAAACGCCTTATTAAGCTTCATACGCTTTTGCATACAGAACATAGGCCAGAGCACTGGACCAAAAATTAAACCTCCCACCGTCCATCTGCGACGCCCTAAGCCACTAGATAATGCCTGACAGTAAAAGAAAATCCCGCTAACTAAACTAACTAATAACAAAAGTAACAACATACTACACTTGCCGATATTCAATAAGAGAAATGAAATAGAGAGAACTTTTAAACCCTAAAATAGTAAATCTAATAATTAGAGTATTAGTTCTAATAAAGCGGCGAGGATAATAACAAAACTGATTAATTTTTGAAAGCCTTTAGCGCGTTTTATGCACAAACGATAAATACAAAAAAGAGGCAACAATTGCCTCTTTTTTAATCTAACATACCGCTCAAGCGGCAATTATTACCGCATAGGTTCTTCAATTACGCGTCGTAGCAAGTTTTACCATTTTCTGCCATTGCGACTAAAGCATCACAAGGTTTATAACGATCACCGTATTGATTTGCCCATTGGTTTAACTGGCTTACGATATTTGTTGCGCCAACTTTATCAATGTAACGGTAAGGGCCGCCTAAGAATGGAGGGAAACCAATACCAAAGATTGAACCAATATCGCCATCTCGAGCATTACGAACGATACTTTCATCCAAACAACGTACTGCTTCATTAAGCATCATATATACACAACGCTTAGCGATGTCATCTTCAGACATTTTACCTGCCGGCGTAATTCCTAATAACTGGTAGATAGACTCATCGACTTGCTTCTTACCTTTCTTCGCCGCTTTGCCGTATAAGTAGAAGCCTTTGTTAGCTTTCTTACCCAAACGGCCATCGTCAATTAATCGACCAAAAGCGTCAGGTGTTGTGAAGCGGTCACCTAATTCAGCTTTTAGAATCGGACCAATTTTGGCGCCAACATCAATACCTACTTCGTCAAGTAATTGCATTGGACCAACAGGGAAACCAAATTTAACCAGTGCTTTATCGACTTTTTCGATCGGCTCGCCTTCAAGCAGAATCAACGCCGCTTCATTCATGTAAGGCGCTAAAATACGGTTGACGAAGAAACCTGCCTTGTCTTGAACAACAATTGGCGTTTTACCTTGCTTCTTAGCAAAAGCTACCGTTGTAGAGATAGTTTGATCTGAAGTTTTCTCATGAGCGATAATTTCAGCCAACGGCATCTTATCAACAGGCGAGAAGTAGTGAAGACCTATCACATTCTCTGGACGTTCTGCATTTGCAGCAATCTGACCTATTGGCAGGCTAGATGTGTTACTCGCAAAAATAGTTTTTTCATTACAGTTTGCTTCAACGTCAGCCACCATTTTTTGCTTCAAACTCAAATCTTCAAATACCGCTTCAACCACGATGTCCGAATCTTTGAAACCGGAATAATCTAGTGTGCCGGTAATCGCTGCCATCTGCTTTTGCATTTCGCTATGGCGCATAAAGCGACGCTTCACTTTCTTATTCAGAATATCGTAGCTGTATTTTAGCGCTGCGTTGATACCGCTATGAGCAATATCTTTCACGCGAACAGGCACTTTAGCTTTCGTAGCTGTAACAAAAGCAATACCGCCCCCCATCAAGCCACCACCAAGAACAGCTGCTTTAGTAACTTTTTCAGGCTTAACACCTTCTACACCGTCTTCTTTTTTCATGTCTGTGGTAGCGAAAAATAAATTGCGAAGCTGCTCTGATTCAGGAGTCATTACAAGGTGGCCAAAATGATCTGCCTCTACTTGATAACCCATTGCTGGAGAACGCTCTGCGCCAACGCGAACACAATCAATAATTTTAAGCGGCGAAGGATAATTACCCTTTGTTTTGCCTAATACAGATTTAGTTGCTTGGTCGAAAACCACTTTACGACCAAAAGCATTACCCTCAAGCACTTTATCCATCAAAGAACGCTTCAACGGCTTGCGTTTAACTTTGCCTTTCAATGCTACTTTTTCGGCGGTTTCGACCAAAATAGAATTAGGCACGACATCGTCAACTAAGCCCGCTTTCAGTGCTTGTTTAGCACGAAGCTGTTTGCCTGTTAGCATCATATCTAACGCTTTTTGGATACCGACGAGTTTCGGTAAGCGTTGCGTACCGCCACCACCTGGCAATAGACCAAGCTGTACTTCTGGGACACCCAAAGCAGTTTTCGAGTTGTCGCTACAAATACGTGTGTGACAGGCAAGTGCGAGCTCTAAACCACCGCCCAAACAAGCACCATTAATTGCCGCAACGATAGGCTTAGGAAAGTTTTCCATCTGATCGAAAACCATTTGGCCTTGTCGTGAAAGCGTTGTCGCTTCTTCGGCTGTTTGGCAGCTAGCCAGCATGTTGATGTCGGCGCCAGCAACAAATGAATCTGGCTTACCGCTTGTAACCACAATACCCGTTACACTGCTATCGTCTTTCAACTCTTTTAGGATCGCTGTAATTTGCTCACCGAACTCGCCTTTTAGCGTGTTCATGGTGTCGCCTTTTACATCCATTACTAAGTGAGCAATACCATTTTCTTGGCGCTCAATAGAAAATACGCTGTTATCTACTTGCTCAGTCATTAGTCTGTCTCCACGATCATTGCTGCACCAAGGCCACCAGCAGCACATGCAGTTGTTAAACCAACACCACCACCACGACGATTCAATTCATTTAATGTTTGTGTGATTAAACGTGCGCCAGTTGCAGCAAATGGGTGACCATAAGCTAATGAACCGCCCATCACGTTAAAGTTGTCCATATCAATCTCACCGATTGCATTACTGCGGCCTAGTTTCTCTTCCGCAAACTTTTTCGAGCCAAACATTTTCATATTCGCTAGCGCTTGCGCAGCAAATGCTTCATGCATCTCAACTAACGTTAAGTCTTTTAATTCCATGCCAGCACGTTCTAGCGCAAGTGGAGTAGCGTAGCTTGGTCCCATTAACATGTCTTCCCAAACATCGATAGCGGCGAAAGCATAGCTCTTGATATAACCCAATGGTTTGTAACCAAGTTCTTTTGCACGACCTTCTCGCATTAATAAAATAGCTGAAGCGCCATCCGTTAATGCAGTACTGTTCGCTGCGGTAACTGAACCATGCTTGCGATCAAATACAGGGCGTAAACGTGCATAACCTGCTAATTCAGAGTTTTCACGTAAGCAGTTATCTTTCTCAATGAATGTTTTGTGAGGTTCTGGGTGTGCTGCCATCACTTCGCCATCAAGCTTGCCTGCAGCCCAACTTTCAGTTGCAAGTACATGTGAACGATGCGCTAATGCATCTTGATCTTCACGTGAAATGTTATGAGTTTTGGCCATCTGCTCTGCTGTTTGTCCCATCGACAAGCCAGTTGAGTACTCAGCTACAGCTGGTGGCACAGGTAATAAGTCTTTTAAGCCCAACTGACGAATCAGCGCGAACTTTTGACCCATAGTTTTTGCTTTTGATAAATCTAATAAGGCGCGCGCCAATTTCTTTGTCACGCCAATTGGTGCTACTGATGATGAATCTGCACCGCCAGCAATACCGACATCAACGATACCAGCCATGATAGACTCAGCAACGTTTACAGTAGATTGGAAGCTCGTTGCACAAGCACGTGAGACACTATAAGCATCTGTGTGAACATTCATGCCAGTACCTAACACGATTTCACGCGCAATGTTTGGCGCTTCAGGCATTTGAACTACTTGACCATAAACTAATTGATCAACAATTTTTGGATCAATTTCATGCTTTTGCATGAGTTCGTTTACAACCATCTTACCTAAATCAACGGCAGGAACACCGTGAAAAGCGGTCGCTTGTTTTGCAAACGGTGTACGCAAACCTGCAACAATAGCAATGCGCTCCCCCGTTGGTGTCATAATTGTTTTAGACTTTGTCATTATGCTTCCTTTTAAGAGGTCAGACCTCTGAGAATTTTAATCAATTCTAACCGATAGAGTAATTTTTTCAACCAAGCCTTGTTACAGCACGTAAATCAGAAATAAACAAGAAGTAAAACATCACTTTATAGCAGGCTCAGAACTAAATCTGATAACGCAATTGCAACCGAGTATCAATGAAATGGGCATATAGATAAGGTTATGCCCGCTTTCAAAGCCAGCTAACAGTCAATGAGACTGCGATAAATTCTTACAAGATAAAGCTTGTTTTTAGTCCTGGGAACCATATATAAATTGCAATGTCTTAAAATCTACTTGATTTACCAACAAAATAATTACAAATAAGCCAAAGATTTAGCTATGAGCATAGAACATTTTACGTCCCTTAAAACGCATTTATCGTCACAAATTATTGGCCAACAAGCTTTAGTAGAAAATCTACTCATTGCCCTACTCGCCGACGGACACTTAATCGTTGAAGGACCTCCGGGACTTGCAAAAACCCGTGCTGTCAATGCGTTAGCTGATGGTCTTGAAGCAGATTTTCATCGTGTACAGTTCACACCAGACCTTTTACCCGCCGATTTGACGGGTACTGATATCTATCGTCCAGAAGATGGAACATTCGTGTTTCAGTCAGGCCCATTGTTCCGCAACTTAGTACTCGCTGATGAAATTAACCGTGCGCCAGCTAAAGTCCAGTCAGCATTGTTAGAGGCAATGGCAGAAGGTCAAATTACGGTAGGTAGAAACACTTATCCGCTACCGGAGCTATTTCTTGTCATGGCGACGCAAAACCCGCTAGAACAAGAAGGTACCTACCCACTGCCAGAGGCGCAGTTAGATCGCTTTTTAATGCACTTAGATATTGACTACCCTGATGCAGCGAGTGAATTAGCCATATTAAAGCTCAACCGTGGTGAAGCGTTAAAAGAAGAGACTAAACCATTACGTACCTTATCGCAGGAAGAAATATTCATTGCACGTAAGGAAGTGCTAACTATTCATATGGCTGAGGCGGTTGAACAGTATATTGTTGACCTCATCATGGCGACACGCCAACCTGAGAAATATGACGATCAGCTAAAACAGTGGTTAGCATTTGGTGCAAGTCCTCGCGCGACGATCGCACTCGATCGCTGCTCGCGCTCTCGTGCTTGGTTGCATGGTCGTGATTTTGTCAGTCCAGAAGACGTTCAAGCGGTTCTGCACAATGTACTGCGCCACCGCCTGTTACTGACCTACCAAGCTGAAGCTGATGGCGTCACAACCAATCAAGTCATCGACCATATACTGGAACATGTCGCTATTGCTTAACGTGGCTAATGTTTAACGTAATAGCAACCAGTGTCCTATTGAAAGGTTATCAGTTAGAAGATTGTCTAGCGAAAGGTTATAGCAATGAAGTGGTTTAGCCGAGCAACTAAGGCTGTCGATTTTAATCAAGTCCAACAAGACTTAAGCGAACTCCATACCGATGGTTTAACACTAACCATTGAGGAGCTTCTGCGATATCAGAGTAAAGCTGGGCTTATTAATCTTAAAGGCTCCAAAAATCGACAGGCACAGATGTCGGGAAATTACCTCGCACGCAGTAAGGGGCGAGGCATGGAATTTGACGAAGTAAGACACTATCAAACAGGCGATGATATTCGCACAATCGACTGGCGTGTGACAGCGCGCACAGGTAAAACGCATACCAAGCTATTCCGTGAGGAAGTCGAAAGACCAGTACTTATTGCTACCGACTTAAGTGCGAGCATGCTGTTTGGTTCTCAGCTTTTGCGAAAATCGATACAAGCGTCTCATTTAGCTGCATTGGTTGCGTGGCATGCAAAAAGCCGAGGCGATCGTTTAGGTGGTATTGTCTTTAATGAAATACATCACCAAGAGTGTAAACCTCGTTCGCGTAAGCAAGGCGTACTGCACTATTTACACACGCTTCAGGATATCCATCAACACAGTCTCGACAATCAGCCAACGCTTGCTGATACTGATTTTGAACTTGCGTTTGAACAAAATTGCCAGCGTTTGAGGCAGGTCGCAAAACCTGGTTGTTTGGTTTATCTGATTACCGATGGCCACGCATTGAATGATCAAAGTATCCGCCACTTAACGCAATTAAGTCGTCACTGTGAATTAGTAGTTGGTTTGATTGTCGACCCGCTGGAGCAAAGCTTACCTGATATTGGATTTCGAGCGAATGTAGCCATGACAGATGGCAAGCAGCGCCAGCAATTAACCTTAGGTGACCAGAATATTCAAGCAAAGTATCAGGCGAAAGTATCTGCGCTAATGCATTATAAAAAACAACTATTTACTAAAGCTGGTGCTCGAGTATTCAGTTTATCAGCGGGACAAACCTTAGAACAACAACTCACTAGCGGAGCAATGCAATGGATCCGTTAGCCCAACTAAAAGATATTCATTTACCAGAGCAAGTGCACCAATACCCAATTGCGCCAGGTTGGTGGATACTACTATTGCTCACGTTGGTTGTTATCGTTTTCGGCGTGCGTGCCTTTATGAAATTTCGAAATGACAGAAAAGTGAAAAAGCAAGTGTTAGCAGTAGTTAAAGACGCCAAAACACCGCAAGAAACGTTAACACTATTGAAAGTCGCGTTAATGCATTATTTTCCTCGTTCGGTTACTGCGCAGCTGCATGGAAGTGCACTCAAAGCATTTTTAGAAAATTGCTTACCAGAAAGCAAACAAGGCAAGTTTAGCCAGCAAATACAAAACTATTTATCCGACTGTTACCAAGCCACTTCTGGTATAGATCAGACAGCGTTTAACCATGCGACGCTCTATTGGCTGCAACATGCACTTCCGCCGAAGAAAGTTGCACAGGACGAACTACCACATGATGTAAACCAAAATATAAACAAAAACTCAACAAACAAGGAGGCATACGGTGATTAGTTTTGCATGGCCTTGGTTGTTAGTGGCACTGCCACTACCGTTGCTAGTTTATTTCTTACCCGCTAAAAAGAAAGTACAAAGTGCCGCACTCAAAATCCCAACGTTAATCGATGGGATTGACGGCAATGCGACCGTATCGAGCTCCAGTAAACTGCCAGCTTTGCTATTAAGCCTAGTCTGGCTATTAGTTGTTTTGGCAGCAAGTCGACCTCAATGGCTAGGAGAAGCAGTAGATATTCCCACCGAAGGTCGCGAAATGATGATTGCTGTTGACCTTTCCGGCAGTATGCAAGTTGAGGACATGAACATTAATGGGCGAACCATCAATCGCCTACAGATGCTAAAAGTCCTGCTTGGCGATTTCATCGAAAGACGAAACGGTGACAGACTCGGCCTGATATTATTTGCCGACGATGCTTATATGCAAACTCCGATGACTTATGACCGACAAACGGTTAAGCAAATGCTTGATGAAACAGTGCTGGGCTTAGTTGGCAAGAAAACCGCGATTGGCGACGCAATGGCACTGGCGGTAAAGCGCTTTGAGGCAAAAGAAGAATCAAACCGTGTTTTACTGCTCTTAACGGACGGGCAGAACACCGCTGGAAAAATCACTCCAGAGCAGGCATTAGAGCTTGCTGTGGCGAAAAACATTACGATTTACACCATTGGTATTGGCGCAGATGTAATGGAGCAACGCTCGCTATTCGGTACCCGACGCGTTAATCCATCAAGCGAGCTCGACGAGCAAACATTATCAAAAATCGCACAACAAACTGGCGGTAAATATTTTAGAGCACGTGACAGCCAATCGATGGCGCAAATTTATCAACTCTTAGATGAGTTGGAGCCTGTAGAACAAGAGCAGCAGCAAATGCGACCATTGAGCGCCTTATTCTATTGGCCACTCGGATTAGCGTTGTCACTTGCATTGCTTCACCTGCTTTGGTTGAACAAACCCGTAATCAGCAGTTCAAGATCTCAAAACACAATGAAACTAGGAGGGTAAATATGACTGACTTTCACTTTATTCGCCCTTTGTGGTTAATCGCTTTATTGGCATTACCGGTTATCGTTTGGTTATTGTCTAGGCTTAGAGTTAGCCAATCCGGTTGGCATAAAGTCTTGCCGCCTCACCTAGCTAAGCAAATGATTGACGGTGGCGCGCAGTCAAAACAAACATCACTTTTACCGGCTGCGCTAATTTATATATTGGTGGTCAGCGCCCTTGCTGGCCCTGCATGGCAAAAGATTCCACAGCCTGTTTATCAAGTGGATCGAGGCTCAGTCATTATCATGGATATGTCTTATTCCATGTACTCTTCGGATGTCGCACCCAATCGACTGACTCGAGCTCGCTTCAAAGCTATCGATTTACTGGATAAATTAACCGACGGTGGTGTTGGCCTAATTGCGTATGCAGGTGATGCATTTATCATCAGTCCACTGACGGAAGATGTAAATAACATCAAATTATTACTCCCATCTCTCAGCCCAGAACTAATGCCAGAGCTTGGCAGCAATCCGCTGGCCGCTCTTACTATTGCAAATGAAATGCTAACTAATGCTGGTCACATTGAAGGCGATATCTATTGGTTTACTGACGGCATTGATTACGAAGATGTCAGCGATATCAATGACTGGTCGTCGAAACACAATCACAACCTCAACATACTTGGTGTCGGCACCAGCTCAGGCGCGCCAATTAAGCTACCGAATGGCGAATTGTTAAAAGATAGCACTGGCGCCATCGTCATTCCTAAATTAAGTGAAGAGTACTTATACGGTGTTGCGCAAAACGGTAACGGCAAATATCGCACTCTTACTAACGATTTAGATGATATAGAAACCCTAGTAGCAGGCACAATACAAACCCAGCGAGACAAACAACAAGAGAAACAAACCGCTGAATTGCAATTTGGCGATCAATGGCAAGAAGCTGGTCCTTACCTATTAATTCCAGTTTTATTGTTGTTACTGGGCTACTTTAGGCGAGGAACCTTACTAGCTATTATGCAATTGATCTTGCCATTGACCCTGCTACTCACCCCGACTGAAAAAGCTATGGCGCTCGATTGGCAAAGCTTGTGGAAAACCAAGGACCAACAAGGTCAACAAGCTTTTAATGAAGAGGCGTTCTCAAAAGCAGCTGAACAATTTAAAAATCCAATGTGGCAAGGCTCTTCACATTACAAAGCAGGGAACTTTGAAGCCGCTGCAGAGGCTTTTGGTCAGACAGAAAGCGCTGAGGGTTACTACAACCAAGGTAATGCACTGGCCAAACTGCAAAAACTCGACGAGGCAATTAAGGCTTACGAAAAAGCCTTATCAATGAATGAAACCCACGAAGATGCAAAAGCGAACAAAGCATTGCTGGAGCAACTTAAGCAGCAACAAGAGCAGCAACAAGAGCAGCAGAATCAGCAAGGTGATAATCAACAGCAAGGCGACAGCGACGATAATCAAGACCAACAAAACGATAGCCAAGATAGTGAACAGAACAATCAAGGCGATCAGCAAGAGTCACAAGATGGTCAACAAAGTCAGCAAGACCAGCAGCAAGAACAAGATCAGAATGGCGACGCTCAAGATCAGTCTCAGCAGTCTAGCGACCAACAAAATGGTAGCAATAGCGAAAACCAATCACAAAATAGCGAAAGCAATAGCACTGATAATTCGGATGCTCAGTCTCAAGGTAATGAGTCTGAACAGCAGCAACAAGATCAAGCACAAGCACAATCGACAAACAATGATGAAAGTCAGCAACAGAACGATGAACCTGCTAACGCACAATTGAGCGCGGCAGAACAACAAGCCAATGCTGAAAAAGAACAAAAGCATCAACAATTACTGAAAAAAGTCACTGACGATCCTTATCTATTACTGCGTAACAAAATGCAGCTTGAATATCAAAAACGTCGTCAAAATGGTTCGACAAACGGAGCGAAGAAAAAGTGGTAAGAAAAAGCATCCTTTTACTATTGTCCATCATTAGTTTTCAAACACTTGCCTTAACTCAAGTGACGGCCACCGTCGATAAGAATCCTGTTACGTTAAAAGAATCGCTAATTTTAACAGTGACTGCTGACGACGATGTCGACGCAAACGCGCTAAATACAGCGCCGCTTGCAAAAGACTTTATCGTTGGGCGTACCTCGGTTAGTACGCAGACTAGCATGATTAATTTCAAAACCTCGCGCACGACTAAGTGGCAAACAGTGCTTATCCCCCGACGTGAAGGCATTATTGAGTTACCGAGTTTAACCGTTGAAGACAAATCGACAGCCCCAATCAGCTTGACCGTGTTAAGCGCAAACGACCCGAGTGCTAGCACACAACGAGATGTATTTATTGAGGCTGATGTTTCTGACCGAGAAGTCTACGTTCAACAAATGCTGACGTTGACCGTTAAGCTTTATTTTGCTGCAGAGCTAAAGCGTGGCAGCTTAACTGAGCCGGAGCTAACAGGCGCAACCATTGCTCAAGTTGGCAAAGATCTCGAAGAGGAAGCTATCATCAATGGCAGACGCTACCGCGTCATTCAGCGTACTTTTAGCATTACACCCCATGAAAGTGGCGATTTTCTCTTAAAATCTCCGATGTTTTCCGGCGAGATTATGGTGCAATCAGCACGACGCTCTAATTTCTTAAGCTTCGGAGAAACAAAAGCGATAAGTGTACTTGGTGATGAAATCCCACTGACAGTCAAGTCTATGCCAGCTAACTATGCTAGCCACTGGCTACCAAGCGAACTCATTACCCTTCACCAGGAATGGCAACCGGCTAACGGTGAATACAAGGTTGGTGAGCCTATTACTCGTACAATCACATTAACAGCGGCTGGGGTTGGCGAAGAGCAACTTCCAGAGCTTTCACTGGCTCTTCCGCAAGGGTTGAAAGTATACCCTGATCAGCAAAGTGCACATTCTACTGTTTCTAATGGTCGTTTTGTCAGTCAAACCGTCAATAACTTTGCCATTGTTGCAAGCAAACCAGGCGAATTCACGCTACCTGCGGTTGAAGTGCCATGGTGGAATACAGTCACCAACCGCCAAGAGGTGGCCAGTTTACCAGCCCAGACCATTACCATTTTACCCAGTGAGATTGCGGAGCCGCGCTCCTACAATCCTGAGCCTTCTCCGAAAGCGGCGGAAAGTGCTACAGATAGTATGTCTGCACCTGAAAACATAATTGTCGAACAAGCTTCTTGGCTGCAATGGCTATTTCTAGCCCTTTGGTTACTGACGGCAGTTGCTTGGATAACAACAGAGTGGTTGCGCAGAAAGAAACAACCGGGCACTGTAAAACCGTCAACGGCAGTTAGTCAATCGCACTTAGCCTTAATTGCGGCATGTAAGCAAAATAACGGCAAAGAAGCTTTGTCTTTAATTGTGCCTTGGTTTAACCAACTGAAGCAGTCTTCAACGTCGAACGTTGCTCAGAATGGAAGTAAGAGCAATGGTAAAAATGAAGCAAAGACGTTACACGATGTAAAATTGTTAAGTGAAGATGAAGCGCTAGTCTTAGCAATCGACGAGCTACAGTCATATTACTTCGCTAAAGATTCAGCGCAATCGAACCAGCAGTCATCATGGCAAGGTCAGCGGTTATTGGCTGCTATTGCCGGCACTACTAGAAACAGAAATAACGCAGAAAGTACGATAGACCTGTCGTTAAACCCTACTCGTTAGAGGAAGACCTAGTTAGATTTAATCGCTAAGGTTTAATCGTTAAGCAATACATCAACTAAAGAGGCCTGCATTTGCAGGCTTTTTTATACATGACTACTTACTCTCTTGTTTTAATTCATTTTAACTTATGCGGTCTGCAGGTTTGACATGCTATGCTTATCGCGCCCCAACACCACGAATAAAAATTAACACCAATGTTGAAAAAAATTCGAAATAAAGTTGCGACAACTCTGGTCTCTTCCAACATGAGTACAAAACAAGTTAGATACGAAGCCCTTGTTAAGGCGCTTCATACCGATATTTATCGCTACGCCTATTGGCTGGTGCAAGATAAACAAGTTGCCGAAGACTTAGTGCAAGAAACTTTCTTACGCGCTTGGCGGGCACTCGACTCTTTAAAAGATGAAAAAGCAGCCAAGTCTTGGCTGATCACTATTTTACGCAGGGAAAACGCGCGCCGATTTGAACGTAAGCGTTTTGAGATGGGCGAGTATGAAGAATCGTCCATCACGGACACTGTCTCACCGTCAACTGAACAAGAACTCGAAAATCATTGGTTACGAGCTCGCATTAATGAAATGCCAGTTGAGTATAGAGAGCCGCTTGTACTGCAAGTTATTGGTGGCTTTAGTGGTGAAGAAATAGCAGAACTACTTGATTTGAACAAGAACACGGTGATGACGCGTTTGTTTAGAGCGCGTAACCAATTGAAAGAAGCATTAGAGAAAACACCATTGAAAAGAGGTACACACAATGGATGAGTTGCAATTCCGACGCCGTTTATATGAAGATCCAAACGCGCAAGATGCGGAGATCGTTGCGGCTAGAAAGGATAACCCAGCGAGAGAACAGTTTGCTAAAGATATTGAAGCACTTGATAGAGATATCGCAGAAGCGTTACGCGTTCCCGTACCTGAAGAGTTATCTGACAAGTTAATTTTACGTCAAGCGATGGCAAGCCATCAGCATGATAAACGCAAAAACAGAGTTCACTTTGCATTAGCAGCATCTGTCGCTATTGCCTTTGGTGTACTCTTTAATTTTCTCCAGTTTTCCAGCGCTTACACGAATATAGGTGACTATGCTCTAGCACATGTTTACCATGAGGAGGGTGTATTTTCTAACGATGGTGAAGCTAAGGTTACACTTGCGTCTTTGAATAATAAGATGACGTCTTTTAATGGCGTATTTGCTTCACAGGTTGGCGAATTAATGTCTGCCGATTACTGTCGGTTTGACGGTATAAAGAGCCTGCACTTAGTGTTTAAAGGGGAAACGGCACCGGTCAACGTATTTGTTGTACCAGAGCGCACAGAAGTGAGCTTTACAAGTGTGTTTGAAGACAAACGTTATCATGGCAGCTCGATTCGAATGGGTGATAATCATGTCATTGTTGTTGGTGAGAAAGACGAAGAAGTGCAAAAGTGGCGAGATAACCTTAGCAGCAGCACACAGTGGTCTATTTAATAACTTGAGCTATCACTGAGTCCATTAGTTTACAATTTATGACAGTGATTGCATTATGTGGGCTACCCTAAGACTAGCCCACACTCCTCATTCTTGTTAGCATGCTCGATACTGTTAACAACAAGAATGATTTGAATGACCATCGCACTACCCACGCTCGTTACCTTCATCGGCTATTTGCTAGCTACCTTATCTATTGGTTACATCGCTTATAAAGCAACAGATACATTAAGTGATTATATCCTTGGCGGTCGCCAGTTGGGTCCTGCTGTTACGGCACTGAGTGTTGGCGCATCTGACATGAGCGGTTGGTTATTACTTGGCTTACCAGGCGCGATTTATTTATCTGGCGCGAGTGAAGTTTGGATTGGTGTTGGTCTGGTGATTGGGGCATTTTTCAACTGGCTATTAGTTGCGCCTCGTTTAAGAAAATTTACTGAAAACGCTAATGATTCTCTAACCTTGCCAGAGTTCTTCGAAAATAGGTTTAATGATAAGTCTCACCTTCTACGTTTTATCTCAGCCTTAACTATTTTAGTTTTTTTCACGTTCTATGTATCTTCAGGCCTCGTAGGCGGCGCAATTCTATTTGAGAAGGTATTTGGTCTTGATTATATCTCTGCGCTCGTAATTGGCGCGGTAGTCATTGTTTCCTACACCTTTCTTGGCGGCTTTTTAGCGGTTAGCTGGACAGACTTTTTCCAAGGCTGCCTGATGTTAATTGCACTTGTAGCCCTGCCTATTGTCGCAGTTAACACACTTGGCGGGCTGGATACTACACAAGCGATTTTAGCTAAGCAAAGCCCTGAGTATGGCGACCTATTTAAAGACTTTACGTGGCTAGGTTTCATTTCCCTGATGGCATGGGGCTTAGGCTACTTTGGCCAACCACATATTCTCAGTCGCTTTATGGCAATTCGCTCAGTTGAAGATGTCCCCACTTCTCGAAATATCGCCATGATATGGATGGTATTATCACTAATGGGGGCTTTAGCAGTCGGTTTAGTGGGGATCGCATATTTCGCAGATACGCCACTAGCTAATCCCGAAACCATCTTCTTGCAGTTGGCTGAAGCTATTTTAAACCCTTGGGTTGCTGGTATTCTCATTGCTGCAATTTTATCGGCAATCATGAGTACTATCGACTCGCAATTACTCGTTTGCTCAAGCGTTATTGTTGAAGACTTTTATAAACATATCGCAAAAGAAGAAGCCAGTGAGCATAAATTAGTATGGCTATCTCGATTCTCGCTCGCGGGAATTGCAGCACTAGCTACAGTAATAGCGACAAACCCTGAAAGTTCGGTACTTGACCTTGTCAGTTATGCTTGGGCAGGTTTTGGTGCAGCATTCGGCCCAACGGTGATTTTAAGCCTGTTTTGGGCTAAGTTTAATCGAGTAGGTGCAATAGCAGCGATAGTTTCAGGGGCTATTACTGTGGTCGCATGGAAGCAACTGAGCGGCGGCATATACGACTTATATGAAATTGTGCCTGGCTTTATCGTTGCGTTACTCGCCGGTGTGGTATTTAGCTTGTTAGTTGATAAGAATAATCACGAACCAAGTGAAATTTTTCATAAGTTAAATCAGTAACAAAACATCTGATAGATACCCAATAACAAACAACTAGGCGTCATAAACAACTGAATGAGATTCCATAGCCTATCTTTACGATAATTTATTGGCTAAATAGAATTGATTAACTTATAGTGCCTAGTTAAAACTAAACGTTGTACTCTGCTATCAACTGACGCACTTGATGCGTGATAGCATTTGATAGTTTGACCAAAAAGCCGAGTAAATGTTAACGGCAATTTGACAAGGATTTTGTACTCTATGTATTTTTATGCGGCCAGACAGCCCATTTTAGACAAAAACAAAAACCTCTTCGCTTATGAACTTTTATTCAGGGATAGCATAGACAATATTTTTCCGGATATTGATGGTGATGAAGCTACCAGTAAGATGATTGAGGCAAGTAAATTTAACATGGGTATCCATGAATTTACGGGTAATAAGCCTGCCTTCATTAACTTTACGCTCGAGACATTGAGTAAAGGTTACGCAGGTATGCTTACCAATGAGGAAGTGGTGGTTGAAATACTGGAGACGGTTAAGCCTGGCAAGAAGTTGTTAGCCCTGTGTAAAGACCTTTACGATAAAGGTTATACGCTAGCGCTGGACGATTACGAGCACCAGAGCGTTTGGGCTCACTTTTACCCATACGTAAAAATTATCAAAATAGATGTCCAAGCCACTGGCATTGATGAAATCAAACAGATTAAACAAGCGATAGAGAAATATCCTCACATTCAATTACTCGCCGAGAAAGTTGAGACTCACGAAGAATACAACCAAGCCCTAGAATTAGGCTTTGAGTACTTTCAAGGATTCTTCTTTTCTAAACCAGAGATGGTTAAGGCGAAGAACCTTTCTCCCTCTCAAATGGCGATGGCAGAACTGTTATACGAAACCAGTAAGCCGGAGATGGATTTAGCAAGTATTACCTCGGTCTTTGAGCGCGATGTATCTCTATCGTATAAATTATTGCGTTATGCTAATTCTGCGATGTTTAGACGTGCAAGTGAGATTTCTACTATCAAGCAAGCGCTGGTTATTTTAGGCTCTGCTGAATTAAAACGATTCCTTGGATTAATGTTTGCGGCAAACGTTAACCCAGATAAGCCAACAGAGCTTATTAACATGGCTATGACGCGTGCTAAGTTCTGTGAGCAAATTGCAGGTAAAGTTAATGCACCTCTCGATACCTCACTAGCGTTTCTAACAGGCTTGTTGTCAATGATAGATGCGATACTCGACGAGAGTCTTGAAAGCATCATGGAAAAGCTACCGTTAGCTCAAGAGATAAAAGATCCGCTACTCACTCGCAAAGGTGTTATGGCCGCGCTTATTAAGCTGGTGGAACTTATTGAACATGCAGAGTGGGACAAAACAGCGATAGTCATGGAGAAGCTGAAGCTTGAAAAAGAGCAAGTCGTAGAAGCTTACAATGAAGCGCTTGCTTGGTCAGATGAACAGGCACAACAAGTGACTTAAATACGAGCTTTTAGTCATATATACAAAAACAGCATCAATAAAAAAACGCTAGCCTAGCTAGCGTTTTTTTATATACGATAATTTAATGAAAAGTTGAGTCTATCCAACCCTTTTCTAGCAGCGAACTACTAATACCCTTCAGGGTTACTTGACTGCCAACGCCAGGTATCTTCAATCATGGTATTGAGATCGTATTCCGCTTGCCACCCCAATAGCGATTGCGCTTTTTCCGCATTGGCAAATACTGTAGCAATATCACCAGCACGTCTTGGCACCACTTTGTATGGGATACTGCGGCCACAAACAGACGAGAAAGTGTTTACGATCTCAAGTACTGACGTGCCGTTACCTGTCCCCAAATTAATCGCATGACAGCCTGATAACGCACTTAATTTCTCCAGTGCTTTTACATGGCCGTTAGCCAGGTCGACCACATGGATATAATCACGCACTCCTGTACCATCAGGTGTGTTGTAGTCGTCACCAAATACACTTAACTGCTCTAAACGCCCTACTGCAACCTGTGCGACATAAGGCAACAAGTTATTCGGGATACCATTTGGGTTTTCACCAATTAACCCAGAGGCGTGTGCGCCTATTGGGTTGAAATAGCGCAAATTGATAATGGTCCATTCACTATCACTCTTGGCTAAATCAAATAAGATGTTTTCAATCATTAACTTGGTTTGGCCATAAGGATTGGTGGCTGATGTTGGCATGGTTTCAATAAGTGGAGACTGGTTATGCTCACCGTAGACTGTAGCTGATGAGCTAAACACCAATTGCTTAACATTGTGGTCAGCCATTGCCTGAAATAACGTTACAGATCCACTGACGTTATTGTGATAATAACTAAGCGGAATCTCATTTGACTCACCCACGGCTTTCAAACCAGCAAAATGAATGACTGCGTCTATCTGATGCTCAGTAAATACCTTATCAAGATCACCACGATTGCAAATATCACCTTTAACAAACACTGGCTGTTTGCCAGTAATTTTTTCGATTCTGTCGAGTACTTTTTCAGAGGCATTTGACAAGTTATCTAAAATAACAACGTCTTGTCCCAGATCTAACAACTGCACAACCGTGTGGCTGCCTATGTACCCCATTCCACCTGTTAATAATAAGCTCATACGTTCCTCGTAAATACTCTGATAACCTTTCAAAAAACAATACTAACTATAGTAGCTTGCTAATGTGTCAATAAAGCGCTGCAACTCATTTTCTGCCAGCGCATTAATACCTGCGGCAGCAGCTCGCCCGCCTCCAGTTTCAAACTGACAAACCACTTTGTCCGCACCTTGTTTATTGTTCAGTGGTGCTCTAACGCTAACTGTGTATGTTGCATCAGCATTGAGTGTTAATACACCGTGTGCTGTATCAGGTGCTTCATTAGCTAATTGGTTACCATAGACACCAGAGACACGTCTTGCCCAAGCCTCATCAGGCAGCTCCAGTACTTTAGCAACTGGCGTAGAGAAATGTACTTTAGCATCAGCTGCTTTCGCCATATCTTGCTGATAAGCCGCTTCCAGCTGATAAAACACTGAGGATTTATCCTCGCGAAGTTCAAGTGGGTTAGTGTATTTAACTAGCAACCGGTACAACGCTTCTGGCGTAAAGTGCAAATCGTCGACTGTACGTCCATAGCCGTTGTAATTAACGTAAATACCTAGGTCTTTTAAAAACCTTTGATCGTCTTCATTTACTTGATGCTTCTCGGCAAGTGCTATTGCAGAAGCTGTCATATTGTCACCAAATGCGGCCGCAATTGCCCATAAATAATGAGCACCATTTAGGTGGTCATTAATAAGTAAACTAGTACATGTATTAGCATCTAAGTCGATATTTGCCGATAGGTATTCGCTTGCAGAGATCTCACCACTACGATGATGGTCAACATAGAAAACAGGCACCTTATTGTCTAGTAGAGACGAAAGCGCCTCTTGGTTCTTTTCCATTGAAATGTCTAACACAGTTACCGAGCGAGCCTGCTCAATATCTACGCGCTTTAACAAAGAAATGTCGCGTTTTACACCTGTGATCAACTGGCTTTCTTTGGGTTCTGCAAGCCTCAATTGAACAAGAGCTAAAATGCCATCTGCATCACCATTAAATACGTCGTAGTGCATTATTTTGTTCCTAAATATCCGTTTTGCTCTAAATAACTAACAATTTGTTGGGCACACTCTTCTATCGAGCACTTTGCCGTTTCAACATGTACTTCTGGGCTTTCAGGCACATCGTAAGCTGAATCAATACCAGTAAAGTCTTTAATTTCGCCTGCACGTGCCTTCTTATAAAGGCCTTTAGGATCTCTTTGTTCGCATACTTCAATAGGCGTATCGATATAAACTTCAATAAACTCTCCATCATCTAGTAATTCACGCGCCATCGCTCTATCTTGAGCAAAGGGTGAGATGAATGCTGTTGATACAATTAACCCCGAATCGATAAAGAGCTTAGATACTTCACTAATGCGACGAATATTTTCAATACGATCAGTGTCACTGAAGCCAAGATCGCCATTTAAACCATGCCTAACATTATCGCCATCGAGTAGATAACTATGATGGCCTCGTTCAAAAAGTAAGGCATCAACTGCGTTAGCAACCGTTGACTTACCAGAGCCACTTAAGCCCGTATACCAAAGTAGGCAAGGTTTCTGTTTTTTTAAGGTTGCACGCTGTGCTTTAGTGACATTCGTGTGATGCCATACTGTGTTTTCAGTTTTCATGTCTATGTTCTACACCATTAATAAAATGGAAAAATTAGCGGAATCATCACTAGCACTACGCATGCGTATGTAAAAGAGACGGGCACGCCATATTTTAGGAAGTCGAGTAAACGGTAGTTACCAGCGTTAAAAACCATCACATTGGTTTGATAACCATATGGGCTAATAAAGCTGCCACTCGCAGCGAAAGCAACCGCCATCACGAAAGGAATAGGGTTTGCATCGAGGCCAAGCGCCATATTGTATGCGATAGGGAAAATCAAAGCGGCAGCTGCATTATTGGTAACCAACTCTGTAACGACTAAGGTCAATACAAATATCAATACAAAAGCAACATATATGCTTTTGCCATCTAATAAGGTCTCTACGTTCTGCGCGAGTAAATCAGCCAAACCGCTATTTTCCATCGCTTTCGCCAAGGTCAGTGCGCTAAGTACGATCATCCATATCTCAAGCGGAAAGCGTCGTTTGATTTCGTTAATGGTCAATGCGCCTGTAAATATCAATATAGACACGTAGAACATTAAACATTTAAGCAGCGATAGCTCAGTAAATACCGATAAAGCAATGGTGGTAAAAAAGCCAAAAACTGTCAGCTTATCACGCCAACCTGAAAGCATATTTTCAGGCTTGTGACCGGAAAGAATATAAAAGTTCTTTGATAAGTTAGTGCGAGAACTAAAGTCTTTACCAACAGCCAGTACTAGAAAGTCACCAGAGTGGATAACTATTTCACCTAACTTTCCAGAGAGCGTTGCACCTTCACGGCGAATGGCAACTACGGCAGAATCAAAGCGGGCACGAAAACCTGCACTTTTGAGGCTCTTACCAATCACTGATGAATCAGGCTTTATGACAACTTCTGTCAAGTTATCTCTAAGTAACCCATCCTGTTCGGCAAACAAGGTTAAACCGTCAAACTGTTGTAGCGTTTTTACTTTAGAGATATCGCCTGAAAAGATAAGTTTATCTTTTAGTTGCAAGACTTCTTCCGGTGTTACGGGTGAAATAAGTCGGCCGCGACGTACAACCTCTACCAAGAATATAGAATCTAAATTACGTAACCCATTCTCTTCAACTGTTTTACCTATAAGCCCCGAACCTTCCGAAACTTCTGCTTCGAGCAAGTATTCCTTAGTCTGCAATGACTCTTCACCAATATTGGGCAAACTGGGCAGGCGGAGCAGGATAACGAAGAAACAAATACCTAAAGCTGTCAAACCAACTAAGGTAAAATCAAAAAACTGTAATGACTCATTTCCTTGCTCAATGTACATACTGTTCACTAGCAAGTTGGTTGAGGTACCCACTAAGGTAAGCGTACCACCAAGGATAGAGACAAAAGATAATGGTAAGAGTAATTTACCAGGATTAATTAGCGTATTATTCTTAATCGTATTAATAAGGCTTGCTACTACTGCAGTATTGTTCATGATTGCAGAAGCAAACGCAGCGCTTAACAAGGTTCTTAGCACCGACTTTACTTTCGATCCACTGATTAAAATATTTGAGAGTTTGCGAAGTAAGCTTGTGCGCTCAAATGCAAACGAGCACAAAACAAGTAGTACTAAGGATACGAGCCCTGGGTTAACTGCATTTGCCAATACATCTCTCGTATCAACAAGTGATACCGACAAACAAAGTAAGGTAGCGGCAAAAAAGATACGCTCGGGAATCTGCTGATATTTTATCAGGCCGAGGAAGGTAGTTATAAAAACAGCGAGCATAAACCATTGCATTGCTGTCATAAGAAATTCTCTCTATGCGTTAATTTTATTTTGCATATTCCTTAATCACTTACTATCACCTATCCATGAACAGAGGGCAAGTAATTAAAGATTGTCTTATTTTTATCTCTAAAAAGTTAAGCCGCTTGAAAGAAAGGTCAATCAAGCGACTTTACTATTAGTTTAAGCTAAGAGATTAGCTATGATGTTTTTCTACGATATTTCGCAATAGACTAAACTTATGAGAAAAGTTTAGAAATATCGCGCGCGCCCCAATGAGGGAAATGTTTACGCACTAGTGCATTAAACTCAATTTCAAACGCAGAGTAAGTTTGTGCATCTACTTTTTCAGTCGCATGATGAATCATACCTGCACCCACGGTAATATTACTCAAACGATCAATAATGATAAACGCGCCTGTGCTTGGGTTCACATCGTACGGATCAAAATGTAATACTTCAGCCGCTTCAAAATCAACAGAACCGATTTCATTTAATCCTAAGTTACTTGCTTCACTTTGCTCCATTGTGTTTACATCAGTACGATTAACCACTTTAGTCACATGACCCGTTGTTAATTTGGTACCGTGTTTGATGTAATACTCTCTTCCGGTTTCCAACGCATCATCATGCATCCATACAACAGAGGCATTGAACTCTCTAGAGGAAACTAGTGTGCTGCCTTTGCGAACAATCATCTCGCCACGGCTAATATCTATTTCATCTTTTAGCGTTAGCGTGATTGCTTGTCCTTGTTCAGCGCGCTCCAATTCACCGTCAAAGGTTACAATAGACGCTACCTCACTTTCTTTACCTGATGGCAAGGCAACAACGGTGTCACCAATTCGCACTTGCCCTGCAGCAACGGTACCCGCAAAACCACGGAAGTTAAGGTGTGGTCGGTTCACGTACTGCACAGGGAAACGGAATTCACTTAACTGTTCAGCGGGATCAACTTTGATTGTGTTTAAAAGCTTCATCAAGGTAGCGCCAGGATACCAAGCCATGTTTTCGCTTTCTTCAACAACGTTATCGCCGTTTAATGCCGAAATCGGCACGAAGCGCACATCATCAAAGTTCAGGTCTTCAGCAAATTCTCGGTAGTCTTTCTTGATTTGCTGGTATCTGTCTTGATCATAATCCACCAAATCCATCTTGTTTACCGCAACAAGGACATGTTTGATACCAAGCAATGAACAAATAAACGAATGACGACGGGTTTGAACTTGTACACCACGGCGCGCATCAATAAGAATAATAGCGAGATCACAAGTAGACGCACCTGTTGCCATATTACGGGTATATTGCTCGTGGCCAGGAGTGTCAGCAATAATAAACTTGCGCTTATCTGTAGAGAAGTAACGATAAGCTACGTCAATCGTAATCCCCTGTTCACGCTCTGATTGGAGACCATCAACAAGTAGCGCCAAATCAACGGTATCTCCCGTTGTACCTGATTTCTTACTATCGTTTTCTATCGCCGCTAGTTGATCTTCAAAGATCATTTTTGAATCATGCAGCAGTCGACCGATTAAAGTACTTTTACCATCGTCTACACTGCCACAGGTTAGAAAGCGCACAAGCTCTTTATTTTCATGCTGCTTTAAGTACGCTTGAATATCTGTTTCGATTAAGTCTGATTGATGACTCATGTTGTTATCCTACAAATTTGTTAATGACGTTGCTTTATCATTTGTCTGAAATAGACAGTCACGCATGTATTAGCAACATGCGCCTTGACAATAAGATCTAGAAGTAACCTTCCATCTTCTTTTTCTCCATCGAGCCTGACGAGTCGTGGTCAATAACACGTCCTTGGCGCTCTGAAGTTTTCGTCAATAACATCTCTTGAATAATGTCTGGTAATGTTGCGGCATCAGATTCAACCGCGCCCGTTAATGGGTAGCAACCCAAGGTTCTGAAGCGAACATTTTTCATCATCACTTCTTCGCCCTCTTCTAACGGCATACGCTCATCATCAACCATGATAAGTGTACCGTCACGTTCTACTACAGGACGTTCTGCAGCTAGATACAATGGTACAATTTCAATATTTTCTAGATAGATGTATTGCCAAATATCTAGCTCAGTCCAATTAGACAATGGGAATACGCGAATACTTTCGCCTTTATTCACTTTACCATTGTAGGTATTCCAAAGCTCTGGGCGTTGGCTTTTGGGGTCCCAGCGGTGGTTCTTATCGCGGAATGAGTATACACGCTCTTTAGCGCGTGACTTCTCTTCGTCGCGGCGAGCGCCACCGAAAGCTGCATCAAATTGATATTTATCCAGTGCCTGTTTTAAACCCTGAGTTTTCATGACATCAGTGTGCTTAGCACTACCAAAATCAAACGGGTTCATTCCCATGGCTAAACCTTCAGGGTTCTTATGAACAAGCAGCTCAAATCCGTACTTCTCAGCCATATGATCGCGAAATGCAATCATCTCTTTGAATTTCCAGTCTGTGTCGACATGGAGTAATGGAAATGGAATTTTTCCCGGGGCGAAAGCTTTACGGGCAAGGTGAAGTAAAACGGCAGAGTCTTTACCGACAGAGTAAAGCATTACAGGCTTATCAAACTCAGCGGCTACCTCTCGAATAATATGGATAGACTCTGCTTCAAGCTTTTGTAAGTGTGTTAAGTTCATTGGTCAATTTCTATTTATGATAGTTAAATTGCAATATGCATAAGAGAGCTTATGTCTCAAGGGCAATGTAAATTTTAATAATGACATTCTGGCACATAAGAAGGATATAAACCATATAACAATCTGATTTCATATAACCTTAGGTTATTTAAAACATTGTTATATCTGCTTAGAGTATTTTGTCTTCTCTAGCCAACTAGTTTTCAATACTAGAGTTCCAGGCTTTTCAAGTACTCAACAAAGCTATCTTTAAGCTCAGGATGTCTCATCGCATAGTCAACATTTGCCTTCATGTAGCCAAATTTAGAGCCACAATCATGTGAACTGCCTGTCATATGGAAAGCTTCAACCGTCTCGATTTTCATTAACGCCGCAATAGCGTCAGTTAATTGAATCTCATCACCTGCACCTGGCGGCGTGAATTCAAGCAAGTCCCAAATTGGCGCTGATAAGACGTAACGCCCTACAACTGCTAAGTTAGAGGGTGCATCTTCCACCGCAGGCTTTTCCACGACCGCTGTCATTGGCGCCATTTCGCCAGCAACCAGTTCTGCACCACCGCAATCGGCAACACCATAGCTACTCACTTTTTCCATTGGCACAGGTTCAACCATAATTTGGCTATGGCCGCTTTCATCAAAGCGCTTCATCATCGCCGCTAAGTTCTCTGTTTTTAGATTCGCGCTTGAGTCGTCCAGCACAACATCAGGCAAAACAACAGCGAATGGTGCATCACCAACAAGAGGTCTTGCTTTTAATACAGCGTGTCCTAGACCTTTTGCTTCACCTTGACGTACATGCATGATGGTGACATCTTTAGGGCAAATCGCTTGTATTTCTTCTAACAATTGGCGTTTTACTCGCTTTTCAAGCGTTGTTTCTAACTCGAATGATTTATCAAAGTGGTTTTCAATGGCATTTTTTGAAGAATGTGTTACCAATATGATTTCCTTGATTCCCGCATCAACACATTCATTTACGATGTATTGAATCAAAGGCTTATCAACGATAGGTAACATTTCTTTAGGAATCGCTTTGGTCGCGGGCAACATACGAGTACCAAGACCAGCTACTGGGATGACGGCTTTCTTAATTTGTTCAGACATGAGTTTCCTTCTTCTTTACCACTTTTAATTTTTTTTAAATTTATTACGAGTCAATAAAGTAAAAAGCACTGAGATTCTACTGCTCAGTGCTTCTTCCATTTTATGCGAATACTTTTACGCTATCACCGCGGCCGATAGCGTAGTAGCTAAAGCCCTTTTCTTTCATTGCAACCGGATCGTAAAGGTTACGTCCATCAACAATAACTGAGTGTGCTAGCGATTTTTTGATTAACTCAAAATCAGGTGCTTTAAATTGTGGCCATTCGGTACATACCACTAACGCATCTGCTGATTTCAATGTTTGCTCTTTAGTTCCGCATAGCATAAGGTCATCACGCTCACCGTAAATGCGCTGACACTCTTCCATTGCTTCTGGGTCAAATGCTTGAACAACTGCGCCAGCTTGCCAAAGGGCTTCCATCAATTCGCGTGCTGGAGCTTCTCGCATATCATCTGTCTTTGGCTTAAACGATAGGCCCCATAGAGCAATGCGTTTACCTACTAAGTCACCGCTAAAGTAATTATGTAAGTGCTCGAATAATTTTTTCTTCTGTGCATAGTTGATCGTTTCAACCGCTTCAAGCAATGACGGTTTATAGTCTACAGAGTTTGCAGTTCGAACTAGCGCTTGAACATCTTTCGGGAAACACGAACCGCCGTAGCCACAACCAGCATAAATAAACTGGTAACCAATACGAGAATCAGAACCTATACCGTGGCGCACCGCTTCAATATCTGCACCTAGTCTTTCCGCCAAGTTAGCAATTTCATTCATGAAAGAAATTTTAGTCGCTAGCATACAGTTCGCCGCGTATTTAGTGAGTTCAGCAGAGCGAACGTCCATAAAAATCATGCGATCATGATTACGGTTAAATGGTGCATAAAGTTCACGCATCGCTGCCTTTGAAGTTTCATTGTCAGTACCCACTACGATACGGTCTGGTTTCAAGCAATCGTTAACGGCAGCACCTTCTTTTAAGAACTCTGGATTTGAAACAACATCAAATGCTATATCAACATTACGTGCAGAGAGAGTTTCAGCGACTTTATTTGCTACCTTGTCAGCAGTACCTACAGGTACTGTCGACTTATCAACGATAATCTTCGGCTCATTCATGTAAGTAGCAATAGTTTCTGCAACTGCCAATACATATTTAAGATCAGCAGAGCCATCTTCATCTGGCGGCGTACCAACAGCAATAAACTGAATAGTGCCGTGCTTAACGCCTTCTTCCGCATCCGTGGTAAAGTTTAACAACCCATCTTTAAAAGTTTGTTCAACAATTGGCGTTAAGCCTGGCTCATATATCGGAATCATTCCCTTTTTGAGGTTATCGACCTTTGCTTGGTCTACATCGACACAAACTACTTCGTGACCGACGGATGCAAGCACTGCTGCTTGCACAAGGCCAACGTAACCTACACCAAATACTGTAACCTTCATGAATATCCTTAAATTACTTACTTTGTCTTCATACTTACAATTTTGTTACATCATATCGAACTATCCGCTATGTAGGTAGTGCTGAAGAGACAATACGAATGAAAAAAATCGATTTGTTTAAGATTCATACGATATTTCATTTAGATTAAAATTAGATTAAAAGCTCAGTAAATTATTTCACCTTATATTTCAAACCCACTGACGTCATAGCCTTGCGTTTCGTTGCTAGCAAAGGTATAACACGGGCTGATTTTCAGTATTAGAAAGGATAATTATATGAATACCCCTAACTCAGGGACTTTCTTCGGTCATCCAGAAGGGTTGAAAACCCTGTTCTTCACAGAAATGTGGGAGCGCATGAGTTATTACGGCATGCGTATGTTGCTTGTACTCTTCATGACAGCAACATTACAAGAAGGTGGTTTAGGATTAACAGTAGCTTCGGCCGCTGCAATTTACGGTTTATACACAGGTAGTGTGTACTTTATGGGCTTACCTGGCGGCTGGTTATCAGACCGTCTATTAGGTGGTCAGAAAGCGGTTTGGTATGGCGGTATCATCATTATGATTGGCCATATTGTGCTTGCTATCCCGAGCGACAAATCATTCTTTATCGGTCTAATCTTAGTAATTTTGGGTACCGGCTTACTTAAGCCAAATATCGGTGCAATGGTCGGTATGATGTACTCTGAAGAAGATAAGCGTCGCGACAGTGGTTACGCTATCTACTACATGGGTATCAACATTGGCTCTGTTATTGGTTACATGGTCTGTGGCTACTTGATGGAAAACCAAGGTTGGCATTATGCATTCGGTGCAGCCGCAATCGGTATGGCAGCGGGTCTAATCATGTACCGTAAAACACTGCCAGCGTTAAATGGTGTTGCCGCAGAGCCAGCATCCCCGCTTTCACCGAAAGGCCGTAAAGTGACTTGGACCGTTGTGGCATTATTCTTAGCTGCTATTGCTTTGGTAACAGGTCTTGTTATGTCAGGAACTGTAGCTTTTGATCCTGTATCAGTAGCAGAAAAAGTAGCGATTGCATTCACGTTAATTTTCGTGGCGTATTATGTAGGTATCTTTGCATTAGGTGAGTTAACCCCAAATGAAAAGAAACGTCTTATCGCACTACTACTCGTGTGTATTGCTTCAGCGTGTTTTTGGTCTGGCTTTGAACAAGCGGGCTCTTCGCTAAACTTATTCGCACGTGACTACACTGATCGTATGGTAGGCAGTTTTGAAGTCCCTACAGGTTGGTTCCAGTCGCTAAACTCTATGTTTATCGTATTGTTGTCACCATTCTTTGCAGCATTATGGATCAACCTAGGTAAGCGTTATGTTAGCCCAGGCTACGGCATAAAATGTGCCGTTGGTCTTGTGATTATGGCTAGTGGCTTTATCGTCATGTTCTTCGCGGCACAATACGCTGCATCAGGCCTTAAAGTCGCACCTTACTGGTTAGTTGCCACTTACTTCCTACACACTGTTGGTGAATTATGTTTAAGCCCTGTAGCATTGAGTGCTGTAAGTAAATTATCGCCTCGCCGCTTCGCTGGCCAAATGATGGGCGTATTCGTATTAACTTACTCTATCGGCAACATTATCTCAGGTTTATTAGCGGGTAACTTCGATCCAAACAATGTATCTGAAATGCCTAACCTATACATTCAAATTAGCTTGTTTAGTATCGGGATTGGTATCGTTATCCTTCTACTTAGCTTGAAGAGTCGAATTTGGGAAAACTTACCTGAAGATGACGCTAAAGAAGCAAAGCCAGTAGGTAAAGCAGCTACCGCGTAACGCGCTAGTATATTAGATTGCCAAAAAAGCACTGCGTTAATACCGCAGTGCTTTTTTTATGCTTTTCATTTGGCATTCGCTTGACGTTTTTCTGTATCATAACCACAAGCCTTTTTATGAATCGCAAGCGAAATTAACATTGTCAGCAGATCAACAAGAACGTAACACAATTAGAAAAGCCGTTAGAGCAAAAAGGCGTGCACTCTCTAATAAAGAACAACAATTAGCCGCCGATAAACTCTGTCAAACATTGATAGAAGTTCCACAATTATTAGAGGCAGAAACAATTGCCTTATACCTCTCAAACGACGGCGAAATTGCCCTTACGCCCTTTATCGAATGGTGCTGGCAACAAGGAAAGCAAGTTACGTTACCTGTAATACACCCTTTTTCAAAAGGGCATTTATTGTTTCTTCGATATAACGAAAATACCCAGCTCGTTAACAATCGATTTGGTATTCCTGAACCACAGTTATCTGCAGTCGACGTAGTTCAATTTAAAAAAATTGACGTTATCCTCACACCGCTAGTCGCTTTTGATAAACAGGGCGGAAGACTAGGTATGGGCGGCGGTTTTTACGATAGAACGCTCGCTTCCTGGTATCAAAAAATTCAAGACTCCAACCAAGTTGCACTTGACACAGGAAGGCTTGTATATCCCGTAGGTGTCGCACATGACTGCCAAGAAGTGTCTGCTGTTCCGACTGAAGACTGGGATATCCCCCTACCCCAAATAATTACTCCGACACAGTCAATAACAAGCAAGCTTGGCTCAAGTAGAAATAGTTCAGAGAACTAGTGTAATAATAATAATCAAAATAACGGAAACTTAGTGTGATCTCGCTGGTTAATTCGACACGCGCTAAGTTATAATTCAGCGCAAAAATAACGCGAGTGACATACCTTATGACCCAAGATGAATTGAAAAAAGCCGTCGGCCAAGCAGCAGTAAAGTACGTAAAACCAGACACCATAGTAGGTGTCGGTACAGGCTCCACAGTAAATCACTTTATTGATGCCCTTGCAGAAATGAAAGACCAGATCATTGGTGCCGTTTCTAGCTCAGAGCAATCTACAGAAAAATTAAAAAGCTACGGTATCGAAGTTTTTGACTTAAACAGTGTCGACCAACTCGATGTTTATATCGACGGGGCAGATGAAATAACGCCGCACATGGCAATGATAAAAGGCGGTGGCGCAGCATTAACTCGTGAAAAAATCGTGGCAGCTGTCGCCAAAGAGTTCATTTGTATTGCGGATAGCAGCAAGCGCGTCGACGTACTGGGTAATTTTCCACTACCGGTTGAAGTAATTCCAATGGCGCGTAGCTATGTCGCAAGAGAGATCGTCAAATTAGGTGGCGACCCTGTATATCGCCAAGGCGTAGTCACTGACAACGGCAACGTCATTTTAGATGTTCACAATATGAAAATTCTCGATCCTAAAGCAATGGAAGAAAAAATAAACGCCATTGTGGGTGTTGTAACTAACGGCTTATTCGCTTGCCGTGGAGCTGACAAGCTATTGCTGGGTACGTCGAACGGCGTTGAAACTTATTAATCAATCAATCGTTGATAAGCGTTTAGAAAGTGACTTTCTTAATAAGTGCAAATTGCTTAAAAATAACGCTTTAGAGTTTTAACACTATATGATAATTTAGATATCTAGCCATCTAAACCAAATTGCGGTCACCTATTACGGACAACACTCGTCATGAATAAAAATTCGCTAGCGAAAGAAAAAATCAAAATTTTACTACTGGAAGGCGTTCACCAAAGCGCACTTGCAGAGCTGAAAAGCAAAGGTTACACCAACATTGAATACATAAAAACGTCTCTGTCAGAAGATGACCTGATTGAGAAGATTCAAGACGTTCACTTTATCGGTATTCGTTCTCGCACCCAGTTAACTGATAACGTTCTGTCGCACGCGAAAAAACTTGTCGCTATTGGTTGTTTTTGTATTGGCACTAACCAAGTTGAATTACCAGCAGCCCAAATTCGTGGTATCCCTGTTTTCAACGCACCATTCTCAAATACTCGCTCAGTTGCTGAGCTCGTCCTTGGCGAGATTTTGCTGCTATTACGTGGCATTCCAGAGAAGAACGCACAGGCGCACCGTGGTGTTTGGAATAAGTCAGCTGTAGGCTCTGTTGAAGCGCGCGGTAAAACGCTAGGCATCGTCGGCTATGGTCATATTGGCACACAGTTAGGTATTCTTGCTGAAACCATCGGTATGAAGGTTAAGTTCTACGATATTGAAACCAAGCTGCCATTAGGTAACGCTGCACAATCACCTTCATTAACAGCTCTACTAAAAGAAAGTGATGTTATTAGCCTTCACGTACCAGAAACAGCACAAACTCAAAACATGATGGGCGCAGCTGAGTTTGAAGTAATGAAGCAAGGCGCTATTTTCATTAATGCTTCACGCGGTACTGTTGTTGATATTGACGCATTAGCTGAGGCACTTGCAGCTAAAAAAGTCGGCGGCGCGGCTATTGACGTATTCCCAGTAGAGCCAAAAGGTAATGATGAAGAGTTTGTTTCCCCTTTACGTGAGTTCGACAACGTCATTCTTACGCCGCACATTGGCGGTAGTACGCTAGAAGCGCAGGAAAACATTGGTTTAGAAGTCGCCAGTAAATTAGCGAAATACTCTGATAATGGTTCTACCTTGTCAGCTGTTAACTTCCCTGAAGTGTCGCTACCAGAGCATACAGGTACTTCTCGCCTACTTCACATTCATAAGAACCAGCCAGGGGTGCTTACAGCGATCAACAACGCATTCGCTAAAGCCAGTGTGAATATCGCTGCACAGTATCTGCAAACAGATGACAAAATTGGTTACGTAGTTATCGATGTGGAAACTGAAAACAGTGAATTAGCACTGAAAGAGCTTAAGCAAATCGACGGCACAATTCGCGCGAGAATTTTGCACTAAACTAGCTCTTTTCAAGCTGGATAGAAAAATGGCGAGCTAAACAGCTCGCCATTTTTATTTATAACTCATTCAACAAAGAGGCTATTTAACGCAAGTCGATAGCGCTCGTCAGATAACTACCCTTGAGTTTTAGCAACCTAATAAGCTTAAGTAAGCTAAATAAAGTTAAGTATTACGTGCAAACATAAACACGCAAAAACACCCGCCAAAACATCATCAAGCATTATGCCTAAGCCACCGTGTAGCTTTTTATCTGCAATAGAAATCGGCCAAGGCTTCAAAATATCGAACAACCTAAACAACGCAAAGCCCAACACAATATTGACTAAGTTCACAGGCACAAATGCCATAGTAACCAAGTAACCTGCAATCTCGTCCCAGACAATGGCTGGGTGGTCATGCACATTCACTGCATCTGCTGCTTTACCACAAATCCAAATACCAACTACACAAGCCAACAATGTACCGATAAGATACAACGGCGTGCTCAGAAAGCTCACCATCAAAAGGTAAACAGGAATTGCAGCAATGGTACCAAATGTACCCGGCGCTTTAGGTGCTAAACCAGAGCCAAAACCGACAGCTAAGAACTGAATGGGATCTGACAAACGAAACAGCTGATGCGCAGGTGTTGATGATGATTTATTCATGACTACTTTCTTTTAATATTGAGCTTAATAACAAAATTAGGCTTGATAACTATTTCGTTGAAACAAACTTTTTAGAGATAAACTGACACTAAAGACAGAGTATCTCCAGGCCTAATCCTTTGAAAAGTGCTCAAACGCCTTAGCACTGATTTTAACGGCTTGATTGTTGAGCGTTGTAGTGATTTTACCATTGCCATTTAACTGGCCTATACAGCTATGTTTAATACCTGCATTGTTTAACGCTGTTTCAATACCGACCTTATTATCTTCTGTTACCGTAAACAGAAGCTCATAGTCGTCTCCACCAGATAAGGCTAATTGCTGGGCTTGTTCAAGTGGCAATGTTTCCGTAAGTGCAGCCGATAAAGGTAAATCTTCTAGTACGATGTTCGCACCAACATTGGACGCTTCACAGATATGCCGTAAATCACCAATGAGACCGTCAGACAAATCAATGGCAGCTGTCGCATACTCACGAATAAGCTGACCCGCTAACACTCTTGGTTTCGGGTAAAGCAATTTATCGATGATCTGCTCGCGGTAGGCTGATTCAACCTCAACTTTATTTAACAGGTAGTTAAGCGCCAAAGCGCCATCACCGAGGTCACCCGTCACGAACAACCAATCCCCTGCTCTCGCACCTGCACGTGTCAGTCTTTTATCCGCAGGAATCAACCCTTGCGCAGTAACTGTAATACTCAATGGCCCTGATGTCGTGTCGCCACCAATCAGTTGCACGTTATAGTACTCTGCAAGTTCAAATACACCGGCGCAAAATTCTGAAACCCAAGCTTCATCTACTTTGGGCAAAGTTAACGCAATGGATATCCAGCTAGGCTCAGCGCCCATAGCTGCTAGATCAGAAAGACTGACGGCGAGTGATTTGTGCCCTACGGCACGTGGTTCAGCGTCTTCAAAGAAATGTACACCGGCTACCAAGGTATCGGTAGTTACAGCAATATGCTTATGTTCGTTGGTAGTTACGATGGCACAGTCATCGCCTATGCCGAGTAACACATCTTTTCGCTGAACTGGCTGCTCAGCGAAAAAACGTTTGATCAAGTCAAACTCTGTCATCATGTTGAGTACTTGAATTAGTCGTTAGGTCGTAAATCTTTTACAACTTTGTCTAACACGCCATTAACGAACTTATGGCTGTCATCTGCAGCGAAGGCTTTAGCAAGCTCAATCGCTTCGTTGATAATTACGCGGTAAGGCACGTCAGTACAATCACTTAACTCGTATATTGCAACGCGTAGAATTGCCTTTTCAACGTGGTCAATTTCGTCTAGAGGGCGTTCAACATGTGGCGCTATTGCACCATCTAACTGTGTTAACTTAGCCGTAACACCACGCAATAATTGTTGAAAGTACTCAATGTCAAAACGACGCTTAGCGTTTTCTGTTAAGAAATGCGCTTCAACCGCCTGAATGTCATTGTCACTTAACTGCCAAGAGTAAACGGCTTGTACCGCTAACTCACGTGCTTTTCTTCTAGGAGAAGGTTTCACTATGTTTTCCTTTAATTAAAGCCGCTAATTAAAGCTTGGCTAAAACATTAACCATTTCAAGCGCACCAAGTGCCGCTTCAGCACCTTTATTACCCATTTTAGTACCTGCGCGCTCGATTGCTTGCTCAATAGAGTCGGTAGTGATAACGCCGAATGACACTGGAATAGAAGCGTTTAATGCGACTTGTGCCAAACCTTTGTTACATTCGCCAGCAACAAAATCGAAATGTGGTGTACCACCACGGATAACCGCACCTAATGCGATAATAGCGTCATATTCACCTTTCTCTGCAACTTTCTGTGCAGTTAATGGTAATTCGTATGCACCCGGCACTTTAACCACGGTAATATCAGCATCGTTAACACTGCCATGACGCTTCAACGCATCAACAGCACCTTCTAATAAAGAGTTAACAACAAAATCATTAAAACGTGACACAACGATTGCAAACTTTTTGCCTTTCGCTTCAAAATTACCTTCGATTACGTTCATTGGAATCTACCTTGGATAAAAAATTGTCGCGATTCTAACAAAAATTAGCGACATTAGGTACTTGTTTGTGACAGGTTGAGGGATAAATTGGTAAACAATCAATGGGATTTCTTTGTTGAGTCAGGTAAGATCGCAACAAGAAAAAGTTGTTGAATAGTATTCGATTCAAAATTAACAAAACACTTATGAAGTTTTACCTATCATCTAAAGATATACCCGCACTATCAGAGAGCTCTTTTCAAGAGCGGAACGAGAAAGTGTATCGTGCTCAACAAAAACTCACGGTGCCAGAGAAGCTTATTTTAAGCATCTTAAAGCTTATCTTATTAATACCGCCTTTTCTCTTCATTGCGCGTCAAGACTGGGGGAATACACTAATATCATTAGCCATTTGTAGTCTAGCATTTATGCTAGTATTCAAACCTGTGTCTTTCGCATTTATTGAGCGGCATTTATAAGCCGCTCTGGTTCGAGTTCGACGCTTTCCTAGTTAAAGCGTTCTTTCAGAGTAATTCACTTTAAAAAACGCCCTGTAAGCGTAATTTACAAATGCCCAGCTTGCAGAAAATAGATTTAACTTCTCAATTTTGCGATAGATAATCCACGTTTTCTTAGCCTTATTCACCTTGTTAGCTGATAAAGACGCAGTCACTAAGCGATATTTACTGAGCATCTTCGGAAAGATCACCGCTCGCTTGCCCGTTTTGAGTAATTTCAACCAAAGCGCATAATCTTGGCCTGCTCTGATTAATGGCATACTCAAGTCATCAAAATCTGAAGCTTTAACCATTACAGTACAACAGCCCATAGTGGCGCGCTTGCACAGCATATCTTGATAACTAAAAGCCCCTGTTAACTTTGCGTCGACTACTTGAGGGATGTCATTACTTTGCTCGTCTATTAAGCCATATGAGGTAAATGAAATAGAGGCTTCATTTTCCAACATGAATTGCAAATGTTCCGTCAACTTAGAAGGAAGCCAAAGATCATCTGTATCCAAAAACGCCAAAAATTCACCTTGGGCGCGTTCAATAGAGTTGTTGCGAGAAACAGCAGCACCAGCGTTTTTAGCGTTGCGACTTAACTTTACCCTAGGATCCTGCTCTGCGATTTCGGTTAATATATGCCAACTCGAATCAGTAGAACAATCATCTGTAACCAACCACTCCCAATCTTTATGCTTTTGGTTCTTAATAGATTGATAAGTTTCACGAATGAATTCTTCGCAGTTAAACGAAGGTGAAATGATAGAAACTAACATTCTTAACAGTTACCTATAAGATGCATACTTTTTAAAAAATCCCTTCAGCATTGATTTAAGATAGCTCAGTTTCCTGTATTTAAGACCAAACCTTAACAACCAACGAATCAATATAACGATACCTAAAACCCCAAAACGAGACGCTGTTGCACCTCTAATTTCAAATATCGAGTCGGTCGCTAAAATCCTGTTTTCGAAATTACAGGTATGAAGTACTAAAGTCTTGGGTACAAACTCGAACGTTGCCCCGTTTTGCCATGCGTCCAAAAGAAAGTTGTTTTCTTCATTAGCGGGAAACTGAGTGCCCAAACCAATATTTTCATTGAACCTAATATGGTTTTGTTTGATAAATTTTAAATCAGCAATAATCTCGATTGAGCTAAATTGTAGTAGATTTAGCATCCGCACTTTACGCATTGGCTTGTAATGTTTAAACAGTCGATCGTCATACTCAATACACCCTATTTGAACTCGATAGAAATTAGCTTGTCTTTGGCTTACAAGTGACTGAACATTTTCTAAATCAGATTCTCTGAGCACAACGTCGTCATCAAGAAACCAAATATAATCAGTATCAGATTGAGTTAGCGCAATATTTCTACTTTTACTCAAACCGATAGAGTCAGAATTAACAATGGTTATTTTTTCAGAAACACCTGACATATCGATTCGCTCATCATACCTTTGAACCACAATCAAAACACAGACTCCCTCAGGAAGCCTTAAGTCGTTCAATCGGCTAAGCAATATTGGCAACGAATTGCCCATCGCGGCGAATGCTAATGTGATTGATTTCAAACTATTAAACCTTTTTGAAAAACTTTCTTTTATCTGGAGTTAATTCAGAAAGCAGCGTGCTGTAATACAAAGTTGCAAGAGGCAACATCATTAACACAATCGGGAATCTGTGGCGCACTGCACCACCAATATAGAACTCCCATATAGAAAATATCGCCATTATTAAGAAAAACAATTTAATGTATGTGGCTGAATATTTAATCTTCAATGCAAAACTCCCCCAAAGAACTAGGAGAATAAAAATGAGGTCTAACATTAAGAATTTGAGCTCTAAGGGGTTTCTTCCATGCATAATGGGCAAAGGAGATAACATAAATTGCGCCATCAATACGGGTAAATCGATAAGAACATCTAAATAAGTTTTCCAATCAACTGTTCCATATGTCATACCTGATTCGGCGTAGTTTTCATTTGCAGAATTTCGTAAGTAAGCAAAAAAGCTAGGAGTGAATTGATAACCTAGTACTTTTTCAAATCCCAATATGACGATCGGTAGAGAGAGCAAACCCAAGAGAGCAAGTTTTATAACGCTATATTGCTTAACGATTAAAAACATCAATGGATAAACAACGATAAGTTGTGGGCGCACAAATATTGTAATTACAGCTCCAATTATCAAAAAACTATACTCTCGCTTGTAGAGATACTTACTCAAACCATACAAAAATACTGCGAAACCAAAAATCTGAATAAACTCCCTCAGCGGCACAGTTATAAACGCTAAAGCAGAAGGATAAAAAGCGCCTAAAAGAATAAAAATTTCAAAGTTTCCCGCTGAGATGTTTTGATGTTGGCAATGAAGCTGCCAACCTCGCCAGAGGAACACTAATGCACTGAAGTATATCATTGCTTGAAAAAGCAAATACACTTCCAGTTGATTGCCTGCTAATGCTCTAAGCGGAAAACTGATGACCATATATAGTCGAACACCTAACGCAGATGTATCAAACACACCTGTTTCGACAAGCTCAGCAAACTTAATCGTGTCCGGAAAAAAGGGTAAAATTGACGTGAACGAAAACAAATAGGTTGCTATCGAAAACACAATAAATACGGCGGCGAAAAACAGTCGTTCGCGATAGTCGAAACCTTTTTTAGCGAGTATTTCTATAAATAGTAAAACAAACAAAGTAAGGAAAAAGCCAACGAGAGCAAAACCCCAATAGTCGAAGTATTGTGCATAAGTGTTCATTTAAACAACCGTAAAACTCTTTTTACCATGGCTTTAGATACTCTAACCATAGAATGGAGAAGCACCCTAAATGGGACCCTTAAAAAGTTCTTTAAGAAGAGGTTAGCTCCCACCTTGTAACGACCAGACTCTATCGCGAGTGGCACAACCACCTTAATCAGATAAGAGTTAGTAGCTGAGCCCTTAAAGTAACTTTCCATTTCACTATGCCAAAACAAACAAAAATCTACATTGGCTCCTTTCGCTAAGGTCGAAGTTCCTGGGTATTGAAGCCAGTTAGAAAGTACTTGAGGTATAAAAACGAATTTACACCCTATAGATTCTGCCCTAAAAACAAAGTCGTAATCTTGATGGCGTGTATATCGCTCATCAAACTTTACTGTTTCGGCTAGTTTCCTTGATACTACAATCGTCGACGTTTGGATAAGTCCATTAGATTCAAATAGATATTCACTAACAGAGAGTTTACCTATTGGCTGTGTTGGTTTTTTCTGCCCTTCTGTTTGGTCAAAACGTTTAAAGTCCACTTGTCCATAAAAGACTGTATTTTCACATGAGCTACACTTAGTGACTTCATGATGGACCGCACGGAGCCTATCATCAGGCCAGGTGTCATCTGAATCTAAAAAAGCAATAAAACATCCAGACGCTGCCGCTATACCACTATTTCTGGCAGCTGCGCCATTCTTATTCTGTGTGTGTTTAACGAGTTTTATTCGTTCGTCATTAAACTTTAGAATGAGCTTCTCTAATTCAGCTATATCTTTAGAAAAGTCGTCAACAACGATTATTTCGAAATCTTGAAAAGTCTGCTTCAACACAGAAGAAATCGTGCAAGCAACCTGTGAAGCTCGGTTATAAGTTGGAATGACAACTGAGTAAAAAGGAGGTTGCTTACTCATTATTTTTCGCTACGAAAATACTCACGAAATAAAACAACAAAGACAGATAAAAAGAACCCAAGCAGTGCTCCTGCCACGCAGATAAGTGCTCGCTTAGGCCCAGCCTTTTTCTCAGGCACAAAAGCAGGGTCAATAATGCGGAAAACATATTCATCAGAAGAGTGTGCTAGCATAACTTTCTTCTGTTGTTCCTCTAGCAAGCTATAGAACACAGTTCTCATACCGGCATTTTCAACTTGTGTGGCTTGGGACTCTAAATAAGCTATGTTCTGTTCTATTACATTAACCTCTTTCGATTTCACGTACAGATTAAAATCAGAAATTAGAGCCGATAGCCAATCATGAGCATAAATTGGAGAGTAGAATTCTACTGATAATGTAATCAAGCCTGACGTTAGATCATGCTCTACCTTAAAAATTTCTTTGAATTTTTCAACGGCTTCGTTTAATGAAGGCTCAGGTTTTTGGGGCGGATTTACTTTTCGAGTCCAAGTCTTGCTTTTTTCGCTATAAATTTCACTATCAAGAATTAACCTTTGGTCGTTAATACTCCACTCGTTGCCGGCAAATAGTGGAATTATGATATCATTTCGCTCAATAAAGCCTCTAAGGAATGCGCGTGACTCTAAAATAGCGAGATCAGAAGCAACATTACTACTACCACCACTACCAAGGGAAAATCCGGCTAACGACGCCAATTGACCGATTTGTGCAGCAGCTTGACCGAGGCTGTTCTCATTATCTCTCGCCGACTCCACCAACGATTCAGATTGATACACATTTGATAGTGATAAACTGTAAAAAACGGCACCACTAGAAAAAAGAAAAGTAACAACAAAAATAACAGCTTTATAGCTTAGCAATAATTGAAGGAATTCTTTAATTCCGTACCCATTTACTGATTCTTTCATAGAGACTGATTCAAGCATTTTGCAAACATATCCCAAAATATATAATTAGTGGTATATCGTGGCGTACGTTTTTTTGGGGCTGTTAAAACCAAAAGCGCGTTTTCGCCTTTCTTAAATTATTTTATAACGAAGGTTAAGTATTATTCCCTGTTTTATACTCAGAGTTTTTCTTCAGTTCTTCGAGTTCAGCCTCTATCATCGCTAACTTTTGAACTGTTCTATCAATGGTAATATTCATATTATTGCGCTCAATATCCATCAACAATATTTTTACCAGAGCAGCCCCAAGGCCAACTATTAATGGCAGAACAGGTGGGTATGCTATACCTAGCGCAACACCAACTTTATCAACTAACGTAGGGTAAAGCCCTAAAGTGGCAACAAGCAGCGCTACAAAGAACCACCTAAACGCTTGTTTAGGCTGTAAATGATCTCGTCTAACTAGAAAAAATATAACGGCGGCTATGATTAAGCCTATAATTGAACTAACAAGTTGAGGTGCTGACAAAACGAATGACCTAATGTTTAATTTTTTTTAAATAAGATTGTTTTTTAACAGGAAAAGCTTTTGAAAAGGAAAGCAGCCCACTATAGGCTAAATAGTAACAAACAGCTCCCCAAGAGTAAAAAATACGAGATATACCGTCTTTTCGTTCTTCCATCTTCACTTGAACTTCTACGATATGTAATCGCAAATTACGCAACATAAGTAGAATGCCTACACATTGATATTCCAGCATTGTTGCTTGTCTAGATGTAAGAGCTGTTAATGCATCACGGTTGTAAAGACGAAAACCAGACGTAATATCATGCACGCTTAAACCGTTTAACCACTTAAAGATGCGCCAAGCAACGTGCCTCCCCGCACTTCCTCTAGAAACGCAGCTACCAATAACTACATCGGCGCCATTATTGTATGCTTCTAACATTAACTTTATATCGCTAGCACTGTGCTGGCCATCGGCATCCATAGTGATAACAACATCAGCGTTGTGTTTGTGTGCATAGCGCATGCCTGCTTGTGTTGACTTCCATGCCCCCATATTTTTAACGTTAGAAAGCACAATCGCTCCCTGCTCTCTTGCAACATCAGCTGTTAAATCTGAGCTAAAGTCGTCAACAACAATTACTTGGTATCCCCTTCCAATTAACGACGAAACTACCGGCCCTATAGACTTGGCTTCGTTCATCGCGGGAATAACGACATATACTTTCAAAATAGAAGTTCTTAAGCTTACGATGCCCGCAAGTATATAGTGAATGTGGGCTAAATTCGAGAAGTTATCTACATGAAGTGTTTTTTATAAAACAAAATACACCGCTTAGCACTAGCTAAATTTCCGTGAAAAGTGCCTTTCAACATCAGAAATAGAAGATGTAGCCGAACTATTCGTTTTTTCGAAGCAACATAAACTGACTTAGGCCAATGATTTTTTAATTGCGTTTTTATAAATTCATACAGCGCAACCTCTTCTTCAAATCGCTCCATATTGGCAGTTAACTTGGCAGTTTGGTTATTCTGATGACGGCGATATAGGTAGAGCTTTTCTGACAAACCGCTCATGGTTTCGCCTTTTACTAGTAAATCAAAATAGCACTGAAAATCAGTTACCATTTTCCAATGCGATTTAAATAATGGTTGAGGTAGCTTGCTCTTTCGATAGCAAACAGTAGGGCAAAAAACATAGCAACCTTTTAACAACGAAGCGAGGCCTTCATCTCCGGCAATATGGTTAATATGCTTATTTGGTCTAATAAACGATTTAACTTTATCGGCTACAGTCCATGTGCCAACGCCATTTTCATCAATAAGCTTAACATCGCAATAATAAGCAGAAGAAGTGGGAAATTGTTGAGCAAATTGCAACATTTTTTCAACGTAATCAGGCGCTAATAAGTCATCATCGTGTAGTAAAGTAACCAGCTCTGTGTTTGCTAGTTCTATCGCATAATTCCAGTTGCCTGCCATTGTATGGTTTTTACTATTCCTTACAAACGATATAGCGGGATGATTTAGCTCCTGGACTAACTTAAAAAGTTCAATATTTTCACTACTCGATCCATCTACAAGGATTAACGTCCATCCTTCATTGGTTTGAGCCAACACACTGTCAATAGCCGTTTTCAGGTAACCATTATTTGTCTGGTAAGTAGGAATGCATATAGTTATTTTATTTGACATTGTCACTTAAGGTTTTACCCATTTAACAATAAAGAATGCAAACTTAAAATAACAGCGCTCAACTAGCGAACTACGATTTTCAACGGCAATAGAAGCCCAGCTAATGCGTTTGTATGCGTTAAGCTGCTTGATGTTAGCAAATTCAGTAAGCATTGCTTTTTTTTCCGATTCCACGGTTAACTTTCTATCTCGCACTAAATTACCTAGCGCTTTGGCCTGCTCAATTGAAGACGATAAGTGTCTAGGAAATCGAAACAAGGCTTGATATATATACTTTTTAAAATAGCTACTTTGGTCCTTGTGGCATTTAGCACCTATAGAATTCTCTCCGTGTTGGCGATAATCAATTAACGGCTCGTTAATAAACTCTAACACACCAAACATCTTTGCACATTGCGCAAACCACCAGTCGTGCACTATGGCTTCATTTGGGATAGGAGTAGCGATTTCCAACAAAGCTCTATTAAAAAACGTAGTACAACCCGTCACAACATTTTGATAAAAGAACTTTGGAAAATCATGCTCTGCTGGATCTGGCAAGCCTTGAAACTCTACGAAAGACTGAGCAATTTCATTCAACTCTTCATTTACCACACGAAGATCAGAATGTATTAGTATTGGTGTACTTTTTCCATGTGCGCACTCAAGTTCATTCATCCTAGCTTGCATTTTTTCGAGCTTCCTAGAATGCCAAACATCGTCCTGATCAGAAAAAGCAAAATACTCGTTATCTAAACTTAAAGCATACTCCGCTAAAGCCGAAAAATTTCCTAAATGGCCATTGATGTAGCTTTCATTATTAACAAATGAAACTTGCCCCGGGTATGTTTTGGCTATATTCGAAATGATCCTAGGAGTTTCATCTGTGGAGCCATCGTCTCTCAAAAAAATACAGCAGTTAGCTTCTCTATTTTCTAAAATTGAAACTAATTGTTCTTCAACATATTGTTCGCCATTATAAGTGGCTAAGAGTATTGCTATAGACACCATTTACTCACTAATTTAGAAACAGCGGTTGAAAGTTGACTTTTTGATCTGTATCTGAAACAACGACATCAATCGTATTCGAGCTATCAACAGCTTTACCCAACGGAACGTTGAACCGAATATAACGATCCCGAGGAACTCGAGCCTTTGGGAACTCAGTCATAAATTCATTTGCCAGAACTTCTCTTACAAGATCATTGTTAGCCATAATTTTTATGTTAACAGGCTTATTACAGTCTTTTCTATAAGCAGCGCCCACTAAGTTATTCTTAGGAGTAATCTTAGCGTAGCCATGCGTCCATACTTTGTTTAATTTAGCAAATTCCTTTCGATATTCATGTAACCAAACAGCTTCGTTATACAGTGCCTCATCTAAGCTATTTAATTGCAAAATATTAGCTTTCAATTCATCGTCAATACTTTCTATATTCGTTGCTCTGTCAGAATTAACATTTTCAACTAGAGAAACTATTTCAAGGTCCAAATATTCGTTAATCATTCTTACGGAACCACTATAATCTTCAGTAATCCCTATATACCCTAGCATACCTAATGGTAGAGACTTCAATAACCTATATTGAGAATTCTTAAACTTAGAGATTTTTACAAACTCTTCTATCTCTCGTTGCTCATTAAAGTACTTTTTATGATGATAAAAATGCGAAATAACCTGCTGAAGTGGATGTCTTAAAAAAGTAACCGTTTTGTCTACCCCTACTACATCAATGTATTTATTTAAACTATGGTGACCACTTAAAAAAAAGCTCATTTTGTTAAGTGCTTTAATAAGTCCATGAAAGTCGTTCTTATCATAAATGAAAGACTGTATTAATTTATGCGTTTGAGGATTATCCAAACCATAGTCTGAAATTACATTATAATTTTTCTCTAAGGCCTTCCTAAAACTCGTACCTGCAGTTTTAGGTATATGGCAAAATGCATATTTTTCTTTTTTACTATTTTTACCGAATAGATTCATGCTTAACGTGTACTCTGAGCTTAAAGCCAATCAAAAGTATTACTTTTTAACGATTCCTAACAATTTACTATCTTCACATACAAGCAAAGAATGTACTTTTCTGCGCTCCATTAGCGCTAGCGCATCTGACATTCTAGTTTTTACACCAACCGATACAGGGTGTTGTGTCATAAATTCTTTCGCCTTCAATTTGAAAAAGTCGTTATGGGCTTGATCTATAATTCTACGTAAATCACCGTCTGTAACAATACCTATAACTTCTTGTTCTTTATTCACAACAACGGCTATTCCAATACCTACTTGAGTCATTTTTGAAAGCAACTCTTTAGCCTCACAGTCTGGCGAAACTACCGGAAGGTTGTCTGTCACCATCTCATCTGCAACACTTAACAATAGTTTTCTTCCTAAGCTTCCACCGGGATGAAATCTAGCAAAATTCTCAGGTTTAAACTCTCGAGCTTCCATTAATGACACAGCTAGTGCATCTCCCATTGCTAATGCAGCTGTAGTTGATGCCGTAGGAGCAAGCTGAAGAGGGCAAGCCTCAACTTCAACACTAACATCTATATGAAAGTCACTAGCCCCAGCCAAGGTAGATTGAGGGTTTCCCGTCATCGAAATGATGGTGTTTCCATTATCTTTTAAAAATGGTAACAACTTTAGAACTTCATCAGTTTCACCAGAATTAGAGATTGATAGCATGACATCATCTGGAGTAATCATTCCTAGATCACCATGAAATGCTTCGCCCGGATGCATAAAAAAGCTGGGGGTTCCGGTACTCGCAAACGTGGCCATAATTTTCTTCCCTATTAACCCCGATTTCCCCATTCCACAAACAACCACTCTGCCATTACTATTTAAGATAGAACTAACAATATACTCAAACTGCTCATTTAACTTGTCAACTAATCCAGAAATTGCTTTAGCCTCTAGGTTAAGTACTCGTGCTGCATGCTGACGATAACTCATTTCGCCTCCATTACTTGTTTAATTTTCATGTAATCTTCCATAGTATCTACTCCATGCGGAGGCATATCCTTGACCTTATTTACAAGAATATTCATACCACTTTCTAGAGCTCTCATCTGTTCTAAAGCTTCTAACTTTTCATATGTAGAAGGTGGTAACTGACTCAATACATTCAATGTTTTCGCTCGGTATGCATAAAGGCCAATGTGTCTAAGGTAACTTGAAGATTCAACTTGTTTTGAAGATATAGAACCCTTTTCAAATGAAAACAACTCTCGGTTCCAAGGAATAGGCGCACGGCTAAAAAACATAGCTTTTTGCTCTGCAGTCATAGCAACCTTTACAACATTTGGATTAAAAATTGAGTCAAGATCTTCTATTTCGCAACATAGTGTCGCTATGTCAAAATCAGGATTCCTATTTAGTGATTCAGCCAGCAAAGTAAGGTACTTGCTGGGTACAAGAGGCTCGTCTCCTTGAAGATTTATGACGATATCAGAATCAGGGACATTTAATTGTTGAATAGCCTCTGCAAGCCTATCTGTACCGCTCACATGCTTTTCACTTGTCATTAGCACATTGCCATCAAATTTCGATACTGCTTCAGCTATACGATCATCGTCTGTCGCAACATAGACAGAACTAAAGCTTGACTCTAATGCTCGCTGATATACGTGCCATATTAACGGTTTATTATTTATTTCTAGTAAAGGCTTACCGGGAAGGCGGCTCGAGTTAAAACGAGCAGGGATTATTACATGAGTTTGCATAATTTATTCAAATTGGCCTTGTAGAGACCACTTTCAGATTAGGGCTAAAAGTCTCGCTCCTAACCCATAAAAATTAGTAAAAATAATGTAGTTAGAATTTTCAATTACTCTAACTAAAATTAGGGCACCCTACAAAGCTCAAGTACCCTATTTAACTTTGATTTATTTAATCAGCAGTGAAGCGGAATGAATCCCTGCTATGCAGATTTACAAATCAACAATATCTTTTTGTTCGAATGCTCTACCGGTCATAAGCTCGTATTCTTTGAGCCAAAGGTCTGCATAGCTACAATCCTGATAATTTTTGAAGTAAGGCCCACCATCAGTGAAATGAAGAAACTTAGGCTTCCCCTCTTCTTGTTCATTATTCCAGTCGACTAACCAGTTCCAACTAACAGGGATTTCACCTATTTCGTTGTCTTCAAGCCACATAAATCTATGTAAATATTTAGGTGATACTTCATTCACAAATTCAGGGGTGATCATTTTGTTTTTTGGGTGTTCTAAGTTCCATAAAACTACCGATGACCAGTTTTTTCGTGGGTAGCAGGATTGCACTTGCCCATCTAATTTAACGGTTTCAGTTGGGTTGTGTTCATGCTTCACAACCATTACCGCATATCTATCATCTGCTAAGTCAAAAAGTTCATTGACATCTGTTAGTGCCAAAACGTCGTTATCACAGAACATCACCCAACCTTTGTAACCAGCAAGCCAAGGTGTTAAAAATCGTGTGATTGAAAACTCTGTCGACCCCCTGCTATCTGCATCACGATAATATATACCTAAATCCCTTAATGCTTGTTGAACTATAGGGTAACATGTCACGTCTTTTGATTGTCTTTCAATTGAGTGCTTTGCTACTTGATAAACGACATCTTGATAAGACGTATAACCTACAAATACTTTTCTCATTATTAATACTCTTTAATTTCCTTTTACACCGTTGTTATGTGTATTCGTTGCAATTTCAGCATGATTTTAAAAGCACGCCCACAGCACTAACTTAATTTGGATCAATACTTACGCTAACAATTTTGATTAATCCACTTCAACTAGTTGCTATAAATGAAATCGTGCCATTTTCTGGTTTCTTGGATGTTCCCAATCACCTATGATGTCAACTTTAAAACCAACACATGAAGCCATGTACTTAATTTCTTCAATCGAATAGTGAAATGGATCTTTATCAAAATATGTTTTTTTCTTTCCTGGATGCTGCACAATTACCTCAGTACAAACGGAAGTTGGAGCTTCAAAGAAAGTACTAAAATAACTTCCTCCAGGTTGTAAGCACTGCTTAGCATTTTTGAGGCATCTCAGTATCATATTCATCGGTAGATGCGTAAATAAAGAAACAGATAGCATGTAGTTAAATTGCTCTTCAAACAAACTAAACTCAAAGCAATCGTTTACTAGTAAAGAGGGAAGTTTGTGCGTTAAACTTGCACTATCCAACTCTAGCTTTCCTGCATTAATTAATGAAGCATTAATATCTATTCCAAAGTAGTTTCCTTGTTCCAAGTAATCAACAAAATGGAGCCCACCTCTTAAACATCCGCATGCAATATCTAATAACTTATGGTTTGGTTGCAAACCTTGTTTAATAAGGAATTCTATTTGCAATTGACCGATTTCATCCCACATTCCACCAACAAAATTACGATGCTCGTTTTCCTTGATTTCCGAACTTGATAATTGACGATGGTATGCATTTATATTTTTCATGAAATTCCTTAAAAATAAGCCACTCTATACGCTTCAATAAAAATGGTTGTTAGTTCAAGAGGCTAAATACTTAGTTCTTCAGAGAGTACAAATAAATTCGTTAATTGACCGCAAGCTAAGACATTATTTAAGCGTTTTTCAAGTATTGTGGATCACCATTTTTAATGATACTTACAATTTCTTGAGTCTTAGCCGCTGATAACTCAACCCCACAAAATTTAGCTATTTCACGTACAGTATATTCTGGGTGAGTCAACGACTTTTCATAAGAAAGCGACAATATAGGACATTCTAGCTCAGACATTACACTCAACATTCTTTTATAAGCATTAATAGAATTGTGTAATGACTCTTCGATATCAGCCTCAACAGAAATATTGTTTCGTAGCGATATTGCTAGAATATCTCTATACAATATGATCACGCGCGGGTTTCTCATCGAATGAATAACGTTCTTGATTGAGCCTCTCAACGCGGGGCATTTGTAACCCCACTTATCCCATTGAGCATTCCGTTTTTCACAGATATTAGAAAAACCTTCAAAATCTTTACTTTTTAGTAACAACTGGATTTCTTTATCTTCGTTAGTCCTAGGGGTTAGCTTTTCCCCCATCGGAATATCTAAAGCTGACAAAATTCGAGACGCCATAGTAGTACCAGACCTACCTAAACCAGTCACAGCTATAGTACTTTGCTTTTGACAAACGTCCTCATTCTTTAACCAAACTCCATTATTAATCAATTTTTTCACCTTCAACTTTGAAATTTATACAATTAAGCTCTACTACTGCCAATAATCAAGGCACCTATCTGTCTAAAAGCTCTTCATCACACTCGACTTCAACTAACTCTCTAGCCGCCTTAATTGCGCCATCTTCTATATCAATTTCAACCTCACCTTTTGAGCATATTTCATGGTGATTTAGATCTAAAGTAGTCGCGTGCTTCAAAAATAATCTCATCACGTGACTAACCCCCTCTTCGACTACATTACGTAGATCATCTGCATAGTAAGACCCACGATTGTAGTTTCCAGTAATAATTTCATATGACGGAAAATAATGAATATTTGAATTTTTCTTGGATACAGTATCAGCTGCTACGCGTAAAACCGACTTAGAATAGGTTGTAGCACATAACACATGCGTTTCTTGCTCTGCTGTTGCCATCAAAGGAACTGGAGAAACCGTAAGAATAATTTTAGCGTTAGGATTTACATCTAACAGTAAAATATTAAATTCATTTAAATCGTCAATTACATCCGTGACTGTCTGGTTATAAAATTCAAATTTAGCTTCATCGAACTCCCCACCTTCTACACCAGGGCATAAAGGAAATACCGCACCATCCCTTTTATCTTTCCAACACTCTGTTAAGCCCAGTGTAAATACAAACACATCTAAATTCATAAACATTTCTTTCACGAAACGTAAATGCTGCTGCTGTTCAAAGTACAGTTCTTCTTCAGAAATAAACCCACCTGGTTGAATATTAGGTCTGAAAGGGTCTCTAAAGCTGCCATCGCTGTGCAACCAAACTTGTTCACAAGGTTTAAACATACTAAACGCTCGTTTAAATAGTTGGAGCAATTGTCTTGATGTATACAAATTACCGTATCTAGCTGAAAAAGTCCCATAGTTAAACTCTTTCTGAACTGCTGCTGGCAATAGAGGGTGTGCTTCTTCTGCAACGTAATAATTAAAACCTGAACTTTGTAAATGACGGGCAATGTGCTGGGCAAAGCAACTGCCTGCTGTTGCTACTTTTGTTTCCTTTTCTATCTGTAAACCAAAGCATCCAACTGGATCTACTTGCTCAGTCTGTAAAGAGGAAATCGATTTGCGCCAAAAGGCTTTGGGCGGCAACTTTTTATACGGGTGGCTCATAGTGCTTACCTTAAACCTCTAATTTTTGATATTACTCGATGACCATAAAGGTGGTTAGCGTGTGTGGCATCTTTGTTATAGAACTCTTGCCTCAAAAAGCCCTTATCTGTAATTGTTTCCGTAGGTGGGTTTACAAAAGTCACCCCCCACTCTTCACAAAGCTCTTCTAATGCTTCCATCTCTGCTCGCCAAATGTTCAATCTTGTAAGAGGAGCGTTTAATGTCTGCTCCGTAACTATATTGTTTCTATATTTACTTGTTTGATCAGCTATAAACCCATTACATTCCTTAGGTGGAGGGGTAGCTAAGTGATACAGTCGGCATTTGACAGCTTTTCGAATGGATGAAATGGTTTTGTTTTTTTTCATCTGCTCTTTAAAAATCTGTTTCATAGCTGCGTAAGGAAGCACTAAAGCCTCGTTATCAGGAAGTATTTGGCTTTGTCTAGAAAATAAAGTGTAAGGCATACTATGTCTTACCAATCCCAATATATTATGACCTGTCCCCAATATAGAGATTACAACCATGTCATTTGAGTTCAATTGAGAAGCTTTTTTCTGGAAATCTTCTAACGATAAATTACCAGTCGTTTTTCCTTTTTTTTCAACTTTAATCCAACGTATTTCAATTGGACTTTCATCACAATAATTATCATCCTCAAGCGCTAGCTTCAAAGACTTAGTATGGCTATCACCAAAAATTAATATTTTTGTACCCATTATTGCCCCATCAACCCTTTTTCTTTAAGTTCGGCGTTTGCTTTATCTAACTTGTCCTCTGGCAACGGCTGGGTATTTACCCAATCAACGAATCTAGTCAACCCTTGCATTAAAGACACCTGAGGCTCATAACCCAATAAGTTTCTTAGTTTATTAATATCCGCTCGATTATGACGAATATCGCCGAGACGGTATTGCCCAGTCACTTTTATATCTGGATCTTTACCAAACGCCTCTGTAAGCTTAGAAGCAATATCAACGACTGTGGTCAACTCACCCGTCCCCACATTAATCACTGTATTTGGCGCATTTTCTGCGGTTAAGGCCGCTAAGAAGGCATTGGCGACATCTTCAACATGCACAAAGTCTCTCGTTTCTTCGCCATCCTCAAAAATAGGAAGTTGTAAGTCACGTCGAATTCGAGTTGAAAAGATAGACAAAATACCCGTATATGGATTATTTAGAGACTGCCCTTCACCATACACGTTTTGCAGTCTCAGAATACCGTAACCTATACCGAGAGACTCACAACAAATAGAAATTAGATCTTCTTGCGCATATTTTGTTGATGCGTAAATTGAAGCTGGCTGAATATTGTCACTTTCTCTAGTTGGCACGGATGTTAGCGTATGGCCACACACATTGCAGGGTGCTGTCCACTGTTGGTTGGCTAACTGTTCTGGTTTGCGAGCAGTCGGATAGTGTCTAACTTCATCGTTACACACTTCACAAATATACGCACCCTCGCCGTATACAGAACGACTTGAAGCTAACAAAACTCTCTTAAGCTTCAGCTTTTTATTGGTTATGATATCTAGTATTAGGGCGGTCGCTTGAGTATTAACTTCATTGTACTTTTCAATTTCATACATTGATTGACCAGTACCTGTTTCAGCCGCTAAATGAATAAGACTGTCACATTCAGACAAGCATGATTCAAGAACTCCTCTATCTGTCACACTTCCATGAACAAAGTTAATACCACACTCTTCAACCCAGCTTGGCGTTTTGGGAGTGTCACCATGTATCTGTGGGGAAAGGTTATCTAATATTGTGACACTATAATTATTTGCTACTAATAAAGGGCACAAGTGGCTACCAATAAAACCTGCACCACCCGTAACTAATATTCTATTCATTGTAAATTACTTCCATTTATAATTTCGGGAATTCTCGCTAGTACCATTTTTTATCAAACGATTTCTATTACTCATCTATCCCAACTCTATAGTTATCTGCTTTATTGAGCATACCTAAAACTTGTTGTTCTAGCTTTTTTAGAGAATATGTATGCTGCAATTTCATTTGCGCATTTTTAACCATATCAAATCGCGCTTTAGGGTTTTCAATTAAGTGACTTAAATGTTCAAGCCACTCTTGCGTAGAAGAGGCTAATAGACCACAGTCGTCACTGCAACATTCGTCATAAACGGTGCCTTTAGATGCCACTACTGCCGCACCTACCGATGAATACTCGACCCACTTAGTATTGGCTTTCATCATATTGAAATGGATAGGGGTAAGCGGGCAAATTCCGATGTCCCAGTTGCGCTTGCTAAACTCCTGTAAGAAATTATTGTAATTCTTTACGGGGGGACTCACGTTAACACGAGTACTGTATACCTTCAGCTTTTCAGGTACTGGAATAGAGCCAAAAAACTCAACTTCTACGTCAGGATACTTCGCTAAAATATCTATTAGCGCTGGCAGTACGACATCTAAGTTATGTGCGTGATCAGCGCTGGCCATGTAACCAATTTTTTGTGTCGGCTTGTCTTCTGCTAGCTTAATTAAACTGCCTGAACAATAAATGTCTCCATTTTCAACCGGAGACTTTACACCTAATTCAGTTAAACGGGCTTTTAACTTAACGGTTGAGCAATAAACGAGATCGGTATTATTCAACAGATAATACACAGAGCTAAGCCTATCTTGCTGATTATGGTGTCTGTATTTTTTCTCGCCTATGTCTTTAGGAATAGTCAATAAATCATCATCAATATGATAAATAGTGGTAACATTATTTCTCTTCGCCCAATTAACCACGTTAAAATACTGAGGTCCGCTGTAACGGCAAAAGACTATGGTAGTCGGCTGAAACGAATTGAGTCGTCTTTCAAGCCAATATGTGACGTCAGCCTCTTCCAAGTTGACACCAAATTGCTCTCTTAAATGTACTTCTGAAATAAATTCAAAGTCGATGTCATTGTTACTTTTCAAGTTAGCCAAAGGCTTAATAAAGCTCAGCTGTAAAGTGGGCACATAATCGTTAGCAATAAAGACCACTTTGGGTTTAATGGCCGCCCCTTTTGATAAGTCGGTTTGTAAACCCTGAACATTGGTGTTGTTTTGAAAAGAAGAAAACAGTCGCACAAACCCACTATGGACTTGGCTAGCTTGATGAGGCATATCTAATTCAGATAAGAATTCATTTTGCCTCTCTATAAAGTACTCAGGCTCTTTATTTGCTCTGTCAGCAAAGGCTAACCAGTCCTCTACTGAGCTTATCGCAGTTAACCCTGAGTAATTATCTGCATCCATCAAACTACCACTATCGCGCCATACTGCCGTGGGTATACCTGCCAATACCATATCGATTAATACTGAAGATGGTGCTGAAATACCATAACTATATTGACGCAAATCCAGCTTATACATGGGCTGATTATTAAGTTCAACATTATTGGGCAACATGACGTTATTTTTCACTACATATTGGCCGCCAGGGTGTGGACGTAGCGTGACTTGTTGTCCGTTACTCTCCTGTCGTCTGCAAAAGTCAGTAAAAGTATCAATAAATGACATCTTAAAGTCACCCGATGCACTTAGCCTAACCGAGTGTAAATTCTCGCAAACTAAGCCTCGCCCAAGCTTATTGACTGGTTGAACATTGGGTATTTGCAATACTTGAGATGGACCAGTTACCAACAGCTTATGTCGCTGAGACGGCAATAGAGAACTCATATGTTTAGTGTCGTACCAGCCACATACTATATCTGCCCCAAAGCTAACATTAGTACCATGCGCCTTGTCGTGTTCACGGCTTTGTCGGAATCCAACACATTCAAAACCGTGTTGCAATGTCACGCGGGTAAAGTTTTTCGGAGCACACAAAAATAACTGATGAGTTGGAGAATGCGCACCTAAGTTTGATTCACTACCAGCAATCAAAAAGCCATGTTTATTGTTCAATACTTGCACAGCTTGGTAGCTCTTTTCAAATCGGTACACTAAGCTCTGGGTTTGTTGTGCTATTTGATAAATTTCTCTCAGCCAGAGGCCTGATTTATCACGTTCAACAAATTTAGCCGTTACAAGAAATTCAGTATTAAAACCTAAGTCCTTAGACGCCAAAAAGACTAAAGGTCTAAGAACATTCACATCCTGTAATAAATTAATAATAAAAATAGCCGATTTCATTAATTTCTCTTTGATTTTAATTCTTTATCCAAAAGGCCGATTTAGATTGCTCAGACAAAATGACATTCATTTCAGGAAAATAATCGGTCAAGTAACAATTAAGCCAATGCATTATCTGGTTGTAGCAAGACAGCTGCACAAGCTTAGTAGAGTCAGTCCAGCCACTAAAATGAATAAATGAGTGCTCAATTCTAGTAAGGGGTGGCAACGCGTAATAGACACGATGAATTTTTTTACCAACCTTCACTGCTCTCGACCGAACTGAATCTGATAGCTTTAATAAAGTTTTTTCGCATACATGGCATTCAAATTGCTGTTTTTCCTCTGACCACTCAAAACGAATATCAAAATTAAGCTTGTGTCGACAAAACGGACTAGCAACAGACAAGCCCCCTAACTTTTGAACTAACTTGTGGTTTGCTGGTGACGAGTCCATTCCATGTACCAGGATCGTACTTTGGCTATTCATTTTGTTATTTTCAGCTAGGGTTACTTTATTCAATTGCTCGATAAAGCTCTCAGCTTCTTGCTCTATACTTGCAAACTGGTTTAGCACATTAATCAGGCCCTCAACTGTGTCTGCTGACATATTGAAATCAGCATTGTATACATCAGCCGACCACTCATGTGGGGTGCGGTATATATAGTCATTAAATGGTTGATAAAGAGGAAAGCCCAATGACAATACTTGGCAACCATGCGACAGTGCTGTAACGACTCTATTAAGCGACTTTACTATACTAAAATTTTGCGCATTGACTGGCAGTAAGCACAATAAAGACTGCTTTAACAGCTCTTTTTCTTTTGTTTCAGACCACTCTTCAATAGTAAATTCAAAAGGCAGTAACCTAAGTAACGCCAGATTAGCTTCAGTTAACGCTCTTTGGTTTGTCAAAATAGTGAAATCTAACTGGTAACCGTCTACTGCTAATTGATTTAACTGATTACCTTGAGCTACTAGGTCTTGCAGACCTACTTCAAAATTAGGATTGTCCCCCATACCAAACCAACACGCTTTGATAACTCGAGTGTGATTCAATACCGATAGTTTCGCATTTAGCAAATGGGTGATACTTTCTTTATCGATCTCACTTGCCGGATCATTCAATACATGCACAGTGGTTTTCCCTGCATATATTTTGGCCACTTCGGCCATCCCTTCGGTAGAACACAAAAACATATCGGTATATAGAGATATTTGCTTTAGCCAAAGTCTCAACCGCGCTAGGCGACTATCTTGACTCTGAGTGAAATAATCGTCAAATAAGTCAACAATTACCTTTTTGTGTCCATGGAGAGCTTGCGCAATTAAATGGGCCCTGGCGTCATAACATTTACTGATGATATAGGCATCGTAATTAGTAAGCTCAGCACGAGAGGTGAACTCTTCAATCGGCTTTAATTCAATCACTACGCCTTTATCATACAAATATTCAGCCAAACGCTGGTAACGTATTCTTACCCCAGCCTGCTTAAGGTAAGCAGTTGTAGGCACTATGACACACATTCTCATTAAAAAGCACTCCTTGTAATCAATGAACGCTCTTGAATCAGGTCTAAATATTCGTAGTCATTAACTAGAGTTGTTATTTGTTTTTCAAAAGCATCATCACAAATAGGGTTTCCATACCATCCGACTCTGACGCTGTTTATCTGCATATTGAACCTACCACCTTGCAGCGCGTTTAAGTTTGCCAGGATATGTCCCGAAAATTGCTCTCCACTTGAATCAAGCCAATCAGTTATTTCATCTATCTTATTTGATACGTACAAGCGAGGATCAACACTAAGGACAGGCAACTCCTGCATATTCAATAAGTTATCTTTGTGGAGTTCATTAACAATAGGAATAACAGCTTCATCGCCTTGCTGACTGCCTAAGTAAATGGCTGCACAATCTAAAAAGGCCTGAGGTTTCTTTTTAACTCTCTTCTCATAAACTAGCGGGCAACTTACCTGGAAAACTTCATCCCGAGACGCAGAATTACAAAGCATAGCCAATGTATTTGGTGCGATGAATAACGTACCTGCTTGTACGTATACCCAGTATATCTCGTTCGAATTGCTTCTAGCGGTAACTGTAAGGTCAATAAATACGTCGTCAAAGTAGTTTTCCAATAGCCCTTTTGCGTTTATCTTTTTCAATTTACTCACGTCACCTTCAGTTCCGACTACAATAGTCAGTGCTGACAGTTTTTTAGCAGAATGAAACTGAGAAGAAAACGATGTAAGTGTTGCCATTAATGCGTCGAATGTTGCATTTTTAGCATTAACAACCACGCTAACTAATTTGCCTGATAAATCATGCTGTTCTGTTAATCCGTCTGGATGCTGAGGCATTAATAACTCAGCCTCGCTCACTTGATTATTGAGTGGTTTAAAAACCACCTCATCGACCGCGTATTTCGTCGCCACAGGTAAAGTTCTACTCTCGCTATAGGCATTGGTAGCAGCACTTAAACGAATGGGCGTTGTGATAATACTGTGTCTTTTGAAGCTATGTGGAGCAACTACAGAATATACACATTTTGTAAACTGATTTAACTCTTTTACCTTGACTTGAACAATATCAATCAACAAAGATAGGCTAGGAAAATGCTTGCCACATATGACATAGTCGGGTTCAGCGCTAGCTTCTTCATTACTTTTACTTTCTTGTGGAGCTCGTGTTTTTAATAACTGCATTAAGTAGTTAGCACTGTGTTGCCTTAGCCCATTTTTGTGATCGACATTATCAATTCCACAATAAACAATGCCTAAAAGGTGTTTTGACCAAGCTAAAAATGAATGAGTAAAAAGCAGCTCATTACCATTACAGCCACTAATATCAACATCAACCACCCTAGTGCCGCAGCCAGAACTGTGTCGCAACTTGCAAACAAAACCAAAACTTCGCTCAACAAATTCCGCCTTGTCTTGATAATTTAAGGTGTTGTGCACCCCTCCTACGAGCATACTCGGAAAAGGAAGCATAGCCGCATTGTATATTTGACCTTGAGCATCACTTTCTACTAGCAGTAAAGGCATGAAATCATCAAGCAATGTTACTGATATCGCTTCAAGTGAATCTGCGGCAAACGAAAACGTTTTTACTAATGCAAGACTCGGCTTTTCATTATTGGCGTTTAACTGTCCTTGATACACTCTCACTGTGTGTTCGGGATTAATAGTGGCAATCTTTTGCCAATAAAATGTGAAAGTTGCGGTACCGGTTCGTTCAATCAAGCTGAATTTTTTCAAGCAACTCAGTAATGCAGCTTTACTCCCTTCATCATCACTGGAAGGTGGCAGCTCTACAACTTTGCTACACCAAGTTACTGAAGCGGGGCTTGCTCCTATCAAGCTGGCAAAGCATTGCAAACTAGTAAGAGTATTACTTTCAACCTCATCAAGACTACCTAAAACGGTGCCTAATACTTCTACTGGTTTATTGATAGATGAATCGAATGCTTTGGTCTGTTGTTTCTTTATTTTAGTCTCAACGATTACTTTTTGAGAATAAGGCTCAGGAGCAACATCCTCTAAGGATAGATCAGCAGGGACTGTAACATTGGTTTTTGATTGTTTTATCTTGCGACTTTCTGAACGACCGTATAGCTCGTAGTGGAGTAGTGCATTTACCCCAGCGCTTTGCACGTCTTCATTATGTTCAAGATAATATGCAGTATTGAATTTAGGGCTAGGATCTCTCTTATCCTCATTACCATACTTTAAGTAGTGTTCAAGCGCCGCGATCCCAGCTTTTTGGACATCAGAGTAATTTTGTACATACCAAGACTCATCAAAAAAGTCACTATTTTTTATTATTTCTAATTGTGCTCGAGAAAGACCACTTGGGCGATTAAGTAATCGTGCAGCAATACGACCAGGCACAGCCAATAATGATTGACGCCATTTACTCATAATTTGCTTGCCCTCGGATAGCTTTGGCAATATGGTCGATATAACACGCTTTTTTGGGACCTCTCCATGGTTCAAATTCATACTTTGGTTTAATTTACTAAACTGTGAAGACTGTTCCGACTCAATATTGGTAAGCTTTATTGACGCATCAAGAAACTGCTTTTGCAAGGCACTATTGCCTTCCGCTATTGCATCAAGCAACTGCTTTTCTAGAGTAGTCTTATCTTCCACCATTGCGTCAACCTGACTATGTACCTCTGTTAGTTGCTGTTGCAAGGCTGCGTTTTCTTCAAGCAGGGTATCAAGCTGTTGACCGAAAGTAGCTTCCATTTTCATTTGTGTATTAAAAACATCATCGAAAGATTCCTGCAAACTGGTTAACCGGTTTTGAACGCTTTCTTTATCTTTCAATAATTCAATATATGACACTTCAATTTTCAGGGCTTCTTCCAACCTAGCCTCGTTCTCTAAAAGGCGGCTTTCGAGTGCGACTTTTTGTTCTCTTATTACGTTCAGTGCATCTTTTTCGCCATCTAGTAACTGCTCTAAATCAGATTTACTTGTTGCTTCAGCTGATAACGCTTGCTTCAATGCTCCAATTTCTCTGTCTTTATTACCAATTTCACTGTTCAGCTTGTCGATTAAGTGTTGACTTTGGCTAGATTCACTATCCAGTTTCTCATGCAATGAGTGTTGATGTTGAACTACATCTTTACGCACTGCCTCCATGGTCTCCAGTGCTGTTGACATGCTTGCAGCCATATCTGATTGAGCTTTTAAATTAGTACTCAACAGCTCATTTTGCGAAGTCAACTCAGAAACTTTTAATTCAAAATCTTTCTCTTTTTCTTTGAAAGAATGTATCTTTTTTCCTTTGTTATTTGACTCTACTAAAAGACCATGAATGAAGAGCCCTACATCCTTCATCAGGAAGTCAAACTTCCCCCTAATCTCATCTAGAGTGTCTTGTTCATGTTCAGTGGCCAGCTGCTCCTTCTTTGCCAGAGCTGACAAGGTTTCATGCATCATCTTGATTACAGAAGTCACTGCTGAACTAGCCTCAACCCAATCACCTTCAACATTATGTCTATGGTCTGAAGAAATAATATTTGTCGCTTGACCAATAGCTGTAGTCAGCTCATTAGGTAATTCAATGGAAGAAAACAAAAGATTGTGAATTTTTTCCATGACCTTATTAGGCCGTTCTATTAGCTGAGCGTAACTAACGAATACCCTATCTCTCCCACGAGAAAACAACTCAGCATCAAGTACATATTGTCCCCACAACAATAAGCCATGCAGCTGCGGAAAGTTATTTCTTTTAGTAAGAGAATTTGCAACTTCCAATGGGTGTCGGATAGGTAGGACGATTTTGGTTTCAATATCGAGTTGATCTAATGCCTGTAACCAAATTGGCAACAACATACAAAGCCGAGGGTCTTTAAGAATAAAATGCTTAGAATTCCCGTACTCTGATTCAATCAGATCAATTAATGCTCTGACGTCTTCTTCAGTAAAACGCTCAAAAGCCTCATAATTGCCAACCGATGAAATGTCATGCCAATTGGATTGTATTTTGCTAAATAAATAGTCATTAAAACGGTTAACTTTGACCGACTCCCAGTGGCCCGTTGGGTTGCTTTCATTCTCTCCTAACAGAGAATCTGGCAGTTCTAACCCTAAAAAGCTTAACGCTTTGGTCAATACCGAGGTGCCTGAACGGTGCATACCGCAAACAATTACACAAAGTCTCTTTTGCTCTTGACTCATTTTACAACCATAGTTAACAAAATTGATTACTGCTTATTCTTTAAAATACAAGTAGAAAAAATCATGCCCTGAATAATTCAAGTAGGCATAGTTATCCTAAATTAAGCTCGTCCACCAAGGTTTCTGGTTCAAATACCAAGATATCGTCTTATTAATACCAGTTTCAAATGACTCTAGTGGTTCATAACCAAGTTCATTATTAGTTTTGGTAGCGTCTATGGCATAACGACGGTCGTGACCTGCTCGGTCTTGAACAAAAGTGATCAATTCCTCACTAGATCCATTGGCCGCTTTGACCGCAGCTGGGTACTGAGTTTTTAAATCTGGGTTGGACTCAAACTGCTCATTCATTAATTTGCAAACAACTTTTACAATATCGATGTTTGCCCACTCATTGTGACCACCAATGTTGTAGTTTTCTCCTATTAGCCCTTTATTCAGAACAAGCTCAATACCTCTAGCATGATCTTCTACATATAGCCAATCGCGAATTTGTTGGCCATCACCATAAATGGGCAGAGGCTTGTCATGCAAAATATTCGTAATAATGAGCGGAATTAACTTTTCAGGAAAATGGTACGGTCCATAATTATTTGAACAATTAGACGTCGTCACTTCCAATCCATAGGTGTGGTGATACGCACGAACTAGGTGATCGCTTGCTGCTTTACTTGCAGAGTATGGCGAGTTAGGCGCATAAGCAGTTTCTTCAGTAAATGCAGGATCATCTTTTTCTAATGTACCGTAAACCTCATCCGTAGAAACATGATGAAAACGATGAGGTAAAGGACTAAGGCCTTTATCTTTGGGCAAATCAATCCAAACTTTTTTGGCTGCTTTTAAGAGCGAGTAGGTACCAATGATGTTGGTTTCGATGAATGCATCTGGCCCTGTTATGGAGCGATCTACATGAGATTCAGCCGCGAAATGCACAATCGTATTAAGTGATTTTTCCGATAAAAGCTTTTCTACTAAATTAGTATCACAAATATCACCGTGAACAAACTCGAAATTAGCATTGTTTTCTATCGGCGCTAAATTATCTCTATTTCCAGCATAAGTCAGTGCATCTACCACTACCACAGTATCTTGTGGGTTATTTTCCAACCAATAGTGCACAAAATTCGCACCGATAAAGCCGGCACCACCGGTAACTAATAGTTTTCTATTTTCCATGATTATTTAATTAATTGTTTATTCGTTAATGATACGCTGATACGACGATAACATCGCTTCAAGTTGTGACTCCCAGTGCACTGATTGAGCCCCTAAATAGCTCTCGGTTGGCTGTTTATCCATTACACTGAAATGCGGTCTAGCTGCAGGCGTTGGGTATGCTGAGCTAGAAATCGGCTTGAGCGGAATTGCTTTAGCTAATATCCCCTGCTTAAGGGCCACCTTTTGGATACTTACGGCGAAATCATACCAGCTGGCTACACCTGCATCACTCCAATGAAATAATTTTCCATCTATTTTTGATGCATTTATTACAAGAGTCCAAATTACCTGTGCTAAACCAGCTGCCCATGTAGGCGTTCCAATTTGATCACTAACTACTCCTAACTCTTCTTTTTCTTGCATTAAACGGAGCATAGTTTTAACAAAATTATTGCCATGCTCTGAATAAACCCAAGACGTGCGAATGATAATGTGATCATTCGGCAATATTGCTTGAACTTCTAGCTCACCTGCAAGTTTACTTTTACCATAAACACTTACGGGATCAGTTTCGTCTGATGGCAAATAAGGCTTAAAATGTTTGCCGTTAAATACGAAGTCTGTTGATATATGAATCAGCTTCGCTTTAACATCAGCACAAGCATTGGCTAAGTATTGACAACCATATTGATTAACTTGGTGCACTAATCCTACTTCTGACTCAGCTTTATCTACCGCAGTATATGCAGCAGCATTAATGACAACATCTGGCTTTTCCCGAGCTATAACCAGAGCAACTTGCACCGCATCTTTGATATCTAGTTCATTTGAACCAAATGCTACGACCTCAACGTCACTAGGAATAGACTGCAATAACTCATAGCCCAATTGCCCATTTTTTCCGGTAATGAGTACTTTCATATCTAAAATTTAGGTGCCTGATTAAAAAACAATCCGCCTGCATCTTTTGCAGATAAACTTGGCTCTTTTTCATCAACTAAAGGCCAATCTATTGCGAGTGTTGGATCATCCCAACGAAGAGAAACCTCAGCGTTAGGGTTGTATACATCGGTACACTTATATACAAATTCGGCCGATTCACTCGTTACATAAAAGCCATGCGCAAAGCCTTCTGGTACCCAAAATTGCTTTTTATTCGCTGCTGAAAGGAATACACCGACCCAGTGTCCAAACGTAGGAGAGTGCTCACGCATATCTACGGCCACATCAAACACTTCTCCTTGAGTTACTCTAACCAGTTTCCCTTGCGTATTCTCTGTTTGATAATGTAAGCCTCGCAAAATACCTTGAGACGACTTGCTGTGGTTATCTTGCACAAAAACACGCACCCCACAGTTTTGGTTAAAGCTTTCTTGACGAAAAGTTTCCATGAAAAAACCACGTTCATCCCCAAATACTTGAGGTTCTAATATTTTTACATCGGGAATTGATGTTTCTACAAACAGCATAATTAGAATATCTTCTCTTCGATTAAATTAAGTAGGTACTCGCCATAGCCACTCTTCTTTAATGGCTCAGCAATTTCGATTAGCTCTTGTGTTGTTATCCAACCATTTCGGTAAGCAATTTCTTCTGGACAATTAATCTTTAAGCCCTGTCTTTTTTCAACCGTTGCTATGAACTGGGCAGCAGCGAGTAAATCGTCATGGGTTCCCGTATCAAGCCAGGCAGTTCCTCGTCCCATAATTTCCACTTTTAACTCGCCAGCACGTAAATACTGTTCTATCACATCAGTAATTTCTAGTTCGCCACGCGGTGAAGGAGTTACATTTTTCGCATATTCTACAACATTACTATCAAAGAAATATAAACCTGGCACTGCATATTTTGACTTCGGCTGTAATGGTTTTTCTTCAATGGAGATAGCGACTCCCTGCTCGTCAAACTCGACTACACCATAGGCTGAAGGGTTAGCAACATGGTAACCGAAAACTGTACCACCTGACTGTTGTTGATTAGCAGCAATTAATGACTTGGTTAAGTCATGTCCATAGAATAAGTTATCACCTAAAACTAACGCGGCGGGTTGCCCAGCAAGAAACTCTTCGGCAATAATAAAAGCTTGAGCTAAACCATCTGGCGAGGGTTGCACTGCATACTCAATAGTAACACCAAAGTTTGTGCCGTTCCCTAATAAATCTTCAAATCGACTTAACTCTTGAGGTGTTGAAATAATAAGTACTTCTTTAATTCCGGCCTGCATTAATGTTGCGAGCGGATAATAAATCATAGGCTTATCATAAACAGGCATCAACTGCTTACTTACCACTTTAGTTAAAGGATATAGGCGTGTACCAGAACCACCAGCCAAAATAATACCTTTACGCGACATTTGCTTTATCCTTTTCTTTTAATGTTTTTGTTGTGTATTGATGGTATTCAGACATTACATTTTCCGTTCTACCTAAAGCCATAATTTTGCCATTATTAAGCCATAAACAACGGTCACATAGTCGAGCAATTTGTTTGGCACTGTGGGAAACGAAAATGACAGTTTGGTCACCTTTCATTTTATTTAACAAAGCTCTCTCAGCCTTTTCCTTAAAGGTTCGATCACCAACGCTTAACACTTCATCGATCAGCAAGATATCAACATCTAATACCAAACCAGTTGTAAACCCTAGCTTGGCACGCATACCAGAAGAATATGTCTTTACTGGCTGCTCAAAAAAGTCACCAAGTTCTGAAAAAGCTTTTATTTCTTCCAATTTTTCGGTGGCATCAGCCTTTGAGTAACCATTTAGCATACAACTAATAAGCGCATTATCTCGACCCGTTAATTGGTTATTAAACCCTAAGCCAAGAGCCAAAAGTGAACGAGTAACATCTCCGAGCCACTCAATGGAACCGGAATCCGGAATTAACACTCCTGCAAGTACTTTTAATAGGGTTGACTTTCCTGAGCCATTATTCCCAAGTACTCCAAAAATCTCGCCTTTACTAATGGTAAACGAGACATTATCTAAAGCATTAAACTTGAACCGTTTAAAAAGCCCAGTTCTTACTGAGTATGACAAGCCAACATCTTGCAAACTGACTACAGTGTGACTCATTAGAGTAATTTCCTTGTTAAGTAATTACTATTCTTAGTTAACAAAAAAGTACCAAGTATAATAGCCAGAAGCGCCCAACAAGTTATTGATAGCATATATTTAAACTCAAGAACGCCCTGCCACATAAGTACTTCTCGATATCCCTGAATTAGCGCAGCTAAGGGGTTTAGTAAGAGCAACATATCTTTTAAGTTAGGGTCTTGTATTAAGTTAACATCCCAAAAAATACCGGAAGTAAACATAAGGCCCAACATAAAAAGCTGTATTACCATACGAAAGTCTTGCGCTATTGTGACGAAAACAGAAAAGAACGCCGCCACCCCAATAGTCAATAAATATTGTAAAAGGATAATAGGTATGAGATTAAGCCAATGAAATGAGGCGGAAAAGCCATTTACTATTAATACGACAAACAATACGACAAAAGCTATTTGTTGCTTATAAAAGGCCTCTTGACAATTAACAAGAGGAAACATCGCCTTGGGCATATCCCGCTGCATTAGCAATCCCTTATTTTCGATGAGGCTATTTGCCCCCGAAGTAACAGCTTTTGAAAACCACAAAAACGAGATTTTACCTACCATCAAAAATGTTAGAAAGTTTTCTCCCCCTCTATACAGTACATACTTGAATACAAAATAAAAAAGTAACACGTATAACAAGGGTTCAAGCACCCACCATAGATAGCTGAGTACTAGATTATTTGCTTGCGATTTTAATTTCATTAGAGCTTGTGTATGAACAAGCGATATAAATCTTGAGGCATTCATGAGAACCAGAGACTCCCCCACTCTGGATTAATGTAATATAACGACCATCCTAAGCCGCAGATAAAATACACTAATTAATATCTAGATTAAATACTTTAAAATGTTTTTAAAAGTATCCGCCCACTTTTCATACTAAATTAACATTTTATTGACAATGAAATTACTTTTAACTTAAAAGCAAAGACCATAATTAATAAAAGAATCGGAAGATAAAATGCACTTGATAACCAAATGGAACTATTTCCAATCTGTATATAAGTCAAACAAAACACTGTAATAAGCGAAGACAAAATACAAATTGTAAAAGGTAATAACAGTTGCCTTAAGAGATTAAAAGCATTTACATTTGCATGACGTGAAAGCAAGAATTTCAGATGGAACAGAAATAGAACGACCTGAACGCATATGAGCGCTATTGCCACCTGTTCGATGCCAAACTGAGCCCCAATATAAATACTGATAGGAAACACTATCAATAACCCAAGGTTCCATTTAAATAACTGCTTAACTTTGCCAATTGCCATAAACAATGACCCCAGCGGATTCATACAAGATCTAACTAAACACCAAATTGCGAATAATGTAAGTAATTGAGATAGATGTAACCATTTATCACCAAATAAGAAACTTACAACTTCTTCACTGAAAAACGCTAAGAAGCAATAAATTGGGAAGTTAATAAGTGCTAATGTTGAAAGTAACTTGGTATAAATTATTGGTAAATCAGGTGACTTCTGCAATTTGGACATTACAGGAAACGCGACTCTCGTTAATATTGGGTTAATAACTAACGCTGGTTTCATACAAAACTGACGAACTAAGTTATACCCACCTAAAATTTCAGTTCCTAATAACTTACCTACTAAAACCACATCAATATGTGAGTTAATGTAGTTTACGACGCCATCACCTGTTTGATAGGCACCAAAGCTTAAATAGCCAGAAAGACTTTTGTAAGAAGAAGGCAATGTAGGCCTAATCTTAGCCGGCGATAGAATAATAAATAGCAGCGCTTGAACAGTTAAATTAGCTAAATAGCCATATACAAGCGAAAATACCCCATACTCGGCATTCAAACAGTACACAGCGGCAAGTAAGCCCGCTAATTGGCCAACAATCTCTACTTTACTGATAATGTTAAACATCAGTTGTTTTTGCAAAACTACCAAGTGCATTCTAAAGCAGGCACTTAACAAAAAAGCTGGAGACAAACTGGTGATTAACTGTTGCAAATGTTTAGCTTCGAAAAATAAAGCTGCCAACGGCGAAATAGCTATCATCAATGTTGCCACAAGCAAGGCTACGAACAAATTAATGACATATAGCTGGTTTACGTCATTTGGTTTTACTTCCTCTTTATGAATTACTGCATTACCTATACCCAAGTCCATAAATACTTGAGCGAAGCCTACAAACAACATTAGCAAGGCATAACTACCTAATTCATCGCCAGTTAAGAAACGAGCAGCAATCGCCAATAAAGCTAATTGCGCGAAAGCTCTAATCAAGGTTGATGAGGTAGTCCATTTGATACCAGACTTTGCTTTTTCGAAAATCGACATCTAATGTCCTAGCAACTGCAGCCATTTAGGCGCTAGTGCGGCTTCTGTTAATGTATTATTTAGAATATCTGAATTCCTGCATTCGTTATCTAACGATGCTCTTAATGATTCATAGCTAAACGAATGTAGAGATTCTGAACAAGTGAGTTTAAACCCCATGTCCGTAAGATAGCTAAAGCTAGATACTTTAGACTTCATAAAAACAGGTTTATTAAGGGCAAACATTGCATAAACCACAAACAACCCTTGCTGCCTATCGTGGCCAAATACACAAATATCAACATCTGAAAGTAACTTGGCATGCTGTTGTTTAGTCAACATGTCTTGATAAGCAGTGAATTTATCGCCAAAAATATCGTTACCTGCTCTAACAACTTGCTTTATGTAATCTACCTTACCTGCGTAATTAAGTGTGCAAACCACTTTAATGTTTTCATCTGCTAAGTGCTTTAGTTGTTCAAACATTTCAAGATGGTTATTGGACTGAGCTGCCGAGTTTCCTACCAAAAAGGTAAGGGGCTTAGCAACGTTGGTTGATTTGCGTTCGTCAGTATTTTTTAAATTATCTAGATAAGCTTGTTCGAGAGGGTAAGGAATAACCAAAGCATCTCGGCGCTTTAAGTATTTTTCCACAAGCGCTGCATCACCTTTATTTAAACAAACAACGGACTCATAACGCTTACACAAAAAACGATGAATACATTTAATAATTCGTTGTTTAAATGTAAGCTTTGGAAGCTGGTAGCGATAAATATCTGCTCCCCAGAAAACACAACTTGCCCTAGAGGTTAGAGGATGGAACAAAAGCATTAGCCAAACTTTAGGGTCGAAGTTGCCGTGAATAATTAACTTGGTACTTCTTGGTAATTTATCAAGTTGTCGTTTTAAACCCTTGGCATCTTGATAGTAATTAAAGCCGTCAATTTCTCGTTGCTCTGGTAAAGCAAGCGCCCAAAATTGCTGTTCCTCTGATACGTCCTTTAAACTACGAAAATAACTCGCCATCGAGACGTAGTGATGAGGAGTATCTGCAAATATATGAACTATCACTGTGGTTCCTTCGATAGCTCTACTTTTACATACACTTTTTCACCTTGCTCATTAACATAATAAGCATTGGCATAGTCACCGTGAGTTAGTGCTCTTAACAAGTCTAGGTGCTGCTGTAACGTGCCAGTACTTGTTAAATCTAATTGGCACAGCTCTTTAAAATCTGAAATTCCGTTGTAATTTCCGGTTTCTGATGGCCTACTCGCTGAATAGTCACAGGTAATCCAAGACAATAAGTGCTCTTCAATAAGCGCTATCTCTTCCTGCTGAATTTTGTCATAAGCGCTTTGAGACGTATCTTCACTTGAAAGCGCTATCTCCCTCTGGGTAATAATGTCACCGTGGTCAATCTCTTTATCCATCAAGTGAACAGTAACCCCTGCAGGCTTACCATTAATAATAGAGAACACTTGTGGGAACCATCCTCTATTAAACGGATTTAAACCAGGGTGAATATTAATACACCTGACATTTGATACTAAATAGTCAGGGAATATCTGCTTACAATGTGCAGAAATAACGAGATCGTAGGATGCAGCAATTTCCTCAGCTGACGACTTGACGTCAATTTTTGACATCCCCATTGCTTCTAATGCGGTAGGCACTTTATTTATCGAGCTATATTTATAATCGAAAGTATACTCTTGGTAACATGATGCTTTAGTAATCCTAATAAACTCACTCACCAAAAGCACATTGTCAGATACGACAAGTATATTCATCAAAGTTCTCTATATTGTTTAAGGAAATCTATTACCGTATCGCAAATATAATCTACTTGTTCGAAACTCAATTCATAGTACATAGGCAGGCATAGCACTCGGCTACAAATATCATTAGCTATTGGCGTCTCACCTGCTCCCTTATAACACTCAACTAAACTTAAGCTGGGGTAGAAATATCGCCGAGTTTGTATTTCTAAACTGGCAAAATGGGCTTGAAGCGTTTCTAGCTCAGCTTCATTATTTAAAATTATCGGGGCATAAGCGCCATTAGGTTTACATGTTTCAGTAAAAAATGGGAAGCTGACATGGCCTTTGAGATTATTAATGTATTGGGCTGCAAGTTGTGCACGATGAGAGGTGATACTCTCAACATGTTCAAATAAAGATAAGCCCATAGCAGCATGTATTTCACTCATCTTCGCATTTATACCAACGAGGTTTGGCATATTATTAGCGTCGAAACCAAAATTAATTAATTGCTTCGCTTTTTCATAATCGGCCTTATTCTTGAACGCTACCGCTCCGCCTTCTACGGTGTGAAAAATTTTAGTTGCATGAAGGCTTATTGTCGCGGCATCGCCATATGCTAGTAGAGGCTTTCCGTCATATTCAGCACCAAAAGTGTGTGCAGCATCGTAAATAACTTTTAGCTGGTGTTCTTGTGCCAACGCTTCCAAGGTTTTTACGTCACAAGCATTGCCATATACATGCACTGGTAGAATTGCAGAAGCACTTTTTAGGGCGTCTGTTGAAATAGCTTTTGGATCGAGGTTCAAAGTCTCCCTATCTATATCTGAAAAGATAGGGTCTATACTTAAAGCAGATAATGTACTACTCGTCGCAGCGAACGAAAAAGGTGTAGTGATAACTTTACCTTTTACTTCCAATGCCATTAATGCAACTTGGATAGCTAATGTACCGTTAGAAACCAATAATAAATATGGTACCTTAAAGTAGTCAGCTAGCTTTTGTTCAAGTTCCTGTAAAACGGGCCCATTGTTGGTTAGATAGTTTCGTTCAAATATATCTTCGATTCTGGCGCTGTAAGCTTCAAACTTTGGTAAGAATGGTTTGACAATCGGGATCATTGGTTAGCATTGACCTTTTTACTTTCTGAACTTTGAACTACACGGTTTACCTTCTGTAGAAGCTCTATAGCCATAGCATGGCTTGGATTAACAACGAGCGCGGATTCTAACAAATATTTTGCTGCATTAAAATTCTTTAGAACGGCCTCGCAGATAGCAAGATTAACCAATATATATATCTGCTTATTATCCAATTGATATGCTTTCCTTAACCAAAATCTTGCTTTTTTATGCATTTTTAAATCCATTAGCATCTTACCCTTTTGCGCATAAAGCATAGCTTTTTGATTTGGACGTTTTACTTGCTTTTGCAACTTATCTAATAAATTGAAAGCCTGTTGCTGCATCCCCAGCGAAAACAAGCATTTCGCATAATTTTGAAAAAGCTCTGGTTGCTTTCCTAAATTAGATGCATGAGCCATGTCATAAAGCCTTATCGCGTGATCAAAATAGCTTAACGCTAGGTGACACTGGTCATTATCTATATACATTTGCCCTAAGCTCATATACAGGCGAGGGTTGCGCTTCGATATCGAAATTTCATTTTTATAAAAAGCAAATTTATCAGCCCAAACCTTTGCTCTCTCATGAGTAATAATGGATAACGCAGAAACTATTATTACAGACAGTAAAACAAGATATGTTCTTAGCCTATTTACCTTTAGCAGAATGGTAAACAAAGATGCGATTAAAACACTGTGCATAATGTTAGGCAGGTAAGTTCTATGCTCGAAAGCGACATCTCGAATAGGAATAAACGAACTTTCTACCGCGTGTAAAACATAAAAAGAAAAAAGTGCTAACGAAGCTAAAGGCGCTTTTTTGATAAAAGCTAACCCTAATAAAATGAGCCCAATATGGAGTGTTAAATAAGTTAGTTCTGTTACTGAAAATGCTTTAGCAATCGTAACATCGTACTCAAGCCTAAAATCTAGTGGGATATAAAATTGCTTTATGTAATGGGCTAGCACTGCCAATTGAGTGTAGAAATACTCTAACCTAGTTAATTCACTATTCTCTCGGGTAAAACTATCAACTAACGTAACCAGCTTATCGAAATTGCCGACATAGAAGTATGCGCTAAGCCCTGCTATTAACACAGCTGCTGCAAACAAAAAACCTAATTTATTTGGGCTTTTTTTAATAATTAAAAATTCAATCAGAAGAAAAACTAAAGGCAAGACAACAACATTCTGCTTGCTTAACATGGCTGCAATGAAGCTAAGGAAGCTCAACGTTAACCATATGAATTGATGCTTACAATTAGCAGAGAGCCTTCCCTTCAAAAATGCGTACAAACTGAGCAGGCTAAAAAATGCGGCGATAAGTGCTATTTGCTGAACAATATAAATGACAGCTTGAGAGTTTTGAGGGTGAAAAGCAAAAATAAGGGTGGCAATCCCCGCGGCTATTTTATTTATATTGCCATTGAGAGATAAGCTGTTACGGCTCTCAAAAGAAACACTCTGCTCTAACAAGCAAAGCAATATACCAAACACAAGAACACTACTAGCTATATGAATTAATAAACTAACAAGATGGTAACCTAGAGTCGAATCCTGAAAAAAGGAGTACTGTGCTGCAAACAAGCTGTACGGTAGGGTACGTAATCCATAAACGTTAATGATTTTTTGCCAATCTACAGGCGCTTTAATCAAGCCATTGTGAACAATAGAACTAAAGTCGTCTAAGTAGAAGTCAGCGTTCAGACTAGGGAAGTAGATTAAAAAAAGTGTGATTGCAAAAAAAAGGAAGCAATAAAAACGTTTCAACGATCAACTCCATTGATTGTAGTCAGTATTAGAAAAACAAAAAAGCGAGCCTAAGCTCGCTTTTTTTCTAAAGTACTATTCGCATTACTTAGTAAGTACGCGATCACCGTCTGACTTAGTGAAGTATAGTGCTTTGATTTCAGTCGCTGTAGACGGAGTGTTAACAACTACGTCAAATGCAACAACACCTGAAGTGATGCCAGCGTCAGCGATAGCTTGCTTAACAGCAGCAGAGATGTCTGTAACACCTTCAGCCATAACAGTAGCAACACCTTCGAAAGTAACCGCATCTTCACCAACGTAAACAGTTACGTCAACACCACCAGTTTGAGTAGAAGTGTTAGAAACAGTAACAGCTTGTGCGTAGTTAGAACCTACGTACATTAATGGGATGTGTGCTTTTGCACCGTTAAGCGTCCAAGAACCTGCAGCAGCCTTGTCTAAAGTAGCAGTAGAAAGCTCTTTAGTAGCGTCAGCTGGGTTTTCGTAAACTACGTCAGTAGAAACCATGAATGCTTGATCAGGGATTACTGTATCTTCTGGACCTTCAACTACTACGCTTACAGAGTAAGTACCAGCAGTTGCAGCAGCAAGATCTACGTCTAAAGAAGCAGACATGAAGTCTTCAGCAACTTCAGCAGCAGTACCGTCGATAGTAACAGTACCATCGTCGTCACCGCCTAACTCACCGTCACCGTCAGCGTCTAAGAATGAGAAGTCACCGTATACTGTGAATGCTTGCTCAACAGTAGTAACACCCATGTCAGTAGCTGCTAAAGTAGTTTCAACAGTCATAGTATCTTGAGTACCACCACCAACGAATGCTTGACGTTGTTCGTTTACGTCAACAACACCATCGAACTTAGCTGAAACTTTAGAAGAAAGCTCTGCTGCGAAAGTGTAAGCAGTGCCAGCAGCTGACTTATCAACGTCGATTGGACCGTCAACAGTGTCAACACGACCAGCAGCAGTTACTTTAACAGTACCTTTGTCAGCAGCACCAGAGATGTCTAACATTACGTCTGCTAATGTGAAAGTAGCGTCTGCGTCACCTTCTGCGAAATCTTCAGTTACTAAGTAACGCACAGCGTTATCTTTGTAGCCAAGGAATTCTAAAGAAGTGTTAGGATCAGCAATTGTAATTGCATCGCCATCTTCGTCTTCAGTTACAACATCTGCACCTGAGAAAGTTACAGTGATGATGTCACCAGCTGAGTAATCACGACCTAAAACAACTGTTACGTCTTGCGCTTCAATCGTTTTGATACCTTGCGCGTACTCAACACCAATTACAGTGTCAGTAACACCTACAGTTGATGCAGCAGCGCCAAATGATGCAGTTGTGGCCACAGCAGCTGCAATAAGCGTCTTTTTAAACATTATATTTCTCCAATTTCATGAAATTGAACACTATCCAAATCATTTGTTTGTGTTCTTTATCTTTTACCTTTCGGTTCTTCATTTGTTCGCAATACAGCGTCCATAATGAACACTTAATAACGAATACCGCCAATTTACAACCATAAAAGCCTAAAAGTCAACAGCCCAAATCAAACTTTGTTAATAAAAATAAGATATTGGTTGAATTTTACGCACCCTTTAATTTTAGAGAAAGTTATCTCCAACTGTACCCTTAAAATCTATCGACTAGGGTTTAACTTAAATTTGTTTCAGTTTTTTTAAAATGTCTGAATTAGTATAGTGTGCAATGAAAATATCACACGCTATTTCACATTCTTACTGGCTGTAAAGCCGCTTATTTAGCCTTATTCATTAATGATATTTAGACCACTAAGCGACTGCTGGAATGAGGACATGATCCCACTCCATTGCTCACTTCTAGAAATTACTTTTGGTGTCACCAACAGCACCAACTCTGTTTTTGAGAAGGAGTCACTCTTCGACTTAAATAAATTCCCTAAAACAGGAATGTCGCCAAGTAATGGGATTTTGTTATCTACGACTGATTTATTTTCATCTATCAATCCTCCCAATATTATTGTTTGGCCACTTTCTGCTACTACCGCCGTTGCCAAGTTACGTTCATATATGTTTGGATTTCCTGTACTGCCTGACGCCGATGACTCGACTTCATTACTGATAGATTCAGTTATATCCATGATGACAACGCCTTGAGCATTGATAGTCGGAGTGACTGAGACCTTAATGCCAGTTTGACGATAAGAAGTAGATGTGGTCTGCCTATCATTTTCACCAAACCCGTCTGTAACTGAATCTGTTACAGATATTTGCTCACCAACTTCTAAGGTCGCCGTGACTCCATCTCTAACCAAGAGGCTAGGGTTAGACAAAATTTTAACGTTTGTGTTGCCTTGTGAAAAAGCTGCACTGACGGTATCACTAAAGCCATTGGTTAAAGAAAAGCTGAAGCCACCATCAGAGGCACTTACGTCTCCAATTGTCCCTCCACTAAAACGGCCATTTTCGAGAGCCCATTTAACACCGTACTTGAAGTCATCAGTTAGCGTAACTTCCGCGACCACTATATCAAGCATTACTTGCTTAGGAAGAACGTCTAATCGGTTAACTAAAGGGATGATATTTCTGTACTCAGTTCCAGTTGTATAAAATATCAATGCGTTTGAGCGCTCATCTACCACAAACGTCAATTCAGTATTAGAAGCACCGGTCACTTTTTTAGCTTTCACTAAATTTGACGTGCTTTTTCCATTTGAATCACTAGTACTAACTGCAAGTTGACTGTTAGCGCTTTTAATTGCTTGAGTTCTTGCGGAAATCAGTGGAGTAAGGCTTTCGCCAATATCTGCTGCTCTTGCATATTTTGGATGATAAACGTAATACCGCTTTACATCACCTTGCGGTGGCTTATCGAGCGTTTTTGTCCAAAACTTAACTCGATCCATAAGCTCCTTTGTAGCTGAAAAAACTGCTACTGCACCAATTTGCATTAATGGTACGAAAACCAAGTTATTATTTTGTGGATCATTTATGCTATTCGGAATTCCTTCCGTATCTAAAAGTGCTTGTAATTGCTGAAGGTAAATATCAGGAGATGAATACACTAACTTAACTAGCCCTACATATCGCCCTCTATTTGCCGGAGAATCTAATAATTGAATTAATTCAACAGCTCTTGCTACATTAGTGTAGTTACCACGTATAAACAAAGCACTTTGTTTCACATCTAAATTGACTTTAACGTCTGCTAATTCCTGAACAGTGTTTTTAAGTGAGGTTTTAATGCCGTATAAGATAGGCATTACATGAAGTATGCTTCTTCCTCGCTCTACTGAACTTACTTCTCGCCCCATACTGACGATAGTTGATGATTTGCTCTTGGGATCAAGCTTGTTAAGCATGAAGGTGTTATTTTCATGTTTAAGCTGAATGTTTCTCTGTGCAAAAATTTGTTCTGTCAGCTGGAATAGCTCTTTCTTTGAAACCGCTTTATTCAGGTTTAATGTCACAACTTCTTTGCTATTGGCTATGTTAGGCGCAAGCACGTAGTTAGCCTGCAACAGCTCACCAAACGTATAATGAATGAAATCAGCCAAAGGCATTTTGTTTGCTTTGACAGTTGCGACTTCTTCATCAGGAAACAAGCTTGATAACTGTGTAGACTCAAACTGAACAAGCCCTCTTTTCATTGCTTGTAATCTAGTAAACGGCCTATCTTTACTTTGCTCTTCGACATCACCAGCTGCATCGCTATCTAATAAAACATCGTCCCCACTTTCCTTTAAATAAGAAGTTTCCAACGAATGAACTTGGTTCTCTGCTTTATCATCAATACTCGCGCAACCGCTCAAGACTGTTAATAAACAAACTGAAACTAAACTAACTTTAAATTTGACCATCACAAAATTCTTATATTAAGACTTACTTTTCAAAAACAACTGCAGTGAGATTATTCTATCACCATCAGCAAGTTCTATATGATTATTCTCTATTATCTGTACTGTATAATTATCAAGCTTTTCTTGAGTAACTAATTTGATTGACTTAATAACGCCAGATACTAAGTGTCTTTCGCTGAGTAAGGCAAACTTATTGCCGTTTTCATCAAAAATAGCGGTAAGTGAATACTCCTTTTCTCCACTAAAAAAGTTCTTCTTTGCCCCTTTTTGCTTGTTTTGCTCTTCAAGCGACATAATTTGAACTTTGGGTTTTGAAGGTTTGTTCTGTTTAGCTTTTGGTTTTGGCTTCTCAAATCTTTCAAGTGCTTCGTCTACTTTTTTAAGTTCGTCTTTCATTAGAAATTTGATTTGTGGTTTATTTTGAACACCTTCAGACACTAATGCAGATAATTTTATTTCATCACTAGTTAATCGTGACGAAAAATCAATCAAAGCAAGTAAAAAGCTCGCGACTAATAATATGGAAAGAGAAGTTTTATTCACTAGTATTCTCCTCTTTATATTTTCTCCATACTGCAAAAGTAATTTTGCCAGACACTCTTCCTAGCCTCATACTTGAGGCCCTCATTCTCGACACATTCAAAGTGTAGTTAGCTAGTGCAACTTTAGGTTTTAAACTCTCCGCTACCAGCAACCCTTTCATTAGCTGTTTAAAACTGCCAGTTACTGTCATCTCCATCATCTGCTCTTCGTAACCACTTTTTTGCACTGGCGTTAACCAGCTAGTTCGAGATACAGATAACCCATGCTTTACAAACAATTCCTCTATCGCCTCTTGATGCCCTAGTCTAAATTGAACTTCGTCATCTGACGTTGTAAAAAGTAGCGCATCGTACTCTATTACTTCCTGCTCTATAGTGCCTATAGTCGATAACATTTTATCTTGGTTTAATAGCAAGCGTTCTGTTTTCAATAGACGCTCCTGCAATTTGGCTATTGAGGCCACTTTACTTTCTTGCCACTCCAAAAGAGGCGCCACAGCAAATTTAATGGCAGCCAAAAAGAGAATAACGCCGAGCATGAGAGGCTTGTTATTTAGTAGTTCTCTCATCTTAGCCAACCACCAGTGTAATTTTCACCGTAAATAATTCCTTTCCACCGGACTTTACAGCTGGAGAAACAATTTCAGGGTTTTCAAGCGCACTAGAAGTCGCCAGGAAATGCATAATATCTGTTGATTTAGAGGCTTTCATTCTCAACGTTATGTCGCTTCCTGAAAAATTAACTAGAGATACATCAGCCCCTTTGTCGGCAAGCTCAGTAATTAATAACCAAAGGGGAGCACTTAATTGTTCGAATAGTGGATTATTGGCTAACCCTTCTAACTGAGCATTCATATTTTCCAACTGGCCTTGCTTCGCGAAAAGCTCATTGATAGAGGATTGCTGCTTCGCTAATTGAGAAGACAGTGTATTCTCCTTCAAAATCAGATAGCCACTTGCTATCGACATGTAAGAAGCAAAGAAAACAGCTAAAGAGATTGCTGAAGTTTTTATAAAACGAGGTGACCAAAAGCTCTTAAGTAATGGCAGGTTTAAAGCCTGACTATACGAACCGCTTGGCAACAACGTAACACTTTTTAGCAATAGCATTATGTATTCGCCTTGCTCAAAATTCTGTACCTCTGCGCCGCTCTGAACAGCTGAAAAAAATCCACTTTCTTTCGTACTCATTAAGCTCAATAGTTCGCAGCTAAAGCCATCCTTAGAAAACTCCCCATGAATAAGCCGTTCTCGAAAAGAGCCGCTAATTGAATTTGGTACAGTTTGCTTGTTTAACCTTAAGAACAACAAATAACTTTCAGGAAGAATGAACAATGAATCTCGACATTGTTCATCGATAAAGGTTTGTTTGATAACGAAAAAGTAAACTCTAGTTTTGCCACCATCAATAGATGAAGCGGCGGTGTAGATCTGGCCAGCAAAAGGGGCTACATCCTTCATATGCTTAGCGGCAAGTAAGGCCTCTTTCTTTGAGGAAATCGGTAAGTCTTTATGGGTTTCGAATGTATGTTCTTTACCCACAATAGTAAGTAAGGCTTTAGATTCAGAAACACCTTGTAGGCCTTTAACCCCCTTACCTTCTAAGTCTAATACATATGACTCAGCACCGTGAAACCGACAACGGTTCGCCAAAAGTTTTATCATCGCTGACAAGTGCACTTTTCCCTCAAAATAAACAGCCGAAGGGCATTATCCATAGTTTCTTAAGTTAATACAATCTGGTATTCGCTTGAATGTGTTGCAAATAATTTAGGTTAAGTAATTATCCCATCCATTTTTTACATTCGAGAGAGGATAACAAATGGCGTCACCGAATTTTGATTTTGGATTTTTACTAAAGTAACTTGCTCCAGGAATACTGTACCAACGCTTACTTTTATAATCACTTGATGAAGCGTACCAGGGTTAAAGTCTATTGATTCAAACGTCTGGCCACCAACAAGCTTCGTCCAGTCCTGTTCGGTAAAGCTGTTGCCGCTGTTGCTATTTACAACAAGTGCTTCTGCCACACTTTCCCCAAACAAAGCAGTATTTAACTCTTTTGAAGAGTAGGCAGGGTTGAATGACTGCGTTGCATAAATTGTGACAAATTGGCTAAATTTTTGAACGACACTGTCACTCACTCCTTTGATGGCGGCAAGCTCGCTAATATGCTGCAAAGGCCCATTCCTTGGCTTAGTATTGCCCGAGTATGAAGCCAACTCTGCTCCTTGTCGCCTTGTAACATTATCAGCATCTATCCAATCCATAATGCTATCATATGTAGCAGTCAACTCATCTTCTTGGACACCGCTGAGTAGCAAAGCTCTCTTAATATAGAGTTCGGGTGCTGTTAATAATGAAAGTCGACCGGATAAAGGGTTAATTTCAACGATGGTGTAGTCATTTAGCTTAAAAGCCTTAGCTAAATACCAATTGACCTCGTTAATGTTCATACCATTAATCTGATGAGAATCCATTCTAAAAAGCTCTGCTAATACATTCGACTCTGCTGATTTTAAAAGTAACTCAGCTTGGGCTCGATCATCAAATCCCTGTGCGATCCCAACATTACTTCGTGCCGTTTTAGATATTTGGATGGCGATAACCGATATCAGAGTTGTTAGCAACAGCACCTGGATAAGAGCTAGCCCGTCCTCTTTAAAAACTTTCACTAAATTGCACCATCACTCGAGAATCAAATTCGGTTAATTTGACTTGGAGATTTTGTTCTTTACCTGACAGGCCTAATTTCACGCTCAACCGTTCGGGCATTATATTTCGATTTAGGGCATTGAAAGATGTCCACCAACGCTTGGGGCTAACGTTATTCTTTTCATCAATGTTTTCAAAACCAAAATAGCTGAACTGAACGTAATCAAGTTGTTCAATTAAAACCACTTTTTTTGAAAAAGTTCTGCGTTGAGACAAGTGTGTAAAAGCCTCACCTACTTTTGCAGGGTGTTCCTCATAAATCAATTGATAACTAAAGTCTTCCGCTTGATTGATAGAAAGGCGAAAGATTGTCGGTAAGCCACCACTAAAGAGTGAGCGCGTACTTACAGCCACTAGACCTTCATCATCGCCCTCAAAGAAAATGATAGGGTTATTTTCTTCATCCCTGATAATGAAGGGGTAAATACCTTCTATCAAACGCTTAGCCATAATCAGAGATTTTGTATTTTTAGCAGAGGCGTCAAAATTTCCCAACTCATTACCCCATCGTTGCATAAAAAAAGAGTATCCTTGAGTCATTATGATTAATGTAAAACTCATAATCGCTAACGCTACTAGCAGCTCTACCAAAGAGAAACCTCTGTTTCTTACCATGAGATATCCTCATATTGGTATTCTCTAGAGCGTCCCTTTACTGTTACGCTAAAAGAAACTTGCCATTTCTTCAGCCTATGTTCTGCTTGACTTATCTCAGCACCAACAAATCTTACCGGAGGCTTTATAGTCTCTATAACACGAGCTTCCCAGAAATACGTCCCTTCGAGTAATTCGCCTTTTCCTGATAAAGAGTTTTGAGCTTTATTTGACGCGATTTCGCTTGAGATCTCACTTGTTACTAACGTAGCAATGGAAGAGGTTAAAAGTGCACTTTCCGCTTTTGTGTTTGCGATAATGGCACCACGGAAAACAAGTGTAAATACACTTAAACTTATGAATGCAATGAGAGCCGCGACAAGCACCTCTATTAGCGTAAAGCCAGATGAGTTTTTTCTATTGTACGTAATCATCTAACACTACTTTAGTAAATTTATCTTGATAGCTTATTGTGAAGTGTTTGCTATCTGGGAAACCAGATGCTGAGAAGACGACCTTTTGCCTAGGAAACTCAAGGTAGCTATAGTGTAGCTTTTTCCTTTCCCTCTTATGTTGATAGCCATAGGTAATTGTCTTACCTGATAGCACCACCTCAACAGGCTGACTATTGATAAAAGCTCTATTGCCAAGGGTTTTAAACAATTCTTGAATGTCTTTTTTCTCTGCGTAAAAATTGGTCTTATCAAGGTTTTTAAATAAATTTGGCCCCACCAAAGAATAACTTATTGCAACGATACTGATTACGACAATAAGCTCGATTAACGTAAACCCGCTATTAGAAGGTCTTTGACTAGATTCCAACATCGTTTGTAGACACAATACTCATTAGCATAACGACAACTACAGAACCAACAATAGCCCCCATAGTTAAGATAAGAAGTGGCTCTAGCATAGACGTAACGGTTGCAGTCCATCCTTCAAAGTCAGTTCTCGAGCGATTGGCAATTTCGTCAAATACAGGAGTCAACTCACCACTTTCTTCGCCAACTTCGACCAGAGATATATCAAATTCGCTATACAAGTCAGACTCTATCAAAGTAGTTGATAACATGTTTCCTTGTTTAACTTTATTTGCAATTATCATCAACTGTGACTGTAGCTCAGAGTTTTTTATGTTGCCGGCAGAAAGCGTTAATGCTTCAACGATTGATACGCCACTGGACAACATCATAGTCATAGAAGAATTGAAACGAATACGCTCAGTCAATCGTACTAACTTACCCAAAAGAGGTAAGTTAAGCATCGTTTGATTAACTTTCATTCTAAATGAAGACGTCTTCATTGCGCGACTGAAAAGTACTGCAGCAACTGCTAATCCAGCGAACAGAAACCACTGGTAATTAATAAACCATTCACTCAAGTCTAACAATATTAGCGTGTATGAAGGTAAATCGGCACTACGATCAAAGATCGAGCTCATCTGTGGAACGATGTAGTTAAAAACAAATAGAACACATAGAACAGAAACAAACAATATAACCAGAGGATAGGTTAGCGATTGAATAATCTTTGCTCTTAACTCTCTTCTAAACTTTATGTCAGCTGCAAGTCTAGAGAAAATGACATCCAACTCGCCGGATGCCTCTCCTAGTTTAAGCATATTAATATATAGCTGATCAAAAATATCAGAACACTCAGAAAACGCTTCTGAAACAGACTTCCCTGAACGAACAGAGGTTAGCAATTTCGATAGCAGTTCTGAACACTGGGCTGAAGAAGCACCTTTTTGTAGAATTTCTAAGCCTCGATCTATTCGCACACCACTTTTCAAAAGAATTGCAAGCTCTGAGGTAATAAACTCAAGTTCGTTTAAGCTCACTCTCTTGCTACCAAAAGCGAATGAAATACCACTTCCCTGTTGGCGCACGGTTTCAATTTTAACGAGTATTAACCCTTTACTGGCTATTTCTTGTTTTGCTATTGCAGCGGAATCGGAGCTTATTTCTCCCGAGACTTTAGCTCCATGCCCATCATAAGCAGTGTAGTTAAATCGCATTAACCCGCTACCCTTAGAACTTCATCTATTGTTGTTATACCTTTTGCAACCTTCAGCAAGCCATCCTCTAATAGTGTTCTTCCGCCCTGATCTTTGTTAAGCACCTTAGCTTTAGCAATAAAGTCATCCGATTTATCTAGTGATTTGAGCTCATCGCTACAGCGTAGATATTCAATGATTGCGGTACGACCTTTATATCCGGTGTTATTACACTCTGGGCAGCCAACTGGCTTGTGTAGATTAATATCCAATTCAGGAAAACGCTCCTTTAATTGGTATTTTTCAGCTAGTACATCATCAGATACTGGTGTGGCACATGCTGTACATAACTTTCTTGCTAGACGTTGAGCAACAATTGAAATGATGGCAGCATTTAACAGATATTCCTCAACACCTAAATCTAACAACCGGGTAAAGGCACTCGGCGCATCGTTAGTATGAACGGTTGAAAAAACTAAGTGACCAGTCAATGCCGATTGCATTGCGATTCGAGCAGTTTCCTTGTCTCGAATTTCACCCAGCATAATGATATCGGGATCTTGTCGTACTACACTCCTGAGACCTGCACTAAAATCAAAACCAATCTCTGAGTTTATTTGGACTTGATTAATACCGTCTAACTGATACTCAACAGGGTCTTCAAGCGTGATTATTTTAACATCGTCATTATTTAATCGATTTAAAAAAGTGTAAAGCGTAGTAGTCTTACCTGAGCCTGTTGGGCCCGTCATTAAAATTACGCCAGCGGTGCTACCTAAATCTTCAACAATTGAAGATTTGATATCTTCAGAAAGGCCAACGGCCTCAATATCGTATGTAACGCTGTCTTTTTTAAGGAAACGCATTACGACACTTTCGCCATCATTTAGAGGAAGCACAGAGACACGAATATCAAGCTCCGTATTGGCTACACGAGTCTCGATCTTACCATCCTGAGGTCGTCTCTTTTCAGCGATATCCATACCAGATAATATCTTCAGTCGCGATATTATCGCCAACTGATATTTAGCCGGTACAAGTTCGCCCTCGCTTAAAACTCCATCAACACGAAACCTTACTCGATACCTTTCCTTAGAAGGTTCGATATGCATGTCTGAAGCGCCTAGCTTTAGACCTTTTGAAATGTAGGAATTCAATAAATTAACAGTTGGAGCTTCAGACGCTAATTCTCTTAATTTCCCTTCTTCTAACTCTGATAAAACCGTAAACTCTTCGCTTTCCGCACTCTCAATGTTTGTATTATTGAACAGGGAAGCCGCTTTTTCGATTTCTTCGTTTGAAGTAATTACAAGACTGTAATCAACACTTTCAATTGTTAGGTATTGTAATACCTCTCTATCGAAAGGCGCATTTGTTACAAACAGCAGTTGACCGTTTTCGATCGAGACTGGCACCCAATGTCGTGCCGCTAAATATTCTATATTTAATTTAGATTTAAGGGCATCGATAGAAGCGTTGGATAACTCTGGAAGTTCACCTAGCAGTTCAACATTTAATGCCCTGGCGTAGACAGATGGTAATTCGTCCTCTGTTAAACTTCCTAGATTTACGAGCAGATGCTCAAGAGCACCTCCATTTTTAGACTGATAAACTAACGCCTTATCAATATCTTGCTGAGATACACCAATCTCTTTGACTGCTTCGACTAATCTACTATTGATGGACGACATCTTCGCCTTCACCCTCTCCGCCAAGCTGACCGTCACTCCCGTATGCCAGTAATTCAAACGAACCACCGCCTTGGCGTAATTCGTAATGATAAGGATTACCCCAAGGATCTAGTGGGACAGATTTTGGTAGATAAGGACCATCCCAACCAGCTTTATCTGATTTAACTAATTCATTTAGTGAATTTGGGTAGGTCCCGAGATCAAGTCGATATGTATCTAGTGATGTTTGAAACATATTCATTTGAGTGGCAGCTGTTTTTCGCTTAGTCGAGCCCACTTTACCAAACATCTCAGGTGCAACTAGTGATGCCAGCAAACCAATAATAACAACAACTATCATCAACTCAATTAGAGTAAAGCCTTGATTTTTTTTCATAAAAGATTCTTCAAACATAAAGGTTAAACGAGGTTATCAGCTAGGTTAGAGCATGTCGATAGCGGAGGTGTTACAAAAAACTCCTCTAAAACAACACCTAAACAGATTTTTTAGAAATATTACAGTTACGACTCATAATATTTATATAAACTACAAAACATACTATGAAAGCAATTAACATCAATGGTTCAGGAGTTTTGAAATAATCCGCTAAAATACCAATAACCGCAAAAGTAATCGAAATTAGGCTAATTATTGCCAAGGTCTGCCTTTTACTGAAGCCGTTAGCAATAAATACATGGTGAATATGCCCGTTATCAGCTTTAAATGGGGATTCTCCTTTCCTCATCCTACGATACATAATCGCAAACATGTCCATCAAAGGAACAGCAATTAGCCAAAGTGCAGTAACAGGGCGAAATGTATTACTTTGTTCTTCGCCAGCAGGTTGTGAGCACAATGTCAGTAACCAAATCACGGTCAAACCCATGTACATACTGCCCGCATCGCCCATAAATATTTTTTTACCTCGAGGGTTTCTGGTGCTGACGTTGTAAAATAAATAAGGAATAGTCGCCACGACAATAAGCATCGGGAGCAATACACTATGTTGCGACCCATTTAAAGCCATAAGCACAGCAACAGAGCCTATTGTAATGATACTCATCGACCCAGCCAAACCATCTATACCATCAACCATATTAAAAGCATTTATAGCTGCAATTACCGCCAAGACGGTAAAAATCATCCCATAATTACCAATGTTAATATTAACACTACCGAATAGTGCACCAAAATCATGGATAAACAAACCAGCACCAAAAACAAGAATACAGGCGACTATTCCTTGGAATAATATGCGAGAACCTACGCTCAGGTCATAAATGTCATCTAGCGTACCAATAAAGACTATCAATGCAGAAGAAATCAAATATAGATTGATAATATTGCTTTGTTCAATGAAAAACGTAGAGGCGATTAGTACGCCCGTGAAAATCGAGATGCCACCAATAAGGGGAATAGCACCATCGTGTTTTTTTCTTTCATTTGGAAGGTCTATCAGACCGATGTGCGGCGCCAATGGGAGAAGAATCTTAATAGATAAGATTGAGCAAAAAAATGCGACAGCCAAAGCTAGAGTTTCAAGCATAAGAACGAATTAAATTTCTTCTGGTTTAGTAAAAAACCGATTTATAAAATCACGAGGATTATAGTGTTAATGCCAAGACATAGCTAGCTATAATCTCGGCATTTCACATGTCTAGCCTCTATATTCCAGATATCGCAGCAATCGCTACAGCTGCCTGATAAACTATTTGCGTACCAGTCGCCCATAAAGTCAGATTATCCATGTAGTTGGAATCAAGAGGAACAACAACTGTGTCACCAGGGCTAATTACGCTTACAGCAGAAGATGCAAACCAGCTCCTTTTTTCAGGCACCACAACCTGTCCATTAGCCTTTATAACATAAATTCTATCTTCATCTGCTTGCTGCTTAATTCCCCCGCTAAGCTCTACATAGTCCTCTACGTTGAGTTTTGGGCTGAATAAATGAGAAGTCGCAACTTGCACCTGACCAACAACGTTTACGGAATTATTTCTCGTCGGAACGTATAATACATCCCCGTTTTCAAGTATGACGTCACTAGCACTAGCACTTGATAAGTTGGGAAGATCGACAACTAATCGACCTACAGGCTTAACTTTATTTAAATCGGCAAGTAAAAGACGAGCTTGTTGGTAATCAATTTGTTGGCCATTACGCTGAGATAAACTCTTTGAAGCTATTTCCATTCTTAAAGATTCTGATACCTTCAAGATATTTTGAAGCTCAAGTTGACGCAGTTTCTCTCTAGTAAAAACAGATCCTTCTAAATAGGCATAGTCGGTGTAACCGCCTACGCGCTCAATAAGTTGTGCAAGTGTCTCACCACGTTGTATCGTGTATTTTCCAGGGAATGAGAACTCACCTCGCAATTCCACTAAATGATTTTCTTGCCATGAAGGGATCACGTGGACATTTAAGCGATCTTTACTTCGAATAGCAATGTTTTCGACATCGTCGTTAGCTAGGGCTTTTCGCAAATTTACATCGATTGATTCCTTTACAAGTTTTTGTTCATGAATAGTATTTCTTGTTATTTCGGCTCTCTCTAAATACGCAGACTCGAGTAATCCGCCCGAAGCAGCTATAAGGTCTTTTACTTCACTATCCTTCGCAAGCGGATAAATGCCGGGATATTTGACCTCTCCGACCACCTCAACTAACTGAATCGGCTCGCCTGCAGCAGACTGATGTTGAAGTTTTTTGATCACTGGGACCAAAAGCTTCTGGCGAGAGAATATATTGATATCTTTTGGATCAATTTCCTCTTCATGAGAGCCACCGGTTAGCTCTACTAATGACTGCTCCGCAAGTTTGAGCGACTCATCAAGTTCGTCATATTCTTCAATATCCTGTTCTTCACCATATTCAAGCCAGAACATGCGTTCTCTAAACGCTTCTTTGGCTATTTCCTTTTCTCTTTCACCAATCTCATCTTCCGTTAACGCTAATAAGTCTAGAGATTCGTCTGCGACGGCATTCTTATCATTGATAGAGAAAACTAGAATGCGATCATGTGGTTGCAATTCAAGATTATCTAACGAATTTAAGTCACTAAGAGCATTGAATAAACTAAACTGCAGAACTTCTATATTGCGCCCAATATCTTTCTCTCGAACAATAAGGCTATAATTTAAGTCAGCATCCGTTAACATATAAGCATGTATAGTCGGTAGTAGATCACTTATCTTCTGACCGTGGTGCCATTGGTACTTTCCTGGACGTGTTACTGCACCAATAATGGTAACTGAATCATCGTATTGCTCAGATGTTTTCATTATTTTGATCAAATCACCAGCTCTAACCATTTTTTTAGCTTCGCTTTGCTTTGTTAGATCAAGATTTACAATAGAGCGAATATTTCTATCGTTGAATCTTTCAACCACACTTGCTGAAGGATAAGCTGAAGGCAACAAGCCACCAGCCATTTTTATAACTGAATCAAAACTGTCTCCTGCTGATATTTCATATATAGCAGGTCTTCTTACTTCACCAGTAACAGTTACTCTTTCCCCTACAGGAGCAACAAACACTACATCGCCGGACTTCAACGTAATATCATTGGAAGAATCACCATTTATCAACAAGTCATACAAATCGACAGTGGTAACTAATTTTCCACCTCTCTTAACTTGAATATTTCGCAAGGATCCTATTTCATTAACGCCCCCCGCTGCAAAAATAGCGTGAGTAACACTCGATAGAGCGCTTAAAATATATGGGCCTGGTTTGAAAGCATCACCAGCAACAAAGACTCTCATAGAGCGGAGTTCTGTAAGGCTTAAAATAACTTCGACGCCAATTACCTTCTTCTTTACTTCATTTGCGAAGTACGCTTTAGCCTCTTTATAAGTTAAGCCAGCAACAGAAAAAGCACCTAATTGCGGTAAAACAACTTGTCCTTGGCGGTTAATTGGAAGCTGGTACTCGTAGTCTTCTTTACCAAATATTTGAATATTTAGCGTATCGCCAATACCTAGCAAGTAGTCTTCAGGCACAGCGATATTTATATCGGGAGCGAAAGTGTATGGAGCGTTTGCGAAAACATCATAACCAAAGGGCTTTATATCATCTTCATCTGTCGCCTCAATTTCATCATTTAAAATTGGGGTTCCCTGCTCATCAAATTGCGTGCCTCTCGGGTAAACTATCTGCTCAGAATCTACTTGCGGGTCATTCGTCGTTTGAGTTAGTTGACGTTGAAGTTGATCATAATTAACTCCCATACTCTGTGCTAATGCACGCTGCTGAGATACGGGCAATTTTCTAAACTGTTCTAGTTGTTGTGGTGTAATTTGGTTAGGTACTTGAGCAAGTGCATAATTGGCTGAGATTGCAGCCAGCCAGACCAAAATACCAATAAGTATGTTTCTCATTGAACAGCTATTTCCTTGAGGCGAATAGGGTATAAAAATTATAATGGCGGAAATTCTACCATAAGGTCAAAAGATGTTAAGCCCCATTGACACTATGCTTAAAAGTTATTTGATAATAGGGCTTAATAGATTAATCTGAAAGGTTTAGTCTATTTCTTCTTCGAATTCGTCAAGGTATGCATCTAACTCTTCTTCTTCTGCGTCATTAACCTCAATTGGCGGGGCGCCATCAAAGACTTTGTAACGCATATTTTGGAAGTAAGCATTTTTCACAAATTCATAAGGATCGACAGATTGATTAATGAGTTGTTCCTGCTCGGATAGCGCTACGCGTGCTTCCATGCCGATAATCGCACTTCTTACAATGTTCGGCCAAAAGTCGATAACAGCCAACGGCCAGTAGTAGCGATCAACAAAATCACCAACTTCTTCTCGTACAGAGCTAGGCCCGAGCCCCGGAATAACAATGTATGGACCATCACCTACGCCATATACACCCAATACTTCGCCAAACTCTTCTTGAGTACCTGACCATTCAAAATCGCTAGCAGGATCAAAAAAACCAAACAAACCTATTGTTGAATTTAGCAGGAATCGTCCAGCGCTCTTGCCTGCATCGGTAAACTTGCCTTGTAGCAAATTATTGATAAAAGATGATGGCTCATTGAGGTTCAGCGCCATGTTGTGCAAACCTGTACGTAAGAACGTTGGCGTATACTCTACATAAGTTTCAGAAACAGGCTTTAACACATACTTGTCAGCATAATCCCAAGTGAATGTCCAAGACGCTCTATTCAAGGGTTCAACAGGGTCTTTGGGATCTTGCTGGTCTTTAGGAAGAGACGAACAACCAGACAATACGACGGATAAAAATACGGTATAAAAAAGCGCGGGAAATTTCATAGGATTCTACTGTTGTTTTTGCTGTTTTATGACGGAGTTAATGAGCGGTAGTCTATCATTTAGCTAACCGCTTTTGCATGAAGTCTGACAACTTTAGCGCAAATCAGTTTCGTGCACTTGTAACATTTTGTGTTTAATTGTCAAAAGAAGCTGGTTAATCGACTTTTTTATGTATCGCTAACAACATTTCAACCTCAGCGCGAGGGAGTTCACACTCCGCCATAATTTCTTCAACGCCCGCACCTTTAGCGGCTAGTTTATTTGCTCTTAAATAAAATTTATCTTGGGGTTGTTCTTGCTTAATTCGTTCGAAATGCTGAGAAAGCTCGATAAGCTCCTGTTGAACTTTTTTTATACGGTGCTCTAGCTGCCTGCTTATTTGGCTACTTTCTGTGGCGTTTTGATCGATTGAATTATGGAAACTTTCCAATAAGCTCGAGAGCTGAGATTGCTGAACTTGTAGATCATTTACTTGAAGTTCAACAACACTAAATTGACTAGTCAATATTTGCTGCTGTTTGCGTAAAGAAAGTACGCGCATAAATAATACGAACACTAAACTCAGTATGATTAGAGCGAGAACAGCTATAGTGATGAGCAACGAGTTATCCATTACAACGTACTTTAAGATAGGTATGCGCGATGAGAGCTCAAGGTTAAGCTCTCATCGCCGGAATTATCAATTAGAATTGCTTGATTTCGTCCCATTCGTCATCTGAAAGCAGCTTATTCAAATCAACTAGGATAAGTAATTCGCCATCGCGGTTTGATACACCTTGGATAAAGCGAGCACTTTCCTCATTACCAACGTTAGGTGCCACATCAATTTCAGACGCACGTAAATATACAACTTCAGCTACGCTATCCACCAAAATACCAATCACTTGTTTTTCGGCTTCAATGATAACAATGCGCGTATTGTCTGTGATTTCAGCAGATTGAAGACCAAATCTAGCTCGAGTGTCAATAACCGTGACAACATTACCACGCAAGTTAATAATACCGAGTACGTAGTCAGGAGCACCTGGTACTGGCGCTATCTCGGTGTAGCGTAAAACTTCCTGCACTTGCATTACATTTATGCCATAGGTTTCCGTTTCTAATTTGAACGTAACCCACTGAAGTACTTCATCATTTGTGTCTACTGACTCGTTTGAACTGCGTCTTTCTTCAGACATACTTCTTGTCCTCAAAGTTTATATTATTGCGTTAGCAAAGGTTTATTCTTGGTATACGTCCACACCCTTATTGAGCATAGCAATAAGGGCATCTACATCGAGTAACGCACACATCCTATCTTTTACTAGCCCTGCAAGCCAAGGCCTTTTCACTGGGTTGTCTACCCATTTAACATCAGACTGCTCTAGTGTAACAGTATCGACAAGCGACTCAGCCATAAGACCCCAAGTACTGTTACTTAACATTATAATATACTGATAGTTTAGCGAATCTTTTAGTTCTTGATCACATTTTTCTGGCATTACCCATAATGCCGTGTCTACAACATTAATTTTTTCTTCTCTATGCAGCATAACACCACGGAACCAATCTGGCTTACCCATCAAGCTATTGATGTGTTCCACATTATGAATGCCACCGAGTTCTATTAATGGAACTGCGATTGTAAGCCCTGCAACTTCAAAAAACATCGCCTGAAAGCTACCTTCTCTGTAGCTTTTCTTCGACTCTACCGTAAACTCATTTTCACTCTTTGCGGTAGAAAGTTGAAGTTCTTCCTCGGTGATTTCTTGTTGTTTTACCTTAGGCGCTACGACTGCCGGTTTGGATTCTTCCTTAACTTTTACTTTCGCCTTCGCTTTTACCGTCGAAACTTCTTGCTCTACAGGTAAACGGTTCGTCGGTTGTACACCTTCAAGTAGTTTTTCTAATTTATTCGTTTCCGGTTCTTTATGCTCTAGCTGCTCAGATTCATCCGTCAGGAGCTCCGACAGATAAGATCTCATTACTTTTTGGCTAGCTGCTAACGACTTAGACATCTACTTTTTTACCACCGATAACTTGATTAAATATTTGAGCAAACTCTTATAAGCATATACCCCTCTGGACGCTCCTGCATAATCAGAAGGTACTTTTTGGGCAACACTAGCATTTCTAAAGTTAGTATCGATAGGAACAACGCCCGGCCACACTTTATCGCCATAGGTTTCTTGTAATTTTTGGTAGGCAAGTAAAGACGCTTTAGTTCGTTTATCAAACATGGTTGGCACTATAGTATAAGTAAACGGCTCTTTTTGTTCACTTTGCATGATATCCATCGTTTTCATCATGCGGTCTAAACCTTTTAACGCTAAGAATTCGGTTTGCACAGGTACAATAATCCGATCTGATGCCGCAAGTGCATTTACCATCAAAACACCCAAAACAGGTGGGCAATCCATCAAGACAAAGTCGTAGTCGCCATCAAGTTTTTGAATAGCTTTTTTAAGCACTAGCCCCATACCGCCTTTGCTGCCAAGAGCTCTATCTAGCGTAGCAAGGCCCATAGTAGCCGGCAAAATATCAATGTTTGGGTATTTGGTAGGACACAAACTTTGCTCTATTTGCTCTTTAGTGGATACCTGAACAAATAAATCGTAAACACTTAACTCTAAATCTTCAGATTCAATACCGAAGTAATAGCTCAGTGACGCATGAGGGTCAGTATCAACTAATAATACTTTGTGGCCCATTTCAGCTAGCAGTCCGCCTAAGGCAATTGTCGATGTTGTTTTTCCAACACCACCTTTTTGATTAGCTATAGTCCAAACGACCAATCGAGCACCTATTTAATTTGAGTTGTCTTCATCATCATTACGCGTTGTAATTCTGATCGCACCGTTTTCTAACCTGATAATCCTAATTTTATTATCTTCACCATTAGAATCAACTACTTCCTTGATAGCTTCAACATCTTTGACGCTTATAGTCGGAGCATCAAGTAGGCTCTCTTGATCAAGGCCGTACTTTGAAATAGCGATAACAACTTTCCGGTTTTGAGCACGGCCAGCTTCGGTAGCGTTATCAGCACTAGGGTAATACTGACCGTAACCCTCGATCGCCATTCTTTCTGGAATGATATTTTGCGTTTCCAAAATTCTGAGAATTGACGTAGCTCTGAAAACTGAAAGCTCCCAATTAGAAGAAAATATTTCGTTATTTATCGGTTGATTATCAGTATAGCCTCTAACCCTAATAAAGTTAGAGACATCACTAATTGTATCTGAAATAACAGATAAAATCGCTTCTGCTGAATTTGTTGGAGAAGAAGAGCCACTGGGAAATAACAGGCCGCTATTTAATTCAATCTCCAGCCAGTCACCATCAATCTGCAGTTGAGCATATCCAGATTCGACTAAGTCATACAAGGCTGTATGTAACTCATCCTCAAGAGAGGTTAAATTTGTACCTACTTCACTATCTGAAACATTGGAGAGGACAGGGTCGCCTTCGACAAGCTCTGGTCCTTTGTTTTCAATAATACCATCACCAAAGAGTCGCTTATTGGTTTTTGTGGTATTCACCTGCAGAATGTCTTTGCCTTGACCTTTGTTCTTGGTCTGCTCGTCGTCAGCTTGGAATACTCTTCCTATTGACTCAGTTACGGTCTCAAAAGGCTCTTCATGAACCATCGCCATAGCGTAGAGTACGACAAACAATGCAAATAATAATGTCATATAATCGGCATAAGAAACTAACCAACGATGAACATCGTCGTGCTCAACATCATGACGCCTTACATTAAGCCTTCTCATCAGTCAGCCTAAATGAAGATAATCTATTCTCAATAGCGTGAGGATTTTCTCCTTGCGAGATAGCAATTAAGCCCTGTGCAATCATCTCTCGATACATGGTTTGCTGATGAATAATGGCTCTTAATTTATTCGCAATAGGAATATAGATTAGGTTCGCAAAACCGACACCGTATATCGTCGCGACAAAAGCTGTCGCAATACCCTGTCCGAGCATATCGGGGTCTTGCAAGTTACTCATGGCCTGAATTAAGCCTAAAACGGCACCAAGTATGCCAATGGTGGGGCTGTATCCGCCCATCGATTCAAAAATGTTGGCCGAGCGTAAATTATGCTCACGGTATAGTTCTAGATCGAGTTCGACAGATGAAATTAGTTGTTCTGTTTCCATGCCATCAGCAAGTAGGTTAAGACCTTTATTGGTGAAGCGGTCTTCAACATCAATCGCAATATTTTCTAGCACTAAGTAGCCAGATTCTCGAGCTTTCTGAGCCCAATCAATTATCTCTTCAATACCTTGCTCTATGTCAAATTTAGGCGGCGAGAATACCCACTTTAGAATACTTAAGGCATGAAAAAATTGTGAAGATGACGATTGCAACATAACGGCACCAAGCGTACCGCCAAAAACGATGATAAATGCGGGCAATTCAAAAAGCGTTAGTATCGCACCGCCTTCGATGCTAAATCCTAAATAAACCGCTAATAATGCAACAATAAGCCCAGCAATACTGAGCTTATCCATTGCCTATCTCCTTCAATATTGCCGGAGCAACATCGTCCAGAGGCAATGACAGCGATGAAATACCAGCGGCTGTTACCGCTTGTGGCATCCCATAAACGACACAGCTGGCTTCATCTTGCGCCCAAATTGTAGCACCTTTACCTTTCAACATGCGTGACCCTTCCCTTCCGTCTGCGCCCATGCCTGTCAAAATAACCCCTAATACATCGCCGGAAAAAACTTTTGCAGCAGAGCCAAAACTAATATCAACACTTGGTTTGTAAGCAACTCGAGGTGAGTTGTCTTCCATAATCCTTAGTTTTGCTGCATTTTCCGTACCATCGATAAGCATTTGCTTACCACCTGGCGCTAGGTAAGCGACCCCAGGGGCAAGTCTGTCGCCATCGCTCGCTTCCTTGACGGAAATTTGACACAAAGAATCGAGCCTATTTGAAAATGCTTCGGTAAATGCCGCAGGCATATGCTGAACCATGACGATGGGGAGAGGAAAATCTTTGGGTAGTTGTACTAAGATTTTTTGTAACGCTACCGGCCCACCGGTAGATGTGCCAATCGCTAAAAGTTTGTATTTTTTACCAGAGCTCTTAACAAGTTTCGATGTCGTTGTTCTGCCTACCTCAGATTCTTTCGATAGGGGTTTAACCAACGGTGTTCTTGTCGAAGTAATGCTTGGTTTAGAATGCTTGGTCAAGCTACTTGGTCTGGTTGATGTTGCAGAGCCTAAACTTGTAGTTTTAGGTCTTAACCCTCTACGCTTAACTGAACTACTTTTACGAGCAAGTTCTAACACTCGCTGTCTTAGCAAGCTTCCCGCGTCATCGCTATTTTTAGCAATTTCATTAAATTTCTTGGGAAGAAAGTCTAATGCACCCGCATCTAATGCCTCAAATGTTGCTTTGGCACCATCATGCGTTAGCGAGGAAAACATAAGAATAGCAGTAGGCGAGTTAGCCATGATTTCACGGACTGCATCAATGCCATTTAAAACTGGCATTTCAATATCCATGGTAATGACATCTGGCTTTACAGAAGCAGCTTTTTCGACTGCTTCTTTACCGTTAGTGGCAACGTCGACGACCTCAATATTAGAGTCTTGATTCAATATATCGCTTACTCTGCGTCGAAAGAAGCTAGAGTCGTCAACCACTAATACTTTATATGCCATTCACTATCTCTTACTGGCTAACGCTACTTACGAAGCTTTTTATGAACGTCTGACTTTTTCGCGTAGTGCTTAAGCATGCTCGGTACATCTAGAATTAACGCAATGCCACCGTCACTAGTGATAGTTGCACCTGCCATACCCGGCGTGCCATGAAGTAATCTATCAAGTGGCTTGATAACAACCTCTTCTTGGCCAATCAAACTATCGACAACAAAGCCTACTTGCTTAGTACCTAATTGGACAATAACAACATGGCCTTTGTCTCTTGACTTATCTTGATGCCCTTTAAGCAACCATTGATCTAAATAGAACAGTGGAATCGCCTTCTCACGAACAATAATGGTTAACTGTCCGTCTACCACATTCGTATTTGTTAGATCTAAGTGGAAGATTTCATTCACACCGGCAAGAGGTAATGCAAAAATCTGCTCGCCCACAACCACCATAAGTGTTGGTAAAATTGCTAATGTTAATGGCACCTTAATTTCTAAAACAGTCCCAACGCCACGCTCTGAGTCGATATTTACAGTACCGTTAAGCTGGGTGATTTTAGTCTTAACCACATCCATGCCTACGCCACGGCCTGATACTTCTGAAATTTCTGTTTTAGTTGAGAATCCTGGCGCAAAAATCAAGCTGAATGCTTCTTTTTCAGGCATTCTTGCAGCTGCTTCTGCATCAAGTACGCCACGCTCTATTGCAATTTCTTTTAGCTTATCCGCATTCATACCTGCACCATCATCGCGGATGGTAAGCAAGATGTGATCACCTTCTTGTGATGCAGATAGTACAACGGTACCTTCGCGAGGTTTGCCATTTGCTTCACGCACATCAGGCTCTTCGATACCGTGGTCTACCGAGTTGCGAACTAAATGCACTAGTGGGTCAGCAAGAGCCTCTACGAGGTTCTTATCTAAATCGGTTTCTTCACCTTCTAAGATAAGCTTAATCTCTTTATTTAAACTACGTGCTAAGTCGCGGACAACCCGAGGGAACCGCCCAAAAACCTTTTTAATCGGTTGCATACGCGTTTTCATTACCGCGCCTTGCAAATCTGTTGTAACCGCATCTAAGTTAGACACGGCTTTTGTTAACTCTTCGTCTTCCTTCGTGAGACCTAGGCTGGTTAATCGGTTTCTTACCAACACAAGCTCACCAACCATATTCATGATTTGATCAAGTCGTTTAGTGTCTACGCGAACCGTAGTCTCTGCTTGAGGAGCCGCTGGTGCAGCAGCTTTCTTCTCTTTGGCTGCAGGTTTTGCAGCTGGCTTAGCAGCTGGTTTGCTTTCTTTCTTAGGTGCAGCTGCCGCTGGTGTCGGAGCTGCCTTGGCAGCAGGCTTAGCAGCTGGTTTCTCAGGGGCTGACGGGGCTGGAGGAGTTGCCGCAGCAGAGGTAGCCTTACTCGGCGCTTTACCTTTACCATGAAGTTCGTCAAGAAGCGCTTCAAACTCTAAGTCATTTATTTCATCATTAGCTTCGTCTAGCGCTGCTGCGCCCGCAGCTGCTGATGCATTGAAAGCGCCTTGACCATGAAGTTCGTCAAGGAGAGCCTCGAATTCATCATCGGTGATATCTTCACCCGTACCTTGGCTACTATCACTAGCGGCTGGAGCTGGCGTTGCCGGTGCAGCTTCTGCTGCCGAAGGTCCGTTATTCGAACCATGTAACTCATCAAGCAGCGCTTCAAACTCATCTTCGGTCATTTCATCGCTGCCGTCACCTTCACTCGCGGCTTCTGCAACAACTGGTTCTGGTTCAGGCTCAACCGCTGCTTCGACATGTTCATCTTCCCCTTCAGGGACACTAAGACGGTGTAACTCAGCCAATAGTTCCGGTGGAGCGGGATCCGCCTGCTCACGATTTTGAACCGCGGCAAACATGACATTCACTTCATCAAGTGCTTGTAAAATAACATCCATTAATTCTGGAGTTACTTTACGTTGGCCGTTTCTTAAAATATCGAAAACGTTTTCAGCACCGTGGCAGCAGTCGACGAGCTCAGTTAATGATAGAAAGCCTGCACCACCTTTTACTGTGTGGAAACCTCTGAATATTGCATTTAGTAAGTCAGCATTGTCTGGATCATTTTCAAGCTCTACCAATTGCTCTGATAAAGCTTCTAATATTTCACCTGCTTCAATTAAAAAATCCTGTAGAATTTCTTCATCAGCTTCAAAGGACATGGACCAAACTCCCGCTAAAACCCTAAACTAGATAAAAGATCGTCGACATCGTCTTGATCAGCGACTACATCATCTCTCTCATCCGTATTGACTATCGGCCCTTCAACTAAGTTCTCACCTGTTTTCAGGGTTGCTTTTTGTTTTTGCTCTACTTCTGACAGGCCAAACGCTGTCAACATATTAATTAAGCTTTCTTCAACTTCTCTAACAAGGTCAATAACTTTTCGAATTACTTGACCAGTTAAATCTTGGAAGTCTTGCGCCATTAACACGTCGGTCATCAAAGCATGCATGCGCTCCGATTCGACAGCAGTGGTTTTTAATAACTTATCAATATCAATACACAAAGATTTAAACTCTCCCAAGTTCAAATCGTTATGCATCAACTTGCCCCATAAGGGTTCGACAGTTTTAACCTGTTGTTGAATTTTGTCGACCACTGGAAAGATAGACTCAACAGCATCCATAGTTTTGTTTGCTGCGTCCTCTGTACGACTAATAACATAATTCAAACGCTCTTTGGCGTCAGGAATGTCTGCGTTCGCTAGATCGTTTAGACGTGAGTCGACGTGAAAGTTCATCATCGAGTCATGAAGCTGGCGTGTCAATTTACCGATTTCGGCAAATAACTCAGAATTAATCGGATTTTGAATCTCGGCTAATAAACTGTCAGCCTTTTCCGTTTCGCCATTTTCTAGAAACTCAACTAATGACTTAGCTTGCTCTAACGTAATATTTCCGCCAGCATTACTCATGAAATTTCCCCACGCTTAGCGCAATTATCCTAAACGTTCGAAAATTTTATCTAACTTTTCTTTCAGGGTAGCTGCGGTAAACGGCTTAACGATGTAGCCATTAACACCAGCCTGAGCGGCCATTACGATTTGCTCTTTTTTCGCTTCAGCAGTGATTAAAAGCACAGGGATGTGAGCGAGTTTTTCGTCTGCACGAATCGCCTTAAGCAAATCGATACCTTGCATGCCAGGCATGTTCCAATCGGTGACAACAAAATCAAAATCGCCGCCTTGGAGCATTGGCAGGGCCGTACTACCATCGTCAGCTTCTTGAATGTTTGTGAAGCCCAAGTCACGTAATAAGTTTTTTACTATTCGTCTCATTGTTGAAAAATCATCAACAACAAGCACTTTCATATTTTTATCCAAGGCACCCTCCGGTGAAATGTTTCAATAATTTATTCTATATTCTACTTAACTTTGCCAAGATTGCATACGTGCTTTTAGTCTATGCATCGCTTGGCTATGAATTTGGCTAACTCTCGATTCACTTACGTCAAGTACTTCACCTATTTCCTTTAAGTTGAGCTCTTCGTCGTAGTATAGCGACAGTACTAAAGCTTCTCGTTCAGGTAAAGTCGAAATGCACTCTGCCAGCCCCTTTTTGAATGTTACTTGTTCAATTGTATGATATGGATCATCTTCTTGGTAATCTTCATCATACTTCACAACATCGTCGCTGACACCGAGGTCTTCTATGCCGATGATTTTGCCAGAACTCACTTCATTTAAGATATGATGGTAGTCATTTAACGAAATATCAAGTTTTTCAGCGACTTCAGTATCTGTCACATCTCGACCTAGCTCAGCTTCTAATGACCTAATGGCGTCACTGACCATACGGCTATTGCGGTGCACTGAACGGGGCGTCCAATCACCTTTGCGGATTTCATCAAGCATGGCACCGCGAATGCGTATACCAGCGAAGGTTTCAAAGCTTGCACCTTTAGCGCTATCAAAGTTACTGGCAGCCTCAAACAAGCCAATCATTCCTGATTGAATTAAATCATCAACGATAACATTTGCGGGTAAACGAGCTAATAAATGATAGGCAATTCGTTTGACAAGAACAGTATGTTCTTGCAGTAAAGCAGACTTATCGGTATAGCTGGTGTAAGCGTTGGCTTTTACCACATTGACTCCGTAATATCGCGCTTATCGATCTAATAATTGCTCAATAAAAAACTCTAAATGTCCAGATGGACGGTTTGGAATTGGCCATTTAGTTACTTTTGTTGCCAAATCAGTAAAAGCTTTTGATGCAGGTGAATCTGGGAAAGCATCAACAATGGCTTTTTGTTTACGTACCGACTTGCGAATATTTTCATCAAACGGCACTACAGCAACAAGCTCTATCGCGACATCTAAGAAGCGATCGGTCACTTTCGTAAGTTTAGCAAAAAGATTTTGACCTTCTTTGGCGCTACGCACCATATTGGCGACAACTTTAAATTTGAATACGCCATGATCTCGGCTTAACAGCTTCATCAGTGCGTAACAGTCAGTGATCGAAGTAGGTTCATCACACACAACAAGCATGACGTCTTGTGCGGCTCTTGCAAAGCTGAGCACCATATCTGAAATACCCGCTGCTGTATCAACTATCAGCACGTCAAAATCGGTTTGCATATCACTGAACGCGCGGATCAGACCTGCATGCTCAGAAGGCGTTAAATCAACCATAGACTGAGTACCAGAAGTTGCAGGAATAATTTTTATACCGCATGGGCCTTCAATGATAATATCGTCAAGCTCGCACTCGCCGCTTAACACATGAGAAATGTTTTTCTGAACACGCAGGCCAAGCATCACATCGACATTAGCCAAGCCTAAATCGGCATCTAGGACTAGGACTTTTTTACCTTGTTTTGCTAATGCGATTGATGTGTTGAGGGAAACGTTTGTTTTACCAACGCCTCCCTTACCTCCAGAAACTGCTATGACTTTGATTTCTTTTAAATCTTGCATTTTTCGTAAGCCACTTGCTTGGTCTATCATTTACAACTTCTCAATGGTTAACCAAAAGCAGCTGCTGCCATTGGCTGTCTGTTAGCAACGAAATTGAATTTCATCGCTGATTTATTCGCTATTTTCTCTGCAAGACTAACTAATTTCTCAGCATTTGCAACTTTAATATCTTCAGGAACGCGCTGACCGTCTGTTAGATAACCAATTGGTAGTCCGTTCTGGACAGAAGTCGCAATAATCTCTCCCATACTTAGACTCTCATCTAGTTTAGTAAAGATACAGCCACAAAGTGGAATTTTCTTAAATCTTTCAACGTTTTCTTGCATGACACCATGCTGAGTATTGGCTGCTAAAACCAAGTAATTTCTGATGCGAATACGATTGTTTGATACCAAGGTAGATAGGTGTTCAGCTAAGCGCATATCTCGCTGTCCCATGCCTGCAGTATCAATCAAAATAAGCTTTTTACCACTTAACTGCTGAACTAAAGTTTCTAACGCTTGAGCATCTTTTGCGAGGTGTACTTGGCAACCGATAATTTTTCCGTAGGTTTCAAGCTGCTCAAAACCACCAATACGGTATGTGTCCGTTGAAATTAATGCCAATTCATCAGCGCCGTGAACTTGTGCAAATCGAGCAGCAAGTTTAGCCAATGTCGTAGTTTTACCGACACCCGTAGGTCCTACAAGTGAGACAATACCGCCACGATGAATGATATCGTTATTTGTTGTATTAATTTGGTGGCTTAGTAAGGTCAGTGCAGCTTCCCAAGCTTCATCGGCAGGCAGATTAGTAGGCACGTAGCCAGCAATTTGATCTGCAAGCTCTTCCGTAATACCCATAGCTTGTAAACGGTCGATTAACATCGCTCGGCTAGGCTCTTTTTGCGCTAAATCTTGCCACATTAGTCCTGATACCTGATGTTCCAACAATTGGCGAATTGAAGCCATTTCAGACTTCATTTGCTCAAATGCTTCAATGCTCACAGCACCAGCATGGCTTGGGGTATCACCTAGGCTAGTATGTTGAGTTTGTGCACTGTTCACCAATTCAGGCTGTTTAAAGCTGGACGGCGCTTGAGTTTCAAAACCATCTAATTCAGATTCGTTATCAGCAACACTATGTGCAGCAGGAGAGGCTTCAGTTTGACTAACGCCAGAACTTTGACTCGCTAACTTTTGCGTAAACTGTTTTAGCTGTGCTTCAAGATCAGGGGTTTCCGAAGCATGGCTATTGTCAGTTTCAGCGGGGTTTTGTGTTTGTTGGACATTTCGAGACAGTAATGCTGCTAAGCTATCCGCAGGCGGATTGGCTTGTCCTGAAGACATGTCTTGTTCAGAGCCTTGAGATACTACAGATACTGGACTACTCGAGAGCTTAACAACGTCATCACGTAAACCAGTATCTGATGAAGCACTAGTTGCAGGGGCACTCGGTATTTCTTGCTGAGCACTTGGCGCTTGTGTGCTGTAATCAACAGCCGCCATCAATTCAACACCTTCAGGGATTTTTTTGTTCGACATAATCACGGCGTCGGCACCCAACTCTTCTTTGATTTGAGCAAGTGCTGTTCTCATATCTTTTGCTACATAACGTTTAATTTTCACTGATAACCCCTTAATTCAGCTTAACTGGCAAATGCCGTATTCTTTGACTGTAGCTAGTTTCCAATTGCGCTGACGATACGAATTTGTTTATCGTCTGGTACTTCTTGATAAGAAATAACCCGCAGACTTGGGATAGTGTGTTTAACAAACTTAGCAAGCACGGTTCTTAAGATTCCCGATGTGAGTAACACCGGCGTATCTCCTGCCATTTCTTGCTGTTGAGCGCCATCAGTCAACGATGTCTGCAAGCGCTCAGCTAAGCCCGGCTCTATGCCAGCACCATCATCACCAGCCATTTGCATAGACTGATGCAACATCTGTTCCAGCTCTGGAGCCAAAGTTATGACAGGTATTTCAGTGGTGCCACCGACAAGGTCTTGAACAATGAATTTTCTCAATGAAATTCGCACTGCTGCAGTTAGTACCTCAGGGTCTTGACTCTTAGGACCATATTCAACGAGCGTTTGAATAATACTGCGCATATCACGCACTGCAACACCTTCGTTCATCAGGTTTTGCAGTACTTTAACAACCGTACCTAATGGCAGGATGTCCGGGATTAAGCCCTCGACGAGTTTAGGGGAACTCTTCGCCAAACGGTCACATAGGTTTTGCACCTCCTCATGCCCGATTAACTGTGCAGCATTGTTCGTCAGAATTTGGCTTAAGTGAGTCGCTAACACCGTAGCGGCATCTACAACTGTGTACCCTAAAGCTTGAGCTTGTTCACGTTGACTTTGTTTGATCCAAACCGCATCTAAACCAAACGCAGGATCTTTTGTTGGAATACCATCAAGTTGGCCAAATACTTGTCCTGGGTTAATCGCTAGTTCATGATCATGGCGAATCTCTGCCTCACCAACATTTACGCCCATTAGTGAGATTTGATAGGTATTCGGATCTAGGTCTAAATTGTCGCGAATGTGCACAGCAGGTACCAGGAAGCCAAATTCCTGAGACAGCTTTTTACGAACCCCTTTGATACGGTTTAACAACTCTCCACCTTGCGCCTTATCGACGAGAGGAATCAAGCGGTAGCCGATTTCTAATCCGATGATATCGACATGGTTTACATCATCCCAGCTTAGGTCTTTAATTTCTTCTTCCTTCTGCTGGTTTTGTACTTGCTTTTCTTGCGCTTTCTGCTCGGCTTCTACCGCATTTTTAGCTTTAATTTTTGCGCCGAAGTAAGCGATAGCTGCGATAACAGCAGCAAAGAAAAGGAAAGCTAAATGTGGCATGCCCGGCACTATGCCCATAACAAACATAACGGCTGCGGCAATATAAAGTGAGCGCTCTTGACCTAACTGAGAGCTCAATTGCTCGCCCATGTCCTGAGACGTGTTTTGACGCGTAACGACGATCGCAGTGCCAACTGAAAGCAGTAACCCTGGAATCTGTGCAACCAAGCCGTCACCAATCGTTAATAGCGTATAAATCTCTACAGCGTTTGAAAACGACAAGTCATGTTGCACCATACCGATGACAAGGCCACCAATAATATTGATGAATAAGATGAGGATACCAGCAATCGCATCGCCTTTAACGAATTTACTCGCACCATCCATAGAACCATAAAAGTCAGCTTCGCTTGTAATTTCTTGGCGTCGCTCTCGGGCTTGTTCCTGGGTGATGAAGCCTGCGTTTAAATCAGCGTCAATCGCCATTTGTTTACCCGGCATTGCATCAAGGGTAAAACGAGCCGTAACTTCAGAAATACGGCCTGCACCTTTGGTCACCACAACAAAGTTGATAATAATGAGAATGAGGAAAACAACCAGACCTACCGCGTAGTTACCTCCGATCACGACGGAGCCGAAAGCTTCAATCACCGCTCCGGCAGCATCAGGGCCTTCATGACCTTCAAGTAAAACTACACGAGTACTTGCAACGTTAAGCGACAGCCTCAATATCGTTGCAATCAAAAGTACGGAAGGAAATACACCAAAGTCGAGAGGTTTTAACGTATAAACTGTGATTAATAGAACAACAATCGCAAGTGCGATGTTGAAAGAGAATAGAATATCCAGCAAGAACGCAGGCATAGGTAAAATGATCATACCGAGCACTGCCATTACGATAAACGGCGTACCTAAGCCAGTAAAACTTTGAAGCTTAGACTTGTCAAATTGAGAGAATTTAGCGATTAACTGCATGCCTAACTGAAGATAAAATTTTGACGTTATCTCTGTAACAGCAATAAGCAGACCAAGTTAATTCGATTGAGAATTGATTGATTATTTTTAGTGCAAAACTTAAAAACTAAATAGCCGTTAAAACTGTCTTACTGCGCTAATTCAGTTAACTAATTAGTATCGATAATCGTCAGGTATAGGCAGGTTACTGGAAACTGGCGTTGGTTGGCGACCTTTACCTTGTCGATGCATTTTAAGTTGAAAGATAAACGCTAAAATTTGCGCGACTGCTGCAAACAGTGCTTCAGGTATCTCTTCATTAACTTCTGCTGTATAAAATAGCGAACGCGCTAAAGCAGGTGATTGCACTATTTCAACGCCATGTTCTTTAGCGATGGTTCGAATGTGCATTGCCATTTCGTCCGCCCCTTTAGCTACCATCATAGGTGCGCCACCTTGCTCAGGGTCATATTTTAAGGCAACAGAAAAATGCGTTGGGTTGGTGATGACAACATCGGCACTCGGCACGTCTTGCATCATGCGGCGCTGTGACATTTCATATTGAGCTCGTCGAATACGCCCTTTGATTTCTGGACTACCTTCAGCATTTTTCATTTCGTCTTTGACTTCTTGCTTGGTCATCTTTAGCTGCTTCTTGTGATTCCACAGCTGATAAGGAACATCAACAATGCAAATAATAATCAATGAACAGGCGAGCGCTAAAAACATCCAAAGTAGCATGTTAACTGCATGACCAAAGTTAGTAGGAACGGCTTCTAGGCTCAGCGCGAGAATTTCAGTAAAAAGGGCTGACAATAAAGCTAATGCTACCAGCAATACGACGAAAAACTTTAATAAAGACTTTATTAATTCAATGCCGGCTTGTGGTCCCAGCATACGTTTGAAACCAGCAATAGGAGAGAGTTTACTGGCTTTGGGGCCAATTGCACTCCACGAGAAGTTATAGCCGCCAAGTAGAATATTACCAATGAAGGCAGCGATCGCCACTATGGCAAATATCCAACCAAGCGGCAAAGCAACAGCATAAATACTTTCAGCGATGAGCAAGAACATTTGTGAGGTATCCATTACCTCCTCACGTGTCATACTAAATAGCCTCTTCATCGCACTACCCAACGCAAGAACTAGGCTTTCACCAAGCATAATAAGCGCTACAGCTGAGCCAATAAGCACAAATAAAGTCCCCAACTCCTTTGAGCGCGCTATCTGACCTTTATTTCTCGCATCAGATAGCTTTTTAGCCGTGGGATCTTCTGAACGTTCACCTGAATCTGACTCTGCCATAATATTTCCTTAGCAATTGACGATAGTGCAGGTGAAATCAACTGCTCGTTGCCATTGAAGCTCAAAATGAACTAAAAAATTACCAAAAGTAAGCCACATAATAATGAGACCTGCAGTCATGGTAATTGGGAAACCTATTGAGAAAATATTTAGCTGCGGCGCAGCTCGCGTCATAATGCCGAACGAAAAGTTTATCAATAACATCGCGGTAATAGGCGCCAATGCCAATGATAGCGCAGTTGCAAACATCCAAGATCCCCACTCTGCAACTTCTTTGTATTTAATAGCCTCTATTCCCCCTTCGCCGCCACCAGTAGCAATGGGAATAGTATCAAAGCTAACAACGACGAACTGTAAAAACGCTAAATGACCGTCAAGAGTCCAGAACAATAAGGTAGATAGAATTAAGAAGAACTGACCAACCGCTGGAACACTCATGCCACTGGCAGGATCTACTAGTGAGGCAAAACCTAAACCAGTCTGCATTGCAATGATTTGACCTGCTAGAGTAAAGGTTTCTATCACCAGCACGGTAATAAAGCCTATCAGTATGCCGATAAGAATTTGCTCTACCACCAATAAAAGGGTGGTAAAGGCAAAGAGGTTTTCTACGCGAACAGGCGGAATAGCAGTCATCACGCAAAACGTCACCGCTAGGCAGAGGAAGAGTTTAATTCTTGTCGGAATGGTTCGAGCACCTAAACCCACCATTGCCATTACCAATGCCGAGATGCGAGTAAAAGGCAATATAAAGTCAGCAATAAACTGGTTAACAACTGACTCAGTAAACTCCATTAGCTGACGACACTCGGAATACTATTAACTAGCCTAATGGTGTAGTCCATCAATTGCTGAACTAACCAATGACCACCAAAAATAAGTGCTAAAAGAGTAACGATCAAACGCGGTAAAAAGCTCAAGGTTTGTTCGTTGATTGATGTAGCCGCCTGAAAAATAGCAACAATTAAACCAACGAGAAGACTTGGTACAATAACGGCGCAAACCAATAGTATGACCAAAAACAAGGCATCGCGAAGGATGTCAACAAAGACCTCAGGACTCATTTTATGTCCCCAGTCCGTAACTAGCCGCGAGCGTACCAATGACTAAGTTCCAACCGTCTACTAGCACAAAAAGCATAAGTTTAAATGGCAGTGAAACGATCATTGGCGACAACATCATCATACCCATTGCCATCAAGATACTTGCTACAACTAAATCGATTATTAAGAATGGGATAAACAGCATAAAGCCAATTTGGAAAGCAGTTTTAAGTTCACTAATAACAAAAGCCGGAATAATGACCGTCATCGGCAAATCTGTTGGCTGATCGACCTGTTCGATGCCCGCCATATTGGCCAGTGTGGTCAAATCTTTAATTCTCGTCTGTTCCAGCATAAAGGCTCTAACTGGCACCTTTGCTTGATCTATTGCTTCAACTGAGGTTAATTGATCTGCCAAATAAGGCTGAATGGCTAATTCATCAACCTGATTGTAAACAGGCGTCATAATAAAAATAGTCAAGAATAATGTAATACCTATGATTACTTGGTTTGAAGGCGTTTGTTGTAGGCCAAATGCTTGTCGTAAAATTGCCATTACAACAACAATGCGCGTAAAGGACGTCATCATAATAACGGCGGCCGGAATAAATCCCAGCGCAGTCATGAAAATTAGGATCTGTAATGTTACAGAATATTCTTGGGAGCCATCAGGGTTAGTTGTTAATTTGAGCGCAGATAACGATAAGTCGTCTGCTGCAAACACCTGACCAGCAAAAAGAAAAGTGGAAAGTAGCAGGATAAGTAGTGTAATTCGCGCTGGAATCTTCATTATTTTTTTAATAGCTTGCTTAGGCCTGTGGCAAGTTCAGTCGGTAACGGCTGAGCAGGTGTCAAAGGCGTTTCTAATTGTTGTAGTATCGAAATATTATGAGCAGTAACCCCAAGTAGCAATTGTTTTTCATTCACTTCGACAACGACCAATCGTTCTTTCGGCCCTAAGTGCATAGAAGTGATCACTTTCATACCTTTGCCTAACTGAGGCACCATTCGAAATTTTTTAAGCACAGTAGCAGCAACTACTATGAGTGCGAGCACCATGAGCAGTGACAACAACATACCACCAGCATCTAGGTTATTGGCGGCGACGTGTTTACCTACTTCAGGTCTCTCTAGTCTACTCAACGAAGGCACTGGAGGTGTATCGTTAAGTTCAGATTCTGTAGTAGCAATATCAGCATTGGAGGGCTCACTTTGCCCCTTTTGAGAGGCAGCGTCATCTTCAATAACTAAAGCCTTACCGAGATCAGTTGTGACTGTTTCTCCATTACGCGCTACCACTGTTTGCGCAGCTAACGTGGCATTATCTTCAACATTTTTTTTTGATTGTTCTGCAGTAGCAGTCAAACTCGCCATTGCCAGCGTTGAAATTAGACAGGTTAATGCTACTAAGCGCAAACTACTCGCCACGCTATTTAAGCTTTTTAATACGTTCAACTTGGCTAATAACATCAGTTAAGCGAATACCAAACTTGTCATTGACCACAACCACTTCACCATGTGCGATCAAGGTACCATTAACCAATACGTCAAGCGCTTCACCAGCGACACGATCTAGCTCAACAACTGAACCTTGGTTTAGCTGCAATAGGTTGCGAATACTGATGTTTGAGCGACCAACTTCCATCGAAATCGTTACAGGGATATCAAGAATTGCATCAAGTTTACGCTTCTCTTCACCGCTGATTGGCGCTTCTTGACCATCGAATTCCTCTAATTCTACCTTTTCAGCACCGTCTTCTTCTGCAGCTTCCCGAGCTTCTGCCTGTTCATTCAGGGCCTCGTCCCACATACTTAAATCTTCATCTTCAGTACTCATAACGGCCTCTCGTTAATACTCTAAATCGTCTTCTAATAGATGCAGTTCTGCATCACTATCTAATCGTTTACCGCCCTTAGTTAATATCGTTAATTCAGACTTAACTGACTCTGGGCGTTTAATTTTCTCATGAATTCGTAAAGCAATGTTATCTCGGCTACGGCCTAGTTTTGCTCTAAACGTCGGTAACTCTTCAATCAATACCGTGACATGATCCGGCATTTCGACAGGAATGATGTCGCCTGCTTTTAAGTCCATCACTTCTTGAAGAGATATTTCTGTTTCAATGAATTTGGTCGTTAACTCTACAGGAACATCGAGAATCTCATCGCGTAGTGCTTTCGACCAGCGCATATCGGTGTCTTCTTTATCACTTTGGACACCTGCGTCAAGCAATTCGCGAATAGGTTCAAGCATCGAATAAGGTAAAGCGACATGGAAATCACCACCGCCACCGTCAAGTTCGATATGGAATGAACTGATAACGACGACTTCTGTCGGACTCACGATATTTGCCATTGAAGGGTTTACTTCTGAATCTAAGTATTCAAAAGAAACGTCCATAACTGGCGACCACGCTTCTTTGTAATCTTCAAATATGAGTTTCAATAGCATTTGAATAATGCGTCGCTCTGTTGGCGTAAACTCACGACCTTCAATTTTGGCGTGATAGCGACCATCGCCGCCAAAGAAATTGTCTACAAGAATAAAGACAAGGCGCGCTTCCATGGTAATAAGCGCTGTACCTTTTAATGGTCTGAAGCGAACCATGTTCAAGCTAGTCGGTACGAACAAAGTATGTACGTACTCACCAAACTTAATCATTTGAATGCCGTTAATTGACACTTCGGCAGTGCGACGCATCATATTGAACAAACTGATGCGCATGTGGCGGGCAAAGCGTTCATTGACCATTTCCAGCGTAGGCATACGGCCACGAACGATGCGATCTTGAGAAGAGAAGTCATAATCAGAGGTGCCCTCGGTGGGCTGATAGTCTTCAACTATCTCCTCTTCTTCGACTTCGTCTACGCCATGAAGTAGCGCATCAATCTCGTCTTGTGATAATAAGTCACTCACTGGAACTCTCTACCTTACTTACCTTAAACCTGCTTTATTACTTGCTGACTAGATTGCGTTAGCATCGCCTATTTACTGCATTACAAAGCCAGTAAACAAAACCTTCTCAACAATTTTAGTGCCGGTTATATCAGTTAACGTTTTTTGTACTTCGGTTAACGACTTCTGTTTTAAAGCGCTTTTACCTGCGCTGGTTGCCAAATCATCAGCGTTTGCAATGGAGAACACACCTAGCAAAGTACTCTCAATAAGCGGTACATGCTTTTTGGCTTCTTCTTCGTTATCACCACCACGTACCATTAATTGCACGCGAATTTCTACAAATCTATCTCTCGCAGCACCAGGAACGTTGAATCTAAAGGGTCTAGGCATTGGCACATACAAGGCATCACCTGTAGAAACTGCATCTCCAGCCGCTTCAGCACCTTCACCCTCGCCGCCAGCTTCACCATCACCGCTTTCAAGTGCAGCCGCTATTTCTTCATCACTTGGCGCATCGTCGCCGCCTAGAAAGAAAAATGCACCGCCACCGCCTGCTAATAAAACGACAACAGCGATGATAATAATCATCAGTTTACTCTTTTTACCGCCGTCATTGTCGACTTCTAATTCTTTCTCGTCCGCCATACCATTACCCGATTGTTAGCTTTGAATATATCTAAGCTAAACTATATCGCTGATAGATGATTACGCCAATGGTTTTAATCATTTAAGCGTAGAAATCAACACCAGTTGCTGAAGGTTTAATCACTTGCGCTAAATTCGCGTTAACCAACTGGTCTTCTTCAACATCTTGGTGAAAACCACCTGCCATGCTATGCGCTTTACCTTCTTGTTGAGATTGCTGTTGCTGGGCGACATTGGCATCACCGACGTCTACACCACTCTCTTGCAACATGTCTCTTAATTTACCCATTTGCTGTTCTAGCGCTTCTTTAGCTTGCTGGTTTTGTACTAAGAAACTTACATTAGCTTGCTCAGATTGTAGATTTAGTCGAACATGCACATTACCTAATTCTGGCGGATCAAGCTGAATTTCAACCTGTTGCAAGCGCTGATTTACCATCACCATGACCTTATCTTTCACGGCATTAGCAAAGTCTTTCCGGTAAATGTTGATCGTTTCAATTTGTAACTTTTGCTCAGTTTTTGTTAATGACTGATTACTTTCGATTACACGCGCACTGGCAGCCTCGAGCTGCTGATTTAAGTCGTTGTCACTATCGATAGGTTGAGATGATGAATGAGTTGGTTGCCCATTTAATGTCGCCGCAAGCGTCTCTGCATAGCTAGAACGTGTCTGCATGTTAGTTGGAGTCACTTGCCCATCAACCAGTACTTTGCTCTCTGCTTGCGTGTCGCCATCAGCATTAGTTTCAGCCTCGTCAAATGAGCCCTCTGCATTACTTGAAGATTGAGCTGCGTTGTTTTGCAATTGACTGCTGTACTCACTCGTTGCCGACTTACTGTCTCCGTTAACCACCCTTTGAGCTTGTGGATTTGTTTGAATACCCTGCACTAGCTTTTCTTCAGTAGACAGCTCGTCAATATTTACATTTTCATCAGACGTTTGCTGAGCAGTTCGTTCTATTTGCTGTGCCAATAAATCAGCATTTGTTTTAGAACTATTCCCTGTAGCGTTAGCATCAGCCGAACTGTTACTGTTTTTACCTGATAAGGCTTTGTCGCTTGGTTGTTCGGCAAGATCTTTAACTAATGCTTCTAATTCAATGCTCTCATCACTAGCTTCTTCTGCTAGCAGATTACTATTTGTTACCCCACCCGTAAGAGACGATTTCAACTCATCTTGATTTAGTTTGTTATTTTGCAACTGAGCGCTTTTTGAATCAGTACTTTCTAGATCAGGACTATCAAGTTTACTGGTGCCTGCGACTGCTTGGCTGTCGGCAGACTTTGCAGACATTTGTTTGCTTAACTCTGATGCATCTGAAGTTGGCTTATTATTGCCTTCTTTGAATTTACTATTCTCAGCGTTAAGCTCGGCTTCGGTGTCAATAAGCTTAGTATCAAGTTGACTAGCTTGCGATTCACTGTCCGTTTCTTTAGTAGTCTGCGTGTCTAATTTAGCGCCCTGTTCCAACTTCGCATTTTCAGCTATTACCGATTTAATGTCCGACAATGACTCTTTAGCCTCGCTCTTAAACAGACTTAAATCACTAGTCGTTAGCTTAATCGATGTAAGAGACTCAATTTCGTCGCTCTTGGCATTATTGGCACTTTCTTCAGCTTGAAGAAGTTGGTTGGACTTATTAAGAAAATCAAATAGCTCTTTCGCCGAATTTTTTTGATCGGCATCGACAAATACTGCACTGCCGTTTTCAGCAGTTTTACTCTCAGAACTAGTGCCTTCAAAACTAGTGTCTTCAAAATTAGTACTTTGAGAGTTTACTGCTTCGTCCTTTGCTTTATCCTTTTGCAGTTCGTCAGGTTTCTCTTTTTCCGCCGACGAAATATCTTCTTTAATTCTAGCATGAGTGTCAGCACCTTTTTCATCGACAGTTTCGCCTACACCTTCTTTTCTGGCGTCACTTTCATTCTGTTCTGCCCTAGTAGAGCTAGCCGACTTACTTTGACTTTGCCTTTGGCTTTCGCTCGCTAGTTTTTCATGTCGGCTATCAGTGCGCTGTTCGCCTTGTTCCTGTCGAATTTGCTCATTAACTAAATGTCCAAATGCCCCATCCTTAGCGTTCGATTTGCCAAGGCTTTGCTCTCCACTACTTTCGGATACTGACATTACATCGATAGATAGCATTTTTACTTGAGTCATTATTTTTCCCATTTAGTCTTTAACACTAAACATGTCGCTCCAATAGAAATCACGTCACGATAAAAACATGTTCTTTGGCGGCAATTAACTAACTTAACAGATCATTTGGCGGCAACGCTTGTAACAAACCTTCAGATTTATAGAGCTCAACCCTACAATTTACCGCTTTATTGCTGCTACCTTTCAAAAACTAGCAATTAGCGCACCAATGTTAGAGATTTTGCTTAGAAGCTGGCTAACTATTAGCCAATAATTACACTACCTAAGTGCGACGAACAAACTGTTGTGTCGCTATTTCGTCAAACATTTTCTGCTCTTTTCGCATTTCTTGTTGAGCAAGTTTTTTCATTTGAATTTCTTTGAGGTGTTCAACCGCTTGCACTTTTTGACGTTGCTTGAGCCACAAACGCTTCTTTTGCTCCATCAGGGCTTTTGATTGGTCAATTGCGATCTTTACTTGCTCACCAGCTTGGTCGAGCTTGTTCACGAAAGAGTGAAAGTGATTAAAAGTAGAGCTTTCAATACCTTCCTTCGAACGCTCACTCAAGCGACGCATATATTCGAGTCGATATTCCCCTACGCCCTTCATACGTTCCAAGTTCTGCTGATATTCAAGCTCTGCCGCTTGCAGATCTTGCGCGGCTTTAACTTCTTTCTCTTTTTCGAAACGATATAAAATATCAAGTTGCTTAGTCGACATAATCCATTTTCACCTTAGCGCGCGTTACCGTCAGTTGTCATTTGCTGATTTGGCGCTTGATTTTGTGGGCGATTCCCTTGGCCATTACCTTGTGCTTGTGCGGCACTAATAATTTCATTTAATTGAGTCAAGCTTTGGTCGTATGGAATGACATCTTTCATACCTTGCTGAAGGTAAAATTGAATTACCGGTAACATGGTGATCGCTTGATCTATTCGCTGGTCACTACCTTTGGTATAAGCGCCAATAGCAATTAAATCTTTGTTCTGCTGATACAATGAATAAACCTGCTTTAATGCCCTTGCCAGTTCCTGATGTTCATTACTGGTAACTTGGGGCATAACACGAGAAATCGACGCTTCGATATCTATCGCTGGATAGTGGCCGCTATCAGCGAGTTCGCGAGATAACACGATATGACCATCTAAAATGGCACGAGCTGCGTCAGCTATGGGGTCTTGTAAATCATCCCCTTCGGTAAGCACCGTATAAAATGCAGTTACCGAACCTTGTCCTTCACCACCATTACCCGCTCGCTCTACAAGCTGTGGTAGCTTTGAAAATACTGATGGTGGATAACCTTTTGTAGCGGGAGGCTCACCAACCGCAAGTGCAATTTCACGTTGAGCCTGTGCATAACGAGTCAATGAATCTAGCAGTAACAGCACATTCATGCCTTGATCACGAAAATATTCAGAAATCTGTACAGCAGTCTCACACCCTTTTAGCCGCATTAACGGTGAGCAATCAGCTGGCGCAGCAACCACAACTGAGCGTGCCCTGCCTTCGGCGCCGAGAATTTCTTCAATAAACTCTTTGACCTCGCGACCACGTTCGCCAACTAAGCCCACTACGATAACATCTGCTGTCGTGCCTCGGGTCATCATGCCCAGTAACACCGACTTACCTACACCTGAGCCAGCAAAGAGCCCCATACGTTGCCCTTGGCCAACCGTAATAAACCCATTTATCGCGCGAACGCCAACGTCAAGCGGCTGTGATATAGCTCGTCGAGCCAATGGATTAAGAGGCGTTGCATCATGACGGTAGTGTTGCTCTGAACGAATCGGCCCTTTGCCGTCAAGCGGTTTACCTACACCGTCAATAACTCGACCCAACAAGTCCATAGACATAGGCACTTGGGCTTTGGTTGAAAGCGGTAGAACACGAGCACCGGGTAAAACCCCTTTTAGACTTTGCTCGGGCATTAAATACGTTTTGTCGTCAGCGAAACCGACGACTTCAGCAACTAAGTCGCCATGGGCTGTCTCAACTAGACACTGGCTACCAACATGGGCCTTAACACCGACAGCTTCAAGCGTTAGGCCGACAACACGAATGAGTCGGCCTGCGACAGCTTCTTTAAATGGCGTTATAAATTGTTGGCTTTGAGTTAAGCGCTCTGCAATGCGGGCACTATCAATCATGATGACTTTTTGACGAAAAACTACTGATGTAGTGCTTCCTGCAAAAATGATTCCACAACTTGTTTTAGGCGGGATTTCACTGTGAGGTCAATATTTGACGTGCTATTTTCAATCTGGCAACTGCCGCGGTCAAATTGTGGTGCAGGCAATAAACGCCAACCTTGTTCTTGAATATGTTCGGCTCCAAATTGCTGTTCAACCATTTTGATATCTTCAGGGTTTAGATAAATTTGGGTTTGTGCTTCCTGACTTGGCAGTGCTTTAATCCCTTGGCTGATCGCCGCCGTTAAAATGTCAGGATTTGTTTTAACTTCCTGCAACGTCACGGCTTCGGTCAACTGTGCAACCAATGTCACGAGTTGTTGTTCAATGTTTTTTTCAACACTGGCAAGTGGGCTATGTAATTGCTCTACTTGTAATTGCCATTGCTCCGCAAGGCTATCAATAGTTTCCTTACCTTCAGCTAGTCCTTGTTCCACACCTTCTTGATGACCATTAGTTTTACCTTCCTCAAACCCCTGTGCTTTGCCTTCTTCATAACCTTTGGCAAAACCTTCTTCTTTACCTTGATTGAAACCTTCTTCATAGGCAGCTTGACGAATCTCTTCGATCTCTTCCGCTGTTAACGGCACTGGTTCTGGTTCAGGCTCTTCTGGTGGTTCATAACGCCAATCACGGGTTTTACCAATGGCATTGGTTTCGTTACTTTCAGCTTCTGTTCTTTCTTTTTCTACATCTGGCAAATGCCAAACTGACGGCGACTCTTCAAGTTCACCTTTGATAATTTGCTGGTTATTACGCTGTAAACTGCTCATAAGATACTAATATTTTTAAGGTGCCAGCGATTATAAGAATTCATCGCCGCCGCCACCGCCGCCCAGCATAATTTCGCCAGCGTCAGATAATCGACGAGCAACAGACAGAATTTCTTTTTGTGCAGCTTCAACTTCACTAATACGAACAGGCCCCATCGCTTCAAGGTCATCTGCCAGCATTTCAGCAGCACGTTTAGACATGTTACCCAGTATTTTCTCTTTAAGCGCTTCATCTGCGCCTTTGATTGCTTTCATCAGTGCGTCTTGCTGCACTTCTTTAAGAATCGCTTGGATACCGCGATCATCAACATCTGCTAAGTTTTCGAATACGAACATTAGATCTTGAATCTGCTGACTCATCTCTTCATCGTGTTCGCGAATAGAGTCCATCAACATACCTTCAATGTTGGTATCGAGATAGTTCATGATATCTGCAGCGGCTTTTAGACCGCCCATCTTCGCAGCTTGCGCACCCGCTTGACCCGCGAACTGTTTCTCCATGATTTCATTCAACTCTTGCAATGCTGCTGGTTGAACTTCTTCAAGGTTGGCAATACGCATCGTTAAGTCTAAGCGCACTTTTTCAGAGAATTGGCTAAGAATTTCAGCTGATTGCTCTGGCTCTAAGTAAGATAAAACAATGGTTTGAATCTGTGGATGCTCGTTGCGAATAATATTCGCTACTTGCTTAGAGTCCATCCATTTAAGTGAATCAAGACCTTTAGCACCGCCACCCATGACGATTTGATCAATAAGGTTACCAGCCTTATCTTCACCAAGAGCTGCTGTTAGTGCCTTACGAACGAAATCTTCACTTTGGAAACCAATCGTTGAGAAGTTCTGAATCTCGTTGATAAACAATTTATGCACAGCAGTTATTTTTTCTTGGGTAAAGTCTTCCATACCCGCCATTACAGTACCGACTTGCTGTACTTGCTTTGGTTCTAGATGTTTTAGAATTTGCGCAGCGTCTTCTTCCGATAAACTCAGCAACAAAATTGACGCTTTTTCTACGCCGTCTAACTTTTCAACATCAAAACCACCGCCACCAGCTGGGGCAGGTGCTAATGCTTGGCCTTCATCACTCATCTTCGTTCAACCAACTCTTCACAACTTGAGACGATAGTTCTGGCTCGTTTGCCACAAGCGCACGAACTGCTTTTAATACATCTTCATCACGATGTAAGTCAGGTAATTGTAGGCTACCATCTGGCGCGAAGCCTACAGCGCCTGCATCAAATTCTGATGTTAACATATCCATGGTTTCGTCACCTAGATCAACATGCGTATCCAGTGACTTATCACCGTAATCTTCAGGTGTTTGATCTGGGTAGATTAGGCGTTTCAGCATTGGGCGAACAACTGCAACAATCAACACGATAATAACCAACGCACCCATCACCAATTTCAGCGTTTGCATGAACCATGGCTGTTGATAAACAGGCAACTCTTCAGCTTCGCCTAAATCAACTCGAGAGAAAGGTAAAGTCACAACCTCTAACGTATCACCCCGTTGCATATCAAAACCGATACTGCCTTGAAGTAATCGACGAATGTTCGCCAGCTCTGCGACTGAGCGAGGCGTCTGTGTAGGTTCACCTTCAGCATTGGCACCATTAATGTAGTCTAGTGCAACAGAAACACTGATTCGACGAATAACACCTGTTTGTTGCTTGGTATAGCTAATTGATTCATCTAGCTCGTAATTCTTAGTTTCTTCTAAATGTTTGCGAGACGGTAGTACGTTTTGATTGTTACCGTCCGTTGCGTTTTCTGGAATGTCAGACTCCAGTGGAGGCTGATTTGTTAGCGCACCAGGAATACCACCTCGACTACCGCCAATAGAGCTATCTTCAACCTTCATTTCACTGCGCAGCGCAGGCAAGTCAGGATTGTAGCGACGTGATGTTTCTTCTGTGTTGGTAAAGTCCATAGTGACATCAACTTGCGCTGTGTAGTTACCTAACCCCACAACAGGAATCAAGATTGAGTCGATTTTCTCCATGTACTCAGATTCACGCTTTTGTTCGATTTCAAATTCTTTGCGAGAACGAGATGAGATAGAGTCTTGGCTGCCAGAGTTCAGTAAACGGCCATTTTGATCGGTTACCGTTACGCGATTTGGTGTCATGCCCTGTACTGCTGACGCGATAATATCGACCACTGAGTCAACTTCTTCTTCAGACAAAACGCGACCGCGAGCGAGGCTCAATACGACAGTAGCAGAGGGTAATTTTTGTTTACGAGCAAATACGTTCTCACGTGGAATCGCCAATAGCACTTTCGCTTTTTGCACCGATTGCAACTGTTCAACAGTGTTAGCGAGCTGCATTTCTCGACTGTGTTTTAGACGCTCACTTTCGAGTCGCTGACTCACGCCGAACCCCATGTCCTGCATGATAATATCGGTACCTTGGCTAGGCTCACCAGTAAGTCCTTCGCGCGCGAGCATCAGTTTGATGTCTTGGTATTGATCAGAACGAACAGAAATAGTGTTATTTTCTTGACGGTATTCAACTTGGTTAGCATCAAGAAAATCCATGGTTTGGATAAGTTCTTTGGTAGGAAGTTGCGTCAGCATGCGGTATTCAGGTTGATTCGCCCACATAATGACGAATACGGCAATAGCCAAACAGATTGCCAATGCCATAATCAGTGTTAGTTGACGTAATACATCGACATTGCCAAGCGCTGCCGCTACACCAGACTTTTGTTCGTCTAGTACTTCATTGCTATCGTCAACAACTAAATCATTGCCTGGTTCAGCCGTTGCCATTGCTGTCGAACTGTTACTTACATCTGCCACAATACTTCTCCAAAAACGCTAACGGTTCGACCCGGTTATACCGGCATACTCATGATTTCTTTGTAGGCTTCTACAAACTTATTGCGGACTGCAACTGTAGCTTCAAAAGCTACACTCGACTTTTGAGCTGCAATCATGGTTTCAGCTAAAGTAACGCGGTCATCACCCATTTCGAATGCTGTGCGTTTTGCGCCTGTATCTTTCTGCAGATCATTAACAGTGTTTATTGCTTCTTTGAACAGATTGCCGAAGTCATTCTGAGATGAGTTGATTTGGCCAATTTCGCCCATGCCAGAGGTTTCCATCGGATTGGCGCGATTACCTGTCGCGGCCTGCGACATAGATTGCATTTGTGCCAATAAAGAGTTGGTTTTGATATCCACGGTGAGTTACCTCTGTCAAAAAACTGTTGTTCAGTCTATTTAACCTAGATAAAGCAAACATGATGCCAAACGACAAAAGACTACAAAACAACACATAAACCATTATTCTGTAACACTTTTAAAAGAAGAGTGTCGCATCAGGCGATGGAAGAACCTGATGCGACTGGTGGAATAGTATGCTATTTAAGTTTATTCAGTGAGCTAGGTTTTTATTCCTTTAGCTGGTACCTAACAAAATTTGAGTTATGAAGGTCAATTTCCTCTAGCTGTTTTTTCTCTCAGCTAACTGCCGTAGAGAAAACGCTAGAAACGTCATAAGTCTATGCTGGTATCTCAATACCATTGTCACGCATTTTTGCGATTTTATAACGCAGTGTACGCGGGCTTATACCAAGTCGTTCTGCAACAGCCTTTCGACTGCCATGACATGCACGTAAGGTATCTAGAATCATTTGATGCTCTTGCAGTTTGAGCTCATTACCCATTTTTTCTTCACCTTCCACACTCGCAGCATTCACTTGAATTTGCGTATCGAAGTTTTCAATAAGAATATCGCCAGCATCAACTTGTTCATCGCTGTGTAAAATAAGCGCACGTTGTACAACGTTGTCGAGTTCACGAACATTGCCCGGCCAACCGTAAGCAAGCATTTTGCTACGCGCACATGCCGTTAACACAGGTACTGCTTGACCGTTCTTTTGGCTGTGCATTGTTAATAAGTGCTTAGCAAGTGGAATAATGTCGTCGCGACGTTCACAAAGCGGTAACCAAGTGAGTGGAAAAACATTGAGTCGATAGTATAAATCTTCTCTAAATACGCCTTCGCGTACGGCTTCCTTTAGGTCTCGGTTGCTTGTTGCGATAACCCGTACGTTTAGCTCGATTGTTTTACGACCGCCTAAACGTTCTACTTCACGCTCTTGTAAAACCCGGAGTATTTTTGCTTGCAACCCAAGGTCCATCTCCGTAATTTCATCAAGTAAAATCGTGCCGCCTTCGGCTTGCTCGAACTTACCTGGGCACGCCGAAATAGCGCCTGTGAACGCACCTTTTTCATAGCCGAATAGGGTTGCTTCTAACATGTTTTCGGGAATTGCAGCACAGTTAATAGCGACGAATGGACCGTCTTTCCGCTGAGATTGATTATGCACATACTGCGCGAGCACTTCTTTACCAGAACCACTTGGGCCTAACACCATCACTGAAGCTTCTGTAGAAGCGACTTTTCTTGCAAGTGATAGTAGCTCAATACTATGAGCATCTTCTACAATAGGCTCTTTAGTTTCTGTGCGCGATAATGGTACATATTGATTCACCATATTTAGCAGCACTTCTGGTGCAAATGGTTTAGCCATGTAGTTAGCCGCGCCATCCTGCATCGCTTGAACAGCGTCATCTATGGTGCCATAAGCCGTCATCAATAACACAGGCAGAGACGGGTTCGCGGCCTTAATGCTTTTCAATAACGATAGGCCAGACATGCCGCCCATCTGCACATCACTAACAACAAGATCAACAGATCGCTGCTTCAGTACCAGCAGTGCTTGTTCACCCGAGTCGGCCTCGACAACTTGATAACCAGCAAGCTGGAGCGTGTCGACTAAAGCTTCTCTCAAGCCAGCATCGTCTTCAACGACAAGAATTTTACTGTTAACCATGTGCTACCTCCTGAAACTCTTCACTTGGCTTGATAGGTTGAACGCTTGATGGAGTACCTCCGGCTAGCAAAGGTAGTTTGATGCAGAAGTTTGCTCCTTCATTCGGACCACTAATCAGCTTTACATCACCTTGGTGAGCATTTGCTACCGATTTGACGACTGCCAAACCTAAGCCTGTACCTTTTGCTCTCGAGGTGAAGAACGGCTCAAAAATCTTGTCAGCTAAGGTTTTGTCTATACCCTTGCCATTATCTTTTACGCTGATATATGCGAACTGGCCGTGCACCTCACTTGATATAGTGATTTTGGCATTTTGTTTTATCACTTCAATGCTGTTATGAATAAGGTTTTGAATAGCGCCTGATAGTGCGCTTTCATTGCCCAACACTTGGCAATGATTTGGTGTAAGTGTCAATGTGATTTTGCTACTAGATTTTTCGACTAGCGCTTCCATTGCTGTGACAGAATTTTTGATTAGATCATTCACGTCAACTGTCGTGACGACTTGCTGATTACCACTTTTAGCGAATAACAACATATCGTTGACTTGCTGTTCTAAGTCTTCCAATCGAGACATGAGCTTTTCTTGAAAACTAGATTTCGCATTTTCTGGCAGATTTTCATTGGATAAATTCGCACCGTATAACATGGCTGCTGAAAGCGGTGTTCGAATCTGATGCGCCAGTTTCGACACCATGCGACCTAAAGAGGAAAGACGTTGTAATTGACCGAGTTTATCTTGTAGTAGACGAGTTTCTGTCAAGTCAGTGATCATGATAAGCTGGCCGGGTTGATTACCCATGGTGGTGATATCAAGCTTAACGCGTCGACCATCTTTTAGTGAGACTTCATGCCAGTCATCTGCTCTTGGTTTGAATGAGCGTTTGATCACATCAAACCAAGGTTGTCCGAGAATAGGCTCGTCTAAAAGCTGACTGGCGAACTTATTGGTTTTTACAACGACGCCATTGCCATCGAGAATAACAACACCAGTAGGCATCACATCAATAAGTTGATTTAGCTGACTGCTTTGCTGACGCAATAATGCTAGCTCACCAACAAAGGCTTCGGTTTGTAGATTTTCCTTACTTTCTTCAAACGAAAAGCTCGTTTGTGAAAATAAATCAGCGACACTAGCGCTGTGGCTTAAGTTCTCTACATTTGATGCTAACGACATAATTACGACACTCGGTTATTAGTTCACCAAAGATAAAGCAGATACTATGCCAAATATTTTTTACTTTAATTTCATGCACATAATGCATCTACCAATAGACTTTTGACAGGTCAAAATTTTGGCTTGTTTCATGAACAAGCATTAATCTCATTAAACTATGAAGATGAAAGCAACTCTCTAACAGTAAGCCGTGCGTCTTCTTGAGAGTCCCTAACCCAATGTATTAAATGATTGAAGAGTGCCTGAGTAGGAACAACATGTGTTCGGCATCGCGATTTAACTTCATTCTCTACTTCATATTGCAATGACGTCAATGCACTTACATTATCTGGATCAGCATGAATTTTGGGTAGTCTAGGGCGCGCTCTAACATACTGATATAATCTAACATCTTCTTTGTTGAGCTCTAATACCTGCTCTTGGAAAGCAGCTGCATTCAATCGATATTTTGGAATGGTTTCGTTCATTCTAGGCATGAGTACATTCGGCAGTTGGAATCTCGAAATGAAATATTCAATAAAAAGATTAATATCTAAAGTTGTACCAAAGTAGGTAAACTCACTCTGCAAATGCGCAAATGTCGTCTCAGCGTCAATTTCAGCCATCACGGGCGACAGTTGACGATTCATAACATTAATATGTTCTGGTGCGTTAAAGTAAGTCTCAAAACCTCCAAGTGAAGGCTTTTGTTGCTTCCGCATACAACTATATGTGTAATTGGATAAAACACGTTTGAATGGGTCTCTTAATAAAGTAACTAGATCAAAGGTCTCTTTAAACGCTGCATGTGCTCCAAAGTTGAGATGACTCATCACCATACTAGTAGACGTTAAAGGCTCCTGAAGCAACCTTTGTTGCTCTGCTACATTGTCGTATTTGTAAGAATATACTTGTCGAAGGGGTGGCAACTTACCATTGATGAGTTGAGCCGAAAGCAAAGAGTAATTGATACTCATACCACCTGTTTTCTTAACATGATAGAAAAAAACAGGCTTTATATTGGCTTGTCTATGGCCCATGTAACTTTTATAAAATTGTGCGTCTATCTTGGTAAGAAGCTCTTCAAACGAGTTCATTTTCTATCATCCCTTTACGTTGAAACAACCGATTCAACAAGCACAGCTTGTACCAAGAATTAAACTTCGCTTTGCTTTTCTTGACTCTCCACTTCGTGAACCTGAATGCTAGTCGCTAGAACCAAGCTGGTATAAAAACTGCTATTGACTTGCTTTACGTCAAAAATAAATTAACGAGTCTAATTAGGAGAACTCTATATGTTGTTTTTCAATGGTACTGCAGAAATTCAAAAATCTAGCAAGTGGCTAAAAAAAGGGAATAAACACGAATTCTATATGTTTAGTACAGACAACAATTTAATCGGGCAACTAGAGCAAATTGAAGATTATTTCGTCTCACGCGGTTTAGACAATATTAAAATTGAAGCTTCTGAAGAACTACTTGATGCAGAACACATAGAGAATGACATGCTGATGTATGCATACCAAGAAGCTGAGCAAAAAGGGTTGGCAGGTACTATCGTTAGTGTTCCTGTAGCAGCTTAATCTGCGATTGACGGCAGATTAAGCTTTGAATTGGCTCACATTTTTAAAACAATAATCAGCGAAGTGCTACTCTTTAGGCAGACTATACTTTTTCATTTTCTCGACAAGCGTAGTTCTGCGCATACCTAGGAGTTCCGCTGCTCGGGCAACGACGCCTTCAGTTTTACTTAGCGACTGGGTAATCAATGACACTTCAAGCTCTGCCAAGTATTCTTTTAAGTTGATGCCAGCATCAGGCAGCACATCAACCATAACCCCAGAAGCCTCTGTTTGCTCGCTTTCATCCGCGCTATCCGAGTCATCTTCATCGTCATAATCAAAACCAGCGAATAACTCGTTGATTGCTTCTTTTTCTTGAAGCTCTTCAGGGTATTCAGGCTGATACTCTTCTATATCAATGTGCTGATACTTTGACGGTAATTCACTTACGTTAACCACTTGATCGGCATACATAATAATCATGCGTTCTATCAAGTTAGACAGTTCGCGAACATTGCCCGACCACGGGTGTTCCATTAAAGACTCAATGGCTTTTTCAGTAAAGCGAACCGTTTGGTTTTGTTCAGCTTCAAAGCGATTAATGAGCTCTTGTAACAAGAGTGGCACGTCTTCCTTGCGTTCACGGAGTGCCGGTGTTTCTATCGGAAAAACGTTTAAGCGATAAAACAAATCTTCCCTGAAGTCGCCTGCTTTGATCATTTCCTCTAAATGCTGGTGAGTTGCCGCAATAATGCGAACATTGGCCTTGATACTCTTCGAGCCACCTACTCGCTCAAACGTGCGCTCTTGCAATACACGTAGCAATTTAACTTGCATAGGTTGTGGCATATCACCAATTTCATCAAGAAATAACGTACCACCTTCCGCGAGCTCAAAGCGCCCCTTCCGCGTCGAAATTGCGCCTGTAAACGCGCCTTTCTCATGACCAAAAAGCTCACTTTCTAGCAGTTCACCAGGGATAGCACCACAGTTAACCGGTACAAATGGCGCTTTTGCGCGCTCAGATAAATTGTGAATATTACGAGCAACCACTTCTTTACCTGTGCCCGATTCTCCCAAAATAAGTACATTGGCAGAGGTTTTGGCAACTTGTTCTATGAGAAAACGAACTTGTTGCATTGGCTTACTTGCGCCGACAAGTGATCGGAATAGTTTAGTGTGCCCTGCTGACTTGCCTTTCTTGTTCGGCAATTTATTGTGGTACTGGTGGCAGTGATGAATCATCTCGGTTAACTGCGCGTAATTTAATGGCACAGTCAATTCACCTAGTACGTTAACCTTATGTTCAATGGCATGTTGGTCAACAACATCATGAAGTAAAAACGGACAATCTGGGTTGTTGCTAATCAAGGCAACGGCATCTTCATTTAATTCGCCAGCAAAAATAACCGTCAGTACATTGTCGAGTGACTTGAAGGTTTTTACCAACTCACTCGGCTCGCTACTAATAAAGTGTTCGCCCACGAAAGCTAACACGGTTTCAAGCTGATGACGACGTACTGCGTTATTATCGACGACTAGTATTTGCTTGTGACCTTGCATAATCCAAATTTAAACCACTTTGATGATTAGGATACTTTGATTCTATAAAGCATTGGGAAATAAGCAACAAAAATTTGACACCTAGTCAATATGTTGACGTTAAATGTATATTTGCTGAGCAACAAACGTTAAATACGGTAATTATTAAATTATGCCCTTGAATGGTTTTATCTCTAGGCACATAATTTGCCTAATAATAAAAAGTCATTATAAATAGTTTGAGAACTGACACTTGCTAGCAATTGTCAGTCTGCGCAAAGGGGCGTGAGATGTTTGATAATAAAAGTATTCTTATTACTGGTGGCACAGGTTCGTTTGGTAAAAAATATGTCCAAACTCTGCTAGCACGCTACAAGCCTAAGAAAATCATTATTTATTCTCGCGATGAATTAAAACAATTCGAAATGCAGCAAACGTTTAACGACCCTTGTATGCGTTACTTTATTGGTGACGTTCGCGACCAAAATCGCTTACGCCGAGCGATGCGAGGTGTTGATTTTGTGATCCATGCTGCAGCCCTCAAACAAGTGCCCGCTGCCGAATACAATCCCATGGAGTGTATTAAAACCAATATCAATGGGGCTGAAAATGTTATAGAGGCAGCGCTTGATAACGATGTTGAAAAAGTTATCGCGCTTTCTACCGACAAAGCGGCAAATCCAATAAACCTGTATGGTGCGACTAAACTTGCATCAGACAAACTTTTCGTAGCAGCAAATAACATTTCAGGAGGCCATAAAACGTCATTCGCCGTTGTTCGTTATGGCAATGTGGTTTGCTCTAGGGGTTCTGTCGTTCCAGTTTTTGAAAAAATCATCGCTGAAAAACCAGAGTTTATGCCGATAACACACCAAGAGATGACTCGGTTTTGGATCAGTCTTCAACAAGGCGTCGATTTTGTCCTAAAGAACTTTGAACGAATGACTGGTGGCGAGATTTTTGTTCCTAAAATTCCTTCAATCAGAATTGTCGACTTAGCAAGTGCTATGGCACCTAGTATTCCGCAGAAAATCGTTGGTATTCGCCCAGGTGAAAAGCTTCATGAAGTTATGTGTCCAGCAGAACTCTGTTACAACACCTATGAATTTGAGGATCACTTTGTTATTGCCCCAGCTATTAAGTTTAATAACAAAGACAATCGCTTTGACAATAATGAGCTAGGTGAGAAAGGAAAATTAGTAGAAGCTGGCGCTGAATATAACTCCCTAAGTAACCCTCACTATTTAACCGTTGATGAAATCATCGCTTTCAACGAAGAGGCAATGCAATAATGTTGCCTTATGGTCGACAGACTATTAGCCAAGCAGATATTGATGCTGTTACTGAAACATTAAAAGGCGATTGGCTTACCCAAGGGCCGATGGTCGGAAAATTTGAAAAATCCTTGTGTGATTACACCCAAGCAAAGCATGCGGTTTGTGTTAATAGTGCCACTTCCGCGCTGCACATTGCTTGCTTGGCATTAGGTCTTAAAAAAGGTGACACCGTTTGGACAAGTCCTAATAGCTTTGTAGCTTCAGCCAATTGTGCTCGCTACTGCAGTGCAAGTGTTGATTTTGTCGACATTGATGCAAGTACTGGTAATATGTCCATTTTAGCGCTTGAGAAAAAATTAGCTCAGGCAAAAAAAGCGAATCGCCTACCTAAAATTGTCATCCCAGTTCATTTTGCTGGCCAGTCTTGTGACATGAAAGAGTTGTACGAATTATCTCTTGTATATGGTTTCAAAATCATTGAAGACGGCTCGCACGCTTTGGGAGCGGAATATCAAGGTAAAGCAGTAGGTGGGTGTGAATATTCCGATATCTCAGTTTTTAGTTTTCACCCAGTTAAAATGATAACAACTGGCGAAGGTGGCGTTGCTCTGACGAACTCTCCAGAATTAGCCTACAAAATGCGACTTTTTGCTAGTCACGGCATTACAAAACAAAAAGAGCTTTTTAGCTCAGCTGATATGCCGCCTTGGTACTATGAGCAACAATCACTGGGCTTTAATTACCGCATGTCAGATATTAATGCAGCTTTGGGTGTAAACCAATTAGACAAGCTAAACGCTTGGGTTGAAAAGCGAAATGAGTTGGCCAATTACTACCAGCAGAAACTAGCAACGACGAACATCGATTACCTCGACATAAAAGCAGGTAGAAAATGTAGCTTTCATTTATTTGTCGTTCTCGTTCCTGCACAATTGAGAACAGCGATTTACGAGTATTTAAGGTTAAATAATATTGGGGTTCAGATTCACTATATCCCAATATACAAACAGCCTAACTTTGCAGAATTTAACATTTCAGATGAAGACTATCCTCAAACGGAGTCTTATTATGAAAAATGTATTAGTCTGCCAATTTATCCATCGCTCAAGCAAAGTGAACAAGATAGAGTGCTAGCGTATTTAACGAAAGCAATAGCCGCTGCCTAACGTCAAATACACGAAACCATCGAAAATTTTCAACGCAAAGAAAGTAAATAAGCCAAATGTCATTAAAGAACAAAATTACCGATATTTTTTTAAACGAGAAACCCAGTCTTACTATCGAAAGTGATGACGACTACAACACCAAGTTTAGGGAGCTTGGCATTGACTCATTAGATCTGATGATAGCCATGCTAAAAGTTGGAGAGGCATTTTCAATAGAGCTAGATGAAAAGTCTTTAGAAAACATCGCGACCCTAAATGATCTAATTAACTTTGTTGAATCCAACACTTAAATAAAAGGTATCGATGTCAGATGTTTTACACCCAAGAAGAAGTCTTAAAGGTATACCAAGAGCTTGGGGTTGCATCTGGTGACACCATTTATGTAACCGGCAATTTCGGTGCTTTAGGGATAATTAAAGGCTACTCGAAAGAAGATATTTTTAACTGTCACTTAAGTGCACTTCAGCAGTTAATCGGTGAAACGGGTACGCTTGTCGTCCCTACACACACATTTTCACTTTGCAATTCAGATACGCCTTTTAGTCTAACAGACACGGAGAGTGAAACAGGGGCGTTTACTGAGTTCATACGAAGAAAAAAAGACGCGGTGCGACAATTACATCCTTTTTCTTCATCTACTGCCCTTGGTTATAAAGCCAATTACATTTGCACTAATAACAGTAAGCATGTTTATGGAAAGCACAGCCCATTTGATCGCATGTTAAGCTGCTCTGCAAAATTTGTATCCGTTGGGATGCCTGCATCTAAAATTGTCAGCCTCGTGCATCATGCAGAGTTCATCATGGGCGTTCCTTACCGTTACAGTAAAGAATTCATCCATCCAATGAAATACGGTAATGACATCCGCTATGAGGCATTTTACCTGTCGGTTCTGTATAGAGAAATAGACGTTGATAGAGATAAAAATGAAAAGATCTTTAATTATTTTAAAGAAAGTTACGAACTCAAGTGTGAGCCATTAGGTTTATCTCATATTGAGCTCTTTGATATGAACGAATTTATTGACTCTACCACACGTCTAATGTGCTCTGACATTTATGCTTGGCTGAAAGAGGCGCCAACAAATCGCCCCTTTCAAACTTAATAGCTACTAAACGCTATTATCGGTTGGTAACCTGCCTAGAACATGCGCGTTGTTTACCCCATTATCGACTGAATTTCCTTAACAAGAGCGGCTCTATTAGTTTTACCTGTACGAGTTTTAGGCAAACTAGGAAGATGAAAAAGCTCTGAAGGTACTAAATTAGCATCTGTGTTGGCCAGATGATTAGCAACGTCTCGCAAGGTAATAGCACTGTCTCCTTCAATACACAAAACAATGATCGTGTCTTTCAACTTATTGGGATCAACAATACCAAGCACAGAAAAATGATTGCCCGTGATCAAACCTACTAGCTTTGATTCAATTTCATCAGGGTGTATCAATACCCCATTACAATTAACTACATCATCACTGCGACCTGCAAATACCAAAAAGCCAAGTTCATCTAAAGAACCTAAATCAGAGGTAATAAACCAGCCATCAACTACCTGAGAACGCCAAAGCTCGTCGTCCAAATAACCTAAGCATAGATTAGTACCCTTAATCGCGATTCGTCCAACAGAGTGAGCAGGCACTTCGTTGAAGCTATCGTCAACAATTTTAAGTTGACAACAATCCGATGCAGGACCTTCAGTATGTAACTTATCCTGAAATCTATTTATCTCAAAAAACGTTACGCGCATCGCCTCACTAAGACCATAGTGCAGAAACATTCTAGTATTGGGCAAAGCCCCGCAAAGCTGCTCCCGGAAAGCTTTATCAAAGCGCATTGCGCCGGTTTGAAGCCACCTAACACGCTCTTTTAGTTGTTCAAAAGTCTGTCCACCTAAGCGCAATAGAACAGACAAGACTGATGGAGAGGTAGACAAAGCATTGCACTGGTGCTTACTAAAGAGCATGCTTACCGTCATGGGATTTTTGAGACTTTCCGCAAGCACGACGGTTCCTCCTGCAGCAAGTACGCTATGGCACCGGCCAAACGCAAAAGCGTGATCAAGCGGTGCAAAAACCAACTCTACAATGCTCTCGTTGACATCCATTTTAGTATTCATGAACAAACAAATGTCATTAATGCCTTGATTGGCCAAACGCACCCCTTTGAGCTTATCTGATGTTGTTCCGGAAGTGAAAATAACCAGAGCTTCTTCACTTGTGCCATGCTCAGTTATGGTTACATCCCCTTCTTGCATCAGTGATATATCATCTACTGCAAGCTTTGCATTACTCGCTTTAATTGCACCTTCTACCCGATGAGCATCTACATATGGAACAGGCACAGCAATAGCGCCTATTAAAGTACAGCCATAATATGCAACTAACAAATCCTTGGGGTTTAATCGTATCAAGGCAACTCTATCACCAACCCCAACCCCTTGATTCTTGAGGCTCGCTGAAAAGTGATAAATACTGTCTTTTAGTTGCTGATAAGTCAGTATGGTTTCACCAAAGCAAAGTGCTATTTTGCGTGGTTGCTGGTAATTGATAAGAGACGCTAAACTCTTCACTTGAACTTCCTATAACTCATCTAGTAATGATTTTATTGACGCTAAAAAATCTTGCTCAAAACTTTCTAAATCAAGCGCTCGTTTAAATGATATTGCTGCTTTAATTTTGTCAGCATTCTGCGCTTGCATCTTTGCTACTTGGTCTGGATGTGCGGAGCCAATCCCCTTCCTAAGCTTGATTAGTTGTGGAACATCTGTGTTTGCAGCAAATAGTTTTTCATCAATATCGCTGAGCGTTATCGTGAGTTCTTCAGCCGCTTGCTTTATCCCCGATATTGATAAATGATCGATATTATTTTCTAGCGCATTTCTAACCGCTCGACCAACCACTTTGTGAACCGAACGATTGTCTATTTCTTGTGTTTTTACCAACATGTCACATATATCAGTGGCAACTGCAAACTTATCGTTTGCCGCTTTTGCTAACTCGTCAGTATTAAATTCACAGGATGAAATTATGTCACTAAACAACTCAACACATTGGCTAGCGTAGTCAATGGCTTTAGGTAACTCGCCATAGGCATATAACCTGTTATCAGGCTGACCGCTTATCGTTTGGTTAGTCGAAAGAAGCGACGCTGTCACTCCATTTAAAATTCTTGCTTGCCCTCGAATATGCGCCAAACCATATGGATTTTTCTTCTGTGGCATGATGACACTTGTTCTGGTGTGTGAATCGTCAAGCGATAAGAAGTTAAACTCTGCGCTGTTCCAAATTATAAACTCTTCCGACATTCGGTTTAACGTAGTCATTATGGAGTTAATTGGCAAAATGGTATCTAAGCATATATCCGGCGACCACATAGCGTCTCTCGTATGGTGCAATAAGCCCGCAAACCCCATTAAATCGGCCGCATACTCTCTATCCATATAGATTTGAGAACCGTTTACGCTGCCGGAACATGCTGGGCTTAAATTGATTGACGCTATTGCCTGCTTGACGCGATCTAGGTCACGTACAAGAGGCATTTGGAAACCTTGTAAATAGTGGGCAAGCGTCGTTGGTTGCGCATGTTGTAAATAGGTATAGTCAACCATATAAGTTGTTTTATGCAGTTCAATTACACGACTCATTGCCTCGCAAAGCTCCACCATCAATTCGTGCAAATGAAGCAACTTCTCTCGACAACAAAGCAGCCAAGCAATAGTACTGGCCTCTCTGCGTGCTCGCCCAATGTGAATGTAGCCAGTTAAACTTCCGAGCTTGTCTTCAAGAAACTTATCCCTATTGTTGTAACTATCCCCTACTGCTGGATTCAGAGGAATATTCTGACTTTCTTCATGGAGCTCATACAAACCATTCAGTAATTGGGATGCAACATCTGGCTTAATGACATTATCTTTTGCCAGTGTAGCGACGTGTGCCATGTCAGCCACACTTAACCATTTAAGCACGAACTCACTGCATTCCAATTCGTATGCAAAAGCACTATTTACTAGGCTCTTCGATGGTGACTTTTTGAATCGAGTGTCTTTACCTAGAAACGTCTCACTCATGAAGCTTTCTCCGGCTCTATCGCTTTATTAAATTTCAAATCTATTACTAAATCTCTTACACATTTCTCTGGCAACGTTGGCTCTAACACTAGACGATTACCATATCTTTCAACTAGCTGACCTACATTCTCACTGCATGCTAAAACAGGCTTTTTGTTAACCCGTATACGACAACTGGCACACATGCCAATACGGCAGTTTTTACTGAAAGCAAGTGTTGGATCGAGTGACGCTTGGATTCTCATCAACAAGTTCAGTAACACATCATTGTCGTCATAATTAATTTGATATTCACTCCAAGACTCCTCCTCAGAGTGCTCGATATCCTTGCGGTAAATATTTAAAGTGACACTGTGCACTAGTTTTATCCCCCGTTTTGTTGGGCTCGATAGACAAAAGCACCATCAGGTTGCATGCCAACTAGACTGTTAAGAGGCGTTTTTACGTTGCATAGTGGAAAATCTTGGCGGTAATGACTGCCTCTAGATTCTTCTCTATGCAATGCAGAAACAGTGATCGCCGCCGATAGTTCAAGCATATTTTTCAACTCAAAATAACGGGTTATCTCTTGATTGTAAGTGATCGAGCTGTCGGTAATACCAAGACCAGAGTATTCCTCTACGAGCTCTTTCAAAATAACCGTTTGTTCAAGCAACCCTTTCCTATTCCTTAGTACACCGACATTACAAGACATTGAACACTTTAAGCGCTTGATAATTGACGCTTGCTCAACCACTTGACAGTTAGGAGCAGGAAGCTTTGGTTTGGCCTCTTCAATAGCTGGAATGTTCGCGCTGGTTAGTTCACCAATGTGTCGTCCAACAACACGACCAAACACCACCACCTCTAAAAGTGAATTCCCACCAATCCTATTAGCACCGTGAACTCCAGAATTCGCTGCTTCTCCAACGGCAAAAAGCCCCTCAACTGCGCTGCCATTAATGTCGAGAACTTGTCCACTAATGTCACAAAAAATACCACCGGTAAGGTAATGTGCAGAGGGTTTAACTGGAATTAAATCTCTCGATAGATCTAGCCCGAGAAAGGTATGAGCGAGCTCTTTTGCCTCTTCGAGCAGAAACTGCTTTTCTTGAGGAATATGGCGCAAGTCAATGAAAACACCACCTGAAGTACAGTTTAACTCGCTTACTATCGCCTGAGAAACTTTGTCTCTTCCTGCCAACTCTTTATTTTCAGGTTCATATTTTTCGATAAAAGGTTGGCTGTTTTCATCTACAAGTTTACCTCCGGCAGATAAAACAGGTTCAGGTAGTTGAATTCCCGTATCACCTAAACCAAGTGGATGAAACTGTACGAACTCCATATCTTTTAAAGCTGCGCCAGCGCGAATTGCTATAGCCAATCCGTCACCGGTTGTATCTACCGCATTAGTTGTTTGCTCAAACATGTTTAAGCCGCCACCTGTTGCAATCACCGTATGATTTGCCAGTACTTGAATAAATTCACCATTACGGATATGTCTAACTGTCGCCCCAAAAACACGATTTTCACGTTTAATTAAATCAATCGCGTGATGCTGTTCAAGGATAGATACTTTGGGGTGTTCCTTAAGTTTTCGATACAAACTGGATAAAATACTCCTACCTGTCTTCCCCTTAACAAAGCAAGCCCTAGGAATTCGACAACCGCCAAAACGCTTCTTCACATAGTGCCCAGACGCTTCGCGTTCAAACTTTACCCCGAGCGATTCGAGCCACTCCAGTGCGCCTATAGACTGTTCGCACAATAATTTGACACTGCTTTTCGACGCAAGCTGAGACCCTGAGCGCAAAGTATCCTCAATATGCGCCTCAGCACTCTCTTCACCGATGGGGATGTTAATTCCGCCTCTAGCACTAACTGAATGGGAGTACATCAACATATTTTTAGACAGCAGTATGACATTCTTACCACTCGTTGCCGCTTCTAATGCTGCACAGCAGCCAGATATACCAGCTCCAATGATCAAAATATCATTAACTATACTTTTCATTAATTGCCTTAAATGATTGATGGCTAGGACATTATACAGGCAACATCTGCACCAACAAGATTCTATTTAATACGATAAGTCGATATACTCTAGTCGCCAAATAAATAGGCATAAATCATGCTTATGTCTTTGAAAAAATGCAAAGGATAAAATTATGTCACTAATTCAACCTAGACCAGCTAAACCTAGAGAAAGTGGAAGAACAAATGTCCTAGACAAAGGACTTGGCTTATCTCAGTTAAAGTTTCAATTAGAGGCTTGTGGTGACTATGTTGATGTAATAAAACTCGGCTGGGGAACGTCGTTGGTTGTCCCTGCGCTTCGTCAAAAAATTGAACTGATTAAAAGCTTTGACATACAGCCCTGTCTTGGCGGTACCCTATTTGAGTATTGCTATCTAACGAAACAGCTCGATGCCTATGTAGCTTTCCTGAAAGAGCATGAACTAGAGACCATTGAGATATCTGATGGCGCTATAACGATCTCTAGTGATGAAAAGCTTTCGTTAATCGAAAGTTTATCAAAAGATTTCACAGTATTATCTGAAGTAGGAAGTAAAGACGATAAAGTCATTGTGTCACCTGCAAAGTGGGTAGAGCAAATCAAGAATGAAATTGCAGCGGGTGCACAGCGAGTCATTCTAGAAGGTAGAGAAACAGGAACTGCTGGTCTGTATCGTTCAGATGGTGAGATCAGAATGGGGTTGGTTGAAGAAGTGCTTGATTCAGGCATAGATATCAACAAGCTTATTTTCGAAGCCCCAAAAAAGCCGCAGCAAGTATGGTTGTTTGAACAGTATGGTAGAGACATCAATCTTGGCAATATTGCCTATGACGATGTTATTTCACTGGAAACGCTAAGGTTAGGGTTGCGCGCTGATACATTACTTACATTTCATCAGTAAATAACATGCGCGTTGCTGTCATTCCCGCTAGAGGCGGAAGTAAGCGAATCCCACAAAAAAATATAAACCCTTTTTGTGGACAACCGATAATCGCTTATTCGATTAAAGAAGCATTAGCTAGCCAACTGTTTGATAAGGTGATTGTATCTACCGATTGCCCTGCGATTGCGGAAGTTGCCGAAACGTTTGGAGCACAAGTACCATTTATTCGCCCCGCAGATATTTCGGGAGATATTACAGGGACAAGAGAAGTTGTCCAACACACGATAAATTGGCTCAATGAACATTTTGGGTTGGTCGACTATATCTGCTGTATATACGCTACAGCACCGTTTATTCAAGCGGCAGCTCTCTCTTCAGCCTTTGCCCAATTAGAGAAAAATGACGATAAACACTGTATTTTTAGTGTCACTGAATACAGCTATTCGCCATTTAGAAGCTTTGACATTGAAAATAACTACCCTAAATTACTATACCCAGAGCATATGAAAAGTCGCTCACAAGATCTAACTCAGCTTTATCATGATGCCGGACAATTCTACTGGACAAAACTCACTCGCACTCAGCAAGTCCAGCCAATGATCAATTCGAAAGACGCTTTAGTACATGTACTCCCTAACTATCGAGTGCAAGACATTGATACTCCTGATGACTGGAGGCGGGCGGAAGCCATGTATTTAGCATTGCAAACTCTGGAGTCAGATGATTGATAGGTTTTAGGTTTAACGTTTCTTCAAGAGTTGGCCACGGACATTTCGTTAGGTGCAATGCGATAGCTAATGCCTTGGGCAGTCAAGGAATACAAACTGTTGCAATACTAGACGAAAGTTCTGAATTACCATGCCCCAATAGTTTTTCGAAATTTGTCACCATTAGCGCTGAAAATGATGCACAGGAAACCGCTATACAATGTAAAACGTTAAATGTGACTTCACTTTTGGTTGACCACTATCACTGTGATTTGGATTATCAACAGGTTTTAATTGGATACGATATTTGTTGGGGACAATACGATTTCTACTGCGATGGGCACTATCTCGGTCACTTCGTTATCAATATCAATCCAGCAGCAAAACTTGTTTGGTATCAAGAGTGTAGCCTGGGTGTTAATACAAAACTGTTTCTCGGTGCCACATATGCCGCACTAAAGTCGTTAGATACTCCGAAAAAGTCATCAAACTCTGATGGGAGTGTTCTACTATGTGTCGGGGCTGGTGACGATAATGGTTTACTCTCTTATCTTAGCGAACTGTTATGCCAACTTTCTAGTATTCAACGAATACACATCATTTGTAACAGTGCGTCAACGAGCGTAAAAACTATTCAGTTACGGAATAACGAAAAAGAGCAACTACACCTTGATACCAGCAATATTAATCATATCGCAAGCCTATGCCAGTTTGCTGTTATTACCGCGGGGACACTTGCTTTCGAGTTAAACTACCTTGGATTACCCTTTGTCATTGGCTATATTGCGGAAAATCAGCAAAAGCTGGCACAAAGCTGGGAAGACAGTATTAACGCTCCTAATGTAGGTAACTTAAAGCACCTAACACTTTCTTCATTATCTGAAGCAGTCGATCAGTTAATATTGAGTCCCGATGGCAAAAAAGCTGATGAAAAAGTTGCCTACCGCTTAGTTGATGGGCAAGCTGCCAAAAGAATCGCAAAGGTATTATATTCATGCAGTTAAATCACATCACAGAGCAAACACTATCACTATTTGAGAACGCGGAACTGATTACAGGAAAATTGCCTGTTGGATACAGTCAAACAGGCTTTGTATGGTCAAAAAATAGTAACTCTTTAGTACTTGCCACATCGAAGCAATACTTTTCACAAGCGCTTTCCAATACCCAAGTTTGCGCGATCATAACAACTAGCTTATTTGATTTTGAGGTACCTGAAGATAAGTCAGTAATTGTGTTAGCGGAGGCTGATCAGCTTTTTCATTACCTACACAATATACACCAACCACACAGGGAAATTTCAGGCGGTATAGCGAGTTCAGCAACCATAGCCTCTTCTGCAAATATAAGTGAATTAGCAATTATTGAAGAAAACGTGGTCGTTGAAGCAGGCACATACATAGGTGACTTTGTAAGAATTCAAGCTAATAGCTACATCGGCCCTAACTGTACAATAGGGTCACAAGGCTTACTACCAAAGCAAGTGCTCAGCAAAAAAGTGCACCTTACACATTTTGGTGGTGTGGATATCGGTCAAAACTGCTATATCCATGCAGGCACAAATATATCAAAAGGTCTGTTCAGTAAAGACAAGACAAAAGTTGGAGATTTCACCCACCTCGGCATTCAAGTCAACATTGCCCACGATGCATCAGTTGGCAATAACTGTGATATCAGCGGCAACTGTATTATCGCCGGAAGAGCTAGCGTAGAAAACAATGTTTTCATTGGTAGCCATAGCTGCATATCTAATTGGATAACAATAGGGGAAGGCTCAAAAGTGAAAATAGGCAGCGTGGTCATTAATGACGTTGCCCCCAACACTCAAGTATCTGGAAACTATGCAATAAGCCATAAGCACCATTTGCTAAAACATGCCAAAGCGCTGACGAAAGGATAAACCGATGATTAATAGCAAGCATTCGTTAACGATTGACGGAAAAGTTATCAAGAATTTTGGCGCTCCATATACCATTGCAGAAGTATCCGGCAATCATATGGGTGATATAGTAAGAGCAAAAAAGTTAATAAAAGCTGCTAAGGACAGTAATTTCAGTGCCGTCAAACTACAATTTTTTACAGCAGATGAAATGACCCTTGATATCTCTTCTGATGAGTTTGTTATCGCAAGCGGACTTTGGAAAGGCAGAAAACTCTATGATGTTTATCAAGAGGGGGCGATGCCAGAATCCTGGCTATCCGATCTTTTTGAATATTCAAAGACGATTGGCATAACTATTTTTTCTTCTGTTTTTTCAGAGTATGGCATAGAGGTTCTTGAGGCGTTAGGCTGTCCAGCATATAAAATAGCGTCTTTCGAAGCGATGGACCTAGCATTAATTGAGGCAGCAATAAAAACAGGAAAACCCTTAATAGTCTCTACTGGGATTATCGATAAAGAAGGTATTGATGATATTTTTGCCTTGTGCAAGCAGTATCAATTTGAGCAATTGGGATTAATGCATTGCGTCAGTAACTACCCTGCGCCAAGCGATGAATTTAATTTATCTACATTAAGGGAAATGATAGAAACTTATAATGTTCCTATCGGATTGTCAGATCATTCCTACGATGATCTCGCTGCAACATTATCCATAGCAATGGGTGGATGTATTGTTGAAAAACATATTACTATCGCAAGAGATGATGGTGCCATTGACTCCGAATTTTCTTTGCCTATAGATGCTATGCCCCACTTTATTGATAAATTAATGGAAGCATATTCAGCAATAGGTGCCCCTAAATATGAGTCTAGTAGCCCTAGAAAAAATTATCGCTCCCTTTACGTTGTCAAAGAAATTCAGCAAGGCGAATTAATCACCAGCAGAAATATCCGCTCAATTCGTCCCGGGTATGGACTTGCACCTAAACATCTAAATAGCCTGATTGGCAAGCGAGTAAATAGAACACTTAAAGTGGGTACACCAGTTTCGTGGGAGATATTCAATGATTGATATCAACAATATAGGTGAGTCTCTCTATGAACTTGCAAAAGTACTCTTTCCCATTAATCGATCAATTACTGGCAATGGAGTAAGAGAGACTCTCGACATCATCGACGCGAATTTACCTATCAAATTTAATCGCTACGAGATCCCTTCTGGTAGCAAAGTCTTTGACTGGCAAGTGCCACAAGAATGGCATGCAAAAGAAGCTTGGATTAAAGCTCCCAATGGTGAGGTCATCGCAAGCTTTGCTGAAAACAATCTTCACTTAGTCGGATATTCTACCGCCTTTCAAGGCAAATTAACGTTAGAGGAATTAAAGAAACACCTCTACTCATTACCAGACCAGCCAAAGGCAATTCCATACGTTACCTCGTACTACTCCAAACGATGGGGTTTTTGTTTATCTCATGAGCAATTATCTGAACTGTCGGACGATGGTGACTATGAAGTTTATATAGACAGTTCGCATTTTGACGGGCACCTGACATATGCCGATTACTTGCTTCCGGGTGAATCAGAGAAAGAAATACTACTTTCTAGCTATACGTGTCACCCTTCCATGGCCAACAATGAGCTTTCCGGTCCATTAGTTACAATCGCTGTTCTCTGCTGGCTATATCAGCAACCACATCGTAAATACAGTTATAGATTCGTATTAACGCCTGAAACAATTGGCGCCATTTCGTACCTTGCACACAATTTAGAACACCTTAAGCAAAAGGTTTTCGCCGGCTTTGTATTAACGTGTATCGGCGATAACGGCGACTACTCTATGCTTGAATCTCGTTATGGCAATACATTAAGTGACCGAGCAGCCAAAACAATATTGAAACAAGAGTTTCCAGAACGCTACCAGTATTATTCTTTTTTGAAACGCGGTAGCGATGAGCGCCAATACTGCGCTCCAGGCATAGATTTGCCAATAGCGTCTTTAATGAGAACTAAATATGGCGTATATCCTGAGTACCATACTTCAGAGGATAATCTTGATTTTATATCGCCAGAGGGTCTTGAAGGCGGCTTTCAGCTTGTACAAAAAACAATTGCATCTATCGAAGCAAATGCTTACTACACTATCAATTGCTTAGGTGAGCCGCAGCTTGGAAAGTATGGGCTTTATCCAACAACTAGCCAAAAAGGCTCATCCCAAATTGTCAGAAATCTTATAAATGTTATTGCCTACTGCGATGGACAAAACGATATCTTTGATATCTCTGAAATTACAGGTGTTCCTGTATTAGAAGTGATCGAACATATAAGTAAATTAGACGCAAAAGGTTTAGTTTCAATGCAGTCAGAGAAAAAGAGCTAGTTACGATTAGCTCTTTTTCTATCACCCAAAGCGAATTAGCTTTTCTCTAAGAATGCCCAATTTTTATCACACTTGCTAAGGTAGCTATTCGGAAAATCATCTTTTATTGCAGTCAAATATTCACACCAAAGTTCAGATATTTCTCTGTACAGCTGCACTGATTCCTCTTCATTGTTGTAACTATAAAGCGCAGTAAGCATAGGGCAATGATAATAAAGTAAAGAGCCCTCGATGATGAAGTGAATATAAGAAATCTTCGTATTTCTCATCGAATACAAATAACGAGACTGCCTTCTTAAAATATCCATTGCTTCCTCCCTCGAATTAACCGGTTCAGAAGCCAGCTCAATGAAATGTGCACACACATCATCAAACACATTTGGTTCAACCGTCTCTCGAATAGTGCTAACTTGCTCATTAACGAAGTTAGTATTCTTCGCATAGGCAATAATGTCATGCTTATTGTTTAGAGAAGCAGGTGGAAATAAGTTATCTATTCTAGTCGGGTGAGCTCCTTCAATGTAAGCGCCTTCTCCCACGTTATAACAATCGATATCCTTACTGGAAGGTTGCGCTAAAAACCTTTCAATTTGTACTTTTGACATCTGCAACAACTTGTTAGTAAAAACATCTCCACCAAAATTTCCGGGGATTTTTCTGCCAAAGTTGTGTTGCTTGACTTTGTCAGACTTTTTCATTGATTCATCAAAATACAAACTGTGCTTAGCATGGTGTTCACCTTCTGACGGCGTTCCATTATCTACACCAAATAAATATATATTTTCAAATCCCATGCCTGCTGCAAACGTCAGTGCAGTATTAGAGACTAAAGGCCCGCAATATCCCAAATGAAGATTTGAAGCATGCCCAGAAAGTAGTTTACTCACTACATGTAAATCCGAACCGGCCTCTTTGGGTTTTAATGCGATTCCAGACCAATCATACATATCAAGTACATCTGGATATATCACATTGAGCGTAAGCAAATTTAACTTTTTATACTCGCTAGCATCAAGCGAGTGTTGAAGTACATCAAAAGTTGTCTTGGGTCGCTCAGTGAGCACATGAAAATCAGCCTTGATTCCCATTCTAACCAGTGTAGTTAATGCTGTACCCGCAGCAAAAATTATCGCATTTTCCTGAGTTTGCTTGATATATTCAGCCGCCTTATCCAGCGATGGGCCGTTACCAACAATATAAACAGGAGTATCCTTGTACGGAAAATCCTTCGGCTTACTTTGCAAATAATTCGTTGGCTTCTCTGTATTTAAGATCGTATGAGCAATACTGGTTCTTGCGTCGTTATAAAAACCGAACCCCATTTGCAACTCAAAATATCGACTCTGGAAATCTTTGATAAGGCTAGTAAGCTCAGCGGATGGATAGTGCTGGTAGCAAAAACTTTTGACAATTGACATGGCGCCAACCGTTTCCGAAATCATCCAAATATCTTTGAAAAACTCTTTATAGGTTACACCTAGATGAATATAAAGACAGCCGCCCTGTTCATCTATTTTTGTAATGATTGCTGCCCAATCAATACAAAATAAAGAAGCAAAAAACAGTTCGAATTTCGGCTCACAGATGAATACATTTTCAAAGCGGTATTCGTTTAATAAAAGCTCCAAATGGTAACCTAAACCCAAACCAAAAATCATTGCTGTTGGCGAATAATATGGCAATGTTTCGAGCTGTTCAGCAGCCTTCTTTTCAACTAGCAGATGCCCCAACTTCCTCATGTAAACAGCATGAATATTTTCCTGCCCAAGCTTTGCTTTAGCAAATCCAGTGTAGTTGGTGTGGGTGAAATAAGGCTTCTCAATATTTCTTTCTATCTGAAGCTTTGTCTGCGTAATTGGATCGTCTGAATAAACCGCTACACCAGTATCTGGGTCATCAATATTCCCATAACCCGTCTTAGTGACGTTTAGATGAAAGTCCTCTGGCACTTGATAGCAATTTATAGCATCAGCAATATCTGGATAATATTTACTGAAAGCCTCTAGATTTCGCTCAAAGCGCACATTTGCGAGTTCCGCAAATGCATTTTCTCTCGCTTGGTGTTCTTCTATTTTAATAAGGCTGGCTTGAAGTTCTTCTAATTCTTGCTCGATTGATTTCACAGTTTAAGGCTTTTTAATGGCAATAAGGATAAGATTAATAAAAATATAGGAAGGTGTGAACTGATAAAATCGACGGACTTAACGACCAAATGATTCGTATGCTTTGACCATAGACTTGCCTTTATTCAGCTTGCCTAATTCAGTTAACACGCTTTTACTCTCTTCGGACAGCTTTTCGGTTTGATCGTGTAAAAACGACAAAATACGATTAAGCTGGATATACTCTGCTTGTCCAATTGATTGTTGCCCTGCGTCAAAATACTGTCGGAGCAGAACATCGAGTTGCTTTATTTGTATCGTCGCTTGAGCCAGCTCTCCTGACTCAAGTGATTTCTCACAAGCTTCATATTTTCCGACGATTTCGTCAAACACAACTTATACTGCGCTCGCTAGATTTTGTTTACGTTGTATTTCAGCTTCTTGACGAGCTTCAGGAGGGATACTGTCCCAAGCTTCTTTAATCTGCTTAAATAAAGTAACAACTTCATCGATAGCGGTGGTTGCTTCAGTTTCAACAGTTGCATCTACCAGTCGACCTTGCATGTATTCGTACAGCGAATAAAGGTTTTGGCAAACATCTCCACCTGCTTCAAAGTCTAAGCTAGTTCTCAGCGCTTCAATAATATTTGTCGCTTTTGCGATGCTCTGTCCCTTAATTTCAAAGTCCTTTCGCTCTACTGCGCCTTTGGCCTGCGCCAAGCTATCGACAACTCCAGCCATAAGCATTTGCGTAATAATGTACGGATCTGCACCAGCAACTTTCGCTTTAGTCGCTTCTGTTTGATACTGCTTTAACTTCAAATTAGCCATAGTTCTCTCTCACTATTACCGTTAAGATTTAGACGTAAAACCAGGGAGATTTGCTAGCTGCGCTTGCAAATAACTGCTAGAACTTTGCATTTCAGCAATCAAAACATCTAGCGCGGTATAACGCTCTCTCAATGTTAGTTCTAGCTGCTCCATGCGATAATCATGGTTTGCTACGTCATCTTCTAGTTGGTCTAAATCGGCTTCCAAAGAGTTTTCTCTCGATTTCAGTGTACCATCACTGTTCAAGTACCCTTCTAAGAAACTTTCGAATTGGACCGCTATGCCGTTATCTCCAGCAAATATTGCGCCAACGTCATCATAATTTTCCGTCAATGCATCAGACAAACTTCTCACCAATGATTCTTTCTCTAGTTCGCCATCACGGTTCAGGCCTAAACCAACATCGTACAAGGTTTCAAAATTACCAGCACCAGAGACCGTAGACGAAAGTACACTGAACAAACCTGACTCTAGGCTACGCATAGTAGAATCACCATTTAAAGCTGCACTTGCCTGTGTATGATAATCAACAGTGCCCATTACGTTGTTAAAGGCTGTAATGAACTCACCTATTAGCGACTCTACGCCTGCAGAGTCGACATCGATATTGAGACTTGCTGTTTCACCATCCTCACTCGCTTTTAACACACGAATATTGACGTCCTGAATAGCATCATTGAAGGTATTGGTATCACTCGTTACCGCGATACCATCAATTTCTATAATGGCATCCTGTGCTGCATCTTCTGCTGCAATTGTCAGTCCACCTGCACCGCCAGCAAAAGCATCTGTAGAAATCGCATCGAAATCAGCATTGTCGTTGGTAATTACAAGATCATTGCCACTACCTGTGGTGTTTGAGCTGAAGACAAGTTTTGAGCTTGGTGTGTCACCACCGGTGTTAATGATATTAACGCTAACGCCAATGTTATCGCTTGCATCATTTATTGCTTCACGCACTTCTTCTAACGTGGCACCGGCGGCAATTGCGACAGTAAATGACTTATCACCTGCTGCAATCGTCAAATTACCGCCAGTCGCACTGACAACATCAGTTGGGTCTGCGTAAACGCCATCAGCCGATACAGCTCGGCTCCCTTGGGCCGTCTGTAATACTTCTATATCAAAATTACCAGACGTAGAATCCGATGTAGCACTAACGTCAATGATATCGCCGCTACTAGGTTGCGTTACATTTGCTGTTCTTTTATTGAAATTTTCGATGTCAGCGAGTTTTTCAATGACATCTTGAAGTGAAGATAAACTTGATTTAACCGCACCTAAGGCAGATAGTTCAATATTGAGGCTCGTCTCTTTCTCATCAAAAGACTGAAGCTTAGGTAAATTCTCAGCGTCTAAGCTCGCTTGAATAATACTTTCTAAGTCTAAGCCAGAGCCAACACCGGCCGAAGTAATAGTCGCCATAAAAACCTACCAGAAAATTATTTATGACACAGGTTTCCCTGTGCCATATACCACTATGCCTTCTTATCAAATAGAATCCCCGAATTTGATAAGTTATTAGCAACATCTTGTAATGAGCTTGTTACTTCCTTCAGATATTTAGGCGGAATCTCACGAATAGTTTCACCATTATCTTTATCGATAACCTTAACTATTGGTGGCTCATTAAGTTCATCAAACTCAAACACTAAACTGGTTTTCACCATTGGCATTTCTGAGTTTAAAAACTCAATCACATCAGCGATTGACTGTTCTTCAACCTCTTTTTCTGATGCATTTTGCTCCGCTTTCTCCATTTCCTCTTGTGCTTGGAAATCAGAAAGCGGCTTTAATTCCGCTTTATCTACAGCTTCATTAGTTTCTGTTTCTTTCAGTTCTTTAGCAATATTGGCGCCAACACTGTCAGATAGTGGTTCAGCATTTGTTTTAGCAAAAACACTACTTTCTCGTAATTGTTCAATCGCCATACCGCCTCCTCATTAACTACATCACAGACTAACTTAATTTTAGCCTATGATGATAAAGTTACTAACCTAATAAACTTAAGGCTAACTGAGGACGCTGATTAGCTTGACTTAATATACTAGAACTCGCTTGTTGCAAGATCTGGTTTCGAGTCAAAGCAGCCGTTTCAGCAGCAAAATCGGCATCTTGAATACGAGATTTCGCAGACGAAAGGTTCTCAGAAATGTTTGCTTGGTTACGGATTGTTGATTGGAAACGGTTTTGCACAGCACCTAGCTCCGCACGTTTCTTATCTACTACCGCAATTAGTGCATCTACACCCGCTAGGATTAGTTGCGCATTCGTTTGTGTTGATACACTGATTGTTGACGCAACGAAACGTGAAGCGAATGTTGCACCAGTACCTGTACCTGCAATCGTACTGATACCGTCAGCAAAAGTAGACAATTGTTTGCCAGTTACACCACTTGCGATACCCGCAATACCAGACAGCGTGAAGCCACCGTTAGTTGTTAGTGAGTTAGCTGTGCCAGCCACGTTCTTCATACTGAAGCCGATAGTTTGGATCGCATCAGCACCTACTTGGAAGCTTGCTTCATACGTACCATCTAGTAAGTTCTGGCCACCGAAAGTAGTATCTTCAGCAACACGGTTAACTTCTTCAGCTAACGCTCGAATTTCTTCTTGCAGTGCTAGGCGGTCGTCATCAGTGTTTGAACCGTTTGAAGCTTGTTGTGCCAGTGTACGCATACGCTGGAACATTTGAGTTACCTCGTCCATAGCACCTTCAGCCGTTTGTGCTAAAGAGATACCGTCATTCGCGTTACGAATACCCTGGTTTAAGCCATTAATTTGACTGTTAAGTCGGTTAGAGATCTGCATACCTGCTGCGTCATCTGAAGCACTGTTAATGCGTAAACCAGATGAAAGACGTTGAAACGAGGTATCTAATGCGTTACCAGAGTTCATTAATTGACGCTGCGCGTTCAATGAACTCACGTTAGTATTTACATATAAAGCCATAAAGCCTCCACTTCGATATTATTTTGACAGCAAATTAATTACCCCTAACTAAATGCTACCAATCGAGAAAACTATTCTCTACTTAACGCTATCGGCGCGCGGCTTCATAACTTTATTTTTTTTTTGAAAAAAGCGTAAAAAAGGAACTAACCATATGTTATTTAATAAATTAAATATAAAAAAAAGGAAGGCAAATGCCTTCCTTTTTAGTGAGTCGAGAGTATGACTCTATCAAGCGGCATTTATACTTCTTCAACATCCTGTCAAAAGTTGGCATCAATACTGCTTAAGAATTTACGCGAATGTGAGAGAGAGCTTCGCGATTAATGATGTTAATTTGTAGTCAGCCTCCACGCTTAACAATAAAAACACCATTAATATTTAGCGCCCTTATTGAATTACCCCATACAATAAGGGCGCATCTCACCGATTATAAGCCTTACTCTCTCAAATCACCATCGGCAACCTAAGGCATACAACAACCGGCAATCTTTACCATTGGGCGGCAATTTAATTGCCGCCTGAGATAATTTGGTTAATGTTATTCCTATTAACCTAGAAGACTTAATGCTGCTTGAGGACGCTGGTTAGCTTGACTCAAGATTGTCTGACTTGCTTGCTGTAGGATTTGGTTACGAGTCAAAGCGGCCGTTTCAGCTGCAAAGTCTGCATCTTTGATGCGAGATTTAGCTGCACTAAGGTTCTCAGAAATATTCGCTTGGTTACGAATGGTTGATTGGAAACGGTTCTGAACCGCACCTAACTCCGCACGTTTTTTATCAACAACAGCGATTAATGCATCCACACCCGCAAGGATTAATTGCGCATTTGTTTGCGATGAAACACTAATTGTAGAAGCAACAAAGCGTGAAGCGAAGGTTGCACCTGTACCCGTACCTGCAATTGTACTAATACCTTCAGCGTAAGTAGAAAGCTGTTTACCAGTGACACCACTCGCAACGCCAGCGATACCTGATAATGTAAAACCACCGTTTGCTGTTAGCGAGTTGCTCGTACCTGCAACGTTTTTCATACTAAAACCGATAGTTTGAATCGCGTCAGCACCTACTTGGAAGCTTGCTTCGTATGTACCGTCTAACAAGTTTTGGCCACCAAACGTGGTGTCTGTAGCAACACGGTTAACCTCTTCTGCAAGCGCACGAATCTCTTCTTGCAATGCTAAGCGGTCTTCATCGGTATTCGAACCGTTAGATGCTTGTTGTGCAAGTGTACGCATACGTTGGAACATTGACGTTACTTCGTCCATTGCACCTTCAGCTGTTTGCGCTAGGGAGATACCGTCGTTTGCGTTACGGTTACCTTGGTTTAAACCTTGAATTTGTGACTCAAGGCGGTCTGAAATTTGAAGGCCAGCGGCATCATCTGCTGCAGAGTTGATACGTAAGCCTGAAGATAAACGTTGGAAAGACGTATCTAACGCATTTCCTGAGTTCATTAACTGACGTTGGGCATTTAACGAACTAACGTTAGTGTTAACATATAAAGCCATAATAATACTCTCTGTACTCAATTTAACATTAAGCTAACGCTCTCTCTTCGCTAGCCTCTGTCGGAGCTCTCACCCCCCGACAAACACTCTATCGGCGATGTTATTTTTTCCTTTAGAGAAAATTATGATTTTTTTAAAATTTTTTATTAACACTATGTTATAAAAGTAAAAAAGCCCTAAAAGTAGAACTTTTAGGGCTTTCCTTATGTCGCTATTATAAAGCAGGCGTTTTATTAACCTTGCAGCAAACTTAATGCAGCTTGAGGTCTCTGATTAGCCTGGCCAAGAATTGTTTGTGATGCTTGTTGAAGAATCTGATTACGAGTCAATGCCGCAGTTTCTGCTGCAAAGTCTGCATCTTTAATTCGAGATTTCGCAGCACTCAAGTTTTCTGAGATATTCGCTTGATTTCGAATAGTTGATTGGAAACGGTTTTGAACCGCACCAAGCTCAGCTCGCTTCTTATCAACTACCGCTATCATTGCATCAACACCTGCTAAAATAAGCTGTGCGTTTGTTTGTGTCGAGACACTGATCGTAGACATGACAAAGCGTGATGCGAAGGTTGCGCCTGTGCCGGTGCCTGCAACGGTACTAATACCTTCGGCGTATGTAGAAAGTGCTTTGCCCGTAACACCACTTGCCACACTCGCTATACCAGACAAAGTAAAACCACCACCAGCAGTCATAGAGTTTGCTGTACCACCAACGTTTTTCATACTAAAGCCGATCGTCTGAATCGCATCAGCACCAACTTGGAAGCTTGCTTCGTATGAACCATCTAGCAAGTTCTGACCACCAAATGTTGTATCTGACGCAACACGGTTAACCTCTTCGGCAAGCGCTCGAATCTCTTCTTGCAGCGCTAGACGGTCATCATCAGTATTAGAGCCGTTGGCAGCTTGCTGCGCTAACGTTCGAATACGTTGGAACATAGACGTTAATTCATCCATTGCACCTTCTGCCGTTTGTGCAAGTGAGATACCGTCATTGGCGTTACGGTTACCTTGGTTTAGGCCTAAAATTTGAGACTGCAGACGATCCGATATTTGAAGACCGGCCGCATCATCAGCAGCACTGTTAATACGTAAACCAGACGATAAACGCTTGAATGACGTATCTAATGCATTACCAGAGTTATTTAACTGACGCTGTGCGTTCAGCGCACTGATGTTACTGTTTACGTATAAAGGCATTACTGACCCCTCGTAGTTATATTTTTGACACTATCGATAAAGCAAACATAATGCCAAAATAAGAAAAACCCCTAAAAACCTAAATAACGCAACGACAAAATTAATCTAAAACCATGAAATACAAAGGTTCTTTCGCGCTTATTAATATACTGGTAGTAACGAAGAACTTAATGAGTGCACCACATAAAATAAAAGCGGCAATTGCTTGCCGCTTTTATTTTCATTTCCTTGCCATCTTTTCAAAGTTAGTTCTTATCATTAGCACTTATAAATAATTAAATAAGCTCAATCCTTGAATTCTAGAGTAGGTTTGTTGAGCCGCCTGAAGCGCTACTCTTGATTGCTCAAATTCAGTCACTGCTGTAGCAAAATCAAGATCTTCAATAGAAGAGCGCCCCTGCTCCATCAATAGCTCGTTGTCGACATGGTAATCACTTTGCGTCTGTAAAAGTTGTAAATTGATACCGGCATCACCTTGACGTGTAGAGATGTGATTCAATGAAGCATTAATTTGACTTAATACATGTCCATAATCTGCTTTGTGCTCTTCCGTGGTATTGGCAGGATTCGGTACATTAATCCAGTCGATAGCTTGTTTAATCGCTTCAAAGACACTTACCGTAGGTTCAGAGGTAAGCACAATTTGATCACCTACTTGTGGGTTACCATCGATACTCACTTCCATACCAGGGAAGCCGTAATCTTGCCCTGAAACATAAGGGTCGATTGTAGTTGTAGCGGCGGTACTATCCGTGATCGTTAATTCAAGATTACCGTCACCGTTGGTATCGGTAAAATCAAGAGTATATGGCGCATTGTCGTTGTATACGCCACGGTCTGATATAACCGCACGATTCACATAAATACCACTTGAATTACTTGTATATTCAGCACTAAAGTCTCCCAAAGCGTTGTCAACTAACATAAAAGCTTCATCGCCTGGTTGATTTAGCGGTACATCAACACTTTTCGAAATCTTTAATTCTCGTACACCGTTATCGCCATTATAAACAACAGTATTATCTGGCTGGATCGTAAATGGTTGTTGATCTATTTGATAGCCAGAAAAAACATAGCCACCGGTTTCGTCTTTTGCGTTTGCGATATCTAGCATTTGCGCTAAGTTCTGTCTTAATTGCTCCGACAATGCTGCTCTATCGTCATCATCCATCGCACCATTATTAGCTTGGATAACTTTCTGTTTAACCTGATTAAGAATATCTTGTGCAGAAGAGAATGATACTTCAGATAACGAATTACGATTAGTCGCTTGGGTTATATTACGGCGGTAAAGCTCTATTGCTTGTAACTCGTCTTTATAACCTATCAAAGTGCCATATTGCACACCATTGTCTTTTGCCGTTATGACCTTCTTACCAGAGGATAAATAAGCTGACTGCTCATTCAATGCTGATTCGTTATTCATCATATAGGTCGTGCTTTGCAAAAAGACTTGTTGAGTTGAAACTCTCATTCGTTACTCCTAGCGCGCAGCGGCAAGTAATGTGTCAAATATTTCGCTTGCCACAGAAACGATTCGGGAAGATGCTTGATAAGCTTGTTGAAACTTCAATAAGTTAGCCGCTTCTTCATCTAAATTAACGCCTTTAACTTCCTGGTTTCGATTATAAGACTGGGTATAAAGCGCGTCTGCAGTATCAGCAACGAGTTCTGCAGATTTAGCGTCGGTACCAACTTTTGCTGTCGAAATAGCTAAGTTTTGATTAAAAGTCTCTCGACCATTGTTGATTACGCCTTGCTCTTTTGTATCAGCCATAACAAAAGCATTACTGCCGTTACCTAAACCAAAAGCATCATTAATGATAAATGTTTCAGGAGCATTAGGGGCAAGTCCCGATAAGTCACCATTAATTTCAATATCGAATGCCCCCGCAAAACCAGCAACAACAGTTTGAGGCGGCGTATGCGCACCAGTTTGTAATAGCGCATTGGTATTATCATTGTAAATATTGTACGTGTAAGTACCAGCAGGAGATTCTAGCACTTCAACACGAAGCGGCGCATTGGCTTGCGCCGTAATAGGATCTGTCACATTGGTAATTTGAACATTACCAGCGCTAACGTTGTCGTCTGACGCCGTTACTTCAATCGCACTGCTTGCCGCGATACCTTCGCCATTAGTAAGCACTTGAGCCATAAGTGAGGCACTATTTTCACCAGGACGAACGAGAAATTTGTCACCGGCAGTTGGTGCCCCGGCTCCTTCTACAAACTCAAAACCGAAAGTCGTCGCAAATGGACCTGCACCCGCAGCACCAAGTGTCGTCGTGCTTCCAGTATTCAAGTTCAGTAATTGGTAATTAGCGCCATCGTATTCAATTTCAAACTCATCGCTCGATAGTTGCGTTAAATCCGTAATATGAATTTCACCAACTAAAGAACCCGTGTTATCAGCAAACTCCTGCATTCGCCCTTGAACAAGCGTTGTCGAGTTCACATCAGTAAATATATCTGTGCCTTGTTGGCCGTTAAGATCTAAGCCTTCTGCTTGCAGGTCATTGAACGTGTATGAAATTGCCGTCGCTATTCTGTCAATATCAGCTCTAGCTTGTTTTAAATTTTCATCACGGTATTGGTATTTTGCACCTAACTCGCCACCCACTTTAGTTTGGTCAAGCACTAATCTCGTTGAGCCACTCACTAATTCAAGTGAAGTCTGGTTTGGATCAGGATCCCCAGATTTCACTTCGACCGCCATAGCAGTTTTACCGGAGACTAATGTCGTGCCATTACCGATCATTACAGTAAGTACACCATTTTGATCTTCAATCGCATTTACCTGCGTGTACTGACTTAATTCAGAAATCAGTCGATCACGCGCATCTAACAGATCATTGGGTTGGCCAGTCTCAGAGAAACTTTTATTCTGTAGCACCTGATCGTTAATGTTCGCTAATTCTTGTGAAATCTCAGTAATCTGCGAAGCTATTTGTTCAATTTCACCGTTCACCGACTTCTCAAGTTGATCGAATTGACTGTTAATAGAATTGAAATTACTCGCTAAAATACCTGCTTGGCTAAGCGCCATGTTTCGAAGACCTAAGTTACTTGGGTCATCTGCAATAGCGTTAATTGATACGTAGAACTGTTCGATACTTGAATTGATGGACTCGCCCGAACTACTAACAATATTGTTAAGTTGATCAAGACTAAGGTTTAAGCCGTCAGCAAAACCTAGATTAGTTTGATTGAGTAATTGTTCTTTTTGAGCAAATTCATCATAGATTCGACGAATGTCTGTAACGTAAGTACCAGAGCCAATGTAGTTATCACCATTGTATAACCCAAGTTGTGGGTTCTGCTCAGCACGCTGGCGACTGTACCCTTCCGTATTTACGTTGGCAATATTGTGGCCTGTTGTTGCCAACTGCTGTTGAGCCGATAATAAACCGCTCACCCCGGTTTGGTACAAATTAACCGACATTCGCTACACTCCTTGGCTATCAAGTTTTTGACTCTCAATAGCACACCAAATTCAGATGGACTCAGTTAGTCCGAAAGTAAGCGCGTAACTGTTTTCAACGTCCCCTGAATTTTTTCAGCATAATTAGGATCCGTTGCGTAGCCCGCCTTCTGAATTCCTTGCAGGAAATGTTCCACATTTGACGGTTGTGATAAGGCTTCTTGATATCGGCTGCCATTCGAAAGGAAAGAAACATAGTCTTTGACACTGTCTTTGATAGACTCATACGCCCTGAAAGGCTCATTCTTCTTGACCATAGCGCCGTTTTCATACTCTAGTGTGTTCTTATGGATTTTTTCACCAGTCCAACGGTGATCGGCCTTTATATTGAATAAATTATTAGAGCTTTTACCGTCATTTTTTTGAATAACTTTCTGCCCCCACCCCGTCTCCAAGGCCGCTTGAGCTATAACAACTTGAAATGGCACGCCTAACTGACTTTCTGCCATCTTAGCTGGCTCGGAAAGCGCAGTGACAAAGTCTTTTGGTGTATTGAACTCAGGTGCTCTCTTCAATAATGATTCAGGCTTAGCTTCAGAAGTATTGATCTGTCGATCTATTGACGATCCTTGAATAAATTGCTCAGCAAACTTCTCATTGTAAGAAGATGGGTGAGCTGCTATCGGGGCGGTATCAGTGCGTAAAACAGAACTAGGCGTAAAGGTATCATCCCCTCCACCTAACTGGCGCTCAATCAACTCGGCTAAACCTAGCGTGCCATTGGCAGACATGTTGACCGCCAATTGCTGATCATGCATGTCGCGATAAAATTTTGTTGTTTGCGAATTAAATGGACTGTCAGCAGCCAATACGTCTTCAGCTTGACGCATACTTTTTAGCAACATCTGCATAAAAATAGCTTCGAATTGCTGTGCAGCTTCTTTTAGCGCCGCTTTTTTCGAGACTTCATCAGTTTCTTTAGACTGCTGACGAATGCTATTTAAACCATTGATATCAAGAAAGTTACGAGCGTCTGCTAACTTCGTATCCATTGCTTCAATATCCAATTAGATAATGATAAGCTCGCCGCGCAACGCGCCAGCTTGCTCTAATGCTTCAAGGATTGCCATGACATCACCAGGAGCCGCACCAACCTCATTTATCGCACGCACTAAGGTATCGAGTGACACACCAGGGTTGAATACAAACATCCTAGAATCATCTTGAGATACATCAACAATTGAGTTTTGCGTGACTACAGTTTCACCATCAGCAAAAGCATCAGGCTGAGACACTTCTTGGCTTTCATTAATCGTTACCGTAATACCACCATGGGTAATAGCTGCAGCAAGCAAGCGTACTTCCGCACCAATAACAATTGTGCCAGTACGCGAATTGACGATTACTTTTGCAGCGGGTGAGTCAGGCTCAAATTCTAGATTCTCAATCATTGATAAGAAACTTACTCGGTCGGCAGCATCGCGAGGCGCAGTAACCTTTACTGACGTTCCATCAACGGCTCTCGCCGTTCCAGCGACAAAATCGTTAATGGTGTCTGCCATACGTTTTGCAGTTGTAAAATCAGAATCTCTCAGGTTTAGCGTAATATGATCGCCAGTCATAAATGGCGATTTAATTTCACGCTCTACCGATGCACCGTTGGCAATGCGGCCGACTGTTGGCGTGTTAATCACTATTCTAGATCCATCTAACCCTTCTGCACCTAAACCGCTAACAACAACACTGCCCTGAGCAACGGCATAAGCATTACCGTCTATCCCCATTAGAATCGTTTGTAGCAATGTCCCTCCTCGCAGACTTTGCGCACTCCCCATTGACGACACTGTTACATCAATCTTTTGGCCAGGCTTTGCAAACGCAGGTAGCTCAGCATGCACAGCAACTGCTGCCACATTCTTAATCTTAGGTTTTAAGTTAGCAGGCATCGTAATGCCGAAATTACTCAGCATGGTTTTAAAACTTTGCTCTGTGAATGGGCTACTTTCACCCGTTCCTGGAAGACCTACAACTAAACCGTAGCCCACTAATTGATTTGATCGCACGCCTTGAATATCAGCAAGGTCTTTAATTCTTTGTGCATCTGCAGTTTGACTAAGGCTAGCTACAAAAATAGCTGATGGAAGCAATACACTTGTTAAGAAAAAACTACAAAACCGCTTGAACTTATTCATCATTAACTCCTAACATTCGGCTTAAAGTGGCCACCAAGAGCTACTAAAGAAGCGTGATAACCAGCCTTGCTCCTGCACGTCGGCAAACGTACCTGTGCCGGCATATTGAATACGCGCATTAGCGACTTTATTGGAAATGATGGTATTGTCTGATGTAATATCTTGTGGTCGGATAATACCAGTTAAACGAATGTATTCATCACCGTTATTAAGCGTCATCCATTTTTCACCACGGATCATTAAATTACCATTCGGCAATACTCGTAGAACATGAACAGATATGTTACCGCTTAAGCTGTTACCTTGGTTCGCCTTAGAGTCGCCAGTAAAATCATTCACTTGGTTATAACCAAATTGAATGGCATCGCCTTTGAAATTGATTGGAAGACCACCAAAACCAGTTATTGGGTCAAGTTGTGCGCTATTTTCCTTGCTAAGCTCAGTCTTGGCATTTTTTTGAGCTTGCGTGCTTTCACTTAAAATAACTGAGATGATATCGCCCACACGATGAGCTTTTGAGTCAGAATAAATATTGTTCACATAGTTAGTGCGAAATAATGAACCTGTAGGCACCACAGAAGCTTCTTCTGGTTCAGGTAAAATGGGCGCAAAATCCGGATCATTCGGCAATATTTTTGACTGCTGATTACTGGCGCATCCCGACAGTAAGAGAACAGTCATTAATGCAACAAAACGTTTCATGATCAACCCCTTAATTAAAGCTGCTGATTAATATAGCTAAGCATTTGATCGACAGCCGAAATGACTTTTGAGTTCATCTCATATACACGTTGGCTTTCAATCAAGTTAACCAATTCTTCGGTTGTATTCACATTTGAGGTTTCTAGTGCTCCTTGCACCAACATACCGTAACCTTCTAGACCAGGAACACCTTCGGTCGGTGCACCACTTACCGCCGTTTCAGTAAATAAGTTTTGCCCAATTGGCTCTAAGCCCGTTGGGTTAATAAAGTTCACCGTATTAATTTGCCCAACAACTGCATTTTCTGCTTGCCCTTGCAAGCGCACAGATACCTCACCATCCTGCGAAATATTGATTGCTAGCGCATCTTCCGGAATAGTAATTTGTGGCTGCATTAGGTAACCCGCCCCTGGGGTAACAATATTACCTTCTTCGTCCATAGTGAACTGGCCATTACGGGTGTAGGCTGCTGTACCATCCGGCATTAAAATTTCAAAAAAGCCTTCGCCTTGGATCATGATATCCAACGAATTATCCGTCGTAATCATGTCACCTTGGGTGTGAATTTTTTGCGTTGCTACAACTTTAGCACCCGCGCCTAACATCAAACCTGACGGCATTTCAGTGTCTTGAGCACTTCGGCCGCCCGGCTGATTAATTGTTTGATAAAGCAAGTCTTCAAACACCGCGCGACTTTTCTTAAAACCAACGGTACTAGCGTTGGCTAAGTTATTTGAGATAACAGCAATATCCTTTGTTTGCGCATCTAAACCTGTTTTACTAATCCATAAAGCTGGGTTCATACTTCACCTCGTAAAAATTAAATTAGAAAGCACGCAATAACGAAGAACTTGCTGAATCAATTTCTTCTGCTGTTTTCATGAGTTTAAGTTGCATTTCAAACTGACGTTGTAATGCAATCATGTCTGTCATTTCGTTAACTGGATTCACATTGCTCGATTCGAGCATGCCACTTCGCAGCTGGACTGTAATATCGGCTTGTTCAACGTTACCGTCTTTACGGCGGAATAGACCGTCATTACCTTTTTCGATTTGTCGCACATCAGGGTTGACCATTTTTATGCGACCAACTTCTTCAAGCGCGTTAGCTGGCGCACCCTCTGGGCGAACCACTATGGTTCCGTCGTTGGAAATATTGATATTACTTACTGGTAGCGGCAGGAATACAGGGCCGGCCTCACCAACGACAAGATCACCGCCCATGGTCTCTAGAGCACCGGCTTCTGTTACCCTAAGTTGTCCAGAGCGGGTGTAAGCCTCAGTACCATCTGCTGTTTGAACTGCTAACCAACCATCACCTTGAATAGCAACGTCTAAATCTCGACCAGTTGTTATTAGTGAACCGCTGTCAAAGTTTTGGCTAGCTCGCTCGGTCATAGAAAATGCACGAGTCGGCATGCCTTCACCGAAAGCCTGCATGGTGCGCGCCTGCGCTAAATCAGCTTTGAAGCCAGTCGTCTTAGCATTCGCCAGGTTATTTGCGTTTACCGATAAGGCATGCATATTTTGTTTGGCACCGCTCATCGCGATATAAAGCATCTTATCCATAACGAATTCCAACAAGAAAATTAAACTTGCTAGGAAAAATGCAATATCAATGCCAGAAGAGAAAACGGTTCAGCTTTAACTGAAAATGGAAGTCTTAGTATACTTTGCTTAGTCTAGTTTGGTTTAGTTTTGGATAGAAAAAGAAACGCCCTACACCTAAGTGGCGAGGGCGTCGATTTACGAGAACACGTTATTCTGTATACTAGCTAGATATTTTAACGAATCTGTAAAATTGTCTGGTTCAATTGGTTATCAACTTCAAGTGAACGAGAGTTCGCTTGGAAGTTTCGTTGTGCAGAAATCAGATCGATCAATTCAGACGTTAAGTTAACATTAGATTGCTCAAGTGCAGAAGAATTAATCGTACCAAATGTACCTGAACCAGCCTCACCAGCAAGTGCTTCACCGGACACTAAACTTTCTTTCCAAGAACTATTGCCTACTTGTGTAAGACCCTGATTATTCGCGAAGTTTACCAAAGTTACGCGAGCTAAAGGTTCCGATGTACCATTACTGTATGTCGCACGTATCAAGCCATCACCGTCAATATCGAGCCCTGTTAATCTACCTACCGCTAGACCATCTTGCTCAAGCGACGTAACTTCAAAGTTTGACGCAAACTGTGTTGGTTCATTTGAATTTGGACCTGTGGTATCAATATTAAAATTAGTTGTTAAGGTTTGAGATGGCTCAGCACCGTTAACTAAAATACCAGCACCTAAAGGATCAGTTTCAATAACATCTGGGTATTGACCTTCAAAGTCGCCACCAGATGAAAAGATAAGCTTTGCTGTACCTGGTACATAGGCAGAGCCGGCTGCTGTACCTGTTCCAGCACCCGTATCTTGAATATTAACTAAAGTACCATCAACAGCGGTGTACATATCCCATTCATTAGCCGCAGCTTTTCTGAAGTAGTAGGTTTGCACATGGCTTTCACCAAGTGAATCAAATACTGTAACCGATGTAGAATGGTTGTAAGTTAATGGATCCGTTGGGTCAAAAGCATAAGGATTAACAGCATCACCTGCAGGAAGGTTCATACGAATATCTACTTCTGAAGTTGCTTGCGGTGCGCCAGATGCTGTAGGTATTTGAATAGGGCTAGCAGTGCTTAACGCGACAGAAGCTGACGACCCGTCGGCATTCACATCAAAGCCTAGCAAAAAGTCACCATTAGAGTTTACGATGAAATTATCAGCATTCAATTTAAACTCGCCTGCACGTGTATAAGAGCGTTCGAGACTATCCAATTCTGGAACTGTTGCGAAAAAGCCGTTACCGGTAATCGCCAGATCCAGTGCGTTGTTTGTAAAGCGAATACTACCCTGAGAAAATTGCTGAGCTACATCTGCCGTTAACACACCATCACCAGCTTTAGTATTACCCGCCGCTAACAATGAAGATGCATACACATCAACAAATTCTGCCCTAGACTCTTTAAAGCCAGTAGTGTTTACATTTGCGATATTGTTTGATGTTACGTCCAAATCTTTTTGTGCAGCGTTTAAGCCACTTAATGACACGTTAAAAGACATAAGTTCACCTCTTTGAAATCTTGATTAACAAACCTAGGACAAAACTAGCCTTGCGATACTTCAACTACATCGGCTAAATTCATTGAAGAACCGCCATTTAAATTCAATACAATTTGACCGCCAGCACCAGCTAGCGTGACACTATCAACATTGCGATAGGTCATCGCAGTAAGCTCAGATGCTTGACCATCAACTAAGCCAGCAATACGGAATCGATACGCGCCGTCAGGCGCTAGCTCACCGTTTGCCATCATGCCATCCCAAACAAAGCCAGACTCACCGGCTGGGACATTACCCACAGGTACCGTTTGAATGATTTCGCCCGCTGTATTTTCAACGTAAATATTTACATTCGATGCGGGTAAATCAGTGACAATTTTGCCTTTAGGCTGTTCACCTGTTGTCATCGCGAATACATTGTCGTCAACAAGGACGCTTCGACCAACCAAAGACGACGCTTGAAGTGCCTGACTAGAAGACATGCTCGCCGCGAACTCAGCAAAAGATTCATTTAACTGTGCAACACCATCAGTGGTGGAGAATGCCGTCATTTGTGAGATCATTTCATTGTTCTCCACAGGCTTGGTCGGGTCTTGATGAGCAAGCTCTTGTGTCATTAATGCAAAAAAGTCCTCTTGCGTTAACATACCGTTATCTTCTTCGGCTTCTTGAACTGTTTCTGTCTGCCAACGAAGCGCGTCTAAACCGCTACTACCGCTTACTGAGTCCATAGTCTATCTCTCTCTACTCTCACTCACTATTAGCCAAAATTAGCTTTGGCCTAGTCGTAATGTTCTGTTCACCATGTTCTTTGCCGATTCAGCCAGCTGGATGTTCGTTTGATATGAACGTGACGCTGAAATCATATTGGTCATTTCCTCTACCACATTGACATTAGGCTTGTAGATATAGCCATCTTTATCTGCCATTGGATGGTTGGGCGAATACTCTACATTTAGTGGCTTATCGCTCTCTACAATGCCGAGAACCTCAACTCCTACAGAGCCTTGCTGGCCAGCGGCAGCTTTTTGCATCTCGGCGGCAAAGACGGGATGCCTTGCGCGATATGTCTGATCAATGCTGCTACTTACGCTATCTGCGTTGGCAATATTACTTGCAGTGGTATTTAAACGAACCGATTGTGCCGCCATACCAGAGCCGCTAATGTCGAAGACGTTAAATAGACTCATAATTATTGCCCTCCAGAAAGTGCTTTTTTCAAGCCTTTAACTTTAGAATCCAAGAAATTTACACTGGCTTGATACTGTAATGAGTTTTCTAGATACAAGTTTCGTTCCACTTGTACATTTACAGTATTACCATCACCAGTATCTGGTTGATCTGGCACTCGATATCCGGTGCCTGAGTTTAATTCGATACGTGTATCGTAGTGTTTTGCGTGAGTGCGGGACATGCCCATTTGTTGACTTTTTGCCGCACTGGCAAGGGCTTCTTGAAAATCCATGCCCTTTGCTTTGTAGCCTGGAGTGTCTGCGTTGGCAATATTGCTTGCAATAATTTCGGCGCGTTTAGCACGCAACACCATACCATCGGGATGGATCCCTAATGCTTTGTCAAAATTTATAGCCATAGATATACCTCCGTCAGTTTAGGAGGTATATATTCAATTAGCGTGCCAAGTAAAGCGTCAAATTATGGTTGTTTCTTGTAGACGATGCCTGGGTTGCACCTAAGCATGTCGAAATCTTGATTAAGACCAGACAAGGACTCTGATGCGCCAAGGAATAGATATCCCTCTTTGTTTAACACACCGTGAATTTGTGAAAGGATTTGTGCTTTGATTTCTGGAGAAAAGTAAATCAAAACGTTACGGCAAAAGACAATATCAAAGCGCCCCATCAAACTGTAGCTATTCAGTAAGTTTAATGGTCTAAAACTTACCATTTTCTTGACGTTGTCTTTGACCTTCATCATACCGTTATCACCAGGTTCAAAGAACTGACGTTTGCGCTCTGCTGATAAACCTCGAGCAAGAGCTAAGCTGTCATAATGTCCATATTTGCAATGCTCAAGCATTGTGGTTGAAATATCAGTGCCAACAATTTGAACACCACCTGGAAACGATCCAGGTTTACTCTGTTGATACTCAAGTACAGACATTGCAATAGAATAAGGTTCTTGCCCAGAAGAACTAGCCGCCGACCATATTTTCAAGGGCGATCTCTGCGAGGCAAACTCTGGTAATAACTTATTTTTAAGCAGCTGGAACGGGTAATCATCTCGAAACCAAAGGGTTTCATTAGTCGTCATCGCATCGATAACCGCAGAGCGCAGCTGACGCTCCATAGGACTTAGTGTACGTTTGACTACGTCTGCAAGCGATTCTACATCAAACTTTGCCATTAACGGTGCTAGGCGACTTTTCACCAAGTACTGTTTATTTTCCCCCAATACGATGCCGCATTGTTGTTCTAAAAAGGTACGAAAGTCGTTATAACTTTTGTCATCAAGTTGCTTTGCTGACACTAAATATTCCTAAAATAAACAGATACAAAAATTATTCTTCGATTTTTAGCCATTTTTTCACGGCTGTAGCTAGCTCGTCAGGATGAAACTTAGGGATAAAGTCCTCAGCCCCCACTTTTTCAACCATAGCGTTGTTGAATACACCACTCAGTGACGTATGCAAAATCACTGGCATGCTCTTAAGCTTCTCAATGCTTTTGATTTCAGCTGTTAAGGTATAGCCGTCCATCTCTGGCATTTCAATATCGGAAATTAATAATGCGACTTTCTCAGAAATTGAGTGTTCACATTCTTCAGCCATCTCATTGAGCTTATTCAGTGCTTCTTGTCCATTTTTCGCCAACACCATTTTAAGCCCTAACGGCTCAAGTGCTCGTTTAACTTGATTTCGTGCAACAGTTGAATCATCAGCAATCATGATGACTCGCTCGCCTATAGACTCACCCACAGTCGCATCTGCCACTTCTTCACTTAGCTCAGTAGAAACCGGACTGATTTCGTTAAGGATTTTCTCAACGTCCAAAATCGACACCATTTCATTGTCAATTTCAGTAACTGCGGTTAGGTAGCTTGACTTACCGGCACCTTCAGGTGGCGGCATAATATCTTGCCAACTCAATGTTGTAATACGCTCGACACCTGCGACAAGGAATCCCTGAACACTTCGGTTATATTCTGCAATGATAATAAAGCAATTCTCGTTGAGCGGGATATCTCGACCGCCCGTGGCCTTACTTAAATCAATAACAGAGATAGTTTGACCACGAATATGAGCAACACCTTTAATAAACGGATCTTGGTTAGGAAGTGACGTTAGATGAGGACATTGAAGTACTTCTCTGACCTTGAACACATTGATACCAAAGCGTTGCGGCCCTATCAACTTAAATAGCAGCAGCTCAAGTCTGTTCTGTCCTACCAATTGTGTACGTTGGTTTACCGAATCTAGAATGCCCGCCATAGTTACCCCTTTACCTTCTGTCCCTCTTAAAAAGGCACAATTCTTGTTTATCGTAATATTACGTGTGAACAGCGTCTAACTTTTGACACTCAAAGTGCCGCCTCACTTACTAATCATAAGCATAGACGAGTATTTAATTTTCCATAACATATTGAACGCAAAAAAATGAGCAAAACCAAGATTTTTTTAACTTTTCTACTTATTTTGATCTATTTTTCTACTGCAGCTAATGCCGAGACTTACGATCGTGCTTACCTTGAAAACTTGGCTAAAAATGCTGTAACAGAAGCTTTCGTCAACGATTCAAGTGAACACATTTCTATTACCGTTAGTCGCTTGGACCCTCGATTGGTGATACAACCGTGTGGTGGGCAATTGAACGCCAATATACCTGAAAAATTGAGCGGTAGAAATGTCAATGTCAAAATAAACTGTTCTGGATCAACACCCTGGCACCTCTATGTGCCTGTTAGATTGAGTGTGCAAGCCCCTGCCCTCGTGGCAAAACAAGCGATCAGTAAGGATAGCGTTCTAACTGAAAATAATGTCGAAATTGTGTTTGTCGATAAACATCAAATACGTGGGGAACCCATCACCAATATAAACGACGTACTGGGTGCAAAGACCAAACGTAATATTAGCCAAGGTAAATCAATAAATCGCAAGCACATTTGCCTAGTATGTAAAGGTGACCAAGTTATATTAGAAGCAGCAAGCTCAGTATTATCAATTAAAACAGCCGGAACATCACTAGGTAATGGCCATTGTGGCGATAAAGTACGTGTCAAAAACAACCGTTCTGGCAAGACTGTATTTGGCATCATCAAAGGGATCAATAAAGTCGCAATTAATTTATAAAAAACTATAAAGAATTTAAGAAAATAGCCGATAATAATGTAGAATGAATTTAGTTCTTGATGTGAGAAATCAAAATGGCTATTAATATCAACAACTTGAATAACGCGAACCAAGTTAGTCGAAATTTACAGCAGCAAGCTGACGTGAAAAATCAAGCGACACAAAATGCTAATAACTCTGCACAGACGGCAAAAGTAGGACAAGACTCTGTTTCTTTGACGCCACAAGCTAAGCAATTAGCTGAAATGCAAAAGAAAGAGACTAATGGGCCTGACGTGAACCAGAAAAAAGTTGAAAAGCTAAAAGAGGCAATTCAATCTGGTGCTTATAAAGTTGATGCGGAAAAACTGGCGGAAAGTATCGCGAAATTCGAGTTCGACCTAATCTAGAAACGAACACCCCATTAAGTATGAAGGTAGTGCATGACAGCAGGAATTTCAGAGCAGTTGTTGAACAAACAACTAGAACAACTCAGCGAATTAGAAACACTACTTAAAGAAGAGCGGGAAGTGCTGACCAAGCAAGACCCAAAAGCTTTGTTAACTTTAACAGAGCAAAAAGAGCAACTCTTAACATCTATCGAAAACTTCGATAAGACTATTGGCAACAACCAACAGTTTTTAGCAGATAAACAACAAGGGCTTGTTGATGATCAACTTGAAGAAGTGCAAGCCGCACTCATCCGCTGCCAAGAGTTAAACGAAGTTAATGGCCAGATAATCAATCATTCACAAGTTGCCGTAGAAAGAGTAAAAACTCGCCTGCTAGAGCGACATAGCAAGAACTCTGTCACCTACGATGCCAAAGGTAAGAAAAGCGCAGGGTTGAGTAGTATCGGCATTAAAGCATAGCTTGAATTAGCTTTAGCTAAAGGTAACGAGAGTAACCTTAACACTTCAAAGTTTAACGCAATAAAAAGCCATCATATTTGATGGCTTTTTATTGCGTTAAACTTTTCTATCTAAACTAAGGAGTCTTTTTGTCCTCTTGCTTTTGGCTTGAGACTTCTTCGTTTTCATCCGAAGTGTCAACTTCCTCGGTTTTCGCATCACCTTTGTTATTATGCGTGAAATCAGCATCCTGCTCATCATCTCCTACCACATGCTCCAACTTAAGCTTTTTAACTGAACGAATCGTGGTAAATGGACCAGAGCATGCATACAACACGAAGACCGCTGTCAACAACTCTGCTGGGCTTGCGGCGATTACGACAAATACGAGAACGATAAACAACACAACAACAAAGTTTACTTTGCCTCGCCAATCAACTTCTTTGAAACTGTTATAGCGGAAATTACTCACCATCAACAGCCCTGTAATGATCGTCAATATGCCCATAATCAAGCCATAGTCATGACCATTTACTTGATATTCAGTCCCAGTCCAAACGATACTCGCAATAACACCAGCTGCTGCTGGGCTTGCTAGACCTTGGAAATAGCGCTTATCGGCAACACCGACTTGTGTATTAAACCTTGCCAATCGTAGTGCCGCACCAGCGACAAAAACAAACGCTGCCAACCAGCCAAATTTCCCCATGTCAGCTAACGCCCAGTTGTAAGCAACCAAGCCTGGTGCGATACCGAAAGACACCATGTCAGCCATACTATCGTATTCAGCACCAAATTCACTTTGGGTATTTGTCATGCGGGCGACGCGGCCATCGAGTCCGTCGAAAATCATCGCGACAAATATAGCAATGGCCGCAGATTCAAAATGCCCATTCATTGAAGATACAACGGCATAAAAGCCTGAAAATAAGCCGGCAGTCGTTAATAAATTAGGCAATAAGTAGATGCCTCTATTTTGATTACCTGTGTTTGAGTTCGATGCTTTCATACAAGCTACCCAAATCCCTTCGCATGATTAAAAAGGCGTAATTTAGCACAAAGAGGTTATTTTGGCATTACGAATTTGAGTAACTAAAGCTCTAATGCTAGGGAAAAAACGTTGTAAAACTGTAACTTTAATGGTTAATATGCTTTTGTACTATAATCCTTATGGCGAAGATGCTTGTTTGTATAAGGCTACGGAATATGCGTAAAAACGGTTTATCTTTATTACTGGTGCTACTACCGCTTACAGCTACAGCGCAGGACGCGCGTGTTTATAGATGGGTGGATAGTAATAACGTAGTGCACTTTAGCTTCGAACATCCAAGTGATAAAGATTATGCAGAAGTTGATGTTAAAGTGTCGTACAAACCAGTACCTAAATCTAACGATTCAAACACAGCTTCATCTCCAGCTCCTCTAAATACAAATAACGAAATCGAAACGCAAACTGAGCAGTTGTCATCAGAAATTGAAATGAACAAAGAATTGATGGCAAAAAATTGTGAAGCCGCGAAAGTGAATATCAAAGTGCTAGGTGGTTACGAGAAGGTATTGCTTAAGCAAGAGGATGGTACAGAGCGTTTGCTAACGCCTGAAGAAAAGCAAGCTCAGTTAGAGCTGAGTCAACAACAACTCAAAGATTTCTGCCCCGAATAACCAACACACAAGTAACGTTTGTTGGTTGTGAATCTATGTAATTGGTTTTTCAAAAACAATAGTCAAAAAAGGCAACTAGGCATGTAACCTCCTAATTGCCATAAGACTAATTCGCGCTTTTAGTTCGTTAACTCAAAAACTGAAAACCGTCAGCTCCTGCTGAGATGACAAGCTTACTTCCTTTTGTGAATTCACCAGCAAGCAAGCGCTGAGCTAATGGATTTTCAATATCGTTTTGAATCGCTCGTTTTAACGGGCGAGCGCCAAACAGTGGATCAAAGCCAACTTCTGCTATTTTTGCCAATGCGCTGTCTTCAACTACTAAGTTAATTTCTTGCTCAGCTAAACGAGCACTTAAGCCTTGTAGCTGAATTTTTGCAATTTCAGCAATTTGCTCAGCTTCTAACGGATGGAAAACAACCGTATCGTCAACGCGATTAATAAATTCTGGTTTGAAGTGATGACCTAATTCTGTCATCACCGAGGCTCGCATCTGCTCATAGTTTTCATTACCACCAAAGCTCTGAATGATATCTGAGCCGATATTCGACGTCATAATAATTACCGTATTCTTAAAGTCTACTGTTCGACCTTGGCCGTCCGTTAATCGCCCATCGTCCAGCACTTGTAGCAGAATATTAAAGACATCAGGATGAGCCTTCTCAACCTCGTCGAGTAACACTACAGAATAAGGTTTTCTGCGCACTGCTTCAGTTAAATAGCCGCCTTCCTCATAACCAACATAACCAGGTGGTGCACCTACTAAACGAGCAACTGAATGTTTCTCCATAAACTCTGACATATCAACACGGATAAGTGCATCTTCGGAATCAAACAAACATTCAGCCAAAGCCTTGGTTAGCTCAGTCTTACCAACCCCAGTTGGGCCCAAAAAGAGGAATGAGCCAATTGGTTGGTTCGGATCAGCAAGCCCAGCGCGCGAACGCCTAATGGCATTAGATACCGCAACAACAGCTTCAGTTTGCCCTATCACGCGCTTATGAAGCTCTGACTCCATTTCAAGTAACTTTTCGCGCTCTTCCGACAGCATTTTTGAGACTGGGATACCGGTTGCTCTGCTTAACACATCGGCAATTTCGACATCTGTTACTTTATTACGTAGCAGATTCATTTCTTGCATTTCAGCTTGACTGGCTAGGTCGAGTTGCTTCTCTAATCCAGGAATTTTGCCGTACTGTAATTCAGACATCCTGTTCAGATCGCCTGCTCTACGTGCCGCTTCCAAATCAATGCGTGCTTGCTCAAGATCCGTTTTTATTGCCTGTGTACCATGTAGTGCAGCTTTCTCTGTTGTCCACACTTCATCAAGCTCATCATAGTTTTGCTGTAACTTATCAATGTCCGTAGAAATTGCTTGTAGACGTTTTATCGATGCCTCGTCATTTTCATTCTCCAATGCTTTTTCTTCCAGCTTAAGCTGAATAATTTTACGCTCCAATTTGTCTAAATCTTCTGGCTTAGAGTCCATCTGTAAGCGAATACTGGATGCTGCTTCATCGATCAAATCAATCGCTTTGTCAGGTAATTGACGGTCACTAATATAGCGATGCGAAAGGCTAGCGGCTGCAACTATTGCAGGGTCAGTGATATTCACTGAGTGATGCAACTCATAGCGTTCTTTCAAGCCACGCAAAATAGCAATTGTATCTTCGACACTGGGCTCTTCCACCAATACTTTTTGGAAACGACGCTCAAGTGCAGCATCTTTTTCAATATATTGGCGATATTCGTCCAATGTTGTCGCGCCAACACAATGCAAGTCACCACGAGCCAGTGCGGGTTTAAGCATATTACCAGCATCCATAGCACCGTCAGTTTTGCCTGCGCCAACCATAGTATGCAATTCGTCTATAAATAAAATGACCTGACCTTCAAGCTTAGCTAATTCATTAAGCACAGCTTTAAGCCTTTCTTCAAATTCTCCGCGATACTTGGCACCGGCAACTAAAGCGCCCATATCTAGAGACAAGACTTGTTTATTCTTCAAACCTTCTGGCACTTCATGGTCAACGATACGCTGTGCCAGTCCTTCTACGATAGCTGTTTTACCTACACCTGGGTGACCAATTAACACAGGGTTATTTTTCGTGCGTCGTTGAAGTACTTGAATAGTGCGGCGAATTTCATCGTCTCGACCGATAACGGGATCCAATTTACCTTGCTCAGCACGTTCTGTGAGGTTGACCGTATATTTGTCTAGTGCCTGACGCACATCTTCTGCGTTAGCATCTTTGACATTTTCACCACCGCGAACATGTTCGATCGCATCTTTTAAACGTTTTTCTGTTGCGCCAAGGTTTTTCAGCAACTGACCCAAAGTACCGGTATCTTCAATTGCTGCTAACAAGAATACGTCTGATGAAATAAAGCTATCATTTAGCTTTTGTGCGTATTTGTCACATAAATTCAATATGTTGCCAGTTGTTGCAGATAGTTGAACTTCACCACCAACGCCATGGACTTGCGCTAAGCCCTCTAGCGCCTTTTCAACTTGTTGGCGCAAGGCATTGGTATCAACACCCGCACTTTTTAAAATTGGTACAACACTGTTTCCCGACTGCTTTAGTAGGGATAACATTAAATGCAAAGGCTCAATAAACTGATGATCTTTACCTAAGGCAAGAGATTGTGCATCAGAGATGGCTGATTGAAATGATTGTGTAAATCTGTCTAAACGCATACGGATCTCCAAGGAAATTCATGGAAAAAACTAAGTGCACTAGCTTTTTAGCTTACTTAACAGAGTTATAGGGGCTTCTCTGCCAAATTCAAGCTGAGAGATTTAGATTATTGATTTGGCGCAAATAATACTTGCCATACGCCCCGTCACATTATCTCTTCGATAAGAGTAATATTTGTTAGGTAAGGAGAATGTACATTCAGGAAGGGACAGTATTTCTTTGACGTTAAATGTTTTTAATTGTCTGGTCGCTATTTGATGAAGGTCACATAGCCATTTATCAGTCCCTTCAGCCACCTGAAACGCTGATTGATGGGCGTTATCTTCTGCAATAAATGTTTGCCTAACCTCACCGCCAACTTCAAATACATTAGGACCTATACACGGGCCCAACCAAGCCACCAAGGCCAATTCACCTTGCCTACCGGATTGGGCAAACTTCTTCGCCATTACCGCTACCGTTCTCTCGATAATATTTGCTGCAAGGGGTCGCCAGCCACCATGAATAGCAGCGACAACAGAGCCACAAGCAGAGCTTAGCAAAATAGGAAGACAATCTGCCGTCATCACGGCTAATGCAGCCTTAGGCGAGCTAGTTACCGCTGCATCGGCAACAATTGCCTGCTGGCTAACGTCATCGATATCTGCCACTTGATCGCCATGTACTTGTTCAAGCCATTGAATTTCAGTGTTTGGCGGTAGGCTGTCGATTAGCTCGTGGCGATTAGTTAGCACTTTTTGAGGGTCGTCACCTACATGAAGGCCCAAATTAAACGCATTATATGGTGTTGAGAAAGGTATTTTTGCTGCAGGAGACTCAGCAACTTTATCAGTTATTTGGTGAGTAACGTTTCCTCGGTTTGTTGTAAATGCAACAACATTATCTGCAGGCCAATCAATGAACTGCAGATATGAGGTGTACCGAGGTCTGCCTGTTGCCACGCTAGAATTCGTCACCAGCATTTAGCTTAGTATCCGCTTTAAGTAGGTCAACAAGCTGGACGAAGTCGTCTGGTAATTCGGCATGCCATGTCATTAACTCACCCGTAATTGGGTGATATAGCGACAGCATGGCAGCATGAAGTGCCTGTCTTTTAAAGCTTCGTAAATACTGAAGTAACTCTGGCGTTGCGTTTTTCGGTGGTCTAGGGCGGCCACCGTATAGCGGATCGCCAACCAAGGGATGCGCAATGTGCGCCATATGCACACGAATCTGGTGGGTACGACCGGTTTCAAGGCGAAGTCTTAAACGCGTGTGTAAACGAAACTTCTCCATCACGCGATAATGCGTTACCGATGGGCGACCAGAGATGGTTACAGCCATATGTGTGCGCTTGGTAGAGTGTCGCCCAATTGGCTCATCAACTGAACCACCTGCAGTCATAATTCCGTTTGCTACCGCTTCATATTCACGGGTAATTTCTCGTGCTTGTAATGCTTCAACTAGGTTAGTCTGAGCGGCAATCGTTTTGGCAACCACCATTAAACCCGTTGTGTCTTTATCAAGACGATGAACAATACCAGCACGCGGTACGATTTCTAATTCAGGACAGTGGTGCAGTAAAGCGTTTAGCACCGTACCATCGGGGTTTCCCGCTCCGGGGTGAACAACTAAGTCGGCTGGTTTATTAATCACTAAAATATCATTATCTTCATAAACAATATTTAGTGGAATATCTTGTGGTTCGAAGCGCACTTCCGCTTCTATTTCTGCGTCAATATTAACCTGTTCGCCACCAAACACTTTTTCACGTGCTTTAGTGACAACCTTGTTATCAACTTGTACATTACCCGCTAATATCCATTCTTTTATACGCGATCGAGAATAATCAGGAAACATTTCGGCTAACGCTTGGTCTAACCGTTTTCCTAAGCATTCTTCTGGGACAATTTCTTGATGTTGGATAATTTCAGCCATTAATGTCTCTTTGCTATCAAATTGTGTTTTGCACTGTGCAAGGCAAGATTGCTGAGTTAGAATGCTGCTCAACAAATAGAAATGCATTTTACCTTGTTGTGTAGGGCTTTCATAATAATTTTAACGAAAACAAAGTAGTGATAACCGAATATATGGATAAATTGACTTTAAGAGCCTTGCTATTGGCTGCAGTTGTCGGCTTAACAGGCTGTTCGTCTTCAGATGTAGAAATTGAGAAAGTTCCAGATCGCTCTGCTCAAGCACTTTTTGCCGATGCCCGTGAAGCGCTAGATAACGGTCTTTATCAAAAGGCTATCCAGCTGTTATCTGCCATTGATTCTCGCTTTCCTTTCGGCCCCATTTCACATCAAGTGCAACTCGACTTACTTTACGCATACTACAAAACAGGTAACGACGAGCAAGGTATTGCTTTGGCAGATCGCTTTTTAAGATTGAATCCAACGCATGCAAATGTAGATTACGTTTACTATATGCGCGCGCTGATAAACCTAGCTACTGAAAAGAACCTATTCCAAGACTTTGCTGGCATTGACCGAGCAGACAGAGACCCTTCCGCCTCTCGAGAAGCGTTTAACGATTTGCGTAGAATTGTCGATGAGTTCCCTGACAGTAAGTATTCAGCAGATGCACGTAAGCGCATGATCGCTATCAAGTCACGTTTAGCCCGATATGAGTTAGCTGTCGCTGAGTTTTACTTCAAACGCGACGCTTTTGTTTCAGCTGCAAACCGAGCTCGTTACATAGTTGAATACTTCAACCCAAGCCATGAAGTGGAAGGCGCACTAGAAATGATGGTTGCTTGCTACGATAAGCTTGGTTTAGAAGAATTGAAAACGAATGCATTGCAAGTGCTTGCTGCTAACTACCCTGATAACGAGCTAGTTAACTAAGTAAGCGTGAATTCCAGTATTAAAAAAGCCGCAAATGCGGCTTTTTTTCGATGTGAGCTGACCTAAAAAGGGCTGACAGTTTAACTTTATTAGCTATACTGCAGCTTCGTTTTCTTCACCAGTTCGAATTCGAATAACTCGCTCAACATCTGTGACAAAAATCTTACCGTCGCCAATCTTTCCTGTTTGCGCAGCTTCAATAATAGCGTTTACGCAACGCTCTACATTCTCTTCTGCAACAACGATTTCAACTTTCATCTTAGGTAGAAAGTCCACCATGTATTCAGCACCACGGTATAGCTCAGTGTGACCTTTCTGACGACCAAATCCTTTAACTTCTGAGACCGTCATACCAGTGACACCAATCTCACCTAATGCTTCGCGCACGTCATCCATTTTAAACGGCTTAATAATCGCTTCTATCTTTTTCATTTGACTACCCACTTTTTTTGTTTACCAACATTCTAAAGCTAAACCGCCTAAAGCGAAATTGCTAAGCTATGATATTTGAATAATTTTCACTTATAAATACCCTCCACAAGTTAGCTATGTTTTTGATACACTTGTGCTAAACAAACTTCCCAAGCAAGGAACCCCAATGAACCGTGAAGTGATCATTGACGAAATGCGTGTACTTCCTGAAATTGACGTTAATGTTGAAGTCAAAAGACGAGTTGAGTTTATTAAGCGACAGCTGACAAGTTCTTCCTTGAAACACCTTGTACTCGGAATTAGTGGTGGCGTTGACTCCTCTACATGTGGACGTTTGGCTCAGTTAGCAGTAAGCGAATTGAATCAAGAGCACGAGACAGATGAATACAAATTTATCGCGGTTCGCTTACCTTATGACGTGCAAGCCGATGAAGACGATGCACAAACTGCATTGAGCTTTATTCAACCTACTCATGTTGTCACGACTAATATTAAAGAGGGCGCTGATGGTATTAATCAAGAAACATTAAGCGCGCTTGAAGTGGCTGGCTTAAGTGGTGCAAGCGATAGTCGTATCGATTTCTCTAAAGGAAATGTAAAGGCGAGAACGCGTATGGTCACCCAATATCATATCGCAGGTATTCTCGGTGGCTTGGTGATTGGTACGGACCACTCAGCAGAAAATATCACTGGCTTCTTCACCAAGTGGGGAGACGGCGCTTGTGATTTAGTACCACTTTTTGGTCTGTCGAAACGACAAGTACGCCAAATTGCTAAACACCTTGGCGCGCCTGCTATTCTTGTAGAAAAAGCACCTACTGCAGATTTAGAAGATCTAAACCCAGGACTCAAAGACGAAGATGCATTGGGCTTAAGTTACGATGAACTAGATGACTTTTTGGAAGGTAAGCCTATTACTATTGAAGTTGAACAAGCCATCATCGAGATATACCAGCGTACTCAACACAAGCGTTTAGCAATACCAACTATTTACGATTAACACACAAAAGGCAGCTATGAAGGCTGCTTTTTTATTTCACTATTTGGTGAATAGCCACGAAAGTGGTATAAATAAACAAGTGAGCATTTCCGCTAGCGGTAGAGGTGGCATATGAAGTTTGCAAAAGGATTTACATTAATTGAGCTTATGGTAGCTGTCGCTATTTTGGGTTTAATGACAATGATCGCCATTCCTTCAATGGGTGATTGGGTAGTAAAAATGCGTATCGACAACGAGATTTCGTCACTTCACCGCCTAGTAAATAACGCACGCAACAGTGCTATTAACCTCGAGCAACCGGTAACACTTTGCCCTTTAAAAGATAATAGTTGTACTAACGACTGGGAAGGTGAACTTACGGTTTTCCTTGATTTAGATAACGACGGCAACTTAGACAATGCCGTTAGTGTAGATATTGACAATGACGGTATAGCAGATGGACCATTTGCTGAAACCGTTTTGCGCGTTAAGTCAGGACTTACCGGTGATGATGAGCTTACCTTCGCACGTGACAGGGTTGTATACCAACCAACCGGACAAGCTTCTATTTCAAATGCAACATTTGAATATTGTGTTCCAGGACACACTGATAAGAACCGAGGGATAACGATTTCATTGAGAGGTCGTATATACCAAAGTAAAGACTATGATGGTGATGGTAAAGAAGAAAACCGCAGTGGTGATGTAATCGATTGCTCTTAATAGTTAAGGTTAAGACTACCATCTTTCATTACGCTAATCTGGGCTCATTCCTAACCTGAAAACTTGCAAGACTAACAATAAACGTTTCTCTGTACGAGCTATTAAAACGACTCACACAATAAATGACCTTAACGCTCTCGGCGTATCAAATATACGCTCACTTGTTATATATTTTTAGCTCAATAAAACACAATACATCAACCAAAGAGCATTTATAATCCTAGCGCGAAGTAATGTCGATAAAGTTATCTAGGTTGCTGCTTTTCCAATGCCGATGCGTCTTTACTCTTGAACTTTTTGTCAGCAAGTACACATTCCTTCACCTCATAAACAGATCGCTTTTGCTTACTACCATTAGCCATAACTTGAATACCATAAATCTTACTCACATCGATTTTGTTGTTTTTCGATAATAGTGGCAGGTGATAGTAATTGATACTGTATCCGCCACCTACTAATTCGAGATAACACTTAACTTCAGCTTGCTTATTTTCCTCTGCTAACGCTGCAGCACAGCATCCAGCCAATAGCATTGAAGTCGATAACTTTAATAAAGTACTCATGTCAATTACTCCCAACAACCGGAACTAGACGGCGATGATGTTTTTGCACCTGTATTACTTAACGTCATCGTTTTACAATCTGTATCGGCCGCTTGCGAGCCAATGGCCGTTGCCGTTAAAGTAAAGATATCCGCATCATCACTAACTGTCGCTTTTATACTATAATGCCCGTTCTCTGTAGTTACAGTAGAAGATGAAAAACCCAACGCACTCAGATCGCTCGTATATAAACGCTGATCAAGAAAATATTGCTCCATCAGTCCGGCGATACGAAGTAATTCCCTCTGACCTTCCGTTCGGTTCGAGCGCTTTACAAAGTCTGTATAAGATGGGTAAGCAATAGTTGCCAACACGCCTATTATTGCAACGGTTATCAATAATTCTACAAATGTAAAACCCGCCATTGCCCTCCGAGCATTTGAGTTACCCATTAATTTCCTTCCTCTGCAATGACTACGTTTGTACGCATCGTTTTCAATTTTATGCCCGAACAGTTCCCATTAGCGTCACATAGTGGCGTAGTATCACCAAGCAAGAGTTCAATCTTCTTACCATCACTAGTATTCGTAGGCGAATCGGTGTCTGGGTTATCGGGATCATCAGGTAAAGTAACTAGTGTAACTTCATCTTGAATCGTATTCGCATGTTCAATTATGCGTTCATCGTATATCGCGATCCCCAACGCAAGATCAACAGCGTAAATCTGTGACGTACCACCATCGACCTTGCAAACATCAGCGCTCGACGTTGGGGTAAAAGTACTGTAATACGCCACACCCGCAATCGCTTCGGGTTTAGTTAGTGCTTTCTCCTCACTCCCCACTAGGCCAATATACCAGCCACCTTTCTTAGAGACTTCAATAGCTAATGCGTTAAAATCAGCAGAGCCTTTCGTTAACCCTTGAAATGGGTTTGATGTGTAATCGTATAAGTCAGAAACCCCAATTGTTGCCGGTAGCGAAGCAAACTTTTGCGTAAGAATATTCTTATCTTTTATCATGAATATCTTGTCACTGGTGTTGGATGATAGAGGGCTCGTTCTATCGCCACTGCCAATCAATATCGCATCATATGGGGTTTGTGTCCGATGGACCGTCGTTGTAGATTCACCGTCTACTGTCTCTGTATGCTCATATGTTTCAGTAATTAAGGTACGTACAATGGTTGGCTCGGTAAAGAAGCGAAGATCTTCATCTTCTATGGTGTCGTGCCCAACGTAAGCGAGCTTACTCGCCTGCCAATCAGACGTATCACTGTTTGGCATATCAATACGCCATAAGTTGCCGCCAGTATCACCTACATATAACCGATCTACAAATCCATCAGAATCACTATCAAGAATGGCTATACTCGACGGAATAGAATCGGTTATATCAAAGCCAGAATCCCCAGCTTTCATGCTCCATAATAATTTACCAGTTTCAGCGTCAACCATATAAATGCCGCGACCAACGCTGTCGTCAGCACCAGCCCCAGAGGCATCTTTGGCAGGGTCATAACCTGCACCAAAAATCAATACGGGTTTAGCCGTGCTGCCATCAACATTAATAAGCGAGTAAGTCACTTTGGGTGTCGACCAAGTTTGCCCCAATTCACCAAAGCCATCTGTCGTTTCATCGATATGCCAGAGCAATGTTGGCGCGCTATCTTTTTTACTAACATCAAGGGCATAATATGAAGATCCGCCGCGGCGAAGACCAAAAAATATCCATGCTTTATCGCCATCTACAGACGAAATCTTTCCATCGTTATTTTTATCGTATGTGTAAGAAACCGGTGTGCCGTCAATACCATAAACTTTGCTACTGGTATCATTCGATTTTAACACTTCGATATTGCCGAAAAACTCTTTCGGCATAAATGCCCACTTTTCAACTACGGTATTACCTTGGTCGTCAAAAGCGTGTAAGGCGCCTGCATTGGTACCCACAAATATGCGCACATCTTGGCTAGATTCAGAGTCGCCTCCATAGTTAACCACTAAAGGTTTGGAATGAAGAGGATCCCCAAAAACGTCTTTGCGCATATCAGTTGTATCACCGTCTGTATCGGCATCATCGTTATCAATGTCGTAACCCAACGCCCAATTGACGTGATCATCAATCAGCTCTTCGGTTACATTTAACGCAAGCGCTAAGTCTGCAGTGGAACCAAATGCATTAGTAGAAGTTGCATTGGCTTTCGTGAATAAAGTCAGTGCGCCATTGGCACCTAAGTCACTGTATACCGCCCTTTTACCTGGGTCCATACTACTAAACATGTCAACAACGCCACCCGAGGCCACATCTGGACCATCACCTTTGACGTCTGACCAAAACGTGCTCGCACTTTCCTTGATATTATTGTCTTCATCAATGGCTGGATTGTCATTACGGTCTACCAGCCCACCGCTAGTAATTTCCAGTTTCTTCAGGTTACCTTGCCAGCGCGGGTTAACCGAAGGCGAAAACATGGCGTAATACACAGACGTCAGCGTTTCCGTGCGATCAAAGTTATTGGACGCAACAGAGGGCGCCGTAAATGTGGTGTTGCGCTTTGAAATCTCAGTTAAGATGCTCTGCATGGCTTCCGTTAACCCAGCAGTGTCACTCGCATTGTAATAGTCTCCCTGCCCCTGTATTCCAGCCATTTTGAGCATGGTTACGGCATCAGGCTCCACATAGTCTGGGTCATAGTCTGGATGATTAGGATCTTCTTTGACCTCATCAGTCAAACCAAACCCTATGCTAAAGAAGGTCGCTTTCTGGTCTCCTTCTAAATTAGCATTTATATCATTATGTCTCGCCCACCAAGCGAGTCTCGGTAAATAGCTATCGACTCCATCAACAGAGAATGCTTCTGGAGGGTTTTGCAGGCTCTCTGGCGGTTCTTCGTCCTCGAGAGGCCTTGACGGTAAATCTAAAATAGCTTGGTTAGCAGATTCATCTAAAGTTGGCTCACCATCAGTTATCATAATCACAAAAATTTCATCACTACAGCCATCAAATGGAGTTATGTAGGTACCACTGCTTTCTACAGATGTGTCCCTTGGTGGCGTATTTCCTTTGTAGCTGTTTCCAGAGTTCGTATCATCATCGCCAAACTCTACTGATAAGCCACCAAAATAACGAATCGCCTCATAATAGGTTTCACACAGCGGTGTATTGGTTTCTGGGTCAATCTGTAAATTAATGATATCGATCAGCTCTTGTTGCGCGGCATCAGTAGACTCTTGAATGCCATGAACAATTCGCCCGCCATCCCTATCACCCTCTTCCCAAGCGTTTAGGTTGAATATTTGCAATCCAAAATCAAAAGCTGGTGTTGTGGCAATTATTTCAGTTACTACTTCTTTTGCGATTTCCAGCCGAGTTTTATTTACTGTCTGCTGCTCCTCACTATAATACCAACGTAAATAGTTATCGCTGTATAAGGTAACTAGGTCACCTGTTTTTAAATTATCAGATGCACTATCAATATCAGTTGTGTGATATACAGGATTTTTCTTATCACCTAAATTATCAGCTGGATAACCGTTTGGCAGTTTATTACCGTCTTTATCAACACCGGCATTCTCAGGGTTTGCACGGTCAATATCTTCCCAACAATCAATAATTTCGATATTGGCACCTTCATTGTCTGGCAAATCTTGCCAACTGCCTTTTTGTCCTGAGAAGCTATATTCCTTAATGTAACCTGTGAAATAGCCATATTCTTCAATACGGTCTCTGGCTATCTGGCAGCTATTTATTTCCTCTAAAAAGCGTCTATGTTCATTTTGGCTATCTGGAACAGGCAAACTCGTGCCATCGATACTGCCTTTGGTAAAATAAATAAATCGCTCACTTAACGCATTGTCAGAGCCCTTCACTATTGGATAAGGGTTATCGGGATCATTCTCGTACCCTAATTTCTCTTCTTGCGTATCAGACATGCTGCCAGAGTTATCAAAAATAATTAGCACCTTATGTCGTTCATTTGTGCTATTGCTTTTACTTCCAACATAAATTTCGATATCTTCGGCAGTCGCCAAGATGGGTAGTGTAAAAGCCGCTATAAAGGTTAATAACTTATTCATACCCAATCCCCTATAAATCTAAAACTTGCTGCGCAATACCCGCTTGAGCATTGATATTACTCGTATTTTTTCGCCCGTAGCTGTTATTGACTGTGATAGTTAATACATTACAGCCAATCTTGTCACTAGACGAGGCTAGTGCTGTGTGCGGGCAACCAACAGGCTTACTGGTTGTATTGTCATTGGTGATAATGACTTCGTCAACGCTTACGCTTTCTACGGTATCTACCGGTTGAGGAAACTCGATACCAGCGAATAGATTTGTACCACCTACTATTTGGTCTGCAATGGTTTCATCTAACGCACTTACGGCTTCCTGCACCGCCTCAACTTTTTCTTGGCTAGCACCGGCCATTTTTATATCCGTCGTACTATTTAACATGAGCGCTGATGCAACCGCAGTTAATGAAATTAAGAAAACCAAAGCAACAACGAGCACAACCCCTTGCTGTTGTCTAGCACCATACTTATGAATTAATTCCATATTTCCACATCCCCATTAAACAGCGTGACTGTTGAACTAAACAGCATGCGTCGATAGTTATCATCAAATGCATTCAAGGTGGTATCACCTAATTGATAAACCACATTGTTTGTATAATTAGGATCAGGCTCAATATCTCGCACCAAAACATAGACTTTTACGGCCCGAATTCTGCTGTCGAACTCATTATCCCAAAACGCTTGTGTCATGTTATTTGCTGAGACATACGTATCAACAACGGCGTCGTTATCAACGTCAACACCGTACATAAACTTAACCATTTCGACGCCATCAATTAGTGGTTCATCATCCATTTCATTGACCAAAATAGCGCGATTGAGTACTGGATATGTTAGACCACCCAATGTTTGTTCAGAGACGTAATAAACATGATGCTGATATTCCCAAATGCGACTATTGTTGATCGCTGGTAAAGCATCACCCCCATCAATTATCTGTCCGCCAGAGGAGTTTGCCACGAGGTAATAACGGTCAGCAGTCCTCGCTGCGTTGGCTACAGGTGTAGAAACAACCCGCTTTATTTGTAAAATGTCTGACTGTAGCTTGGCATCATCGACGCAAGATATTGGACTAGCGGTCGTTGCTGTCCGTCCCCATATCGTTCTGAAGTGCCCTAGATTTCCTGGAAAAGTACCATTGTTTAAACCACCACCTTGACACTCATTACCCGGAGCAGCTGGAATTGCTGTCAGCTCATTAGCGCTTAAAGACGTTGCAATATCCCCCCAAAAGCCTTGACGCATAAGATCATCGGTAAGTACGCTTAATGCAAACCTTCCCGTTTCTTGCATATTACCATAACTAGACGTTTCGCTAGATGTCGTGCGCATGCCAACAAATACGCTAAGCACACCAGCAAATAAGAACAATCCTACTGCCAGTGAAATAAATAATTCGATTAAACTAAAACCTTGCTGTCGTTTCACTCAGACACCTCTACTAGAAAACAAATGTCGTCATCGACAATTGGCGGCGGGACTTGTCTTTTGTGCCACAATCACCACTTCCACCATCAGCTGTTTCGGTTCTCCCCTCCCAAGAAATCACCACTGCGACTTGTTGACCGGTAATATCCAAACATCCGATTGCGCCAACAAGCCCTCCAGCGTTAACACCAGCAATTTTCGCATCGCCGCCTCGCAATAATTCAGTCCACTCATATAAATCATTTGTTGCCATTTGTGCGGCGCTACAATTTGCACCTGCAGTATTACAACGATTGGCGGGGACGTCTGGCGCATCTGCCCCAAAGGTTCCTTCATATAGCACGAGGGTGGCGTTGTCGGCACTGTTGCTGCGAATGCGCTCCAAAATATCTTGCGCTAGTGAAGAAGCGATAGAACGTTGCATTGCATCAAAACTGCCCTTTTTGGCAGCTGTTTGCATAGCAACAGCACCTAAGATGCCAGATGCGAGTATGAATAAGGCGACGAACACCTCAATAAAGGTCATGCCTGCGGCTTGTTGCTTCACAACGTCCCTCGATTAATTCTTGAGATTTGGAAGTTAGTATAGGTTTTTTGGCACGAACAAGGGAAGAGGCTAGATGCGAATATCCGCATTGCCTTATTTTTAACATAAGTATCAACATATGTGTTAAATATCACCATAGTGAACTGCATTAACCCATACCTATATCCATATAATGGGTAGCTGTGGTCTAAACACCAAGCGTACAGTTACTACCCACGGTTGCTTTATAAAGTTCTAGCAAATCCGAAACTGTAATCGAATTGAAATGTTGCTGATTAACTTTTATCCACTTTTAAGACTAGCGTAATTCTACGGGCACAGCAAATACTATATTTTCTTCACGCCCCGGATGCTCAATAACCTCATGACCACCAAAAGATTTTAATTTGTCGATTACGCGTTTAACAAGTACTTCAGGGGCTGAAGCGCCAGCGGTAACACCAACCTTAGTAACCCCGTCAAGCCAAGCTTCTTCAATGTTATCAGCTGTATCTATAAGATAAGACGTTGTCCCCATTTTGGCCGCAAGTTCGCGTAGGCGGTTAGAGTTAGAACTGTTCTTAGCACCAACTACAAGTAATAAATCAACTTGAGCTGCGATAGCTCTTACTGCATCTTGTCGATTTTGTGTCGCATAACAAATGTCGTCCTTGCGAGGGCCTTCGATATGAGGAAATTTCTTACGTAGCGCGTCAATTACGTCACTCGTATCATCAACTGACAATGTCGTCTGGCTACAGTAATATAAATGGTCTGCATTCTTAACTTCTAGCGTATCAACGTCTTCTGGCGACTCCACTAAGTAAATCCCGCCTTCTTTACTGTCATACTGCCCCATGGTGCCTTCCACTTCTGGGTGTCCAGCATGCCCGATTAGGACACATTCCACGCCCTTGCGACTGGCACGAGACACTTCCATATGAACTTTAGTGACCAATGGGCAAGTAGCATCAAACACTTTTAATCCGCGTGTTTTAGCTTCATTGCGTACTGCTTTTGATACGCCATGAGCGCTAAATATTACGGTAGAGTCATCTGGCACTTCGTGCAGTTCATCCACAAAAACAGCACCGCGATCTTTTAAACCGTTAACGACAAACTTGTTATGTACGACTTCGTGACGAACGTAGATTGGCGCATCAAATAAGTCTAACGCGCGGTCGACAATACTAATTGCACGATCAACGCCAGCACAAAAACCGCGTGGGTTAGCTAAAATAATTTCCATTGAACTACCCTATTTCACCTATTTAATTTCGACAATGTCGATAACAAATGTCACATCTTGTCCAGCAAGCGGATGATTAAAATCAACGGTAACAGACGTACCAGACACTTCAGTTACCATGCCCGGCACTTCGCCACCTGGGGTAGTAAAAGTAATAATACTCCCCACTTTCGCTGGTGTATCAGCATCAAACTTATTGATATCGACAAAGTGAATGTTGTCAGGGTTCTTATCCCCAAACGCATCCTTTGCTACCAAAGTAAATTCCTTTGATTCGCCTGCTTTCATGCCAATTAGCTGTGCTTCAAACGCAGGCGAAATACTTTGATCCCCCATATTAATAATGGCAGGTTTATTATTTACTTTCGTACTGTCAGCTGCTGAGCCGTCAGATAACTTCATGGTGATATGAGCTACTAAGCTCGAGTCTGATTTAATTTCTGTCATAACTAATCTTTTTTAGAGTCTTCACTATCGCTGGTAAACGAGTCGTAAATCATTAATGCGGCGCCCACAAAAATCGCTGAATCTGCAATATTAAACGCTGGCCAGTGAGCATTGCCGATATAAAAGTCGAGAAAATCTATTACGTAGCCAAGCAAAACGCGATCAATTAAATTGCCCATTGCGCCACTTAACATTAACGCAAATCCAACTCCTAACACTTTATTTGAAGCTGGTGTCTTAGCCATCCAATAGCTAAAGAGTACACATGCCGCCGTTGCAATAGCTGCAAAGAACCATCGTTGCCAGCCACTTTGGTCAGCCAGAAAACTAAACGCTGCACCTTCGTTATGAACGTACGTTAAGTTGAAGTATGGCATAACTGCCACACTTTCATATAAATCGAATGTACCTGCGACCCAGTGTTTTGTTACTTGGTCGACAACTAAAAATAGCAAGGTGAGCCAAAGCCATTTTAGCGCGGTCGTTGAAAAGTTTACTGCCATTGAAATACCATTTATGGAAAATAAAAGTGCTTAGAAAACAAAACCGCTGATGTTCAGCGGTTTATTCAAGAGCTTAGATTAAGCAAACTGCCTTGCTTCACCTTCACCATCAACGTTAGTGACACAGCGACCACAAAGGCTTTCATGCTCTGCAACTGCACCAACATCATCGGTAAAGTGCCAACAACGATCACACTTAGTACCAGCAGATTGCGCCACTAAAACACTCAAGCCTTCTACTTCTGTCGCAACAGCGTCAGCAGGGGCTTTGTCAGTAACTACTTTCGCGCCCGATGTAATCAATACGAAACGAAGCTCGTCGCCGAATTTAGCGAGCTTGTTAGCAAGTTCATCTGATGCAAATAAGGTCACTTCTGCTTCTAACGCTTTACCAACTGTCTTCTCTTTACGTGCAGCTTCTAGTGCTTTGTTTACTTCAGCACGCACTAATAAGATTTCATTCCAAAACTCGTTCGTTAGCTCGCCAGAATTCTCAACGCCCGCTATATCTTCGAACCAAACATCTGTGAACACAAATTCTTCACGTTCACCAGCAGCAGGTGTCGGTAATGCCTGCCAAACTTCTTGTGCAGTGAATGATAAAATTGGCGCCATCCAACGCGTCATAGCTTCTGCAATTAAGTACATTGCTGTTTGACATGAACGACGTGCGTGGCTGTCTGATTTAGCAGTGTATTGGCGGTCTTTAATGATATCTAAGTAGAATCCACCTAACTCTGTTGTACAGAAGTTCATTAACTTATGAACAACTAAATGGAACTCATATTCATCGTAAGCTGCAACAATTTCAGCTTGTAATGCTGCTGCTTTCGCTACAACCCAACGATCAAGTGCGACCATTTCCTCTACTGGCACAGAATGCTCAGCAGGTACAAAGCCATTAATATTCGCCAGTAAGAAGCGAGACGTGTTACGAATACGACGGTACGCATCCGCTTGGCGCTTAAGAATCTCATCAGAAACCGTAATTTCTTGTGTGTAGTTCACAGAAGCAACCCACAAACGTAAGATATCAGCACCCAATTTGTTAGTGATCTCCGCTGGCGTAATCACGTTGCCTAGAGACTTAGACATCTTCTTACCATCAGCATCTACCGTAAAGCCATGAGTCAATACAGTTTTGTATGGTGCACTGCCGTTAATTGCCATAGCAGTCTTTAACGAAGACTGGAACCAACCACGGTGTTGATCTGAACCTTCAAGGTATAAGTCAGCTGGGTAACCTAGCTCTTCTCGTTGCGCCATCACCGAGTAATGTGTAACACCTGAATCGAACCATACATCTAGCGTATCTGTCACCTTGCTGTAGTCAGCGGCTTCATCGCCTAGGAGATCAGCCGCTTCTAATTCGAACCAAGCATCAATACCTTTTTGTTCCACCAATACAGCAACTTCCTCGATTAAACGAGACGTTTCAGGGTGTAAAGCTTGCGTTTCTTTGTGCACGAATAATGTAATCGGCACACCCCATGTACGTTGACGTGAAATACACCAGTCAGGGCTTGACTCTAACATTGAATCGATACGTGCTTGACCCCAATCAGGAATCCATTTAACACCTTCTACAGCCCCCTTAACTTCTTCACGAAGACTGTTTTTCGTCATGCTCACAAACCATTGAGGTGTCGCTCGGAAAATAAGTGGTGTCTTTGTTCTCCAACAGTGTGGGTAACTGTGAACGAATTTTGTTTGATACAACAAGTTACCATGCTCTTCCACAACCGCGATGACTTTTTCATCAACCTTGTAAACATGCTCACCAGCAAACAATTCAACGTTCGCACGGTATAGACCGTTGTCGTCAAGGTAGTTTAACGTTTCGATGTTGTATTTTTTACCAACATTAAAATCGTCGACACCATGGTCTGGTGCAGTGTGTACACAACCAGTACCTGCATCAGTCGTAACGTGGTCGCCTAAAATAACCGGTACTTTACGGTCGTAGAATGGGTGGTCAACTTGTAAATTCTCAAGTGCAGCGCCCGTTACGCGACCAACAACTGAAAATTCTTCAAAGCCTGCACGCGACATTACACTCTCGTGCAATGCATCAGCCACAAGTAAACGCTCATCGCCAGCTTGAACGATTACGTAATCCAATTCTGGGTTAACACTTACTGCTTGGCTTGAAGGTAACGTCCAAGGTGTTGTTGTCCAAATAACAACTGACACTTTACCGCTACCTGTTAATCCTGATACTAAGCTTTCGAATGCAGATTGGTCAGTAACAGGGTATTTAACATCGATAGAGAAAGATGTTTTGTCAGCGTATTCAACTTCTGCTTCAGCTAATGCAGAGCCGCCAACGACACTCCAGTAAACCGGCTTGAAGCCTTGCTGTAAGTGACCATTTTCTGTGATTTTGCCCAAAGCACGGATAATATTTGCTTCAGTATCAAAGTCCATTGTTAAGTAAGGGTTATCCCAATCACCAAATACACCCAAGCGCTTAAAGCTTTCGCGTTGACCATCTACTTGCTTAGCAGCGTAGTCACGACATTTTTGACGAAATTCAGCTGGCGATAGTTTCTGGCCCGGTTTACCAAATTTCTTTTCAACAACGAGCTCGATTGGAAGACCATGACAGTCCCAACCCGGCACGTATGGCGCGTCGAAATCAGACAAGGTTTTCGACTTAACGATGATGTCTTTTAATATCTTGTTTAATGAGTGACCTAAGTGAATGTCACCGTTAGCGTATGGCGGGCCATCGTGCAAAATAAATGACTTCTTACCTTTCTTTGCAGCGCGAATTTTGCCGTACAAATCTTTCGACGCCCAGTCTTTCAGCATTTGTGGCTCACGATTTGCCATGTTCCCTTTCATCGGGAATGACGTGTCTGGCAAATTCAAAGTATGTTTGTAATCACTCATTTATGTCTTTATCCGTTCAATTTATCTGTTGTTTTATCTGTTGCATTAACTGATGCGATAGCACAACAAAATTAACTCAATTGTTTTACATAACGACGCGCTTGTTCAGCGTCTCGTTCTATTTGTGCCGTTAATTCAGCCAAACTGCTGAACTTTTTCTCTTGTCTGATTTTCTCTAGAAGTTCGACTTCAATCGCTTCACCGTATATGTCTTGGTTGAAATCGAAAATATGAACTTCTAATTGTTGCCTTAACCCCGCAACGGTAGGTCGAGCGCCAATGTTAGCAACTCCATAGAATTTATCACCCCCAATATGCACTTGTACGACATAAACACCAGAAACTGGCGAAACACGTCGTTTAAGTTTCACATTAGCGGTAGGGAAACCTAATTCTCTGCCACGTTTGTCACCGTGGAATACTCTGCCGTGAATCGAATACGGTCGTCCGAGCATCGAGGCTGCCGTAGCAAGATCATCTTGCTCCAAGGCCTGTCTAATTTCAGTGCTGCTAATGCGACAATCTTCGAGCTTAAAACTTGCCGTGTCAGAAACACCAAAACCATGCGCTTGTCCTGCGCGGCTGAGCATCGCAAAATCACCTACACGATTTTTACCGAATCGAAAATCATCACCGATGATTAGGTGCTTAATACCCAGCTTATTGACAAGTAGTTGTTCCACAAAATGGTCAGCACTTTGACTGGCAAACGCCTTGTTAAAATTAACGCAAATTAAGCGCTCAACGCCGAGTTCTTCGAGCAAAGCATATTTATCACGTAATCGTGTCAGTCTTGCAGGCGCTGTTTCGGGGCTAAATAACTCCTGCGGCTGAGGTTCAAACACCATCACAGCTGAAGGACATGACAATGCTTTAGCTTTTTCCACTAGCGCAGAGATAACGCGACGATGTCCTAAATGCACACCATCAAAATTACCAATAGTTAATACACAACCATGATCGGTTGCTTTTATATTATGTATCCCACGAACTAACTGCATTACAGCGCTTATGCCTAGGTTGGCCAACGTTTAAGCCAACTCCTCTACTGAAAAACCGACGAATTATATATTAGTCTCATTAAAGAATCAGCATCTAGCGAACAGAATTTATGCTCTTTTTCGCGACCTTAAAATCACTAAACCTAATTCCCATTAAAAACAGCGTAATAAAATACATCACAACCCCTGCCGCAATATATGCTGAAACGCGCCAAGTCTGCTCTAAAAAGCTAAACGTTAACCAATCATCAAATGAAGGTGATAGGTAATATACAAAGCCGGCCATTACCATCGCGGACAACGCTAATTTAACAAGAAACAGTTTAGTTTTTGACGTTAGTTGGAATACCGAATCGGCTTTTAATCCTTGATATAACCAATATGCATTTAAAGTTGCCGAAAGCGTCGTCGCTAAGGCAAGCCCAACATAACCAAGATATGGGGCCAACATTAAATTAAACAACATATTAGCGACCATCGCTTTAATCCCTATTTTTACGGGTGTTTTGGTATCTTGTCGAGAATAGTAGCCCGGCGCTAATACCTTGATAAACATAAAGCTCACTAAACCAGATAAATATGCGTAAAGCGCATAGGAAACCTGCAAAACATCAGTTTGACTGAACTCACCGCGCATAAATAACAGCATAATAATGGGCTGTGACAGAACCATTAAACCGGCCAATGCTGGCATTCCCATAAGAGACACCACTCTGATGCCCCAATCTATCGTTGCCGAAAACTCGCCTTTGTTTTCTCGAGCATGCAGGCCAGCTAGGCTAGGCAGGATAACTGTCGCAATACCAATACCAAAAAGCCCTAGCGGAAATTCCAATAAACGGTCGGCATAGTAAAGCCAGCTAATTGACCCTGTAATTAAAAAACTGGCAATCAAAGTGTCGAGAAGTAAATTGATTTGCGTAACAGACACACCAAACAACGCAGGTACAATCAATTTGCGAATTTTAGCAACGCCCTTTTCTTGCCATCCCCACGTGGGTTTAACCAAGACGCCTGCACGATACAAAAAAGGTATTTGAAACAAAAACTGAACTAAGCCACCTAAAAAGACGCCCCATGACAGCGCATACTCTGGAGAAGCGACATGCTCGGTTAAAAAGATGGCACAACCAATAATACACACATTAAGTAGTACAGGGGTAAATGCAGCGGCCGCAAACTTGCCTAGCGTATTTAATATCGCTCCGGCAAGTGCTGTAAGGCTAATAAACCATAAATAAGGAAAGGTAATTTTAAGTAGGCTCGACGCTAATTCGAATTTTTCGGCCTGCGCACCACCGTGATACCAGTCAAGGAACCAACCAAAGCCGAATAGGGCTACAATTATCGGTGACGCTATCATGCCAATAGCGGTTACTAGGGTTATTACAACACCCAGTGTACCGGATACTTGCGCAATAAGTTTTCGCGTTTCATCAGTACCGTTTTTCTCATCTAACGCTTGATATTCACTTAAAACCGGCACAAACGCCTGTGCAAAAGCACCTTCAGCAAACAAGCGACGTAGAAAGTTAGGGATCTTATTGGCAAAGAAGAAGACATCTGCACCAGCGCCTGTCCCCATGACATTCGCAATAACAACATCTCGTACTAATCCTAAAACACGAGAAATCATGGTCATTGCGCTAACAATAATGCCTGACTTAATTAGCTTTTTGCTCAACTTAACAATCCGTTCGTTTTTACATTTTTAATAGAGCGTTCATTATCCTTTTAAGGGCAGCAAATAAACAAGTGCAATCATGATAAAAGTTCTATAAAATGCGCAACCAACATTATGCAGAGCAAAATGATGTAGCTTGTGTCTCAGCCATCTTAGCTCAAACAAACAGAGTCGACGAAAAATGCAGCGATAAATCGAACTTTTCTTATGAAAGTGTTTGACAATTCGTCACAAAACAGGCATATTTCGTCGCCTTAAATTTAGGCTATATATTTATCATATTTAGGAGTTCACCTTGGCTAACTCAAAGCAAGCTAAGAAGCGCGCGGTACAATCTGAAAAGCGCCGTCAACACAATGCAAGCCGTCGTTCAATGATGCGCACTTTAGTTAAAAAAGTAATCGCTGCAATTGAAGCCGGTGACAAAGAATTGGCAACTAAAGAACTTGCTGCTGCGCAACCGATTTTAGATCGTTACGCAACTAAAGGTCTTATCCACAAAAACAAAGCTGCTCGTAGCAAGAGCCGTTTAAACGCTGCTATCAAAGCACTTTAATTTGTTTTTGTAATCAGCTTCAAAGGCCGGCTTCATAGCCGGCTTTTTTATATCCAAAATTTAGTTATTTCCTCAACAGTCGAGTGAGTAAGTACTTATCCCCCCTTGCACTCACCTTTGATTTTCCCTAGTCTCTTATCGTCAAATATTTTGAGAAAAACATTATGAAATTGAGCAAAATTGCAGTTGCTGCGTTTTTAGCGTCTAGCCTTATGGCCTGCGGTGAAAAAACAACAGAAACAGTAGCGACCACTTCACTTGTTGAAGGCTACCAAAACAAACTAGATATCTATAAGCCAGTCACTTTATCTGCCGACTTAAGCCACCTATCTGACAATCAAAAGCAAATGCTATCGCTACTGATTGATGCATCGAAAATCATGGATGACTTATTCTGGCTGCAAGCTTTTGGCAAAAACAAAGACGCTTTCCTTGCTGGCATTAGCGACCCTAAAGTCAAAGCATTTGCTGAAATAAACTACGGTCCATGGGATAGAATGGATGGTGACAAGCCATTTCTTACGGGTTTCGATGCCAAGCCGCTAGGAGCGCAATTCTATCCAGCGGATATGACAAAGGCTGAATTTGAGCAATCAGAATTTGCAGATAAAAATGGCTTGTATTCGATCGTCCAACGCGATGGCAACGGCAAGCTAACCACCATCGCTTATTCTGAAATATACAGCGACGAAATCAATCGAGCTGCCGCTATCTTAGAGAAGGCAGCAAGCTTTGCTGATAATAAAGAGTTTGCAAGTTATTTAACCATGCGTGCTCAAGCAATGCGCAGTGATGATTATCAGGCATCAGATTTTGCTTGGATGGACATGAAGACCAACCCTATTGACGTTGTTATTGGTCCAATCGAAACATATGAAGATCAACTGTTTGGCTATCGTGCAGGATTTGAATCATATGTTCTCGTTAAAGATATGGCATGGAGCGATAAGCTCGCCAAATACGCAGAATACTTACCGCAACTACAGAAAGACCTTCCTGTTGCGAAAAAGTATAAAAAAGAAACCCCAGGCTCAGATGCAGACTTAAACGCTTACGACGTTATTTATTATGCTGGTCATTCAAATGCCGGTGGTAAAACAATTGCCATCAACTTACCTAATGATGAAGAAGTACAGTTAGCCAAAGGGACACGTCGCTTACAACTAAAAAATGCGATGCGTGCTAAGTTTGATGCCATCATGTTGCCAATCGCCGACGAACTTATTGTTGAAGAGCAACGTAAGCACGTTACCTTTAATGGATTCTTTGCAAACACAATGTTCCATGAAGTTGCACACGGGTTAGGCATTAAGAACACCATTAATGACAAGGGCACAGTCCGCCAGGCATTAAAAGAGCATGCATCCGCTTTAGAAGAGGGTAAAGCAGATGTATTGGGCTTATACATGGTTAAAGAATTGCTTGCTAATGGCGCGATTACTGAAGGCCAGCTAGAAGACTATTACGTAACCTTCATGGCAGGTATTTTCCGCTCAGTGCGTTTTGGGGCAAGTTCCGCTCACGGCAAAGCCAATATGGTTCGCTTTAACTACTTCCAAGAGCAAGGTGCATTTAGCCAAGACGAGCAAGGCTTCTACAGCGTAAACATGGACAAAATGACAGCAGCGGTTGATTCGCTATCTGAGCTTATCTTGAAACTTCAAGGTGACGGCGATTATGAAGGTGTTGCTCAACTTGTAGCGGAAAAAGGCTTAATTCAAGAAGAGCTAGCACAAAGCTTAGCAAAACTTGAATCAGCGAATATTCCTGTCGACATAACTTTTGATCAAGGTAAACAAGTACTAAATTTACCTTAATTAGGGCTTGTTGAAGAAAAATAGCGGCAACCTGGCCGCTATTTTTTTATCGTAATCATTTCTATCGACTAAAAGAATTTAGCCTTCGAGCCTCTCCTTTACAAACTCTGCCCCCTGCTTTAACAGTCCTGCTCCCTGCTCCCTGCTCTAACTATAAAAATTAAGAATAGTATGTCATAGCTATTATTCATTGGTTTTATAAACTTTCGCTGCTTAAACTTAGCTCAGTAGACAACACAAAAGCTCGAACGTTATGTGACATTATTCACGTACTGAGCAATTAATTTTACCTAAATAGATTTTACTGGAGACGTAAAATGCCTGAGTACAAAGCACCACTGAGAGACGTAAAGTTCGTTCTGCAAGAATTGTTATCGTGTGAGTCCTTGTATCAACAATTAGGCTACGAAGAAGCAACCAACGATATGATTGAAGCCATCATGTCTGAAGCGGCAAAGTTCACCGAACAAGTTGTTGCACCTCTTAACCAGTCTGGTGACCAACAGGGTTGTAAATGGGAGGATGGAAACGTCACTACGCCGGATGGTTTTAAAGACGCTTATCAACAGTACATCAATGGTGGCTGGCCAACGCTTTCTCAATCTGAAGAATTTGGCGGTCAAGGTCTTCCTCACTCTCTCAATATTACAGTGTCCGAAATGATTATTGGCGCAAATCACAGCTTTGCTATGTACCCGGGTTTAAGCCACGGTGCCAGCGCCACTATCGAAGCACATGGCACAGAAGAACAAAAGCAAATTTTTTTACCGCAGCTGGTGAACGGTAACTGGACTGGTACCATGTGTCTCACCGAACCACATTGCGGCACGGATTTAGGTATGCTGCGAACTAAAGCCGAGCTCCAAGATGACGGCAGCTATTCAATTACGGGTACCAAGATATTTATTTCATCAGGCGACCATGACCTATCAGATAATATAATCCATATTGTTATTGCACGTATTCCAGGTTCGCCTGCTGGTACTAAAGGCATCTCACTTTTTGCTGTACCTAAAATGTCGATTAACGACGATGGCTCTGTCGGCGATCGAAACGGTGTTAACTGTGGTTCAATCGAACACAAAATGGGGATCAATGGCAACGCAACTTGCGTAATTAACTTTGATGGTGCGAAAGGTTATCTGCTAGGTGAAGTAAATCGCGGCCTTAACTGCATGTTTACCTTTATGAACGCAGCGCGTATTGGTGTTGCCAACGAAGGTGTAGGATCAGCGGAAGCAGCCTTTCAAGGCGCACTAGCCTACGCGAAAGATAGATTACAAATGCGTTCACTAACTGGTCCTAAAAACCCCGACGGCCCAGCAGATCCTATTATTGTGCATCCAGATGTACGTCGCATGTTGCTGACTCAAAAAACCATTGCAGAAGGTGGACGCGCATTCGTTTCATACCTTGCTCAGTTGGTTGATATTGGTCATCGTGAAACTGATGCGGCGAAACGCAAAGAAGTCGACACCAAACTTGCGCTATTAACGCCGATTGCCAAAGCATTCTTGTCCGAACTAGGATTTGAAGCTACCAGCCACGGTGTTCAAATCTTTGGTGGCCATGGCTTTATCAAAGAATGGGGTATGGAGCAGTTAATGCGTGATACCAAGATCACGTGTATTTATGAAGGTACTACAGGTATTCAAGCACTAGACCTACTCGGCCGAAAAGTGCTTGGCACACAAGGTGAAGTGTTAAAACCTTTCGCTCAAGAAGTAACGGTCTTCTGCCAAGAAAATTACGATAACCCTGCTATGGCTGAATTTATCAAGCCAATCATGGCATATGCACAAGAGTGGCAAGGCTTAACCGAAACCATTGCTAAAAAAGCGATGAGTAACCCTGACGAAGTGGGTGGCGCCTCAGTGGATTACCTAATGTATTCTGGCTACGTAACGCTTGCTTATTTCTGGGCAAGATCAGCGAAAGTCGCTCAAGATAAAATTGCCGCAGGCAGTGATGAGGTCGATTTCTACCAAGCTAAAATACAAGCAGCACAGTTCTACTTCCAACGTATGTTACCTCGCGCAAAGGGTCATGCCGCATGTATGGTAAATGGTGTTGACTCAATGATGGCGATGGATAGTGGCGCCTTCCAGTTCTAGCGAACAATTTGTACTGTAACTATCCCGGTTACAACGCCAGCCCTCGGGCTGGCTTTTTTATGACTCCCTTTTCATATTTAGTAAGACAGTTTCAGCATGAACTGGCGAAAAAGAGATCAGAACAAGCTAAATGTTCGTAGACTTCACATTAGGAATTTCGCGCTGAATTAAAGAATCGTTACCTGATGTTAATCATGCATATCTTGCCGATGTTAAATCGGTAATAATAACGGGCAATGACCGTAAGTAATTGTCTATTAAGACACTTAGCAGACGTTATTTTTTAATACTTCACAAAATATAAATAGCAAAATACAAACAACAACTCTAAGCCTTTTATGAAATCACACTCGACTGAAAACACTGTGCGCAGCTCGTTCCCCGCTTTACACAGCACTTTAGCAAACGCCGTCATTGCCGCCCTACTTTGCACCCAAACCGCCTCTTTTGCCGCAGATGATTTTTCTGACATTGAGCGAATTACCGTTACTGCTAGCCCAGAAGCCACAGCCCTCAAAACCCTGAGTCATAACTTGTCAGTTATTGACAGCGAGCAACTTTCGCTGACTCGACATGAGCATATCAATCAGGTATTCAATACTGTTCCTGGGGGCTGGATAAGTCGAGGCAACGGGCAAGAGCATTTAACAGCAATTCGCTCTCCTGTGTTAACTGGTGCCGGAGGCTGTGGCGCCTACTTCATGGCACAAGATGGCATCAGCTTACGAGCGCCTGGGTTTTGTAACACAAATCAACTTTTTGACGTTAATACAGAGCAAGCAGAACGTATCGAAGTACTTCGAGGCCCAAGCAGTGTTGATTATGGTTCGAATGCTGTACATGGCGTTATCAATGTATTGACACCAGACGCAGTCGGATTTAACAGCCAGAACATTAGTCTAAGTGCAGGACCACACGATTATATAAAAGGCAGTACACAACTAGCCAACCAATGGAAAAACCATGGTCTGCTCATACAAGCTAATGCGAGTCATGATGGTGGTTATAAAGAAGAAAGTGGCTACGACCAACAAAAGTTCGATATCATTCATCAGTACCAAAGTGATAACTTAAGCATCAAGAACGTGCTTTCTGGTAGTAACTTAAATCAAGAAACTGCTGGCTTTATTCAAGGATTTGAAAGCTATAAAGACGATAGTTTAAAGAAAACCAACCCAAATCCTGAGGCATTTCGAGATAGCCAGTCGCTCAGAGGCTATAGTGTGATTGAGTATATCCAGTCACCTGACACAAGCTTTACTATTGCCCCTTATTTCCGCTGGACGGATATGGCATTCCTACAACATTTTTTACCGTGGAAAGCACTAGAAGAAAATAGCCAAAAAAGTGTCGGCATTAACATCAGAGCTACCAAACGCTTTGAGAAGTTTAACCTCCACTACGGACTTGATAGTGACTTTACCGAAGGCAAATTGACGGAAACTCAAGCTGAAGATTTTGCACCGACGTTACCAGCAGGCATGCATTATGACTACACGGTTGACGCGCACGTTATATCGCCATTTATGCAGTTTGATTGGCAAGCCAGTTCAGGACTAAACATCACGGGTGGTCTTCGTTACGACATGACGGAATACGACTACGATAACCGTGAAAGTGATGGCAGTGCTTGTGCGCCAGAGGTGACGAATTGCCGCTTCACAAGACCAATAGACCAAACAGTCAATTATGATGAATTGTCATATCAGCTAGGGGCGAACTATGCGCTTAGCGAAAACCTTTATTTATACAGTCAATTCTCAACTGGCTACCGCGCTCCTCAAGCAACAGAGTTATTTAGATTGCAAGCAGGCCAAACAATCGCCGAGCTTGATGCTGAAGAGCTGGTCTCATACGAACTGGGCATGCGCGGGCAAACAGCAGCGCTAAGCTATGATGTTACGTTGTTTACCATGGAGAAATCACACTTTATCTTTCAAGACAGCAATAGACGAAACATCAGTAATGGAGAGACTTCTCACCAAGGTATCGAACTCAGCGTGCGTTACCAATTACCACATCAATTCTACCTGTCTGCACACGGTACATTAGTAAGTCACGAATATGATAATTCGCTTGCTATTGCACGCACAGATATCAAGGGCAACGAAATTGATACCGCACCAGAGCATATGGGCAGCATTCAATTGGGTTGGCGATCGGAGCATATCAACAGTGAACTTGAGTGGGTACATATGGGCAACTATTACCTCAACCCTGAAAATACCGCGGAGTATAACGGTCACAACTTATTAAACCTGCGAGCTGCATACCAATATGGAAACCAATGGCGTTTCAGTGCAAGGCTACTAAATCTCACTAATGAAGATTACGCTGAACGCGCAGACTTTGGCTTTGGCAACTACCGCTATTTTGTTGGCGAACCACGATCACTATTTGTTTCTGTCGACTATTTTTTCAGATAGGCACTTAATACCAATTTAATTAAAGGTGTTTTAATTAAAGATGTAAGTAAAGGGTTATTGAAAAGCCAATTTTAGGTCTTTTTAATAGCCCTTTTTTGATCAAGTTCATTTATGGCAGATGAAAAAATCGTTTAAATTCGTGATAAAAACTGTAATCTTAACAAACGACTCATAACTCGTCTGATGACTTATAATCGGCATTAGTTATCAGTGCTGGCTAAAAGATTAGCGACTAAAAATAACAGCTAAAAAAGCTGAATCAGCCATACCAGAAAAAATAACAACGACAAATCAACAGGTAGTTTATGACATCAAGTTTCAAACAGTGCTATGACTTTATTATCGTAGGCGGAGGATCTGCTGGCTGTGTGCTAGCCGATAAGCTGTCAGCTTCAGGGCAACATCAAGTATGCCTTATCGAAGCGGGTCCGAAAGACTCTTCGCCATTAATTCATATACCACTTGGCGTCGTGGAATTAATGAAGAGCCGACGTTTAAATTGGTTATACAATAGTGGCCCTGAAGCTTCCCAAAATGATCGTGAAATATTTAACCCCCGCGGCAAAACCCTTGGCGGTAGCAGCTCTGTAAATGCCATGCTCTACATCCGCGGTCAAAAAGAGGATTATGACCACTGGCGCGATTTAGGTAACGAAGGTTGGGGATACGACGACGTATTGCCTTACTTTAAGGCTACTCAGCACCAAGAACGCGGCGCAGACGATTATCACGGTGTCGACGGCCCATTAAACGTTGCTGAATCTCGATCTAAATTACCTATTTTTGATAACTTTATTCAATCAGCTATCAACGCTGGCTTTCCTGCCAACAATGATTTTAATGGAGAACAACAAGAAGGCATAGGTTATTTTCAGGTTACTCAAAAAGATGGTAAACGTTGTAGCGCAGCCAAGGCGTTTTTGACTCCTAACTTATCAAGAAAAAACTTAACTGTTATCACCGATGCACTGGTTGAAAAAATCATTCTCGAGGATAAAAAAGCCGTTGGTATCCGTTTTAAGCGCAAGCAAAAGGTAGTCGAACTAGGCGCCAATAAAGAAGTAATTTTGAGTGCAGGTGCGTTTAACTCTCCTCAACTACTAATGCTTTCAGGGATAGGTCCACAAATAGAATTAGACAAACACAATATTCCTTTGGAACATCCACTAGAGGGCGTGGGTCAAAACCTGCAAGAGCATGTCGATACACTCGTCGTTAAGGAGTACACGGATACCGACATTATCGCTTACCGTCCCAAAGCACTAGCGAAACTGGCACCAAGCGCATTTAAGTTTTTTACTGAACAAAGTGGTGTTTTGACGAGTGCCGTTGCAGAAGCCGGAGGCTTTATAAAAACCTCGGATGCAGCTGAAACACCCGACTTACAACTCCACTTTATTCCAGCTGCAATGGACGACCATGGTCGCAACCTTAAGATGTTGTTTAAATATGGCGTAGCAATTCATGCGTGTTTACTTCGCCCCAAAAGTCGCGGCAGTGTAACGCTATACGGAAGCGCACCACACTTGAACCCAAACATTACTCTCAACATGCTCTCTCACCCAGACGATCAAGCACTCATGATAAAAGCGATAAAGAGGGCGAGAGAAATATTTGCTCAGCCCCCTGTTGCAAACAAGGTAACCAATGAAATATTTCCAGGTGAAGCTTGCCAGTCAGACGAAGACATACTTGAGTTTTTGAAAAACAAAGCAAGTACCATCTATCACCCTGTCGGCACGTGCAAAATGGGGCGAGATGAGTTGGCCGTGGTCGATAACGAGCTAAAAGTACATGGCATTGACAGGTTACGTGTGGTTGACGCATCGATAATGCCGACTGTCGTCAGCGGTAATACCAATGCGCCGACCATCATGATCGCAGCGAAAATAGCTGACAATATACTTGCTACCTATAGCAGCTAAATTTGGACTGCGACCGTAGAATCCTACACCATAGAAACTAACTGCTGTAAAACTCTATATTACAGTGGTTAGTTTTACACCATGACAAAGCATAGGGCACTTTCAAGTAACAAGACACTCAGATAATTTGCCTTACCTAATTGATATCACTTCAACCAGTTTTTGACTCTTTGTTAATGACAGCTCATTAGCTTAATAAGCATATAAAAATGAACAGTTTCCCAGCAGTAGTTAGACAGATTTCGCAAATAATTCGAAACAGCAAAATAAACCTGTAATTATCTTCCTCTATTCTGCATATTCTTTTAAATATTAGAAAGTTAATAAGAGCTCGTAACGGATTATGGCTGTGCTCGAAGTAGTGATCCGTTTCAGCTTTTTCGCTTTTTCGCGCCTATTAGCTCTTATCGTACTAAGAACAATTCAACGTCAGAGGATATTGATAGTTGAACTTAATGCAATCGGTATTATTTACGAGATATTCACTAATGGGCAAAGAGCAGCTATTTTCAGAATCAGAGATTCTCCTTTCCACCACCGACTTAGACAGTCATATCAAATATGCCAATAAGCACTTTTGCGACATCGCAGGCTATTCACTCGACGAAATGGTCGGTAAGCCACATAATATGGTGCGCCATGGTGATATGCCGAAAGCCGCCTTTAAAGACTTGTGGCATTATATTCGTGATGGTAAGTCTTGGATGGGGCCTGTTAAAAATCGCTGTAAAAATGGCGATTATTATTGGGTAAACGCGTTTGTTACACCAATAAAAGACGCACAGGGAAAAACGTTCGAGTATCAATCGGTTCGCACCAGCCCTGAACGTGATGTTGTAAAGCGCGCCGAAGATTTATATGCCAAATTAAACCGTGGTAAAACACCACGAGTCATTACCCAACAAATAGATATGACACTTATCTGCCAAGTACTATTTTCGATGATCTTAGTCTTTTCAATAGCAAGCCCTTTTATCGGCACTTCACTATGGCTAGCGGTGCCAATGATGTTAGCATCACTTACTGGTACGGTGGCTTTTAGTTTATGGCGAAAAAGATATCAGGTGCTTATAAAAGAAGCAAAGTCTGTGTTCGACAATAAACTCATGAGTTACTTATATTCAGGCACTAATGACGATATCGGCGCATTGTCATTGGCGTTGAAGATGCGAAAAGCAGAGCTGAACGCAGTTGTGGGTCGAGTAAGCGATGTGTCAGAAACGATCACTGATACCGCCCAACAGTCTTCTAATCGTGGCGAAGAAGTCGCCAGTATCTTAAGTAGCCAAAAAGATGAAACCTCACAGATCGCGACGGCAATAAGCGAAATGTCATCAACGATTCAAGAAATTGCTCAAGTTGTCGCGGAAAGCTCGACAACTGCGCAGCAAGGTCTTGATATTTCGGCAAGTAGCCAATCTGTCGTCAGCGAAACAATTGATGCTATCAACCAGCTATCGCATCAGCTATCGGAAGTCGATCACGCTATAACTCGCCTAACTGACGGCAGTAGGGCGATAGAAACCGTTCTTGATGAAATTAGCAGTATTGCCGACCAAACGAACTTGCTAGCCCTAAATGCAGCAATTGAAGCAGCGAGAGCAGGAGAGCAAGGTCGAGGTTTCGCTGTAGTTGCAGAGGAAGTAAGAGCACTTGCGATGCGCACCCAACAATCTACCGAAGAAATCAATAAGCTGTTAACGCAGCTTCAGCACGAATCCAATTCTGCGATTGAGGCAATGAGCCACGGTAACACCTTATCAAGCAACTGTGTTACGCTGGCTGGACAAACCGGCGAGTCCCTGACGCGCATCAACACCGAAGTGAATCAACTGGCAAGTATTAGCGATCAAATCGCGACTGCTGTTGAAGAGCAGTCTGTTGTTGCCGAACAAGTCAGTCAAAACATTATTGCTATTAGTGATATGTCGGCCGAAAGTGAAGAGCATGGACGTACAGCGGTAGGCTTAAGCAGTGCCTTGCTTGCGAACTTAACGGAGCAAAACAATTTAATTGTCCAATTTAGAAGCTAAAGGATTATTCGCTTGAAGATGCATAAGAGCAAGGCAGAAGTGTTTAACCCTAATAACTGCGTGGCCCTAATAACTAAAATAGCTGCACTGAAGTAGGAAAGCTGACTGATGATGACAAATGGTGTATTTAAACCTCATGGTTACTTTTCTATCACTGTAGAGTCCGATGTATTAATCGTCGATAGCGTCGGCCCGTTTAATATTGAACTCGTTGTGAAATACCTAGAAGCACTCGAAGAGAAAATTGCTGGGTTTGACGGCCGGCAATGGCGACAAATTATCGTGCTTCGCGAAGATAGTTTGTTTACGCCAGACGCTCTGGAGGCACTCAAGAACACAGTGAAGTATCGCATGTCTAAAGGTTTAATATACTCTGCCGTTGTTATAGAACACTCCGAGGTAAAGCACCTTATTGAGCACCAACTTGCGAGTATCTACAAAAGCCTCGATTTACCCCATAGCTTCTATGGAGCATTGCCCGAAGCCAAACAAGCGCTCAATTTATAACATGCCATAGCACACAAAAAAGCCCGCTATATGCGGGCTTTTTATTTAATAAACTCTTAAGCAGCTTCACTAGCTTGGTAAGCCTGCCTTAAGCCATTATTTCTAGAAAACAAACTCTTCTTCGTCGTGAGCCATCATGCTCGCAGCACCGTTTTCAATACAAGCAGCGTGACCGTGAGCACGAGGAAGAATACGTGCAAAGTAGAAACGTGCAGTTTTGATTTTAGCTTCATAGAAAGCTTTATCATCAGTACCAGCAGCTAATTGATCGAAAGCTACTTTCGCCATCTTCGCCCAGAAATAAGCAAGCGTTAGGTAACCCGAATACATCAAGTAATCAACTGATGCTGCACCGATTTCATCAGGATTTTGCATCGCTTTCATGCCAATTTCCTGTGTCATCTTTTGCCAGTTTGGCGCGATAGTAATCATCGGCCTAATAAACTCGCTCATCTGCTCATCGGTAATATTCTCTGTACAGAACGCGGTTACTTCAGCAGCGAATGGCTTAATCAGTTCACCTTTTGATCCTAGAATCTTACGCGCTAACAAGTCGAGTGCTTGAATACCTGTGGTACCCTCGTAAAGACAGCTAATTTTAGTATCACGCATTAGCTGTTCCATGCCCCACTCTTTAATGAAGCCATGACCGCCATATACTTGAACACCGTGACTTGTACACTCTAAGCCAAGCTCTGTTAAGAATGCCTTTGCTATTGGTGTCAATAATGCCAATTTGCTCTCAGCCTCAGCTTTCTTGGCAGCATCTTTTTCAACTTCTACAACATCAACAAGCTGTGCTAGATAGCCATTCAATGCACGACCGCCTTCAGCAATTGATTTTTGCGTTAATAGCATACGACGAACATCAGGATGCACAATGATTGGGTCGGCTGGGCCTGATGGGTTTTTAGGGCCAGATAGAGAGCGCATTTGTAGACGATCTTTTGCGTAAGCTAATGAGCCTTGGAAAGCAGCGTCAGCAGCAGCAACACCTTCATTAGCAACACCTAAACGCGCAGCATTCATAAATGTAAACATGCAGTTTAGGCCACGGTTAACTTCACCAATCAGGTAACCTTTTGCGCCATCAAAGTTAATCACACAAGTGGCGTTCGCGTTGATACCCATTTTGTGTTCAATAGAGCCACAGTTAACACCATTACGCTCCGCTTTCTCGCCGTCAGCAGTAACATCAAACTTAGGTACGATGAATAGTGAAATACCTTTAGTGCCTTCAGGTGAACCTGGAACACGAGCGATAACGATGTGTACGATGTTTTCAGATAAGTCGTGCTCACCAGCAGAGATAAAGATTTTTGTGCCTGTTAATGAGTAGGTGCCGTCTTCATTAGGCTCTGCTTTTGTACGCAGCATACCTAAGTCAGTACCACAATGTGGTTCAGTTAAACACATCGTGCCTGTCCAAGTACCTTCAACAAGCTTAGGCATAAACATAGCTTTTTGTTCGTCAGTACCATGGGCTTCCAATGTTGCCAATGCGCCATGGCTCAAACCTGGGTACATTGCAAAGCTGTGGTTAGCTGCCGACGTGAACTCACCAATAGCTGTATTTAAGGAGTGTGGAAGACCTTGGCCACCGTGTTCTACAGGCTGGGATAGTGTTGGCCAACCACCTTCAACGTATTGTTGATAAGCTTCTTTGAAACCATCTGGTGTGGTTACGACACCATCGTTCCAAGTACAACCTTGTTCGTCACCAATTTGATTGATAGGCGCAATCACTTCTTCGGTAAACTTAGCCGCTTCACCCATGATAGCATCGACCATATCCGGTGTTGCTTCTTCATAACCAAGGGTCTGGTAATGACTCTCGCAATCAAGCAGTTCTTGCATTACGAACTTCATATCACGCAGTGGCGCTTTATACTCTGGCATTGTTTTCTTCCTCAATTTCATAACCACTCGTCAGTGGTCGGACTTGTTGTTATACCCTGATTATAATCACGTTGGCTCGAAATTGAAAAGGGATAAGTGATCATTAGGGCATCTATCGGTATTTAGTATAGGCAAGATCGGTTCAAATAAAGAAAAAGGGAGCAATAGCTCCCCTTTTCTTTTTTCTAATACGCGGCATTAGTTCTGCTGGATCAAAAACCAACCCAAAAGCTTATTTTGTTTCAAAAAATGCAAATGCGGTTTCAAATGCAGTTTGTTGAAACTTCTTTAGGCCCGTATCACGGAAGTCGATGCCTACTTGGCTTTTTGCCAATGCACTTTTAACAAAGCTCCCTGACACAATTTCAACGTCTAAATCTTCAATCAACTGAATCGCAGCTTCTAATTTGAAGCCAACAGGACCACCTGCAAACTTCCCTTTCAACGCACGACCTTTGATAACCACTTTTTCGATTTGGTAGTCAGACATTAATTTTTTAAATGCGAACTGAAATTTTTGCATTTCTTCAGCGTTACCAGCGTCGCTAATGCTCAATTTAGGTACACGCAATTGAGGAATGTCATACAGACCATTTTCCAGAGACATAGCACATACAACTGCATCATTGCCTTTTAGTTCTACACCACAAATTTTCATATTAATTTAGCCTCTATTCTGTCTCTGAATTTTTACGGCGCTATTATGCGCTCGCATCGCGCTGATTAACAGCAATTTCCCACTAATGACTAAGTTTAGAGCGATATATTTAACTCGCTGAAAATTTTGCCTATTTTTTCATAGTAAACGGCAAGTGGAAAAATTTCTGCACGAAAGAGTAAAGATTAGCCAGCATCCTTCGCTATTGGTAACGTTACCAAGTACTCGACTTAACGGAATGCTTCACATACACTGCTGATAAATTTTGCACATCAAGCACAAACGCAAAATCCATTAAGCAATAATTATAACGACTGCACGCGATATCAACACTGTGTAGCAGCCGAGCCAAAAAGAAAACCTATGCAAGAAGATTCCATTATTGAAGCGAAACAAGCCCGCAGTCAGCAGACACAAAAGAAACTATTAGCGGCCTTGAGCGATAGCTTAAAAACACAGTTTTTTGAACACATCAGTATTGCTCACATCACCGAACAAGCAGGTGTTTCGGTTGGTACATTTTATCGCCGTTTTAAAAACAAAGAAGCGTTGCTCCCCTACCTATATCAGGACTTTAGCGAACAGTTTAGAGATTGGGTATCTGCTTTAGAGGCAAATAAGCAAGATAATTTAAGTAGGCAACTTGCCTGTTTAGTTACTGAGTGTAACGCCTTCTTGCACACGCACGCAGGAGTGCTAAGAACGCTTCACTTAAATTCTCGTCTTTACCCGGAAATACTTACCAAAAGCCAATTATTCGAACGTAGTCATGATTATCAACAACTTGCAGCCCTACTGATGACCTACTCTACGGAAATTAGTCACCCAAAGCCAAAAATTGCCTGTGAAATGGCCATTTTTATGCTCATTAGCAACTTAATTGAAAAAGTTCTGTACTCAGAATTAACGCCAGCTATTGCATCACCGCTCAGTGAAGAGGAAAATCAGCATGAACTTACGCTTGTGCTGCAGAATTATCTTCAATCTCCACAAGCATAGAACCACCTGAGCGCTAGCTAATTAATAGCGCTCAATGAAGGCATTACGCGAAAAATCGATAGAGCGAAAAAAGCAATAAGGCAAAAATTGATGACCAAAACATGTGTAATTACCGGTGCAAGCTCAGGAATAGGTTTGAGCATTGCGGAGAAATTCATCGCAGAAGGCTACCAAGTATTTAACTTAGATATTCAATCGGGAAGCGCTGGAACGTTTGTATCGTGCGATATGACTAATGTTGATGCGGTAACAGAAGCGATTGACAACATCGGTGAGCAATACGGCATAGATGTATTAGTTTCCAATGCCGGTGTGCACTACTCTGCCAATATCGAAAATACCTCAGAGCAAGATTTTGAACGCGTATTTAACATTAATGTTAAAGGTGCTTATGCTGCCACCAAAGCTTGCCTGCCCTTCATGAAGGAAAAACAGCAAGGTAGTGTTATTTACATTGCGAGCGACCAAGCCCTGATTGGTAAACGTAATTCGTTTGCTTACAACCTATCAAAAGCGGCGCTTGCTTCCATGGCTAAAACGACGGCGCTCGATTACGCCGAGTTCAACATTCGTGCAAATGCCGTTTGTCCGGGTACGATCGAAACACCGCTTTACCATAAAGCTATTGATAGTTATGTAGAAAAATCAGGAGCCGATAAAACTGTCGTTCATCAAGAGGAAGCCCAGCTGCAACCAATTGGCCGGCTTGGTCAGCCAGAGGAAGTTGCCGAACTCACCTTCTTTTTGGCTTCAGACAAAGCAAGCTTTATCACTGGCAGCTTGCAAGTCATCGATGGCGGCTATACCGCTCAGTAGCCGCATGCAGTGATGGCACAAGCGTAGACTTTTACAATGACGCAAATTATCGACCCTCACCTTCATTTATTTGATTTAAATCGAGGTGAATACCAATGGTTACAATCAAGCAATCCGCCATATTGGCCCGATAAAGCGGTCATCAATCGAAACTTTGCCCCTACTGATTTAGTACTATCATCAACACAAAGGCTCGCTGGTTTCGTTCATATCGAAGCCGGCTTCGATAACGAGCAACCATGGCGAGAAATTGCTTGGCTAGAAAGCGCATTTACCAATAGTGCTATACCAAATTTCAAAACTATCGCATGCGTTGACCTAATTCTTGAGCCAACTAAGTTCAAGCAACAACTTAATAAACTATTGACGTTTTCATCAGTTGTCGGTGTAAGGCATATATTGGATGGGGATGCAGTAGAGATTCTTACAAGCCCATTTGCAGATTCAAATTTAAACCTACTCAGCAAACATAGTCTTATCTTTGAGCTTCAAATACCAATTACGGATGAAGCGGCTGTTGATTTAGTGATTAGCAAGTTCAAAGCGCTATCTAACCTAGCTGTTGTCATCAACCACGCAGGTTTTCCACCTATAGCTCCACCGTCAGGCGAATTAATAGTTGAATCGTTAGGCGACTCGTCAAATGAAGCGCAATATAAACGTTGGCGCAATAGCTTATCGCTATTAGCTCAGCTGCCTAATGTATTCATTAAATGTTCTGGGTGGGAAATGGGCGCTCGCCAATACACCGCTAAACAGGTAGCAGAAGTAGTTCTTGAAGTGATTAAGGTGTTCGGCGAAGATAAGGTGATGTTAGCAAGCAATTTTCCGCTAACTCTGTTTACTCATTCTTATGAAAAGCTTTGGCAATTATACCAAGACCAATTAGGGTTAAACCGCTTGCAATTTGAGCGCTTAGCTTACCGCAATGCTAAGCGCATTTATCGATTTAATTAAGTAGAAGAAAATTAGCAGTCTTCTGTAACAACAGTCACCGTGCAAGCCGGATCGCCGAAAGAGTCATAAATAACATAACAGCCTTCGTCAGTCGGTACTGAGAAGCCAGGAATATTATAGCCCACTAAGGTGTATTGATTGTTTGTTTGTGCTGTTAGCCCTGCGCTGCCATCCAAGGTGATAAAGTCAACCATAGTAAGCTGGTCGCCAAGCTCTGCTTCACTTTCAGGGCATAAATTACGCCAATCTATTTCCGCTGACTCATTACCAAAATCAATAAGATACGCTGCTTGATCGCCAGGGTTCGAATCGGTAATTTCAAGCCCTTTTACGCGAGCCTTCATGTTGACCAGTTTAATTGAAGACTTCATCGTACCTGCAATTGACTCGAGCGTTGCAACTTTCGCTGAGCTTGAAAGGTCAATAAATTTCGGCGCGGCTGTCGCTGCCAAAATCCCCAAAATAACAATGACGACCACGAGCTCAATCAGTGTAAAGCCACGTGCATTTAACATCTTATTCATTGAAAGTACTACTAAGTGAGTTGTCTAATTAAGACGCCAGTATATACACCAATTTTCAATTTTAACAACAACTTATTAACAAAAGCCCTCAATTTCGCGAATAATGGATACAAAAAAGCCGATAACTGCTTGAACAATTATCGGCATGAGAACTTACTTATTTACCTGTTTATTTAATGTAAGCTCGTGGCATATCTGAGTCTGTTGTGTAGCGATCGCGAAGTTTGTCCTGACGACTTTCTAACACTTGCGCTTCACCGCTGATCCAAAGTTGCTCAGCCTTAGTGCTCAATTCGAAAGGATCTGCGCTCCACAATACGATATCAGCAGCTTTACCTACTTCAATTTTACCTGAATCCAAGCCAAACACGTCTGCAACGTTCGCTGTTACCGACGCAAGTGCCGCATCGTAGTCCATACCGTTTGCAACCGCGTTACCAACAGTAAAGCGCAACAAGTGAGTATTATGTGTATCGCCATCAACAGTAATAATGACTTTGATGCCTGCTTTTGAAAGCTTACCAGCGTTAGCTAAATTCGTGTGAAGTGAATCAAAGCTACCCGGTAGGTTACGCATAGCGCTCATCACTACTGGTACATTTGCTTTCGCGATTTCTTCCATCACAAGTACAGAGTCAGCAGCACCTGCTAACACTAAGTTAAGACCAAAGCGCTCTTTCATCGCTAATACAGCTAAAATGTCGGTTGCACGATCAACATGTGCAATTAGTGGCTTTTCACCCGCAAGTAACGCATTGATAACTTGCGCATCACGCTTGACGTCTTTCTTATCGTCTTTGTCGTCTTTCTTTGCTTTCGCTAACGCTTTTTCAGCGTCTTCTAGCTTATTGCTTAGCTTTTGCAGTGCCATAGCGCGTGAGCCTTTAGACTCAGCACCAAGCTCAACCACTACAGCACCATTTGCAGCCAATACACTGTCAAAGTCTCCCGACATATTTGCTACGAAGGTTTGTCCCTTGAACATATCGTCGCCACCACGTGGAGCAACAACACTGCGGGTAATACCACCTTTACGTGTTAACGGAATAGCTGTTGATTTAGGGTTAAACGCAAGGCTTGCGTCAAACGTAATGTCAGCTTTTTTGTCGCTCGCGTCGCGGCTAGAAGCAACAGCACTAACTTCAACTAAGCCTAATTGGTTCATTGACGCAATAAAGCCCGGTGTTAACACTTTACCTTGTGCGTCAATTGATTGATCAGCAGTAACAGATTCAGGGTTAATCGCCGTAATCACGCCGTTATCGATAACCACTGTCGCATTTTCTAAAACACCCGCAGAAGTGGCTGTATGCACTTTGGCATTAGTGATAGCTAAACTTGCTGCATTTGCTGCCGTCGCACCCGCTAATGCTAAGGCGACTAAAGAAGATTTAAATAATTTCATAACTTAGTCCTCGCCCTATTCCTGACCTAACATAAAGTCGCTTTGTGCTTGATATTTCTCGTCATAACGATCATATACTTTTGCTCCATCTACGAATACTTGATCTGCTTGTGCATAAACGCTGAACGGATTAGTGTTCCAAAGCACAACATCAGCAGCTTTACCTTTTACTAGGCTACCAGTCTTATCATCGATACCAAGCGACTTGGCTGCATTGCTCGTGATCCAAACAATCGCATCTTCTTCTTTTAGGTCAAAACCATTGTCATTAGCGCGATACATGATCTTGCCTGCTTCTTGGTTTAAACGTTGGATTGTTGTACCTGAATCTGAGTGAACAACAGCACAAGAGTTTTTAACGGCATCAACAATCGCGACATTCTCTTCAACCATGTCGTAGGCTTCCATCTTGAAGCCCCACCAATCTGGCCACATTGCTGCACAGTTGCCATTTTCAGCTAACATGTCTGCAATTTTGTAGCCCTCAATCGCGTGATGGAATGTACCTGAGTGGTAGTTAAACTCTTTACCAAGGTCAATCATCATTGCCATTTCTTCGGCTTTGTAACAGTGGTTGTGAATTAAGATATCACCGTCAAGCACACCTTTTAGGGTGTCTAATTCAATATCACGTGTCGGTGCTTGAGGTTTTTTACCTGCCGCGTAATCTGCTTCATATTTTTCCCAAGCACGCTTGTACTCAGTCGCTTCAGCCCAAGCCATGCGGTAGCCAGCCATGTTCCCCATACGTGTACCTGGTGCCTCTTTACGACTACCGTAAACACGTTTAGGGTTTTCACCACAGGCCATTTTTAAGCCATATGGCGCTTCAGGGAACTTCATCCCTTGCATTGTGTGGCTAGGCACGTTCTTTAACGTGACACCGCGGCCACCAAACAAATTCGCAGAACCCGGTAATAATTGAAGCGTTGTTACGCCACCAGCACGAGCATTTTGGAACCCTGGGTCTTGTGGCCAAACACTGTGCTCTGCCCACACTTCAGACGTATTCGGTGAAGTCATTTCATTGCCGTCGGCATGAGATTCAACCGATGGGCTAGGATAAACACCTAAGTGAGAATGTACGTCAATAACGCCCGGTGTTACCCACTTGTCGCTACCGTCAACTACAGTTGCGCCATCGGTTGGCAAGCCTTGAGCAACTTGAACGATTTTGCCGTCCATAAACAACACGTCAGCGTTTTCTATACGCTCGCCGTTACCAACTAATACAGTGGCGTTTTGGATTAGTGTTTTTTGACTCGGTAGCACTTGGTATGTACTTGGATATGGGTTTTTATTGATAGTGACTTTTGCATCTTGTTGCTCTGACTGCATACAGCCAGTTAACGCAACAGAAACTGCAGCCATTACTAACGATGGAACAATTTTGTGCATGATTATTTCTCGTAGTGTTTTTATATTTGCAGATGACTTCAAGTTTAGGCTAAGAGGCGCCTAGATGTTTCAAATAGTTAACTAATGAAACGTATTATGACAGCAAATCAGCAGCAAGCGATATTGTGATAAAATCGCAAAAATTTGCGATGAATTGTCGAAAAACCGCGTTTAAATGAATTATCCGATTTTCAGCCAACGTTTAATTTTCTGCTTCCGAAGTGCCAGTAGCCACGCCAACATAATAGCGTATATGCCAGGCTCATAGATATCAGACTTAATCGACCAATAAAAATGGACGACCACGGCGATCGAGGCGATATATACCCAGTTGTGTAGTTTTTGCCATTTAGGGCCCATCTGTTTCTTGATGCGATTAACAGACGTCACGGTAAGTAGCAATAGAACAACAAAGGCTGCCATGCCTACCGTAATATAAGGCCGCTCTACTATTTCTGAGAACAATAATGACCAGTCAAACTGAAGCTCAAAAGCTATAAAGTTTAGTAAGTGTAGCAGTGCATAAGTAAATGCCCACAAACCTAGCATTCTTCTAAATTTAAGTAGTTTAGGTTGTTTAAAGCGCTTGGCTGATGGCGAGATAAGCAAGGTTATCAATAACAAGTTGAGCGCACCAATACCGGTAAAGTGAATAACCGTCTCAACGGGATCCGCGCCTAAAGTGTCGTTAATAGCATGATAATAAAGCCAACATAAGGGCAATAATGATGCGAGGTGAACGATACTTTTTGATAACCACATACTCTCTACGACTTACCTTTTTATGCCTTGCTGCTCTAATTACTATTCTAGCTACTTAATTTTCTACTTACTTTAAGACTACTGTTCACTTGATTGGCATTAATAAAATTTAGCCAAATCCATATTCTTATAAAGATCTGCCACTTCCTCGCCGTAGCCATTAAATGGCAAGGTCTCAATTCTATTTCGCGCAAATAAACCACCTGTGGTAATTCTCCGCTCGCTTGCTTGGCTCCAACGTGGATGAGAGACTGCAGGATTAACATTGGCATAAAAGCCGTATTCGTGAGGTGCTAAAATGTTCCATGTCGTTGGCGGTTGCTTTTCGACAAGCTTAATTGAAACAATTGACTTAATGCTCTTAAAGCCATACTTCCATGGCACTACAAGTCTAATAGGCGCACCATTTTGTGGTGGTAGTGTCTTGCCGTACAAGCCCACACTCAAAAATGATAATGGGTTCATCGCCTCATCAATACGCAATCCCTCAACATAGGGGTAATCAATACCACCTCCAATACGGCGGCTGCGCTGCCCTGGCATTTGCTTAGGATCGTATAAAGTTTCAAAGGCAACATACTTTGCTTTTGACGTTGGGTTTGCTGCCTTTATGACGTCTGCTAGTGAAAACCCGACCCAAGGAATCACCATTGACCAAGCTTCCACACAACGCAAACGATAAATGCGTTCTTCTAGTGGGTACTTTTTGAAAAGGTCGTCGTAGCCAAGTGTGAAGGGGTTGTTCACTTCACCACTAATGGAGAGTTGCCAAGGGTCGACTTTCAAGCCTTGTGAATTCTTTGCGGGATCCGCTTTATCTAAGCCGAATTCGTAAAAGTTGTTGTGGCTAGCGACTTTAGCTTCAGGTGTCAGAATTTCACTACCATCTTGTGGTTGAGCTTTGAAATCCAGTGCAGTACGTGCAAATACTTTGTCGTCTTCTTTCTTCCCAAAAAAGTCGAGTGGTCCGGCATTAGCGCTAGCGCTGGCAAGCAAACTACCCGCACCAACATAGCCCATTTTCTTCAACAATTCGCGACGATTGAGATACGTTATCTCATCAGTTACCTGATGTTCTTTTAACTCGTATGATTTTGGGTTCTTAATTAACATAACTTCTCCGCACAGCAGGTCTGAGATTTAGCCTAGCCATAATAACGACAATGCTGACTATACGTCAGCATTGTACAAATGGACTACCTATGTAGACCTGACCTACTCGAAGAGTTATTCAATTATTTTAAAAATTAATCTAGTCCTGGGTTCTGAAACCAACTCAACAGCTTTATTTCGCTAACTTCTTTAGGTATTCAATAATGTCTGAAGACTCGTAAAGCCACTCTACTTGTTCACCAGTACCTTCAATACGTAAACAAGGTACTGTTGCTTTACCACCATTGGCGATTAACTCATCGCGGTAGCCGGTAGTTTTATCTTTAATATTTCTCAGCTCTAAGTTGATTCCCTCACGTCGCATAGCTCTTCTTACTTTCACGCAAAATGGGCAGGCGTTTAACTGATAAAGACTCAAATTTTGAGTTTTCTCGGTTAAGTTAGCTTGTTGCTCTGCAGTTAACTTAGGCTTCTTCGGCAAAGTTAATAGGTTAACTAATAAAATGATTTGGCCAAGGATCCAGCGGATAATAAACATATACTTCTCTCATATGAATCATGCAGCGCGTTATGCGCTGCATAAAGTAATTAAATAAACGGGGAATCGATCAATTAGACCGAACGTGTTACCACATTAAGTCGTCAGGAATTTGATACGCTGCGTACGGATCGTCTTCATCAACATCGTCTGTTGCTTTGTCGTTTTGTAGCAAGATAACACTTGCATCTAATGTTGCTATTTTTTCTGCAGTTTCAGCAGTGACTACATAGGTTACTTCATCTAAACCGCAAATACATAAACGGCCATTAACTAACGCAGTTTGAGTTTGTTCGTTAACTAAAAGCTTTTTAATTTTGCTACCGAACGTGTAGTTGTATTCTAACTCACCGGTGATATCAGCAACTTGGTGATGCGTTAGAATTTGTAAGACGCGTTGATGCTGCTCTTTCTCGGCAAGTGCCTGCTGACGCTCGGCGTTCAATGCTGCATCTTTAGCTTGCTTCTCTGCTTTTTGTTTTGCTAAATCTTGTTGAACTTGTTCTTGGATACTTGTTTCAACTTCAGCTCCACTGCGTTTTTGCTTATTTTTCTTACGCTTATCAGAATTCGCCTGACGCGCTTTCTGCTTGGTGGTTAATCCAGCTTTTAGTAATTGCTCTTGCAATGAAGCCATTATTGTTCCTAGAAATCATTCAACATCAAAATAGAGTGATAGTTTACCAAAAAGCAGAATTTACTGACTAGTGTTTAACCTAGAAATTCTACTAAGCATCATAAAAAGAAATATTAAATAAACAAAAGCCGACAATATTGCCGGCTTTTTCAAGTAATACGCTTCAATATGGATAAACTGAATTAGGGCGTGTTGATCTTTCGAAGTTGTTTTTGCAGCAATTTATGATTGTTTTTATACAAGGCAGAGCTTATGTCGTGTGGTTATTCCACATAAATAAGCGATAACGCAGTAGAAAGGCATCATAAATGCTGTCTCTTAGATTCGTTTAAATGCATTTTTCTCATTGTTACTTGCTCTGTGCGTAGAATAACTATGCGTATCACAAGTGCCGCGATAAAAATGCATTTAATTCGAACAAAAGTTAACCCTGAAAGATCAACACGCCCTAAACAATACCCATTTTATTCAACGGTAACTCGCGATAGCGTGTGCCTGTTAGCTCATATATCGCATTAGTAATTGCAGGAACAACCGGCGGTACGCCAGGCTCACCAACACCACCCGGCAAATCATCACTTTCAACAATATCAACAACTGTTACAGGTGAATCAGCTATACGAGCAATTGGGTAATCGTGAAAATTACTTTGTTCAATAACACCATCTTTAGCAGTAAGTTCGCCGAAAAATGCGATTGAAACACCAAACACCGCTGCACCTTCCATTTGCGAGCGTATACGCTCAGGGTTCACTGCTGTACCGCAATCGACACTTAACCAAACTTTGTCGACTTTAATTTTACCATCTGCCTTTTTCGAGACTTCAGCAACACAAGCTACATAGCTGACAAAGCTCCGGTGTACTGCTATCCCCAATGCTTTACCTTCAGCTCTCGGCTTATCCCATGCGGACATTTTAGCGACGCGTTCAACCACATTTTTCAAGCGCGCTGTATCAATCGGATACTTCTCCATCGGCTCGCCGTAGTTGCCGTACTTGGCGTTTTCTTCTGCGAGGTTTATTTGACGATCTTTTCCGATTAGCTTGAGCAAGTAGTCTTTCGGATCTTCCCCAGCGTTACGCGCTAATTCATCAGCAAACGAACAAATCGCAAACGCTTGGTTAATGTTAGTTACCGATCGCAACCAGCCAATACGCGTATGGGCCGTCGCCTTGCCTGCAGCACACTGCACATTGGCGATGTCGTATGGCATATCGATTAAACCTAGATCTGCTTCGCCACCTATAACATTTGCACCTTTGGCAAAAGTTGAACTGATCGTTGGTAAAGCAACATCGTGCTTCCACGCATTGACTTCGTTATTAGGCCCAAGTGCAGCTTTGATTTTTTGATAGCTAACTGCGTGGTAATAACCATTTTTGATCTCGTCCTCTCGGGTCCAAAGTACCTTAACTGGCTTACCACGGCGCTTCGACATCAATGCTGCCTCGACAATAAAGTCAGGCTTAGATTTACGGCCAAAACCACCACCTAGCAAAGTAACATTGATATTTACTTTTTCAGGGGCGACATTGAGTAAGGTGGCAACGGTATTTTGAGCAGATTGCGGCGTTTGAGTACATGCCCAAATATCAAACTGACCGTCGTGGAAATGAGCAGCAGCAGCAGGTGGCTCCATAGGAACATGAATAAGTTCTGGCACATAGTATTCACCCGCCAAAACTTTATCAGCGCTCGCAAGTGCAGTATCAACATCACCTTTCTTGCGCAGCACAGCTTCAGCATTGTCACAGCTATCTTTAAGCATTTGCTTATAAGTGTCAGTGTTGTAAACCTTGTGTTCGCTGACTTTCCATTTAATATCAAGCGCATCTCGGCCTTGCATCGCAGCCCATGAGTTCTTCGCGATGACAGCAACGCCACCTAAAGGTTTGAATAGCGGTGGTTCTTGCAGGTTATCTAAAGCAACAACATCAATAACACCTTTGATAGCTTTAGCTTTGCTAGCGTCAAACGACTCTAATGCAGACGCAAGTACTGGTGGGCGAGCAATAACAACGTACTCCATACCTGGTAAATCAACATCGTAGCCATAGGTCGTGTTACCTGTGACAATATCGTGACCGTCTACTAAGGCAACATCCGATTTACCGATAAAGTTAAAATCTTTAGACTCTTTCAAAGTCAATGTTTGCGGGTCAGGAACCGGTAGGCTAGCAGCGGCTTCAACTAGTTCGCCAAACGCGATTTTTTTACCACTCGAACGGTGATGAATATAGCCCTCTTTAGCAAACACTTGCTCTACCGGCACTTTCCACTGCTGTGCTGCCGCTTGTTCAAGCATGGTTCTAGCAGTTGCCCCCGCCTCTCTTAACGGGAAGTAGAAACGTCTAACAGAGCGAGAGCCATCAGTATTTTGACTACCGTATTTCTTATCGCCTAAGCCCTGAATGACCTTAACTTGTTGCCAATCAGCTTCTAATTCATCAGCGACAATCATCGGGATACTGGTGCGAATACCTTGTCCCATTTCTGAACGGTGTACGACAATACCTACAGTGTTGTCGCTATTGATATGCACATAAACACTTGGTTCAAACTTACTCACCTGCCCTGCTGCAATCGCTTTTGGCATACCAACAAATTCAGGGAAATTCACCGCGAGTACAAGCGCACCAGAACCAATACCTAAGCCTTTAAGAAAACTCCGGCGACTAACATTTTCGATAGTTTTCATTAACTCTGCTCCTTAACGTCTATCTTCAACTGGGCAGCGCGATGAATTGCCTTGCGAATACGTTCATAAGTACCACAGCGACAAATGTTACCGCTCATTGCAATATCAATTTGTTCATCAGTAGGCGAAGGGTTGCTTTTAAGTAAGGCTACCGCAGACATAATTTGACCTGATTGACAATAGCCACATTGAGGTACGTTAAGTTCTTGCCATGCTTCTTGAACAGGGTGGTCGCCGTTTTCAGACAAGCCTTCAATTGTGGTAATTTTTTGATCACCGACAACCGAAACAGGTGTTGCACAAGAGCGTATTGGTTGACCGTTTAAATGAACGGTACAAGCGCCACATAGCCCTTTTCCACAACCATATTTTGTGCCCTTATAGTTTAAGATATCGCGTAATGCCCAAAGTAGCGGCATGTTTTCGTCGTCATCATACTGATGCTGTTTACCGTTAACCGTTAAGGTGATCATTTTGTCTTCCTTCGATAGCCCATTTTTATCGTTAGTTTTACTATTATTTTTATACTGCTTATTTGTATTCAGTTTGGTTTTCGACGGAACGTTATACAGCCAACGCTCTCTTGGCTTTCTAACTATTCCTCTCTATTGCTCACCCAAATAAAAAGATTGAGTTAAGCCTTACATAAACAATTAACTATAGCCTAGCTCGCTAAAGTGCCCAATGCTGCTAATTGCTCAGGCGTATCCAAGTCTGCTTCAGCATTACTTATTTCGCAAAAAATGACATCGTCCAAATGCTTAGAAATAATAGCTTTAGCACCTTGAGCGCCAGAATGCTCGGATAAATTTGTAAAAAATCGTGCCGGAAAAATCACAGGTGGTCCAAAATTATTGTGACCTGTATTTTCGCTGTTTTCTCCTAAAGCCTTGTGTTCAGGGTCGCCTTGAAACCAATCACTGACGATAATTTTGTCTGGATGTTGATAGAAACAATCTATAAGTTTCATTATATCGGCGCTTTGGAGCTGCCATTGGTCAACAAGTAGTAAGAGTGCCGCATCAGATTCTTGCAATTGTTCAGTTGCAAGTATGTGTTTCATGCCTGACGCTAATGAGCTCCCCATTCCCTCTTGCCAGTTATTGGCGTGCACCACCGACCAAGATTCAGTTTGATTCAAACTTTCATCTTCAGCATTAGTTTTTCTCTGCCTCTGGTTTCTTTGCCTCTCGACCAGCAGAGCAGTCTGCATTTGCTCTGCTTGATAACCTAAAACAATAACTGAGTGATAACAGTGACGATCCGCCAGCGCTAGCTGACGAGAAAGCAAGGATTCACCACTTATTTCAACCAACTGTTTTGGTTGTCCAAGCCTGCTGGAGTTACCAGCAGCTAGCAGAATAGCGGCGATTTTCTTATCTTTTTTTGCTAGCATCTATACTAGTCACTCTCTGCCAAAACTAGCACTGCTCGGTACTCCTTGTGGCGTCGAGCAAATTTTTGCTGAATTTGAGCGGCAATTGATAACGCAATGGCTTGTGGGCTTCTGCCGCCGATATCTAGCCCTACAGGACCAAAAACTCGCTCAGATAGAGGTTCATAGGTTTGTTCCAATGCCGTTAGCATTTTGTCACGCCGAGCCATTGGTCCCAGCAACCCGATATAGTCAATATTGGTCGACAACAAAACGGATAAATATGCTCGATCAAAAGCGAGGTTGTGGGTCATCACCACGGCAGCATCGATTGTATCAAAGCACTCTGCCACCGCTTGCTCTGCGCGCATTTTCACTGTGTTTACTTCACAACTAAATTCCGAACGGTTTAGCGCATTATCACGATGATCAAACAGGCTAACACGCCACCCCATACTCAACGCTAAATCGACAACAGGCACCGCATCAGGGCCTGCGCCAATGACGGCCAATGAAATCGGCGGGGTGATTGGGATAGATAACCAATTAGCTAGCCCATTTGCTACCTCATTTGCTGGCGCATGACTTTCGACCGTTGGGGGGATAAGTGATGCTATTTCGTCGTGAAAAGTACCTGTTACGACGATGCTTGTATTAACTTTATCTGCCGCTGATGCTGGTATTGGAAGCCAATAACGTCCGGTTTTTCCTTCACATACAGACGAAAGCATATGAGCAAAGTCACAGTGTCCACTTTCAGCTAACAGCGGTTGAAGCAAGATATCGATTTTTCCTTCACAGCCAAGACCCAGCCCCCATAATAAATCAGCATCTGTCGTGAGATCATAGTGCAACATAGCAGGCACTTTGTTCTCGAATACCGATTCGGCGTGAAGCGCAATATCAGCCTCTAGGCAGCCACCACTGAGTAAACCCGTGCACTTTTTATTGCGGCTTACCAGCATCATAGTACCGGCTTTTCGATAGGTAGCCCCATGAGTTTCAGTAATCACCGCTAATACGAAGTCTTGTGTCTCATCAAAGGCAGCACTTAGCTCTAACCAATTTTCCTGCATGCTTGTTAATACTCTTTTATCTTAATTGTTATTCTTGAGACTAAAACCGCACTCTTTCGAGCAAACGAATACAAAAAGTCTGTTTTCTTCGAATTAAGGCGCTAAACCTTCGACACACTGCTGAAATGTTTGCCACGGTAATTGCGCGCACTGAACCCTTATAGGAAAGCTTGCTACTGCATTTAGTGCCGCATAAGACTCACCAAGAAGCTCACTTAAATCTTCTTTACTTTCCAGCCCTGTCACTAACTTATCTGCAATATTTTTAGCTTGTGTTAGAGCTGTAACATTGAGTTGCTCACACATTATCGAAGCGGATGCTCGGCAGATTGCACAGCTGTCCCCGTCAAAAGCAATATCCGTAATAACGCCGTCCGAAACAGCTACTTTCACTGTGATCTCATCTCCACATGCCGGGTTGTGACCACTTTTTTCGGAATCGAACTTAATATCAAGATTAAACCCTACCGGAGATTGATGATGTGCTAATAAAGCTTGTTGATACAATGCGGACATAGGCGCTTCTCTATTAATTCTCTCTGTCTTTTTTGTTTAATGCTCTTTAATTAAAGCATGCATTTAACGCGGCATAAAAAGCTGTCGACAAGCTTCTAAACCCACTAATAACTGTTCAATATCTTCTGCCTGATTATATAAACCGAGTGAGATACGAACAGTGCTGCCAACTCCCAGCCAATGATGAAGCGGTTGTGCGCAATGATGCCCAGCACGAACAGCTATATGATGCTCCGCCAGTATCATTGCAACATCGTGACTATGAACCCCTTCAAAATTGAAGCTTATAATTGACTGAGGCTTAGATTGCTGTCCTGAATATATGTTAATGCCGCCAAAGGCTGATAATTTATCGAGCGTAAATTGAGTTAGCTCTGCTAGATAAGTATGCGCCCCTTCAGCTTCGGCTTGCCTTAGGTAACTTAAGCCTTTAGATAATGCGATTATCGCTTGCGCATTTAACGTGCCCGCCTCGAATTTTCTAACGCTATTTGCCCACGTGCTGTCGCTTACTGAAACGCTGTTAACCATTCCTCCACCGAGAACGACGGGTAAAAGCTCAGCAATAGCAGCGTCACTTGCGTAGAGCACCCCGCTGCCATGCCCACTATAAAGCTTGTGACCTGAGAATACGTAAAAATCGCATCCAAGTGACTTTACGTCTACCTTACCATGAGCAGCATACTGGGCGCCGTCAACCAACAGAAATGCGCCATGTTGTTGTGTTAATTTTCCTATTGAAGCGACGGGATTCTCTACACCTAGCACGTTGGAAAGGTGCGTAACAGCGACGATAAGCGTATTGTCATCCATCAATGCTTCAAGCTCGGTTAGATCAACTTGCCCATTGGCTGCCAGCGGTGCTATTCGAAGTTCAATGCCGCTATTCTCAGTAATTTGTTGCCAAGGTAAAAAATTAGCATGATGCTCTGCTGCCGAAACGACGATATTCCCATTTGCAGACTTTAATCGGCTAAGCCCTTTGGCAACTAAGTGAATACCAGCCGTTGTGCCGCTGTTAAAGATAATGTTATCTGCACTTGGCGCGTTGATGAAATTTGCAACTTGGGCGCGAATGTCTTCGATTCGCTGTGTTAATTTCGCAGATAAGGGATAAAAGCCACGATGACTGTTAGCGTGTTCGTTGATCAAATATTGATAGCTAGCATCAGCAACAACTTTAGGTACTAGACTACTTGCAGCCGAGTCTAAATAAAAAAGAGGTTGTTCAGATTGGAGAAATACAGGAAAGTCAGCTTTCCAGCGGCTAATTAACGCCATAAATTCGCTACGTTTTTAATTCAGTTTCTAGCTCAATTACAATAGCTTAACTAAGGAGGGCTATTTAGCCAATAAGATCTAGAAAGTTTATCTGTAACGATTTGTTGAATTACTCAGACATCTAATGGCGATAGTCAGCTAGCGGTTTAGGGTGTTCGATACCATAACCTTGCACAAAGTCGACACCCAGTTCATCAAGCGCTTCCATCGTTTTATCGCATTGCACAAATTCAGCAATGGTTTTCATTTCCATACTTTTAGCCATTGAAGCAATTGCTTTAACGATAGAAAAGTCATTCTCGCTGATCAGCATTTCTTCCACATAACTACCGTCAATCTTAATGTATTGTGCTGGGAGGTTCTTGAGGTAGTTAAACGTACTGAAGCCCTTGCCAAAGTCATCTAAAGCTATATTAAAACCTACAGCACTTAGCTTATCGACTAAACTTCTAGCAATGGCCATATCACCAATGGCAGCAGTTTCTGTCACTTCAAAGCAAATCGCATCAGCAGGGAAGTGGCACTGAGAAAACAGCGTAATAACATTGTTGATAAACTCTTCATTGGTAAGACTTTCACCCGAAAGGTTAATCGCCAATACTTGCTTTTGCCAAAGTGCCGGTTTTTGTTCAAACCAAGCAAAAACCTTAGATACGACCCAATAATCAACTTTGTCCGTAAGCCTAAAGCGTTCAACAGCAGGTAAAAACAAGCTAGGACTAAGCACCTTATCGCCCGATTTTAAACGGAGCAGAATTTCAATATGCTGTTTCGAATTGTGTGCAGTATCCAAAGCCTGGATAGTTTGATAAAACAAAACAAACTCATCACTTTCCAGTGCTTGGTGAATACGAGCAGCCCAACGAGGCTCCTGCTGAATACTCATCAACTGTTCGTCTTGCTGGCTAAACAATTGGTGGCTGTTAATACCTTTGTTCTTCGCTATGAAGCAAGCTGTATCTGCTTGTCGCTTAATATCTGCTATCTGCGGCGAATGTAAATTAATTAATGTCGCCCCGATGCTCGCCCCAACATCAAACACTTGTCCTGCGCTGGCAAACTGAAGATTTTCGAACGCTAGATTTAGCTTAGTCATAATTTGCTCCACGACGCCTCTATCAACGTCATAAAGCAATACAGAGAACTCATCACCACCTATTCGCGCACAAACGTCGGTTGCTCTAATGTTTGCTCTTAATAACTCAGCCACATTGCGCAGTAACTGATCGCCACTGGCATGTCCCGCATTATCGTTAATCAGTTTAAAACGATCCATATCGAGCAAGAGTAGCGCATGCTGACGGTTGCTTTGCTTGGCATCGTGCCAAGCATCAGTCAAGCGCTGGTCAAACTTATAACGGTTGTATAGCTTAGTAACATTGTCGTGATTAGCTTGAAATCTCAAACGTTTACGCAGTTTTTCAGCTTTAGTCACATCGCGAAGCATAATGACAGTACCGGAAAATTTACCACCTTGATACACCGCAGATACTTGGCGTTCAATCGCAAATACTCGTTCTTTAATTTCAACATGAAATATTGAACTAAACACGCGCTCCTCACTATCGCCGCATGCAAGCTTGGCAAGAATGTCATTGAAGTCTATGTGTGCATCCGTCACTTTCAATGCCCGCTGGCAAAGGTTATAGCTATTATTTAACAATGCGTGACGATCACAATTGAATAGCTTTAAACAAGCGCGGTTGACGGCTTTTACTTGGCCATTTTCATCCGTGCGAATAACCGCATCATTGATTGCATTAAACGCTGCATAGGCCATATTTCGTTCGCTGACCAAATGTTGCAGCCTACTTTCAAGCGGCTGAATCAAGTGCTGTAACCAATTGGATCGCTTATTTTCTGCGCTGGGTTGAGATGACAACATTTCTGCTAGCCAAAGTCCTAGCTGCCAAGAAATCTGACGGCGATACAGGTAAAGAGAAAGGGCGCCAATAATCGCATATGCGAAAAATGCCTGCGCAGCCGAAACACTTCCGTAAAACAACACAGAAATAGCAACGAGAGATAAAATGCTGAAAAGAAAGTAAAACTTTCGCTGAATGATATACAACAAAACTATCAAATATAAAGGCGTAGAAAAATTGCGCCGAATACTATCAAAAAAGACGCAATTTTGCCATTAAGATTCCCCTTTAGAGGGTTATTTTGCAAGACACGACTGCTAAGTTTAGTGGAAACCTAGATTAACGAGTGAAATAAGCTAGGCTCTCTTTCAATTCATACAAGCAGATTAAGCAATAAATAAGTAACGCAGCATTATTCTTGGTTGTGCTGCTTAATTACTTTACTAGTTTAATCAATGGCGAGTTGTTTTCCTGCTCAGGAAGCTCTTTCGCTTTCTTTTGTTTAATTTTAACTTCCTTGGTCATCGATTCACCATTTTGATAACGATGATAAGAAAAGTTATCTAAGCCTAAGAGTTCAGTAAACTTATAAAATGTCATAAAGTCTTCTTTCGTGAACTCTTCGCCTTCCTTGGTCAATAAGCCGTCTATGTACATTGAATCGCCATTAACATTGCAATTAGCGATAGCTTGATAAGGCTTTCCATACTCATCAACTTTTAATGCACGAACCATTTTTAATTCAAAACACCAATCACCTATTTGCAGGTGACGCTTAAATTCATCAGACATGCCAACTCCGACCTACTACTTTTACTATTGATGAAAATCTGATTTAAAAGCAGCTAACAAAATGAGAAAAATACGCTAAGCATGCGAGAATACACATCCTTGGGAAAACCATACCACGCGCCAAACCCTCATATTATTACATCTCGTTAACACATTAGCTAAATAAAATATGAGCTATTTTAATTAATTCGTAAAAACAGCACGTTAGTACAACGTTTTTAGTAATTTATCGGCAAAATTAACGATTTTTGCGTGCATATTCTACGCAGGAAAAGTAAGCTAGAAGGCATAAAATGCATAGCAATAACGCCAAAAACAAAGCTACTAATATCATGATTAATATTAAGTTCATTTTAAAAAGCATCGCCATATTACTGGTATTTGTCATCGCTACGGGATCAGCTTGGCTCTACAGCCGAATTAATAGTGCGCTTCCACAACTTGATGGCAAAGCGACACTATTTGGCCTTGAAGAAACAACGGTTGTTGAGCGCGATGAAAACGGTATCGCAACAATCAAAGCGAATAACCGCAATGACGCTGCAATGGCACTAGGGTTTGTTCATGCTCAAGAACGCTTCTTCCAAATGGATTTACTGCGTAGGAATTCTGCTGGTGAATTATCAAGCTTGTTTGGCGAAATAGCCATTGAACGAGACAAAGAAATTCGCATTCACCGCTTTCGTGAACGAGCTCGTGCGATGGTGGAAAAGTTGGCTCAAACTGAACTTGCGATGCTTAAAGCTTACACTCGCGGTGTAAATCAGGGACTATCTCGACTTAGAGTTAGCCCTTTTGAGTACAACTTACTTAGGCAAACCCCAGTAGAATGGCGAGAAGAAGATACGGTATTAGCGGTATACAGCATGTACCTAGACTTACAGTATGCCGACGGTAGCCGCGAGCTAAGTTTAGACGTTATGAACAAAGCTTTGCCACCAGAGTGGTTTGCTTTCTTCAACCCTAAAGGCAGCCGCTGGGATGCAGCCATTGATGGCACTAGCTATGCACCATCACCGCTACCTACTGAGCTTCCTGAGGGACTATCAGCTCATTCTTCATCCGCTTACATACCACTTGAAAACCCAGACTTTTACGGTTCAAACAACTGGGCAGTTGCCGGAGAAATATCTTCAACAGGTAGTGCTATCGTTGCAAACGATATGCATCTAGGTATCCGTGTACCAAACACTTGGTATCGCGCTTCGATTGAGTATCAACAAGATGGTGAAACAGTCAAGATAACTGGCGCAACGCTTCCTGGGACACCCAATGTTGTTGTTGGCAGCAATGGAAATATCGCTTGGGGCTTTACAAACAGCTATGGTGACTGGAGCGATGTAATCGTATTAAAAACCAATGAAGACCAAAGCCAGTACCTGACTCCAGAAGGCTTCGTCGCTTTTGATATGCGTAATCAAATCATTGCAGTAAAAGGACAAGAAGCCATAGAGTTCCAGGTGCAAGACACCATATGGGGACCTGTTATAGGTAAAAATGCTGGCGGTGAATTACTCGCTTATCGCTGGGTTGCACACGATGAAAATGCGGTCAATTTGTCTCACACCAAGCTGGAAACAGCCAAAACTGTAGAACAGGCGTTCGAAATTGCCGCGTCATCGGGAATTCCCGCGCAGAATATGATGGTAGGTGACAAACAAGGTAACATCGGTTGGACGATTATGGGGCCTATTCCTCGTAAAGTTGGTAATATCGGCGAGCTACCTAGCGACTGGTCGACAGGTGAAAACACGTGGGATGGTTATTTAACAGCTGAAGAATACCCGAAAGTATACGCACCAAAAGATAATCGTCTATGGACAGGCAACTCTCGTGTTGTCGGTGAAGCCCTATATGAGCATATTGGCAATGGCGGTTATGCACTTGGTGCGCGTTCTCAACAAATACAGCAACGCCTTTTTGAGCAAGACAGATTCTCAGAAAAAGAATTACTGAAGATTGCACTTGATACTGAAGCAATCTTCTTAAAACGTTGGCAGCAGTTATTACTGTCACAAGTGCTAACAGAGCAGGCGCTCAAGGATAAAGCCGAATGGCATGAGGTTAAAGCGTTTGTCGATGTACCAACCCTATATGCCAACGTTGACTCGGTAGGTTATCGCATCGTTAAGAATTTCAGGGCTGCTGTAAAAGATAAAGTATTTGAGCAGCTTAATAGCTATTTGACAGCCTATGACGAAAATTTTGATCCGAAAACCATTCGTTCTCAAATGGAGGTCCCGTTGTGGCAGCTCATCCAAAGCCAACCAAATGAGTTCCTTCCGAACGGGGGTAGCTGGCATGAAGTGTTTGTAAAATCTCTACAAACTGCCCTCACCGATATGACAGAAGATCAAACACTTGAAGAAGCCACATGGGGACAAGAGAACGCTGCTAAAATCAATCACCCGCTAAGTAGCGCTATTCCAATATTTGGTCAGTATTTAAACATGCCAACTGACCCACTGCCGGGCGACACATTTATGCCGCGTGTAGATGGTGCAGGCTTCGGAGCTTCAGAGCGAATGATTGTTTCTCCTGGTCATGAAGAATCAGGTATTTTTCATATGCCGACAAGTCAGGCTGGACACCCTTGGAGTCCATACTTCGGCAAAGGCCATAGTGACTGGGTAGAAGGTAGGCCGAGCCCTTTCTTACCGGGCGAAACTAAGTACAAATTAACACTTTTAAGTTATTAGTGCTTGAACTCCAATAGTAGGCTAGATAAAGTACAGACATGAACACAAAAAACACAACCAACCTCTTTATTTTCTTTTTTATCTTAGCGCGTGTTGGCTGAGGGGTGTTTTTTGTGTCAAAACAAATTAACTAGCAAAAAACCTCCGCCAGCGGAGGTTTTTTTTTACAAACTAAAAATGGCGCTACTTAACAGCTATTCCAGTAGCGATGATAATCAATCAGTAACGATAGAAGGTGCAAGGTGACAGAAGAATTAGATCTCAACAAAATTAGAGCGCAAATTACCGAAACGGATCAAGAACTGTTAACGCTCTTTGCTAAGCGCCGAGCACTCACTCTTAATGTTGCTAAAAGTAAAGCTCACCAAGTCCGTCCGGTACGCGACCAACAACGTGAACAAGAACTTTTAATACGCTTAATTAATCAAGGCAAAGCATTAGGTTTAGACGCTCACTACGTTACTAGCGTTTTCCAAACAATTATAGAAGACTCGGTGTTAAATCAGCAGGCTTATCTGCAAACACTAACGAACCCCGGTTTACAAATGCCAATGGTCAGCGTTGCCTTCTTAGGTGACAAAGGCTCATACAGTTATTTAGCCAGTCACCGTTACTTCTCAAGACGCGCCGAAAAGATTATTGAGTCTGGATGTCAAAGCTTTGCAGATATTATGCAGTTAGTAGAAGCAGGCCATGTTGATTACGGCGTACTGCCGATAGAGAATACCAGTTCAGGCAGTATTAACGAGGTTTACGATTTACTGCAGCACACGAATTTATCTATTGTGGGTGAAATAACCCACCCTATTGAGCATTGTTTACTAACAGCAGTAAACACTCGCCTCGATAATATCAAAACCATTTATGCACATGGCCAACCATTTACGCAATGCAGTAACTTCTTAGATAAACAAGAAGGCATTCGCATTGAGTATTGTGATAGCACAGCCGATGCGATGGCGAAAGTATTTGAACTGCAAGACGAAACCGTTGCAGTTATTGGCAGCGAAGAAGGCGGTCAGTTATACCAACTGCATGCATTAGAAAAATCGATTGCCAACCAAGAAGAAAACCATAGTCGGTTTATTGTTGTTGCTCGTAAACCAGTGGACGTTGCAGAGCAAATTCCTGCTAAGACGACATTCATTCTTGCTACAGGCCAAAAACCAGGTGCATTAGTCGAATGCCTGATGGTACTTAAAGACAAAGGCATAAACATGTGTAAACTTGAGTCTCGTCCAATACAAGGACGCCCGTGGGAAGAGATGTTTTACATTGATGTAGAAGCCAATATCAAAACATTAGCGATGCAGGAAGCTATCAAACAGCTTACTGAGCAAACTAACTTTATCAAAGTATTGGGCTGCTATCCTATCGAGCATATCAACCCGACAAGCGTGCCAAGTGAAGCGCTTTAGTTAAAAGATTATCACGTTAATCTAGATGTAAAAAAGCCCAGCTTATGCTGGGCTTTTTGATTAGGGAGTTTTGACAGATTAGAACTTGTAAGTCACTTTACCGTAGTAGAAGCCACCGTTGTAATCGAATGGACCACTTTCATAGTACTTAGCACCTAACACACCGTAAGTACCGTCTTTAAGCTCTTCAGCTTCTTGGTCAAACAGGTTGCTAGCACCAACAGTCAATGTAACGCTGTCATTCAAGAAGTAGCTTACTTCAGCATCAAATGTAAACGCAGAGTCCGCAGTCTCAGAACCCCACTCAGACGTATCATCTGCATGCACCGCGTAGTATTCACCGAAGTAATTCATACGAACAAATGCAGAAACTTCATCCCAAGATTGGCTTACAGTAAAGGTTGCACGGTGATCTGGCATGCCTTCTTCTAAACGACGAACCTTACCTTCATCAACTGTATCAGGGTTAAACTTATCAACCTCAGTCTCATTGAAGTTATAAGCTAAGCTCAACTGCGTATCGCCACCCATTAACTCCATTGAGTAGTTTGCAACTACATCAATACCTTGAGTTGTCGTGTCGAAATCATTCGCAAAGTAAGTTACCGCAGAGATAAGCTCAGGGTTCTTAACACCTAAAGAACGCAACTCTTCGTGATCTTCAGCACGTACCGTAATTTGACTAGATTGTGCTAAGCGATCTGTCATTTCAATGCTGTAAGCATCAACGGTTAAGAAGAAGTCACCAGAGCTATAAACAATACCCATCGCGTAAGATTCAGATTCTTCTGGCGTTAATTCCTTACCGCCGTAGAATGATGAAAGCGGGTCTGTTGGCGGCGCCAAGAAGCTTTGAATTAGCTCACCATTAACCAAAGACGTTGCCGTATTCACTACGTTTGCTTGACCAACTGTTGGTGCACGGAAACCTGTACTTGTCGATGCACGAAGTGAAATCTCGTCAGTCATCGAGTATTGTGCCGTTAACTTGTAGTTAGTTGTGCTACCAAACGTGTTGAAGTCTTCCCAACGTAACGCACCGCCAAGCATAAAGTCTTCAGTTAAGTATGCTTCTAAATCTAAGTAAGCAGCCCAGTTACGACGATCATTACGGCCTTGTGCTTCAGGACCGAAACCTTTAAAGCCGTGAGAACCAATGTTGAAACCTTGATCTGCATAATCACCTGCTTTCCATGATGCTTCTTCACCAGAGATGATTTCAAAGCTTTCTTCACGGAACTCTAAACCCGTTGCAACATTCAATGGCTCGTCTAAGCCTACTTCTACAGCGCGAACTAAATCAAAGTTAAACGTTTTCTCTAACTGGATGTAGCTACCTGTATCAAAGTCAGTCGGTGTTTCAAGACCTAACGATGGGTTTAATGTGTTTTTCAAGAAGAATTTAGATTCGTTACGACCTACTGAAGCACTTAAGTCAAAGTACCAGTCTTTAAGGAAACCAGTCGAAATATCACCACGAGTACCGACTGTTAGTGAAGTATCAGTAATGTTACCACCAAACTGAGGCGTGTAACCGCCAGGGAAGATCTGGTTCATTGAGAAACAGTTAGGGTCAGCAACCATTGCCTTGTACTCATCCGTATCCAATACGTTAGGTACGTTTGCTGGTACAACAGCACATGTGCGCTCAGCACCCTCAGTCGCTTGTGCGATGTCACCCACTAGAAGTGTTTCACCACCATCGATTGAGTATACGTTGCCACGGTTATGCGGGTTACGGTAGTAAAAACCACCTGTTACGTCACGCTCAGAGTAGTTACCGAACATGTAGAATTCTTTGTCATCGCCAAGATCCAATAACACGTTACCGAATAACGTCATATCGTCTTCGATTTCTGGGTTACCCCAGATTTGCGCAGGATCTTGAATCGCAGCGTTACCAGCATCAGCTAACCCTTGCGCATCAGGGCGCTGTACAGATCGACTTGTAGCATCTGCATTTTTAAGTTGGAAACTTAAGTTTATGCTGCCATCATCAGTAAATGGCATACCGATGTTACCATCAATAGTCGTAGTCGTACCGTCTCCTTCGTAAAACTCACCTTGCTTCACAGAGATGGAACCACCGTCAGCATCGTCTTTTAATACGAAATTCATTACACCAGCGATTGCATCAGAACCGTACTGTGCCGCCGCACCGTCACGAAGAACCTCAACTTGCTTAAGTGCAACTGTTGGGATAACTGAGATGTCAGGCCCCTGAGCACCATCGTTCACGCCACCACCTTGGAAAGCGATAACTGATGCACGGTGACGACGCTTACCATTAACAAGTACTAACGTTGAGTCCGAAGACAAACCACGTAAGTTAACTGGACGAATTAACGTAGCTGCATCCGAGATAGGCTGTGCACGCACGTTAAATGATGGAACAGTACTGACCAACTGATCAAGCATATCACTTGAACCAGATTTACCTAATTCATCACCACCAACGATATCAACTGGTACAGCGGAGTCAGCAATTGAACGAGGCGCGGCGCGAGAACCAACAACAACAATCTTTTCTACTTCCTCAGCAGAAGCATCTTCGAAAGCGTAGGCAGGAGCAGTACCTAATGCTGCACTTACTGAAAGCGCAAGCATGCCAGCACGAAATTTAGTAGACATGTTTATCCTTCCCTAAAATTTAGAAATTATTTTTATACGTATATTATTTTTTTAGTTTTCTTAGCTGTTAAAGCGACAACACAAAACGACTAAGGACAATTATTTATAAAACACAGAATTGACCTTTACAAGTATATGACAAGTGAATTTTTTTGTTTTTACCACCGCAACTAACCGATATCAATGTAGCTTGGTAAAAGCATGTGATTAAATTTCGATTAGTTAAATATAGGGCAATCCACTAGCTGGCGTGACTTAGGGAGAAATGAGTAAAGAATGAATTTGCGAAATCTTTCGTAGAAAAAATTAACAATAAGCTAACAAATAATATTGAAAATTTATTTTGCGAAATATGTACAAAATTGTAAAAAGATTACTTTTTGAACATCGCAAACCCAGCATTTGCATACAATATAAAGTGAATGGTTACTTACATTTTAACTAGAGATTACAAAAGCTTCGACATTTCGAGTGCTATTTTCTGCGGAAAACAATCAAAAAAAAAGCACGCTTTAGCGTGCCTTTTTAATCGATAACGTTAAACCATTATTCTTTTAACTTTTCGAGCTTTTGAGAAATCGCTTGTGGCGAACCTGTATTTCGACATAACCAATAGTAAGCACTAGGTACGATAAACAAGGTAAAGATACTGGCCAGAGAAACACCAGCAAAGATAACGACACCAATAACCATTCGGCTTTCATAGCCAGGACCTGACGCCAAGACTAGTGGAATAGCACTAGTCACGGTCGTAAAAGTAGTCATCACAATTGGGCGTAATCTCTGCTGAGACGCCTGAACAAGCGCTTGTTCAAACGCTACTCCTTTATCACGTAACTGATTGGCAAACTCAACGATAAGAATACCGTTTTTAGCCGCAAGACCAATAAGCATCACAATGCCAATTTGACTATAAATATTTAAGCTCATTCCCATGATTTCTAGACCAGCCAAAGCTCCCACCAACGCAAGCGGCACAGTCAACAAAATAACAAACGGATGAACAAAGCTTTCAAACTGCGCAGATAACACAAAGAAAGTGATCAATAGCGCCAATGCGAATATAAATAAAATAGAGTTGCCAGATTCTTTCATGAGCAAACTTTGACCTTTGTAATCTACCTGGGCCTCATCTGGTAAATGGTCGCGAACCACTTGATTTAGAAAATCGAGTGCATCGCCCAGCAAGTAGCCGTCCGCTAAGTTCGCCGTAATTGTGACGCTGCGTAAACGGTTATAACGGTTTAACTGTGACGAAGTCGCATTTTCTTTGATAGTAATCAGGTTTGATAACGGAATTAACTGACCTGAATCACGAGAGCGAACATACACACTATCGATATCTGTCGGGCTCTTAAAGTCTGCCTCGTCACCCTCTAGAATGACATCATATTCCTCACCACGATCAACGAACGTGGTGACTCGACGCTGGCCAAGCATGGTTTCTAACGTGCTAGCGATATCGCCAATCGCCACACCTAAGTCATACGCTCTGTCGTGATCTATATCAACCAGTAATTGTGGAAATGTTTCTTTATAGTCACTTTGTACACTTTGTAGATTAGGATTTTCTTGAGCCTTTTCAATGACGATATCTCGCCATTTTGCTAACTCTTCATAAGTATTGCCCTGAATAACAAACTCAACAGGTTGTCCGTTGCCTGAGCCGCGTAAGCCCTGACGCATAATCGCAAATGAACGCACATCTGTTACGTCTTGAAGCTCACCATTAAACCTGCCCGCAAATTCTCGTGTGGAGAAGCTGCGTTCATCCCATTTAGGCAAACCAACTATCGCGATACCTCCAGTGCCACCAAAACCAGGTACACGAACAATAACGCGATCCAACTCGCCACGATCGTAATAAGCAATAAGCTTCTCTTCGATCTTCTGCATATTCTTAACATTATTTTCATAACTTGCGCCTTCAGCACCTGTCATGATGATGAACAAGTCACCACGGTCTTCCCTTGGAGTGTATTCATTAGGTAGCTGAATGAACAAGCTGTACACGGCATAAAGCGAGGCAAGAATAATTCCTACAAGCAGCAAAGGCTGATGAATAGATGACTTGAGAATATCACCATACCCCTTTTCCAGACGAGCAAAGCCCCTGTCGAGCAGTTGGCCAAATGAAGAACTACGTTCCCTGTGCTTAAGCATTTTCGAACACAGCATTGGCGTTAATGACAGTGCAGTTACACTAGAGAAAACAACTGCAGCGGCAATTGCTAAGGCAAACTCTGTAAACAGCCGCCCCATATTGCCGGATAAAAACACTAGAGGAACGAACACCGCCACCAAAACAAGTGTGGTAGCAACTACAGCAAATGCTACTTCTCGACCGCCTTCGTAGGCGGCAACTAATGGCTTTTGCCCTTGTTCAATACGTCGATAGATATTTTCCAGCACAACAATAGCGTCATCAACAACCAGACCAATGGCAAGTACCAGTGCCAATAAGGTCAATAAGTTGATGGAGAAATCGAGTGCACTTAGCACCATAATCGAACCAATAAGTGCAACGGGTACAGTGATAGCGGGGATAATGGTTGCTCTGATGTTGCCTAAGAACAAGAAGATAACCAAGACAACCATTAACATAGCAACAAACAAGGTATTGTATACTTCGTCAATGGAACCTTGGATAAACACCGACGAGTCATAACTATTTTCGATGTTAGTGCCCAGAGGTAAGCCTTCTTTGATGCGCTCCATTTCCTTACGCGCTGCTTTTACCACTTCCAAAGTATTCGCTTTAGATTGCTTGATAATACCCAAGCCGACCATATTTTTGCCGTTACCACGGAACATGTTTTCGTCATCTTCAGCAGCAATTTCAACGCTCGCCACATCCGCTAAGCGCACTAGTGTACCGTCTTCACCTTTGGCGATTACCATTCGGGCAAAGTCATTTTCTGAGCGATAGCTGCGCTCTACACGAATAGAAAAATCGCGGTCGATAGACTCTATTTCACCCGCAGGTAACTCAATATTCTGCGAGCGTAGGGTAGATTCGATATCAGCTACAGTGACACCACGTGCAGCCATCGACACGCGATCTAAAAACACCTTCATCGCATAGGTTCTGCCACCACCAACACGCACTTGTGCAACGCCATCGACCACAGCGAAACGATCGACAATATAGCGTTCAGCATAATCGGTTAACTGCAGCGTGCTCATCACGTCACTTTGCAATACAAACCAAACAATGACGTTTTCATCACTGTTGGCTTTAAACACTTCTGGTGGATCTGCTTGTTCAGGTAGTTGATTTAATGCACGAGAAATACGGTCACGAACATCGTTAGTTGCCGACTCAATATCGCGATCAAGCTTAAATTCTATCGTGATACTTGAGCGCCCTACACGACTTGTCGAAGTAATGTTCTTGACGCCCTCAACACCACTAATACGGTCTTCCAGAAGTTGCGTGATCTTGGTTTCAACAATCGCGGCAGAAGCACCTGGGTATGAAGTGTTAATACTCACAACGGGCGGATCGATATCCGGATACTCTCTAAGCGGTAATAAAAAGAATGCAACGATACCAAAGGTGACGATAAGTAAATTGAGAACGGTTGCAAAGACCGGTCTTTTTACTGAGAGGTCAGATAAAATCACGCGTTATTCTCCAACACTGATACCGAAGTACCGTCTCGTAATTTGAGTGCCCCTTCAATAACGACTGGCTCACCGTCAACTAAGCCAGAAACAACCTCCACGATGCCAGGCTTGCGACGTCCGGTAACCACCTCTTTGCGCTGTGCTTTACCGTCAACAATAATGAACACAAAATGCTTGTCTTCGATTGGAATAATGGCGCTTTCTGGCACCTGCAACACTTTCTCAACACTGCGCTCTACATTTATTGATAACAACATACCAGCGCGTAAGCGATAGTCTTGGTTTGGAATTTCAGCACGAACTTTCACCATTCGAGTCGCATTATCAATACGAGGGTCGACTGACGTTACTTTGCCTGTGAATACTATGTTTTGATAAGCACTGTTAGTAGCTTCAATTGATTGACCAACAATAACTGCTGTATAGAAACGTTCTGGCACAGAGAAATCAACTTTGACAACACTTAAATCATCAAGAGACGTAATCACATCGCCAGACTTCACATAAGCACCCACACTAATTTCTCTAAAACCCAGTACACCGTCGAATGGCGCTTTAATAACTAAATCATTTAGTTTGGTTTTTGCACTTGCTAACTGTGCCGCGATAGCTTTCGTTTTAGCTTCTTGTTCATCCACTTGTGAGGTTGAAGTCGCTTTTTTCTTTAACAAGTCTTGATAGCGATTTAGCTGCGCAACAGACTCAGCTAAGTTAGCTTCCAATTCATTTACTTTAGCGCGTTCCTCTTGGTTATTAAGCTTCACCAAAATCGCGCCTTTTTCAACAATATCACCGTCTTGAAAAGCGACTTCCTCAACGAGATCAGCTTGCTTCGAGGTTATCAACACTTGTTCATTTGCTCTGGCACTACCGATGGCAGCAATAACATCTTTAAATTCGGCCACTTTTGTTTCTGCAACTTTCACAGGCACAACACGCTGATGTCGCTTTTGTTGAACTTCGGCTTCTGGCCACTGAATGTAAGCAATAAGTACAATTAGGAATGCAAATATCAGCAGTAAAGGTAAACGGCTTTTCATTGAACTGGACATAACAACTTCTTCTGATTTTGGGACACGGTAAATATACCTAAGAGCGGTCAACTGCTCGATGTATTTCATCTGAAAATATAGGACGTTAACCGTAAATGTGTTAGTACAATGTAAATACTCGCAACTTGCAATCACCGACTATATAATCAAAGGCTTTCAAATAATTAGAAGTTAATGTTGTGAATAAACCTGCCAATCTAGTTTTTGCCGCTTTTTTCGTGTTAGGTGGATTAATGTGGTTCGCCGCCAGTAATTCATTTGAGCAATACCTAAATCACTACCAACTCACCATTAACGAGCAACTGCCAAAAGGAAGTAAATTCTCTATTTCGGAAGTGGTACTTTCACCTTCCGAGCCGACAGGAGAAATCCCAAAGGTTTCTTTAACAATACCCTTTGAAGAACAAGATATTGGTTTAACTATCGACACGCTTGTTTGGCAGTATGAAAAGCGAAGCTTAAAGAAAGCTGAAGTTAACGTGGAAAGAATGACGATAGAAACGGTGAACTTGTCGTTGCCAAGGGGGAACACAGAAGCTGCTAATACGTTGATAAAAAAAACAATTAGCAAGCTAGTTTCGCAAGCAAATAGCAAACAACAAGGATTAAACGGTAACCACGAGTTTCAAGTAAAAATCGCCAAGCTCACCGTAAAAACGCTTATCCTAACCTTGTTTGAAAATAACCAACCGGTAGAGGAGATACTTTTTTCAAACCTACAGCTTCCAGCCGAACACTTATCAAAAGCCAAGATGATGAGTGTAACGGGTGCAGAGATATTGACGACCCTTATTAAAGCAGCTCAAATAAAGCTAGAAGAAGAAAGGACTGCTGTTACAAAGCATGCAGTTTAGACTTAACAAAATAATCAAATTAATAAACAACTTAGCAATAAAAAACTTGTAATAATGACAACTAGGTATACTCTAATATTGAAGCACTAATTAAATATTAGAATCACAAGCTCAGGGAATTAGTCATGTTACGCCATTTAAAATCCTCGATATTAACTATCGCTGCAGCGTTGTCGTTGTTTACTTCAGTTGCATATGGACAAAATGGACAAAACCAAAAGAAGTTTGAAATAGCCCCTCTTTTCGGCTACATGACGAGCAGCGACTTAGAAGATAGCGCAGGTAATGACCTTTCAATGAGCAGCGATCCACACTTTGGCGCAGCCCTATCTTGGCAGGAGTCACCTAACGGGCAAGGGCAAGTACTAGTAAACTACGTTAGTCATGAATTTGATAATACCAGTGCAGGGAACAGTGAAGATCTAGATATTCTATATGCCCACTTCAACGGTGTCGCATTGTTTAGACAAAGCAACTACGTTAGCACTTTTTCATTTGGTTTAGGCGGCGCTTACATGGACTCAGCCCACGAAAGTGCACTTTACCCTTCTGCAACACTCGCCTTCGGAACTCGCTACGAGATGCAATCAGGCTTTGCTGTATTTACAGAATTACGCGGCTATGCAACGTTAACTGACGAGGACGACGAATTTTTCTGTGAAGACCAAACCTGCTACGCGGAATTTAGTAATCCCGTTTACTTTGATGCGTCAGTATCTGTCGGCGTCGCATTTTCGTTTTAATCCCCCCTTACTATCACTTTTAGCAAAAACGCTAGGCTAAGGCAAAGTAACAACTGAACTGCTCTTGTTGTCTAACACGCTTTAGCTCTTCAATATAACCCACTGAAAACACAATTGAATAATTGATACTTCAATGTTAGGTTAATAAAATTACTAAAACGACATGGAATGTTTATGAGATTGCTAGTTAGTTGCAGCATCACCGCTGTTATTGCCTATTCGCTAGGTTATTTTCTCTCCCCTTACGTTACGAGTCCACCAGAGTTCCCATGGCAAGAAAAGTCGCCTGATAAACAAGTATCGCGGCCTCAAGGCGATCTTAATTACCCCTCGAAGAACGTACTAAGCGCGAGTGCCAACGAACAAAGTAAAAGTGAGGATGTAAATGACTCTGACGCTATGAAAGCTATTTCATCTCTAGAAAGTGACCAGATGGACAGTCAGAACGCAGCACAAGAAGAGAATAGTCACTCAAACGCCGAGTCAATGAGTATCACCGAACAAGCAACTCTGCTAACGGAAGATGAGCTTGTATTAAGCGATTGGGCTTCAGAACACCGTTCCAAAGTTAGCGATCTAATAGAAGCACATGCTTCGCCGCAACTAAGCGGGTATATGGTTGAGAAAATGAAAGAAGCAAATAGTTTTGTTAGTCAACCAGAGTTAAAACAGCCTCTAGCGGAAGACGAAGGTTGGGCATTTAATATGGAGCAAGAACTAAGGCAGTTCATTGCTTCTCACGAAACGACTGAGAGCTTTGAATTATTAAACCTTAGCTGTAAACAATTAGTATGCGATATTCTAGGTCGAGATTCTGGCGGGCATAGCTGGCAAAAGCTTTATATCGCGATTCTAACAAAAGTGCCGACCGTTGAACTCCCTAACCCTAATATAAATCCGCCCAAAATGTTAAACTATTTGGACGGTGACATTGCCATGATATACGCTCAAATTAGATTTAAACCAAACTAATGTTTACCAAGGTAAGAACAACAAAAAAGGGAGCACATTTCAGTTGCTCCCTTATAATTATACCACTTGAATTAAATATTTGAGCATTCAGCGAGAATTAAAAGGCTTATAGGCAAGGCTTTGATTGCAGAGAATGGTTATTCCCTTGTCAAAATCAATAACGCAGCATATAAGCCTTTTAAACTCGCCCTCTGCGAGCTTGTCAGGAAAGTGATAATTTCACAAATTTCTTTATTGGAGAATGCTACAACAGCATAAATTTGCTTTATTCTAACTTCCCTGACATAGCTCTGAAGCGGTTAAATATTTATTTCAATTGGTATTAAAATTATCTAATTTGGTGACGTTGAGTGAATCAATCCAACGTCTGCTATAAACGTGGAAGTATCACTTCACAAAACCGGCGATGTCTTCAACAAGCCCCTTTTCTGGTCGCTCAATGATACGACCAAGTTCTTTACCGTTTTTAGAAACAACAATCGTAGGTGTGAACTTAACACCTGCTTTTTCAGCAAGGCCATTTGGATCTTGTTTCTTGTAGTCTAATGCTAAGAGATTTAATTCAATGTCGGGTCGTGTTGCCATGGCTTTTAATAAGCGAGGTACCTCACGCACACTGTCATGACACCAAGTAGCGAAATACACGTCGATTTTGGTATCAGCGGGTAACGCACCTAGCAATGAAGCTTGTTCATCTGTCACTTCAAAAGATTGATAATTTGCATCAAAGTGCTGGTAATCATCAAGCAATTGCACGTGGGTTATTTCTCCCACAAAATCTTTTGCTTTCCCATGCTCAGGCGTTGTGCCTGCGCACGCTGACAATGCAATAGACAATATAATCGACAATGCGAAAGGCATGAGTACAGAGACAAGTGTATTTTTGCGACGCGCCATAAATCCTCTATCTAACTATTTTATTTCGTTTGCTTTTAACAACATGGCTTTACTTTCTTTCAAGAAAATATCGGCATAATCGCCAAACCAATCTGCGACTTGGTCAAACATAGTGACAAAAGCCGTTTTGTCACCCATTTCGACATCCTCAAGCAACTCAAGGAATCGGTAGGCGAAGCGCTTCATCATAGCGACATTGTCAGAATTAGCAAAAATAATATCAGAATATAAAACAGGATCTTGTGCGAACAAACGGCCAACCATAATTAGCTCTAGACGATAAATCGGCGAACTCATATCAACAAGCTGTTGCAGATTCGCTCCTTCCGTCATCAGGTGGTAACCATAAGCGATTGTTGAGAAGTGACGCATTACCTGAACCATTGCCATCGCACTATCATGCTCGTAAGCGGTCACAGGATAAATGGTCGCTCCCCACACCTTAAACTGTTCAAGCAGCCATTGGTATGCGTCACTATCACGTCCATCACACGTGATAATCGTTTGTTTGATTAAACCAGCGACATCAGGGCCAAACATTGGGTGCAAACCGACAACTGGACCTTCATGAACTTTCAGCATCTCATATAACGGCGACTCTTTAACACTCGTTACATCCGCTAAAATACAGCTATTCGGCAATGTACTCAGCTTCTGAATGATCATTGCCGTCAGTCTAATCGGTACAGCAACAATAACAACGCTTGCCTTCGCTAATACTTGTTCACTATGAGCCCAATCATCTTTTTCGATGATATGAATGCTGTAGCCTGAGCGTTTAAACAGGTCAACGAAAATGCTACCGAGCTGCCCTTGTCCACCGATAACAACAATTTCCTTGCAATCAGGATTTACACAGCGATAACCACTTTCATCTTGGCTGGTATATGAATCCCGCATTGTACGGCGCAGGATGTCTTCAATTAATTCAGGGTTTACACCTTCAGCAGCTGCCTGCTCTCTGCGTTTTGCGAGTAAAGCAGCTTCTCTATCAGGCGCGTAAATGGGCATGCCAACTTCACTTTTTAGCACGCCCACTTGTGTAGTAACGCGACGTCTCTTTGCCAATAGCGCAACCAACTGGCTGTCTATGTCATCAATTTCGTCGCGAAGTTTTGTTAAATCTTCTGTGATATCTTTCATAAAGGGTGATTATTGAATACGCACCTTAAGCGTATCTTGTAATTTGTCACTAGCGAGTGCAAATATTTCTTCAGTAGATGTCATGTCAATGCAAGCATCAGTCACTGAAACGCCATACTCTAGCTCTTCTTTAGGTAATGAAGCACTCTGATTACCAGCTTTTAAGTTACTCTCTAACATAATACCAATAATCGATTTGTTGCCTTCAATTATCTGATTGACCACGTTTTCAGCAACTAATGGCTGACGGCGGTAGTCCTTATTTGAGTTACCGTGGCTACAGTCGACTACAATTGCAGGATCTAAAGATTGTGCAGCTAAATCTTTCTCACATAGCGCAACATTAACAGAGTCGTAGTTTGGCTGTTTGCCGCCACGCAAAATCACATGACCATCTGGGTTACCAGACGTTTTAATAAGTGCAACTTGCCCTTGACGGTTAATTCCCATAAAGCGGTGAGACGATGCAGCTGACTGCAATGCATTAATTGCAACATCCAAGCTACCGTTGGTGCCGTTCTTAAAACCAATAGGCATTGATAATCCACTTGCCATTTCACGGTGTGTTTGAGATTCAGTAGTACGAGCGCCGATAGCAGCCCAACTAAATAGCTCTGCCAAGTATTGTGGGCTGATAGGGTCTAGCGCTTCTGTGGCTAATGGCAAACCTAGCTCTGTCAAGTAAATCAACAATTCACGCGCTTTTAAAAGCCCTGTTTCTACATCGAACGAGCCATCCATATTAGGGTCGTTTATCAAACCTTTCCAACCGACAGTAGTACGCGGTTTTTCGAAATACACTCGCATTACCACAAATAGCTCATTGTCATATTTTTCAGCTAGCGCTTTTAGCTGACGAGCATATTCTTTCGCGGCATCAACATCATGAACTGAGCAAGGACCGCTGATAACCAGTAGCCTGTGGTCTTTTTTATGAATGATGTTAGAAATGGTTTCACGAGAGGCTTTAACAAACTCTCGACCTTCTTCTGAAAGCGGCAATGCCTTTCTTAACTGCTCTGGAGTAATAAGTACTTCTTCAGCATTAACGTGAATATCGTTAAGTGAGCTCTTGTGTAATGCGCTAGCCATAGTTTTTTCCGGTAAATTGTTGTGTCCGACAAATATGAGTTAAACAAGCATGTGCTGTACTAAAGATGAGCCAACATTATCGAAAGATAAAGTTAGCAATCAGCAACTCAATAAAAAATTAAGCATCAGATTCTAGCTATGCTTTCTCTACAAGATAGAAGCCTTTGACTCGACAAGGCCCAATGTAGAGAAAATTAGCGATACTGACGATTTCGGCAACATACTAACTGCAAAAAACATAAAGTGTAAAGCTTTATTTTCAGCAAACGTAAACAATTTGTTACACCAATTGTTTTTATTGGTCTACAGCGTAATAAAATTTGGATTTAATTTATTCTTTTACACACATTTATGGTGTTTGTTCGTTGCTTCTCCTCGAAATATACATGAATTAAAGTGATTAATACCCAGTTAAAGGCACAAAAAAAGCCACGCATTTGCGTGGCGTTTTTGAAAATTACTTGATGCTAGAACGCTAATTACCGTCGTCTATTCCACCATCGCTGACAGCCCAATTAAACTGCTCTGTGAGAATATCTCGATAGCCTTGAGTAGATTCTGAATATTGACTTTCGCCCCCACTAAACAAAACATCTTGCTGAAGTGCGTTGTTGCTCCACCCCATTAGTAAATTGTCATAGTTACCTGTAGACAGCTTTACACCGTCGAACATTTCATTCATTCGTGTCACATTGCTAACATTCCAAGCGCCTAGATCTTGATCAAATAAACGAGCTTCTTTAAACATCCATGACATGACTACGACATTTGAGACATCCCAAGCACTCAGATCTTGATTAAATGCTGTGGCAGCTTCAAAGGTCCCACTCATACTTGTTACTTGTGAGGTGTTCCACCTGCCAATTGGCTGATTAAATGCTTTAGCACCTAGAAACATTTTTCCTAGTTCTGTTACATTTGATATGTTCCATGTACTTATATCCCGATTAAAGTTCATTGCGTCGGCAAACATATGGTACATATAACCTACATTAGAGACATCCCAGTTATATAACTCACTATTAAATAATGTGGCTCCTGCAAACATAAAACCCATTGTAGTAACGTCGGATACATCCCAATTATTAATATCTTGTGAGAAGGATTTCGCATCTCTAAAAACGCCCTCCATCCTTTTAACATTAGAAACAGTCCAATTACCTAGCGGCTGATTAAACGAAGCTGCTCCATAAAACAGATTATCTAGGGTAGTAACGTTCGAGACATCCCAATTTTCCAACGGATGATTGAAAGCCGATGCATGAGAAAACATGGAACTTAAATCTGTTACACCAGAGACATCCCAATTTTCAATTGGTTGATTGAAAGCCGACGCACCAGAAAACATGGCACTTAAGTCTGTCACACTAGAAACATCCCAATTTTCAAGTGGTTGATTGAAAGCCGACGCACCAGAAAACATGGTACTTAAGTCTGTCACACTAGAAACATCCCAATTTTCAATTGGTTGATTGAAAGCCGATGCACCTGAAAACATTGAACTTAAGTTTGATACACTAGAAACATCCCAATTTTCAATGAGTTGATTGAAAACCAGTGCACCTGCAAACATTCTTTCCATAGTAATAACACTAGACACATCCCACTGGCTAATATCTTGATTGAAAGCGTTCGCTCCTTCAAACATCGACTCCATAGTGGCAACAGCTGAAACATCCCAATGTCCAACAGGACTGTCAAAACCTTCAGCTAGATAAAACATAAGACTTGAATCAGTTACTTGAGATAGTTCAGGGGCATCTGTCGCGTTAAATTGAAGATTTCGGGTATAATTAAAGGCTCTGTGCATGGACTGCCATTTAATTTCCCCCCACTGTTCAACAGCAAGCAGTTTTTCGAAATCTGATCCCTTTGAGTCCTAATAATTACATGGAATTACTTCATCAGGCCGATCATATTTCTTAGCCTCTCTTCGTTTAGGGAAATACAAAGAAGGGAATTGACCAGTAATTGAAATAGTATAAACACCAGGCGTATCGTATGTATGAACAATGTCTGAAGTTACCCCCTCATCAATATGACCATCACCCCAATCAACATTAAAGTTGTATTCAAAAGATGTTGTACACAACATCACCTGCTGCGCATTGGAATTACCATAGGTATCAGTATTCCATGTGGTAACAAATGCATCTGCTGGAGCCACAATAACAGTTCTTTCCACTGATGAAGAGTTTCCAGCAACGTCCAGCGCACTATATGAAATAGTATATTGGCCACTAATAGCTGTATTTACAGCACCTGTAACGGAAACATCAACACTCTCATCAACGTTATCGTAAACACTTACACCAAGTTCCTCATAGCTTTCATTCAAGTGAACCAATACTCTTGCCGCTCCGTTCAGTGTTAATACAGGGGCCGTATTATCTGGTTCTACAACTTGAATAGGCTGTTCCTTTCCATTTCCAGAACCTCCGCAACTTGATAATAAACTTAAACAAATAAATCCCGATAACATCCCAAACGATCGTCCGTAATCCATTTTCAAAAAACACTCCATTACAATTAAAGAAAACTCATGGTTCGATAATAGTAAACCATTGATGACTCATGAAGTTAATAAAATTTTGTGCAAAAAAAGCCACGCTTTTGCGTGGCTTTTTGTCATTCTTTACGACTAGCTAAAAGCTAGCGGCTTACTTATGCGTAAACAGGGAAACGTGCACAAATTTCTGATACTTGGCCTTTAACACGCTCGATAACTGACTCGTCGCCCATGTTATCTAAAATGTCACAAATCCAACCTGTTAACTGCTTAGTTTCTTCAGTACCAAAACCGCGACGAGTAATTGCAGGTGTACCTAAACGAAGGCCTGACGTTACAAATGGTGAACGTGGGTCGTTTGGAACAGAGTTTTTGTTTACCGTGATGTGCGCGCGACCAAGTGCAGCGTCAGCATCTTTACCTGTAATGTCTTTATCGATTAGATCAAGCAATAACAAGTGGTTTTCTGTACCGTTAGATACAACTTTGTAACCGCGTTCTTGAAGTACCGATACCATCGCCTTTGCGTTGTCTAAAACACCTTGTTGGTAAGCTTTAAACTCAGGTTGTAACGCTTCTTTAAATGCAACCGCTTTAGCAGCGATAACGTGCATTAAAGGACCGCCTTGACCACCAGGGAATACCGCAGAGTTTAATTTCTTGTATACGTCTTCGTCACCACAACCAGAAACGATTAAACCGCCACGTGGACCAGCTAATGTTTTGTGAGTTGTTGTAGTTACAACATGTGCATGTGGTACAGGGTTTGGATATAGACCAGCAGCTACAAGACCAGCAACATGCGCCATATCAACCATTAAGTATGCTTCAACTTTATCAGCGATTTCGCGCATACGTGCCCAATCAACAATACCAGAGAATGCTGAGAAACCAGCAATAATCATTTCAGGCTTGTGCTCTAATGCTAAACGCTCAACTTCCGCATAATCAATGTCGCCATTTTCGTCTAGGCCGTATTGGAATGCTTCGTAAGACTTACCAGAGAAGTTTACATGTGAGCCGTGAGTCAAGTGACCACCGTGTGCTAGGCTCATGCCCAGTACTTTGCCACCCGGTGTTACAAGCGCTTGGAAAACTGCAGCGTTAGCTTGAGAGCCAGCGTGCGGCTGAACGTTTGCGTAGTCTGCACCGAACAACTCTTTCGCGCGCTCAATGGCTAATTCTTCTGCTTTATCAACAAACTCACAACCACCGTAGTAACGCTTACCAGGATAACCTTCTGCATACTTGTTAGTTAATTGAGAGCCTTGAGCTTCTAAAACGCGTGGGCTGGTGTAGTTTTCAGATGCAATTAACTCAATGTGAGCTTCTTGACGAGCAACTTCGTCTTGCATTGCTTGCCATAATTCCGCATCGAAATCAGCGATATTCATATCACGAGTAAGCATGTTTTATCCTCTGTGGTGATAAAAGTTGATAGGTGTTTTATGGCGGCATATTCTGCCTGAAAACCCAGCTATTGTCATGTAAAAAGCGCTTAACTTTCGACCAGATTTTTAGCGTAAATAAAGATAAAAGTTTTCAAAACCAGGCACAGCCGCCACATCAACTTACTATAAAAAAGAAAAACACCAGTTTCAACACATTTAATTTCGTACTTCGCACCCATGGCAAAATTAAACACAGAATATACTGCTTTATTCGTCTTTTATTTTCTCTAGACTTGCTAATTCCTTTTCTCTTTGCTTTTGAAGATAAATACCAAAAGCAATCATTGCTGCAACAATAAGGTTAACGATTAGATAACCAAGTAAAAACGACTTGTCGCGTAATTTACTCATTTCCCACACATACCAGTTAACAATAGGGAACATGCCAAACGACGTATACTGAAGTAACTTCGCATAGCGTATTGCTCCCTTGATACCTGAAATGTGTTTGTCAAAATACTCACTTGGGCTAGAAGCGCTGAGGCGCCATGACTCTAATCGAATTTTAAAGGCGTACAAGGTATAGAATACAGAACCGATGGCACCAATACCGACATAGATAAATGTTGCTCTGTCTTCAGGCTCATTAATGGCTATCCAATACCAAGCAAAAAATAGAAAAAGGGTACCTGCGACATCTAAACCTAAGCACAGCTTCGCCCAAAACGTTCGTTTTTTTAACTGACGAATTAACTTCGCCATATCGACTTTTTCATAAGGCTGACTTTGCCAATCATCGACTAGCGAATCCCAGCTTTCATCTAAAGGGGATTTTTCGCTCATTTGGCCTCCAATAACTGCATTAAGGCGGTTTTTGCTCTTTGCAGGCGAACGCCCACAAGGTTTGATGAAATATCCAGAATGTCAGCCATTTCCTGATAACTCATGCCTTCTAGTGCTAATACAATAACTTGCTGTTGTTCTAGTTTAAGTTGACGAATTGCCGCAGATAAGCGCTGTTGACGTTGTGCTTTATCCATCTGCTCATAGGGTGTTGCATCGGGCGTAGCAACGTCGTGCTGCTGATCAATATCACTGTCAGTTTTAACGGTTCTAACCGCCTTGGCTACGTGCGTAGATAAAACGTTGTGGGCAATTCTTGCAATGAAGGTTTTAGCAGAAGCCTCACCTTTAAATTTGGGTAAGGCCTGCCATATATTTAGCGCTATTTCTTGGAATAACTCTTCTTGCAATGCGGGTTTCGCTTCAAAGCCGACAATAATATGTTTGACCATCTTTTCATGGGCATTCATCCAATCGGCAAATTGTTGTTGGTGGCTCAACAGGCTTTCCTTTTTATTATTGTTGGCAATACTCTGCTGTGCTTTATCAAAAGCAGCACTGCTTATTTTTGAGCTAACCAACTCTAACATAGGAATTTTCTCTGAGCCAAAACTAACTAATCTGAACTTAAACAAACATATGTACGTTGAGCTATCGTCGGTCGAGATGACCCTTAGCTAACATTAGCTAAGTGCCATAACAACCTTCTCTGACTTCAACTTCTTAGCCAAGCCCATTACAAGTGCAGCTGACATAGCAATAGTAACCACACTCGTCACGGCTAAAGCAGCCCAATCAATTGGTAAACCTTTAAACAGATCTTCCATGATAATTGACTGCCCTGCTACAGGAATCCAGTCCAACCAAAGCGGTCTGTTATCTAGAAATATCAGAGCAATTGGCACGAATGCAGGTAGCATGATTAACATGGTGACCGTTGATTGAGCCTCTTTGAAGCTTTTGGCTTGGAAGGCAAAGAAAAGCTGCAATGCACCTGCAAAAATACAGATTGGTAGCAGCAAGACTAATAAAACAGTAAAAGTAAACGCGTCGATACTAAAGGTAGCGCCGATTTTGGTTAGGTCGACAAAACCAACACTAATAGACGTAACCGTTAGCATCAGCACTATCGACAACATAGAAATGGCACTTGTACAGGTGAGTTTAGCAAGTACAACTTTCAGAGTACTGATTGGCTGACATAATAGCATCTCGAGTACGTTACGCTCTCGCTCACCGGCACTAGAGTCAATGGCTGTCGCTAGGCCAGACATAAATGCCCCCATTAATAAGTATAGGCCTAACATCATGCTGATCATCATCGCGTTGCTGCTTGGTTGCGCTCTATCTTGTTCCACTAAGTTCAATGGTCTTAAGATACGAACGTCGACACCACGCATAATTAAACGTTTATAGCCGATGGCGCGGGCATGGTCGCGAATCACATCTTTAACACGGCGAATAGGCGCTAAAGACGGCTTATCACTGTAGTCTGCGTTGAGCACAATGTTGATGATGTTGCCATCTACCATGTCCTCAGCGTAGGTCTCAGGAATCGTAATTTTGATACCACGTTTTTCCCATATTGCATGGCTGTCACCTTCAGCTTCTGACAGCGGTAAAATGTTATCATCGCGGAAGTCTTCCATTAGTTTTGGCGCATATTCAACACCAACAAACTCAGCGTATACGGTGGGTTTCTCAACCATTTCTTTAATCATGGTTTTCGACATTACCATGATCATCACTGGCGCCAGCAATGACATACTAAACGCAGTCATTAATGCACGCTTATCTCTAAACGCTTCTTTGAACTCTTTTATGACAAGCGCTTTTAATTGACTAAATCCTAAACTCATTATGCTGCCACTCCTTCGTCTGAACCGATCAACTTCACAAACGCTTCTTCTAACTGACTTTCACCAGCAAGTTGGCAAAGTTCTTCAGGTGTTCCCTGCGCCGCTAATTTACCATTCGCGACGATGACCACACGGTCACAAAGCGCAGCAACTTCCTGCATCACATGAGATGAGAACAAAATACAATGGCCTTGAGCTTTAAATCGAGCAAGGTAGTCACGCAAAATACGTGTACTCATTACATCTAAGCCGCGCGTTGGTTCATCAAGTACAAAGTTCTTTGGTTTATGTACGAGTGCCTGTGCCAAGGTTACTTTCATGCGCTGACCTTGTGAGAAACCTTGCGTTTTTCGGTGAGCAAGATCTTCCATCTCTAAATCAGCCAACACTTCTTCAATCGCTTGTTTCTTGTGGCTACCACTTAAACCGTGAATACTCGCGAAATAATCGATTTGCTCATAAGCCGTTAAACGCTCATAAAGGCCAAATTTATCTGGGAATATACCTAATTGAGCACGAGCGGCAATTGGATTATCAACTGCGCTAATGCCATCGATAGTGGCAACACCGCTATCAGCTTTTAATAGACCATAAAGGGTACGTAAACAGGTCGTTTTACCTGCGCCATTTGGCCCTAAAATACCGGTAATTTCGCCGTCATTTGCGGTAAAAGATAGGCCGTTTAATGCTTTAACGTCTTTACCAAAGGTTTTGTGTAAATTCTCTACTTTGATCATGATTATTCCCTTACATGTTGCCGTTTAAGCTAGTCATAAACGAGGCGTCTGGTAGCTCCGCTAAACACGAATCGTCTAGCTCAGCTAAATCCAAGTTTTCAATAAAGTCGGCAACTAAGCCTACACCGCAGTCATTCACTGCAACGATGTGCGCAAGTTTTTCTGCGATGATATGACGACTGTTGGGCAGCATTTTATCCGCAATATCACCAAACTCAGGTGGTGTTACAGGATCCAAGTTACCCGACAAGATCAAGGTAGGAATCTCGGCTGTCACCGCTTGGTAAAGCGTGTCACTTGGTTGGAATTGTGGCCAAAGAGGACAAACATTTTGCAGGCCTAAGTGGCTAATATTACGTGCAAACTTGTTGTTTGCATCAGATTTCCATTCAGCATTAGTAATTAGTGGAAAGTCTTCATTACATGCAATATTCATCAATAAATTGCCGTAGATACCACCTTTAGGTTGATGCTCATCACCTTGAGAAAGCACGCCGACAAACGGCATAAAGTTACCTTGTGCCGCATGATGGATAACCAGCGGCATCATGCTTCGGCCTTGCACGTGATAGAGTTGTTGCTGAATGGTTGATACAAATTTCTCAACATCAATCTTCAATTCAACAGGTGTTGCTAGGCGCGGATGTGGAATAGTTAACGTAAGTGGCTCTTCACTTAGTTGAGCATAAACTTTTTGAAAGTCTTCATCTAAGTTAGGAAACGCTTTATTGCAGCTTTCATCATTCTGGCAGTTGTCTAGCATTAATTGATAAGAACGCGCTGCTGTTTGACCAAATAATCCAATACGGATGTCCATTGGCGCAACACTATCTAACACTACACTCTTCAAGCTTTCTGGAAAAAGCTGCATGTAAACAAGCGCTGCGCGTGTGCCGTAAGAGCCACCGTAGACATTGATTTTGTCATGCCCTAGCGCAGCACGAACGGCATCGAAATCTCGGATAGCATTTTCCGAATTATACTGGCTCAAGTCTTGAATAAATTCAGAGATACACTGCTTAACGTCGTCTAAATCGAAATCCATTGTTAGGGTTTCATAGACGTTTTGCTGCATAACAGCGGTTTCATCACACTTCAATTGTGACGACTGACCCGTACCTCGTTGATCAACTAAAATGATGTCATGAGTTTTACGTACCTCGTAAAAACGAGCGCGCAAAACAGTAGCTAACTCGGTCGCAGCTTGTCCAGGCCCACCAGCAAGAAACATTAATGGTGTCTTTTTTTCTGAACCATCAATTGCTGGCAATACGACAAAGTTGACGTCGATTTGTTGCCCATCTAGCTGACTATAATTCTCAGGTACACTCAATGTACCGCAAGTAACTTGTTCTCTAATACCATCTAAATGGCACTCTTCTAGTTGCAGCGGGCCTATTTTGGCTGTTGCCACTTCTTGTTCAGCGTTAACACTTGTCGAGGTTAATGCCAAAGAAGAAGCAACCATGCCAAGCCCAATTATTGACTTCCACATTTTTATTTCTCATTCCTTTCGGGTCAAACGTTAGCCTAGTAGTCACAGACTAAATCGATTTATTACAGCTAAAATTAAAAAAAACGAAAAAAATTAAAAATAGTAGAAAAATGCAAACAGAAAGAGAGATGTAGAAACATCAGAAAGTTTGATTACTCGTGTCTTAACGCTTCAATAGGTGTTGCTTGAATGGCGCTAATGGCGGGCAGAAGGCCTGATATCAGCCCCACTAATCCAGAAAAAATGAGTGTCATAATAAAAACACCAAAATCGACGCCCGTTATCACATACACTCCCGACAACTGTGTTAGCAGCTGCACGGCTAATACCAATGTAAAACCAAGGCTTCCACTAAGCATAGCCATTGCGATCGCCTCACCAATCAGAAGCACCATTAATTGCCAAGTCGAACATCCGATTGCACGAAGTAATCCAATTTCGCTAACTCGCTCTGTCACGTTAATTGACATAATCGTTGCTATACCGATGGCACCGACAATTAGAGAAATAACACCTAATGCCGTGCCAGCAATTTTAATGACAGACAAAATATTGTCTAAGCTACTAAGCATGTCATCTTGAGTAACTAAGGTAAAATCTTCTCTGCCATGGCGTTTAATCAATAAGCCACGGATAGCTTCTGCTACCCATTTACTTTGTGCGTTTTCGTGATAAAAAACATCTATTTCCATCACACTTTCACGATTGAATAGCTGCATAGCCGCTGCAGTAGGAATGTAAACCATTTCATCAAGATCTTGCCCCACAAATTGCCCTTTAGGATTTAACACGCCAATAACCCTAAAACGCTTAGTGCCAATGTGAATGAATTCACCCAACGGATTGGAGTATCCATAAAGTGTTGCCGCTACTTTGCTCCCTAATACGGCAAAGTGTCTAGGTCGATTGACTTCATCAGCAGGTAAAAATGTTCCCTTCGCAATAGATAGCTGCCAAGCTTTATGCGCCAAAGCGTTTACCCCAACAACATCGGTATAGCGAAATTTCCCATCGGCTTTAACTTTTGCTGTACCTGCAATTACCGGCACTGTGTACGCAACACTTGGCAGCTTATTTATTGCAACACTGTCACTAATTGATAGTGGTCTTACCGTATTGAGTAAACCGCCAACACCAAAAGTTTCAGTTTTACCGGGCGAAACCGCAATAATATTGCTACCAAATTGAGTAAATTCACTAAGAATATATTGCTTTAACGACTCTCCAATCGCAGTCATCATCACGACAGCAGCAACCCCGACGGCAAACCCTGTTATGGATAAAACAGCTCGACGACCTTGAGCGTGAATCGAGCGTACTACCCAACGAGCGATATCAGTGAAAAACATTATCTATGTTCCATCATTAGTTACCACGCATGGCAATAACAGGATCCACACCTGCCGCATTCGAAGCGGGAAACCAGGTGAAAGCAATACTAATGACAATTGCGGATAGCACAGAAACAAGGGTTGCCCAAAAAGGAACGGCCAGCGAAAAATATGGAATCAAAGTATTGGCCAGCCAAACCAAAGAGTACCCTAAGGCAACGCCAACCAGAGCACCTAACAAAGTGAGTATGCTTGACTCCTGCAGGAACAACCATTGAACTTCTTTTTTACTCGCGCCCACAGCTTTGAGCAAACCGATCTCTGCTCTTCGCTTCACCACAGAAACATAGCTAACATTCATCATTAAAAAGCCAGCCACCAACAAGCTAATACCCGCAATAACGCCGATTGCCGCAGTCACTAACTGGGTAATGTTATTAAACGCATCCATCATGGCATTCTGGCTAACAATAGTAATGTCTTCCTCTCCTTCATGGCGGGCTTTAATCAATTCGATAATTTGCTGCTTTACCGTTGTTTCATGACTGAACTGATTAAGTGAAACAATGACCCTAAATAATGCCGTCGTATTGAATAGACTTTCGGCTGAAGAAATTGGAATAATCGCCATATCGCGCATATCTAGCCCAAGAGACTCCCCCCGTTCTGCTAATACACCAACCACACGATAGCGACGGTCAGCAATATTGACCCACTTCCCAACAGCAGACTGAGAGCCAAATAAACTGCGTTTTAATTTGGCACCGAGCACACATTCATGGCGTGCTCGCTGACGTTCGTCTTGTTTAAACCCTCTGCCTTTAGCGATTGACAGCTTTCGGACTTGTAAGAAATCTGAGGTTGAGCCTATGACAATAACTTCTCGACCTAATCCTTGATAATTTACCAACGCAGTACCGGCATTAATGGGCGCAACTTCCTTTACCGAAGAGAGCTGCTTAATGGCATTGGCGTCCTGCCAAGTCAATTCTCTAGGGGTCGTACTGTACATTGGCAGCGAACCGCCGCCGGTTTCTTTTTTACCAGGCAATACAATCAATAAATCAGAGCCAATATTGCTAAACTCTTGATTAATATAGTTCCTTGCTCCTTCACCAATACTTGTCAAGATCAATACAGAACTGACACCAATGGCGACCGTGATCACTAAGATCGCTGTGCGGATAGGATTTAAGCTGAGCACCTGCATGGAGAAGCGCCAGCGATCGTTCCAACGAATCAAGCTACCCCTCGCTTACACTATCCTTGGTTATCACACCATCAACCATCATAAGTTGACGCTTAGCACGACGGCCAAGTGCGATATCATGAGTTACCACCAACAAGGTTATACCGCTTTTATTAAGCGTTTCTAATACGTCAACGACATCTCCGCCGGAATGTTGGTCAAGATTTCCTGTCGGCTCATCGGCAAGTAAAATTTTCGGCTCCATCGCCATGGCACGAGCTATCGCGACCCGTTGCAGTTGTCCCCCAGAAAGCTGTTTGGGTAAGTGATGGAGTCGCTCAGCAATGCCGAGTTGACTAAATAGGTGTGCAATTTTTGCCTTCCGATCTGCAATGGGGATACCTGCAAGCATCATCGGGAGAGCTGCATTCTCTTCTGCTGTTAACCTTGGAATAAGTTGAAAGTTTTGAAAAATGAACCCGATATTGTCTCTCCTAAGCACAGCTCTTTGCTCTTCAGGAAGTTCTCGAGTGGCACTATTGGCAAGCATTAGTTCGCCAGAATCGGGTCTATCGAGTAGCCCTATCATGTTGAGTAACGTCGACTTTCCAGAGCCTGAAGGGCCCATAATTGAGACATATTCCCCCTGAGAAATCGACAAAGATAAATCTTTGAGTACATGTAGGGGTTGCTCTCCCAATAAGTACGTTTTATTTACATCCTTTAATTGAATAATTGGTGAAACATCCATAATCACTCTACTTGGCTTGATTCACGCTGTGCTTCAGCTGTTCGAGCAAGCTTTCCTTCACTCAAGCCTTGAACTGCCAGTGAAGTTATGACTTTATCTATTCGTGACAACCCTTGTTTTATTTCACTGTATTTCCAATTACGTAAACCAAGCTCAACCGCTTTCTTCTGGATTACATTGTACTCATTGAGCACATAAACATAGCCTTCATCAATAATGAATTCACTGGGCAATCGAATGACATTCTCCACACGAGCTACGGTAATCGCTATATCAGTGCTATAGCCTGTTAGCAGCAATTGCTCGCGCTTTTGCGAGTCGCGATAAAACTCGACATCTACATCCACCGTTCTTGCCTGTTTAGCATAATCCTGCACATAAGGAGAGATCCGTCGAATAGTGCCGTTAAAGGTATGTTCCTCAAACGCATCAATGGTGATAGATACCGCCATACCAACAGATAATTGCCCTGCATCTACTTCATCAATTGGCGCCGTTACATAGTGACAATCGTGAGTTAGTATGTCGATCGCCGGCGGCATAGCAATTCCGGTCGGCGAAGGCGTTGTATATTCGCCAAGTTCTCCTGTAATCTCTGCCACCATACCGTCAAATGGTGCATAAAGTGTTGCTTGATCCAAATTTGCTTTAGCGGTCTGAGAGAGTGCTTTAGCCACATCCACCTCTGACTTAGCCGATAGGCAAGCTGCAGCAGAAGCATCAGCTTTGGCAATGGCATTATCAAGTGCCTCTTGCGAGGTTAGCTTCTGCTTTAACAAACGCTTATTGCGTGCCACAGTTTTTTGGTCATTTTCTGCGGTTATGCAAATACTTTGCTGGTGTTGACTGCGCGCCTGAATAATCGCGTTTGTTTCATTAACTTTCGCGATACGGTCTTGCCGCCACAGTGACATTAGCGAATCTCCACGCTTAACTAAGTCACCCTCACGAACGTAGATTTGATCTATCTGCCCACCTATCGGAAACGACATTTGTGCACGCTGACAGGATTTGATTGTTCCTGAACGGGTATTGGTAACAATTGTCTCGACATTACCGATACTAGGATGTTGCCAAGTGACGTCTAATGGTTTCTCCCTTTGACTGTACCATCCAACGCCAATCAGAAGGGACATCAAAACAAACCACTTTACATAAGACATACCATTTCCATTTTAGTTTTAGCCTACTTAAGGCACGTTGATCTTTCGAGGTGCTTTTTGCAGCAATTTATGATGTCGTTATACAGTGCAGAACTTATGTAGCCTGGTTACTCCAAATAAATAAGCAATAACACTGTAGAACGGCATCATACATACTGTCTTTAGCATTCATTTAAATTAAAGCAAAAACGAATAGCCTCCAATGATCTAGCGCAAAAAATCACCTAAAAGAAATTCAGGCTGTTGCTTTGTTCAGCTGCGACTATCAGTTAGCGCAATTTTATTTCAGCCAATGAAATTACCAAACTTTCATGCGTTCAGGTAAAAACTGATTGCGCTTTTCTACAAAATAAATGAGTACGATAATTAGAAGGGAAGGAATAGCAGCACTAAGCACCGGCATCAACAACACATGCGTATTGAGTGCTGCAAACATGATGAATAAAAGGCCGGGTGCTGTTAACCAAAAAACATGATCGCTAACATGTGTATTAACCAACCTCGGCATAAAAAACACGACTAACAAGGTTAACGCCATAGACGCCCCTGCTGTTACGTATAGGTGATAATAGTTGATGATAAATTCCATTTCGCTCTGGAAAGAACTAGGCACTGAAGCGTTGAATCCCACCTCAACTAGCCATAGATAGGCTGCACTTAACAAACAGCCTATGATTAAAGACCAAAACTTTTTATTCGTGGTAATTCTAGCCATTTTACATTACTCATTTTTTATTATTTTAGTGTATAACCTTATAGCAAACGGCTATTTTTTGTTCAACACAATAAACCGAAGGATTACTCAAATAACGGACAACTAGCTTACTTACCAAAAGCTTACAGACACCAACCCAAAATTAGACTGGCATAAAAAAACGCTGAACATCCTGATGTACAGCGCCTTTAGCCAAACATTTTCTGCAGCCTAACTCTGGCTACTATCTTGCCACCTAATTATCCGGCTTAAGTGCAATGACATCAGATTTTAGTAGTTTGAGCACTTTCTCTGCGGTATTGCCGATAATTTTTCCAGTTATGCCTTTACGGCCTACCGTTCCCATAACAACAAGACCCGCTTTAACTTTTGCAGCGGTGCTCGGAATAACACGCTCAGGCTGCCCAACGTGCTGAATAAAATTCTCAACAGGGACTTTATATTGAGCCGCTAGCGCCTCGACGACCGGCTTTAGCTTTTGCTCAGCTGCATTTTCTAGTTCATCAACATATTGCACCCCTAGGTCACGCAACAATGGCGAAAAAGGTATGGTATAACAAACAAATAGCTCTGCAGCTTGATGCTGTGCTAACGCTGCGGCCTGAGTGAGTACTTTGTGATTGAGTTCCTGTTTACTCGCATTCGCAGACTCTAAGTCAACAGCAGCAAGCACATTAGGCGTTTTCCGCCACTTTTTCTCAGCAGCAATCATTAGCGGTGCAGAACAATCTCTTAGTAGCTGCCAATCTGTTGGCGTATAAAACAATGTTTCAGTTCGGTGTCCAGTTTTAACGACCATTTCAGGATTGTTACTTTCAACATATTGTTCAACCCATTGCGCAATATGCTTCTCCCAAACCACTTCGATATTTTTCTCGACTCCATCAAAGTCAAGTTGCTCGATTTGTGTCTCGGCGTTTAATTTCTGTGTTGCGATAAATTTTGCTTTTACCGCCTCTTTGTCACCTGAAATATGACGCATGCTTTCATAGCAAAAATAAACAATATTTAGTGAGGCTTTATAAAGTTTGGCGAGCTCTATTGCCCGCTCTATTGCTGTGGTTTGCTGCTCATCAAAGTCAGCGATAACTAAAATATTATTCATCTTCCATCCTCTTATTTTTATCTAGCTTAACCATAGCAAAACTCAGACTATCTTGCTTTGATGTACATCATGCACCGGCACTATCGACAACAGAGTTCTATCATTTTAATAGAAAAACTATGCTCACCAACTAACCCCTTTACTTTCTCAATAACTTTCTAAAAGTTATTCTTAATTTCAATGGTTTAGCATATAACAATTAATAAGCATAGGCTAATTGATATTCAATATTAAACACTGCCACCTAAATAAAAGTAAAGAAAACAGCCTGCTTAACCATATTCCTTTCAAAGAAACAAACAGACAGTTTTGGCAATACTAAAAAGCAATTAAAACAAAGGCTACTGCTTAGACCATTCACATTTTTTTGAATTATCCATTCCATTATGAATTTAGAAAGGATAAAGTCTAGAAATCTGTTTTTGACACCAGAATGAGTGATCGTTATGGATTTAAACCAATGGGTAGACGAACTATTTGAGGTGTTCGACGAAGACAAAGACGGCGTTATTAATCGCAGTGAATTCGTTGAACTAATTGACGTTTTACTTCAGGACAAAGGTATTCGCATGTGCGAAACCATCTTCAAGCGCTTCGATAAAAATCACGACAACGCGATTTCAAAAGAAGAGCTTCGAGAGATGGTTATTGAACTGGCGTTATAAGCGTTATTCTTACCCACTTTAACCTTCAGTGGCTTCGTATCTTGAAATAAACTATGCCGAACTCAAAGTTTGGCATCTCCACTGACCTCCACTTTTTTTTTCCATGTAATTAAAGCCTGATAGAGCATTTTGCTAGACATCGACTTTTCTATCTCCCCCTAACGATTCATATTGGACAAAGCAATTTATCTACTGGCTTTAACTAGATTTTTCGAAAGATTTTGTCTTCATCTTGTTAATTTAAATGAAATTAACGCATAAATTAATTTTGTGAAAAGTAAGTTGTTTGGCTATACCTACAATATAAGTTACCAACGTTTTTCACTATGCCCTTATCTTTTCTTACTAAAAACGAAAAACCTGCGCTACCGCCATGGAAAATAGCTATTATAGATGACGAGGAAGACGTTCATACGGTCACCAAGATGGCGCTTAAACGCTTCACTCTAGACGGCAGAGGACTGAGCTTTATTCATGCTTACTCTGCAGAGGAAGGCAAAATATTGCTATCTAAAGAATCAGATGTCGCGCTGGTATTTTTAGATGTTGTTATGGAAACAGATGACGCTGGTCTTGAGCTAGCGAAATGGTTGCGACAAGACCTCAATAATCATTTCACTCGCATCGTATTACGTACAGGGCAACCAGGACAAGCCCCCGAAGAGCAAGTTATCGTTGACTACGATATCAACGACTATAAAGAAAAAACTGAGTTAGATCGAAAAAAGTTATTTACCACCGTATTCGCAGCATTAAGAGCATATCGAGACATCATCACAGTAGAAGAGGCTCGCAAGTATCAAGAGTTATATCGTGCGGGACTAGAACGTGTTATCGATTCAACCACACATGTACTAGAGAAAAGAACGCTTCAGCAGTTTTTTAGTGGTCTCTTACAACAAGTCGTCTCGTTATTACGCATTAATGAGCGCAGTATGCTCGTTCAACTCAAAGGGCTAAGTGCCGTATTTTCAGAAAATGATTATGAAGTCCTCGCTCAGATTAACCATGAAGACGAAAACGCTGAAATTAATGATGAAGTCAAGCATTACTTAAATAAAGCATTAGTGGAAAAACACAGTATTTTTGAAAATGATGTTTTGGTTGGCTATTTCCCCAGCCAATCAGGCAAGGTTAGCCTACTCTATCTAAAAGGAATAAAGCATTTAACGGATATAGACATTAGTTTACTTGAAGTGTTTTCCGGTAACGTAAGCTTGGCCTTTGACAACCTACTGTTAAACAGAGAAATTATCGAAACGCAGGAAGAGCTTATTTATCGCCTAGGTGACGCTGTCGAATCTCGCTCTAAAGAAGCCGGCAATCACATACGGCGAATGGCAGAAGTGAGCTATTTACTCGCAATAGAGATTGGACTTGAAGAATCAGAAGCGGAGTTATTAAAACAAGCGGCTCCCATGCACGATATAGGTAAGATAGCGACACCTGACGCAGTGCTATTAAAGCCTGGTAAACTCGATGAAGAAGAATGGGAAATAATGAAGGCACACCCAGTCGTCGGCTTTGACATCCTTGCTGGCTCGAATAGACCAATACTTAGCTCTGCAGCAATCATTTCGCAGCAACACCACGAACGTTATGACGGGAATGGCTATCCTGACGGACGTAAAGGTGATGAAATTCATATATTTGCAAGAATTGTGGCTGTTGCAGATGTGTTTGATGCCCTCACCCACAAACGCTGCTACAAAGAAGCTTGGCCAATAGATAAAGTTGTTAACTTGCTTGAAGAGGAAGCGGGCAAACATCTCGACCCAACTGTAGTAGCCGCCATGCTAAATATCATTGATAAAGCGGTAGAGATAAATCAAACTTATCAGGATTAAGGCGGTAGACACAAACTACAAAGACACAATACAGTTCAACGGATGAATAAATGACAGTAAATACCAAGGAAAGACTTAAGCACCTCGATTGGCTGCGCGGGTTGGCAGTGCTCGGCTTATTATTAATGAACCTCCCCGCAATGGGCTTACCAGAGTTAGGTTATGTTCGATATGAACCTGACCTCCTTTCTGATAAGTTTTTTGTCTCTCTAGAAGCACTACTTTTTGACGGTCGATTTCGCAATTTGTTCTGCATACTGTTTGCGATAGGGTTGTATATTCAATACACAAACTATGCCGAACGACAACTCAATAGCAGTGTTATTTTGAAATCGCGACTCAAGTGGCTACTTGTGTTCGGCATAATTCACTGTGTATTTATATGGCCAGGCGATATATTGATGATGTACGCATTAGGTGGCTATTACCTATTATCAAAATTAGATTGGACGGCAGATAAACTATTGAAACGAGGAATAGTATTTTTCGTTATCGGCTTATTTGTCCTACTTGTCGATATCGCCTCTATCGAGTATTTCAGAACAGAACCTTTAACCCGCACTAGCGACGAATTTATTGAAGCCCTGACTTTTATTAAGGGAAGTTATACTGACACACTTTTATTGAATGCCTTTATCGCGTTTATGGTGGCCATACTTTTTCCAATCACAGGGCTGTTCTTTATTGGTGGTGTTCTTTTGATTGGTTTAGGGCTATTCAAATCAGGTAAGTTAAGTAAAGGGTTCACCAGTAAAGAGTTGCGGGTGCTCGTTTTCATTACAGTGCTTGTTTCAGTAATTGATGTTTACCTTTCAATTTTCGAACCTCTTACTGACCAGCTTCTTTATGGATTATTTGGAACGATATCAGGTCTGTCGATGGCGCTTCTGATATGGCATTTAGTTATCAAATTAAAATTAGCAGAAAGCAACTCTTGGTTATCTATTTGTTTGCAGCGAACGGGGCGTATGGCTTTGACGCTTTACATCTCTCAATCAATCATCATGGCAGGTGTATTTAGGTACTTATTTCCAGAGCTCAACGAAACTTTTTCACTTCTTGATTATTTCTTGACGGCTTCTCTATTTATCTCGATCCAAATGCTACTGGCTTACCATTACTTTAAAGTATTCAATCAAGGGCCATTGGAATATCTGTGGCGCAAGTTGGTGACGAATGTCATCAATAAAGAAGTCAAAGCACAGCGAGAAAACAATAATTTAAGTCCACAAACTTAACGCCCTTAACTTTGTGCTCAAATGTTTTCGGACAGTAGAAGTGCTGATTCAATATTGCGTCAGCACTTTTCATAATTTCTATTTTTGTTTTAGCTAGAAATTATAGCCAACGCTCAACACCACCAAACCCTCTGTTTCTTCTTCTGTATCAAAGCCGAGAAAGTCGTCCGTTCGGTGCACACCTGCGTCGAGCCCTATAACAAATCCACTCTCACGATAGCCAGACGCGTGATAACTAATGTTGGCAGTGAAATACTCCATATCACCAAGAAATTCGATCTTAGCGGCAGTAAAGCCAAACGTTGTGTTACCAGAATCCGTCAACGGTCTATCAAAACCAACAGCAGCGCCAGCCAAAGAAAGCGTCAGATAGTAATTATTAACATCACCTGTATTAATTATTTTTACACCGGGCGCCATACCGTATTGTGCGCCGATACCTGCTGAATATTTAACTTCGGCAAAAGCTAAAGATGAAAAACACGTGATGAAGATTAGGGCAATTAGGTAAAATTTCATTGATAAATGTCCTTTAAATTATGTTCCATGATGTCATTACAAAGGCAGTTTTAGCCAAGACTAAAACACAATGCATACTAACAAGCCTATGGTAAAAAAAGGGTAAAGAGAATCATCTTTTGACAAATTACTCTTTACCTAGGCTTGTTACCAAGAATAACTAAGTATCTGCCATTGTTATGGCTTTAGATTACGGTGATTTTACAGCTGTGTATAAAAATGTATAACGGCCTAATGACATAGACATCATTAGGCCGTTGAAAGATCGAAAGCTTCAAATATTGTGAAGAGTTAGACTATGTTACCTTTACTCTAGATAAGCGCAACGCTTAATCAAAACCATCTTCATACCCTTTGGGGGGCGGTGTCCATCCGCGCTCTCCACTGTCATGCTTGTCACCTCTTTCTCGTTGCATAGCCTCTTTAATATTGCTTTCCAATTGCATGAATAATTTGCGATAGCTAGGGTCAAATTTTTGCCCATCGCTACCCGTTAGCCATTTCTGGAAAAGCTCTTCAGAAGCTTCCTGTTCAACCTTAACGAATGTTTGACGCTTCTGTTCGACATAGAAAGGATGTATACCTAAATCTTTCATTGCCACAACACCAAGCTGCAATGCAGAATGATAAGTTTCATTTACCGTCTCATCAGCGCCAGCGTGTCTTAATTCATAGCTATGCCCTTTATCAAAGGCTCTGGCAAGCACGGTAACTTTTGGGTATGTATGTTTTACATAATGCACCAACTCTTTAGCAGCTTCCTTGTTGTCTATAGCCACGACTAGCATACTGGCATCTTCAATGCCTGCTGTATGCAGCAATTCCGGCCTTGTTGCATCACCGAAGTAACTTTTGATATTCACTTTTCGCAGGTTTTCTACCTGACCAACTTCATAATCTAACACTACAGTTTTAACACCGTTTGCCACCAACAACCTATTCACAATTTGGCCAAAACGCCCAATGCCAGCAATGATCACTTTTCCCTGTTCAACTATTTCATCGAAGGCTTGTTCGTCCGCTGCTTTTTGGTGCCTTGGCACAACAAACTTCTCATAAAAAATAAATAAAAGTGGGGTTAAAAACATCGAAATGGCGACAACTAGCTGCAATATGGTAATTATTGGCGGAGGAATTACATGATGCTGCAACGTAAAACTGAGGAGTACAAAGCCAAACTCACCCGCCTGCGCTAAACTCAATGCGAATAACCAGCGGTTACTATCTGCGATTTTAAAAATGATCGCTAACAACCAAAGCACGCCAGCCTTTAACAGCATTACGCCGAGCGTTAAACCAAGTATTAGCGCTACATTCTCTGACAGCACTGCAAAGTCGATGCTTGCGCCTACCGTAATAAAGAAAAGTCCCAGCAATAGTCCTTTGAAAGGTTCTATATTCGACTCAAGTTCATGCCTAAATTCGCTATTAGCAAGCACAACACCTGCCAGGAAAGTACCAAGTGCAGGAGAAAGCCCTACTAAACTCATAAGTGCGGCAATACCAATGACCAACAATAGCGCCATGGCTACAAAAATTTCTCGTAAACCGGAGCTCGCGACATAATGAAAGAGCGGCCTGCTCAAGAAGTGCCCTAATACTATAACACCCGTAATACTGCCAAGAATTGCCAGTGCATAACCCCAAGTAGGTAAGCCAGCTACTAAACTAAGCTCTTCATGATGCTCCGCGGCTTGTTCAAGCCCTTTGGCTGCTTCTACTAGTTCTGGCATGGCTAACATCGGCATAAACGCCAGCATGGGGATAACCGCAATATCCTGCATCAAAAGAACAGAAAATGCGTTGTTGCCTCCTTCTGTCTTGGTTAAGCCTTTTTCATTAAATGTTTGCAGTACAATGGCCGTCGACGATAGTGAAAAAATCAAACCTATCGCTAGAGCAACACTTAGCGGTTGGTTAAATGCGAAAGCGGCACAACTAATAAGCAAACAGGTTAAGCCAACTTGCAGCCCTCCTAAGCCCAATAAACGATTGCGCATTTGCCAAAGCATTTGGGGTTGAAGTTCAAGTCCCACTAAAAAGAGCATCATAACAACGCCAAACTCTGCAAAGTGCTGAATCGTTACAGTTTCCTCGCCTACAATTCCCCAAACAGGACCAATGATAACGCCAGCTATTAAATAGCCGAGCACACTCCCTAATCCCAATTTTTTTGCCAAAGGTACTGCTATAACGGCTGCCGCAAGATAGATAAATGCTTGAATAAAATAAGCGGTCATCAAGAGTCCCCTTTATCCATTGCATCAGTTGGCAAACTTTTGGACGGCAATAACAAATCATTAATAGTCACTAGTTCAGAAGTCAAAGCAGGGTCGATATCGTCATTGTGCAGTGCAGTCAACAAAGTAGACCAGCATTCCAAATGTTGAGCCAACCTATGTTGCTCTGCCGCAGACCGACTGGCAAATAGCGCAAAGGGAGGCAAGTAATGCATGCCAGTCAACATCGCTGTTTGCTCTAGAGGCTGCAGTAACTCTCGAACGGTGAAATGGTTATATCCTTGGGCACGATAGGCGTCTTCCTTACCGCCTGCGGTAATCGCGCAGATAAAGGTTTTACCATGTAAGGCCGTGCCATTCTGACCATAGGCAAAATTGTACTCCAGTACCAAGTCCTGCCATTCCTTTAAAATAGAAGGTGTCGAATACCAATAAAAAGGGAATTGAAATATCACTACATCATGACTCAAAAGCCTTTGTTGCTCACGTTCTATATTAATTTCAAATGTTGGATACTCTGCATATAAGTCAACAGCCGTAACAAAATCAAAGTCCTGCGCTTTATGAAAAAGAGGTCGATTGGCTTCCGAGCGATGCATTGATGGATGCGCAAACAATAACAAAATGCGCTTCTTGCTTGGAGTTTGCTGAACACGTTCTGATGACAGGTGATTTGTGGGTGATGCCATTTAGCATTTCCTATTTATATATATTATCAGGCTGAGTGTTATGTAGTTGATTGTTATGAAGTTAAGTATTACCTACTCCAAGTGTGTCGGAAACTTGATCAAATACGCTAGCCCTTTGCCAAGCTCACTTTTTGCCTCAATGCGTCCTCCCAATGCCGATGTGGCGAGATTGTAAACCAAATGGGTGCCTAACCCGCTTCCCCCTGAACCACGCTTAGTTGTATAAAAAGGTTCAAACAGCATATTCATGGCAGCGTCATCTAACCCAATGCCGTCGTCGGCGTAGCGTATAATGGTAAAGTCGCCTTTTTGCTCAACAAATATAGCGATATTCCCTTGCTCAATTCCTTCGAATCCATGCTTAATAGAGTTCATTATTAGGTTGCTCAGAATCTGAGAAATAGCACCAGCATTGGTGACGGTAGTATAGGTATCATCGCATACAACTTTAATATTGTGCTTAACCCGTTTCAGTGTTGGGCGCATACTCAACAATATCTCATCTATATATTGCTTAATACGAATCTCACGCACAGTATTTGAAGACTGGTCAACGGCAACTTGCTTAAAGCTTTTAACTAAATCAGCGGCCTTTTGAATATTAGTATCAAGAATTTTGCTCGCTTCTTTCACTTCATTTAGATAAGACACCAAGTCGTCTTCAGATAACGTCGAATCAGATAAGCTCTTTTCTAGAAATTGCGTTTCTTCATGTAAATGACTAATGCCTGTAACGCAAATGCCAAGTGGTGTGTTTATTTCATGTGCAATACCAGCAACTAAGCCACCAAGCGAGGCCATTTTCTCCTGTTGAACCAATTGCTGTTGAGTACGCTTTAGTTTTTCAATAGTTGCCAACATTTCCTTGTGTTGTTGTTCTAATACTCTGTGTTGACGTGCTAATTTAAGTTGCGCTTCTTTGCGTTGCTGTACGTTGTTTGTGGCTTCGATGGCTCCGGCTATATGATTAGCGATAAAGTGCATAAGCTCGAGGTCGTTTTGCGTAAAAATGATTTTGTCATCATAACTTTGCACCACCATAATACCGTGCAATATGTTAGAAGAAATCATCGGTACGCCAAGCCAGCAGGTGTAACTTTGATTACCCTTAACCTCGCCAATTTTTCCTTCTTTTCTCAGTTTTTCTACCTCGCTTGGTATCAAGAGTTGAGGCTTTTTAGTAGCTAATACATAAGAGGTGAGCCCCTGTCCTATAGGCAAGACAGTGCCGTTAGTAACTTCTGAGTCAATCTCATCGACAAAGTACACCAGCTTCATCTCGTGCTGCTCTTCATCAACTAAAGCCACATAAAAGTTCTTCGCATAGATTAAGCTATCAACAATCTCGTGAACTTGCGGGTAAAACTCTAAAAGTTCCGGCGCCTTCGTGGCTAGTGTCGCAAGCTCATAAAGCGCGCGCTGAAGCTTTTCAGAGTGCCTTCGTTGTACCAATTCAGCCGATAGCGCTTGGTGAGTGTCGGCTAAATCTGCTTGAATAGCGCTTTCAATTCTAAACTTATCTAGCGCAGAAGCGACAACCGATGCAAAGAGTCTAAAAATTGATCGGTCTTCTTCGCTATAGCCCCTCTCTGGTATATAACTCTGTATAACGAGTGCGCCAAGACAAAACCCAGTATTTGCCACTAACGGTACACCTAGCCAATGTTCAGCACAAGTACTCGTCGATAGTTGATAATTTGCTTGTTTCTGTTGCTCGTGAACATATTCACTGCACTCTCGTTTATTAAGCAGCAAGCGTTGTTTGTTTGTGATCACCCAAGATGTCGGCGAGAGTTCAATCGGTGCCAATGTAAACTTACGATCTGGTGGAATAGAGTCGTCTTTCTCGTCACAGTTATATAAAAACTGTACGGTGTTCTCTTGTCGGTTATAACTGGCTAAATAGAAACTCTCAGCTTGCATTAACTCGCGCAGTAAGTCGTGGGCTCGCTCCATGTATTCTTCAAGTGACTTTGCTTCTGCATAAAATTTATCAAGCTCGACAAATGAATTAAATATACATTCTAGCCTTTGAATTCTTTGTGCTTTATCAGGCATAGCAACCCCATACTTCAGTTTCTAAATTAAGGTTAGCCAATAACGCTTAAAATGCGAATTTCACGGTTCGTAGCAACAAGAAGCTAAACCCGTAGCAGAACGAAAAAAGCCAGCAAATGCTGGCTTTTAATGATTATGGAAGGGTTGATAAATGCAAATTACAATTCAAAATCACCGAAGTCTAGATCATCACTTGTCGATACTTTATTTTTGACTGGCGCGTCTAACAAGGAAGGCTGAACGACTTGAGTTTCAACTTCTTCCTCTTTAACCTTCTTGATACCATCTTTACGCTTTTTACGTTGTTGACAGCGCTTTATTACCTTCTGCTTATCATCTGATGTTAAATTCAGCCACTGCTGACGCTCTTCACGAGAACGAAAGCAACCTAGGCAGTAGCCCTTCTCATTAGACTGGCACACACCTATACAGGGACTAGGAACATCAAAAAATTCTAATTGCATTAAATCATCTGTCTCTACATGCTATACCGCTCAAGCCATAAAAGGCTAGCGCTAATCAAGCAATTCAATTGCTCTAAGTATAGCCTGTACTTCTCGCGTTAAGTAGCACAGGCTATTTAGTCTGAACGGTTTAGCTAGACTCTTAATTTGAGTCAGGTCCAGTAAGGTTGGTTAAGCCAGCTTGTCCGTTGCAATATGGTAGTCAGGATCTTCTATTACATTGACCTCGACCAAATCACCCGCTTTTTCTAACAACAACTTACATTCCGGGCTTAAATGAACTAAATGCAAAGTCTTTCCACGACTGATATAGCGCTCAGCTAAAGTATCAATGGCTTCAATGGCTGAGTGATCCGCGACACGAGAATTCTTGAATTCTACAATAACGTCGTCACTATCATTATCCATATCAAACTGATCAAGGAAGCTAGTTACTGAACCAAAAAATAATGGGCCGTTAACTTCGTAAACCGTTGAACCTTTATTGTTTTTAGAGCGCACTAAGTTAACGTGTTTCGCATGTTCCCAAGCAAAAACCAGTGCAGATACAATCACACCTACGACAACAGCAACAGCCAAGTCAGTTGCCACTGTTACCGCCGATACTAAGAAAATCACAAACGCATCTGCTTTTGGTACTTTGCGCATTATACGGAAGCTTGACCATTCAAACGTACCGATAACAACAATAAACATAACACCCACAAGTGCTGCTAATGGAATTTGTTCAATCAAGCTCGAAGCAAATAAAATAATCGCCAATAGACCTAGTGCAGCTGTTATACCCGAGGCACGACCACGACCACCAGAATTTACGTTAATCATCGACTGGCCAATCATGGCACAACCACCCATACCGCCAAAGAAGCCATTCACTGTGTTTGAAGCACCTTGTGCAATACACTCTTTATTACCACGACCACGTGTACCGGTTAGCTCATCAATTAGGGTCAGGGTTAACAATGATTCAATCAAGCCAATCGCTGCGAGTATTAGTGCGAATGGGAAAATAATGCGCAATGTTTCAAAAGTAAACGGTACTTCTGGGATTGAGAATTGTGGTAAACCACCCGCAATTGTCGCTGCTGGGTCATTCGACATATCACGCACATAATCAATTACAGTGCGAGCATCTAAATCTAGGCTTTGAGCAAGTAGCGTAACAACAATAATCGCGACAAGAGATGAAGGTACGGCTTTAGTTAATTTAGGTAAAAAGTGGATAATCGCCATAGTTAACAAAATTAACCCAGCCATCGTTAGCATCTGGTTGCCCTGCATCCAAACAAAAATACCTTCTTCATTCGCGACTTTGAATTGGCCTAATTGAGCAAGGAAAATCACAATGGCAAGACCATTAACGAAACCCAGCATAACTGGATGCGGTACGAGCCGAATAAATTTCCCCAGTTTGAATATTCCAAACAGGATCTGCAAGATACCGGTGAGTACGACGGTCGCAAATAAGTACTGAACACCATGAAGTGCTACTAAGCTCACCATCACAACAGCCATTGCACCTGTTGCACCTGAAATCATGCCCGGACGACCACCAAAAATTGAAGTGATTAAGCCAACCATAAAGGCTGCGTACAAGCCAACTAAAGGATCAACACCTGCAACAAAAGCAAAGGCTACCGCTTCAGGTACCAATGCTAATGCGACTGTCAAACCCGACAGCACATCATTTTTCAGGCTGGACACCTTACTCGCATGAATTTCAAACATCTTTTTCTCGCGTATATCGTATTTAATTAATTAGTGATTATGGTAGAACTTAGGCTATCTTGCGAAGCCAACAAACGCAGACGACACCAACAAGAAGCTTTGGCGGTAAGTGTAACTAGCAGAAATTACAACAGAATGTCGCGTTTTAAAGGGTGGGGATAGTATAGAGTTGTATGAAAAATGTCAATAACAGCCTATGTTAGCACTTACCAACAAAGGCTGTTAATCACTTGTTTTATATGGCCTTAAGACGCAGCGTTTGCTTGTTCTCGAGCCAGTAAGAAGGCTTTTATTTCATCGCGAGATCCTAGGATATGCTGCTTTAATCTAGCAACGGCACCCTCGATATCACGCTTTTTGCATAATGAAAGAATATCGTTATGTTCAGACTCAGCTTTTGAAATGCCACCTGCCCACAATAAATGCATGCGGATATAGCGATCGGCATTCTTGTTAAGTGTATTAACCAAATCTTGCGTTTGTGGACGACCGGCAGCTGAATACAAGCAATTGTGGTAATCAGAGTTAAGCTCACTCCAAGTATTAGCGGCGTTTTCTTTACCCAGTGCTTTATCTAAGCGCCCAAGTAATACGCTAGCTTCCGCCAACGTATCGTCGGTTAAATTCGGAATTGACGCAGCCAGTAAATCTGATTCTAGCATGGCACGTAATTCAAAAAGCTCATCAACTTGCTCTACATTAAGCTCAGTTGCCGTTGCGCCTTTATGAGGCTCAAAAGATACCAGCCCTTCAGCTTCCAGCTGTAATAATGCTTCTCTCACCGGAATTCGACTCACATTAAGCTCTTCTGCTAATGCAGCTTGGCGAAGAGGTTGGCCAGCAGTAATCTCACCACTTAATATTTTTTCGCGGATGCTCTCGACAACCAGCTGAGTTCTTGTTTTGTATTCTATCGCCATACTAATTTCCCTAGGTCTGAGGCTATCATTATAAGGATTGTATTTAGAATGCAAAGTACAAAAACAAAAAAGGACACCAGTGCTACGCACTAGTGTCCTAGCTCAATAACAATTTTTAAACTACTAGAGTTAGTCTCTCAACGAGCTAGGCAATAGCTCAGCAGGCAGATTTTGATAACAAATTGGGCGCTGAAAACGTTTAATTGCTTCACTACCTACAGAAGTAGACCGCACATTCGTTGACGCGGGGAAAGGTCCACCGTGGTTCATTGATGCACACACTTCTACACCCGTCGGCATTTGGTTGTATATCAACCGACCTACTTTGTGCGCCAGTGGAATAGCAAGTTCACCCGCTAGAGAAATATCTGCCTCTGCCGCGTGAATGCTGGCAGTTAAATTACCACGTAGTGCTGATACAAATTGTAATAACTCCGAAGCGTCAGCACACTTAATGAGCAACGCTGTTGATCCGAACACTTCTTCCTGCAGTTCAGGTTGGTCTATAAAAGTTGCCAGAGAAGTCGTAAAGACTGCAGCTTGCGCTAGATGGTTTTCACCTTGCTGACCAAGCGCTAATAAACTTACGCCCGGAATATCTTGCCATTTAGCAACCGTTTGCTGATAAGTCTTACAAATTGCTGGTGTTAACATCACACCAGCAGACTGCGCTTCCACACTTGCCTTAACGGCAACTTCAAAGGCTTCTGTATGTTCGCCATCAACAACTAACCAAACACCTGGGCTGGTACAAAATTGGCCTTGCCCCATCATCATTGAGGCGACAAGCCCCTGTGCGATTTCAGCTGGATTCTCCGCAAGCTTCGTAGGCAAAACGAATTGCGGGTTGACGCTGCCCAGCTCTCCATAGAATGGAATAGGCTCAGCTCGTTGATTGATATGTCCTTGTAGGATCATACCGACACGCTCAGAACCAGTGAAGCCGACGGCTTTAATAAGAGGGTGCTTAACGATTTTCTCAGCAATACCGTAGCTCTCGCCTTGGATAAGAGAGAAGACACCTGAATCCAACTCGCACAGATTTATTGCAGAGGAAATTGCTTGCGCCACTAACTCTGCGGTCGCCGGATGTGCAGTATGCGCTTTCATTACCACAGGACAGCCTGCCGCCAATGCAGATGCGGTATCACCACCAGCAGTAGAGAATGCTAGAGGAAAGTTGCTCGCGCCAAAAACTGCGACAACACCAAGCGGCAAGTAACCTAAGCGTGTATCTGGTTTTGGCAACGGTTCTCTGGCAGGGTCTGCTTTATCAATAACAGCTGCATACTCTCCGCTTCGGAGCAAATTGGCAAATAACCCTAATTGCCCAACAGTACGACCGCGCTCGCCTATAATACGCGCTTCAGGTAAACCGGTTTCTGCGCAAGCTGTTGTCACCAGCTCGTCGCCTAACGCCAAAATTTGCTCACCGATAGTATCTAAGAAGTGAGCTCGCTTTTCTGCTGGTAATTGGCTGTATGAATAAAAAGCCTTATTGGCAGCACCAATGGCTTGCTCGACTTCTTCATCTGTAGCATCAGCGAATCGCGTTGTCATCGGCTGATTAAGCGCTGGATTAAATGCAACAAAACCGTTTTCTGTTTCGCCAGTCCATTGACCCGCGATTAAATTCTTACCTGTTAATGCCATAATAATTCACTTAATTATTTATGTGTGTAAAAGTTCGTGATGTCACGCAGTGATGACAAATTCCTATAAATCGTAACTAAGTTACGCTGAAGCCGAATGCGTAGGGGTCATCATCGTCAATGGTGAAACACTGGCGCCCGAAAACATGTGCCCACCCTTGAATGCTCGGCATAATTGCTGTGAGCATACCTTTGTCTGTTTCTATCTCGACAACATCTTCGATACACCCCACAAACTGGCTACCTATGTAACTCTCATGAACAAATTTATCGCCGGCCTTTAACATGCCCTTGGCAAACAGTTGTGCCATTCGCGCGCTCGTCCCCGTACCACAAGGTGAGCGGTCAATGGCCTTATCGCCGTAAAATACTGCGTTTGCTGCATCAGAGAATTCGTTCTGTGGCGTACCTGTCCAAAGTAAGTGCGACACTCCTTTTACCGTTGGATCTTGAGGATGAACGCACTCTACTGTTTCACTCACGATTTGACGAACAATAGGCGACCATTTAAGAATATCCCCAGCTGTCCAATGCTCAATACCTTGAAAGTTTGCTTGCGGCTCGACAATAACGTAGTAGTTACCACCGTAGGCAACGTCTACCGTTAACGTGCCAAGCCCTGGAATGTCCACTTCAATATCTTGATGAGCCAGATAAGCTGCGACGTTAAAAATCTTCACATTTTTAATTTTGTCACCTTGTTGATCGTACTCAACATTAATTTGTCCTGCTGGCACGTCTAACGTTAATTTACCGGGTGTTTTTGGGTTAATTAAGCCGTTTTCTAGCGCGGCGGTGACGGTGCCAATCGTGCCATGACCACACATAGGTAAACAGCCAGAAGTCTCGATAAACAAGATTGAGGCATCGGCATTATCACTACATGGCGGATACAAGAATGATCCTGACATCATGTCGTGACCACGGGGCTCAAACATCAAGCCTTGGCGAATCCAGTCGTATTCTTTTAAGAAATGCTGTCGCTTCTCGCTCATTGTCTTGCCTTTCAAATGAGGGTGACCGCTTGTCACTAACCTCACAGGATTGCCGCACGTATGTGCATCAATACAAAAAAATGTACCTTTAATCATAAATTAATCTAAATCGTTTTCTTGATAAGTGAATACGGGCCGGGGTTACTTAGGCGAATAGCTTTTTGTCATCTAGCACCACACCCTTTTACTTTTAACAAAGCTGCACAAAAAAAACAGTAGATAGTATTTTGTTTAGTGCTCTGTAAATCACATATCATTACTCAATTGCTAACCATAGGTATATTGTATACAATAATAAAAAGTAAACAAGCTCTGGTTTAATAATTACTTGTCGAATAGGTTTTATAGAGCCTGTGATACCAATTGAAATAAGTCTTCAATTCATCGGGAATCAACATTTATTCGTCACAAAATCAAGATGACATGACAGCATTATGGTAGTAAACACAACAAGCACCCCACAATCTATCGCGGTAGTAGGAGCAGGTATTATTGGTGTTAACTGTGCGCTTGCGCTGCAATTAAAAGGACACCAAGTAACATTAATTGATAAGGCAGGAATCGGTGAAGCCTGCTCTAAAGGTAATGCGGGCCACTTCGCAACCGAGCAAGTATTTCCACTCGCACAAGCTAGTATGCTCCCTAAACTTCCTCGTATGTTAATTGATCCACTGGGCCCAGTAGCTATTTCACCGAAAACCATGTTCAAGTCTCTACCTTGGTTTATTCAATTCTTAAACAATATGCGCCCAAAGAGTGCTAAGCATGTTACTAAAGCGCTAACGGCCCTCAACGTTAATGCAATCGATTACTATCGCCCGCTACTTGAAATTGCAGGCGTAGAACATTTATTAACTGAACAAGGCTCTCTTTTAACATTTGAATCAACGCCGCTAGCAGATATTAAATCAACCCAACAAACCTTTGCCAGCCATGGGGTAAAGGTTGATTTAATGACGCTAGCACAAGCTCGTGAATTGGAACCAGCACTAAAAGATAACATTACCCACGCACTTTTCTTTCCTGAAGTTGGCCATACCATAGACCCACAAAAGCTCTGCATAGCATTAGCTCAGGCTGCTATTAATCACGGTGCAAAATATATTCAAGCAGACGTTTTGGATGTTCAATTAGACGATGGCTGCGCTGGTGTGGTTGTTTCAAGAAATGATGCGATAGGCAATAAATCTCGAGCAGAACGCATTTCCTTTGACAAGCTGGTTTTAGCTACGGGCGCTGCTTCAAAGTCTTTATTTAAGAAACTAGGCTACAAATTACCTATTCAAGCTGAACGTGGCTACCACTGCGCCCTAACCCATCACTCGTTGGTTAAGCGTCCCATTACTTCAGCAGAGCGCAAATTTATTATGACGCCAATGGCATCAGGGTTAAGATTAGCTGGCACGGTAGAGTATGCTGATATCGACGCGCCTGCCAACTATAAGCGTGCAGACTCACTTTACATTAATGCACAAGCCATCGTGGAAAACCTGCCAGAAAAGCAGTCGTCACCACATTGGATGGGGTGCAGACCATCATTGCCTGATTCTTTACCCGTAATTTCTAGAGCAACGCACCATAGCAATCTGTTTCTCGCGGTTGGTCACCATCACTTAGGCCTCACCCAAGGAGCAATTACAGGAAAACTCATTAGCCAACTAGTTGACAACGAACCAACCGACATTGATGTCAGCCCGTTTGATATTAAGCGGTTTAACTAGTTAAATTCAGAAAGCGAGCGCTCTAGCTCGCAAGGTTTGAACGCGCAGAACTAGGCACAACAGGCTCTGAAACATAGGCAACTGGCACTTTCACTTTGAAACAACAGCCAGTTTCCACTTCAGGACAGCTAATAGAACCACCGAGTTTCGAATGTACGAGGTTGAACACAATATTGAGGCCTAATCCTGAGCCACCTTGACCGCGCTTAGTGGTAACAAACGGATCAAAAATCGTTTTCTTAACTTCTTTATCAATACCATTACCATTGTCTTTGTAGAGTAATGTTAGGTAGCCATTGTTCTCACTAAACTGAATGCTAATTTCACCTTCTTCACGACCTTCAAAGCCATGAATATGCGAATTCATCAGAAAGTTCGTTAATATCTGGTTCCATGCACTCGGATAAGTGACAAATTCAAAGTCACGGTCAACGTCGATAACAATATCGTACTTCTTGCGCTTAAACATGGTCTTCACAGTGTTAACCACGTCATTAACATGTTGAGCAAGATTAATTTTAAGTTCAGGGTCAGTATGTTGTTCCACAGCAACAGACTTAAAGCCACGAATCAATTCGACAGACTTATTTAAACTGCGCTCGATAATTTGCTGGTACTCTAGCAACAACTCCAACGTATCGACCAATTGGCTTTTTGTGAGCTCTTGGTTATCGACAGCAGATTTTAAGCCATCGACTTTCTCTCTCAGCGCCGTAATTGACGTGACACAAATACCCAACGGCGTGTTTACTTCATGAGCAACACCAGCGACCAATTGACCAAGTGAAGCCATTTTTTCCGATTGTACCAATTGGTCTTTGGCCAAGGTTAAATCGTCCAAAGACTGTTGTAATTGGCTGTTACTTTCTTCAAGCTTGGCGGTGCGGTCAAACACTTTAATTTCTAATTCGCCATTCAGCTGAATTAACGCATTCTCCGCCTCTTCCAATCGGAAAATATCACTCTTGATTTGTTCGCGCATTTGGTTCATTGCGTCAACCAAATAATCGAGTTCGTCTCGTGCTTTAGGACGGTTTTGTAGCTCGAGCGTTTTATCTAAGTTATCGCCTGCCAGTTGCTGTGCATAATTGGTAATCGCATAAATATGACGTGTTACAGTCCAGTGAACAACGAACATTAAAACGAAGGCTACAATGAAAATCTTGATGAATTCAGACGTAATGATAAAGCCGGCTTTTTGCCAGAGGCGGGCGTAAATATCATCGTAATTTGCAAACACTTGAAGCGTGCCTATCGGGTTTTCACCATAGACAATTTGATATTCTTCAAAGATGCGTTGTTCCACAACAGACGGATCGCCAAACTCGTGTTCATTACCTAGGTCGGTAACGACTTTAGCGTAGGAAATATCAGGAAGATCAACGATACCTTTAATTTGCTGCTCCATAAGCGGCTCATTAAAGTCCCACAGGCTTGTCGCCATCGACGGGATGTAACTCGTTTCAATATTGTTAAAGCGCTGCTGTAAGCTAGATATATCGTCTGTGTAATCTGAGTACAGCTGAACAAACGTCGAAGCAATCGATAGCAAAGAGCTACACAACAGAATGTAAACTAATACACGCCGACTTAGCTTATTGTTGTAGTCAAACAGTTTACTCATGAACTAATCCACAAACTCCATGAAATCCTGTGCGAAGTTTAACGATAAAGTTAAGTTTAATTACCGAATAATCGCAAGTTGTAACAACCTTTATAACGTCTATAGACAACATGTCAATAAATTCACACCTTGAAATTTGAAAGTTAACAAGTTTTAAACAAACATGCCTACATAACACGTGACTATTATCAGTTTGTTTACATTCTCGACATCGGCGCTATAAAAACCAACAGAGAGCATAATTATCACACAAAAAGTGTGGAGAAACACAAACTATTACAAAACCCTGCGAATAAATCCTAAAAAGCCAGTGATTTATCACTGGCTTTTTAGTAAGTACCGAAACAAGAACAAACTAATTGGTGCGGGAAAGCATATACTCAGCAACGGCTAGGCGCGTTTCTTCATCTAAGTAATTTTGTGGTGGCATTTCTGGGTAGTCATCGCGTTTCTTCACGGGATTAGCGATGTAATCAGCCAATCCTCTCGGGTTATCCATATAGAGTGCTTGAATGATTTGAACAGGTGGACCAATCATGCGGCCAGTATATGTATGACAACCGGTACATATACCTAAATAAGCGATTTTGCCTTTCTCGCTTCCTTTAATCTCACGCGGCGGTACTGGCTCATCTAAAATATACGTATCAATCGCATCTGTATTAGTAAAGCTACACTCCGCCCAGTCATTTACACCAACAGTGACATAGCGATGGCGGTTGATAATGCAACTATCTCTCGATGTGCCAACTCGCAGGATATCTGGTTGCCCTTGCTTAAACTCTGTAAGCATGAGTGCTTTCGCTTCATCGATCGTGTCATAACCGTTATTCATCATCAGGTTATTCAAAATCATGATTTTGTCTGGCTTAGAATCAGCTTCTGGATCAATTGTGGTATTAGGTGCATTTTCGTGGTCAGTAATGATGATGCCCGCGGTCTTATTACCAGTGATGATGTTGTCTTCCACAATCACTTCATCAGCCGCCATAATCAAAATACCAGTACCGGCTGGAATACCGGCAACTGTTGAACCTGGTGCACCAAAGTTCGCTGTATTGTTATTAACGATAAAGTTATCGCGAATAATGACATCAAAGGTTGTTTTGATCGGGAGGCCAGGCGTAATAAACGCTAAAATTCCGCCAGTGTTATTGTGAACATAATTATTCTCGACAATCGCATGGCGCGAATTCTCAATCTCGATACCAGCAACTGAATCGAATACTTCATTGCGAGAAACGTGAATGTTGTCACTCATGCCCACATAAATTGCGGCATCTTCAATGCCAGAAATAACGTTACCTTCTACAATACCGTTTTTGCCCAGCTGAGGAAAAATACCGTAAACGCCAGTATCTACGATAATATTGTCACGAATCTCAAAGTTATTGCCCGCTTGTCCCATAATGGCATTGCCCTTGTATTTGGTGATCAACATGTTTTGAACAACAATATTGTTGCCTGAATACAAGATAGCGTCGTTAAGCTTTCCCTGTCCGTCCATCGTAGCGCGCTTGCCTTCCTTTATAACGCCAATAATGCGAATGTCGTCTTTATCGATATAGACTGTTTCATGATAGCTTCCTGGCATAACTTGAATCGTATCGCCCGGTGTTGCCGCTTTAACTGCTTCCATGATGGATTCGCCTGGGTTAACAATATGCGTTTTGCCATTGGCGGTTCGTTCAGCAAGTGCTGTTGTTGTTTTGTTGCCACTGTTAACATCAGCGTCCGCATTTTTGTCATAGCCACCGCCATAACTTGCACCGCCTGCGCTTGTGGTAATAACAGGTTTGCTCGAACCTCCCCCCAGGTACATGCCCACAGCAAATGCGACGGCAATAAATATAATGCCCAGTACTTTATTCATAGTTAGTCTCCGACTAGGTGCTTAGTTGCTAAGTTTTTATTTGTTTTTATGTTTTGATTTGACTGTTTAGTTGGTTGCTTTGCTGACAGATTTACTGACGGTTTAACAGCGTTTTTACCTCTTACGCGAGCTTGATATGCTGCGTCTACTGGCGGCAGTCCGGAAGGTAATACTTCAGGCACTTCTGGTGTTAAGCTTTCATCAGTTAAGGTGCCAAGGAACTCAACGATTAGGTCAAGTTCCTCACCTGTGAGGTTTGGCTCCCAGATATGCCAATGCAAATGCAGCTTCTGATCTTTGGGTACTGCATGACCACGACCTTTGTTGTAGAACTCTACCGAATCCCTTAGCTCAGAAAAGTTACCTGCATGCATATAGGGCGGCGTTTTCACAATGTTTCTTAGCGTTGGGACTTTAAAACCACCACGGAGTTTTTTAGCTTGAAAGGTATTCTCCGCTCCAACGTCGAAAGGCATGCCTTCAGCTTCTGGCACGCCAATAACTGCTACTTGGTTATTGGTAAACAAAGGCGGTTGATGACACTCAGCACAGCGAGCAACAAACGAACGAAACACGTTGTGCCCATGCTTTTCACGTTCGGTTAACGCATCGTGATAGCCGTGAGCGTATTGATCATAGCGACTATTCAATGAAATAAGAGAAGTTTGAAACGCAGTCAGCGCCGTGTAGATATTGTTAAGCGAAATAGAACTGGATCCCGAGCCTTCAATATCATTCTCGCTTTTGCTGCTCCCAGCTTTATCAGCGAAAGAATCTGGAAATGCTTGAGCAAATAACTGGCGATAAACACCGTTACTCTCAAGTGATGCCAGCAAGTGTGTTGGGGAGTTTCCCATTTCTTTAGCATCAAAAAGTGGGCCGACAGCTTGCTGTTCAAGACTTGCTGCTCGAGCATCCCAGAAAAACTTATCTAAAAATGCAACGTTCCATAGTGTTGGCGCTGAGCGAGCCACCTTTTCACCAGTTACGCCGATACTACGGTCTAAATCGTCACTAAAACCTCTATCGGGTTGATGACAGCTCGCACACGAAATTGAGCCGTCTTTTGACAGCAGCGGATCGAAAAACAAATAACGCCCTAAGTCTATTTGTGCAGGTGTAAAGCCATCTCTGTGCTTAGGTAAAGAGGTTTGTGTGCCGCCCACTCCTCGACCTTGTACAGAGCGATAAAATTGATAACGAGTAACCAACCTGCAGACGCCTGCATCAGTGAGTTCGAAACTCGGTGGGCAGTGCTTTGCAAGCGTTATAGATTGAGGTCTTTGTAGCGTTCTATAGTTGAGTTCTGGACCCTCAATTTTCGCAATATTCGTAACTATCTCAACATTTGCAAAGGCATAGGGTTGTGTCAAAGCGATTATAAGCGACAAAGTTACAACCAAAATTAGAGTTAACATCAAAGCGCGCATGACACAGACCTTTAGCGCTGCTGAGCGATATAATAGAGGATGTCGTTGAGCTCTTTTTCTGAGACAACCTTCGCCATCATCGCCATTTGTTTACCCAGCTTGTCGTCAGGGTGCTTACCACGTATACCGCTCACAAAATTGCTCATTTGTCGCTTCAGATAAGTATTTTGTAAACCCGCTAATTTAGGGGCTTTAAAGGATTCATTACCCTCCGCTTTACCACCATGACAAGCGCCACATTTTGCTTGATAGTAACGAGAACCGTTTTTTAGATCGCCTGCTACTTTTTCTGGAGCAGCCTTACCTGATAAATTGCTCACATAAGCCGCCAATGCAATAACATCTTTGTCGTTTAGCTGACTAACCATTGCGCGCATTTGCTGCCCTTGCGCGTCTTGTGGATGACTGCCACGTATACCTGAGATGAAATGTGCTAGCTGACGCTCGAGATACCACGCTTGCATGCCGGCAATAGCTGGAGATTTTAATGCAGTATTTCCTTCACCTTTTTGTCCATGGCAAGCCACACAGGTTTGATAGAGTTTTTCTGCTTCGCTGGCGCTTGCTTCAAATGCGCCTAGAAAAATGACAACACAATAAGCAATATTAGGCAGTGAAAACCTGCATATATTTTTTGAAAGCGACTTCCAAAAAATAGCAATAGAAGGAGGTAAAAAGCGCATAGCAAACTCTGTAAATACGAATACTTGCGTTCACTATAAAGTTGCCAATAGTTAGATGCTGACGGATTCCAAAGAAAAGCTGACGAATTTCAAAATAACTCAGTATTTGTAGTATTTACCGTCAAAATTCTCAGCCTTCCTATTCACGTTGACGCAATATTTCCACAATGAATATGGAGGTTATGCGACATGCTTCTTACGATATTCTGTTGGCGTAATACCGTGAGTGGTTTTGAATGCTTTATTAAACGAACTTAAACTGCGAAAGCCACTTTCTAGCGCCAACGTTAACACGGGGGTTTGAACAAAGTTTGGCTCAATCAACTTTTCAGTCACTTCTTGGATGCGATAATGGTTTAAGAAGTCATTAAAATTCCGATAATTTAATTCGCCGTTGATTAAATGGCGTAGTTTGTATTCGTGAATTGCTAAGTGTTTGGCAAATGAAGCAATGGTTAACCCCTCTTGTTGGTAGAGTTTGTCTTGTTCCATTGCCGCAGTAATTCGGCCAATTTCTTTGCTTTGAATGGTTTCAGCCTCAACGGTTTCACTGACCTCTTGTTTTTGTGGCACAAACAAGACTTTCAATTTGCTTTCGAAAAGGAAGTAGTTAATCGCCGTCACTAAACCTGCCATTAACGCACTTTTTATCACCAGTAAGCCTTGCCATTGAATATCAAGCAGCTGTTCAACAACAAAAACTAATACAATATAAACAGCAGAGACACTAATGACACCGCCTCGAATATAGCGACGTTCTTGAATAAGATCATCTCGCCATGTCAGCATGGATATATAGAGCGCGTGGAATATCAAACTCAATTCAAGTGTTAATTGGCAATACAAGTATACTAAAGCAGCATTCACGTGTTGCGAAAGCTCAAAGCCAAATGCAACCTGAACTAGCTTAACCGACATAGGGAATAATAACGTAGAGGAGGCGAGCCAATACTGCCAAGGTTTGATGTCCACTCTATCAGCGAATACCTTCATCGCCGCCAACCAAAAAACGCCAGGTAATGCATTGCCAGCGATAAACCCTAAGTAAAACATCGTCGGATGATAAGGATATAGCTCACCGAGAATATAGCCAGCAACGCATAATAAAAGTAAGCAGAAAATTTGAATAGAGCGGCTATTTTTTGCATGTTTTGCTAACAATAAAACCGCCAGCAGTAATTGCGCAAATGCGAAATGGGAAAACAACAGGTTGAGCATAAGTTATCGTTATATTTATTTATCATGTTCAAAGTCATAGTAAAGCTTCGCGCTATAAAAGCAAATGGAAGCCAACAGCAATAATAAGACTAAGCTAGTGATGATAAGAAAAAGCCCAGCTTAACTGGGCTTGAAAAGATTTAAGATTGATTCGGAAAACAAGCACTAAAATGAGTATTTAAAATCAATTCCTGTTTCTATACCGCGATTTATTCTGCCAACAGGCGTACCCAGCACGTCAGCAGTTAAGCCACCAATGCTCAACACATACCTTTCATCGAAGAGGTTTTTACCCCAAAGACCTATTTCTATGGTATCGCTGTCGTTAGCCCAAGAAAGTCTCGCATTGAGCAGGGAAGTGTCTCTAAAGTAGGCTTTAACTGCTTTTTTATAATCTTCCAGGCCTGGTTCGTCTGCACGAGTATTTTCTCTAAATACATAATCTAAATGGAAATTGACCATGCCATAATCGGTATCAGGCGCCCAATCTAGCGTTAGCGTATAGTTCAGATCTGCATCAGTATCTGTGGTCGTCGCGGCAATTAAGTCACCCTCACCATTATAAAATTCTGGTGATTTGTTCTTCGTACTGCGAATTTCAGAAACAGCCCCCAAAGTTAAGCTTTGGCTTGCACGCCAACGAAGGTCGAATTCAATACCCGAGATCTCTCTATCTTCGTTGATAATTGTCGGTACAGCTTGCGGAGAACCTGGCGGTTTAGAGTCCACCGAACGTTGCAAATTTTCGAGTTCTAGGTAATAACCACTGATGTTCGCGACAAATTGCTGCCACAACACTGCCTTGTAACCAAATTCAAAGTTGGTCGTGTCTTCAGGCTCAAATGATTGAATACTTGGCGTTAATGAGTCAAAACCGCCAGACTTATAGCCCGTAGAATATGAGGCAAATAACATTTGATCATCGTCTAACTGATAACTTGCGACGAGGCGACCTGTAATTTTATCCCAATCGTCTTCAGATTTTAGCATTACCTGCGGGAACAATAGATTGCTAACACCTGGTCTCACTTGTGCAAAAGTAGTTGCTGGAATATCCCAAGTAAACGACTTCTCATCTCTTGAATAACGTAGACCAGCAACAATGTTCCATTTGTCGTTAACTTGATAGTCAACATCAGCGAATACACCCCAGTTAGTGAAGTCGCCCGTGTTATTAACTGACTCTTGCCACCACTGACCGCTGTAGCTAGGTCCCATTACTTCTGCTAACCCCAGTTGACTGGCGACTATGTCGTATGTCACGTCGCCTGTTGCAGTAACAATATCGCTTGTTAAAGGCACACCTGGCATACCTATGGCCGCCATTATAGCATCGGCATAGCCTAATACATTGAGTGCACCAGCCCATTCATCAGCATTCCACATATGATCCATTGGAAATCCAGAAAGCGCGAAAAACGTATCTACAGCGCCGCCGAAAGTTACCCCCGGGCCAAAAGCACCAGACGCCAATTCATCGCTTGTTCCACCGAGCATGGCAGCGACTTCTTCAGCAACGCCAACTTTAATAAAATTGTTGAGCTCACCAGTGATTAGTCTCGCTGCGGTATCAGCCGTTAGATTTAACTCTGTGGTTTGACTAACATCTTCTTTCGAATACGAGAACCCCGCAACCGCATTAATCTTGTCACTGACATAGTTAAGTTGGAGTTCAGTGTAGAAAATATCAGAATCTTCGTTATTAGATGTGTCGAAGTAGCGCGTAATATCCGCAGTACCATCTTCGTCTTGTCGGTTGACGGTTTCCCAGTCACGAAACGATGCTACATACTTCATTGACCAATTATCGTCAAACTGATGCATTAACTTTGCTGTAACGCCATACATGTCACGCTTTTCAACGCCTTTACGAACGTCATTTTCACCTTTATCTGCGAATGCATCTGTACCGCCACTATAGGCAAATTCACTAAAGCCTACTGCCATTGGAGGCCCTTGCTCTAGATCATCGTGATCGTACGCCAATCGGAATTGGGTTGCTGATGATATTTCCCATAACATCGCAATGCGCGCCGCGTCATGTCTGCGCTCACCGAAGTCCCAAATTTTGTTGTTTTCATTCCAGCTTGGAAGTGCAATATTGTCGACGATACCGTCTTGAGCGTTACTTAAAATATTAGCTCGTACATAGAAATTATCGCTCAGCGGAATGTTAACCATGCCTTCATAGCGCTGTAAATTATCGGTACCAAGATGTGCCTTAACAAAACCTTCGAAGTCTGAAATCGGTGCATTCGGTACCATATTAACCACGCCCATCGCGGCATTTCGGCCGAACAATGTCCCCTGGGGCCCTTTTAATACCTCAATGCGTGCCATATCAGAGAAAATCACATTTTGAGCCGCTCGCGGCATATAAACATCATCATAGAAAGCTGCAGAAGAAGGGTCGCCTCCGACACTGATGTTGGGGCTTGAAATACCACGCATAGTAATACCGGCTTGGGTCATATTGCCGTCTTCAAAGTCAAAGCCAGGAATGAACTTATCTACATCACTAAGCAAAATAGAACTACTCTCTTCCAGCGTATCGGCGCTAACCGTACCTACGCTAACAGGGACTTTCATTATATTTTGCACACGTTTTTGAGCCGTTACGGTAACGACCTCTATTTCTGAAAGGCTTTCACCGTTCGTTTCTTGTGCTTGAATAGATAAGGTGGGAACTAACACGGATAGCGCACAAGCAGGTAGCCAAATCGAACGTAAGATAGTCCTTGTAATCTTGTTGAGAGTTAGTCCTTCTCTGGTTGATTGCGTTAAACAAGATGTCTTCGAAATTACTGATATGGACGATATTTTGGATGACGGTATGGATGATATTTTAGACGAGTGTGCGGATGAAAATCGCGCTTGATTATCCCTAACTAGTGAACGTTGTGCCATGAGTTGTTTCCCCTAATCTCTCTCGGATTGCTCGGTATCGACCTACTGAGGTTGATATACCCAAGATACTTTTTAGCGCTGAAACTGTGGTGTTCGATCTCAAACTTTTCGACTGTTACCACTGCATTATTTTTTATTAATTTTTCAGCGCCATGCCTGTTGTTGTTTTTATTTTCTTTGTTTTCTTTAAGTAGTGCTTTTGCTGCACTTTTGTTGCATTGGCTGCATCAGCTATTTAAGCTTTCTTGCTTACAATTTTTTTATGCTGTTTTTTGCTAATTGTCGCTATCCTTAGCTTTTATTTAATTGGCATTTTGACTATAAAAATCCTTCATCCATATTGCTTGCGGAAAATTAAAAAAAACTGACGAAAGATTAAAATAACCTGAGTGAATATTTAAAAGCCCTTTGTTTGTCTGGTGTTTAGCTATTTATGATTGAAAATAACTAACGGAATAATACGCGAGTTTTCTCAACATCCATGTCTGATTTCCGCTAATCTCATCACACGAATTTGATAAACTGTCCGCACAAAATAGAGGTCAGTTCTAGGGAACTGCCAATCAATGGCGATGGAAATCTCATGTTAGACACTAATACATGCCATAAAGCTCGAATGAGTAAAGATGCCCGTTTCGACGGTAAGTTTTATACAGCAGTGCTAACTACTGGGATTTTTTGTCGTCCGATATGTCCAGCTAGAGCGCCAAAAGAAGAGAACGTTCGTTATTATCTGAGTGCGGAGCAAGCTCAAGAAGCTGGTTACCAGCCGTGTAAAAGGTGTTTACCTGAACTTGCGCCAAACCCGACACTACCAATCACTATTCAACCACTGATCACAAGTTTGGTCGAAGGCAACTTGTCTGTCAGTGAACTAGCAGATAAACATCAGCTATCCACTAGGCAGATACAACGAATTTTCAACCAAGAGTTGGGATTAACGCCAAGTCAATATTTACAACAGCACAGGTTACTAAAGGCAAGACAACTGCTTACAGGCACCAACATCCCAATTACTGACGTTGCATTTAATTCAGGCTTCAATAGTACAAGGCGCTTTAATGAAGCGATTAAAGCAAGTTACCAAGAAACTCCGTCAGTTATAAGAGAGAGACTTAGCCGAAAGCTTCAAAGTAGCGAAATCAGTATTTTACTGCACTATCGTCCGCCATTTGATTGGCAAGCAATGCTAGAGTTTTTTAGATTGAGACAATTGCCTAACGTAGAGGTTGTTGGTGAAAACAGTTATCAGCGGACGTTTACCCTAGGTCAGTCGAGCGGTTGGTTTGTAGTTACACCGGTTGAAGGTAAAGATGCGTTAAAACTTAATGTAAGTATTGATAACCTGAGGTGCTTAGACGAAGTTATCGCTCGGGTAAGGCGCATATTTGATCTAGACGCGGATATGTCGGCTATTCATCAGCATTTATCCAAAGACGATCTACTCGCGCCAGTTATTGCAAAACATCAAGGCATCAGATTACCGGGTTGCTGGGATATCTTCGAGTTTTCAATTCGAGCTATTTTAGGCCAACAGGTATCGGTAAAAGCAGCGACAACTCTCGCTGGCAGAATAGCACAGCGATACGGCGCTAATTTAGAAAATAGTATTAACGACTTAACCTTGTGTTTTCCAACACCCGGACAATTAGCAAATGCTGATTTTCAGGGGCTTGGGCTAACCACAAGTCGTATGGAGACGTTAAAGCGTTGGGTCTTATTCTATTTGAACCAACCCAAAGCGCTAGAGAGCTTCAACCTAGATGAGCTAACCGAATTACTTACCGCTATTAAGGGTATTGGCCCTTGGACGGTAAACTATCTCGCAATGCGTGGCTTGAGCCAACCTGACGCATTTCCTGCAAGTGACTTAGGTGTCATAAAAGCGCTAACGCCAAACCTAAGACCAAGCCCGAACCTAACTAAAATCCAGAGTCCAAGCCCGAACTTAAAGCCAAACCAGAACACAGCCTCGAGTTCCAAAGCTAGCGTAAAAGAAATTTCTGCGCGGGCAGAGCAATGGCGACCTTGGCGGGCATATGCGGCCATCTATTTATGGCTATCGCTAAGTTAAAACTACAACTATTAGAAACAACACGGAATTTTGCTAGCTATGACAAACAACGACATTTACTACACACAATTTCTTTCTCCTATGGGAGAAGTCGCTGTTAGCGCTTCAAGAGAAGGCATTACAGCTCTAGCCTTCCAGCAAGGCGCAGCTCCTCTTGATATTCCAAGCGATGCCTTCATTAATGCGAAGAGTTTAACTCCCTTGAATAAACCTGAGAGCGAAAAACAGTCCGCTTTTTTAAGCGCGGCTGTTCAGCAACTTGAAGAGTACTTTTCAGGAGAACGTAGAGACTTTTCGCTTGCGCTCGCCCCTCAAGGAACAGACTTTCAAAAGAAAGTTTGGCAAGCGCTAACCCAAATTCCATTTGGCGAAACGGTAAGTTACGGATGGCTAGCAAAGAAAATAAATAACGAAAAGGCGGTTAGAGCGGTTGGTACAGCAAACGGCGCAAACCCTATAGCACTAATCATTCCTTGCCACCGTGTTATCGGCGCAAATAAAAAACTCACGGGTTATGCTGGTGGCTTAGCGCTAAAAGCAAAATTATTGATGCATGAACAAGCCTACTTTCGGCCGTAAATCAACACTGGAGAAAAGCCCTAAAAGCGGTAAGATAGCGGTAATAACATCATAAAAAACGGCTAAACCATGAGTACACAGGCATTCACTCCACTGACACTTCGCAGCGATATTTCAGTAAAAAACAGACTCGTTAAAGCGGCTATGGAAGAAAACATGGCAACCGCGAATCAACTGCCAAGTACAGAGTTAATGCGTCTTTATCAGACATGGGCACATGGCGGTGTTGGTATGATCATCACTGGCAATGTCATGATTGACCACCTAGCAATGACAGGCCCTGGCGGTGTCGCACTAGAGGCAGATACCGATCTGACGGCGTTTAAAAGCTGGGCGCAATCTGCAAAGCTCAACGACACTAAAGTTGTCATGCAAATTAACCACCCAGGCCGTCAAGTATTTAAAAACATGGGGGGCAAAGTACTTTCTCCCTCAGATGTAGCGCTCAATATGGGGAAACATTCACATATGTTCCCTACTCCCACGCCAATGTCAGAAGCCGACATTGAAGATGTCATCACCCGCTTTGCAGTAACCGCACAAAAAGCTCAAGAAGCAGGATTTGACGGCGTTGAAATTCACGCAGCCCACGGTTATCTCATTTCTCAATTTTTGTCACCGCTAACTAATCAACGAAATGACCAATGGGGCGGCAGCATAGAAAATAGAGCAAGGCTGTTGGTGTCAGTTATTGAAGCGATAAAAGCTAACGTCGACAAGCACTTTATCCTATCAGTGAAACTAAATTCAGCAGATTTCCAGCGTGGTGGTTTCGACGTTGATGATGCCAAACAAGTTATTGCCATGCTTGCCCCTTACGAACTAGATTTTGTTGAGTTATCAGGGGGGAGTTATGAGGCGCCAGCTATGCAAGGAAAAAGCGCTGATGATAGAACGTTAGCACGCGAAGCTTATTTCCTATCTTTTGCCCAAGAAATTGCTGAAGCCGCGACTATGCCCATCATGGTTACAGGTGGTGTGAAACGTTTACCTGTTGTTGAGGAAGTTCTATCAAGCAATGTTGATTTGGTGGGTATGGCGACAGCACTGGCAATGACACCAGACTTACCTAATCAATGGCAACAAAACCCAGACCTCGTTGGCGACTTACCCGTAGTCAATTGGCAAGATAAAACACTCAGTGGATTAGCGACGATGTCTATGGTTAAACGCCAATTAAAACGTGTTGGAGATGGTAAAAAGCCAGTTAAATCGCCATCACCTATTTGTAGCTTAATCAAAGACCAAATTAACAAAGCGAAGCTAACTAAGCGTTACCGCAAGCAATACAACTCAGATTTAAACAGGTAGTCGTAAATAAGTTGCTTGTGATTCATCACCTCCATTAAAGGTTCACAAGCAACTCTGATTTAGCTTTTAGCTTTTAGCTTTTAGCTTTTAGCTTTTAGCTTTTAGCTTTTAGCTTTTAGCTTTTAGAAAAAGTGTGGTTAATGTATTTTGATCTGGAAAGCCCGTCACTTTTAGATTGAGCTTTTGCTGATAATCAGAAAACGCCTTAACATCTAGGTCGGTAAAATTATCACCAGTAACATCACCTTGATAGAAACCCATTTTCTTCAATCTTGTTTTAGCTCGTAACAAGATCTCTTGATAATAGTATGCGCTTGCATCACCTACTTGTACTTTTACGATGGTATCTTCGGCGTTTAAGCGAATAGGGAAAAATGCTTTGATTAATGCGTTTGTCGCATCGAAGAATTTAACATTAGTATTATTCTTACAATGCCTTTGCAGCAATATCATGAATAACTCTGTTGTTTGCCAAGGAGCAATATCATAATTATTTGTCTGAAATTGGTTATAGGCAGATAAATACCCTTCAATCCAGCCTGCATAAAGTAAAAAATCAGAGTCTTTTTGTTTTGCGCTTTGTATGAAATCCTCACACCCTTTTCTTCCTGCACCTTTCGCCGCAAACTTTCCATCATTATCAGCGGCAAATACACTGGCACTTAGATACATTAAACAGATACAGGCAAACTTAATAACAACTTTCATAAAACCTCAAATATAAAAAAGCCTAAGTGTCACCACTTAGGCTTGTAACCAAAGTAAAACCTATTTTTTAAGTTTTCTTCTACCAACAAGAAGGCCGCCAAGGCCTAAGCTAAGCATAAATATAGATGCTGGTTCAGGGATGTCCGTCGTAGGATCCGGAACAAAGGTAATAATTGGAGCCTGTGTAAAGGTTAAATCACCTGATTCGGCAAATGATACCCCTGTCACGAACGCCTGTGGATTCGTTGGGTCTAACGCTAGGTCCAAGTTAATACCAACAATCGAGAACTCATAAACGCCATTAAAGTTATTGATGCCAAAATCAAACGTTTCGCCTGCTGCTAATGCAAACTGCTGCAACACTCCGCCGAACATGAACTCCAGCATGTAGCCATCAGGATCTGGCACAGTAGCCAAAGAAGGTGCTGTCACTGAAGCAATTGCCAAGTTAGAAGTGTATACATAACCAGATGCTACATCTGGGTCAAACCAAATGGTCTCTTCGGCTTCAACTTCTGGTAATTGAAATACAAACTCACCCTCTTCGTTTGTAGGATTACTTGGATCTGGAAGAATTGGCGTAAATTCAGATTCACCTAGTTCACCGAAGCTCGCCAAATACATCACAGAGTCATAACCACCGTCACCAGCATCTGCTAGAAGTAATGTAAACGTATTTTCACCAGGTAGCACTGGCACATCGAAACGCAGCAGCGGGTTACCATTAGGCGCTAGTACACCATTAAGTGAAGTACCCGGCATTTCCACAAAATCGGGATGGTTAATATTAATAGGGGCCAATGGATCGCCTGGTTCAGCATCACTAGGTAGAGCGCCAGCAATATTTTCACCATTCACATATAAGCCAAAACCATCAACAAATCCACTGCCAACAAACTGTGGAAACTCTTCAGAACCAAAAGCGCCGAAGAAGGTTATTGTACTAGCCTCATCACCCTCAATAGTAAAACTAATATCTAATTGCACGGGGTCGAAATGTTGAGTGATGCCAGTCAGAGGCTCAAGTAATTCATTTTGTGCTTCAGAGGCAGAGCTGCCACTACCACCTGAAATAAAATTCTCAATGCTATCAGCGTCTTGAGCATTCAAAACGTCACCCGTGCTAAGCACGATACCGCCCGCAGCCGGCAAATTATATACACCCGATAAGTTGGTAAAAGTACCCGCTTGACCAAGCGGTGGTATACCTGAATCGGCGGTTACCAACGAAAATGCAGAAGCCGATTCACAGCCGCCACAGCCGTCATCAAAATCGTCACCCGGTCCCTCACCGTCACCAGGGCCATCGCCACCACTACTTAACACACCACCAGTTAACGTAGCTGAATTTATTGTGATGTTTGAATCTGGTACCAACAAGGCATTGGCTAATTCGAGAGCGTCTTGAGTTTCAGTTATCACAATTGCGGAAGCTTGGGGAGCGCTCAGTGCTATAGCAGTCGCTAGCAAAGAGACCTTCACTGATATATTTGTCATTATTGAATATTCCTTCATTTATTAAAGTCTGGCTATACCTCATGCCATCGCGAGGAATTAGCAATTAATATACCAAGCAAACACACCCAAGAGCTGGCGTACTCTGAATTCACGTGACAAAAATAATTTTAATAAAACAAACACTTAATCGTAAAAAAAACCGACACTAATTACTGTATACCAAATACAGTACTCATTAAGTTTCAATACTGAACAGGCTACTAATATGAAGGTTTAGCATCGCTTGATAACTCAAATCAAAAACAGTCAGTTCTTGGTATTTATCAAACGCTTCTTGAACAACATCACTCGGGTGGCAATTCGCCCATGCACCGATAATACATTGATGTAGCATTAATAACCTTTGTACTACGGCATCCCGAGGTAAGTCTAGATGAGGAGCTAAGCTGTCCACTAAACCGGACATACGCATAATCATCAATTGCTTGAAACTTACCGCTTCTTCAACGGTTAAGTTACGTTCCAAGATCGTGTGTAAAATTGCGGTAAGCTTACTATAGAGAGGTACAGATAAAATGGCTCTTGTTAATGCAGGTACCAAAGCTTCAGATGCCAATGCATGCTTCGCTCGTTCACCAAGCAAACTCAGTTGTTGCTCATACAATGCAAGAAATAAAGTTTCCTTTGTACGAAAATAACGATACAAAGCAGCTTTTGTAATACCCACATCGGAAGCTATATCCATTAAACGAATATCAATATAGTCTTGATGTGAAAACCGGTTGGCGGCCGCATCCAATATTTGCGAAATGCGCTCTTGTTTTTGCTCGCTATTAACGGCTCGCTGTTTAATTGATGACATAGCTGCTAAGTTTCAACAATTAGGTTTATTATGTTGCTGTTATGCTAGCACTTTTAAGTTGAGGCCAATACCTCATGTAAAAAATAATTGAAGTCCGCTGTTACAGTGAATAAAAAGCCGCTGTATCCTCTCTTTAATTACTGCTAGTATGCCGGAAAAAATTTAGACTTAATTTATTGTGGAATTATTTGCTATCGCCGCAGCTGTGCTCATCCTATGGATGTGCTGGCAGTTATATCGCGCCCGCCGCTTTAATCAATTTAAGGCGATGGTACAACGTGAATTGAAACCAAAGGTTGTTGAGCACCTTACGGCTAAGTTACAAAACGAGCGAAGCAACGCAACCCCAAATACAGACGCTCATATCGCAGCAAGCCAATATTTCTATACGCAATTTCCTGCCAGAACACTTCAAGCTGCTATCGAATGGGAGATTGTTGATGAAGCTTGGTTGAAAGAGCACGGCTATATTCGCTTTTGCCAACATTTATTTTTCGTTGACCGAGATAAGCTCATTGAGTTTTCAAGCCAAGATGACCAACTTGAAGAAGCTGAAAGCACCTAACTCAGCCCTATACCGCACTATTAGGTATGGCTAACCAATTGAATTACTTATTTATTAAACAAGAAAGCTTCTACTATTTGGAAAAATGGTAGAAGCTTTTCTTGAATCTTAAGACTTAATTAAAGGCTTGAGCGACTTATATTAAATCAGCTAGTTTTTTTGAACTGAATGTCCCATACACCGTGACCTAAGCGTTGACCTCGGTTTTCAAATTTAGTTAACGGTCGTGAGTCTGGGCGTGGCACATAATCATTTGTTTCAGATAGATTTTCATATCCCTGTGCACTTTGCATGTCTTCAAGCATACATTCAGCGTAATTTTCCCAATCAGTAGCCATGTGAAATACACCGCCAAGTCTCAATTTTTGACGAATTGTTTCGACAAACTCAGGCTTAACAATGCGACGCTTATGGTGCTTTTTCTTGTGCCATGGATCAGGGAAAAATAACTGAACGGTCTCCAAGCTTTCATCAGAAATACAGTCGGCAAGAATTTCGATCGCATCGTGCTCATATACTCGAAGGTTAGAAACGCCCTCTTCTACTGCTAGAGCGATACAAGCACCAACACCTGGACGGTGAACCTCAACACCAATAAAATTAAGCTCTGGCGCGTTCTTCGCCATTTCTACTAACGACTTCCCCATACCAAAACCAATTTCCAGTACGATTGGATTATCGTTGCCAAAAATTGCTTGGCTATCAATTTTGCCATCAGCATGATTTAAGCCCATGTCTTGCCAATGATTTTCCAACGCATGTGCTTGACCTTTAGTCAAACGACCTTCGCGTTTAACAAAACTACGGACGGTACGAATATATTTACCTTCCTGCTTCGCTTGCTCAATGGTTTTATGGCTTCTTTCACTCATGCTTAAATTCGCTTTCGTTGTGGTTAACATTTTTGGGCGGCGTATTATCTTATGTTAGCAAAGCAAACTCAAATAGTTGTTGATGCATTTTGGAAATAACACTCGTTCCAAAGTTTACATTGCCGAGGCGTTAAATTTTTTACGCATTAAGTATTTTTAATATCTTCTAATATACTTATCTCAACTAAATCAATAAGCCATTGATGTTTATCATTAGGGCGTGTTGATCTTTCAGGGTGAAATTTTGTTCGAATTAAATGCATTTTTATCGCGGCACTTGTGATACGCATAGTTATTCTACGCACAGAGCAAGTAACAATGAGAAAAATGCATTTAAACGAATCCCTTTTTGCTAGACATTAGGGACAGCATTTATGATGCCTTTCTACTGCGTTATCGCTTATTTATGTGGAATAACCACACGACATAAGCTCTGCCTTGTATAAAAACATCATAAATTGCTGCAAAAACAACCTCGAAAGTTCAACACGCCCTAATCGCTTAGCTTATTTTACGCGACGGTATTTCAGATGAAGTCAGTTTGCCTATTGCTATGTTCAACGCTACTCATGTTTTTTGCGCCTAATCAGGCAATTTCGAAAACTCTATGGTCAGATTTCAGCTTGACCCTGCTGCAAGGTAAGGACTATGAAGTTGGTGACAACGAGAAAACAGTCGCAACCTTCGAATTTGCTTCAGGTAATAGTTGGGGCGATCAATTTTTCTTTCTAGACTATTTATCTTCTGAAAATGGCGACCGTCAAACTTACTTCGAATGGTCGCCTCGCTACCATTTAATGACAATAGAGCAGTCTAGGTTAAAAGCACTTTTCATTGCCACGACAATTGAGTCGAGTAACTTCTCGGGAGAAAATGGCTCTTCCAATAGTTTTACTAACTATTTATTTGGACTAGGCGCTTCATTCGAACTCCCCTACTTTAACTTTACCAAACTTAACGTTTATCGAAGAAACAACGAGCAGAGCGCAGATAACTATCAAACAACATTTTCTTGGGCGGTTCCCATTGGAGACCTCTATTACGATGGTTTCATTGACTGGACCAGCACTTCCAAAGACAAACGTAGTAGTTTGAATTTTACCTCGCAGCTCAAATATAATCTTGGCGACTTGTTTAGCACCGAAAACAGAATATACATAGGTATAGAATACGTTTATTGGCGCAATAAATTTGGCATAAAAGACGTTGATGAAAAAAATGTAAATCTACTGCTGAAGTATCATTTCTAGCATTACTTAGCCACCGACAATTAAGCTGCTTTAGTCACTGTGACCTAAGGCCAAAGTACATATATGCTAAGCCCACCAAACGTCATAAAGTTCGCTAACTGAAACGGCTACAACACCATTATCCTTCAACCACTTTTCAACTGCTGCACGATGCGCATCGGTACACTTTCCAAGTTTTTGCGTACAAATAAGACCATGCCACAAGGTATCGCCCTCACCACCGTAGCCCAAACCTTTTGGCTCAATAACTTCAGCAAAAAAGCGTGACAAGAAGTCGTCAACTTGCTCATCTGTCGTATCGTCTGCTAGTCGCCACGCAACGTCAAATCCAAGTTCTTGAAACTCATCTACGCGCAATTTTTTACGCAAGCGGCGATTACGGTTTTTAGCATTAGCTTTCATAACAATGTCTCTTTACTCTACAAATCCTCTATTTTCGAGAGCATAGAGGTTATACGTTAAAAAGCAATGACAAAAGGAAAATGGATTGTCTAACTCTTTCTGTTTTCGCTACACTGTCGCCGTTATGACGAATCAAACCTATATTTCAGCCGAATCGGCAAAAAAATTCAGTGACAATATTCTGAGCTGGTATCACCAACAAGGTCGAAAGCATTTACCTTGGCAGCAGAATAAAACTCCTTATCGCGTATGGATCTCGGAAATCATGCTACAACAAACGCAAGTAGCCACTGTTATCCCATATTACCAACGATTTATGGAAAGCTTTCCCGATGTGGTCAGCCTTGCAAAGGCTAGTGAAGATGAAGTACTGCATCATTGGACAGGCTTGGGATACTACGCGAGAGCACGTAACTTGCACAAAGCGGCAAAAACCATTGCTGAACAATATAGCGGAGAATTCCCGACCGATATTGAGCAGGTTATCGCACTGCCAGGTATCGGCCGTTCAACAGCTGGGGCGATCCTTAGCCTATCATTGAAACAGCATCACCCTATTTTAGATGGCAACGTAAAACGAGTTCTTGCCCGTTGCTACCTGGTTGAGGGCCATAATGCACAGGCAAAATATGAAAAAGCGCTCTGGCCAATTACTGAAACCTTAACCCCCAAAAATGGTGTTGAGTTCTTTAACCAAGCCATGATGGATATTGGGGCAACCGTTTGCACTCGCTCTAAGCCTAAGTGCCAAGAATGCCCTGTAAGTGACAGTTGCCTGGCCAATGCCACCAACGAGCAAGCCAATTACCCACAGAAAAAACCCAAGAAACAAATTCCTGAAAAAAGTACGGTGATGGTTATTCCGATGCACAAAGGAAAGGTGCTGATGGAAAAACGACCTCCTTCAGGTATTTGGGGCGGTTTGTGGTGTTTTTACGAAGTAGATAAGGCAAAAGATATAGAAGCTCTTTTGAAAAAGATGAACTTAGTAGCAAGATCTCAAACTCAACTAGCCGAATTTCGGCATACTTTTAGCCACTTTCACTTAGATATAACACCAATTGTTGTCGAATGTGATCATCTAACTAATGCTGTTAATGATGGCGGCACTCAAAAATGGTTGTCACTCACCTCGCCAGACAATGTGGGTCTTGCTGCATCAACAGTAAAAATCCTGCAAGAAATGACTGAAACCCACTTCTAGTGCGTTTCAGTTTGATTCGTCTCTTTGTGTAAAGCCGTTTCTAACCCATACAGTTTGTGTGTATATTATGAGTAAGCAGCCAATATAAGACAAAGTTCTAATGAGGTGAATATTTGTTAAGCGCCAACGCAGTATCGTTCAAGTCAATCATAACAATATCTATGGTTGGCATACTCTTTCTGTTAACCCCTATTAAAACAATATCTGCTGAGCCGCATTCATCACTCACATTTTATAGTGAAATATACCCACCTGGGACTTTCTATCAGGACGGCCAACTCACTGGCGTTTCCGTAGAAGCCCTCCGCTTAATTTGGCAATCCTTAGGAGTACCACCTGCCGAAATCAATATTGTGCCGTGGGCGCGCGGCTACTCGATAGTGCAACAACAAAAAAATACTGCTTTGTTTACTATGTCTAGAATCCCCTCTCGGGAGCATTTGTTTAAATGGGCAGGACCAATATTTATCGATAAATACGTGATCGTCGCGCATAAAAACATTTCAGAAGAAAAACTTACTCCTGACAACTTATTCAATAACTACTTCGCCCTTATTAGGGACGACGTAACCTCGCTTCTACTCAAAGAAGAAGGTGTAAGAAACCTAGTTGAAAGTAAAGATATGGAGCACGCTGAGCGCTTGTTTTCGGCGCGACGGATAGATTTACTGGTAATTTCTGTCAACGGGTTAGCTCAAATTTACGAAACCTCCCCCGCTAAACGAGATAAATATAAAATAGTTAAAGAGCTTGCTGTCATCGGCGACTACATTGCATTTAATAAGCAAACCGACGATAAAATCATCCACCAATATCAACAGGCAATTGTTCGACTTCAACCCATGTTCAAGGCGCTTCACGCCAAATATCAGCTCAACCAAAAATAATTCTGCCCAATACTAGTTTAGGACGGCTAAATAAATGCTATTATTGCGCTCATATTTTTGCGTCTCAACAAAGCAGGTTTAAGCAATGAGTAGAACGGTTTTTTGCCAATTTTTAGACAAAGAAGCAGATGGTTTAGATTTTCAACTATACCCTGGCGAGATCGGCAAACGAATTTTCGACAACATTAGTAAAGAAGCATGGGCCGAATGGCAGAAAAAACAAACCATGTTAATTAATGAAAAGAAAATGAATATGATGAACCCTGACGATCGCGCATTTTTAGAAAATGCGATGGTTGGCTTTTTATTTGAAGGTAAAGAGCCAGAGATTGAAGGTTATGTGCCGGAAAATAAGTAATGGACAACCTGTTAAGTATTGATTGGCGAGTATTTATTACTATTTTTGCTTCAGTCTTTATTGCTGAGTTAGGCGATAAAACGCAGTTGGCGACCATGTTATTTGCCGCAGACAAAGAAACGAGTAAATGGATGGTCTTTGCTGCAGCATCTGCGGCGTTAGTTGTTGCATCAGCTATTGGCGTGTTAGCCGGTACAGTGCTATCGGCTTATATCAGTGAAAAGGTATTAGCCTATATTGCTGGCGTTGGCTTCATCTTAATCGGTATTTTAACTTTAGTTAAAGCATAACAGTAGCTTAACTGCATATCTCGCAAACTACCAAGAATAGTGACGGGTAAAAAAGCATCAAACGGTCAAGATTTTTAAAAAAGTAGTTGACCTCTATTATGAAAAGAAGTTTAATAGCGCCCGTCCTGAAGGCAAGGCCCTCAAGACAGTGTTAATGAGTTTGAAATTATCCTTTGGGATGTTCAGATTTATACCGAGGTTTGCCCAGATAGCTCAGTCGGTAGAGCAGGGGATTGAAAATCCCCGTGTCGGTGGTTCGATTCCGCCTCTGGGCACCATCTATTTTGAAATAGCGATATAATCGATATTTCGGTGCCAAGATAATCCTGTTAGTAATAATCATGGTTTATCGCACACAGTTTTGTGTGCCGACTTAGCTCAGTTGGTAGAGCAACTGACTTGTAATCAGTAGGTCGCCAGTTCGACTCCGGCAGTCGGCACCATTTATTCAAGTTTAAGTTTTACTTAAGCTGTTCTGATGTTCAGAACACCCGGATAGCTCAGTCAGTAGAGCCATTTGGGAATGCATTGAAAATCCCCTACAGGAAATTCAATTCATACCGAAATTTGCCCAGATAGCTCAGTCGGTAGAGCAGGGGATTGAAAATCCCCGTGTCGGTGGTTCGATTCCGCCTCTGGGCACCATCATTTTGAAATAGTGATTAAATCGTTATTTCGGTGCCAAGATAAGCCTCTTAGCAATAATTATGGTTTATCGCACACAGTTTTGTGTGCCGACTTAGCTCAGTTGGTAGAGCAACTGACTTGTAATCAGTAGGTCGCCAGTTCGACTCCGGCAGTCGGCACCATTCATAAGAAAACCTCGCAATCGCGAGGTTTTTTTTCGTCTCGAGTTTATTAAAGGAACGCTCCTAAACAGGCCTACTGATTATAATCAGTAGCTATGGCCTTCCAATAAGCCCTATACGCCCTACTCTCTTCGTATTTTCAGCGGTGGTTGAATCCACTTTATTTTGTCAGCAGCTCTAAATTTTTTAGTTTTGTCAGTACACACTAGCTAACGAAATTACTACTCAGTTTCTTTAATATGCGCACTGAACGCTTTTACAGCGCTAATTGCACGACTTTGTTTCTTCCAGATTGTTTTGCTTGATACAACGCCTTATCAGCTCTATCAATAGCTGTTTCAATTGAAGCGTCTTCTCCTTTGAGTTGCACTACACCAAAACTAGCAGTTACATCAATTTGTTGGCCGTTATACTCGAATGACGTACTTTCAAGCGCGACTCTTAAACGCTCAGCAACTAGCCTTGCATCATCAAAATCAACTCGGCCAAGCAAAATAACAAACTCCTCACCACCTAGGCGCCCTATCAGATCACTATCTTTAATATTTTGTTTAATAACGTCTGTTGCACGTTGCAACACCAAATCTCCTGCCGAATGACCAAAGTTATCATTTATTGCTTTAAACTTATCTATATCCCAATACACCAGACATACATGCATTTCTTTCTTCAATAACGAAAGCAGTTTGTCTTGCGCAATTTGAAAAAAGCCTCGTCGATTGAGACAAGTTGTTAAAGAATCTGTAATTGCCTGAATACGCATTTTCTCTGACATGTCCGATGCAAGCACAAAGACAATAAACAACGACATGCCGATGTAACCAGTCGGCAATGACACAAAGTTTATCATTCGATAAATATCAAAATACTCGGCATTCCACTCTGCACCTTGCATCAAGGCATAGGTTGCAGCAACCCCCTGAGAAATGGCGAATAGAATATAAGCTGACGCCGCCCCAATTTCGGCAGCCCTTGGTTTATCGCGGTGTTTAAGAAGAACGTAACCACAAAGGAATAAGTAAAAAACGGTATGATAAATATAAAGTGAAGTACTTAAACCACGATGTAAATCGATAACGGTGAAGTAATAAGTTATCGCTATAATGGCGAGGCCCGACATAAGTAGAGACGTCTTACTAAAGCGTGAATTTGTCCTAACTAGATGCCCCCAGGTGCCAAAAAGTATGGTGCCTACGGATAATGTACACGCAATCATCCAATACGTATTAAAGTCAGAGGGTTTGAAGATATTGACCAACCATTGGCACGCGCCGACCACGAACGTAAACGCCCAAATCAATGTGTGTCGTTCCCTGCCCATTGAAAAATATGCTGTAAAAAATATAACAGCCAGTACGATATTTGTAAAAAGCAAAGAAACAATTATGTAGAAGAAAGCACTCATCGATTACTACCAAAAACCAATCAATTTAACTTTATTTTAACATATATCGATAGAAACTTTAGAAATACGCGATAGGATTTCAGCCTCCTGCGAAGCAGTTCTTTTTAGATCATTGAAATACCGATGTAATCGTTTAATCGAACGATAAGCTTTTGAAGCAGACTCCAGATATTTCACCAATTTCATACTCAGCTAACTAACATTAAATAGAAATACAACGCACACAACCAAGCTCTTCCTGTGAGCTGCAGCTAGCAAATTAGTTTTTGTTCTAATAAATCCCCTCAATAGCTAAAACTATTTTGGAAATAAATCAAAACCTTGCTGAAAAGCGTCTACACTTAAAATAACTCTTGTTCCCTAGAGTGAAACACTCATTTAAATTTCAGTATTCGGATACCATAGACAGTGAGGTTTACGTGGCAAATCAAGCATCGAATGGAAGCAATGCGGCTCCAGAATTAACCAACCAATTAGGGCAACTTCGCGACATCCTGTTTGGCGAAGATAAGAGAGAATTCGAAGCGCATTTCGAAGATATCGAACACTCTACGGCCAAACAATTAGACCAACTCTCTGCGCAAGTGCATCAAGAACTCGCCGAATTGAGAGCAGAGATAACACGACATTTTGACCAGCTTAGCGAACGCCTCAGCGACATTGACCACTTGCATATGGAAAGAGCGGACCAAATTCAACACTATGCAGAAACAACAGCTCAGCACCTATCTACCTTTGAAAAAGCAACCGAATCAGCAGCTTTACAACTTGAGAGTAAGCTCGATAGTGAAAATAATAAGCTTCACAGGTCAATGGATGAAAAATTCGAGCAACTAAGCCAACAACTAGTGAAATTAGAGAAGTCGCTCCGTCACGATAAGGCAGACCGTAATTTACTAGCAGAGGTTTTAACTCAAGCAGCGGCGCGCATTAGCTCCCCTGAACTTGCAACTGAAACGCCAGAAAAGAAAAGCTCTGATAACGCTAAAAAGTAATACGATTTTTTGGCAAGTGATTACTGCCCTATTACATTATGGACGACAAAAAAATAGAAGCACCCGACATTACCAATGTGCACTCGTTACTATTTGGCGATAATAACGAGCACATAACAGATGCCGTGCGCAGCGAAGCTAGAAGTATTGTTTCAGATGTCATTAGTGAAGCGATTCACGACAGAGAGCGCAAAGATCAGAGCCTTTCGCAAACAATAGCTCCTCTCATGGAAGATGCTATAGCAAAGAGTATTGAAAATAATAAAGCAAGCTTGATCAGCTCCCTGTACCCGGTAGTCGGTGGATTGGTGCGCAAATCCGTAAGCGTTTTCTTTAATAGCTTTCTTGAAAAACTCAATTACCTCGTTGAATACAGTCTAACGATAAAAGGCTTGAAGTGGCGTATAGAGGCCTGGCGAGAAGGTATTCCCTTTGCGCAATACATGATCAAGCGTTCATTTGTATACCGAGTTGAGCATGTTTTGCTGATTCACCGTCCAAGTGGGAACTTGCTGATGGATGTTGCCAGCGAACACAGCGAGTGCGCAGATCCGGCATTAATGTCAGCCATGTTAACGGCAATTGATGATTTTGTTATCGATTCATTTAATGCGAAAGACAGTATTCTCGACACGATAAAAACACAAGATTTAACACTGATCATCGACAGTGCTCCAAATGCAGTGCTTGTCGCTGCAGTCTCTGGTTTACCACCCAGTGACCTTCAACAATCAATAACCCAACGCTTAGAGCAGATACATGCAATGTTTCTCAATGAGCTTGTTGACTATCAAGGTGATAACACGCCATTTCATAATGTTGAACCTCATTTACGTAGTTGCCTTGTTTCAGAGGCAACTCCTAGCCAACAAAAGAAGCCGGTATACGGGACATTATTAGCAAGTGCACTCGCTGTGTTATTAATAGCAACCTTTGGTTATCAAAGTTACTCGCGCCAACAACAACTAGACGCATTAACAGCGTTAACACCACCCGCAGGCATACACATAGAACAAGCTGTATGGCAAGGAGATAGCATTGCATTAACGCTTTGGCGAGATCCTTTTTCGACTTCAGTAGAAGAATGGCTAACTGCGAATGGTATTCCCTTCGAAGAGATTCAACTAACTGAAACGCCCTATTTATCTTTATCAACAGAAATTGTTGATGCAAAAATAGAGACCTTAATAGCTGAACTAATGCTTACTCCGAAAGTTTCCTATCAGTTTGACAGCGGTAACTTGTCGTTAGAAGGCAATTTATTGGCAGAAGAAGCCAATACACTGGCATCTCGCTTAAGAAGTATCCCAGGGGTCAATCAAGTAGACACTAACTTGCTACAACTTCAAGCTGTCAACCAAATAGATGATCATCAACAACGTCAATGGCTGTTTGACAGCTACCTCGCAAAACTAGCTGTCGCTAACGTAGATTTCGCCGTTGAAAGCGCAGAGTTGTCTCCAACAATGAAAGGCAAACTAAAAAACATAGCACAATCTATAATTTACCTAGATAAATTAGCACCTGACTTAAACATTAGTTTCGCAGTTATCATTGCGGGTTATAGCGACAGTCAAGGTGTTTCAACCCAGAACCAAGCACTAAGTGCCGCGCGCGCCAATCACGTAAAATCTCAGCTTGTAGAACTCGGCGTTCGCTCAGAACTTTTACACAGTGTCGGTATTGGTGAAGTACCGCTAGCACAAGTGCAAGACGGCTCTAGAAAAGTACTATTTTCGACCATGGTAATGGCTCAAACAGCCACTCCCCCAAAAGCTGCTGTAACTAAGGCAAAACCCCTATGAACACCCATAAACTCTGTCTTATTGGTCCTTCTGCTGTTGGCAAAACGAGCTTAATTAGGCAATTTGTCGAAGGTATTTTTTCGGAAAAGTATTTAACCTCTATCGGAGTTAAAATTGATAAGAAGCAAGTTAATACAGAGTTAGGTGGCGTTTTATTCTTGATTTGGGATATCGAGGGGACTGATCAATTCTGCGGTTTCAACCCACGTTATTTAAATGGTGCAAGTGCTTACATAGTTGTCGTAGACCAAACTCAGCCCAGTAGCATCGATGATGCAATTATCATATATCAACAAGCGATCGCCGCTTCGAATGCCGATGTTTATTTGGCGATTAATAAAAACGATCTAACTTCACAAGTAAGTGAACAGCAACTTGAGTCCTTAACCTCATTAAAATTTAAAAGAGTCATTTCTACTAGCGCTAAAACAGGAGAAAACGTAGCTAACCTATTCACCGAGATTGCAACATCGTTATTAGCAAAGCTGTCATAAGGAACCGAATGTAATGGAAGACAAGCTCACCCCCATTCTGCAATCACTCAACTGCATAGCATTTCAATATCATGCTGACGGTTACTTTCACAATGTGTTTATCGACTCTCCCTGGGCTCAAGATTTAGTACCCAATATCGAATCACGCCCATATCAAACACTAACAGGGCACTCCTTTTTCTTGGATGATTTTATCCGAGATGCAATTAATTTCTGGCAGTCACAGTCTTCCCATCTTAATAACGAAAAGCTGGATTCAGGGATCTGGACAGAGCATCCAGAAAATAAAGAGGCAATGCACTTAAGTGCAGAAGCTATTAATCACCCTGATGGGCAATTCTTGATTATTAGAAATTTAGCGCATGAATTTAATGACAAACAAAATACGTTACAGGCCGCCAGAGAAATGCTCATTGCGAATGAAAACGTCATGGCAAGTCATCAATATGCGCAAGAACGAGTTGCTTCTATTTCCCATGAACAAGCGAGCCTGCAACGGATTGTTGAGGCAATTAGTAAAGCAGTTGATACAATCAGTACCGGTATTTTAATTGTCGATAGCGAAATGAATTGCCTAATGGACAACCCTGCTATTAAACAGCTATTTAACTTATCAGCGGAATCAAATAAAGACAGTATATTAACCATCATTTTACAGCTGTTAGAAAAGCAATACCCTGAGTTTAATCAAATTTTATCTAGTGATGAAACGTGGCAAGGTGAGCTCTGCTGGATGCTACCACCATTTAACATGAAATGGTTTATGTTATCGATCATTCCGATCAGAAGTGCGCTCGGCAAACTTAGCCAATGGGTGTTCATTACTTCAGATATTTCTCGCCTCAAACACCTTCAGCAGCAGAACGAAAAGCTCACATTGATTGATAACCTAACGGAATTACCTAACCGGCAATATTTCTGGAATGCCCTAGAAAATCTCATTGCAGCTTCGATCCCTTGCTATATCGTTTATATCGATATCGAAAATTTTAAGCGCATAAATGATGAACTGGGTCACAGTAAAGGAGATGAAGTCTTAACCTATGTATCGGAGCATGTGCGAAAGTCTGTGAAGCGGGAAGATGTTGTTGCTCGTATTGGTGGCAATGAGTTTGGTTTGCTACTACAAGGCGTCGCCAGTGATGAGCAATGCAAATATGTGTTAGATCGCATAGGTTCAATTGCACTTAGCTCACACTTTCAACGCATGACCAATAACTTAGGCAACAATCTAAATATAGGCATCGCTGCTTACCCTCGTGACGGTGACAATGTGGAACGTTTGCTAAAAAGTGTTGGGATAGCCGTTAAGCAAGCGAAAGAGAAATTAGAGCTCAACCATTGTTTTTACAATGCAAAAATGGAGCAAGAAGCTTTACGCCAACTAAAGCTAAAGCAAGAGCTTGAAAGCGCTTTAGAACTGCAACAATTCGAACTCTATTTCCAACCGATTTATCTATCTCACGACAAAAAAATATCTAAAGTAGAAGTCCTGATACGCTGGAATCATCCTGAATTGGGGTTGGTGATGCCGGGTAGCTTTATCCCACTAGCTGAAGCTAGCGGTCTAATAGTGCCAATGGGTAAGTGGATTATCGAGCAAGCTTGTCAGGCGCTAGGTGAGCTTGCATATAAGGGCTATCACTTAGGAGTTTCTATCAACTTATCGCCACGCCAGTTTAATGACAAAAGTATTGCGCCTTTTATTGAAGAAGCGATAAAAAACTTTAATATCGATCCTGCACAAATCGAGTTAGAAGTAACTGAAGGACTACTTATCTATAATTACGATGCCGTACTTGAGCAACTAAAAACGTTGAGAAAAGTGGGTATAAAATTGTCCGTTGATGACTTTGGCACGGGTTACAGTTCCCTATCATACCTAAAAAGGCTGCCAATCGATGCACTCAAAATAGATCGTTCTTTTGTCACCGATTTAGCTGTAGACGCCAACGATAAGGCCATTGTCTCAGCGGTTATCGTTATGGCCCATCAACTCAAACTACTTGTTGTGGCCGAAGGTGTAGAAGAACAGAACCAAATGGACTTCTTGATTCAACATGACTGTGATTTTATTCAAGGCTACTTACTTTGCCGACCTCTGCCATTTGAAAAGCTCTGCGATGTACTTGCCCAACAATAGCTTTTAAAAAGGGTTACCTGCAAGCTGAACTGGTTTGTCGCTCAAACAAATAAAACGCATAATATTTGACCAACAGAGGGAGAGTTAACTACACTTAGTTAACTAGGTTCATTAATTATGTAAGCTCAGCCACGGATGTAAAATGCAAGCAGTAGAAAAAGGACATAACCAAACGGAGCGCAGGATAGGCTCACCAACTTACGAAAGTTTATGTCATCAACTTTCGATGTCTCAGCGTTATTCTGTCAACGCACTAAACCAATACGGCTATCAACTCAGGTATTTAAGGCGCGGAGAGCAAGGTAACTTAGCCATTATGATGTGTGAAGAAAGCATTGCATCTGTCAACGAGCAAGGGGAAATAGAAACCTCTCCGTCAATAAGCTTACGGCATGGCTAAGCAAAGTTAGGAAAGTAATTCGTTGTCCATTTACCCGCAACGAAGAACCCATAACAGCAAGTGATAAAGATAGGTTGCTGAACTTTCCTTAAATTTCGATGCAACAAGTGAATAAAATTAATCCATCACGTGATTTCTTCTCGTTTGTCAGGTTTGATTAGTGCAACTATTCTAAAGTTGTTTTCGAAATCTCCCCCGATTTCTAAACCATTAGACACTTACTTTATTTGTCAGGACACTTTTTTGAGTGTCCTTTTTTTTTGCCTAATAGCACCATTTTGGTGCGCACGCTACATTTTGGAACAGATGTTTTTGGCCAAACTCGCAAAAAAAAAGTTAAACCATTGTTTTTAATTAACTTTAACCATTGGCGCAACAGTTGCTATCTGTAATTGTCAGAGATAAACCAAAAAGCATTATGACTATCCAAACTCCAATTCGCGGCCTTCGTTCATTTTGTATTGCTGCAAAGTGCCTAAGCTTTAAGCATGCGGCATCACAATTATTTTTAACGCCTTCAGCTGTTAGTCATCAAATAAAGCAGTTGGAAGATCAACTCGGCACCCCGCTATTCAAACGTCAAACTCGTGCAATTGAGTTAACAAGCGCCGGAAAGCAATTCTACAACTCCGTATATCCAATAATTACCAGCTTAGAGCAAACCATTGCAGACTTTACTAATAGCCAACAAAACAAAACCATCACCATCAGCTTGCCAGAGTTCTTTGCAAGTGAGTTATTTGTGCCGAAGTTGAGTGAATGGGCAGAACTAAACCCCGACATAAACTTACAACTTGAAACGGTTAAATCAGCTTCGCAAGCACCCGCAGCAGCAGACCTTTCTATTGTTTTGGCCAATGGAACGCCTAATGGTAGTGTTGTGCATGAACTGTTTCCGATTCGCTATGTTCCTGCGTGTAACAAAAAACTTTACAAGCGATGGGCCGCGCATGGTCTAGACGCGCTTAGTTCAGTACCGTTGATTCTACACCAGGCTCGCCCTTGGTCTTGGCACCAGTGGGCTGATAAGAATGACGTATCTAATTTCGACCCTAAGCAAATTATTCAATTTGATAGCATGTTTGGCGTCGCACGAGCTGCCCAACAGGGAATGGGGATAGCACTTGTGCCGGTGCCTATCAGTCGAGTTTGGTTTGCTGAAGAGTTATTGGTTAAGTTGTTCGAACAGGAACTCGTCACTAATGACAAATACTTTTTAATTCAACATCAAAACATTGAGTCAGCGCCTGAGCTCACTACATTTGCAAATTGGGTAAGAGATAATTTTGCTGTTTAATACCCAATGTGTGATGTGTGTATTATTGCAACAAACAAATCAACTTCTAAAGTAAATATTCTAATAAACCAATAAATTTCACTTATTAGGTGTTTTTTTATCGTTTGTCAGATCCCCGCTAGCCTCCTAAAGTTAAGGTGTCGCCATATGGTGACACTTAATTTAACTAACGTAATCAACTTAACTAACGTTAAAGAACGGAGCAAACCATGAAACCATTACTTATAAAAGCCTCTTTGTTGTTAGCACTAATCAGTGCAGGCACCAAAGCAGTAGAGGCAAAACCTTTAGAGACAACACCTAAACTTCACGGGTTAAAAATCGCCATCGTAAAAGACGCGGTCGGGTCTACTGATATTGTTGCCGGTGACTACACGAAAGGTCTTTCAAAAATGGACGAGTTAACGCCAAAGCAAGACTCTGATTATGAAGTCGCCATGGGTAAGTGTGTTGCCAATATCAAACTTAATGAACTGGCTAGCGCTAATATGGCGTGCAGCCAAGCAATTGAAGCTATTGACGCAATGAACGGCCGCAGTCGTCACATTGAGTTTTTAAAATCAATGGCGCTTAGTAACAGAGCGATTGTGCGCTACTTATCAAATGACAGCTTAGGTGCACTAGATGACTTTACGAGCGCTTTGCTGGTAAACGATAACAAGATCGTGAAAAGCAATATTTTAGCTTTAAAGCAAATTCGCCTAGACCACGATGAAAAGCTTGTAGCAAGCAGTTTTTCAGAGTAACAACTTTTTATCAACCAAAGAACGAGGAGGACAATCATGGCGATCAAAACATGGTCAACGCTATATCATTCAATCGACTTTCTATGGCACTTGAAGGACATCAACTTTAGTCAGTGGGATGTAGAAAGCCCTGACTTAACTCAGTTAAACCTTAACGAGCACCTTACCCAAAAACAACGACAGTAAAGGTAATTAGATGCAGTTAATTTTCACGTAATGCGATTATTGCCGACATTCAATAATCGCATTCACCCACCTGCCTTATCCTAGAATTCATCAATTTTTAATTTTTCTGTTTTTCTCAACCCTAGAGACTGGAAAAAAGTGGTCAAGCACTGTTAGAATCACGCCATTAAGTCATATTTGTAAAGAAGCGATTAAGATGGGAAGAGCGTTCCAAAACCGAAAAGAATCCATGGCGAAAACCGCCGGCCAAAAAACTAAAGTTTATTCAAAATACGGTAAAGCAATATATTCTGTTGCAAAAAGTGGTGGCTCAGACCCAGATGGTAACTTAGCGCTACGCAGCCTAATTGATAAAGCGAAAAAAGACCAAGTACCAACGCACGTAATTGAAAAAGCAATCGACAAAGCTAGTGGTGCTGGTGGTGAAGACTACGCTGAAGCACGCTACGAAGGCTTCGGCCCTGGCAACTGCATGGTTATCATCGACTGTTTAACTGATAACGGCAATCGTACAATCAAAGACGTGCGTCAATGCTTTACCAAAACCAATTCTAAAATCGGTTCAACAGGTACAGTTTCACACATGTTCGCTCATCAAGCGGTTTTCGCGTTTAAAGGCGAAGATGATGAAACAGTACTTGAGAACTTGATGATGGCTGACATTGATGTCACAGATGTCGAATTAGAAGATGGTATTATTACCGTGTATGCCCCTCATACTGAATTCTTTAAGATCAAAACTGAGTTCGCTGACAGCATGCCTGAGTTTGACTTAGAAGTGGAAGAAATAACATGGGTACCACAAACCTACACTGAAATTACAGCGGAAGAAGACATAGCAAACTTCGACAAGTTTATCGCTATGTTGGAAGACTGTGACGATGTTCAAAACATCTACCACAATGCTGATGTTATCAGAGGCTAAAATCACGCATTAAAATAAAAAAGCGCCGAAGTAACTCGATTACTTGGCGCTTTTTTATTGCTTATTTTTTCATATAAGTAGTCACAAACCGCAACTATTCTGACAAATCTTTAATACGTCACTTCAAACAAGACAATGTAGCTTCAAACGCCGAAGCGTCTTCCAATTTAGCCTGCAACTCTTTACTTGGTAAACAATCTGTGTTGACAAACTGCAGCAGCTCTTCAACAGGATCGCAGAACAGCACATCCAGCGCTAGCCTATCTAGTCCGTATAGTCCGCGATGAATAGCATGAGCAGAAAACACGAGCACATCGCCTTTTTGTAGCGGTAAGGTAACCGTATCAGGTAAAGCCTCGTCGCTCTTGTGCCCATTTAGTTCGCGACGAACTTGAAGCGATTGGCTGCTATCCCACTGGATATGACTTTTAGGCACTATTTCCATCCCAGGCTCATCGGCAAGCGCAATACGAAAGTGCATAGCTTTAGGACCGTTTAAAGCGTTTTTTTCTTCCTCGATGGATAAGTGATATTGGCTATCGCGATGCCAATAGTTTTGTTGAGACTCGTCAACAGGATTAAAAAATAGCTGCGTGTTCATAAATGCTGGCTGAGACGCGAAAACAGCTTTCGCTAATGACATCAGTTTATTTGAAGCGACAAAACGAATAAGCGCTTCTCTGTCAGCACTATTTAGAAACTGTTTTCCCGTAAGGTAAGCAGAATTGATAGCTCGCTCTTGATAAAAGCTGATATTGGCTTGCTTCCATGCTGCGTGAAATCGTTCCACAATAGGACGTATCTCAGAGACTTCCGCATCTGAATAAAACCCTTTTATATGGGCATATCCTTCAGACTTATAGCGCACATATTCACCAAAACTCACCTTTGCTTGCTCCTTAAAAGTCTTCTTCGCTTTCCACTTGGACGCTCTAGAAATACTCTGAACCTAAACCGAACGAGGAATAAATTCACCTTCAAGCGGTGCTGGAGACCTGCCATTTACCTCTTCTTTTAACCAATCCCTATAGTCTTCAAACGCCATAGGCTTTGCATAAAAATAGCCTTGACCGATATCACAACCAAATAGCCGCATCGTATCTTCGTCTAATTGGCTATTAATACCCTCAGCGACAACCTCAAGTCCTAGCCCTTTGGCCATACTCACCATAGTTTTTGCTATCGTTTGTTGCTTCTCATCTTCACCAACATTTTCGACGAATTGACGGTCAATTTTTAATTCTTGGAATGGTAATGTGCTGACGTAGGCCATAGAGGAGTACCCTGTCCCAAAATCATCAATACTAATCGTAATACCCAGTTCATTAAGGCGAGAAATCACCTCTAGAGCGCTTTCATTATCTGTGATGGTCGCAGATTCAGTTAGCTCAAAAGCAATCCGGCTCGGTGGTACTTCACTCTCTTTGACAGCGTCCAGTACAAATTCGTAAAACCCATCAGCGGTAATATCCTTACCGCTGATATTAATCGACACCATGTGTCGCCTATAACCTTGGTCAAGTATTTCCTTATGTTGCGCTAATGCCGTACCAATAACCCAGAAGGTAAGTTGATTAATCAGCCCCATATCTTCTGCGATAGGGATAAAAATATCCGGCGGAATAAAGCCTTCATCAGGGTGATTCCAACGTATAAGACATTCGCTGCCACATACTCGCATGGTTTTTAGATCTATTTGCGGCTGGTGATAGAGCGCAAACTCCCCATTTTGTAGGGCTTGATTAATATCAGACGCCACTTGGAGACGATAACCTGTCTTATCTGAATTGTGTTGTTCAAAGTAAGCCCATCGCGAACTCGACTGCTCTGCCTCACTCAGTGCTAGTTGCGCCCTGTTAACAAGGACAAAAGGCTGGTGACCATTCTCAGGATAATTTGCAATACCGACCAGTGCCTTGAGTGGAATATTCAAAGACTCTATTTGATAAGCTTCACCAACTAACGTCGAAATAGAGTTAATAATCGTATCAATTGGTTGCTTATTCTTACTCTCGTTGATGATAAACCCGATAGATGTGGTTGAAATGAGCGCTAACTTTTCGCCTTTGGATGTAATGGGTTCAATAGCGTCATTGTAGGCAAACAACGGAGTCAGCTTACGTGCGATTTGCTTCAGTAACTCCGTGTTCATCGCATCATTAACATACAAGCTGATTCTGTCGATATGTTCAGGTTTAATTACGGCAACACGAATACTCTTAGCACCTTCATCAATTAAGCGACTAACTGCTTTTTCCAAAATAACTTTGCGTGGAATACCCGTGTGCGTGTCATAACTAATTTCATTGACTCTCTCAATTTCATGGCGACGCATTCGCTCTGCAAGTGCGAAGCCCATTAACACTACTTCGATAACGACAGCCAGCAAAAACGCATTCTTTAGCAAGAAGGAATAGTCTAGATAGTTTAATAGTACAAGTGGTTGAATCGCCGAACCTGTTAGCAAAGAAACCCATGATAGAAAGTAAAACCTTGTCCAACTAAACTGGCTTTTAAGTCTCAAAATCAATAATGTAAGGCTGTAGAGATAGAGTATCGGAGGTAATGAGAAAAATATTTGTACTTGAATACTATGCGCCAAAAATTGCCCAATTAAGCTCATTGCTATCAATACAAATACACTTGCTATTCCTACTGCAAATAGCTTCCCTCCCGTTTCGTTGTACTTGAGAAAGTAAAGCGCAAAAAGCAGAAGAAATATAACTAAGTAATAGTGAAAAAACAGCGAATTACGGGTAAACCATAGCTGAACATCAGCGGAGAACAAAAGGTACCCGAAACCATTGACGGTCGCCAATACGATAAAAGCCGATAATAAATAGCCAATATAAACTAGATAAACAGGATCCTTAATGGCGGCATATATCACTAAATTGTAGAGTGCCATGATGGCTAAGACCCCAATGACAGCGCCAAATAAAATACGAGCAAGACGTTCTAATTTTTTGTAGTTGTCTTGTGAATACCAAACTAATGGCACATCTGGCGTACCAAACGCATTTACTTTAACGAGTAATGTCTTACTCGCGAATGGCGGCAGGGTAAGCTGATAATGTGGAAAAGGTGTTTTTAGATCTAGACTCGCGACACTATCGAAATTGCCTCCCAAATCAATATGATGAACATCAGCCACATTTAACATCACATTATCAATATGCAACACGAGCGCTTGATTTCGCTCACTTCTATTTTTCAGTTGAAATTTAACCCAATAGTCCGCTCCACCAAGGTCAAAAGGAATGTCTAATGCAGGCACTTCGATATAGTCTTGGACTAAAGCCTGTTCAGCACTTAGTGCCGATTGCTCATCAACGAAATACGCAGAGTGAATATCTACACTCACACCACTTTGCTCTACCGAGCGAATATCTAAACTTGTAATATGTTGCCACGCTGAAATTACGATAGCAGCGATCAGCATAATGATCAGTGTGATAAAACTGCGTTGATAACTAAGTGATGATATTTGGAGCTGCACGTTTATAACTTTTATGTGGCTTGGTATTTGATTATAAAACAGTTTTTCATAATTTCCGTATTTATCTGAAAAACGCGGGCGATTAAGTAATCGCAGCCAATATATTTACTTTAAGCTGCCATTTTATTAACGCCAAGCTAACAAAGTTGCTATCCTTTTACGCTGTAAACGCTATAAATATTAACCTAAATATATACTTAACCATTGGTTAAGAGTAATATTTTTGCAATAAGTAGCTTTTCGGATCTTGTAGTGAAATCTAAACCAACTTCTTTTGACATTGCGTATCGCGCTGGCGTTTCTCAATCAACGGTCTCTCGTGCCCTGCGCAACAGTCCTTTGGTTAATGAAGAAACTCGTCAAAAGGTGCAAGCCATTGCAAAAGAGCTGAACTACAAAGTCGATAAAAATGCCAGTAACCTGAGATCTCAGCACAGTAGTACATTGGCTTTATTGCTATTTGAAGATCCAACCAATGACGACTCATTTATTAATCCGTTCTTCTTATCGATGCTAGGTAGTATCACCAAGGCCTGTTCGGACAAAGGATACGATTTACTCGTCTCTTTCCAACAAATGAATGACGACTGGCATGCCGAATTTGAAGACTCGAACAAAGCCGACGGTATTATTCTGTTAGGCTACGGCGATTTTGTAGATTACGAAGAAAAGCTTATTCAGCTTATTGAACAAGATACTCGTTTTGTCCGTTGGGGCGCCGATGTTGAATCTCTGCCGATTGTCTCTGTAGGCTGCGATAATTTTCATGGCGGTTACCAGCTTACTGAGCATGTCATCATGAATGGCAAAAAGCACTTCGCTTTTCTCGGCGAAGCCTCTAGCCACGCACCTGAGTTTTATCAGCGTTATCTAGGGCATTGCAAAGCGCTTGCAGACAATAATTTAGATGTCGATAAGAGCTTACAAAATGATGCTTTTTCGACAGAAGAGTCGGGCTACCAAGCTGCAGTAAAACTCATCGAGAGTGGTAAAAGCTTTGATTGTATTTTTGGTGCAAGTGACCTAATCGCAGTAGGCGCAATGCGAGCATTGCAGGACAAAGGATACAAGGTTCCGGAAGACGTTGCGGTAATCGGTTTTGATGATATTCCAATGGCGAGCTTTACATTCCCACCATTAACAACTGCCAAACAGAATACTAAACTGGCTGGTGAGTTATTGGTAGAAAGCCTGATTAAGGTGATCAACGGCGAAGAAGTTAAAACAACCTTAATGCCTACAAGTTTAATTGTACGAAAATCTTGTGGTAGCTAAAGCCTATTCTTGCCAGCCCTGAAAATAATCCACGAGAAAGTCTATCGCCATTCTCACACGGCTCGGCATAAACTGTCGGTTTTGGTAAACAATCCAGCTACTAATACTGGTATCCCAATAGTTTGCCAACACTGGCAACAACTCACCGGATTCCACTCCTTTTACAAAGTTACTGCGAGGTAAATAAGCTATACCTAGACCTTGCTTACATGCTTCCACCACGGCGTTTGCATTGTTGCAGTGAAAACGTCCAGTGACTTTAATACGCCTCGAATCGCTATTGTGCTCAAAACTCCAATTGTCGTTGTTAGCAATAATACAGCTATGATGCTTGAGCTCTTCCGGTAACAAAGGCTCACCATGCTCCCTAATGTAATCAGGGCTTGCTGCCGCCATCATAGAACGATTGACAAGCCGCTTTGCAATCAAATTAGAATCAGATAATTTGCCGTAGCGAATAACAAAATCAAATCCTTCGTCGACAAAGTTTACGTATCGGCTGTTGAAGTCTATCGATACTGTCAGTTCAGGGTGCAGTTTTGCGAACTCAATAAGCGCCGGCACGACATACATCTCAGCAAATGTACCTGCAGCACTCACCTTCAAGGTGCCACTTAATGATACTTGGGCATCGGCAACGGTTTGATTTGCTTGCTGCAGTCCTGTTATCAGAACTTTGCAGTCTTGATAGTACTGGCTGCCTTGCGACGTTAGATTAACCTTTCGCGTAGTTCTAACGACCAACGCACAACCTAAACGCTGCTCAAGCTTCGCTAACTGACGGCTAACATGACTTGTACTACAATTTAGTTGCCTGGCGGCCGCTGAAAACCCTTGATGCTCCGCCACAGCAACAAACTCTACGATACCGTCAAAACTATGATCAACGACATGATCTACATTAGTGCCTAACTTATCGTCATCATTTTTCATCGCTATCTTATTTTCCTCTACCTTCACCATCATTGTTGCCATATAGCAATAGTGATTTGACATTTCGCCATATTATCAACAATAAAAAAGATAGTTAAGATCACTCTAACTTATTCCCTAGCACTCATCGTCAAAAGTTAATTGCGCCTTATGTAATGGGTTGAGAAGCGATGTGTTGAAAAGCGAAGCATAGAGAAGCAATGAACGGAGATAACATGAAAAAAGTACTTATTCCTGTAACAAACCATGCAACACTTGGCACTACTGACCAAGCAAATGGAACATACGCACCTGAATTGACGCATGTTTTAGACGTATTACACGCTGCTAATATCGACTACGACATTGCATCTATCACTGGCGGTGCCGTGCCTATTTACGGTACAGATATCGAAGACGATGCAATCAATACGAAAGTACTTGAAGACGGACAAGTGAAAGCCAAGTTAGCTAACACGATTGCTGTTGGCGAAGTAGACGTTGAACAGTACAGCGGTATTTTTTATCCAGGCGGCTTTGGATTGCTATCAGACTTAGCGACAAATGAAGAATTCGCAGCCTTAGCAGCAAAACACTATGAAAACGGTGGTGTTATTTCAGCGGTTTGTCATGGTCCTGCCGCACTTTTACCTATCACATTATCAAATGGTGAAAAATTGCTATCTACAAAGTCAGTAACAGCCTTTACTCGCGAAGAAGAAGTAGATTACAACACGATCAATGATATTCCATTCTTATTGGAAGAATCTTTAGCAAGAACAGCAGCACGTTACAACAAAGTGCAGCCATGGCATGAGTTAGTGATTGAAGATGAGCGTGTGATCACTGGTCAAAACCCAGCAAGTGCACATGCAGTTGGAGAAGCGCTTGTTAAAGCTATTAACGCTTAAGTAGTTATCAGCTAACTGTCGCTTATTTCAAGAAGTTTTTATTGAGTAGGCGCCTTAGTGGCGCCTTTTTATAAAAGCCCGCCAGACAGTTAATCACAATTAGAAACTATTGTGACGAATGCCAAAAGTGAAGCAAGCTGACAAGCAAAAGCCTACTGAAATAAAATGGGGTATTGCTAACGCCCGTATTGGTCAGTTAAATGCTTCAACAATAAACGGCAATTAAGCGCTGCTTGCTGGAATTGTTCATCACTTGAATGCGATAGGGCACATCTAAGCCACTGACCATCAATCTGCGCCGCCAGCATATCGGTACAAAGTTCAACATATTCAGGCTGAATAATACTCTTTAGAGAGAACTTCAAGTTAGACGCCAAACGCATGTGATTAACTTTTTGTACTTGTGCTAATTCTTCACTGTGCATTGATTGCACCCAGAACGATAACCAAGCTACGGCTGCTCTATCACCGCTTTGTGCAACGCTAAAGTTCGCATTAATTATAAATTCAATACGTTCATATGGCGTTGGCTTTGTTTGTTTGAACTGGCTTATAAAGTCCTTCTTCAATTGGGCAAGCAGATAAACCGTCGCTTCTTTAAGTAGACCTCCTTTTCCTCCAAAATAATGACTTATGATCCCAGTCGAAACCCCTGCTAATTTACTAATTGTTGAAATCGTGGTGCCTTGCAAACCGTTAGTTTCAATCGACTTCAACGTTGCATCGATGAGTTGCTGCTTACGAACTTTCTCCATACCAACTTTTGGCATTGCGCTACATTACCCTTCAAGTATTTCTTATTCATCTACTATCCATTTTCATCAATTGTTAACCATATAGTCACCTAGCTTTCACTTAAGCTTGGGTAACATTGGCTAGTTTTCTCAGGTTACAGACAAAACGAACAGCATTAATTCAGTACTGGGAACTTTACGCTGATAGTACATAAAGACAAGCTAATTTTTTATTAATTGAACGTTCAATTAAATTAAACAAATTTGTAATAAACACAAGCTAACCTTCTGTTCCATTACAATTAATCAATAAAAAATGGAACCAACATGTCTCTCTTAACGAAAAACAAAACCATGTTAGCAACTGCTATCACGGTTGCTATAAGCCCACTTGCGATGGCTGATGACGTTGCTGATAAAGAAATCGAAGAAATTGCCGTCATTGCGAAAAAGCTTTCTTACGCTAACAACACTATCGACCAAAACATGATTGAGCAACAGGCGCCAATTAGCTCAGTACTTGCAGTAATGGATAACCTTCCAGGTATCAATATCAACGAAGGTGACGCCTTCGGTGGTGACGATTGGTCAACATCAATCACGATGCGTGGTTTCTCTATCGACGGCAACCAACAACAGTTAGGTATGACAGTAGATGGTATTCCAAACGGTGGTTCAAACTACGGTGGTGGTGCGAAGGCAAATCGTTACTTAACAAGCGAAAACTTGTTAACTGTTGAAGTTGCTCAAGGGACATCAGACATTTCTTCGGCATCATTAGATGCGCTAGGCGGAACATTTAACTTCGTGAGTAAAGACCCTGACCAAGTTAAAAGCACAACAATTGCCTACACAACAGGTGACCATGACGCTAAGCGCTTCTTTGCGCGTCATGAAACTGGAGAAATTTTACCAAATACATTTGCCTACATTAGCTACTCAGACTCTTCTGCTAGCCGCTGGTCAGGTGAAGGTTCAAACGGTGGTTTCACTAACCAACACGCTGAATTCAAGTTTGTTTCTGAATTAGACAACCTAACACTAACTGGCCGTATCTCATACGACGATGTAGCAGAAGACAACTACAATAGTGTGAGCATCGAACAATTCAACCAGACGCCTGATTGGGACCAGTTGACGTGGAACTGGACAGGTATTCCTCACTTCGACCAAATGTTCGCAGAAGGTTGGTCGACGCTTCGTGAAAATACGTTAGCGTACTTAAAATTTGATTACGCATTATCAGACGTAACAACGATTGAAGTAACGCCTTACTATCACAAGAACAAAGGTCGTGGTGACTGGATTCCACCATATCTAGTGCTTGCTGTCGATGCAAATGGTAACCCGACAAACCAAGGTGGCACTATCGCTGGTAGTTACGGTTTCACTGACCAAAATGGTACGCCGCTAGCACCTGCTGACGGCTGTACCGCTAACTTTACTTGGCCGTGGAACTCTGGTCCAGGTTTACACCCTTCATGTTACGCCGATGACGCAATTCCAGTAATGTCATACCGTCACACTCATTATCAAAAAGAGCGTAGAGGCTTTACTGCAAAGGGTCAAACAACGTTTGGGAACCACGATATTACTGCAGGTATTTGGTACGAAATGGCAGTGCGTGATGAGCATCGCGATTGGCACAAAGTTATCGATGCTCGCATTTATCACCATTTCGACAAAACACCATACTGGACACAGTACGACAACACCTTCGATACAGATACGTTAAAGTGGTACATCCAAGACACCATCACAATGAGCGATTTAACGCTTAACTTAGGTGTTCAACAATACCTAGTTGAAGTTGAAAAAGACGATCACTACGTGAGTGCTAACGATGTTACGGTTGATAGTGACTCAGACGTTTTATTTAGCGTTGGTGCCTTATACCAATTGAATAACACAACAGAGCTTTTCGCTGGCTACAGTGAAAACTTCGCGGCAATTAAAGATACCGTACTTGAGCGTGACGCTTCTACGTTAACTGACATTGAGCCAGAAACTGCAGAAAACATCGACTTAGGTATTCGCTACTTTGGTGAGCAACTAAACCTTTCAGCAACGCTTTACTCAATCGAGTTCAACGACCGTATTACTTTCATTGCACCAGGCAGCGATACTGATGGCATCGACTACACGATTGGTACTAATGGTACTTACGTGAACGTTGGTGGTATTGAATCGCAAGGTTTAGAGCTAAGTGCTAGCTATCAGCTTACAGATGCATGGGAAATCTACGCATCTTACACGATGAATGATTCAGAATACGTAGGTAACGCGCCTGGCTTCGAAAAAGGTCAAACTGTTATCGACTCTGTTGAAGATATGTGGGTGCTATCAACTAACTACTTTGCCGGTAATCTGCGTTTCGGCGCATCAGCTAAATACACGGGTGAACGTGGCGATGCAGAAGATTACATCATTACTGACCTTAACTTAGGCTACCACTTAGAGTTTGAAGGTAACGGTATTAACTCTGTTGATATTGCCTTTGTAGTAAACAACTTACTTGACGAAGACTACCTATCTACGGGTACAGGTAGCGGTGCAACTTACTTCATCGGCGCACCTCGCACAAGTACGTTAACTTTCAGTGTTAACTTCTAAGCAGAGTTAACATCTGAGCATTTAATGTTTTGCATGTTTGTAGCGCGAGCTCACCAAACACCTATTTTGGAACCTTATTTCTTAGAAGGTTTCATAACAGTTTTCATAGGATGTTTGATGTTGCCGCGCTAGCTCCCCTTTTGCAGGTGCCTGGCACCTGCTTTTTTTATTATTAGCGATAAAAAGAGGTTTATGCGCAAAATGAAAACACGTTATCTCCTGATACTTTTTATACTTACCTTGAGTGCTGCAGGCACAACCTTTGCTGGAGTCGATAAAAAAAAGCCTGCACAACCCAATGGAAATAAAGCTGCCAGAAAACTCGTCGTCGTTACAATCGATGGTTTACGTTGGCAAGAAGTCTTCACTGGCGCTGACCAACAACTGATTAACCACAAAGACTATGTAAAAAATCCAGGCCTACTTACTCAAACTTTTTGGGCAGAAACCGATACTGAGCGCCGAGAAAAATTATTGCCGTTTTTCTGGCATAAACTTATTCCACACGGGGCAATTGTAGGTAATCGTAATAATGGTTCAACAATGTCCGTAGCCAACCCTTGGTACTTTTCTTACCCAGGCTATAGCGAAATATTTACAGGAGTTGTTGATGAAAGTATCAATAGCAATCAAAAAGTTAACAACCCACAAGTCACATTCGTTGAATGGCTAAACAACAAGCCTGATTACCAACAAAAAAATGCGGTTTTCGGCAGTTGGGATGTATTCCCCTACATTTTCAATACAGAACGCAGTCAACTGCATGTCAATGCAGGCTTTTCCTCGGCACATGACTACTCATTTTCACAACAAGTACAATGGCTTAATGAGCTTCAACAGGAAGTGCCTAGCCCATGGCACAATGTTAGGCTTGATGCATTTACTTATCGCTTTGCCAAGGATTATTTAAAGGTCGTGAAGCCTAAATTACTGGTAATTGCGCTAGGGGAAACCGACGATTTCGCTCACGATGGCAAGTACGACCAATATCTGCATGCAGCCAAGCGAACAGATAAGATCATTGAAGACTTATGGAATACGCTACAAGCCATGCCAGAATATCGACACAATACCAACTTACTCATTATCACCGACCATGGGCGCGGCGGTACGCCTGATGATTGGCAACATCACGCCTCTAAGCGTTCGTTAAAAGGTTACATGAAAGGGCTAAAACAATTTCCTGATGGTATTGTAGGCTCAGAGCATATTTGGTTTGCTGCACTCGGGCCAGATATTTTGGTGCAAGGCGAAGTAAAAACAACTCACGAGTTAACCCAGCAACAATTTGCTGCTACAGCCCTTAGACTGCTTGGAGAAAACCCAACGCTGTTCAATCCTAAGGCTGCAAAAGAGATTACAGAGGTACTGAAATGAACAAATATCTTATCCCGCTGTTAGCGAGTTTCTCATGCTTTTTTAGCATCCCCCTTCATGCCGAACCTTACACGGTAAGTCCTGCTAGTTACGACGAAAATATCGTCAACAAAACAGTAACTAAAGCTAAATTACCACTTTCTCATATTTACTTTGGCTCATGCGGCAAGCAATACAAGCCTATGCCAATCTTCGACGCGATAGTTGAAGACAAACCAGACCTATTTGTTTTCCTCGGAGATAATATCTACGGCGATACCGAGGATATGAGCGAATTGAAAGCTAAATATAAAATGCTTGGTGATCACCCAGGCTTCAAAAAACTAAAAGCAACCTCTCCACTTATCGCGATATGGGATGACCATGACTATGGAGAGAATGACGCAGGAAGCGAATATCCACAAAAAGAAGCGTCACGAAAGATCATGCTTGATTTCTGGCAAGAACCTAAAGACTCACCGCGCTATAAACGAGACGGTATTTATACCTCTTACATGTATGGCGAAGGCGATCAAAGTGTTCATATCATCATGCCAGATTTACGCTGGAACAGAGCACCGTTACACAGCGTAGGCAAGTTAAGTTATGCCATCAAACGCATGCCCAAAAACATGGGACCTTACGAAGTGTCACCTGATGAAAACGCCTCAATGTTAGGAGAAAAGCAGTGGCAATGGCTGGAGCAAGAGCTCAGAAAGCCCGCTGCCGTTAAGATTATCGCTTCTAGTTTACAGCTACTGCCGGAATTTACCGGTTGGGAATCTTGGGCAAACTTTCCCTATGACAGAAGCCGATTATTAAGCCAAATAAAGCAGGAAAAAATACCCGGTGTCATTATGATTAGTGGTGATACGCATTGGGGCGAGCTATCAAAATTAGAAAGCCAGGGAATGTACCCTCTTTATGAAGTTACAAGTTCAGGCTTAAGTGAGAAATGGAAAGATGTTAGCCCTAATAAACATCGTCTCGGGGATTACACACATGATGTGAACTATGGCTTTATCGATATTGATTGGGAAAAGGAAGATCCAACGATTACATTTGGTTTGAAGCAGGTTGATGGCAAAGTCTTTAGCCAACAATCACTATCGCTATCCAGCCTTCAATTTTAAGCTATCACTGTAATAGACGAATTATTTGGCTATACTGATCTCGAACTTCGCTAAAACTTGGCTTTAGCTCAGCTTAAACTTAATACTTCCCAAGGAGGGGAATAATGGAAAAGCAGCAACGTAATAAGATAATGGGAATATCAGGGATAGCCCTGATGATATCAATGACACTAGTGTACGTTGTCGTGCTATTTATAGTTCGAGAGCAATTGTCGTTGGTAACGTTTGTAATATTAGAACTGCTAGGTATCGCAGTCATTGCGTTTCTCGGCTATACCGCAAAATACAGATTCGTCGCGAAAGAATGACGATTTTATCAAGACAGAAAAAAGGGCGCAGTATGCGCCCTTTTTGTTAATTCGAACTTTGTAGCAAACCTATGCCTGAACTTCTTGCTCATCAGTATCTTTGACAAATACTACCGATAGCGCAGCTAAGAACATCGCTCCACCTGCTAACATGATAATGTTGATAGCTTCATTGCCGAAGATGTTACTTAAGATCCAACCTGAAGCGATACCCGAAATAATTTGCGGTGCAGCAATAGTAAAGTTAAAAATACCCATGTAAACACCCGTTTTGTCGGCAGGTAATGCGCCGGCCAAAATAGCGTAAGGCATCGCTAAAATTGCAGCCCAAGCCATACCGACACCTACCATAGACCAAATTAGCCCAAGTGCGCCTTGCGGTACTTCAACTTGAGTAATTAACAGGTCAACGTGTGTAATAGTAGGATCTTGGAATAACACAAAGCTCATGTAGCCTATGCCGCCAGCAACTAAGCTCAACGCATAAGTCACCTTACGACCAAAGGTGTTCGCAAGTTTGGTTAGCATAATCGCGAAGATCACTGAGAATAGTGCTTGCGCTGCGTACAGGATACCAACCCAGTCGCCAGCAGAACCTTTAGCTGCAGCGATATCAGCTGGTAAACCACCCATTGCGCTAATGTGCGCAGGATCAAACCACTCAATCGCTACGCCCCAAGTGTGCTGGGTGATAGCCGCAGGTGTGTATGTCCACATAATAAATAACGCGAACCAAGAGAAGAATTGAACTAACGCTAGTTGCTTCATAATTGGTGGCATATCTTTAAATAACTGCCAGAATCCAGATAAGCGCTCACCTAGAGTTTTCTTCGCCTGTTGCTCTTTAGCAACGGCTGCAGCGTCCATATTCTTGAATGCGTAGTACTGTTCAGGCGGGTACTCTTTGGTTCTAAATACTGTCCAAAGCACGGAACCTAAAAGTACAGTAGCACCAATATAGAAAGACCAAATAACCGATGGCGCCACTTCACCCTGATTTGAAACATTGTCTAAGCCAATCACATTAGTTAAGAAGAAAGGTAAAATAGAACCAACAACCGCACCAATGTTAATCAACAAGGTTTGCACCGAGTATCCTAAGTTGCGCTGCTTATCTGGCACCATATCAGATACTAGTGAACGGAATGGCTGGAACGTTACGTTAAACGCCGCATCTTTTATAGCAAAAATAAACAAGCCGAACAACATAGGCGGAATGAATGCCACCACCATAGAGGCGTTCGGCAATAGCGCCATCGCCATCGCAGCGACTATTGCACCACCTAAAATAAACGGTAAACGACGCCCCATTTTGTTCCAGGTTTTGTCAGATGCTGCGCCAACGATTGGCTGTACGATCAACCCCATGATAGGTGCAGCAAGCCAGAATAGTGATAATGAAGACAGGTCGGCACCTAAGTCCGATAAAATCCGGCTCACATTACCGTTTTGTAATGCAAAACCAATTTGCACACCTAAAAAGCCAAAACTGACATTCCAAATTTGCCAGAAGCTTAACTGTGGTTTAGTGGCACTCATAGTACTCCCCCGAGATAGCGTTATTTGTTGTTATTCTTCGCGTTATCTTTATTCAACGATAGATGATAAATCCGTGGTCAACACAACGAATTTGACGGTTTATTATTTTTGACGCTTTTACTGCTACGTTCTTTTGTATCGCAGGTAATTTGAGACCTTAAATACAAAAAATGCACACTGCTTTTGCTAGTGTGCATTATTAATCGCGGAATGCGGCAGCAAGTGCTCAGTTAAATCAACTCAGCGTTAGTAACGCTCACCTAACTAAACAGCAAATTTAAAGCTAACAGCGATAGTAACTGTCGGGTCGATTTCACTGCAAATTTTTGCATACGTATTCAAGTTGGCACCATTTAAGTTGTCGCAATGTGCCATTTAAAACGTTACGTCGCTCGGCCCTTTTATTCGCCTGCTTCGGGTGCTTCCGGCTCTACTGCTTGTTCATCTTTACCCGCCGCCTTTTCAATCTCAATACTATCAACACGCTGCAGGCCACGAGGTAATTTGTTGCCTCGGCGACCACGCTCACCGCGATAGTGCTCTATATCGGTAGATTTTAGCGTAAGCTTGCGTCGACCAGCATGTAAAGTGATTGAATCTGTTGGCTCTATCACTTCAATTAAGGTAACAAATTCTTCTCGCGCTTTTGCACGAGCAGCAGAGATGTTGATAATTTTGTTACCCTTACCTTTGCTTAGCACAGGTAAATCTTTCGTTGGGAATACCAACATGCGGCCTTCCGACGTTATCGCTAAACACAAGCTTTCATCATGGTTAACAACCGTTTTTGGCATCATCACTTTAGCATTCGCAGGCAAGCTTAATAGCGCTTTACCATTCTTATTACGACTAACCATATCAGCAAACGTACCGACAAAACCGTAACCAGCGTCAGAGCTAAGTAAGTATTTACTTTCATCGTCAGCCATCACAATTTGAGTGAATGTCTCACCTGTCGACAAGTTAAATCGACCGGTAAGCGGCTCACCTTGGCTACGTGCTGTTGGAAGGCTATGGGCATCGGCTGTGTAGGCTCGACCACTCGAATCAATAAATACGACAGGTCGATTGCTGCGGCCCTTCGCAGCACAAAGATAGGTATCCCCTGCCTTGTAACTCATCTGCTCTGGCTCAATATCATGGCCTTTTGCACAACGTGCCCAACCTTTTTCAGATACAACAACGGTTACCGCTTCACTAGGCATTAGATCTTTTTCAGAAAGTGCTTTCGCTTCGCCACGTTCTACAATTTTAGAACGACGCTCGTCACCATATTGCTCAGCCGCGGCTAGAATTTCCTTTTTAAGTAAGGTATTCATGCGTGCTTTAGAGTTTAAGGTTTTCTCTAGCTGTTCACGTTCTTTGTTTAGCTCGTCTTGCTCTGTACGAATCTTAATTTCTTCTAACTTAGCCAATTGGCGAAGCTTGATTTCTAAAATCGCATTCGCTTGAATCTCAGATAAGTTAAAACGTGACATCAATTCCGCTTTCGGATCATCAAAAGTACGGATGATCTCGATCACTTCATCAATGTTGAGATAAGCGACCAACAAGCCATCTAAAATGTGTAATCTAGCAAGTACTTTATCTAAACGATATTGCAAACGACGACGTGTCGTTTCACGGCGGAACTCTAACCACTCAGCCAGAATATCTTTTAAGTTCTTTACCGCTGGTTTGTTATCCAAGCCTATCATGTTGAGGTTTACACGATAGTTCTTCTCTAAATCTGTGGTCGCAAACAAATGCTGCATTAATTGCTCGGTATCGACACGATTAGAACGTGGAACCACAACCAAGCGAATTGGATTTTCATGATCAGACTCATCACGTAAGTCGACCACCATCGGCAACTTCTTCGCCTGCATTTGCGCGGCGATTTGCTCTAAGACCTTGGCACCAGATGCCTGATGTGGCAACGCAGTAATAACAATTTCACCCTGCTCAACTTCATAAACAGCGCGCATTTTGATACTGCCGCGTCCAGTCTGATAGATTTTCTCTATGTCTGCTTTTGGCGTGATAATTTCAGCGTCAGTTGGATAGTCTGGGCCTTGAACGTGCTCTAACAACTCACCTAATTCGGTTTTTGGTTTTTCAATAAGTTGCACACATGCGTTGGCAATTTCACGCACATTGTGTGGTGGAATGTCGGTCGCCATACCAACAGCAATACCGGTAATGCCATTAAGCATAATGTGCGGTAGTCGAGCAGGTAGGGTTTTAGGCTCCTTCATAGTGCCATCAAAGTTTGGTATCCAGTCAACCGTGCCTTGACCTAATTCCGATAACAACACTTCACTAAATTTTGATAAACGCGCCTCGGTGTAACGCATTGCCGCAAATGATTTAGGATCATCTGGAGCACCCCAGTTACCTTGACCATCAACCAATGGATAACGATAAGAAAATGGCTGCGCCATCAACACCATAGCTTCATAACAAGCAGAATCACCATGCGGATGGAACTTACCCAAAACGTCACCAACGGTACGTGCCGACTTTTTATATTTCGCAACCGCTGAAAGGCCAAGTTCTGACATAGCATAAACAATACGACGCTGAACCGGTTTCAAACCATCGCCAATATGTGGCAAGGCACGGTCCATAATCACGTACATAGAGTAATTAAGATAAGCTTCTTCGGTAAATCGCCTTAGCGGAACTTGTTCGATACCTTCGAGACTATATTCGAGCACATCAGACATGAGTTAAATTTCCTACACGGTGTCTTTCGATAAAATGGGGACTGCACGAGGCAGTGAATTTCTTTATTGTTATTAGTCGAGCACGATCACACTGGTCATTACAATCAGGATCGTTACCACTACTTTATCTGATTATGTGCGCGGAAAAAACCGGAAATTGGTAGGAATTGATGATTTATCTTAATGGATGAAAAACAATGGCTAACTTATGTGCAAGTGTTGTTCAGTTAGCCACTTACCAGCGCTCTGCTGGCTATTTCTTCCAATCAAAGTGCCAGAAGCTAGCCTCAATTTTATTGCCTTCGGGGTCAATAACGAAACACCCATAATATGGCTCGCCATAATCTGGTCTTGGTCCAGGCTTGCCGTTACATTTGGCACCCAGTTCGATTGCAAGCCGATAAAACGCTTCTACTTGCGATATGCTTTTAGCGACAAAACCAAAATGAACGCCGTTACCTGCCGACATTGGCTGTTTATCAAACGGAATTTGCACCCAAAATTCAGGATACCCTTTGCCAAAGGCCAGCGCGTGAGAATACTCACTAACGAGATCTATATCTAAGGTAGCTAATAGTGGCTGGTAAAAAGCTTTTGCCTTAACGAGATCATGAGTGCCGATGGAAGCGTGGCATATTGCCCGATCGTGATTAGTTTTTATTGCCATTAACCTTTACCCTCAATTCTTAGCTTCAACTCTGACCTTTAAGATAAGCAGCGCTGCCATCGCTGCCAATATTGTAGAGATTAGTAAGCACGCGGCTAGCCCATACTGCTGATACATATAGCCAGAAAATACTGTACCTATCAGTCGCCCCAAGGCATTTGCCATGTAATAAAAACCGACATCCATGGAAACACCATCATCACTTGCCATAGCAACAATCAAATAACTATGTACGGCAGAGTTAACGGCAAAGACTACTCCAAAGATCAATAACCCACCCACCAGCAAGCTTTCGATATCCATAGATAGTAGAAGCGACTGCTGCACACTTTGAGAGCTCGCGCCGTCATGCAGTGTCAGAAAAAAGTAGATCAGCCCGCCAACAAGCGCTAACACGCCGCCCCAAAGTGCAGCGACTTTATGACCACTATGCCCGTCAACTTTAACAAGTTTTGGTGTACTCGCTTGAACAGCACCGTAGCCAATAACCCAAAGCGCCATAAACGTACCTACATTGTGATGCGCCCAGCCTAGTTGACTGACAAAATACACAGGAATTGCCACCACGAACCAAACATCACGTGCCGCAAACAAGCACATGCGTGCTGCTGCTAAGTAATTTAGCGATGCGTTCTTAGAAAAGATATCGCGAAACTTGGGTTTGTTTTTCGCTTTACCGATATCCCCTTTAAGCAAAATTGAGCTGAGTACGACAACAAGAAATAAACCTGCCGCCATCGTGAGAATAGCGTATTGGAACCCCAATACCGTTAGCAATAAACCACCAAGGAAAAAGCCAACGCCTTTGAGGGTGTTCTTAGAACCCGTTAGAATCGCCACCCATTTATACAAGGTACCCTGCGCATCTTTTGGTACCAAAGTTTTGATACTACTTTTGGCACTCATTTTATTGAGATCTTTGGCTATGCCAGAAAGCGCTTGAGCTGCCATCACCCACGCAACAGTGAGCCATTCAGTTGGCACCACGAGCATTAATAGAGCCAAAACCTGCATCACCAAACCTATTTGCATGGTTTTGTTAAGCCCAATTCGCGCACCGAGCCAACCGCCAATTAAATTGGTAACAACCCCGAAGATTTCATAAAACAAAAACAGCATGGCAATACTCATCGGTGAGTAGCCAAGTTGATGAAAATAAAGCACCACTAACATACGCAACGCACCGTCTGTTAATGTGAATGCCCAATAATTTCCCGTGATCAGCAAATACTGTTTTACCGATTGTGGCAATGACGCCAAACTTGCAAACATGCTGTTATTCCGACTTTACAAAATGAATGCAGGGCTTAGCTCAAGCTAAACCCGACTTTTTTAACTAACTCAGCGGTGCGATTTGCGTAGCCCCACTCATTGTCATACCAAAGGTACATTTTCAGTTGGGTGTCATTTACCACCATAGTTGACAGTGCATCAACAATACTTGAACGAGGGTCTGTCTTGTAGTCAATGGAGACAAGTGGACGTTCTTCGTATCCCAATACTCCACTTAGCTCACCTTCTGCCGCTTCCGACATAAGCTGGTTTATCTCTTCAACAGTGACAGCGCGATTCATCTCAAAGACACAATCGGTAATTGATGCATTGGTTAACGGCACACGCACCGCATGACCATTTAATTTGCCTTTAAGTTCAGGGAATATATGCGTAATTGCTGTCGCAGAGCCTGTAGTTGTTGGTATTAAACTGGTACCACAGCTACGAGCACGACGTAGGTCTTTATGCGGAGCGTCAATAATAGTTTGCGTGTTAGTAATATCGTGAATAGTTGTCATACTACCGTGCTTGATACCAATTTTTTCTTGAAGCACTTTAACAACAGGCGCCAAACAGTTAGTGGTACATGAAGCAGCCGTTACGATGTCAAACTTGTCTGCATCGTAAAGGTCATCGTTAACCCCCATAACAATATTCAGTACACCTTCTTCTTTTACAGGTGCTGTTACTACAACTTTCTTCACACCTTGATCTAAATAGGCTTGAAGTTTAGCGGTTGACTTCATTTTGCCTGACGCTTCCACGACAATGTCGCATCCCGACCAGTCAGTTTCTGCAATTGTTTTGTTATGCGTAACGGCAACCTGCTGACCATTAACTAACATTTGGCTGCCTTCGCTTGTCGCTTGGTGCTGCCAGATGCCGTGCACGGAATCAAAGTTAATTAAGTGCGCTAGTGTTGCTGCATCACCTGCTGGATCATTGATTTGCACAAATTCAATTTCTGGCCAATCCCACGCGGCACGAAACACTAAACGTCCCATACGACCAAAGCCGTTAATACCTACTTTAATTGTCATCTCTATACCCTTAACTTAAGACTTTTAATTTAAGACTTTTAATTTAACTTCTGACTGTATCTTCGCTTGTCACACTACTCAGCTACATATCCTGTTTACACAAGGAAGCAGAACATTAACAGCAGAGCTTTTCCCGCTCTGGTCTGTCTCCCATTGCATTCAAACGCTGTAAGTACACTTCTATTTTGTCCTGCGAAAGTGACAATGCGTTTTCAATAATGTTGCTAGCCTCCTTCGGTAGCTCAGGCGCCAATGAATAATGCACCCATTTACCGCTTCGGCGTGTTGCTAAGACACCCGCCTCACGCAACATGGCTAAATGACGTGAGATTTTAGGCTGAGATAATTCAAGCGCTTGCGTGAATTCACAAACACAAAGCTCTCCTTGCTGATGAATCAGTAGAACAACTGCTAGTCGTGTTTCATCAGATAAAAGTTTAAAGAGCGTTAAGCTGTCAACTGAAGATGTCATTATTACCTCAAAGCGACATATGAAAATTCATATATATGCATTTTAATATATATGAATTTTTACATGTGTTAATTTGAGATGCAATCAATGAATTAATAAACGGTGGTAAAAACTGCTAAAGCGTTTGACTTAAATCGAAATAATGACCAAGCCCCAAGGTAAAGATCCATGCCCCCCAAAGACTGTGTTCAAGGGCAACAAGTAATGTAGAGCGAGACACTGCATAAGTTTTACTAAAGCAATAGCCAGCTATTGTCGAGAGTACTACGGCAACCCAGTTACCATAAATAATATGTGCAAAGCCAAAACTCGTGGAACTCAGCCAAACACGATGTTTTTTCCTCGGAACGATCCGTTTATATCGATGAAAAAAAAAATGTTCTGAAAATGAGCTCTTGCGGCAACGCTGAAAATAGTGGGTAAAGAAGTAGAAGTAGCAACCAAGCTTTAGGCCATTGGCTGGGCATAACAAACAGCCCATCAGGATTGATGAGCGCAAAGACAAAAGTGCTAGCCAACATTAACCCGAGAAAAAGTAAAAGGGTACGGCCAATCCGTTTGTTGAAGCCGATTTTATTGGTCAAACGAAAACGCTTAAATCGCCGATCCTTAATCAACAAGGTCAAACAAAGTGCACCTACCACAGTCACAATAGGCAGTACCCAGTCCGCTATGATCGGCTTTATTGACCACAGCAGTATCGGTGTTAGCACAAATAAGCAGGCAAGCTCTAGCCAAATTTTAAACGATGGATGGCGGTATATAGTCGATAGTTCCACTGGCTAAACTCTCTATACTTTCGTTAGAATACTGTGCTTTGTATCAGTTGAATTAAATGTTCATTTAAATTGGTATTGTTTAACTGTAGATCATCATTGGTAGGCTCGCATTGCGAAAGCATTGCAGTCAGGAGTTTATGAAGTTTTCCTCGTTCAATCGCACTACACACAAATGGGCAAGTATTATCATCGCATTACCGTTGCTATTGATTATCGTAACGGGCATTTTGCTGCTCGTGAGAAAAGAGTTTGCGGTACTGCAGCCACCGACACAAAAAGGTGTGGCGCTGGTACCTAACATTAGCTTCGAACATATTCTTAAGCAGACCGCTTCTGTCGAACAAGCCAACGTGAAGTCGTGGGGTGATATCGACAGGCTCGATGTCAGGCCAAGCAAAGGTGTTATCAAGGTTCGTACAAATAACGCTTGGGAAATTCAACTTGATGGTGAAACGGGCGAGATACTGCAAGTTGCGAAGCGTAATTCCGACTTTATAGAGAGCCTGCACGATGGTACATTTTTCCACAAGCTCGCAAACTTATGGCTGATGCTGCCAGTTGGCATTGCATTACTCTTATTGTGGTTAACTGGTTTGTACTTGTTTTGTTTACCTTATGTGAAAAAGTGGCAACGTAACAAAAAATACTAATGAAACAGCTGTTATCAATCATTACCTGTGTATTACTTTTGCAATGGTCAGCAATCACGTCTGCACACCAAGTGCGTGTAGTCGGTGAACACTTGATCCCATTTCAAGGTGTTGTAAATGGTAATGTTGAAGGATTAGCTATCGATCTTACCCGCGCACTGATTGAACAAACCCGTGTTGATGCAAGTTTTGAAATTTATCCTTGGGCGCGCGCTTATTCCGACGCTCAACGTTTTCCAAATATACTTTTGCTCTCCATTTCGCGCACGCCCGAGCGTGAAAATAAATTTAAGTGGATCGGACAAGTCGTAAAGTCCAAAGTGACTTATTGGCGGCTAAAAGAAAGAAGCGACATTACAGGACCTTTGAGCCCGGCTAAACTAAGTAACCTCACCATTGGTGTGCAAAGAGATGCGGTATATCACGAGTACCTGCAAAAACACCTTCCCAACACAAAGAATTTGGCCCTAACGACAACCAACGCACAAGCAATAAAAATGCTCTTTGCAGGACGCATCGACATCATGATGAGTAATGAAGTGACATTTAAGCAGCGTGCTGTTGAACTTGGCTTAGACCCCAACAAGCTAGAAAAAGTAAATACAGAGACAAACCTCTATTCAACACTTTATTTAGCTTTTTCAAAACAAACCCCAGATGAATTGGTTACCTTGTTTCAAAATACCTACAAAGTCCTAAATGAGGAACAGGTAATCGATGAAATACGGCAACATTGGTTGCCCTAATTGCACGCGCGTGTTAGCTTGCTATTGGGTATAAAATAAATCGCAAACCCATTTATTTTCCCCAGAATAAAGTATTCCCCAATAAGTATTTCCAAGCACATGACAACAAAGAAACCGTGGACACTAAAAAGCATCGCTAAAGAGCTTGGTGTATCAAACGCAACCGTATCAAACGCATTTAATCGACCTGATCAGCTATCAGAAAAACGTCGAAACGAAATTCTGGCGTCTTGTAAGAAACTTGGTTATTCGGGCCCAAACAAAGCTGCCCAATCGCTACGCAGAGGTAAATCAGACATTGTCGCTTTAGTACTGCCAGACAGTGTCGAATATATGGTGTCAGATCCTGTTGCAAGTAAGTTTATGAAGGGAGTTTCTTCCATTCTTGAACGCAATCAAGTTAATCTCCTGCTTTTTTCGGGACAAGCGGATAATTTGAGTGCCGTTTCAGATTTTGTTGATGGTTTTATATGTTACGGTAGTCCCCGAAACACCTCGCTTATCGATGAGTTGAAAAACAGCCCGAAAAAAGTAGTCACTGTCGATTTTGATATCGACCGCAATGCATCAGTGAATGTAGATAATGAGCAAGCGGCTTATGAAATTGCGAAAAAAGCGCTCAGAACCAGCGACGATAAAGTAGCAGTGCTTGGCTTACGTTTATTAGATACCAAGTTAACTTGCCGCGTTTACGACACCCCTGATTACAGCCTGCAATGTTCGATCGCACATAAACGACTAAATGGCTATCGCAGAGCCATCGCCGAAGCACAAATCTGCTTACCCAGTGATCGTGTATGGAATATTCCTGAAAGTAGTGAAAAATTTGCCAACATTGCTGCAAAAGAAGCACTCCAAAGCGCACCAAGACCAAATGTATTACTATGTATGAGTGATCTTATCGCCATTAGTGCTATACAAGAAGCGAACAGACTCGGGCTAAAAGTACCTGAAGACGTGCGTATTGTCGGTTTTGATGGTATTGACGAAGCAAGGCGCATTACCCCTCGTTTAACGACTATTCATCAAAATAGTGAAGAAAAAGGCGTAAAAGCAGCGCAGCTATTCCTCGACAGTGCTAAACATGCCGAGCTAATTCCTTACACGCTAATTGAGGGCAATAGCTGCTAACCATTTCCCTTAAAGCAAAAAAAAGCACAAGAAAACTTGTGCTTTGTTCAATTTACTAGGTGACGTTTAAGCGTCAGTGAGTAATGATTTTAAGTCCATTGTTTTAATCGTATCGCCAGACGTCAATTCAACAACGGCTTGTTCTGCAACTAAATCAAGATTAAGTTGCGCCTGATTTTCACCATTTACCCAAGTAAGCTTTAGTTGTTCGCCTTGGCCGTTCAAAGAGAAATCTCCGGCAAAAGCATCACTTTCATTGCGTAACTTGATTAACGTAGACAATGCTTTTACCACTGTTTTTTGTTGCGCTTTTTCAACATCACCAACGGACAAGTAAGGACGGTTAATATCACGACCGACATTCGAGCTCGCCAGTAACGCCATATCATTTTCTTGCGCTAACATACCGCCGTAATAAACTTGCGGCGTACCTGGGGCAAAAAATTGAATAGCGCGAGCAACCAAGTAATTAAAATCATCTTTTGCCAGTGCATCGTAATAGGTGCAATTTACTTGGTATAAATCGACGTTACTCGCTGCAGCCCCTGTTGCCTTCTTACTTTGTTGATCGCTATTGATATGAATTTGCTCAACAAGTTGATCAATTTCGTTATCAGATAGCAAGCCAGGCTTACCATCCATAGGACCAACATCGATAATGCCAATGCCATCATGCGTATCAAGTACCGTGATACAATTACGCGGAGAAATGCTCAACCACTTAACCAGTGCATCAACGTCTTTAGTAAACAAGCTGTGTAAAATTAGCGGTGGTAATGCAAAATCATAAACTTGGTCAACACGCTTTGCTATTTCGATTTGCGTTTGATAGTAAGAGTGAATTTCAACTAAAGTTTTAATACCTAGCTTGTTCGCTTGTACCGATAAATCATCGATGAAATCGAAAGTTTCTTCTAACATAAAACAGTTCGTGCCAGCTTTTTTAATGGCATAGCCCGCAGCATCTAAGCGAATAATACTGACATTGCTTTCAGCAAATGTAGTTAATATGCTATCTAAGTATTTTTTGCCAGCCGCAGAATTTACATCGATATCAATTTGATTTTCAGTAAACGTGGTCCAAAAGTCTCTCTTCGTTCCATCAGCTAAGGTGTATTCCGTGAAACAGCTTCCTGGACGCGGTCGGTAAATTTTTTGCTGTTCCTCGGCTGACATACCGTCTGGAAAAACGCTATCACGTGTAAGAAATAAGTCCCAGTATGCAGACTCTTTCCCTCTTGCTAAGACGTCTTTAAATTCAGCCGACTGCGCAGACATATGATTGACAATCAAATCCGCCATCACATCGTACTCTTGGCCGAGTTGCTTTATATCTTGCCATGTACCCAAGCGACTATCGACAGCCGTATGATCAATCGGGTCAAAACCAGCATCACTTCCATCAATAGGGTAATAAAACGGCAACAAGTGCACGCCAGAGAAAAGATCAGTGAGTTGGTTGTTGAGCAGAGAGTTCAGCCCTTTAACATCTGACCCTGTTAATCTATCGACGTAGGTAATCAGTTGTACATTGTTTTTCATAGGAGCCTCAAATTTATTTCAAGGTTGAATCTTAATCGATTAAGATATATATTCAACTACAATCCTAGGTATTTCAATAAAAATTTTAGTTTTAAATCTACAATTGGAATGTTCTAGCAGCTAACTAATTAAAAACGAGAGTAAAATAATAATAATCACTCTTGAAGATAAACGGCAGTCGGGGGAATTTATTTATGCAGCAAACAGGTAGCAGTGTAGAACACGCTTCACTAGTAAGAATTAAATGGCTGACTTACATGATGTTTTTTGTTTTCGCAATGACATCTGATGCCGTAGGCGTGATCATTCCGGAATTAATCAAAACCTACGACTTGAGCCTCACTCAAGCCAGTGCCTTCCACTATATTCCCATGATATTTATCGCTATCAGCGGCCTATTCCTTGGTTATCTCGCTGATAAACTAGGGAGAAAAATCACCATAGTGATTGGCTTGTGCTTATTCTCAATCGCGTGCTTCCTTTTTGCTCTGGGTAGCTCTTTCCTCTACTTCCTGTGTCTACTAGCCGTTGTCGGGCTTGCTATTGGATTGTTTAAGACAGGCGCTTTAGCACTTATTGGCGACATATCTCAATCGAGTAAAGATCACACAGTAACCATGAATAATGTCGAGGGTTTCTTCGGCGTAGGGGCAATTGTTGGTCCAGCTATTGTTAGCTACCTCTTGACGTCTGGCGTTTCTTGGACATATTTATACTTCGCCGCAGGCGCCCTTTGTGTGCTGCTGTGCCTTAGTGCATGGAAAACAGAATACCCTGTTAAGCAAAAGCAAGCACATGAACCTATCAGCTTAAAAGCATCGTTAAAGTTGATGAAAGACCCATACGCCGCAGGCTTTTCACTCGCCATTGGCCTTTATGTAGCTACAGAAGTGGCCATTTATGTTTGGATGCCAACGCTGTTACTCGACTACGAAGGCTCTTTCGTTTGGCTGGCAACCTACGCGTTAACCATTTTCTTTGTCTTAAGAGCCGGAGGTCGCTTCTTCGGAGCTTGGATGCTTAAGCATTTTAGATGGCAGCACGTAATCTTCTGGTTTTCGCTAGCGGTGTTTCTTTGTTACTTGGGTACTGCAATTTATGGTGTGAAAGCCGCTGTAATTTTGCTGCCACTTTCAGGCTTGTTCATGTCTATTATATATCCAACCTTAAACTCAAAAGGGATCAGCTGTTTTTCATTGTCAAAACACGGTGCAGTTGCCGGTGTATTGCTCTTTTTCACGGCTTTCTCAGCCGCGGTAGCCCCTTTATTAATGGGTATAGTCAGTGATGCCTTTGGCCATGTATCCTACGGCTTCTACCTAGCCACAGGGTTCGCAGCAATTCTTGCATTTTTGGCCGCGTATAACTTGATTTTCGACCCATCGAAAGAAGCTATTTTGAAACAAGAAACTGATACCTTGTAACTCGTTAAAATTTCTAAAGAAGCTAATAACTTCTCAAAAATAGAATAATAAAAAAAGCAACAAAATAACAATTAGTGCTTGCAAAGCGAACAATTTTGACTTTAAATCATCTTAATCGATTAAGATGATTTAAAACTAGAAAGTGATAACACAATAATGCAAAGCGTTTTAAATACGCTATAAAGATTACAAAACGGGGTGAGAACATGACAAAAGTAAATTCAACGAAATTTATCTTGAGTGCATTAGCAATTGCAGTTTCGACCAGCTTGAGTGCTGCAGAAACAGCTGAAGAGAATGCCCAAGAAACCAAGGGAATCGACTTTGAAACAATTGTCGTTACAGGTGTTGCTAAAGGTACATCAGTAATGTCTTCAAGTGTTTCAGTGAGCAGCTTCAATGCTTCCCAGTTAGAAGCAACTACACCAAGAACAACTGCAGAAGCTTTCCGCGCTATCCCAGGGATTCGTTCAGAGTCTACAGGTGGTGATGGCAACGCTAACATTGCTGTACGCGGTTTACCTGTCGCTTCTGGCGGTGCAAAATTCTTACAACTACAAGAAGACGGCCTACCGATTTTACAATTTGGCGACATTGCCTTTGGTAATGCCGATATTTTCCTTCGTTTAGACAACACCATGGAACGTGTTGAGTCGATTCGTGGTGGCTCTGCTTCGACAGCCGCAAGCAATGCACCGGGCGGTATTATTAACATCATCAGTAAAACAAGTGGTGATGACTCTGGTAGCATCGCAACAACCTTTGGCTTAGATTACGACAGCCTGCGCACAGATTTCGAATACGGTGGTGAAATTAACGATAGCATGTACTTTCATATCGGTGGCTTCTACCGCCAAGGCGAAGGTACGCGTGAAGCTGGTTACACTGCCAACAAAGGCGGTCAGATCAAAGCTAACCTAACCAAAGAATTCGACGACGGTTACGTACGTCTTTACTACAAACACCTAAATGACAAAACTGCGGCTTATTTGCCGATGCCGATGAAGGCAGATGGCAGCTCAGTTGCTGGATTTGATTCTAACTCTGATACACCACATTCAGCTTACTTTTTATCAACAGTGTCTTTAGACGCAGATGGCAACATTCGCCGCGGTGACATTCGCGATGGAATGAACCCTGAAGTTGACTCTATCGGCTTCGAAGCTGTATTTGATCTTGGCAACAACTGGTCTGTTGAAAACCGTTTCCGTTTCTCGAGTGTCAGCGGTAAGTTCAACTCTCCATTCCCTGCTGAAGTTGGCGATGCCACCAGCATTGCTGAAAGTATTGCTGGCGACGGCGCACAATTAAGCTACGCAAATGGCCCACAGGCTGGTCAGCAATTCGCTGGTGAAAACATTATGCGAATCCACACATTTGACGTAGAAATGAATAACTTTGATTCCTATGTTAATGATTTGAAGCTAACTAAGACTATCGACAACACTAACGTCACTTTTGGTTACTACAAAGCATCACAGAACATTAGCATGTCGTGGTTCTGGAACTCGTATTTAATGGAGCTTAAAGGTGACAACGCGGCACTTTTAGACGTAACAGCAGCCGACGGCACCAGCTATTCAGATAATGGCCTTTACGCTTACGGTCAACCATACTGGGGCAACTGTTGTACACGTAACTACGATACAGACTACGACATCAGTGCGCCTTACCTAGCCGTATCTTCAACTTTTGATAAATTAATTGTTGATGTTAGCGTTCGTCATGACAGCGGCAACGCTAACGGCTACTACGCAGGTGCGGTAACATCAAGCGTCGATATGAACAACGATGGTGTGATTTCACAACCAGAGTTAAGCGTTACTGCAGTTGATAATGCAAATCCATCACCGGTTAATTACGATTGGAGCTACACTTCATACTCACTAGGTGCTAACTACCAGTTTAACAACGACCTAGCGATGTTCGGTCGCCTGAGTCACGGTGGCCGTGCAAATGCCGACCGTCTGTTATTTGGTAAAGTGAATGCTGACGGCTCTGTCGCAAAACAAGATGCAGTTGATGAAGTAGACCAGTTAGAAATTGGTGTTAAATACCGTTACGAAAACTTGTCGTTGTTCGCAACTTTGTTCAATGCTGAAACAGAAGAGCAAAACTTCGAAGCAACTAGTCAGCGATTCTTTGATCGCAAATATGAAGCGACAGGCATCGAGTTAGAATCTACATATTTTATTGGCGATTTTGATATTCGCGCAAACGTAACGTGGACAGATGCGGAAATTAGTAAAGATGCAATTAATCCAGATGTCGTAGGCAACACGCCACGTCGTCAAGCAGACTTCGTTTACTCACTTATCACTCGCTATAACTTTGACAAGGGCTCTGCGGGCTTAAGCTTCATTGGTACTACAGACGCTTACGCACAAGATAACAATGACCTAGAATTTGACGGCTACACGCAAGTTAACGCGTTTGCTTCATACATGTTATCAGATAGCTTTAGCGTATCACTTAACGTGAACAACTTGTTTGATACTGTTGGTATTACGGAAGCCGAGGAAGGTTCTATTCCTGGCAACGGTATTATTCGCGCTCGCACAATTAATGGCAGAACAGCAAGCATGACACTTAGATACGATTTCTAAGTTCAAAGTTGTTCAGCTTTTAGATTAACAAGCCCATTTCGGTGGGCTTTTTTTATAAGGTTTTTTTATGGCTGCTTTATTAAGTTTTGGCGAAGTACTGATTGACTTTATTCCTGCAGACAGCAAAAGCAATCAATACCTTCCAATGGCAGGTGGTGCGCCTGCTAATGTTGCTGTAGCTTATGCAAAACTGGGTGGTAAAAGCTATTTTTCAGGTGGCATTAGCAAAGATAACTTTGGCAACTTCCTGACAACGTCACTAGAAACAGAAGGCGTAGACCTTAGCTATGTCGAGCACACCGAAACCCACAACACGGCACTTGTGCTTGTCAGTTTAGATAGCGAAGGTGAACGCTCGTTTAATTTTTATCGACATAACACTGCTGACTTAGCCATGTCTAAATCAGCAATTGATAAGATTGATTTCACACAAATCCAGACCTTTCACTTCTGTTCAAACACACTTACCCATGCAGAATTAAACACCACTACCCTGCACGCATTGGCCTGTGCTCGCACAAATGGTGTCACAATAAGTTTTGACGTTAATTTACGTCAGCAATTGTGGCCTGAGCTTAAGGATTTGCTTTCTCGTGTAGAGGCCTGCCTTGCACAAAGTGACATAGTGAAACTAAGCAAGGAAGAAGCTGATTACTTAGCGAATATGAAAGGCATGGCCTACAACGAGTACCTGCAGCACATTTTAGCGATGGGAGTTAGATTGATAGTTGTCACTGACGGCCCTAATGCCGTTCAGGTGTTAACTAAAAAAGACAATACCGTGATTGATGTGCCACGAATAACGCCAGTTGACACAACAGCAGCCGGCGATAGCTTTATTGCAGGGTTTCTGTTCGCATTGAATACGAGTAGCGACAAGCCACTAAACGATAAATTAGCCTCGCTAGAGTCCATTGAGCACAGCGTTTCATTTGCGAGTCGATGCGGCGCATACACGTGCCAACAAAAAGGCGCTTTCGCTGCATTGCCAAGCGCCAGCGATCTCGCTGACGCTTAAAAACTAACTAGCGTGGGCCAGTTAACTACGCTTCTTGTGCTGGCTCACCGATTTTGTCTTGGGTACGTAACTCAAAGTCACTTGCATCGTGACGTTCATGAAGCTGTTCTTCAGGTTCCCCCCAGCCACGGTTTACCATTTTTCCTCGCTTAACCGCGGGTCTGTCACCAATTTGATTTGCCCAACGTAAGACATGGGTATACGAGGCGACATCTAAGAATTCGGCAGCTTCGTAGAGACCGCCCTGCACCAATACGCCATACCAAGGCCAAATCGCCATATCAGCAATGGTGTATTGGTCGCCACACATAAACTCATTTTCCGCTAAGTGCTTATCGAGTAAATCTAGCTGACGCTTAACTTCCATGGCGAAACGATTAATTGGGTATTCATACTTTTCGGGGGCATAAGCATAAAAGTGCCCAAAACCACCGCCAAGGAACGGACCACTGCCCATTTGCCAGAATAACCAAGATAAGCATTTTGCGCGTTGTGCTGGTTCGCTAGGAATAAAATCTTCAAATTTATCAGCAAGGTACAAGAGCATTGCGCCCGATTCAAAAATAGGCGCACCATCATCTACTGTTGTATCCAGTAATGCAGGAATTTTAGAGTTTGGATTTACGCCAACAAAACCAGAGCTAAACTGCTCCCCTTCCATGATATTGATCATGTAGGCATCGTATTCAGCACCAGAGTGACCATTAGCTAACAGCTCTTCCAGCATGATGGTGACTTTCACGCCGTTTGGTGTTGCCAGCGAGTAAAGTTGAAAAGGATGCTTCCCTTTCGGTAGCGCTTTTTCATGTGTAGCCCCTGAAATTGGGCGGTTAATATTGGCAAATTTTCCACCACTTTCGCTGTCCCATGTCCATACTTTGGGTGGTTGATATGCTGAATCTGACATTACACTTAGCTCCAAATAATCGTAATTTTGTTTTACTCACACTGTTTAATTAACACTGTTTCGTTAATTCTATAGATTAGGGCGTTAACCAAAAAAACACAGTACTTTTTTGCATAAGTTAGATCTGATCATCTATTCGCATCGCCTCTACAATTAATCGTTGGTTGCTATTACTGTTGCTATTAATGGCAAATTGATTAAATGGATAGCAAGTTATCAACACCAGGCTTTGCTCATTTTCAAGCGAGAGCAATTGCTCACTTGCATCAACAATTGACAGACTTGTTACATGATATGTTCGCAGCTCCCCAAGCCTATCTTTCACAGTGATTACATCATCAACTTGTACATCTCTAAGCAAGCTAAAGTGGCTATCTCGGTGGCCAGCAACAACAAATGGTTGAACCGCTTCAGGTTGATTGAATGGCGCTACAGCACCGGCGGAAAAGGCTAATGTTGTCGGGTCACCTCCTGCTAAAACGACAACTTGTTTGTTAGTTTGCACAAAATTTAACTCCGCTAGCGCATGAGTGTCTGCCCAAGGCCAAGGTTTGGTTTCTTTGCCTGTAGCCATGTAATGCTGCCAACTATACTGAATCAGCCAATGTGACAACCAAGCTTTTGTGGGCTGCCAACTCGCATGTAAACAAAGCGAGATGGCTCCTACAAAAGCAACTAGTAAGAGACTCAGTCTGAAATGATTACACATTTGCCTATGCATTCGTTTTTGCACCGCCCCCTCCATTGTCTTATGAATCAACTTATCGATTGATAGATCGTTTAGCAAAAGTGCGGTTTGCGAATAAACAAGAGATAGCCAGTAGCAGTAAACCTAGAATGAGTTGTTGTTGCCAACACAACGCAGTTTTAGGCATGGCGACTGCTAGCGTTTCCTTAAGTTGCTTTAAACGATTGTTAGCCAACAGTTGCCCCATATCCGGTGATTTCTCTACGGCAATAAAGCTCGTATACGGAGATAATATTTGGTGAGCCAACGACGTATTAAGCACCTCACTTTTAACTTGCTCTGCATCTTCGCCAGTCACTAAGCCATCCAGTAAATCGTCTATTTTTCGTTTAGCCCATAGTTTTGAAACAGCCTTAGCTTGCTTTTCGCTTTCAATGATGAGTTGCTGATAGAAAGGCACGGTCGCAGTTTTACCTGTCACTTGGGCACTAGCAAGTGGCAATGAAGACTTCACCGCAACTTGAATCGGCTCGCCTAGATATAGGTCTGGTAATTTTTTTGGGAAAACCTCTATGGTTTGCTGTATTTGTTGGTCAAATGACAAGTTAATATCGGCTAACGACGGCTGACTAATTTTAGTCATTAAATCTGCCATCTTTGTACCCATCTCGTTTGCCGATTGAATAAATATACTGCTGCCACGACCAAACTGCGCCGCCTTTTTCATAAAGTAGCTGTTGGGCGCACTACCAATCCCCACAGTAAACAACCTAAAATTGCTGTCGCTGCGTTGCAATAACTGCATCAATTCAAACTCGTTTGCTACAGCACCATCAGTGATAAAGACGATTTGCTTGATAACATCTTCAGATTGTATTTTCCGACTCGGCATCAGTAACGCTTGATTCAACGGTTGTAGCATTTCGGTTCCGCCATCAGCATAAAGCTGATTAATAAACTGATTAGCCCTCGCTAAACTTTCATCACTTCGCATATGGGTAGCATGAAACAGCTGCTTGCTGTCATTGTTGAATGCAATAATGTTGAAGCTGTCTTGATGACTTAAAAGGCTAAGGGCATGACGTAAACTCGCTTTTGCCTGCGACATTGAAGGACCTTGCATTGAACCAGACGTATCAATAATAAAAACAACATCACGGGGCAGTACTTCATCAGTTCGGTTTTCTGCCGGAAAAAAAGTAAATATGGTGTAGAAATCGTCACCTACTTGCTCACTATAACTTGCAATCGAGGGCGCTTCTGCCGGAGACAATTGCCAGCTTAATTCGAATCCAGAAGCTACGGGCACCTCCCCTTTTTTCAGCGAAACTTTATAATGGTAATTCGCCCCATACTGGCTATTGGGCTTATCACTGTTCTCTACTTTGATTTGATGGCTGGCACTGCGAATGTTTTCCACAGCAACCCCTGCATTGAGTTCGACATTAACTTGAAGAGACGATTGTTTGGCCATTGGCATCGCTGGAAAAAACTCGCTATCAAGTTCGGCTGGTGACTGATGAAAGCCTAGTTGCTGAAAGTTGAGTGGCTGATAACGCTCTGTCATAGCAACAGGTAAAGCAATACTAAATCGCCCCTGTTGATATGTTACTGGCATAACAAAACGCAGCGTGACGCTTATCTCAGCAAGTGGATCGATATTAGCTATGTTATTAGTAAATAGATTTGCGCGCTGCTGTCTTACTAGGCTTGCTTTTTTGCCTTGACGCTTTGCTTTATCAAAAGTTGCTTTCGCAGCCTTTTTCTCCATAATTTCACCGACAATCTCGCGATCGCCAATGCGGACATTTAAATAATTCACAGCCGCTTCTGATGGCAAAGGAAATTGGTACTTACCATTTAGCGTCGCATTTTCAACATTCACAAAAGTCTGATTAATCTCTACATATGCAATCAAACCATTTACCTCGACGCTGGCAGAGGTGTTAACGGGATAAGCGATTAAACTTTGCCTGTGGCCATCATCTAAAACTAATTGAGGTGCAAACAAATGCTCGTTGCCATGCGCCGTTGTTTGTTCAGCATAGGCAATCGCTAATGTAGCTAATCCAGTTGCTAGCAACGCTAACACCAACAATAACCTGAATCGGTATTTCGCTTTTCGTTTTTTATGTTGATAGTAAAAATAACTAGACTGCTGATTAAATACATCGACTTTTCTATTGACCCCAAACACGGTTAACTCCTTTATGCTAATCACTGTATGAAACGGTGAACCCGCGTCACATTGAGTATTTCAGCAAAATAATCCGTACTTTTAGGGGCAGAAAGCTAGCAAACTTAGGGTGAAATGTGGCAACAATATGGCAAGTAATATGTCATCAAAACGAAAGTTAACATCTGTTAGTGGTATTATCGACGGATATAGAAAACCTTGCTAATGACACTAACTAGCCATTTACACAAACATGAATACAAATATGAGCAAACCAATAGAACAGAATATCGCCAGCATTGCCTTACTAGTAAACGACTATGATGAAGCCATCGCTTTCTACACAAAGCAGCTTCAATTTACACTTGTTGAAGATACGCAATTAAATGAAGACAAACGCTGGGTACTGGTATCTCCGCCCAATTCATCAGGTACAAAATTGTTATTGGCTAAGGCAAGCGATGACAACCAAAAGCTTGCAGTAGGAAATCAAGCGGGTGGACGTGTGATGCTGTTCCTTCAAACAAATGACTTTTGGCGCGATTACAATGCAATGAAAGACAAGGGTGTGAATTTTAAAGAGCAGCCAAGAGAAGAGCCTTACGGAACAGTCGCTGTATTTGAAGACTTATACGGCAACCAATGGGATTTGATCGAATATAAATAGCGTAACTCGCCAACTTATAACCCTGAATTATCCCCCTGAACTATTATCCCCGGATTTAATGAGCGTTATGCCTAGCTTGGTTTACAAAGACAAGCGCTCTTTAAACGCATCTTTATAACGGCGTGACAAGTTCAATACTTTGCCAGACTGCAAGGTTACTTCGCTATCGCCACTCGGCAATGGTGTAATCGACGAAATTGCATCTAATCGAACCGCATAAGAGCGGTGTATCCGGCAAAAGCCTTTGCTAGCAAGCTGCTCTGTCAGTTTTGAAAGCGTCGACCGTAGCGGATAAATTCTGTCATCAATGTATAAATTAACGTAGTTTCCCGAAGACTCCAGCCACTGAACATCGTTAACATTAATGATAAATTCCTTGCCAAGCTTCTTAACAAGTAAGCGTTCAATATCATCTGCTGACGACTTCTCGTTCTGCGCTTGTTCGCCTTCTTGAATAGGATTTGCTTGCCCTTGCCACTGAGCAATTAATGTCCGGTACAGGTGAATCGCAATGATAAAGAAAACGAAACTCCAAACATCTTTTCTCAACTCGTAAAAAAGCTCAAAACCCAGCTGACCAAAGTCATAGTAGCTATCGTTTATGAAGTACACGACTTTTCGCATTCCCACCATTAACGCCACATGTGCCATAGAGAAAACAATAGCGCAAACGCCATAAGTTAACAGTGTTTGCTTTAAACCCTGCCAAGACAAAGGACGAACCTTAAGCAGTATGACTATGAGCGGAAAGAGTAAAAGCGTGCTGATCGCGCTCGAATATTCCCAAATAAATGGCTCCCAGAGTGCAAATCCTGGTTGTCCACCACCGCGCTGTGCTTCCATGATAACGGACGTTGCGTTAATACCTGCATCTATTGCGAAATAACACACTAATAGAGCGATTTCGTATACCCGTTGATAATGTTGGAAGTGCTGCAGCTTTTGTTGGTTTGGAGATTTCGTCTGTTCACCTGAAGCAGCTGATGCCTCATGCAGAATTTGAGAGTTACTGTCCTGATTCATAAACTTGATCACATTATCAGTGCTGCAATACTTTCGTCCCAGCTAGCCACCGCTTATCCCTAGCCACTGTTTAGTAAGCAATTTATCACTTTCTTCATCGATATTGACTGCCATCATAACAAGAATAAATGACATAGGAAGACAAAAAAGGAATCCTCTCAATGTGGCATCTTTCATCTGCAAATGAGCACTATATGCAAAAAAGTAGGTATCGACTTCATTCGCTTTGGCAAAACCTCAAATCTGCATGGTTGCCAAACAATAAAACAACTATGCAAATGCCCAATCGCATGCCAGTGCTCGACAACTTGCGAATTGTACTATTTGGTTTATTAATCCTTCATCATATTGGTATGTTTTACAGCCTAAACTGGGGCTGGCATGCAAAGAGCATCTATCGCTCAGAGTGGCTAGAAAGCCTGTTACTGATCGTAGAGCCTTGGCGTATGCCCGCTATTTGGTTGATATCAGGCATTGCAATTCGGTTTATTCTTGCAAAGTTATCCATTATCAAATTTGTCATTTTGCGCTCTTATCGACTGTTATTGCCACTGCTATTCGGCGTGTTAATAGTGGTGCCACCGCAACTTTATGTAGAAATGACTGCAAACGGTGATATTTCGAAGAGCTTTTGGCAGTTTATGCGCGCATTCTATCAACCAAATCACCCCCTATTTGAAGACTACCAAGCGGGTATTTGGCCGCACATAGACGTCAATCATCTTTGGTATTTGCGTTCTCTTTGGTACTACTCGCTTTATCTAGTGATATTGCTACCACTACTCAACAGCAGAATAACCAGCAGCATAGGTGATTGGTTTAGCAAGCAGCCCGGCATACTATTCATCGCTACGTTAATTGCTGCTGTGCTGGCAATTCAACTGATATGGCAAGATGGAGAAACGCGTTACCCCATAGGTTTTATGTTCCTAGTACTTGGCTACCTTATTGGCTGGCATACCGTTTTTTGGGAAAAGCTAGCTCAACATCTGAAATCACTAGGCTTATGTTATTTACTCATTACTGCGCTCGTAATCCTTGGTTACAATACCTATTGGCTGCATGACACCAAAACTCCGGGGTTAGACATCATTATGCTTACAATATACAGCAGCGCGCGAGTTATTGGCCTATTGCTGATACTGTCTATCGCCTGCAACTATTTCCCTAAATCCGCGCCCGTATGGCGCTATTTAACACCAGCGGTATATCCTTTTTACATCCTTCACCAGACTATTATTCTCTCAGCAGGTTGGTGGTTAACTCAGCAAGGGCTACCTGCAGTAATAGAAATAACTTTATTAATTGGCGTGACTTTCATCGGCTGTTGGCTTGGATTTGAATTTATCAGGCGTGTTGATTTACTTCGGCCACTATTTGGTATGAAAGTGAAGCAACAATATAGCAATATCACTTTACGTTTGGGTTATATGACAGTCGCGGCAGCTGTTACGCCTCTAGTCGCTAAGCTAATCATCTAAACGCGGTTTAGTATCAAGCTTATACAATACAAACACTTACAGAAAACACCCTAAAATAGAAGCCAATCACACGCGAGCTGGTGGAAAAAAAATCAGCCCTATGCTCTAATAACGCTGCTCAATTAACAGCTTACTCATGGAAGAGATACTCGTTATGGAAAATATCAAAGTGGATGGCTTGCTGGCCAATACCATCACTGCACATGCTTTCGAAGAACAACTCGAATTCGAGCTCAATAACTCAGAGTTTTCTCGTTTATTTCCGCTGAAAGCCGATACAACAAGTTACTCTATTTCTGAGAATAATTGTGACCTTGGTGATTTTGAAATCTTATCCATTAAACCACAGGCAAGCATGCGCAGTCGTCTTGTCACCTTATCCCGTCGATAATATTTTTTAACGAGGATAAGAAAATACTAACTGTGAACAATTCCACATAATTCCGGTCAATAAATATGAGGTAACCAATTCTGGGAGCACATTATTTATGGAAAAATCATTTCATGACTTTAAGGCAAGGGAAATAAAAAATAACCTCAACATTGCGGTTGTTGTTACCTACTTTGTTATCTCCATTTGCTATTTCGCAGCTGGATATTACTTCGCCTCCGTTCAAGAGATTAGCTTGCTCATCATTATCATATGTATAATCGTACCACTAACCGCATTAGCACTCATTTCGCTGTGTAATAGAATAAATAGGCATATTAAGTAAATGACATTCCCTCAAGATGAAGAACTAATAACACCTATTGAATCTGCATCCCACGTCAAATCGTTACTTCAGAGATACTTAGCACAGTTAGAAAAAATAGTAAGTAAGTTGCCAGCCGACATTATTGGAAACAGCTTGTGCAGTGATATGTTTGATTTAGCCACTAATGTAAACATTACCTGTAATTTTGCTATTCGAGGATACAGCCCTTTAGTGGGAGTCAACGTTGAGTTATTTGAACTCACAAATATTGATAATGACAATGATGGTAAGCGTCAACTCCTAGCGCTTATTCAAAAAACTAACGAATACCTATCGTCGATGCCCTCTGTTTCAGCATTAGACAATACAAAGCACATTTCTGAAAAAGCAGGGTTTAAAGAAGTATCACTTGGGCAAGTAGATTTCATGTATCAATATATTGTGCCAAACCTCTTATTTCACATGAGTATGGTTTACGCTATTGCCAAGTCCAGCGGAGTAAGCTTAACTAAGGGTGATTTTGATGGCATTCACAGTTACCCAGCTGGGTTTAGTTTTATCGAACAAGCCTAGAGCGACTAGCTAATTTAGACAACAGGACAAGGCAGCACAAAGCTTATGCCCTGTCGAATTGAACTACGAACTGAGCCATTCATCGCGATAAATTAACTTAAAGCTGTAAGCGACCCTAGGCTTAAAATACAGCGTATATTTCAAGGAAGTACTATGATCGATTTTAAAAACTCTTCAGTCTTTAAACTTAAACCTATCGAAGAAGACAAAGTTAGAGAAGATTTCTATAAATTTCTGATCGACGGAGAGAGCATCATTGCAGCTTTTAAGTCGATTAGAGACCAAGTCGTTTTTACCAATAAACGTATTATCGCTGCCAATGTGCAAGGCATTACGGGTTCAAAAGTTGATTACACTTCCCTACCCTACAGTAAGATCCAAGCATTTTCCGTTGAGTCGGCCGGTACATTAGACCTAGACAGCGAAATAGAGCTTTATTTAAGTGAACTAGGCCAAGTTCGCTTTGAAATTAAAGGCTCATTTGATCTGATTGCGTTTAATCGTTGCATTAGTGAACATATCTTAGGTTAACCGCCACCGCTTTCATGGTGAGACTGCGCAGAATCGCAGAGCCACAAACAAGCACTGGCAGGCGTTCGGCAAGCCAAAGGTAAGATAATAAGAAAAGTAGTAGGAAGAAAACATGAACCTAAATCAGGTGACAATCCCAGCGATTGACATGGAGGAGACTGCAGCCTTCTATCGAAAGCTTGGTTTTTTACAGATCGTCGACACTCCCCATTATGCGAGATTCGAGTGCCCCGAGGGCGACGCTACTTTTTCATTGTCTTTAACGGAAGACCGCCATCAAGTTAATCCCACCACCATTTACTTTGAAACCGAGTCAATAGAAGAAAAGGTCAACCAGATAAGTGCGTTAGGTATCGACATAGCTCAGCCGCCAACGGCAGAGCGATACTTATGGACAGAAGCTATTATCTTTGACCCTAGTGGCAACAAAATAAAGCTCTATTGGGCTGGCGATAATCGAAAGAATCCACCATGGCGTACCGAACGACGCGATTAGGATTTCTCTCGCCAAGCCCGACGAGTTTCACAAGATGCCACGCACCATGTTACGTTATGCGATATAAATGCTCAAAGAAACGCTCAGGCAAAGCTATCTTAGAGGCACACGCTAGCGCTGTTTATTGAGCAATCATAATGCAAAGCAAATGCAAGGATGTTTCAACTATTGGATACGCAAACACTCTTTTTGATTAGCCTTGGAAGCCTGCTACTGGCTGGCCTAACCTTATCAATTATTGGTCAAAAAACAGCTTTCCCGCGTGTTACTCTGCTGATTGGCTTTGGTATTTTCGTAGGGCCAGAAGGGCTTAATTTCATTCCCAACCTTGTTACCGCCCAATTTGATATAATCGCGCAGCTGGCATTACTGATGGTCGGCTTCCTGATTGGTGGCAAGCTCACTGGCTCGGCACTGAAAGACTCCTCCTCAGCCATTGTTAGCATCTCTATTGGTGCATCACTGATTACCTCGATAATCGTTACCTCAGGTTTATTACTGTTTAATGTCCCACTGCCGCTCGCGATTATTCTCGGTTGCATCGCTGCAGCTACCGATGCAACAGCAGTATTTGATGTTGTCACTCAATCGCTGGGCAAGTCTGAAACCGCTAAATTGAATAAATTTAAGTCGATGCTGTTATCAGTGGTTGCGCTTGACGATGCATGGGCACTCATTTTGTTCGGCTTGGGCATATCCGTGGTCTTTGCACTTTCTGGGGGCAGTGAACAAGGCTTACTAATGCATGCTATGACAGACATAGGCGGCGGAATTTTGCTAGGTATGTTACTCGGCGTACCAACCGCTTATATCACAGGAAGGTTATCTCCTGGTAAACCTGTTATGTCAGAAGCCCTTGGTGTCGTTTTCCTTTGCGGTGGTATCGCTTTATGGCTCAACGTTTCCTTCTTAATTGCCGCGATGGTACTAGGAGCTGTCGTCGCCAATTTTGCTAAACACCATGACTACCCATTTCATGCAATCGAAGGTATTGAAGAGCAATTTATGTTGATTTTCTTTATCTTGGCAGGGGCAACGTTAAACTTTGAAGCCTTGCAACAAATCGGTTGGATAGGAGCGGGCTATATCGCGTTACGGATTATAGGCAAGCTTATTGGCGGCTTTATTGGTGCTAAACTAAGCAAAGTAAATCAAGGCACGCAACACTGGATTGGTCCAGCACTATTGCCACAAGCGGGTGTCGCTATTGGCATGGGCTTAGTCGCGACCAGTTTGATGCCTGAATTTGGTAATCAGCTTTTAGCAGCCATCATTTGCTCAACAATTTTCTTTGAACTCGTTGGGCCTATAATGACGATGCAAGCGATAAAGCGTGTAACGAATACACGCTAGCTTGTCCAAGCTATTCACGGCCAGCATCTTCACCGGCAGATTCTGCTTCTTCTGAGGTATCCAGATTTTGATCTACATTTTTAACGAGTTTATAGCTGATGCGCATATTAAATGGCTCGTCAGGCGTAGTGTAGAAGAATGGAAAGGCTTCTTCATTCGGGCTATTCGGATAAAATTGCGGCTCTAAGCAAATACCACCAAACGGCTCGAACTTACCCGATAGGAACTCACCGGTATAGACCTGTAACCCGGGGTAAGCACTACTCACGTGAAGTTGCAGTTTCTTATCAGGACTAATCAAAATAGCTTGCGATTCAGTGACAGGTCTTGCCACCACAAAGTTGTGATCAAGTTGCTCTCGCTCACTGTCTAATTGTCTCGGTTGGCGAAAATCAAATGGCGTATCGGTAACGTCTGCGATCTCTCCAGTCGGAATATTTTGATGATCAACAGGCGTGTAATTATCAGCAAAAATCTGTAATACATGACCTTCGGCATCGTTGCCAACACCCGCGAGATTAAAATACGGATGAGTGGTTGGGCCAATCACTGTAGCTTGTTCTGTGGTGACTTTTATATCAACATCCAGCGAGCTATCGTTGTTTAAGTGATAGGTTACCCAAAAATGTAGGCCGCCAGGATATCCATTAAAACCATCAGGTACCTCGCACTTTAAGGTCAGGACCTGCTCTTCTTGAGCAACGATATCCCAATACATATCACTGATGCTCTCTTTACCGCCATGCAAATGATGACGCCCTTCATTGGCTTGCAACTCATAGGTTTTGCCGTCAATAGTGAACTCAGCACCACCAATTCGATTTGCAAAGGGCCCTGCGATTGCGCCATGGTAAAAAGGGTCATCGAGATAGTCGCTAAGGTTAGCGTACCCTAAAATAATATTTCGGTCTTCATGACCAACGTCAGTGTGCCATTGTAATAGGCGCGCGCCATAGTTAGAAATGCAGACTTCGTCGCCAGTTTCATTACAAAGTACAAATGATCGCAATTCCATAAAGTGCCTCTAAATCGCACGCTTTCGTAAATACTGTATGTATTGACTAAGTCGCGCATATTTTTATTCGTTATTAAGTCTTTTTTATTACGAGAGAAATTATCGAAGCGACTACTCTCTCGGAAATTTCGCTTTAGATTTACGTGCAAGACAATGAAAGTCAAGAGTAAATCTCAACCTGTTCTTTAACACTACATTGCGATTGGGTTCATTTCGAACAGTGTAGACCATTCATTAGCAGAAGCATAAAGCCTATACTTAGAATTTATTCATCTAGGGCGTATTAATCTTTCAGCGTGCGATTTGTTCTGATTGAATGTTCCCCCCCTTTAACCAGAGGTCGGGGCAGCCAAGAAAATAAAAAGACGCTTGTTGACTAAACAACAAACGTCTTTGGCGATAAGCTTTATTGAAGTCACTTAACTAGGGGCGTGAGATTAAGCTGCTTGTTTAAAGTTTTGTGATTGCGCTTCATCGGCTGTTGCTTTTAAATCCTTAGGTTTACGTTCAAACCACTGATGTCCGGCACCCAACATGAAGATCCCAAACAACCACCACAACGGCATGTAGTCTGTTTCAACTTGCTCAGTTTGGGCTTGCTCTTCAAGCTTTTGCCCTTCTACCTGCTGTGTTTGACCTGCAGTTTGCGGCGCGGCGACAGGTTGCGGATTAGCTAGCGCTTCTGCTAACGCCTTTGATAGCGGAGTCAAACCAAAACCAGCTGCAGTCGTATCCATATACTCATTGAATTTTTCGTTATTGGTTGCCACGTCAAATTCCGCAGCTATTTCAGAATATATCTCTACCATTTTCTTTAAGGTTTTGTCGTCTGCTTGCCAGTAACCTTTACGCACGGCTTCCAGCATACGCTCTAAAATTTGCGCTAAGCTCTCTGGATTGGCCTGTTCAAAGAATTCACGCATATCCATCTGGTACTTGTCTTCAACATAAACTTCGAAGAATTCTTGCCATTGGTCATCGCGAATCGCTTCAGGTGTCATCACTTCCCAGCCCCACATGTTATTCATGCGGTCTAAAATTGCCGTCGCGCCTGCATAACCTGAATCTTGCATCGCTTTTATCCAACGCGGATGGAAGTAACGGCTGCGCATTTCTTGATTCACAAACTCATCTAGTGTTTGGGTCTTTAACTGGTCTTTCTTACGTAAATTAGAGACGTACATCTCTGGCGTTTCACCGTCTAAATGACGAACCGCTAAACCTATGCCACCGAAGTATTGGAATGGGTCATCGTTGGTCATCAGTGCGTAAAGATTAGTCGAACGAGAAAAGATCACACCGTCAGTTCCAGATAGCACTTTATTGTACAAGCCCTCTCCGTCGCCAAAGGTATCACCAACATTTTCTGACCAACGCTTTTCATCATAACCAAATGCATAGCCCATACGGTCTAGGTATAAATCAGCCAGTTTGTCATCGCTTTCCCATGTGTCAGAAGCCAGAGAGCTTGCCGCTAAACCGGTACCGTAATTGCCCGTCTCGTTAGAGAAAATACGGATAGACGATAAGTAATCGGCGTCTTCCTCTGATTTGCCTTTCTCTAATAATTCAGTGCGAAGCGCATTGGCGTGACGATAAACAAAGTTGTTGTCTTCTTTCATTTTCGCAACTTTGTCAATCGCCTTTGCCAGCCATAACATAACGTTAGGGAAAGCATCTCGATACAAACCAGTTGCTGAAATCACCACATCGATACGCGGACGTTTAAGCTCACTCATCGGAATAACTTCAGTGTCGACAACATTACCTTGACGATTCCATTTTGGCTTCAAACCTAAGGCATGAAGAACTTGCGCTTCAAGTGCACCTTGATGACGCATCGTTTCGAGTGACCATAGTGAAAACGCTAGCTTTTCTGGGTACTTACCGTGCTTTTGGTAGTAAGCTTCAATGGTTTGATTCATCAAGGTCACACCCGCATCGTAAGCTTCTTTCGACGGTACTTTAGCTGGATTAAAGCCAATTAAGTTACGACCTGTTGGCGCAGCGTTCGGGTTACGGATCGGGTCACCACCATGACTTACTGGGATATAATTCGCTTCCAACGCAGACATTAAGTTAGTAATCTCCGCAATACCTTGGAAATTATCCCAGTACTCTTTTGCTAACGTTAAGTCTGCGGTCAATTGCTCGTCTAACTCATTGAGTGATTCTGGACTTTTGATATAGGTATTGAGTAACTGAAAGCCCTCTAACGCCTCTAGTTTACGTACATTCCGTTCATCGAATTGTAATGCTTCAGCGATCGTCATTTGACGTGTTTGTTCATATTCCGCTGCACGTGCAGTGAATTCTTCACCTAACATCTGCAACATGGTGGTATACAAGTGCGTATCAACGGGTAACTCGCCAAAAATGTGGATACCCAATGGCTGACTCATTTGTGCAAGTGCATTTAAATGGTCCTGCACTTTCGCGATATGATTGTCAAAGTCTGCAGCAAAACTTGCTTTATCAAGAGACAAGTCATTCAACATATTTAGCTTTTCAGCCATGTTGATAATCTCGGCTTGCGTGTTTGCTTTCGTTTGCCCTTCTTCAAGCATCAAATAGTTGGTAATTTTTTCGTTAAACTCGGCGATTTCTGTGTATAAACCCGCTTTCGCAAACCCTGGCGTTAAGTGACTTATCATAGTTGCACGACCACGGCGCTTGGCCTGCATCGCTTCACCGACATTATCGATAATGTAAGGGTAAAATACGGGCTTGTTACCAATGGCTAAACTCGGGGCATCGTATACCGACAAACCGCGTTCTTTACCACTTAACCACTCTTGTGAACCATGTGTACCTAGATGAATAAATGCATCAGCACCGAAAGTTTCACGGGCGTATAAATAAAACGCTAAATAGCTATGAGTCGCTGGCTCTTTTGTGCTGTGATAAAGGCTTGCACTTTCTTTTTCAGACTCACCTCGCAAGCCTTGTGGCATTACAATCATGTTACCTAAATCCATACGAGGAATCGCAAAGGCTTTAACAACCTCACCATTAATCGTGGTTTCGGTGATCATTTTGTTTTCTTCAGGCTGTCCCCAACGTTCGTTAATTGGCGTGCGAACGTTTTCCGGTAGTGCATTGAACCAGTCAAGATAAGTCGTTAATGGTAAGTAATCAGCCAGCCCTTGTTCGACTAAGCCCGCAGTATCTTCATCGCGATAGAACGGGCGCAATAATTTACCTGCTGATTCAATTAAATACGCCGAGTCCTTAACATCTACCGTGTATCCTTTTTCTTTCATAGCAATAGCGATATTTTCGATAGATGAAGGTACGTCGAGAAATGCAGCGCCAACGTTTTTCTCACCTGGAGGATAATTCCAGATAAATGTAGCAACCTTCTTTTCGCTGTTCTCGATATGGGCAAGCTTGGCGTGGTTATATGCTCGCTCGATCATCGCTTGCATTTGATAAGGAATGACGACTTTAGCGCCTTTTTCGTTAGCAGCGATAATCGTAGGGTCAGCACTACCTGTATCTTCAGGCATCACTAAGAAAAACGGTGTTAGCGATGGTGAAACGCCTGCATGGTCTGCTTCAAACTCTGTTTGACTACCCTCGGTGTAGTTAAGTGCATGTAATACTGGCACACCTAGCTTTTCAAATTCACCACGGCGCTTTTCGACATAATGAAGAGAACGATAGTTAATCACTAGATCAACACGTGCATCTCCCGCATCTGTCATCAATAAATCAGTGTAATTGAGCGCTTCATCATTACCTTCAAAGAAAAAGCCTAAGGCTTTTGCGCCTTTTGCTTCTAGCCCTTTGATTAGCGTATCAACAACCTGTTGTTGCTCGTAATCTACAACACTTCGATGAATACCGATGGCAATCACCGGCTGCTTCTCACTAGGCGCTAAAAACTCGAAGAAGGCATTTTCATTTGACGTTACCTGCCCTTTTACATCTTTTATATCGAGATTAGGGTGGTACAAACCTACGTTAGGCACTGCAACCGGTTTATCAGGCACTTCTTCACTTAATTGAAAGACTTGGCTGGAAAGATAAACCATCAAATTACGATAATTTTCACGACCTGCATTTTTGTAATAGCTGCCTATCGCCGCACTATCCTCTTCAGATAACCCTTGGTTTGTCTTAACGTTCGTTAGATCACCTAAAGAGATAACAGGAACACTTGGAAATAATGTTAAGTGTCCTTCGTATTTAGCGAACATAAATTTTGACAAAGCAGGGTTGATACCGTCTAGCATAATTAAATCTGCGTTTTTCCAATCACCTTTGATTTCATCTTCAGATTTGCCTGAAGTTGAGTAATTTACTAGTTCGAATGGCTGGTCTTTTGCCATTTCAAGCAATAGATCACCTTTTGGCTTTGATGCATGTGACGACATAATCAGTAGTACTTGCGGCTTTTGTGCTTTTTGTACTTCTTCCGTTATGTTCGCTTGAGATTCATTTGCTGTCGTGCTTTTGGCTATCACACTAGTTGGCATCAAACTAAAGGAGCAAAGCACCAATAAGGTGTTAATAAATTGGGAGAGTCGATTAAACATGTACTTTACCTCTAGTTACCGTCGCTTTGCGTTTGTTCATTCGTGGCTTCGTCACCTTCTGGGACGTAAACAAAACTGCCATCAGCCATTTTATAAGCAACGCCCGCACGCATACCCTCGCCGGAGCCAATGTCACCGGTAGACTTATATTGCTTAATTTCTTTTCCCTTTTTGACGATCATTTCCATGTTCGGCTTTCCTGCATTTTTAATAACCGTCACATCGTCACTTGAAAATACATTGAGGGGATTTTGCGCCAGAGCAATAAGCAAGGCGGCAATAATAACTAAGAACACGTCAACTAAATTAACGGCGCTGACGATAGGGTTTAATTCTTCATCTTCATCAAGAAAACGCACTATGCTTCCCCTCTGATTTTACGAATATTGATCAGTTCATTTGCACACCAACGCTTTTTCACAGATGCTGGCCAAAATGTGACAGAAGCAATCACAAGCCCCCAAATAACGGCTGCAAAGGCAATAATTAAGTTTTCACTAATACCTTGGATATTGCCGTCGGCAAGTGCTTGGAGTGCTGGCCCCATCGGAATCATAGTAGCAATTAGACCTAGCATCGGAGCGATACGAGTAACCACTCGCAAGTTTTCTAGTTGTTTAAGCGCAAATACCTCAAGTTCATCTTCACTCGCATTCGGGTTTTGTACGAAGTAATTGTGAATTGGATAGCCAGCATGCCAGTTATTCTCTTTCGCTTTTACCGCTCTTACATAACTCATTGCATTTTTCTTACGCACTAACCATTGCGAGATAAATCGTCCCAATGCATACAGCGCGTAAATCATTAATACACAAATCGTTAGGATAACTGGCGCCATTAATAGCTCAGATACCTGTGCCATCAACAATTCGATAGATTGAATATTCATTATTTTTATTGCCTATTAAAAACTACTTTGAGGGGGAAATCCCAAGCGTGGTGCACTTTAAATCATCCCAAACAACATTTCAAATAATAATTATTCTCATTTGTGTTTACATTTTGTTTTTTCCGTGTATTCTAGAAAACGATTAGAAAATGCTAAGCCCAAAACTTAGCGATTGAAGCCCAACGGATACCGAAAGGCTGCCGTTTAACGGTTTATGTTATTGAGTAAGGTGTTATCCCCCTAACACATTGCTTGTTAACCTCTAGCGACAAAAACCGTTAAAGCCTCAGGGTCTGTTGATCTTTCAGGGATAAATTTTGTTCGAATTAAATGCATTTTTATCGAGGCACTTGTGATACGCATAGTCATTCTACGCACAGAGCAAGTAACAATGAGAAAAATGCATTTAAACGAATCCAAGGGACAGCATTTATGATGCCTTTCTACTGCGTTATCGCTTATTTATGTGGAATAACCACACGACATAAGCTCTGCCTTGTATGAAGACATCATAAATTGCTGCAAAAATAGCCTCGAAAGATCAACAGACCCTAGGTATCTATTTTTTTGTTATTTATGTAGTCCAGGAAAATAAGAATTATGTTTAAGCCAACACCTAAACTACTCGCTTGTGCTGTTGCAGCAGCTTTGTCTTCACAAGCAGTCATTGCCGATGAGTTAGACAACTCAACGGCAGCCACAGGTGCAGAAGAACTTGAAACAATCGTTGTCAGCGGTACTCGTACGAAGAAAGCATTAAAAGATGTTGCCGGTAGCATTTCAGTGCTAACGCAAGAAGAATTAGACAAGCAGGTGGTTACAGACATGAGCCAACTGTTTAAGTACGACCCAAGTGTTCAGGTTACAGGTAGTGTTGGTCAAGCACAGAATTTTGTTGTCCGAGGCATGGGCGGTGACCGCGTACTAATGATTAAAGACGGTATGCGCATGAACGAAGGTTATGGTGCTAACGGTTTAAACGACATCGTTGGCAGAGGATTTATCGATACTGACACCTTAAAGCAAGTTGAAGTTGCAAAAGGTGCTGCATCTTCACTTTACGGTTCAGATGCGCTTGGCGGCATTGTCGTGTTTACCACGAAAGACGCTTCAGATTATTTGTTGGACGGTGAAACATTCGCGGGCAAAGTGAAATTTGGCTATAACGATGCAAGTCGTCAATACACCCTTGGTACAACACTAGCACTCGTGACAGGTGATTTTGATCACCTATTAAGCCTGACAACTCGTGACGGTGAAGAGCAACAAAACTTCAGCGAAACCAAGCCAGAGCTTGATATCGACTCAACGAGTATTCTCTACAAAGGTACTTACAAAATTAACGATACTGATTTTGTTGCGCTTACCGCTGATATCTATAACCAAGATGTCACGGGTGACTACGCAAATGGTTTGTTAGAGTATTTCCGTGACTTAACTGGCTACAACGTCGTCACTGAAAACAGTACCAGCGAGCAAGAAAACGAATCGTTCCAACTGCGTTACTAAACAGAAACACCGACAGCTATTTATGACGTGTTAAACGTCTCTGTTTACTCCAACGAAACAGAGCAAACTGACGTTGAATATGGTCAACTAGACATCAACGCCAACTTTGGTTTCCCGCTTATTGAAATTCGCGATATGTGGAAAACATCTGTCTATAGCCAAGAAACTGTTGGCCTATTATCTAACGCCAGCTTGAAATTAAACGATACTCATACGATTGGTTACGGTTTAGATATTGAGCACTCAGAGTCAACTCGCACTGAAGTAAAACTATACTCCGTAGAGGGTGTGCCTAAGTCAGGTTACCCACAAGAAAGCGAGAAATTCCCAAAAACCGAAGTTAAACGTGCAGGCTTTTTTATCAATGACGAAATTACACTCATTGATAACAAGCTCGTTGTAACTCCTGGGGCGAGATTTGATACCTACGAGATGGATCCAAATGGCGCTACACAAGAAGACGGCACGGCATATAAAAAGTTTGACGAAAGTAATGTCTCATTAAACTTAGGCGCACTTTACCGCATCGACGATTCAGTATCGGTATTCGCCCAATACGGTCAAGGCTTCAAAGTACCTGCTTACGATTTAGCCTACATTTACCATGACAACTCTTTGTATGGCTACATTGTTGAGCCAAGCGGTGATCTATCGCCTGAAGAAAGTGACACGTATGAACTAGGTCTTCGTGGACATATTGGCGACTTCTTCTTTAACACTGCTGCGTTTTACAGTAAATATGATGACTTTTTATCACCTGAGTATGTTCGTACAGACAGTGCAATAAACCCGTACACTGGTCAAGCAAGCGACATTTATGTTTATCACTATACCAACATAGATGCTGTGACCATCAAAGGCATTGAAGCGAGCGTTAACTACTACCTAAACAATGAAGTTTCAGTATTTGCTAACGCAGCATATCAAGACGGTACGGACGACGAGACAGGTGACTTCATTACGAGTATTTCACCACTGTCAGGTATTGCGGGAATCAGCTACTCTGGCGAGAAACTTTCAACCGAGCTTATTTTAAATTGGGCTACACGTATGACTAAAGTTAACGAAGGTAATGCTGAAGTAGCAGGTTACGGAAAAGTTGACTGGTTAGTAAATTACGATGTCACTGACGACGTTCGCTTTAACCTGTCTGTAAACAATTTATTCGATAAAGAATACGTGCAATACGCAAACGTTGCTGGCCATGCAACGGGTGAATCACAAGAATATGCAGCATCCGTAGGACGTTCTTTCTCTGCCAACGTTAGCGTAAGCTTTTAACTAGCAGTTTCCAAGCAGCTCACCAATTGGCGGTACATCCTTTGTGCCCTGGTTGTCCGCCTTTTGGCTGAGCACCTTTTACTGATTGATGACGATTAGTGAGTTTGAGGAAGGAAATTGTAAAACCGAATTTTTCACGCGCTCTCTGTGGAAAATGCCCCTGATGCTAATAACTGATTTGGTTGTTAGAAGTTAGCGTCTACTTTGACAGCGTTACGCAGTATGTAGCGCAAGCCCTTTTAGCCCATGCTCTGCATGGGCTTTTTTATGCTTGATTGCCGATCCCTGCTTACTTTAACACATCGACTTCCCACTCAATTAAGAGTCATTTGGAAATAGTATTTCAATTTTTAGTGCATTTTTTCCACAAATCACTTTCTATATCATGAGTTCATTGAAACAGCCCCAGCAAAGATGCAGCGATATGAGGTGATTTTCGCTACAACTTTTTAGCTACAGCCCACAAATTAAGGGCTCTAATTAAATAGGACAGCGTAATGAAACTACAAGCAAAGCAAATTACACAACTGGTCGCCATGGTCATTTCTGTCTCACTTATGGCTATCGCAGGCCAACAAGCGAGTTTATTTAATGGCATACAAGGCGCTTTGGATATTCTTGGCGTACCAGCCTTCCTGCTACCTCTGATTATCACTATCGAATTCACGGTAGCGGCAATGTTAGCAGGCTATACGATGAAAAATATCCACAAGAATAAGGCCTCATCAACGCAGGTTCATGGCATACCAGCCTGACCAACCGACAGATTGAACTTAGCGCATAGAGAGAAGACCCATGGCAAAAGAAACGCAACAACAGAGCATAAAAATTCGCGAACTAAGACATCTAACGCTAGGCATGCCAGCGTCTGATGGCGCAGGGGTAAAACTCACTCGCTTAATCGGTACGCCTGAAATTAATATGTTAGACCCTTTTCTGATGTTGGATGCTTTTGAGTCTGACAACGCAGATGACTATATCTCTGGGTTTCCACCACACCCTCACCGCGGCTTTGAAACCGTGACATATATGCTCGCTGGTCGCATGCGTCATAAAGATAGTGCCGGCAATGAAGGGGTTATCGCACCAAATGGCGTACAGTGGATGACAGCCGGCCGCGGTATTATTCACTCTGAAATGCCTGAGCAAGAAGAAGGTCTAATGCAAGGCTTTCAACTTTGGGTCAACCTACCGGCAAAAGCTAAACTCACAGAGCCTAAGTATCAGGAATTTCCTGCCGAACAAATAACTGTTGAGACAACAGAGAGTGGCGGTGAAATTCGGGTTATTGCCGGACACACGAATGCAGGGGCCCAAGGTGCCGTAACCAATGACTTTGTTAAACCGACATACTTAGACATCAGCTTAAAGCAAAGTGAAGTCTTTTCTCAAAATATATCTTCACAAGAGAATAGTTTTATTTATGTGATCTCAGGATCGCTAGTTGTCGGCGACAAACAACGAATAGTTAAGAAAAAGCAGCTAGGTATTCTCGCTGAAGGAAACGCCATTAAGATAACAGCTGAAACGAATACTCGTTTCATTTTAGTGTCAGCATTACCCTTAAATGAGCCCGTCGCCAAAGGCGGCCCTTTCGTGATGAACACACAGGACGAGTTACGACAAGCTGTTGAAGATTATCATAGTGGTAACTTTTTATAACCCTTTCAGCGCATTGATCATTGGCAATAAATTCTGGTCAAAGAGTTAACTTGCAGAACCCAACGAACACGCACAAGCTAGGTAGCAGTTGATGAACAAACCTGACATCTTTTTCTTATCCCACGGCGGCGGTCCTATGCCACTTTTAGGCGACTCAAGCCACAAAGAAATGGTTGCCTGTCTAAAGAACGTAGCCACCAAAATACGAAAGCCTTCCGCTATATTAATCATCAGTGCACATTGGGAAGAGAATGTTGCGACCATTACCTCAACATTAAAGCCATCACTGATATACGATTACTACGGATTTCCGAAAGCAGCTTATGAGATTACATATCCAGTCAAAGGGGAACCGGCTTTAGCGCAACAAGTTCATAAGCAACTTAATAAGGCTGGCATCAAAGCAAAGCTAGATGGAAATAGAGGTTTAGATCACGGTGTCTTTGTTCCTTTGAAAATCATGTATCCAAATGCCGATATTCCGTGTGTACAATTATCCCTTGATCGTTCGTTAAATGCAGAACTGCATATTCAAATAGGCCAGGCACTTCAAGCGCTAGACTATGACAACTTGCTAGTCATTGGTTCTGGATTTTCATTTCACAATATGAAAGCGTTCTTTGCACCTGAAAGTGCGGAGGTCCTCAATTTAAATAAAGGTTTTGAGCAATGGCTGCAAAACACTTGCTCTAACCAAAATATCACTGAAGCCGCTAGAACAGAGTTGCTGAACAATTGGGATAAGGCGCCGGGGGCAAGGTTCTGTCAACCCAGAGAAGAACACTTGTTACCGCTGCATGTGTGCTACGGTTTGGCCAATAAAGCCTGTGATGAAAGCTTTAACGTTACCATACTAAATAAGCTCTCGAGTATGTACTTATGGCAAGGTTAGTTAGCGATTAAATCGCTAACTTCTTCATTTTGGCGGCAAATGCTTGGGCAAATTTTACTGGCGACTCAGCGTCCATATTAAAGTAAAGCGATGGCTCGATTAGCTCTGCTTCCATCAAGGCAAAACTGTCACCATGGCGCACGAAATCAACACGTGCATATAGTGGCATACTATCGATAGCTGCCAGCGAGATTTGAGCTTGTTTCACTAATTCAGCCTCTGGTGTAACACTTTTTAATCGACCACCGTGCTCTTCTTGTACGCGGAAGTCATCTTCTTTAGGTGTCTTTAAAATGGCATGGCTGTATGCACCATCAAAGTAAAAGAGTGAGAATTCACCTTCGTTGATGACACTTTCCATAAATGGCTGAACCATGAAATTGCGACTTGCAAATGCTTCAGTTAAGTCTGCGATGTGCGATTGATAGTTGTCTTTCGTTAGCCAAAAGGTATTGTCTGCATTTGCACTAATTCTCGGTTTAAGCACTATTTGGTCAACAGCAAAATATTCAAAGAAACTTGGTAGTTCACTGGCATCGAACGTTTCACGCCAAAGTGTTGGTACAATATTTACACCGCGAGATTCCAACTGCTTCAAATATTCCTTGTCGATATTCCACTTAACGATATCAAGCGAGTTTTCAAGGTGCGCACTAGACGCTTCAATTTTTGCTAGAACCGCTAAAAATCCATCGGCATCGTCTTGATAATCCCAAGGCGTGCGAATGATCACCGCATGAAAATCGTCCCAATCGACGGTTTCGCTGCGCCATGACACCATTTCCATTTGCCACCCTAATGCAGCAAGCGGTTGTTCAAGCAAATCGTCATAAGCTTCAAAGTCTTCTAAACTATCCATAGTCAAAATTGCACAGCGCTTCATGGTTTTCCTCGTTACAGTGTCTGGAGAATGAAAAGAGCCAAGTTTAGCTAATAATTCGCAGACGAGACAAGCAAAATATATTGCATACAAAAATAGCCCGTGATTTTTTCTCAATTAGATTTAAACTTATGAAATAATAGTTTTTCTTATGAGATTTAGGCGTCTTAATCGCATGTTAAAGATTGATCAGTCGGTGCTTGATGATATTGGTAAGGGATTTTCAGTACCTGCCCAACCGACCTTATTGCTGCAGTTACAGGAAAAAATTAAAGAAAAGGAACCCAACCTTGATGAGATCGCTAACCTTATCTCACAGGATGTAGCAGTCAGCGCCAAAATCTTAAAAACGATCAACAGCCCAATGTACGGCTTAGCCCGCTCCATTTCCGATATTCCAAAGTCGGTTAAATATATTGGTTTAAATGGTATTGTTTCGCTGGTAACTTCAAGCTTAATTCGCAAAAGCTTTTCAGGAAAACAATGTAGTATTGAGCTAGATAGGTTCTGGGATAACACCAATAACATTGCCACGACAGCAGTTTTTATTGCAGAAAAGCTCAATCGCCGTGTTGCTAAAGACAAACTCTTCACACTTGGGCTTTTTCATGATTGCGGCATACCTGTGATGGCGATGAAGTACCAAGATTACCAAGATACATTCGATTACGCAGAAGCTAACCCAAGCGAAGTAATCACCACCATTGAAGAACAACATTACCAAGTAAGTCACGCCACAATTGGTTACTACGTTGCCAGCTCTTGGCGACTACCGGTCGATATTTGCCAAATTATCCTGCGCCATCATGATAGAGAATTTCTCAATAAGCTGGATGGCTCTGAACAACAAACATTGTTCGCCATCCTCAAAATGGCAGAAAACTTAGTCTATCAGCATAAGTATTTTAGACCAGCCTCTGACTGGCCTTATCTGCAAGATACCGTCTTTACAGTGCTCGACTGCGACGAATATGATTACCAAGATATCATTGAAGACTTGGAAGAACACCTCGGTTCGAATTAAATATTTCTATTGTCGGTTTTGAGGAACAATGACCGTTTTTTTAATCTGTGAACTCAAACGCCAGTAACCAATCATAAAGACCACAAGAAGAACGCTTATGAAAGTTATGGCTAGCATGTACATACGATTAGTATGTTGTTGCTGTTCTAGTTTTTGCTCCAATTCGAGTGAGCTCAGGCGGATTACTTCGTTATTAAGTTTGGCAACACCTAGTATTTTAGCGGCTTGTTGCTGGGTGAGTAACTTCTGCTCTGCCAATTCGAAATAGCGCTGCTGCGCTATGCGCATCTCGTTATGTTGACCTTTGTGATCATGCCACTTAACTAACAATGCTAGCCACTTCAATCGGTTAATTTCTTTGGCAGGTTTCGATGATAAGTGAGTATTAATAAGGCTCTCTGCACAGCTAAACTGCCCTAATTCGAAGCAAGCAAGGCCTTGGATTATCGCTATCTTTTCGTTAAATACTGGGGAGTCATTCGGCTCCCCCTCGCCCAGCTTATCTTTTAGCTCGAGCACTTTTTCGTAGTCCTCTTTTAACAAAGACAAGTAGGACTCTGCGAATATAACCAACCAGCGCTCCCATTCACTGCTTTTTTCACTTAGCGACTGATAGTAGAGCTGAATTCGCTGCTCTGCGAGTGATAACTCCCCTGCGTCGAGATAAGCATCAATCAGATTATAAAGCGTGATCAAATAGTCATCTGACTTCATCTTCATACCCAACTCTAAGGCTATTTCTAACTCATCAGCTGCTAGTTGGTTCTGGTCAAGTAAGTAGTATACATAGGAGATTTGATTGTGAATCGCTAGCTGTAAATTAAAGCTTTCCATTGCCAAGGCTTCTTTACTTAACTCATACAAGCGTTTTAGTGTGTGTGATGTATTATCGTCATGCAATTCGCAGAAAGAGAAATAATTGAGCTCGGCTCTAATCGCGAGAGTTTTGCTATCACTACCATGGCCATGAGCTACGGCTAATTTAGCCAAGTCACAATTGTCATTGCTACCGATGTTGTTCAAATTAATACTTTGCAGCACGTAAGCATAGGTAATTTCTTTCTTTGAAAGCCCTGCTAGATCATTAAGTAATTCCGACACTATTTCCGATGATGCTTGGTAGTTATCTAAACAGTGCTCACGTACACCATTTATCAGCACTTCTCGATTATTCTCAGGTGTTAAATAAGGTTCAGGAAAGTTTGCTACTGTGTTTTGGCATATATACGGGTCTTCTACATCAAACGATGCAGCATATGCCTTAGGCAAACTAAAGATAGTGAAAGCAACACTTATCAAGATAGCGCTAAGCTGTGACAGTCGGGCTAAATAAGTCATTTAAAGTTTTTGTTGTTATTAACTATTTCACGATACCAGTGAGCACAGTATCACATCGCAAGTTTTTTAATCGGTACTACGAGGGTAAGCCAGAAAGAAATGCTAAACAAGCCATTAAGCGAAGTAGAACGGCATAAATAAGTAAAAAGTCGCTTTATTAACAATGAGTTAACAAAGATAAGGGATTGATAGTGACGCTATTACATAAGCAACAGCGTCAACATATAGTGAATGGTAATATCTAAGCTTGCTAGATTAGCTCACCGGCTCAATACGCTTAATACCGCCACCGTCAGTACCAACGTATATGTAACCATCGTTACCTTGCATTAGACTGCGTACACGGCCAATTCCTTCGAACAACGTACTCTGGCCAACGACGGCATTATCCGTAATATCCAATAGCACTAAATATCCAAATTTAAGCGAGCCCACTAGCACTTTGCCTTGCCACTCAGGGTACTTATCGCTAGTAACGAAAATCATCCCTGACGGCGCAATAGAAGGTGTCCAATGATGAAGAGGCTGTTCCATACCCTCTTTTTCAGTAAGGTCTGTGATAGATGTGCCACTATAATTGCGACCATAAGTAATCACTGGCCAGCCATAGTTCTTACCCGGCATCACTAAGTTGACTTCATCACCGCCTCGTGGGCCGTGCTCATGTGACCAAATAGCACCTGTCTTAGGGTTTTTAGCAAGACCCTGAGGGTTGCGGTGACCGTAAGAATACATCGCTTGCTTTGCCCCCTCTTGACCGACAAATGGATTGTCAGCAGGAATACGGCCATCATCGTGTAATCGGTAAATTTTACCGCCGTCTAAACTTAAGCTCTGAGGCTTAACATCACGCTCACCGCGGTCACCGATTGAGAAGTAAACATAACCTTTATCGTCAAAGGCGATACGACTACCGTAGTGATGTGCTTTGGTTGTATTGTCACTGCCTTTATAAAGCTTCTCTTGGTGAGTAAGTGTTAACTTTTCAGCATCAAACTTAGCACGCATCAAGGCTGTATTTGTACCATCCTCTTCACCGTCTGGACTCGAGTATGTTAAGTAAATCCAACCATTCTTTGCGTAGTCTGGGTGCAATTTAATATCTAGTAATCCACCTTGTCCTGCCGCGTATATTTCAGGTAATCCCGAAATTTTGTCGCCGACTAATTTATCATCACGCACTAAACGAAGCTCGCCCTGACGTTCAGTAAATAGGATGTCGCCGTTGGGAAGTTGTGCCATCCCCCAAGGAATACTCACCTCTTTCACAACCACATTTGGCTGATAAGCATTCTGATTTTTCGCTGGCGCAATTTCAGGCGCTTGAAAGGCATCACAAGCAGATGCCGTCATTAGCAACGACACTACTAGGGTATTTTTAATCGTTTTAGCCCACATACTATCCTCTCGACACTTGGGTTTGGGTAAGGGTTCTGTTTTCTTGTTTTTTCACTACGATTGCTAAGCCGTTTCTGCCACGGCTTTTCTGCGACTGAATAGCTTATGGATATCTTCTTTTATTAGGTAAAGCGCTGGAATTAAAAACAGCGTGATTACCGTAGCAAACATAATACCGAAGCCTAATGAAATCGCCATTGGAATAATGAACTGTGCCTGCAAGCTGCCTTCGAAATAAAGCGGAAATATACCAAAGAAAGTCGTAAGTGATGTCAATAGGATTGCTCTGAAACGCTGTGCGCCGGCATCCATCACGATTTCGATCATCCTCTTACCTGTCCCTTTAGCTTTATTGATAAAGTCCACCAAAATAAGACTGTCATTCACAACAACCCCTGTCAGTGCAATAAAGCCATAAATTGACATCATGTTAATGGTTTTCCCCAACAAGAAGTGGCCAATAATTGCACCGATAATACCAAACGGGATCACCGACATAATCACTAGCGGTTGCGCATAAGATTTTGTCGGAATAGCAATTAAACCGTAAATAAGGAATAAGGCACCTAACCCTGCAAGACCTAGCTGTCTCAAGAAATCTGCTTGCTCTTTGCTCGCGCCCTCAACACCGTAATTCACCGAAGGATGATCGGCTAAGATATCAGGAATCGCCTGCTCGTTCATTTCCGTGATGACCTTTCGAGATTCTACTTGCTGGCTATCGATATCCGCAGAAATCGTAATAGAACGCTTTTGATTTACACGGGTAATCGTTGAAAAGCCCTGACCAATACTTATTTCAGCGACTTGATAGAACGGCACTAAATCACCGTTTTTAGTGCGTATCCACATGTCTTCAAGATCAGTAATGGATAGGCGGTCTTCCTTCGGATAACGCACCATTACTTTCAACTCGTCACGACCACGTTGAATACGCTGTGCTTCTTCACCGTAGAATGCTTGACGAACTTGGCGTGCTAAATCGCTCAAGGTTAAACCAAGTACTTCAGCTTCAGGCTTAATCGCAAGTTTGATCTCTTGCTGACCACGGCTAAACGAATTACGAATATCGTATACGCCATTGTATTCACCCAATTTTGCCATGATTTTCTCAGCAGCTATTTCCAACTCAGCATCGTTTTTGCCAGTCAACTGAAATTCTATCGCAGCACCACCACCTACGTTCGTACCGGCAAAGAAACGAATTTCTTTTGTGCCAGGAATCTCACCGATTTTATCACGCCACAATTTTTCAATATCGTAGGCATTTAAGGTCCTTTCATCAGACTTCACCAGCTCTAACAAAAATGACGCTTGAGTATTACCATTAGTAAATACCATGGTGTGTTTGATAAACGACACACCATCTGTTTTATTTTCTTCTGCGATGTCGTACGCCGCTTTAGTTATCACGTCAATGGCTCTATTGCGCTCTGAGACATTGCTACCATCAAGCATTGTGACATTGCCTTGAATAAAGTCGCTCGGCACATTCGGGAAGACCTCAACTTTCACAAATGAACCAATAATCAAACTCAAACTGAGAATGAGAACCGCAATAAAGGTCGCCATTGTGTTGTAGCGAGCAACAAGTGCTTTTTCCAAGAAAGGCTTGTACTTATATTGAATGAAGTTATCTAGACCTTTTTTGAAGCGCATTTGGAAGCGCTCAATCGCGTTGGCATTATCCTCTGTTAAAGGGCGATATTTCATATGTGCCAAATGCGCTGGCAATATCCATTTTGATTCAATTAAAGAGAAAATCAGGCAGAAGGTCACAACTAGGGCTATCGCGCGGAAGAAGGCGGCAAAGGTAGCATCAATAAACAATAACGGCGCAAATGCTGCGATTGTTGTTAAAACACCAAACGTTGCTGGCATAGCCACTCGCATCGTCCCGCGAATTACATTGTCAGTAGAGTGCCCATATTTTTGCATCTCGCTATATGCGCTTTCGCCGATAACAATGGCATCGTCAACGACTATTCCCAGCACCATGATAAAGGCAAACAGGCTCAATAAGTTGATTGAAACCGACCACTCTCCTACTAACGGCATTAAGATAAATGCACCAAAGAAACTGATTGGGATACCCAACATTACCCAGAATGCAATGCGTATTCTTAGGAATAACGTCAATACTAAAAATACTAAAATCGCCCCAAGCGCCATATTAGAGATCATCATATCCAAACGCTCTTGCAGATAAACAGACGAATCTCCCCAAGCCGTCAATGTGGCACCCTCTGGAAGCTCAGTATTCTTCTTTGCTACATAGGCGTGAACTTCTTCAGCAATCTCAAGATCATTTTGATCGCCCGTTGACTGCACCATGATGCTTGACGTGTTTTCGCCATTAAAGCGAGCGAAATCTTCTCGTTCTACAAACCCGTCAATAACATTTGCAACATCAGAAAGTACCAAACGCGTGCCGTCTGGGTCAGTGCGTAATACTAGATCGCTGTACTCTTTCCCTGTGTACGCTTGTCCATCAACACGTAATGAAATGTCACCGCCGATGGTTTTAATTGTGCCGCCAGGTAAATCTATTGATGAACTGCGGACCGCTTGAGTGACTTGATCAAAGGTTAGATCAAATTGCTGTAATTTTTCTTCTGAAACTTCAATACTAATTTCATAATCACGACTACCGACAACCTGAGCACTATTCACACTCGGTAATGCCATTATTTCATCACGAATATCTTGTGCCATGACTTGGCGCGTTCGGCGCTCCATAGAGCCACTAATAGAAAGCCAAAGAACTTGTCCTTTAAACTCCTGTTTAGTGATTATTGGCTTTTCAGTTTGAGCAGGAAACGTGGTAATCGCATCAACTTGCATTTGAACTTCATCAAGCTTCTCAGACATTGAATAACCTGATTGCAATTCAATAGTGACGATACCTATGCCCTCTTGCGCACTCGACGTTACTCGTTTGATACCCTCAATATTTTCAATCGCTTCTTCTACTTTCAAGATAACCGATTGCTCGACCTCTTCAGGTGCAGCACCTAAATGCGGCACCATAACTTGAATACTATTCGGATTAAATTCAGGGAACATTTTTTTATTTAGCCCCTGAAATGAAAACATCCCAGCAACTAAAATAAAAACCATCAATAAATTGGCAGCAACACTGTTACGAGTAAACCACGCGATAATGCCGGTTAACTCTTCCTTCACTTGGCTCATGAGTTGTCATCCTCATTTTCATCTTCTGACTTTGTCACAACATCCGTTGATACATTTGCCGAGGCTTCACCAAGCACGCGTAATGACATACCTTCAACAGGCGCTTCAATATTGGTTAGAACTAAACGAAAATCACTGTCGATAACTTGCTGTGTATATACATGCTCGACTTCAGCTCTTAATACGTCGATGTTTTGAATGTGGAGCTTGTTTTGGCCATCAATCAAATACAGGGTATTCGCGCCATGAACTGCAGCGCGAGGAATAGAAAGCACATTACTTATTTCTTTGCCTTCAATAGTGGCATTAACAAACGTTCCTATGTGAATCTCATTTTGCTCAGCATTTCCTAGCACTTTATAAGGGTCATCTAACTGAGCCACTAAATAATGCACTCGGCTCGCCATATCGACTACGCCTTCATAACGAGCAATATTCGAAGACCAAGTAAACTTATTGCCATCGAGTTGATAATAAAGTTCAACACCTGACGCTTGCTCAAGGGACTGGTTAATTTTAGGTAAATTTAAGAATGCGACATCGCGCTGTTTAACAGGTAGGCGAACTTCTGCGTAGTCGACGGCAAAGGTGTCAGCGATTGAAGAGCCTACAGTGACATATTGACCAATATCGACTTTTTTGGCTTTGATCATAGCGTCATACGGCGCAATGATGCGTGTTCTTTCAAGCTTAGTCTTAGCTTCTGTCAAATCTGCTTTTGCAGCAATCAAATTAGCTTCAGCTTGCTTAAGTTGAGGAATTCGACGAGCAAGAATTGGCGCTTCTTCAAGCGCTTTACCTGTTAGCAACCATTCATCTTCTGCTTGTTTTGCTGCCGCCTTTTCCGACACTAACGTTGACTCAGCGGCTCCTAATCTTGATTCAGCCTGTAGCACTGCAACTTTGTAGGTAATATCGTCAATGCGCAGAATTTCTTCGCCCTTCTTAAAAAAGCCACCCACAACAAACTTGTCTGAAACTTGCGTAACCATGCCTGATACTTCAGAAATTAAGTTAGTCTCTGTACGCGGCATGACAGAGCCTTGGCTGGGAATTAAAAATTGCACTGTAGATGGCGATAGCTCAGTAACTTCAACTAATGGAGCACGTACTGAAATAGGTTTCTTTTCTGGTTTCGGCGCTACTGCACCTAAGACCATCATCACGATTAATGCGGCGAAAATAATAGCGAATGGTGTTAAAACATAGCGCAAAGGCACCATGCGTTTTGTGGATTTCTTGTTATCAGACATTGCAATGTACCGGAGGGAAAAATAATTTTATTATCAGTATATTATATGTACGCATATGCGTATTCAATAGTTCAATCTGCCATGCTAGTTATTAGTAAACTTAGCCCATGACAACAATATTTGACGGAAGTCATCTAGCCCGCATGCGCTAACACTTTGGCTGTCAAGATGTAAATCTTGCTCCGCTAGTGATTCCGGTAAATCATCTTCTCCATTTAGCTGAGTATTTGGCTGAACGTATACGTCATCCTTTGTGAATGTTACTGAATACTCTTTGCCCGTAATTGTTACTTCGTGTTGCTGGTCATGCCCAACGTTATCAATTGAAACTAAAAGCGCTGACAACATTTCATTATTTTTGCCCACTTCCACTTCTAACCAAGGGCCGATCATCTGCTGCTCAAGCGAGAATAGGGCTCGCGCTTGGCCAGTAATAGGATCGTGTCTAAATTCATATTCCATGAGGGTTCCGGTGTATTTATTTTTTGATAAGGAAATATCCTGACTATCAGCTAATTATAGCGTTAATGTTCAAAAAAATTAGGAAAATATAGTGGCAATAAATTTATGCTAGAGCCCACTTAAATAGTTTTTATTGATGAAATACTGGAAATTCAAACGATAAGAATGGCATGTTCAAAATAGTCACTAAACCGTTGACGGTTTCAAAATGAGCTGCATAAAAGGATAGCTGCTCAGATGATTGAGCTAAAAGTTCAGACATGTTGTTTAGGGTTCAATTAATGATTGCAGCCAAGCCTTAGCCAACACATTATCTTCAAAAAAAGAAAACTGGATACCTGCTCTCTCATACATGTCGGTAAAAATTTGCGTCGATATCTTAGCTGTTATGCACTGTTCGTAATTAATCGCTATCCCAGAAACTGTCGACTTTTTTAAAAATTCAATATGAGCTTCTATTGCATCTAAAGAGCATATGGCCTCACCCTTTACAGTCAAAAGTACAGCAAATTTTTCAGATTTGAGGTGTGCTGAAGCCAATAATAACTCTTCGTGGAAGCCGCTGAAATACTCCAAATTCCACGGACCAGTGGTTTCGATATAAATAATCTTATCTTCTACGGTAATGTCCACGCTACCATGGCTTTGATATTGAATCATAGTCTTTCACTCCAGTACAGCTAAGTCAGTAAAGCCAAAAAGCTACCATTTAAATGTTAACACCATGTAAATATGCCTGAACAAATTGAGCAAATAAAGCAACTTTTTGTGGCGGGTAAATCAATTGTGGTTGCAACAGATAAATATTATGGGAAGGTTTTGCCACCGTTTCCAATATTTCACATAAATTTCCGTCAGTTATTGCTAATTTAACAGCATAGTCAGGAAAGCGTGCAATGCCATTTCCTTGTAATGTTTGATTTAGCAACAAGTTATTATCGTTAGACACGAGCCAAGCTTGTATGCCTATTTGCTGACCGTCTAGTGGCCAATAAGTATCGTGGGGCGCTGCTAGAATCTGATGTTTGGTCAATTCCTCGATAGACTTTGGCGCTCCCATCCTTGCTAAGTACTTAGGAGAAGCAACACAAATATGTCGATAGCAGAATAATTGCTTGGCGATCATATTTTCCGGGGGGGTCGAGGTAGCACGAAAAGCTAAATCAAAATCGGCCGCAGTTAGATCATATTTCTGGTAGCTGCTATCGAGGGTAAAAGTAACTTGAGGATAGTCTGCTTTAAACGCTTTGCATATATTGGCAACAACACTTTGGGCCAAAAGTTTCGGGGCTGTTATGCGTATGTTGCCTGACACTTGGTCCCGTTCGGACCGCAAAATACGCTCTACTGACAACATCGACTGCTTAATTTCTTCCGCATGAGCTAATAGAGCCTTTCCCCCCTCGGTCACTTTAACAGTTCTTGTCGAGCGAATTAATAAAGGCGTTTTAAACTCACTCTCGAGCTGTTTTACTTGCTGAGAAAGATAGCCTTTAGATAACCCTAGCGCTTTAGCTGCTTTGGTAAAACTCAGCTGTTTCGCCACTTCTGAAAATAGCATTAAACGCTCGAGTTTCTTATGTGTGTTATCCACTCATTACCTCTTTAATTCTGCGGTTATTGGACGGTCAGGCATTTCACCGCACACGTATAAACGCGTAAGCGCCAATATGCCCAAACGCACATAAAAACAATTACCTTATTGTTTAATATACAATACAGTGAATTTACTTACCAAAGCTATTGGCGATCAGCGAATATCGATAGAATTAGGGCGTGTTGAACTTTCGAGGTTGTTTTTGCAGTAATTTATGATGTCTTTATACCAGGCAGAGCTTATGTCGTGTGGTTATTCCACATAAATAAGCGATAACGTAATAGAAAGGCATCATAAATGCTGTCCTTTGGATTCGTTTAAATGCATTTTTCTCATTGATGCCTGCACGGATGCAGGTACAAAGATTATGCAGGAGCATAATAATCGGTACTTGCTCTGTGCATAGAGTAACTATGCGTATCATAAGTGCCGCGATAAAAATGTATTTAATTCGAACAAAAGTTAACCTTGAAAAATCAACATGCCCTAAACGTATGATAATTTGCTAATTACTCGAATGAGGCATTAGCGTTAAACACAGGAACCTTTATGGCAACACTTCCTATTAATCAGTACTTTCCTAATGCGAGCTCTATAGCCTATGGCTGCATGGGGCTTGGTGGTGGCTGGGACAACAACACCATTAGCCAAACAGACGAAGTACAAGCCCAAGCAGTAATTGAAACAGCGCTTGCAAATGGTATCAATTATTTTGATCACGCCGACATTTATACACATGGCAAAGCTGAGCAGGTATTTGGCAAAGCACTGAAAGACAACCTAACACTGCGAGAAAAAATGATCATTCAGTCAAAGTGTGGCATCCGTTTTGACGATGAACACGGCCCCGGCCGCTACGATTTTTCAACAGATTGGGTAACGAGCTCTGTTGATGGCATTTTGTCGCGTTTAGGCATTGAACAACTTGATGTGCTTCAATTTCACCGCCCTGATCCACTCATGGAGCTTGACGAAGTAGCGAACACTCTTCAGAACTTACAAGCAAGCGGCAAGGTTAGACATTTCGGCGTTTCTAATATGAATCACCATCAGATTGCTTACCTACAATCTGCTCTTTCGACGCCGATTATTGCCAATCAAATTGAAATGAGCCTGAAACATTTGGGCTGGCTAGATCACGGTGTACTTGCTGGTAACCCTCAAGGTTCGCATGATAATTTTTGTGCTGGCACATTAGAGTATTGCCAACAAAACAAGGTACAAATTCAATCTTGGGGCAGCTTAGCGCAGGGATTATTCTCAGGTAGAGATGTTAGTGATCAGCCAACACACATTCAAGCGACGGCTAAGTTAGTTAAACAGTTTGCAGAACAATATGAGACATCAAGTGATGCGTTAGTCTTAGCTTGGTTGATGCGTCACCCAGCTGGCATCCAACCTATTATCGGTACGACCAATCTTAAGCGCATCGAACTGTGTGCAACAGCAGCTACCGTTAAGCTGAGCAGAGAAGACTGGTATGCATTGTATGTCAGCGCACGCGGTGAACGTTTGCCTTAAGTGATTCAGTTCTGTTGATAAAGGTTAGTTGATTTAAACTTGCATCGATTGGCAAGCTGAGGAACTATTGTCAACAACGACGATAGCAGTGAACTTCATTAATGATAACCCATAGGTTTCATCAGCTAGCAAACACACTTCTCCCAATACAAGCGCCTATTAGATTAATAGGCGCTCTTGCATTGATCACGTTTGCTGTTTTAGTTGTATTCAACAAAGACAGTGAAGCAGCATTGCTTGTTTGCGCCCTCGTGACTTTATGGTCACTCATATTAAACCTCATTATCTCAGGTTTTAGGTATATCCCTACTTATGTGCCACTTCGCAACAACGTAAACCATCAAAGCAACGCAAACCATCAAAGTAACGCATTACTATCAAATGAGTCGCCCGCAGTTAAAAAGCCGCCTAAAGGCCTAAAAGCATGGCTCAAGAATAAACTCTGGCGGTTTTATTTATTTTTACTGACAATCATCACACTAGTGCTTTTAGCTGCGACACTTTTTCTGTCCGTTCGCATAGTTAATTTTGCAACGTAATAAGGCGCATTTAATACTCACTTAAAGCAAAAAGACTACGCATGAGCTTCTAATTTTACGACTTTCGATAGCCCTGGTACTTACACAAAGCATCATTTGGTGTGTACCAATCGACTTTACTCTCTAAGTAGATATGAGCATCTGGAGTAACATTGGGTTTATCATCAAAAGCAGATAATGCAATTTCGACAGTACCCTGCTCTCTGTTGAATTTAGATTCAAACAATAAACTTGAACCACATCGCTGGCAGAAGCTCCTTTCTGAGTCATTTTTCGCTCGATAGTGACTGAGTAGATGGATGCCTGAGTGCCAGTGCAAATGTTCACGCTTTACTTCAATAAATGTTGAAAATGCAGCGCCATGAAACTTCTGACACATGTTGCAATGACAATGACCAACAAGCGGCTCGAATGCCGCTACCGAAAACTTTATGCCACCACATAAACAGCTACCCGTATTCATTTCATTCTCCAAAATCATTACATACAAAAGCAAGGCGCATATCTTATTACGACAAGTTTAGTAGAACTAACTTTACAGCGCTTATCCAATTATGTTCAACTGAGTTTTCCATTTGTCATAGGAAGTACTATGGTCGCCAAATTGAGCATCACGTTATCAGCGATATTTATCCTATCTGCATTTTCAAGTTTTAATACCCTTGCCAATGAAAAAGCGCCGATTAATTCATGCGGTAACAGCACTGAAGCTATCGAGTTAGTGAGATTAATTCAACAAGATACGGAGCAACAACGCGGCAGTATTCGCTGTAACCTAACCTTGGCAAAGGCAGCAGAAGCAAAAGCCAAGCTCATGGCTGATTACGGTATCGTAAGACATAACTTGGGAGGCAGCCCAAATAGTCATTTGGAAGAAACGGGATATAAACTTCCGCACTATTACGGCAAAGACTTTAACAGTAATCAAGTCGAGGCGATTGCTGGCGGTTATACTGACGCGAAACGGGTTTGGCACGCGTTTAAGCAATCAAAAGAGCATCGAACACATTTGCTTGGCGAGCATGAATTTTACGTTGAACAAGATGAGATAGGCGTAGCGTTTATCAATGACTATTCCACACCCCACGATGAATACTGGGTGGTATATCTCACCAAAGGCTTCCAACCTGACCAAGTGTATCAAGGGGATATTGAAGCAGCCCCGAACAAGAGTGATATGATTTTACACATTGAAAACGATAAGCCTGTATTTAAGCCAGAGCCAAGTGCGACTAATCAAAAGTAAATCAAACGCTTATTCCAATTGGTATAAAACACCAATACTAAGGCATAAAAATTAAGGCATAAAAATTAGGGCATAAAAAAACCGAGTGTCATTATTCACAACACTCGGTTTTGCGATAAAAACGATAGCGATTAAGGCATCATTTCTTCTTGATCGGCACCTTCTTTCTCAATAACTTCTGGAATTAGGTCTTCTTTAGAAATACCTAATGATAGAGCAACCGAGCTCGCCACATATACAGACGAGTATGTACCAACAAATACACCTAATAGTAACGCGGTCGCGAAACCGTGAATCAGTGCACCACCTTTAAAGAATAAGGCTGCAAGTACTAATAGCGTAGTAATCGAGGTAATGAACGTACGGCTTAACGTTTGCGTTAACGAGATATTAATGATCTCTTCTGGACCACCTTCACGAATCTTACGGAAGTTCTCACGGATACGGTCCGATACAACAATGGTATCGTTTAGTGAGTAACCGATAACCGCTAAGATAGCCGCCAGTACCGTTAAGTCAAACTCAAGCTGTAAAATTGAGAATAAGCCAAGTGTTAACAACACATCGTGGAACAATGCGAACACAGAGCCTAATGCAAAACGCCATTCGAAACGGAATGCAACGTAGACAAGAATACAGATAAGTGCAGTTAGCATTGCTAAGCCACCCTGCTCTGTTAATTCGTCACCAACACTTGAACCAACGAACTCGATACGACGCATATCTACGTCAACACCCATTCCTTCTTTCAAGATAGCGAGAATCTCGTCACCTAGCATTTCAGCTTTAACATTCGGACGTTCCGCCATACGAATAACTACGTCACGGCTAGTACCAAATAATTGAACAACCGCGTCGTCAAAACCGTTTGCATCCAGAACTTGGCGCATTTTTGTTAAGTCAGCAGCTTCTTCAAAACCTACTTCAACTTTTACACCACCGGTAAAATCTAAACCGAAGTTAAGTTTGTTGATAGCAAGCGAAGCAACTGACGCTAACATTAAAATAATACTGAACACCATGGCCACTTTGCGGTAGCGCATGAAGTTAACAGTTTCTGTTAGTTTTAAAATTTGCATATCACTATCACCTAAATACTTAACTTATCGAGGCGCTTACCACCCCAAACCGCGTTAACCACAGTACGCGTACCGATAATAGCGGTAAACATTGACGTCACAATACCAATTGATAAGGTAACCGCGAAACCTTTGATTGGGCCTGTACCAACAGCAAATAGGATAAATGCCGCAATTAAGGTCGTGATGTTTGCATCTAAAATGGTTGAGAAAGCCGCATCATAACCTTGATGAATTGATTGCTGCACTGACTTACCACTGCGCAGTTCTTCACGAATACGCTCAAATATCAGAACGTTGGCATCAACCGCCATACCTACCGTTAATACAATACCCGCCATACCAGGAAGCGTTAATGTCGCGCCTGGGATCATCGACATTACACCGACGATAAGAATTAAGTTAGCACCAAGTGCTAGGTTAGCGACTACACCGAATGCGCGGTAGTAGATCATCATAAAGATGAATACTAATGCGAAACCGCCCAAGATTGCTTGGAAACCTAATTTAATGTTCTCAGCACCTAGTGATGGACCAACGGTACGCTCTTCAACGATTTGAATCGGTGCAATTAGCGCACCTGCACGAAGCAGTAACGCTAGGTTATGTGCTTCTTGTGCTGAGCCAGAGCCAGTAATACGGAAGTTCTTACCTAATCGCGCTTGAATTGTTGCTACTGAGATAACTTCTTCAACTTTCTCGAAGATCATGTTGCCTTCAGCATCTTTTCTATCAGTACCTTTGTATTCAATAAAAACAGTTGCCATTGGCTTACCAATGTTATCTTTAGTGGCATTCGAGAACTTACTGCCACCTGGTGAATCTAGCGTAATGTTAACCTGTGGACGGCTGTATTCGTCAAAGCCAGAGTTAGCATCAACGATGTGATCACCTGTTAGCATAATACGTTTTTTCAGAAGTACCGGCGTACCATCACGCTCGTAAAGCAACTGAGAGCTACCCGGCACACGACCGTCTAATGCAGCACCGATATCACTTTCGCTATCAACCATTCTAAATTCAATAGTTGCTGTCGCGTTTAAGATTTCTTTTGCTTTTGCAGTATCTTGAACACCCGGTAATTCGATAACAATGTGCTTTTGTCCTTGGCGTTGAACCAATGGCTCAGCAACACCTAGTTCGTTAACACGGTTACGAATAATGGTAATGTTTTGCTGAAGTGCATACTCGCGAATTTCTTTTTGCTTTTCTTCGCTCATTACCGCGGTTAGCGTCAAGCTATCTTCATTCGTTGTGAAAATAAGATCGCGGTTTTGACGGCTCAAGAAGCTATCAGCTTTCTCTAAATCTTCAACATTACGGAAGATAACTTTGATTGCATCGCCTTCAGCTTTTACTGTGCGGTAGCGAATTTTTTCGCCGCGAAGTTCTGCACGGAAGTCACCAACAAGGCCTGTTTGCGCTTTGTTAACGGCTTCTTTCATATTAACTTCCATTAAGAAGCTAACACCACCGCTAAGGTCAAGACCTAGCTTCATCGGTGTACCGCCAATGCCAGCTAACCATTCGGGTGTATCAGGCACTAAGTTAAGCGCTACTGAGTAGTCTCGACCATAAGTATCGTCAAGAATATCACGTGCTTTTAACTGATTTTCAGTATCTTTAAAACGAACGAGTACCTGACCGTCTTCTAACGCGATATTCGTTGCTTGAATATTATTCTGTTCAAGCTGCGACTTAATTTGGTCAAGCGTTGAAGCATCTACTTCAACCCCTCTAAGTCCCGACACCTGAACTGCAGGGTCTTCACCGTACAAGTTTGGCGAAGCATATAAAGCACCTATCGTAACAACAAAGATTACGAGTAGTGCTTTCCAAAGTGGCGTTTTATTTAACACAACGTTTCCTTTATGAAAAAAGCCTCATATTAGAGGCTTTTCATTGTTCCTTTTGGCAATACTGCGCTGATAGAGGCTTTTTGTACTGTTACTTCAGTGTTCTCAGCAATGCTAACAACCACAAAGTCTTTCTCGTCAGACACTTTAGTGATTTTGCCCACTAAACCACCTTGCGTTAATACTTCATCGCCTTTCGATAACGCTGACATAAGCGACTTGTGCTCTTTAACACGCTTTGCTTGTGGGCGGTAAATCATGAAATAAAACACTAAACCAAAAACAAGCAACATGATTAACATTTCCATGCCACCACCTTGTGGTTGTGCTTGGGCGAAAATAGTACCTAAAGATAGACTCATCATTTCCTCTACTTCTAATCGTTATAATTAATAAAATGTCTGGTGCCTAACCATCGCTATCATTGCGCCGGTTAAACACCGAAATTTGTTTCTTAAACTTGCTGACTACCTTCAGCAAGTGGCGGCACAGGTAAGCCACGTTTTGCATAAAAGTCTTCAACAAATTCGTCCAATTTACCTGCCTCAATCGCATCACGCAAACCTTTCATGACTCGTTGGTAAAAACGTAAGTTATGAATGGTATTCAATTGCGAGCCTAAAATCTCATTACACTTGTCTAAGTGGTGTAAATAGGCCTTCGAATAATTCTTACAGGTATAGCAATCACACTCAGGATCTAGTGGCCCTGTATCGGTTTTGTTTTTCGCATTACGGATTTTAACTACACCATCTGATACGAATAAATGACCGTTGCGGGCATTACGCGTTGGCATTACACAGTCAAACATATCAATACCGCGACGCACACCTTCCACTAAATCTTCAGGCTTGCCCACTCCCATTAGATATCGGGGCTTATCTTCAGGGATCAAGGGGGTGGTATGATCTAAAATACGCACCATGTCTTCTTTCGGCTCGCCTACTGACAAACCACCAATTGCATAGCCATCAAAATCAATAGCTTTAAGACCTTCAACTGATACTTCACGTAAGTCTTCATACATGCCACCTTGGACAATACCAAAGAGTGCATTTGGATTACCGTCATGTGCATCTTTACTGCGCTGCGCCCAACGCAACGACATTTCCATTGAATCTTTAGCCTCTTGGTGAGTCGCTGGATAAGGCGTGCACTCATCAAAGATCATTACAATGTCAGAGCCCAATTTACGCTGAACGTCCATTGAACGTTCAGGTGTTAACATGATTTTCTCACCATTGACTGGTGAGCTGAACTTAACACCTTCTTCGGTAATTTTACGCATTGCGCCCAAGCTAAATACTTGGAAGCCGCCTGAGTCAGTCAGAATAGGCTTGTCCCAATTGATAAAATCATGCAGGTCGCCATGTTGTTCAATGATGTCAGTGCCCGGACGAAGCATTAAATGAAAGGTATTACCCAGAATAATCTCTGCGCCGATATCTTTAATTTCTTCGGTTTTCATGCCTTTAACCGTACCGTAAGTACCGACAGGCATAAAAGCTGGTGTTTCTACTGTGCCACGTTCAAAAGTTAAGCGGCCACGACGCGCTTTGCCGTCTTTCGCTAACAATTGATATTGCATCTTTTGTTTTGTCATTTTGATCTCCGCCCACCGGTAAAACAGACCAGCGGCTTAAGTGGTAAATTAGGTCGCGCAAACGTTCTGGCCAAAGCATTAACTTTAACCAGTGCAAATTAGCCTTGCTTACGCGTCAGGAACATCGCATCCCCATAAGAGAAGAAGCGATATTTCTCTTCAATAGCCTGCTCGTAAGCGGCCATCATGTGCTCGTAGCCAGCAAATGCGCTAACTAACATTAGTAAGGTTGACTCTGATAAGTGAAAGTTAGTGATCAAGCAATCCACTACCTTAAAATTAAAGCCCGGCGTAATGAAAATATCGGTATCTTGATAGAACGGAATAATCAACTTCCCTTCCTCGTCAGCCGCTTTTGCTGCACTTTCTAATGAACGCATTGACGTTGTGCCAACGGCGACAACGCGACCACCAGCAGCTTTAGTTTGCTCAATTTTATCAACAACTTCTTGAGATACCTCAACGTATTCAGCATGCATAACATGGTCAGCAATATCGTCAACTTTTACAGGTTGGAAAGTGCCCGCACCAACATGCAAGGTGATGAAGGCTAACTCAACACCTTTCGCTTTAATTTTTTCCAACAACGCGTCGTCGAAGTGCAAACCAGCTGTCGGTGCAGCAACTGCTCCTGGCTTATCGTTATAAACCGTTTGGTAACGCTCTTTATCTGAGTCTTCATCTGGGCGATCAATATACGGTGGTAGCGGCATATGACCTATGCGCTCAAGAATATCTAACACCTTTTCATCGCTATTGAACTTTAACTCAAACAATGCACCATGGCGCTCAACCATAGTTGCAGAGACTTGATCTTCTAAAATGATCTCTGTGCCCGGCTTTGGTGACTTACTGCAGCGAACATGCGCTAACACACGGTGTTCATCAAGCATGCGCTCGACTAACACTTCAAGCTTACCGCCAGAGGCTTTTTTGCCAAACATGCGCGCAGGAATAACGCGAGTGTCGTTAAAGATAAGCAAATCACCTTTATTCAACTTATCTAGTACATCACCAAACTGGCCATTATCAATAGCGCCAGTATTACCGTCTACCGTCATTAAACGGCTTGCTGTACGGTCACTTTTTGGATAACGAGCGATTAGTTCTTCTGGTAAGTCAAAAGCAAAGTCAGATACACGCATATTTGGATAAAAATCCCGATGAAAATAGCCAATAAAAAAACCGCGTAAGTCTAGTGCCGAGGCGGCGTAAATTCAAGCAATATTGACGTAACAAATATTCGATATTGCTAAAATTGAACAAGAATAATTCAAGTGTTTGGGTTATGCTCAAGGGATAACGGGCTCTGGTCTAACCAGACCTTTGTTTATCCTCAGTAGAAATGGTATTCAATATGAGTAACTTAGCAGTCGCCTTGGCAAAAACAATCATCAATGGTTTTGAACGCCACCTGTATTTATTTAACCAAATTACTCATTCGGCAAAAACGCGATTTGAGCAAGCCGCTTGGCATGAAGTACAAGACGCATCAAAGCAGCGTACCGACTTTTATGATTTACGCGTAAAAGAAACATTATCCACGCTTAAACAAGACTTTGCCATCACAGAGCTTGACGAGTCTTTATGGCAGAAGGTGAAAACAGAATATGTCGAACAACTGGTTTATCACAACAAAGCAGACTTAGCTGAAAGCTTTTACAACTCGATCTTCTGTCACTTATTCGAACGTAAGTACTACCATAACGCCTTTATTTTTGTTGAATCATCACCTGAGTGTTTGGCGAATTTAAAGAACAAAACCATCTATACCCGTTACGAGCCGGACGAAAACGGTTTATTCGATACAATCGCCACAATTCTGAATCGTCCAAATTTTGCGTTACCCTTCCAGGATTTGAGCCGCGATATCAACGAACTTATTGACCGCTTCTTCAAGCAAGCACATAAAACCCGATACCCTGTTGAACAGTTAAAATTTGATATCCTCGATTCTGTTTTCTACCGAAATAAAGGCGCATACATTATCGGGCGAGTTGTATCACCTGGTGGAGAAACGCCATTTATTGTCGCTCTCCTCAACGACGAAGACGGTCATATTTATATTGATACCATTTTGACTGACAAAGAACATATGGCGGTTGTGTTTGGTTTTGCCCGTGCTTACTTCTTTGTTGATACGCCCTATTTGTTGCCGCTGATTCAATTCTTGCAAGAACTTATGCCAAGTAAAACTAAGGCTGAGCTATACGCCGCTGTTGGTTACCACAAGCAAGGGAAGACACAGTTTTATCGAGACTTTTTACATCACTTGGATAAAAGTGAAGATAAGTTTGAGCTCGCACCAGGTATTAAAGGTATGGTGATGTCGGTGTTTACCTTACCGTCCTATCCTTATGTATTTAAAATCATCAAAGATAAGTTTGCGCCGAGTAAGAAGATGACGAAGAAGGACGTTAAGAGTAAGTACCGTCTCGTTAAACTGCACGACAGGGTTGGGCGCATGGCTGATACCATGGAATATTCTGAGGCGGCATTTCCAAAACATAGATTTTCTGATGCACTCTTGGCAGAACTAGAACAAGTAGCACCCTCGATTATTCGTTACGAAGACGATCTTATCGTTATCGAGCATTTATATATTGAACGCCGTATGACACCACTTAACCTGTTTTTAGCGGATGCCAACGAAGAAGAGCTACACGACGCCATGCTGGGCTATGGTGCAGCGATAAAGCAATTGATAGCAGCGAATATTTTCCCAGGAGATATGCTGCTTAAGAACTTCGGTGTAACTCGCCATGGTCGAGTAATTTTCTACGATTACGATGAAATCACATACATGGATGAAGTCAATTTCAGAGTAAAACCAGAGCCCAAGACAGAAGAGCAGATTTATGCTGCTGAACCTTGGTATACAGTTGAACCTGGCGATATGTTCCCTGAAGAGCTAGCGACCTTTGCCCTCGCAAACCATAAATATCGTAATGCGTTTTTGAAATACCACGCTGAGCTTTTAGAGGCGAGCTACTGGCAACAAGCGCAGAAAAACGTCGCAAATGGTATCGTAGAAGATGTGTACCCATATCCAGTTGAAGCACGTTTTGGTTTCAACAAGTAGTGCAACAAAACAGCATTACGGAGAAAAAAACAGCAAACAGTTACGTGTAGCGCGAATATTTAGCTAATATTTATAAAGAGGGGTTTACCTTTCTATTTGCTTAAGTATAATGCGCTCATCTCTGCAGGGGTATAGTTCCAATTGGTAGAACAGCGGTCTCCAAAACCGACGGTTGGGAGTTCGAATCTCTCTACCCCTGCCACTTTCTTCTCTTTTGACTTTCTTAGCTTTTCAATTTTTGTCATTATAAACAACATCAGTTTACGTTCGATTTGCCAAGCATATGATCTCAAGACAAGCTTTTGACAAGTTAACCGCCATGGGCATTCCACTTTACCATTTGCGAGGCGAAGATTGCGGAGCTACTTCTGTAGGTGCCAATACAGCTGAGGCAAAGCAAACGAGCTTCATACACATTGATAAAGCCCAGATTGTCGACGAAACCTTCTTTTCCGATCTCCTGCTATCACTTAACTTAGTTAAAAGCGACATCAGTTTCTCTAAAACGAGTATTGATTTAGGCACATTCACTTGGCGCTTTATCGCACCAACTACGTCTGCTAGTGAAGAGCAAAATACCAAAGAAAAACATCTCGAAGATAATGCCCTTGAAGACAGTGCCCTTGAAAAAAACGCCGCTGTTAGTAACGCCGGTATTAGCTTTTCAAATAACACGTTAATTACGTTACCGATAGAGACACTTAAGCAATCGCCCGTGCTAAAAAAACAGCTCTGGCAAATGCTTCCCCAGTTGCAATGACCACGTTAATCTACTCTCCAATAGCAGTCTCAGACGTCCATGACCTGATGCCAATTGAACATGCTTGTCACAGCCACCCATGGTCAGAAGGGGTTTTTACTTCTTGTATCGGCGGTCGCTACTTTGGTGAGTTTGCCAGTTTACCTTTGCTTGATGAGGCCGAGAGCGCCGAGAGCGAAGATGAACGCAAAGGTAGAGGTCAAATCATTGGATTTTATGTCGCGGAATACCTTTTAGGTGAAGCAACATTGATGGATATTTGTGTTGACCCTAGTCAGCAAGGACAAGGCTTTGGCAATGCGCTCTTGTCTCAATTCATTAAAGAAGCGGAATCTAAAGGTGCTGAAAAGATATGGCTGGAAGTACGCGCTAGCAATACTTCCGCCCTCATGCTTTACATTAACCACGGTTTTATCGAAACAGGACGACGCACGGGTTACTACCCTAAAGCCGTAGGCTTTGAAGATGCTATCGTCATGTGCAGATTATAACCTTAAATAGGCTAGTGGCTTTGCACCACAGCAATTTGTTCAGTTAAGTTTTGAAACTTAAATTTTGAATTTTTATCCATGGCAAAGTCTAGCTGAACAAGGTTGTTTTTCATTCCTTCATCAGATGCTTTGTATTTCCATTGGCGTAAAGCGACCTTAGATACCTTATCAAACACTTTCTCAGGAATTGCTCTGACTATACTGACATTGTAAACAGAGCCGTCTGGCTTAATGTCAAATTTCAGTACCACTGACCCTTCTATCTTTTGCTGTGCAGCTTCAATTGGGTATTTAGGCTCAACACGCATGGTGGGTGAAATATGGTGAGCGACATCCTTTAACATTTTCTCGCCCTTCTCACCGATGTGCTCTTTGCCACCCGCATAGCTCATCGCAGACATTAAGGTTACAGCACTCACAAGCATACCTATGCCAATTAACTTTGAACCACGGTGACCGTTTTTAATTAAGTTGATACGTTCAAACATCACGTTTTTATCTCCATATTCTTTAAAGGATAATTGAGCAAAGCCAAGCGGCGGTGTAGTTTCTGCTGCCACCAACAAGGCTTTGCTGTAGTTAATCCTGCAAGTCGTGTGTTTGCGCGCCAACACGGTTTGATCACAGGAAAGTTCCTGATCACGGCGGAAGCGAGAAAACGCTAGCCATGCCAGAGGGTGGAACCACATTACCGCTAAAATAAGTAAGGCAAAGGTGTTCCATACCATGTCATTTCGTTTGAAGTGACAAAGTTCGTGTTCAAGGATCAGCGCCTGCTGCTCCTTCGAAAAGAGTGCATCAAAATCTTCGGGAATCACTAATTTCGGCTGAATTAAACCCACAAGCATAGGGCTAAATACATCAGCACTTTTATAAACCTTCAGGTTGGCATTTTTCAGTGAATCGAGTTCTCCTGTTAGCTCTGCAACCTGCCATAGTCGCTGCGCGTAAAGCACGGTGAAATGACGAAATAACCAGTAACTCAATAACGATATAAAGCCAACCGCCCAGCCATAGGCCAAGATAACGTCTACACCGTTCAACTCAGGTACTTGCGAACTTGTCGCCATAAAGCGTTGAATTGACTGCCCTTCGTTTATCGCCGCAAACCAATTAGGTAATTCAATGAAGGGCACAACCAGACTCAGAGGAATGAGCGCCCAGCTTAAATAGCTTAACTGCGGCCCGTATGCTTTGAGAAAGTAATGGCGAGATATAAGTAACAGTGCACTCACCAAGGTAAACGGAATAATGATTTGGTGTACCCAGTCTATGCTCAGCATATGAACGTTCAGAAAATCAGTCATTTTCTTGCTCCCAATCACTAATCAACTTTTTTAGTGACTCTATGTCGTCTTTTTGAAGGTTATTGTTCTTGGCAAAGCCCGCAACTAGCGGCGACACTCGACCACTAAACAGGCGTTGAACTAGTGACTGGCTGGCATGTTGTTGGTAGCTCGATTGCTCCAATACAGGAAAATATAGGTAACGACGCTTATCTTTTTCAAAATCCACGGCCCCTTTCTTCACTAAGCGATTAAGCAAGGTTTTGACAGTTTTTTCATGCCACTCTCGCTCTTCATTTAAACGCTCGATAATATCGCTTGCCGACATAGGGCTTTGCTGCCACAGCACATTCAGTACCTCAGCTTCCGCATTACTAATATCAAACACTGTCATTCCTCATAAATTTTTTCATTGTCTTTAAACTTATTTATATCCGCTGACCATAAGTGAACTGACAACCTGCTAAATTTGCATAGTTTTCCATCGGTACAAGGTGAACTAACTTCAATGCACTTACTTGGTCAGTTGACGTAGCTTGTTGCGCCTCAAAATAAAGCCAACGCCCACCTTTATCGGGTCGCATTTCTATGTACGGATATGCACGCATACGCCAATTCCCATGATAGCCGTAGCTATAGTTGGTCGACTTTACTTCTTCGCTAAAACTATATCGACCATTTGATGACAAGGTCAGTGACAGCTCCAATGGGCAACCTTCACTTTGATATAGATTGGCCATGTCAGCAACAGAAGTACCGCTATGTGGCTTTACGCCATGAGGTACGAGAAACAAACCAACCGAATTTTTCTGAAACCAATGATTGCCCTCTTTTAACGCAGATGTTTGCTCGATAGCCCAACCCAATAACGTTAACTCCTGCTGCAACTGATGTATCAGCTGAGGTTCTGAGATAAATGGCGAATAAATAATGGCACTGCGATCAATCGAAACAGGAAATTGGTGCTGATTTACTTCAACCTTTATCGATTGTTCGTTAAGACTTTGCGTCACTGAAGCTACTTGTTCGTCGGTTAAATATCGCCCATACAAGTGCACGGTAGGCGTACTACAGCCTGTAATGGTCAACAAGCTACACATTGTGAATGTGATAAAAAGCTGCTTAAGTTGTAATCCTAATCCCACTATCCAGCTCCTTGGGCGATATCTTTCGTTTCTGACGTTTTAATATTGAGCAACCATCAATCACAACACTAACTTTGCACTGATGATCTCATCTTCATTTTAAAATCTTAAACTACGATTACACTCGTAATCAAACAAAAGAATTACATATGTAATCATTATTATCAAGAAAGAATTTAGCATTCATTTTTATCGGCCTATTACCAACCGTTAAAGAACAGCAGAGTCGGGACATTGAACCTTTAAAAAATAGGCGAATATATTTTTACCAGTTACTGCTCTTCGGCAACTTTTCCGCTATAATACCGCGCTTTATTTTTTCACCTATTTTCAACTTAAGTTTTAGGCCAAGGTATTAAACATGTCTGTACAAACGCAGGAAGTATCGAAACGCCGTACGTTTGCGATTATTTCTCACCCGGATGCTGGTAAAACCACCATCACGGAAAAGGTATTATTATTCGGTCAAGCCTTACAAACGGCGGGTACAGTAAAAGGTAAGAAGTCTGGTCAGCACGCGAAATCTGACTGGATGGAAATGGAAAAAGACCGTGGTATTTCAATCACCACCTCGGTAATGCAATTCCCATATAACGACTGTTTAGTCAACCTGTTAGATACTCCTGGTCACGAAGACTTCTCTGAAGATACCTACCGCACACTAACGGCAGTAGATTCATGTTTGATGGTAATTGACACCGCAAAAGGTGTAGAGGATCGAACCATTAAATTAATGGAAGTTACGCGCCTGCGTGATACACCAATCATTACTTTTATGAACAAAATGGACCGTGATACACGTGATCCAATGGAAGTAATGGATGAAGTTGAAGATGTCTTAAAAATTAAATGTGCACCCATTACTTGGCCAATTGGCATGGGTAAAGAATTTAAAGGTGTTTACAACATCTTAACTGATGAAACGATTCTTTACGCGGCAGGCCAAGGTCACACAATCCAAGAAAAACGTGTTATCAAAGGGTTAGACAACCCAGACCTTGACGCTGAAATTGGCCCTTTTGCTGAAGATCTTCGTGAAGAGTTAGAGCTTGTTGTTGGTGCTTCGCACGAATTCAACGTAGATGAATTCTTAAAAGGTGAATTAACACCGGTATTTTTCGGTACAGCACTTGGTAACTTTGGTGTTGACCACATGCTTGACGGCTTAACACAATGGGCACCAACACCTCAGCCTCGTGCGACCAACGTTCGCGATGTTGCCGCTGAAGAAGAAAAATTCTCAGGTTTCGTGTTTAAAATTCAAGCGAATATGGACCCGAAACACCGTGACCGTATTGCCTTCATGCGTATCGTTTCTGGTAAGTACTCAAAAGGCATGAAAATGCGCCAAGTACGCATCGGTAAAGACGTAAAAATAGCAGACGCTGTAACCTTTATGGCGGGTGACCGTTCAAACGTTGAAGAAGCATATGCGGGAGACATTATCGGGTTACATAACCACGGTAGTATCCAAATTGGTGATACCTTCACACAAAACGAAGACATGAAGTTCAGCGGTATTCCAAACTTCGCTCCAGAAATGTTCCGTCGTATTCGCCTGCGCGATCCATTAAAAGCGAAGCAACTGCAAAAAGGTCTTATCCAGCTTTCTGAAGAAGGTGCCGTACAGGTATTCCGTCCACTGGACAACAACGATATGATTGTTGGTGCAGTCGGTGTACTTCAGTTTGAAGTAGTTGTGCAACGTCTTAAAACTGAATACAACGTGGATGCGATATACGAGCCAATTTCAGTTGCAACGGCACGTTGGTGTACATGTGAAGATGAGCGTACGTTAGATCAATTCCGTAAGAAAGCGTCTGATAACTTGGCACTAGATGGCGGTGATAACTTAACGTACATTGCGCCAACGATGGTGAACTTGTCGTTAGCACAGGAACGTCATCCCGACATAGTGTTCCACAAAACCCGTGAACACTAATTTTTCTTCGTAAGGAATATTTTATCTGCATTGTCGTCGTTTTTTCACTTGTCATTTAGGCTAACTAAGCTCCTGCATGAAAAATCTCGACGGCTTTGCTAAAACATCCCTTACTATGAAAAATAGTGACTAAAAATGTTAAGTTAATTTCTAATGCCATTTGCTTTGAAATTAAGACAAATTAGCAATATAGAAATTTAGACTATGTAATTTAACTAACTGCGAGTTTTCACTTTATCGCAGTTAGTTCGCGCAAGTTCGAGGAAAGCATGCTCAGCATAACAATGTATGTGAGCATGTTTGATAAAGAAGTTGCCCGAAATAACCAAGAGAAAGCGAAAACACACGATGAATATCAAACAACTACTAAGCGAACTTGTTTCAAATGCAATGGTTACTGCGGGTTTACCAGCAGACACAAACCCAGCCGTAAGCCAATCAACGAAGCCTCAATTTGGTGATTACCAAGCAAACGGCGTGATGGGCGCAGCGAAAAAACTAAAAACAAACCCTCGCGAGCTTGCTACTAAAGTAGTTGAAAGCCTAGAGCCAGCACTCATAGACAGCGGTATTGCTGAAAAGTTAGAGCTTGCGGGTCCTGGTTTCATCAACATTCACTTAAATAAAGCTTGGTTAGCAACGCAATTAGCGGCCAGTGCGAAAGACGACAACTTAGGCGTTACCCAACGCGGCTCTTTACCTGAAGAAAAGCCTCAAACAGTAGTCGTTGACTACTCAGCGCCTAACCTAGCAAAAGAAATGCACGTTGGTCACTTACGTTCAACGATTATCGGTGACTCTGTTGTTCGTGCACTTGAGTTCCGTGGTGATAAGGTAATTCGCCAAAACCACATGGGTGACTGGGGTACACAATTTGGTATGTTACTCGCTCACCTAAGTGATAAGTTAGCGGCTGACGAAGTTGCAGAAACTGCACTTTCTGATTTAGAAGCTTTCTACCGCGAAGCGAAAGTTCGCTTTGACGACGAAGAAGGCTTCGCTGATCGTGCCCGTGAATACGTTGTAAAACTTCAAGGTGGTGACGCTGAATGTGACAAGTTGTGGCAACAGTTTATCGATATTTCTATCGCGCATAGTGAAGAGATTTACGACAAGCTTAACGTTACGCTTAAACGCAGCGACATCATGGGTGAAAGCGCCTACAACCCTGATTTACCGAAAGTTATCGACGAGTTAATGGCGAAAGAAATCGCGGTTGAAGACCAAGGCGCAAAAGTCGTATTCATCGACGAAATGGCGAACAAAGCAGGCGAGCCTTCGGTATTTATCGTTCAAAAATCTGGCGGTGGTTACCTGTACGCGACGACAGATCTTTCTGCATGTCGCTACCGCAGTGGTGAATTAAACGCAGATCGCATCATTATCTTTACTGATGCTCGTCAAGCACTTCACTTCAAGCAGGTAGAAATTGTTGCTCGTAAAGCTGGCTTCTTACCAGAAGCAGTTGCTTACGACCACTGCCCATTCGGTATGATGATGGGTGATGACGGCAAGCCATTCAAAACCCGTACAGGTGGTACGATTAAGCTTGCAGAATTACTTGATGAAGCCGTTGTTCGTGCAACAGACGTGATCAAAGAAAAGAATCCAGACATCTCGGAAGAACAGCTAGCAGAAGTTGCACGCAAAGTTGGTATTGGTGCGGTTAAGTTCGCGGACTTATCGAAAAACCGAACTAGCGATTATATCTTCAACTGGAAAACCATGTTGAGCTTCGAAGGAGCAACGGCACCATACTTACAATACGCATACTCACGCATCCAAAGTATCTTCCGCAAGGCTGAAGTAAATGTGGCAGATTTAGCCATCGAGCCAACGATCGTTGAACCACAAGAAAAAGCGTTGGCACTTAAGCTTTTGCAGTTAGAAGAAGTACTGGATTCAGTCATTGCCGACTGTACTCCAAATTTACTTTGTAACTACTTATACGAACTAGCAAGTCTATACATGAGCTTCTACGAAGCTTGCCCGATACTGAAAGACGGTATCAGCGACGACATCAGAGCGTCTCGACTTGCTCTATCATCCTCTGTTGCGAATACGCTTGAAAAAGGCTTAGATATTCTAGGTATTGAAGTGATGGAACGTATGTAAGCACGGTATTATAACCCGTGCAAAACACATAGTTCAGAGACAGATTTTAAAGACAAGTTTAGAGACTCGTTAGTAGTAGGCAGTAAAATATGAAGCTTCTATTAGTTGGCGGTGAAACAGCCGATCAAGCAACGCTCAAAAACATATTCACCCGAGGTAACCACCAACTCAGCATTGTTGAAGGGAGTTTAGCCGAAGGCAGTGCGCTAACTGCAGCCTCAGAGCTGCTTTGCAGCGGCGGTTATGACGTTGCCTTGATATGTCTCAATGAGTCTTCAGAGGAATCTGTTAAACAGCTCGAGCAGTTAATTAAACAGGTCGCGAGTCAATCACCGATGACGGTTCGATTACTGGCTACCGATGATAGTGAATTAGCGTCGCTTGACAATATTCACCAGAGCCTTGCACTACCGCTTAAGAGCAATGAATTGGTGCCGTTACTCGAAGCAATTATCCCAAGTAGTCAAGCCATCACTAAACAAGCTGTGGTTAAAGCGGTAAGCAAAGTCAAAATTTTACCTTCGCCGCCTAAAGTTTTTATGCAGCTAAACCAGTTACTGAAAGAGAACACCACTGATTCAGATAAGATTGCACAGGTTGTTGGACAAGACCCTGCACTGGTCGCTAAAGTACTGCAGTTTGTAAATAGTTCTGCGATGTCCAAAGGTAATAAGGTGACAAGCATTAGTGGTGCTATCACTAAAATGGGTGTCGATACGTTATCTTGCATCGTCATGACTGCCGAGATGTTTAGCTATCAGCCGAGCTCATCTGAGTATTCGCTAGAGGCGGAACAAAAGCATAGCTTAGCAACTGCAAAACTAGCGGCTTCTTTAGTTAAACCTGAACTTAAGCAATACACCCTTATCGCTGGCTTACTGCACAGTTTGGGTAAGCTCGCACTTTACGAAATTGATACTGAACTAACGAAAAAGTTCTTTAAAAGTCGATTTAACAGCAGTGACAACGTACTACTGGAGCAAAAGATCTTCTCTACAGATCACTGTCACGTTGGGGCTTACTTGCTTCACAATTGGTCATTCCCTTACCCAATTATCGAAGCTATCGTACTGTATCGTCAGCCAGAGAAGTTATTGAGCAAACCTTTCGGCATAGCACACGCTGTTTATATTGCTGATACTTTATTAAAAGAACAAGAACTTTCACCGACCTTTGTTAAGCGCTTCAAAATCGAAAGCATTTTAGACAAATTAGAAGCTAGAGCCGAAAGATTAAAAGCAACATTTAGCTGATACCAATTTTAATTGAATATCAAGCACAAGAAATTTCAATTTACCTAAATTGCGCTTAGTTTATACTGATATAAAAGTATATTAAGCAGCGCAGATGGTGAGAAGGATAAAGTCGCTATGTTAATCACAGATACTCACTGTCACCTCGATTTTCCGGAGCTTAGCGAACAACTAGCGGAAACTTTAGCGGCTTGTACTGAACAAGGAGTTCATCGCATCGTCATACCGAGTATCAGCCCAAAAAACTGGCAATCGGTATTAGCACTCTCTTCTCTGGTGATCGCCCACGAATCGCCTAATCTATACCCTGCTCTGGGTATTCACCCTTGGTTTTTAAACGATGCTAAACAAAGTGACGATAGCTTCAGCATTGAAGCTCTGGATAAATTACTGACATTAAATCGACCGCAAATTGTCGCCGTTGGTGAAGCAGGGATAGACGGTAAAATTGCAATAGAGCAAGACAATATGCCTGACCAAATAGACGTTTTTGAGCAGCAGCTCCAACTGGCCGTTAACCATAATCTCCCAATCATTGTTCATCACAGGCGATCTCACCCAGAGGTACTCGCATGTCTAAAGCAATATCGAGTACCTAGAGGTGGCATTATTCACGCTTTTTCCGGGAGTTTTCAACAAGCCACACAATACATCGACCTTGGCTTTAAACTCGGTATAGGTGGTACAATTACCTATGAAAGGGCGCAGAAAACGATAAAAGCAGTAAAAAGATTACCATTGGAGAGTCTGGTATTAGAGACAGATGCGCCAGCTATGCCGCTATCAGGATTTCAAGGAGAATCCAACCACCCTCGGCAATTAAGCAATGTGTTGGCGACACTCTCGGCTATAAGAGAAGAAACTGAAACGGAAATTGCTTATCAAACTGAACGCAATGTAGACCAAGTGTTCTTTTCTGGCTGAGTATTTACTGCCCCTTGAATTAGTCGCTATTTCCCTTTCTTTAGCCTAAAGCCCTGGCGACTAAAGCGGCTCAAGCCACGCGTTAGCAAGAATCCTACAATCCCAGCAAGCAGCAACATAATGCGCAAATTTTCCTGCGATGATTGATTCGACTCAACGAGTTCTTTTTGCCACGCGTCTTTAGCAATAGTCATCTGCAGATAACCATAGAGCTTATCGCTACGCAATTCGATAAAGTGCGGTGCCAAACTATGGCTTCTATCATCACTCAGGCCTTTCGCTCCGTATAGGGCATTAACGGTAACGTCCTCACCTGCGCGTTCGATTGTCTGCCCTGTTCCATCGTATAGAACCACTGAAAACACTTTTTCAGGTTTAGCGAGCTGCTCAATCTGCTGCTTCACTAACTGCTTTTCATCTGAAGCCAACAATACGAGTAACATACTAGCCGCTTGTTCGACATAATCATTGCTGATAGCGTCTTGCTGACGCTTAATCGTTTGCATCTGCTGAGAATGAAATTGCGATAAGAAATTCATCAACAAGACAATCAACACAATTGCGATAGCTAATTGCAGAATTTTATTATAAATCGGTGAAATTTTAGGGTATAAAAGCACTTCTGTTTGCGTCATAACAACTAGCAACTAATAGTCTAACCGGTTAAACCGTTCTCTTACGTACACTATAGTGGCTAAAGGCTTGTTTGAAAATAATAAATAGGAATTTCCGTGGCTACAGCTGATCTACCCATAACTTTAAATGCACATGACACATTATCGCTTGAACAAGCACTTATTGATAACAATCTAAAGGCTCCACTCGCTGTTGACCTTGATGAATCATTCATTCATTTGAATGATACCGAAACAGCATCTAGCAGTATTGAACTGGTTGTTTTCAGTGACATAAAAATTGCTGTACTTTCTAACATTTTTCAACAATGCCAGCTTGCCCCTAGCCAATTAAGTTCAGTAAACGAAAGAAATAACCAAACGAGTGTCCGCTTCAATGTCGCCTGTGAAGACTTAACTCAAGCTCGAAAGGCGCTGGTAGCCATCTGCCTTGATGAAAAAATCGAAGCTGCGATAGTCCAGCAAGCACCAAGCTTGGCATTACCTGGTTTGTTAGTAATGGATATGGACTCTACAACCATTGAAATTGAATGTATTGATGAAATAGCCAAACTTGCTGGGGTTGGCGAACAAGTTGCGGCTGTGACAGAAGAAGCAATGCAAGGTAAGTTAGATTTTGCCGAGAGCCTTAACCAACGCGTTGCGACACTTGAAGATGCGCCTGAATCAATTCTCGCCGACGTCGCTAAAGATATTCCACTAATGCCAGGGTTAATCACATTAATCGAAGCACTTAAGGCGCATAATTGGCGAATAGCGATTGCATCTGGCGGCTTTACGTATTTCGCTGATCACTTAAAGAATACGCTGCAATTAGATGCTGCTCGAGCGAACACCCTTGAGATCGTCGATGGTAAACTAACAGGTAAAGTACTTGGTGGTATTGTGGATGCACAAGTTAAAGCGGATGTACTGCAAGAACTTGCTCAGGAATTCAATATTGCCCCAACGCAAACAGTCGCTATGGGTGATGGTGCCAATGACTTAGTCATGATGGCTGCAGCGCACCTTGGTGTTGCATACAAGGCAAAACCACTAGTACTCGCCAAAGCTGACTCTAGCATTAGCCATTCTGGTTTAGACTGTATGCTTCATTGGTTGAAATAGAAACAATTAAAGTAAAGGTAGTTTGATCTCAGGGCATAGAACTTAAAACTTAGACCGAAATACTCAGAACATAAAATATAAAGGGGAGCCCGATAAATCAGGTTCCCCATTTTGCTGTTTATTTGTATCAAACTTAGCTGTCTATTTTTAATGTTTTTCTGTTTTATTCATATGCTTTAGCACGAGCGATATGAATAAATGGCAATAGACATCCGTTATTGAGTTAACAGTTGATAGCGCATCATCACTTCTTCGCTAATATCAAAACATTGAATAGCACCAACAACACTCCAAATATCTTGCTCAATCTGCTTACCGCGGTGAATTGCGTATGCGCCAATATAGCTTAACTCAGGATTGAGCTGCTCCATATCTGGCTCACCTGCTCGACATAGCTTCACCTGTACAGCATAAAAGTTACCTTTCTTGATTGCATTTTTAATGAACATTCGCTTGAGTGTAAAATTTTTCAATTCGCTTTCAAGTTTAGTGTTCACTCGAGTATCAACAGACTCGTCGCTATCTTTTATGGCAATAAACAGGGTATCCGATATCGGTGCGTCATCTACTTGAAGCTTCTTTAATGAATTGGTCATCAAACCGATGGCGTGCTGATTATTCAGCAAAGGGTATAAATTGTAGAATTGGTGCCTATCACTTAACTGCTTCATCTCCGACAATATTGGCGCTTGTGCATTCGTGCCGGCAATAGACTCAATTTTGTAACGACTACCGCTGGTTTGCACAAACAGCGTTGGTACCTGTGTAACATGCGCATACACCGAGCGTAATGCTTTGCCAAGTCCCGGTGTCATGTCAGCGTATTCTTCTTTGGAAAGCTTGTCTTTGTTCTTTTCAATTAATACTTTAAAGAATGCACGGCCAATATGTTGATGCCTCTCTACATAAACACGAAGATTTAACACATTCTTCTTTTTGTTGATGCGCATCACTTCATAAGGCAACGATTTTAAGTCGAACGACGAAGTAATTTTCTGCAAGTTAGGAAAGCTAATATTTACCACCTCCCCTCTTTTAAGCACTGCTGCCTTTTCCAAGCTAACTTTAAGCCCTGATACAGAAAAATCTTCGGAATGACCTTGCCATGCAACACCTTCAGCTTCTACTACCACAGGTGTTTTGTAATGGAATCTAGGTTCTGTACGTTGGTTGCGATAATTTATGCCAATTTCGTCAACTATAGGTGGCTGCGTTAAGCGCTTATGGCCGAAAGCCCTCAGTTTACCGGTATCAATACCATCAAACTCTAATGCTTGATAGTCACCAATTGAGTGCTGATCGGTAACATCGTGAGCAACCACCAAAGTAGATAGTCTTGCCAGAATGTTCTCAACTTCTTCCGAAAGCGGTAAATCTAAGTACTCGTCTTTTTTCTGCAGGGTATTAGCGACCGTTAAAGGTGATACTGCTTGTTCAGCTCCAAACGATAGTAAAGATAACTCAGTAACCATAAAGCTAGGTTTGGAGGCTGCAAAACCAATAAACTGCTTCATAAAAGTCTTATCAGCACTGAGTTGTCTATTGTCAGCGGTATAGAAATAACTACGCCCTTGGCTTTGGTGAATAAAGCTATAAACTGTTAGTGGTTTCCCTAATTTCGCCGCCCTTTGAAGCCTTTCTAAGCGTGACTCACTCGCTAAGCAATGTAAAGTTGAACGCTTTGCTTCATCTTGCCAGTATTGGTATATCGCCTGATTATTGTTAGAGGTGAGTGCATAACGCGGCTGATGCTCCCCTTCTCTCAATTCGATAAATATCGGCAACTCACTTACGCGAGGTAAAATAGCTTGCTCTAAGCTACGCGACTGTATGGCAGCGATGGTATTGTCTAAATTAATTTTATAGCGGCGTTTATTACCTTGAATAAAACCTGTTAAGAACTGTTTAAAACCGTCCCTTTCTTTATCTAATAAGCGCACTAAACCGATAAACTGGCTACCTTCAACAACCGAAATATTTTTGACTTGATAATCAAAGTAGGTTTGTTGCCCAAATTGAAACTCTTGCGTTAAACCACTAAATTCAAGCTGAACGGTGTCACCCACCACAATCTTTTGAGCCTCACTAAAGCGCAATTTGCAGCCAGACACACTCACATCGGAACTGGTTGCTTCAACTTCAATACCATTAGCAAGCACAACTTTCATGCTAATAGCAAAGTTCATGCGTTCTTCGCTGCGATTTGAGAAATCACCAAAGCGATAAAATTTGGCTGGATACTGCGTTTTTTCTAGAACTTTAGGGGCGTCTTTCGTAACCGTAGGCGCTAACTCACCAGACTTCTCTTTTTGATAAATAACGCGGAAATTATTTTCAGTGTTGTTAACCGCTTCATAAACACCAAAGGTATAAGCACCGTACGCAGCCTTATTTTCGTTATAAACTTTTATTGCGATATCATCGAGAAAATGGGTGCGGTTATCATCTTCAAAAGCTTTGCACTCTCCATTAACATGGCCACGTAAATCAATTAATCGGGTGCAAGGAGCCGCTAAGCGCTTAACTTCCATTTTCAACAAAAAGCGCTCAGTCTTAGGTATATTTTTAGTAGCTTCCATAAAGCTAGCTTCAAAGTTGTTCTGGTTTACTTTGCCTCTGAAGCGCTCAATAATTTTATTATATTGGGAAAAATCCTTGGTCATTTGAGCCCTGATATCATTAAAATGGCTGTCAACACGATAAATGCCAATATTTCAGACATAGCTAACTTGTGCAACACCTCTTATTAGAGTTGTAGTGCACGCAAAGAGTATTTACGTAGACATTGGCGCCAATTTTTAAACACTATCAATATAAAAGCAATATTTATGCCCCTTAAGGAATGATATGGCTAAGAACAAAAGTTCATATGTATGTACAGAATGTGGAGCAAACTTTTCACGCTGGTTAGGTCAATGTACCGAATGCAAATCTTGGAATACAATTTCAGAATTTCGACAAGCAAAACCTAGTGGTCGCGGCACAAGCTATTCAGGCTTTGCTGGTGCTGCTGGCTCTCAAGTACAAACCCTAGATGCTATTGATCTGACCGATTTACCCAGATTTTCTTCTGGTTTTGCTGAATTTGACCGAGTACTGGGCGGCGGTATTGTGCCGGGCAGCGCCATCCTTATTGGCGGTGAACCTGGTGCAGGTAAAAGTACGCTATTACTGCAAACTATGTGTCATCTGGCAGGTGAGATGAACACCTTATACATCACAGGTGAAGAATCGTTGCAACAAGTAGCCATGCGTGCCAAACGCTTAGGGCTAACAACTGATAAACTCAAGCTATTATCAGAAACTAGTGTGGAGAATATTTGTCATATTGCGGAACGCGAGACACCCAAAATTATGGTTATCGACTCCATTCAAGTAATGCATATGGCCGATATACAGTCAGCACCCGGCAGTGTTTCGCAGGTAAGAGAGAGCGCTGCCTACCTTACGCGCTTTGCCAAACAGCACCACGTTGCCATGATTTTAGTCGGTCATGTCACCAAAGACGGATCGCTCGCCGGTCCAAAGGTCTTAGAGCACTGTATCGACTGTTCGATTATGCTCGAAGGCTCAACCGACTCTCGCTACCGTACCTTACGTGGCCATAAAAACCGTTTTGGTGCCGTCAACGAGTTAGGCGTATTCGGGATGACAGGAGCCGGATTAAAAGAAGTCAAAAATCCGTCTGCGATCTTTCTTAACCGAGGCGAAGAACAAACGCCCGGTAGTGTCGTCATGGTATTATGGGAAGGTACACGACCGCTCTTAGTTGAAATACAAGCCTTGGTAGATCACTCTGCTCTCGGTAACCCGAGACGCGTTGCTGTTGGTGCCGAACAAAACCGACTGGCAATGTTGTTGGCAGTGCTTCACCGTCACGGAGGCCTTCAAATGAATGATCAAGACGTATTCGTTAACGTCGTTGGTGGCGTTAAAGTCACCGAAACCAGTATCGACTTAGCACTGATTTTAGCCCTAGTTTCAAGTTTCCGAGACCGCTCGTTACCACAAGATTTAGTTGTATTTGGCGAAGTAGGCTTATCGGGCGAAATACGTCCTGTTCCAAGTGGTCAAGAGCGTATTAATGAAGCGGCAAAGCATGGCTTTAAACGTGCAATTGTGCCATACAACAATATGCCGAAAACACCGATTGAAGGAATGGAAGTGATCGGTGTTAAGAAGTTAAGCCAAGCGCTTGATGCTATTTAATTTGGACTATTGAGCTTTGGGCGACAATTTTTGTTGGACAAAGCTCTCCTCTCTAACATCCATTTACAGTCTGACATTTTATTTACATTGCCAGACTAACTGTCGCAGGGATTATTTGATACTATTGCCAGCATAAAATAGCTGACACATCGCTTGTCAGCTATGACCTTGAATCCCTAAGGTAGTTAACAGGAATATTATGAATTCAATGATTAAACGCGTAGCGATAATCTCAAGCTGCGTACTGGCCAGCTTTGCTGCCACCGCTGATTTACTGACACTAGACAGAATTAACAGCGCGCCTTCTCTTAGCGGCAAAACGCCAAAAGCTCTAACTTTCTCACCTGACGGTAAACGAATCACTTATTTACAAGGTAAACAAGATAATCTTAATCGCTACGACTTATGGCAATACAACCTTGAAAGCAAAGAAAACAGCTTACTCGTAGATTCCAACGATATTTTCTCTGGTCCAGAAAACCTATCTGACGAAGAAAAAGCTCGCCGTGAACGTCAACGTGTCTATGGCTCTGGTATCATGGAATACACCTTCTCAGATGACGGTACAGCCCTGCTTTTCCCATTAAACGGCGACATCTATTATTACAACTTAGCTGATAAAAAAGCTAAACGTCTTACCGAAACACCGGCATTTGAAACTGATGTTAAGTTCTCACCAAAAGGCAACTTTGTGTCTTACATTCGTGAACAAAACTTATACATGCTCAAGATTGATAGCGGTAAAGAAACCAAGCTAACAAAAGACGGCGGCGGCGTCATTAAAAACGGTATGGCAGAATTCGTTGCACAAGAAGAAATGGGACGTATGACAGGCTACTGGTGGTCGCCAGATGAAAAGCATATCGCCTTCTTACGCGTTGATGAAACCCCTGTACGAGTTGTCATTCGCAATGAGATTTATGCCGACAATATCAAATTAATCGACCAACGTTACCCAGCAACAGGCACCAATAACGTTGATATTAAGCTAGCGACGGTTAACACCAAGTCGAAGAAAATTCGCTTTGTTGATACAGGTGAAGAAACTGATATCTACATTCCACGTGTTAATTGGATGAATAGCTCAACATTGACCTATCAATGGCAAAGCCGAAACCAACAAACGCTAGAACTTCGCGCTTACAACACCAAAAACCGTAAGCAGCAGACGTTAATCACAGAAAAGTCAGATCATTGGCTTAATCTTAATGATGATCTAACGTTCTTGAGCGATGGTACCTTTATTTGGGCATCAGAGAGAGACGGATTCAAGCATCTTTATCACTACAAGAATAATGGTAAGTTGATCGCACAACTGACTAAAGGCAACTGGGTTGTTGATAGCATAAAAGGTGTCGACCAAGAGAATGGCTGGGTTTACTTTACGGGCCGTGCCGATACCCCTCTAGAACGCCATCTATACAAAGTTCCACTAACAAGTAAGTCACCTGAACATGTCGCACGCGTAACAAAGCGCAACGGTTTCCACGACGTTGTGCTAGCCAGCGGATTCAACACCTACCTTGATGCCTATTCAAGTATTTCTCAACCAAAACAAATCAGCTTGCATACAATTGACGGCCAGCATATGACTTGGCTATCCGAGAATGCGCTAAGTGAAAGCCACCCGCTTTCACCTTACCTTGATGAGTGGGTAACACCTGAATTTGGCTCGTTAATGTCTGACGACGAACAAGCTACCTTGTACTACAAACTTTATAAACCAAAGAACATGGCACCTGGTAAGCAATACCCTGTGATTGTTCGTGTTTACGGTGGTCCACACGCGCAACGCGTTACCAACAACTGGAACAGCAAAGAGTACATGACTCAGTACCTAGTTCAGCAAGGTTATATCGTATTCCAGCTAGACAATCGTGGTTCGAACTACCGTGGTACCGCCTTTGAATTCCCAATTTACGAAGAGTTAGGCAACATTGAAGTCGTTGACCAAATTACGGGTGTTAAATACCTGCACTCACTACCTTACGTTGACAAAGAACGTGTTGGTATTTACGGCCATTCATACGGTGGTTACATGGCAATTATGGCGATGTTCAAAGCGGGTGACTACTTCCAAGCAGGTGTTTCGGGTGCTCCAGTAACCGACTGGATGCTGTACGACACTCATTACACTGAGCGCTACCTTAACCACCCTCAGGCAAATGAAGACGGCTACTCATTGAGTAGTGTTTTCCCATATATTGATGGTTTGAAAGGTCCACTTTATCTCTATCACGGCATGGCAGATGACAACGTATTGTTTACCAATACCACCAAGCTCATTAAAGCGATGCAAGATAAGAACAAGCAATTTGAGCTGATGACCTACCCAGGTAGCAAGCACAGTATGCGCGGTAAAAAAGTGCAAATGCACTTATCGACGAGTATTGTCGATTTCTTCAACCGACATTTTCAACCCGCACAATAGTCGTCAATTTCACGTTATTAAAAAGAGCCTAACCAGGCTCTTTTCTTTATTTCCTCCCACAAGGTCCCCCGTTGTTTCAATCGCGTATGCAACATGCGGCAGTCAGCGTTTATCTCCCTAGAAAATACATCAATTGCGCAAAACAAGTACAGATGAAGAAATTTTACGTGACACAAGACATACAATTAGCGCAAGATAGTGAGACAACAAGACGCCTTATTGCGCAATAAAGTAACAACTAAAATATTTGTACCGCATAGGGCTAAACTTTGCCTTCGTTGTTTTTCATGACAAGAAGTAAATAGGAATGAAATTAACAAATTTGAAGGTGTGACAATCACTTGGTCAACTAAGGTGAACTATGACAAATCGCCCCTCGGTGGTACGTAAAGTACTGCTATCTGTTTCTAGTATTATTTCCGTCATCGCGATAACCGTCGCAATCTCAGTTACAAACGAACGCGCTGCTAGCGTCGAATCATCTGTATTAAAAGATATTAGAATTTCCACCCAACGTGCCTCGGATGGCATCCATGAATTCTTCAGAGAACGCTCACGTGTCGTCACTAGCTTGCAAGGCAATCCATTCGTAAACAGCTGGTTTGCAAACTACACCGAACGCGGCTCAGCAATCGATAACGATGCCGACTACCAAGCCATTGTCGAATTGTTTAAGCACGAGTCACAATACGACCCGATGATTAAATCTGTGTTTTACGCCCCGAAAGCAACGCACGAATATTTCGATATTAATGGACGCTACAACGACGACAACTACTTCACAAGCAAGCGTCCTTGGTGGGGAGAAGCACTTTCAAAAGACCGCCTATTCATTACTAACCCTGAAATTGATGCCAATGACGGCTCTATCGTCACATCCATTAAAACCACCGTTTATGACGACAATAGACAGTTACTAGGTGTCATGGGAATCGACATTCTAGCGTCTGAAATCCGCAGTAAACTGATAGATACCATGAAATTTGAAGGCTTAGGTAACGGCTTTTTATACACTGCATCAGGCCGTATTATCTCTTTCCCTGATCAAGCGAACCAAATCGACATGAGCACACTACCAACACTCGATGTAGTTGATGGTAAGATCAGCGGTGCAGATGGTTTTAACGAGTTACTTCGCGAGTCAGCTAATCAAGATGAAACACTCACACACGTGACTTGGGACAATCAAGACTATCTGGTATTTGTGACTAGCATCAAAGATGACACCATGGCTCTTGACTGGCGCGTTGGCTTTATGGTGCCACAGCAAGTAATTGATGCGCCTGTCAATAACGCCATTTGGAGTTCTTTATTCGCCGTTATCTTCATTATTTTGATTACCTCTGGTGTCACCGTTTACACTATCAAGCGCCTGCTGACTAACCCGCTTAAAAAGATCGTCTATGCGATGGACGATATCGCTACAGGTGATGGTGATTTAACACAACGCATCGATATGAATAGAAATGATGAGTTAGGGCAACTTAGTGACTCATTCAATAAGTTCGTAGAAAATATTCAAGCAATTATAAAGCAGTGTAACCAAACTACCGAGAAAGTGATGTGCGAGTCTAACGACGTAAGCCATTTGGTATCTGATTTTGCCAATAACGTGTCGGTGCAAAAAGGTTATATAGAGCAGATTGCCACTGCCGCTAGCCAAATGACACAAACCATTCACGGCATTTCAGATAACGCACAAACGGCACTTGAATATGCTACGCAAGCGACTAGCGAATCAGCTGATGGTCAGCAGCTTGCCAGCGAAGCAACGTCGTTAATGACAGACCTCACCCAAGATGTGGAAACTGCAGCCGATGTGGTTGAAGAGCTTCACAGGAACTCACAATCTATTACCGCAATGTTAGAAGTGATTAAGGGAATCGCCGAACAAACCAACCTGCTTGCGCTTAACGCTGCCATCGAGGCAGCACGTGCCGGTGAACAAGGGCGGGGCTTTGCAGTGGTTGCCGACGAGGTAAGAACGCTCGCCAGTCGCACGCAAGACTCTACAGAAGAAATTGAAGATATTATTGCAAAACTTCACCACTCAGCTTCACAAGCAGTAAATGCGATGAATGTAGGCCGCAGTAAATCTCGCGACGGTGCAAAGATCATTGAGCAAGTTACTACTAAGCTTAATCAAATTAACACCGCGATAAGCCTGATAGAGCAGCAGTCAACCGAAACTGCATCAGCGACACGAGAGCAAGCTACTGCGTCTGACGAGATCACTCGCCAAACAACTGCTGTTCATGAATTGGCAGATACCACGGTTTCCCAAACAAGTGAAATGGCTACCAAGAGTGAAGAGCAACGTTTGATTACCCAGCAACTAAACCAGACTATTGCCCAATTCAGTGTTTAGCAGAATCAACTGAAAGATATATTCAAAACTGGCAATCAAGTTAAAGTGCATATAAGAAAGGCAGCCAAATGGCTGCCTTTTTATTAACTCAATGCGTGTATAGTTGAATTCAACTATACACGCGCTCTATAGCGCTTTGCATAAAATGCTAAGAACACCGTAAAACTCATTAATAACATTTCAATTGAGGAAGGTGCTGAGACTGCAACAGGTCCTGCTGTGTAAGCCATCGCATCAAAACCATACAATGCTGAATCACTGCCGCTTGCTGATAAGGTAAATGACGTAATGGCTACATCGCTAATTAAGCCAAAGAACTGACTTTCATTCCACACATCAGTCACTTTCAAAGCGCCAAGAATTTCATGCCCTGCACTATCAATATAGTTAAGATCAGTAGTGTTTAATTCATTAAGATCAAAACCGATGGCAAATACATCGTGTGCAAAACTAACGGTAAATTCACTATCTTCTTTTAGACCAAGCGCTTTGTCACCTTCAGTAACTAAACTTGAATTGGTGCGATAGCGATTAGTGTTAATTGACAGATCATCATTAAGCTCGCTACTACTGTTAAAGCCTTCAAAGCTAAGCGCTGATTCAACAGCACTTTCAAATTCAGCTCTGTCAGTATACAAAATTAACCCTGCATTTGCGGTTGGCACCATCATCGATACCAAAGCTACTAAAAGTGCAATTTTTAAAATCTTTTCCACGTCATTACCTCTAAATATGCCGCTAAATTTCTATATTAGTTACGATATTAGTTACGATGTTCACGACATCGTTTAGCGATAATATAAGGAAAAAATATGGAGGAATTATGGAAGTGCTGAAGTAACGAAACTAGATCTAATACTCCGGTGAGCAAGAAGAAGTGATTACTTCATCCATACTTTCCCGCCAATCATCTTAAATGCCGGTGCACCACGCACTAGTGTTTCTCTAGCAAACACCTGGTGGCAATTTGGACATGTACATGCCTGCTCGGTAAAGTCTTTAGTAATGCGCTCTTTAAAGCATTTCACCAGCGCTCCTTTGCCGCCTTTACGGTATTGGTAAAGCTTAGTGTTACACTGTTTGCAAAATATATCGACGGACTTATCTGGTAGTTTCTTTCGAGGTTTTGCCATAGTGATATTTTCGTTATTTTTGTTCTTTCTGGTTATCGATTAGCATCGCTTAGCCGTTATCGCGGCGATAATCAGCTGCTCACCCGTCACCTTGAAATTCTGGTTAGTCTCTTTTGATATTTTAGCCAAACCGCCATTAGGTACAGCGTATTGGGCGCTTTTATCAACTACTACAAATTCACCACTTAAACTATATACAAACAATAAGTCGGCATGCGGCAAACTTAGTTGATCCGCAGATTTCGCGGTAATAATTTGCGTATCAAACTTGTTAGCCGCTGTCATAATATTTAAATCAATTATTTCACCATCATGAAGTTTACCCAATGTGCGAAACCCGCCATCAAAATTCGCATAGTCTAAAAGCTCAGTTAAGTGATCTTCTTGGCAATAAAACTCACCTTCCGGTGTTGGTGCAGACGTATCGGACTTTGTGTGCAACAGAGATAAACCATTGCCTTTAATTAAAACCAAGTTGCGTTCTAAACCAGAGAAATCAGAAAACTCACCGTCATTTGCAACAGTTGCTTGGCTTATTCGCCAATCGAATTTATCAACCGAGCCTCCCTCGTTAATGGCCATTTCGACTGTTTTACCTAAGCCGTTCTTCCAAGGAATTGTGGTAAAGTCACTGGCGGGAATAATTTCTAGCATGCTCAAACCAAATTTGCTTAAAGATTGAAATTATACCAAATCGGTAAACTAAATTTTGAATAAACATAGCGCTATAAAATTGCGAGTTAAATCCCAATTAAACGATAGCCTATGTTATCAACGTTAAGGTTGTTTACATTGGGTTTATCGCGTTATTTGGTTATATTAGGCTCTGTCTATTATTTAGTTGAGACAGCTATTACAACTTTAATTGAGAATACCATCATAGTACGAGGAGGCATTTTGAATCGCAGACAATTTATGAAAGCGTCAATGATAGGCGGCGGTGCAGCTATGGGCGTTGGAGGTGGTACATTCCTGCTTATTGAGGAAGTCGATAAAAGTGAACTCACTATCACAGCGGCCTTGGAAAAGTTAGAAAGCCTCCCCCTAACTGAGCTCACCAGTTCTGGGCAGTGGAATGTCAGTCAAATATTCATGCATTGTGCACAAAGTATTGAATACTCAATGTCACAATTCCCTCAGCATAAATCGAGTTTCTTTAAGAATACCATTGGAAAGCTAGCCTTTTCTGCATTTTCATCGAAAGGAAAAATGACGCACAGTCTGAGCGAGCCGATACCTGGCGCGCCATTGTTGACAGCTAATACCGATGTTAACGTTGCCTTGAACCGATTAAAGCAATCATTTATTGATTTCGATAACTTCCAAGGGCCTATTGCACCACATTTTGCATACGGCAAGCTCACCAAACAAGAATTTGTGCAAGCACATGTGATGCACTTAAATAATCACCTTCAAGAAATTAGTAGCTAACCGAACGTTTGCTGAGAGCGAGTAGTAAGAGCCTCCCATTAACCGAGGCTCATACGTAAACTAAAAAGATACTTAAAATAGCCTAAGCCTAGTCATCCATATTCGGCGCTAACCATTTCTCCGCAGTATCTAAATCCCAGCCCTTTCTGTCTGCATAGTTTTGTACTTGGTCTTCAGCGATTTTGGCAACCGCGAAGTATTTAGCATCAGGATGCGCAAAGTACCAACCGCTCACTGCCGCGCCCGGCCACATCGCGTAACTAGACGTTAACTGCATACCAATGTTGTGCTCAACATCCAGTAATTTCCATAAGCTGCCTTTTTCTGTATGTTCAGGACATGCAGGGTAACCCGGTGCTGGGCGAATGCCTTGGTAAGACTCTCGAATCAGCGCTTCGTTATCGAATGCTTCATCAGCGGCGTAGCCCCAATATTCTTTACGAATTTTCTCATGTAAATATTCTGCGCTTGCCTCTGCTAAACGGTCAGCAACGGCCTTCATTAAAATACTATTGTAGGTATCGTTGTCAGCGTCGAATGCAGCAACAAGCTCATCACAGCCGAAACCGGCCGACACAGCAAATGCGCCCATATAATCGTTAACGCCGCTATCAGCATCAGCAATATAATCCGCTAAGCAACGGTTATATTGCCCCTCAGGCTTCTTGCCTTGTTGTCTTAAATGGTAAGTTGTCATCAACTTTTGCGTTTTGTCTTCATCAGCAAACAGATGCACATCGTCATCTTCACGTACTGCTGGGAAAAGACCAAATACCGCTTTTGCCCCGAGCTTTTTGTTGTTGATTACATCGTCGAGCATGGCATTGGCATCATTGAAGAGTTTTGTCGCTTCTTCACCGATTAGCTCATGTTCTAAGATTTTGGGATATTTACCCGATAACTGCCAAGTCATGAAAAATGGCGTCCAATCGATGTAATTTCGCACCACATTCAAGTCAAGTTCGTTTAATACAGTCACACCAAGCTTGTTCGGCTTAGTCGGTTTGTACTGGTCAAAGCTAATTGGACTTGGGTTGGCTTGCGCGTCGGTTAACGATACTAATGTCGAGCGAGGCCCTTTCTTGTTGTGGCGATCTCTCACCTTCACGTACTCTGCTTTTTGCTTAGCAACAAAGGCTGGGCGAAGCTCATCAGAAAGTAATGATGCTACAACCGATACCGTGCGGGACGCATTCGGTACATAAACCACAGGATGCTCATATTGCGGCTCAATTTTTACTGCCGTGTGTGCCTTAGACGTTGTTGCACCGCCAATAAGTAAAGGCAGTTCAAAACCTTGGCGTTGCATTTCTTTGGCCACATGCACCATTTCATCAAGCGATGGCGTAATGAGGCCAGAAAGTCCGATAACATCCACGTTCTCTTCTTTAGCCACACGTAAGATTTCCTCGCATGGCACCATTACACCCAAATCGATGATTTCGTAGTTGTTACATTGCAGTACCACACCAACAATGTTCTTACCGATGTCGTGTACATCCCCTTTTACGGTGGCTAACAACACTTTACCGTTTGAACTGGCTTCAGTCTTCTCCGCTTCAATAAAAGGCTGAAGGTGCGCAACCGCTTGCTTCATCACGCGCGCAGATTTAACCACTTGCGGTAAGAACATCTCGCCTGCACCGAATAAATCACCAACGACATTCATGCCGTCCATTAACGGCCCTTCGATTACATCGAGCGGTCTTGAAGCAGCAAGTCGAGCTTCTTCTGTGTCATCAACGATGAATTCGTTAATCCCCTTCACTAGGGCGTGCTGAAGACGTTTGTTAACAGGTAATTCGCGCCACGCTAAGTCAGCTTTACTTACAGATCCCCCTGCTTGACCGCGATATTCTTCTGCAATATCAAGTAAGCGCTCTGTTGCACCATCATCACTGTTAAGTACAACGTCTTCTACCGCTGTTTTGAGCTTTTCCGGTAAATCTGAGTAAATCGCTAACTGTCCAGCGTTAACAATCCCCATATCCATACCATTTTTAATGGCGTAATACAGGAATACAGCGTGAATAGCTTCACGTACTGGGTTATTGCCACGGAACGAAAAGGAAACGTTTGAAACACCACCTGACACCATTGCATGTGGCAAGTTTTCCTTAATGTCTTTAACTGCCTCGATGAAGTCGACACCATAGTTGTTGTGTTCGTCTATACCTGTTGCAACGGCAAAAATATTTGGGTCGAAAATAATATCTTCTGGCGGGAAACCAATCTCATCTACCAGAATGTGATAGGCACGATGACAAATTTCATATTTACGCTGACGGGTATCGGCTTGGCCGACTTCATCAAACGCCATAACGATGATCGCTGCACCGTAGCGACGAATAAGCTCGGCCTGCTCACGGAAAATAGCCTCACCTTCTTTCATGCTGATTGAGTTAACAATTCCCTTGCCTTGAATACACTTAAGGCCAGCTTCAAGAATGTCCCACTTACTCGAGTCGAGCATGATAGGCACTTTAGCGATATCTGGCTCGCCAGCAATCAGGTTCAAGAAGCGGATCATCGCCGCCTTTGAATCCAACATGCCTTCGTCCATGTTGATATCGATAATTTGTGCACCGTTTTCCACTTGTTGAAGCGCCACGGCAATCGCTTGGTCGTAGTTTTCTTCAGTAATTAAGCGCCTAAAAATTGCAGAGCCAGTGACATTGGTACGCTCACCCACGTTCACAAACAGCGATTCTTTCTCGATAGTCAAAGGTTCAAGTCCTGAAAGACGACAAGCTGTTGGACGCTGCTCTACTTTTCGTGGAGGAAGACTCGCTACTGCATCAGCCATCGCTTTAATGTGTTCAGGCGTGGTACCACAACAACCACCGATAATATTAAGAAAGCCTGACTCTGCCCACTCTTGAATGTGTACAACCATATCTTTCGCGTTCAAGTCGTATTCACCGAAAGCATTCGGCAAACCAGCATTCGGGTGAGCAGAAACAGCGAAGTCAGAAATACGGCTTAGTTCTTCAACATATTGGCGCAGCTCATCTGGACCCAGCGCACAGTTCAGTCCCATTGAAATTGGCTGCGCATGACGTAGCGAATTGTAGAAAGCCTCTGTGGTTTGCCCTGATAACGTTCTGCCAGAAGCATCGGTAATAGTACCCGAGATCATCACTGGCAGTTTTTCACCACGATCTGCAAACACAGTTTCAACTGCAAAAACTGCTGCTTTGGCATTTAACGTGTCGAAAATAGTTTCGATAAGTATGATATCGGAGCCACCATCAATCAGCGCTTCCGTCGATTCTTTGTAGGCTTCTACTAACTCGTCGAAAGTCACATTACGGTGCGCGGGATCGTTAACATCAGGCGAAATTGAACAGGTTCGGTTTGTTGGCCCTAACACACCAGCAACAAAACGTGGTTGGTCCGGCGTTTTTGCATTGTATTCATCTGCAACTTGGCGAGCTAGCTGAGCAGCAACTAAATTAATTTCTGCACTCAACGCTTCCATGTCATAGTCCGCCATGGCAATGGTTGTCGCGTTGAAAGTATTCGTTTCTAAAATATCAGCGCCAGCGGCTAAATACTGGCGATGGATGTCTTTAATGACGTCTGGCTGCGTAAGTACGAGTAAGTCGTTATTTCCCTTAACATCACAATGCCAATCGGCAAAGCGCGTACCGCGATAATCGTGCTCTTCAAACTTATGATCTTGGATCATAGTGCCCATAGCGCCATCAAGAATTAGGATGCGCTTGTTTAATGCTTGGGCTAATAAAGGAAACGAAGCCGACTGCTGAACTTTTCCTGACATTCTAGTCTCCTGTGATTGATGTCTGAATATGCTCAGCATCTAATTGGTAAGGGGTAATCTGGTAAACATAGTAGTTGATCCAGTTATTGAACAACAAACTACCATGACTTCGCCATTTGCTGGTTGGCGCATTTTCTGGGTTGTCTTGACGATAGTAATTAACTGGCACCGCTGGGGCTAACTCTGGCGACAAATTAGCAGCTAAATCCCTTCTGTACTCTTCATCAAGGGTTTGCGGGTCGTACTCAGGGTGTCCCGTCACATATACTTGTCGCTTATCTTCACTTGCAACCAAGTAGACGCCAGCTTCATCAGACTCCGCCAAAATATTGAGGTTTGAAACACTTTCATAATCCTCACGGCTCACCTCTGCATAGCGCGAATGTGGCACCCAAAATTCATCGTCGAAGCCGCGTGTTAACTTTTCATGCGCCTGATTGATTTGATGGCGGTAAACACCTGAAAGCTTTTTATCTCTTAACCTGCGATCAAGGCCGTAGTGATGATAAAGCGCTGCATGTGCAGCCCAACAAAGGTAGAGCGTAGATACAACATTGTTCTGCGCCCAGTCGAATACTTCTTGAATCTTCGACCAGTAACTTACATCTTGATAGTCCATCAGGCCCAAAGGTGCACCAGTCACAATCAAACCATCGTATTGTTTGTCTTTAATATCATCAAACAAACGATAGAAAGACTCCAAGTGCGAAGTCGGCGTATTCTTCGAAGGATTAGCATGAATGCGCACTAAATCAACATTAATTTGAAGCGGTGTGTTAGATAACATCCGCAAAATTTGCACTTCGGTTTCAATTTTATTCGGCATTAAATTCAGGATAGCCATTTCCATCGGACGAATATCTTGATTCGCCGCGCGATGCTCTGACATCACGAAAATATTTTCGTTACCCAAAATGGACAAGGCAGGTAGCTGATCAGGAATTTTAATGGGCATGAGACACCTTGAAATACAAAAAGCACACTTAACACTAATGAAAGGTTAAATGTGCCTTGGATTTCTAGATATGTCAACTTCTAAACGTTTAGACGTCTAAATGTTTTTTTTTCGATATGGATTCGTTTCTATTCTCTAAATATCAGCTCGGCACGTTTAACGCGACGATGGTAACTGGCAGTACTAACTGCTCTTTGCCTCGAAACAAGTGCAAATTAAGTGTCGTTCCTGGTGTAGTTTCAGCAACAATATCAAGTGCTTGCTCTATACCAATCACCTTATTGTCATCAATTTGATAAACAAAATCGCCAGCTTGCAAGCCAGCGATTTGTGCTGGGCTTCCCGGCGTAACTGCACCTATCACAAAGCCATTGGTATTAGAAAGCTCTGAGCGAGTTTGAACACCCAGCCAACCACGAACCACACGTCCATTCTCAATAATTTTACGCATAATGCGATGGGCTAGTTGGTACGGCACGGCAAAGAAGATACCTTGCACGTTAATTTGTGGGTTACGTTCTCGGAATTTACGGGAGTTAATCCCCACTAATTCACCGTTAGTATTAATCAAGGCACCACCCGAATTACCTTCATTAATCGCAGCATCCATTTGCAAGAAGTGGGTGTAGTTCATGCTGCTTAAACCGTTGCGACCCGTCGCACTAATAATCCCTTGGGTTACCGTTTGCCCTAAATTGAGTGGGTTACCAATAGCTAGCACCACATCCCCAGAAAGCGACTCTAAATCCGCTCTTTGTGGGATAACAGGAAGGTTAACGGCGTCAACTTTCAATACCGCTAAATCGGTGACGATATCGTAGCCAATAACAACGGCATGATACTTCTGACCGCTTTGCAGCCAAACTTCAACAAGGTCAGCATTTTCAATAACGTGATAGTTAGTAATGATGTAGCCATCACTGTCCATGATCACGCCAGACCCTAAGTTAGTAATATTCTGAACTTTACGACCGTAGCCACCTACTGTCTCATCTACTGAATAGATATTAACAACAGCAGGGCCCGCTCTATTAACGGCTTTGTTATAAGAAAGCGGAGCGTTTTCTTCCGCTTCACCTTTAATGAAGGTGGAATTAGCTAGCTGAGTGCGTAAACCAGGCACTAAAAGAATTAAAATAACTGCTGCAAGTACACCATAACTTGCTGATTGAACGACATATTTTATAAGGGCAATTAGTTTCAAGGCGATTAACTCAGGTATTGGCTACTATTATTTTCGTTATGCTTTAAATGTACCACAATTATCGGAAGTTTTTGATATTTGCGCAAAATATCCAAACTAGGCAAAAAACATAGAACAAAAAAGCCAGCAATTATAGTGCTGGCTTTAATGAGTTCATTTGATAATTTTGGAGAAACAAAAGCTTATTGCGTACCACCAATAGTCATCTCATCAACTTTCAACGTTGGCTGACCGACACCTACTGGAACGCTTTGACCATCTTTACCACAAACGCCAACACCAGCATCTAACGCTAAATCGTTACCCACCATGCTGACTTTCTGCATTGATTCTGGGCCACTACCGATGAGTGTTGCACCTTTAACAGGTGAGGTAATTTTACCATCTTCGATAAGGTAAGCTTCTGCACTGGTAAATACGAATTTGCCCGATGTTATATCGACTTGACCACCTGCAAAGTTTGGCGCATAAAGGCCTTTTTTCACCGACTTAATAATATCTTCTGGTGAGCTTTCACCCGCTAACATGTAAGTATTTGTCATACGCGGCATAGGTAAATGCGCATATGATTCACGACGGCCATTCCCCGTCGGCGCGACGCCCATTAGACCTGCGTTGTGCTTATCTTGCATGTAGCCTTTTAAGATGCCGTCTTCGATAAGTACATTGTATTGGCCTGGCGTGCCTTCGTCATCGATATTCAATGAACCTCGACGATCAGCCATTGTGCCATCATCAACGATTGTGCAAAGCTCAGACGCTACGCGTTCGCCTACCTTGCCAGAAAATGCTGAAGAGCCTTTACGGTTAAAGTCACCTTCAAGGCCATGTCCTACGGCTTCGTGCAGAAGAACACCCGGCCAACCCGCACCTAAAACTACCGGTAAAGTGCCCGCTGGTGCTTCAATAGCATCTAAGTTAACTACGGCTTGTCGGACTGCTTCTTCTGCGTAGAACTTGTAACGTGGTTTGTCACCTTGCGCTTCGAAGAAGTAACTGTAATCTGTGCGTGCACCGCCACCTGAACTACCGCGTTCACGCTTACCGTTTGATTCCACTAACACCGAACAGTTAAGTCGTACCAATGGACGAATATCGGTAGCGAAAGTGCCATCAGTTGCTGCTACAAGTATCTTTTCGTAAACGCCTGACAAACTCACAATAACTTGACTAACACGCTTGTCTGCTTGTCTTGCATGGGCTTCAACTTCGTGCATCAAGGCAATTTTCTTTTCTTGGCTAAGGCTAGCAAGTGGATCAAGTGAGTGGTAAATCGCTTCAGCATTTACATCGCTAAATACTTGTACTTTACCGTGCTGTCCTTTACTGGCGATACCTCGGGCAGCACTAGCTGCTTTTTCTAATGCCTGTGCGGAAATGTCATCAGAGTATGCGAAACCTGTCTTCTCTCCAGATATGGCACGAATACCAACACCGCGCTCAATGTTGTAAGAACCTTCTTTAACTATGCCATCTTCTAACATCCAAGATTCATGACTAGAAGATTGAAAATACAAATCAGCAAAATCAATATGATGTTGATGAATATGCGTTAACGTATCAGTTAAGGCTGTTCTGTCTAAATTACTATCAACAAGCAGGGCTTGTTCTACACTATTAGTCATGAATTAACTCTGTTTTAAAGCGATTATGAGCAGCAACAGGCATACTCTTCCTTATCTGCTGCACTAAATTATCATCGTAGTCGGCACTAATACTGCCAACACCTGTTGGCAACTGTGCCAGAATTTCACCCCAGGGACTGATAATCATACTGCGTCCCCAAGTTTCTCTGCCATTGGCATGTATTCCTTCTTGGCCGCTGGCAATGATATAAGCTTGATTTTCTATAGCTCTAGCTTGTAACAACGCTTGCCAATGCGCAACACCTGTTGGTCTTGTAAATGCCGCTGGTACGGTAATGATGCTTGCCCCTGCTTGCGCCAGTTGGCGATATAGCTCAGGAAAGCGCAAATCGTAACATATACTCAATCCAACACCAGCAAAAGGTAGTTGAGCTGATTGTATGCGTCGCCCAGCCTGCGTGTAGGTAGACTCGCGATACGACTTTTCGTTATCGTCCACCTCAACATCGAATAAATGCAATTTTTCGTACTGAGCGACTATCTCACCCTCAGGAGAAAACATTACGCTAGCATTAACAAAGCGGTCGCTCTCGGCACTTGGCATTAAAGGTAAACTACCCGCCACCAAATAACACTGATAACGTTTGGCAATATCCGCTAAACCACTCAGCATAAGTTCGACTTGTTCAGCGTTTTGAGCAAGTTCCAATTGCTGCTTATCTTTGCCACCGAAAAACAGACAACATTCGGGAAGTACCGCTAAGTGATGCTTTACGCCACCGTTGTTCGAAAGAGCATTGCTAGAATTAACATCGCTAGCTTTTGATAATTGCTCATCAATTTGCACTAAGTTTCCGCTTACATTAGGTACGGAACAAAGTTGAATTGCGGTCAACTTTACCGCTGAAGCATCATGGCTTAAAGATTCAGTCATAGTTTACAACAATCGACCATCACCACCGTTCCCTTCATTTAATTCAATAGGCGAAGGTGGGGTTAGGTTTTTCTTTTTATCGGCATTTAATGCAGATGAAGGTGACGTAGTATTTTCAACAAACTGAGGTGGCTTGGAACTACCGACACTCACGTCACGACTTTTGCGATTCACTTCTTTGAAATTAGGATCATTAATACTGCCAGTTAATTCAAAGTTTAACTCTGAGACCACCGATGAAGTGATCACTTCATCAATTGCCAAACCAGCTAAAAAGGTCACCGGATTTAGCGTGGCAATCCAAGCAAGCACAGGTAAGCTCGACGTCAGGTTCGGCTTGTAGCTCATGCGATAATCAAGCAAGCCTTCTGACAGTTTAGTGTTACCTTTAACTACCAAGTCACCAGCGGTACCTTTCATTTCTGTTTTATCAGTATATAGGACACCGTCTTTAATTTGCCCTCGACTGCGAATCGAACTGTAAAACATACCATCAGCGAAAATATCACGAAAATCTAGCGTCAGTTTACGCACCAGTGATTGAAGGCTTAGTACCGAGAAAATACGAACCCCTTTATCACTCACATCTGCGAGATAACCATCGTCAATATCAAGCTTAAAATCACCGTTCATGCGTGGTAATGCAAACTCTTGTGGAGCACCATTCCAGCTTATCTGATATTCACCTTTCATACCGCTATCTTTGATAATCGACGCGTAACCAAGGTTTTCAAATTCACGTTCCAGATTGCTGATCCTCAATTCACCTTCAATTGATGTTTGAGATTTTTCTGGTGTTAATAGCCATTCACCACTTAAATTAGCTCTTGTTTTGCCGCGCTTAGCCACAAAGTTATTGAGCAATAAGCGCTGATCATCACGTGTTAGTGTGAAGCTCACTTCGCCCAAATCAATGTCGCCTACTTTGCAGCTGTCACACACCAACTCTACTTTAGGCACGCTAGAAAATATCTCTAGGCTCTGCTTGTAATCTAACAGTTGCGGCAACGCTTCGGCCTGCATTTGGTTTGGTGCTTCGGCGTTTGCTTCTGACTTTCTATCTGTATCAGCATCTGCATCAGTACTAACCTCAGCATTAGCACCGTCAGCTTCACTCATATTGCTTGCTAAGTGAATGAAGTCTGCATCAATAGAAATACCCTGTTCTAGCCAGTTAGGGAAAAACTTAATCTCGCTTCGGGCTTCTTTGGCATTTAGTCTAAGTAACCACCAATCAGCTTGGTCGAGCAAGTTAAACGAAACATTCGATAGGCTATGACCAAAAAGATCTACTGTATCAATGTTCCCCCTGATACGCTCAGGCGACGGAAACAATGCGACATCACTTTGTTGTGAACCTTGACGAAGGCTAGCTAAAATATCTTGAATTAACGGTTCCCAATCTAAGATATCTGCTTGGCGCAATTTGGTTGTGATATGAAAACCGTCCATTGGCAACAGCATAGCTTCATTGCCAAGTACAAGATGAGAACGTTGAAATTGGGTCGATTTGTGATCTAGCACACCATAGAAGCTTAGCTGATCACCAATTTGTGCAGTAATAGTCGATTTGTCCAGCTGACCAGAGACTTCGGCTAAGACATTTTCACTTTCTTCCGCAGCTTTCTCATATGGCTTAGGCAAACTGAAACGTGTACCAACAAGGTCACTTTCAACTTTGGCTTGATAAGAGAAGCCACCACCTTTGTGCATATTCAAGGCAATATTACCTTGCCAGTTAACATCGCCACTAGCATAGTCTTTTAAAGACTCCGGCAGCTGCTGTTGCCACTTACCTTGCTGCCATTTAGCATCAATATCAATGTTGGTAAGGTAATAGTCGTCCTTATCATTGCCCGATACCTTGAGACTTAACGGCATCCCTCTCCACATTAAGGCGATATCATTGGTGGTAATGACTTCATTTTCAAAATTCAGTTGCCCGTTTATCTTCGTAAACGACATATCAGGTGTAGCTAATTCAAGCTGATTGTCAACAAAGGCAATTTCACCATAAGCTACTGTGTCATTAGCATGCTTTAACGGTACATCTATCTGCAATTTACCAGTGACATCGCCAATGATGGTCAATTGGTCCAACGTTGCTCCAACACTATTTTGCAACGGGCTTTGATTCAACAATTGATGAATACGACGCGGAGACTCCTTATTAAACGCAGCATTGATAACGAGTAACTGTTCTTGCTTTAAATCATCTATGACAGCAGTTGTGCCGCCGACGGATAATTGCCCTAGATAACCACTGCGAGCGGTAATTGCCATCGAATTGTTAATAAAGCTCAAATTTGCAGCCATCTGGGAAATACTTGGCCATGCTTTCTCAAACTCGAATTCAGCATCGACAAGCTCTGCATCAACTACAAAAATGCCTTCATTGTTGTTAAACGGAAAGTCCTTAAACTGTCCATTAAACAAAACTCGGCCTTGTGCAATACGGCCAGATTTTAGCGACCGATTGAGGTAGTCAACCAAATTGCTCCCCATGTAGCGATTCGGATAATACTGATTAGCAAGCTTGGCATCGTGCTGGGTCAAATCAGCGAAGAGTGCCATAGACGGAGGAGCTTCTTTGGGGATAACTACACTTGCTTGAGCGTTTAAATCAAGATCGGCGCTAGAAAAGATTGTGTTACTAGCCTCTACGGTTAAATCGCCGTTTTGCCAAGTAACGTTCACGTCTGCTGACAAGGCGTCGTACGCTAATGGATCGTTAAACAAATCGCCGAAATCAAGTGCAGCCTCTTTTGAGGCAATTTTTGCAAACAACTGATTGCCCTTTAACATCAATGCAGCATTGATATTTTTTAAGCCAGGAATGCTGCCAATGCTTGTTTGTTGATAGCCCTCAAGCTCAGCAGTTGCAGCAAACATGGTAGGCGTTTTCCACAAGTGAATATCCGCTAGCTGCCCTTCAGGGTTTAATTGGTGAAGTTTAGCTAAACTCTCTGGCTCTTTAGTCAGCAACGGGGCAAGCTTGGCAATGTCACCAAGGTCAATTTGAGAAATATAAGTATCTAGGGTACTCCCCATAACAGTACCGTTAACAAATACCGGCTGCCAAGTATGGTCATTAACAACGAATGATAAGCCAGAAGAATGCCACTGCGTGACAATGTCGCCAAAGCGACCATAGAAACTACCTTTGGTCAGTTTAAATTCTTGTGAATCGCCGTTTTGTTGCCAGCCCATGACGCTGTCGGATAACTCTACTTGCATATCAACCAAGTCACCTTGGTCTACGTTTAGCCACGCATCAGCATTTACAGTAGAGTAGGTATCTTTGTCGTCGAGCAATAACCAGTCATCAAGCCATGGGTGAATACTTACTTGAGTCGCATTCACATAAACCTGACCTGTCATATTATCGATAGCGCCACCTTCCATATCGAGTTGTAAATTCACGCTATTTTCCGTGACGTTTACATCGATAATACTGCCGCTGGCTCTATGACGGTTACCTTGGTTAAGCCAATTCAAATGATCGATCGAAATCTCTTTATCGCCATGTGCTGAGCGCACAATCAGTTGGCTATCTGCAAGCGAGAACTTGTTCACCTGCAATAAAAATAAATCAGAGATACGGCGATAAATGGCTTGGTTTGAATTCGCACCTGCGTTTTGCGCTAACAAAGTCTGGTCGACGAATATCTTCGCTCCATCAAGCGTAAAGCCCTGCGTAATCAGTGTGCGATGACGTAAACTCAGCCAAAAGTTAACTTTGATATCAACATTATCAATAAACACAGCAACCGCATCTGTACTTAACAAACTGACATTATTAGCGACGAGGACAGGACCAAACTTTTGCCAATCCATCGACAGGGAGCCGATTTCAATATTGGTCTGGTAATTATTGTTTACGTAGTTTTGAAGGTCGGTTTTGTAGTGATGAGCATAAGGGAGTAACAAACGAAAGCCGCTAATAATCACGGCAAACAGCACTAAAAGTATTGCGATACTTTTATATACCCTGTTTAACCATTTATTTGACCACGCGGTAATATTCAAACGATAACCTTTACTACTGATAGACAGTCAATTTGCCATGCTCGGCAGTTAACTGGCGCTGTTACATCATAACAACGTCAAACTGCTCCTGATTATACATAGACTCTGTCTGCACTTTAATTAATTTTCCAATAAACACTTCAAGCTCTGCTAAGTTATGATACTCATCATTAAGTAATGACTCACTAACAGCCGTCGATGCATAAACTATGAACTGATCTGCATCATAGGCGCGATTAACACGAACGATTTCACGCAGAATTTCAAAACAGACTGTCTCAACGGTTTTCAACGAGCCCTTACCGTCACAAACTGGACATTCGTCGCAAAGAATATGTTCTAAGCTTTCTCTTGTCCGCTTACGCGTCATTTCAACAAGCCCAAGCGATGAAAAGCCATGAATACTAAATTTAACTTTATCTTTCGCCATCGCCATTTCAAGGCTGTGTAAGACACGCTTTTTATGGTCTTCATTGTCCATATCGATAAAGTCGACAATGATTATACCACCTAGGTTCCTTAACCTAAGCTGACGGGCAATGGCTTGTGTTGCTTCAATATTGGTACTAAAGATGGTTTCTTCTAAATTGCGATGGCCAACAAAGGCACCTGTATTGATATCAATAGTGGTCATTGCTTCAGTTTGATCAATGATGAGATAACCACCTGATTTAAGTGTTATTTTTCTATCGAGTGCGCGCTGAATTTCAGCTTCAACATCAAACAAATCAAAGATTGGACGCTCGCCTGGGTAGTATTCAATGACTGGTGCTAAGTTAGGTACAAACTCTTGCGTAAACTCACACAATTGATCGTAGGTTAATTTTGAATCAATGCGAATACGCTCTAGTTCTGTGCCAAAGAAGTCGCGAATAACGCGAAACGCCAGAGACAAGTCTTGATATATAGGCGCTTTAGTTTGCTTTCGTTCTTTACGTTCGCGCACTTTGTTCCATACACGTCGCAAAAACTCTGCATCATGAGCAAGCTCAACTTCACCAGCCCCTTCTGCGGCGGTGCGAACAATAAAGCCATGAGTATCGTCACAATAAGGCACAACAATATCACGTAAACGATTTCTCTCACCTACATCTTCTATCCGTTGGGAGATTCCCGCATGACTCGCGTTAGGCATGAGCACAAGATAACGAGAAGCGATGGTGATATCGGTAGTTAAACGTGCGCCTTTGGTGCCAAGTGGATCTTTTACCACCTGCACCATGATGTACTGCCCTTCATGGACCAAAGTACGGATGTCTGGCACTTGTTCGGCTTCTTTAACTTCTTTGCCGTCTTCGTTGATCATTAATTTAGAGTGGATATCAGACGCGTGAAGAAATGCCGCTTTATCTAGGTTTATATCGACAAAGGCAGCCTGCATTCCTGGCAACACTCGGATTACTTTACCTAAATAGATATTGCCGACGAGGCCTCGTTTTGCCTCACGTTCAACATGAAGTTCCTGCAACACACCGTTTTCGATTAACGCTACACGTGTCTCACTTGGAGTAACATTGATTAATAACTCACCACTCATTTCGCTACTTTACTCCTTGTTTTACTTAAAACTTTATTCGATGACCGCTAGTTAGCGGCTAACACCGATTAATCTAAAATACCTTTGCCTTTAACTTTTGCTCTTGCATTGATTTAGCCGGCTCTTTTAAGTTGCTAGCTGTATTAATTTGCGGTTAGCATCTGATTAAGCAATTGATCTGTCTCGTATAATGGTAGTCCGACTATGGCAGAGTAGCTACCATTAATCTTAGTAACAAACTTCCCTGCAATACCTTGAATTCCGTAGCCACCCGCTTTATCTTGAGGCTCACCTGTTTCCCAGTACGCTTTTATGTCTTGTTCAGTTAATGAGGCAAAGTAAACATCGGCAACGATAAGTTGTGTTTCACTCGTTTGACGCGTAACAACTGAGATTGCCGTCATGACTTGATGGCAATTACCAGATAGCAAGTTCATCATATCTGCGAAATCATTGAAGTCTTCTGGTTTACCGAGGATTCTACCGTCAATGACAACTGACGTATCACTGCCCAATACCGCAAACGGTGTTTTGTCTTCTGTTGAATCTGCAATGATAGAATTGGCGATATTAGCCGCTTTTTCATACGCTAATCGAGTAACATAATCAGAAGGTTGTTCATCAACTTTAGGTGTTTCATCGATATTAGCGGGCATACAGCTAAACTCATAACCTAACTGTGTAAGCAAAGATTTTCGCCTCGGTGATTGTGACGCTAAAATTAAGTTAGTCATGAATGAATATTACCTTCTTTATATCAGACCTTTTCACACCAACACATTCAAATAAGCTAAGTAAAAGCCATTCAGATCGTCTTCGTTTGCTATGAAATTTTAAAATGGCGACGCACTTTTCTCAGTAGTAAAAATACCCAAGGCCAAATTACCATCGCAGTAACAACCGGATACAAGTAACTCGGTAAAAATACTATGTCCGTCAACATGCGCTGCATCCAAAACACTAACAAATGATAGAGCGCTGCAATCACGCCTACGATAAGTGATTGTTGCCACACAGAGAAGTTACGGATTTTTTGGAAGTTTACTGCTGAGATGTACACCGAAATCGCCATCGCTGCGGCATGAACACCCAACACTGAGCCCAGCAAGACATCAAGCAACAACCCCATCACCCAGGCAGTTAACACGCTAACGCGATTAGGTAACGCCAAGCTCCAGTAAAGCAATACAATCAGCACCCAATCAGGGCGGAATGCATCCACTTTAAGTGGCATCGGCATAATGCTCGCAACTAATGCGATTAACAGACTAAACAGGATAATAATGCCGTTATTGGCTAGCATTGTTCTTCTCCTGTATTGGACGAGTTTGTGGCTTCGGTGCAAACATACTCGACGGCTTACTCGGCCATAACAATAGTAAGTACCTTAGCTTATCGATATCAGCTACAGGCTTAGATAACACTTGTGCAAAAGGACGCGACTCATCTTTACGCACTAATATAACAGTTGAAACAGGGTAACCCTCTGGATATTTGCCGCCGAGACCTGAGGTCACAAGCAAATCACCAGATTGGATATCTGCTGAGTGAGACACATGGGTATGAGATAATCTTTCTACTCGGCCTGCGCCAGAAGCTATCAATCGTGTGCCGTTGCGCATTACGCGCACAGGGACAGCGTGAGATAAATCAGTAATAAGAATAACACGACTCGTGGTCGTACCCACATGCAGAATTTGGCCTACAATACCGTTCTCATCAAGTACTGGTTGCCCTTCATAAACGCCATCATTAGCGCCACGGTTAATCACAATCTGGTGAGAATATGGATCGCTATCTACCGAGAGAATCTCAGCAACCATTTTCTTGTGCTCGGAGCGTAGTGGAGAAGCAAGTAAAGAGCGTAAGCGCTCATTTTCTTGTTTTACGATTTCAAGCTCAATTAATTGCTCTTTGAGCAATAACTCATTCGCTTTCAACGCTTGATTATCTTCCATTAGCGTTTTACGAGTCACTAGGTTTTCTGCTGCCCAAATGGTCATTTGTTTAGGTGTATTGGCAATATATTGCAATGGGCTGACCACCGATTGTAAGTAGCCTCTGACACCTTCAAAGCTCGCCATTTTGTGATCGAAAAACACCAGCAAGCCAGATAGCATCAAAACTATCACTAAACGGTGCTGGGCTGACGGGCCATGTTTGAATATTGGGTTCATAGAAAAGAAAAGTGCCAGCTAGGCTGGCACTATTTAGGTTATTCGTAAGAGAATAAATCGCCGCCGTGCATATCAATCATTTCGATTGCTTTACCACCGCCGCGTGCAACACAAGTTAGAGGATCTTCAGCAACTACTACTGGGATGCCTGTTTCTTCCATTAATAAACGGTCTAGATCTTTAAGTAATGCACCACCACCGGTTAATACCATGCCGCGCTCCGAAATATCCGATGCTAGCTCTGGTGGCGATTGTTCTAATGCAACCATGATGGCACTTACAATACCCGTTAATGGTTCTTGTAATGCTTCTAAAATCTCGTTGCTATTTAGCGTAAAGCTGCGTGGTACACCTTCCGCTAAGTTACGACCACGTACTTCAATTTCTACGAGCTCTTCACCTGGGTAAGCTGAACCAATTTCATGCTTAATGCGCTCTGCTGTTGCTTCACCAATAAGTGAACCAAAGTTACGGCGTACATAGTTGATGATCGCTTCATCAAACTTGTCACCACCGATGCGTACAGATGATGAGTAAACAACACCGTTTAGTGAAATGATACCAACTTCCGTTGTACCACCACCGATATCTACTACCATTGAACCAGTCGCTTCAGATACCGGTAAACCAGCACCAATTGCTGCTGCCATCGGCTCATCGATTAAGTACACTTCACGCGCGCCAGCACCAAGTGCTGATTCACGAATTGCACGACGCTCTACTTGTGTTGAACCACAAGGAACACAGATAAGTACACGAGGACTTGGACGTAAAAAATTATTGCTATGCACTTGCTTGATGAAGTGCTGAAGCATTTTTTCTGTGACAAAGAAGTTGGCAATTACACCATCTTTCATGGGACGAATAGCTTCGATGTTGCCCGGCGTTCTACCAAGCATTTGTTTCGCAGCCAAACCAACTGCTGCAACGCTTTTTGAACCGCCCACTTTGTCTTGTCGAATGGCGACAACTGAGGGCTCGTTTAACACAATCCCTTGTTCTTTAACATAAATTAATGTGTTCGCTGTTCCTAAATCGATTGATAAATCGTTAGAAAACATTCCGCGCAATTTCTTAAACATATTAACGAAATACCCTATAACTGTTGCAGGTTAGCGAGAGGAACTTATTTATTCTTCTAAATTAACGCATAATGATCGAGTTATCATAACCCAGTATTACTGGCTTGTGTGCACACTTTAAGAAAAAAATGTGGGAAAAGCGAAGTTTTTTCCTGTTTTGGATCGAAACGGTGAAAAAACCAACATAAATGTAAGTTTATCTGTCAGATACCCTAAATTTCGTGTTGCAAAGAACTCGGCATTTCAATTTTACGTAATTATGGCTTGTCTAGTTATTCACTTCACGCCAGTAAATGATTCTATCATTGCCTCGATAACGTCCAAATGTCGCCACTGCATTCGCATTATTGTCATAGACCCCGTCGCCATTCCAATCAAACTTCAACCAATCAGGGGTCAAGTATTCAACATTCACACTGCCTTGTTCACTATTGGTGCTGCGTAACGAAATACCATCGAACTCCCCCGTCAGCATTGTGCCATCACTACCATCTTTACCAATATCGCTTGCTGTTAAGCCTCCACTAGTATCATTGTCAGTAAAAGCCCAATTAGCATCGTCAACCAGTATTGCGGAACAGCTGTCTTCATTGTTATCAGTAAACGCCATTGTTGCTACATTGGTTAAGTATTGAGTTTTAAAGACTTGAGCCAATGCGCTGGTTTCAGGGCCGTAAGAATTTTCAAGCAATAAACGGCCAAAACGAATCTCAGTACTCCCTCTAAGTTCCACGTTATTAAATACGGTTGCGGTTATTCCGTCACTATCTGTAATACTATCGACCGCGATATCAAACTGTGCATTAAATGGTGTGACAACAGCGTTGAGATCGCGAGTATAAACATAGTGATCATCAGTACTAAATGTGTAAGTGAACTCACCACTGACAACTGCGCTAAATTCATCGAGCTTTTGCGTTAACATCCCTTCAAATAAAGTACCTGAGAGTAGAAGCGGCGTCGATTCTGCGCCTGAAGCTAAGTCTTCGGTAGGCGATATTACAGCGACACTGCTGTTACTGAGGAAACTATGATTATCGCCACTACCAAAGTTGCGATAGTTAAGCGTTGTATCGCCATCAGCGTTTTTAGCGACAATCGACAGTGTCGGGGCTACGCTGTAACTAATTGCGCCATTTCCACCTACACCGGTTAACTGACCAGAGTATGCCCAAGCGCCACATTGCCCTGTAATTTCACCATGCTCAATAACCGTCTGTTCGAAATATTTAGGCGTAAAGCGCCCGAGAACGATGGCATCTGCATCAACAACTAAGCCGAGCCCTGCATAGTTATTGTCGCGAACATCAAATGAAATACTGCCTACTTCCGAATAGGCAGCCGTACTTATAGTAGCGATACCAATGTCCTGAAAATCAAAGTTAACATCGCTGAAGCTTTCACTGGTGGTCACTACTTGCCCTCCCAACGAGTCAGCAAATGTGAATGTGCCATTGGTTGCGTCATTTGATGTTGGCATCACTCTTACCGCTGATGCTTGCACATTACTACTGGGTCGATAGTTGCTCGTAGTTGTACCTTGGCGATTAACTGCATTAACTTCATAATTAAAATCGTCGCCAGCTGCATGGATACCGCTAGCCCCAGCCAATGGACTTGTAATAACAAAGCGATCAGGGCGTACCCAAAAGCTATTACTGTTGCCAGCTATATCAACTTCCACTTGATTGCCCGAAGCCGGAATCAACTTATATGCGTATAAAGATATTTGACCAGCGTCGTAGTAGATATTCTCTGGTAATGTTGCAACACCTGAAGCACTAAAATTCAGATTGATATTGGTATATGTACTTGGTGCAAACGTACTTTTATTAATGCTCGTTCCGCCAATCGTATACGTATTGCTAGTTGTCGTATTAGGCGCAACGTAACGCATTGCCAAGCCCACTTGCGTAGGACTCGTAAAAAGCGCGCTACAAGCCCCTGTTTCATTAGCTTCCACAGCTGTAATGGTAATACCATTGTAGCCAACACCAGCAATTTGGTTGCCAATGGTGCTAAATACAAAGCCTGCATCAGTGAAGTTGAGTCCACAATCAGCATCAGTCTGTCCTAAACTGTTACTAAGCGACGTATTGGTACATAAATAATCAGCAGAAGATGACAAAATTGCAGGCGTTGATGTGTCGGTATAATTGAATGCTGTGCTTCCAACACCATTAACAATATCGACCGTTATTGAATCGCCATTACTGACAACTAGGTCGATACTGGTATTGACCGACGTATCCGTCGAAGTGCATGCAGCAGTGCTACAGGCAACAATGCTAACAGGTTCTGATTGGCAGGTTATGCCATTGCCATCGTGAGTAAATTGGAAAAGTTGAACTGATTCTCCAGGGTTAATATTGTCGTCCCCTAAAGTGACTCGGTCTTTCGACTGACCATTGTTAAATGAGCCAAATCCGCCTGTGCCATCTGGGTTCCTTCTAATCAACCTAATGCTTGGACCGGTATTTACTTCGTCGTCCAACGCTGAGCATTGGCTATCTGGCTCTTGGTCGTCAAACCCTTCTACTGAGACATAGTTAATCGTATTTCCACTGCCATCTGTAAGATGAACATCAAAGCCATCTTTGAAGTCAATACGATTTGAGTTGAAGCTTGGCGCTTCCAAATAATGCCAAACGGACTGACGGTCAAAATTCGAAATTGAGTAACTGTCGCACCCATTATCAGCGCATACCCTAACTTGCCAATTATTGTATTCACTATTGCTAATAGAACTATCCAGTAGCTTAATTTCAATAAAATCACTTTCAAATGTACCAATATAGATTTCATTGATAGAGGCTTGTCCTGCATATGTAGAACACGCAGCATAAAGATGCGAGGAAAACGTTAGAGAAATACAAGCGCATATACACAAGAAGAAATTTCGAACAATTGTCATAAACTGCGAGCCTCTACCTCTACAATACGGGATACCGTATCAGCTCCAACACCACATTGCCCTGTTGACGTCAGACGATAATACACCACATCGTCAACCTTAAAATCGGTGCACTGCATTTCAACAACCTGACAAGTATTTAACCCCGGCACACTGCCAATTGATGTTAGGTAGTCATTATTAATAACGACGGCATTGCCATCAGGGTCGACACCAGAGATATCATCCCCGTTACAATAGTTAGCCGCTTCATTTAACGGAAATAGTTCTGTAAGCCTGCGTTGTAGGCCAATATTGGCTGCTTGATACGCTCTAGCACCTACCACTTCATAAGCAATTGTTTCACTGCTCGTAGAGAGCACCCGCGTAAGTGCTACACCGAGTAACAACATCACCACCAAAATAAAAATAGCAATAACTAGCGAACTACCTTGCTGTCCGGTGCGGCTTCCTGACGTTAATCGCTTGTTTTGGAAAGAGGGGTTAAGGAACATTAATCACCTGCACTTCATTATTAAATGTAACGCGCTCACCGTCACGTTCAAACACTAATAATGCGGTTACGACAGCATTTCTCAAATGGGTTGCCTCATTAACTTCGAACCTTGATGCCAAACTTAAATCTTCGGCCATTAAGACATTATTGCGGGTTAACGTGCTACCACTAATGCAAAATTCAACAGAATTCCTCTCTATAAAGAATAGACGGCTAGTTGGCGAGTCGTCAGCAAATAACATATTTCCCGTTAAGACAAGTTCCCATTCATTGGTCGTGGTTTCATTTAAGCCTTGTAAGCTTGCCGTTTTGTTATTTCCAGCGACATAAACATCGTCAGGATATAGCGGATAAACGACAACGTCATAATTTTCAGGTGTTGTATAAGCAGGCGAGGTTTGTTCGAATCGAATAATATCTATTGTATTGCGACTGTCCTCTGGTCCAACAGGTACATCTTGGTAAATAGCACTGCCGACCGTTGGTACAAACTCAATACAAGTAGCTCCGTTGGTTTCTCTCACAGAGTTGGGGAGTGCAGCTCGAATTTCTCGATTTAAGCGCTCTACAGCAAATCGACCACTCGCAATTAATTCATCTCGGGCAGTTACATCAACATAAGCTTGCGTGCCGAACCTCAGTAGGCTCGTGACTCCAAGTGAAACAATGCCGAGTAAAATAATAACGGTAACCATCTCGACCAGCGTAAAGCCCTGAGAGTGTTTTGCTTTGAAGCATGGTGGCTGCTTGCGAGGTTCCATCATCAGAAGTTCGCCTTATAGGTAGCAAACTGGACCGTTTCCCCACTCGGCGTCGTAACAGTAATATCGATGCGCTTAACCAGTGAACCTGCGTTGCTGTTGTCATATGTATCATCATAAGTAACACTAACAGTCACGCGATAACCTAAATATAGGCTCTCTAATGCATCAGACTGGATCTGACTTCCGGTAATATTCTCAATACTATCACCAGTTTCGTCTAAGCCATCATAATCATCAACATCGTCAAAATTCGCTCTTGTTTCACCGCCATCTGGCCCAAAGTTTGGTTTGGTAGTACAAGTATTTAAACCAGCTTCACCACAACGAATGGCACCTCCAGCCAAATCAGATTGCTCATCGAAAGCTTTAGCTAAAATTTCATTCATCAAAGACTGCCCTAACTCTGCGGCACGTATTTGATGAATCTGATTGGCGCTTTTTTCTGATTGCGGGACGATAAAGCTGGTAATAACAGAAAAGGAAATAGCCAGCACCACTATGCCAATCACGAGCTCAAGTAATGTAAAGCCTTTAGCTTTTTTATTCGCATGAAAGAAACTAGCGTGCAAGAAATCAAAGCGCATGAGTGTAGCCCTCAGATTCGATTCGCAAAATTAATGTTTCTTGACCGTTAATTTCGATATCACAGCCGCCCGCACAATCTTCATCCGGTCGTCCCATTTGGTCAAACCCAATAGTAAATTCGCTAGCACTGCTTCCGGCGAGCGAAAAACTGACTTGGTGTTTATTATCGACTTGCAATTCCGCAAACCTTGTAAGGTCATCGCTATTACCAAAGCTATTTGAGAAGCCGGCGTTCAAAGCACAAGGGTTTTGATCAGGGATACCTAGATGAGTAGAGTCCACCACTATGTTATGACAGCCACCAACAGATTGTTGCATCGCCTTGGTTTGGACATTGCGCAGTATCGCAATTGCTTGAGCTCGGTAAGTATATTCTTCATATCCTTGAGTGCCGGTGAAGCGCGGTAAAATAGTCACGGCAAGAATACCAATGATGATGATAGTGACAACAAGCTCAATAAGCGTAAAGCCCTGTAAAGCTGTTCTCTGAAATCGACAAAAAGACTGATAAGACCCTGCTATCACGTACGCAAACCACAAGAAATAGAAAGCTAATGGTTTGAACAGTATACGTTAAGCTTGTCGGAATCCAAAATTGGAGTTGATATTTTAGTTTAGCTAGTGCTTTGTTTATTCAAAATAAAATCGCAAATATAAAAAAAGAGGACATGAGTCCTCTTTTTTTATTTGGTTAAACTAGAGACTTACTGACAGTCAACCACTTCAATCGTTGGCGTACCGCCAACTGCTGCAGCTTCAGTGTAGTAAGCAAAACAGTTATTCGTGTTAGAACCTGTCAGTGATGTTGGCTCAGATCCGCCTGTCGGGTAAATAACGACACTGCCAGAAACAGCATCATCAGCCGTAGTGAACTCATTAGCGTCCAGTTCTAGGAAGTTAGCTGTCCAAACTGCACCACTGCCGGTATCAGAGCGTGGATAACCAAATGAAATTTCTACGTCAGTACCATTTACATTAACCGTTGGAGGCGTACCAGCATCACCATCAGTATCTTGGTTGCCTTCTATTAACGACTTGCTATAAACCAAAGTCGCTGCACTTTGCATTGAAGCCTTAACCGCATTTAGCGTTGCTGTACGAGCATCGTCCTGTAAATTGATAAATTTAGGTGCCGCTGTAGCAGCTAAAATACCTAAAATAACAATGACTACGACTAGTTCAATTAAGGTAAAACCACTATTTTTATTTAACATTTTCATAATACCACTCTTAAAAGTACTAAATTAATTATTGATATAAACCACTACTGAGCTGTTTGATGGATCATAAGTGAATAAGTTGCCTGTTGACGTTGCAGCGGCCGAGGTTGGCGCTACAAAATCACCATTTGAATCTTTTGCTAAAGACTCTTTTAAATAATATGCACAAATTGCATTACCCGCATTTCCATCGCCTGCAATACTAGTGACAAAATAATCAGAAGAGCTGTTGCTGTTTAAGTTCGCAATAGTAGACTCCACCACGGGTGGTTGCTGCAAAATATTCTGCCAAATCTCTACACAATTGTTTACATCGAAACCACCGCCCAAACCAGCACCGTCTGTTAACCCTGTCACATAACCAGGGCGAACGTTAGTTGCTTCTGTGGTAAGCACTAAGTCGACGCCATCGTAATTGACAGAGTTTTGACCTGAAGAATTTTCTGGTCGACCTTCTGCTTCCCACTGTGCTCGCACTAATGAAACAGCAGTTGCGTAGCCACCAGCCATGCCTTCAATGTTTGCTTGCTTAGCTTGATCAGTTAAATCTAAAAACTTAGGGATCGCTGTTACGGCCAAAAAGCCAAGAATAACAACAACGATAACCAGCTCAATTAAAGTAAAGCCTTTTTGTAGTCTCATGGGCACACCTGTTCTAATTCGCAATTAAACCCATTCTAGCAGTGAATTATCAGTTAAGTCACTGACTTTTCAATTAAGTTTAAATCATCGAGAGACAAACTTGGAGCGTATCACTATTTATTGGCAACAACCTTGCCAGAGAGCAATAAATAATCAAAGAAAATATGCTCATTTAACGCATAGCGACAGCTGTGCGTTTGTGAAGTAACGTCCAAATTTTCCTCTCCAGCAACAATTTTAGCCACCACCCCAACGGGTTGGTTCATAAATGTTAACTGGATGTCGAGTACACTCTGCCATATTGCCTGGCAAGTCTCTCCGGTTACCCAGCCAAATTCGTTTACAATCACAGTCGATTGTCGACCTGAGACTTCCTTAAGAACCAAGCGACTAGGTCTTCCATCCATCATCCATTGACCACGAATCACCTGAACTTGGCTGGCAAAATTATTAGCTAGCGCATTAAAGCCTGCATCGTTAATTTCCTCTTCCTGCTCGAAGAAAGCACTAATAAAACTAGCCATCAATAGCCCTAAAACAATGACAATAACTAATAGTTCCGTCATTGACTTATCTCGACCTATCGCCTTCGCTTGAACATCCATTATTTGCCTTGGAATGCCGATGCCATATCCCACATTGGGGTAAAAATACCTAACGCTAGCACTAATACCATCGCCGCTACCACAACCAATAAAATAGGCTCAATGCGCGCGGTTAATGTACTTAAATCATAGTCGACTTCTCGCTCGTAGTAATCTCCAACTTCTTCTAGCAGTTCATCTACGCGCCCTGTCTCTTCACCAACTGCCACCATTTGTAGCACGAGAGGAGTAAAAAGTTCGCTACTAATTGCAGTTCGAAGTAAGCTCTCACCACTTTCAATACCTTGCCGCATGCCTACAATTTTTTCGCGCATGAAATCATTGTCAACTGCATCTGACACTAGGCTTAAGCCTGATGTCATCGGCACACCGGCCTTTAATACAATGGCAAAACTATGAGTGAATCGAGATAAAATAGAACGTTCAATAATACTGCCTACAACTGGTAATTTGAGTTTGCGTTTATCCCAAAAGTAACGACCAGCTGGTGTTTTGACGTAATAGCGAATGCCAAAAATAATGCCGACTAGCGCCACCAGCATATGCGGCCAATAATTCATGAAAAATTCTGAACTAGCGATGAGCACTTTAGTCGCAAGCGGCAAATCGGCTCCAAGCTTAGAGAACATATTGGCAAAGGTAGGAATGACAAAAATGTTAAGAATAACAATGGCGACTAAAATAGCGGTGATGACGAAACTAGGGTAACGCAACGCCGACTTGATGCGTTTGCGGGTTTCTTGTTCACGCTCAAAATAGCTGGCTAATTTGGCAAATGCACCGTCAAGTTGACCGGTGTTCTCCCCCACATGAACGATAGAAATGAATAGTGAAGAAAAGACTTTAGGGTGCTGGTTAAGTGCTGACGAAAGAGCATAGCCACCTTCCAAGTGACTGCCAACTTCGCTCAAAACTTCTCTCAGCTTTTGAGACGATGTTGATTCTGCTAAGCCGTTAATTGCGCGAAGAATTGGAACACCAGAGCGCATCAATGCGTGCATCTGGCGACATAATACAATTAAATCATCCAGTGAGACTTGGTTGAATCCTAGCAGCTCACCAATATCAATATTCGCAGCACTCTTCTCTCCACCTTTCTTTGACTCTTCAATAGCCACGGGGATAATTTGTTTGCGAGACAATTGCTCAGCGACAAGCGCTGCACTTGACGCTTCAAGGGAGCCGGTTACTTGCTCACCTTTGTTATTGCGCCCCTTGTAGGTAAAAACCGCCATCAATTAGCTCGCCACATCAACCGTTTCAACTAACCTTAGCACTTCTTCAACTGAGGTAATACCGTCTTTAGCGTAATCAAATGCTGCTTTTGCTAACGGTTTGAAAGTCGGATTAGCTTTAGCTAACTCAGTAAATGCTTCCGTATCATCACGTTTCAATGCCGCCATCATGGGTTCATTCATTTCTAACAGTTCAAAAACACCTATTCGCCCCTTGTAGCCTGTATAACCACAAGACTGGCAACCTTTCCCCATCTTAAATGGAATGGTACTGGTATCTAATCCCGTTAAATTATTAAGCCACATACTTTCTTGTGCATCTGGGTGATAGTCTTGGGTGCAACTATCACATACACGTCGAACAAGACGCTGAGCGACCACGGCACGGAGCGAACTACCAACGAGGAAACCGGCAGCCCCCATATCTATCAAACGCAACGCACTGGTTATCGCATCATTGGTATGCAGCGTAGACAATACTAAGTGACCTGTTAACGCGCCTCGCAACCCTATCTCAACTGTTTCATGGTCGCGCATCTCACCGACCATAATAATATCGGGATCCTGACGTAACGCGGTTCTTAAAACACTTGAGAAGGTTAAATCAATTTTACTGTTGACCTGAACTTGGTTGATACGAGGTAACCTATATTCGACCGGATCTTCAGCGGTAATAATTTTCTTAGAGGCTTTATTAAGTTCACTCAAGGCTGCATAAAGAGTGGTTGTTTTACCGCTACCTGTCGGCCCAGTTACCAAAACCATTCCGTGAGGACGCGTAATTTGGTGGCGAAGACGAGAAACTAAATCTGCTGGCATACCGGTTTCGTCAAAAGATAACAGACCTGCCGATTGGTCAAGCAAACGCATAACCACAGATTCACCATATTGGACAGGCATGGTCGACATACGCACATCTACACTGTGCCCTTTAATTTGTAGGTTAAAGCGGCCATCTTGCGGTAAACGCTTTTCAGAAATATCTAGGCCAGCCATTAATTTCAGGCGAAGTACAAGCGCGGATGCTATCTTGTTTTCATTTAAGATATTTTCTTGTAATACGCCGTCAATACGCTGCCTGATACGCAGCTGCTTTTCATCTGGTTCAATATGAATATCAGAAGCGCGCATCTGTACTGCATCTTCAAACACTGATTGCAATAATTTACCAACAGTTGCATCACCACCATCATCAAATGTTGCAGAGATATCAAAATCAGATGTTTGCTCATATTCTTGTTCGAGCTGGCTTGCAAAAGATTCAATTTCAGCGGTACGGCGATACAGGCTGTCAAAAGCTTCAAATAGCTGCGACTCCATGACAACCGCAATCTCGATGCGCTTAGGCGCCAACATTTGCTCTAATTGATCAAGGCCGCTTAGGTCAGCAGGATCACTCATACCAACAAGTACGCTTTGGCCCTTATCTTCCATGACCAAGGCACGAAGACGGCGAGCATGCACCTCTGGTAGCAAGTTGGCGACTTCACCTGGCACACGTAATTGACTGATATCCATAAAGGGTACATCCAGCTGCTGAGCAAGGAATTCTAAGAGCTGACGTTCACTGATGTAACCTAACTCGATAAGCACATCACCGAGCTTTCTACCTGATGTTTTTTGGCTGCTTAGCGCCTGCATAAGCTGGTCGTTGCTGATAATATTTTCGTGTACCAGCAAATCACCAAGGCGCATTTTTAACTTAGGTGCCGCCATAATCTTAGTCTCCTAACTCTGCCATACGTTGCTGGGCAAACTGTCTACTTTGTGGGGAAATATCACCTAACGCAATCGCTTCACGATAAGCTTTAACGGCTTCACCAAACTGGCTATTGCGATCTAGCGCGATCGCAAGTCCCAGGTACCACTTCCCTTTTGAGGGTTGCAATAGCACTAATTGACGATAAGCGTTGATGGATGCAGAGAGTTCTCCAACTTGCTGCGAAGCCTGCGCAAGCAATAATTGATATTCGATTTGAGGATGCATTGGCAATGCTATAAGAGACTGGTAAGCGCCTTGTGTATTGTTTTGTTGTAACAATATTTTCGCTTTCATCAAACGAAAGTCGGCAAAATCAGGCATTGCTGCAACCCCCTGATTCAGAACATTCAATGCGCCTTGAAGCTGACCTTGCGCAAACCATAATGCAGCAAGTTGCTTCCTCGCCTCTGTATTCATTGGTGTTAACAGCACAACATCTTGAAGTAATTGCTCCGCTTTTTGGCCTTCTCCTTCCATCATCGCTTTATCCACTTGCGACATTTTCTGTGCCGCCAACTGCTCTGGCGAAAGTTGTTTGCGAGCGATAGATAACGAAGGCTTGCTCTCGGCCTTTGACGACTCTATCGAGGCGCTAGGTGTTGGAGTCTCGGCGACTGGCTTATCCGTAACATTGTTTACGATAGGTTGTTTAGGCGTTGTGATTATGTTTGTTTCGACAAAAGTTGATTCCACATCACCCACTACTTCGCCAATAGATTCAGCCAAGTTTGATTCAGGCTCATTTAACATCGTTTTTTGAGAGGTAACACGCTCTGGCGAATTTACTGTAGCAGCGCTTGCTTGAACTTGCGCTTGCTTACTTGTTTCTTGCTTGCTCGATTCCTTTTTTATTGGTACTTGACCATTTGCTGCCTGACTAGCTGATGAGTTGTTATTAACCGCTGTTGCTGTGACATCACCTTGGCTAGCAGATTGCTTAACGTCTTTTTGATTTAATTGAAGCTTTTGATTTTCAAGATAAAGCCATACTGCACCAGCGATAAGCATCGAAAGTACGACTGAGGCCAACACAATAACAATACTCGATGTACTTTTCGCTGGCTGATTAACAATAATCGGGGTTCCAGCAGGTACTTCACTGGCTGGCTGGTTGCGTTCTTCTAAGTCTTTTAGCATTTGATTAATGACGCTCATGTCGGACCTCCCGATTGCAACCAAACATAGGCCGTGGCAATGATAACGAGTAATACTGCAATTCCCGCCGAGGTCAGCATAGCGGAAGATATATTGATGGTAGCCGTATCTTCAGTGTCTTTTGCCGCCATATTAAGGTGTTTATTCGTAAGCATATACTCGCCTTCGCCATAACCTAACATCATCATTTTGTGGCATAACACATTAACCAAACGTGGAATACCCTTGCTAATTCTTGTCAATCGTTTACATACCTTGGCAGGAAACAGTGCTGCTCCCTTATAACCTGCTACGCTGAGTCGGTGTTGAATGTAGCTTTCAACCTCACTAGACGTCATGGGGCGTAGTTTGTAAGAAAAGGTAATACGCTGTCGAAGTTGGCGAAATTTGTCATTTGCTAAACGCTGATCGAGCTCAGGTTGCGCAAACATAACAACTTGCAATAACTTACGGCTTTCTGTTTCAAGATTGGTAAACAAGCGCAACGCCTCTAAGCTTTCTTCAGGTAATGCCTGTGCTTCATCAACAATGAGTACTACAGAGTGTCCTTGGCCATGCAGTTCTAATAAGCGTGATTGAATGCGCTGTGTCAGCAGTTGATTCGACATACGCTGTGCTTGTTTTACACCAAGCTCCAGCGCTACAGCACGACGCAGCTCATCGGGGTTTAAATACGGATTGGGAATATATGCAGTAACAAAGTGTTCAGGAATATCATTAAGTAACTTTCGGCAAAGAAGTGTTTTACCAGTACCTACTTCACCGACAACTTTTAAAAAACCTTCGCCAGTTTTCAAAGCAGTAAGCAGTACAGCAAGCGCTTCATTATGAGGCGCTAGCCCTAAGTAAAAACTTGTATTTGGGGTCAAAGTGAAAGGTAACTCTCTTAATCCAAAATGATACAAGTACATAATATTGTTGCTGCTCGCGCCGAACTCTGCGGCTACTCAGCTTCAGGGAACCACTGTTTCAACAAAGAGCGCGCTTCTTGCAGTTGATCTTTCCAAGTGTCCTGGCCGATTACTGTCGGTTTTAACATGATCACTAACTCTTTTTTCACAGTCCCTTTGCTTTTGTTTTTAAACAAGTTGCCCACTAGTGGAATATCTCCTAGCAGCGGTGTTTTGGATTCTTGATCAATTTTTCTCGTTTCGATTAAACCACCAATAACCACTATTTCCTCTGACTGAGCGCGGATAATCGTATCTGACTCTCGTACACTGCTTTGTGCAAGCGGTAAAGAGTACTCGTCACTACCGATGGTAATCACCTTCGTTTGCTCGTCTGTTGTTGTTACTGACGGGTGAACATGAAGAATCACCTCGCCGTTTCCATCAATTTGAGGGGTAACATCTAATGCAATACCTGAGAAAAATGGTGTTAACTCTACTTCTGGTGTCGTTGTTGTTGCAGTGCCCGTAGTAGTTGTGCTTGAAACTTCGGTAACAAAGTATTCATCTTCACCAACTTTAATAACCGCTTTTTGGTTGTTTGATGCCGTTATTCTCGGACTTGAAAGTACCTGCACATTACCTTGTGTTTGCAATAGTGAAATAACGCCTGAGAAGTCAGCATTAACGAAACTTAATGCTGATACGCCACCAATTGTTGCTGAGATTGTATTGCCCGCCAGCGCCATATTGGTGCCGAAAGAGAGATCTGTACTACCAATATGACCAAGTACTTCATCCCAACGCACCCCTTGCTGGTAATCATCACTTAAGGTAACTTCTAATATCTTGGCTTCGATAATCACCTGGCGACGCAAATGTTCTTGCGTGTTGTTGACAAATGTCTTCACCGCTTTGATTTCTGACGGTAGCGCTTTAATGGTAACCAAGCCTGCTTGTGGCGACACAATTACCGATCGACCATCTTCATTACCAACTAACGTTGTTAACGTATCTTCTAGCTCTTGCCAAAAGTCTGATTCGTTACTGGTATAAATATTAACGCCGCTATTGGTGTTTTGATTGTTACCATAGCCATTATTATTGCTGCCGCTATTGTTGTTACTATTATTATTGCTATTGCTGTTATTGCCGTTTCCGCTATTAGGATCGTTTTCAGAAACGCCGCCAGAGTTAATCTGCGTAGAAGACGTACCGTAACGTTTTAAAAATAGATAATTTAGCGCGATGGTCTCAGTGCGCATCCCTGATGGGTATACCTGAATAACAGAGCCCGTTTCTTTTATGTCAAAACCGTACAAGTCTTGCAAAACATCCAACGCTTCTTCAATGGTTACATCTTTTAAGTTGAGTGAAATACTGCCTGCTACATCAGGGTGAACAGCTACGCTGTAGGGAGAGTCTTCGACAATAGCGGCAAAAAACGCTTTCGCATCAACATCAACAGCTGCAATGTCTAACCGCTTTTCCATTAATAAAGTTTGTTTGGCACTAGCAAACGTTTGCTGCATCAACTCTTGTTGAACAACATCTGGCACGGCAGTAAGAGGCCTCGGGGCGCCTGATTGAGTCTGGTCTTCAATAGCTTGGTCAAGCGCTTGATTTACGAAGGTTGGCTTGTCTGGCACCGTAGTACAGCCTGAAAGCACAACCATTGCGCTAGCTAAAAAGAGACTTATTTGAGACTTTTTCATACCAATTTCTTTTATTTATATTTCACGATAGGTTGCGTAAATAAGGTTAGCTTACGCACATTGTCTTCTGACCGCAGTGTCACACTTCTTTCTTCAATATTAACAACTTGATAACCAAACACCAGTTCTCCCTTTGTCACCAACTGGCCGCTAATAATTGCTCTTACTGGTTGTTCACCTTGCTGTTTGATAATTGATTGCAATACCAAACCGCCTGATGTGGGTTTAACGCTTGGCGATGCATGCATACCTTGTCCTAACGGTCGGGTAGGATCTGTAGCTGCATGTAACCCCGAGCAAACAAATAATACGCATGTAAGCGGAATCACGCTGAAAAGTCGACTAAACACCAAGGAACTCCCTTTGTGTACTCAGGCTATAAAGCGTTACAGACAGCTCATTATTTGGATATTCAACAACGTTTAATTCAAACTGTTGCCAGAAAAACTTCCATCTTAGCCCCTCTAGTCGCTGAAGATAGGCTTGGAGGGCACCGTAGCGACCTTTTAGCTTAAGCTTAATACCATGCTGATAAAGGCCAACTGTTGGTGCGGATGTTGGAGTGTCAGCTTTATCTTGGTCAGCAGATAAGTCCTCGCTAACCTTTGTGTTTGCATAAATAGCATTGGGCGCTAAGACTTCAAACGCCATCAGAGAAACTCCAGACTCTAACGATAATAAGTCAATTAATGCCGCGCGCATTTGAATAGGGTTGATAAGTTCAGATGTTAATGTCAGTAATTCCTTATCAACTTCACCTAATGCAGCCTTTGCACGGCTTATTTGTTCGTTAATCGCTGCGTTAGGATCGTCTTTTAGTGCGTCTTCGTACATGACTATCGTACGTTCAGCCGTATTATTACTGGCGGTTAATGTCACCACCTTAGCTTTGTCTTGCTTAATGCTAATGAGATTACCTTCAATAACCAGCGTAAACATCAAGTAAACGGTTAAAAACATAGCGGCACCGAAAATGATGTATTGCTCTCGCGGTGTTAACGCTGAAAATTTATCAGAGTACTCTTGCCACATACTCATTCGTTGGCTCCAGATTTACTATCTGCGGAACTTCTTCCTTCATCTATAAAGTTTTCAGTATTAGCGTTTACTGAAACCATTCCTTTACTTAATACGTTGCCTGAAGAGCGAACGGTAAATTCGATAAATGGGCTATCATCAAGCTCTTTCATCTCCATCTGCTGAAACGCTTTACCTGAAAGCACCGATGACTGTTCAAATTGATTCAGCCATCGTGGCACAGCGCCAGCATCCTTAGCATGTCCAGAAAATAAAATAGCGCCTTCTTGAATGCTAATTTGCTGCAAACTGATATCACTACGATGGAGCTCTGATAGCTCCTGCATAGCACTAGCAAAACCCGTGATATAGCTTTGTTCAGAGTTAGTTAACTGTTCGAACAACTTACGTTTATCCGTCGATAACGCTCGAATGGTTTCTAGTTCGGCAATAAGCTCTGGGCTGGGTTTATGATTCGACAAGCGCTGCTGCAGTTGTTCACTTTGTTCAATAAGCTTAGTGTTCTCACTTGTTAAATCAGTAACTTTCTCTTGGTAGGATTGACGCTGAGACTCTGTATAAAAAGCAAGTGCTCCCATGACCAAAAAGGTAAGAGTCCACACCGCAACCGCATTCTTGAGCGTGACTAGCGGCTTATCCGGTTTTAGCTCCGGTTGCAATAAATTAATGGTTGATTTAATCATGAACAAATCGCTCCATTAAATCCAATTGAGTAGCGCCAATTGCCGCCGCAAACATCGCCTTGTCTTTGTGGCGTTCATCAAAGCTAAAACTCACCACTGGCGTATTCGTATTTTCACCCAATTTGTTAACAATGTAGTCTGCTGTTTTAATGGGTAAAATCACTTGAATTTCTTTTATCGGCGCCTGTTTCAATTGACGTTCAAAATAATCTGAAGAGCGCTGAATTTCCAAACTAAGTGAGTCGACCGCACCAAATGATAACTCTTCGATCGTTTTGGTACCTAGTTGTGCATAACCTCTTAATCGACGGTGAAAATAAATACGACCAAGCTTTACGATCAGGATGACTATTTCTTCATTCGGCTGCTGGCACACCAGCATTAACGCTTGCTCTTGAAATGGCACTAGGCTAGCAAAAGCAAACTCTTCGGTAGAAATAGTTTTCAGATTAATATCGCTGTCGTCGAGCGCCTCAACTAAAACTTTTAACGCTGACTTTTGACTGCAAACAACGTTTAGTTTCTCACTACCACCCGCAAGCACAGGACCAGAAAAATAGTCCAGAATCATGTCTTCAGGGGGGATCGTTACCAGCTCTTTGACCTGCCATTTTAGGGCACTCAGCATTTCTTCTTCGGGGACTTCTGGCTTATCAACTTGAACAATTTGATATTGCGAAGGAGCAACCACCAAGTGGCCTTGTGCTTGAACATCGGGCGTATTAACTAATTCTTTAATTGCTTTTTCCTGATTACCATCGGTAATAGGGGCTTGGTGATACTGACATTCACCTAGCTCGGATAGGTGACAATAGGCCATTGCGTCCTGCCTAAAAGCAATTCCTATTGTTTGATTTGACTCAGCTTTTGAGAGCAATTTAGTTATTTTAGTTTTCAGCGACATTTCAAGATTCTTACTATTAGAGTCTGAGGCAATGGCATTGCACATTTCATTATCCCTGAATCCCCTCTAGGCGCAAGTGTTTTAGTAACAAAAACAAGCTATAAGACCTAATTGCGTATGATTTTACTTTGTCTACTATACCAATAGCTTATTAATTATTACTTTGCTACGTCGTTAAAAAAAAGTATGCTGTGAGATAACTCACAATGGACGTTTGAGCACAACTAAATAGCCTTGTACCGCATTAGTGAAAGAATGAAGGAAGTAGTGATGAAGAGTGGTAGCGACATACATGTATTAATTGTTGATGATGTTATTGATAACATCCAGGTCGCCATGAATATTTTAAAAGAAGAGAGTTACAGCTTCTCTTTCGCATCTGACGGTCAAGAAGCCCTCAACCTCATTTCCTCCAATAATTTTGATTTAATTCTACTCGATATCATGATGCCAAAACTCAATGGCTACGATGTATGCTTAGAAGTCAAAAAAATGGAACATGCCAAAGATACGCCTATTATTTTCCTTACCGCTAAGGCCGATGCCGATTCCATCGCTGAAGGATTTGCTGTTGGCGGTGTCGACTATATTGTTAAACCTTTTCACGCTAACGAATTACTCTCTCGGACAAAAACCCATATTGAATTAGCTTTGTCTCGGAAAGAGATCCAACAGCAATACGAGCAAACGCTTAATAAAGCTAAACTTCAAGGCGAGCGCTTAGCTAAGGAAATTGAAGAAAATCAAAGTGAAATGATCTACACCTTAATGGAAGTTATGGAATCAACTTCCGATGAAACAGGCCAACACATCAAACGTGTAGCGAGTATGTGTCGATTATTAGCGAGCAACATTGACTACCTATCTGAGAAAGATATCGAAGACATTTTCTTAGCGTCACCGATGCACGACATAGGAAAGATTGCGATTCCGAAAGAAATTCTACACAAGCCTGGAAAGTTAACCGACTCAGAAATGACCATCATGCGGTCACATGCTGAAAAAGGGTATGAATTGTTGCAACATTCGAAGCGACGCTTAACTAATGCCGCTTCAATTATTGCACGTGAACACCATGAAAAATGGGATGGTACTGGTTACCCAAGAGGCTTGAAGGGTGAACAAATTCATATCTACGGTCGAATTGTTGCATTGGCAGATGTATTTGATGCATTAACGCACAAACGTCAGTACAAAGACGCTTGGTCCATTGACGATGCCGTTCAATATATAAAAGATCATAGTGGCACTCATTTCGATCCATCTTTAGTTGATATTTTCGTCGAAAAGCTTCCAGAATTCCTAGATATTATTAGCAACTAAACAATGCGACGATTATTGCTACCGCTATTGTTGTGGCTCTTTTATCTATCTGTTGCCACAGCACAAACTAATAACCCTGTGCAATTAACCGCACAAGAACAGGCGTGGCTAAAACAAAACCCTGACGTACTGGTAGGTGGCAGCTTAGATTGGACACCGTTTAACTTTACTGACAGGCAAGGTAACTACCGGGGCATAGCCAACGATTACCTCACCTTAATCGCCGCTAACACAGGTCTAAAATATCATGTTATATCTGATACTTGGGATGCTAACTTAGCCAGAATCAAAGCAGGTGAAATTCACATACTTGGCGCCGTATATAAAACGACTGAACGAGAAGCCTACTTAAACTTTTCGAAACCTTATTTTGAAGCCCTCGATTACTTTTTCGTGCACCAGTCACTGGATGTTAAAACACTTCAAGACCTTGACGGAAAAAAGCTGGCTATTCCGAAAGATTATGCCCACCGACAAATACTTAAAAAACACTTCCCGAATATTGTATTAGTTGATGCCGACTCATTTGGCCATGCTATCGATTTGGTATTAGAGCGGGAGGCTGACATCTTATTCGATACCTATGGAGCGCTTATATATACGCTCGATATTGAGGGGATAAGTACAATTGTCCCGTTTAAATCGACTCGTCACCTCGGTAAAAACCCAATCCATATTGTCTCTGTTAAAGATCAGCCGGAACTTGCGACTATTATTCAAAAAGGCCTAGACGCAATTTCTGAGCAACAGCATCGAGCAATTTACAATAAGTGGTTCAAGCCGAGCAGCTCAAACGAAACTAGCGCTCAGATAAATACAAACATTAATAAATTAGACTTAACCACAGAGCAGCTGGCTTGGATAGCACAGCACCCTGAAGTAAAAATTGCAGGGGATTATGCATGGGCCCCATTTGAATTTAGGAATGACCAAGGACTGCACGATGGTTTAAGCCACGATTTACTGCAAGAAATCGCCAAAATAACTGGCTTAAGCTTTCACTACAGTACTGATGTATGGGAAAACTCGCTACGACAGGTTAAAGCCAAAGAAAAAGACTTGCTCGCCGCCGCGTACAAAACACCTGAGCGAGAAAAAGATCTTATTTTCACTAAGTCTTACGTAAGCTTACTCAACTCATTCTTCATTCACGAGGATATCGATGCAACAGAGCTTAAAGCCCTATCAGGCAAGCGTCTAGCAATCATCAGAAATAGTGCTCGTGAACAAGAAATATCAAAGCTGATTCCTAATATTTCGTTGGTTTATGTGCAGTCGCCAGAGCAAGCTATCGACGCCATTTTATCGGGTAAGGCTGACGTCTTATACGATTCGAATGCGGTTATTAACTACATCATAGAGCAAAGAGGCATTGAAAAAGTAAAACCTTTTAAGAGCCTACCAAACTCACCAGTAACACCGCTATATATTGCCGTAAGACAGGACTACCAACCACTGGTCGATATTCTCAATAAGGCTATCATTTATCTGGAAGACAATAACCTCAATCAACTGGTCGATAAATGGTTATCAAAAGGCAGTGTTGTCCCATCATCACGAGATATCAATCTAAGTCAGCAAGAAAAAGCTTGGCTGCGTGAAAATAACAGTTTTACTATCGTTGGCGATCCCAATTGGATGCCTTTTGAAGCGTTAGATGGCGACCAATCTTACGTAGGTATCATTCATGACTATTTGTCGATATTTTCAGAAGCCCTCAACATAGAGTTCATCAAGCAACCAACGCAAAGTTGGCAAGAAAGTGAGTCTCAAATACTCGATAGTAAAGCAGATATTGTTGCGGCATTTCCAAATTATCAACCGTTCTCACACCTTACTTATACCCGTAGTTACATCAGCAGTCCCGTTGTTTTTGTGATGCAAAACGAACACCGCTACATCGAAGATATCAGCCAGTTGCTAAATCAGCGCATCACGCTATTAAAAGACTACCCCAGCACTAAAGCGATCTTAAAACGCTACCCGAGCAAAGCCTTTTACCTTGTTGACTCCCCAGAGCAAGGATTAGATGATTTATCATCGGGAAAAACCGATGTGTTTATCAGCTCGTTAGCGCAAGCTAATTACCATATTGCAGAACAAGGGTATTCAGGCTTACGAGTAGTGGGTAAAACCGACTACACGCTGAATATAAACTTTGCCGTGCAACCTAACCTTGCTCCGCTAGCTCCCATATTGGACAAGGTATTGGCCAACATAAACACCGCTGAAAAGCAGCAAATTTTAGACCGTTGGGGCTATAAAGAGTTGTTGGTGAAAACCGATTACAAACTGGTCGCGACAGTCTTTGTCGTCGCGCTACTGATCATCTCGTTTGTATTTATTTGGAATAGAAAGCTTCAAACAGAAATCGTGCTGCGTAAGCAAATCGAATTTTCTTTAAAGCAAAGTGAACGTAACCTCTCGGTTGTTATCGACAATACGCCCGTCATTATTTACGTCGTTAATCCGATGTCCAATAAACTAGTGATGGCCAATAGAAACGCAATTAAAGAGCTTGCCATCAAGGAAGAGGAAATCGCCTCGATAGACGCATCTTCATTCTATCAAGGTGATGTCAATGCGATATCTGGCAAACAGCTACAACTGAAAACCCTCGACAAACGCACAATTGACGGACAACTATCCATCATCCCAATTCGCTATCAAGGTAAAACCGCCCTGCTCCATATTGTCGTTAACCTAAACGAGCGAATAGCGATGGAACGTGAACTAGCGATTCAAAAAGACAATGCTGAATCTGCCAATAAAGCAAAGTCAGAGTTTCTTGCGAATATGAGTCATGAAATTCGCACACCGATGAACGCTATCATTGGCTTTACAGAGCTCCTTTATGAACAAGTGCAAGATAACAAGTTAAAATCATTTGTTAAAACCATTAAATCAGCAGGTAACTCTTTGTTACTGCTGATTAATGACATCTTAGACTTATCGAAAATTGAAGCTGGTAAGTTAACAATTAGCAAAGAAATTTGTAATCCGCATAGCATCTTTGAAGACGTGAGCAACATATTTACCATGAACGTCAAGAGCAAAGGACTAGATTTCATGTTAGAGGTGGATGAGCATATCCCGAATGCCTTGTTACTAGACGCAACGAGAATTAGACAAATCTTATTTAACCTCGTGGGTAATGCCGTTAAGTTTACCGATTCAGGTTGTATTACACTCAGAGCAACCGCGCTGAACGAAAACACAATACACAGTACGGTAGACCTTAAAATTGATGTTGAAGATACCGGCATCGGTATTGATGAAGACAAAATCGCTTCAATTTTTGAAAGCTTTCAACAGCAAGAAGGGCAAAGTGTTCGCAAGTATGGTGGAACCGGACTTGGACTTACCATTAGTCGCCGTCTCACCGAACTAATGAATGGCAAAATATCTGTTGTCAGCACGCCAAATAAAGGCTCTTGTTTTTCAGTGTATCTGCGAGAAATTGATGTCGCCGTGCTAGAACAAGCACCTGCCAGTAATGCAAACATAGCCGAGAATACGCAGGTTAAATTTGATCAGAAAAATATCCTTATCGTTGATGATATTGAAGACAATAGAAACCTCTTAGCAGAAATATTTCGCTCACTTAACATGAGTTTCGAGCAAGCAAGCAATGGCTTGGAAGCTGTAGAGTTAGCAAAAACTCAAAACTTTGACCTCATCGTTATGGATATTAGGATGCCGCAAATGGACGGCTATCAAGCCGCCAATATTATCAAAAAGGCTAAACCTGATTTGCCAATTGTCGCTTTGACAGCTTCAGTGATGCGTGATGATTATGAACGTTCACGTCGTGAAAACTTCTCAGGATACCTAAGAAAGCCAGTATTAAAACAAGAGTTGGTTGACGAACTCAAGAAACACTTACGCCATGCTGAAATCGTGCCTCCTGCACAAGAACAAGATGAATTACTTAGTATCTCCCCTAAATTGAAAGAACTGCTCAATAGCGATTTCAGGGCTCAATGTGAGCAATTGAAGTTCAGCAACAATTTGACAGATATCGCTAGTTTTGCGAATGCACTGAAAGCTTGTGCACACCAATACCAAAGCAAAGACTTATCGAATTTTGCTGACGAACTCATCCAAGCCACCGACATATTTGATATAGTAGCAATTAAAGCATCTCTGACTAAGTTCGAATTACTCTGTGCATCTTGAAACCTCTTATCCGGTGTTGCCATCTCCCGTACAACCATTAGAACACCCACTTTTTAAGCAGCACGGTGTTCGTGTATTTATTAAACGTGACGACCTAATTCACCCGATAATCTCAGGGAATAAATGGCGCAAATTAAAGGGTAACCTTGCACATGCTAAAGCGCTGAAGAAAAAAGGCGTGCTGACCTTCGGTGGTGCCTATTCAAATCATATTCATGCTTTAGCCTATGCTTGTCAGCAGCAAGGATTAGCTTCAATAGGCATTATTCGCGGTGAAGAACACTACCAAAATAATTACACGTTGCGATGGGCAAAACACTGGGGAATGAAATTCAACTTTGTTGATAGAACCACCTATCGCAAACGCCACGAACAAGGTTTTCTTGATGAACTAAGCAACGCCTATCCTGACTATTTAATCGTACCCGAGGGCGGGAGTAATTCACTAGCACTTTCCGGTATGGCAGAAGTGATGACTGAACTTAGCGAGCAGCAGCAATTTGACACCCTAATGTTGCCAGTTGGCAGTGGCGGTTCTATTGCAGGATTACTGTCTAGCACGACTAGACTAGAGGCTAATACCCAGTCTATCCAGCGCATGTTAGGGGTAGCGGTACTAAAAAATGCAGAATACCTTGTTAATGAGATTGAGCAGTTAGTTAACAGACAAATCGATAGCTCGTATGAAACTTCGTGGCAATTACTGACGCATCATCACTGCGGAGGCTATGCAAAATACTCTGCAGAAGATGCAAATCGATTAGCAGATATAGTTGAGTTGACTGGCGTACCGTTTGAGCCCGTTTATTCAGGAAAAATGATGTTGGCGTTATTTGACCTGTTAGAGCAAGGTTACTTTACCGAGGGGCATACAATTATGCTGTTGCACACAGGCGGTCTACAGGGCATTGGCGGTCAACTTGAGCGCAACATTATGCCTGAACGCCTTGCTAAGGCATTACAATCGCATTTGCCATCTGCGCCACAGGTTCAGTAAAGAAATGCCCCTGACCACCAGTCACGCCCAAATGAACAAGTGTTTTCCACTCATCTTTGCTTTCTACACCAAGGGCATAAATTTTGACATTGTGCTGGATACAGCGGGCTTTTAAGCTTTGGATAAATACTTGGTTTTCAATTTTTTGATGAATCTGATAAACAATACTTCGATGTAGTTTAATATAGCGAATTGGGCAATCATTTAAATAATCTGTACTTACTACATACTGACCCACTTTATCCGCCAGTATTTTCACTCCCAGTTCGTCAAGCAATGAAATAACGGGGTTCAACTTATTCAGCTGAGTAGCTAGATGGTATTCGCTAATCTCAATGATTAACCGTCTGGCAATCTCTGGTACTTGCGCCAGCCTTTTAAACATTGCCTCTAAGAAAGCTTCATCAAGTAATGCATCAATTGATAAGTTCAAACTGCACGCTTCATGTTGTTTACGTTCATACTGTAAGACGCGACAGACCTGCTCAAGAACAAGCAAATCAACGCGAGCACTCAAGCCACATTTTTGTGCCATGGGCAAGAAAACCCTGGCGCTAATCAGCTTTCCTTTGCCATCTCGCACTTTTGACAACACTTCGTGATGCAAAATCTGATCGCTTTGACTGGCGATCACTGGCTGGAAGAAAATCACAAATGCGTTTTTCTCAATGGCATGTGTTAGGAATGTTCGCCATTTTAAGGAGCCCTTCGCCGTTTCATTAGCTACTTCACCAACGTCATACATGAACCACTGTGATGGCCCTTGTAGCTGGGCATTGCGAAGCGCCATATCTGCCTCTGCCATAATTTTATAAGCTTGATTCTCGCCAGCGAAGCAAACGATGCCCGTGTGAATAGACTCATCTTGCGAAACGCCCACTGGTAAAGGCAAGTTTTTCATACTGGTAAGCAGTTTGTCGGCAAGCTTTTCACACTCATCTAGATAAATGCCAGGCAACAACAAAGCGAGTTCACTTTCATTAGGACGAGCAATGAAATAGCTACTATGGTTGACTAAGCGCTTTTTCACTAAGGCGATTAGCTGCTCAATTACGTCGATGGCTGTTTGAAGGCCATGTGCAGATTGAATAATGTCGTAATCTTTCAAGCAAATGAGCATTACCGCGCCACGCGCATCTTCTTCTTTAAGCAAAGCTTCTAAACGATTGTTAAAAAACTCGCGATTACCTACCCCTGTTTCAGGATCTAATAACAAACGTTCTCGAATCTGAAGCTCTGTTTGGCCTTGACTACTTTTTGACTCCTGCAGCTTTTCTAGTAGCTCTGCAATCAACGCGCTAATGGGCTCATCAGCAGTGATAGGTTGAATTTTACCGCGAATTTTTGATAACGAAGCCCAGTTCTCCAAGAGTCTAATGGGCTGAAACTGTGTATCAATAACCCTTACTAAGCTATACCTAACCAAAAGCACAACACCAGCAAAAATGAAATTAAAGGCAATGAATAACCACGAAGTAATCAATAGGTAAGCTGGGTGAATAAATACGAGATGATGGTTGCCGCTAATGACTTGCCGCTGCGGTAAATACTGGCTATCTAAATCTTGATAGATTATCTGGTTGCTTCTTGCATCAACCACTTGAATAAGTTCTGGAGGATACCAACCCGTTTTTTGCTGAGGAATACTCTCAGCCAGTTTACTCTGTGATTGCCATTGGCTAGTTACCATAAATATCGCAAAAACAAGATAAAGCACGAGTGCTGCGATATCCATGCGCAGAATGATGGCGTTTAACGTATTTTTAGTTAGTTGCGGCAAGTTGCTGTCCTAAGCATATGCAGATGTTATTAGTTATAGACAGGATGCAGGATTTCTACCAGCTTGCAGGCTAGGTATTTTTTGATTATTACGCGATAGAGGTCTGAATACAAAAAAAGCGCTAAGAACAAAGTTCATCAGCGCTTTTTTAACGAAAAATTGCGATTACGCTTCAGCGATAATTACAACTTTAACGTTTACGTCTACATCTGTGTGTAAGTGAATAACGATATCGTATTCACCAGTTTCACGGATTGTACCTAAAGGCATACGTACTTGTGCTTTCGTTACTTCAACACCCGCTTCAGTGATAGCGTCAGCGATGTCTTTAGTACCGATTGAACCGAATAGCTTGCCTTCGTCACCAGCAGTTGAAGCGATAGTTACTTCAGCTAATTCAGTGATTTTAGCAGCTTGTGCTTCAGCAGCAGCTAAAGCTTCAGCTAATTGCTTCTCTAAGTCAGCACGACGAGCTTCGAAGTGCTCGATGTTTGCTTTAGATGCAAATACAGCTTTACCTTTTGGTAATAAGTAGTTACGTGCGTAACCAGACTTTACCGTCACCTTGTCACCAAGGCCGCCTAACTTGGCGATTTTATCTAGAAGGATAACTTCCATCTTAATGCCCCTTTAGGTTACTTGTGTAAATCAGTGTATGGTAATAATGCTAAGTAACGAGCACGCTTGATAGCTGTTGCTAATTGGCGTTGGTATTTAGCGCTTGTACCAGTGATACGGCTAGGTACGATTTTACCACTTTCAGTGATGTAGTTTTTTAGTGTTGCGATATCTTTGTAATCGATTTGCGCAGCACCTTCCGCTGAGAAGCGGCAGAACTTACGACGTCTAAAAAAACGTGACATGGGATTTCTCCTATTATGTACTTATTCAACACTAAATCTGTAAATGTTCAGATTTAAGTTATTTAGTTCAAGTTCGAGGCGAATACGCGGAACGTAGCAACCTACTTGAGCATATTCAACGACGAAATTGTGCTAAATAACGACGAGTTGAATATTTACTAATTAATCATTTCAACTTGTTGAGCATGCAATACAAGAAGCGGGTTACCATTTCTTGATTCGTGTCGGTTAATAAAACCAACCACTTTAATTTGCATCCCCTCAGTTAATTCACTTGCTAGTCTTTGCGACCAATGTCCTGTTGCCACAACTTGCATTCTGACGAATGCTTGGCGATTTAATTCATCTTCAACCTGAATCGAGCGATGCTCAATTGAGAACTGACAATGATGAACGCCTGCGGGGCTGGTTGATAACTTAGGTGGCTTAGCCACTGAGCCTACAAGAGTGAGACAATTATCTACCATACAGTGAGTCGCAGATTACTTTATTATTCAGCAGCAGCTTCTTCTTTAACAGGAGCAGCTGGCTTCTCAGTAACCTCTTTCTTAGCTTCGCGACGGTCGTCTTTAGCACTCGCCATTGGAGATGCTTCAGTTACCGCGCCTTTAGTGCGCATGATCATGTTACGTAGAACAACATCGTTGTAACGGAAAGAAGTTTCTAATTCATCAATAACTGACTGAGGCGCTTCAACGTTCATTAAAACGTAGTGTGCCTTGTGTAGTTTGTTGATTGGGTAAGCTAATTGACGGCGACCCCAGTCTTCAAGACGAGTGATTGTGCCTTCAGCAGCTGTGATCATGTCTGAGTAACGCTGGATCATGCCAGGTACTTGTTCACTCTGATCAGGGTGAACCATAAATACGATTTCGTAATGACGCATTACGAGCTCCTTACGGTTGTAGCCTCGTATCTGGCTCAGCCAACACCAGTGTTGAGGCAAGGAACAAAACTTGCGGCTGATTTAAGGTCGCGTATTGTAGGGAAAATAACCAGTAAAGGCAAGCGTTAACTAGGCTCGATAAAAAATAAAAGTTTTTAGCCAACTTTTTCCAGCTGAGCTCCTACCTACTAATTACACACTAAGGAGATCATCATGAATTCAGTTAAAAAATACTCAGCACTAATTACACTTTGCTCGACTCTACTATTAGGAAGTTCAGCTTTTGCACATATCACTTACGTCACATCAGAAGATGATAGACACATCAATATTGAAAACCTGCATAACCAAGAAGAAGCGCGATACCAAGTTAACGGCAAAACCTTTACATGGTCAGATTTAACCAAAGAACAACAGGCTAGACTCGCCCCTATTCAAGCAAAGCTTAAAGCGCTTGAAGAGAAGGTTTCAGTCGATGAAAAAGCTATCCAAGAAGCAGTAGCAGCAATTGAAGTCAAAGCAAAAGAACTCGAGCTTGAAGTGCATAAAATTGAACAAGCGACTGTTAAAGTAGAAAAAGGAACACTCAGCCTTAAAGAAGTGGCAGAGTTAAGTAGAACACTAGCGCAAAAGACGCGTGTGAATGAGCAGGTGATTAAAGAGAAGGCACGTGAGCTAAGAAAGTTAGAAGTTGCATTGCCACGTATCGACAAATCAAAACTAGAAGAAATCAGCGAACATGCCGATGAGTTGGAAGATGTGTTGGTCGAAATCGCAGAAACGATGGATTAATAGCACGAGATTAACAACGTTGGATTAGTAAGTGCCGAACGGCTTTGTCAGACTTAATTGAAATGCAATTAAGTCTGACAACCTCAAGTACCCCAAAATCGCTAAAATCGGTAGCTGTGACGCCTTAATTAGGATTAATGAATTAGCCACTATTAGCGTAAAAAAAACACTAGCTAACGAGCTAACGCCAATTTAAATACATGGCCATGCAAATACCCAACCCAACTTAGAACATGGTATTGGTATTCTTAGACGTTTCTGGCACTGGTTGATTTACGCCCCAATGCTCGACAATCCTTCCATCTTTGATTCTAAAGATATGAATGCCAGCAGCACCGAGTGAGTCTGGCGTGTGCTTTACATGTAAGTGAATCCAAACTAGGTCACCTTCAACAACGGTACGTTTGATAGACATAGAAAGCTCAGGATACTTTTTATATCTTGTTTCAAACACGCTCAATAGCGCTTCCCTTCCGTCTTTAATACTGGGGGAGTGCTCAATAAAGTTCTCGCTATAACATTCTTCACGCAATATGTTGATTCTTTGTGAAGATGCTAAGTCGGGTCTGTTTTCAAGAATTTCCATGCAATAGACAGCAAGATCATGGTTAGCTTGTTCTAGCCCTGTTCTGTTAATTTCACTGGCATGAACTTTACCAATGGAAATAAATGGGAGAGCCATTACAGCTAGCGTTTGTAAAAGTGTTTTCATATAGTCCTTTGATTGCAAATGTTGTTTAATTTAGATGTATGTAGCAACTTTCTCAGGGGTAATGTTAGTGATACATTATGCGCTGCACGCTTCACTAATTGGTGTTTCACTACCTTCTAAAACAACCCAATAATAAACGCTCATACCGTCACGCTTTTTGCGAATGATATAGGTATTACCTGCTTCTGCGTTAAACTTTACACAGCCATTTGAAGTAATCATGCTGTGCCAGTATTCGACCTTTACTTCGTTTAATCCCTCTATAATTTTTGCACTTTCAGGGTAGCCTTTGATGAAGTCGCCAGCGGCTTCTCCGTTTATCTCATGGATATAAAGTCTCTCATCTAGCCCAGCAAAAATTCCGTGTGCACGCTCAGAATCAGCTTTCAAGTAAGCTGCATTATCTACACTCAGCCCTTTCATTTCATACGTGGTTGACGCACAGCCAGATAAAAGCAATATTAATGCGGCTATTCCCAGCACGATTCCATTCTTCATGAATACTCCAAATTTTTAGATATGACTAGCGCTCCATTACGAGCAAAAACGCTATTGTTCAAGATATTGAATAGCGAAAACAGAATACTGTTTTTTCTTTATTTACTAACGCAGCTTACTAGCTCTGTTTATTAGCTCTTTATACAGTTATGCGGCTAACCAAAGATGTTGGTGAACTTGCTTAAAGCAAGCAAAACGATACCGATTATTAATGCATGTAGGCGATACTGCGACCAAGAAATTGAGGTACTTTGCACCGCTTTAAAGTATTCATCTTTAGCACCACTATTAAACATGTCTATAGGCAATAAATCAGATATAAACATAGATAGTCCAAAGGCTATTAAAATGATGCTACTTATAAAAATAAATTTAGTCACTACTCGATCCTGAAAGTAATGTAACGCATTGTTATCTACTATACTCAATCTTGATGTTCTCAGACTATTAAGGTGTTAGTCACGCCCTTGCCTTCCATGAATAAACACTTCTTCATCATATTCGTCACCTTTTTATTTTCTAACCTAGTTTCTTTTAGCCTGTTCGCCCAAAGCAATAACGAGTGTTTAAACCTTCACGTGATAAAAAACTCACCGTTAGGATTCATGGATGAAAGTAAAAAATTAAGAGGCGTTCACGCCGAATACCTGAGGGCAATTGCAAAAGACAGTGGCGTTTGCATAAAGAGTCGACTGTTCCCCTATCCGCGTATTTGGGGGAGTATTAAAAAAGGCGGTCACGATGGAGGCATCATTTTCAAATCAGCTTCTCGTTCAACAAATATCGAATATGTCGCTCTAATCCGAACGGTTAAGACCATCGTGATTCCGGCTAAAGGCAAAGTTGTCGATAATTATAACGATCTGAAAACATTGAAGATTGGTAAAACCAAAGGAACGCACTTAAGCAAAATATTTGATAATGACCCTGAGTTACAGTTAGAGGAAGTAACAAATTATGCTCAAGCGATAAAAATGTTGAAGAGCGGTCGAATCGACGCAGTGGCCGGCAGTGCTCTCGTGTTAAGTTATCAATTCAATAAACACGATGCGCTAGATGCCGTAGATCTATCTAATCGTTTTATACTTGGAGAAAAAGAGCAGTGGCTTCAACTCGCTGAACATGCGATTTCTGAAGATGTTTCGAAAGCGTTAAAAGACAGCGTTGAGCGACTTAAACATCGAGGTGTGCTCGACGCCATTATGGATAAGTATTACGGCAAACAATGGCGTAAGATAAATAACTAGTTCGTTAAACAATTCGGCAAACAAAAAAGGGAGTAGCGTAAACACTATTCCCTTTTTGCTTATCTAATATTAACGCTGATAAGCGAAGACTCGGCTTAGCCTCGGCGCTGTCTTACAATTTCAAACAGGCAGATGCCCGTTGCTACAGAGACATTAAGGCTTGATACGGTACCAGCCATAGGTAGCTTAACTAATTGATCACAGTGTTCTCGAGTTAAACGGCGCATCCCTTTACCTTCTGCCCCCATAACAAGTGCCATAGGGCCGTCCAATTTCACGTCGTACAAACAAGTATCTGTTTCACCTGCAGTACCGATAATCCAAACGCCCATTTGTTGCAGCTGTTTCATGGTACGAGCCAGATTAGTTACTTGTACCAAAGGAACAGTTTCTGCAGCGCCTACAGCCACTTTACGCACAGTAGCCGTAATACGCGCGGCTTTATCTTTTGGAACGATAATCGCCTGCACGCCAGCTGCGTCAGCATTACGTAAGCAAGCACCTAAATTATGTGGGTCAGTAACACCGTCAAGAATTAACAAGAAAGGCGATTCGTCGCGGGCATCAGCTTGCGCCAAGATGTCTTCAATGTCATTTTCAGTATAGGTTTTGCCTGGTTTAACGCGCGCAACTACACCTTGATGCTGTTCGCCATCACTCTTGTCGTCCAACACTTTGCGGTTCACAAACTGCGTAGGGATCTTATATTTTCGCGCTAAATTGATAATTGGCATTAGTCGCTCGTCATCGCGACCTTTTAATAGCCACATATCAACAAAACGCTCTGGTGAACGTTTAATTAATTCGTTAACGGCGTGAATGCCAATTACGATTTCTTCTTTAGCCATACTTTTTACTTACTCTTTATTTAGCTCGCGCTATATTCTGTTGCCTTTCTATTAAGCGCCTTTTGAGCGCTTTCTGGCATTTTTACCTGGTCTCGATTTTCTTGCTTTACGCTTAGCCGCCTTCGACTTTTCTTTCTTTGGCCCTTCTTGTTTAGCTTTTCTCGATGACGGCTTTTCAGCTTTAATGTCTGCTTTACTAGCGGATCTGCCACCTGCCTTATCAGGCGAATAAGTTACACCGCCTTTGCCAGCACGCCCCTTCCCCTTAGCGCTCTTGCCTTTACTTTTGTTATTAGGCTTCTGGCTGCTATCGCGGCCACGTAGTGGTTTAGCACGTTTAAGTACGGCGTCATCACCAGCAAGAATTAAATCAATTTTCTTTTCATCTAAATTAACGGCAGCAACTTGTACTTTCAACAAATCGCCAACATGGTACTTAGCCCCTGTTTTTTCGCCCGTTAAACACATGCGAACATCGTCGAAATGGAAGTAGTCTCTGCCCAACGATGTGATGTGCACTAGCCCCTCGATATGTAAATCAGACAAGCGCACAAACATGCCAAAATTGGTCACGGTTGAAATAACCCCGGTAAATTCATCACCGACATGGTCTTGCATGTATTCACACTTCAACCAGTCTGCGACATCACGAGTTGCATCATCAGCTCTGCGCTCTGTCATCGAACAGTGCTCACCAAGCGATACCACTTGCTCTTCGCTATAGCTAAAACAACCGACATTCACAGGGTTGTTTTCTTGAGCCTCAAGTATCGACTTAATCACTCTATGGATAACGAGATCAGGATAACGACGAATTGGCGACGTAAAGTGGCTGTATGATTCTAGTGCTAAACCAAAGTGACCAATATTATCGCTTTGATAAACCGCTTGCTTCATTGAGCGAAGCAACATGGTTTGAATCAACTCTTGGTCAGGGCGATCTGCTACTTTCGCTAAAATATCACTGTAGTCCTGCGGTTCAGGTGCATCTGCTGAAGGCATTTGCAGCCCTAATTCAGCTAAGTAATTAACAAAGTTTCGATACTTTTCTTCGCTCGGTTTGTCGTGCACGCGAAATAGTCCCGGCATCTTGTGTTTTTCAATAAACTTAGCGGTCGCGACATTAGCGAGAATCATGCACTCTTCAATCATTTTATGCGCATCGTTGCGCACTAATGGCAAAATAGCTTCTATCTTTTTGTTTTCATTGAAGATGAAACGTGACTCTTCGGTTTCAAATGCGATGGCACCACGCCCAGTACGCGCTACGTTAAGTGCCGTATACAGACGATGTAACTCTTCAAGCTCAGGTACTCGAGGCGCATATTGCTCTCTTAACGTTTCATCACCGTCAAGAATCGCCGCTACTTTTGTATACGTAAAACGTGCGTGAGAGCGCATGACTGCTGGATAAAACTTGCTGCCTGATAGTTTCCCAGATTCGCTGATGGTCATTTCGCAAACCATACACAATCTATCGACGTCAGGATTCAATGAACACAAGCCGTTGGAAAGTTTTTCCGGCAGCATAGGAATAACTTGGCTTGGGAAGTACACCGAATTACCGCGCGCTATGGCTTCGTCATCAAGCGCAGAACCCGGACGCACGTAGTAACTCACGTCAGCAATGGCAACCCATAGTCGCCAACCACCTGATTTCTTGCGTTCACAATAAACGGCATCATCGAAATCTCGCGCGTCTTCGCCATCGATAGTAACAAGTGGTAATTCTCTTAAATCAACACGACCTTTCTTCGCACTTTCTTCGACTTCTTCAGCTAATTTGTCAATTTCGCTATCGACTGCTTCAGGCCATTGATGCGGTAAGTCGTGCTCTCGTAGCGCAATTTCAATTTCCATACCCGGCGCCATATGGTCGCCCAGCACTTCAGTCACCTTACCCACCGCATTTGAACGTTTGCTCGGGCGCTGAATAACCTCTACCACCACCATTTGACCGTGGCGCGCGCCTAGCTTGCCGTCTGGCACAATCATAATGTCTTGGTTAATCTTTGCGTCATCAGGCACCACAAACGCCAGATGATTTTCAACAAAGAAACGGCCAACAATGCCATTTTTTCTCGGTTCTATGACGTCGAGGATTTTAATCTCTTTACGGCCTTGGCGATCGGTTCTGTCGAGTAATATGGCTTCAACAATATCGCCATGTATCACACGTTGCATTTCATGTGATGAAATAAAGTAATCTTTACCGCCCGTGTCAGGGGCAAAAAAGCCATAACCGTCGCGGTGACCTATCACACGACCAGTTAGCTTAGTGTTTTGATCAGCAATGACATATTGCTTGAATTTATTAAAGGTGAGCTGACCTGCATTTTCCATGGCACGCAAACGGCGCTTCACGCCAACTTTGCGTTCTTCGTCTTTGTTGTAACCAAGCTTTTTCACGATTGCGCTAAACGTCAGCGGCACTGGCGATAGCTTGATCATCTCCAGCAAGTGTTCTCTGCTGGCAACGGGCTTTTCGTATTTTTCGGATTCGCGCTGGTGAAATGGGTCGTTTGAGGTCACATTAAATGCTCTAGATTTTTTTTGTATTATAGCTGTAAGTTATTCCAATTGAATTAAATATTTGATCATTCGACGAGAATTATGAGGCCTATAGGTGAGAAGCGAGAAAACCGAGAAGGCCTCAGTTTTCCCAATATTTAGTTGGCTGCTAAGTACAGAATTAGTATTGAACTTGCTGCGCTTTAGCAACAACGTGCGCAGGCATCTTTTCCGCAAGTTTGGCTAATGATTGGCTGATGCGCTTGTGCAGCTTTTTGTCGTCGGTGACAGCATAATGCAGCTGAGAATACAGCGCAGGAAAATCCAGCGGGCTACCTTCACCTTCGTTATAAATATCAGCTAGGCGCAATTGTGCGTTTAGATTTTCAGATGCTGCTGCCGCTTTTAAGAAGGTAATTGCCTTCGTCAAGTCTGGCTGCATAAACTTACCTACGTGATAGTAACGGCCCATTTGCTCGAGCGCTTCAGGTAACCCTTGATCCGCCGCATTTTGCATGTAGTGCAACCCAAGTTTAACATCTTTTTTGATACACACGCCGTAGGCCAGCATGTCACCCCATAAAAACTGGTATGACGGCAGTTTAGCTTTAGTAGCGCGCGCTTTAATATCTTCCACCAGTTGGCACTCATCTAACACCACTTGACTTAAGTGTTTATTCTCTTTGATAAGATCGAGTAATTGATTATCAGTATATATCTGAACAGCTTGAAGGTTTTGCGCCTGCACAGACTTCACTGGCAAGAGAAGTGAGAAAGCAATGATTGTAATAACGGAAAGTGTAAAACGCATTTAAATTACCAAATAGTCATCACGGATGAATGTCAATAGAGCAACCGATTATCATTTATAGTCGGCCCTACAATACACATTATCGACCAAAGCCATTAAAAGTTAATAGCAAAGCGGCAAATAACGTGCGGTTTTCTATTAAGTAAGCACCATTACTCAATTTTGAGTCACTAGCTCCTCGTAAAAGCATAAGCAAGTTCAACACCAACATCAAAGTAAATGCACAACAAATAAAATGCTTGCCAGCGCCAGAATAATTCTTAACAATGACGTTAATTGGCAGTTGTTTAATTGAAAAGGCTTAGATGTCAGATTTAGCCCAATTAATTGAAAATTCTAGAGCAAACCAAGCGATTGCTCATAAGCTATTTACGATTGAAACTGAAATTCTAAGCTGTAGCTCTAGCAAGGAATTACTGCAAACTCTGCTGAAACTTATCAAAGAACAATTCTCTTTAACGCATGTACACCTGCTATTAGTCGAACCAACGCCAATTAGTTATATGCTTAGTCCTGTAACGCAAACACAATGGCATCAAGAAAATACCCGTAAAATCAGTGCAGACCGTCTCGCGTTATTTCACAACAAAGATAACGAGCACGAAACTGAGAAGCCATTATTAACTAATAACCTTCAGCAATTTGACTGTATTTTGCCGACGAACTTGTTCGAGGGGGCACAATCTGCCGCTTTTATCCCAGTCAAACTCGAGAATAAATTGTTTGGTAGCCTAGTGCTCACAGACAAGAGTCACGAGCGTTTTACCCCGCAACTTGGCACCTTCCATTTAGAGCAATTAGCCGTCAAAGTAAGCCTATGTTTGTCTAATGTTTTAGTGCGAGAGCAACTAGAGTATATGGCGAATTACGACCGATTAACGGGTGTTGCTAATCGTCGTTTGATGGAAACCACGTTTGCCAAAGAGTTAAGTCGCCAAAAACGTTATGGCGTTCCTTTCTCGATATTGTTTATCGATTGCAATAAGTTCAAGCAAATTAACGACACTTATGGTCACGACTGCGGCGACAAGGTACTTGCTTACGTCGCCACGCAGTTACAAGAACTTATTCGTGAAACCGATCAATGTTTCCGTTACGCCGGTGATGAGTTTGTTATCAGTCTTGCCAGCCAAACAAAGAGTGATGCACTAAAAGCGGCGAAACGCTTTACTGAATTTTTCGTCAATAATCCGATGCCTTACGGAAATCAAAAACTCGACATAACCATTAGCTGTGGCGTCGCAGAAAGTACGGGCAAAGAGTCGATGGATGAATTACTCAAGCTTGCTGACGAACAACTTTACCTGCACAAACAAGAAAAAATCACCTACTAATAGCTAGTACTAACTAGCTGCTGACTTGTTGCAAAAGTTAGTTTACTCGCTATTATCATTATTAACTGGTCAGTAATTGACCACCGCTTATTAACATTAAGCGCCAAAAGGTAAGCGCCGGCCTATGATGTAGCTAGCTAGTAATACCAGTTGAATTAAATATTTTATCATTCAGCGTGAATTAAAAGGTTAATAGGCAAGGCATTGATTGCGGAGAATAGTAACTCCCTTATCAAAATCAATAACGCAGCATATAGGCCTTTTAAACTCGCCCTCCGGGAGCTTGTCAGGAAAGTGATAGTTTCACAAATGTCTTCATTGGAGAATAACTACAACAGCATCAATTTGCTTTATTCTAACTTCCCTGACATAGCTCTGAATTGGTTAAATATTTATTCCAATTGGTATAAATTGTTATGATTAAAGAAATAGCGATTGATGAACTTCACCTTGGACACTACGTTGTCGATATTGTCCAGCAACAAGGTAACTATCAGCTTAAAAGTGCTGGTCATGTGAAGTCAGACAAAATTATCGATAACTTCATTAGCCACGGTGTCAATTCACTACTTATCGATACGGCCAAAACGCTTGAGCCAATAAATGAGACTTCCGAAGAGCCTTTACCGTCAGTCAATAAAGGACACTTTTCCAATTCATCAACGTCCAGTGAACCACTTTCTCTAGAGCTCGCCCAAGCTAAGAAAATTTTCGCCCAAGCGAAACTCATGCAAAGCCATGTTCTGCAAAATATTGTCACCGATACCGTTATCGATCTTGAGCCAGTTAAAGAAGTTACCGATCATACGGTTGAATCTGTATTCCAAAATCCTGATGCGCTGGCGTGTGTGCTCAACATCCGTATAAAAGATCAGTACCTGCTGGAACACTCGGTATCAGTATCGGTGCTCATTGCTATTTTTGCGCGCCATTTAGCAATAGAGAAACGTATAGCTAAAGACATCAGCCTCGGCGCTTTTTTACATGACGTAGGGAAAATCAAAATACCTGATGAAATTCTCAACAAGCCATATAAATTGACCGAAGATGAATTTGAAATCATGAAGACTCATGTCGGGCACTCTGTTGATATTATTCGACAGATTCCAAACATCTCCGAACTAGCCCTTGAGGTTGCCGCAATGCATCACGAAAAGTTGGACGGCAGTGGTTACCCCTATCAATTAGCGCATGACGAAATATCGCTTTACGGCAGGATGATTACCATTTGCGATATTTTTGACGCCCTCACTGCCGACAGAGTCTACAAAAAAGGCTACAGTCATGTAAAAGCCTTTAACGTTCTGCGAAAACTGGCTAGCCAAGGAGCACTGGATGCTCGCTTAGTCGATGAATTTATCCGCTGTATGGGGGTTTATCCTGTTGGCTCTCTGGTGGAGTTGAGTTCGCATCGCCTAGCCATTGTTGAAGGTCGAACAAAAGACCCAATCCGTCCAAAAGTTCGTTCGTTCTACAACATCGACTACCGCCACTACACCATGGCCGAAGACATCGACTTAAGCAGTGCGAAAGAGAATATTGTCAAAAGTGTGAGAGCAGATGATTACAACCTAGAGATGAATAAAATTGTCGAATTTCTTATGTTGCAAGGTTAGCTAAATTCAAACATCTACATGATTAAATACGGCATTAAAAAAGCGACGCTAATTGGCGTCGCTTTTTTCAATCAATCACACGCTGCTATGCTGCGCTACTGATATTGTCGATCGACTGTGGCTTGCTACCCGTATTCAGCTTGAGTAGCTTTTTTTCTTTGCGTCGGTCTCTCAGTGCCAACAGAGTTGGGGTTAATACTAAGGTTAAAACGGTAGCGAATGCTAAGCCACCGGCGATAGCCGTAGCCAATTGCGCCCACCACTGAGTTGAAGGAGCACCAAACAACACAGTGCGATCAAAGAAGTTAATGTTGGCCTGCAATACCATTGGCATTAAGCCCAAAATCGTCGTAATGGTCGTTAACATTACCGGACGTAAACGTTGTGCCCCCGTACGAAGTATCGCATCAGTAATTGGGAAGCCTTCTTTTCTCAGCACGTTGTAGGTGTCAATCAATACGATATTGTTATTTACAACAATACCCGCCAATGAAATCACGCCGATACCACCCATCACGATGCCAAAAGGTTTCTGAACGATGAGCAGTGCCAGAAATACACCTACGGTAGAGAAGATAACAGCACTCAAAATCAAGAAAGCTTGATAGAAGCTGTTGAATTGCGTTACCAAAATAATTGCCATCACAAATAGCGCAATACCAAAGGCATTAACCAAGAAGGCCTGCGATTCCTGCTGGTCTTCGTTTTGCCCTTTGATTGCAATCTCCACTAATGGGTCTAAACCTAGCGATGGCAATTGTTCTTTAAGCTTAGGTAATTCTTGTAGAAGCTGAGCCCCCGGGATTAAGTTTGCCTGAACAGTTACAACACGCTTGCCGTCAATACGGCGAATCGCGTCAACCTTTGAAGAGGCAGTACGTTCAACAAAGCTGCCCACAGGTACTAACCCCGCATTTGTTTTAACGCGAATCGCGTCTAAGCGCCCAATATTTCGCTTGTCTTCTGGGAAGCGAACACGAATGTCTAGCTCATCGTCAACATCATCAGGTCGGTACTCACCTAGCTTCAAGCCATTAGTGACCATTTGAACAGTCGACCCAACAATTGCAGCATCCGCACCATAGGTGGCTGCTAACGTACGATCGATCTTCAATTGCCACTCAATACCCGGCTTAGATCCCGTATCTTCGATATTGGTAAATTGTCCATTTGCTGCAAGCGCATCGCGAATAATCTTTACGTTTTCATCTAGCTTTTCAGGAAAACGAGAACTCAACTCAATAATTAAGTCTTTACCGCTTTGAGGACCTGGGCTGTTCTTACGCGCTTCAATTTCTACACCGGCTAACGATGATGTGCGCTGTTCAATGTCCTTGATCACATCATCTGCCGGTCGTCTAAACTGCCAATTTTTAAAGTTAATTTGGAATTGGCCAACTAAATCAGTACCGCCTGTACGGGCATATAGGGTATCGATGTCGTCAACTTCGAGGATAATCTCTTCAATATCCTTCATGATTGCGTCTTTTTCTAGAATAGAAAGGTCACCATGAGAACGTACCATAATGGTTGAGGTGGTTGGTTCTACATCAGGGAAGAAAATAGCACCTAAGCCAGACGCGCCATAGGCATACATGACGGCAATCGCAATAAGAATAGTCGCTACTAACACTTTGACAGGGTTTCGAATCGCTTTCGATAAAACCGCGATATATTTGCCAGTAAAGCCACGGAGCTTGCTTAAATCACCTTCTTCTGCCTCTATCATTTGTGCTTTTTCTTCGGCGCTAACGACGCGTGAACGGCCGAATACTTTACCCATAGTAGGCACAAAGATTAGCGCCATCGCTAATGATGCTGTTAACACGGCTATTAGCGTGAATGGTAAGTATTTCATAAACTCACCCATCATGCCCGGCCAAAACATTAATGGTGCGAACGCCGCGAGCGTTGTTGCTGTAGAAGCGATAATCGGCCATGCCATGCGTTTAGCCGCCGTACTATAAGCTTTGGCACGAGGTACGCCTTCACTCATTTGCCTATCAGCAAACTCGGTGACCACAATGGCTCCGTCAACCAACATGCCGACGGCCATAATTAGGCCAAACAAGACAACGATGTTTACCGTCAATCCTGCAATTGCAATCACTAAGATACCCGTTAAGAACGCACCAGGAATAGCGAAGCCCACCAGCATAGCACTGCGACTACCAAGTGCAGCAATAACCACGATAACTACTAACAATACGGCGGAGAACACATTGTTTTGTAGATCACTAAGCGTGTCTTTTACTTCTACTGACTGATCACCAACATAGTCCACCATCACTTGATTTGGCCACTTTTGGCGATCCGCCTCGATAAGAGCCTTAACTTTCTCAACGGTTTCAATAATGTTCTCACCAGAGCGCTTCTTAACTTCTAATGAAATAGAACGTTCACCGTCGAGGCGTGCAAAAGATGTAGGATCTTTATACGCTCGGCGTACTGTTGATACATCTTCAAAAGTAATAACCTTGTCGCCATCCACTTTAATAGGGAGCTCTAACAGGTCATCGACAGTCTCAAAAACAGACGGTACTTTAACCGCAAAGCGTCCTTTACCCGTATCTAGCGTACCAGCAGGTACTAGGCGGTTATTGCGTTCAACTAGGTTGTAGATATCGTTTTGGTCAAGTCCGTAGCTTTCCATCAATAGCGGATCGACAATGATTTCCACCATGTCTTCTCGGTCACCACCTATATCGACTTCCAGTACTTCCTTTAAGCCTTCAATCTCATCTTTTATGTCTCTCGCAAGAGTTACTAAGCCGCGTTCAGTCACTGGACCGGACAAAATAACGGTAATGGCAGGTTGCGCATTAGCCATCGTTACTTCGTGTACTTCTGGCTCCTCAGTTTCAGAAGGTAGCTTAGCCTTCGCTAAAGTTACTTTGTCTCTAACATCTGCTAATGCTTCTTTGGGATCAAAACCAGCAATAAATTCAAGCGTAACTGAAGCATGACTTTCACTAGCGTTTGATCGCATTTCTTTAACGCCAGCAATCGATTTAAGCTCATTCTCCATCGGTCTGACAAGCATTCGCTCGGCATCTTCAGGTGAAATGCCATCGTGAAATAAGGATACGTAGATAACCGGTATAGTAACGTCTGGGTTAGACTCTTTTGCGATATTGGCATACGTCACTGCACCCGATATCAGCAGTAGCAAAAATATCAGCAGCACCGAGCGCGTTCTGGATAGCGCACCATCTATTAACGACAACATAACTTAACCTTTCGTCACCTGCGCGTAAATGGCTTCAACTTCATCACCTTCGCGCACGAAGCCTTGCCCTAACGTGATAATGTCTGCTTGCTCGCCTAAACCTGATAGCCATATGCCATCAGTTTCGCTTTTCACGACATTAATATCAGTAAACTTAACTTTGTTACCGACGACGGTTTTAATTCCAATGTTGCCTTGCTCATCTAACGCTAGTAGTGCAGGTGTCACTTTAATTGCATTCGTTTTTTCCAAAGCAATTTCCACTTCGCTGCTCAAACCTGCCAACAGTTGGTAATCTGCATTTTCAACAGCGACTTCAATTTTGAAGGTATTCGTTGCGTCATCAGCTACACTCGCGATATAGCGCACTTTTCCTTTCACGTTTTGCTTGTTTAGCAGCTGAATATCGGCGATTTGGTCAAGTTCTACATTCGATACCTGACTCTCCGTCACATGTGCTCTAACGATTAGCGGGTCGAGGTCAGCTATCATGGCAACATTATCGCCAACTTTCACATAGTCGCCTTGCTCTACGTAGCGTGTATTCATTACGCCATCAAACGGTGCACGAACCGTAGTGTTTTCCAGTGCAATCTCGATATTAACAACCTGTGCTTTAGCCGCTTTTAAATTTGCTTCTGCAGTCGAGACTTGCACTTGGCCTTGATAACCGTCTCTGTTAAGTTTCAATGCACCTTGATATTCAATTTCACGTTGCGCTAATAGCGATTTACTCTGAACTAATCTATCCGGAAGGTCATTCTTATCAATTAATGCAATAACCTCACCTTGCTTGACGCGCGCACCGCGTTCAGCCAACACTTCAATAATTTGTCCTGCGTTTTCCGCTTTTACTGTTGCTTGTCTATCCGGCTCAGTTCGCCCGTACAAGTCAATAACATCAAACACTGATTCTGCATGTAATGTTTCAACTTGCACTTTTGGGATAGGGGCGTGTTTTTCTTGGTGCGTTTGTGCTGGCTCATCTTTAGCGACATCACTGCCTGATGCTCCTGAAACCATCCAAAGAACTAATACTAGGCTAATAATAATCGCTATTATGTAAGGTCTTTCAGCCAGCCATTGGCGATTCAACATTTGTTTACTCATCAAAGTTCCTAAAAGTATACTGACCAGTGTACTAAAATCGAGTTTTTCAATCAAAAAGGAAAGAACACATATCAATCACAAATGTGTGACGAAATGTGTTTATATGATTCAGAACGCGTTAGTGTTCAAGAATTATACAGACTTAAGAACAAAAAACCCGCAAACATAGGGTTGCGGGTTTCTTTAATTTATTCAGGCTAAAAAACCTCTGGAGGGTACAAGGTGCCCTTAGTCGCAGACAGCGTTACTCTATATAACCGAAAATCCTAAATAGAGAATGACGAACCACAGCCACATGTTGTGGTAGCATTTGGGTTATTCACAACAAAACGGCTGCCTTCTAGGCCTTCCATGTAATCTACAACACCACCGACAAGATACTGCAAGCTCATCGGGTCAATTACCATCGCAACACCTTGCTTTTCAATGGTCATATCACCTTCATTCACTTTTTCATCGAATGTAAAGCCGTATTGGAAACCTGAACAGCCGCCACCGGTCACGTATACACGTAATTTTAGAGCTGGATTTTCTTCTTCGGTTACCAGCGCTAACACTTTGGTCGCTGCAGCATCAGTAAATTGAATCGGTAAATCTGGGGTAGACATCGTGATGAACTTCTCTGGTAAAAAGGTGAATGAATATAATGGGTATCTCATTTAGCGTTGAAAATACCCGAACGCGAATTATCTTAAACCTGACTAATTTAATCAAGTATTAGTCTTGCTAATTAAGTCCAGAATTTTATAAACAACTCGCAGTTATGATTGCTCTAACGCTGTTTTCCAGCTGTAATCTTGCGTTAACTCGCTGAATTTTTGCCACTTTCCTTTGGGCAGTGTCGCTGTAACTTGAATAGATTCAGGAATAAAACCGTCAGGTAATGTAAAGTCGCCTTCTAACCGCTGGAAGTATTGCAAACTGAACGATAACTGCTTTTCAGGCATGTCAGTTATGTCTTTGAGTTTTACTTTCGTGGGTTTATCGTTCTGGCTACCGCTAATGCTGATGGTTACATGCCCCTTAGCAAAGCGCTTTTTTACTTTTTGCTGTACAAGCATTACTGCAAATCGATAATGATTTGGACTTTCTGTCGGATAGAGCTGCACTTGGTCGATAATCAAGCCATCTGCTTGCTTCTCAGGAGCCATAACTTTTTGATAAAAACCGAGCTCTTTTTTTATCGCAAAATTCTCACTTTCCATTGCCTTAAATGCATCGCTCGACTGCTTATTTGCTAGCCTTTCAACTTCAAGTTCTACTTCTAGCGTGTGGATGCGCTTTAGATTTTCGTCTTGAATTTGATAAAGATCATCAAGTCGCTGCTGCTGCTGTTCGATAGTTTGCAATTGAAATGCATGGAAATAGTTACCTAAGCGATAACCAACAAACAAGCATAGAGCAATTGTGGAGAACAGCAGTAGTGCTGATTTAAGCGCACCGAGTCGCTCTGCGACAATCGGAAGATTTATTTTTGCTAACCAATTCATTTATAAAGTATTATTGATAATAACTACGACAAACAAAAAACTACTTCGTTGATAAATAAAACGTTTTTTCAAAATACATTAGCAAATATTGACCTAGCGCTCCGCATCAGGCTCGCCATGCCGCGGACGTCTTGGCAATTATGCCTGCTAGCCATCGTTGTAGGCGTAGCGTCGTCACTCGTATTAGTTTTATTTATTGGCGCGATCGGCACCATACAGCAGTTAATGCTTACTGATTTCGAACACTATAACAGTTTAAATCAGTCAAGTCGTTTTCTATTGCCCATTTTGGGCGCTATCACCATTTTAATCATCGCTTGGTTTACCGGCTATAAATACACGCGAACCGGGATTCCTTTTGTATTACATCGACTAAAAGTCGCATACGGCGCAATCCCAATGCGTAATACCATCAATCAATTTTTTGGTGGTATTGTTGCATTAGCGTCCGGTTTTTCGGTGGGTAAAGAGGGCCCCGCTGTTCACTTAGGAGCAGCTTGTAGCGGTTTTATCGGAAGTAAGCTCAAGCTACCCTACAATGCTATTAGAACCTTATCTGCCTGTGGTGTTGCGGCAGCAATTGCTGCTTGCTTCAATACGCCAGTTGCCGCAGTTATTTTCGTTATGGAAGTTATTTTAAGGGAATACAAAGTTCACATGTTTATTCCCATCATGTTGGCCGCTATTGTCGGTTCAATGATCACGAGCAGCATTTTTGGGCCAGCAACAGAATTTGAGTTTTTTACCACGATTTCTATCGACTACCACCAATACTTATGGGTTGTTTTATTGGGGGTGACATTAGGTGCTTTAGCCTCAATATTTAATCGCTATTTAGTTAAAATCATTAAGCACTTTCAACACTTACACATTGTGCAACGATTCCTTATTGCTGGTGTCATCACAGGGTTAGTTGGGCTTGCAGTGCCGCATGCGATGGGAACCGACTTGAGTGCCATCAACTACGTGATGAATGAGCCCCCTCACGTAGTTATGCTGCTGCTGTTGCTAGCGGCAAAATGTGTGCTGACCATTGTCGCGATTGGTATGGGTGTACCTGGTGGTATTATTGGACCAATTCTGGGCATAGGTGCTGTCGCTGGTGCTATGACCGTCGGTGTAATGGGACCGGAATCCGTGAACAGTCATATGATCAGTGACTTTGCCTTAATGGGCATGGCAGGCTTTATGGCTGCAACATTAAACGCACCACTCGCTGCACTACTTGCGGTTGTAGAACTTTCAGGACAGTTGGAAATTGTCTTACCTGCAATGTTAGTGATTTCATCTTCTTGTTTGGCTTCAGGACAATTCTTTAAAAACCGTTCGATATTTATTATGCAACTAAACATGCAGAAATTAGCTTATCGAAAACCGCCTCTTGAGGACTCTCTGCACAGAATTGGCGTACTTGGTGCAATGCAAACCAAGATATCTGTATTTGATAGTAGTTTACCCGAATCAGATATAGCTAAGCTAACTCAGCAAGGCAACTACCTGATCATGGATAAAGAGGGTGAATACTACTGGAATGAGGTCATTGAATCATTGGATAATAGTGATCGATATCGCCAACACAAACTTATTGCATTATCTAGCCGAGAAACATTAGCAGAAGCTTATTGGGCATTGAAAGAACAACGCTGCGGTGCGGTTTACATATACGATCAATCGACGCGAAATATCATAGGTATAATTACTTTTAATCAAATTCGCCGCTATTTACTGGAAGGAAAGATCATTTAATGACAACAATTTTATGGCTTAAAGCGCTCCACGTTATTTTTATGGTTTCATGGTTTGCTGGCATTTTTTATTTGCCTCGCCTTTTCGTCAATCACGCAGAAACAGATAGTCCAGACGTAATAGAACGTCTCAAAGGCATGGAAAGACGCCTTTTGTTGTTTATTACCCCATTTGCTTTTTTAACTGTGGCCTTTGGCATCGCACTAATAGCGAATTATGGAAAAGAGTGGTTTGCTGCAGCGACGTGGCTGCACTACAAAATGTTACTCGTACTCATCTTGCTGGGTTATCACGGATACTGCTTCAAGCTATTAAAAGACTTTGCCAACGATAAAAATACCCGTTCCTCCAAATTCTATCGCGTATTTAACGAAGTCCCTGTAATCATCTTGTTTGTGGTCATCATTCTTGCCTACTTAAAACCAATGTAAGCGCGATTAATTGAAAGCCTGGGTTATTTGTTTACATTGACGACACAATACACGCTCAGGCACTAACAAATTGATAACGCTCTTGACGATTGGAAGTCGAGAGCGATTATTGCAAACCTGTGTACTTAGCGACTTTATCCATCGCTTCTAGTGCTTTTGCAGTTAACAAGGGGTTGGATAACTCAAACGTTTGCCGCTCTTGAAGTCGCGCCTTAGCAAGAATCTCTGACGTTATTGGATGTTGCTTGAAAAACGTCTCAAAGCGCCCCGACTCGTATGCTCTAGCGAGTCCTAATGATAACCTACGCTGCAACAAGTCATTTTGTTTGTTCACGAAAAAGAACATGGGAGCGGGATACTTCAACAAAATATTGGGTTCAACCATGAATTCATCACGCTGAGCAATTTCGACCCAAGGTTCATGTACCGCTCTTGGAAAATAATCTAGCCGCCCCTTCTCAAGCATATTTAAAAGCCCCATGGCTGGGCTTGGCATCACTTGATAGCCATTATGCGCTAATATTTTCGCATCAGGCCAGCCCGTTCCTTGTCCGGCAACTAAGCCTTTCAACTCAGCTTCTGTCATCGATTGAGGAAAACGGTGCGCGCTATCTTTATTGATAATGAATATGCGATAACCCATAAGCCCTTTAAGCAATGGCCAATAAACCGCTTGTAATTCTTGTTCTGTTTCAGCGGATGTCATTCGCCAAGTAACATCAATTAAATTGTTATCCGCTACCATGAGTGACGTGCGCCCCTGAGGCATTTCTATTATCACAGGTTCAAGCGTATAGGCACCAAACTCCGGTGTACTCTCTTCCAACGCTAGCTTCAGTAGGTCAATGTAATAGGATTGTTTGCTATCGGTAAACTCTAACGAGATATGATAACGCACCACCATAGCTTGGTCGCCAGAGCAAGGTTTGCAGCTATTTAATGTCTGTGCAGGCAACGAAAAATGGCACAGGAAAAATAAGAAAGCCAAGTAGCGCATAAGTAATACAATGTTGGTTATCAAATAAACTTAATACTAAGTATAGACAACCCGCTAAACACGTTCATTTGTGCAGCTAAATGTGCTATATTCGCGCCGTCAATTTACCTGCCCTCTCTGTACAGACCTAGTACAGATTTGAGTGCAGAAAAGTCCGGAAAAGTGCGAAATATTATGATGAACTTTCAAGGTAGTCACATTCTTTCAGTATCACAATTCGACCGTGATGCTATCGCCAGAATATTAGACGTTTCAGCTCAAATGGCCCCTTATGCGGCTCGTCAAAAACGCTGCCACGTGCTAGATGGTGCTATTCTTAACAACCTATTTTTTGAACCAAGCACGCGTACTCGCGTTAGTTTTGGTACTGCGTTCAATTTACTCGGTGGTTTTGTCCGCGAAACCGTAGGGGAAGAAAACTCGTCTTTGAGCAAGGGCGAGTCACTTTATGATACTGCACAAGTGATTAGCGGCTATTCAGATGTTATCGCCATGCGTCATCCTAAAATGCACTCGGTAGCCGAATTTGCAGAAGGCTCTAGTGTACCCGTTATCAATGGTGGTGACGGTGCCAATGAACACCCAACACAAGCACTGCTGGATTTATTTACTATCCAATCTGAAATGTCGCGCTTTGACAAAGGCCTAGACAATCTTGATATCGTATTAATGGGCGATTTAAAACATGGCCGCACAGTGCACTCGCTTTCTAAGCTTCTAAGCTTGTATAAAAACGTCAAAGTGACCATGGTATCGCCGAATGCGCTTCAAATGCCTGACAGCGTGTTATCAACGCTAGACAATGCAGGTCATCAAGTTGTCGTCACAGATAAAATTGCGGGAAGCTTAGCCTGTGATGTCATTTATCAAACAAGAATCCAGCAAGAACGTTTTGAAAGTAAAGAAGAGGCCGACCTTTATCGCGGCCACTTCAGCTTAAACAAACAGGTTTATCAGCAATACTGTAAAGATCACACGGTGATCATGCACCCACTGCCACGAGATTCTCGTCCAGAAGCGAACGAACTTGATACGGATTTAAACGAATTAGAAAATCTAGCCATCTTTAGGCAAGCCCAAAATGGCGTGTTAGTACGTATGGCATTATTTGCGCTAACACTTGGCGTAGAAAATTCATTAAAAGATTACGAAAAACCAGTTAACTGGTACACCAACAAAGGTTAAACAAATCGCTATGCAAAAGTCAGAACAACTATTTGAACAAGCAAAAACCATTATTCCTGGCGGTGTAAACTCGCCAGTGAGAGCGTTTAATGGTGTCGGTGGTACGCCATGCTTTATCGAACGCGCTGAAGGCGCTTACATTTATGACGCCGACGATAAGCGATATATCGATTACATTGGTTCGTGGGGACCGATGATTTTGGGTCACAACCACCCATCCATAAAACAAGCTGTATTAACAGCTGTTGAAAAAGGCTTAAGCTTTGGTGCACCGACGGCAATCGAAATTACTATGGCTGAGAAAGTACGTGAGCTTGTACCTTCAATGGAAAGTCTTCGCATGGTGAGTTCAGGCACAGAAGCGACAATGAGCGCCATTCGTCTAGCACGCGGTTACACGGGTCGTGACAAAATCTTAAAGTTCGAAGGTTGTTACCACGGTCACGCTGACTCGCTTTTAGTGAAAGCAGGTTCAGGTGCCTTAACCATGGGCGTTCCTAACTCTCCGGGTATTCCAGAAGATTTCGCACAACACACATTAACAGTAAGCTTTAACAATCTAGACGAAGTTAAACAGGTATTTGCTGAAGTTGGCGACCAAATCGCATGTATCATCGTCGAACCTGTTGCTGGCAACATGAACTGTATCCCACCAGTTGAAGGTTTCCTAGAAGGCTTGCGCGACGTGTGTGATCAATACGGTAGCGTGCTTATTTTTGACGAAGTGATGACAGGCTTCCGCGTGGCACTAGGCGGCGCTCAAGCACATTACGGTATCAAGCCAGACTTAACAACGTTGGGTAAAGTAATCGGTGGCGGTATGCCAGTAGGCGCATTTGGTGGCAAGCAAGCAATTATGGATTACATTGCGCCAGTAGGTCCGGTTTACCAAGCAGGTACATTGTCAGGTAACCCAATTGCAATGGCCGCTGGTTTAGCCTCTCTTAACGAGTTAAGCCAAGGCGAGAAACACAAGTTACTTTCAGAGAACACTGAGAAAATTGCCAAGGGCTTTAAAGCCGCAGCAGAAAAGCACGGTATCGAGCTTTCGATTAACTATGTTGGTGCTATGTTCGGTTTCTTCTTTACAAGCGAAGAGACGGTAACAACTTACGCACAAGCAACGGCGTGTGACGGCGAAAAGTTTAAGCGCTTCTTCCACATGATGTTAGATGAAGGCGTTTATTTAGCACCATCGGCATTTGAAGCTAGCTTCCTATCGACGGCACACACTGACGAGGACATCGAAGCAACTATTGCAGCGGCTGAGCGTTGTTTCGCAAAACTTTAAGCTAAGCATCTCTCATAAAAAAGCCCGAATAGTGCAAACTGTTCGGGCTTTTTTATGTTAGTTAGAAATTAATCGCTGCCAAATAATTTCTGCCACCACGAGCGTTTGTCCTCTATTTCTTCCATACAATCAGAGTAACTGAGCCCATCACTCACCGCAGGATAGTAAACAACGCCTTTGCAATTTCCTTGAACCGCGTTGCCAGTTGAACGTTCGAATTTTACCTCTGCAATAGATTCTGGCGCTGTCAGTTGTAGGCTGCTCACACCAATGTGTTTCATATAATTCGCAAATAGCACTAACGCCCCACTACTACCTGTTAGCTTCATAGGTTTATTGTCATCATGACCTATCCAAGTGGTAACAAGGTGCTGATCGTCATACCCAACAAACCAACTATCACGTTGATCATTAGTTGTCCCTGTTTTCCCAGCAAGCGTGCTGCCAGGAAGTCGCCATGTTAGTGATTTTGCAGTACCCACTTCTGTTACTTGCTGCAGTGCAAAGTTCAATAGAAAGGCAGTATTAGTAGATATTCGCTGATCTAGCTGATCCCGATAGCGCCAAAGTGTTTCACCACGATGAGAGATAATTTCTTTAACCGCATGTACCGATTGATAATAGCCTTGCTTGGCAATAGGCAAATAAAGCTGATTAATCTCGAATGGCGACATATTAATTGCACCAAGCAACATAGACGGACGCTCAGTGAGTGGCTCTTGATACCCCAGCATACTTACTACGTCATTCAAGGTCGTTAGTCCCAGCATCATACCCAAGTTAACTGTTGGAATATTTAATGAATATACTAAGCCATCTGCTAGCGGGACCTGTTCTCTGAATTTTCCGTCATAGTTCTTGGGGCGCCAAACTTCGCCATTATCACCTGTTATCGCTAGTGCTTTGTCTTCAATAACAGTCGCTAGGTTAAATCGTTGATATTGCTCTAACGCCGGTAAGTACACCGCAGGTTTGATCAAGGAGCCAATTGGACGTTTTGCGCTTAAGGCTCGGTTAAACCCTTGATTATTCGCGACTCTATCGCCCAACAAGGCTCTAAGTTCACCGGTTTTGTGGTGGGTAACCAACACCGCAGCTTGCAAGTCTGACTGTTGGTGTTTGTTTTCTAGTGATGTCAGTGTTTGCTCTGCAACTTCCTCTAACGCTAATTGAGATAGTACAGAGAATCCAGTTAAGACTTTAATACCCGAATTTTGAGCAACCCCAGATAAAATCTCTGGAAGCTCACGCCTAACCTGCTTCAAATAATGATAGTTGCCATGTTTAGCTAAACGTCGAGTAGCCCTAATCGCTAAGTTAGAATCAACCGCCGATTGGTAGTCTTCCGCGCTGATTAATCGGTGTTCTACCATCAGTTTCAGCACAAGATCTCTTCGCTTTTTTGCTCGTTCTGGTCGTCGCCAAGGGTCGTAGTAGCTTGGCCCTTTGATTATTCCTACCAACAACGCCATTTGAGCAGGTGTAAGCTGTTGAATAGACTTTCCGAAGTAAAATTCTGCGGCTAACCCAAAGCCATACACACCATTGGCATAGTGCTGGCCTAAATACACCTCATTGATATAAGCCTCGAGCAATTGATCTTTGCTGTACCTGGCTTCTAGCAAGATCGCCATAATGGCTTCATTGAACTTTCTCACCAAGGTTTTATCACGGGTTAAGTACATATTCTTAACCAACTGTTGTGTTAGGGTGCTCCCCCCTTGAACGGTTCGGCCAGCAGCAATATTTTGATAAAGCGCTCGGGCAATACCTAATGGCGACACACCATGGTGAAAATAAAAATCCCTATCTTCAACTAGCAACAAGGTGTCGAGCAGAGATTCTGGCACTTCTTCTAAACCAACAAGAACGCGATCTTCTTTGTCGTCAGACACCATTCGCGCTACTAAATGCGGTTCAAGTTGAATGCGTTTTACTGGCGACTCATTTTCGTAAAGCTTGGAAACTCTTCCATCGGCAATATCAATGGTTAGCTTATTAGCCTCAAGGGTCAAGTCGCCCAGTTCAAATGCGCGCCTAAAAATAATGATACGCTTACTCGATTGCGCGAACTGACCTGCCCGCCAAACCTTATTAACGCGTTGATAACCAGCACGTTTTAACACTTCAGCTAAATGTTGCGTGGAGAGCGGCCGACCTTGAGAAATAGTCTCTGCATGGCTATAAATTTGCACAGGTACTTGCCATCGCTGACCTTCAAACTTGTCTTGAACTTTGGCATCTAGATATATGACATACAGTGCCAATGCCCCTAAAACTACCAACGACAATTTTAGGCAAGTGATAAAAAATCTCTTCGTCCAACTCGCCTTTTGCGCAGCATTAGGCGTCAATTCTTGTTGCTTCGGTGTCGCAGTTTTCTTTCTAGTTGATTTGGGCGCTGACTTAGCACTTGTTTTAGGGATAGGCTTAGTGCTTTTTGACTTGGCGCTTTTTGATTTATCGTTTGGCGGTGTCGTCATAATTTAACGTGGCTAAAAAAAAACAAAAGCCGGTTATTCGGCTTTTGTTTTATCTTTAGCAAATTTAGCTTTAATTCGATGTCGATAATTGGCTTTTGCCAACTTCTGCATATCTTCTACTTGGTCACTTTCATCGACGATTTCACGACCTAAGAAAGTTTCAATGCAATCTTCTAACGTGACGATACCAGCGGTTTGACCGAACTGATCTTCAACCAAGAAAATATGTTCATGACGTTTGATAAAGACATCAAGCAAGTTAAGTACTGGGAAGCTCTCCGACACATGATAGATAGTCGAAGCGATTTCTTTCACGGGAATATCACCCATGCCCTGTCGCTCGCTTTCATAAAGATGAGCTTTTAGCACCACACCACTAATCGCATCAATTGAATCTTTATAAACCGGAATACGGGTAAAGTTAGCCGTTTTCTCAAGGCTAAGTGCTTCAGAGACAGTCATTTCTTCAGAAATCGCATGCACTACAGTACGAGGGGTAAGAATGTCGACAGTTTTTGCATCACGTAGTTGCAGAATATTTTCTACAAGCTGATTTTCTTGACCGACAAGAGCACCATCTTTGTGGCTCAAGGCCGCAAGTGCCAGTACTTCTTCACGGCTGATAACTTCATTTTTACCACTGCTGAACAGGCGAGTTAGGCCTGCTGAAACCCAAACTAATGGATAAACCAAGCGCACTAAGAAGCCAATAACATAAGCTGACGGTATAGCTAATTTACGCCAAAATGTCGCACCTAAGGTTTTTGGAATAATTTCTGAGAAGTACAAAATTGCAAGCGTCAGTAGAAACGCAATTAACGTTTCTTTTTGCTCGCCAAAAACTCTAATTGCTTGTGCACCAACGCCTGCTGCACCCATGGTGTGAGCGAAGGTGTTAAGAATTAGAATACTAGAAATAGATTGGTCGAGGTTTTCTTTAACATCGGAAAGGACTTTACCACCTCTGGGCTTGTCTTTTTTCGCCTGTGCTACATAACTTGGTGTCACAGACAAAAGGACCGCTTCCAAGATAGAACAGAGAAAAGAAACTCCAATAGCCACAGCTAAGTAGATTATCAGTAGCGTCATTAATTCAATTAATACGTTAATATTTAGGCATTACAATATACCGAATCAGGCATTTTATTGGTAGCTTTATATGCGAATAAAGCGACTGATTGCTGTGATAGTCGCCATTTCACGGTTCTATAAAAAAGCCCGTTAAAACAATTATTTTCAGCAATCTAACGCTTTATTAAACTAAGGTTATTTAGTAACAACCGTTACAAATAGTGACATTTCCGAAAATTTTAAGCCGCTCCCAGCGACAAGTGCTGAGTCATATCTTCGGCAGGCATAGGTTTAGCAAAGAAATATCCTTGGCCAAAATTACAACCCATGGCAGAAAGTAAATCCGCTTCTTCGAAGTGCTCAACGCCTTCACCGACAGTCGCCATTTTAAAGTTCGTCGCCAAATCGACAACAGTCTTGATTATCGCGCGATTACTCGCTTTCTTATGAGCATCAGTGATGAAGGTGCGATCTATTTTAAGCACGTCTAAAGGCAGGCGATGAAGATAGCTTAAACTTGAATACCCCGTACCAAAGTCATCCAACAATATTTTCACGCCTAGCTGCCTTAACGCTTTCATATTCGCTAAAACGACATCATTTTCTTCAAGAAGTACACGCTCTGTTAATTCAACTCTAAGTTGCGTAGGTTGCAATTGCTCTTCAGAGAGTATCTTGGCGATATCATCACATAACGTTGGGTTGTAGAAATGGTTACCGAATAAGTTACAGCTGACATAGGCTTTATCATTTAGCCCTTGTGTAAGCCACTTTCTGAGCTGACGGCAGGACTTTCGCAGTATTTGTAGATCGATGTCCACGACTAACCCCGTCTCTTCCGCAATCGGAATAAAGCGATTCGGCATGACCAAGCCACGCCCAGTACTGTGCCAGCGTGCTAATGCTTCAAAACCAACGATTTCCTTGGTCTTTAGCTTAACTATTGGCTGGAAATACGGTTCAAACTCTTCGGCACTAATTGCTTCGCGAAGTGCAGCTTCCATTGACAGCTCTTCTTGAATTTTCTGATGCATGCTGGCATCAAACTCTTCGTAGCGCCCTTTACCACTGTCTTTTGCATGATACATCGCTGTGTCTGCATCGCGTAGCATAGTTTCTGCTGATTGATAGCGATGATCGCTGAACAATATACCGATACTCGTGCCAATAAAGACTGGCTGATTACTGATCGTAAATGGTTGCGCCAGACTATTGGTTATACGCTGAGCGATATCGTAAACCTCAGCCTTTTGTTCAATATCTTCAATTAGAATAACAAACTCATCGCCACCTAAACGCGCGACAGTGTCATTAGCTCGCACAATATGTTTAAGCTCTTTAGAAACAATTTTCAATAAGGTATCGCCAGCGTGGTGGCCAAGGCTGTCGTTAACCATTTTGAAGCGATCTAGATCCAAGAACAGCACGGCAAACTGATATTCTTCGCGACGACGTTGATAGGCAATAGCGTGATCAAGCAAGTCGAGAAAAACACTGCGGTTTGGCAACCCTGTCAGGGCATCATGAGACGCACTATGCTTCAACATTTGTTCCGCCTGCTTACGTTGGCGGATCTCATCTTCTAACGCTTCCGTACGCACTTTTACTTGCTGCTCGAGCAACTCATGGGAGCGTCGAACATATTCTGCGTTTTCTCGACGTTTAACAGCTGTTGTTACGTGATGAGAAACGAAATTTAAGAGCTCAGCATCTTGTTCGTTGTAGCCAATACCTTTGTCGTAACTCTGAATAGCTAGTACACCTATTACATCACCTTCGTTAATCAATGGCACCCCAAGCCATGAGCGTGTTTCTTCCTGTGGCTTGCGGGTTTCGCCTTGCTTGTATAGTTCATACATGTCTTCATTATTTAATAAACACGTTTTGGCACTACGGATGACATATGCGGTATATGAATCAGAGGACTTTTGCGGCATAAAGTCTTCTGCCGCGTTTTTAGCGATTTGGTCAACGTAATAAACAAAATCTATGGTATCACTATCGCTGTCGTATTTTGCGATAAAGAAGTTTTCAGCATTAATTAACTGACCGATAATGTTATGAACTTGCGCGTAAAAACGGTCAATCTCTAGGTCGGTTCTATTGGTAAGCTCAGAGATTCGATACAAAGACTCTTGCAGAAGCTCTGCTTTTTCACGTTCACGAATTTGTTCCATTAATTCTGTTGTTCGAGAAGCAACAGCCTTCTGAAGCTGTTCATGATCTTGCAAACGAATGAGTGCAGAAATGATGTGTTGAGCCGCGTAGGTGAGTAGCTCTTTGTCTTGCTCAGAATAACGAGTCGACTCCGTATAGCTTTGTACAGCCATCACACCAATAACGTAGCCATCGTGTAGCAGTGGTACGCCAAGCCAGTCCATACCAGCAGCTCCCACATAGTTAAGCACACCATTTTGGACCATACGATCGATTTCAGTAGGGGTTGCTAAAAACGCTTTTCCTGTGTCAATAACATAACTGGTTAAGGAACCTTGAAAACTTGCATAGGGAATATGCCCTTGAGGCGTTTCATCTTCCTCATCAACATGATAGACAAAGTTTAGGGTATCTAACGTGCGATCGAACATCACGATATAAAAGTTTTCCGCCGTCATTAGCGATTTAATGACAAGGTGAACTTGATGGTAGAAACTACCCAAGTCATCACAATCCTGTGATAACTGATTAAGTTTAAAGAGCGCTGTGTGTCTATGCTCTAATTTTTGATGAGCAAGTTTCAGCAGCGCTAGCTCATTGGCAACCCTGTTTTGATTATTATTGTTATCAGAAGTCTTCATCATTATACCGCTTTTATTGACTTGGGCTTTGTAACACTCTACCTGGCTGCTCGTTTACTCTTTGTCTTTTTCTTCTTTGAATTCTTTAACCGCCTGATTAATTTGCTCTTTATTCCCGCAAACTGCAAATTGTTTGTCATCGCGATAATAGCGAATATTGACACAATCTGCTTCATATCGGCGCTCTAGCTCAGTACGAATAATCGGTTTGTCTTTCGCTTGTACTATTTGGCGCTGTAAAACTTGGCATTGCTGAATTTGTTCAGCGGCTAAGGTTACATCCTCGCAAGGGTTTTCATTTAACGCACAACCAGCCAGTGATGCTGAAATTAACCCTGTCGATAGTACCTTTACAAGTGATGATAGGCGCATATTTATTATAGTCTCTTTGATTTAGATTAATGTTTTAATAAGCGTACAAGATTAAAAGCTGACCATTTGGTTAAGCTTATGTTATAATCCGATACTAGTTACACTTTCGATAAATATCTCAATTGGGAGAACCCTATGCAAGTGCAAGTTGTTGACTATACATCGCCGAACGCGGCTGAACAATTTGTTAAAAGCTTAAAAGAAACAGGCTTTGGTGTATTAACCAACCACCCTATCAAGCAAGAAATTGTTGAGTCAATCTATAACAATTGGTACCAGTTTTTCACTAGTGAAGCAAAAACAGACTTTGCATACGATCCTAAAACTCAAGATGGCTATTTTGCTCCTGAGATTTCGGAAACAGCAAAAGGCCACACCAAGAAAGATATCAAAGAATATTATCACATCTACCCTTGGGGTCGCATACCTGCCGAGTTAAAAGATGAGATCATGGCTTACTACGAGCTTGCATCTAACTTAGCACAAGAACTTTTAGATTGGGTAGAAAAATACAGTCCTGAAGATGTGGCGGCTAAGTACTATGAACCGTTGTCAAACATGATCGAAGACACGCCAAACACGTTACTACGTGTACTTCACTACCCACCATTAAAAGGTGATGAAGAGCCTGGCGCAATTCGCGCTGCTGCGCATGAAGACATCAACTTGTTAACAATTTTGCCTGCTGCAAATGAACCAGGCCTTCAAGTTAAACTTAATGATGGCACTTGGTCAGACGTACCGTGTGATTTCGGTAACTTAATTATCAACATTGGTGACATGCTACAAGAAGCGAGCGGTGGCTACTTCCCTTCAACAAGTCACCGCGTGATTAATCCATCAGGTAAAGCGTCGACGAAGTCTAGAATCTCATTACCATTATTCTTACACCCTAGGGATGAAGTGAGATTATCAGAGCGTCACACACAACGCACATACTTAGATGAGCGCCTAAAAGAGCTTGGCGTAAAATAGCTTACCGCTAAATTTTATCTATCAAAAAAAGGGAGCATATTACTCCCTTTTTTATTTTCTCGTAATCATCACTATCAAGCCGTAACGACCAGTCATCCAAATTTAGTAATCACTTCTACACTTTCTACGCCTTCTGTACTTTCTACACTTTTTATCCAGGGCTATGGTTCGAACAGATATAGGACAAATCGTTGGTTAAGCCTAACGATGGAATGATCAATAACATTGCAACCGCGGTAAACAACTAAAGCTTCTCGATTAAAAAAGGGGAGCATATCGCTCCCCTTTTTCATCCAACACTATTCATCATTATGACGCGGTACTTGCTGGCTCTGAAGACTCAGCTATCACTTCTGCTTTTGGCTTGCGCTTGAACAGTTGACGAACATCTTCAATGACTAAGTATAACGATGGAATCATTATTAGCGTTACAACAGTTGCAAACAACACACCGAAGGCAAGTGATACAGCCATTGGTATAACCATTTTTGCCTGCATACTCGTTTCCATCATAATTGGTACTAAGCCTACGAACGTTGTAATTGACGTTAACATAATCGCTCTAAAGCGGCGGCAGCCTGAATAAATTACAGCGTCTTTTAGCGCCATGCCTTGAGCTCGTGACTTGTTCACATAGTCAACCATAACTAATGAATCATTAATAACTACACCAGCGGCAGCGATAATACCGAACATCGACAGAACATTTAGATCCATTCCTAGTATCAGGTGACCTATCATAGAGCCAACGATACCAAAAGGAATTACGGTCATAATCATTAACGGCTGCGAGTATGACTTAAGCGGCACAGCTAGCAAAGTGAATATAATCATTAGAGACAACACGAAGTCGCGTAGTTGCTTGCTTGCATTATCCATCTCTTCTTGGATACGACCAGACACTTCACTTTGTACTTGTGGATATTTGCGAAGTAACTCTGGAATAAAGTTATCGCGAACATCACGAGCGACTTCAAACGGTTCTACTTGCGCAGCATCGACACTACCCCAGATATTAATGGTTCGATTACCATTTTCTCGGCGGATACGTGTAACGCCGTCTACAACGTTAATCTCAGCAACTTCTGACAATGGAAGTTCTGCGCCATTTGGCGTTTGAATCATCACATCTTCAACGTGGCCAACGGCGCTGCGTTGCGCTAACGGGTAGCGAATCATGACTTTGATTTCTTCACTGTCACGCAAGATACGTTGCGCTTCTAGGCCATAGAAACTGTAACTAACTTGTGATGCAATATCCGCTAATGACAGGCCCATGCTGTACGCTAGTGGTTTCAACGTAAACTGAACCTCTTTAGCACTCGTTTGACGGCTATCGTTAACATCACCAACACCTTTCAAGCTATTTAGTTTCGCTTTTAACTCTTTAGCTGCCGCCATTAACTGCGCATCGTTTTGGCTTTCTAGTCTGAAACTGATATCACCATCTTCACGACCACCACCAAATAGGTTGTCAGAAATTCTAAACTCTTTTACACCTGGCAATGATGGAATTGCTGCACGCCATCTATCAGCAAGCTCGAAGGTATTCATCGGACGTTGCTCAGGCTCTACCAACTTAACCATGATATTTGCATTGATGCGACTACGTAGGTCTACCTGCATGTCAGAGATCATTTTAGCGCCGAACTCTTCTTCGATTTGCCTATCAACATCCAAAAGAATTTTTTCTACTTTTAACGTTGTCGCTAATGTCGCTCTCTCTGCTGAATCAGTATTCATTTCGATACTAATGCGAGGGAAGTCGTGCGGAACTTTAGGCTGTCCAATGAAGCGAACAATGCCGCCACTATAAAGACCCACACTCACAAGCAAGATTGAGATAAAGAACATCATTACGCCGTAACGGTAGTTCAGGCACACTTTAAGGGCTGGGCGGTAGAACTTCTCGATAGTCGTTTTCATACCACGGTCAATGCCACCACGAATGCGTTGCAGTGGGTTTCTAGGGTTTTCTGGTTTTATCTTCATGCTAATTAAATGCGCAGGCAAGATTAGTTTAGACTCTACCAAAGAGAACAATAGACAGAAGATAACAACGAAACCAATTGACTGACTCCAAGCAGCGCCAGGGCCATCATCTATAACTAGCGGAGCAAAGGCCGCAATAGTAGTTAAAACACCGAATGTAGCCGGCATTGCAACGCGCTTTACACCACGTATAACACTTTCAGCTGAATGGCCTTTGTCTTCAATTTCCGCATGAGCGCTTTCACCCATAACAATCGCGTCATCAACGACAATACCAAGGACTAATATGAAGGCAAATAGGCTGGTGATGTTAATCGTTACACCCACAAATTCCATTGGCATCACTAACAAGGTTCCAAGGAAGCAAACTGGTAGCCCCATCATTACCCAGAACGCTAAACGTATACGTAAAAATAGTGCTAACATCAAGAACACCAATAGTGCACCGCTCTTCATGTTGTCTAACATCATGTCTAGACGGCCTTCAAGGTAGTAAGTTAAGTCTACCCACGTTTCTAGGTTCACACCTTCCGGTAATTCTTTTTGCTTGCGCTCAACAAACTTATTCATTACATCGGCAACATGAACAATGTTTTGCTCGCCCGAGGCACCAATAAAGAAGGTTACTGAATTTTTACCATTAAACTTAGAGTACTGAAGACCTTCCGCGAAGCCATCAATAATTGTAGCGATATCGCCCAATAAGATTTTACTACCATCGGCTAAGGTAACCACAGGGATTTGTTCAAATTCGCGACCACGGTAAGCTTGGTTTTGAACACGCAAGTTAATGTAGCCATTTTCTGCACGAATTTGGCCTGCTGACATGTTACGCGAGTGACCGCGTACCGCATCTGCTACATCTCTAAAGCTTAAACCGTATTCTCGTAGCTTGTCTTTACTCACTTCTATAGAGATTTCGTAGTTTAAACCACTGTAGAAATCAGAGGTATTGATTAACGGTTGTTGCTGGATTTCATCGTGAATTATCTTACCTAAGTCTTTTAATTCTTGATAACTCATGTCGCCATATAAGCTGATGTACATCACTTCTTGACGGAACTGCTCACGCTCAACTTTGACGCGCTCCATGCCATCAGGAAAGCTTGGGATAGAATCAATTTGTGATTTAACTTGATCTAGTACCACTAGTGGATCATAGCTTTCGTCAACACGGAACCAGCCATTTGCGTAGTTTCTGTTTGAATACGTTATTACGCGATCAAGCCCTTGAATTGACTCTAGAGCTTCTTCAACTTTTATCGTGATGCCCTCTTCCACTTCTTGTGGTGCTGCACCCGGGTAACTTGCGCTAAATGATATCCAGTTACTTTCAAACTGCGGGAACATTTGTTTGCTGATTGTGCCTGCCGTTAATAAGCCGCCGATCAAAATAAAAGCCATTAAAAGGTTTGCTGCAACACTGTTTCGAGCAAACCACGCAATTAACCCTTTATGAGTATCTGCGATTTCTTCTTGTGTATAACCCGACATAAGTTACTCCATTACACTCGCTACTTGAGTGCCTGACTCAGCTTCTTCCATTTCTTCGCCTTTGGCTGGCTTTTCACCTTCAAGTGCTAAGTCCATACCTGCTATTGGGTAATCAAGTGCTGAAACAATCACACGGTCACCCTGAGCTAAATCGCCAGTAACAATAACATTTGCCCCATCTTGACGAACAATGTCCACCGCGATGTACTTTAGTTTTGAATCGGTGTCTAAAATCGCTACTCGACCATTTTCAACTAAGTAACGTGGTAATTCAGAAGCATTAGTAATCGTTACACCGTAGATGTCTGCATTTACATAAGCACCAAATCTTAGTGGCTCATCCTTTACGGAAGCTACTAATTGGTATGGATCGTTAACTTCAGCAACTAAGTAGCTCATGCGGCTATTGCTATCAACAACGCCTTCACTACGAACAATTTTAGCTGTCCACTGTTTCTCTACACCGGCAAACACACCAGATAAAATAACCTCTGCATTTTGACCTAAGTCATTTAAGAACTTAAGTTGACCATCGGCAACGGGAAGACGAACTTCTGCAACATCAGTACCTAAAAGCTTACCAACGCGAGAACCTGTGCTGACAAATGCGCCCAGGCCAACGTCACGTGATTCAATCATTGCATCGTATGGCGCACGAATTTCTGTACGTTCAAGGTTGCGTTTTGCACGAAGTACAGATGCTTTAGCTGCTTTTACTCGTGCCATCTCTTGTGCCAATTGCGGTTTACGTAAGCTTAATTCAGTTGGCGAAGCATCTGTGATGCGCTTCCATTCTTTTGCAGCTACTTGGCCTTGGGCACGCTCTGTTTCTAGTGAAGCAGTAGCTGATGCTAAATTAGCTTCCGCATCGATTAACGCCGCTTCGTAATCGCTTGGGTCGATACGTGCAAGTAATTCACCTTGTGCAATAAAACCACCACTAACAAAGGCATCTGCTAGTTCAACGATTTGACCGCTAACTTGTGCGACTAACGCAGTCTCGTATTTAGGTTTAACGACACCATAAGAATCTACGGATAGGTGCATTGGGCCAACTTCTACTGGCTCAACAGCAACGATAGGTGTGTTGATGACTTCAGGCTTCTCTTCAGGCGGCTTTTTCATACTTGATAAGCCAATAAATACTGAGATACCTGTAACTAAAATGATGATGGGTACAATAATTTGTTTTTTCCGTGTCACTGCCTTTCCCCTATAAAGTCGCGCAACATTTATTATTTATTTACAAATGTTACCGAATGATGAGATTAAAAAACGATTAAAGTTGTAAATGGGTATTACAAGATGTGCGCCGACTTGGTCAAATAGTTTGAAAAAACCAAATAAAAAAATAATAACCTTTAAAAACATAAAGATAAACAAAGAACAACCAACAAAAAAGTAATAAAAAAGCGCCTTAATTAATAGGACGCTTTTCAAGGTAATTAGCGAATTTAACCACTAGTTAAACTTTTATAAAAATTTTTCGTTTATATAGCCAATATAGAACTAACCATTGGCAACAAAGTAGAAAGCAAATGGACAGAAGTGAATGCCATTGTTCAGGAGCCACTGCAATCAAACCACCAAAGACACTTTTTGCAACATATTGCCATTGAACCAAACTCGTACTGAGGTAAATGACTATTGAATTCATGCCAATAACAGAAAAAAACACAGCCCACTTTTGTATCTTCCAGACATCAATGACCAAATAAAATATCGCTAATAACCAGATACTTAGGCCAACGGTAAGTAGGGTAAAACTTGAAGTCCATAGTGTTTTGTTAATAGGAAAAAACTGATGCCAGATTAGCGCTGATGCGACAGTAACAAAACCAACAATGAGTAACTGGTTCAATAGTTGATAAGGCGCAGACTGTTTAGACTTGATTAAACGTCCAATAAATACGCCCGCCATGGCGTTAACAATAGACGGAAGGTTTGACAAAATACCCTCAGGGTCCAGTGGTGCATTACGGTAAGTCGCACCAGGTAAAAACGTTTGATCAAACCACACATTGATAGCGACTGTTGGCGTATAGCTGCCACCATACTCACCAATGGTAAGAAAACTGAGCGCTAGCCAGTATCCCAATAATATAACTACACACGTAACCCACTGCTGCCGTTCGGTGAGGAACCAGACCATTAAGATGGCAAAAAACCACGCGATACCAATTCGCGCTAGCACACTTGCAAACCTGATATCATCGAAGTTTGCTGGCACTCCTACTCCCCAGCCATGATTGTAGAGAATGCCCAATAAAATCAACAAACCTAGGCGTTTAAATGCATGCCGCAATAGACCGCGTTGTTGTGCCGAAGGGTATTGATTAAAAGGCTTTGCTGCCAGCCCAATACTCACACCGGATAGAAAGATAAAAAGTGGAAAAATAAGATCATAAGCCGTAAAACCATGCCATTCTGCATGGGCCATCTGAGTATCAAATCCAATTAGCCACTGCCAACCAAGAATAAGGTGAAGTGCTAGAAAAAGCCCTTCAGCTCCCATAATCCAAAACATGTCGAATCCGCGTAATGCGTCAACCGACAACAGTCTTTTCTTTTCAGACATGATATTCCCACTGTAATTTGCGCAGTCATGGTTTTAATTATTCTTACTAAGTGCTCCCATCAATCACTTATCAAAGTAATAAAAGCAAAATGACAACGCTGTCAATATTATTTTTGTATAATAATTAGCTCCTCGTCAAAATACAAACCTGTTTGACAGATATATTTACAGCTTAGGTATTGCACTTCTGCTAATCAGACATACTATGTCTATTAGGCTCTAATAACGCCAAGTGATGACACATTACGTCTCACAGTAATTTAAAGAGAAATCAAGCGCCGACGTTATGCTCAATAAAATTCAAAAGTTTTTTAAAGATGTACTCGAAGAGAGTTCAGTTGAACACGATACCATTAGCTTAGACATTGCCTGTGCAGTATTACTTGTTGAAGTAATGAAAGCAGACGGCTTGTTGGCAGAAGAAGAACAGGTTCATATAGCTACGGTGCTTACTAAACATTTTCCATTATCACCAATTGAGGTAGATGACTTAATTGAACAAGCAATGGCGCTCAGTGACAATGCTAATGACTTTTATCAGTTTACCTCTGTTCTCAATAAGCACTACGAAATAGCAGAGAAAATTCAGATAGTTGAGTTGCTTTGGCAACTTGCTCTTGCCGACGGCAATATTGCGGCAATTGAACAACACGTTATCCGTAAAATTGCAGATTTATTGCATTTACGACAAGGGGAATTTATCAACGCCAAGGTCAATGCCCAGAAAGCCTTTGAACAAAAGCGATAGCCAGTGAAATTAACCCGCAACTGAGCTAAAATAGCGGTTTTTACTATCCCAGATATATTTACATGGCTGACATCGGCAAATTCAATACCTTAAAAGTAATCGCATTAACGGCAAATGGCGCCTATTTAGAAGGAGGTGAGCTAGGTGAAATCTTACTTCCAAATCGCTATTTAGCGAAAGATATTGAGCTTGATGATGAAGTTAACGTTTTCATTTATACAGACTCATTAGATCGACTTGTAGCAACAACCGACACGCCATATGTTGAGGTAGGTGGTTTCGCTTCTCTAAATGTTAAGCAAGTCAATAAATTAGGGGCATTCCTTGATTGGGGATTACCCAAAGATCTGTTGGTGCCACACAACCTTCAGCATAAAAAAATGGAAGTTGGCAAACGATACCTTGTCCATGTATTTCTTGATCAACGCACTGAGCGTTTAGTCGCATCAAGTAAGCTGGATAAATACTTAGATATTTGGCCTGCTGATTACAAAGCCGGCGAGGCGGTTGAGTTGGTCGTAGGCGGCAGAACAGATTTAGGCACAAAAGCGATTATCAACAACCAACATTGGGGACTGATTTTCCAAAGTGATATTCACCAAAAGCTATATACTGGTCAATCTATTTCCGGTTACATCAAACGCGTTCGTGAAGATGGCCGCATCGACCTAACTTTGTCACGAGCAGGTAAAGGTAAAGTTATTGATTTTACGGAAAAATTCTTAGACTACTTGGCAAACAACGACGGCTTTTGTCCGCTACACGACAAATCAAGCCCTGAAGAAATTAGCCGCGAGTTTGGCGTGAGTAAGAAAGCCTTTAAAGCCACTATCGGCCATTTATTCAAGCAAGGTAAAGTAGTTATTGAAAGCCACGGCGTAAGACTTAAGTAGTCTATTCCAGCTGATCGTTTAACGAGTAATAATACCAAAAGGCTGCAGATGCAGCCTTTTTTAGCATCGCTGGTTCAGTCAGCTACTCAGCCAGCGATGCTAAAAAGTTCAAGCTCGGCGCGAAAAACGCAACACCTGTTTGTGCCTCGGTAAATTTCAAAATATGGTCAAAATGCCCGTCACCATCTCCTTGAATCATACTTTGTAGCATCAATTTGAAAGGCTCAGGAGAATGGCAGTAAGAGACAAAGAAAAGCCCTTGTACTTTCATGTCACCATAAGGCATGCTCTGGCGCAATATTTCTATGCTCTTGCCATCAGCATCTTTTAATGATGTTCTCTTTGTATGAGCCGTTAACGGTTTATCTTCACCTTTGTACTCAATATTTTCGACTTTAGTACGCCCAAAGACATCTTCTTGAGATTTCTCTGACATCATGTTCCATAGCTTTAAATTATGACGATATCGTTGAACGTGCAGATAACTGCCACCGGCAAAGTTTGGATCATCGTCTTCCTTAACAAGAGCCACTTCTCGCCTACGCTGACCTTGCGGGTTCTCTGTGCCGTCAACAAAGCCAGTTAAATCACGGCCATCTAAATAGCGAAAAGCACGCGTTTGTTCGATAAGTTCAACACTGTCACCTAATAACTCACACACTTTTCCAGCGACAATGTGGTTTACATCAGAGCGATCACTACGAATTTCTATGTAAAGGTCACCGCTAGTGGCAGGCGCAATGCGATCATCACTTTGCATCATAGGGAATGCTGTCAAATGTTTAGGTCGTCCCTCAGGACAAAGCTCATCCCAATAATTCGCACTAATAGCGACAACACCGTTAAGATTAGCTTCGGAGAATCGATCAGCGTAGTGATCGAGCATTGCAGGAATACGTGATAACGCCTGACGGATAAACTGCTTTTTATCGTCAAACGCATTAAACAATAAATACGTGCCATGCAAATTAGGCTCTGCACAAACACCAAATTGCTCTCTAGCCATAGATAAAACCAAAAAAACGATAAGAATTAATTAATTGTACACAAAATTTGCTTGCTTGGGCGGGTAATAAATCAACTTTTTCAAATAAACAATGAGCTCATAAAAAAAGCAGCCAAAAGGCTGCCTTTATTCAATTGATTCACTTTTTGATTAGTTGCGAGTGAACTCAGGGTAAGCTTCTAAACCACAATCTGATTTATCAACACCTTCGTACTCTTCTTCTTCGCTAACACGAATACCCATGATAGCTTTAAGTGCGAACCACACGATGAAGCTAGTAACGAATACCCAAACGAAGATTGTTGCTGCACCAATTAACTGACCAGAGAAAGTTGCGCCAGGGTTTGTAACTGGTACTAATAATAGCCCGAATAAACCGACAACACCGTGAACTGAAATAGCACCTACTGGATCGTCAATCTTAATTTTGTCTAAACCAATGATTGAGAATACAACGATTACGCCACCTAGAGCACCGAAAATAGTTGCTTGTAACGCTGTTGGTGTAGAAGGTTCAGCAGTGATTGCCACTAGACCCGCTAGTGCACCATTCAATGCCATGGTTAAGTCAGCTTTCTTGAATAAGATTTTTGCTAGGACTAATGCTGCTACTGCACCACCAGCTGCTGCTGCGTTAGTGTTTAGAAAAACCATTGCAACTGCATGTGAGTTACCGATATCACCAAGCTTTAATACAGAGCCGCCGTTGAAGCCGAACCAACCCATCCATAAAATGAATGTACCTAACGTTGCTAATGGTAAGTTTGCGCCAGGAATTGCATTAACTTTGCCGTCAGCTGTGTACTTGCCTTTACGTGCACCAAGTAATAACACACCTGCTAAGGCTGCTGCTGCACCTGCCATGTGAACAATACCTGAGCCTGCGAAATCAGAGAAACCTAAGTCGCCAAGTGTGTACATGCCAAATACTGCGTTACCACCCCAAGTCCAACTACCTTCCATTGGGTAAATGAAACCTGTAAGTACAACAGCAAAAGCTAAGAATGCCCAAAGCTTCATTCGCTCTGCCACCGCACCTGATACGATTGACATGGCTGTAGCAACGAAAACAACCTGGAAGAAGAAATCTGAAGCTGCAGAGTAAATTGCGCCACCAGTGAAGCCATCTTCACGAGCTGCAAAGTCCTTTAATACTGCATCGGCATCAACTGTTTCGATACCTGATAAGAAAACGCCACCACCGTACATAATGTTGTAACCAACGATTAAGTACATAATGCATGAAATAGAGTACAACGCGACATTCTTCGTTAGAATCTCTGTTGTATTTTTAGAGCGAACTAAGCCGGCTTCTAGCATTGAGAAACCAGCAGCCATCCACATAACTAATGCACCACAAACTAAGAAATAGAATGTGTCCATTGCGTATTGAAGGTGAAAAATATTTTGTTCCATGGTTATCGTCTCCTACAGCGCTGCAACATCGTTTTCGCCAGTACGGATACGCACAGCTTGTTCTAGGTTATAGACAAAGATTTTACCGTCGCCAATCTTGCCCGTGTATGCCGCTTTAGTGATAGCTTCAACTAGACGTTCCACTACATCATCATTAACTGCGATTTCTAATTTAACTTTCGGTAAAAAATCAACTTGATATTCAGCGCCGCGATATAGTTCTGTGTGACCTTTTTGACGACCGAAACCTTTTACTTCACTGACTGTTAGACCTTCTACCCCAATCTCTGAGATAGCTTCTCTAACGTCATCAAGCTTGAATGGCTTAATGATAGCGTTTACTAACTTCATATTAATTCCCCTATTGTTATTTGCTAATAACTAAACAATCACTATGCCAAACATTAAATTTTGTTACATTTCATCAAGTTAAACATAAATGTTAAAATCCCATTAACATTTATGCACACTTTTGGTGCATCCGTATTTTATCCACGTTCACTGATGGTGCGCTGCCCTAACAATGCGCTAAATTAGTCAATAGAGACATGGGGAAGGTAGTTGCTGTGCAAATTTTGGTAATCAATTCGGACGCTTAGTTGTCTATTTCTAGGTTGTTGTTATCATCTACCTAGAGACACTATGTATCGAATCCACCTGTACATGACTTAAAGGCGAAATAGCTTCAATGAGAAATCATCTGCGTAAAATGAGTCACCATGACAATTTTATTTATCTCACCTTTGCATTGACGCTCTTACTTTTTAGTACAGCAATAGCTCAACAATTTTTTGATGAATCGGCACAGCGATTTGTTCAATCGACGACGGTGATCACGCTTATTGTTGCCGTTTGGGGTGTCAAAAAAGAAGACTTTCTGTTGTCGAGAGCCGCTATATTTCCTATCGCGATCATTCTTACCTCACAACTTGGCTACTTTCTTGAGTTTTACGGTTTAGAGTTTATACACCTTATATTGATGTTGATCTTTTTTATCAGCACGGCTTATCAAACAACCAAACAAGTTATTTTGGCAGGTAAAGTAAACAGTAACACGATCCTTGGTGCTATTTGTTTATACATGTTGCTTGGTTTGATTTGGGCGCTTGTCTACACGTTAGCTCAGTTATATTTTGGCGATGCGTTCAAAGGGTTAAATTCAACGAGCGAATGGTATTTAGTATTTCCAGATTTAGTGTACTTTTCATTCGTCACATTAACGACACTAGGGTTTGGCGACGTTGTTCCTAATTTGCCAATGACACGATTTTTAGTGTATTTCCAAGCTATCGTCGGTCAGTTTTATTTAGCAGTATTAGTGGCAAGTCTGGTCGGCTCACGGATGAGTTCACTGCACGAACAAAAACATCAAAGCCTCTTCCAGCATCATGTTCCAAAGCAAGCCAATCATCGAGAAAACAGCATAGCCAAAGAAGATGAAAAGAAGTAAAGCGTTAATAAATGATCATCGCAGTCGGTTTTAAAATAGATAGAACACCAAGACGCTCCATATCGCAATAGGTAACTGCTGACTTTACAATATCAATATCGAGACCAAACTCTTGAAGTTCAACATCGCTAACCCAATCCTTAAGCAAGGTTTTGTTATATAAGCTGTTTTGCAGCATGACGCGTTTGGCAAGATAGAGCATTTTCGCTTCAGGCGGCTGACTTAATATACTCTCGCTATCCTGACTTCTTATTGGCTCAACTAAAGAGAAAGGTAGTCTCCATTGTTTGAGAAGTTCAGCAGTGCAATCCGCAAAAGTAAAGCCAAGTACGGACTGCTGCGCAACCCAAGGCTTTTCCTTATCACTCATAGCTAAACAATCCTCAAGTTTATCGCTATCGAACTGTTTAACGACTAACTCTCCCAGATTATGCAGTAAACCCAAAATAAACATGCGCTCAGCATTTGGTACCTTGCATACTTCACCCAAGTATTTAATTAACAAAGCAGCATCAACGCTAGCTTCCCAATAACGCTCTAAGTAGACTGCATCGGCTTCTATCGCTTTAAACGCATCAGAAGTGAAATAAGCAATGACGAGATTATAGACTTCAGTAATACCCAGTACTAAAACAGCTTTGGAAATAGTGTCTATTTTACCGGGATAGTTGAAAAAGGAGCTATTAGCGAGCTTAAGAATAGTGCTAGCCAAGGCAGGATCTATCATGATGACTTCAGCAATATCATCAATCGTCGATGTTTCATCATCAATGAGTTCTTTAATTCGAACAAATGAGTCCGAAAGAACAAATACGTCATTGGCTTTTTGTGCATATTCCAATGCAGTCATAACCTTTCACCCCTAACACTTGCGATGATAACTTGCGCCTTTATCTTTAACTAGTTTGCCGAAGTACCTTACCTTCTGAGTAGGTAATAATGACTAACCTGCTACAGATTTAGTATAGATGCTTCCCTAGAAAGCGGTTAAAAAATGTTAAGAAAATTCAGCGCTTATTTGATAAGACCCAAACTTTCGCATATTTATCACACCGCTGTCGAAAATAAGATATTGCCCTTTAATCCCTAGCAGCGTGCCCGATATAATAGGCTGCTTGTCGAAGTTAAACGAACTTATCTTGGTTAAATACTCTGAAACAGGGAAGTGTAGATCAACAACCTCTTCATCCAATTGTTCAACAGCGTCTGCACCAAATTTTAAGCGAATATCTTCAAGGCGCTCACTAATTTGTGGAATAAGCTCCTGAGCTTTTTGCTTTAAGTCTATCGGTTCGGCATTACCTTTTAACATGGTTCGCCAATTAGTTTTATCCGAGATGAATTCTGCTAATGCTGTTTCAACCAATCCCGACTGCAAACGAGTACTCACTTTGAAAATCGGTAGCGCTTGAGTAGCGCCTTGGTCGATCCAGCGCGTTGGTATTTGAGTATGTCGCGTAATGCCCACTTTCAAACCAGACGTATTAGCCAAGTAGACATAATGAGGGATCATGCAATGGCTCTCACCCCAGCTGGGTTCTCGACAGGTTCCCTGCTCATAATGGCAAGTTTCAGGTTTCATAATGCACATGTCACATTGCGCTAGCTTCTGCATGCATGGGTAACAAAAGCCTTGCGAATAACTTTTCTTCGTTTTTTTATTGCAATGGCAACAACGAATTTCATTATGGTAAATCAGCTGCAACTCTTTACCGATAAGTGGATTCAACGCAATACGCTGGTCACCAATGGGTAACAGGTATTTTATTTCGCCATTTTCATTACGGGTGCCAATGAGCTTGCGCAAAGCACCTTGTTCAATTGTTGTCATCTTTCGTGCCCTTTAAAATCTGACTTTTTGTCTTGACTGTTTGACCTGTTGGCGTGACTTCTTAGCTTCTAGCCTGCGCTTTACCGATGCCTTTGTAGGTTTGGTCGCACGGCGTTTTTTCACCACTTTCGTCGCGTCATTAATTAACGTAACTAACTTTTCTATGGCGATTTGTTTGTTGTGCTCCTGGCTGCGGGTTGATTGTGCTTTAATCACAACCACGCCATCACTGGTAATGCGACTATCAGAAAAGCCAAGCAACTTTTCTTTTACACGCTCCGGTAGCCTTGAGGCGTTGATGTCAAATCGCAAATGAATGGCTGTAGACACTTTATTTACATGTTGCCCGCCAGCCCCCTGCGCTCTAATCGCCTGAAATCGAATATCGCTGAGCATTAGGTGACAATGTGCATTCAATGCAATAGTATCTGCGCTGCCGTCAATCATTAGGTTTTCTTTATGTCGCCTTCGTGGTTTGTTTATCTCGTTCGATGTGCCGATTCAAGTCTTTATTGTGGAGTCACCACAGATGTTGACCGACGCGTTAGCGAACACAATCAGTCTAATACACTTGCTGCTAAGTATACACGTGTGAGGCGGCCAGTTGTTCTAGCCTATTCAGAGCAATGCGAAAATAAACGCGCTGCATATCAGCGAGAATATGCAATAAAAAAACTGAACAAACAACAAAAAGAACAGTTAGTTGAGCAACAAGTATGAAAAAAACTTCACTTGGGTTAACAGCTGTAAGCTAAGGGCCTTGTATTTAGTGGTCTGACGTCTAATTCAGGTTTAGATTTAACCAATAAGTCTTGATAGAATGCGCTCGATTTTAATACCTGACAAAAGCGATACCATGCTAAAGAAGTTTTACAACACTCAAGATGACAAAATTTGGTTTAGTCGACAACAAGCAAGTGACTTTGCCAAACAAGTCGCCGACGACTTCAATCCATTACACGATATCGATGCAAAGCGCTTTTGTGTTCCAGGAGACTTATTGTTCGCGGTAACGCTTGAGAAAGCAGGCCTTAACCAACAGATGATGTTTGAATTTTCAGGTATGGTAACTGACAACATCGAACTGAACTTCCCTGACAAAATCGACCACACGTTTGATATCAATGATGAAAAAGAGAAGGTCTATGTATCAGTAACTGCTGACGGTGAAAATACTCAATGTAGTACCTTAATAGAATCGTTGATTAGTGCTTACGTAGGTTTTTCTGGACATACGTTCCCACATATCTTGTGCCAGCTGATGGCAGAAAAAGAAGTGATGATTAACCCTGCTCGTCCGATGATTATGTATGAGAGCATGGAAATCAATATGACCAATTTAGCGGTTAGCGAAGTAAGCCTACAACTAGCTTCTACTTCACTAACTATCGATGGTAAACGCGGTAATGCATGCTTAGCGTTCGATTTGTTTGACCCAAGCGGCGAAAAAGTCGGTAGCGGTATTAAGCACATGGTTCTAAGTGGTTTAAGACCTTACTGCGCAGAAACTATCGCCGACATTACGTCAAACTACTTAGCGATGAAAAAACGCTACCACCAAGCCGCTTAAGCGTCTGTACGGCACACCTCAAATAAAAAGCGCCATTAAATACGGCGCTTTAGTTTACTCAACATACGATCTGTTTGTTCTGCCCCTTTGCGCATCCATCGCTGACATTTTTTAAGCCATTTTTTGGCTAACGGGTATTCTAAACTCAAGATTGCCAAGCCTATTGGCAAAAACAAAAATGCTGGTCCTGGCACTAATACGAACACAAGTCCCATAAAAGCGAGTAATCCGCCTATAAGCGTAATTAAAATTTTGCGCATCGATGCTGTCATCATTATTCCTCAATACTTTTTATTAACTGAGATTAAGCAAGTGATAAACCAACAACACAAAGTTCTTATTTATCATGAATATAATGAAAACAGTATTGTATTCTTTCTGTAAAAACCACTAATAATTAGTCATTTACTTCAACTTTCCTTGTTTACACTTTCGCCATGTTTTAAACGCTTTTAGCTCCTGCTCTTTGAGTTTATTACTTCGTTTTCCAGAATTTGCATGTCGTTGCTTTTTCTGGATGGTGTCGAGCTTGGTTTTGTACTTTTTGCACTTTTTCGGAGCTGCTTCCAATGGCGGAGCTGTCAGAAACATAAACAACGTAAAATAGAGAAGTGCTTTCATAATAACATTCCTTGTTAGTCAATTGATTTTGTACCACGATGGCTTTTCTACCAAATTGATTTTGCAATCGTCGTGGCGACAATGATTGGTTGGATGAATCAGCTATTCCTTAGCTTTGATTCATCGGCTTTCGCTTTATCGTTTACTTTAGCTTTTGCCGTCTTAATCAGCTTTCATCGTTTGATTAAAACTGGCTGAGGTCAGTTGAGCATACTTGAACGAATGTGAGCTTAAGAAAGAGTAGTACAACATTTAAAGATCGCCAAAGATCGTCGAAAGTCACTTCTTCAGCCGCCATTTTCTGTTTATTTGCAAAAATGTACTTTTCTTCTACGCTAAGTCTATCAGGCATGGAGGTCTGATAGCCCACAATAGGACAGAGCACCGTGGGTTACATTTTTACATGGAGTTTTTATGAACCGAATTATAATTAAGCCCATCAGCTTATTGGCTTTACTCGCCTTGATTACAGCATTAGCTGCTTCCCCACTGTCTATTGCTGACCCGCTAGTCGCGAAGAGTATCGATAGTAAACCTGAAGACATTCAGAGATTTAAAGCTAAAGCCCCCGATATTCAGTTGGCGAGTCAATTTAAAGGGTCAACAGATATATCCGAATATTGGGTCAGTGAGAAACTCGATGGCGTGCGCGGATATTGGGATGGCAAAAAGATGTTCACTCGCGCAGGCAATCAGATCAACCTGCCTGTATATTTCACCGCTGGTTGGCCCACAGAACCATTAGAGGGAGAGCTTTGGACTAAGCGCGGCGACTTCGAAACCATATCAGGGCTCATTCAACGCAAGCAAACGAAACCTTCACAATGGAAAAGTGTTAAGTTTATGCTGTTTGATTTACCTACACATCAGGGAACCTTTACTGAGCGTATTAGGGCAATGCGAGCTTATGTTCAACAAGCTAAAAACCCTCATATCCATGCGATAGAACAATATCGAGTCACCAATAATCAACTGCTCCAAAACTGGCTAGAAGAAGCCATCAGGGCAGGAGGTGAAGGTCTTATGCTGCACAAGGCCGATGCTCTGTACCAGACAGGGCGTAGCGCAAACATTCTAAAACTTAAACCCCTGTTCGACGCGGAAGCAGAGGTCATCGCGCACTTACCCGGCAAGGGCAAATATCAGGGAAAGCTTGGGGCATTACTGGTAAAAGCTAACGACGGTATCGAGTTTAAAATCGGCACAGGCTTCAATGATCAAGAGCGCCAAGCCCCTCCTCCAATTGGCAGTATCATCACATTTAAATACAGTGGTAAAACGAAAAAAGGTGTGCCAAGATTCGCTAGTTTTCTCCGTGTAAGACATTTAGCAAAACTAGAGTAAAGGTAAATTAATGGAATTTCATTTATGGCTGTCGTTATTGGCAATATGTATTATGGGGGCACTCTCGCCGGGCCCTAGTTTGGCACTAGTCGTCAAGAACACGCTTGCAGGTGGTGCTCCAGCAGGTTACGCAAGTGCGATTAGTCATGGTATTGGCGTTGCTCTTTACGCAGCTATAACCGCTACAGGTATTGCTATTATCATCGTGCAATCCCCTACGCTGTTTTCCATTATTCAATATGCAGGCGCAGCATTCCTAGTCTATTTAGGTATTAACGCCTTAATGTCAAAGAAACAATCTCTAGAGATTAATGAAGAAGAAACCATTGTCGCTTCGCAAAAAGTTAATGGCTGGCGAGATGGTTTTCTCATTGCGTTTTTGAACCCTAAATTAGCCATATTCTTTCTTGCATTATTTAGTCAGTTCGTTGATGCCCAAGCGAGTATGGCGCAAAAGGTTATAATGACAGCGACAGTCGGCACCATAGATGCTGCTTGGTATTGTCTTGTCACGTTTTTACTGACCCGAGGCCCTATTTTAACGAAGCTGAAAGCTAACAGTCACATCATCGATAAGATTACTGGCAGCTTCCTTATTCTGCTCGCTGCGCGTGTCGTCTGGCAATAAACAGGCAATATCATGTCGCTAGTTAAACTAGCGACGTTCACTGCTTAGCTTACCTCTACTTCCTTCATTACATGAGCAGATAGCTAAGCACTTTACTTAAACACGGTACTGAAGCAAAGTCGTTAAGCACAGTAGCTAAATATCATCACCTTAAGCCCACGGCCTGTGTGGGCCTCTTTAAAGACTTCTGGTGGTGCGATATCTCCCTCGTGCGCTAACGCTGGACAATGCGTTTTCACTTGTTCAAATATGAATTCTCGATCCAAATCTGGATTGTTCAAACAAAGCATCACCTGTGCGCCCGCGTCAGCAAATTCAGGAATACGACGGATAATCTTCCCGTAGTCCTTTTCGATATTAACGCTGCCTTTTTGAAAAGATGGTGGATCAACAATAATCATTTGATACGGGCCATGTCTTTTCAATCGGCCAAACGATTTAAAAATATCGACACCTTGGAACTTTACTTTGCCTGTATCCTGCTCATTCAGTCGGTGATTGTCGCGCCCTCGCGCCAAGGAGGCCTTACTTAAATCAATATTAACCACTTGCTCAGCACCGCCTGCAATGGCAGCAACAGAGAACGCACACGTATATGAAAATAAGTTCAGAACATTCTTGCCAGCTGCGTGGGCTTGTACCCAATCACGTCCATTTTTCATATCTAAAAATAGACCAGTGTTCTGCGCGCTACCTAAGCTGATGTGATATTTGTTACCAGATTCAATAGCAATAGCTTCGTTTATAGTGTCTCCCCACAAACACTCGAACGGTGCGTTGCGCTGCCAACGATGTTGAACCTGAACGCTTTTACAGCCTTCAACCAACTCTGCTAGCTGCAATGCGGTAGCATTTAGCCATGCTTCTGATTCTTCTTTATAAAGCGTAATGAGCACTAACGGTTCAAACCAATCGACACAGACGTGCTCTAAGCCTGGAAACGCATGGCCTCGACCATGAAACAGGCGCTGACTTTCAGCAAGATTTTCAACCGAGATAAAATCGACAACAGCAGACATAGAACAACCTAATAGCCAAGAATAACCATTAAAAAAGCCGCGCATTATCTAGTGCGCGGCTTTCTCATATTTCAAGAGTGCTAGTTTAGCACCATTTAACATTAACCAAAAATGTTGTATCCAAAGTACTTCACAGCAACCGTATTCAGGAAAATACCTAATAAAATGACCGGAATAAAAGTACTTAATGAGAAGTTAATGTATTTTTCAGAAAATGAACCTTTGTAACCTTCATTACCTGTCGCAAGCTCTTCAGATAAGTTGTGTTTTTTCCAACGGTAACTAACGAACAAACAAAGTAATAGACCGTTAAGCGGCAAGATAGTGTCATAGAACACGTCGTATACCACATCAAAGAATGAGCGAGTGCCACCACCATAGCTTGTAAATTCGGTAAAGAAATTCACCATACCAAACGAAACCGCAGCAAATAGCGTTAAAATACCTGCGGTCATCATAAGGATAAATAACGCTTTCTTACGGCTATGACACTTCTCAGTCACTAGGTATGAAACCGGGACTTCGATAATAGACACCAACGATGTAATCGCGGCAAAGAAAACCAGAATAAAGAAGAAAGCCGCAACACCACTTGCTGCTGCATAGCCTAAGCTCGCTTGCAGTGACAAGAAAATCTTAGGCAAGAAGGTGAAAATTAAGCTTACCGAACTATCACTTAGTTCTTGCGGATTAACCTCAGGGTTAAATGAAAACACGGCAGGAAGAATCATCAAACCAGCCGTAAACGCTACAGCTGTATCCGTGATAGCAACAAGCTTAGCCGAACCAACAATGTCCGTTTTATTGCTAATGTATGAACCGTAAGTAATTAAAATGCCCATACCTAGCGATAACGAGAAGAACGCTTGAGATAAGGCTCCATTGACAACCGATGGCGTGAGTTTGTCAAAGTCAGGAATAATAAAGAAAGCTACACCCGCCATAGCGTTGTCACGTGTTAAGACAAAAATCACCATGATAACGAGCATTACAAATAACGCCGGCATAAGTGTTTTGGCGGCTTTTTCGATGCCTTCTTTAACACCAGCAACCAAAATGAAGTTAATGATGGCTGCTACCACAACCATGGCGCCGAATATCCAAGGGCTATTGATAAATTCACCAAACGCTTGAGGGCTAGCGAGATAATCCAATCCACCGCCTAACGTGATGACGATATAACCGAAAAGCCACACGGTAAGTACCATATAGAATACGGCAATCATGAATGGCGTAAGCACACCGAGTAAGCCTGCAAAATTCCAGCCGGAACCACCGTTGTTTAGCGTTTTGTATGCACCAACAGGCTCTTTTTGAGTCTTACGACCTATCGCCATCTCGGCCATCATGACTGGCAGACAAATTAAGAAGACGAATAAGGCGTAAACCAGTAAGAAAGCTCCACCACCATTTTTGGCAGCATTAACCGGAAAGCCCACTAAGTTTCCGATACCTACCGCAGAACCAGCGGCAGCTAATATAAATCCCAGACGGGAACTAAAATGTTCTCTAGGCGCAGTCATAAGTTTCCTTGATAATTTGAATAGTTAACCACTAAGCAATTAATTTTTATAATTCTCGGCTTAGGTATAAGCGCTTGAAGTAATGTAAAAGCCCGTAAAATAATTATTGTTTTTAAGGGCGTGTTGGCATTTGAAGTATGCTTTTGCAGCTGTTTAGTAAGTATTTATGCAAGGCAAAGCTTACGAATTGTGGTTACTCCACAAAAGTAAGCGATAACGCCGCAGAAATGCTCAATAAACGCTGTCCGGTGGATTCGTTTAAAAGAAATTTACTCTTTGTTACAGCTCGTTCATATGGAATAACCATGTATCACTCACTGCGCCGCGATTAAATTTCTTTTAATTCGAACAAAAGTCTTACCACAAAGGTCAACACGTCCTATTGCGCCAGATGCTATCAAGGTTTTTAGCCCTTGTCTTGCCCCTAGCTGTACAGTAAATCAGCAAACTGTATAGTATTTTGCCCACCCAATTTTTAAAAAACCAAAAAAAACATATTTAACAACAACCTAAGCAGGATTATTTTCATTTAGCGTTGACAAAAAGTTGTCACAAAAAAGTTCTATGATTGAGGTTTTTGGTAAAACTTTGCACCCATAATGCTCATGATGCCGTCAACTTCGTCATAGGCAAACTCAGCGGCAGCAGCCAAATGGTCTAGGCTAATTCCAAGGGTTTTACACATCGATTCATCTACGATATCGTCATAGGCATATAACTCTGGGTGGCTGTCCACTAAAGCCAATCGAGACGCTAAGTACATAACTTTCACATCTTTATTAATTTGGATATCGCGCGCTTCGTTAAAGTGTTTTATCGGCAGAATAACTTTGCCTGGAATATCCCAAATTTTTAGTAGCTCTGCTGACACGTCGGTGTAAGTAAACCCTAGGGCCGCCTGTTGCACCTCCCATGGTAACTTACCCTCTTGAGGTTGTTCGCATCGCTGAGCAACATCAGGATTTACCTTAGCAACAATGAGTTCACCAAAATTCTGCAATAAGCCAGCGACAAATAAACGCTCAATATCGCGGATGCCAGCAGTAATCGCGAGGTTCTTTGAAGCTAAACCACAATAGATGCTGTATCGCCAAAAACGTTTTAGGTCGATTGCCTGACTTGAGAAGTGCTTGAACGCCGATGCCGCAACATCAACCAGCATCATATTGTAGATAGACTCAGTGCCCACTACTGTGATCGCTCGTGAAATCGTACTGACTTCACCACGAAAGTTGTAAATTGCTGAATTCGCTATTTTCAACAATCGGGAAGTCATCGATGGGTCGACACTGATCACGCCAGCAAAGTCTTCCACCGAAGATGTTTCGTCTTCAATTAGCCCTTTGACCTTAAAACAAGCATCTGGCAAGGCAAAAGAGCCATTCGCTTGTGTTGCATAATCATGTGCTTGCATCGATAAATCCTTTATTTTTATTGCTTTAAATTTGTTGCGTTTTCTTCTGTATTATTGAATGCGATGCGATCATCACTGTCACAATCGCTTTCAATACATCACCACTACTTACAGTCTAGCATCAGTCTCTTGATGCGCTCCAAGTCACTGTAAATTGATGGCTTTGAACGGATTACTAATTACTGAAGTAGAGTCTACTAGTAGCAAGGAATCCGCCATTACACAATCACAGTTGAACGTTACACTGCGAAAGAGCATCAATTACGTCTATTGTGCAAATGTTTTACCAAAGAAGTCGCCATCGTTCCATTTCGGACGCTCAGCTTGGTTCGCAATCTCAAGACCAATCATCATATTTACTTCAGCAAACGATGCTGCAGCGTCGTAGCGAATTGGTAAATCAATTTCATCACTGTGATTGTGGTAGTGCGTCGTTAAGAACTCACCAAATAACTTGCCACCATCAATTTCAGGATCTTTTGACTTAAAGCCTGTCATTAAAAATACTGACGGAATACCCGCTTTCACAAAGCTATAATGATCGCTACGTGTAAATAATGCCTGCTCTGGCATAGGGTCTGGGCTCAGCGACAAATCTAGCTTTTGTGCTGCTGTTTCAACAATTGGACCAAGCGTTGAATGCGTTGAACCGAATGCAATAACGTCTGCGAATGGGTATAAAATTAGCGGCATGTCTAAGTTAACATTAGCCACCATTTGCATTACTGGCACTGTTGGGTTCTGTGCATAGTAGTCAGAGCCTAACAGTCCTTTTTCTTCACCTGTTACCACAACAAAAAGTACTGAGCGCTTAGGCTTCGTTTCTAGGCTTGCTAACATACGTGCAGTTTCTAACAAAATAGACACACCAGAAGCGTTATCTAATGCGCCATTGTTAATTTTGTCTTCGTGTTCACTATCTTCATGCACGCCGATGTGATCTAAATGAGCACTGTAAACAACGTATTCATTTTTAAGCGTTGGGTCGCTACCTTCAATTGCCGCAACAATGTTTGGACTGTTAATCTCTTCATGACGGCTTTTGTTCGTTAAAGTCACTGACGCGTTTAACGGAAAACCTTTTACAACTTGATTGTCACTGTCTAACGCGAATACTTCCTCAAGACTTAACTCAGCACCTTCAAACAGTGGCCCACCTGCTTCTGTATTCACATAGGCTCCGCCTTTAAGCTCAGGGTATTTTCCAAATGGCGTGCCGTCTTTTTGTAGCCAGCTAAAACGAGGCCCATCAGCATATTTTGCTGAAACCGCGAATTTACGCACATTCTCGCGCTTTGGTGTATGAAGCGTAATGATGCCTACCGCGCCGTGCTCTGCTGCATGGCGCAACTTTTCACGAGAAGAACCAATGTGCGCGCCCTCCTCCGACGGCAAAGATTCTGGGCGACCAGTTAGCATCACAACCACTTTACCTTTAACATCAAGGTCAGCGTAGTCATCTATGCCAAATTCTTTGTTAACAATACCGTAGCCAACAAATACCGTTTCAGCAGTCACAGCTGACTCTGTTGTAATTGCCGAACCAGCCGATAAAAATTGTTCATTCATGGTTAACGGATATTCACCACTTGCAGAAGTGATAACAACACTTGCACCTTGTTCTTCAAGGAACGCTTTACGGAATGTCACTTGTTGCTCAAACGTGCCTAGGTCGCCCATCGGCGTTAAGCCATATTGTTTAAAGTGAGACTTCACGTAATTTGCGGCAATTTGATACCCGTCACTCCCAGTATCGCGACCAGCCAGCGTATCATCGGCTAAAAATGCGATATGCGCTTTAATGTTTTGTTCTTTTACTTGAGGGTAAGCTGGTTCAGAAGCTTGTTCTGCTGATTGGTTACAACCTGATAAGGCTGTAAATCCTGCCGCCATTAATAGCGCGGCAGATGCCTTGTGGGCAAATTTTTTCATAACACTGTCTTTTAAAATCATTAATACAAATCAACTCAGCACTATATCGGGCAAGGCTTTAAAACGCCAGCGCAGCAAAACCCAATTAAGTTAAGTGGACTATTTTCATAGACAACAGGCAGGTTTCTATTCGATTACTGGAACGCCTGCATCTTTTTTCACATGCTCCATTACAACATAGGTATGAGTTTGCGATACCGCGGGCAATTCAACAATAACACCTAACACTTCGCGATAGGCTTCCATATTTTCGAAACGCAGCTTTAATAAGTAATCGAATCCACCTGCTACCATGTGACACTCAGCGACTTCTTTAATCTTGACCACTTCTTCACGAAAGCGATTGAAAACATCAGCCGTCGTTCGGTCAAGCGTCACCTGAATGAATGCAGACATGCCATATTTGAGCTTGGCTGCATTCAACGTAGCGCCATATTTCTCAATGTACCCCTCTGCTTCTAAGCGCTTAACGCGGTCTAAACATGGGCTCGCACTCAGATTAACTTTTTTGGCTAATTCTACATTCGAAATACGCCCTTCTTTTTGCAGAGTGTCTAAAATAGTTAAGTCGATGCGGTCTAATATCCGAGATTTAGCGATAGTCACAATTCAGTACCTTATATGGTGCTTTTGATTTTTAACCGTAGATTATTTTGGATATTAGCAAATTAAACCAAAATATTCTGAGATTTTTTCAGTAGAATACAGCATTAACTATTATTACAACTATTGATTTCTTAAAGGTGACCATATGTTATTTAATGGCTCATTAACGGCTACTAGCAACATCCGTCAAACCATTCGCGATCACTATCGCGCTGATGAAAATAAAGTATTGGCAAATCTATTGCCAATTGCCGAAATTAGCGTTGATGCGAAATCCAGAGCATGGGACTACGCACGCCAACTCGTCGTTAACATCCGTAAAGACCAAGTCGGTAAAGGTGGTGTTGACGCACTATTAAACGAGTTCTCGCTATCTACTGAAGAAGGCGTGGTGTTAATGTGTTTGGCAGAAGCCCTGCTTCGTGTTCCAGACAAAGAAACTGCCGATAGCCTTATTCGTGACAAGTTAGCTGAAGGCGACTGGTCATCACACATTGGTAACAGTGACTCGCTTTTCGTAAACGCTTCATCTTGGGGTTTATTACTTACGGGTAAGTTAGTTAACTACTCAGACCAAAAAAAGAAAGCGCAATTTGGTTTATTAAAGAAAACCGTTGGTCGTTTAGGCGAGCCAGTCATCCGTAAAGCCGTGCGTTACGCAATGAAAATTATGGGTACCCAGTTTGTTATGGGCCACACCATTGAAGGCGCTATCACGCGTGCGGTAGAAACAGAAGCTAAAGGTTATACCTATTCTTACGACATGCTAGGTGAAGGCGCGCGCACAATGAAAGATGCAGACCGCTACTTCGACGCCTACATGAAGGCCATTGACGCTATTGGTTACGCAGCTAAAAACAAAGGTCCTGAGCGCAGCCCAGGTATCTCAATCAAGCTATCGGCGATTCACCCTCGTTACGAATTTTCTCATCGCGACCGTGTGATTGAAGAGCTTATCCCGCGCCTTAAGAAACTCGCATTAGCCGCCAAAGCCTACGATATCGGTTTTACTGTTGATGCAGAAGAAGCCGATCGCTTAGATATCTCATTGGACATCATTGAAGCAGTATTTGCTGATAAAGATTTAGACGGATGGAACGGCTTTGGTATTGCCGTACAAGCCTACCAAAAACGCGGTTTATTCGTTATCGAATGGGTACGTGAATTAACGCAAAAAGTCGGCCGTCAAATGATGGTTCGCCTCGTAAAAGGCGCTTACTGGGATAGCGAAATTAAAATTTCTCAAGCAGAAGGTTTTGAAGACTTCCCTGTATTCTCTCGTAAACCATCAACTGACGTTTCTTATCAAGCTTGTGCGAAGAAGCTTTTAGAATACCGTGACAGCATTTATCCGCAGTTCGCTACGCACAATGCTTATACCGTTGCTACGATTCTAGAAATGACTGATAACTACCATGGTTTCGAGTTCCAGCGTTTACACGGGATGGGGGAATCACTTTACGACCAAGTTGTTACTGGTAAGAAAGTACCATGTCGCGTTTATGCGCCTGTTGGTGAGCACTCAGACCTCCTTGCTTATCTCGTACGTCGTTTACTTGAAAATGGCGCGAATAGCTCATTCGTTAACAACATTGTTGACGACAACATTCCGGTAGAGAGCTTATTAGCAGACCCAGTTGAAACCGTTCAAGCATGGCAAAACAAATACAACCCGCAAATTCCTCAATCAATTGAGTTATACGGTAATGAACGCGCGAATTCAAAAGGCATCGACTTAACTGACATCGATCAAATCACTGTGATGCGTGGCAACATGGACACATGGTTTGAAAGTACTAAATCATTAGCTGTTGTGGAAGGTGCTGAACCTGTCACTAACCCTGCGAATCACAGCGAAGTACTTGGTTATATCAAACACGCGGACGAAGCAGAGATGAAAGCAATTGTTGGTCGTGCCCATGATGCGTTCTCAACATGGTCTGCAACACCTGTTGAACAGCGTGCTGAAGTTTTACTAAAAACTGCAGACCTGCTTGAGGCTCATCGCGATGAGCTAATCGCAATGTGTACCAAAGAAGCCGGTAAAACAGTTGCAGACGGCGTTGCCGAAGTTCGTGAAGCAGTCGACTTCTGTCGCTACTACGCAGCGCGCGCCAAAGAATTAATGGCTAACAGCGAACTTGAGTCACGCGGTGTAGTACTGTGTATTAGCCCGTGGAACTTCCCACTAGCTATTTTCCTTGGTCAAGTATCAGCGGCACTTGTTGTGGGTAACACAGTCGTTGCAAAACCTGCTGAGCAAACAAGCCTTGTAGCGTTGCGTACCATTGAATTGATGCACGAAGCTGGCTTACCAGAATCGGCAGTGGAAGCAGTTGTTGCACGTGGTAGCAAAGTAGGTGAACACATTGTTCCTGATGAGCGCATTCAAGCGATTATGTTCACAGGCTCAACTGAAACGGGCACGTGGATTTCACAAAAACTTGCTGAGCGCTCTGGCGACCCTGTGCCATTAATCGCAGAAACTGGTGGTCAAAACTGTATGGTGGTTGACTCGACAGCCCTGCCTGAACAAGTTGTTGACGATGTTGTTGCTTCTGGTTTCCAAAGTGCAGGTCAGCGTTGTTCTGCACTACGCGTTTTATTCTTACAAGAAGATGTTGCCGATAAGATCATCGATATGATTAAAGGCGCAATGCAAGAATTACACGTTGGCGATCCAGCGTTACTTACCACAGATGTTGGCCCAGTTATCGATAACCGTGCATTAACTGCATTAAATGCCCACGTAGATTACTTATCTAAGCGCGGTACGCTTCATTACGCATGTAAAGCACCTGAAATGGGTGATATAGATCACAATTTCTTTGTACCGCGTCTATACGAAATCAGTGATTTATCTGTGCTTGAGAAAGAGGTATTTGGTCCAGTCGTTCATGTTATCCGCTACAAAGCATCTGAACTTGAGCAAGTTATCGACCAAATCAATGGTACAGGCTTCGGCTTAACCATGGGTATCCATACGCGTATCGAAGACAAAGCCGAATACTTAGCAGCGCGTTCTCGTGCAGGTAACGTATACGTGAACCGCAATATGATTGGCGCAGTTGTAGGCGTTCAGCCATTCGGTGGCCGTGGCCTTTCAGGTACAGGTCCAAAAGCTGGTGGTCCAATGTACTTAACTCGTCTTGTAAAAGAAAAAGCAACAACCGTAGACGTTGCAATGGACGACAATCAAGCACGTGAATTAACACAATTATTTGAAGCTAACAAATCAACTGTTTCAAATATTGCGAGCAGCTTAGCGAACGTAAAAAGCGCCGAACTGGCGTGGAGCTTCACAGCATTAAATTCACGTTTGTCGATTTTAAGACAATTATTGGCGCAACTTGCCTCTAATAAAGTGGTGTTAAAGCAAGAAGCTGATTTGGCACAAGTACTTACTGATTGTCGCGCACAGCTATTATTTGCTGAAAATACACTCGCTAAACCACTTGAGCTTCCAGGGCCGACGGGTGAGTCGAACATTCTGTACTTAGAATCTCGTGGTACTGTTGCAGCACTTCGCTGTGAACAAACGAGCTTTAACTTCTGGTTAGTATCGGTTATTTCAGCATTAGCAGCAGGTAACTGCGTGGTAGCTGTTGTCGATGATGAGCACTACAATGAAGCCAACAGCATTGCTGGGCAACTTACTAATATTGGCTTGCCAGGTGGTGTGTTCACCGTTGCTAAGCTAGGGCATTTGCCAGCAGTGTTGAACCATGCGCATTTAGCAGGTGCAGTTGTGGATAACCAAAGCCCGCTGAAAAAGTATGTTGGAGAGACAATTGCTGCTCGTTCTGGTGCTATTCTGCCGCTAATTACGGCTTACACTAACCAAAGCTTATTGCACCGCATGGTCACAGAAAAAACCATCACTATTGACACCACAGCAGCAGGTGGTAACGCCTCGCTGATGACAATGGAATCGAACGTCGGTTAATCGAAAGATTAGTTACAAATTGTTCAGTGAAAAGCCTGCCTAATTGCCTTAGTGCAGGCTTTTTTATTTGTAATCGCTATCACGCTCACCGTAAAATTATTGCTCAATCTCGTTATACTCAAAATGGATGAACAACAATATGGGCGATGGTTACAACGGAAAGTGTTTGTGCGGTGAAGTACATATCTCGATAAACGGAAAGATCAGCGACATTATTCACTGTCATTGCTCACTCTGCCGAAAAAATAGTGGCACCGCTTATGCCACCAATGGCTTTATCAACGCAGACGAGTTTGAAATTACGCAAGGTAAAAATAGCTTAAGCAGTTTTTCTTTCAAACCAGGACGTTATCGTCACTTCTGCAGCAAGTGCGGCTCGCCTGTTTACAGTTCGAATGATGACGATCCTTCACGCTACCGTATTCGGTTAGGCATTTTGGATTCAGATATTGATGAACGCCCCATTTCTCACAACTTCGTCAGTTCAAAAGCCAACTGGGAAGACCTAGACGCCGAACTTCCACGTTACGATGCTTTTGAACCCAGTCGCCAGTAATCGATAAAACTCTGGCAATAAGTCAGAAAAAGTAACTAAAACGAATCATTAACCCCAGCTACTGATGTTGCTAGGGTTAAGCTTATAGATTGTTGGCAAAGAAGTGTTAAGCACCTAAAAGCTTGCGCGAATGCTTACCTAATAGACGTTTTATTGCATAAGCCAGAGCTATGCTACCAAGAACAGCAGTAACAAAACTGATACTACCAAATATACCGATTAACGCTGTAGAACGTGATTCATCTAGTATTGGCCGCACAGTTTGAATCACGGTACCAATGAAAATAACGTGCAGAAAGAATATTGCGAACGCATAAGTACCAAGCAACATCAACCAGGTCGGTATTTTACTTTCGGTACTGGAATCCAGACTCCTCCCCCAATTAGCACACAAGGTCATATCGCCATTTCCCTCAAGCGCTGACAACCAATGTAGCACAAGCAAACAAATGGCTACTTTCTGGATATAAACGAGGGTTTGTCTTAACGAATATAGACTCCCTGGCTGATAATCGACGACATAGAGAGCATACAAAAGCACCGAACTTATCAACGCAGTTACGAGTAACCAGACTTTGTGCTCGCTAACAAATTGCTTAACCTGTTGATAATGAGTTCCCATCGCCATACCCAGTGCATAAGCACCAAGGAAATAAACGAACGATTGTGGCTTAATAAAATCAGGAAAGGGGCTTCTGGAAACTATCAGCGGTAACAATATGATCAGAACAAACACCAAGTTAGATTTTCGCTGCAACCATGCAAGTAAAGGCGTTACTAAAAATAAAAAGGCTAATACAGGAATGTACCAAAAATGAATATCCGCTTTACCCGTTATTAGATTTTGAGAGGCTATTTTAAGATAACTGAGTAGAGTATTAGCGACTTCTCCCGACTCAATAACATAATGCCAATAGAATCCCGTCAGCGCGAAAGTTAATATCAAGTAGGGAAACAAGACATGATTAATTTTGCGGGTAAAGAAGGACGACCATGACTTTTCAGATAGCACTAAATTGAACAGCAAGCCCGAAATTATCGCAAAGTAAATTGTCGAACCGTGAAAAACGGTTTCCGTTAGCCAGAAGAGCCACTTCAAACCATCAACGTCCAAGCCTCCGGTCCAAAAAATCATAAAAGACCAAGCGTGGGCCCCCACCACACTCAGGATCGCAAACCCGCGAAAGGCATGCAGATGTTGAATGTAACTCGCTGACGTAGTCATAAAATTTCCTTTATATTTTTAACCACTTTAGCGAGGTTGCGCCCTTAATTGAAAGGCTGTGCATACGAATTCATCGATCCATATCACCCGCCCAAAAAACGCCCTTCGGTTTACATCGACTGCTATTTGTTTTACAACTTAATGCACAAAGCACGCTAAGCTCCATACGTTGATAGAGCGTATTTGGAGAATACAAGAACGAATAGCTTGCTCAGAGAATAAAAAATATAAAAGGGAACAACATGCAAAACGCAACGGGCCTTCAAAAGGTCCTAAACAAAATTGAGATTTGGGGTAACAAACTCCCTGATCCAGCGGCATTATTCATTCTTCTCCTCGGTATCGTCATGGTACTGTCTTGGGCATTATCAGGCATTGATTTTAATGTTATTGACCCAAGAAACGGACAAGCGTTAGTTATCAACAGTCAGCTGTCTGGCGAGTCTTTAACAACACTCATGTCAAATATGGTCAAGAACTTCGCACACTTTCATCCGGTAGGTGTAGTACTTGTCGCTATGCTAGGCATTGGTATCGCAGAATATTCTGGCTTTATAAACACCGGTTTACGCGCTTTGTTGTCGGTAACATCTAAATGGTTGCTTACACCTATGATCGTAATGATTGGTATTGTCAGTCATACAGCTGTAGATGCTGGTTACGTGCTTGTTATTCCATTGGGTGGCGTTATTTTCTATGCGGCAGGTCGACATCCCCTAGCCGGTATTGCAGCGGCGTTTGCGGGTGTTTCAGGCGGTTTCTCCGCTAATTTTGTCCCGTCAGCGATAGATCCAATGCTGCAAGGTATATCACAAGCTGGCGCTCAATTACTTGACCCATCGGTTGTATTGAACCCGCTTAACAACTATTACTTTACAGCACTTTCTTCGATTCTGATTATTTGCCTTGCTTGGTTTATCACCGACAAAATCGTAGAGCCTAAGCTGCAAGAGAACAAACTCGATGGTGATTTGTCTGAATTACCGTCAATGGATCCACTAAAGCCAGAGGAAAAGAAGGCACTCCGTTGGGCATTGTTGTCAATCGTCATTAGCCTAGGTTTGTTGTACATATCCGCAGCCGGAGAATCATCACCTTGGCGTGCAGCAGACGGAACACTCACTGCATTTGCAGCGCCATTGATGCAATCTATTGTGTCACTTATCTTCCTAGTGTTTTTGATTCCTGGTTTAGTTTATGGCTTGATCTCAGGCACGATTCGTTCTTCCAAGCAATTTGTAGAAGGAATGAGTAAAGCAATGTCAGGCATGGGTTATTACCTAGTGATTATGTTCTTCATTGCTCAGTTTATCTATGCCTTCGGTCAATCGAACTTGGGTGTGCTACTAGCACTAAAAGGCGCGGAACTCTTAAAAGCGTTAGCTCTTCCTGGTGGCGTGACTATTACAGGGATTATTATTCTTACGGGTGTGATTAACCTTTTTGTAGGCTCTGCATCAGCCAAGTGGGCATTGCTTGCACCGATATTTATTCCAATGCTGATGACATTGGGCTTCTCGCCAGATTTGGCGCAAGCGGCATATCGTATCGGTGATTCAAGTACAAATATTATTACACCACTGATGCCTTACTTCCCGCTTGTTGTAGTATTTTGTCAGCGCTATGTGACATCAGCAGGTATTGGTACGCTAACAGCTATGATGTTGCCGTACTCTCTGATCTTTATGATCGCTTGGACACTATTCTTAATGCTCTACTGGTGGTTAGGTATTCCACTTGGCTTACAAGCAAGTTTCGAGTATGTGCCTAACTAACTCACAAAGTTAAACACGCTAATTTTTTTCAATGATAAGCCAGCTGCAACGCTGGCTTTTTTATGCGAGAACGCTGGCTTTTTATGCGAAGAAGGGGGCTAGGATTACAAAATTAAACAGCAATCCATACACATTGTTACAACTCAACGCCAGCGAGATATTACACTGAGCAGGACTTTACTAATTTATGGAATGCTACAATGACACTTGGAAAAACGCTCTTAATCTCTCTCATGCTCGTGCTGCTTTCTGCTTGCACGTCTTCACACATCATACTTGGCGACGCGCGTCCACCAATTCATCACACAGAAGTGAAGGTATACACAGATAAACCAGCACAGTTTGAGACAATCGCCATTGTTGATGCTTCAAGTAAATATTCTTTTTCATTTACCGAGCAACACAAAATGGACAAAGCGCTTGAACGACTGAAACAAGAGGCGGGAAAACTAGGTGCAAATGGTATTTTATTGACCTCGATAACCGACAATGAATCTATTACCACAACATCTGGTGACGACGGAATATCGTTTTCAACTTCAGAGTCTTATAAATCACTACAGGCAACCGCAATTTACGTTATCACTCCTTAGAAAGCTCTCTTTCAGTTCTATTGCTGTAGCTTATAGCTAACACAAAAAAGGCGCCACTAGGCGCCTTTTCATTTATAGATGACCCGTCCTAAATACTTGCCGCCAATTCCGCACCTTGACGAATCGCACGCTTCGCATCTAATTCAGCTGCTACGTCAGCACCACCGATTAAGTGAACTGACTGACCAAGAGATACGAGCTTCTCTTGCAATTCACGGTTTGGCTCTTGTCCAGCGCAAACAATTACGTGATCGACTTCAATCAATTGCGGTTCACCGTTAATTTCAATAACGATACCTTTGTCGTTGATTTCTTTGTAGCTACAACCCGGCATCATGTGTACGCCTTTCTTTTGCAGCGATGCGCGGTGAATCCAACCTGTTGTCTTGCCTAAACCGCCACCAACTTTGCTCGTTTTACGTTGCATTAAGAAGACTTCTCGTTCAGCTTTGTGTGCGTCCATTGGGGCCAATGCACCGCCTTCTTGATAGTTGCGGTCAACACCCCACTCTTTCAGCCACTCATCAAGGTTATTTACTAAGCCTTCTTTCTCTGTGAGAAACATAGACACATCAAAACCAATACCACCAGCGCCAATCACAGCAACTTTTTGGCCGACTGGTTCTTTATCACGAAGTACTTGCAAATAAGTTTTCACTTTCTCGTGATCTATACCCGGAATATCTAACTGGCGAGGCTTAATACCTGTCGCTAACACAACTTCATCGAAGCCAGCTTCGGCTAAGCTTTCTGCAGTTTGAGGGCTATTTAAGTGCACTTTAATGCCGAGTTTTTCAATTTGTACATTGAAGTAGCGAATGGTCTCGTAGAACTCTTCTTTACCCGGCACTTGCTTTGCAAAGTTAAATTGGCCGCCGATTTCGCTCGCAGCATCAAAGATCTCTACTTTGTGACCGCGCTCTGAGGCATAACAACTAAATGCCAAGCCAGCAGGGCCAGCACCAACAACCGCTATTCTCTTCTCGTTTTTGGTGTCGCTAAAGGTCAATTCAGTTTCATAACAGGCAACCGGATTAACCAAACAAGAAGCACGCTGTTGTTTAAACACATGGTCTAAACAAGCTTGGTTACAGCCGATACAGGTATTAATCTCTTCCGCGCGATTCTCGGCTGCTTTGTTAACAAAGTGTGCATCGGCGAGGAATGGGCGAGCCATCGATACCATATCAGCGTGGCCATTGGCTAGCACTTCTTCTGCAACCTCTGGCGTGTTGATGCGATTAGTGGTTACCAGAGGAATGTTTACCTCTTTTTTCATGCGTTCAGTTATCCAGGTAAACGCCGCACGTGGTACTGACGTGGCAATGGTTGGAACACGTGCTTCATGCCAACCAATACCTGTGTTGATGATAGTCGCACCCGCTTCTTCAATCGCCTTAGCCATAGTGACTACTTCATGCCACTCATTGCCACCTTCCACTAAATCCAACATAGATAAACGGAAAATGATTATGAAATTAGGACCTACTTTTTCACGTGTTGCACGCACAGTTTCAACACCTAAACGCATGCGGTTTTCTAATGACCCACCCCACTCGTCGGTACGATGGTTAGTGCGCTTACAGCTGAACTGGTTAATTAGGTAACCTTCTGAGCCCATGATTTCAACGCCATCATAGCCCGCTTTTTGTGCGAGACGAGATGCTTTTGCATAATCATTGATAGTGCCCCAGATTTGTCGATTTGACATTTCTTTAGGTTTAAAAGGGTTAATCGGTGCTTTAATGGCACTCGCTGACACGCTAAACGGGTGATATGCATAACGGCCCGTATGTAATAACTGAAGACAAATTTTACCGTCGTGTTTATGCACAGCATCGGTTACTTCACGGTGCTTTTTAACATGCCAAAAACGACTTATTTCACTGCCAAACGGCGCAACACGGCCGCGCGCATTAGGACTAACACCACCAGTGACAATTAAACCACAACCACCTTTGGCGCGTTCTTCATAAAAGGCTGCTAACTTGCTAAAGCCACCTTTTTCTTCTTCTAAGCCAGTATGCATTGAGCCCATCAATACACGGTTTTTTAATGTCGTGAAGCCTAAATCTAGTGGCTCCAGCATATGTGGATATGGATTTGCAGTTGTCATTTATAAGTGCCCTATAAAATCAGTATGTTCAATGCTTCGGCATGGTCTAACCAGATACTAATAAAATACGTGCGCTTTGGGTAAAACACAAGCTAATTTTGACACCTGTCAGATTAAAATTATATTTCGTTCATTTTCCGTTTAGTTTCTTGCACAGATAAATAAGGAAAATGAGGACAATGAAAAAAACGAAGAAAATGAAATCTATTCCCAAAATCGGATAAACTGCTCATATGAATAAAATTGAATTACTTAACGAAGTGGTTTTAGCCCTGCAGAATCTGCTTACACAAGCGGTTACCGCAGCAGAAAACGCGCATAAAGCCGCTATTGACGACCAGTCGGTAGCCGAAACACAGTACGATACACTCGCCATTGAAGCCAGCTATCTTGCAGAAGGTCAAAGCCGGCGAATTGATGAACTCAAAGCGCAAATACAGCAATTAGAGGCGTTGCAAGTAGAAACTGAGCAACAAGATGTAGCTAACTCTCAAGTTAACCTAGGTTCACTGGTCTGGTTGGATTACGACAACGGTGAAAACAAAAAGGTGTTTGTCTTACCTTGTGGTGCTGGAATTCAGCTGGAAGTTGAAGGCGAAAAGGTGTTGGTAGTCACGCCAAAGGCACCGCTAGCAAAAGCTATTTTAAACAAGGTAGTAGATGACGATTTCGAGCTCGTCATCGCCGGCCAAAATGGGATAGGCAAGGCACAGACAGGTTTTATTGCACAGATAGACTAATACTAAAACCAGAAGTAAAAGAGCCCCTCTAAACAAGGCGTGTGTCATTTTTACGAAGGCTTCAACAACGCTTTAATCTCAGCGATATCAGCGACTTTGTCATCTAGTTTTAGGTAAGCAACCGCTTCCGAATAAACCAAGGTTGCTTCGACAACGCCCGGCATGGCAATAAGCTTTTCTGCTACCTCATCTGCTTGTTCTTCAGAGCTAAAGTGAGCACTAAAACTGAAGCTTTTTGATTTTGCATGGCGCTTCATGCCCAGAGCAGCAACTAACCATAAACCAACTATTAACGCCATGACGATAAAGACAAAGCCTGCTTCATATTGGCTTGCCAACCAACCGCCAATGGCACCACCTGCAAAGGCCCCCAAAAACTGACTCGATGAGAATATTCCCATTGCGCTGCCTTTAACTCCAGCAGGTGCAATACGCGATAGAATCGATGGCATAGTGGCTTCTAGGTAGTTAAAAGCAACAAAGAATAAAAGGATAAGCACAACCAAAAAGATTACTTGGTTAGGCAACAATGCGAATAAAAGTAATGTGATTGCCAATAGTGCCACTGCAGCAATAAACATCTCTTTTTCTTTTTGTTTTTTAATGGCAAAAATCATGAACGGCACCATCAAAAAGAATGAACCTAATAAGGTAGGCAGGTATAGTTGCCAGTGGCTTTGCAAATCAATGCCGGCTTCGACTAAACGAGTCGGTAGGAAAATAAAGCAAGCCGTTAACGCCATATGCAAGATGAACACACCGATATTTAAACGAGCCAGTTGTGGATGTTTCATCAAGGCACCGAGCTGATCCAGCATAGCCACATTGTCACCTTTCGGTGCTTTATGCACAGAACTCGGCACCATGAACTGAATCATTACCATGGCTAAAACCGTTAAAATACCAGTGAACCAGAAAAGTCCACTCAGGCCAAAACTTTCACCTACCAGCGGCCCTAACACCAATGCCATAGTGAACGACAAACCGATAAACATGCCGATTGTCGCCATCACTTTCGGACGCTGTTCTTCACGGGTCAAGTCTGCAGCTAACGCCAATACAGCACTGGCAATCGCTCCCGTTCCCTGAAGAGCACGCCCTAAAACAACACCATAAATAGTCTCGGAAAGCGCTGCGACTACGCTACCGATGGCAAATACCACTAAGCCCATCATGATAATCGGTTTGCGGCCAAACTTATCAGATAAAATTCCCATCGGGATTTGCAGCAAGGCTTGTGTTAAACCATACGCACCAATCGCTAAACCAAGCCAAATTGGGGAGAAGCCGACAAGTTCAGGACCATAAATGGCGAATACTGGCAGAATCATGAATAAGCCAAGCATGCGAAGGCCAAAAACCATCGCTAATGAAAAGGCTGCTTTTTTCTCTATGGAGTTAAGTCCCGATGCGCTCATAATAAATCAGTAGAATTGGTAGCTTGTTGTCTTCAAACTTGTTGTCTTCAAAATAAGTGCGGAATTCTAACATGATGTCGGGCACAACAAAATCAGAACTTTCGGATGAAAATCCGCTACTTTTTGTGCAATAATGTGTGATTCTTTTTCGCTATTCGATGTTCAATCGGGACGGTCATGCAAAACATAGAAGTCAGAGGCGCGCGTACTCACAACCTTAAAAATATTAATCTCGAAATTCCTCGCGACAAGCTGATTGTAATTACTGGTTTATCTGGCTCAGGTAAGTCCTCACTTGCCTTTGATACTTTATACGCTGAAGGTCAGCGTCGATATGTTGAATCGCTCTCCGCTTATGCCCGTCAATTCTTATCCTTGATGGAAAAACCAGACGTTGATCACATCGAAGGTTTATCGCCAGCGATTTCTATTGAACAAAAGTCGACATCGCACAACCCGCGTTCAACTGTTGGTACCATTACCGAAATATACGACTACCTACGATTACTTTACGCGCGAGTTGGTGAGCCGCGCTGTCCTACGCATAAAGTGCCATTAGCGGCGCAAACCGTTTCTCAAATGGTTGATAAAGTACTTTCGTTAGACGAAGGCACCAAGGTTATGATTTTGGCGCCAGTGCTACAAAACCGAAAAGGTGAGCACGTCAAGCTATTAGATAACCTAGCTGCTCAAGGATACATCCGCGCGCGTATCGACGGCGAAGTTTGTGATTTGTCTGATCCACCAACGCTTGAACTCCACAAAAAGCATACGATCGAAGTTGTTGTTGACCGTTTGAAAGTACGTGACGATATTCAATTGCGACTGTCTGAATCATTTGAAACAGCACTAGCGCTAACTGCGGGCACTGCGAAAGTTGCCTTTATGGACGAGCCAGACCGCGAAGAGTTGCTATTCTCAGCAAACTTTGCCTGTCCACATTGTGGCTATAGCATGCAGGAATTAGAACCACGCCTGTTCTCGTTCAACAACCCTGCTGGTGCTTGTCAAACATGTGATGGTCTCGGCATTCAGCAATTTTTTGACCCTAGTCGTGTGATTACCAACCCTGAACTTAGTCTTTCTGGCGGTGCAATTCGCGGTTGGGATAAACGTAATTTCTATTACTTCCAAATGCTGCAAGCACTCGCTGATCACTATGGTTTCACCGTTGATACCCCATACGAAGAGTTGCCAGAGAAAATTCAAAAGTTGGTGCTTTACGGCAGTGGTAAGGAAAGCGTCGAATTTAAGTACATGAACGATCGTGGTGATATCGTAGTTCGAAATCATCCGTTTGAAGGCATTTTGAACAACATGCAGCGCCGTTATAAAGAAACGGAATCTAACGCTGTACGTGAAGAGTTAGCTAAATACCTTAACAGTCAAAATTGCCCAGACTGTGGTGGCTCACGTCTGCGTTTAGAAGCACGCAATGTGTTTATCAACGAAAAACCACTACAACATATTTCTGACTTATCAACGGCCGAGGCTTTAAGCTTTTTCGAATCGTTAGAGCTTACTGGGCAAAAAGGTAAAATTGCCGAGAAAATCTTAAAGGAAATCAACGACCGCCTAGGTTTCTTAGTTAACGTTGGTCTAAATTATCTGAATTTATCTCGTAGTGCCGATACCTTATCCGGTGGTGAAGCGCAGCGTATTCGCCTAGCCAGCCAAATCGGTGCTGGCCTTGTTGGTGTTATGTACGTGCTTGATGAACCATCAATTGGTCTACACCAGCGTGATAATGAACGACTATTAAGTACGTTAACGCACCTTCGCGATTTAGGTAATACCGTCATAGTGGTAGAGCACGATGAAGATGCCATCCGCGAAGCAGATCATATTATCGATATTGGCCCAGGCGCTGGTGTTCACGGTGGTGACATCATCGCATCAGGTTCGCTGGATGATATTTTAACCAGTGACAAATCGCTCACTGGTAAGTATCTTTCTGGCGCTGAAGCTATCGAAGTGCCTGCAACAAGAACACCATACAACAAGGACAGCGTAGTTGAGTTAAAAGGCGCGGCAGGCAACAACCTAAGGAGCGTTGATTTAACTATTCCAAACGGGTTAATGACCTGTATTACCGGTGTTTCAGGCTCAGGTAAATCTACACTGATTAACAATACCTTGTACCCGTTGGCGCAAACAGAACTCAATGGCGCGACAACAAACGATCCAGCACCGTACAAGAGTATTTCAGGTCTTGAACACCTAGATAAAGTTATCGACATCGATCAAAGTCCAATTGGTCGTACGCCCCGTTCAAACCCTGCAACTTACACTGGCATATTTACCGCAGTCAGAGATATTTTTGCTGCAACGCAAGAGTCTCGCTCGCGTGGTTACAAGCCTGGTCGCTTTAGTTTCAATGTTAAAGGCGGGCGCTGTGAAGCCTGTCAGGGCGATGGTGTGATTAAGGTAGAAATGCATTTCTTACCAGACGTTTACGTGCCATGTGACGAATGTAAAGGCAAGCGATACAACCGTGAAACCTTAGAGGTTAAGTACAAAGGTAAGAATATTCACGAAGTATTGGATATGACGATTGAAGATGCACTTGATTTCTTTAGCGCGATTCCAGCGGTTAAGCGAAAGCTGCAAACCTTAATGGACGTTGGTTTAAGCTATATCACGCTTGGACAATCTGCGACTACACTGTCAGGTGGTGAAGCGCAACGTGTGAAGTTGGCGAAAGAGCTATCTAAACGCGATACGGGTAAAACGCTGTACATTCTGGATGAACCGACAACAGGTCTTCACTTCCATGACATCAAACAACTATTGCAGGTGATTCACCGCCTGCGTGATCACGGCAACACTATTGTTGTTATCGAACACAACTTAGACGTTATCAAAACTGCAGACTGGATTGTTGACCTTGGCCCAGAAGGTGGCTCTGGTGGTGGTGAAATTTTAGTAACAGGAACGCCAGAGCAAGTAGCTGAGCATAAAACTTCACATACCGCTCGCTTCTTAAAGCCACTGCTGAAAAAGTAGGTTAGCGATCCCTAAAGTTTATTCGTAAGTATTTATAAAAAATAAACACTTACAAAGAAGAAATAGGCTAGTGAGTTATCGCTAGCCTATTTTTTTTTAATCAATTAGGATAAATGTCACACAATTTTTTAATAACAATACGGGCCACTTATGACCTTTCGTGGGCAAAACCTCTTCATTTATTTACTCGCATTCACCAGTGGCTTTTCCATTATGGGCGTCGAACTCTTAGGTGGCCGCATTCTCGCACCATTTTTTGGAAGTAGCGTCCATATCTGGGGTAGTATTATTACTGTGTTCATGCTCAGCTTATCTATCGGGTATCTGATTGGTGGTAAACTATCAACACGCAATGCGAACTTGTTTCGCTATGGATTAATTTTCCTTGTCGCCGGTTGCTTGGTCATGCCAATTGCTTACTTTGCCAACCCCATTATGGAAGCGATATTTCTGCAAATTGAAGATAGCCGCTACGGCTCTTTAGTGGCTTCAATGGCACTGTTCTTTTTCCCCACCATTGTGCTTGGCATGATATCGCCTTATTCAGTAAGGCTATTGGTCACAAGCAAAGAAGAAAGTGGCCAAATCGCAGGGATTCTCTATTTCGTGAGTACCTTAGGTTCAGCCCTCGGCACCATTATCACATCGTTCTACTTCGTGCTTTACTTCGAAGTAAACGACATCATTACGGCGTTTAGTTTAATTTTGGTCTTTCTAGGTTTAGCGGCCATCACTTTGGGAAGAAAACAATTAGCTAGTCAAGCTGCTCAAGAGCCTGTAGATCAACACGGAAAAAAGTCACAAAATAATGCAAGTAATGAGGTCATCCATGAAAGTTAATCTTCAATTAACCTCAAAGAGTCGTCTGAGCTTATCTCTTATCGCAGTATTGACCACGATATTTGCTTTACTCATGAGCCAGCCGGTACAGGCGAAAGTGGTGCATCAAGAGCGCTCTATGTACCGTAATATTTTGGTGGAAGATACCGGTAACTTGCGATGCTTAAAGTTTAATGTGAAAAGTCATAAAACTAACCAAAGCTGCTTTTTAAAATCTGAACCTAACCGCTTGGTATTCAACTACACCAAATTGTTGTTTTCAGGATTACTGGTCAACCCTAACCCAGAGCGCATTTTGATTATAGGTTTAGGTGGCGGCACTATGTCGAATACCTTACATCAGTTATTTCCAACAGCCAGAATAGAAAACATTGAAATAGATCCTGCAGTTATCAAGGTAGCTCGCCAATATTTCGATTTTTTTGAAAATGATATCGTCACTAGCCAAGCCAAAGACGGTCGTATCTTTATTAAAAGAGCAAAAATGAAAGGCGAGGCTTATGACTGGATTATCCTTGACGCTTTTAATGGTGACTACATACCAGAACACTTGATGACAAAAGAGTTTTTGCAAGAAACAAAAGACTTACTAACTGACAACGGTATTGTAACCGCAAATACATTCTCAGTTAGTAAACTCTACGATTATGAATCAGCCACCTATCAAGCCGTTTTTGGCGATTTCTACCAAGTAAAAAATAAAAAGAATGAGAATCGCATCTTGCTTGCAGGTAAAAAGGCGCTGCCGCAAAAAGCCGCATTAGAAGCGAACTTGGCGGCCATGCATGACAGGTTAAAGCCATATGGGGTAAATATTCTGCAAGTATTCGACAGCATGACATTTGACAAAGATTGGCAGCAAGATTCATCCGTATTAACTGATCAATATTCGCCAGCGAACTTGCTCAATCAGTAATTCGAAGAAGTATTGATCCTCGATAAACCACTCGATTCAATTTTTGAGTGGTTTACCCCTCCCCTTTTGTTCTTTTGTTCTTTTGTTCCCCAAAAAACACACCAAAGTCCCTTAATAAACACTGTCATCAATCTGTAATGTAAACAGCCTGTAAATGGCGTTGTAAATGCCAAAATTTTTTAGTTACAAGTTTGCGATCTTAAAAAATAATCCTACAGTTAAATAGTTAGCACTAGCTCACTGCAAGAAAAGCCAATTATATACAGGGATGTAGACATGCCGATTCTCGATCGTTTTTCAATTATTCAATTATCACTTTGCTCTGTCGCGCTGTTTCTTTTATTGACCCTCGCCTTTATTGTTAGGGATGTCTCTACATCAGTAGGAGAAGCTTCCCAAGCTAAGCAAGACCAGCAACTTGTATTAATGCTCGACGCGCTAGAAAAAATAGCACACAACCACGCGGTAGAGCGCGGTTTAAGTGCCGGTTATTTAGGCTCTCCGTCAGACGACAGATTAAGCAAAGTTAGAGCACAGCGGCAAAAAGCCGATACCTCAGTTCAAAACTTAAAACAGCTAGAACAACAAGAGTGGCCAAAAGCGATGGATATGTCAGCCAGGCTAGACGCACTTCACCAACACTTGAGCAGTAAAGGGAGCGAGCGCGCCAAGGTTGACCGCGTTGATGGTTCTTCAATGTTTGTCTATTACAGCACACTGAATTTTCTTGCACTAGAAACACTTAACAACTTAATGTTAGACGTTTCGGATAAAGAGTTATCGGGTAACCTGAAAGCAGCATTACTGTTTGCCCGATACAAAGAAAGGTCTGGTCAAATCCGCGGTAAAGTCAATGGTGCTCTCGCCAAGCAGCAAATTAGCTCAGAAGCAAAAACGGAAATAGCAGGCTATTTTAGGGAACAAAAGTTAATTCAAGATAAAGTTAATGCGTTTCTAAGCCCGTCAGCCAAATCGAACTTCAATGCTATCGTTAGTTCAAACGATCAAGGTAAGATTGACCAAATCATGCAGCGTTTATTGAGCGCAAATCCTGATTTTTCATCACTGCCGTCGGCTGCTGAGTGGTTCCCGATGGCGACCAAGCAAATAGGCGCAGTGAAGAAAATTTTGGATCATCAGTGGAAAGTCGTTGAGCAAGCTGGTGCTGATAAAGTGACATATGCTAATCAAAAAATTACCGTCACATTATTGATTACAGGCATTGTTTTGGCGCTTGTTGTAATAATAAATATCCACCTAGTAAAAAGCTTGCGCACCCAGCTTAAACAACTTTCTTCATCGCTTAACAAAATTGCCGATGAAGGCGATCTCACTATCGACGTTACCCTAAGTTCTGCCAATGAATTAGGCGTCATTTCAAGTTCAATCAACAAAACTATTAATGCCATTAAAGTTCTTATCGTTGGTCTAGACCGCTCAATTGGTGTCGGTACACAGCTCAATGTAAAACTCGATAATGCCACTAAAGAGCTAATTACTGACGCTGAACAGACTCAATTGATGGCTAGCTCTATCTCGACTGCCGTAGAAGAATTAGTCGCAACCAGTAATGAAATTTCACAATCGGCTTCACAAACTATGGAAGCTAGCCGAGCACTCGATGGTACCGCAAATGAATCGTTAAGCATTAATGAGCAAACCAAGCAGGCAGCGGAACTCGTCGATACTAATATGAAGGAAGTGCAGGGTTCAGCAGGAAAAATGGAGAAACAAGTCACAGAGATAGGCTCAATTCTCGACACCATTAACTCGCTTTCCGACCAAACGAATTTACTGGCATTAAACGCGGCAATAGAGGCGGCTCGCGCAGGCGAACACGGCCGCGGTTTCGCCGTTGTTGCTGATGAAGTAAGAACATTAGCCCAAGGTAGCCGTGATGCGTCTAACCAAATCGCATTGTTGCTGACAGAGCTCCAGCACGTCAGCCAAGAAGTCATTGACGGCATCAACGATAACGTTGCCTCTACTAATGAACTCGTAGAGAACAGCCTGACTGCAGAGCATACGTCCAACGCATTAAAAGAGCACGCCAACGAATTGGAAAATATGGCAACAACACTCTCTGCTGCAGCTGAGCAACAAACGGTAACCCTTTCTCAAATTGCACAGGATATCGTGCAAGTTAACGAAGCAGCCACGAACGAATATGAGCTATCGCAGAGATTGAGAGAAGTATTTGACGATGCGGATATCAATTACCAAACACTGCAATCGACGATGGACTATTTCGTTATCGATCGAAACAACACGCCTTTAGAGCAAGAAGTAGGGCAGGAATCAACTAATTATGTTCCTCAATTGAGGTACGGAAGTTAGGTAAGAGCGTCATTAGATAAAAGTATATTGAGAACACGACGATGAGTATAGATAGCTGTTCGACAACGAGCAGAAAAAGAGAAAAAGGGAGCACTGCGAGATAAAGTAATGACAGCGGCATCGGCTCTTTATTAATTAGATCTGGAAAATGCTTCCTCAAAACGACCAACGCAACAAGAGTGTATGCCAGAGCAGCGGAAACGGAGTAGACAATCGTTTTCACTTCTTCAACAGAAGGTGGTTGCTCTAATTTAAAGTAAGTAAAGAAGTATATTGCTAGCGGCAACAAGATGCAGCACTCCAAAATGAAGCCATAAAAGCTCAAAGGCTTCTTCGTTGCTTTGGTATTGGTTTTGGTTTTGGTTTTGGTTTTGGTTTTACTTTTAGTATTGATATCCATATCAACATTCCTTGTCTGCACTAATTCTTATTAGCTCATTAATGGTACAGTTTATGGTCATATGCCCATAAACCGCCCATCTTACTATCTATCGTTTTAACGACAACTTATTACGCCCAACATCATTACTTTGCTTTTTCTTCGCTGGCTTTTTATTGTCAATTCGATAGGTTTTTGCTGGCTTGTTACGCTCTCTAGAGATCTCTTGCACACTTTCATCGCGCTTCGTTTTACGAGGCTTTTCTTGATTCGATGAAATTTGGTTATGTTTGTTATCTATGCTCTGCTTTGCTGACTGAGCTCTGCGTGAAGACTTTTGTTCCTGCTTTTCGTCCTGCTTTTGAGTACCTTTAAAGTTCTTGTCATCACGTGCTTTCGGCTTGCTATCTTTACTTATAGTCGAGTTTTCTCGAGGCGACTTACTTTGCTTCTTAACCGTTTCACCAGTTTGCTCAGCTGCTTCAGCTTTTGCCGATGTTTTGCGAGAACCTTTCACCGCTTCATTGATATCAGCCAATTCTTCCGCAGTTAGATCACGCCACTGACCGGGCTTTAAACCCGTTAGGTCCACATTCATGATACGTACACGTTTGAGTTTTTGAACTTCATAACCCAAGTACTCACACATACGGCGTATTTGGCGGTTTAAACCTTGTGTCAGTATGATTTTAAAGACGAATTTACCTTGAGGAATAACGCGGCAAGGATCTGTAATGGTACCTAAAATCGGCACTCCACGAGACATTCGTTCAACAAACCGTTCACTAATTGGCTTGTCTACTGTAACGATATACTCTTTATCATGAGCATTTTCAGCACGCAGAATTTTATTCACAATATCGCCATCACTGGTCAGGAAGATCAAACCTTCAGAGGGTTTGTCCAACCGGCCAATAGGAAAGATACGTTCTTTGTGCTTAATTGCATCAATGATGTTTCCTCTTACGTGACGTTCAGTTGTGCACGTAATACCAACTGGCTTGTGGTAAGCAATATAAATACGATCAGATTTATTGTCAGGCGTGGCGCTAATGTTTTTGCCATTAACGGCAACGGTATCGCCGGGCATCACTTTAGTGCCCAACTCTGGTACTTTACCGTTAATCGTCACACGCTGTTGCTCAATTAGCTTGTCCGCTTCACGGCGTGAACAATAACCAGATTCACTAATAAATTTATTGAGTCGTTTACCTTGCTCGCTCAAAACATTTCTCGGTTCGTTAAACTGCCGCACACTATACAACAAAAGCCCTATTTTTTCTCGACACTTTGCGCATTATCCGTTTAGCCATTTCAAGCTAAGCTCAGACCATCTGCGCATAAGATTTAGACAACTGTTTAATTTTAGGGTACTTTAGCGCTCTTATTTTTATAATAAAGACAGGATGTTAACGGTGTTTCGTAGTTGTTGGCCGATTGTATGCTTCTTCTTAGTTACCAGTACTTCGCTCATGGCAACTGAGCGTGTTTATAGATATGTAGATAAAGATGGAACCGTTTCTTTTTCTGACATCGAGCCACTAAACCGTTATTACGAAGAAGTAAATTTCGGCTGTTATGCTTGTAACTTAACCACGCAGGTCGACTGGTTAGAAACAAAGCTTTATCTTGACGAATACCAAACCGAAATTAAACAAGCTGCCAAACTCTACAAGGTTCAACCTCACTTAATTCGTGCGATTATTCACGCCGAATCTCACTTTCGTCACGAGGCGGTATCAAAGCAAGGTGCACAAGGCCTAATGCAGCTAATGCCAAACACAGCTAAATCTCTGGGTGTTGTCGACCCATTTCACCCGCAACAAAACATTTATGGTGGTGTTAAGCACCTAGCCAAATTGATGAAAAAGTATGTGGGTGATATTCGCATGGTAGCCGCTGCCTATAATGCAGGGGAAGGCTCTGTGAGAAAATATGGTGGCGTACCGCCTTTCCCAGAAACCAAAGTATATATTGAGCGAGTTGCCATACTTCACAAGCGCTACGCCAAAGCGCTAAAGGCCTAACTTACGTTTTAATAAAACGCTTAGTTTTGTTAGTGGCCTGCGCATTGGCAGGATCATCAGGCCAGTAATGTTTAGGGTAGCGACCTTTCATCTCTTTTTGCACATCGCTATAGCTTCCTTGCCAGAAGCCCGCTAAGTCAGAGGTTAACTGAATTGGTCTACCTGCTGGAGAAAGTAGCTCTAATGTTAAAGCAACGCCTTGCCCATGTTCAACATCCCCCACTTGTGGGCTAGCAGCTTGCCCATAAACCTCTTGCATTGGCAATGACACTTTGGGTGATTGCATGTCACCGTAGATGATCGGACATTTACGTCCTGTAGGCCCAATATAATATTCAGGAGTACATTTCGATAGCTGTCGCTGTTGGATGTAATCTAGCACTGAATTGAGCATGGTTTTATAGTCGAGTGCTAACAGCTTTGATTTTTTTGTAACGTCACCAACAAATGGCGCGAACCAAGAATCTAAGTTCAACAGTAGCCAATCGTTATCTATGGTAGGAAACTCCAATGACGGTTGATATCTTGCCAGCCAATTAATGCGTTTTAGCAACTGTTGACAAGCTTCTGATAACCTCAGCCATTCAATGCCCTTTTGACGCACCATAGAAACCCACATGTCGGTGATTAATTCTTGATTAAGTGACTTTTGTGTTGGAGTCGAAGAAATAACAATTTGCCCGAGAGTACTGCGCTTTTCAGAGACAATAGCGTCTTTTTGTTCGTCGTAGTTTAAGTAATCGCCCTCGGATATCTGCGCGATTTGCCAACTATTGAGCAGATTGATATCAACTGGTGCAGCCAATGATATCAGTTGTTTACCACGTAGTTGTTTATCGCGTGTTTGTTTATCACGTAGTAAAAGCGTATTAGCAGCAACAATATAGTCAGACTCTACCAAGGCATCTGCTTCGTCAAGCTCAAGCCCCTTGCCATTTGCTGCGATAAAACTCGTTGAGTTTTTACGGCGTTTTGCAATTCGCTCGGGGTAAGCAAGCGCCAGCAGCGCTCCACAGTACTGACGATCTATAATAGGTTGCCAGTCCACCTCCAATTGCTTGGCAAGGTGCTTTGCTTGTTTAATGATGTTCGCTTGTTTGCCGTGGAGTTTTTTGCCACTTGTCACTTGCTCAACCAGATAATCCGCTCTCAAACCCATATCACTGTTTGACTGACCTTGCTGACGGTTAAAGATATCTCTTTCTTCCAGCAATGCCGCTAACAGACACGCTAAATTAACTAAATGCGTCGCACCGTATTCTTGTTCAGCCTCTTTCTCGATATTTTTTGCCGACACTATCATATGGGCATAGCGCGGGTGACAGGACAGTTTAGCCAGTTGAACGCCATGCTGGGTTAACTTGTTCTTCTCATCAACAATGCTAAGTTGCTGCAACTCTTGCCAAGCTAAAGTTTCTTTAACCTGATTAGGCAATTCAATCATCGGCAGGTCGGTCAACGCTTTTACCCCCCAACGAGCCGCTTCAATCAGTACGGGTAATAAGTCCGTTTGCTGAATATCGCTTACCGCCTGCTCTTGACGACGATTAAAGTCCTCTTCACTGTATAAACGAATACATTGCCCGGGTCCTAAGCGCCCCGAACGCCCCGCTCTTTGAATTGCTGAAGCTTTACTGATTGGTTTTTGTTGCAGCTGGTTAGTTAGTGTTTGGTTATCGTAAATAGCAACTTTCTCAAATCCGGCATCGATAACTAGGCTAATACCTTCAATGGTTAAACTGGTTTCTGCAACATTCGTGGCCAGCACGATCTTATGTGTACCTTCAGCTGAAACTGGCGAGATCGCTCGCTGCTGCTCACTCAGCGACAGTTCACCATACAAAGGAGCGACAACATAACGAGAGGTAGTTGCAATACCATAGCCTTCTTTATCTAGTTGCGCTTCAACCTTTTCGGCAATTGCTTTGATGTCAGCAACGCCTGGCAAGAAAACCAAAGTCGAACCTTGATGCTTTAGCGCTTGCTGGCATATCACTCTTGTAGCGTGGTCGCGCCAGAAATCCTGTCCTTTTAATGGTTGGTAGCTTACTTCTACAGGATAGCTGCGCCCCTCACTTTCAATAAATTGCGCACCAGGCAACTTAGTGCGAATAAACTCATTGGCTAAAGTTGCCGACATCAAGACCAGCGTTAGGTCATCCCTTAAACCTAACTGACAATCTCGCGCTAAAGCAAAAGCAAGATCGGCTTGAATAGAACGTTCATGAAACTCATCAAAAAGGATCAGGCTAGACTGGCTAAGCTCAGGATCTTGCTGTAACAATTGTGTCAAAATCCCTTCAGTAATTACCTCGAGTCGCGTCTGTTTCGATACCTTGCTTTCATTACGTAATCGATAACCTATGGTCTGCCCAACAGGTTCACCAAGCTGCTTCGCCAAGTAACAAGCAATGTTCTTCGCAGCCACTCTTCTTGGTTGAAGTAGATATATTTTCTGAACATTTGAGCTATCTGAATGCCGAGAATTTTGAGCAAAGGCTTCGTCTAGCAACCACAGCGGCAAAACTGTCGATTTACCCGCTCCAGGTGGCGCTGTCAACACAACAACATTTGCGTCTTTAGATGCACATAAAGCCGTTAGAAATTCAGATTTAATTTGTTCAATTGGAAACAAAATCGCGCCTCCCAGCCAGCGCTCGATAGGCTATGCATGTTAGCCACAACTCAAAATATTGCGCAAGTGTACTCTTTGCTCCAAAAGAGTTAAAGCAAGCACTTAAACCCCATCGTTTCAAACCGATATTAACACCCCTAAAACATCTGAAATAAAAGCTTCACCTATGCGTAAAGAATGTGTCACGAAAATGTCAGCCTTGGCTTTTAGCTTAAATCAATTAACAACATAACAACCTAAAAACACAGATACATTACTTGGGAAATAACAATGAATAAATCGCTAAAGCTTAGCTTATTAGCCAGTTTAATTACGCTTTCTTTAACCGCTTGTGATGGCGACGACGGTCGTGATGGCGCAGCGGGTCCTCAAGGGCCACAAGGCGAAAGTGGCGTAGACGGACAAAATGGCCAAGACGGCCAAAATGCATTAACGGGCATTACAGCAAAACTTGTCGCTCGTTCAGTACTAAATGCGGAATCACCTGAAGGTGCGGCTGAAATAGTTCAATACCATAAAACTAGTGGTTGGATATACGCGATTAACAGTTCTGGCGATGCTGCAACTGTTGAAATTATGGATTTAGCGTCTGCAGACGCAGATGCCCTAACAGCAGACGCAGAAGGTGTAATTAGCAATACTAATATGCCAGTAGCAATTACCTTATTACTTTCAGAAAACACACCAGGTGATGCAAATAGTATCAGTATTTCAGATGACTTAAACATGCTCGCCGTAGCGATGGCTGCAGATGATGTTGATGCAAATGGTCACATAGCGTTTTACGACATTAGTGGTGCAGCGCCAATTTTCGTTAAAAATGTTGAGGTGGGTGTTTTACCAGACATGGTGACATTCACGCCAGATAGCAGCAAAGTTGTTGTTGCTAATGAAGGCGAACCAAGTGATGACTACACTATTGATCCTGAAGGCTCTATTTCGATAATCAGTATTACCAATGGCGAAGTGAGTGACACTGCAACTACCCTCGGTTTCAGCGCATACAATGACATGCAAGCTGAATTAGAAGCAGACGGGATGATGTTCCCTAATCCTAGCGGCCGAACAATTAACGGGCAGCTTATTAATACGACAGTTGCGATGGATCTTGAGCCTGAGTATGTTGCGGTAAGCGCCGACTCAAGTACTGCATTTGTAAGCTTACAAGAAAACAACGGCTTAGCCATTGTCGACTTAACGTCAATGACGTTAAAAGCTGTTAAAGGCTTAGGCTTTAAGGACTGGAGCGAACTAGTGATGGACGCTTCCGACAAGGATGGTGGCTTAAACCTGCGCTCGTATAACAACCTTTATGGCATGTATCAACCTGATACGATTGCTACATACACTTGGAATGACGCAACGTTCGTTGTTACTGCGAACGAAGGTGACGGACGCGAATACTTCTTCGATGTTGCTGATGAAGCAGCATGTACAGCGGCTGGCGGCCTCGATTATGACGAAGATGACGGCTGTTTATCCTACATCGATGAGTCTCGTGTAGAAGATCTGAACTTAGACCCAATCGCCTTTGCCGATGTAAACAACGACGATGATGATATCGGTCGCCTGAAAGTAAGCATCGAAAAAGGTGATATGGATAACGATGGCGACTTCGACAAACTATACACCTATGGCGCGCGTTCATTCTCTATTTGGGATGCAAACGGTAACCTAGTATTCGACTCTGGTGATGACATGGAACGCATCACTGCCGCCATTTATGGTGAAGCGTTTAACAACGATGAAGACGTTAACGAAGGCGACACTCGCTCTGACGCTAAAGGCCCAGAGCCTGAAGCGCTTGCTATCGGTGAAGTAAATGGTCGCAAGCTAGCCTTTATTGGCCTTGAGCGTATGGGTGGTGTCATGGTTTATGATGTAACAAACCCATTCTCAGCAAGTTTTGTAGACTACTTTAACAACCGTGGCGTTGTCGAAGGTGCCGATATCACCGGTGATTTGGCACCTGAAGGCATGAAATTCATTCCTGCAACAGATACCAATGAAGCTATGTTGATTATCGGTAACGAAATCTCAGGCTCAGTCAGTGTGTGGGAAGTTTCAGCTAACTAACTCGCTGTTTACTAGTTAAATTAACTGGCAAGCTAGCTAAAAAGTTAGCTGATAGAAAAATGCAATGAAAAGCGCTCGCTAGATGAACTGCTAGCGCTATAATCGAGCCACAGATCTTAAAAAGACGATAATTGTGGCTCGATATTTTTTTGCGCTTGATATACCCAACGACAGTAAACAGGCTTTATCGACTGTTCAGCAGCGAATTACACCTCTACTCCCTAAGCCGACGACGTTAGAAAACCTTCACCTCACTCTCGCTTTTCTCGGCGATATCACACCTGAACAAAAGTCAGCACTGATAGACTATGCAGCCTTACTTGCGCAAAACGTCAGCAAAAACACTAGGTATAATTTGATTGCAGACCATATTGGCGTGTTTGAACAGGCAAAGGTCATGTACGTCGGCTTGACTGAACAACCTATATGGTTAAATTCACTTGCCGCACTGCTTGAAGCAAAAGCTAAAGAGTTAGGTATTGCCATGGTAGAACGGCCTTATCACGCGCACATCACCATTAGCAGGAAGGTAAAATCGATGCCTGTGCCTATGTCCTTCAAAGAGAGTATCCAAATAAGTTCTTTTAGCCTGTACCAATCAATATCGACACCGGGCGGTGTAAAGTATTTGCCAGAAGTCACATTTTCACTCACTAGCTAAATCAGTCATCTAATGAGCGCCCTACTTTCTGGTATAAATTGCTAATCCCTATTTCTGGTGTCAATCTCTGGTATCAATATTTCCGCTCGCACCAAAAAATTATAACCATATGATTCATCTGTATTTTATAGGTTTGCAACTTTCAAAAAATCTGCTTACTTGGCAAACCTAGATAAGCTTGCTAATAATAGAGTCTTTTTGTCGGCGGAGAAAAATGATGAGTTTAGCGCTTAAGGAAGGCTATCAAATAACTAAGAAAGACAGCATTCTCTTTGTCGATGTCGAGAACATTTTTACAGGTAACATAGCAAAGCAATATCACCAAGACATGGTGCAAATTACTGAAGAAATGAAGCATCAACCATGGGCATCTCTCATCATTTATCACGGTAATGGCGTCTTTACCCCAGATGCCGAAGAACAAATTGTCGATATCACAAAGTTCCGTGTAAAAAACAACATGGTTGCTAATGCCACTGTTTTTCTTCAAAGCGCGCAAGCCGATTTACAACAAATTCAATTAAGCCGTATTTACCACGGTTGTAACCTACCTTTTTACGTATTCAGTGATGTGAAAAGTGCCAAAAACTGGCTTAAGGATTTTCTAGAAAAGCAACCAAAAGTGGTGTGAAGAAGAGTTTAGATGGATAAAAAAGCCCTTGCTGCTACTGACGTCGCTGCAAGGGCTTTACTTTCACTGATAATTGAAGCTGCTACTCAGAAATTAGCTTAGCGATTGTTTCTATCGATAAACCTGTCGCTCCTGCCGCCCAAAGCTCGTTCGCCTTGCCGTTGTATGCTGCTGCGATGTCGAAATGCAACCAACCTTTGCCTTCGTTTGGCACAAAACGACTCAAGAATCCTGCGGCATTGCTAGCACCGCCAGGGCCGCCACCAGGGATAGGTCGACTATTGGCAGTATCGGCAAATACCGACGGACATTTGCTTTGGTGCCACGGTTCTAAAGGCAACTGCCAGATAGGCTCATTTACCGCTTTTGCGGCTTCCATAGCTTGGTCTGCTGCATCCTGATCAAGCGAGAATAAAGCAGTATAGTCGCCACCCGTTGCGCCAACTGCGGCACCCGTTAATGTCGCCGCGTCGATAATGACTGGCGCACCTGTTTCGCCGGCCGCGAGTAAGCCATCAGCTAACACAATGCGACCTTCAGCATCAGTGTTAGCGACTTCCATCGTTACGCCATTTTTATACGTAATAATGTCACCAAGCTTGTAAGCAAAACTGCTCACCATATTCTCAGCACAGCACAAGAATAGTTTTACGCGTTTGTTTAAGCCTGTTTCAATAGCCAGTGCCATAGCGCCAATAACCACTGCAGCGCCGCCCATGTCACATTTCATATCAAACATGCCGACACTAGACTTCATAGAGTAGCCACCGCTGTCGAAGGTAATTCCTTTGCCGACAAGACATGCTGAAATATCAGCGCTATTGTCACCCGTTGGGTTAAAGTCAATTTCGACGAGACAAGGCGGATGCACACTGCCTTTACCAACATTGTAAATGCCCATCCAACCTTCTTCTGCTAACGCTTCACCTGACGTGACTTTGGTTGATATAGCACCTCCACCTTTTTCCGTAAGATATGCAATCGCTTTTTCTGCAAGTGACAATGGATAAAGCTCAGCAGGTGTCTGATTGGTTAGGTCACGGCTCCATGCATAAACGGCTAACTTTTGCGTTAGCGCCTCTTTTTCAGCACCAGTAAACTCAACTGATGTCAGCTTATTCACGCCAGTAAAACCTAATGCAAATGCCCATTGTTGTGCAGCAGTCCAATTGTCACCCGTCAGAACAGGGGCTTTAACACCTAGCCCATCAATTTTGCGAGCGGCTTTTTGGATTTCACGCAAAGGAAAACGGTTGTCATCGTTTATAACAACGTATACGTCATTATCAACAAGCTGAACTAAATTATTACTTTGCCAGCTGTCATTTGGGGCTTGAGAAGAAAGGTAAATCTGGGTGCTCATAAGGTCGCCTTATGGTTAAAGAGTCAAAATACTTGCTAAATTTTAGATGAAAGACAACAAGATACAAGCCATTCAAGGCTTCTGGTATCAGATAAGTTGGCATACTGCTGGAAATTAGCCTATACGTTTAGTGTCACCGTCATAAAAGCGTTTTAAGAGTGACGCGATATCATTTCTGGAAATAATTACTTTTGGCATAATGCGGCGCAAGCAGTAAACAGCGTCAGCAAATCAGGCTGAAATTGTTCTCCCAATGGTTTAGCTAGACAAGGACGCTCATGTTTAACCGTACAGCACTGCTCACATTAATTACACTATTGCTTTCGCTCCCTAGCCACGTTTCACAGGCCCATAACGAACAAGAGAAACAGCAAAAAGTCGCGCTGATTAAGCAACTAAAAGATGCAGGGAAAACTGTTTATGGAATGATTCCAAAAAGCACAAACGATCCCTTCTTCAGCTACGCAGCGAAAGGATGTCAAAAAGAAGCAGAACGGTTAGGCGTTCATTGTATATATTATGGTAGCGATAATGAGAACCCGCGCCTTCAAGAAAAAGACCTATTAGCACTAATCAATGCAGGCGTAGATGGCATAGCGATTTCAGCTATCGTTGATGGTTGGCTAACCGATCGCCAGAGAGATAACCTTCGTCGTTGGGGTAAACCTATTGTGGCGTTTGACTCCCCATTATCAAATGAATTGTCTGCCGCCTACATTGGCACCAATAATTACTTGCTGGGTAAGCAACTAGGTACAGAGCTACGCCAACTTAAACCCAGTGGCGGCACTTACTGTTTACACTCTGAACGACCCGACTCGCCCAATCATCAAGACAGAATGCGCGGCATTATCGACGGTTTAACTGATGGTGGTAATGAAGAAGGAAAATGGCTTTCAGGTTTTAGCTGTCCGCTCTATCACTATGGCGATTTTAACGCCGCTGTTAACCAAATGATAAGGGTCATCAAAAACTTTGATGTAGATACCTTTATTAGTACCGGTGGTGGTAGTCAATTTCTCCCCGAGAAATATAGGCAGGGATTAGCGCCTTACAAGAATGCCATTGTTAAAGGCCAGCTAACTATTGCCAGTATTGACACCCTGCCGGTGCAATTAGAGTATTTACATGAAGGGCTATCCTCGCTGAATATCGGGCAACGTCCAGCTGAAATGGGCAAATGGAGTTTGCACATACTTGACCTACTGACCAATGGACAACATGCACCATTAATTATTAATACAGGACTCACAGTTTGCCTACCAGATACCACCAACGATTGCACTGATCATAGTGGACTATACATCAGTAGCCATTAACCTTCTATCGCGCTACTATCCTTGGCTATTTCACTGTTTTCAATAGTTAAGCCAGTCCAATGAAATTTTCATCACCACTAAAACCTGCAGTACTTGTAAAGCGCTATAAGCGATTCCTCGCCGACGTAACTTTGGCTGACGGAACCGAAACAACGTTACATGTCGCTAACACTGGCGCAATGACTGGGTGTGCGACGCCGGGTGATACTGTTTGGTATAGCACCTCAGAAAACCCAAAGCGGAAATACCCCTTTAGCTGGGAGCTTACTGAAACATCTGTAGCCGGCGACTTTATTTGCGTGAATACAGCTAAAGCCAATCAACTTGCCGAATTAGCGATTAAAGACGGTACGATTACCGAATTGCAGGGCTACGGCCTGCTCAAGCGAGAGGTAAAATATGGTGAAGAAAATAGTAAAATCGACATTTTCTTGAGTGATGACGAGACAGACTCAAATCCAAAGCCCGACGTCTATGTTGAAGTGAAGAGCGTCACCTTACTCGAAGGTGAACAAGGGTTTTTTCCCGATGCAGTAACAACTCGTGGACAAAAGCACTTGCGAGAGCTTGCCACCATTGCTCAGTCTGGGCAACGTGCAGTGCTGTTATTTACGGTTCTACACTCTGGCATTAATAACTTTCAACCAGCTGCCCACATAGATCCAAAGTACGCAGAACTATTGGCCGAAGCGAAAAAGCTTGGTGTCGAAATACTTGTCTACAAAGCGCACATAACTCATGAAGAAATGTCGCTGACAGAGAAAATAGCTTTCTTCTAAATTCAGCGAGAAGGTAATCGCTCCACTGACAGAAATATTTACGTACTTTTCGTCGATAATGATTGACTAACCACAGTGATTATTGCTAAAAGTGCTTGCTTGCAGAGAAATGGCACAAGTTCAAGGTTGAGCAACGTAAGTCTAACTAATTGAAATAGTTAAATTACCTAAATTTTTCTACATATTTCCTTGAAAATCATTTCCCGCAACACCATATAGCCAACTTGTAAAAAAAGTTGGCAAAGGTCGCAAGACCTGAAATTTGGCAATTGAACCGAGTGGCACATTAAGCGAGTAAAGTTATTACTCCCCACTTAGGACTAGTAGCATTAGGAGATTCAGCATGCCAGACAAACAAAAAGCATTAGGCATTTTAGCATTAGCAGGCGTTGCACCTTACAAGGAAAAGCCTGGCGAAGAATACATGAATGCTGAGCAACTAGAACATTTTAAAAAGATTTTAGAAGCTTGGCGCAACCAACTGCGCGAAGAAGTAGACCGCACAGTAACTCACATGCAAGACGAAGCAGCGAATTTTCCTGATCCAGTCGACCGTGCGGCACAAGAAGAAGAGTTCAGCTTAGAGTTACGTACTCGCGACCGCGAGCGCAAGCTAATCAAGAAAATTGAAAAAACACTTCAACTTATTGAAGAAGATGATTTTGGTTTCTGTAACGCGTGTGGTATCGAAATCGGTATCCGTCGCTTAGAAGCTCGTCCTACTGCTGATCTTTGTATCGAATGTAAGACATTAGCAGAAATCAAAGAACGCCAAATGGCAGGCTAATCGCACTAACCATTACACTAAAAATGGCGCTTCCGCTTACAGAGCGGCCGAATATCCAATATCGCGGCCGCTTTGCTCCTTCCCCTTCAGGCTTACTCCACTTTGGCTCACTTGTTTCCGCATTAGCCAGTTATCTAGATGCAAAAGCGAATAACGGTGTTTGGCTTGTTCGAATTGAAGACATCGATCCACCTCGTGAACAACAAGGTGCCAGCAAGGCAATTCTCGACACGCTAGAGGCTTATCACCTGTTCTGGGACGAAACGGTTCTTTACCAAAGCCAACAAAGCGAGCTGTATGAGCAGGTGCTCGACTACTTTGCACAGCACCAGCAAAGTTACTACTGCCAATGCACGCGAGCGATGATTAAGGCACAAGGTGGCATTTATCAGGGCCATTGTAAGCAGCTAAATCATGATAAAGCAGGCAGTGGCACTCGACTAGTTAACCAATACCCTGCGACAAATTATCAAGATTTAATTCAAGGTAAGGTCGTTTGTGATCCCGCGCTCGCCAAAGAAGACTTCATCATTAAGCGAAAAGATGGTCTGTACGCATATCAGTTAGCGGTTGTCGTTGATGATATTTTCCAGGGTATAACCAATATCGTTCGAGGCTGTGATTTATTGGAGCCAACTGCACGACAATTAACGCTTTATCAAACCTTTGGCTATACTCCACCACAATATGCGCATGTACCATTGATCGTCACGGAAGAAGGTTACAAGCTTAGTAAGCAAAATAAAGCGCCGGCTATTGACGTTAAGTCGCCACAAAAAAGCCTCATTGCAGCGCTTGATGTACTCGGGCAAAAACCTCCTAAAGAATTACATGACTTAAGTTGCCAAGCACTTATCAACTGGGCAATTAAACATTGGTCGCTAGATAAGGTACCCAAGGTTGCTGAGTTTGTTTGGCGCGAATAATACCGAGCTAAAGATACTTTGGTCGAGTAAGTAAGCCGACTAGTTAAGCCGTGTATTTTTTCCACGTTTTGACGATCAATTAAACCTTGGCACTCGGAGTAAAGCCACCGCCTAGATCATTTATTCTAATGTGGTTCTCTTTTGGTGGTGGCTAGGTTAAAATTGCGCCGTTTTATCACGCGCTAGCTCAAGAGGTTTATTATCAAACGCGTCATCGAATTATGCAAAAAGCTGCTCAATAAGGATAGTGACACAAACATGTCAGACACGACACAGTACCCAATTATCATTCCCCGAGATCAGCATCAGGTTTCACGCAAATACATTAGCGATAATGCGCTAAAGGTACTCTATCGCCTAAATAAATCTGGCTACGACGCTTATTTAGTCGGTGGTGGTGTGCGTGACATGCTGTTAGGTATTGAGCCAAAAGACTTCGATATTGCAACGAATGCAACTCCTGAACAAATTAAAGCGCTATTTCGCAACTGCCGCCTGATTGGCCGCCGTTTTCGCCTTGCTCATATCGTGTTTGGTCGCGATATCATCGAAGTGGCCACCTTTAGAGGGCACCACGACTCGAGTGACGACAAGCAGGAGCAATGCAAAAAAATATCTAAGCAAAGTGCTGACGGCATGCTACTGCGTGACAACATCTACGGTTCAATTGACGAAGATGCAGAACGCCGCGACTTTACCATTAACGCACTTTATTACAGCGTTGCCGATTTCAATATCTACGATTTTGCCGATGGTGTTAACGACATTGAAGCGCGGAAAGTAAAGCTGATTGGTGACCCAGAAACGCGCTACCGTGAAGACCCAGTTCGAATGTTGCGTGCAGTGCGCTTTGCGACGAAGCTCGATATGACTATCAGCGAAGAAACTGCTGCGCCTATCAAGCCGATGTCTTCACTGCTTGGCAATATTCCTCCTGCTCGTATGTTTGAAGAGTTTCTAAAGCTATTCATTTCAGGAAAAGCAGTCGCCAATTTCGATATGCTGCGCGAGTATGACTTATTCAAGTACTTGTTCCCTCAACTCGAACAAGCACTGCTTGCCGAAGACAATGAAACGCTACTAGCTTTTGTTCGTCTTGCGATGGCAAATACAGACAAACGTATCAACCAAAATTTACGTGTAACACCAGCGTTTTTATTGGCGGCATTCCTTTGGTACCCGTTATCGCGCCAAGTCACACAGTTACGCCAAAACAGCCAGTTAACGCCGCAAGATGCTTTCTTCTCTGTGCTCCATGAAGTGATGTCTGAGCAACAGCGTTCAATTGCTATTCCTAAGCGCTTCCAAGCGCCAATGAAAGACATTTGGATACTGCAAGACAAGTTGCAACGTCGTGATGGCAAGCGGGCTTATAAAACACTAGAGCACCCGAAATTCAGAGCTGGCTATGATTTCTTATTACTGCGTGGTGAAATTGAAGGCGGAGAAGTCGAGCAGTTGGCGAAATGGTGGACTGACTTCCAAGAGGCATCACCTGAGCTACAACAGATGATGATTAAGTCGTTGCCTAATGCTCGTAACCCACGCCGCAGCGTACGCAAACGTCGTAAACCACGCAAGACGGCAGCTAAGTCGGAGTAATCGATGGCAATTGCTTACATTGGCCTTGGCAGTAATCTAGCCGATCCTGCTCAACAAATTCAAAACGCGGTTTATGCGCTATCTAAAATTCAGCAAACTGAAATAGCTTCAGTTTCGTCGTTGTACTTCAGTCGCCCTATGGGCCCGCAAGACCAGCCTGATTATATGAATGCCGTTGCAGCGTTAAATACAGGACTTGCGCCACTTGCCCTGCTCGATGCACTTCAAGCCATCGAAAATGACGCTGGACGCATAAGAAAAGACAATCGCTGGGGTCCACGCATTCTCGATTTAGACATCCTATTATTTGATGGTTTAGTTATCGACAATGAGCAATTAACTGTTCCACATTATGGCATGAAAGAACGTGAGTTTGTTTTGTTGCCGCTGGCAGAGGTAGCGCCAAACCTAACGCTGCCTGATGGAGAAAGCATTGCGGTGCTAAGCGAAAATATCGCAACAAATGGATTAAAAGTTTACGGTTCGCTGCGCACTCAAGAAAGCGTAGTAACAGTAGAAACACTAAGCTAGTTAGCGTGGTTCGCAATTAAAGCAAATAGCGCAACAAATTTAAGAAAATATTAGTAAACACTAGTAACTATAAAAAATAATAATTTACACAAGCAATAGCATAACCACATTGGAAAACACTATGGCAAAAATGACGACATCCAAGCTGCTGAAAATGAAGCAAAATGGAGAGAAAATTTCAACGATTACTGCATATGATGCTAGTTTCGCGAAACTCTTTGATCAAGCCGGTATTCACGCCATTTTAATCGGTGATTCATTAGGTATGGTATTACAAGGCCAAGATGACACCTTACCTGTAAGCATCAATGATATGGCCTACCATACGCGTTGCGTGAAAGCAGGTGTTGAAAACACACTAATCATCAGCGATATGCCATTTATGACTTACGCGACTAAAGAGCAAACATTTGCCAATGCAACAAAATTAATGCAGGCAGGTGCATCGATGGTCAAAATGGAAGGCGGTAGTTGGTTAATTGAAACTATCGAAGGGCTTGTAGAGCGTGGTATTCCTGTTTGTGGTCACCTAGGTTTAACACCTCAATCAGTCAACGTTTTCGGTGGTTTTAAAGTACAAGGTCGCGAGCAATCTCAAGCAGATAAAATGGTCGCGGAAGCAAAGGCGCTAGAAGCGGCGGGAATTCAGCTACTTGTTCTTGAATGCATTCCTGAAAGCCTTGGTAAAGCTATCTCTGAAGCTGTCAGCGTACCAACTATTGGCATTGGTGCAGGTCGTGACACAGACGGACAAATTCTTGTCATGCACGACGCACTAGGTATTTCATGTAGCTACATGCCGAAGTTCTCTCGTAACTTCTTAAAAGATACCGGTGACATAAAAGGGGCAATCGAGCTATACATCGAAGAAGTTTCTGCCGGTAACTTCCCTGGTGAAGATCACATTTTTAGTTAGGCTAACTGCAAGCCCAGCAAGTACAAATTAAGTAATTACAGAAGTCAGTAGATAATAGTTAAGCAAGTAGTAGTTTATGCAAATCGTAAAAGATATCGACAGCCTTAGAACACAAATCAAAGCATGGCAGCGCGAAGGGCTAACCATTGGCTTTGTGCCAACAATGGGCAACCTTCATCAAGGTCATTTAACCCTTGTCGATAACGCTAAAAACCGTGCAGACAAAGTTGTCTCAAGCATTTTTGTTAATCCAATGCAGTTTGGAGCCAATGAAGATATTGATAACTACCCGCGTACGATGGAGGCAGACCAAGAAAAGCTAATAGACCATGGCTGCGATTTATTGTTCACACCAACACCTGACGTAGTCTACCCGAAAGGCTTGGACAAACAGAGCTTTGTTGAAGTGTTGGATGTTGCAGATGGACACTGTGGCGAGAGTCGACCTGGACATTTCCGCGGTGTAGCAACCGTTGTTTGTAAACTATTCAATCTTGTGCAGCCTGACTTTGCTTGTTTTGGCCTAAAGGATTACCAACAAGTTCAAGTAATCCAAACCATGGTTGAAGATCTCAACATGCCAATTGAAATTGTGCCTGTTGCTACCGTGCGCGAAGAAAGTGGCCTTGCATTAAGTTCTCGTAATGGCTATTTAACGCTGGAAGAAAAGGCCATAGCGCCAACCTTATATCAAAGTATGCAATGGCTTGCTGAGCGAATTAAGGAAGGCGAGACGGCAGATATCGAGACATTAGCTGCTAAGGCAAGCACTAAAATCGATAGTGTAGGCATGAGAACCGACTATATTAATGTCGTTCACGCACGTACTTTGCAGCCTGTAAGTGATGAAGACACAGAACTCGTAATCCTAGCAGCCGCACATTGCGGCAAAGCTCGCCTGATTGATAACTTGCAATTTAGTCGCTAATCACGACTAAATTGCTTCTAGTATTTTTGCGTTTAGCTGCGCTAATTAGCAGTTATTCCGTGATGTGAGCTAACAGCTCAGGTAGATATTGCACACTAGTCTTAGCAAGCTCTACTTGCTCTTCTAAAATGTCTTGCAGGATTTGATGTGTTGTTAGTGGATTCGCGAGCACGACTCTAAACACGAGCACCTTCTCTCCACCATATCTTTGTACTTCTATGCGGGTACGAGAGACGAAAGACTTACCCGATTCACGCTGACTCTTTTGAATAAACTTAGTGAGCTTATCAATTAGTTTGTTGAGTTTTTGATTGGTTTCAACATCTGCATTTGCCATAAACGCTTGTACCATCGACGGCACAAAACGATATGTTAACAAACAAAGTTCTGGACGTGTAACCAACTCAAATTCTGGATGCTGATCAATAATATCAGCGAAGTACTTAGCCTTATCAATACCTTGGTTGATCAACATTTCATAGCCAGGTCGGCTAATGATGTGAAGGCTTGCGTAAACCAGCATCGCCATGCCAGGGCGCGAGCCCTCTAACGTATGACTACCTAGATCTTTCGAACCTTTACGTAAGATATACTCTGCGTGATGCTCAATAGCTGCTACCGAGGCAGGGTTTTTAAATACAACAAGACCTGCACCCATAGGTACATACATTTGCTTGTGAGCATCTATCGTCACTGAGTCAGCACGTTCAATTCCAGCAAGTAACGAACGATATTTGTTAGAAAGTAGTGTTGCCCCCCCCCAAGCTGCGTCCACATGAAAATGACAATCGAACGCTTCGGCGATATCCGCCATTTCATTAAGCGGGTCGATATTACCTGTTTCTGTTGTACCGGCGACACCAACAATGCTTAAAACTCTAATGTTTTGGTCGCTTAGTTCCTGACACTTTTCTCGCAATTTTTGACAATCAATGCGGTTCAATTCATCAGTTGGAATTGCAATAACGCTGTCTTGGCCTAAACCTAAAACATCAGCAGACTTTTTCAGTGAATAGTGACCACGCTCCGATACTAAGATAGCCATGCCCTCATAGCCATAGTGTTTCAACGCTTTAAATAGACCTTCTCGCGCGACACCTTTAAATTCACCGTCAGCTTTTAGCATGTTATTGCGCGCAACCCACAATGCCGTGAGGTTTGCGATGGTACCACCTGAACAGAACGCGCCTAGCGAGTGATTGGCGCTGTGCATCCAAGACTGATAAAACGCATCATCATCCTGATAAACCAAACGGTGCAACATACCCAAAACTTGACGCTCTAGTGGCGTGAACGCTTTTGATGTTTCTATTTTTACAAGGTTTTGGTTCAAGCCTACCATTAGCTTTGAGAGCGGCAGGATAAAATACGGGAGTGCCGAGGTCATATGACCGATAAAACTTGGGCTAGAAGTGTGTACAGAGCGAGACACCAACTTATCGAGCAAGTGGTGCATGTGGTCAGATACAAATGACGGTTCTTCAGGAATTACCGCGCCTGCAAAATCCTTCTCAATGTCTGAAAGTGCTTGTTCCGTAGCAACAATATGATTCCCTAGAAAGCCTGCGAGATTTTCCGAGATCTCTTTTTCCACCCGACCAAGTGTCGAGTCTGGTGCTTCTGGAATTGTAAAAATACGATGCAGCGATTCAAGAGAAACCTCTGCTGCGCGCTTACCTACTGCCATACGTTACCGTTATTCTATGAGTAAACTTCTTGTAAAAATCGAATGCGGCAGTTTAATCAATAATTACGGAAAAGTCTTGCACCTTTATCGCATAGTAGCGCCATACTTAGCATAAACTTGTCATATAAAGATGACACGATCGTGTATTTTACTGCGAACAAGAGCATACCCATTGAGTTTAAACACTTTAGTGTAGTGGAATTCAAAACAGATTTTCACCGAGCGAACAACATGCCTATGAAATAAGTAAACTACAGTGTAATGTAAATAATCGATGCTTCTACAATAGCAATTGCACTAAAGGCGATGGTTAATACATTCTTTTTAACATTGTGGTTCATAAACATTCCTGTTAGTCATTTTCTTCAATATGCTTATTGACTAACAATATTTAGACCACTTTAATATCTTACTGTTTTAAAAGAACTTTTCAAACAACCCAATAAATTACAAGTGATGTATTTAGTAAAACACACCACTTTTTATCGTAATTCGCGCATGTGGTGTGAGAAATTAACCGTCAATTTCTAATTGCCAGCAAGCTTGACCACTGTTAATAAACTTAGCTTCAAATGGTGTAAAAGGCACTTGGCTTTCCGATAAAACAACGTCGGAAATAGCCCCTTTTCTGCCCGCAATTTCAGCTGCCAACTGAAACTCCTCAAGGTATAGTCGCCAATTGCTGCGCAAGGTGATCGTTTTGCCAATCTTAATAATACTCGGGAAAACCGCAGCGCCATGCCATCGACGCTGTAAATGCTTCGATTTCGGCCATGGATTTGGATAGAGAATATAGTGTTTTGATACTGGCCAGTTAGCTTGTTCTACCAATCGATAAAAGTCGTTTAGGTTTGCTCTGACGATCTCGTAGTTACTCACACCATCAAGATTGACAGGAAAATGTTCTTCGACATTGCGAGCAATGCGGTTAGCGGATTTATCAATGCCAATGACTAATGCATTAGGGTTGTTTTTCGCCAGTAACCGCGTACTTTGCCCAACCCCGCAGCAAGCATCGAGAATAATCTCTCCTTGCCAGGCATTAACTTTCGCATCTAAAGCCTCAAATACCGCTAGCGTATGTGCTTGATAAGGTTTCTCAAACGAATGTTTAAGATGCTTTTCAACGACAGTGACCAAGTTTTCATGGATTCCATCTTGGTTGGTCACTATCGCTTTTGAATCGCCTTGACCGTCATTTACTTTATCTTGAAGGTCTTGTTCATTAACTTGCTTTACCATCTTAACTTCTAAGCCCAATACCTTTTCGAATCAAGTACATCGCTGTCGCCCATAAGCCAACAATAAACACACCTAATACTGTAAAAGCGACCGTTAAGCTGATGTCAGAAATGCCTAAAAAGCCAAACCTAAACGCATTAACCATGTAAACAATCGGGTTGAGTTGTGATACGCCCTGCCAAAAATCCGGTAGTAAACTAATTGAATAGAATACGCCGCCTAAGTAGGTCAATGGGGTTAATACAAAGGTAGGAATAATCGATATATCGTCAAAGCTACCAGCAAATACAGCATTGATTAATCCGCCAAGTGCAAAGACCGCCGAAGTTAAGCTCACAGTAAGCAGAATAACCCAAATGTTATGAATTTGAATGTCAGTAAAGAACAGCGCAATAACGGTTACGATCGCACCAACTAAAATACCACGTGCCATACCGCCGCCAACATAACCAGCAACAATCACCCAATTGGGTACCGGTGCGACTAGCATTTCTTCTACATTCCGTTGCCACTTCGCACTAAAGAAGGAAGACGCAACATTAGAGTAAGAGTTGGTGATAACGCTCATCATAATTAAGCCGGGGACGATAAATGACATGTAGTCAAAGCCGCCCATATCGCCAATACGGCTGCCGATTAACGAGCCAAAAATAACAAAATACAAGCTAATAGTAATTGCTGGCGGAACGAGTGTTTGCACCCAGATACGCATAAAGCGATGCACCTCTTTGTGCATGATACTTTTTAACGCAATTAAGTTAGTGGTCGACATCTTATTTCCCCCTCTACGCTCGTGCTTTTTTGTCATTTACCAAGCGAACAAAGAGTTCTTCAAGGCGATTAGATTTATTGCGCATACTCAGTACTTGCACCCCTTGTTCAGATAATTGATTAAAGACGCCGTTGAGACCTTGCGCTTTTTTCACATCAACTTCTAACGTGTGATCATCAATCAAGCGATAATCAAACCCTTCAAGTGAAGGTTTAATACTATTGGTAGGTAAATCGAGAACGAAAGTTTCGATATCCAAGGTAGCTAGAAGCTCCTTCATACTGGTGTTTTCAACAATTGTGCCGCTATCGATAATGGCAATATTGCGACACAGCATTTCAGCTTCTTCAAGGTAATGCGTTGTTAGGATAATAGTGATACCTTCTTGGTTGAGTTCTCGAAGAAACTCCCACATCGAACGACGTAGTTCGATATCAACGCCAGCGGTAGGTTCGTCTAGAATTAGAACTTTCGGCTCGTGCATTAATGCGCGAGCGATCATCAAGCGGCGCTTCATACCACCGGATAACATGCGAGCTGCGTTGTCTCGTTTTTCCCATAAATCCAATTGTTTAAGGTATTTTTCTGCTCGCTTGTGTGCGATTGAGCGTTCAACGCCATAGTAACCTGCTTGGTTAACAAGAATGCGTGTTAAGCTTTCAAACTGGTTGAAGTTAAATTCTTGTGGCACGAGCCCGATAAAGCTTTTTGCGGTTTCTAACTCTTTGTCAATATCGTGACCAAAGACTTTCACCGAGCCAGAAGTTTTGTTGACTAACGAAGTAATCACACCAATCGTAGTTGACTTACCGGCACCATTGGGGCCCAACAATGCAAAAAAATCGCCTTGTTGAACTTGCAAATCTATACCTTTAAGTGCGTGAAAATCACCTTTGTATATTTTCTGAAGATTACTGATTTCTAAAGCGGGAACCATGAACGCAAACCTTTGTGATATCAAGACTATAATTATGTGGGCAAAGTCCTCAAATTCAATAGCCGTTTTTGATATCTACATAACCCGAGTTCAGGTTAAATAGATTTGCGTCCTACACTAGCGATGACTTCTTCAAAGTTTTTTAAACGGTAATCGACAACCTTATTTTCAAACTTAATGAGTTCTATGCGGGGGCTCTCTTTTGCCAGTTCTTCAAGCTGCTTTGAGGTTAATTTCGGTGATGTGACATACTCAAATAGTGGTGTGCTCAATATTTTAAGCTCAACCTGACACAACTGGTTGTATGAAGCATCTAATGAAGATTTGCGGTAAAACTCTAGACTACTTGCAAGGTTGACCTCTTCATTCCATTTAAATTTGCGGCATGGAACGTAACCTCTTTGGGTTTCGCATCTGCCCTCAGGAAACTTACTCGCCAGAATGGCTTGTCCATAAAGAGAGAAATCCGACGAACTCAATTGTTCGATTAGAGGTTGTTCATAGTGATAGTAGTTCTCAAGGTAGTCTTTTAGACGATACTTAACAATAGAGAGTTTAGCGCACTCTTCTCGGTCTTCCGATTGAGTAAATTGTGCTAAGTAACTATCTGATAAATTTCAGGTTGATAGGAGGTTGGCTCATCAAATTGATTAAAAAAGTCGTTTATGTCCTGAACGCTAGGATTAAAAAATATGCCTACACCAATAAAGACTATGCCCAAAACAAAGCTAACGCCGAGCAACATACTTTTCATCGAAACTTCCCTATCATCGACTTAAAAACTGAACTGTTCGCAATAACTTACCTGTTATTACTCACTTGTTCAATAGTTTAAAAATCAATCAAAAAGCTTTATGTAGAATCATCCATGGCTAATTCAGACAAGTTTTCAGTATGGCTTGATTGTACGCAGTCATAAACGTAATTTTTTGCTTACGTTGCTCAGCTTCCTGCTCATTTCGGATAACATCGTCTACCCCATCCATGTACTTGAAGCCGCAACGTTCTTCAATGACGTTAGGATCATATTGCTCAGCCCCAGGAATAGTAACTCGTCTCCCTGCGGTAACATATAAACGAGTGTCCTGCTGGGCTATCGCTTCATCAATAGCAGCCTGCAATCCCGTTTTTAACGTCTGTTCCACCCCAACTGAACTATTTTCTTTAGCGGTGTCATCAATCGTAGAAGACGATGTTTCTTGTGAACAAGCCGATAACAGCCCTAACGCAATAAGAGCCATAGCCAAACTATTAAGCACCTGATTATTGCTAGGAAACGAGCTAAACCGCCTAACTCCAAATACAGCTAAAAGGGCAACCAATAGCGCACCAAAACTGCCACCACCAGATGAGGAGCCACTATTGCCAGCACCGTTATCTCCGCCGTCGCCGCCACTGCCAGAGCCACTTCCCCCTGAGCTACCACCTGAAGAGCTTGCCTGTACTGTAATGGTAAGTTGTCCAGTTGCTTGACCACCATCATCATCAGAGACGATATAGGTAACAGTATCTTGCCCAGAAAATGATGCTTCCGATAGATATTGAATTTGATTGTCAACAATTTGCACGCTACCCGTACCGTTGTAATCAAATGAAGTCAGCGTTAATACCGCACTTTCAATATCACTATCATTTGCGACAACATCCACCAATTCTGCATCTGCTCCCTGCGTTACTGTCAGTTGGTCATTAACAGCAACAGGTAGGTCATTCACCGAATTCACTGTAATTAGTGCATTAAATACCGAACTTTGTTGACCATTAACAACCGCTCGAATAGGCACATTGAGCGTTCCAAAGTAGTTGCTTGATGGACTTACTTGAAGGCCTGAAACGGTATAATTGTCACCAGCTGCAACCTCCAGTTCATCAGGCTCTGCACCATCAAAAATAAAAAGTTCGGTAGAGAGTGTTATAGATTCATCTTCATTGATTGTAATAGCTTGCTGACCAGTAATGGCGATGTAAGTGATGTCGACAGAAAAATTATTAGGACTAAGGGCAAAAAAGACATTGTCTCGACAAGCAACTTTTATTTTTGCTTGAGACGCTGTTTCGTTAGGTAACATGACAGTTTCCTCACCATCATTGCTAGTCGCTTGCGCCAACATGGTAGGGAAACTGTTGCCGCCATCGGTAGACAAGCCTATATCTACTTGGCTACAACTTATCGGACTAACATGTGTGTTTGCCAAGTTCCAAGAGACTTGCTGCTCTCTTTTTTGCCAAGTTTCTCCACCTATAGGACTACTAAGCGCAAACGCTTCCCCTGTATCTACAACGGTTACCTGCATTTCGTCATAGTTGACGCCACCTTTATTATCGCGCGCGATAAAACGGAAATTGAGTTCACGATTCGTCGTCGAGTAAGTCTCTCCATAAGTAAGGTTTCCTGACAGGATATCTGTTAACTGTGGGAAGGTACGACTGGTAGCGTCTGTACGAGGAAAAACGCGAAAAAGAGGCCCATCACCAAAATCCGTATTGTCGTCGCTACGAGAACTAGATGCTATTCCCAAATCAAACTGTTGCCACTCATAACTTAATGTATCGCCATCAAGATCAGAAGCCGTACCGTTTAGCGTGAAAGGCGTTTGTGCCGGAATTGTATAATCACTACCAGCATCTACTGCTGGAATTCGATTAGTGGCTGCTGCTACCGTACCGCATGACCGAGCAGCCATAACGTTATTCATCTCATCAAGAGAGTGGCTGTGAAATTGATCGATACCCGCGTTAGCAATATTTTGGCTGCCGCAAATTCCGGCATAAGCCATAATGGTATTGCCACCGCCTGGTTCATAGGCAGCACTGCTAACGCGACTGCCACCACACGCACCTGAGGTACCGTTAAATGTGTGCTCGGCACCTAATTGATGTCCAATTTCATGCGATACATAATCTATCCAGAAAGCATCGCCAACGGGGCTACTCAAGCCAGTAACGCCATATGCCTTGAACGTATCTTGGCAAAGCGCTCCTAATACAGCCAAGCCACCAGCACCAGTAGTTACTACGTGTCCGATATCATAGTTTTCAACGCCAATTCGATCGTTAATTTGCGCCGTATTTACAGCACCGTCATTGTCATTGTTGTCGTATGGATCAGCCGCTGCATCGGTGAAAATAAGTAAGTCGTTGTTATCCACCAATTCAAACTGTATTGCCAACTCTGTCAGGAATACTTGATTCAAACGGTTAACCATAGTTACGAGCGCCGCTAAACCTGACTGAACAGTACCACCGTGAAATTGCGTGTATTCTGCGGTAGCTGCAACCGCCAGTCTATAGGTTGTAACAGCTTGCTCTGCATTATCCAGTTCCGTTTTTTGTGCTAGTGGTGCCAAGCCTTTATTAGCAAGACCCAGGCGCATAATCGCGTCATTGAATATGGGTGTATCGGCATCTTTTTTGTAGTAGCTCAGATACGTTTCGGTTTGGCCAACAGCCATCGGGTCAATGTAAACAAGCTGGTGCCCATTGTTAAAGACACCATTGAAACCATTTTCAGAGAGATCAAAACGACCACGATTATTCAAAAACTCAGCGTTATTAGCAGTTCCACCGACTTGATACCCGGTATACGTAACAATACCTGGGAATTTAGCGGCTAACTTAGGTGACATAACTTGAGATTCTGTTAATCGAAAAACCGCAAATTCACCATTTGGCAACGGTAAAGATACATCCACCGAGTCATTTTGAGTTCTAATCGTCTTAGCCAATACGTTACTGGAATTGTTTAAGTTATCTTTGAAGGAAGACTTTTTACTTAACAGCGTTTGATACAAATCATCAAACGCTAAATCGACCTGATAACCTTTCCTAACACGAAGCATTGAGGTTGTTGTGTTGTCACTAATATTCTCAATATCATTAGTAGATTTGCTTGCTGGGCTATCAATTAGTGACTTGTTCTCTGCGTTCGACCAATAGTGAAGTACCTTATCTGATACATCTCGCGTTAAGTCTGAGTTTGTCCCGTCGTTGTAAGCGGCATAAGCATCTTGGGAATAAAAAGAAAGAAAAATGCTACCACATAACGCTAACAACAAAGGCTTGGTAATTAATGACATATGAGAACTCACTCCGACAAGGTTGCACCAAAGCAAACTAAAACGTTACTACTAGCCTAGCTAATCATTCGATTTCTGTCTCTAAATTATTGCTTGTGAAGCGCGTACTTTTGAGCTTTTGATTAGGAACAAAAAAGCCCGCATTAGCGGGCTTTTAAATCAGTAACTTTTTAACAGTGAGCTATTAGCTCAAAAGTAAATCGATAATGCGGGCTACTTACCTGCTCGCGAAACGTACTCGCCGCTTCGTGTATCAACTTTAACAACTTCGCCAATTTGTACGAAAAGAGGAACACGTACTACAGCACCTGTGCTTAAAGTTGCTGGCTTACCACCAGTACCTGCAGTATCACCTTTTAGGCCTGGGTCTGTTTCAGTAATTTCCAACTCAACGAAGTTAGGCGGTGTAACGGCAATTGGATTACCATTCCAGAATGTGATCGTACAAAGGTCACCTTCAACTAACCACTTCGCCGTGTCGCCAATTGCTTTTTCGTCCGCAGCAACTTGCTCAAAAGTTTCATTATTCATAAAATGCCAGAATTCACCGTCGGCATATAAATAACCTAAATCTGAATCCATTACGTCAGCGCCTTCAACCGATTCGCCTGATTTAAATGTTTTCTCTAGTACTTTACCAGAGATTAGTTTACGAATTTTTACACGGTTAAATGCTTGGCCTTTACCTGGCTTAACAATTTCGTTTTCTAAAATGTTACAAGGTTCGCCGTCTATCATTAATTTAAGACCAGCTTTAAATTGGTTTGTACTAAAAGAAGCCATAATTACTCGCTTTACTTTCGAGAGATTGAAATAACAAATGCCGCAGATAATAACCCAAATCGAACCACAATTGCACACTTCTTGGCAAAAAGAGTTAGCTGATGTGGTAACAGATCCTTTGAAATTGCTGCAGAATCTCGAAATTGATCCCGAAAGCTACCAAACGCACTTTTCTGCGCGAAAATTATTCCCTGTCCGCGTACCTAAGCCATACCTAAAGCGTATTAAAAAAGGGGACTTTAATGACCCTTTGTTAAGACAAGTAATGCCATTAAGTGATGAGTTCACTGAGATGCCGGGATTCAATGCAGATCCGCTCGAAGAACATGATACGGTTGCAGAAGGCTTGCTTCACAAGTACAAGCATCGCGTATTGATGATCGTCAAAGCTGGTTGTGCAGTCAATTGCAGGTACTGCTTCAGACGCCACTTTCCGTATCAGGACAACAGCCCAAACAAACAGCGCTGGCAAGAGGCGCTTGACTATATTGCCGCGCACCAAGAAGTAAATGAGGTCATCTTTAGCGGTGGAGATCCTATGATGGCGAGTGATTCACACCTAACTTGGCTAGTAAACCAACTCGCAGCTATCCCGCATTTGAAGAGATTAAGAATTCATACACGTTTACCTGTTGTGATCCCACAACGTATTACCGATGAGTTTGTTCAGTTGCTAGCTACCACCCGTCTAAAACCGACGATCGTATTTCATATCAATCACGCTAATGAAATCGACGAAGAGGTCGTCGCGATGGCGAACAAGCTTCGCAGTAAACATATTCCAATGTTTAACCAAAGTGTCTTACTCAAAAACGTCAACGATACACCTGAAGTACTTGCCCTACTGAGTGAGACTTTATTCGACGCAGGTATCCAACCTTACTACCTGCACTTGCTCGATAAAGTCCAAGGGGCCGCGCATTTTGATTTAACAGAAACTGAAGCAAGGCAAATTGTTCAGCAACTAATGGCTATTTTGCCAGGTTTTTTGATGCCTAAGCTCGTACGTGAAATTGCTGGGGAAGCTAACAAAACCCCTATAAATTTGGCATAATACCGCCATTCAAACTTAAGAAAGAAACTCATGTCTGAAGCCGTTAACCAACAACTTATCGATAATATTTCTATCATTCTAAAAAAATCACTTTCTGCTGATGCAACTCTGGCTGCATTACGCGAAGAAAAAAAGGCCGGTTTTGCCGCAATTTTTAAGCAAGAAGCAGGCTTTAAATGTACAGCTAACACGTTTCAGCCATACGTAGAAGAAGTCGCAGATGACTTACTTATCTGGCAGAAAACTCCTAGTGAGAAAAATCTGATTCCGCTAGTGAAGAAAATTGAACAGCTATTTACCGTGCTGAATAATTTTGAGAATTCATACACAGACTAGCACTTGTTTAATCGCTGTAGTCTCAAAACTACCGTTTACTATCGTTTGAAAGATAAAAAGAAAGGCTGCAATTGCAGCCTTTCTTTTCATAAAGTCGATTAGCCGCTCTCTCTGAAGATGCTGCGACTTCATATCTATCTCATCACTTTGTCGGTAAGTAAGACTTGAATGTCGACTTGAACCAATCATCCAGCATGCGTTTTTCATAGCCTAATGATTCGTTGCTGTAGCGCGATCTGACATGACTTAAAAAATTCATATCTTTTAGCTCAACTTCTGCTGATTGAAGCATTTGTTTTTGACCGTCTAAAAGCTCGTATTCAAAATCGATACTTGGAATAAAGATCTGTCTTACAATACGGATAGGCTGAGTGCGACCAAACTCTACATTACCAGCCAAATCAAGATCAGTGACTTTCAGTACTAGTTCATAGTCAGCTGGCAACTGCTCTGCTAACTCACTAAAATGCTCTTCTAGTGATGTAAGTGTGCGCTCTCTGAATCGTTTTTTCGATTCATTAGCTGGTTTTACATCTCTAAATTTCTCTGGCTCTTGCCAGTCAACGCTGACAGTACCTGCTTGAGTTAGTGCAGGTAAACATAAGGTTGCGGCAAGTAAACTGCCTAATAATTTTAATTTCATCTCGAAACTCCAATTGCCAGTACAACTACTTTTCAGTGTCACTTTCTTTCAGGTTAGCCAGTAATTCTTTATAAAACCAGTGGCTAAGTAAATTCTTCTCATATGGAAACGCACGATGGCCTAACTGGCTATTGGTATTCATCATAAACGCCTTTCCTTTTGCCTTAGTCTCTCGCTTATCAACAACTTGCCCTTTGTCATCCATAAGTGTGTAGCTAAACGACATATTCGGATAAAACATGTCTTTTATCACTCGAATTTCTTGGCCATTTACGAACGTTATTCTGCCAGCGAGATCAACATTGTCGACATCCATCGTGAGTTTGTATCCATGAGGTAACTGTTCAGCAAGTTTGTTGAGGTGATTGCTCATTTCCTTGAAAAAACGTTGTTGAAACTTACTTTTTGCCTCGTTTGCCGCTCGGAGATCTCGATATTTTTCAACATTACTCCAGCTAACCTCTACAGGCATTGACGCAGAGCTTGCAAAAGTGATTAGCAACAATGGTAAAATTAAGGATATCGCTAATAATTTCTTCATAATATCTATTCCTCGCCAGTGTGTTATTAACGGTAAATATTTCGTTTTACATTCATAATCTGAATTAACTACAAATTATGACCATAAAAAAAGCTGCAAGTTCGGCAGCTTTCTTAAAAAGATATTATAAAATGTAAAGCGGTGAATTATGTCCAATCCCTTGGTAAGAACGTGAAATCGAACCACTCTTCAAGCATTTGTTGCTCATAATTCAAAAACGTCTCTTCTAACCCTTGCGATTCGTTCAAAAAGTCGACCTTTTTGAGGAGGGAGCCACCAGCTTTGACAATACTTTCTGAAATTAATTGTTCACCATCGAAGTTTTGCGTAACAAGTTTATAAGTAAACTTAATTTTCGGGTATTCGTCACTGGTAATTTCACGACGCTTTTCCCCTGCATTTTCGATTACCACGCCGGCAAGGTCTAAGTCGTACACTTTGACTCTAAGTACTTGTTCCTCAGGTAAACCTGAAGCTAATGACGAAAGTTTGTCTTGAATTGTGTCAAACACTTCGCGCTGAAACTCTTCCTGGGGCATCGCAGAATGGGCAATATCTTGATACTTTTCGCTATTAAGCCACTCAATTTCAACCTTTGCAGCTTGGATTGGCATTGTGAAAAAGCTTGAAAGCGCAACCAAAGCGAAAAGCGGTTTAGTAAAAAAAGAAAAGACGCCTAACGCCTTACTAGTAAATGTTTTCATAATAATTGTCTTTATCTATCTATTCGACGCGATGTATTGGGATAGCACGCTGTCTACTATTTTAGACGCACGTTGTTCCCGCTGCACTGGGCTTAGCTCTTCATGTACAAAGCCTTGCACCGCACCACGCCAAATTCGTTGATGGCTTTCTACATCTTGAATATAGATAAGAAAACTTCCTTTTTCCAAGTCCTCAAGAACTGTTAAGCCAGGTGAAACGCCAAAGCGTTCATTGATCGTTTCATCGCTAAAGTCAGCTTCCAGTGCCAGCGCGAAGCCGACAACAAAGTCACTCGACTGAGTGTCAGTAGACAAATGATAACCAGCATCAATTAAACGCTTTGCTATAACTCTCTCATATACCTCGTATATATTCCCTAGTTCCTCTGTTCTAAGTTGAGGAGAATATAAATGAACAGGAGAAATAGAGAACTTGCTACCTTGTTCGTACTGCTTTTCAATATCAGTAACGCTAGAGCTTGCCAGCTGCTCTCTTTTAAGAGCGCTGTAATCAGCTTCCGAATTTACTTGTACACAGCCTATTAAGGTCATTACTAAACAAGATGCGATTACACGAGTTATTACTTTCATTATTGATACCGATTGCGATGAGTTTCACTCAGTATAGACTGTTAATTGTACCGACATGTTCCGTATAATTCACGTAAATATCCGAAATTACTGCTCAAAATATAGCAATAAAGCCGATAAACAGAATATTATTTAATCAAACTAGATTACACTCAGATAAATTTTGCAGTAGGAGAAACTAGTTATCACAGTAATTTTACGATAACGTTAAAACACTCAATACGTTATTTTTTCGCCAGTCTGGAGAATTATATGTGCGGTAGAATCAATGTCATCGATGATCCTCTTTGCCAGCTTGTTAGCGACGTTTTGGGTATCAACTTTGCTACTGAATCTAATTCAGATCTCTGCCCGTCCCAAAAAGTTGCCACCATCATCCAGCCGGGCCACTTTCAGCAGTTAAACGCTGACTGGGGACTAAATACACACTGGCAATCTTCTTTATTGATTAATGCCAGAGCGGAACAAGTCGCCAGCAAACCCACTTTTAAGGATGCATTTGTCCATAGTCGATGCTTAGTACCCTGCAATGGGTGGTACGAATGGAAGTCAGTTACGACTGATAACAAAGCACAAAAACAAAAGTATTTGTTTAGTCATAGCGACAATGAACCTTTCTATATGGCCGGTATTTTGTTTAACCCTGAATCTCCGCAGCTTGTCACGTTAACAACTCAGGCAAGAGATCATTGCAACGACTATCATCACCGAATGCCAGTGCTCATTCCAAAAGAAGAAATCAGCGCATGGTTTGATACGCCATCGCATCAATTAGACGAACTGATGCACAACGGTACTACAACAACAATAAAAATCGCTAAGGTAGCTTGATAAAGGCTTTTCACTAGATATTCAGTCGCGATACATACTTAAGCCTACCCAACACATCAAGCCCTGTTTATCAGCAATAACTTATCGATAAACGGTAACTTTTTATTGAAAAAAGTCAACCCATTGATATATTGTGTAGTAATTAACGTCCTGATAGTCCTTATTGAATTGTAACGAATGGATAAAATAATCAAAATTAGCAAACTAGCTAAATTACTTGTCTTGGCTGCTGGCACTATTCAAGCGTCAATATTTCTTTATTTTGCATTCGTGAACGCTAGCCCGACGCTCACCAAACAAAGTTTCGGTGATAATAGTGTTAATTTATCTGCCATCCATGAGAAGTGGCTAAGCTATGCACAATTATTAGAGAACGCAGGTATCAATAGCTTTTGGATACTGGGTAGCTTCGACTTTGTCGTACAAATAGTCATTTTCATCTTTTTGTTTAAGCTTTTTAAGCTATATGAAAAGGGAATTATTTTTAGTACTCAAAACTGCAGGTACCTTCAATTTATTGGAACAACGATGCTAGCTTACGGTTTAGCGATGATCTTTCTTCCGTCTTTAACATCTGCATTCATTAACACTTTCTTCAGTTATCCCAAAATAGAAATCAATTACTATTTGGGCAGCAACGAAATCAGTCAATTAATATGGAGCTCTGTCATACTCGTGATTTCATGGATAATGAAAGAAGCCTGTTTAATGAAAGAAGAACAAGGGTTGGTGATATAGTGTCGATCATTGTTAACCTCGATGTTGTCCTTGCACAAAGGAAAATGAAACTCAAAGATCTTTCCGAAGAATTGGGTATCACTGTCTCTAATTTATCCGTGCTAAAAAGTGGAAAAGCGAAGGCAATTAGATTTACAACCTTAGACGCCCTTTGCGAAGCGTTAGACTGCACACCTGGCGACATCCTTCAATATCAACCGTCTAAACATACCGAAGAATAAACGACTCTCATAAGGACAAGATGACATGGAAAGTATTCTTTTTATCGTTGTGCTGTGCGGTATTTCATTTGTTTTCACCCATTTTTTTCAAATAAAGGTCCGAAAGAAAAAACTGTTTACTAGTAAGGTCATATTGCCTACCGAACGCAATATCAATTTGCCGCTACGCAACTTGTCGACTTTATACAAAAAAAAGCAACTTAACGAAGAAAAGGATAAGCGCTTAGTAGACAACGCAATACTCCTTGTACAGGCTAACTTCTCCGACCCGTACTTCAATGGCGAAGCGTTAGCCAGCAAACTGAACACGAGCCAACGGAATCTTCAAAGAAAGTTTAAAGCCGTGAAACAATCCTCTCCCAGTAAAATTATTAGAGAGTTGCGACTAGAGTTTGCGGTGTCTCAGCTGAACGAGGGAAAGACGATTAAATCTGTCGTATTTGATAGTGGCTTTTCTTCCCAGTCATATTTCAACAAATGCTTTAAAGCCCGTTTCGGGTGTACCCCCTCCGAATTTCTCTATGAACGAAATGGTTAACACTGAGTTAGTAATACTTTTTCCTAATCAATAGACTTATTACTATAGTGACATTGGATAACAATTCCTCGACAGGCGTTATTTTTAAAAGAGTTGTCGCGTATTTACCATTTTTCAATCATTTCTCTGATGCCAATATAGCCTCCATCGCAAACGCCAGTAAGAACAAAATACTTGCCGTTGTTAAGAACCTAAACATGAATGCGAAGGAAATTGAAGATGCTTTAAATGCATTTTCCAATCATTAATAAGTAAGGAGAAGAAGTATGTTTCGTTTATTAATTTTAGTAATAGTTGCCGGCTTTTGTATGACAGGTAATGCCGCTGATAAAAAAGAGTTGGGCTTCAAACTTGATGTAACTGTTAAGGGGTTCTTTTCGCCAGAAGTAACAACGGCGACTGTCCAGTCTGTTACTCCTGATTCACTGGCCGAGACATTGGGCGTTAGAGCGGGCGACAGGTTAATATCAATCGTTGATTGTAAAATTCCGGGCTGTCCTGCCAGCGTAGCAAAAGACTATATATCGCAGGATATTGGCACTAAAGTTACTTTTGAGTTTATCTCAGAAGCCGGAACCAATTATACAATTGCTATACCGCTACAGTAACCAACAAAAAACCCGCCGAAGCGGGTTTTGTCAAAATGGTTTAGCACATTCTTACGTAGAGAAAAGCGGTTAGTTCAAGGCATTTCAAGCGAAGCATACAAACAGTATGTGAGCGAGAAATAACGGCGAAACTACCGCTTTAATCAAGTAAAAATTACATCATGCCTGGCATACCGCCCATACCACCCATACCGCCCATATCAGGCATAGCAGGTGCACCAGCGTCTTTTTGAGGAGCGTCAGTAACCATAGCTTCTGTTGTTAACATTAAGCCTGCAACTGATGCCGCAAATTGTAATGCAGAACGTGTCACTTTTGCTGGGTCTAAGATACCCATTTCTAGCATGTCGCCGTAAGAGCCGTTACCTGCGTTGTAACCGAAGTTACCTTCGCCGTTGCGTACTTCGTTAAGTACTACTGAAGCTTCGTCGCCACAGTTAGCAACGATTTGACGAAGTGGAGATTCCATCGCACGGATTGCAACGTTGATGCCGTGGTTTTGGTCTTCGTTGTCACCTTTAAGATCTTTGATCTTGTCTGCAACGCGAACTAATGCAACACCACCACCAGCAACAACACCTTCTTCAACTGCTGCACGAGTAGCGTGAAGAGCGTCGTCTACGCGGTCTTTCTTCTCTTTCATTTCAACTTCAGTCGCTGCACCAACTTTGATTACAGCAACACCACCAGCAAGCTTAGCTAGGCGCTCTTGAAGTTTTTCTTTATCGTAATCAGATGTTGTTTCTTCGATTTGACCACGAATTTGTGCAACACGTGCTTGGATGTCAGCTTCTTCACCGATACCGTCGATGATTGTTGTATTGTCTTTAGAAATAACAACACGCTTAGCTTGACCTAAATCTTCTAATGTCGCTTTTTCAAGCTCCATACCGATTTCTTCAGAAATTACTGTACCAGCTGTTAATGTAGCAATGTCTTGTAGCATTGCTTTACGACGATCACCGAAACCTGGTGCTTTAACAGCAGCAACTTTCACGATACCACGCATGTTGTTAACAACTAATGTTGCCAACGCTTCGCCTTCAACATCTTCAGCAATGATAAGTAGTGGTTTACCTGCCTTAGCAACACCTTCTAATGTTGTTAGTAACTCACGAATATTTGATACTTTTTTGTCTACAAGAAGGATGAACGGGTTTTCTAACTCAACCGCACCACTTTCTTGGTTGTTGATGAAGTAAGGAGATAAGTAGCCACGGTCGAACTGCATACCTTCAACAACGTCTAATTCGTTTTCTAACGACTGACCTTCTTCTACAGTGATAACACCTTCAGTACCTACTTTGTCCATTGCTGTCGCAATGATTTCACCAACGCTTGCATCTGCGTTTGCTGAAATAGTACCAACTTGCTCAATTGCTTTGTTGTCAGCACATGCAGTAGAAATGGCTTTTAATTCTTCTACAGCAGCAATAACGGCTTTGTCGATACCGCGCTTAAGATCCATTGGGTTCATACCCGCAGCGATTGATTTTAAGCCTTCGTTAACAATTGATTGTGCAAGTACAGTTGCTGTTGTTGTACCGTCACCTGCTTCGTCGTTTGCTTTTGACGCGACTTCTTTAACCATTTGTGCGCCCATGTTTTCGAACTTGTCTTCAAGTTCTATTTCTTTCGCAACTGATACACCGTCTTTAGTGATCGTTGGGCCGCCAAATGATTTGTCTAAAACAACGTTACGGCCTTTAGGACCTAAAGTTACTTTTACTGCGTCTGCTAAAACGTTAACGCCTTGTAGCATTTTAGCGCGAGCGTCGTTACCGAATAATACGTCTTTTGCCATTTCAAAATTCCTTAAATTTTCTTAGAAAGGAAGACTTACCAATTCGCATTACTGCCACTTCCAATTTACTCATTTACACGTGTAAACTCCATAAATTGTCATTGCATTAAAACGAATTATCTACGTCTAACATCTTCCTTTAATAAATTTGTTAATCACATTTTTTGTTTTGCTCTAAGCTAGTTCGCTTAAGAGCAAAGAAGAAGCGCGGAGCATACAAGTGTATGTGAGCACTTCTGATACCGCTATTAAGATGAAATAGCGACAAGCAAATCTAAAAACTATTCTACGATTGCTAAGATATCAGCTTCAGAAAGAATCAGTACTTCTTCACCGTCAATCTTTTCAGTTTTCACCCCGTAACCTTCGTTAAAAATAACTTGGTCACCAACTTTAACGTCTAATGCGCGAACCTCACCGTTTTCAAGAATGCGACCGTTACCCACAGCAACGACTTCACCGCGAGTTGATTTCTCAGCAGCGCTACCAGTTAAAACGATACCGCCAGCAGATTTTGACTCTACTTCTTTACGCTTGATGATTACGCGATCGTGTAATGGACGAATGCTCATTGATTTCTCTCCTGAGAATAAATTGTTATTAAATAGTTGGATAATAAATAGGGCCGTATTTTTTCAATACAACCCCTAAATCTTACAAAATTTTAATCTTTACGCTCGTATTCGCCATCAATAGTACTTCCTTGATGGACGTGGTGTTGGGCGCGATCAAAACTGTCTTGTTTTTGATGCTGAAAAGGCTGCTGTTCTTGTTCAAAGTGAAAGCTTGATTGGCTAAACCCTGCGCCGCCAACAGATTGCACCGACAAATGCTGTTGAACGCTACTAACCAATGCCTTTCTAACTTGCGGAATCAGCAGCGAAAGACCAAACGCATCTGTAACAAAACCCGGCGTTACTAGCAGTACTCCAGCGACAAGTAACAATAAACCGGCAACAATTTCTTCTGAAGGCATCTCACCCTGTGCCATCTTGTTTTGTAAATTTTGCACTGTAGCAAGTCCTTGTGCTTTTACATTTTTAGCACCAAGCCACGCAGTAACGATAACAATGGCAACGGTTGGCCATGCACCAATTAAGCTGCCAACTTGCATTAAAACAGCAATTTCAATGATAGGAACAACGATAAATAAGAAGAATAAAACGCGAAACATAATGTCACCTAAAAATCTTGTTGAAACTTATATGGGGGTTATCGGGTCTTTTTCAACCACAACACAAATCGGTGCATTGCGACAACCAAAATGGTAAAACTAGCGTATTAGCCCTAGCTAACCTGAGTAATTATGTATCAACTTGTGTTATGTACTTGCCCAACAACAGAATTAGCTGAGAAAATAGCGACCACATTAGTGACAGAAAAGCTTGTTGCGTGTGTGAATATTCTCCCGCAAATAACATCTGTTTATCAGTGGCAAGGAAAAATTGAGAAAGACAGTGAAGTACAATTGCTGATTAAAACCACCTCTGCGTTATTTAGCTCGGTGAACCAGCGTATCAAAGCACTTCACAGTTATGACGTACCTGAAGTTATCGCTGTAGACATCCAGCAAGGTGATAGCGAGTATTTAGACTGGATAACCAATTCGTTGAAGTAGTATATGAAAAAATTTACGCTCCTGTTGTCCTTGTGCTTATCGCTACTGGTAAGTATTGGTTTTAACGCCAACGCACAAAACAGTATTTTTGATACCTCATCGTCAAGCTTGCTAAGCAATGAGCATGAGTTCCTCAAAGTCGATCAGGCTTTTGTCTTTGATTACTACCAAAATAACAAAGGTAAGCTCGAAATAACCTTTAATATCAAAGACGGCTATTACCTATATCGCCACCAATTCAAAACAAGCTCTGATACGGCCACGTTTGAGCCTTTATCTCTGCCTCAAGGTATTGAGCATGAGGACGAGTTCTTTGGCGTACAACAAATCTTTGAAGGCAACCTAGCATTCACCATCGACCTCAACGAGGTTAAAGACGGTGATCTACTATCTTTGCGCTTCCAAGGATGTGCCAAAAAAGGCCTTTGCTACCCGCCAACGGTCAAGGATATCGAATTATCAGCATTTTCAAGAAGTGCACAGACTGACGGAGTTAATAACGATGTTTTGTCTGCTTTAAGCTCTAGTAGCGCTAGCAAGAAAGATACTCAAGCAACCCAATCAACTGGTGGTGACAGTGAGCAGTTTGAATTGTTATCACTTCTTCAAAATGAAAGCTTAGCGATTACTTTACTCGCCTTTTTCACAGGTGGTCTGCTACTCTCGTTTACACCTTGTGTATTTCCTATGTACCCTATTCTTACAGGGATTATTGTAGGTCAAGGCGATGGGTTATCAACGAAGCGAGCGTTCACTTTATCTTTCTTCTATGTGCAAGGAATGGCGATTACCTACACTCTACTTGGTATTGTCGTCGCGCTTGCTGGTGCGCAGTTCCAAGCGATGTTCCAGCACCCTGCCGTATTGATTGTACTTAGTGTTCTGTTCGTCTTTTTAGCGCTTTCTATGTTCGGTATGTTCAACTTGGCATTGCCAAGTAGTCTGCAGAACAAACTGAATGAGATGAGCAACAAACAAGAAGGTGGCTCCTATAAAGGCGTACTTTCAATGGGTGCGATTTCTGGATTAGTCGCTTCACCTTGTACGACTGCCCCACTCACTGGCGCATTGATTTATATCTCTCAAACAGGCGACATCGCACTGGGTGCAGCAGCACTTTACGCCTTAAGTATTGGTATGGGTTTACCGTTGTTAGTGCTAGGTAGTTCAGGCGGTAAGTTATTACCGAAAGCGGGGAATTGGATGAATATTATTAAGAACATATTCGGTTTGTTACTGCTTGCTGTTCCAGTGTTTCTGCTTGAAAGATTCTTGCCTGTACAAATTTCGCAATCGTTATGGGCGCTATTACTTTTAGGTAGTGCGACATACTTCTACGTGGCAAACTTAGAAAGTCAGAAAAACTTCTGGTTTGGCGTGCGTAGCTTATTCATATTCTTAGCATTATTTGCTGGAGCGACTATGCTTTACAGGACTGTGTTTCCCGCTTCAGTAGTGTCAAATGTCACAGAGCATGGTGCAGAGAAAAAGCATTTTGTATACGCTAAGAACTTAGCTGAACTAGAAACGTTAATTACTGAAGCTAATGAGCGTGGCGAAACGGTGATGCTAGACCTTTACGCAGACTGGTGTATTGCCTGTAAAGAATTTGAAGAATATACGTTCCCTGACCCCAAAGTACAGCAGGCGTTAAGCAATACGCTTCTAGTACAAATTGACTTAACCGATACCGGCTCTGCATCATCGGTAGAATTGATGGAACATTTTGACGTATTCGGCCTACCTTCTATTCTTTTCTTTGACTTAGCGGGCAACGAAGTGTCAAATAAACGTGTAACGGGCTTTATGGGTGCAGAAGAATTTGCAGACCACGTAAACGACACGTATAACTAACGTTAAGATATTATTAGCAAGACAAAATAGTGATGGTGCTAAAAGCAGCCGAAGGGTAAGACTGCTTTTAGCTGCCAAGACAATAACCAAGTAATTGGACAAAAAAGCAAGAAGGAACAAGTGCAGAGGAATAATTGGTTAATTACCCTGTTAAAGGCAGGGTTAGGGGAAGATAAACTAAACACTGACTATCGTAGTATGCTGGTGGTCAACTTGTTTTCGTTTGTCGGCTTATCCATCACCTTCTTTCTAGCGGTTAATGCCGTTTTGAACCAAGATTTGATCTTGGCTGTCACACTTTTTATTGCCAGCGCTTTGTTTTTAACAGGCTATTTCGTCCAGAAGAGAACACGAAGCCCTAAAATTGCGTCCAATATCATTTTATATTCCTTGATGGTGTTAAAGATATATTTGGTCTACACAGGGGGTGTAAACAATACGGGGCCACTCTGGATATTCCTTGTTGCACCAGTCACCTTGTTCATCCACGGATTAAAAAAAGGTCTGTTTGATATTGCCATATTCGTGGCGATTATCAGCACCATGATGTTCTACCCTGATAACCTCTTACTTGCTACGGAATACACGTTACACTTCAAAACACGGTTATTACTGTCGTTTTTAACCATTACCTTTCTTGCTGCATTTTACGAATATTCTCGAGAAGACTCATTCCAGCAAGCACTTGAAATCAGCAAGGAATTTGAAAAACTAGCGAAGCTAGACCCACTAACTAAGCTATCTAATCGTCGTGATGCACTAGAGAAGCTAACGTATGAATATAGTCGAATGGAGCGTACAAAAGAGCCTTTATCAATTCTCTTATGCGATTTAGACCATTTTAAAGCAGTCAACGACAATTATGGACATCCCGCAGGTGACAAACTATTGCAGGAGATATCGCTGCAATTTAAATCATGTATACGAGCACAAGATACAGTATCTCGTTGGGGGGGCGAAGAGTTTCTATTTATTTTACCGCAAACCGATGCACAGCAAGCCATTCAGTTATCGGAAAAGTTACATCAATGTTTACGATCTCTGTCTGTTAGCTATCAAGCGCACCAAATCAGCTGTACCATCAGTATAGGAGCTTGTGAAATAAGCCCTGAAAAGTCTATTTCAGAAGTGCTGCAACTTGCTGATAACGCTCTCTACCAAGCGAAAGATCAAGGTAGAAATATGACCGTTTTAGCAGCTTCTAACGAAGCCAAAAGTTAGTCACAAGAAGCACAAAGTTAAACCTGCCAATCAATTGGCTTTTTACCCGCACTCTCCAAATACTTATTCGCCTGTGAAAAGTGGCGACAACCGAAAAAGCCACGGTGTGCTGAAAGAGGCGAAGGATGAGGCGCACTCAAAATGCAATGTTTTGATTGATCGATTGCTTTTCCTTTTTTCTGAGCATGAGCGCCCCAAAGCAAAAAAACTAAACCTTCGCTATGTTCGCTTAACAAGGCTATTACTTTATCGGTAAACCGCTCCCATCCTAGGTGTTTATGTGAATGCGCCTGCCCCTCTTCAACAGTTAAAACGGTATTTAACAGCAATACTCCCTGTTCCGCCCAAGATTGCAAATAGCCATGTTCAGGTATGTTAAATCCATCAATATCTGTCGCCAGCTCCTTGTACATATTCACCAACGATGGCGGAGGCTTAATGCCAGGCTTTACGGAAAAGCACAGGCCGTGAGCTTGATCGGGCCCGTGGTAGGGGTCTTGGCCAATGATTACCACTTTGATTTGCTCAAAATCCGGTGTTTTAAGCGCGTTAAATACCTCAGACTTAGGAGGATATACAGCCACTCCTTGCTGTCGTCTTTGCTCTACATAGTCTAATGTTTCCTGAAAATAGACTTGCTGTTTTTCATCTTTAAGTAATGCAGACCACGTTGTCATTGAGTAGAAGTTTCCTGGAAGTTTCGCTTATTCAGCTTGCTGAGGTGATTTTTTAACTTGTGTTTTCCAGTGACCATCGACAATTTTTTCTGCTAAAAACGTAGATAGTTCACTTTCAGGCAGCGGTTTTGAAAAATAGTAACCTTGCACAGTATCGCAGTCATTAAGCGTTAATGAGCGCAATTGAGCACCACTTTCAACCCCTTCAGCGACCACATTCAATCCTAAATTTTTCACCATCGCAATTGTCGAAATGATGATTTGATAGTCGGAATGGTTTTCAAGCATACCGAAGACAAAACTCTTGTCGATTTTAATGACATCAATTGGCATCTTCTTAATGTAAGCCAGCGATGAATATCCAGTACCGAAATCGTCGATAGCAAAGCTAAAGCCTATCTTTTTGAGGCCTTTCATCACTTCAATAGCTTTGTCGATATCTGAAACTAATGTCTGTTCGGTAAGCTCGAGTTCAAAGTATTTTGCTGATATTTCAAAACGACGTGTTAACTGCAATAAATAGTCAGTTAAATTAGGGTCCATAAACTGCATCGCAGACAAGTTAATCGCAATCCGTACATCTTTAATCCCCTGAGATCTGAGTTCAATCGCGATCTCAAAGCACCGTCGCATCACCCAATAACCCAGTTCAACCATATACTCAGAGTTTTCTAGAATTGGAATAAAGTCGTCTGGTGGTATCATCCCTCGCTCAGGACTATACCAGCGAAGTAACGCTTCAAAACCTACAAGTCTTTTCGTTTTGCCATCTAACTGTGGTTGCAGTGACAAACTAAACTGCTTTTTCAATAGCGCTTGCCTTACTGCACCTTCAAGTTCAACGCGCTGAGCCACTTGCTGATATAAGTCAGGATGATAAATATGATACTGAGCACCACCGTGTTTTTTGGCTTCATACATTGCGATATCAGCGTAACTCACCAAATCTTCCGCTCGCTGAGTACCATCATCGGTATAAACAATCCCAATACTGGTCGTAACATAGAAAATACTCGAACCAAGTTTAATCGGCTTTTTGAAACGGCTTAGAATATCTTCAGCTACAAATATGGCGTCATCTATTGAGCGAACACTGTTGAGAATAACGACAAATTCATCACCACCAAATCGGCAAGCCAAGTCAACCTTGCGAACACTCGTCCTGACACGATTAGCGGCTTCTTCTAGTAATCTATCCCCTTCGCCATGACCGTGACTATCATTAACCTTTTTAAAGTCATCTAAATCAAGAAACAGTACACCTAAGCCACCTTCTTCTATCTGCAAGCTAGCGAGCGATTTTCTCAATTGCAAATTGAGCATGTTACGGTTAGGGAGACCCGTCAGCAAGTCGTACATCGCAATGTTTTCTAACTCTAGCGTTTTCTGCTCCACTTCTATGTTAAGTTGTTCAAGCTCGAAGCTAAGCTCCTGCGCTGAATTTGCTAACAGATCTAATTCATCAACAAAGAAGCTTTGTCGATTTAGTGGGACTTTACGAAAATCGCTAAATTGCTTTTGCGCTAGCATTGGCAAGGCATTAGCCAAGTTTACTAAGCGACGAGTAATTGGGCTGGTGATAAAGAATACTAATGACGCTAAACCAAAAAAAATCAGTAACTCTGTGATCAGGAAATAGCGACGATAACTCTCGTTCTTCTCTTTGAAATCAGTAACGTTATCGATCAGCATCAAATAATAGTCTTGCGACTTATTGCTTGATAAAGGTAAAAAATTAAGTAAATAGTGTTGACTATAGGTCTCAAAAAAAACCCCTTGGTTAAGTGCTTGTTGCAAAGTTGACTCAGGGGTCTTCAGCGCCATCATTTCTCGCATCAAACTGACATTAGTCGAAGACAAGACGTCAGCTTTACTCAGTTCCAAAGGGGCTTCAGATTCAAAACTAACAATAGCGACATCGCTTTTAAGCGACTGGTTTAAAAGGAAAACAACATCAATCAGCGATGCTGCAAGCGTCATAACTGCCGTATCACCTTGGCCGTTTATCACTGGCACACTGGTAATCAACTGGCACTGCTGCTCGCAGGTAATCACACTTAACGGCTCCTGCATTTCGAGTACTTGGCTCGTTTGTTCACGGATAAGCCGAGAAGTCGTATCAGCAGACAACCATAGAGGCTGAAGATTGGCATCTAGAAGCCACAATTCATCTACGTTAAGATGAAGTTGCAGCGCATAAAACTGTTGTGCGACCGCTTGCTTAAGCACATTAAAGTCGGGCTGGTCAGCAATCGATACAATATCAACAAACGACTCGACCCAAACTCGCAACTGGTTATCAAGTTTGTCTTTTTCCAGTGCAAATTGCGTATTGCTTAGACTCTGCCTATCGTCTTGAAATTGTGTAAACTCCTCTTCTAGGCGCCACAAAGACAAAGTCGAGAAGCCAGCACTCATTAATAATAGTGTCGTTAAAATAAGCCCAAGTAGCTTTACCGGTACACTGACAAAGGTTTTATTCATTTTAGAACCAATACATCAATTGTAACGCCCACATTTGCCAATATTCACTATTGTTAATTCCAGGGTTAGGTGCAACAACCGGTGTGAGCCTTGCTGTTCCTTGATACCAATGAAATTCGGCTTGTAGACGAAGATTTGAAGCAAGATCAACAGACGCACCTATCGTTGTATCATGCTGATAGCCGAAGTATTTTGGTAGGCCAAACGACGACGCTAAGTTATCTCCGCCTCGGTCATCTTTGTCCGCGTAGAAGAACTCTTGCCTTGCTAATAAACGAACTTGCTCATTGAGTCGATAGCGCATCTGCATGTAGATGCCTTGCCCTTTCCTATCAAGATGTGCTGACGGCGCATAAAAACCATCTAGCGCAAACCTTTCTTGGTTTACCTCAGTACTAAATTCCCAACGCTCACCTTCGAACAAAGCATTAAGCATAAATCGCTGTAAAACTATTTTTGCATCGTAAAAAGTATCATTTTCTGACTGGTCATAGCCAAACTCGCTATCAAGCCCTACGATCCCGAAGCGCCACTGACTATCAATTGGCTGCCAGTAAACACTTGCCTGATAGTCAGTGTCATGAGTCATTTCACCGGTAGCAAACTCACTCAAAATTATCTCTGTTTGCTTATCTGAAATATCAGAAGTACCGTAGCTCAAATTAATATCAATATCACCAACACCACTGTTATGCTTATATGAAAGCGCAATACCATCACCACCAACAGCAATATCTCTAAAGCCATCAAAGTAAATAGATTGAGGTAACACGATTGTCGGACGTGTGTGAGGAATATCACGAGTGCTTGAATACAACCAATGATAATTTTTATGACGACCAAGATAAATATTCAGCTTACTTTCTAGCGTTTGATAGGCCGTCCAATCGAGTAACGCATAATCAACACGCGCACCATCGGCATACCGATTGCCACCGTCAATATAAACAGCTTGTCCAGCAAGACGCACGTTATCAAATAGCTGATACGAAAAGTTTACCCCTAATTCAGTTAAGGCAGATGACAAGTCACCATCATCATTAACAAAATCACTGTCACTTGCCTCAATTATACCTTGCGCAACAAAGCCGTGAATTTGCAATTCTTGAATATCTTTCGCATTAACCGAACCACTAGCGCTTAACAATAATGCAATAAGGCTGCTCTGCAATACGCTACATTTTTTAATCAGTAATTTTGATAACATGCAAACCTCCTTTTTGCTCGATATTCTCGCCGTAACCAATCGCGCCAGGTGTGCTCGCAACTTGTTTCAATAAAGTCGCGTAATCTTTAACGACGATCGGCGCGGTTCCAATGCCTGAATAGGTAATTTTTTGCCAAATACGGTCGAGTTGATACGGGAATATTGTTAACGTTTCTTTGGAAAACCGCTGATGTAATGGGTGAGAGCTTTCTAAAACGAAAACCACGATAGGCTGACCGTTTGGCCAATTGGTAACTCGTTTAGAAAATATCCGCCGCAGCTCTAACTTGCTCAGCTGAACATCTCCTATCGATGGGTGACTTATCGGTTGTACATCAGCAGCGAAAACAGTGAGGGGAAGAAAGCTGACAATAAACAACGCTAATCTTATTAAATTTTTAATATTCACTTCCTTGCTGACATCTCATTGTGAATGTTCTCTTTACACGAACATAATAAACTAACAGGTAAGTTAATCGCATAAGAGTTTAATGCTAACGACTTTTACTATTCACAACCACAACGACTTTCGTCTAATCATCGTAAATAGCATCCTGCCATGTAACACAATATCCGTAAATATATATCAGATAATTAACAAGTTTTTGCTTAGTAAAGTGTAGTCTAAGTCAATGCCTATTCAAATACGTTTTACAGCCAAAAGACATTAGACCAGTATTTTGCTGCGATATTCTTCGAAATAACTATAATATTCGTCAAATTGAGTTTAAATGAAATTTTTCTCTCCAGATAGTTTGACTAAGAGATATTTTATGTCAGTATCTGATTTACATTCAAATTAACAGCAAATTCACGAACAATGACTGCAAAGTTTAACATTTTGATCATCAATGGGCCTAATTTAAATATGTTAGGCAAGCGCGAACCTGGTATTTACGGTTCGCAAACGCTTGACCAGTTAAACCAAGCATTAACCGATCATGCCTTGAAAGAGGACATTGCATTGGAATGTGTGCAGTCAAATTCAGAAGCTGACCTGATTAATGCGATTCATTCAGCATTCGAGAAGAAAGATTTCATTGTTATCAACCCAGCAGCATTCACACATACCAGTGTCGCTCTGAGAGATGCATTATTGGCCGTAAACATCCCGTTTATCGAAGTACATATTTCTAATGTGCATGCTAGAGAAGCATTTCGTCATCACTCGTATCTTTCTGATGTCGCCCAAGGCGTCATCTGTGGTTTGGGAACTCAAGGCTATTTTTATGCACTTGATGCCGCTAAACGCGCATTAAGTGATTAACAACCGAACAACAAATCCACAGGCAAACACAAGGTGTAGAAATGGATATTAGAAAAATTAAAAAGCTGATCGAGCTAGTTGAAGAATCAGGTATTAACGAAATTGAAATCTCTGAAGGCGAGGAGTCAATTCGCATCAACAAAGGTGGTACATTAATACAAGCACCTATGATGCAAGCAGCACCAGCTCCTGTAGCGGCTCCTGCCCCTGCAGCAGCTCCAGCAGCGGCAGCGCCTGCAACTGAAGCAGCACCAGCAGCAATTTCTGGTCACGTCGTTCGTTCACCAATGGTTGGTACTTTCTATGCGTCTCCATCGCCAGAATCTCCATCTTTCGTTGAAGTTGGTCAACACGTTAACGCAGGCGACACATTATGTATCGTTGAAGCGATGAAGATGATGAACCAAATTGAAGCAGATAAGTCTGGTGTCATTAAAGAAATCTTAGCGCAAAACGAAGACGCTATTGAATTTGACCAACCGCTATTCATCATTGAATAAGCCCAACCATTAAGGGTAATTTCATGTTAGAAAAAGTTGTTATCGCCAACCGAGGAGAAATTGCATTACGTATTTTACGTGCATGTAAAGAACTCGGTATAAAAACGGTAGCGGTGCATTCAACAGCAGATAAAAACTTAAAACACGTTTTATTAGCTGATGAAACCATTTGTATTGGTAAGCCACCTGCAACCGAAAGTTACTTGGATATCCCAAGTATTATTACAGCAGCAGAAGTAACAAACGCGGTTGCTATTCACCCAGGCTATGGCTTTTTAGCAGAGAATGCAGATTTTGCTGAGCAAGTAGAACAGTCTGGCTTCACCTTCATCGGTCCTAAAGCCGAAAGCATCCGTATCATGGGTGACAAGGTTGCTGCAATTCGCGCTATGAAAGCAGCGGGTGTTCCATGTGTTCCAGGCTCTGACGGCCCATTAACAGAAGACAATGATGCCAATCTTGCCCACGGTAAGCGTATCGGCTATCCAGTTATCATCAAGGCCTCTGGTGGCGGTGGTGGTCGTGGTATGCGTGTTGTACGTGAAGAGTCAGAATTACTTGAAGCCATTCAGTTAACCAAAACTGAAGCACGCCAAGCCTTTAACAATGACATGGTTTACATGGAAAAATTCCTTGAGAACCCTCGTCACGTTGAAATTCAAGTGATTGCAGATGGGCAAGGTAGCGCTATCCACTTAGGTGAACGTGATTGTTCAATGCAGCGTCGTCACCAGAAGGTTGTTGAAGAAGCGCCAGCACCAGGTATTACACCTGAAATGCGCGCAAAAATTGGTGAGCGTTGTTGTAATGCGTGTATCGAAATTGACTACCGCGGTGCAGGTACATTTGAGTTCCTATACGAAAATGGTGAGTTCTACTTTATTGAAATGAACACGCGTATTCAGGTAGAGCACCCTGTAACTGAAATGATCACAGGCGTTGACCTTATCAAAGAGCAACTTCGTGTTGCTGCTGGTCAGCCTTTGTCTTACACACAAGAAGACATCAAGATTTCAGGTCATTCAATTGAGTGTCGCATCAATGCTGAAGATCCACGTACTTTTATCCCTTCTCCGGGTAAAATTACACGCTTCCATCCACCAGGAGGCCTGGGCGTGCGTTGGGATTCTCACATTTATGCTGACTACTCTGTGCCACCGCACTACGATTCTATGGTAGGTAAGCTTATTACTTACGGTGACAACCGTGCAGTAGCGATAGCTCGCATGCGCAACGCCTTAAATGAGTTGGTGGTTGATGGTATCAAGACCAACATTGCACTTCATCAAGACATTTTGAGTGATGAAGGCTTTGTGAATGGTGGTGCTAACATTCACTACTTAGAGAAAAAGTTAGCAGAACAAGATTAATTCACGCTGATTTTTAATTCAAAGCCCGTCTTTTGACGGGCTTTTTTGTTATTATGCGTCAATCTATATCGAGGTAAATCATGACAGAACAACAGTTAGATAAACCTTTACCACCAGCAGATGATGATTGCTGTGGTGGTGGCGCTTGCAACCCTTGTGTGTGGGACCATTATTACGCTGAGCTTCAAAAGTGGCGCATTAAACAAGCTGAATTAAACGAAATGGCAATTCAACTCTCAATTGAAGAAAGTAGCAAATAAATATTCGTTTGCTACTTTCTATTGAGCTCATGTCGGGCCATATCGGGCTTATTTCAATTCAAAATTCAGATTATCTACTGCGCTACTTTCGCTAGACACTTTAACTTTACACGGGATTAAACGGCCAGCATCAATCTGATGCTCTTCGGATAGAAATTCTATAAAGTTATCAATACGCACCTTCCCTAATAGCTCTTTCTCTGTTCGCGCTCTAACCGTCAAAGCACTTTGCTCCTGCGCTAGCTGCGCCGAGACATCAGCACAGATAGTCAATTGTAAACCGGGCTTGTCTTTAAGTACTTTTGCTAGCTCTTGGCCATAAATAAACTGAGGTTCCAACAATTTTGCCTGTTCAGCGTCATAGGGCAGCGGTGCAATATTAATATCGAATAAGGTGTCACCAGCTAACATGGCAACAGTAACAATGTTTGCATACGGCAAGAATGTTTGAATAAGGTAGTTTTGCGCACCTAGCTGTATCGCTTTCGTGGTTAAAATAGAAATAAAGCCATCAATGCCAAAGCTAGGGTCGTGAATTGAACCTGTCAGTGGAATATCGACCGATAAATTACCTTGTCTATCGGTTAATTGGTTTAGCGCCAAGTCTAATGAAATAAAACCACTACCAGAAGACTGCTGTTTACTACCGGCCCCCTTACCCTTTTCATTTTCTGTTCGTTTAGGCTGCTCAATGTCAATTGCCTTGATGTGGGTTTTTACTTTCCCATCAACCATATCATTAGTCACTTCCATATCAATATCAGTGAATAATAATCCTTGTTTGATCTCATAGTTGATGCTGTCTCTTACGTAAGGTGAATAAGCTGTCAGGTCTATATTTTCCATTTTGACACCTAACGACAACTTTTGTGTTGGTGCTTTTGTTAAAAACTGCCCTTCTAAACCAATTTTACCTCGGCTACCCAATGCTAACGCTACATTAAAATTTGCTAACTCTTCTGCAGAACTAATCCCCGTTAGCTGCCCTTGTGCGACTTTAATGTAATGAATTACAGGCTGGCTCGGCGCGGTATCAAAATAAACGATGACAGGCTCGCCGATGACATTAACCTCACTCAGTTCAAAATCAAATAGCTGTGTCTCACTTGGCTCAACATTATTAGCGCCTTTTAATTCTGACGCATTACCTTCCTGACGCCCATCACTTGAGCTTTCACTATTCGCGCCGCCTAGCTCTAGAATATTTTCAATGCCATATTCGGCACTGCTATACAAATGCATAGCCTCTGCATCCAGCGTTATAGATTGGACGTGCAGTTTGTTGATTTCGGAATTTTTGTCATATTTTCCGTTTGCAGCAATCAACGTTCTAAGTGTCGCCAAAGCTTCAATTTTATTGTCTTCAGCTTGTTCAATAGATTTCAATTTATCTACTTGAGATAAAGTGATGTCCGTCAGTGCGAATCGTTCAAAACTTGCCTCAGTATTATCAACGCTCTGCTGATAATCAAAAGCTAAGCCCTCGGTTTCAAGTTTAGAGAATGCGGCTACTAGCGCGTTTTTTTCTGGTTGCTGCCAGCTAAAATTAGTTGCGGAAAGCAAGAATTCGCTGTTGATTTCTTGCAACGAAAATCGACGTGTTAAGCCTAGCACTAAGTTCTTTGCCTCAAGCTCAGTTGAAGCTAATGAAAAAAGATTAGCTTCAGCGGCATCTTGGCCAGGAAGAGTTAACGGGAGCTCAAATTCACTCAAGGTTAACTTCAGTTTATTAGCATTTACTTGAAAGCCTTCATACGCTTGATTTGATTTTTTTAGAGAGATAGCTGTATCAATCATTAGCGTGCCAGTAACTGCTTTATATTCTTCTGGCAGCCATTGGTGATAGTCAGCGAGTGAAAATGCCAGCGAAAGTTCTCCTAACTCAAACACCGTCAATTGGTTAAAGTCAGCTTCGCCATGTACAGCAAGGTTAACGTTAAGAGGCTTGGCATTAAATTGACTATTCAAAGCGACATTTGCTTGCCACCTCTGTGGCGTCAGTTGGGCATTATTCAGATTAAATTCTGCAACCTGCCATTGATGTTTTCGAAGAGCACTTAAGCCAAGCTCTGCGTCAACAATCTGTGCCTGCTTAATGCTTATGGTCCATGGCTCTTCAGACTGTTCAGGCGTTGCTGCATCCTCGTCTACAACCTCATTTAACGGCTGCTGAGTTTTTACTAATTCTGGCTGCCAGCCAGCAAGATGCAGTGCTTCGTTTTGATAATTCGCATCAAACTTAACGCCCCTAACAAGTAGTTGTTCTATTGAGAGTTCTCGGCTAAATAGTGCGAAACCATCAATGTCGAGCACAAGTTCGCTAATTGAAGCAATAGTTTCTCCCTGAAAGCTCAATGCCGAGTCAGTCAAGGTAATCGTCAAGTTAAATGGATTAAGATGAAATTCACCTGTGTTAAACACTAAACTCAACGGAATTTCGTTAGAGAGCACTTCAGCTGGTTCAGGTTCAAGTTCAACTTCAGGCTCAGGCTCAGGAGAAGTTGCTTGTGTCGCTGCGGTTATCGACGTGTAATCAACAAGATATTGGTTAGCAAGATAGTTCACTAACCCTGTCGCACCGACAGAAAGGAAACAAACCAAGAGAAAAAGTAAAGCGCTAATGCCAAGTAAAACTTTCTTCCACACCCTAATTCCCTCTCAGTTTTGCTTCGTTGATTTTTTAGTTCGAGGCCTACAGACTAACTCATTGATAACACTTTAGATACGAGTTTGCTGATACCCTCAGCTGCTTGTGAAATATTCTCAGCCAGCATGTAAGCTGGTGTGCTCACCACCTTGTTATGCTCATCAACGACAATATCTTCAACCGCACAATTAACATGTTCTGCACCTAGTGCAGTAACACCAGTCGCGGTATCAGCATCGGTACCAATTGTTGCTAATGCGCCTTGGCCATAAACCAAAGGAATCATCGCCGGAGCGATACACATATAGCCTGCTGGCTTAGAAGCTTTTGCAAACTGCTGACACGCAGCAAGCACATCAGCGTTCATTGTCGCTTCACCGCCTTTAACTGCAAAGTCACACAAATTTTTAGCCGCGCCAAAGCCGCCAGGTAAAATTAATGCATCAAAATCTTCGTGATTTAATGTTGTAACATCAGCAATTTCACCGCGAGCAATACGCGCAGCTTCAACCAACACATTACGAGTATCCGTTTCTGCTACTTCGCCCGTTAAGTGGTTAACAACATGCATCTGGTTTACATTGGGTGCGAAGCACTGATAGCTTGCACCTTGCTGAGAAACAGCAAGTAAAGTCAGTACCGCTTCATGGATTTCACTGCCATCAAATACCCCACTACCACTTAAAATAATCGCTACTTTTTTCATCACAATTCCTTATTGAGCACTCGTTCCTGAGTGTTATATCGCATTATTTGACACACTAACACAACCATAATTGACGATGCCATCAATAGGCTAAATGGTATGGCTGTACCATCATAAAATATCGCTAAAATCGGGCCTGCCAAACCGCCTATACCAAATCTTAATACACCAATGACAGCGGTCGCTGTGCCAGATTGTTCTGCGAACTCTTGTAACACCATGGCATCAGTATTCACAGCGATCATCGAAATGCTACCCATAAGTGGCAGAACAAAGGCAATGGTAAACGCCAGTGGAAGTGACATCAGATTCACAGCAACTAAGCCCACACTTGAGATAACGGCGACCGTTAGGCCATAACGTTGCATCTGACGGGAACCTTTCCTCACCACCATCCGAGAGTTGGTAAAATGGGCAATCATTAACGCCATCACCGTTAACGCGAATAAAATACTGAACCAGTATTCATTAACCCCAAATACCGTCATATAAATAAAAGGGACCGCGGTGATATAGGCAAAAAATGCCAGAGATACCATCATAGAACTAATTAGATCCATTCTCGCCCCAGTATGCGACAGCACGATTTTATATCTCTTTAGAAATGTAGGCGGCTTAGGACTCTCGGTTACTGCTGAATCCTCATTCCCTTGCTGTTCAAGCTTTCCATTCGCATTTGCACCGGCTTTGGCGTTAGGTAAGTAAAAAGCGACGAGTATTAATACAACTAAGGCATAGGCAGTAAGTGCCACAAAAATTGCCTGCCAGCTATGAATGAACAGAAAGAAGCTACCGATACTGGGTGCTATCATCGGTGCTAGCATCATGATCATACTGACGTAAGAAAGCCCTTTGGCAGTGTTTTTCCCGTAATATTCCCTAATCGTTCCTGGCACAACTACCGCAGCAGCACTGCTCACCATGGCTTGTAAAAAGCGAATCGCTATAAACTGTTCAATGTTCTGAGCGAGTAATAAAGCCACAGTGAAAATACAAAAACCAATGAGGCCGAAGAGTACCAAATACCGACGCGGATATTTGTCAGCCATCGGGCCAAACATCAACAAACCAGCGGCATAGCCCACTAAATAAATACTTAATGAGTTTTGAACAGCGGGCATCTCAGTGCTTAGATACAGGGCTATCTCCGGCATTGCAGGCAGGTAAAGATCAATCGCAAATGGCGACACCGCCATGATTGATGCAAGTAATGGTAGTAGTAATTTGAGCGATACTGGCGCTTGAGATTGTGTCATTTAATATTCATTCTTCCGGTGATATTGCTCTACGAGTTGTCCTAACGTTTTAACAGCTTGTTCCACCTGCTCGTTCCACTGCACACCAAAACTGACACGCATATAGTTTTGGTATTTCCCACTGGGAGAAAACACACTGCCCGGTGCGAAACTGACGCCTTTAGCAATGGCCTCGTTAAAAAAGTCGCTGGTATCTACGTGTTTCAGGCACCTTACCCAAAGCACGCTTCCACCCTGTGGTTTCGAGATGCAAACATCGTCAGGAAAATGCTCTGCAATTGAGGCACGCATGCGCTCGCAGTTGTACACAAGCTTTTTACGCAATGCACTTACATGGCGATCGTACTCGCCGCTCATCAGGTATTCGGTTAATGTCCATTGCTGCAGCATCGGCGTAGAACAAGACTGAGCACGTTTAATACGCTTGGCTTTTTCTTCAAATTTACCAGGGAGTAGCCAGCCAATGCGATACCCCGGCGCTGCAGTTTTCGAGAAAGAAGAACAGGTTAATACTAGCCCTTTCTCTGAGTATAGCTGCGCTGGCTTAGGACGTTGGCCATGAAAATACAAGTCGCCATAAACATCATCTTCAATTAATGGCACATCGTAGCGTTCTAACAATGCGACTAGCGCTTGCCGTTGTTCATTTGGCATCAATGATCCCAGAGGATTGTTAATTGCTGATGAAAACAAACACGCTCTCACATTGTGTTGCTCTAACGTTTCCTCGAGAGCTGCTATTCCAACTCCCTCTTCTGTACAGGTATACACTTCCAATGCACGCATACCTAGACTTTCGATAAGCTCTATTTCACCAAAAAAGCACGGTGACTCTATTGCAATAACATCTCCACGCTCTGCCACACATTGCAACGCTATAGACAGCGCTTCTTGCGCACCATTAGTGATCACCATGTCGTTATAATCACAAACAATGCCCTGTTCTTGATAACGGTAAGCCAGTTGCATTCTAAGCTTAGGATCGCCCATCACGGGGCCATAGCTCACCGCTTTTTCTGCGACTTTACTAATAACTGAACGCATCAAGCGCGCGAGTGCTTTGTCAGGCGGATTCGTATTAACAGGATTTGAAATTCCCAGTGCTACCGTATCCGGTAAATGAAGCGCATCATGAACTTGCTCGATCAAGCTCCGACAATTTACTTCAACCGGCTGACTACCCGCCCATTTATTAGGTCGAGGTTGCAGGTTATTCACCAACGAAGACTGCAAATAATAGCCTGATTGAGGTCTCGCCGAAACTCGTCCTTGGCGCTCAAGCTCTAGATATGCTTGCTTAACAGTTGGCACGCTAATCTCTAATTGCTTACTCAGTTTTCGAAGGCTAGGCAACTTATCACCCGCTCGCAATAAGCCTTGCGCTTGCTGGGCATCAATAAAGTCAATAATCTGTTGATAGAGAAAATCACCTGATTCGCGATTGAGGAGCTTCATAAACTGTGTAGGTTACATTTTCATTTATTTGTATATGTTATTAAAACAAAGTCAGCGTAAACTGTCCATTCGTTATCGTTTTTTAGACTATGCTCAAAGCAATGAATTTAGGAACAGCAAATGAATAATACCGCTTTATACCTAATTACCGTGTTAATTTGGGGCAGCACTTGGATTGCAATTAATTTTCAGCTTGGTGAAGTTGCACCCGAAGCATCCATTGCATACCGATTTGGCCTCGCGGCAATTGTATTATTTGTCTATTGTTGGTTTCGTAAATTGCCTTTGAACATGAGCCGTTCTCAGCATATTTGGCTGGCGTGCTTTGGCATGAGCCTGTTCGGTTTCAACTACTTTATGTTGTATCACGCACAACAAAACATTAACTCTGCCTTAGCATGTATCGCGTTCTCGACGCTGTTGTTTTTCAATATTATTAACGCGCGTATTTGGTACAAAACACCGATCTCTATGCAGGTATTAATTGGCGGTGCAATGGGACTTGCCGGCATCGTGATCTTATTCTGGCCAGAAGTAAACAGCTTAAGCCTAACTGACACAACAATTTATGGTTTAGCTTTATGCCTCATAGGTACAATGTCAGCATCTACAGGTAACATGATTTCGATTCGCAACCAAAAAAATACCATGCCGGTCGTCCAATCAAACGCATGGGGCATGCTTTATGGCGCAATTTTCATGACCGTAGTTGCACTCGTTCAAGGAAAAAGCTTTACCTTCGCTTGGACGTTACCGTATGTCAGTTCGCTACTGTTTTTGTCTATCTTTGGTTCCGTTATCGCATTTGGATGCTATTTATCTTTGATGACAAAAATTGGTTCACACAAAACTTCATATGCCAATATTCTTTTCCCAGCAGTTGCGGTCGCCATCTCTACTGTATACGAAGGATTCGAATGGCACAGCTACACCGTAGTTGGCTTTGTAGCCATTATGCTCGGGAACTTTGTCTTACTTTCTAAACCTAAAAAGCAAGAGAGTGACGTAGAAAAGCAAGCAGCTAATGAGTCCAGTGCGCTGAAAGAAGCAGCGTAAAAAACGACGGTAAATAAGCACTGAAAGGTTCAGTTTAACCTCCACTCAATATGTACTTCATTTTAAGTTTCGGCAACACACGCGACTAAGAGATAGTGTTTTTGCCAAAGGCATGGCATTCCTTCCCGCCATGCCTATTTTATTCCCTAATGATTGAACGGTTGTAGCCTGTAAAAGTCAGATTACGAAGCAAACTGCAATGCTTAAAGCTCTTCCCAATCGGATGTTTTTTATACCTTTTGATTTTTTCTTGTGTTACAACATTAAACTACGACACAAATCGTACAAGTGTGATTCACACAATCAGCATAAAAATAACAACAAGGAAGCATAATGAAGGTACTACTGATATTACTTAGCGCTTTGTTATCACTGGGTAGCTCAGCCGTAAAAGCAACCGACATTGCCTCACTAAACCCTATTGAACCTCTGGTGGTGACCACAAAGTTTCATGAAAAAGACATTCCATTTAACGTCACACTACCAGCTAGCTATCAGTCAAAACCCAATAAAACCTATGTTTTGATGTTCAATGTACACCCGAGAATGCAGCCCGTATTGGCAGGCATGCATGACTGGACAAGTCACAATGGCGGATGGCCTTGGTTGGAAACTATCCTCGTCACTCCTGCTGGGTATGACGAAGCATTTCATCGCTTATACATGGATTACGTCGAAGGGAAAAACCAGCAGTTCTTGAGTTTCCTCGAAGACGAGTTAATCGCTTCACTATCAGAGAAATATCGCTTAAACGGGTTCCGCATTTACAGCGGTTTTACCGGCAATGCTACAACGGGTCTTGGTATTTTGCTCGATAAGCCATCGCTATTTAACGCATATATTTTAGCGAGCCCAGTGCTCGCTAATCATCCGCTAAAGCCACTTGAAAAAGTTAAAGCGCAACTTGCAAAGCTACCAAAGAAGCCAACTTATTTAATGCTATCGACGAGTGACAGCAGTTACGAACAAGCGCAATTGGAGAGCTTTGCGGAGCTATCTAATCTCGCCACTGAACTCGCTCCTGAAAACTTACAGTTGACCATCAAACGCTTCGATGGCACTTACTACATGAGCCAACCTGTGCTGTCGACCGCTTATGCTATTGAAGAAATTTTTCACGATGTTCATGAAACGTTAGCCCCTGATTCGGCCATTTCGATGCAAGGTGCAGACGCCATTTTAAACCACTACCAATACCTGTCTAATGAAAAGTACGGGTTTACCGTTTCTGCACAACCTTCGCTTAAAAAGCTAGGTAACTCATTACTGGAATCAAAGCCAAATAAAGCTATCGCAGTACTCACTACTGCAACTGAAGCTTATCCAGAGTCAGCCTTTGCATTTGATGCATTGGCCGCCGCTTACGCTAAGTTAGACCAACCAGAAAAAGCCGTTGCAAACCAGCAAAAGGCAGTTGAACTTTCAGGTGAGTTAGTTGAATTCTGGCAGCGTAAACACCGAGAAAAATTAGAGAAATACCAACAGGTATTAGGAGAGCACTAGTTCAAATAGTTCAATAGGTGTAAATAACAGTTATATAAGCACCTGTGAAATAAAGGATTCTTGCAATACAAAAGCGCCTCGCATGACCAGCAAAAAGCTCGGTCAGCGAGGCGCTTTTAGTTAAGCCAAATTATTCATTTAGTATGGATAATTGGCTCACCTCTACTAGCTTACCCGTTCTAGCTTAACTATGACGACTAGTGATCGTGGCCGTCACCAATAGGTGAACCTGGTGGCAATTTAATGCCAGATGCTGGTGTCACTAATTTACCTTGCTCTAAACTAAACTCAATTTGCTCACCTAGCAGCATAAACTGTGCTCGCATGCCTTGATGCTTACGTGATTTTTCATTTTCAGATAACCACTCTTCTAATTCTTTTAACGTCACATACAAGTCAGCACGTACTTCAGTAACAAGTGTCGCTGAATGCCACAGCGCAAGTAAATGTTCAACAACTTGCTGGTTTACACGTTGCTGCACCAACAGTGCAAGGCCCTTCTGGCTTGGCGCTTTTACCGTGTCGTCTAGCAACATATCAAACAGCTTTTCTACTGAAGGAATGTCCTTACCCATCACAGACTGTTGGGCAAGACGCGCTAAACGTTGTTGGTTAATCAATAGTGAAACTGTATGTTTAGCTGCTGCTTCAGCCGCACTAACTGGATCGAAAGTTAAGCCCGTATTCGCCTTAAAGCTCTCGCGATCACGATAGTAGCCGTAAGCTTTCGGCGGAATTAAGCCAATTAGTTCATCACTAAGCGTTAGCACCTCTGGCGATAACGTACTTAGTAGTGCTTCAATGGCTTTAAATTGCATATCGCCTTCAACCGCAGTAACGCCAGAAGCAGTTTCTTGTGTCTTCAACTCATAGCTATAGTCTACGCCAGCAACAAGTTTGGCAGCCGCTTCAACTTGGTAACGATGGAAGTTGAAGATTGGCACAAGTGCCTGTTCAATTTCAGACAGTGGCGTGCCTTCTGGTATGGTATTGATACCAAAATCGCTTAGCGCCTTCTCACGTACTTTTAGTACACGCAATAATTCATCGGCAGCGTTTTCACCGTTATCCCAAAGGTGACCTGTTAGATGACCACCCGAAGCCGGGCGTGCGTCCGGATCCGACATATACTGCAAGCCATCAGCTTGCGCTTGCGATACCAAACTCGCTAACTTGTCTGCCTCAAGTTCAGGCGTGATATCACTGTAGCCATAGGCAACAACAAATTTGTCCCATGCGCCAATACCCGTATCGTAAGCTTCAGATAAATCAATATTACCGTTTTCATCTAGCGTCACTAGCGGATGCGGATAATCCATTACCGACGCGCGATTATTAACACTTGCCGAAAAGTTATGAGCAATACCTAGCGTATGACCAACTTCGTGAGCTGATAACTGACGAATTCGTGCTAATGCCATTTCTTGTTGCTTTGCAGTATCAGTGTTGCCATCAGCAAATGGCGAGGTTAACCCCAATGCAATCAGATAATCTTGGCGAACCCGTAACGAACCCAATGTTACATGGCCCTTAATAATTTCACCTGTACGTGGGTCAATCACTGATGCGCCATATGACCAACCGCGAGTCGCTCGGTGTACCCATTGGATTACGTTGTAACGCACGTCCATAGGATCTGCATCTGCTGGTAACATTTTTACTTGATACGCATCTTTGTAGCCAATTGCTTCAAAAGCTTGGTTCCACCAGCGCGCGCCATCTAATAACGCACTTTTAACAGGTTCTGGAACACCTGCATCTAAATAGTAAACAATCGGTTCAACCGCTTCAGAAAGAAGAGCATCAGGGTCTTTTTTTGCTAGGCGATGACGTGGAATTACGCGCTTAACTAAAGACTCATCAATAGCAGTTGCGTAATCGGCATGACTGATCGCCCAGTACCCACTATAAGGGTGGAATTCGCGCGTTTGGTAGTTGTCGTCTGGCAATTCAATCAATGAGTGATGAAAGTTCACCGTCACTGCACTGTTATCTGGTGTCACCGACTTTAAGTAATTACCAGCACCACTGCCTTTGAACGTAATAGTCGCTTCAAATTCTGTGTTTTTAGGAAACGCTTTTGTACGCTTCTCATACAAGCCACTGCGGCTCGCATCAATTTTGAAGCTACCTTGCTTACGCTGTTTTAATGTTTCGCCAACACCGTGGATATCTGAAAGTAAAAACGGGGTGTAATCGACAACAACTTTGCCACCGTTTTTACCGTCTTCGCTATCGGCAACTTTAAAGCCCCAAATAATTGAACTGGCAAACGCTTCATCAATCGCTTGACGCTCTAGCTCATTGTCACTGTTAGCACGGTAATAAGTATTCAATTGGCGTAAGAATACCTTATCGCCAACACGTTCGAATTGAACCAAGCGCGTATCACCTAATTGACCGCGGTCCAAACCAATATCGTTTGAGCCAATACCATTTGGCATACTGCTTTGGAATAGAAACGGCTGTTCAAACTTATCAATTTCTAAATATACCTTGCCAGTTTTGGCATCATGGTAGTAAGAAAAGTATCCCTGCTGATGTTGCTTATCTTTGGCGAAACTTGCCAAATCAGCCCATGCCGCGGGAACTAGCGAAATTGACAAACACGCTGCTGCCAATAGACGAATAAATTTCATCCTAATTCCTTATTATTTTTACTAAAAATAGACACAAATTTGCGATATAATCGCCAAGTAATTTTTGATGAAAACTTTCATCGAACTTGATCAAAAAAATGTAATTACCAGCATTACTCGGTGAAAAAATGACACCGTATAAAATATACATTTGATGGCAATGAATCAAATACTTGATAAATGCGCCTTAACTATAACCACCCACAGGTAAAGAGCAACAGGTAATAAAATGCAACGACTAGCCCCTGCACTTCGCAATGATGATGTTCCACTAGATTTAATTTCTCTAATAAAAACCATACTTGCCGCCACGAAAGAAATTTCATTCCGTGTTAGCCAAGCTCAACTTAGTGGCTTAATGGGCTCTACACTTGACGAGAACATTCAAGGTGAAGTGCAAAAGAAACTAGATGTCGTTGCTAACGAGTTATTCAAAGACATCGTTTTAGAGTCGGGCTTTGTTAAAGCCATTTCTTCGGAAGAAGAAGACACCTCAGTACCAGGCGATGAAGACGGTAAGTTTCTTGTATCATTCGACCCACTAGACGGTAGTTCGAATATCGATATTAACTCGCTTATCGGTACTATCTTCTCAATTCACGAAGCTATTCCTGAACTAGCAGCTGACGATCCTGATCAGTTTAAGCAAGCCGGCCACAAACAAGTTTGTGCGGGTTATGTGCTTTATGGTCCATCAACAATGCTGGTAATGACTACAGGCAAAGGCACACATTTCTATGTACTTGACCGCACTCACGGTGGTTACTTACTGGTAGAGCGTAACGTACAAGTACCGCAAGATACGCGCGAATTTGCTATTAACATGTCAAATCAACGTTTCTGGCAAGCACCAATGCAAAACTATATTAATGATTTAGTAGCAGGTGACGCGGGCCCTCGTGGTGAGTACTTCAATATGCGTTGGATCGCTGCAATGGTTGGTGATATTCACCGCGTACTAACGCGTGGCGGTATCTTTATGTACCCAGCCGATAACAAAAATCCAGAAAAACCATTCAAACTGCGTTTAATGTACGAAGCAAATCCAATGAGCTTCTTGATTGAACAAGCAGGTGGTCTGGCCGTTACCAGTGAACAGCGCATTATGGAAATAGAGCCAACTGACATTCACCAACGTGTGGAAGTTATTATGGGCTCTAAAAACGAAGTAGAAACTTGTCTAACTTATTACAAATAGCTTTTTACAAGTAACTTATTACAAATATTCTACTCAATGATTGTCTTTTCTATATCACTGGAAAAACGCAAACTATTGACTTAACATAAAAAAGCCAGCTCGATACAAGCTGGCTTTTTTGATGGCGAAGACCTCAACGCCCGATTGAACAGTTATATATCTAGTTAAATATCTGTGTAGTTATATAGCTATATAAAACGCCAAAAGACACGGATGTGCACTTTTTAAAAGGACATTAAGATGAAACACTTACTGTGGAGCATTTGCTTCACCATATTACTAACACTTCCTGCATTAGCTAACCCACTCTCTGTCGAGTATTTTAGTAAGCGCGATGAATTTTCTGCCGTCAAGGTCTCTCCTGAGGGCGACTATGTTAGTGCGATTACCGACAAAGGCGGTAAGAACGTACTCGCCATTTTTGACCGTGAAACGTTTAACGTTATCCATGCTGTGTACTTCGATGGCAAAGCGCAAGTAGGCAACTATTACTGGGTTAATAAAGACCGTGTAGTAGTGATGAAAGAGTACCTCAGCGGCATTCGTGACGAGCCTTTGTATTACGGTGAAATGTTAGCGGTAAATGCTGACGGTTCAAAAGTCAAAAATATTATCAGCTATAAGTCAGCTGACAGCACAGGTACTCGAGTCAAAAAAACAAAGGGCTTGATGGGTACCTCTTTCATGTTAGACCCTCTACTTCATGACAAGAAGCATATATTGGTCAGTGTCTACCCATGGGCAAGCGTCAAAGAACCGTTTACCGAAGTTTTTCGCGTTAACGTATACAACGGCAAGCGCAAACAAATCACCCGTGCCCCTGCAAGGATGGCGACTTATCTGACCGATAATGAAGGTGAAGTGAGGTTTGCCGCATCTTCGACCGACTACATAGAGCAAGATTTATACATCCGTGATACTAATAGCGGCGACTGGAGCAAGCTCGATCGGTTCGACGGCCAACTCAACAACATTACGCCTTACGCGTTTGATGAAACAAACGAAAACGTTTTCGCAACCGCCAACAAAGACAATGGCACCAAAGCGCTCTATAAGATTAATCTAACAACCGCTAGCTATGAATTAATTAGCCAAGATAAAACGGTATCGCCTAGTAATATTTGGCTAAATGAAGGCGACAAAAGCCTTTACGCAGTCGAATATGAGCCTGGCTATCCGACCTATGAGTTTGTTGATAAAAACTCACCAATGACAAAATCGCTAAAAGGTTTACTGCAAGCATTACCAGGCTATCAAGTGCGTATCATCAGTAGCACACTTGACGGCAAAGTGAATGTGATCTGGGCTGGGAACGACAGAACACCTGGTGAGTACTATGTTTACGACAAGAATCGCGGCAAGCTAGATCACCTACTTTCTGCCCGTAGCTGGATTGATCCAGATAGAATGGCAGAGGCAAAACCAATTCAGTTCACCGCAAGAGATGGCTTAACTATTCACGGTTACCTTACGCTTCCTCAGGGCAAAGAAGATAAGAACCTGCCTTTAGTTGTTATGCCTCACGGTGGTCCACATGGTGTGCGCGATTGGTGGTCATTTGACCCTACCGCGCAAATGCTAGCAAATAACGGTATCGCAGTACTTCAGGTTAATTTCCGAGGTTCCGGTGGCTATGGCACTGACTTTGAACATGCAGGCCATCGCCGTTGGGGCGAAGAGGTACAATACGACATTATCGATGGTGTTAAGTACCTAGTCGCACAAGGTACAGCTGATAAAGATAATTTATGTATTTTAGGTGGAAGTTTTGGCGGCTATTCAGCATTGCAAAGTGCCATTATTGAACCAGATATGTTCAAGTGTAGTGTAGGTGAATTTGGTATCTACAGCCTACCTTTGATGTTTACTGAAGGTGATGTGCAAGAGCGCGCAAGTGGTGAGAAATTCCTAAAGACAGTATTGGGTGAAGATGAAGCCCAACTCAAAGCGTTCTCACCAGTTTTTCACATTGATAAGTTAAAGGCGCCAGTATTGCTCATTCATGGCGCAAAAGACAGACGCGCCCCAATAGAACACGCAGAAGCATTGATTAAAGCGTTTGAAAAGCATAATCACGACTACGAGTACTTCGAATTAGAAGCAGCTGGTCACGGCATATATTCCAATAAAGACCGCGCTAAACACTATCAAAAAGTGTTGGATTTCATCAAACAACACCTCGATACCTAGCACGTTTTTCAAAACATAATAAAACAACATAAAAGCCGCTAATCCCACACATTTTAGCGGCTTTTTTTTATCCACTAAAAACTGCTAGAATACGCTCTAATTAACGACTTTAACTATTTTTCGCTTGGAGATAACTCAATGCCAGCTTACGCGGTAGGACATAAGGTTCCAGATTCAGACTCTATTTGTTCAGCAATTGCGCTTTCTTACCTAAAAAACCAAACGGGTGAAGACGTAAAACCAGCTCGTTTAGGCGAACTTTCACCAGAAACGTTATTCATTTTAGATAAATTTGGTTTCGAACAACCTGAATTAAAGATGACCTTCGCAGATACAGATGGTATCTACGTAGTTGACCACTCAGACCGTATTCAAGGTCCTGACGATATCGATGACACGACTGTTTTAGGTATTATCGACCACCACAAACTAGGTGACATCACAACGTCTACTCCGCTTGAGTGTTGGATTCGTCCAGTTGGTTGTACAAACACTATTATCAAAATGATGTACGATTTCCACGGTGTTGAAATTCCAAAAGACATCGCTGGCGCTATGATGTGTGCAATCTTATCTGACACAGTAATTTTCAAGTCACCAACTTGTACTACTGCAGATATCAAATGTGTTGAAGCACTTGCTGAGATTGCTGGTATTGAAGACTACAAAGCATTAGGCATGGAAATGTTTGAAGTTAAGTCTGCTGTTGCTGGTACACCTATCCGTGACTTAGTAAAGCGTGACTACAAAGACTTCGACATGCACGGCAACAAAGTAGGTATTGGCCAATTAGAGCTTATCGACTTAAGTTTAGTTGACGACATGAAAGACGCACTGCAAGCTGACATCGCGACGATCAAAGCTGAAGGCGATTACCACAGTGTATTACTTGTTTTAACAGACATTATGAAAGAAGGCTCTGAAGTGCTAGTTGTAAGTGACAACGATGACTTAACAGAAAAAGCCTACGGTAAAGCGTCTGTTGATGGCAAAGTGTGGATTGACGGCATCATGAGCCGTAAGAAGCAAGTTGTTCCACCACTTCAAGATTCACTGGCATAAGCTTAACTACCAGATTTATCTTAAGATTCAAAAAAGGAGCTAAATGCTCCTTTTTTATTTCATTCCTTTTATTTTGTTACTGCAGTTGCAAGTCGTTACTACTGTAAGCGGCAACTTTCTTTATCTAGCTTGGGCAATTCGATATAACGCAGCAACGTTTTAGCATTCCCTCTCGGAATATTGTCATTGACCACAAGAAAGCCATTTTGAAATGCTGTAATTCCTTCCATATTAAACTGTGGGTTTGGTAAAGGTTTAGATTCAGCCGTTGCACGTGCTATCGATTCAGGCGTCGCTTCAACAAATCTAAGTGTTGAGGTGACATCAAGTACGTCACCAAGCACAATTTTTTGACCTTGAATCTGAATACTCGCGATACTCAGCTTTGGCTGCTGTTCACCACTAGTACAAAGCGCATCGGTAAACCCCGCAGACGCAAAGCAGTTCGAGGTGACAAGAAAGCAGCTTTCGCTTATTGGCGCCATATCTGAAGCACGAAGTGGGTGCTGTGCATCAGCTAAAACAGTCACCTCGCCCTTTCGAGAAATACCGTATATTGGTTGAGACTTTAATTCAGGCAAAGCGACTAATCGCTGCTCAGCCGCTTGCCATGAGATTGCTTCATAACCGTAATTAAAGGTGCGCTTTAACGGCACAGATTTGTGTTCAAGAAATGCAAATCCCGTCCCAAAGCTGGAAAGCGGAGACATCGATAGCGTTTCATTATCAATAGTTAAAATCCCGTGAAAAAGTTGATGGCGATCACCTTCAAAATCATGTTCATGGGACAAATAAACATCGAATTGTGCGCTAGTATTGTCACCTTGAATTGCAGCAAATGTAATCGCTTCCCAGCTCGCTTGTGGCAACTTTGCCAATGCTTGTGATGCACTCAATTTAAGTGGCATTAGTCTTATCTCGGCTACGCCACTCTCAAAGGACTTACTTAATGACTTCTCATGGGTAAAGTAGAGCGTATTTCTGTCTTGTGCCAGTACAAAAATATAATCGTCAACGCGCGCTAAACCGGATACTTGCGTCAACATAGTGCCTTTCTCATCCAACAAGCGTGTTTCGGCAACTAAGTTAATATCCTTGTTTAAATCAGGAGAAGTCGTATTACAAGAGTACAAGAAAAACGTCAAAGCAATTGAAAATACTAATTTAATAAAGCGCATATGGCAGCCTAAGTCACTAATATGAATTGATTGTAACTTGGGTCTGTTGATCTTTCGAGGCTATTTGCACAGCTATTTATGCGACAGGGATAGACTGCCTCAGCGCCAGCATCATTTGGTACGTACTTTCACCCGACATGTCATAAGGGTCGAACACCTTAGTACCAGAGTATTTTAGATTAGTTGGAGCGGTAAGGCTCGATTCGGGAACATAGCCCATACTCCATCCTTCAAACTCACGACAAACCACTTCTTTATAATCGAGAATAATGACATTGATATGGCGAGGGTCATTTAGAATACGATGATAGGTTTGGTTAACGTCTTCTCTTGAGCCTTCAAGGCATTGCAGGAAATATTTGCGATTAAAGCACAGCATACCCGTAATATTATTGCGTTCGTTTTCGCGTCTCGCAGTGACTAAAATGTTCTCAATATCGCTACTTTCAAAAACATCTGAGATTTTGCTGGTGTAAACAAGCCGAGTAAGAAACATCCATTTCCCCTTGAGTTTAAGACGTTCTAGTTGAAGTAACTATAGAAGCCTATACAGATATCGCAACTCTGCCCGATCCCTTAATCAGCCAATTAAGGGGGAGTAACACTACACAAATTCCCAGCAATAACTTTTTAGCACATTTTTTTCGAGAATATGTTGACTCAAATCAAGAAACATTTACAATTTTCAGAAATTACTGAAAATTCAGAAAGAGCATAAAATGAAAATTACTGAAATGACCCAATCGCTGATTCTACACTTCGGTGAAATGGGCTCGAAGTGGGGATTAAATAGAACCTTAGGTCAAATGTACGCATTGATCGTACTCACCGAACAACCACTTAATGCCGATCAAATCAGTGATGCTCTGCAAATATCTCGTTCGAATGTGTCAATGGGACTCAAAGAACTAAAGTCGTGGAATTTAATTAAATTGCAGCATATTCAAGGTGATAGAAAAGAGTATTTCACCGCACCGAGCGATATATGGGAAATTGCTCGCACGCTGGTGGTTGAGCGCCGTAAACGCGAACTCGACCCAACACTTTCTATGATGCGCGATGTACTCCTTAGCGAAGCCAGTAATGACGCAGATGAATACGCACAAAAGCGCGTTAAAGAAATGCACGACTTGATGGAAATGGTGACCTTATGGTCGAACGAGCTGCAGTCAATGTCATCTGAAAAGCTCTCTGCCTTGCTTAAGTTAGGAGAAGGCATTAGCAAGATCCTCGATGTAAAAGACAAGCTGTTGTCGTCGAAATAAAAGTAATCGCAATATTTCCGCTCTCACAGCGACAATGAGAACCGCAATTCAGGAGTAAAGATCAGGCAGGTAATGAAGCACTTTCTTATTCACCACTAGCGTGTGTTTCATTGCCCAAAAACAAGATTTAAACCATGTAGATTTAGAAATTTTTCCGATTTATCCGTACCTCAGGAGGTGCACATGTTAGCCTTTGCCGAGTTGGCCAGTGAAACAAGCTTTATGCTGTCGCGCATTCAGTTTGCTGCCAATATTAGTTTTCATATTCTATTCCCCACCATCAATATCGCGCTTTGTTGGATACTGCTATTTTTTAAATTTCAGTTCAATCGAACGGGTGACGAAAGCTGGTTAAGAGTTTATCGCTTCTGGGTTCGCATATTTGCGCTGTCCTTCGCAATTGGTGTTGTTAGTGGCATTACCATGTCTTTTCAATTTGGCACCAATTGGCCAGGTTACATGGAAACTGTCGGCAATATCGCGGGGCCATTGCTCGGCTATGAAGTAATGACGGCATTCTTCTTAGAAGCCTCATTCTTGTCTATCATGCTGTTTGGTATGAATAAAGTATCGAACCGCGTTCATACATTTGCCACGCTTCTCGTTGCAATCGGCACTAGCATGTCGGCATTCTGGATCTTAGCTTTAGATTCATGGATGCAAACCCCTGCGGGCTTTGAAATGCGAGACGGTGTAGCTCATGTAACAAGCTGGGCCGAAGTTATCTTCAACCCCTCAATGCCCTACCGCCTAACGCACATGGTACTGGCATCGGGCCTAACAGCAGCATTTTTAATTGCAGGTATTTCAGCTTATCGCCTATTAAAGGGCGACAATAAGCGCTCGGTAAAGCAGGCGCTTCACGCCTCAACTGCACTTGCAATGATACTTATCCCAATTCAAATTTTTGTAGGTGATTTGCACGGTTTAAATACGTTTAAGCACCAGCCTGCAAAAGTCGCCGCGATGGAAGGCGTATGGGAAACGTCAACCAATGTACCGCTGCTGTTGTTTGCCATCCCAGATGAAGAAAATCGTACCAATCACTTCGAAGTGAAAGTACCCAACATGGCTAGCCTTATCTTAACTCACACTTTTGATGGCGAGATTAAAGGACTTAATGAATTTGAGGGTAAACACCCACCGGTTGCGCCTGTATTTTTCAGTTTCCGCGTGATGATCGGTATCGGCGTACTTATGCTGTTGACCGCAGCCATCGGTTGCTATCAGTTCTTATACAAAAAGCGCTACCCTAACTGGTTCTTAAAAGTGCTCGTTGGCATGACATTCTCAGGCTGGATTGCAACCTTGGCAGGTTGGTATGTTACGGAAATTGGTCGGCAACCATACTTAGTGACTGGAGTACTAAAGACACATGACGCAGCGACAACGCTACCCGCTGATAATATTGCCATGTCTTTAACTATGTACCTGTTGCTCTATACATTCTTATTAATTGCTTATATTCGCACATTATTTGTGATGGCTAATCGCGCCGTTAAGCTCGAGGAGCAAAACCCATCGATTGAAGATATGCGCAATGAAGCATTGGCTGATGATATAGCTGATGATATAGCTGATGATTCAACTGACGCTAACGCACAAAAACAAGCACCAGCACAAGCCCAATCTCTAACCGATTCTACAACCCAAAGCAAAACTACTGACAAAGGAGCCTTAGTATGAGCAACGAATATCAATGGTTACCGACAGTGTTTATCGGTTTAATGGGCTTATCATTTCTGATTTACGCCATTCTCGACGGGTATGACCTGGGCGTCGGTGTATTGTTACCCAAGGACAATCAAGCACAACGCGATCAAATGATTTACTCCATTGGACCTTTTTGGGATGCCAATGAAACTTGGCTAGTATTGGCGGTAGGTATCATGCTTATTGCCTTTCCAAAGGCCCACTCTATTGTCTTGCAAGCATTGTATCTGCCAACTGCAATCATGTTGGCAGGCTTAATTTTGCGTGGCGTTTCTTTCGATTTTCGCACCAAAGCGCCGAGTAAAGACAAACAAAAGTGGGATTTAGCGTTTAAAGTGGGCTCCCTAATTGCCACACTAAGCCAGGGCTATATGCTAGGTCGTTATGTTACAGGCTTTGACGAGTCTTCATTAGCGATTGGCTTCTCACTACTGTCTGCTGTCTGTGTTACCGCCGGCTACTGTTTTATCGGTGCATGCTGGCTAGTTATGAAAAGTGAAGGTGAACTGCAAAAACGCGCAGCTAGATGGGCAACGATGACTAACATTTTAATGGCTGTTGGTATTGCTGCTGTATGTGCTGCAAATTTAATGATAGATGCAACAATCGCTGAAAAGTGGCTATCGTTTCCACAAGTAATTTTACTGATTCCTATTTCAGCATTATTTCTCTTTGTTTTCGCAACAGTTCATGTGTATTTGCAACAAATACCGACCAAGAATGACATTGGCTGTTGGTATCCATTTTTAGCGGCAGTGGTCATATTCATTCTGTGCTTCGCAGGTTTAGGATATAGCTTTTACCCGTATATAGTGCCCATGCAGTTGACGATTTTTGAGGCTGCTAGTGCGCCAGAATCATTACTCGTTATCTTTTGGGGAGCTGTATTCGTCTTGCCAGTAATCATCGGCTATACGATCTTTGCATATAAAGTATTTTGGGGCAAAACAACTCACCTCACTTACTAGCAGAACATGTGAATCATACGTATTTTTAGGGGCTATAATTTAGCCCCTTTTTACTTCTTCCCTTTTCTTCTGGACCATCGACTTGACCACGTTCTAGATAATCTTGGTAACAATTTAATCTATTTTTATGTCTTGTTTTTCAGCTTATTTTCCTAAAACATGCGTTAAGCCATACCGAGCAAAAGACAAGGAATTCTTATGTTTTCATCTACTAAAAAAAACGTAACGTTAGACAATCACTCAAATTTGTTTTTACGCAGCTTTATGCGCTACGGGAATTGGGCTCTGTACCTCGGAATATTACTTTTTAACATGCAGCACGCACTTGCTGATGAGACACCTAAAGTACGAAAAACGAGCAGCAGATAAAGCGAGCTGTACTTGATTACATCGAATCTCAACATCAAGTAAACGCTGATCTTATGGCGCGAGGACTCGACAAAGCCTTAAAGAAAAGAACTTACTGGCTCAATGCTGAAGGGAAAGAATTCATCATGGAAACCGACTACGATTTTATGGTGAAGTTAGCAGCAAGCTATAACGAAAAAGGCGATAAGTTTCCCGAGCATCCTAGGGTTGATATCAAAATACTCGACATTGACCAACGAGTAGCTTCAGTGAAACTGACTGTTGATGATTGGATTGACTACATGCACCTATACCAAACCCAAGAAGGCGAATGGAAAATCATTAATGTGCTTTGGCAATTTCACGATACGCAAAAACAAATCAGTAAGTAGGCTTCGCGCTTTTATGTCAGCTGAAAATAAAAAACCCGCTTTATGCGGGTTTTTTCCATACGCTTTAACGAGCGTTAATAGTGTTGCTCAATACAGGTGCTAAAGCGAGTAGCTAATACCAAAGTACGCCGCTCGACCTTGCGTGTTATAGTTGTATGCAGTGTTGTACTCTTCATCCAACGCATTGCTAATGCGTGCATTAACGTTCAACTTGTCAGTAATTGGGTAGCTAGCAGATAAGTTAATTAAGTGATAACTATCTAACTTGATGTCACCTAAAATCCAGTCGCTATCCATACGGCTGCCTTTGAACTGATACTCAAGGTATAAATCAACGTCACCAATTTGCGTATCGAATTGATAGCTCACCTGTTCTTTGGCACGACGAATAAGCTGTTTGCCTGTTGCTTTGTCTTCAGTGTCGACATAAGTCAGGCTGATCTGATGCTGACCACCAAACCCTTGATAGCTGGCAATTAAATCGGCACCTTTGATTTCAACATTATCAACGTTTTCAGGCTTGTAAAAGAAATTGGCGTCTGGCTCCCATGCAATCAGATTTTCTACGTCTGTCTTATAAGCATTAAAAGCAATATCAATACCTGAAACTGAAGTCTCTGCCACTAACTCGATGGTATCTGATGTCTCAGCGACTAAATCTGGGTTGCCCGACGAAAATGCACTTGCAGGGTAGTAAAGGTCATTGAATGTAGGCGCTTTAAATGCTGTACCTAGGTTAAGTGCAATACGTGTATCATCAGTTAGCTGGTAACCTGCACCTAAATTGTAACTGGTTTCACTGTCAACATTCTCGACATCATCATAGCGCACTGCAACTTCAGCAATCACCTTATTTTTGTTATAAAGAGCATGGGCAAATACACCTAATACATCGCGTTCATCTTCCGCAAAAATCGTCGTCGTATTAATACGTTCTTGGTAATAGTCAGTACCTAAGTTGAACTGCAAATGAGGGAAGACTTGGCTGTGGTTAAGCACTGAAAACTGATCGCGCTTGGTTTCAAACGTCGTCCAAAATAGTTCATCTGTACCGTCTTTGAAGTTCAACGCGTAATCGCGATTCTGACCTACAGAAAATATCGTGCTGTTTTGCACGTGACCAATAATTTGCTCGTACGTACCACGCACTAACCATACATGGTTACGCGTCTCAGTTTCATTATTGCCGCCGTAAGCATTGTCATATTCAGCTTCGCCATGATCAACACGGGCCATCCAGTCCATAGAGAACTGCTCAGTGATTTTCTGCTGACCTTTAATCGCGACGGAGTCGTTGTCAAAACCGTCATTGTCTTCTTCGGCTGATTGCAACACGTCGAAGCCTTCGCTCTCTTCGTGGTTTAGGGTAATACTTGTGTAGCCGTCACCATGCGTAAGACCAGCACCTGCTTTAAGCTGTAAATAATCGTCAGCACCGACAGTAGCACCGGCGAAATATTCGTTGCCTTGTAATTGGCGCGTAAAGATTTGAACTACACCGCCAATCGCGTCAGAACCCCAAATAGCTGCTCTAGGTCCTTTTAGGATTTCGATACGTTCGATAAGCTCTGGCGCAATAATTTGTGTATTGGTAGAGCCTAGGCTTGCAGAACTTACACGAACGCCATCGACAAGCACTAAGGTATGGTTTGAATTAGCGCCACGCACAAATAGTGAAGCGTTTTGGCCACGACCACCTTGGCTACTAATATCTAAGCCCGATACAGTTGCCAAAATATCGCTTACTGATTTCGCTTGAATACGTGCGATTTCCGCCTGCGTAATAACTTGCACAGTCGCTAGTGCATTTTCTATTGATAAAGGCGCACGTGTTGCAGTAACCGTAATAGTTTCATCGGCAGTTTGATTTGCATTTACCGTAGCTGACAGCGACGCAGCGACGATAAGGCTTAATGCCGATTGTTTAGAGACAGATAGTTTGAAGAAAGATTGCTCAGAGACAGATCGTCTAGAGAATGTGTTTACTTTGTTATTTTTCATATTTCCTCTGCTTATGGAGCCCACCGCACCATATTGGTAGATTACTTAGCGGCTAAGGTAATCGGACTTTCAGAGCACTTACGTTGCCCAAAATCACCGTTGCGGGGGCAGTACAAGATTTTCACTTGTTTCCCCTTAACTGCTAAAACTTGTAATAAGTAGAGACTTACTACCCTCTTACCCTGAACGCATCAATTTGCTGGCACATATCTACCAACCCATTGATCATATTTGGGCTAAACCTATGCATCACATCACCATTGACATGAATAATTTGAGATTTGGCAACGGCAGGTATCGCCTGCCAGTCTTGCCATATATCAAGCGGTTGCTTGTTTTCACTATGAGCGTCAGGAATGGCGATCACATCCGGCGCTGTCACTAGTACATTTTCGATACTCACTTGTGGCGCTGTTGTTGGGCTATCCGCAAATACATTCTCAGCGTTGCAGTGACTAATTAAATCATTGATCCAACTATCTTTATTAATAGTCATCAATGGCTGTGACCACAATGAATAAAATACTTTAAGTGTTGCTTTAGGCGCGTATTGCTGGCGGATATCAGACAGCGAATTGGTAAAGTTGTCAGCAATGGCTTGAGCACTTTTCTGCCTACCGGTCCATTGGCCTAACTGTACAATTGTCGATGCGACATCTTTTAGCCGTTTCGTTGCTAATGCCTTCACATTTAACCCAAGTTCTTGCATCTTTGCGAGATCTTGCGCCTGGTTCCCTCCTTGCCAAAAGAGAATTAAGTCGGGGTTTAATAACAGCAGCTTTTCAATACTGATACCTTGATGACCACCAATACGTGGAATCTGTTTCGCCGCTTCAGGGTGGTTGGCATATTCCACTGTCGCCACAATATCGTCACCAGCACCAATGGCGTAAAGCATCTCAACCAAATGTGGGGCCAATGCGACTATGCGCATGGTGCCAGCATCAGACTCAGTAACTTCTGGCTTAGCAACTTCATACTTGGTAACTTCAGGCTTAGCAGTTCCCGTGGGCTGTTCCATTTGTGACACATCGCTTGCAAGTGCGCCACTATCACTAGTGTCGGCAGCCTTGGCTTCCCCTAGCGATAAAATCGCCACCATGAATAAAACCATCACGTTTGCTAACCAAGTTCGAGCCAATTTGCAGTGCTGACTGATGGTTGCTGATAGATAGTTACCAAACATTAATAATCAAATCCTTTTTGCGCCATAATGCCAGCTTCAAACGCATGCTTAACATTGCGTACCTCGCTCACAGTATCGGCTAAATCTGTCAATTTGCGATGTGCAGCACGACCTGTAACGACAAGGAACTGATGACTTGGCCTATTCTTGATAGCTTCAATCACCTCATCTGTATCTAGATAGTCGTAGCTAAGCATGTAGGTCAATTCATCAAGCAATACCATGTCGATGCTGTCATCGCTTAAGTACTGTTTGGCGGATTGCCATGCCTTTTCTGCGGCGGCAATGTCCGATTCTCGGTTTTGTGTTTCCCACGTAAACCCCGTTGCCATCACGTCAAATGTGACACCAAGCTTTTCCAGGACATCGCGTTCACCACAGCCCCAAGTACCTTTGATAAATTGCACTACGGCACACTTTAATCCATGACCAACTGCGCGAGTAACAGTGCCAAAGCCCGCGGTACTTTTACCTTTACCATTACCGGTAATGACCTGAAAAATCCCACCTTCAGATTTCGCGTTTGCCACTTTTTCATCCACTTTTTCTTTCAAGCGTTGTTGGCGTGCTTTATGGTTGTCATTTTTGCGCTGGTCGTGATTATTATCGGCCATGCGTTACTCCTCAAAAATATCGATAATCTTTTCTATCGCCAGATGTCGTTCACACACTCGGGCGAGTCGTTCAAGTTGTTGCTCTCTGTGCTCGTCTAAATCAACTGCAGCAACTGTCGTTTCAGGCTTTACCCAATGCAGCAAAGCTTGCGTCATCTCAGGCTTGTCAAACAAGCCATGCAAGTAAGTGCCTGCTATCTGCTCATCCTCAGATATAAAGCCATCAGGGGATTTGCCAATAAACGCAAAGGGACGTTCCAAAGCAGGGCCTTGGCTTTGGCCGCAATGAATTTCATAACCGCTAAATTCTACTGTTGATGATTGGCTTTCATTGAACGCTACCAAGGTCGCTGATACCTGAGTAAGCGCCTTATCTGCTGTTAATGTCGTAGTAAATTCAGCCAGTGATAAGCCTTCGATTTGCGCTTGGCTTGACTCAATACCCAGCGGATCGTAAATGGCACGCCCTAACATTTGATAACCCCCGCAAATACCCAAAACTTTCCCGCCATAGCGTAAATGCCGTCTAATCTGCTTTGCCCAGCCTTGCTGATTAAGAAAGTTAAGATCGCCAATCACATTCTTTGAACCTGGCAAAATAATGAGATCTGCAGCTGGTAGCTCTTCACCAACCCTGACATACACCAAGTTAACCGCTGGGTTTAATCGCAAACTATCAAAGTCGGTATGATTGGAAATATGTGGCAAGAGTAAAACGGCAATATCGACTTCCGCATTTTCGGTCACATTGGCAAAGCTGAGGGCGTCCTCTGCATCAAGTGATAAATCATGCAGGTATGGCAACACACCAAGCACAGGCTTTCCAGTTTCGTTTTCTAGCCAATCAAGGCCCGACTGCAACAAGCCGATGTCGCCGCGAAAGCGATTAATGACAAAGCCTTTCACTCTGGCTTGTTCCGACGGAGACAAAAGTGCAAGCGTGCCGACTAAATGCGCAAATACACCGCCTTTGTCGATATCCGCAATAATGATAACTGGGCAATCTACAGCCTCAGCAAATCCCATGTTAGCTATATCATTTTCTCTCAGGTTGATCTCGGCTGGGCTACCAGCGCCTTCAACGACAAGCCAGTCAAACTCATTGCTTAATTTCTGGTGAGACGTCAGCACCGCCTGCATCGCGACTTTTTTGTAATCGTGATAGCCAGCAGCTTCCATATTAGTAATCGCCTTACCATGAACAATTACCTGCGCACCTGTGTCTGAATTCGGCTTGAGCAAAATGGGATTGAAGTGCACTTGAGTTGGCACTTTTGCAGCAATGGCTTGCAGTGCCTGCGCTCGTCCTATTTCGCCGCCATCGTCAGTTACTGCACTGTTTAATGCCATATTCTGGGGTTTGAATGGAGCTACACTTTCACCGCGATTAGCAAACACTCGACATAAACCTGCCACCAGCGTACTTTTGCCAGCGTCAGAGGTAGTGCCTTGAACCATTATGGTTTTCACTGTGCGTTTCTCACTGATTTTTTAATCAAATTATTCACGAAATTAACTACTCTATTTCAACCCTTGACGCTGACGTGCGTATAATAAGGTTAAGAAGAAAATGCTTCCCACAAGCCCAGTAATAATACCGACAGGTAATTCTTCGTTTGCCATGAATACGCGAGAAATCACATCAACCCACACCATAAAAACACCACCTAACAAGCAAACGATACAAGGGGTTAACCCATGAGACTGAGATATCATCAAACGCACAATATGTGGGATCATCAGTCCAACAAAGCCAATACCACCGCTCACCGCTACTAAGCTTGCGGTTAATAAAGAGCTCAAAACTAGCATCATCAGTCTGAAACGGTTGACGTTAACACCAAGGGTTATCGCGCTTTCATCACCTAGCAGTAATGCTGTCATTTGACGCCTAAATGCGGTCAATACAAGTAGCGCAACAATAAGTAAAACAAGCGGAAGAATAAGCTGTGACCAACTAGCGCGCGCAAAGCTTCCCATCGTCCAAAAGAGTACCGCGCTGATTGCTTGTGGATCGCTAAAATACAGGGTAATACTCGTCGCTGCGCTAAATAGGAAGGATAAGGCAACACCAGCTAACAACATGGTTTCAACCTGCCTCCCCATGACACTACCAGACACCAGTAATAACACCGACATAGACACTAAACTGCCAAGAAATGCAGCTGCCGATAATGAAATGGCGTGACCCGCAATAGCAGCACTACCGCCAGCAAAAGCAACAAACAACACAACACCAACTGCAGCACCTGAAGAGATGCCAAATAAATAAGGATCGGCTAAAGGATTCCGTGTCACCGTTTGCAACATTAAACCTGATAACGCCAAGCCGCCACCAGCAATAAAGGCCAGCAGGGTTCTTGGCATCCTTAGCTGCCAAATAATTTGTTCAACCAAAGGCTCTGCCCGTTCAGTGAAAATCGCAAGGCTCGCCAATGGTAAATTGATATCAGCAGCGCCAAAGGTAAGCGCCACGATCAGTGAATATGCAGTCAGAGGGAGTAATAGAACAAACAAAACCAGCGGCGTAATAAGACTCGCTAATGAACGCATAAAACTGCCATTTGAAGATGTCTTTTGAGCTCTACTAGTCATGGCCATTTTCCCGATAGCCATAGTAATACGTAATATGCGGGGCATCGACTTGCGGGTGACGATTCACCTCAGTGCAGACGTCAAAGACAGATGAAAGCATGTCGGTAGTAAGCACTTTGCGCGGCGCGCCATTCGCCACTAACTGCCCGTTATCAAGTATCAATAAGTTATCGCACATGGCACTGGCTAAATTAAGGTCGTGAAACGAAGCAAGCACAGTGATACCTAATGACTTTGCTAGCTCCATAATTTGAATCTGATACTTCACATCTAAATGGCTCGTTGGCTCATCCATCACCAATAATTTAGGTTGCTGGACAATTGCTCTGGCAATCAATACACGTTGTTTCTCACCACCCGATAGCTGTTCAAATGCCTGCTCACGCTTGTCCAACATAGCCACTTGCTCAAGTGCAGCATTAATCTGGATAATTTCTTCTTTAGAGGTGCGATGCCAAACACTGCTTTTGGGTAATAGCCCAAGACCCACCACATCGGTGACCGATAGATTAAAATGAGCAGGACTTTCTTGTAAGACAACAGCGAGTGCTTTGGCATAATCTTTTTGGCGATATTGCCAAATATTCTTACCTTGGAAAAAAACGTTACCACTACTCGGCGATAGAAAGCGGTAGATACAGCGTAAGAGCGTCGATTTACCAGCGCCATTTGGGCCCAGTAAACCAACGAATTCTCCTTCAGCAATCGAAAAGCTAATATCTTGCAAAATGGCCTTTTCATTGGCGTGCCAATACAACTGCTCCACCGAAAGTATCGGCGCAGAATCAAGCGATGTTGAGGCAGTAGTATGCACTATAGAGACCCTTACCATTTATCTGAACCCTCGTTCAGATAACGCAAGCGTAGAAAAACTCCATAGCAAAGCACAGTGAATACATTCACTGAAGTGACAATGCCCGAGTAACCCGCTCGACTTGTTAATCGTATGTGGTAAAGGTTGGTATCCTGACTCTTAGCTTCTCGGTATGCGCCTTCCCAAACTCAATGAGATAGTACGACGTTACTTAAAGAATAATCGCTACTCATATACAAGTTCAGTGGCATAGCATACTGCTCTAATTACAGTTGCGGGCACAGTTGAGGATTTTCACCTCATTCCCAAGTCTTTACCTTGTGAAGCATGGATTATCTAGAGTTACCAGAAAAAAGCAAGTGCTAGGCCCAGCTAAAAATGGATAAGATATACTCACAAGGTTGTAGTTAGTGTGCAATGTTAACTTGCTTTCGACATTGCAGTTTCTGAGCCTGAATCTTTTTCCAACGTTTGAGATTCAATAATTGCGCCTCTGAGCGTTTGTTCAAACGAAGCGGGCGAGTCAAGGTTTAGCCATAACGTTTCGACCTGCTCAGGAAATGATGCCATACAGTTCTGATATGTCTGAGATTCTTTAAACACTAGCTCAATATTACCTGTATCACCCTGCCCTATCAGCAACTGCTCCTTATTTTCAGATTTTTTGAATTCCCCTAATGTGACTTTATCGATTTGATTGAGCGGAATACTAATAAAACTTAAAAAGCTGTTGTTGATAATCAGTTTGTCATCATTGATATACACAGAATAACGTTTGGCCACACGGTAATTTGCGGTAAGAAACACAACGGTATAACAGATAATACTTGCCACAATAATTGCCACCAACTCACTCCACATTGCAATGAGGTAGTAGCTTAGTGCGCCAATAGCAATACACGCTAGCATCACGAAAGCATAGTGCCAACGTTTAGCAGAATAGAGGTTTAAGTTTGCGATAGCGTCAACGTGACGACGGGAAAAACGCGGAATGGCATAGTACCAACTTGCTGGTTCCCAAGAAAACGTTAACGCCATTGCTAAGCGTTTTTCATCGTCTTAGAATCGTTCTTGGGTATGAATACGAGGATCCCCTGACAGCTTCCTTGCCTGCCATAAACCTTTAATCACCATCGCCATTAAATAGAATTCGATCAGCAGTAAAATGGCAATAATGGGGTAACGCACATAGCTAATAAATTCAAAATATTCTGCGATATTAGTGGGAAAGCTATAACGTGCACAAACACACGACAGTGAGAACACCAGCAACATTCGCCACGGTTTTAACTCACCCGCCTTAATCACCCAGATCCAATAAAGTAAGGGCAGAAACGCAAAGTAAGCAAAGGCCGCTGAAATAAGCATAACTTGCGAGATATCAGTCAGCAGAATACCCGTAGAAAAGTCGACGGTTTCAGGCAAGTATTGAAAACCTAGTACATATACCACCAATGCGGTAACAAAAAAGTGAAGGCGTTTTTTAGTTGCAGTACGCATGAATATCCCTATTAACTATTTATATTTTTAACTACAAGGACAAGAACACTTGACCGTTAAGCTTAAACATCTAGTCTGATATGCAGGGAATTTATTACAAACAATCCAAAATTAATTTCTGTAGGAAGGCTATCGCGTCAACTTGCTAGTGGCGATTTATTAACAGCAACTTATTTTAGATTCAGCTCTTTCTTGCAACGCTCACTGTAGAATATTCTGGGTTGCACCACCATGAGCGGTGTTTCTGCAAACTGAAGATTTTGTTGAGCAGCCTCATCTGCATTTAATGCCTGCGGCGTATTTTGCGTCGTAAACCAGTAATCTACTCGCTTCTTCAGGACCATATTCATCCCTTGCGACAGTGAATCTACTCGCACAATTTCCATGCCTGCTTGAGTCATCTTCTTGGCTATTTCACCTTGTTCTAATGTCCTCAACATAGCAACCGTTTGACCTTTTAACTCTGATAATGACTGCCACTTGAATTCACGTTCTGTCTTGAAGCGAAAAAAACTTAAGATAATTTCTGCATCTGAAATTGGAATAACATTTGCGCTCTCTGCTGGAGGAACAAACGACAAACACCAATTGCCGGATTTCATCACCGCTTGCGCTCTGGCTGGGGGCAGGAAAACCGGCTGAATATCACGTTCAAAATATTGCTTTGAGTAGTCTTTTAATAATTTAAAAGTAACACCGTTATCAGGCATATGCTCAGAAGTATAAGGAGGATACTCTACCGCAATAACTGAAATATTATCTTTCTGAGAAGCAGTCGCAAACAAGCTAATCCAGAAAAAAAGCAGCCCTAAAAAACATTTGCTCATAACTACCTATATTGGGATAACGACATTAATTTGCACATAATTTCCAGTATACACTATGCTATTTGAGCTTTTCCCAATTCCCCTATTTTATTTACCAATTACTTATTGTTCCAACATTACACATAACTGGATATTTAACCAGTACATGTTAAACTGAGCTCATAGAAAGCACTAATCCCGTACAAACAGTTAGTTAACCGTTAAATGAATTTATACATTGCCGAAAAGCCTAGCTTAGCAAGAGCCATAGTCGCGGCTCTACCTAAACCTCATAAAAAACAACAAAGCTACATAGAGGTTGGCAACGGCGATGTCGTCACTTGGTGTATTGGCCATATTCTCGAGCAAGCAGAGCCTGATGCGTATGACGATGCCTATAAAAAATGGCAACTAGATCATCTACCAATTATTCCAGAACAGTGGCAGCTAAAGCCCAAGTACAAAACCAAAAGTCAGCTGTCAGCTATCCGCAAGCTCACTAAACATGCAAGTAATATCATTCATGCAGGAGATCCGGATAGAGAGGGCCAGCTGCTTGTTGATGAGGTGATCGACTACCTCAAAATAGACGCCAACAAAAAGCAGCAAATGCAGCGCCTGCTCATTAGTGACCTTAACACCAGCGCAGTAAAAAAGGCATTATCGCAGTTAAAGCAGAATAGGGACTTTATGCCACTCTCCGTTTCAGCATTGGCTCGAAGTCGAGCCGATTGGCTCTATGGCATCAACATGACCCGTGCCTATACGATTCAAGGCGGTAAAGTGGGTTATCAAGGCGTCTTATCGGTTGGCCGTGTGCAGACACCAGTACTCGGACTTGTTGTTAACCGTGATAAAGAAATCGAGCATTTTCAAAGTAAGCCCTATTTTGAGGTGTTTGCTGAACTTCAAACAGCAGACCAGCAAACCTTTCACGCCAAGTGGCAACCAAGTGAAGCATGCCAACCTTATATGGATGAAGAAGGCAGAGTGCTGGTGAAAGGATTGGCTGAAAACGTTGTTAAACGTATTACAGAGCAACCTGCCGTTGTAAAAGCGGCAGAGTACCTCGATAAGAAATTAAATGCCCCATTGCCGTATAACCTATCGAGTTTGCAAATAGATGCTGCTAAGCAGTTTGCGATGAATGCAAAACTGGTTTTGGATGTTTGCCAAAGTTTGTATGAAAAGCACAAGCTTATTACCTATCCCCGTTCAGACTGTCGCTATTTGCCTAAAACACACTTGGCGCAATCAGCAGGGATTCTCGATATGTTAGCGCGAGCAGATTTACCTGTTTCATCGGCAGCTCAGCAAGCAGATAAAAGCATAAAGAGTAAGGCTTGGAATGACAGCAAAGTTGGCGCCCACCACGCCATTATTCCAACTGAGAAATCACCAGCGAACATTAGCCTCAATAACTTTGAGAAAAACATCTATCAGCTGATATGTCGTCAGTACATTGCGCAGTTCTACCCTGCTTACCTTTACGAGCAAACAAAGCTTACTATCGAGATAGCTGGTGGAATTTTCAAAGCTAGCGCAAATGTGCCGAAACAACTTGGTTGGAAAACACTTTTTAAGAAGTCAGAGCAACAAAAAGAGAACGCTGTAATAGGTCAAAACAATACCTTACCAAAGTTGCATCAAGGAGATAGGCTCCATTGTTTGCAAGGTTTATTGGAAAGCAAAGAAACACAAGCGCCAAAACATTTTACCGATGCCAGTTTACTAATGGCAATGACAGCGATTGCCAAGTACGTGCAAGACACATCGCTCAAAGCGATTTTAAAGGAAACCGATGGATTAGGTACAGAAGCAACGCGCGCTGGCATTATCGAATTGCTTTTTAAGCGCGGTTTTTTGAAGCGACAAGGTAAGCAAATTCACGCTACCGATGTTGGTCGAGGACTCATTGAGGCGTTACCCACAGAATGCACGCTGCCAGATATGACCGCACATTGGGAAGCAACCCTGAACAATATCGCAGAGCAAAAAGCCAACTATCAAGGTTTTATGCAGCCACTGAATAACACGCTATTTCAATTAATCGGCCAAGCTAGCCAACAGCTCCCAGAGTCACTACGAGGGCTGAAGTCAGCCACTAAGCCAGCCTTCAAGAAGGGCAAGCGAGGCGCTCGCAAAGGTTCTGCCAAACGAAAAACCACCGCGTAATAATTTAACCAGAACTCGGGATAACAAATTACTTTCTTTTTGGGTCTATATTTCAATAAAAGCGCTCTATTGCCATATTTCTGTTGTCTGGTCGTACCACGTTGGTTTATAAATAGAAGCCTACATTTATCGAAACTTGATGCCCAAATCGCTATGAACGACTTACAACTAACGACAGAAATGTCGAAGTACATTGAAACAACGATCGAGGATGGTGTTGTTGTAATCAAAATGATCCAGCCGAATAAATTGAACGGCTGGACAATGCCCATGATGGAAGCTTTTACTACCGCATTTCAGCAAGCGGATAAAAACGACGAAGTCAAAGCGATTGTATTTACTGGCGAAGGACGCTATTACTCGGCTGGTGTAAATTTAAGTTCAACGATACAGCTAATGCACCCTAAAAAATTGCACGCCATGATCGTAGAACACAATCAAAGTTTATTTGACGCTTTTCTCAATGTATCTAAGCCTATTCTAGCAGCAATCAACGGCCCTGCTATTGGTGCAAGCGTCACCTCAGCTACCCTGTGTAATGAAATTATCGCAGCAAAAGAAGCCACCTTTTTGACACCATTTTACGCATTGGGCGTTACCCCTGAAGGGTGTTCAAGTGTTCATTTCCCAAGGCTCATGGGAGAACAAAGTGCACAGCGAATGTTAGGTAAAGAAGGCTGGAAGCCTAGTGCTGATGAGGCATTAGCCATAGGTTTAGTACAAACAGTTGTACCGCAGGAAGAACTAATCACTAAAGCAAAAGAGATAGCCAAAGGCTGGATAAGAGATGGCGTTCAACGAGCGTTCTTAGCCAATGGTGACTTAGCTGAGCTTAAGCAGGTAAACAAAGAAGAGTCGAATGCATTAGCTAGCGCTTTCTTGAGCAGTAAGTTCTTAATGAGCCAAGCAAAGTTCTTATGGTCGAAGAAAAAACGCGGTATTGCAGCCCTATTCTTTACGCTTGCAATAACACAGCCTCTTTGGGGACGTTTAACCTAGTTTTTAACCGCAAAACCAGTGCTTATATTTGCACTCTTAGCTACACTCTTAATTGCACTATTAATTACATTCGCTAATATACAGGGGAGTTTTCCTCCTTGGCTATATGAATGAAAATTAACGCATTAATGCCCGGTGTTTTTGTCGCTGTTATTACCGGGCTAGCAGCACTTTTCTTATCTGAGCACTACGGCGCCCCTGCCATGTTGTTTGCACTCTTGCTTGGTATCGCTCTCTCGTTTCTGCATAACGAAACCAAATGCCAAGCAGGAATAGAATTTGCCGCAACACATCTACTTAGAGTAGGTGTTGCACTATTAGGATTTAGGATCGCTTTTGACGATCTAATATCTCTTGGTTGGTCAACAGCTATATTACTCGTAGTAGCAATCGCGAGTACCATTATATTCGGCATTTTCATCAGCCGCTTATTGGGTCTAAGTCAGCGCTTTGGTGCTTTAACAGGTGGTTCAGTCGCTATTTGCGGCGCATCGGCTGCGATGGCAATTTCAGCCATCATGCCAGATAGTAAAGACAAAGAGCGCGACACTTTACTCACCATCATAGGGGTAACGTCGCTTTCAACGCTTGCCATGATACTTTACCCAATCCTCGCTAGTGAGTTAAGCCTTACAGAACAACAAACAAGTATATTCTTAGGTGGTACCATCCATGACGTGGCACAAGTTGTCGGTGCAGGTTATTCCGTGTCAGAGCAAACTGGTGACTTATCTACACTAGTAAAATTAGTACGCGTGAGCTTTTTAATGCCTGTAGTACTGCTAATGCTACTAGTTATTAATGCAAAATTCAGACAAGGAGGATCCTCTAGAAAAGCAGCAAATTTTCCGCTATTTCTTATCGCGTTTGTGATTTTTATGGTATTAAACTCACTCGTTGATTTACCTGTTAAAGCGACAAGCATTGCCATTGATATCAGCAGTTTTGCCCTCGTCATTTCCATTGCTGCGATTGGTATGAAATCGAATTTGTCGAAGCTCGTGAGTGTGGGAGTAAAACCAATTTTACTGATGGTGGCAGAAACAATTTGGATAGCAGGCTTGATTTTGTTAGCACTGAAGTGGTTATAAAACACATTGAAGTGTTAGCAAATGCCTCCATTGTGAGTTTTTAATTTTTAATTTATTTCAAAGTAAGGTGATCGATGATAAATGAAAGCTCAGAAAATCGAGCCCGCTAAAGCAATTCATGATCACCTAATAGACTGACGATTTATCAGTAAAACTACACCAATAAAAAAGATTAACTATGTAGCTCCTTGACATGGTTAATACAACTTAATCAATTAGAGTAATAACCAGTTATTAAACGCATGAAAAGCGTTATAAATTGATAGATAAAAAGCGCTTATTCGAAGAGGGAGTAAGAATGTGTATATACAAAAAAGGACTACAAAAGTAGCCCTTTAAAATTCACATAACGCTAAGTAATTACGCAGATAGTTTTGTTTGTGGTTAGGAGAAAGCGCGGAGCATACAAATGTATGTGAGCACCTCTAACACTCAAAAATCAGACACTAAAAAGGGCTACCGCAGTAGCCCTTTAAAATATTTTGAACGTTTTTTAATTACGCAGGAATATGGTTTAAATTCTAGGAGGAAACACGGAATGTACAAGTGTACATGAGTATTTCCGACAACGAAGTTAAGCCATATAGCCAGTAATTAAACGCGTTCGATAACTGTCGCGATACCTTGTCCTAACCCAATACACATTGTCGCTAAACCAACAGAAACATCTTCATTTTCCATTACGTTAAGTAGCGTACCTGTGATACGAGTACCTGAACAACCTAGTGGGTGACCTAATGCGATAGCACCACCGTTTAAGTTGATCATATCGTCCATCTTGTCTTCAATGCCTAGGGCACGAACACAAGAAATAGCTTGAGCAGCGAATGCTTCGTTGAACTCTGCCATTTCGATATCGTCTAGCGTTAAGCCAGCACGTTTTAATGCTTTCTTAGTTGCTGGTACTGGACCGTAGCCCATTGTTGATGGATCGCAACCTGCAACCCCCATGCTGCGGATTTTAGCGCGTGGCGTTAAGCCTAGTTCTTTCGCTTTATCTGCAGACATCACTAACATTGCTGATGCACCGTCAGATAACGCTGAAGATGTACCCGCTGTTACTGTACCATTTACTGGGTTGAACACTGGACGTAAGCCAGATAGTGATTCAACAGTAGTTTCAGGGCGGATAACTTCATCGTAGTCTACCATCGTTAATACGCCATTAGCGTCATGACCTGGTGTTGCTACGATTTCGTTTGACCAACGACCTTCTAGTGTTGCTTTGTGTGCACGTTGGTGTGAACGAGCGCCAAATGCGTCTTGTTGTTCACGTGTTACACCGTGTTGCATACCAAGTAGCTCAGCTGTTAAGCCCATGCTACCTGCAGCTTTTGAGATGTACTTGCTTAATGCTGGATCGAAATCCACATCGTACATCATAGGTACGTGACCCATGTGCTCAACACCACCTACCATGAACACGTCACCTTGACCTGCCATGATGTTAGTTGTTGCATCGTGTAGTGCTTGCATTGATGAACCACATAAGCGGTTAACTGTTACAGCACCTGTTGATTTTGGAATGTCTGTTAATAACTGAGCATTACGAGCGATATTAAAGCCCTGCTCTTTAGTTTGCTTAACGTTACCCCAGATAATGTCTTCGATTAATGCAGGGTCTAAGTTCGGGTTACGAACTAATAATTGCTGCATTAAGTGCGCTGATAAAGCTTCGGCACGTACATTACGGAAAACACCAGCCTTAGAGCGACCCATAGGGGTACGAATAGTATCGATAATTACGACTTCTTTCATTGTTCTTTCCTCGGCTTAAGCTGTTTTAACGTCTGTAGTGAAGTAAGATTTGCCAGATTTAGCCATCTCACGCATACCGTCAGTGACTTGGTAAACTTCACCTAAAGGCGCAAACTTGTCTGCCATTTCGATGAACTTCTCTAAGCCAACAGTTTCTAGGTAACGAATCGGACCGCCGCGGAATGGAGGGAAACCTAAACCGTAGATTAAGCCCATATCTGCTTCAGCAGCTGTATCAACGATACCTTCTTCTAAACAGCGAACCACTTCGTTCACCATAGGAATCATTAGACGTGCAATGATTTCGTCAGCATCAAAATCTTTCTTATCAGCTACATTGCCAGTGAATAGTTCGTAAGCCGCTTCACTTGCCACTTTCGTTGGTTTGCCGCGCTTGTCAGTACCGTAATCATAGAAGCCTTTACCGTTCTTCTGACCGAAACGATCGTTAGTGTAAAGTAGGTTTACTGGGTCGTTATCAATCTTCTTCATACGTGTCGGGAAGCCAGCAGACATCACACCTGTACAGTGATCTGCAGTATCAATACCAACAACGTCAAGTAAGTAAGCAGGGCCCATAGGCCAACCGAATTGCTTCTCCATAACTTTATCAACAGCCACGAAGTCAGCACCTTCTTTTACTAGGTAGCTAAAGCCTGCGAAGTATGGGAATAACACACGGTTTACGTAGAAACCTGGACAGTCATTTACAACGATAGGTGATTTACCCATTTTCGCTGCGTAAGCAACAACTGCTGCTACTGTCTCGTCAGACGTTTCTTTACCTCGAATAACTTCTACTAATGGCATTTTGTGCACTGGGTTGAAGAAGTGCATACCACAGAATTTATCTTTGCGCTTAACGCTCTGGGCAAGTAGATCAATTGATATAGTTGAAGTATTTGATGTAACAATTGCATCTTCAGCAACGATACCTTCAACTTCCGCTAACACAATACCTTTAACTTTCGGGTTTTCAACAACCGCTTCAACGACAACATCAACGTCTTTCACGCTGTCGTAGCTTAGCGTTGGTGTAATGTTGTTTAACACGCCAGCCATTTTTTTCGCGTCCATACGGCCGCGTTCAACTTGCTTAGAGAGCAAACCTGCCGCAGTTGTTAAACCAAGGTCTAACGCACTGTCAGCGATATCTTTCATAATAATTGGTGTGCCTTTGTATGCAGATTGGTAAGCGATACCGCCACCCATGATACCTGCACCTAACACCGCTGCTTTGTTAACAGCTTTAGTTGCAATCTTACCTGCTTTCTTGGCTTTACCTTTGATCACTTGGTCAGCCATGAATAGACCAATTTGAGCAGTCGCAGCGTCAGTCTTAGCAAGCTTAGCAAAACCTACGTTTTCTAAGTGCATCGCACCTGCACGATCTAAACCAGCTGCCTTTTCAAGCGTATTCACCATCACCATTGGTGCTGGGTAGTGCTTGCCAGCTTTCGCTGCAATCATGCCTTTACAGGTGTTGAACGTCATTAAGCTTTCAGTTGGTGTAAGCTTAAGCGGCTCAAGTTTCGGTTGACGCTTAGCTTTCCAGTCAAGCTTGCCTTCAATCGCCTGTGTTACCACAGCGATTGCTGCTTCACGCAAGAAATCTGGTGCAACAACAGAGTCAACAACACCGACTTTCATTGCTTGATCAGCTTTGTATTGCTTACCAGTAGACATCCACTCAACAGCGTTGTCTGCACCAACTAGGCGAGGTAAACGAACCGTACCACCGAAGCCTGGCATTAAGCCTAATTTAACTTCAGGTAAGCCGATTTGAGCTGTTGTGTCTGCAACACGGTAGTCACAAGCTAATGTCATCTCACAGCCACCACCTAATGCGAAACCGCTAATTGCGGCAACCGTTGGTAACTCAAGATCTTCAAATGAATCGAAAACGTCAGATGCTGACTTAACCCAAGGCACTAATGCGTCTTCAGGTTGTTTAAATGTTTCTAGGAATTCGGTAATGTCGGCACCAACGATAAATGCTGGCTTGCCAGATGTTACAATAACACCCTTAGCGTCATTACAATTTTTGATCGCCTCAACTACAGCGCGATAATCTTCAAAAGTTGCCTGATCGAACTTGTTCACTGAACCTTCGGCATCAAATTTAACTTCAACGATACCGTCAGCTAGTAACTCGGCAGAAAGGCTTTTGCCTTGAAATAACATGCCTGATCTCCTTCACCCAACAAGGTGCTTGCTTGTACTAGATATGTATTTTGATTTAATAATAGCTGAATGAGTTTGCCTTGAAAGAAAATGAAAAGCAAATTTTTTAAACACCCGTTTAAATTGGGTGTTTACTTGTACGCTGAAACCGCTATTTACGGGTAGTTTACTAGCAAATTACTCAGTTAACGTTCCATTAATTGTCGATAGCACAAGTTGCTGTTTGTCCACCACCAATAAATCATAAATAGCATAGGGTTTTTCATCCTTGCCGATATGAGTCACAAAAGCTGACTGTGGCAGGTTTAGCACCAACTCGGGTTTCTGACTATCTATCTCAACCTGCATTAAAACTCTGCCAACATCAGAATTGTCGACATAAAAAAAGTTGTTTCCGATCATTGTCGCTTGGTGAGGAGACAAAGGAATAGCACTGAACGGAAGCTGATAAACGGCGCTGATCGTACCATCTGCGGCTTCTTTCATTAGATTGGCGCTAAGCATATTTCCAAAGTAGCGCTCAGAATTTTGAGTATTATGCATTAACACACCAGCATTTAAGGCGACTGGCGTCGATGATTGCTGCTCAAATGAGAAAAAGTAAATGGTATAACTCCCCTCATTGGCCGCGCTATAGTACAAGCCATTTTTATCGCTATCCCAGCTGAGTAAAAACGCCTTTTTAGGCATTTTATAATCGAGCTCTATTTCACCATTTTCTAAATTTAGAACTCTCAGCACACTCTTGTTCAATGTTGCAGACGTAAACGCTAACTTATCTTGGGCTGGAGAGTATATAGGCCTGTCGATAACGTTGGTTTTCAAATTGGTTATCTTCTCAATTGCGCCTTTTTTAGCCTTCCACAATTCGTAAAATCCAGTGCGATTAGATGCAAATACAAGCTCATTGCGTTTTTCAAGATAAACAGCATTCATATCAATCATGCCGCTATTGATATTGTCGACCGTAAATGGCGCACCAACCTGACCAATATCTATGTTGCGTTCGACACTTTTATAAGCCAGCTGATTAGTCGCCTGGTGATAGTTAAGTTCAGTAAACACTTCACCTGGCGATGCATCTAACACTTTATGAAATTCATTGGCACCTACATCAAATCGCCAAATACTTGCCTGCCCGTCTCTGCGGCCAGATACCCAAAGTTGTCCTTTAGTTTTTGGCGCAATGGAAAACACCGTATCAACTTTGAAATCTAATGTTTGATGCAGCCCTACATCAACATTGTAGCTATTAAATGTGATAAACCCTCTGTCCGTATAGCTCAGGAAATAAATGACGGGTAATTCAGCATCGGAAACTGCTAGGTGAGCCCCAATAAAGCTTGGAACTTCAATCGGTCGATAATCTTTAGTGTTTAATAGCGTAAATTGACGGTCGCCTACTGCCCCACTCTCAACTAGCAACTGGGTGTTGTCAGTATGAGTCGATAAGCGCCGTATGAACTTACCTTGGTATCCCTTTTCCGTTATCGTGTTACTAGGAAGGTGAAGCTGACTAATCTTACAGTCATTCCCTTCACATATTGCGAAAATAACTTCATCCTCGCTTAACCAAACCGGTGACACGAGTAATGTCTTAGACGTAAAAAGAGACTTAGCGTTTTGTGTACCTAGTGTCGATTGAGTTAACGTAAAACCGTCGGCATTTGATGCCACATAAATGAGCCTATCACCACTTGGGGATATAGCTGGTGAAGAAACACCTTTAGATTGGTGACTAATAAGTGAAGTCTCAACATTAAATGGGTGAGTTTCCTCTGTGTCTGGCCACATGAGAACAATGACAATTGTCGCAAACAATAGGACACTAAGAGCCGTAAAAAAGAGTGCGTTGATATGATTGCGTGATGGATGCAAGGAAGTTTGATCATCAATCGATTGCATAGCCTCAGTAAATTCCACCGGATGGATAAAGCAATATCCCTTACGACTGATTGTGCTAATAAACTTAGGGGATTTAGCGGAATCTGAAAATATTTTCCTCAACTCAAAAATCGCCCGCGTTATGACATCTTGTCCAATTGTTTGGCCGGGCCAAAGGGCATCAAGTATCTGCTGCTTACTTATGACTTGCTGAGCATGCTCCACCAGATAACATAACACCTGCATTATCTTAGGTTCTACGTGAAACTCTTGGTCATTTAAGCGTATTTTGTTGTGTGTTGGTTGTACTTTGTAGTCACCAACCAAGAAATCACTTTTCCCTTGCATCAAACCTAACCACTTGTTTTTAAATAGCAAATATTTCCATCATATTTCCATTATCGCCTCATCATTGCTTATCTTCAATGGACATCATAGAAATTAGCCACTTTTTACAAAATGAGTACTTAACATGTATAAAAAAGCTTGTTTGCTTGGATTAGGTTATTCACTCTCTGTCGCAACTTGGGCAGCAGATATCGATGTGACAATTGTGGGTAATGGTTCAGTTGCCGTCAAAGAAGCAGAAGTAAACTGTCAGACTGATTGTAATATTACGAATACACTCGCCAAAAACACACTCGTTGCCACAGCAAACGGGAGTGAGGCTTTTACTGGCTGGACTGGTCAAAAGTGTGATGCAGGTAATGGTGTTTTTATCAATAATGAATTTAATATTTTAGGGAATGCTCGTAACGGTGCGAAAACTTTAGTGAGTGCCGATGTTGACCATGATGGCGACGACGATCTGGCTTATATTAGTCTATTCGATGGTCAAGTGGGTTTGTTTAGAAATAATGGTGAAGGAAACTTCTCTAGAGTCGGTATTGAGCAAAACCTTAACTATCCAGCTGCATTGGCATTTTTCGATTGGGACAATGATGGCAATGAAGATCTATTAGTTACCGAATACCGTAACAAAAGCATCAAACTTTACCTCAACGACGGCTCTGGCGCCTTTAGTTTTAGTCATGACATGCACATTGCTAACGACCAACCTTATGCTATTGCGGTCGCCGACATTAATGAAGATGGCTCACCCGACTTGGTAATTTCGTCGTTTGATGCGAGTACCAGCGGCAACCTTTCGCAGCTAGTCAACAGCATCAAAAACGAAAAGACAGCATGGTACATTAATAATGGTAATGATGAATTTAGTGAAGCAGCAACGCTCTCTTCTAAAGCAGCAATAACGCTGGACGCCTACAAAAATCAAGAAAGTGGCAGCGTTGAGGTTGTAGCCGCGGAAATTAAGACTGGCGATATCTCCTTATATTCGCTTTCCACTAACAACATGAGTGTTTCCTCAAATGTTATTGCGAATGCGGAAAATGCCTATGGCGCAGCGTTTGGCGATATTGACGGCAATGGCACAATGGACATCCTTTCAAGTCATTACAGCCCTGCTGTTAATTTGCTGTCCGTTAGAAAGGAAGGCACAACATTTATGGAGAGTATTGAGCTAGATGGTTTTAATGCTGGTGTAACCGCAACAGCTATCTCCGACATAAATGGCGATGGCTATAAAGACGTTGTTACTGGAGAGTTTAATACTGATCAGTTCCTTTATTTCTTAAATCAAGGCTATAAAGAGTGCATCATTACCTCTGAAGCTAAAATAGCTGTTACGGCGAATTTTTCTGGCCAAAGTCAAAGTAACAATTCAGGAAGTACCGACCAGCAATCGAAAAGCAGCAATGAAAGTTCAGGTGGCGGAAGCACCTCATGGGGAATATTACTTTTAACGCTAATGCTAAGCTTGAGAGCTCGGTTTAAATACTAAATGTTTTATGATGAGGTGACGAAAACTCCTTCCCGTCGTTGCCTCATCAGTTTTTCTATTCTTTCAATTTAAAGTTCGCCAGCTGCTTAGAAAGGTCGTCAGCCAACTTTGCAAGAGCATCCGCCGCACAAGATGATTGATGGGCAGAACTTAAAATAGTATCTGCACCATTAGAAATGCCCGCTGTGCTCTGATCAATATTTGCTAACATTGTATGCTGCTGTTCAACAGCGGCAGAAATCTGTTCTGTACCTTCAACAATATCATTAACTGCGATGGTTATTTCAGTAAAGTTATTCGACACCAATCCAGTTTGTTCGACACCATGGCTGGCCTTTTCAACCCCCTGCTGCATAGCTTGCACCGATTGTTCAGTTCCTTGCTGCAATCGCTCAATAATTCGCTGGATTTCATCAGTAGAGTCTTGAGTTTTACCTGCTAAGTTTCTTACTTCATCGGCGACCACGGCAAATCCTCGGCCTTGCTCGCCGGCGCGCGCAGCTTCTATGGCGGCGTTCAAGGCAAGTAAGTTTGTTTGATCAGCGATTTCTCGTATAACATTTACAAATTGTGCGATTTCGTTGCTATTTGTCGCCAAAGTATCAATGACGTTTGCCGTGCTATTTACCTCATCCGAAATACCACTGATCACTTGCGCAGTCTCTTCAATTACCCGTTGTCCATTACCGACTTGCTCACTTGCCAGATGTGTGACTTTTCGCGCGGAAACAGTATTGCTGGAAATATGCTCGATTGATTGGGAAAGCTCTGAAATAGCATTAACAACATCATGCGTGTTTTGTTGCTGCGTAGAAACCTGATGTTCCATTTGTGAAGCCATTTGGCGGATATCACTTGTTCCTTGTTCTAATTGAGTGACATCTTTTTGCACGACAAGCAGGAGTGCATTCACTTTAGACTGCATCTGGACAAAACTACGAATGATATCACCAAATTCATCTTTACTGTCGCAAGTAAGTAGCGTTGAAAAATCACCTTCACCCATACTTTGAGCAACACGTTGAAGCTCTTTCGCATTAGTGCTGATTGACCAATAGATAACGAATAACAAGCCAGCAATTAATACGACACCTAGCGTTAATAGAGCGCCCAACGCCCAAAGTAACGACACCTGCGCAGCTTTAGTTTGTGTGAGTTTTTCAGTTAATAAGACATCTAATTGTTGGGCGGTTTGGTTAATTGCAGAAGTTGCAGCTCCGGTAAAAGAACGAACATCAGAGCTTTGCCATGAAATATTATCGGGTTCAATAACTGATTGCTCTAAGCCAGACTGGAACTTGTCTATCGTTTGTGCAAGCTCATCTAGCCCCCCAGCATATTTGCTAGCCGTTACTTTATCGACACGCTGCAGTTGGGCACGCGATTTATCAAACTGCCCCTGAATCTCATCAATGCGATTATTTAGCGCCACAAGCAATGTATATGATGAAGCGGTAAAGCCTTGATTGACGATAATATTGTTAGCGAGGTAACTGGTGCGAGAAACATATTCGTAAAGCGCAGGTAGTCTTAACCGGCTTAATTCAGATAGGTAGAAAGTACTGGCATCACTTTCTCGGCTTAGACCTGTAATTGCGGCAATATTTTCTCGTAGTGCAAGCGTAAGCTCATAAACCTCAGCGACATCCGTCAAGTCAGTATCACCTGTACTCAACTGTAACGAAGCAAATTTTTCATACAGCTCTTGTGTCTTGGCTTTTACAGGCGAAAGCGGCGCATGACTACTTATTGATTTAGTCAGCACACTCAACGACCGCTGTGCACCTGAACGGGCATTTTGTTCTGATTTATAGATAGCCTCTTCAACCGTGATTAAATGCCCAATAAGCTGATGGCCTAGCAATTCGTCACTGAGTAAAGAAATTTTACTGCGCTGACTATCAACGATCCAAAGGAATGCCATTATCAAGGGGATAAAAAACACCAGAGCTAGTAAGGTGAATTTCGTTTTAAATCGCCACTGGTTTAATACACTGCTAATTGATTTTGTTATTGAATTCATAAATGACCCAGTTTATAAGCTTACGCTTATTTGACCTTAGACCTAAGCTTTTACTTTCGCCACTTGACGTTATTTTTTCGACTTTTTGTGAATACATAGTGACCAAACAGTAGTTGGGCAATACCTTCATATGAGCTAAAATAGCGCCTACCCTTTTGTCGAGTTGTTAACGTCCTCAAAATTTTGCGTTTTCTAACGCTCTCCGTCAGCAACAACCCGCCAATACTGCTTTTAAGGAATCACCATGCTTTCACTATCCAACCGCAGGAACACTCCTCAGTTCTTGCTACTTGCTATGGCGTTTATTTTACCATTAGTCTTTTCCGTTTGGATGGTACTGCTCAACAATTTCGTCGTTGAAAAAGCAGCTTTTACCGGCAAGGAAATTGGGATCCTACAAAGTCTGCGGGAAGTACCTGGCTTTTTAGCTTTTACTTCGGTTTACCTTCTATTGTTTATTAAAGAGCAAAAACTCGCACTACTTTCACTAGCGGTAACAGCCATTGGTGTTGCCGTTACCGGCTTTTTTCCTAGTGTATTTGGTTTGTATATCACGACGATTATCATGTCTGTGGGCTTTCATTACTTTGAGACCGTCAACCAGTCGCTAACACTGCAATGGATTAAAAAAGATGATACCGCCCACTTTATGGGAAAACTTCTGTCAGCAAAGTCAGCAGCATCACTTCTGGCATTCTCAAGTGTCTGGTTATTGATGGAAAAGTTCAGTTGGAGTTACCAATCTACCTACTTATTGTTCGGCGTGTTGGCTTTGGTATTAACTCTGTTATTGGCCATGAGTATTAGCCAATTTGAAACACCAACAGAGCAACATAAAAAACTGATTGTGAAAAAGAAATATTGGCTTTTCTACGCGCTCACATTTTTCAGCGGCGCTCGTAGACAAATTTTTGTCGTGTTTGCTGGCTTTCTAATGGTGGAGAAGTTCGGTTATTCAGTAGCAGATATCAGCGCACTGTTTCTAATCAACTATGTCTTTAATTGGTTGTTTGCACCAGCTATCGGCAAAATCATTGGTAAAGTGGGAGAGCGCAGAACGCTAGTATTTGAATACGTTGGCTTAATCTTGCTATTTGTATCATATGGCCTAGTCGAAAGTGGCACGTGGGCTGCTATTTTATACGTTGTCGATCACCTGTTATTCGCACTCGCGATTGCGATAAAAACCTATTTTCAGAAAATTGCTGAGCCCAAAGACATTGCCGCGAGCGCTGGGGTCAGCTTCTCGATTAATCATATCGCTGCCGTCGTTATTCCGGCCTTGCTAGGTGTCGTTTGGCTCACAAATCCAAGTTGGGTTTTCTTTGTCGGTGCAGGCTTTGCGAGTTGCTCACTCATTCTCGCTTGGTTAGTACCTAGCGCTCCTGCTCAAGGGATGGAGTGGCGATTTAAAGTGGCAGATGATAATAATCAATCGGTAATAAAAAACGCATCGTAATGATGCGTTTTTCACTAATCTAATAAAAGCCAACCAGTGTCTTTTTAACTTTCAGATTTACCCTTTAAGAAAGCTAAAAATTCCTCTGCTGGCATAGGCTTAGCGTAATAGAACCCTTGAACCTCATCACACTGTTGTTCACGTAAATGCTGCTCTTGATCCTTATCTTCAATACCTTCTGCAATGACATTAAGGTTGAGCTGTTTACCTAAACCAATAATCGTATCAGCCAAAAGTGACTTGTCTGGCTGAGCAATCTCATTAATGAACGAGCGATCCACTTTTAAGCGGTCAATAGGTAATTTCTGTAAGTAGCTAAGAGACGAATAGCCCGTACCAAAGTCGTCTAACGCAATACTGATTCCTCGATCTTTCAATTTAGCCAAAGAATCAATCACCATCTGCGGATCGTCCATTAAGATATTTTCGGTAATTTCTAGTTCAAGTTTACTTGGTTCAACCTGATAATTTTCCGTTGTGCTAATAACCTTTTTAACAAACTGATCGTTTCTAAACTGCGGAATAGACACGTTTACGGAAATGCCTACATCGTCAAAACCTTGCGATTCTAGTTGTTTTATCAACTTACACGCTTGCTCTACAACCCAGTCACCAATATCGATGATAAGTCCTGAGTACTCCGCTAAAGGAATAAATACTGCAGGTGACACAAAGTTACCATCTTCGGTACGCCATCTCAGTAAAGCTTCGGCTCCAGTCACCTTTCCAGAGACTAAATCCAATTGTGGCTGATACCAAAGCTCTAACCGGTCAGCAGCGAAGTCTGTACGTAACTGACGAATCATACCAAGACGCCAAGCCGTCTCTTCTTCCATTTCAGGGCGGAAATATTTGTAATGAACATCAGCATCTTTCTTAGCTAAGTTCAATGCAATACCAATCTGACTAAAAACTTTAACACCGCCACTACCTGAGTCTGCTTTTCGGCACAAACCGGTACACACATTTATTGGCAGGCTTTGTTCACCAGCTTCAAACGGCGTAGAGAACAGTGACGCTAATTTTTCCGGGCAAAGCAGGCTTTCAGGACCAATCAAGCCAAACACATCGGCACCTACTCGGGCAACAACAACATCATCACCCAAATCACTTAAACGACTCGCTACGGCAAGAAGCAATTGATTACCAACTTCTTGACCTAACCCGTCGTTAATATCACTAAAGTGATTAATATCTACTAGAGCAGCAACGTCTTGTTCGCCGCCATTAGCAAATTTATCTAAGCGATTTAAAAACTCTAAACGGTTTGGTTTCTCTGTTAACCAATCTTTGTACGCTGCGTTTCGCAGCTTTTGGAATAGATGAACATTCTCATAGCCGATAGCGATATTAGACAAGAAAACTTCAATTAGCTGTTCATCGAGTTCAGACATTGGCGCTGATAGCTTGACGAAAATAACGGCTCTATAACCGCCACGAGTTAAATACAAGGTCAGGCTTTCGTCTGTAGTAATATGTTTTTTCTGCTGAAAACAAAAATTTACCTGTTCTGCACAACTCGGAGAAGCAACACTATCAAGCTTTTGATTAACGAAATCTTGTGACCTGTTTTCTTGTGCCAACACATATAAGTCTAAATCATCTGCACCTTCAATGATGCCGTGGCCACGTGCGCAAAACAGGCCACTCTCAAAGCCATGTAGCAGCGGTTTAACTTGGTCGAGAACACCTTGACCAAATTCTTGAACAGAATGAAGCTCTAGCAGGTTGGCAGAGCCATTAATGATTTTTTCTAAGCCTTTTCGGCTTTCGTTTACAGTAGTAATTTGTTGATAAGAGCGAATTGCAGCGTAGACGGTGGTAACTAATTTACGGCGTGTAAGTTCTGTTTTGGTTTTGTAATCGTTGATATCGTAGTCTTTGATGACGCTTTCTTCAGGCGCGTAACCCGGTTGTCCGGTTCTCAATACGATACGAATATCTTGCTTATTTAATTCTTCACGAATGTGCTTAACCACATTTAAGCCAGCATCATCGGTTTCCATAACAACATCGAGTAAAACCAACACAATGTCATTATCTTGCGCGATTATTGTATTGGCTTCTTCGCCAGAATAAGCATGAAGATATTCTAATTTTCGACCCAAAACGGTCAAATCAGATAAGGCGAGTTGGGTAACAGAATGAATTTCTGGATCGTCATCTACAATTAGGACTTTCCATGTATCTGCACTTCCTTCATCTAAGATTTCATCTTCATCACTATCATCGATAAAAAGGAAATCATCGTTGGTATTTTCTGAAACCTGCATACTGCCCTCAGCTAACCAGTAAAATCGTTACCGATTAGGTAAAATTGGTGTAAACCTTTTATTAATAAAGATTGAAAAAATCAATGCAATTCTACTACATAATAAAAGTCAGTTGTATATTATTCAACAAAACTACGTATAAACTTGACGCATTTCAAGTTAGTAACATGTCATTATTTTTAACTATTTTTTAGTTTTACTGCCACAATAAAATCAAGTGTATGCATATTAGTTCAAATTTGCTAAAAGTAAGCAAATAAAAAAATAGAGTATGGGAATGGGCGCAACATGGCAGAGGAATCAACAAAGGCCACTTCGCAAGGTCAACAAAGCAAAGTCGTTGCGACCACTGAGCCGCAAAAGGGACAGCTTATTGAAGGTGAGAAAAGAGACGACACTAAGAAAAGTAAAGCCGCTGGCCAAAGCACCCAAACCCAATTACTTACCCTCGCAAAATACTTTTGCTTAGACGGTGCATTAAGACCCGCTCAGCAACAAGCCCCCATAGACGATCGCAGCGAACGACGAGAACGATTCAATCACAACAGACGCCAGCAAAACATTGAAAAAGTTATCGAGAAGTCACTACATTATTGCTCAGATTCAGCCATCAGTGATAAAGCCGATCCCGATTGGTTTGATCAATTCATCGAATTTGCCGAACGAGTCAGTAATCCAACAATGCAAGACTTGTGGGCAAAAATACTTGCTGGTGAACTAACTCACCCAGGAGCGTTTTCATTAAAAACACTCAAAACGTTTAAAGATTTAAGCCTGAGTGACGCAAGGTTATTTGGCAAAGTCTGTAGTTTAGGGCTAAAAGACAGCAGTAAGAAGAACATTCGCGTAATTTCAGGTGTTTACCAAAAGCCAAGCCTACTCAACATGTTAAGCAAGAACAGAGAAGCCAGCATCAGCTTAAGTAAATTTGGTTTAAGCTACAGCGAAATACTCACGCTTGCCGATCACCACTTATTATTTTCACAGGAAACAGAACTACCACCTCTCGAAAAAGGCGAAGAATTAGCACTAAAATACAATGGTATACCGCTAATATTTAAAGCTAAAAAAGCGGACACGGTGATTAAATTTTATAAACTCACCCCTATTGGTGCAGAGCTCGCCCAACTCATTGGCGACAAGCCTGACGATAGCTTCTTAAACCATATGAAAAGCAAGCTATCGCATCATTTGAGTTGCTGATAAGCGCTAGTTAGTATATTTTTCTTTCAAAAAACTGGTCAATTAAGTCGTTAACGCCGGTGCCTTATTCTTTTCGAAATAAGTAGCGAGCTTTTTCAGCGCACAATTAATGTCCCGCTTGATAAAAAATTTCACCAAAAAGTTAGGGAGATGGTTGGGGGCAATCCCCTTTATATGATAGGAAATAAGAGTCTTGTCACCATGGGTTTCAAAAATAATTCTACCTAGGTGATGCTTCAATGGTTTACTGCCAACTATTCGGTATGTAATGCCAGAAAGGTCTGCCTTTAATATTTCTTCGCTAAAAGTTTGCCCTAACGTTGTCACTTGGCGACGACAACCTTTTCCTCCGGATATTTCACCTTCGTCACTTTGGCGTTCTACGATAAAAGTTGCATTAAAAAATCGCGAAAGCTGCTCGTGCTCAAGAAGGGTTTCAAGCAAGGTCTGAGGATTCGTTGAAACTTCCTTAACGAGATCAATAACTACCATGTTATTTTGTATAAATAAAAGGCCAAAACATAATATGTATTTTGGCCTCAAGTAAAGGATTCGTCAATCTGAAGTCAACATTTTATTTACATTTGTAAATAGCATGTTGAGGCAAAAACAACTAAGCAGTTTAGATGCCGTCACCATCCATATTGGATGCAGTATCGGTATGCAAACCACATTCACGCTGTTGGCCGCCAAAACGTGTGTCTTGCTCATCCATACCTAACGTTAATGGGCGCGTGCTGTGCGTGTCACCAACTGACACATAACCTTCATCCCAAAGCGGGTGATAAGGCAAGTTGTGTTTGGTAAGGTACTGATGCACGTCACGGTTAGTCCAATCAATAATCGGGTGCACTTTGAAGCGGCCGCGTAAGATACTTACCACCGACAAACCAGCGCGGTGATCAGACTGCTGACGGCGAATACCTGAGAACCAAGTACCGGCATCGAGTTCCGACAAACCACGCTCTAACGGCTCAACTTTGTTAAGCTGATTGTAGCGTTTTAGTTCATCGGGCCCTTGATTCCACTGCTCTCCGTAACGAGCCAATTGCCAGGCTGCACTTTGCTTAGCTGTATAAACTTGCAAGTTTAAGTTTAATTTGTCCGTTAGCTCATCAATAAATCGGTAAGTTTCCGGAAATAAATAGCCGGTATCTGTGACAACTACCGGAATATTCGGATCAATCTGTGTCATCATGTGCAACATCACAGCAGATTGAATACCAAAGCTCGACGACAATACGAAGTTGCTTGGCAAGTTTTCCATTGCCCATGCAACACGCTCGATTGGCGTTTGCTGTTCTAGCAACTCATTCCACTGCGACAACCATTGCTCAGGCAATGATGCTGGAAATCTATTGACTATGGCAGATGAAGTATCTGCCGGTAGAGGTTTAGTCATGAAAATCTCGCACGCTAATGATAACTTCTTCAACAATGCCAGCGCGAATCACAAAATCACCAAAGCTTTCTGTATTGCCTTGTTCGTCTGTAGTACGCTCTGTCGCCCATCGACCAATCAAACCATCTAATTCAGCTAAAACTGTTTGCTCATCGATATTATCTTTGTACAACTTAGGAATACGGGTACCACCAATGTTACCGCCAAGGTACATTTGGTATTTACCTGGCCCCTTACCTACTAAGCCAACTTCTGCCAACATCGCGCGGCCACAACCGTTAGGGCAGCCTGTAACACGTAAAATAACGTGGTCATCTGCTACGTTATGCTTAGCAAGAATACCTTCTACATCGTCTACTAGGCCCGGTAGGTAACGTTCAGCTTCTGCCATTGCAAGCGGACAAGTTGGGAACGCCACACATGCCATCGAGTTTTGGCGCTGCGCCGTTGTAGATGCATTAAGCAAGCCATGTTCAATCGCCAACTGTTCGATACTTTCTTTATCGGCAGCTTCGACGCCAGCAATAATTAAATTTTGGTTTGCGGTCATGCGAAAATCACCTTTGTGCACTTTCGCAATCTCACGAACACCGGTTTTTAGTGGCTTGCCAGGGTAATCAAGTAAACGGCCATTCTCGATAAATAACGTTAAGTGATGCTTACCATCAATCCCTGAAACCCAACCAAAACGGTCGCCACGGTCAGTAAACTCGTAAGGGCGGCTTGCTTCAAATGCAATACCTGCACGCTTCTCTACTTCCGCTTTAAATACATCTACACCAACGCGATCTAACGTGTACTTAGTTTTTGCATTTTTACGGTTAACACGGTTACCCCAATCACGCTGGGTAGTAACAACTGCTGCTGCAACATCTAATGTTTTTTCTAATGGCACAAAGCCAAAGTCATCAGCACGGCGTGGATAGGTTGCTTTATCACCGTGAGTCATGGCTAAGCCACCACCCACTAAAACGTTGAAACCAACTAATTTGCCATTGTCGCTAATCGCAACAAAGTTCAAGTCGTTCGCATGCACATCAACATCGTTTTGTGGCGGAACAACAACCGTTGTTTTAAACTTACGTGGTAAGTAATTTTTACCTAAGATTGGCTCTTCTGTAGTTTCGACTTTTTCACCATCTAACCAAATTTCAGCATATGCCTTAGTTTTTGGTAGTAAGTGTTCACTAATTTTTTTAGCCCACTCATACGCTTCTTGGTGCAGCTCTGATTCAACAGGGTTCGATGTACAAAGCACGTTACGGTTTACGTCACCAGCAGTAGCGATAGAGTCAATACCAATGCTGTTTAGCGTTTGGTGCATTAACTTAATATTCGGCTTTAACACGCCGTGGAACTGGAACGTTTGGCGCGTAGTTAAGCGGATACTGCCGTATGTAGTGTGCTCTTCTGCAAATTTATCAATTGCTAACCATTGGTTAGGTTGAATAATACCGCCCGGCATACGTGCACGAAGCATCACATTGTGCATTGGCTCTAGCTTCTGCTTTTGACGCTCTGCACGAATGTCTCTATCATCTTGCTGATACATGCCGTGGAAACGGATAAGTTGGAAGTTATCCGCGGTAAAGCCACCCGTAATACGGTCTTGCAAATCGTTTGCGATCGTACCGCGTAAAAAGTTACTTTCACCCTTTAAACGCTCGTTATCAGCTAGCTTACCTTCTACAACAATTGGTCCTTCGCCTTCTAATGGACCTTGTGCTGGTAGCGGTTCAAATGTTTTTACATCACTCATTAGTAAACATCCTTCTGATAACGCTTAGCGCTACGTAACGATTTTAAGTACTCTTCTGCTTGCTCAGCGCTCTTACCGCCTTGCTCTGCAATAATTTCAACTAGGGCTTGGTGCACGTCTTTCGCCATGCGATTTGCGTCACCACAAATGTATAAATGCGCGCCGCGTTCTAACCAAGCGAATACGTCTGCTGCGTTCTCTTTTAAACGGTGCTGTACATAAACTTTCTCAGCTTGATCACGAGAGAAAGCAACATCCATCTTGGTTAACAAACCTGATTTTAAGTAGTTCTGCCATTCAACTTGGTAAAGGAAGTCTTGTGTGAAGGTTTGATCACCAAAGAACATCCAGTTGTCACCAGTAGCGTCAGTTGATTCACGCTCTTGCATGAATGCTCTAAATGGCGCAACACCAGTACCTGGACCAATCATAATCACTGGTGTTTCAGGGTTAGCTGGCAAACGGAAGTTATCGTTGTGTTCAATAAATACTTTAACCGCACCGCCTTCATCTAAACGGTGAGATAAGAAGCCTGACGCACCACCAAAACGCTGACTTTCGTCGAATTGGTAGTTCACAACACCAACCGTTAAGTGAACTTCTTCTTCCACTTCACTTTGGCTTGAAGCGATTGAATATAGACGTGGCGTAATTTTTCGTAAGTTATCAACAAGCAACTGCGCCTCAGTGGCTACAACAGCAGACTTAATCACATCAACGACTTGATGGTTGGCTGCATATTCACGTAAAGCCGCCTTGTCTTCAGTTAAACCAGTTAACTTTTCATCACCTGAATGTTGCGCCCAAAACTCAACAAAGCTCAATGGCGTTTGCGTAATTTCTAACTCTTCAACAAGCGCTTGTTTAAGGCCTAGTTCAAGTGCTTCGCCAGCTTTAGTAACAGTAACTTTTTCTTCACCTGTAAGTGATAAGCTCGCTAGAATTTCGTCAACTAGCGCAGTGTCGTTTTCAAAGTAAACACCTAGTGCATCACCTGCTTGGTAAGTAAGTCCTGACTCACCTAAATCGATTTCAATATGACGAACATCTTTAGCTGAATCACGCCCCGTGATTTTTTGGCTTACTAACAGTTCTGCCGCATACGGATTCTGCTTGTTGTATTGGCTAACAACTTCGCCACCAACTGGCAATGGCACAACAGGCGCTAAGCCAGCTGATTCAGCCGTTAATTCATCTTTTAGAGATTCAACAACTGACGTTACCCAAGCACCTGCTTCGGCATCGTAATCAACGTCACAATCAACACGTTCAGCAACGCGCGTTGCACCAAGCGCTGCAAAACGCTCATCAAAGTCTTTACCAGTTTGGCAGAAGAACTCGTAGCTGCTATCGCCCAGTGCTAACACGCTGTATTTCACACCATCTAACTTAGGTGCTTTTTTGCTGCTTAAGAATTCGTGGAATTCAATTGCATCATCAGGCGGCTCGCCTTCACCGTTGGTACTAGCAACAATAAGTACGTGCGTTTCTGATTTAAGCGATTTTGGCTTGTAATCAGCAACGTTTTTAAGGTTTACAGTAATACCCGCCGCTTTAGCGCTATCCGCTAATTGTGAAGCTACACCTTTGGCGTTACCTGTTTGTGAGGCATATAGAATAGTGAGCGTAGCACTCACCTGAGTGCCTGTAGCCGCGGCAACTGCGCTAGCAACAGGGTTCATTTCGCTTTTTGCTGCTAAATAACCACTCGCCCACGCTAACTGTAGCGGAGAATAACCTTGGGTTAATTGCTGCAACTGCGCCAACTGACTCGCGTCTAACGCTGTGCCAGCATTGGCTTGATTAACATTTTGCTGATTAGAAAGCATGAGATACTTCGCCCATTTGAAAATATGAGCGTAGGATAGACAAGCGCAGCAAAAAAGAAAAAGAATAGAAAACGATTTTTTATTCCAAAAGTGAATAGATAGAACTGGCGAAAGTGCTTACTTTTGACTTGGAGAATCTATTCGGGAATGAGAATATTCTCCGATATTCTCATCTCTCGTTAATATTCTCATGTCACCATAAATTTAAACTTATCTCGGATAACTGACTTCATCAGTAGTTAAAAATCTATTTTAGAGCACGCTCCGTCAGTTAATCATCTGTTTGGATATTTTTCGTTAAGCTAAATAACTCATCTAAAGATAAGGGTTGATCTATTTTTTCAGCGCTAGCACTGGTTTCCTTATTGGATGGTGGGTATTCAGCAACCTCCATGCTAGCAATCAATTCATCAAGTTCTTTTCTTCTATTTTCTTTGGATTTTGAGTAACCAGCTCTAATAAGTTCTTGTGCTAGGGTTTCTGCTTTACATTGCATTTCATCTGCTGTTGGATCAGGTGGCATATTATCTAAAAAGAAACTAACTACATCGCTATAGCTTTGCTCTGCTGCGCCATAATCGTGAAAAACATCGGACAACGATAAGTTGCTACGACCTTCAATATTTAATGGAGAATGACAAATAGTTTTAGCAAGTAGTTCATGAACAAATAGTGGCTCTGATATCGCAGAAGAAAAATGTCCTTCATAAAATACAAAAAAGTCAGTGTAATTACTCAAATTGCTACTCCCAAACGTATGGTATAAGTTAAAAGCCAACACCTCATCATGCGAATAGTTAATAACATTCAAGTCAGTTTTAGACCTTAACAATGAATAAAGCTTGGGACAGGTTTTTCTCAATAATTCATAGTGGTAGCTCAAAAATTGCCTGAAGGAACCTGCCTTTTTAAGAGGGTGATGTTTTCTGAGTTTTATTTGCTCTTTATAGGATGTAGCAAAGTACTTTTCGTAATATTCATCAGTTTTATAAAAATAAGACGGATTGTTTTTTTTCCAGATATTTAACAATGAAATTAACACATATTTTCTGGGGCGTGGCTCTAGTCTACTTTCCAGCCATGACCAGCACGAAAGTGGGTTATCAACATTAGCACTAAGAAAAATGTCGGATTCTTCTATAAAGATCGATAGCTTTCTTTCAAACCCGTTAGGCAAATGAACTTTTACAAAATCGTGTAGTTCTATTTGTTTCGTATCAACATTACTCAATTCCTTGAACGCATCTCGCCAATTTTTTATCTCATCTAAATAAGCAAACCTCGATTCTACTTCTGAGCTTTCACATTCTTCCATTCTTTCGAGCCAAGGGTCATCAAATTGAGCACGATTTTCAAGTTCCTCTATATAATGTCCATATTTTTGCTCCCAATCCATGTATGCTATTAACGCTGCTTCTTCATCATTAAAGTTTTTAGAGTCTGGAGCAGAAGGTCTCGCTTTAGTTTTATAATCTGTAAGCTCACTACTTAATTCGTTAATTTTATCTTCAAGTTTTTTAAGTTTAGTTTTTTGCTTTACGTGCTGCTCGAAATATAGCGCTGAAGTAAGCTCAACTATGTATTTCTCTAACTCTTTTATTCGTTGCTTTAAAGTTTTCTCCCTAATATCTCCTTTATAAGTCTTAATGTAATCATGCAAACTTTCATCGCAATGCGCTTTAAAAAATGCTGATATGTAATGATTTTCGTCACTTTTCTTTAATTTGAGCGCTTTAATAACAGGAACAATATCTTTCATAGCAAGGTGCCTATTGTCCCCGCGAAAGATATCACTTAACCAAGATGCCGTTCTCTTTTCGTTTAACTTACCTTTCGTGGCTTGATGCAACTCCTTTCTAGTAAGACCTGCTCTTTCCATGAGAATTTTTAGCATTTTGTGCTGTGGAAAATAAAGGCCAGATAAAGGATCAAATACTTCCCTTGCGTTTATTCTAGTTACCATTCTGCTATCTCTAAGTACATGATATTGCATAAACTCTAATACATTCCACCAACAAACAAAAGACTCATTTATGAGTCACAACAACCCACCAAGAAGGACTCATAACCGAGTCCCCAAAACACTTGAATCTACATCTTTTAAGTGCAATATTTGAACGAAAGAGGAGGGCCACTATGCAATTAATTTCACAACATGCAAAAGCCAGAATGCAACAAAGAGGCGTTAAACAGGAGAGTATTGATTACATTATTGAATTTGGTAAGGAGTACTACCGCACTAGGGTATATACCTATTTGGCAACAAAAGAGGCTATTAAAAGCATGATTAAATGCGGTGTGCCTAAAAAAATCGCAATTAAGTGTCGAGGTATATACGTGATCATAGAAAACGGGCAAATACAAACGGTTGCTCATAAGCAAAAACACTTCAGACATGATTAAGGGTTATACAATGTTAAATAGCTTATTTACAGGTTATATAGAAAATTCAACACGCGTGGTAACAACCGCATTACACATTTGTGGGCGCTGTGACGGAGCAGGCTATATTCCGCACTATCGCCACATAGAAAGCGGAATTTGTTTTAAGTGCAGAGGAAGCGGAAAAAGCAGCAGAAAAAGCTTCAGGCCAACTTTAGTAAAACCAAATGCTGCACTGAGAAAAAATGAATTTGCAAAGAGTTGGTATATAGCTTCAATAGTACATAGGGAGAAAAAATGCCACATTTTTTCATTTACTGCATCATCCGACTCAGAAGCCAAGGCTCTATTAAATCGTAAAGTAGACTACTTCAAGGCCAGCTATAAATCTCAAGAAATAGACTTTTCTACTTTAGAAATACACAAAGGTAATAAATCTGAAAAAATAGCCCCTCTCATAAAGAGGCTGGGATTAAAGACTTTTAGGTGAATAGGTATTAATTTTGACTGTTGGGTTCAGTTAATAAATTCAGCTCAAATCTGACAGTCGATAAGTTTTCGCATAAACAAGGCTTAGCTTTTGCTTAAGCTTCAATGAGTAAACTATGTAATGATGTAACATACCCGTTAAATTCAGATAGGGAGATAACTACTTAATTAAAAATTACCTCTACTAGCCAAGCTAAAAAACAGAAATTTTCATAATACATAAGATCATGATTGAGCTGCCACAATCCGGTTCGAAATAGTCACAGGTTACAGTTAGCCCATCAAAACCTAAATTAAAAAAAATAAACTAAGAAGGCATTCTGTCGCTTTGCTTTTTATTTAAGTACTCAACATGCTGCCTATTGGTCTTTCTACCCTGTTTCAACTTCACTACTTCAATATGCTTTATCACTCGCAGCTTAAGCTTATAAGTGACAGTTTCTTCACTAAACGCTTTGATATAACTCACCATTTCGTCCAAATGACCGACGTTGTCAGGCAACTTGGTTTTCAATTCTGCATTGCGATTAAATACAATAACTGAATGGAAAATCTCGTGTGGCAAGTCCAACAAATCAGAAAGCGTTTTAGTGTGTTTATAGTTTTGTCGTAGCGGGTTCTGAAAATAGTGTTTTGAACCACGAATGGTTTGTGTCCACTTAGCTTGGTTTTCACTACCAAAGATCCAGCCGCTCATATTCTTTGTTTCAACTACAAAAATGCCGAAGCGAGAGACGACAATATGATCTACTTGCGTGCTACCACCGTCTTCAAGCGGTAAAGTGACATCGTTGATAATGCTGTACTCGTCTTGGTCTAGGTGCATTTCTAAGGCTTTGATGACGAGGTTTTCCCCCATGCGACCTTTTATTTGGGGTAATTTCTTTTTGAAATATGCCAGTGCGATTGACCCTAAAAAAGCCAGAATCAGCATCGGCAGCATAGGCTTCAACATAGATGTGAGGACTGACGGCGGTTCAGCTGGTTTTGCCGCTAAACTAACACTTTTGGTTGGCAAAAAAACATTGGCGACATGATTGGCAGTAGTAACGTTTTGTATATCCGTTAATTGGCTGGGTTGGGGCTCAGACAAACGAGTCTTTTGTTGAATCGGGTTTTGGCAGTGCTTATCAAAACTTGCCTTTGATTGAATGGTATAAACTGAACTATTGCCCAGTCTGCGCTTATAGTCAGCGACTTGTTGTTTGACAAGAATGCATTCGGCTTCTGTATATTGCTGAATAGCATATAGTGGTGCCGACAATAGCACGGTGCTAACCAGCAAACATAAAATCCATTTCACCTGCGGTTCCTTCGTAACTTCCTATTACTTTAAACCAGTATAAGTGGATTACATTATTCTTCAACCCCTTGTTTGTTAACAAAAATTTATGAATTGCGGGTTGTTCGAGACAAATGACGCTGTTTCATCCACAGCGCTTCCACCGCACAATCTAGAATAAATTCAGATAATTGATTTACATCGACTGTAAAACCTTGCAGTGCTTAATCATTCGCAATTAAGGTGCCTTTTCCCGCTTCGTTAATTATCGATGGTCATATACTTCTTCAAATTCTAGATGACCTCATCAGTACTTCTAATGCGCGCTCTTTTGTAGGTATTACAATAGGGGCTACGAGAGAAACTAGGTTGCGCATTACTCTGCGGACAAATTGTTATGTGCTCTCCTTCAAATAACATTCCTGTACTGGAAACTTGAGTAAATCGCTTTCCTTAAGATTTTTCTATAAGACCGACTTAATTTTTTCATTTCCTCACCGAAATCTTTCGGTGTTAATGACAACTATCAATTTTCAGGCGGACCTACGGTGCAAATCACAACATCAGTTTATTCAAAGTGTTCAGCGTTTGAGTAGAGGCCAAAATAGTAAGCCTGAATAGCATCAATTTCTTTATCGTATATGGCTAACTTACAAACCTCTCTCGCAACTGCGACAATCGGTATACCTCGCTTCATTGCCGCATTAAATATTGCGCCCACTAAAAAACAGACACCCTAGCAATACGATTTTCACTATGACATCTTAGTTTTAAGTAAAGCTAAAGCTCCTTTTTGCACCAATAGTTGATTGTATGAAGAAATATCCCGCCAATATCCCAAATAAAATCGCAGGCACCGCTGAAGGAATATCGTAAACAAGGTGATAGTACGCCGCACCTACCATAATAGGCAGTAAAGCTAATGCCGCCAGTGAACGAAAACGAGTGAACCACAAACCAATCCCAGCGATCACTTCAACAAATCCAATAAAGTAGCCAAACCATATAGGTAGCTGCATTGTTTGAAAGCTTGCATGTAACTGCTCAATGCCCGCCAGCTTTCCTGCACCTGCTGCCACCATGGATAGCGCTAGCAAAATTAAGAAGCCCCAGTAAGTAAATTTACCTAGCTTGTTCATCATCAAATTCCTCAGTTAATTTTGAATTAGCTAACTTTACGCGCCGCCTTTAATAAATAATAATTATTGTTTTACATAAAGATGATAGGTTTTTTAAATAATGCCGAGCATTGAGCAATATAGAATGTTGATAAGTGTTGCTGACCACAATTCATTAAGGGCTGCGGCTGAGGCAATGCATAAAACTCAGCCAACGCTGACAAACGCGATTAAGAAAATGGAGGAAGAACTGAATATAACCCTATTCGACCGCAGCAGTTATCGAATTAAGCTAACAGAAGCAGGCATGCGAGTGAAAGAATTGGCCATCCAATTGTTTGAAAAACATGACCAAATTAACCAGCTAGCAGAGAAGTTGAGCAATGGTGAAGAGGCGTTTGTCAGTGTCGCAATTGAAGCTTCTTTAGACTTATCGGCCATGTTGCCGACATTAAAAATGTTGCAAGAAGAGCATGCCAATTGCCAAATCATGTTGCAGCAAGAATATTTATCAGGCGCATTTGAGAAACTTATGAATGGCGATGTAGATCTTGCTGTAACCCCAATAGAGGCTAGTGTTTTTCCCACTGGTGAGGTAGATATTAAGCCTGTTGCGACAGGTGAATTTGTCAATTTAGCTGCCCACAGCTTAACGGCTAAATACCCTAGGCTTAATCACATTGAGCAACTCAGAAATGAATACCAAATTGTTGTAAAAGATTCAGGTTCTCTAACCGATGATGTGAACATTGGCGTGCAGTCAGGACAGCGCACTTGGTTCGTTAATAACTTTGAAAGCAAAAAATTACTCATTGAGAGTGGCTTAGGCTGGGGAACACTACCTAAGAATCTGGTGACAAAAGAGCTTAGCAATAACCAACTAGTAATGCTTGAGCTAAATGGGTTTCCAGTTATCGATGAAATTACCTATCACCTGATTAAAAAGAAAAACAAAATGTTAGGCACTGTTGCTGATAAAATCTGGCAGAGCTTTTAATACGTTGTTTACTAGCTTTTGCGTACTGCCACGGTGAATTAGCTTAATTTCCATGCGATACCTTATTGATAGGCATTTACTGAGATCAATATATGCCCATGCTATTGCATAAAAATTTAACGACGAAAATCACCTAATGACAGAGCGTTAGGGGTTGGGAGACTCTGTCGCAGGAGACTTATTTAGAATGTTGTATTTGCTAATATCAATTAAAAAACCCGCATATTTGTATGCATTTACAATGCGCTTTTCCGAACGGAGCTGTTTTAAGCCAATTTCAATAGCGTCATAAGCATCCTTGCCCAGTGGATGATGCTTACTGATAACAAAATGTCTGCTGTCTTTTAGCAATAAAGCAACATTGTGAACGCTCTTCAATCTAATTGTTTCAAGTTGATAAGTGTCTTTGCCGTTAGACGAAAATGGCATCATCATAAAATCAACTAACATTCTCGATACCAAATTTGCCTGACTAACCCATTCATCCTCTCGAACCAAAGATTTAAGAGGCAAATCAGATAACGTCTGCCAATCAGTCCTCCATATAGGTGTTGATACGCCAGTGTAGCGTTGCAAATCAGAGAGGGACTTCAAAGAAAAGATTGATGGGTGTTCGGGGCTAGCAAATATACCCGCGTGGTACTCTCCATTTCGGATAACCGGCGAAGAGATATAAACATCGGCTTCCATCGCTTTTGCATCCTCGAGCCAATAAGAATCAAAGCTTAGCAGCAGTTCTCCTTTTTGTAATAACCGTGCATTACGGAAATTTGCACGATCCGGCCAATACCTGAACGTTTCATCAAACCCACCTAGCTTCAACGCTTGTTGGGCTATAACCATATCGACAACATCGCGACGGATGAATTCGCTGCGAAAATCACGAATACCATAAACGTCTCTATCCTTGACGAATTTTGCATAATTCGCCAATACATCGTCACGAATAGGGATTTGTATCTCTGCAATCGCATCAAATATGCAACTCAACCAAAGAAAACTGATAAGCCACCGCTTCATTGTTACTCCTCACGATCAAAAGCAAAATAATCTAAAACTGCAAAAGGAACACAATTTTTAAATAAGTTTAGACTAGGCCTACGGAAAAACGAACTTTCCGGTGATAAGCTAACCGTAATATAGGAGTCTGAATATCGACGCTGGGATTTCTGTTATCGTTGAAAATACCTACTCACCAGCACCCTTAAACAACTTTCGCCACGCCATGAGATTAGTGTCGTACCGCTGTTTGAAGTGTTTACGGAATATTAGTTCAGAGCTAAAACCTGCCTTTTCAGCGCTCTCTAGAGTCGACAAATTTGTTGATTTTAAGAGCTCCACGCTGCAGTTCAGCCCTGTGTTAACTTCTGCGTGAAGCTCATGCCATTGGCTGATTTAACGTATCGGCTTAAACTACGAACGTTTTAACTTACAGCTGAAACTCAAAAACAACTTCCAGTGGGCGTGTAATGTCTAAGTTCGGTGCGTATTGCCACTGCTTTATTGCTTTTTGAGACGACGCAACTAACCCTCTGGTCGCTGTTCTTTCCAACACCTGAACATCATATACACTCCCGTTATTGTCAACGCGATAGCTTAATCTTACAGTGCCAGTGCTCTTGTTTAAGCGACTCTCTCTGTCGTATTTCGGCATCACTCGTCTAATCGGTTTGTACTCAACACTTGGCTTAGTAATCTCCGAAATAGCGATATTTGAAGGTGGTGTAGCCTGAACCTCAAAGGTATCGATTTCCAACGCTAGTTGTGATTGTTCTGGTGCTACTGCACTTGTGTCCTGTATTCGGTTGGTTTCAGGCAGCTCAGGTAAAGGTTGAACAGGAGTAACAGGAGGAATAGCCGCTTGAGTGTCTTCTTTGGCGGGTGCCAATATAACCGTTGTCGTCTGCAAAGGTGCAGAGGTTATTAGGGTAACATTAGTGTGATTCGACGCAAGATAATTAACGTACGCAAAAATACCAAAGGAAGCGAAGCCGCCTGTGATTGAAGCAATTGCCCACTTCATAAATGGGTATTGTTTACGTTGCTTTATGCGTGATAAATCTACTTCAGGTGCATCAATATTGGCCCTGCGCTGCTGATATAAATTTGCTAATTCATCGTCAAAGTTTTTATTGCTCATTTGAAGCCTCCAAATGTGCCTTTAAAAACTTACGAGCGTAGCGTAGTCGGCTGCGCACAGTTTCATAATTGACTCCTGTAATGTCAGCAATTTGTTCAACGGAAAACTCTTCTCGTTGCAGTATAAACGCCTCGCGTTGAACAAATGGCATAGTCTCTATCAGTAAATTAAAGCGGCTCAATTTGTCGAGCTCACAAATACGTTCTTCCAAAGTGCCGTCGCTGGTGTAAACGTCATTGAAGGGTTCACTTTGGTACTTGTTATTGTGTCTAAACTCGTCAATAAGCACGTTGCGAGCAACCACGAACAGCCACCCTTTCACATTGTTAGGCAATTCATGCTTGTCGGTTAAATTCATCACCTTTAACCAAGTTTTCTGTAGGCAGTCCTTTGCCAGTTCCGCATCAGACAATGAACAAAGATAATGATAAACATCACTATTGAACTGCCTAACAATGGCGTCTAGATGCTTAGGGTTACTGGTTTTCACGTAACTCTTTAACAAGTTTTCAGGGGTGGCGGTATACCACCCTCTAATTGCAGCTAGCATAATCTATATATTGTTATCCATCTTGAAATCTAACTGAACAAACATATCCTTTTGAATCATTGCCTTACCTTCATCCACTTTAGGTTGATACTTCCATCTTCTCAGCGCTTTTCTCGCTTCTTTGTCAAAAATACGCTTAGGGTACGAATCTATAATACGGATGTTAATAACGCCACCTAATTCATTCACATCAAACGCTAATTGCACCCAACCTTCAATGCCATCTCGCGCGGCAGTTACTGGATATTGAGGTTGAATTCTCACGATAGGTCGAGATTCACGATCACCGCCGATTGCAAACGCAGGTTGTGATAATCCGGTATTGGATATCGCCATTTTCGGCGCAGGAAAGCTACCTATTTCGGTATCAGCGGGCTCTGCTGCTACACGTTGCGCTACCGGTCTTGGTTTTGGTGGCTCTGGCTCGACTAATTTTCGTGGGCGTTCAAATACCTTTTGATCAGGCGGCGTTTGATTGATTTCAACCGGAACCGTTTTCTCCACGATATCTACTCTTACGTCCTCACTGGCAATCAAAAAGCTCATGAATACAAATAGGCCAAATGTGGCTAACAAAGCAATCGGCGTAGCTAACAATAATCTTTTCATTCCACTCTCCTCTTTTGGTCATACAAGGCTGAATATCTGTTTGGAATAAATCAGCTTTCAATAAGAGGACGAGGGAAATCAGCAAAAAGGGGTAAAAAGATTTAATTTTTTTTAACCCTCTGCGCGTAAAAGTTTCAATAGCGCCAATATTAGATTATTTTAATAGTTAGGGAGTGGTTAAATTCTTAACGACTTAAACAACATAGACGGAACTTAAGTAAAAAAATTAAAACAAGGATAACTGATGGATATTATTTTAAATTACATTTTTACCGTGCAATTTGCGCTACTGGTTTTCGTGCTAGTCGTACTAAAAAGCGGTATTAAATTTGTACCTCAAAATCGCGCTTATGTGATTGAACGCTTTGGCAAATACACACGAACGCTAGAGTCAGGATTAAACTTCTTAGTACCGTTTATCGAGCAAATCAGCGCTGACCGTTCCCTGAAAGAACAAGCAGTTGACGTACCTAGCCAAAGCGCTATCACCAAAGACAATATTACGCTGACGGTAGATGGTGTGCTGTATTTCAGAGTACTCGATCCGCAAAAAGCGACATATGGCGTCGACGATTACAACTTCGCCGTTACGCAATTAGCGCAAACCACTATGCGTTCAGAAATCGGTAAAATGGAGTTAGATAAAACCTTCGAAGAACGTGATGCTATCAACGCTGCGATTGTAACTGCGATTAATGAAGCTGCCAGTACTTGGGGCGTACAGGTATTGCGTTACGAAATTAAAGATATTATGCCGCCAAATTCAGTAATGAATGCGATGGAGCAGCAAATGAAGGCGGAACGTGAAAAACGCGCGACAGTACTAGAATCTGAAGGTTTAAAGCAAGCAGAAATCAACAAAGCTGAAGGTGAAAAACAAGCTAGGATTCTCGCTGCTGAAGCAGACAAACGTGAACAAGTGCTCAAGGCTGAAGGTGAAGCTGAAGCGATTATCAAAGTAGCAACTGCACAAGCTGAGGCGATTGAAAAAATCGGTGAAAAAGCGGCGACACAAGAAGGTCAAAAAGCAGTTGAGTTAGAGCTTGCTACGAAAGCAATTAGCGCAAAAGAAGCAATCGCAAAAGACTCGACCGTGGTGCTATTGCCAGACAATGCAACAGAAGCCGGTTCGCTTGTCGCACAAGCAACTAGCATTTTAAATGTGATGAATCAGAAGTCTTAGGGCTTAAGGAGCAGATATGGAATTTGTTACCAATAATGCCGGTGAGTTGCTCATTACCCTTGGATTAGTGCTTCTGATTATTGAAGCGGCCTTGCTCGGCTTTTCAACCTTTATACTCACCTTTGTTGGGCTTGCTACCGTCGTAACAGGCATTTTAGTGTACGCAGGTTCGCTGCCCGTGCAATTAATGCCGATTTTGTTAACAACGGCAATTTGCACCACAGTTTTTGCGCTTATCTTGTGGAAACCACTGAAACGGTTTCAAAATCGCCAAGATACTCACAACGTTAAGAATGACTTTATCGGCATGGAGTTTGTTATTACTGAAGGTATCGATGCAGGCACCTCAACTACCCATAAAATGTCGGGCGTTCAATGGCAAGTGAGATCAAACGCAACAATACCCGCGGGCGCGAGTGTGGCTGTGACAGCTACTGAAGTTGGTATTCTGTGGGTAAAGCCAGCTAACTAGCTTGGTATTCGCGAACTTACAAGAGAAACAGATACACCAATAATTAACGGTGATCTGTTTCTTTATTCTCTGCTGTTACATGACTAAGTGTTAAATGGTTAAGTGGCTCACCGTTTAATAGCCTTGTGCTTGCCCATCTTTACGCATTTCACTCGCGCCGTGATACACACCAGTGTTAAGGTCTTTCAAAATAGCTTGATAACCACCAAATGGGCCACTCGTGATATGAATCTTATGACCACGTTCTTGTAGCTCTCTCACCACATTTGCTTGCACACCACTTTCCAACTCTAACGTACCACCGTCTTTCATACGCCCTTCCCATGTTGGCGATGTAGAACCTTTGTGGTGGAAACGCGCCGCATCGCCCGCTTGCTGAACATTCATTCCGAAATCAACAATATTGGTGACCATTTGCACATGACCTTGCGGTTGCATCGCACCGCCCATTAAACCAAAGCTCATGTAAGGTTTGTCATCTTTAGTGATAAAAGCTGGAATTATCGTGTGGAAAGGACGCTTACCCGCAGCATAAACATTCGGATGTCCTTCAGTTAACGAATACTGCGCGCCACGGTTTTGGAAAATAAACCCTAATCCGTCTGCAACCAGGCCTGTTCCCATACCGCGGTAATTACTCTGAATTAAGCTCACCATCATGCCGTTTGAATCAGCAACGGTTAGGTAAATGGTATCCCCTTCAATCAGTTTAGGGTCACCATGTTCTACCTTAGTTGCAGCAGCTTTCATATCAATAAGCTCCGAGCGTGCCTTGCCGTATTTTTCTGACAGCAAGTAATCTAAGTTAATGTTTTGGTAAGCTGGATCGGCATAAAAGCGAGCGCGGTCTTCAAACGCCAATTTCTTCGCTTCGGTCATTACGTGTAAGTAGTCAGCACTGTTGTGTCCCATACTTTGCAGATCGAAGTTTTCTAGTACCGTCAGCATTTGTAGTGCAGCAATACCTTGACCGTTAGGCGGCAATTCCCAAACATCATAACCACGATAGTTGACCGATACTGGCTCAATCCACGTACTTGAATGACTGGCGAAGTCTTCATAGCGAACAGGGCCATCAATGCGCTTAAAGTAAGCGTCTATAGTTTTCGCAATGTCGCCTTTATAGAAAGCATCGCGACCACCTTTCGCTATTTTTTCTAAGGTATTTGCAAGATCTGGATTCTTAAAAATCTCGCCCTCTAAAGGTGCTTTACCTTCAATTAAGAAAGTTGCCTGATAGTTGGCAATTTCTTCGATTTCACCTGCCTTATGAAGTCGCTCATAACGTTGTTGATAAATGTCCATGTAGTAGGCAATCACTTCAGTTACTGGAAAACCTTGGCGCGCATACTTGATAGCCGGAGCAAGGTTTTCAGCCATTGTTAATTTGCCAAACTTGCCGTGAAGCTCAAACCAGGCATCAACAGTACCAGGTACCGTCACAGGTGGTGTTCCCCAGTTAGGTATTTGCGATACGTCGCCAATTTTTGCTTTTAACTGTGCCAGCGATTGACCTTGTGCAGAACGACCAGAGCCATTTAGACCATGAAGCTTTTGTGTTTTTGGGTCCCAGACAATTGCAAATAAATCGCCGCCAATACCGTTACCAGTTGGCTCCATCAAGCCAATAGCAGCGTTGGCTGCGATTGCTGCATCCATTGCAGTACCGCCATTTTGAAGAATATCTATAGCCACCTGTGTCGCGAGCGGGTGAGAAGTTGCTGCCATACCATTGACGGCAAGTACTGGTGAACGAGTGGCCCATGGAGCACCTACGACGCGATCGCCTCGACCATCTTCTCTGAGCTTAACTTTTTCGCCAGTCTGGTCGTCAATAATGACATCTGATGATTGCCCGACGGCAGCTTGCGATATGCACAAAGCGCCGACCATAAATAGAAGCGATTTAATGTTCATAAAAGTCCCATACTTTTGATACTAAAGCGTTTAATGCTCTATACGTATTGTTGTTATTGCAAATAAATTCAATTTATTATCTTTGATTACATTACAGCCAATTAATACTGTAATGAAGTGGCAAACGATCAACAGTAGAACTTTTAGGACTAATGTACTGTGGGAACTTTGGTACTTTAACGGTAAGTGAGCGTTGAGTATGAGCACACTTTTCAAAACCCTGCGGGAGCAAACGCCACAACTGTCTATGATACATGCCTTTTGGGCTTAGCAAGCACTTAAACAACTATCCTTTAATCATTATGGCGTATTCATTATGGCGTAATGATTGATGGAGCCTCCGGCTCTTCCTGTCGTAACAAGCGTTTTATTTCATGCAATTTATCGGCGTTTTCATTTTCACGATGAAAAGCAATATAAACGTTACGCTCAAAAGCGGGTACATCAGATACTCTGAATAACTGCCCCTGATCGATAAAAGGTTGGGCAAGCACATCAGGTAAATAGGCACTACCACCACATTGCAGCATTAGATCGAGTGCGATACGTGCTGTACTGGTGCGCACATTCGGTGCAGGCAGTGCTTTTAACTCTTTGGCATGCCACGCATTAAAACTTGTTCCCCAATCGACCATAATGTAACGCATCAAGGTACTGCTCATCTCAATGTTGCCATTAAAGGTAGACACAAACACTAACTCAAAAGTATGAAGGTGCTCTATTTTGAGCTCTTCCACTTTAGGAGGATCAAACAGAATAGCGACATCTAACGTACGCTCCAGTAGTTGTCTGGTAATTTGCTCTCTTGCCAAAATTTCGGCAACCAAACTTATCTCTGGCTGAATGGCGTATATTTTAGAAATAGCATCATGAATATAGGTGTCCCACGTATTGGGCGTACCCGCGATCGAGATTTGCGCTACTTGCCCACTGCTTAAGGCGACGTCTTGCTTTGCCATACTGAGCGTTTGAATTAACGACTCTGCATACGCCACAAGGCGCTCACCGGCGGGGGTCAGCTGGATGTTATTACGAGTTCTGGTAAACAGCTCAACACCAAAGTATTGCTCCAAATGGCGAATCCTTGAACTTACCGCAGATTGCGTTAAATACAAGTTTTCTGCTGCCTTACCAAAATGGCGACAATTCTTTACCTCAATGAAGGTTTTGATCAGCTCTATATCCACAGTCTATCTCTTATCGTTACGATAAATTTTTATTGTTGTACACCTTTTTCAATTGCCAGCATACTCCTCGAAAATCCAACTTACTGTCAATGAAATAGTTTAAAAATGACATTAATACACGGCTTTGTTCAAGCAAATAAATTTTATGATGATGTACATTTTCCCCACGGCTTTAGCCGTAGTGGCAAATTTTCTATTCAAGAATCTGAGATGCTTACGCAAGTAGGCCGACGTCTTTGGGATTTAGAGCAAAATTTTGCTTCGCCAGATAATCAAGTTGAAGAAAATTTTGTTCGCGTGTGTAAGGCGGAATCAGAGGCAGAGACAAAAATAGAACGCCTGTGGGTGAAGTACAAAGATTCAATTAAGACAAAAAGTTTTCACACCTTAAACGGTGGCAGAAAAGCCCCCGTAAACGATACAGATACTCAGGGAGAAAGTTACTAATGCGCGGTTGGATTATCTACAAAGACAATGCAAGCTTACTCCGTCAAGAAGCCTATGAGATTCACCGACTAGTCGAGGTCGCTAAAAGTGAGAACATTGAGTTGCAAGTTTTCTCGCCTGATCAGTTCGACTTAACTGTTACCCGTGATGATGAAAAGAGCATTCTAATCGATGGTAAGAAACATGCGTTACCAGACTTTGTTATGCCACGCATGGGCGCAGGTACTACTTATTTTGCATTGGCTATTATCCGCCACTTAGAACGTTTAGGTGTTTACTGTGTTAACAGCTCAAACTCAATTGAAACAGTTAAAGATAAGTTGTTTGCCCAGCAAATTTTGGCAGAAAAGAACTTACCTACACCTGATACCATGTTGGTTAAGTTTCCAGTCAACGTTGATCTAGTTGAAAAGCAAATTGGCTTCCCTGTCGTCGTTAAAACATTATCCGGCTCTCAAGGTAGCGGCGTTTTTCTATCTAAATCAAAAGGCGAATTTGACGACTTGATGCAGCTCATCGAAGCCACTAATCCGAAAGCGAATATTATCTTGCAACAATTCGTTAAAGCGAGTCACGGCAGAGATTTACGAGTGTTTACCATTGGTGGTCGCGCCGTTGCATGTATGGAAAGAAACTCAAACAGCGACAACTTCAAAGCCAATGTTAGTGCTGGTGGTAGTGGGAAGCCCCACCCGATAACGCCTGAAATTGAATGGCTCGCGACTCAAACCGCCAATGTACTAGGGCTTGATGTTGCAGGTATCGACTTATTGTTTGACCAAGAGCACTTTAAAATTTGTGAAGCAAACTCTTCGCCAGGCTTTGAAGGCCTAGAAAGCGCAATTGATTTAGATGTACCGAGAGAGATTTTCCACTTTATTCGAATCCGCTTAGGCATCTTCGATAAGCCGACAAGTAAAAAGTCGGCGAATAAAACCGAAGAAAAGAAAACAAACGTTTAATGAAGTTTCCGAAGCCGCCATATCTTGTGGCGGTTTCTACTGCACTTTGAAGTCTACTCTCATAGCGTTTCTTGTCACTCGTCTAATTAATATCTTCTTGCGTTTGCTTAACGGGCTTAGCTATCGCTAAAACTCAACAAACGGATATTTCTTCCCTTCTGCTGGCACGATATTAAAGTTCACGCCAAACAAGGAATACGTAGGTAGTTGATAAGATGGGTCGTACTTCGTAGAGACATAAACAACTTTACTAAAGCGAATATTACGAGAGATAAGATCTGACATAGCTTGGACATCGCTGTGGGGAAACGCCAAGCTGTTTCGATCGATGACCAAAGCAAAACCCTCGGAAATATCTACCGAATCAGAGCAAAACGCACAATAACCAAAGTAGTCTGAGATATTTGAGCCAACCTTGATGATTTCCCGCATCAAATCAATATTGCCAAACAAGAAAGACATTTTCCGTTCAAACAAATCGCTATTTAAACTCACATATTGGCTAAGCAAGCCTGATTTAGCATGGGCATTAATTAAGTCGGTAAGAAACTGATTGTTGGCGTTAATTAAGTCGTGCTCCGACACGAGTGCCGAGTTATGCACGTCCACCAAATAATTGTACTTGCTACCGAAGATATCGAAATAAGTATAAAAAGAGTCTACTAAATTCATCGCAATGACACTTATATCTGACTTGTCACTACTTTAAATTTAGCAGGTTCTTCGAATTTTGGAGGTGACGCTTTCAGCAAAGAAACCTAAAGCCCCCTGCCCCTATTAACGAGTGATATTGAAGACTGAAATTAGAGAGTCATATTAGCGAAAACGTAAATTTGCTTTTGACAGCTGTTCAATTGATTGGCAGCCCATTAAACGCATATCGCGAAGAAGCTCTTGCTCCATTAAACCTAGTGCACGTTCTACACCCGCCTGCCCAGCCGCAGCCAACGGATAAAGGTAGCCACGACCGATACCCACGGCTTTAGCACCTAGCGACAGCGCTTTTAAAACGTGTGTGCCGCGTTGTACGCCACTATCGAATAACACATCAATTTTATCGCCGACGGCATCAACGATTTCCGCCAGCTGATCAAACGAGCTTCTAGCACCATCTAGCTGCCTACCACCATGGTTTGAAATGACAATACCTGTACAGCCGATATCAACGGCTCTTTTAGCATCTTCAACCGTCATGATGCCTTTAAGGCAAAACTCACCATCCCAGAATTTGACCATCTCTTCGACATCCAGCCAATTCATCGAGGGATCGAGCATATTAGTGAAGTAGTCGCCTATCGAGCTGGTACCACTGCCCATCTTAATATGAGCATCAAGTTGCGGCAGGCTGAACTTTTCGCGGATGACGTAATTGATGCCCCACATTGGTTTAAGGGCAAATTGCATCATGCCAGCAAGTGTTAAGCGAAACGGAATCGAAAAGCCTGTACGTAAGTCACGCTCACGATTACCGCCAGTAATAGAATCAACCGTCAGCATCATCACTTGTACGCCAGCGGCTTTTGCGCGTTCCATCATGGCGCGATTTAAACCGCGATCTTTATGAAAATAAAACTGATAAACCTGGGGCGTATCAACTTGCTTGGCGATTTCCTCAAGACTGACTGTACCTAACGACGAGACACCAAACATGGTGCCATACTTTTCAGCAGCGCCGGCTACGGCACGTTCACCTTTATGATGAAAGAGTCTCTGCAATGCTGTTGGTGAACAATACACTGGCATTGCCAATTTTTGTCCCATCACAGTGACAGATAAATCGACATTTTCAACGCCTGTTAGCACGCTTGGGAGCAAATCGCACCCGTCAAACGCTTCGCTGTTGCGTTTATAAGTTACTTCGTCGTCGGCACCGCCATCAATATAATCGAAGATTGGGCCCGGAAGTCGTTGTTTAGCAAGCTTTCTAAAATCGTGAAAGTTATAACATTGGTTTAAGCGCATCATGACCTCCTAACCACATGAACAGTTGCGTTTGTGTTTTTCCATTTGACCGACACCAGGGTTAAAGCAATTAGTCGGGTCAAGCTTTCTGTAGAACGCTTTTACCGCTTCTTCTGCTTCGTACAAATGACCGACATTGTGTTCTGCGGGGTATTTAGCGCCGCGAGAATCAAGTAGCGCCAGCATGTCTTTTTTCAATTGCTTACCATCAACACCTTTTTTCAACACATAGTCTTGATGGAATACGTAACAGAAAAAATGACCGTAGTATAAACACTTATCTATTTTGTCGGCGATAGCATCAGGTAACTCTTCAAGCCACAATGGGTCATTGCGTCGAAGCGCGATATCAAGTGCTAAAATATCACCGAGTTTTTTCGCATGAAGGGTTTGATAACGAATCGCAGCACCCGCCGCCGCAAAACGTTGAAGATATGCTTTACTCGCCTCTTGTTCATCACAGATGAAATAGCCGCTTGAGTCGGTATGCTGACTAAAAAACTCAGCTAGATATTGGTTCGCTTCTTCGATACCGTCATCACTCATTTTTAAAATAAGGTGATGCTCATAAACTTCACGATATTGTAGTAAGCGCTCCGGTAAGTGCTGAGGGAAGAACTTACTGGCAAATTGCATTACATGGTCGGTTAGATACTTAGTTAAGAATGGAATTTTATTCAAGGTTGCGTCTATTCTGCCTTTGAGGGCGAATAGCTTTGGCAATCTATCTGTGCCTAACTTCTCGATGCTTAAAAACGTATCTTTGCCATATTTAGCCGCTACATCGAATATTTCACGATGCATGTACTCACCCACTTCTGGTAGGTTTTTAAAGTTACCTAGTACATCACGGCGCAGTTTCGTTAACACGCTTGGGTCGTTTGTTCCGATGTAATAAGTTTGCTCTTTTTTCGCTACCGTAAAGGTATCTAACCTAACCGCGAAAACGGCTAGTTTACCGGCACAGCCACTCGACTCGTATAAGCGATTGGTATCGGCGTTAAAACGACTCGGCGTGTCTGCATCAATGTCTCTTAGCAAGTCTTGATAATCAGACGCACTAGCCTTTTTATCGCAGGCGAGTTCATTGCCATCAAACCTTTGGTGTTCTAAGTTGGTCAGTATCTCCTTGGGTGAGTCGCCTAGATCTATGCCTAAGTGATTAACCAGGTGAAGTTTACCTTTCGAGTCGACCTGCGCGAATAGCGACAATTCAGTGTATGCTGGGCCACGTTTGACCAGAGCGCCACCAGAATTATTCGCTATACCACCGACAATAGAAGCACCTAGACAAGACGAACCAATCACTGAATGCGGCGCACGGTTGAGCGGCTTGAGTGTTTTTTCAAGCTTGTGCAGTGTTGCACCTGCAAAACTAACCACTTGCTCGCCTTTTCTCTCACCTTCACCAAGTACAATGAGTTGGTCCATTGCGAGTGTATTGATGATGACAATATCGCGATCGTAGTCTTCACCGCTCGGTGTTGAACCTTCAGTAAGCCCCGTATTTGCAGCTTGCATGATCATAATGCAATCGGCTTCAACGCAAAGTTCTAGTGTTTGCCAGAACGCATACAAGGTTTGAGGAAACACCACAGCTAAAGCGCTACCACCACCTGAGCGCCAGCCGGTGCGATAATGCTCAGTTTTGCGCTCATTAACAGCCACATGATCATCACCATGCACGGTAATAAGTTGTGAGATTAATTGATCGTTTGTCATAAACTACTTCTCTGTGTTGATGAACAGGCCTACACTAGCGGACCCGTTATCTGCAACCCATAAACCGCCAGCATTAATAACGCACCAGCTGTCAAAATATAATAAAGGGTTGGTAAAATCGTTCTTCGCAAAGTCGCCCCTTCTTGGCCTAGTAGCCCCACGGTCGCACTCGCTGCAACTACATTGTGAATGGCAATCATGTTACCTGCTGCTGCACCAACTGCTTGCCCTGCAATAACAAGTGCTGGCGAAATCGATAGGCTCATCGCCGCTTCATATTGGAACTGGCTGAACATCATGTTCGACACCGTATTAGAACCCGCGATAAATGCACCTAGCGCACCAATTGTCGGGCTGACCATAGGGAAGAAGTCGCCGAACCAGTTAGCTAACATCTGTGCACTCGCCATCGGCATACTTGGCAAGTCGGATAAATTAACGCCAGAGTTAATAAACAAACGTACCATTGGAATTGTAAACATCAAAACAAAGCCTGCATTGAGTATTGTCTTAGTAGAGTCCGACAATGCGCCTTTAAATACACTGGCACGCTCACCTGATTTACTCTGTAAAAGTAGAGCCACTAAGGCACCAATTAGCAATAAGCCACCTGGCAGGTATAGCGGGCTAAATGCGGTGCTAATACCTTGTTCGCCGAGAATGTTAGTAAATCCAACGCTAACGCCAGACAACAACGACTTGAACTCAACAAACACGCGTGAACATACCAGCAAAGCAGCTACAACAAGGTACGGAACCCAAGCCACAACAGGCGATATTTTCGTTGAGGCTTTGGTTGAGACTTTGGTTGAAGTCGGTGTATTGCTGTCTTCAGCATCAACGTCTAGTTTGCCAAACCAGTTTGCAGGCCAAAGTGATTTATCACTGAAATTCCACTGAGTTTTAGGTACTAAGAAACCTTTCTTCGCGGCACTAACTACAACTGCCATACTCACTAAACCACCGATAAGTGAGGGGAATTCAGGCCCTAAGAAAATACCGGTTAGTGCATAAGGAATGGTAAAAGCAACACCTGCAAATAGCGCAAATGGCAATACTTCTAAGCCTTCTTTCCAACTTTTGTTTTGACCAAAAAAGCGCGTTAGCATCATGACCATTAGTAATGGCATGAAGGTACCGATAACTGCATGGATAACAGCAACGTGGGAAGTAATAAGCTGTAGATATTGATCCCAAGTCACGCCTTGTGCCGCTAACTGAGCTTCAATCGCTACGGTGTCTAAACTTTTGTTAACACCAATGACAATAGGCGTGCCGACTGCACCGAATGAAACTGAGGTACTTTGAATCATCATACCCATAAGTACTGCTGCAAGCGCTGGGAAACCAATCGCGACCATTAACGGGGCTGCAATGGCCGCTGGAGTACCAAAGCCAGAAGCGCCCTCAATAAAAGTACCGAAACACCAAGCGATAACGATCGCTTGAATACGGCGATCTGGTGATACTTGCGTAAAGCCTTGACGAATCACCTGAATAGCTTGTGTATGCTTTAACGTATTAAGTAAGAAAATCGCACCGAAAACAATCCACAATACAGAGGCAGTAATACCTAAACCTTGTAGAATTGACGCAGCAACGCGGTTAGCTGACATATCCCAAACGAATAAAGCCAGTAAGCTGGTTGCAAACAAAACGACTGGCATAGCTTTTTTCGCTGGCCAGCTAAAACCGACTAATAAGATGGCTGAAATGATAATTGGCAGTAACGCCAACAAGCCGAGAGTTAGATCACCCACTTCTTGTTCTCCTTATGATGTTGTAATACCCCTGCCGAATTTGAATATTGTTTTTTATCTAAGGCCTTTGGCCGCAGTTTCGACACGAAAAGTTACGGGAATGTACAACTTTGCTATCTATTAATATATATTGCTAAAAGACAATGTTTTTTTCCTTTTTTGACATAATAAGTAGTTCACTATGGTAAAAGCTGATGACATATTTTTATTCGTAGAGGTTGTAGATGAAGGATCTTTTTCAAAAATAGCCGAAAAGTTTGAATTGACGAATTCCGTAGTGAGTAAACGGATAAGTCGACTAGAGAAAGCATTGAATGTGCAACTGCTCTACAGAACGACTCGTAAGCTCACCCTAACCGATGCAGGCAGCGCTCTTTATGGTAAAGCCAGAATTGCCAAACAATCACTGCAAGACGCCCGAGATGCGGTAACAGGCTATGGAGAAACCCTAAAAGGAAAGATCAAAGTTACCGTACCCGCTGTGTCCGCTGACATTGTGTTAAGCAATGCCATCGCCGAATTTTGCCAACTTTACCCAGAAATCGAAGTCGAGCTTTTTGTCAGTAACCGTATGGTGAATATCCTTGATGAAGGGTTTGATTTAGCGATTCGCACTGCACCATTACCGGACTCATCTTTGGTTGCTAGGCGCTTAATGGATTCGCACTGGGTAGCTTGCGCTAGCCCAAAGTATGTTGCACAAAAAGGCATGCCACAATCGCCTGAAGCATTAATTGATCATCAATGTTTAGTCTATAAATATGAGTCGACTGGCGCAGATCGTTGGTCGTTTGAACAAGATGGAAAAGAAACAATTGTGTCGGTTAACGGCCGATATCAAGCAAATAACCTGGACTCACTTCGACAAGCAGCAATATCTGGGCTAGGCATTGCCTATGTGCCCAAAGTGCTAGTACACGAAGATATGCTCAACGGAAAACTTGTCAGTGTTGCTCCCCTTTATTGTGCGAAACTAATGGGTGTTTATGCGGTGTATCCTCGTTCACGCCAGCCCGACAAAAAGCTCAATTTACTCGTAGAGCACTGCCGTGAAGCCTACATTAAAAAGCAAGAATACTTTTACCTGACGGAAGGTTAATAACGGTGGCAAGGGTTAATCAGAAAATAAAAAAGGCGCTTAACCAGCGCCTTTTTTATTTTCCGATGGTCGGGAACATAGCTAGATGATTAGAAACTATATTTAGCTGATAGTTGTAAGTAGTTAGAATTTATAGACTCTATACCTTTATCGGCAATTTCATAGTTACCAAACTCAACACCTGTGCTTAATTGCGGCGTTAGGTTACTGATTAAATTCACGCCCCAGTGGCTTCTTTCACGATCAAGCGTGTCTGTGGTCGCGGCGCCGTAGAACACAGTCGAACGTAAAGATTCAGTCCAAAAATGGCGGTATGACATGGCATACGCTGTTGTTTCTTCGACTTTGACTTGTTGGTCACTTGGATCTGTCACGATATCTGCCGTCATACCAGCGGCGACATAACGCCCTGGCTCACCTAACGTGACTTGGAAGCGAAAGTCATCTTTACCGATAGTATTGATTTTACCTGCAATGTTCAGTGCCGCAGCGGTTTCGTCTAAACCGCCTTGATCAACTTTTCGTACAAGTGCACCAACAGAAAGTTGTCCCCAATCTGCATTGTGGTTGTAACGAGCGATGAGATCAGGCGTATTTTCGTCTTTGTCGGCATTCGTGCCTGTAACACCAACAGCGCTAGATGGCGCACCAATATCGCCATCACCATTGGTTTCTGGGTTTTCGATTGCAAACTGCCAGTTACCGTAGTCAAAACGTAATTGTGTTTGACGGATAAAGGCTTCACCCACGTGAGGACCACCAAAGTCTAGCGTTTCTGGCAACGCGTGTAGTGGCATAAACGTCGTCCACGTTTGTCCTGCCGTCCAGTTTTTGTATTTGATAATGTAGTGTCTTAGGCGTGGATTTGACGAGTTACTCACGACTTCGTTGCCGCCACCGCCATAAAAGTCCATTTCAACGAAGGCGCTAACATCACCATGCTGCACTTTTACGTTAACGCGAGACTCTTTTACATTGAATCCAGTGCGAGAGGTTTCCACCGCTTGGTTGCCTGGGAAGTTACCAATCCAGTAATCTTGATACGCGATATCACCTTCAACATGACGGATGTCGACTTTGGCATAACCGCCAATCGATACCTTAGTTTTTACGCCGTTATTGTCTAGGTTAAGCACCTCGACTGCTTGGCTTGATGCACTAGCGAAGGCTAATGCAATAGATACGGCTGTAGCTTTTACTCTTGTAGTAAGTTTTGTCATTTCGATTTCCCCAACGATTTTTATAATGAGTTTTATTGGGGGGCAATTTTAAAAGCCGTTAATCTGAGTAATAAATGGACATAAAGACAAAGACTTTTTCCAATTCGGCAACAGTAGCGCAAAAATGATTCGCTTCAAGAGTAGTAATTCGAAGCATATGTCTAGATAATCACGACCAACATTAATTGATAGAATTTGCCATGCTGTTCATCGTCACTATTTTTCTCAGCGCATTTTTATTATTTCAAGTTCAACCGTTTATCGCCAAGGTTATACTTCCCTATTACGGCGGAAGCGCAACGGTATGGACCAGTTGCATGCTGTTTTTTCAATCGGTATTACTTGCCGGTTATGCCTACGCACATGGACTGCAAAAATTAACTCTCTCACGACAAAAACAATTGCATTTATTACTACTTGCGATTGCCTGTGTTGCATTACCTTTTAGCACGCCTGAAGTTTCTGCAGGTGCAATCGATAACCAAAGTACACTGAGTATTTTAACCACACTCATGGTATCTGTTGGCCTCCCTTATTTTGTACTTTCTAGCACAGGCCCTCTTGTGCAGCATTGGTTTGCACAATCTCGACAAGACAAAATCCCCTATAAACTCTATGCCATTTCAAACACTGGTTCGCTATTGGCATTAGTCAGTTATCCATTCCTTTTTGAACCGATTTTATCTCTGGGCCAGCAGACCTTAATGTGGTCATCAGGCTTTATTGTATTTGCTCTTCTTATTGCAGCGCTTTTACTCATGTTAAAGCAACAACCTGACGCTGGGGGCGAGCAAAATGCTAGCAATTTAAAAGACGCCACCGAGGTTGCGAAGCCAACAATGTTCAAATTGGGCTTATGGTTGGCTCTATCAGCACTCGGTGTTTCCGCGCTTGTTTCGACAACAAACGCAATGACCCAAAACGTCGCACCTATGCCATTTTTATGGGTGTTACCTCTGGCGCTTTACCTAGTGACATTCATTATCGCGTTTCACAAGCCAAACCTTTATGTGCGCTGGTACTGGCTTGTATTCTTTATACTCAGCGCTTTTATGGCCACCTTTATGCAAGTGGTGGGTAGCCAGTTCGACTTTGTTTCGCAGGTCTTAATGTATAGCTTCATTTTGTTTGCTGCTTGTATGATCTGCCACGGCGAACTTTATCAGCTCTCGCCAGATACCAAACATTTAACGCTTTACTATCTTATGATTGCCCTTGGTGGCGTACTTGGTAGTGCATTTGTGTCACTACTCTCTCCAACATTATTCAACGACTTTAGCGAATACCCGATCACACTGATTGCCATCTTAGTCGTGTTCACTATCAATTTATCAGCAGATAGAAAAGCAACTACCGTTAGTGGGTTTACTTCGAATAAATTAGTACGCACAAGTTTATACGGCTGCGCGCTTTTAATTTCATTACTGAATTGGCAATTAAGCCAAGTATTAACAAAGCACCAAATCGCAAGTGAACGTAACTTCTATGGACTGCTATCTGTTGTTGATACAGAGGTGAATGGCAAAGCCGAAAGGCGTCTGATTGATGGCACAACATCACACGGCACGCAATCGCTTGTTGAAGGTCAGGGGCATGTCGCAAAAAGCTACTATAGAGCAGATACCGGTGTTGCACTGGCATTAGAAAACTATCTACCAATCAGTGCAATGGCAGCCAAACAATCACTAAATGTGGGGTTAATCGGTTTAGGGGCTGGCACACTTGCCACTTATGGGCGCCCTGGTGATAACTATCACTTCTTTGAATTGAACCCTGCGGTAGCTGACTTTGCAGAGCAGTATTTCACGTATCTTTCTGACAGTCCCGCGAATATAAACGTAACCATTGGGGATGGCCGCCAACAGTTGCAACGCGCCCTCGAGAACCAAGGCAGTCTTCAATTTGATGTGTTAGTACTTGATGCCTTTTCTGGTGACGCAATTCCTGCGCATTTACTAACACTAGAAGCGTTCGCACTATACGAGGCTCACTTAAAAACCAATGGTATTTTGGCGGTACATATTTCTAACAGCCATTTAGATCTGACAAGTTTGACCCGTAACCTAGCGAATTCGATAGGCCGAGAAGCGTTATACGTTTACACCGCAAGTAGCGCTGACGAGCCTAATGAAGCTCAATGGGTATTAATCACCAATAACGTCGAGTTTAGCAAGCGTTATGCGGTGAAGAAGCACATTTCACCATGGCCAGATTCTTCTGCACCAGATGTCATTTGGCGCGACGATTTTAGCAATTTACTCTCTGTGCTCAAATAGCCAACGTTCCGTTCATAGAATATACCGTTTAATATGATTGTAAATTTTTGTGTCAAAGACTATGATGCGGGAGCACTCTTTATTCATTTTGTGCTCCCCAAAGGACTGGATTAGGGTTTGGTTTAGTTTTACAAGCTCAAGTTAAGTCGCAGTTTAATCTTCATTTATTATGTTTAGTTTCCTGTAACTGTGCTCCTTAACACTATATGAGCAACTTATTGGAGTCCCTATGAGACGAGCAATAGCATTAATGTGCTGTATTTTATTGCTACTGTCGACAACTGTTACGTTAGCATCGACTCAACCAACGTTTTACACGTTGGATTTGCCACGAGGGCACATATCGACACAAATAAATAAAGTCTTTCAACAAAGCAATGGCTTCCTTTGGATTGGCTCAAATAAAGGCATTGTCCGCTACGACGGCCACGATTATGTCTACTATCAATACGCTCCTGGTTCTGAACGCCATATCAACAACAACTTTATTGTCGATATAGAGGAAGATACACACGGTAATATTTGGGTAGCAACCGAAGCGGGCCTGAATAAGATTAACAAAGATGGGCAAGTCGAAATTTTCAATAAAACTTCCGGTTTACCCAGCAATTGGATCTATGCCGTTCAACAAATAGATAATGGACCGCTTCTAATCGTTACTGATCAAGGTATCGTCAGTTTTTCTGAACAAGCACAAAAATTTACCGTTCTGTTTAGCAATGACAAAGTCTCCTCATCAGTTGCTATCGATGACATGAATAACCTCTATATGCCGCTAAGCTCTTCACTGATTAAACTAGATCCATTTACTGGCGAAAATGAAGAGATTGGAGATTTTTCGGCGTTAACACACAACAAACCCATTCATTCTTATGTTGGCGCGTACGTTAATAACACCGTATATTTTAGCGGTAATAAAGGCCTACTAAAGTGGCGAAGAGATGTTAAGAGATTCGAAAGAGTCGATCTAGGCGAGGCGTTTAACAACGATATTGTCACAGATATTGAAGTGCACGAAAACAAGCTTTGGATTGCTCTTTATCGTTCAGGTTTAGTAGCACTAGATCCCAATACCAATGAAATAGAAAGCTATAAAGCGAATGAGCTAAATCCATACAGTTTACCAAGTAATGCAATTAATACGCTTGAAGTTGATCAAAGTGGAAATTTATGGATTGGCACCGACGACGGCTTAACAGCTTTGCTTACTCATCGCCACATTACCCTACATCAGCCTGCACCAGACTATAATATTCCTGCACGAAACAGTATTTACTATTTTGAAAAGTACAAAGACCAATTTATCGTTTCATCTGCCGGCGGCATAGATTACTTTGATTACAAGCAAGTACAGTGGCGAAAAGACCCCTTTAATTTCACCCCACTAAACATCGAACAACTTGATATTTGGTCTGTATCGTCCAATCAAAACAAAACCTGGATGGCGAGTGAACATGGACTGTTTCTCTTTGATCATGACCAACAATCACTTAGCCATTTTAGCAACACTGAAGATAATCCTTGGCAACTGCCGTCGAATGGTTTCTATACCGTTAACGCAGACAGTGAAGGCGCATGGCTAACTGGTTATGTAGATGTAGGTTTAATGCATTTCACCAATGAGGCGGACATAGACGCTGCTTTTATGGATAAAGAAACAGACATCTATACGAGTGATGGTAATTATACTTATCAAAAAGTGTTAACTAGCTCAAACATCATGTGGCTTGCGACAACTGATGGTCTATTTCAAGTCAACATAGAATCAGGTCAATACCATCACTACCGACTTGGTGGAACCAGCGCTTATATTCGAGTTTCTTCCCTTGCTTTAGAAGAGGGAGCAGAAGTGTTATGGGCAACAACTGAAGGTGAAGGCCTCTTGCGTATCGATGAGATTAATTCACTAGGTAAAGCCAATATTGAAAGTATGAATGATAAGGTCAATCTACCTAGCCTGAACCTTAATTCAGTGGCCTTGAGTCCAGAATCTATTTGGTTAACAACTCTTGACCATATCATTAAGATTGAAAAAAGCACGTTCCGTATGCAAGTCATGCCAATTCCTTTTAGGCTTAAAAACCTTAGCATGACCCCCTCAACGGGCAGCTATTTTGACTCTACATTTTATGTAGGTACCAACTATGGCATTTTGGCGGTCGACACACAGTTTGCAAGCCAAGCTAGAGCTCATGAAGTCAAAGTTACCGCCTTAACCAATAATGGGCTGGCAAAGCCCAAAGCACTGCATGCATTCGAGACCTCAGCTCCAGCGCTTTCCGGCGAAAGCATCGAATTTTCTTTAAGTGCATTTGAATTCCATAGTCCCGACCTCATCACCTATTTTTACCGACTTAATGATGGCGAAGTTAAAGCACTTGATACTAACAAGCTGGCACTACACGATTTATGGCCGGGTGAATATAAGTTAGAAGTTGGCTATAGCACGATCAGGAACATTCCTCCTCAGGGTTTTTCAACATACCGTTTTAACGTTGAAATTCCAATCGCCTATTACGTGTATGGCATTAGCTTGCTTATGGGTCTTGCGCTAGTCGCAAAGTATATATATCAAAAGAAAAAGCACTTACGACGCTTAAGCATTGAAACAGTTACCGATTCGCTTACCGGCGTCACGAATAGACTAGGCTTCACTCAACAATATCAATCCTTGTTCGATCAGAGAAAGCGCTTTGCACTCGTTCTCATCGACTTAGATAAGTTTAAGGACATTAACGATTTTTATGGGCATCAAGTGGGTGATTATTACCTTCAAGCGATCGCCCAACAAATTCAGTCTTTTGTTACGGAAAACGATACGGTCGCTAGACTCAGTGGTGATGAGTTTGCGGTATTACTGCAGAAGAATGAAGACAGCGAAGACGTAATGCATCGAATATTACAAATGCATCGCAGATTAGAATGCTCATACCGTATTGAAAACAATGTCATCGAAGCCGGGCTAAGCATAGGTGTTGCCATCGCATTTCAACATGCTAGCTCACCGAAAGAACTTTATCTCAGAGCAGATGCGGCATTGTATGATTCCAAGCGGAATAGCAGTAGAAGTGTGACTCTCTTCAATGACAGAATCAAAGAGTCGCTTCGCCAATCGATTTTGATTAAATCAAGCTTGGCTCACGCCATAAGCAAGCAAGAATTTGAGCTACATTATCAACCTAAAGTTTGCTCTAAAACGAAAACGATTCACGGAATGGAGGCCTTGATTCGCTGGAATCACAAGCAGCAAGGGTATATCCCACCAAGTCTATTTGTAGAAAAAGCGGAAGAAACCGGAGACATTATTGCCATTGGCCTGTGGGTTCTGAATCAAGCTTGTAAGGACATAAAGTACTTGCTTGATAAGGATCTACTAAACGGCTCTATTTCAGTTAATGTATCGCCCCTACAACTTAAATCGAAAAGTTTTGTTGAGGATGTAAAAAACATTATCGAAAGCCACAATATTCCAGCCGACAGATTGGAAATGGAGATTACTGAAACAAGCCTAGTAGATAACTTTAAACAGGCTAACTCGGTGATTGAGCAGCTAAAGGCTATCGGAGTGTCTATTGCACTAGATGACTTTGGTAGTGGCTATTCGTCTTTGGCTTACTTGTCAAAACTCAGTATAGATACATTGAAGCTTGATCGAAGCCTAGTCAAAGAGTTACCTGATGAGCAAAAAGCGGCTAACTTAATTGATGTCGTATTTGAGCTAACAGATAAATTTAACCTTAACACTGTCGTAGAGGGCATAGAAACTGACGCTCAACGAAGATTCTTCAACCGTTATACAGAGTGTCAACTGCAAGGATATTTATTCTATAGACCTATGCCATTTAATGAACTTATCGGAGTTTTAGCCAATCACACAACAATAAGAACATTACAACTAGCCGCCGACTAGCGCATTAAGTGAATTTAATACCTAGTGTCATAGAAGATTGTTAAAAAAACGTTATAATGACCAACTCCACACTGTTGAGGCCTGTAATGAATTTGACGTTGTTTTACAGCTTAGCTACGCAGCTACTCCTCCTTTCAAGCTGTCTGTTATGCACGCCCGCGGCTAAGGCTGAGAGCCGTATTTATTACGCCAAGCTCGAACCAGGTAGTATTCAAATTAACCTTGGTCTAATCGATGCCTATGAGAGAAAATTATCTAAGGCGCTGGCGTCTACAGTCGAAATTAGTAGCGAAGACGATATTGAATATGACATTTGGATCTCCAGCGAAAGCGCCATTCGTGATAAGCAATTGGCGAATTGGTCGCGATCTAGCTATAGCCTTGACTATATTCCAACGTTTCTAGAAATCAGTTTAAAACACCCAAAAACGCAGGTAGGAATTACAGGGCAAACCCAAGGTCCATATCAACTTGTTTCTGACGTTCAACTGCAAGATATACAAGATTCAGCAGCAGCCATCCGATTATTAAAATCGGGCCGCATCGATAAAGTCATTTCGCACAGCAACAATGCACACCAGTATGCAAATCAGCCGACGTTGGCAATTAGAGAACTGAATAATAGCACTGCGCTATTTGTGTCTTTTCGAGATAAACAGCTATTAGAACGCTACAACAAAACCATATTTACGGCGAATACCAACAGCTTCGTTGATATCAACAAAATGGTGCTACCAGAGGTATCAACTGACAACACCATCATCTGGCAGCTATTTTTTAAATACTTTGATGAGAACCTCAACAAGCTTGTCTTACTTAACGCCGATAAGGAAGCAACACTTTGGTATCAAAGTAAGCTGCCACAGTTCAAGCTTGCGCAAGCTTTTGGCACGGTAGCCGATGGTTTTGATGCCATGCGAAAGCAACCAAATGTATGTCTACTCAATATTTTTAAAACCGAAGAAAGAACCGCTTTCGCTCATTTCACAAAGGCCTCTGTTGCTTACTTAAATGAGCGCTTATATACATTTGATGATTCTGAATTTGGCAAGAAACTAGCCACTTCAACAAATGACAACACAGTCGATTTGAACCAAGCTGCGAGACTCGCTGCCTACTCATTTGATAGCAGAAATATAGCGATTGATAGCCGCTATTTAAGCCGTTTCCCTACATCATTAGCGGAGTTAATGAAGGAGCGTTCTGCACAATTTATCAATAGCCAACCATGGCGAAAAGATACCTTAGTGAATCAACTTATCCAACAACAACTCGCCGGCTTTATCGACCTTCCCAACATGATGGAAGACAGTTTGGTAAAACAAGAGGATAGTAAAGAAATAACAAGCTACGGTATAAAAGGCCTAGCACCTTACAGAGTTGGCTATGTCGCTTGTTCGAAATCCCCTCAGGGAGAAGTTGTTGTAGAGCAAATCAATCAGGTATTAGCAAATGAGAATAATCGCATCGAACTGGCGAAGATTTATACCAAGCGATTCGATAAAAACTCTCAAACTGCGGCTCAAAAAGCCTTTATCGATATGCAGGGCAAGTAAAATAGCTAGCCGGTAAAATGATTAACCAAATACAGCGACTGTTTGTCGACTTATTGCCACGAGCTCGCCCGCTTCATTCCAGATGTCAGCTTGAGTATGCACATAACCATCGCTCCCCTGGTTAGTATGACATTGGTACGCTAGCCACTGCTCGGGCTTCATCGCTGGCTGAGGCTGAACGAATTCTAGATACCAACTAATGGTGCTGCAGGGTGTAAACTGCGAAAACTGTTGCAATACTGTCGGCGGCCAAGCATCTACTAAACAAGTGACATGTGGATAACCAAATGCTTCAGGTGCCTGTTTAAATCGCATCCAACCATGTAGATGTGAGTGTTCACTTCCAGTAAATGGTTCGCTACCACTGCGTAAATCAATATCGAAATTTTGAATGAACGCAGGTGCGAGTTCAGGATGTTCTGTTAAAAAGGTGTCGTGTTCAGGTGCAGAAAGTTGATGCTGCACCTGACTTTCAATAGCAATGGTAGAAGGTCGTGGCAAACCAAAGCAAAGCTGCTGAACTATCACAGTTTGTTGTTCTTGAATCGCTCTGGCCATCAACTGAATGACATTTTTTCCTTCTCTCAGTACTTCCACTTCAATGCTAAAAGGTGTATTCGCGAGTAATGGACCAACGAAGTTGGTAGAAACTGACAGTAATTGTTTATCATCTTCGACCTTAGTTTCTGCAGCTGCGACGAGCATAGCCGCTGTAATACCACCAAATCCGGTGCGCCCTTGTGTCCATTCATTTGACAATAATAAAGGTTCTGCGCTGCTCATTGCACTTACGGCATTTTTCGCAGCCGCAAGTAGTTGGTCAACATTCATAAAGCGTCCTATGTGCCTAACTGACTGAGATTAAAAATTTGGAGCATACGATAGCAAAAATGTACGCTAGCACTTAGTAAAACGGCGAATAAGCTATAGCTTTATCGACACGTCTGCGCTTTCAGCTTGTGCTTGGCATGCGAGAATTAAGCCTTTGGCCTGTTCTTCATCGGTAAGAAAAAGGTTTTCGATCATTGACACTTCACCGCTAATCAAGGTGCATTGGCAACTTCCACACACGCCAGCTTCACAGCTGTAATCTGCATCAACTCCTTGTCTCAACATCGCTGATAACAGCGTTTCATCCTTATCAACTGAAATTACGGTGCTGCGCTTTCCTTGTTGGATGTTAAGTTTTGCAGGAACAGGCATAGTCAATTACTCTCAGTTTTTTGGTGCTAAATAGATTGGTTTAGACGTTTAACATCAATGTTAGAAGTGATACTAAACGCTCTACTCATCGTGCTCCACACGTGGCTCAAAATGTACTACGTCATGTCGCGCATTTAAGATTGTTGCATCAACATCGTTAAAGTCGTCACTTAGCGTCAGTACACCAATACCACAGCCATTGTATAGCGTATGATTTGTTTTAATGCTGGGCTTTCGCACTTTTATGCGCATCCGTCTGCGCTTTGTAAACCAATTCAGCGGCGAGTAGCTACCATACAAATGATAATTCAAGCGTTCTAGCGTATGAATAATGGCTTTTGGAAATTCATTTTTAATGCCACTACAGGTAATTTGCACGATGCGCGAACTAGAACGTATAAATCGATGCGAAACGTCGTATACAAAGGAATAATGGACGTCACCAGAGAGAATAATAAACTGTGGCGGGGTTTTGCGATTTCTGAAAATATTCAAGATTACATTCGCGGTACCCTTGTGCGCCATCCAGTTTTCAGCATCTACGGCTAGCGGTTTACCAAAGAAAGTAAACACACGCTGAACCGCTTCAATAAGCTTAACCCCATAGATTGGTGCTGCAGATACCATAATGACACACGGCTCGTTTATTAGCTTTGTTTGTAGCTCGGTCAGAGACTCCCAATCCATTAACCCAGATGGTTTACCTGACCTGCTCTCGCTGCGCCAACGCTGCGTACGGGTGTCCAACACTAAAATTTTAGGGCTAGTTGCCAATTCATAATGCCAATCATCAAACGCCAGCATTTGATCAACGAGTTGCTCATGCTCTTGCACACCATCGTGAGTAAAATATAACTGATGTTTAGAAGTGAATGGCTCGAACTTTTCAGGATGATTCCCCCAGCCCTGACAGAGGTAATAACCAATGAGTGCATTACCGATCACACGTTTGGAAAAACTGTTTCCGTACGCAGCCTCTTCCCAACCACGTGTTAAATTCCAGTCATCAGTAACATCATGGTCGTCAAATATCATGTAAACAGGAACGTGAGCCATTGCTCTTTGCACAGCAGATAAGCCCGCTACAAACTCAATAATGGCTTTGTACTCTTTTAAGTAGTGCGCGGTAAATTCAGCTGGCACTTGCCCTTGTGTTTCAGGCGCAATATCGACGTATTGCCATAGTGTTGGTGACCATGTTAGTAAATACATCGCAATCACTTCAGATAACGTCACTAGATGATTTTTTGCATTCACTGAGGTGAAGATAGGTTGTTTCGCAGCTCCAAATATTTTCGAGAGCAAGGTTGGATTGATACTGTGCTGTGGTAATAACTGGTCGCGATGATAATAGTTTAGCGGGTGACTAAACAATTGTTCACTATTAGCAATGAGATGATCGGTTTGCGTTTCTGGTTGCCAGCTTTCATCGTACAAGCCAAGCAGTTGAATTACCTGATGAATAGCTGCCAGCGTGGGACCTGCTACGTCATCAATATAAACTTGATCTCCGCTTAACATCAATAACGAAGGGCGTTCACCTGCGTCAAACTGAGCACTCGCCAACTGACTATCTAACTGGATTAAGCCGTCTTCACCATGAAAGTGTGGTTTGCGACACGAGCCATGATATAGCTGATTGATTTTAGGCTTGATGGCAAAACTAGGTAATTTCTCGTCGCCATAAAGCAAATCTGGAATTGCCTCAGTCAATCGCAAAGATTGCTGCTCAAATGAAGAGTCGTCTAGTCCGTGTAATACCAAGTCATAATGAATCAGCGAGTTCAGCGGTAGCGCATCATCAAACCTAATGGTGATTAAGGTGATATAAGCATGCTTGCCAACAGGCACTTGCTCTACTTGCTCGATACTTAGCTTTTGCTGGAAGAGGGGTTGCCCCTCATTGAATAAGCTTAATTCATACGCAAACGGCTCACTAGTAACCAACCAAACGGTCATCGTGTGCGCATCACAGTGACGCAATATTGGCCCAGCGACAATCGCAGGCAATGCGTTTGATTGATGTTCAGATGCTTTTGAATTTATTGACGTAGCAGTCGATTGCTGACTATTAATAACGTTACCCAAAGTACTTATTTTTCTTTAGTAATACCCCTTAATTTACTTGCTTTGGCAAGAGTGTGTCTAGCTTTCTATTTGAAATAAAATATGACTGATGGGCAGAGAAGCTCCCTAAAGTGAGAGCCTAAAGACATAAAAAAGGCCTGCGATAAATAAAACTTACCGCAGGCCTTTTAGGCAATTTAGCGACTAAACAATAGGTTTATTTTTCGAAGTAGAACTTCTCTCGCTTATTGTCGTAGTTACCAATTTCGTTCATGGTTTCAGCATCGTATAAACGACCATTAATCATGGTATGTGTAACGCGGTCACTAATGCGAATATCTTTTGTGATATCGCCATCAACCACAATAATGTCAGCTAATTTACCTGGTGTTAGCGAGCCCAACTGCTTGTCTAAACCAAGAGTTTTAGCAGGTGACATCGTCGCCGTTCGAAGTGCTTCAAGCGGTGACATACCGCCTTGTGCCATCATCCAAATTTCCCAGTGCATCGCTAGACCTTCACGCTGGCCGTGACCACCTGAATTGACCTCAACACCTAAGTCTTGCATTTCCTTAGCAACACGCGCCACATTCAAATGGTTATAGTGATGATGAGGAGCTGTAGGACGACGCATTGAACGTGGATCTAAGAACTCAGCTGGCACATATTTACTCAAACGTGGATGTTTCCACACTTGAGTTTTGTCGTACCAGAAGTTTTCTCCCCAAATACCGCCGTAAGCAACACCCATCGTTGGCGTGTAAGCCATATCAGATGCTGACCACAATTGCTTAATATCGTCATAGATATTTTCAGTTGGAATTGAGTGTTCTAACGTCGTATGACCGTCGATTACCATGGTTAAGTTGTGCTGCAGTAAAGAACCACCTTCTGGCATCACCATCATTTCCAACTCTCGAGCAGCTTGAATAAACTGCTGACGCTGGTTACGACGTGGTTGGTTATAACTCTTAACACTGAACGCACCTGCTTTTTTAAGACGCTCAACATGGAATTTCGCATCGTCTAAGCTATCAACATGAGACGTGTAACCCGCTACCGTTGCACCGTACAAAATCGTACCGGTTGAGAATAAGCGCGAGGCGACAATATCGCCGGCTTTTTGCATCTCGCTGGCAGCAAAGAATTCAGTGGTATCGTTTGAAGGATCGTGCACCGTCGTTACACCTAACGCTAAACCAGCGTAATTTTTCCAGTTTTGCTGTGGAACAATTTCAGATATCGCTTGTGGGCCATGAGCGTGCGCATCAATTAGGCCCGGCATAACAGACTTACCCGTAATGTCGATAACTTTAGCTGCACTTGGTACCTTGACTTCACCTTGCTTACCGACAGCAACAATCTTGTTTCCTTCAATAACGACAATGCCGTTATCAATCACTTTGTCGCCTTCCATCGTCACAACTGTGCCGCCAACAAAGGCTACCGCACCTGAAGGCTTGTCAGCTTTTTGTTTGAAGCCTAGGTAAGTTTGCTTCGGCTCAGCTGCTTTAGATTCAGCATCTTTTGCTTTAATGGCAAATAAGTTATCCACCGACGCTTGGTATAAGTCTGGGCCTAAACTCCAGTAAATTTCGTCAGCCTGAGCATTCCAGCTAATGCCTTCACCCGCACGGACAGAGAGTTGCTCTACAGGAAGATTACTTGCCTTTGGACCTGTATCAATAGCATCGCCACGCTCTACGTAAGGAGTAACAAATACTTTAAAGCGCTCTGCAAAAGCAACATGCTCTCCGTCTGGTGATACGCGATATTCAGTAGCAAATTTGCCCTGATATAGGGTTTTGTCGTTTTGACCATCTAAATCAACGCGAGCAAGCTGTGTTTTCTCTCCCTGACGAATAACATAAATGCGATCATTGCGAGCGCCAAAGTGCGGCTGAACGCCGTTTTCAGTCACAAGCTTAGGCTCACCACCTTTACTCGATACCGCGTAAATACCTGGATTTAAGCCCCACACTGGATCAGAAATGTAGCCACCAGAAATTTTACGATAAACAACAGTTTTACCATCAGGCGAGAAGCTTGGTTCAATATATTTGCCCGGCTGTTTACTGATTACTTTGCCTTTGCCACCGCGGCTAGAAGCGATGCGAATTTTGCCTAAGTCTTTGTCATCCCAACTTACATACACAATTTTTTTGCCGTCGCGAGAGAAGCTAGGGTTAAATTCAAAGTGATCAGACTGACGCGTCAATCGCTTCGGTTTACCATTGGGTAAATTGCGTGTGTAAATATGACCCATAGCTTCAAACACCGCCATTCTACCGTCTGGTGAAATTTCGACATCGCGGAGCATTTTTACGTCAAATTCGTCTTGGTCGATATCTTGTTGGAAACTAACCGCTGTTTGCAGTCTCTTCTCTGTTTCAACTTTGAACGGAATGTTGCTAACAGTTTTAGATTTAACGTCTAGCTTGTTAATTTTACCGTTTGCCCAGAAAACGATGCTTTTGTTGTCAGGTGTCCATGCCATTGTTGGATAAACACCATGAATCGCCCACGTTTCCTGCATGTCACGCTCTAAGTCATCAAAAATTAATGACTCTTCACCGCTTTCTAAATCATACAAGTAAAGCTTAGATTGGAAATCGTCACGACTAATGTACGCTAAGTATTTTCCATTGTGAGAAGGCGTAGGACGAATCGCGCCACCCTTACCGGAAATGATGACATCAATTTCGCCGGTTTCTAACTCAAGGCGCTTAATTTTATAAATGCCCTTCTCAGAATCTTTGCTGTAATGGAAAGTTTTACCCGGTGTTGCATCTTGCGAGAAATAAACATATTTACCATCGTGAGAAAACGAAGGTTCACCCAAGTCTTTTTGTTGATTTGGACGCTTAGTCAACATCACACCTTGACCACCTGTTTTATGGTATAGCCATACTTCGCCTGCACCTAACGAGCGAGAACCCGTAAAGTGTTTACGACCCACTAAATAGTTGCCATCTGGTGACCAAGCAGGGCTATTCAATAATCGAAATGTTTCATTGGTGATTGCGTGTTGATTGCCACCATCGGCATCCATTAGCCACAGGTTATCACCGCCAGCTTCATCTGAAGTAAATGCTATATGCTTACCATCAGGGCTAAAACGCGGCTGCATTTGCCATGCGATATCCGTCATTAAAGGCGTCGCGTTACCGCCAGTAATAGGCAAAGTGTAAATATCGCCTAGTAAATCGAAGACGATAGTTTTGCCATCTGGGCTAACGTCAATGTTCATCCAAGTACCTTGATCAACATTAATCTTGGTCGTGATGAATTCACCCTGCGGCTCATTAACTGACCACGGTTTTGCTTCTTCCGCTTTTGCCTCATCAGCCAAAGCACTGTTAGATAACGCCATCGATAAAGCTAACGCTAATGATGACAAAGTAGAAATACGTTTAGACATGCTGTAAACCTATGTAAAACTTATAATTATTTGACTATCAACCTCTGTATTGATTACTGAGTCAACCAATAAATAAAAGGAGGAAGTCGATTTTGTATACAAAATAAAACACATTTTTTGCGAAGAGGTAAGTGTTTTACGTTAAATAGAGGTGTTTTGTCGATGACCGTTCACCGACAAAAACTGGGATAAACCGGGCTTAGACTACTTTTGATAACCCCAGCGCGGCATAATTGACTGACCGATTTCAAGGTGGTCAAGAATCCTGCCGACAATGAAATCAACTAAGTCTTCAATTGACTGCGGCTGATGATAAAAACCAGGGGCCGCGGGTAAAATTGTTGCGCCCAGTTCCGACAAGCTCAGCATATTCCGCAGGTGAATGGTGGAAAAAGGAGTTTCTCTAGGCACAAGCACAAGCTGCCCTTTTTCTTTGATCACAACATCAGCGGCGCGTTCAATCAAGTTGTCACTCATCCCCTGACTTATGGCTGCCAGTGTACCTGTCGAACACGGACAAACAACCATTTGTTTTGGTGCTGCCGAACCAGATGCAACAGGGGAAAACCATTGCTCTTTACCAAACACAATAATTTGTTGCGCTTTGGCGTTGAAATGTTCAGTGAAAAACTCGCTGGCCGCTTCCGGGTTACCCGGTACTTTGATATTCACTTCGGTGTCGAATACCACGCGTGCAGCGCTCGACATCAATACATAAACTTGTTTATTTGCAGCGACAAGGCATTCAATCAGACGCAATGCGTATGGCGCACCTGATGCACCAGTAATCGCAACAGTTATCGCTGAATCGAAACCTAGATAAGATGCTTTTTTAATTGATTCGCTCATTGACTCTCTTGTGCTTTTTCTTGTTAATTTCTGCGATTCTATCGCCACTGGCTAGCCCACTTTGAGTGTAGCGCACTTACTCGCCGGTGTTCGAACCAAATCGAGTAGATAGCGCTGCCAACAACTTCCCATGGAAACCGCCAAAGCCACCATTACTCATGACAACGATAGAGTCGCCGGTACGTGCAGTTTCTGCCACCGCTGCGACCAGTGCCTCGACATCGCTCAACGCACTAACCGGCTGTTGACACTTGGCTTCTAACTCGGCAACAGACCACTTCACATTTTCACCTTGGAATACGAACACTTGGTCGGCTTGGCTTAATGAAGCAGGTAAAGTTTCTTTGTGAACGCCACTTTTCATTGTGTTTGAACGCGGTTCGAGTACAGCAATAACGCGCCCCTCCCCTACGTGTTTTCGCATTGCATCCAAGGTTTTGGCAATCGCGGTAGGGTGATGGGCAAAATCATCATAAACGCGAATATCATTAATATTGCCACGTAACTCGAGGCGACGTTTAGTATTCACATATTCGGCTAAAGCATCAATGGCTACTTGGCTTGGCACACCAGCGTGCCTCGCTGCACCAATCGCCATGATGGCATTATCAATGTTGAAATCACCGATAAGTGACCATTTTACCGTGCCTTGAAGTTTACCTGCGAAGTAAACCTCGAATTCGCTGCCATCTGCTTTAAGTTTTTTTGCTTGCCAACCTTCAGTGGCAGATGCTTCTGTCGTTTCTTGGCTGACTGCAATGTTTGCATAGGACTTTTCCTGCGGCGTCCAACAGCCTTGCGCTAATGTTTCTTCAACATAGTGCTCTGATGCTGGCGACAAAATCAACCCATTACTTGGCACCATGCGCACTAAGTGGTGAAACTGGCGCTGGATATCACTAATATCGTTAAAGATATCTGCGTGATCAAACTCCATATTGTTGATTACTAAAGTACGCGGTCGGTAATGAACGAACTTAGAACGCTTATCAAAAAATGCCGTGTCATATTCGTCGGCTTCAATGACAAAAAATGGCGCATCGCCAAGTCGTGCTGACACGTCAAAGTTTTGTGGGACGCCACCTATTAAATATCCTGGCTTCATTTTAGCGTACTCGAGAATCCACGTAATCATGCTACTGGTAGTGGTTTTGCCATGCGTACCAGACACCGCTAATACCCAACGGTCTTTCAAGACATGTTCAAGCAACCACTGCGGACCTGAGGTATAGGGAATATTGCGATCTAGCACATGCTCTACCATCGGGTTGCCACGCGCCATGGCATTGCCAACAATCACTATATCTGGCTCATCATCGAGATGGGCGATCTCATAGCCTTGTTTTAATTCAATACCGAGGGCTTCGAGTTGAGTACTCATCGGCGGGTAGACATTAGCGTCGCAACCAGACACTCGATAACCGAGTTGTTTTGCTATTGCGGCAATGCCTCCCATAAAAGTGCCACAAATACCGAGAATATGGACATGCATGGGTAATAACTTTCTTTTTATCGCTTAATTGCCGCCAATATAACACAAAGCACTTGGCGCTCTAGTCAATTAGCCCAACAAAAGTTGGGTTTTCATGGACTATTCATTGATTTGTCATTGAAATATTTTTGCTTATTGACCAAGATTTAAAGCAATATCAAATTCTTCTGACGGAATAGCAGAGTACATCCAAATGCGATGCCCTTCCTCAAACAAAGAATCACAACTCCACTGAACCAAGAGGTTGAACGTGAGCTATACCCAATTACAACAAATCAGTATTTATCCCATTAAATCAAGCGCCGGCATCGATTTATCATCAAGTTGGGTTGACGATATTGGCCTACCCTTCGATCGCAGATTTGTTATATGTGATCCCAACGGCAATTTTATTACTGCCCGTACAATGCCAAAAATTTGCTTGATTCAAGCGACACTAACACCGCAAGGGTTAATGCTGACGGCTCCCGACATGCCGCTTTTAAAAATCGAGTATTCTCAATGTTTAGATGAATACCAGCATGTAACGGTTTGGAAAGATACCGTACTCGGACAACGCTGTGCTGAAAATGTGGATGCCTGGGTTAGCCAATACCTCGGGCAACCAAGTTACCTGCTCTACTTCGGAGAACAGTCAACTCGGCATGTAGCCAATACCAACCATCCTGTTGCTTTTGCTGATGGTTACCCGTTATTGCTGATTTCACAAGGCTCATTGGACGATTTAAATAGTAAGCTTGCACAGCCGATCACGATGAAGCAATTTCGTCCTAATGTGGTTGTTTCGGGCTGCGAACCTTTTGCCGAAGATTCATGGCGACACATACGTATAGGTGAAGTGGAGTTTGAGCTAACCAAGCCATGTTCGCGTTGTATTTTTACAACGGTTGACCCAGAAAGCGCAGACAAGCACCTTCATCAAGAACCATTGGCGACATTGAAACAATATCGCCAGGTAGAGAAAGGTGATGTGATGTTTGGCCAAAACATGATTCCACTAAACAAGGGACAGATTCGTCAAGGCGACCAAGTGACTGTGCTGGATACTCAAACACCACCTGTTTTCGTCACCAATAGAAAAAAGGTCAGTACCGCCAAGGCTGAGCAATTCACCTTAGTCTGTCAGCACATTTTTGACGAAACACATGACGTTAAAACCTTTGTTTTTGAGCTAAAACCCGACGGAAAGTCTAACAAATTACCAACCTATATCGCTGGCCAGCATCTAGCGTTCAAGCTCACGATTGAAGGCAAAAAGACTAACGCGATTTATACGCTAAGCTCCAGCCCAACTCGTCCGAATAGCTACACCATTACGGTAAAACGTGTAGAAGGTGGTAAGGTTTCAAATTACCTTCATGACAAGTTTTCAGTGGGCGACGAAATTGTTGCGAAAGCACCAAACGGCCAATTCCACCTAGATAACATAGCGCAAGATAAAGTACTGCTGCTTAGCGCAGGCTCTGGAATCACGCCTATGCTTTCTATGCTTAAAGCAATGGCTGACAATCACATATCGAAAGATATCGTGTTTTTCCACAGTGCTCGCAGCGAGCAGGACTTAATCGCTGCCGATGAAGTCGCCGCACTTGCCCGCCAGCATAGTAACTGTCGTATCAGTTATACCTTAACCCAAAACGCCAAGCCTCAATGGCAAGATTATCAAGGTCACTTATCTGTCGAGATGTTACGTAATATTCCTTTTATTCGTGAACGCGATGTCATGGTTTGTGGACCTGAAGGCTTTAGGGAAGCCGCTAAATCGATATTACTTGATATTGGTTTACCTGAATCTCAATTCCATCAAGAAAGCTTTGGTAAGCGAATAAAATCATCTGCAGCTGATGCCAATACTGAAACGGCTAGTGCTGAGAAAGTTATTCCGGAAAAAGTAGGTATCCTCTTTGATAGTTGGGATAAACACGTTGAAGGTAACAGCAAGGAAACAATTCTCGATCAGGGAGAAATGGCAGGACTCATTCTTCCCTACTCATGTCGCGGCGGCATGTGCGGTGCCTGCAAAGTAAAGCTCGAAAGCGGCGATGTAAGACAGTTAGCCACCGATGGCTTAATGCCAAGCGAAAAAGAACAAGGATATATCCTCGCTTGTAGCTGTATTCCTCAGTCTGATGTTGTCATTAGCAAGCCTTAAGTGGCTTGCTATTATTTCCGATGTCGTCTGAAAACGAACTAAAAGAAGCAAATGAGCTTTTGCCGCCACAAATGCAATCAGGTGTCGTCGTTTTATATGACGCGATCTGCCCCACTTGTGTGGAAGACCGACGACGATATCAATCATTTCAGCGTCAAACCGATGAAAGCGTGCATTGGCTCGACGTTAACTCTGCAGCTGCGTTACTTGAAAGCTTCAATATCAATCAACAAGACGCTATTTCTGAGCTGCACCTTATTGTCGATGGTAAAATGGTTGTCAAAGAACTCGACGCATACATTTTACTGTTTAAGCAGCTGCCAAAATTTCGTTGGGTTGGCTGGTTAATAGGCTTGCCCATAGTGAAACCTTTGCTAAGCCGTTATTATCATTACCGCGTACAAAAAAGATTAAAGCGCACCGGCCGATTAGGACATGAATAACCCAAAGAGCTAGCAACAGTATGACACCGGCAATCAAGGCAGCAGAAAAAGCCAAAATAAAATTTGAGGTCCACAGTTACCAGCATGATGCAAACGCTGCATCTTATGGGCTGGAGGCGGTTGAAAAACTAAACTTAGCTGCAGAGCAAGTCTTCAAAACCTTAGTGTTATCTCTAGACAATAGCCAGTTAGTTGTGGCGATTGTCCCCGTTGAACATCAAGTTAATGTCAAAATGCTCGCCAAAGCGGCGGGTGCTAAAAAAGCACAAATGGCAAAGCCAGAGGATGTTGAGCGCAGCAGCGGCTATGTTCTCGGTGGTGTCAGTCCGCTTGGACAAAAGAAACAACTAAAGACGTTTCTCGATAGCAGTGCACAAGCACATGACCTCATTTATGTCAGTGCAGGACGTCGAGGGCTAGAGATTGCTTTATCGCCACAAGATTTGCTCACCTTAACGCGCGGAAGGTTTTGCCCTTTAATTCAGCAGTAAAGAAAACTACAAGTACAAGCATAAGTACACTAAGCGCCCCTCTACAAAGGAAACATTTCCGTTTATTCTTTCGCTTTTAGGAAAAGAGCTGTGATAAAATTCGACGTTAGAAACTATTGAGTAAAACTTCGCCCTAGCAATCGGACACTCTTAATACCAATTTAATTATCCAGCGCCATGTTTTATACATTGCTCTCCTGTGTACCAGCTTTGCCGACAGTGTTTTGTGAGTAAGAGAACTATTCATGCTGCTAATGATCGATAACTACGATTCATTTACATTTAATTTAGTGCACTATTTTCAGTCACTTGGGCAAATCGTAAAAGTCGTCCGAAACGATGAAGTAACATTAGGCGATATTGAAGCCCTAGCGCCAAGCTATATTGTGATTTCGCCGGGGCCTTGTGACCCTGATAAAGCGGGGATTTCGCTAGCAGCAGTGGAACACTTCGCTGGTAAAGTGCCTATTTTAGGCGTTTGTTTGGGTCATCAGAGTATTGCGCAACATTTTGGCGCTAAGGTTGAAAAAGCTAAGCAAGCCATGCACGGTAAAACAAGTCATATAGTGCATAGCAAGGCGAACTTATTTGAAGCGCTAAATCATCCATTACAGGTAACTCGCTATCACTCGCTTATCGTCAACAAAGCTTCGTTACCTGATTGTTTAGAGGTGACAGCTTGGACTCAAACAGATGAAGGTGAAGTCGATGAGATAATGGCGTTGCGCCATAAGACGCTGCCAATTGCCAGCGTACAATTTCACCCTGAATCCATACTGACAGAACAGGGGCATGCACTTCTCAATAATTTTTTAACAGCTTATAGTTATTGATAGCTAACACTGTCAATAAGATTGAAACGCTCAATAAATTAATGATTTAAACTAAAATGTCGATATATACTTGATCGATATAAAGGTGAATTTCCCACTACATGCTACTTTTTGAACAAAACGACACAACTTGGTCTCTCTATCAGCGCTACATCAGCCTAGTTATCAGCAAAGAGTTTGCACAACAGCAAACCGGTGCTGTGAAGGTTGTAACCCAGCAAGATAGTGAGCAAGCGAATCGTCGCCGAGAACTTCTGGCTGTAGAAGAGCGAACTAATCAAGAAAAACTGATTAAAGAACACGGTGAGCAGCACTTTCAAAAGCAAGTTATGCATCAATTTTTTGCCCGTGTCAGTATTGAAATCAATAACGAATTCGACAACAAAGAACACTTTTTTCAGCACTTCCTCAGTATTGAAGATGCAGCGCCAGCTATTCTCGAAATATTGTCATTGCGCGCAGCATCTTTAAACCGCATTACGCCGCTCGTCAAAAGCTTAGTATGGCTATCAGATGAAGTGGTTAATCTGGTGAATAAGCCACAGTATCGCAAACGTGCAGATGTTAAGGTGTCAGATCCAAGTTTAGCGATTAACTACATCGGTTTAGAAAACCTCAAGCTGGTAATGCCAACCTATATTCTAAAGCATTGGTTGCCACACAGTACCGCACCATTCTCATTAATGAAGCGTAAACTGTGGAACGATAGTTTATCTGTCGCGCTTGCGGCTAAGGCATTAGCGCAGGCACAAGATAGTGATTGGTATACAGCTTTTACCGCAGGCATGCTATCAAATATTGGTTTATTGGCTGTCGCCCGCTGCTTCGTAAACAAACACAATGAAGTGTATAACCGCGAAGTACGTGACGCTTATGATAAACGTGACAAGCGTTTACATGACGCATTGCTGCTTGTGGAAAGCTCTCCAGACTTACTTCTCGAGCAATTGTGCACGCGCAGCAATCAAATAGGTACCGACCTTGTTGAGCAAATGAACTTTGATCGTTTGCGTATAACCGAACCACTATTTGATTTAGCCTTTGTTAACGATCCAAAGAAAATGACCGATATCGCGCAGTTAGTTGCCAAAGCGCGAGCTTATGTTGCTTTTCGCAGCCTAGCAAAAGAAGAGCTCATCAATAACGATGAAGCTAAGCTATTGCTTTCTGCAGCTAAAATCACGGCTGCAGATGTGGCATTATTGAAGAAAAGTGATATTGACCACATAAAACTCAACTTCAGCTAACAATTTAGCTATTTCATTTACTGCCTTTATCTCATAATTTTTTTTTGATTAGTTATGAAGACTGTTCATAAAGCCTGATATTAACTACTCCCGCTACAGCCCTTGCCCGTCCGCACTTCTATTGTAAACGTGGCGTTAAAATAGTTATTCACTGTTCATGCATAAAACGCTACAAGCCTTGGATTTACTGGGCTAGAATCGAATACAAACAAGACATTTGCTCACTTTTCTGCCATACTGCTCGTCTATTTTTTGTAAAATAATGATGGCAAGCCCACATAAAGAGGAGACAAAAATGTCGAACCATTTTCCTGTAAACCGCGAGTTATTTGATGATGTTATGGTGCCAAACTACGCACCTTCAAAAGTTATTCCAGTACGCGGTGAAGGCTCTCGAGTATGGGATCAAGAAGGCAAAGAATTTATCGATTTCGCTGGTGGTATCGCAGTTAACTGTTTAGGTCACTGTCACCCAGCATTAGTTAGTGCATTAAAAGAGCAAGGCGAAAAGATTTGGCATTTATCAAATGTCATGACAAATGAGCCAGCATTGCGTTTAGCAAAGAAAATGACTGACAGCACATTTGCAGACAAAGTTTACTTCGCAAACTCTGGTGCAGAATCAAACGAAGCCGCGCTAAAACTTGCGCGTCGTTGGGCATTAGATAACTTTGGTGAGCACAAATCACAAATCATCTCATTCAAGCAAGGTTTCCACGGTCGTACTTTCTTCACAGTAACTGTTGGTGGCCAAGCTGCATACTCAGATGGTTTTGGTCCTAAGCCAGGTGATGTTGTTCACGCTGAGTACAACGACTTAGCTTCTTTCAAAGAGCTTATCTCTGACAACACATGTGCAGTAATGATGGAACCACTTCAAGGTGAAGGTGGTATCGTATCTCCTACGCAAGAATTTGTTGAAGGCGTACGCGAGCTGTGTAGCCAGCACAACGCTTTATTGATTTTCGATGAAGTACAAACAGGTGTTGGCCGTACAGGCGAATTATACGCTTACATGGGTCTTAACGTTACTCCAGATATCCTAACAACAGCAAAAGCGTTAGGTGGTGGTTTCCCTATCGGCGCAATGATCACGACAACTGACATTGCTAAGCACTTAAAAATTGGTACTCACGGTAGCACATACGGTGGTAACCCATTAGCATGTGCTGTTGCTGAAGCGGCTTTTGACACTGTTAACGATAAAGCAATGTTAGACGGCGTAAAAGCGAAAGAACAACTATACTTCGATGGCTTAAAAGCAATTAACGAGAAATACAACGTATTTAAAGAAGTACGTGGTAAAGGTTTACTTATCGGTGCGGTATTAACTGACGAATACCAAGGTAAAGCAAAAGAATTCTTAGTTGCAGCAATGGAAGAAGGTCTAATGACACTAGTTGCTGGTGCGAGCATTGTACGTTTTGCACCATCTCTAATCATCCCTGATGCAGACATTGCAGAAGGTTTAGCTCGCTTCGAAAAAGCAGTCGCTAAACTAGCAAAATAGACACTAGCCTATTTTGATAACACTTGCCGTTAACGCGGCAAGTGTGACTACCACTCAAAGCCAATCCACAGAGAAAGTTTTATGATTATTATACGCCCTATTCAAGCGAGCGATTATGATGCATTGCACCAGATTGCTATCGAATCAGGACACGGTTTTACATCACTTCCTGTTAATGAAGAGCTACTAACAAAGCGCATTAACCACTCAGAAGCTTCGTTTAACAAAGACGTGAGCCAACCAGGCGATGAAGGTTACCTTTTCGTTATGGAAGATACCGAAACAGGTAAAGTTGTCGGTACTAGTGGTATCGAAGCTGCCGTTGGACTAGAAGATGCGTTTTATCACTACCACTTAGGTAAAGTTGTTCATAACTCTCGCGAGCTAGGTATTTACAACACCGTAGAAACCTTATCTTTATGTAACGACTACACTGGTGCGACGGAAATCTGCACCTTATTCTTGGGTGAATCTCACCGCAAGAATAATAACGGCCGTTTCTTATCTCGCTTCCGTTTTATGTTTATTGCAGAACATGCTGAGCGATTCTCAGATACCGTTATCGCTGAAATGCGCGGCGTGTCAGATAGCGATGGTCGCTCACCGTTCTGGGCATGGCTAGAAGAGCACTTCTTCTCAATGGACTTTCCTACAGCGGACTACTTAACCGGTATTGGTAAAAAGGTTTTTATCGCTGAACTAATGCCTAAATACCCGATTTACGTGAACTTACTAAGTAAAGATGCGCAAGCGGTTATCAATAAAGTTCACGACAAAACGGTACCAGCATTGCGTCTGCTAGAAGCAGAAGGCTTCGCTCGCAAAGGATACGTAGACATATTTGATGCGGGCCCAACGGTAGAAGCCAATATAAAAAGTATTCGTACGGCTGTAGAAAGTGAACGATACCAAGTGATTATCGGTGATGTAAGTGAAAGTAATAACTACATCGTTTGTAACACAAAAATTAAAAGCTTCCGTGCAGCGCAAGCTAGCGTATCGATCAGAGAAACAGCAAAACAGGTAGTGCTTACTCAAGATGTGGCAGATGCACTATTGGTCAACGAAGGCGATTGGGTTCGCATCGTTGCAAACTAAGGCTAACGAGGAATAATCATGTCTCAAGCTATTCAATTTATTAATGGTCAATGGCAAGCAGGCCAAGGCCACGACGTAACGTCTTTAAATCCAGCCAAGAACGAAGTTATTTGGCAGGGTCAAACAGCAACACCTGTGCAAGTAGACGAAGCAATTAACGCAGCACGCTCTGCATTCCCAGCGTGGTCAATGCAGAGCTTAGAAGCTCGTATCGCTATTATCGAAGCTTACGGCAAACAGCTGGAAGAAAACAAAGAAGAAATGGCACGCACTATTGCAGAAGAAACGGGTAAACCACTTTGGGAAACTCGCACTGAAGCAGCTGCTATGATGGGCAAAATTGGCCTTTCTTTAAAGTCGTACCACGAACGAACAGGTACGGTTGAAAATCCAATGCCAGGCGCTAAAGCATTCATCCGTCACAAGCCACATGGTGTTGTAGCAGTATTTGGCCCTTACAACTTCCCTGGGCACTTACCTAATGGTCATATTGTACCTGCGTTAATCGCCGGTAACACTGTGGTATTTAAGCCAAGTGAATTAACACCAAAAGTTGCAGAATTCACATTGAAACTTTGGGAAAAAGCAGGCTTACCCGCTGGTGTTATTAACCTAGTTCAAGGTGAATTAGAAACTGGTAAAGCACTAGCTAGCCACCCACAAATTGATGGCCTTTTCTTCACTGGTTCTTCGACAACTGGTAAATTATTACACGAACAATTTGGCGGCCAGCCAGGTAAAATCTTAGCATTAGAAATGGGCGGTAATAACCCACTAATCGTTAAAGATGTTGCAGATGTTGATGGCGCTGTTCACGAAATTATTCAATCAGCATTTATCACTACAGGTCAGCGTTGTACATGTGCTCGACGCTTATTCATCAAGAACGATGCAACCGGTGACGCGATTATTGCCAAATTAATTGATGTAACTAAAAACATCAAAATCGACCACTTCGACGCAGAAGAGCAACCGTTTATTGGTTCAATGATCTCTGAAAAGGCAGCTCTTGGCTTAGTAGCAGCACAAGAACAACTAGTTGGCCTAGGCGGTAAGAGCTTGGTTGAGCTTAAGCACCTTGAAGCGAACACTGGCTTTGTTTCTCCAGGTATTATTGATGTTACAGCTATCGATGCATTACCGGATGAAGAGCACTTTGGCCCGCTATTAAAAGTTTTCCGTTACGACGACTTCGATGCGGCGATTGCAGAAGCGAATAACACCAGCTTCGGTTTATCAGCGGGTTTACTTGCTGACGACAAAGCAGATTACGATTACTTCTTTGCTCGTATTCGCGCAGGTATCGTAAACTGGAACAAGCAAATTACTGGTGCAAGCGGTGCAGCGCCGTTCGGTGGCATCGGTGATAGTGGTAACCACAGAGCGTCTGCCTACTACGCAGCTGACTACTGTGCATACCCTGTTGCTTCAGTAGAAGCTGACAAAATTGCTATGCCAGCAACTTTGAGCCCAGGATTAAGCATTTAATTGATCTTGATTAATCTTTCGTATGCTTGTTTTAGTTATAGTAAACAAGCATACGATTGGTTAAAATATCACCCATGAAGCTTAATTATCAACTACAAACGCTAGGCCTTCGCCCTACGTTTTTCAAAAGCATCGATCAAATCTAATCTCTGACGACTAGTTAGCGCATGCTGTCGTCTACAATTTACTCCGCGTATAGCGTCCGTTAACTCTTACTAATTCTATTTTTTGTATTAATAGGAATTATTATGACTACGCAAGTAACACAATTATTTAATCACATTTGGCAACAATACCTAGAAGTAACTCCTTCTGCTGACAAAGTTCATCAGCTATTAGGTTCAGGTAATGACGTAATCAACGACCACGTTGCCTACCGCACTTTTAACATCGAGAAGGTTAATTTAGAGAAGCTCGCTGCTCACCTAATTAAGCTGGGTTACAAAGAGTGTGGCGAATACCACTTCGAAGCGAAAAAGCTCTATGCTAAGCATTTCGAACATGCTGACAGCACTCAGCCAAAAGTTTTCATTAGTGAACTTTTAGTTGAAGAGTTTTCGCCAGAAGTACAAACGATCATTCACAAGTTAGTAGACCAACTGCCAACTGAAGCAGTAACTGCTGACAACTTCCTATACGCTGGTAAGCAATGGGATGTTAGTTTTGAAGACTACAAAACACTTTTAGCAGAAAGTGAGTATGCGGCTTGGATGGCTGCTTGGGGTTACCGCGCAAACCACTTCACAGTGAGCATTAATCACCTTGAAAACCATGAGACTATTGAGTCTGTTAACGAAGCTGTTAAGGCGGGTGGTTTTGCACTTAATAGCGTTGGTGGCGAAATCAAAGGCGATAAAGCTGTTAAGCTAGAGCAGTCTTCAACACTGGCTGATAAAGCGCCTGTAGCATTTAGCGACAAAACTGTTGAAATCCCAAGCTGTTTCTACGAGTTCGCGAAGCGTTACCCGCTAGCAAATGGTGAGCTTTACACCGGTTTCGTTGCTGCTTCAGCAGACAAAATCTTCGAAAGCACAAACGCTGCAGCTTAATTTAAGCCACCTTGCTTATCCGACAAAAGCTCGCTTTTTTAGCGAGCTTTTTATTTTCTGCATTTTCCTAGGGTCTATTGAACTTTCAGGGTTAAATTTTGTTCGAGTTAAATGCATTCTTATCGCGGCACTTGTGATACGCATAGTTATTCTACGCACAGAGCAAGTAACAATGAGAAAAATGCATTTAAACGAATCCCTTTTACTAGATATTGGGGACAGCATTTATGATGCCTTTCTGCTGTGTTATCGCTAATTTATGTGGAATGACCACACGACATAAGCTCTGCCTTGCATAAAGACCTCATAAATAGCTGCAAAAATAGCCTCGAAAGATCAACAGACCCTAACCTACTTGATAAATTTACTATAATCAGAGTAAAGTTATGCTTTAACTCTTCTCGACATAGCGGATTAACATGGTCACAGATACGGACGGATACGTTCATATTATTGAATACCTTACGCAGCATCTTAACCTTTTTGAGAATGCAGGTACTTCCTCAGGCGGCGATTCTGTAATGGAAGTGATAGAGCAAGAGTTAAGTGATCAAATCATACTCGTGTGTAGCCAAAATGATGAGCTCACATTCAACCAACGCAACATGATCATTCGTGAAGTTGACGCTATTGTTTATGACTTGGAAGAGATTCTGTCTGCGGTAGTTAATAACCCTGTCACCGCTGATCAGAAAACTTTTATTGTTGAGTTTGCCGGCTTAATAAAAAACCTATTCGATACTGAAATTCACAACCTGCCTAAATAAACCACTAACTCACTTTTTCTGGCATAAATAACACTGTAGAATCTTGCCACTATAGTCATTCAACACTAGTGGTAATTAAATGAAAGCAACAGTTAAGTGGGTAGATAACGAACTTTTCCTTGGTACATCAGAAAGCGGGCACTGTGTCGCGATGGACGCTAACGGTGGCGAGACTGCTCCGAGTCCAATGGAAAATGTTTTAATGTCTTTGGGCGGTTGCTCTTCTGTCGACGTCGTCAGTATTTTGCAAAAAGCGAGACAAAAGATCACTGCTTGTCGTGTAGAGCTTTCAGGAACGCGTGTAGACAGCGTACCACGCGTTTTTTCAGATATTCATTTACATTTTATCGTTACGGGTTATGACGTTGCTGAGAAGCACGTTGAGCGTGCTGTAGCACTTTCTGCAGATAAGTACTGCTCTGTAGCGCTAATGTTAGATAAAGCGGTTAATATTACTCACGATTTTGAAGTTGTAGCTGCTGAGTAATTAACAGCGCTACGTTACTAACGTTAGCTAAGAGTGAAAAAGCCTTGGCTAACGTTCAAAGCTTCTTTTTTACTTTTCTAAATGCCCAATTCCGCTTTTATTCGGACAAGTCCTTCGTCATCGATATAGTTACTTAACACTGTAAGCAAAGATTTAGCGTCTATCTGACGCTCGGTGCCTTTATCTCTGGCTAAGTGTTGCCACAATTTATAGCCTATTTCTTTGTCTTTACTGTAGAGTTCTGCTAGTTGATAAAACTGCAACCCACAGTAATACAAGGCTTGATATTCGCCGTTCTCCGCAAGCACATCCAACGACGTAGTCTCCAGCACCTGTTTGCACTCTGCCTCTGCTTGATTGAGTCGAGACAAAATATAAGGCTTACTTGCTGGTAGAAATTGCTCCAGCAATTTACTCGCTAAATACTCTGCGTGGCCTTCATGAATCCAAGCATCTTTCTCGGCAATATTCGCAGCAGCAATGTCTTGATATACATGCACTGCTTCATGGGCATAGAACCACAATAATTCATACTGGTTAATTGGCGTTATTTTGCCATACCAATGCATGAATATTTGATTTGGCAGTACACCACCTTGACGGCCATATTCCCCGTCATCCGTGGGCCCAAATGACGCAAAAAGCATTGGGTGTTTACTATTCGCCTTTAATTGGTTAGCGAGTACTTCCATCGCCTTTGGCAAAAAAGCACTAAGGTTCTCAACAATAGCGCTGGGCAGTGCTGGATCTATGACCGCACTAAAGTGACTGTTATGTATCGGCTTTAATTGCCCGACGAACACTTTTGTACCGTCGTTACTGTCGTACCAACTCGCTTGATTCTTAACTACATTACCCGAGAAAAGAATCGTGTCTCTATCGGGGACAGTTACGCGGATGTACCAGGTATTTTCGTTGCTTAAACAAAGGTTGGCGCAAGCAAAAAATCTGGCACTATGAAATACCATAGACCCCTCTGAAAATGGAGAGAATGGGGCATAGTATTTAGGTAAATGGGTATAGGTAGGCGTAAGTTGGAACGTTACCTCAGTAAAGGCAGTTCCGTCTCGTCGAAAAACGCTATCTTTACCAGCAAGCTGGCTTAGCTCAAATCCTTGCTCGACTATTGTCCATCGGTCATGTCGAGAAAAATCGCGCGTAATCACAAACTGGAGGCTCTGAATAGGTACTTTACTCTTATAAGTAACTTGCCATTCATTGCTAGCTGATTTAGCGATATCGGTAATCAAAATATTTTTCGCGATACCGAAGCCTGAATATACTATAAGGCAAAGCGGTATAATAAAGCTGACGAATAAGTTAACGAGTAAACACTTCCTCATAAGGTCGTTATCTATAGATCAGACATCCAATCCAGCTGCTTGTTCGCCTCAGCTTTTTTATCCATTAAGTCGCGAATTAACGGCGTTAGTATGAGCTCCATTGCTAAGCCCATTTTCCCACCTGGTACAACTAGTGTATTAACACGAGACATAAAAGCGCCGTCGATCATCGAGAGGTAATACGGGAAATCGACATGTGTAGAATCCCTAAATCGAATAACAACGAAACTTTCATCTAATGTAGGTATCGCTTTCGCACTAAACGGGTTAGATGTATCAACAGTTGGCACGCGCTGAAAATTAACATGGGTGCGAGAGAACTGTGGTGTTATGAAATTAATATAATCATCCATAGAGCGGACTATGCTATGAGTGACCGCCTCACGGCTATGCCCTCGCTGATTGGTATCACGGATAATCTTTTGAATCCATTCAAGGTTAACAATGGGTACCATGCCTATCAGCAAATCTACATGCTGAGAGACGTTATTTTTCTCTGTTTTAACGCCACCATGAAGACCTTCATAGAAGAGCAAATCGGTACCTTCACCGATATCTTCCCAAGGAGTGAATGTTCCCGGCATTTGATTGTAAGGAACAGCCTCATCGAACGTATGGAGATACTTGCGCATCTTGCCCTTGCCTGTCTCTGAATAGTCCTTAAAGAGCTTTTCTAAAGCATCAAAGTCGTTGGCTTGGTCACCGAAGTAACTAATGTTTCTCCCCTCTTCTCTCGCCTTACGCTTTTCTAAATCCATCTCTTGGCGGGAATATCGGTGAAAGCTATCACCTTCGACTTTTGCAGAGGTTATACCCAATGTTCTAAAGATATGCTCGAACGACTCTGTCGTCGTCGAAGTGCCCGCACCAGACGATCCGGTAACGGCAATAATAGGGTTTCTAGAAGACATTGATAATCAGCAACAATTAAATGAGGTGTCACTGTTATACGAGGATTTAGTCAGAATGGCAAGCCATCTAAGAAAAGGGTTAGAATTGACAAATAACAGGCATAAAAAAACGGAGCCGAAGCTCCGTTTTTATTTAATCTTTCGATTAAGCGTCTGCGCTAGCTTCTTCTGTCTCAACAGCTTCTTCAACTACTGGACGATCTACTAACTCAACGTAAGCCATAGGCGCTTTATCACCAGTACGGTAACCGCATTTTAAGATGCGAGTGTAACCACCTGGACGCTCTTGGTAACGAGGACCAAGTTCGTTGAATAAAAGACCTACTACTTCTTGGTCACGTGTACGAGCGAAAGCTAAACGACGGTTAGCTACGCTGTCTGTTTTAGCCAATGTAATTAGTGGCTCAACAACGCGACGTAATTCTTTAGCTTTAGCAACAGTAGTTTTGATAACACCGTGCTTAACTAAAGAGCTTGCCATATTGCGGAACATCGCTTGACGATGACTGCTATTACGGTTTAACTGGCGACCGCTTTTACGATGGCGCATAAGTTAATCCTTCTCTACTATTAGTTTACGATAAGACTTAGTCGTTATCAGCGATGCTTTCTGGTGGCCAGTTCTCTAGGCGCATACCTAAAGATAGACCACGAGACGCTAACACGTCTTTGATTTCAGTAAGTGACTTCTTACCTAAGTTAGGTGTTTTAAGAAGTTCTACTTCTGCACGCTGTACTAAATCACCGATATACTGAATTGCTTCTGCTTTTAAACAGTTCGCTGAACGAACAGTTAGCTCTAAGTCATCAACAGGACGAAGCAAGATTGGATCAAAAAGAGGTTTTTCTTCTTTTTGCTCCACTTCAGTCACATCACGAAGCTCTACGAATGCATCTAGCTGTTCAGCTAGGATTGTAGAAGCGCGACGGATTGCTTCTTCCGGATCTAACGTACCGTTAGTTTCCATGTCGATGATTAGCTTATCTAGGTCAGTGCGTTGTTCAACACGCGCTGAGTCTACGTCATAAGCAATTCTTGCTACAGGACTAAAAGAGGCATCAACCAATAAACGGCCAATTGCGCGCTCTTCTTCTTCGGCTTCGCGACGAATAGAAGCAGGAACGTAACCACGACCCATTTCTACTTTAATGCGCATGCTGATAGAACCATCACCAGTTAAGTGACAAATAACATGATCTGGGTTAGCAATTTCTACATCGCCGTCATGTTGAATATCAGCTGCCGTAACAGGGCCTTCACCAGATTTAGTGATAGTTAGAACAGCTTCATTCTTGCCTTCTAAGCTTACCGCTAATCCTTTAAGGTTTAACAGTATTTCGATGATGTCTTCTTGAACACCTTCTTTACTACTGTACTCGTGTAATACACCATCAATTTCAACTTCAGTTACAGCACATCCTGGCATTGAAGATAAAAGAATGCGGCGTAACGCATTACCTAGTGTGTGACCAAAACCACGCTCTAGCGGCTCTAAAGTAACTTTAGAACGAGTAGGGCTGATTGTTTCAACGTCTACTAAACGCGGTCTTAAGAATTCGGTTACAGAACCCTGCATTATGTCCTCTCTTTAAGTTCAGCTTTACTTAGAGTAAAGCTCGACAATCAACTGTTCATTAATTTCAGCAGACAAGTCTGAACGCTCTGGAACACGTTTGAAAACGCCTTCCATTTTCTTGTTGTCTACTTCAACCCAGACTGGCTTCTCACGTTGCTCAGCTAATTCTAAAGCAGCAACAATACGTGCTTGAGTCTTAGACTTTTCGCGAACAGAAACCACATCTTCAGCTTTAACAGTGAAAGATGGAATATTTACTACAACACCGTTTACTACGATAGCTTTGTGGCTAACTAGTTGACGAGCTTCTGCACGAGTACTTGCGTAACCCATACGGTAAACTACGTTGTCTAAACGAGTTTCTAAAAGTTGTAACAAGTTTTCACCTGTGTTGCCTTTTAGACGTGCCGCTTCTTTGTAGTAGTTACGGAATTGCTTCTCTAGTACGCCGTAGATACGACGAACTTTTTGTTTCTCACGAAGCTGTACACCATAGTCAGATAAACGACCGCGACGCGCGCCGTGCTGACCAGGGATAGTTTCGATTTTACATTTAGTATCGATCGCGCGAACACCAGACTTAAGGAATAAGTCAGTACCTTCACGACGGCTAAGTTTTAGCTTAGGACCTAAATATCTTGCCATTTTCTTTCTCCAACTATCCTATTAAACGCGACGTTTCTTAGGAGGACGACAACCATTATGAGGAATAGGAGTAACGTCAGTAATGTTGGTGATTTTAAAACCAGCAGCATTTAAGGCACGGATTGCAGATTCACGACCTGGACCTGGACCTTTAACGAATACTTCAATATTCTTCAAACCAAACTCTTGTGCAGCTTTACCAGCACGATCTGCAGCTACCTGAGCAGCAAATGGAGTAGATTTACGTGAACCACGGAAACCTGAACCACCAGCAGTCGCCCAAGATAAAGCATTACCTTGACGGTCTGTAAGAGTTACGATTGTGTTGTTGAAAGAAGCATGGATATGAGCCATGCCATCAGCAACTTGTTTTTTTACGCGTTTACGCGTACGAACTGGAGCTTTTGCCATTGTCTAATACCTCGTTACTTCTTAATAGGCTTACGAGGACCTTTACGGGTGCGCGCATTAGTTTTAGTGCGTTGACCACGTAGAGGAAGACTGCGACGATGGCGAATACCACGGAAACAGCCAAGGTCCATCAGACGCTTGATGTTCATAGAAACTTCACGGCGTAAGTCACCTTCTACAGTGTACTTATCCACTTCTGCACGAAGCGTATCAATTTGAGCTTCGTCTAATTCGCTGATCTTAGTAGATTCTTCGATACCAGTTGCCGCCAAAATTGCTTTTGAGCGAGTTAAACCGATACCGTAAATCGCAGTAAGGGCAATTACTGCATGCTTACGATCAGGGATGTTAATGCCAGCGATACGGGCCACTAACACATCTCCTATATTTAAATTAAAAACCACAGGTTGAAAAGCCCGTTAGGATACTCAACCTGACTCTTTTTTGCAAAGCGAAGCGGCATTATACAGAAATATCTACATAATGCCACTTCTAAAAGATTCGCTTGCTAAGTTAGCAATTAACCTTGACGTTGCTTGTGCTTAGGGTCGGTCTTACAAATAACACGAACAACACCAGCACGCTTAACAACTTTACAGTTACGACAAATCTTCTTTACGGATGCACGAACTTTCATCTTACTACTCCGTTAAATCTTATCGGCCGTAGCCTTTAAGATTAGCTTTCTTAAGTACGCTGTCATATTGATGAGACATCAAATGAGTTTGTACTTGTGCCATAAAGTCCATAATAACTACCACGATGATCAGTAATGACGTACCGCCAAAATAGAACTGAACATCCCAAGCAATCATCATAAACTCAGGAACTAAACAAACAAAAGTAATGTATAACGCACCAGCTAAGGTTAAACGCGTCATTACTTTATCGATATATTTCGAAGTTTGCTCACCCGGACGAATACCCGGAATGAACGCACCAGACTTTTTCAGGTTATCTGCTGTCTCACGCGGATTGAATACCAACGCCGTGTAGAAGAAGCAGAAAAAGATTATCGCAGCAGCTAGTAGCATTACATACAGAGGCTGACCTGGAGAAATTGCCATAGACATATTCTGGAAGAAGTCAGCAACCGCACCATCACCTTGACCAAACCAGTTCGCAAGCGTACCAGGGAACAAGATAATGCTTGAAGCGAAGATTGGCGGAATAACACCAGCCATGTTCACTTTCAATGGTAAATGTGTACTTTGCGCAGCAAACACTTTACGACCTTGTTGACGTTTCGCGTAGTTAACAACGATACGACGTTGACCACGTTCAACAAATACAACAAAGAAAGTCACTGCAAATACAATCACTGCAATTAGCAATAATACTAATAAGTGCAATTCACCTTGACGCGCCATCTCTGCAGTTTGACCTACAGCTGATGGCATACCAGCAACAATACCAGCAAAAATTAGAATCGAGATGCCATTACCGATACCGCGCTCAGTAATTTGCTCACCTAACCACATTAAGAACATGGTACCAGTAACCAAAGATACTACCGCAGCAAAGTAGAAGCCTGGGCCTTCGTTAATAACGAGACCTGGCATCATAGCCGGTAAACCACGAGCAATCGCGATCGATTGGACTGTTGCTAATATTAAAGTACCGTAGCGAGTGTACTGACTGATCTTACGACGTCCAGCTTCACCTTCTTTCTTAAGCTCTTGCAGGCTAGGTACCATGTGAGTACCTAGTTGCATGATAATCGAAGCTGAAATGTACGGCATAATACCTAACGCCAGTACAGAGGCACGCTCAAGTGCACCACCAGAGAACATGTTAAACATTTCTACGATGGTGCCCTTTTGTTGTTCAAACAACTGAGCTAATACAGCGGCGTCAATACCAGGGATTGGCACAAATGATCCTAGTCTAAACACGATTAGTGCTAAAAACACGAACCATAATCTTTGTTTCAGCTCGGTTAAACCACCTTGAGCTTTATCCATACCTGGTGTAGCCATATTCTGTATTATTCCTCGATTTTACCGCCAGCAGCTTCAATGGCTGCACGTGCGCCTTTAGTAACACCAATACCACGAATTGTCACAGGCTTAGTGATCTCGCCAGAAAGCATGATCTTAACTGTTTCAATATTACGCGTGATAAGGTTAGCGTCTTTTAACGTGTGAATGTCAACAACATCGCCTTCGATTTTGTTTAACTCGTGTAAGCGAACTTCAGCGTGAACTAAAGACTTACGTGAAGTAAAACCAAATTTAGGTAAACGTTGTTTTAAAGGCATTTGACCACCTTCGAAACCAGGACGTACGCCACCGCCAGAACGAGACTTCTGACCTTTGTGACCGCGACCACCTGTTTTACCTAAACCAGAACCGATACCGCGACCAACACGTTTCTTGGCTGATTTAGCGCCTGGTGCAGGAGATAATGTATTTAAACGCATAGATTAGTCCTCCACCTTAATCATGTAATGTACTTGATTAATCATACCACGTACAGAAGGAGTATCTTCTAACTCAACTGTATGGTTGATACGACGTAAACCAAGGCCTTTTAATGTCGCACGGTGCTTAGGTAAGCGACCGATTGAACTTTTAACTTGAGTTACTTTAACTGTTTTAGCCATGCTTGATTACCCCAAGATGTCAGCAACGTTCTTGCCACGCTTAGCAGCTACAGACTCTGGCGATTTCATGTTCGCTAGAGCACCGATAGTTGCGCGTACAACGTTGATTGGGTTAGTAGAACCGTACGCTTTTGAAAGTACGTTCTGTACGCCAGCAACTTCAAGTACTGCACGCATCGCACCACCGGCGATGATACCTGTACCTTCAGAAGCAGGTTGCATGTAAACTTTAGAACCTGAGTGACGACCCTTGATAGGGTGTTGAAGAGTAGTACCCTTTAAGTCAACAGTTACTAAGTTACGACGAGCCTTTTCCATTGCTTTTTGGATTGCAGCAGGAACTTCACGTGCCTTACCGTAACCAAAACCAACACGGCCATTACCGTCACCAACTACAGTCAATGCTGTGAAACTGAAAATACGACCACCTTTAACCACTTTTGATACGCGGTTAACAGCGATTAGCTTTTCAGCCATATCTGTTTGTTGTTGTGTGTTTTCTACATTAGCCATGATCAACTCCTAGAACTGAAGGCCAGCTTCACGAGCTGCTTCTGCTAACGCTTTTACGCGACCGTGGTAACGGAAACCTGAACGGTCAAATGCAACAGACTCGATGCCTTTTGCTTTAGCGCGTTCAGCGATTGCTTTACCTACAGCTTCCGCTGCAGCTTTGTTACCAGTTTTCTCAACTTGAGCTTTAACTTCTTTGTCTAAAGTAGACGCAGCAGCGATAACTTCAGAACCAGTTGGAGCGATAAGTTGCGCGTAAATGTGACGAGGAGTACGGAATACGACTAAACGATTCGCACCCAACTCGCTGATTTTTGCACGTGCACGTTTAGCACGGCGTAAACGAGATGTTTTCTTATCCATCGTATTACCCTACTTCTTCTTAGCTTCTTTACGGCGAACGTGTTCGTCATCGTAACGGATACCTTTACCTTTGTAAGGCTCTGGCTCACGGTATGAACGAATGTTTGCAGCTACTTGACCAACCAACTGCTTGTTTGCACCAGTAAGTACAACTTCAGTTTGGCTAGGAGTTTCACACTTAACTCCGTCAGGAATTGCGTGATCAACTGGGTGAGAGAAACCTAAAGAAAGGTTTAACACTTTGCCAGCAGCTTTTGCACGGTAACCAACACCGTTAAGAATTAACTTCTTAGTAAAACCTTTGCTTACACCTTCAACCATGTTGTTGATGTTAGCGCGAGCTGTACCAGCTTGCATCCACGCCGCTTTGCTTTCTTCAGCAACACCAGTAGTAATAGTTTCACCTTCTTGAGAAACCTTTACTAAACCGTGAATACTTTGAGAAAGTTCACCTTGTGGACCTTTAACAGTAATGTCTTGACCTGATAACGTAACAGTAACGCCAGCAGGAATTGACACAGGTGCTTTTGCAACACGAGACATATTCTTGCTCCTTACGCTACGAAACCAATGATCTCGCCACCTAGGCCCGCAGTGCGAGCAGCGCGATCAGTCATTAAACCTTTAGAAGTAGAAACAATAGCAATACCTAAGCCAGCTAATACTTGAGGAAGCTCAGTGCTACCTTTGTATACGCGAAGACCAGGACGTGAAACACGTTTGATTGTCTCGATTACTTCTTTACCTTCGAAGTATTTCAACTCAACAGTTAGCTCAGGCTTAACACCAGCTTCTACTGAAAAGTCAGAAATGTAACCTTCTTCTTTAAGCAAGTTAGCAATAGCTACTTTTAGCTTTGAAGAAGGCATAGTTACTGCAGTTTTACTTGCAGATTGACCGTTGCGGATGCGTGTAAACATGTCCGCGATAGGATCAGTCATCATAATTGCTTTCTCCTTATTACCAACTAGCTTTCTTAAGACCAGGAACTTCACCGCGCATCATAGCTTCACGAAGCTTGATACGGCTCATGCCGAACTTACGTAGGTAACCGTGTGGGCGACCTGTAACGTTACAACGGTTACGTTGACGTGAAGAACTAGAATCACGAGGTAAAGATTGAAGTTTTAATACTGCATCCCAACGTTCTTCTTCTGAAGTTTCAACGTTAGAGATAATTGCTTTTAAAGCAGCACGTTTTTCAGCGTATTTCGCAACTAATTTAGTGCGTTTCGCTTCACGAGCTTTCATAGATGATTTAGCCATAACTCTACACCTTATTTCTTGAACGGGAAGTTAAAGGCAGTCAGCAAAGCACGACCTTCCTCGTCAGATGCCGCAGTAGTAGTGATAGTAATATCAAGACCACGGATCTTATCGACTTTATCGTAGTCGATTTCAGGGAAAATGATTTGCTCACGCACGCCCATGCTGTAGTTACCACGGCCATCGAACGACTTAGGGTTCAAGCCACGGAAGTCACGGATACGAGGAACTGAAATAGAGATTAAACGCTCTAAAAATTCCCACATGCGCTCACCGCGTAAAGTTACTTTTGCGCCAATCGGGTAGCCTTCACGAATTTTGAAGCCAGCAACTGATTTGCGTGCTTTCGTGATTAAAGGCTTTTGACCTGAGATTGCAGTAAGATCATTTGTGGCATGCTCTAATACTTTTTTATCAGTAATAGCTTCACCAACACCCATGTTAAGGGTGATCTTTTCAATCCGAGGGACTTGCATGACACTTTTGTATTCGAACTTCTTTTGAAGTTCTGCAACAACTGTATCTTTGTAAAAATCATGCAGTTTCGCCATCGTTTACTCCAATAATTAAACTAATTCGTTATTAGACTTGAAGAAACGAACTTTTTTGCCGTCTTCAGTTCTAAAACCTACACGATCTGCCTTGCCAGTGGCAGGGTTAACGATCGCTACGTTTGATACGTGGATAGGTGCTTCTTTTTCAATGATGCCGCCAGCTTGCTGTAACTGAGGTACAGGCTTCTGGTGCTTCTTAACTAAGTTAATACCTTCCACAAATACTTTGCTGTCTTCAACAAGAACTTTAGTAACTTTACCAATTTTGCCCTTGTCTTTACCTGCAAGTACGATTACTTCATCATCACGACGAATCTTAGATGCCATTATCGTGACTCCTTATAGTACTTCTGGTGCAAGTGACACGATTTTCATGAACTTTTCAGTTCTTAATTCACGTGTTACCGGCCCGAATATACGAGTACCAATTGGCTGTAAGTTAGCATTTAACATTACTGCCGAGTTGCCGTCGAAACGAATGGTAGAACCATCTGAACGACGTACGCCCTTTTTAGTGCGCACCACTACCGCGTTTAAAACATCACCTTTTTTAACTTTGCCGCGAGGAATTGCTTCCTTCACTGCAACTTTGATGATATCGCCAATGCGTGCGTAGCGACGGTGCGAGCCACCTAGGACCTTTATACACTGTACACGCTTTGCGCCACTGTTATCAGCAACGTCAAGCTGTGATTGCATTTGGATCATTATATGTGCTCCGCTGTTATTAAATTCAAGGCCAGAAATTTGACCCGTCACTGCCTTTAAAACCCAACCGGATTTCGGCGGGCGCGAGATTATAACACCGCCAATTTCAAAATGGTACTTTATTTGAGCAATTTATTTAAGAGGCTGAATGATGGATTGAAAATCGAACGCAACGCCTTAATTCACGATGAAAACCATAGAGTATTTTTAGCTCGCTACACATAAATACTATCGACTTTCACGTCATGGACACTAAACAGTTACTGTTTATATCGAAGAAGTAAAATCAATTAAGTAGCGAGGTAATGGTGTCTAGTTGCTGATTGATGTGTTCATCTTCTAGTGTTCTTAGCTCATAGAGCGTCTCGCCACGATAAGACGCGTCTGACAACATCCTTGACGGAGATATCTGCATATCGAAATGATTATCTAATTCTTTCGACAGTGCTTCGAAAGACCTTTTGAGGGTCGCTTGTTCACTATTCACGCTTTCATTGAAGAAGTTAAACATATTCGACTCCATAGCTACTCTACTCGCTCAGTATGATAATTAGTATTGATTAACTTTTTATGAACGCAAGCGATGCTAAGCCACTTAAAATGATAAAAGTGAAACAGTATGTAAAAACACGAAAAGTCTGAATTTGAACTAATCAGAAGACGAAAAATCTGACATACTATGCACAGTTTTTACAATGTATTGTTTTTCTTATGTACCAAGGCTCAATTTCAGTCATTTTTACTACTTACAACTCTGTCGCGTGGTTAGAGAAAGTCCTGTGGGGTTTTCACTATCAGACGGACAATAACTTTGAAGTCATCGTTGCAGATGACGGCTCAAGAGAAGAAACCAAGGAAGCCATTGAGCGGTTCAAGAAAAATACTCATCTTGAAGTGCAACATGTATGGCAACCAGATGACGGATTCCAAAAATGCCGTATCATGAATAAGGCGCTTAAAGCTGCAAAGGGTGATTACGTATTGTTTACCGACGGTGACTGTATTCCACGCAACGACTTCGTTGCAGTTCACCGCAAGCATGCAGAGGAAGGTTTCTACCTATCTGGTGGTTATTTCAAATTACCTATGGATATCAGTAAGCGTATCAATCGAGCAGATATAGAAACTGGCCGTGCCTTTGATTCTCAATGGTTACTAGATAACGGTTTAAAGAAAACACATAAAATCAGCAAACTTACTGCCAGAGGTTGGTGGGCTAAGTTTATGAATTCAGTTACACCAACTAATCGCACTTGGAATGGTCACAACGCTTCAGGCTGGAAAAAAGATTTGTTCGATATAAATGGCTTTGATGAGTCAATGCAATATGGTGGTCAAGACTGTGAGTTGGGCTACCGTCTCCGCCACAATGGAATAAAGGCGAAACAGATTCGCTATAGCGCAATTTGCGTGCATCTTGATCATGCTCGCGGTTATGTGAATCCAGAAATGCTAGCCAACAGCCGTCGTATCAAGAAGAATACCTTGAGCAACAAGCTCACATTCACTGAGAACGGTTTAGTTAAGAAGCAATCAAGTTAGTCTAAAGGCTAATCTGTTAACTTGCTCAGAAACAAATATGGAGCCCTGCAACGCAGGGCTTTTTTATTGCCCGTCATTAAAGTTAGTTACTTGTCGCTTTATCGCGAAGAAATATATCAAGACTATTGCTGTAAAAACGCCGATAATAAGCTATCTACTATTTAAAGTGCCTCGACAAACGTTACTGCTAGTTTATTCGCCCCTAACGACCGAGGCTCGACTGCGGAATTTTCTATGGAAATTAAAGTTAACTTTCTCGATAACTTGAGATTAGAAGCCAAGTTTGACGACTTCAGCGTTATTGCAGACCAACCCATTCGTTATAAAGGTGATGGTTCGGCACCTAGTCCATTTGATTACTTTCTTGCCTCCTCTGCCCTTTGTGCCGCTTACTTTGTAAAGGTTTATTGTAACGCCCGCGACATTCCTACGGACAATATCAGACTTTCTCAAAACAATATTGTCGATCCAGAAAACCGCTACAACCAGGTATTTCAAATCAATGTTGAACTACCGGACAGTATTTCGGAAAAAGATAAGCAAGGTATTTTGCGTTCAATCGATCGCTGTACAGTTAAAAAAGTTGTTCAAACGGGTCCTGAGTTTCAGGTAGAAACTGTTGAAAATATCGATGCCGACTCACAGGCAATGATCATGGTATCGCCAGATGAGGACACCAGCACATTCATCCTAGGTAAAGATTTACCATTAGAGAAAACCATTGAAAACATGACGGGCATTTTGGAAGAGCTCGGCATGAAGATTGAAGTGACTTCATGGCGTAATATCGTACCCAATGTTTGGTCGCTTAATATTCGCGACGCTGCCTCTCCTATGTGTTTTACTAATGGTAAGGGTGCAACCAAAGAAAGTGCACTCTGTTCTGCACTTGGTGAGTTCATAGAACGCTTAAACTGTAATTTCTTTTACAATGATCAGTTCTTTGGTGAAGAGATCGCTAATGCTGAATTCGTCCATTACCCGAATGAAAAATGGTTCCCACTTGAGGACGATGACTCACTACCTACCGGTTTGTTAGACGACTACACATTGAGTATCTACAACCCTGAAGATGAGTTATGCGGCTCTCACTTAATCGACACTAACTCAGGTAACATCGAACGCGGTATCGTTGCTATTCCTTATACACGCCACTCAGACGGCGAAACCGTTTACTTTCCGTCAAACCTGATCGAAAACCTGTTCTTAAGCAATGGTATGAGCGCAGGTAACAACCAGCATGAAGCTCAGGTTCAGTGTTTATCTGAAATCTTTGAGCGCGCCGTAAAGCGCCAAATCATTGAACAAGAAATAGTATTACCTGACGTGCCGCAATCTGTACTGGAAAAATACCCGAATATTTTAGCTGGTATTCAAGGCTTGGAAGAACAAGGATTCCCAGTGGTTGTGAAAGACGCATCGTTAGGAGGAAAATTCCCAGTAATGTGTGTCACGCTGATGAACCCGCGTAACGGTGGTGTCTTTGCTTCTTTTGGCGCACATCCAAGTTTTGAAGTTGCACTTGAGCGCAGTTTAACGGAATTACTTCAAGGTAGAAGCTTTGAGGGTCTTAATGATGTGCCGAAGCCGACTTTTAATAGTATGGCGGTTCAAGAGCCAGAGAACTTTGTGGAACACTTTATCGATTCCACCGGTGTCATTTCTTGGCGCTTCTTTAGCACTAAGCACGATTACGACTTTGTTGAGTGGGATTTCTCTGGCTCCAATGAAGATGAAAATAATCAACTACTCGCCATCCTTGCTGAAATGGGTAAAGAAGTATATGTCGCAAACTTTGACGGATTAACTCCTGATGGTGGCGCAAGCGCTTGTCGAATTCTTGTACCAGACTATTCTGAAATTTATCCAGTTGAAGATCTCATTTGGGATAATACCAATAAAGCGCTCGAGTATCGCGAGGATATCCTAAATTTACACCGGTTGTCTGAAGACGAACTCATCGATTTGGTAGAGCGACTAGAGGATAGCCAACTAGATAACTACATCGATATTCGCACCTTAATTGGTATTGAGTTTGATGAGAATACCGTATGGGGCCAACTCACAATTATTGAATTGAAGATTCTTATTTACTTAGCTGTTGGCGGTTTGGAGCAAGCGTTTGAGTTGATAGGTGACTTCCTACAATACAATGATAATACCGTTGAGCGCACTATGTTCTTCCAAGCTGTACACAATACTTTAGAAGTAGCACTAAGTGACGATTTAGACTTTGAGCACTATCAGAATGCACTGACGCGTATGTATGGCGAAGAACGTATGGAAGAAGTGATTGGGTTGCTCAATGGTACGCACAACTTCCATGGTTTGACTGAAACCAGTATGGCATTGGAAGGCATTGAACCACATTTACGACTTATCGAAAGCTATAAAAAGCTTCATGCGGCAAGAGCAAAGTTAGCAAATAAATAGTGTCTCAATACGTAATGGTATGAGTGATGGAAAGCTCATTTAAAAAAGCGCTCAGTTAAATACTGGGCGCTTTTTTATTTAGCCATCTTTTCAGTTTACTTTCGGACGTATTATCGAACGAGCAATATCACCATTTAGATTACGACTATGAAAACTAAGCAAGTCTTCAAAGTTAAACTCTGTAATCTCAATCGTATTGTCCGCTCTCCAGCGGACGTTAAATTCAGTAGTCTCAGCATGCCCATCAAGTCGAATTAACACGTTGTGGTTATCAATATTACTTTTCTCTCTGACTACAACTTGAGTTTCCCAATTAGTGGTCGCGCCGCAATTAACTATAAGAACTGCAGCTTCGCTTTCTTTATTAGGCGATAGAATAATCTCATGCTCTGTAGTCTCACAGCCAGACATCATTATAAAAGGAAGCAATAACACTGGGATTTCAATCAATACTCCTAACCAGAATATTGCTGCACCACCATGCCACAGATACTTAAGTATAGACCCCATAATAACTTCCTTTTAAGCAACAGGTTCCAGGTTTATGACTGGTTAACAAAGCAGCTCAAAACTGAGTTAGCTACTTTATATACCCTAACTTATATCGCAGGTATCGCTTGTGCTAGCATCGCTTCTATTTGATCAACAATGGCTTTCACTTCATCCCGTTTCCATTCTTTAATACGGGGGGTATGAATATGCCCGACAGGTAAATTTGGGTTTAATTGATTTCTTAACACGATACTACGATACGATATTTCGTTAGACAGATAACCGCCCCCACCGCCGTTTACCGATGTTGCTCCGTGAAGCTCATCAAGATTCTTAGCTTCAAATTTGCCACGTTTAACCGTTTCGACCTGGTGATTGTCAATCACCTGATACTTACCTGTCGCCTTCTGCATTGCTTTTACCGGCAGCGAAAATTCGACAAACTCAGGTCCATTTAGTAATTCACCGCGATAAAATGGTATCAATGGGTTGTCGCTAGTTGCTCCGGTAAAAACGTTTAAGTTACCTGGAGCGTTTGCGCTTCTTCTAAGACCTGGAAAGCGCTCAAGATCAAAGTCAGTGCGCCCCATGCTGATCGTGGCAATCATGTCTACGTCGCTAAAATGCTCTGCTAACATGGTTTCGATCATCCCTTGGTCAAAATCAGCAAAACGAACTGGGATCATCATGGCTTGAACTTCAGCTGTTTGACCATCGATCTCAACAACCTTGTTGTCAAACATCATAGCGGCAATACCTGATGGGTTTGACTGGGCAATATTTCGGTCGAGGAAGAACGGATCAAACCCTGTCACCAATATCTTTTTATCTGTCTTTTGAGTAAACGATGTTTGGCCATAACCACGCGAGGCTAGTTCGAACGCAAACATTAACCTTGCCTGTTCTTGATTATCTAAAGCGCGAAAGACGAGGTTCCCTCTAATTAATTTCGCCATTTGTAAACGAACCCAATACAAAGCCCGATCATCATAGCTTTGGGATGATTGAATTTGCTCAATAGCATTGCTGAAGATCGCCTTGCCCTCTGCAACTAGCGCTTGCTCTAGCAAGACGCTAGAGCTCACTGAAGCCAATTTTCGCTCAAATGCCTCGAGCTCAGCAGAGAATAAATTAGTAACCTTGGGCATTGCCTTTTGAGCTTTGGCAATACGAGATTCTTCAACAGATAAGTAGGTAGTTGATTTTGCCAATACCTGTGAACTTGTCAGGCATAAAGCAAGGCTTGATGCAGCAGCGAATAATAATTTCATAATTGACTAAAAAGAACTAATTAAAGGGAGTAGTTAAAGACTATAACAAGTTACTAATATCAATAAAGGCTGTTGCCAAAATTTAGCGCTTACTCAACAGTTTCTTGAGTCAAGCAGCAAAGATCCTGCAGGAGAACTTAATTTTCCGACCTATAAAATCTAACTTTCCGAGGCAACGAGTCAACATTATCGCTTCAAGTCTTCCTGACCACTAATGAGCGATGGAACTGATAGGATTTATTCCACAGTAAAGCGGTTGTCACTGCGAATATATAACAATGACTCTTGAAGTATTTCCATTGAGTGCTTGAAAGGCCCTTTCGATCCAAAATAACTGCCAATATCTATTTGCTCTGGTGTATTCAATTCTGTGTTGGTGTAGTTGGCACTCCCAGAGATTAAGACAGCCCTAAACTCTTTTCCGCTATTATTCAAATCCACTTTGATACCAGCAGGAAGCTTGAACATTTTTCCGCCAAGCTCGTCTGCTTCAGTGCTACCCCATAACAAAGTTTCTTCAATACCCTGAAGATTAATGCGCTTTTCCCACACCATATTTGAATACGATAAGTTAAGCGCAGCTTCACCATTATTAAAGGCCTGCTTTGCTGGTTTTACTAAATAAGGCCCTTTATCGATCTCTAAATATATTAAGTTGCTATCGCCTTTGGCCGCTGTAATATGATTTTCACCAGCTGGCTGTGTCCAGAACGAACCTTTTGGCATCCAAGTTAACGCAGCACTGGAATCGTCGTTGTGTATTTGGCCATGAATCACAACACCACGATAAGAAATGTTGTGTATATGAGGAGGAGAAGAGAAGCCTTTATTGAATCTCACTAGCATACCAGTCGCGACATCTACCGTTCTATCACCCCAAAGGTTTGCAGCGCCAGGGCTTTTATCTCCGCGCAAAGGGTTCAGATATCCCCACTTAATTTCGCTCGATTTGACCAACTCAAAGTTACTCTCGTTGGCGCTTAATTCTGGAGTCCAACTTGATAACGTCAAAGCGAAAGTCGATAAGAGTTTTGCGGCGTAGAGTTTCATGCTTAAACCAAGTTAGTGAGTCTCCCTGTACTCTACTGTATTTGGTTTATATTAATAAACAGGATAAAAGTGGAAACACTTTCAATTATTTTTAGAAAATAAAGTGAAGTTGATCGGTAGTTGTTTGAAAAGAAAGTGAAGTTGATCGGTAGTTGTTTGAAAAGAAAGTGATGTTTGATGGAAGAATACTAAGTTCAGATCGTATAAAAGTGCAGGCAATAAAAAAGCCCCACTACATTTACCAAAGGTAAAGCAGCGAGGCTTTTTTAATCGTTACTTTCGTATGTTAGAAAATGCTAATTAAGCTTTTTCTACAACGTCTACCAATGTCCAAGACTTAGACTTAGAAATTGGAGCACATTCGCGAATAGTAACTACGTCGCCCATGTTACATACGTTTGCTTCATCGTGCGCTTTCAACTTAGTTGAACGCGTAATGAATTTACCGTAGATAGGGTGCTTAACACGACGCTCAATCAAAACTGTGATCGACTTGTCCATTTTGTCGCTAACTACGCGACCTTGTAATGTACGGATTTTATCAGTCATTACGCACCTGCCTTCTCAGTGATGATTGTTTTAACGCGTGCAATGTTGCGACGCACTGTACGTAGCATGTGAGTTTGAGCTAACTGACCAGTACTTGCTTGCATACGTAAGTTGAATTGCTCACGTAATAAATTAAGTAGTTCAGCATTTAACTCTTCAATGCTTTTTTCTTTAAGTTCGCTAGCTTTCATTACATCACCGTTCTAGTTACGAAGGTTGTTTTGAACGGAAGTTTAGCTGCTGCTAAAGCAAATGCTTCGCGTGCTAAATCTTCAGATACACCTTCCATTTCATAAAGAACACGACCAGGTAGAATTTGACATACCCAGTATTCTACAGAACCTTTACCTTTACCCATACGAACCTCAAGAGGCTTCTTGGTAATTGGCTTGTCTGGGAATACGCGGATCCAGATTTTACCTTGACGCTTAACGTGACGTGTCATCGCACGACGAGCTGCTTCGATTTGACGAGCAGTCATACGACCACGCTCAACAGATTTCAAACCGTAAGTACCGAAGCTAACTGTGCTACCAGTGTGTGCAAGACCACGGTTACGCAGTTTCATTTGCTTACGGAATTTAGTACGTTTTGGTTGTAACATTACTTAACTCCTACTTGCTCTTGCGGTTGTTGCGCTTCTTAGGCTTAGCTGGTGCTTCAACCTGTGCAGGCATACCACCGATAACTTCACCTTTGAAGATCCACACTTTGATACCGATAGTACCGTAAGTTGTTTCACCACGCGCAGTTGCGTAATCAATGTCAGCACGTAAAGTGTGTAATGGAACACGACCTTCACGGTACCACTCAGAACGAGCGATATCAGCGCCGCCTAAACGACCGCTAACTTCAACTTTGATACCTTTAGCACCTAAACGCATAGCGTTTTGTACTGCACGCTTCATAGCGCGACGGAACATTACACGACGCTCTAATTGGCTTGCGATGCTGTCAGCAACTAATTGTGCATCCATCTCTGGCTTACGTACTTCTGCAATGTTGATTTGCGCAGGTACACCAGCGATTTTAGATACGTGTAAACGTAATTTTTCTACGTCTTCACCTTTCTTACCGATAACAACACCAGGACGAGCTGTGTGAATTGTTACACGGATAGATTTAGCTGGACGCTCAATTACGATTTTTGATAACGAAGCACGCTTAAGTTTTTCAGTTAAGTACTGACGAACTAAGTGATCGCCGTGTAAGTTATCAGCAAACTCTTTAGTGCTTGCGAACCATGTAGACGCGAAAGGTTTTGTGATACCTAAGCGAATACCGGTAGGATGTACTTTTTGACCCATACTAATATCTCCTAGCTATCAGCAACAATCACAGTGATGTGACTTGTGCGCTTAAGGATACGATCCGCGCGACCTTTCGCACGAGGCTTAATACGTTTCATCGTAGGACCATCGTCAACCATAATAGTTTTAACGAATAATTCATCGATGTCTGCACCTTCGTTGTGCTCTGCGTTAGCAATCGCTGAGTTTAGAACTTTCTTAACTAAAACAGCAGCTGATTTGTTGCTGTATTCTAAGATTTCTAAAGCTTTCTCAACGTGTAAACCACGGATTTGGTCTACAACTAGACGTGCTTTTTGAGCAGAACCACGGGCAAATTTATGTTTAGCAATAGCTTCCATTTAACTTCCCCTTACTTCTTCTTCGCTTTCTTGTCCGCAGCGTGACCGCGGTAAGTGCGAGTTGGTGCAAATTCACCTAATTTGTGACCGATCATTTCATCAGTTACAAATACAGGTACGTGTTGACGGCCATTATGGACAGCGATGGTCAATCCGATCATGTTAGGGATGATCATTGAGCGACGAGACCAAGTCTTGATAGGTTTCTTGTTCCCGCTTTCCAAAGCTTTCTCTACCTTCGTCAACAAGTGTAGGTCAATAAATGGACCTTTCTTGAGAGAACGTGGCATGGTAATTCCTCTTAATTAATAACTAGTACTATTACTTAGTACGACGACGTACGATGAACTTATCAGTACGCTTGTTCTTACGAGTCTTGTAACCCTTAGTAGGTACACCCCAAGGTGATACTGGGTGACGACCACCTGAAGTACGACCTTCACCACCACCGTGTGGGTGATCAACTGGGTTCATCGCCACACCACGTACGGTTGGGCGAACACCACGCCAGCGCGAAGCACCAGCTTTACCAAGAGAACGTAACATGTGTTCTGCGTTACCGATTTCACCTAAAGTTGCACGACATTCCGCTTCAACTTTACGCATTTCGCCTGAACGAAGACGTAGAGTTACGTAAGCGCCGTCTTTAGCAACTAATTGTGCATAAGTACCAGCAGCACGCGCGATTTGAGCACCTTTACCAGGCTTCAATTCGATTGCGTGAATTACACTACCAAGAGGCATGTTGCGAAGTGGCAACGTGTTACCTGCTTTGATAGGTGCATCAACACCAGACTGGATTGAATCGCCAGCTTTAACACCTTTTGGTGCTAAGATGTAACGACGCTCACCGTCTGCGTATAATACTAAAGCGATGTTTGCGCTACGGTTTGGATCATATTCCAAACGCTCAACTTTCGCAGGGATACCGTCTTTAGTACGCTTAAAGTCAATTACGCGATAGTGATGCTTGTGACCACCACCAACGTGACGAACTGTAATACGACCAGTGTTGTTACGACCACCAGACTTAGAGTTTTTCTCTAATAGTGGAGCGTAAGGCTTACCTTTGTATAAGTCCGGGTTAACCACTTTAACAACGTGGCGACGACCCGGAGAAGTTGGTTTACATTTAACAACAGCCATTTGTACTTCTCCTATGCTTCTGCGCCAACGAAGTCGATGTCGCTACCTTCAGCAAGAGTAACGTACGCTTTTTTCCAGTCGCTACGACGACCAAAACGAGCACCTGTACGCTTAGTTTTACCCTTAACATTTAGTGTACGAACACCGTCAACTTTAACTTCGAAAAGTTGTTCAACAGCAGCTTTGATTTCAGCTTTAGTTGCAGTAGTAGCAACTTTGAAAACAACAGTGTTGTTTGCTTCAGCAGCCATTGTTGCTTTTTCAGAAATGTTTGGTGCTAAAAGCACCTTCAATAAACGTTCTTCGTTCATCATGCTAACATCTCCTCAATTTGCTTAACCGCTTCAGCAGTTACTAAAACTTTTTCGAAACCAACTAAAGAAACTGGGTCAATCGCTTGTACGTCTACAACGTCAACTTTGTATAAGTTGCGAGCAGATAAGAATAAGTTCTCATCAACTTCTGGTGTAACGATTAACACGTCCTTAAGTTCTAAACCTTTTAACTTAGCAACTAAGTCTTTAGTTTTAGGTGTATCTACTGCGAAGTCGTTAACAACCACTAAACGGTCTTGACGAACTAACTCAGATAGGATGCTTTTGATAGCACCACGATACATCTTACGGTTTACTTTTTGGCTGTGGTCTTGAGGACGAGCTGCGAATGTTACGCCACCAGTTCTCCAGATTGGACCACGAGTTGTACCAGCACGTGCACGGCCAGTACCTTTTTGACGCCATGGCTTTTTGCCGCCGCCGCTAACTTCAGAACGGTTCTTTTGCTTAACAGTACCTTGACGAGCACCTGCTGCATATGCAACAACTACTTGGTGTACTAAAGCTTCGTTGAACTCACGTCCGAAAGTTGCTTCAGAAACTTCTAAAGCGCCTGACGCGTCTTTTAATGCTAATTCCATCAAAATTCTCCTCAGACGTTAGGCTTTAACAGCTGGTTTGATGATAACGTCAGCGTTTACGTGACCAGGAACTGCACCTTTGATAAGAAGCAAGTTACGCTCAGCGTCAACACGGACTAACTCAAGGTTCTGTGTAGTAGTTTTCACAGCACCCATGTGACCAGACATTTTTTTGCCTTTAAATACGCGACCTGGTGTTTGACATTGACCGATTGAACCGTTTGAACGGTGAGACAATGAGTTACCATGTGTCATATCTTGAGTACGGAAATTCCAACGCTTGATACCGCCTTGGAAACCTTTACCTTTTGATGTGCCAGTCACGTCAACTAATGTTGTTTCGTTGAATAACTCAACAGTGATTTCGCTACCAGTTGCTAAGTCAGCACCTTCGCCTTCCGCTAAGCGGAATTCCCATAAACCACGACCTGCTTCGATACCTGCTTTCGCAAAGTGACCAGCTGCTGGCTTGTTTACACGGTTAGCTTTCTTTTTACCAGTAGTAACTTGAATCGCTGAGTAACCATCGTTGTCTACAGTTTTTACCTGAGCAACACGGTTAGCTTCAACTTCTAGGACTGTTACTGGAGTTGAAACGCCATCTTCAGAGAAGATACGAGTCATACCAACTTTACGTCCAACTAGACCTATAGTCATGTTAAAACCCCCTATTAACCCAAGCTAATTTGAACGTCGACACCAGCTGCTAAGTCTAAACGCATTAATGCATCAACAGTCTTTTCAGTTGGTTCTACGATATCAATTAAACGCTTGTGAGTACGAATCTCGTACTGGTCACGCGCATCTTTGTTAACGTGTGGAGAAATCAAAACAGTGAAACGTTCTTTGCGCGTCGGTAATGGAATAGGACCACGAACCTGAGCACCTGTACGTTTAGCAGTGTCAACGATTTCCGCTGTAGATTGATCAATCAAACGATGATCAAACGCTTTCAAACGAATGCGAATTCTTTGATTTGACATGAATCAAATCCCCTTAAAAAAGAACGAACAAAGTACAACCCATCTCCTTTATTTTTGGATAAAGGGGGGAGTACCGATTAAATCATTCAACCCCAAATCGGGATTGCTGTATAAAATAAAGAACAACTAACAAGTCGCTAAAGGTTCTCTATCTCACGAGAGCATAGCTCAACGTGGAGCGCGCATTATACTCCCGTTGGTTAAAAGTGCAACACTTATTTGCTATTCCCGTATTTGTTGCCACAATTGAATGGCGCGTAGCTAAAACAGCCAAAACAAGCTACCAGCACTACCTTTTATATAGAAACTTCAATCGTTACCTTTATATGAATAATTTTAGTTTTTGGTGTTTGTTTTTGTTTAGTTCTGATATACTCGCGCGGTTTTTAATCACTAACCCTTTTAGAGCAAGAAAATGGCAGATTTAAGTAAATACAGAAATATTGGTATTTTCGCTCACGTTGATGCGGGTAAAACCACAACAACTGAACGAATTTTGAAACTTACAGGTATGATCCACAAGATCGGTGAAGTTCACGATGGTGAATCTACTACTGACTTCATGGAGCAAGAAGCTGAGCGTGGTATTACTATCCAGTCTGCTGCTGTAACTTGTGAGTGGAAAAAGCACCGCTTCAACGTAATCGACACTCCTGGTCACGTTGACTTCACTGTAGAAGTATACCGTTCATTAAAAGTTCTTGACGGTGGTATTGGTGTATTCTGTGGTTCTGGTGGTGTTGAGCCGCAATCAGAAACTAACTGGCGTTACGCTAACGAGTCAAAAGTTGCTCGTTTGATCTTCGTTAACAAGCTTGACCGTTTAGGTGCAAACTTCTTCCGCGTTAAAGATCAAGTTAAGAACGTACTTGGCGCTAACCCACTAGTTATGACTTTACCAATCGGTGAAGAAGATAACTTCGTTGGTGTTGTAGACGTATTATCTCAAAAAGCTTACGTATGGGATGACTCAGGTCAACCAGAAAACTACGAAGTTCAAGACATTCCAGCAGACATGGTAGAACAAGCTGCTGAGTACCGTGAAATGTTAATCGAAACTGCTTTAGAAGCAGACGATGACTTATTAATGGAATACATGGAAGGCAACGAGCCAACTGAAGAGCAAATCAAAGCATGTATCCGCAAAGGTACTAACGAACTATTGTTCTTCCCTACATACTGTGGTTCTGCATTCAAGAACAAAGGTATGCAACTTCTTCTTGATGCTGTTGTTGACTACTTACCGTCTCCAACTGAAGTTCCACCACAGCCACTAACTGACGAAGAAGGTGAGCCTACTGGTGAATACGCTATCGTTGACGCTGACTCTGAACCATTCCGTGCATTAGCATTCAAAATTATGGATGACCGTTTCGGTGCACTTACATTCGTACGTATCTACTCAGGTCGTATCAAGAAAGGTGACACAGTACTTAACTCATTTACAGGTAAGACTGAGCGTATCGGCCGTATGGTAGAGATGCAAGCTGAAGACCGTACCGAGCTTACTGAAGCACAAGCGGGTGACATTTTAGCTATCGTTGGTATGAAGAACGTTCAGACTGGTCACACTTTATGTTCAGTTAAAGAACCATGTACACTTGAAGCAATGGTATTCCCAGAGCCAGTAATCTCAATCGCTGTTTCTCCAAAAGAGAAAGGTGGTGCTGAGAAGATGGGTATCGCTATCGGTAAGATGGTTGCAGAAGATCCAACGTTCCAAGTTGAGACTGACGAAGATTCAGGTGAAACTATCCTTAAAGGTATGGGTGAGCTTCACTTAGATATCAAAGTAGATATCCTTAAGCGTACTTACGGCGTTGAATTAGAAGTTGGTAAGCCACAAGTAGCGTACCGTGAAACAATCACTCAAGCGATTGAAGATTCTTACACGCACAAGAAGCAATCTGGTGGTTCTGGTCAATTCGGTAAGATCGATTACCGCATCAAGCCGGGCGAGCCAAACACTGGCTTCAAGTTCTCTTCAACAGTTGTTGGTGGTAACGTTCCTAAAGAATTCTTCCCTGCTATCGAAAAAGGTTTCGCAAGCATGATGGAAGAGGGTCCAGTAGCTGGCTTCCCAGTACTAGACGTTGAAGTTGAATTATACGACGGTGGCTACCACGCAGTTGACTCGTCAGCAGTTGCTTTCGAAATCGCAGCGAAAGGTGCATTCCGTCAATCAATGCCTAAAGCTGGTGCTCAGTTACTAGAGCCAGTGATGAAAGTTGACGTATTCACTCCAGAAGACAACGTTGGTGACGTAATAGGTGACCTTAACCGTCGTCGTGGTATGATCAAAGACCAAGAAGCTGGTACTACTGGTGTTCGCATCAAAGCTGACGTACCTCTTTCAGAGATGTTTGGTTACATCGGTCACTTACGTACAATCACTTCAGGTCGTGGTCAATTCTCAATGGAATTCAGCCACTACTCAGCAGCTCCAAACAACGTAGCTGAAGAAGTAATTGCAGAAGTTAAAGCACGTAAAGAAGCTAAGTAATCTTTTACTTGAAATAGTTCTTCTTAAGTGTTTAAAAAAGGTCGCGAAAGCGGCCTTTTTTATACCTGCTTTTTATCTAAAGCGAGTTGTGGAAATGTCAAAATGGAATTCAGCCAGCTCACCTTAAACCGCGCAGCTCCGAACAATGTAGCTGAGGAACTAATTGCAGAAGTTAAAGCACGTAAAGAAGCTAAGTAATTAGATCTCCTTAAGTGTTTAAAAAAAGGTCGCCAAAGCGGCCTTTTTTATACCTGCTTTTTCTCTAAAGCGAGTTGTGGAAATGTCAAAATGGAATTCAGCCAGCTCACCTTAAACCGCGCAGCTCCAAACAATGTAGCTGAGGAAGTAATTTTAGAAGTTGAAGCACGTAAAGAAGCTAAGTAATTAGATCTCCTTAAGCGTTTAAAAAAAGGTCGCGAAAGCGGCCTTTTTTATGCCTGCTTTTTTATCTAAAGCGAGTTGTGGAAATGTCAAAATGGAATTCAACCAGCTCACCTTAGCCCGCGCAGCTACAAACAACGTAACTGAAGAAGTAATTGCAAAAGTTAAAGCACGTAAAGAAGCTAAGTAATTAGATCTTCTCAAGTGTTCAAAAAAGGTCGCGAAAGCGGCCTTTTTATACCTGCTTTTTCTCTAAAGCGAGTTGAGGAAATGTCAAAATGGAATTCAGCCAACTCACCTTTACCCGCGCAGCTCCGAACAACGTTTGAATTAAATCATTTCCTAAAAGTATTAAATACGGTTTAATAAAAGCGATGTAATTTACTTAAAGCTTACACTTTTAATAGTCTGTCTATGCTACCGCTAAACCATATTTCTAAACTAAAGCTGCTAGAAATAGTCGCTCGCATTAATTTTTTTAAACAGTTCACGATTGAACAACGTGAGTTGCTTTTACAAAGAACAAAAGTTTACCAATGCAAAATGGGCCAATTGGTACAATCGGAACTAGATCACAACAGTCACTTTTACATAGTATTGTCAGGCGAAGTCGAAATCATAAAGCAAGGCGAATCTCATCCTCTTGGCGTGATTAAATCAGGAGAGTTCATAGGAGAGGGGAGCTTTATCAAAAAACGCCGTAAAAGCGCTACAGCGAGGGCGTTAAGTGATGCAATCGTGTTATGCATGGATCAAGATACGTTGCATGGTCTACCGGCTGCCTTAAAAGAGAAATTCAAAGATGCTGTCATCGAAGGTATGGCAGAGCGTATTATTTACCTAACCGCCCAAATCCAAGACTTTCATCATAAGTTCTCCCCGGAGTAACAAGATAGCGAAATAAGCTCCCTATCGCTCATTTCCAATTTTGAATGTACTGATGCCACAATCAAAATCGTACGATTAAAGAGATGCTTTCAAATGAAACCATTGGAAACGTAACTAAATACCCTAAACCCAGATAACAAAAAAGAGCGCCTAAGCGCTCTTTTTTAAGGATAGATGTGAATCTAAATATCGAGATTAGTCGATG